>DDEZ01000009.1 GCA_002336805.1 Bacteroidetes bacterium UBA1941
CTTACATTTGGTCGCGCGAAATATATGATCCGATCTCTTTTCATTCTAGTGTGTTTAATTTGTTTATTGAATTAGTTGTTTAACCACACAAAAATAACTACCTTTGATATACTTTAGTAACTACTATACGATTGTATACCGGTATACTATGAGTAACCAACCACTAAAAACATGGCACCAGCACCTAAAAAAGACATAGACGACCACAAGGCCTGTGGTGAATTCATAGTTCCTATACGGGACACCCTGGATATCCTCAGCGGCAAGTGGAAGCTCCCTATACTCGGGGCACTGCGCTTTGGCAAGAAGCGATTTAAAGAGATAGAGCGCGAGATACCTAATATCACTGCCCGGATGCTCTCCAAGGAGCTGAAGGAGCTTGAGATAAATGAGCTCATCACCCGCACTGTATATGCCACTATACCTGTCACCGTAGAGTATGAGGTCACGCCATATGGCAAAACTCTCGACACCGTCCTGCAGGCTATGAAGGACTGGGGCGTGCAGCACCGCAAGCGCATCATGGGCAAAAAGAAGTAACTTCGGCACATGAGATCCCGCTCGTACATCGTCATAGCAGTGCTGCTCGCACTCGCATCCTGCACACCCAAAAATGCACTCATGATCACCAAAGACAAGGACGGCAGCAAGATGATAGTAGGCACCGCGTCCCGCAGCGTATTGCATGATCCTGCTTTCTCATGGTTTGACCGTGGCTACGAGGCATACCATCCGGTGGCCGCTCCGCTGGCCATCATCAGGGGGCAGGCAGGGGCACTGCATATAGAGATCTTTGGCGGCACCTGGTGTGAGGATACCCATGAGCTCCTGCCCCACTTTTACAAGGTAGCAGATGCCGCAGGTATCCGCGATGCGCAGATCACGCTCCATCTGGTAGACCGAGACAAGAAGACCAAAGACGGCAGCGCTGACAGGTACAAGATAACCAACGTACCGACCTACATAGTCCTGAAAGGGGATAAAGAGATAGGCCGTATCACAGAGACCGTCAGGAAAAGTATAGAGGCTGACCTGGCAGATATCCTCACCGATAAAGACTAGGCCATACCCGCGCCTTATAGAGTGTATTGCTATCGCTGTGCCAGACCACAGAGTCCTGATCGTAGAGGGCGTAGGCTGCAGCTACATTCCTGTCCAGGCGGTCTATATCCAGCACATAGTCCGGATGCACAGCATGCAGCTCCTGAGAGATAAAGGCCGGTGTAGCATTCTTGGGTATCAGACAGGTGCGCCGCCCTGTATAGAGGGCTATAGCGCGAGGCTTGGTAGTAGCTATGATAGCGTCTGGCGCCGTATGGCTGCGGATATACTCCAGCATACGCTGGCTGCTCTCCGTCTGTGGTCCCGGGGCTATAGTAGCATCCTGCTCATGGTGGCAGGCACGTATATCGCGCACATTCACCAGCAGCATAAAGATGGTAAAGGCCATCCCTGCAGTATAGCGGTGCACACCCGCCGGCAGGCGTATACTACACGCACCCAGCGCAGCACATACCATGAGGATGGGCAGCACCGGCAGCAGGTAGCGGAAGCCCTGGCTGGAGTACGGGAAGAGCAGCACGATCAGCGCATACCCCACCAGCACCACCCACTCACGTGCCCCGCTCCACAGCAGCTGTATGAAGCCTAGCACAGAGAGTACCAGCATAAATGACGTGGCATAGTAAAGCATAAAACTGTACCGCCCGGCCTCATGGCTGAAGAGGCCTTGGTAGAGCCGCGTATACAGGTCGAGATTGGCCAGCAGGGTGAGGCTATGATCGGGAGACTCATACAGCCCGAGGAAGTGCTCCAGATGGCTGCCCGGCGCCGGGAATAGCAGTACATTGGCCACCAGCACACCCGCTATGCTCACGCCTAGTGCCAGCCCATCTGTACGTAGCTGCTGTTGCCATTCCGCCAGGGAGAGACTACCCAGTGATGCCAGTACAGCACTGCGGCATATGGCGGCAGCCAGCACCAGCGGAAAGATATATCCCACCTCACGGATACCGAGAGTGAAAGCCATGGCCAGGCCAAGGCATACCAGCCCCACCCGCGATAGCTCACGCCGCCTCAGCAGCAGCATCAGGCTGAGCGTAAAGAAGAATGAGAAGGGAATATCAGACAGTATCTCCGTCTTGAAGCGGAAGAACCACGGATTGACAAAGACTATGAGCAGAAATGCCGCAGAGGTAAAGAATGAAAACCGCCACCGCAGCCATGCGAATACCAGCAGTCCCCAGGCTACCAGCCAGAGCGAGATATAGGTATCCAGTGCACGCATACTCTGTCCGCATGCCTTTACCACAGGTGCCAGCAGCAGAGGAAATCCATAGGAGTAGTACTGCGGCGCATAGCTGGGCATATACTCCTGCGGTATCATCCGCGTCTCATAGTAGTGGTGGCCGGAGGCTATGTTCTGCGCCTGTATCAGGTAGCCGGCATAGTCATCACCCCAGGCGTGGGAGCTACGTATATTGATGACCAGTAGCGGAGACAGCAGTAGCAGTACCGCTATGTATTCTATCACCTTTCTCCTGATCATGTGACTAAGATAGGAAAAGCTCTAAAACAAAAATGCTCCATACCTCAGTATGGAGCATGAACAGTTTATCGGCTCATAGCCCTTATTTATAATTGATCTGGACAAGATGGGCGCTCAAAACGCCGCTATCAGATGGATCTTTGTCACTCTTCAGTACCACATTGGTCACATCTACAGTAGTGACCTTACGGGCCGTATCATAATAAGCAGTGACCGTACCGGTGCCATTGGCAGATGTATACGAGCGTTTAGCCGATGTATCAGTGAGTCTGACAAAGACCTGACCACTATCAGGCAAGAAAACAGGGCTCAATGTATAGGTGCCGCCGCCTGTTGGCGCGGTACCCCTGGGCACCAGATCATTCTGATTTCGGGTCCAGTGTGTATTGCTGTCACAAAAGGTAAAGGCGAGCGAACCGCTGGGAAGATTTTCCTGTGTGTATCCGGTGAAGGCACCCAAAACATAATTGCCAAAAGTAGCATTGTATGTCACACCTTTAAATGTCCAGGAACCGGCGCTCTTATTTGTAGCTTTAGAACAAGCTCCTATAAGTGTACTGATAGCAAGGAGCGCAATAATTGTCTTTTTCATATATTTATATAATCGTCTTTATTAAAATCAAAAGTTGTAGCGGATCTGTACGGTATAGTTGCGTATAGGCTCTGGGCGACCAGCGCGCAGCATATAAAATCTGTTGCCGATATTTTTTACTATAAAGCCACATTCCACATGGCGATTGATCTTATATCCGCAGCGGATATCACCCGTAAAATCCCCACGGGCGTGAGCTTTGAAAAATGGTGTATACGCATCTGCAGAACCCGAGATAGCTGATATGGCCGTCACAATGGTGAGTGGTATTTTCTCAGGGAAGCTACCATAGCTGAATGTACCGCCGAAGTAGCACTTCCAGAATTTGATCTCACCATCTATACGCACCAAATGGCGTACGCGGTAATCAAGGAGGTGTTTATAAGCATCACTGCTCATGTCCGTCACGCGATTTACATTATACTTGAACGCGTCCCGGAAAAATTGCCCTGTGGTATAGTGGTCTGATGTATCAGCGGCGTTGCGCACCTTACTGCCGTAGCTATAGCTATAGCCAGCACTTAACTGTATACCTACTTTACCTATCTGACCACGGGCACCTATAGTAAACTCATAGCCAAAGACCTGCGCATTTTCCACATTGTGCGCTTGAATACCGAATAGTATTTGCTGATTGAGGGCTACGTTTGGATATGACCCTACTAATGGTTTGTTGATGACATTATTAAGCAGGTTGGTATCTGTTGTTATGATCTTACCGCTACCTGCATACCGGTTTTGATATCTGCCAAAATCGTATTGCGTAAGCTCATTGTAGCGATTGTAATAAACTGCCAGATCGACAAATCCTACAAATTTAGGTCCGATCTTAAAGATCTGATTGATACCGATCTCTGCGCTCCAACTGCGCTCCGGATGAAGGGTATCGTTTGGAACTACGATCACACCAGGATAAAAGTTCTGGAGTATATCACGCTCTCCGATGGACGGGATACGATATGCTTGCCCCCAGGAAGCACGAATGTGTGTAGACTTAGTGGCTTCAAAATTCATCCCCATACGGAAAACCGGCAGCCCCTTTTCCAGGTCCTGATCTACCTTTTGAACCTCATAGCGTAGGCCTCCTTGTATGGAGAACCACTTATAATTATACTCCAGCTGAGCAAAGACAGCAGCAAAGACAGTAGGATGGAGTCGGTCATAAAGATTGCTCCGGGACGCACCTACGGTAAAAGGGGCACCTGTAGTCAGTACGAGTGATTGCTTTAATTTGTACTGATATTGATTATTCACCATGATCTGGTGCGAAACGGCATTAGGATCCGTTCCGTTTCCGATGCGATCTATATTCATATAGCGCATCATCAGGGTGTACATATGCCCCTTGCTGGTAGCATAGGTCAGGTGAGGATCTATATTGAGCCTCAGGTAGCGACTACTAGAGCCCGCTCCCACACGAAAGGCATTAGTATCTGCATCTTTACCTATAAAAAACTCGTCTATAGTCTCGTACATCAGGGACCCGTCTACACCATAGGTTAGGCCAGCGACTTTTTCGCTGATCTTACGGGTCTTGAAGTAGCCCTGCGCGCGCCAGTCTCCACTGCCCTGCAGATAGCCTTGGTCACCTATCATGCTACCTCCTACTACGAGCTGTAGTGATCCTATTTTACGGCGATGATTGACCATCAGGCTTCCCTTGAATGGAAGGGCATTGTTCCACCACTGCTGGTATTTCTTTGGAGGATTTCCGTATACGCCCATATTGATATCCACGGCGGTGGTAGGAGTATCTTCTATAGGCCAGTCTGTCACTACATTTATCACACCACTTAGGGCTGACGAGCCATAGATCACAGAACTAGCTCCTTTTACAACCTCTATCTGCTTAGCATTTGTGAGCTGTACCATGCTATTTTGGCCCTGCCCCAGATCTGCGCTCATCATAGAGAGGCCGTCTTGCATGATAGCCGTACGGCTACCTACACCATACGAGTATGGACTGCCGCCACGTATAGTCACCTGGCCATCCTGTATCAGTACGCCTGATGTTTTATTAAGGGCCTCCCCCAGATCAGTAGAGTTGGTATGCTTGATCTGATCAGATGTCACTACGCTGATGGATACGTTTTCCTTGGCAGCATTCTTCTTATACTGGCTCACCGTGCTCACCTCGCTAAACTCATAGGCATCTGCAGGCATCGCTACATTGATAGTTTGGTTCTTGCCGGCTACCACCTTGAGCTCTACTTTCTGTTTCTTGTAGCCTATGCTGGTGATGGTCAGTTCGTACTCACCCTCAGGTACGTTTATCTTATAGTGGCCCGCTGCATCGGTGATCACACCCTTGCCCCGGTCATATTTCACAGAGGCTCCGGCCAGCGGTTCTTTGGAGGCCTCGCTGGTCACCTGACCATTGATCTCAGCGGTCTGTGCCACTGCGCACCATGCCACAAAAATTGCAATAAGCGTAAAAAAATGTTTCATCTACTATCTATTGGTTTGAGTCAAATATATTTTTTAGTACAAGTATGTTACAAGACTGATTATTAACAAATCGTTAAATAAACAAACAAGCTCCTTTACCCCGGCAAAAGCAAAAAATTGCCCTCCTTATTTGTTTCATTTGCCCTGCCGGTAAAATCAATTCGTGCCATAAACTTAAAATTGTTTTTCATATTCAGATAGTATATAAAACGAGCCTCAAAAATTTAATTTCCATACATTTAAAATATTTTCATTCGTAAAAAACTCCCACGCTCTTGTATGAAGTCAATACTATCTCTGATCGCCTGCTTGCTGTGCCTGCACACCATCGCTCAAGACAAACCCCGGACAGAAAATGTGATCCTCGTGACACTGGACGGCTACCGCTGGCAGGAGCTATTTGGCGGGCCGCAAAAGAAGATCTACAAGACGAAGAAATATATCAGGGACCTCGCTAGGATCCGGCACGAATACTGCGATGCGGACCCAGCCAAAAGCCGCGAAAAGCTGATGCCATTTATGTGGGGGACCATCGCAAAGCAGGGGCAGATATATGGCAATAAAAAAGCCGGCAATAAGGTCACGCTGACCAATCGGTACAAGTTTTCCTACCCTGGCTATAATGAGATACTGACAGGCTGGGGCGACCGCCGTGTCAATAGCAACGACTATCCTGATAATCCCAACTCAAACATCTTCGACTTTCTCAAAGCAAAGGGGTTTGATGGCAGGATGTTTTGCGCCGGCACCTGGGATGCATTCCCGCGCATCATCAATACAAAGAGGAACGGGGTACCTGTCTTTGTAAACATGAAGGCAGAGACAGGCGGCGGCATCCACATCAATGGCGTGAATATAGATGACTGGAAGACCACCATACCGCCACACAATCCATATGCTAAGACGGATACCTTTACCTATAAATTTGCTAAAGAGTACATGTACCGCTATCATCCTCGCTTTTCTTTCATAGGGTTTGACGAGACTGATGACTTTGCCCATGGTGGTGAGTATGACGCCTACCTGGGTACAGCCCACACACTAGATGCATACCTCAGGGATCTGTGGGACTTTGTGCAGAGCGACCCGCAGTATAAGGATAAGACCACCCTCATAGTGACCTGCGACCATGGCCGGGGCGATATACCCAAGCTGGAGTGGCGCCACCACGGTCATGTGCTAGGCGCGGAGTATATCTGGATAGCTGCCATGGGCCCTGGTGTAGAGGCATTGGGCGAGATCAAGACCAAAGAGCACCTACATCAAAACCAGATAGCGGCCACGATTGCGACCCTGCTGGGATATGAGTACAAGACAGATCATTTCTCCGGAGAGGCGATCAAGAGTATCACCGGGCAGAAATAGCAAGACCTGTGGCACTAGGCCAGTGCCTCATAGATGTATGGCGTGAGGCGGAAGGTAGCCCCGGCAGGTTGTTTCACAGCCTTGCCCTGTATGGCGGCACGGAGCATATCCCAGTTTTTCTTTTCTATCTCCACGCGGTAGGAGGTGAAGTTGCGACGCACAAACTTCATAGCTGCTTCCAGCTTGCTGGAGGCGAGGGCATAGTCCTCCTCTCCTATCAGTATGAGTAGCTCCAGGTAGCGCAGCATCAGGTCATGGTCATTATACTCGCGGCTGGTATCGTGGCTGTAAAACTCATTCAGGTGCTGGCTAAAGGCCCGGGTATCTCCCTGCATGTAGGCGCGCAGGCAGAGCAGGTAGGCCTGCTTGTAGTAGAGAGCCCGCTCCGTAGGCATCTTATTAAACTGTTCTAGCCGCTTATTGAAGTTGGCCTTTTCACCACTGAGAAAGTACCAAGTACAGAAAGCGATGATAGCCTCAGTATCGTAAAGCAGGCCGTGCTTGCCTATCGCTTCATCCACTTTTTTTACATAGTTCTGGGGGTTGTCCTTAGTGAGGTACTCTACATGGAAGCTCAGCACATTGAGCCAGGCAGCATTGATGGTGAAGGGGATCATCTTATCACCATGACTGGTGATGAGGTCGAGCATCTCACTCAATATATCACTGGCGCGGCGCAGGTCTGTCTTATACTTAGTATACAGTACAAAGAGTGAGTGCAGGGCATTGAATACCGGTATATGATGGCCTGTGGCTCTCGCCTGCCTTAGCAGCGAGGTCATCTTCTGAGCATAGGCGTCAAAGTCCTTTTCCTTCAGGTCTCCCTTCTCTATGATAGCCATCTGCACGATCACCTCACGGTCCACTTTGACATAGGCCAGGTGGCGCTCTGCGTTCTTGAGGGCTTTATCCTTTACAGCTTTCAGGCGTGGTATATCGCATTTGGCGTAGGCCACCATCATGTCCAGGCTATGCAGTTCATTCAGCACATTCCACCAGCCCTGGCGGTCATATTCGGCCTCCAGCTTGAGGCGCAGTTTGCTGGCATGTACATCCAGGCCGCGGCGGTAGAGTACATTGGTCAGTAGCAGCTCGTCATAGGAGTTGACCATATGCTGCTTGATCACTTCATATATCTCGTCTTTGGCCAGTGACAGGTTTTTGAAGTAGGTATTCTCATTGATACCAAAGCGCTCCTGTAATAGCTCTTTGCTGACATCCGGATCATCTATCACAGCCTTTATGAACTTAAACAGGCTGGAGTCACTCTCGCTGGCCTTGCGGATCAGCGTAGCTTTCTCCTGTGGTGATAGAGTCTGTATCAGTTCCTGGATCATGATCTAAAGTCAGTAAGTAACCACTATATCTGTCCTTTTGCATGGCAGGCGGTTGCCGTAGTTTTGCTGTCAGATATAGGTATAAAGGACAACTATTTTTTGAAAATGTCTGCCTGCTATTTGTCAACAAACAGCGGTAATGCCGTGTATTGCCATCTTTTTAACAAAAACACAACTACCATGAAAAAGAATCTTTTACACTTACTGACCCCCATATGTGCAGCCACACTATCATACCTGCCAGTCATGGCTCAATGGCAGCATGTGGGTACACCAAACTTTGCAGCCGGAGCTGTGAAGTATACCTCTATGGTCCTGAGCAGAGACACACCGGTCGTAGCCTATCGCGACAACTCTGCCGGTGGCGCAGGCAGGGTATCAGTGATGCGCTACGATGGCATCGGCTGGGGTGCTGTAGGCAATACAGGATTCACTGCCAATCGGGTCAAGGAAGTATCACTCGCTGCAGATAGCGCTACGGGCCAGCTCTATGTAGCCTATCAGGACACTGTGGATGGTATACATGTAGACAAATTTGACGGTATCAACTGGGTGAATGTAGGCGGTACAGGCTATGTGGCCAATGCACAGGCAGATGAGATCACCATGCTCGTGGCCGGAGACGGCACCCCGTACATAGGATACAGGGACGGCAATCAGTCCTACAAAGCCAATGTGATGAAATATACCGGCGGTAGCTGGCAGCAGGTGGGCAATGCCGACATCTCCGGCGCGGCCAGTGCTCAACTCGCCTTTGCCATAGACCACTACGGCAGGCCGTATGCAGTATCTGAATACTCCAGTGCAGAGCTGATACAGGTACAGCGTTTTGATGGCAGCACCTGGGTAGATGTAGGGCAGTCGGGATTTGACACGGCCAGCTATGCCACACCGGTATCAATAGCCATAGGCGACAATAACCAGCCGTATGTAGCCCTCAGCTATCATGACAGCCACTACCCTGTCAAAGCCTGGACCTACAACGGCAGCAGCTGGATACTCATAGGCGGCCAGCCAGCCACGGGCACCTATGCAGAGGATGTAAGGATAGCGGTCAATCATCAGAATGTACCAGTCATCACCTATGCCGACTACAATGGCAACTACCAGCTATCTGCCAGATACTATAATGGCAGCACATGGGTGCCACTGGGGCCGGCTGACTTTACTACCGGTGAGGCAGACTACGCTGCACTGGCTATCAATAGCCGCAATGATGTATATGTAGGCTATGAGGACTTTGGTAATAGCAATGGCGCTACGGTAGACATCTACCTGCACAATGTAGGCGTGCACGAGGTGCCAGGGCTGGAGGGTTTCAGCCTCTATCCCAATCCATCGAGAGGCAAATACCAGATCAGCTTCAGCCAGGAGCAGGCAGGCGAGGTGAGCCTGATAGTGTCAGACATGACCGGCCGTATAGCACTGCAAAGGACAGAGAGCAACAGCCGCGGTAAGGAGGTGCTAGACCTCACAGGCCTGGCACCGGGCACCTACGCTCTGCAGGTCAAGACAGCCACAGGCATGGAGAACCGCCTGCTGGAGCTACAATAAAGAAAGGTTTGTTTGCTTAGTAATAAGGAAAAGCCGGAGTATGCTCCGGCTTTTTCATTTTGGGGTGAGAAGTTTTCGGCTACCTTTATCAGGCTATGCTCCGACGCCTTCCTGAGTATATACTGTGGCTGCTGCTGGTACTACCGGCCTGCCTGCTCTATACAGAGAATACGGCAGACTGGGGAGATGACTGGGCGGCCTACTATACCGAAGCGCACAATATAGCCCACGGCCTACCTGCAGGCCAGACACACTACCGCTTCTTTGACTATAACGATCACTATGCTCCCCCGGGTTACCCTGCCGGCTATCCCCTGCTGCTGGCTCCCGTAGTAGCCCGCACCGGTATGGACATGCGCACACTCGGGCTGTATATGAGCATGTGGGCTGCCCTTTGGATCGCGCTGGCAGCTACCTTTCTCCGCAGGAGGTATGGTGCCGTGGCAGCCACATGCGCCACGGTGATCTATCTGCTATGCCCCTACATACTGGAGACCAAGGGACGCCTATGGTCCGATATCCCCTTTGCGTTTTTTATGCTGGCCGGGCTGTGGCTATATGAGCATAGGGACAGGCCCGTATACGCTATAGCAGCCGGGCTCTGCACGGGTATGGCTATCGCATGCCGCAGTATAGGACTAGTGCTGATCGCAGCTATGACCCTAGATGCCATAGCCCTACTGGCTACAGCCCATGGACAGGCACGACTGAGGATTCTATCACCACTCGCCCGGATAGCCACAGGCATCTGTATCCCTATCGCGGCGATACGCCTTGTCTATCCCGTATCCGGCGGCGGGTACTACCTCAGGCAGTTTGGTAGTGCTACAGCAGCAAGTGTGTGGAGCAATCTTCACACCTATCTGGATAGCTGTGGCAGCTATCTGACCGGTCAGTCCGGCTCCACATCAGCGACCATCACGGCTATCATTGTATTGCTATGCATCACAGCCGGGCTACTCGCCCATCGTGGTGAAAGAGTACCGGGCATCGTATTTATCCTGATGATCGTGGTGGTGATCATCTTTCCCGATACGCAGGATATGCGCTACCTGATTCCTGTGCTGCCACTAGCGGCCTGCTATATGATAGCAGGAGTACAGTGGCTATGCGGGTCCTCACGCGTAGTATCATCACTGCTGCTCGTACTACTGACCATAAGGGTAGTGAGCTACCATACCCCACAGTATGCAGAGCTATGGAGCAGGCAGCACCTTGGCCATACGTATGGGCCATTCACAGAGGCATCGCAGCGGGGACTGCGCGCAGTCAAAGACATAGTGCCGGACCACAGCCTGATACTCTGCCGGTGGCCGCGCGTGACAGGACTCATGACGGATCGCGACTGCTGCGTGATACCGGAGGGAGACCTGGCGCGCCAGCTCAGCAGGCTCAGTGTGGCCCGGCCGTACTATGTGCTCTCTATAGATGAGCGGGACGCGGAGATGACGGACCCCATAGCCACTGCCCATAGAGATAGTGTAGTATACAACACAGATGGCATCAGGCTATACCGATGCAAGCCCTGGCCATAAGTGCCGGCTCAGTCATCTTTCTTTACGCCTTTCTTTTTGATAAACTCGGCCAGTTTGAGCTTAAAGCCCACATTGAGCACGCGGCCCTCGAGCGGTGCGTAGACCTCCGCGAAGCGAGGCCTGTGATAGGTAGGATCTGCGAAGACCACCGGGCCATAAGATGTCTGACGGATATTGAGGATATTCTCAAAATTGGCAAAGACATTGAACCAGCGGAACATGACCTGCGCATTCATACCCATCTCCCAGATGGGATGTGTAGGCGTACCATCGCTCAGCTCCTGCGCGCTGTAGTAGTAGGCGTCCAGGCCTATCATAAAACGATTGCGCCAGGTGTAGCTCGCGAGGATAGAGACGATATGCTTCGACGTGAGTGGCGAGATACTGCGCACATCATTGATCTTCTGATTCTGATCCTGCAGGGTATAGGTAAAGAAGAGGTCTGCACCGCGGTATCCCAGCTTGAATGATGTCTCCATACCTGCGGCTTGTATAAAGCCATTGCCGTTATGGTATGACAGGTGTGCATTATTGGTATCTACCACCAGCGGGTGCAGGATGCGGGTGAAGAAGAACAACTCATTGAACTCAAAGCGCCAGCCGTTCTTCAGGGCAGGTTTGACCGCCAGGTCAAAGGTGCCGCCCGCTGATATCTCTGCACGCACAGAGTCTCCTATAGGGAGTACGTGGCGGTAGTTGGCCTCCTCTGCCTCATCCTGAAAGACTGTCGGCAGCTTGTAGCCCATACCAAAGTTGAACCGCGTGCGGAATAGTTCATTCCACTGTTGCTTCCATGCAAAATGCGGCAGGACCAAGGGACCACGCTTCTGGTTATAATCTACGCGCAGTCCTCCCTCCAGTGTGGTGCTTTTGGTCACTGTGAACACCTCCTGTGCAAAAAGCCCTCCGGTCAGGTAAGTATAGTCGCGACGGACAGTAGCGCTATCATTCTCATGAAAGTTATCCGTCTTGAAGTCTAATCCTACCACTATATCGTGCTTCCGGATATGCCTGTGGTAGTGCGCCTCACTGACGGTAGAGAACTGGCGCCCGCCAAAGCCATAATCGAAAATGGTGAGCTGCCTATTGAAGTAGGCTGTGCTATTGCGCACCACGATGGAGCCTTTGTCACCCAGACTGTATTCAAACCTGAAATTGGTACCATAGCGGTATGACAGATTATTCTCCAGATAGTCATAGGTGGTATCCTGCCGGCCCTCTATAGCGGGCATGGCTCCTCCCCGCCTTTTCTCCCAGGCATAGTTGAAGCCCACCTGCAGTTTGGCCTTCTTAGTCAGGTCAAAGTACAACTGCGGCGAAATGGACCAGCGGCGCAGCTGAGGCACATCTGAGAAATGATCATGGTCCCAGTCAAAAGCCCTCTGATCCCGAAACTGTGAGATCAGGCTATAGCCAAACCATTTGATCTTTTGGCTGGCATAGGCAGCAGCATCCTGAGACTTCGTATTCTCTACATTATACAGCAGGTTAAACTCGGGTGTCTCTGAGGGTTCCTTTGATATCAGGTTTATGACACCTGCTATGGCATCGCCACCATAGAGGGTAGAGGCGGGCCCCTTGATGATCTCTATCTGCCGGAGGTCCATGGGCGGTATCTGGGCTATACTCAGGTTTTGCGAGAGACCGCCAAAGAGCGGGAAGCCATCCTTGAGTATCTGCACGTATTTGCCACGCAGGCCCTGCAGGCGGATATTGAAGGTGCCGGAACTGGCCGATGTACGCTGGATCTGCACGCCGGGTTGCTCCTTTACGGCATGCGAGATATCGGAGGGTTTGTCTGTAGAGCGCTCCTCTACCTCGTCCTGGCCTATCACCTCTACACGGGTGGGCAGGTCATCTATCTTCTGTTTGGTACGGGTGGAGACTACTACGACCTCCTCCATCTCCTCCTGAGAGGTGGAGAGGTGAACCTCTATCGTGTCGCCGGATTTCTGCGGAGCAGTGACGGCTTGTTTTTTCTTAAAGTATCCTACCATAGAGACATGTATCTCATGGGGTCCGGACCTCACCGCCGGAAACTGTACGAGGCCCATAGAATCACTGAGGCCCGTCATGCTATCTACAGTGACAGCCGCGCCCTGCAGCAGCTCGCGAGTCTCGACATCGCGCACCCTCACTGTGAGCGGAGACTGCGCATATCCTGTCCAGGCCATGAGCACCGATATGGTGATTAGGATACTGTGTTTCATGGAGATACCTCTCCCGAAATTGCAATACATATTCTTGACTTTAAAATGGTAAAAAGAAAAAGAGTACACAGGCGCCAGGCCTGCGTCCTAAAAGGGCCAGAGGCGCTGCCGCCCCTGACCCATATCTATGCGTCTGATCAGTCGCCCTGATGGGTGCTGACCACGCGGCCATCTGCAGAGAGGCGCAGCTCGGTCACTTTGCCCGCTTTAGATAGCTCCACCTCGTAGAGTTTACCTTCCGGGGTCTCCACGATCTCTGCTTCTTTTAGCTTAAAGTCACTGTACTGCTTCTGGATTGAGTGCTGTACGGGAGCGGGTAGCGCAGAGGCTTTGATCTCCGTCTCTGTCTCCAGCCATTTGCCCGTCTGGTCATATTTGGCAGACATTTCAGTAGCACCATTGTGAAATCCGCATTCATATTCTGTCGCATTTTCTTTTTCCCATTTGGCCTTTATTGCATTGGGAAACTTAGCATGGAATGCGTCTGCCACTACCTGTGGCACCGATACTGCAGCCTGTGCAGCGGCCTGGACTGTGCAGCTTATAGCCACAGCCCAGATCATTATGATCTTTGTCATTATTAGTTGGTTTGAATTAAATAAACTTTGCCTCGCATCTGTCAGACAGATACGGATCGTACTTTGCTTATGAAACTCAAACGATAGGTGGGCGGAAAATGCAGGCTATATAAGGAGAGATATACACCTGCTCGATAGCCGGTGCGAAAACCTTTGGCGTGTGGATGATGGGCTTCTCCAACCTGGCTGTGAAGCGCTGCACCGTATAGCTGATCTGTAGCTGAGAATGGTACGTGACCGGTACGTGGGGTTTGTCGTCTTCCTCTGCGTCATCATGATCGATACCCTCCAGCAGCTGGCCTATGGCGGATACGTGCTCGGTGAGAAACTCAAAGACATTGAGGTCAGGATCCTCCGTGTCGCGACAGTGGCGGTACATCTCAGGCAGGTCCTTCATACAGGAGAAGTCTCCCATAGGGAAAAGGACTACCCCTGAGAGGTAGAAAGCAAAGAGGAATATGGTAGCGGCTTTTCTCACGCGCGGTACAAATAAAACTAATAACGCTCAAAAAGTAACAGCTTTTCAGGTTAGATAACTTTTTGACACGGCATATACATTTTTGAGCTAATTTTGTGACTGTAAAAAGGCACTCAGACGGTGCCATCTGTATGAAAAAAACACACATTATCTTATTGGTGCTCATGGCTGTAGCAGTGGGCGTGATCATAGCCATGTCGGCAGACTTTACTACGTATTCGGACTTCACTCAAGCCCTCTCAAAGCCGGATAAAGTGGTGAAGGTAGTAGGCTACCTGGCCAAAGACAAAGAGATCATCTACGATCCGCAAAAGGATGCTAACTACTTCGCCTTTACGATGACTGACAAGGCGGGCAATGCGCAGCAGGTCTGGTACAAGGGCTCCAAGCCACAGGACTTTGAAAGGTCAGAGCAGGTGGTGATCACCGGCCATATGGAGGGGCAAATGTTTCACGCCTCTGAGATCCTGCTCAAGTGCCCGTCTAAGTACGTAAATGACCAGATCGTGCTGAAAGAAAAGCCGAGCGCCTAGTCGGGAGATTCCCAATTTTTATCACAGAGTTCACAAAGGATTGAGTAAAACAGCCATTTGAGTGCACAGAGTGTTTGATCTCTTTGTGTCCTCAAACTAATTAACTCTATAAGTATATATGCTTTGTGCCCTCTGTGAAGAGTATTTAGCTCCTATTTATACAAATCGCTCTTCATCACGCCCCATTTGCAGAACATGTGAGTGAGGGAGACCTTGAGACAGCCGATGCCGTAGGTCATGCTGCGAGAGAAGTTGATAGACGATGCCTCATCAAAGTATTTGGTCGGGCAGGTTACCTCTCCTATCTCATAGCCCTTGTAGAATATCTGTGATACCATTTGGTTATCAAACACGAAATCATCTGAATTAGCATCGAGGTTGAGATCACGTATTACCTTGGCAGAGAAGGCTCTATAGCCTGTGTGATACTCCGATAGTTTCTGGCCGATGAGGATATTTTGCGTCAGCGTAAGCATCCGGTTAAAGATGTATTTGTAGGTAGGCATACCTCCCTTGAGGGCCCCCTTGCCGAGGATGCGCGACCCGAAAACGACCGGATACACATCATTGCCGATGATAGAGATCATGGCCGTGAGCAGCAGTGGGGTATACTGGTAGTCAGGGTGGAGCATGATGACGATGTCGCCGCCTATCTCTAGTGCCTTCTTGTAGCAGGTCTTTTGATTGCCGCCATAGCCTTTATTCTTATCATGCTTGATCACATGCTGGATACCGATCTTGCGGCCCAGCTCCGAGGTATTGTCCTTGCTGGCATCGTCTACCAGTACCACCTCGTCTACCAGGTCAAAAGGTATCTCGGCATAGGTCTGCTCCAGCGTGCGCTCAGCATTATATGCCGGCATGACTACTACTACTTTCTTGTTTTTGTACATATTTTCGGGCTTTAGCCTATCCACACAGTGGTAGTGTTTCGAGGATTAAAACAGCGGGCAAATCTTAATTTAGCGCCCAAAATTAAAAATATTGAGGATACTCGTCCTGCTAAACCGCATCCCCTGGCCGCTAAATGACGGCGGCGCTATCGGAGCCTACCACTTTGTGAAGGGCTACGCTGATGCCGGCTGCGAGGTGACCTGCCTGGCCATGAATACGGCCAAGCACCACGTAGACCTGAAAAAGACGGGTAATGCCTTCACTGGCGTGAGCGAGTTTATCACCATAGATGTAGATAACCGGATCAAGCCCATAGACGCGGCGCTGAACCTGCTGACAGGGAGGTCATATATCATGGAGCGCTTTGACAGTACTGCCTACCGGGCGGCTCTTGTAGCACTTTTGCAGAGAAAGGAATTTGACGTGATACATATAGATGGCCTGCCGCCATGCCTCTATATAGATACCTGCCGCCAGTATAGTAAAGCCAAGCTGGTGCAGCGAGCCCACAATGTAGAATACAAGATATGGGAGCGCGGCGCTGTGGCAGATAGTAATCCGCTAAAACGCTGGTACCTGGGTATACAGGCCGCAAGGCTGAAAACCTTTGAGCGAGAGGCGCTGGGGAAGGTAGACACAGTACTGGCCATCAGCACGGAGGATGAAGGCTTCATAAAAGAACTGCAGCCTGCGGCAAAGACGATCATCGTGCCTGCGGGTATGGACATAGATGAGAATATGCCGGCCATACAGCCGCCGGGTGTGAGCCTTTTCTTCATAGGAGCGCTGGACTGGCTGCCCAACCTGCAGGGGCTGGAGTGGTTTCTGCGGGATGTATGGCCGCAGGTGCATACAGCCTATCCGACGCTGAAGTTTCATATAGCCGGCAAGAAAATGCCTGAGCAGTTTTATAGCTTTGACCATATGAATGTAGTGGCACATGGCGAGGTACCATCCTCTGTGGGTTTTATCAATAGCCACTCGGTGCTGCTCTCACCGCTGGTATCTGGCAGTGGGGTACGTATCAAGATCATAGAGGCGATGGCCATGGGCAAGGTGGTACTCTCTACGGCAGTATCTGCCGAGGGCAGCGGTGCCACTGATGGCGAGCACCTGCTCATAGCCAATGATGCCGGGGAATACATCACTCAGATAGGCCGCCTGCTCACAGAGCCTGCGCTGATGGCTCGCCTCTCCCGCGGTGCGCGCGAGTTTGCCCTGGAGCGGTTTCAGAATAAGAAGATCATTGCACGGTTGCTGGACTACTATAATACACTATGCTCTTAGCCCTCCAGATCATCTACTGGGACTGCATCCTGCTGCTGCTGCACTCCTATGTGCTCTATCCACTGTTGCTGCGCGTCTTTGCCGTAGGCAAAAAGGATAATGACATGATCTATGAGCGCGATGAGCGATTGCCGAGGGTTTTCATCCTGATGTCTGCCTATAATGAACAGAAAGTGATCCGCGAGAAACTGGACTCCGTGCTGGATACCACCTATCCGCTGGACAGACTGGCCTTCTGCATCGGATCGGACAATAGCTCCGACGCTACCAATGAGATCATCAGCGGCTATGCTGCAAAGTACCCTCAGATACGATTCACCCCCTATCATGAGCGCAATGGCAAGAGCGGTGTGCTGAATAAACTCTATACCCAGCTCAAAGCACAAGGCCTAGAGGAGAGTGATGTTTTCATCCTGACGGATGCAAATGTCTTTTTCACCCGCGACTGTATCTATGAGATGGTGAAGCACTTTAAAAACCCTGCTATCGGGCAGGTGGGTGGCAATGTGCTGAACAACGGACAGCGCGACGATGGCATCTCTGTGCAGGAGGCGACCTACATACAGCGCGAGAATATGATCAAATACCGCGAGGGGCTGGCGTGGGGTGCGATGATGGGTGCCTTTGGTGCCTGCTATGCTATGAGGGCGGACTGCTTCTCTCCTATCCCGCCCAACTTTCTGATGGAGGACTTCTATATCAGTATGAGCATACTGCGGGAGGGTAAGAAAGCCATCTCAGAGTTCAAGGCAGTATGCTATGAAGATGTGAGCAATGAAGTGACCGAAGAATTCAAACGCAAGACACGTATTTCTACTGGCAACTGGCAGAACCTGGGCGTCTACTGGCGGATGCTTTTGCGCTTTGATGCGGTGGCCTTTGCGCTACTATCGCACAAGGTGCTGAGGTGGATGGGACCATTCATTATCCTGCTTATGCTAGTGACTAGTGGGATATTGATGCTGTGGATGCCGCTGTACGGTGTGCTGTTTGCCGGATTGGTTTTGTTCTGCCTGTCACCTATCGCAGAGACCCTGCTGAAGCGCCTCGGTATCCACCTGGCGCTTCTACGCTTTGTAGCTTACTTCAACCTGATGAACCTGGCGCTGCTGTATGGCTTCTACAAGTATCTGACGGGGGTACAGACGAGTGCGTGGAGCCCGACGAAGCGGAATGTGTAACGGCTAGAGAAAATTTACTATTGGGATTGCGGCTTGTGTGAAATACGGCGAAGACCAGAACCCGATTATCAATGATCTTGTAGACTATCACGAAGGGAAATCTATGCAGTAGTGTCTGACGGAATCCATGACCAATCTCCGCAAAATGCTCAGGATACTTTTCTAGATATAATATGCTGCTTTTGACCTCATCTTTGAACTTATCGCCAAGACCAGGACTTTGTAACTCGTAGTAATCATAGGCCTCGTCAATCTCCAGATAGGCTTTAGATCTGATAATGACACTATATGTCATTTACGCTTTCCGTTTAATTTCTGCTCTACTTGCTCCCAGGTATATGACTCACCTTCGCCTGCCTGATATTCTCTTTCCCTTTCCCTTAGTTCGGCCCATTGTGTCTCGGACAATTCGTACTGCTTTACAGTAGGTTTCACCAGTGTCAGAATGGCCTCTAATACCTTCTCATCAGCTTGCTCCACATAGCCGTGCACTTCATTCCTCAGATCTGATGCCTTCATTGTTTAGCTTTCTACTAAGATACGGAAACGAGGCAACTATTCAAAAAGCGCGGTTTCTCATGAAATAGCCGGCTCTTCCGGATAATAAAATTAATATATCTCATTTACATAAAATAAAAACTGAGCATTGACGCGGGTTTCAGAGCATAGCTGTTTGAGAAGAATAGCCATAAAAATAAGTCCTTGCTATTTCACAAATTTGCCCCGCATTATTTCAACGTCAGGCTTGCGCTTTGCCGCAGGCATAAAATATAACAGTAATGAAATCACAACTGAATACAATAGAAGAAGCGATCGCTGATATCAAAAAAGGAAAACTGATCATCGTAGTAGATGACGAGGACCGTGAGAATGAAGGTGACTTTGTGACCGCTGCGCGCAATGTGACACCGGAGATCATCAACTATATGTCTAAGGTAGGCCGCGGCCTGATCTGCGCGCCGATATCCAAAGGAATAGCCGACCGCCTGAGCCTGAGCCTGATGGTGGGCAGCAACAACTCTGCTCATGAGACGGCCTTCACTATCTCTATAGACCTGCGCGGGCACGGCTGCACCACAGGTATCTCCGCGCATGACAGGTCTAAAACCATCCATGCGATGATAGACCCTAAGTACCGCCCCGAGGAGCTGGCGCGGCCAGGGCATATTTTCCCGCTCATAGCCAAGGAAGGTGGCGTGCTGCGCCGTACCGGCCATACAGAGGCTACGGTAGACCTGGCCAGGCTGGCGGGATTTGAAGAGGCGGGTGTACTAGTAGAAATCATGAATGAAGACGGCACCATGGCGCGCCTACCCGACCTGCTGAAGATGGCCAAGAAAGAAAAGCTAAAGATCATCTCTATCAAAGACCTCGTGGCCTACAGGATGAAGCACGAGCGCCTGATCACTAAGGAAGAGACGGTACACATGCCTACAAAGTACGGCGACTTCAAACTCATAGCCTACTCACAGCTGAATAGCGGCGATGTACATATGGCGCTGGTGAAGGGTACATGGAAGAAAGACGAGGCTGTGCTGGTACGGGTGCACTCCAGCTGTGCCACCGGAGATATACTCGGCTCTATGCGCTGTGACTGTGGCGACCAGCTGCATGCTGCCATGCAGCAGGTAGAGAAAGCTGGCAAGGGCGTGATACTCTACGTACAGCAGGAAGGCCGCGGTATAGGTCTGATCAATAAACTGCACGCCTACCGCCTGCAAGAGAAGGGTAAAGATACTGTAGAGGCCAACCTCGCGTTGGGTTTCAATATGGATAACCGCGACTATGGTGTGGGCGCTCAGATACTGAATGACCTGGGCGTACAAAAGATGCGCCTGATGACCAATAACCCTAAGAAGCGCGTAGGCTTGATAGGCTATGGCCTGGAGATAGTAGAGAATGTGGCGCTGGAGGTACACCCCAATCCTCACAACCTCCGCTACCTGGAGACCAAGCGCGACAAGATGGGCCACGAGATACTCAAGCCTGTAGCAACCGTAAAGCTGAAAGGTAAAGCGAAAGAAAAAGTAGCCGAAGTAGCGAAGGCCAAAACAAAGAAGACCGACAAAGCCAAAGCCGTGAAAGCTGATAAACCTAAAGTGAAGAAGGCTGAAAAGGGTAAGAAGAAAAGGGCGAAGTAGCACCAGTGAATCCCCGCGACATACGCATAGCAGACTATACCTATGTGCTACCTGATGACAGGATAGCTAAGTATCCTCTGCCTGATCGCGACCTATCCAAACTACTGCTGTATAAGGATGGCAGCATCTCTGAAGATATATACCGCAATATCGCTGAATATATACCGGCAGACTCTCTGGTGATCTTTAATGACACGAAGGTGGTGCATGCGCGGCTTTTGTTTCCCAAAGATACAGGGTCTGTGATAGAGGTCTTCTGCCTGGAGCCTGATGAGCGGTATGCAGATATCACTACGGGCATGATGCAGACGCATGAGGTGTACTGGAAGTGCCTGGTGGGCAAGGCTGATAAGTGGAAAGAGAAAGAACTATACCTGCGCTATCCGGAGCATGGCATCACTATCACAGCCTCTATAGTAGAGAAGCTAAGCGACTGCTATGTGATACAGCTGCGGTGGGGTACGGAGGCGACGTTTGCGGAGATACTATACCTGGCAGGGGCAGTGCCACTGCCGCCCTATATCAAACGCAAAGCAGACAAGGCTGACAGCGATACCTATCAGACCATCTACAGCAAGGTGGAGGGGTCTGTAGCGGCCCCTACAGCAGGACTTCACTTCACAGAACGGATATTTGATGACTTTCGCGCGAAGTCTATACACTGGGACTTTGTGACGCTGCATGTGGGTGCTGGGACATTCAAACCTGTAAAGGCAGATGTGATAGCTGACCACCAGATGCACGCAGAGTGGCTGGATGTACCAGTGGCACTGATAAAAAAGCTGCGCGATGCGATCGCTACTGGGCGCAATATCGTAGCTGTAGGCACTACGGCTACACGCACGCTGGAGAGTCTCTACTGGATCGGAGCGAAAGTACATACCAAACCAGATACAGCTACCTCTCAGCTGGCCATACAGCAGTGGGATGCCTATGAGACGGATGGCTCATTGGCTACGACTGCTGCCCTTGATGCACTCCTCTCCTATCTGCATCGGCATGGTCTGGACCGTGTCATCACGCGTACGCAGCTACTTATAGCACCGGGCTATCAGTGGCGGGTAGTACGAGAACTGGCCACTAATTTTCACCAGCCGGATAGTACGCTGCTGCTGCTGGTAGCGGGGCTCATAGGAGATGACTGGAAGCGCATCTATGATCATGCATTGGCCCATGACTTCAGGTTTCTCAGCTATGGGGATGGCTGCTATCTGAGAGCATCCTCACCGCAAAAGCGCTAAACGCAAAACTCCTTTATCGCAGAGATAGATGAATCAAAATATTGCTCTGATCTCAGCACGACCTGTATGGACCGATTTATCCGTACCGGTCTGTCGGCCATCGTAGCTGAGCAGGAGCTGGATGCTGGTAGCCAGGCGCTGCTCAAAGCTCACATTCCAGACGAAGTTGTTGCCGTTTTTGAGGCCATCCAGCATGGCGTACTGCGCCTGTTCATTGGCATAGGAGCCACTGTTATATTTGATAGCCGAGTATGACACTTTGGTCCCGACTGTAGTCTTATTATGTCGGGAAAATTTAAAATCCAGGCCTACCTGATGGATCTGCGCATTCTGGCCGCCGTAGGTAGACACATCATTTTTCTTAAACCCAAAATAGTATGTAGCAGCAAGTCGTATAGAGCTCTGGAATAGATAACTCAGCTCATTATTTGTTTCGTTGTACTTGATGCTGTATTGCTGATCTGCATAAAAGTCACTTTGGTTGGCTTTTGTACCATTGGTATAGCTGGACTGCAAGTTGAGTTGCTTCACTATGTTCCACTTCAGCGTCGCGCCTTGAGTCTGGGTGAGGTGATTCTCCACGCCGGCTGTGAGCAGGGTGCGGCTACGTGCGTAGTTGAAATCTATCTGGCCACTTATCTTGGCGCTGAGACGGTTTATATAGAGGCTATTGCGGCTATTCATAGTGAGCGAGACGATATTGGTATCCATCTTATTGGTGGGAAATGGGTTGAAATAATTCTGTGTGGCTACGCCCTTGCCAGCGTAGATTTTCTTGGTCAGCTGCACGCTGGAGAAGAGAGAGAAGAGAGAGACAGCTTTGGCAAAGCCGTGCGGATTTTTCAGCAGGGCTGCCGGATTGATATTCAGTACCTCGTTGAAGGTAGTTGTATTGACCGCATAAAACTCCGGCGTGGTGGTAAATGACCTGATGTAGGAAGTGTCTGTGCGGTATGTAGCCGGTACGAAATCTGAAAGCTGCTTAGGTTTGGATGGGTCTTTGCCTATCCAGATATAGTCGCCGGTATTGGTAGGTGACACGAGGTAAACGAGCTGCACTTTTTGCTCGCTGCCGGCTCCGAGCTCATAGAGCGTGGAGGACCGTAGCAACCCTTTAGCCGCAGTCACTGTATAGTTGATCCGGCCTAGATAATAGTTCTTCAGATTGTCGGCTATGAGGGTAGAGTCGCGCAGGTCCAGGCGGCGGTAGGTGAGTGTCCAGTCTATGGTCTGATTGCGCAGGGAGACGATGCTGCCGGACACATTGATGGTGTGCGCTATCTTGACGATAGGGCGCAGCCCACGGGCGCTGGCGGGCTGCTCAGTCCGGAGCAGGTATTCTACCTTAAACTGATTCTTGGTAGTATCTGATGACCCGATATAGTAGCGGTAGTTTTGCCAGATGTGCGTGAGCGCTGTATTGAAAGTATCTGTGTAATGATCTTTGTAAAGGTTTATTTCGTGATCAAAGGAAACACCCGTTTTGATACCACCCAGCGCATTGAAACGATAGGACAGCTCGCCGCGCGGGCGTACGAAGTCTGACTTGCCCTCCAGCGCATCTGAGTGGAGATAGCTGCTGTAGAAAGTAAAACCGACTCCCTTGCGGGCCAGCTGTGCACTGACTACATTCTCATATCCCTTGTATACCGTATCGCGGATGAATGTGCGGAAACGGTAGTTGACAAAGCCCAGACCGGCCCAGGTATAGGTGATACCGGCTATACCGGTGTGCTCGTTGTAGGTTTGCGCACCACTCGTATTGAGATTGAAATCACGTGCAAACTCGACATTGCGGAAGCGCTGTATGGGAGTAAAGTGATTCTGCACAAACTCATAGCTGGCCTCTATGTCTATCCGTTCCTTTACGGTATTAGAGTCTGCCTTCTTCGTCACGATCTGGCCTTTGTAGGCTATGGTGCCGGCGCCTCCAAGATCATTCTTTTTATCCTTTGAGGAGAAGAGGTTGACATTATTATTGCTCAGGGCAGCCTCGGCAGTGATCACATTGTTCTTATTGACCGTATAGCTACCGCCGAGGGTAAACATCTGGTGCATCTGTGGTGCCACCAGCTTGATGATAGGCAGGTACTGGCCGGTAGGTATTTTGGTCACACCAGAGGCCCCGACACTTAGTACCGGTGGTGAGTAGGTGAATACACGTCCATTGGCTGTATTCTGGGCAGAGATATAGGTACCATTGCCGGCACCTACATCGGTAAAAACGATGGAATAGCGTGCCCGGACCGAATCGGTGCTATAAACGTAAAATGTATCTCGGATTGCAACTGTATGACCAGAATCTGGAATATAGACATTGTACACAGTATCATGGCGCTCGTACAGTATCCGGTTGATATCAAACGAGGCGGTATCTATACCGGTGTAGAAAGCCCTGTCTACACTATCTCCCAGAGATGCGAGGAAGGCCTTTTTATTATCATCCAGAGACTGCTGCTGGCTCTGGTTTTTGCTATCCTGCTCGGTGTACATATCAAAAAATACATTGCCTTTCTTATTCTTTGAGGTCCAGTCAAAGCGGGCATCGGCCATGGTGCGCTGGTAGCTGCGCTCAGAGTACTGAAACTCCACTACGATACGCAGGTCGGCAGTGATGATACGGCGGGGCGTGAAAGTAACAGTACCCAGATTGTAGTCTATGACGTAGTCCTGATTGGCGCCGCGGGTGAGCTTCTGCCCGTTGATGAATACCTGCTCAGAGTTGGCCAGGATGATGATGTAGGTCTCGCCATCAGCTCCAAGGAGTTTGTAGGGCCCTTGGTTGCCCTCGGTCACCGTGAGCGTATTGCGGGCAAATTTACCCTTGGAGATACCAGCTGCCACGTGTGCCTTGAGCGTACCATATTTCTTGAGGTCATAGAGGCCATTGTAGCCCCCGCCTTGCGCCTTCTTGGTATATGAGAGAAAATGATCAGGCGGAGAGTACATGTCAAAGTCACCAACGATGACTGTATGGTTTCCTTTGCGCAGCTGGATGAATATCTTGTCAAACTCCTGCACCTGCTGCGTATTGCCCTCCGGCTGGATGGGGATATTATTATCGGTGATAGCGGCTGTGACCTCCAGGTCGCGGGCCAGCATGCCCTGCATCTGGAGGTTGAACGCCGAGTTGAGCACTACGCTCTGATTGCTACCAAATGACAGGCCGCGGGAGAAGTTACCATTGTAGTCCAGCGAGCCGAAGTCTATGAGCTTGTCAGGTGAGACCTCTGCAGGCACATAGACAAAGGGTGCCAGAGTACGGTTCATGTTGGTTTTCTGATAGACGCGGTAGTCTTTATCAAAATACTTATTGGCAAAGGCGTAGGGATAGGTACGAAAAGATGCATTCACAGAATCCCCTGCAGGCTTCTTCTTCCAGATCAGCAGGGATGCGAAGGGGATGACATCATAATTAGATGTATCAAGCAGCTGGCCATCCGGCGCGCGGAGCAGCAGCGTGTGAGGTATGAGGCTGAGACTGTCCAGTTTCACGGTATCTACATTCAGCGGGATGCTGCGCTGCCTGATATTGCTGGCATACTGCGCCCGGACTGTGCCCAGAGCCATGCATAACAGGACCAATATGTAGATACGCCGTACCAAAACCGAAACTCTAAAACGCGCTTTAGGGCTACAAATTACTAAACCGGAAGTAATAAAATGGGGTGAGTGTGAGGCGGTAATACACTACCGCCTGTGGAGTGGCAGAAAAACCCGCAACCGTTGCCCGCTACACGTGAGCAAGCATATCAGCAGTCATGCGTGCCAGATCATACTCGGGCTGCCAGCCCCAGTCCTGGCGGGCATAGCTATCATCTATACTCTCCGGCCATGACTCCGCTATCTGCTGGCGAAAATCCGGCTGGTATGTGACCTGAAAGTCAGGTATGTGCCTGACTATCTCTGCTGCCACATCTTTGGGCGCAAAGCTCATACCGGCAAAATTGTAGGATGAGCGGATGCGGATCTGCTCTGCCGGGGCCTCCATGAGAGAGATGGTGCCGCGTATGGCATCTGGCATATACATCATGGGGAGTACGGTATTTTCTTTGAGGAAGCACTCGTATTGCTTCTTTTCTTTTGCCTCAAAGTAAATATCTACCGCGTAGTCAGTGGTGCCGCCACCGGCTTTGGTCTTGTAGCTGATCAGGCCGGGATAGCGGATACTGCGGATATCCAGGCCCTTTTTCTGAAAATAGTAGTCTGCCCAGCGCTCGCCGGCCTGCTTGCTGATCCCGTAGATCGTATTGGGCTCCATCACAGTATACTGCGGGGTGTGCACGCGGGGTGTGGTAGGCCCGAAGACTGCGATAGTAGATGGATAAAACACCTTTGACAATCCATCCTCTACACTCACGTCCAGGATATTGCGCAGGCCCTTCATATTGACCCGCCATGCAAACTCGGGATTCTTCTCTCCCGTAGCAGAAAGTATAGCGGCCAGGTGGTAGATCTGAGTCACCTTGTGCTTGCGCACTACGTCATGCAGGCCCGGCTTGTGCAGCACATCCAGCCGCTCAAAAGGGCCTTCGGCCAGCTCTCCGCTCGCATCCTTGAGGTCAGAGGCGATGACGTTCTTGTATATCTTGCGTAGTGCGAGGACCAGCTCCGTCCCTATCTGCCCGCAGGCGCCTGTCACGAGTACCGTGTCACTTTCCATATCTTATCTCCCGGCTATTGCCGGAGTAAATGTAGAAATTAAATGATACGGCGTAGTTGTTAAGTAAACATAAGCCGTTAACAAGTTGACAATAAAAGCAAAGGAGTGCGTTTTTCCGATGTGGCATATGAAATGCGGCAGGCGCATTATCCAATAAATTTTATTTTTACCACTGACCAATCCATATACCATGGCAAAGACCAAACCTGAGATAAGAACCAAATCTGCAAAGCCTGCCTCATCCGGCGCTCCCTCCCCTTTTATGAAATATGTGCCGTACATCGCAGCACTGGTCACGTTCATCGTGATCACGCTGATCTTCTTCGGCCCGATGGTGCTGGATACCAAGGTGCTGCCACAGGGAGATATCAACCAGTTTGAAGGCATGTCAAAGGAGATAAAGGATTTTCGCGATACACATCATACGGAGCCGCTGTGGACCAACTCTATGTTTGGCGGTATGCCGGCCTTTCAGATCTCTACATACTACAATGGCAACCTGGTGCAGTATGTGGAGAAAGCGCTCGGTATCGGACTGCCCGAGTTTACAGGCTACCTCTTCATAGCCAGCCTGGGCTTCTATATCCTCCTGCTGGTACTGAGTGTCAATCCATGGCTGGCCATAGCGGGTGCAGTAGGCTATAGCCTGGCATCGTATAACCTGATCATACTGGAGGCCGGCCACAACACCAAGATGCATGCCATAGCCCTGCTGCCATACGTAGTCGCTGGTTTTATGCTGCTCTGGCGCCGAAAGTATATACTGGGCGCTGCCGTGAGTGCACTGAGCTTCTCCATGCTGATCAGTGCCAACCACGTACAGATAGCTTATTACCTCTTCCTCACGCTACTGATAGCAGGTGTAGTATTCCTCATATTCTCCGTGGTGGAGAAAGACATCAAGCACTATGTACTGGCATTTGGCATCTTTGGTGCATGCGCGGGACTGGGCGTACTGTCTAACCTCAGCCTGCTGTGGACCACCTATGAGTATGGCAACTCTACTATACGTGGCAAATCTGACCTGACCAGCAATACACAATCTAAAGGCGGCCTGGATCGCGACTATGCCTTCAGCTATAGTTATACCAAGTCTGAGGCATTTAACCTGCTGATACCAAACTTTATGGGAGGCTCGTCACAGCAGCTGCTGGATGAGGACGCCAAAACAGTGCAGGCTATACGCGGGCAGACCCGCTACCTGCCTACCTACTGGGGCGACCAGCCGTTTACCTCCGGGCCATCATATATGGGCGCCTTTATGATCTTTATATTTGTGCTGGGGCTGATCATAGTAGATGGCCCATTCAAATGGTGGCTGGGCATAGCCACGCTGCTGGCCGTGATGCTTTCCTTTGGCTATCACCTGGCATGGTTCAATAATGCCTTCTTTGATTTCTTCCCGGGCTATAATAAGTTTCGTACAGTGACCATGTCACTCATCATCTGCCAGCTCACTATACCGCTGCTAGCCCTGCTCACAGCGCAGAAGCTGATCAATAAGGAAGTAAGCAAAGAGCGCGCGCTGACCGGTATCTATATAGCTACCGGTATCACAGCCGGTATCTGCCTGATATTTGCACTCTTTGGCGGATCACTCCTTGGCTTCTCCGGTCCCGGAGACAAGAGCCTGCCGGCAGATATCCTCCCATTCCTGAAAGAAGACCGTCGCGACCTGCTGCGCAGTGATGCCTTCCGCTCTCTCTTTATCATCCTGATAGGTGCGGGTGTGATATGGGCGCTGGTGCAGGAGAAGATTAACAAGAATATAGCTATAGCTGCCATCCTCGTGATCTGCCTCGCAGACTATATCACTGTAGGCAAGCGCTTCATCAATAGCGATATGTTTACTGAGAAGAATGAGCAGCAGAGCCGATTTGCAGAGAGCCCTGCTGATAAGCAGATAGCTGAGGACAAGACACCGGACTTCCGAGTATTCAATACAACGGTCAACTCCTTTAATGATGCCTCTACCTCCTACCATCACAAGTCTATAGGTGGCTATCATGCTGCCAAACTGCGCCGCTACCAGGAGCTGATAGAAAATCAGATCAGCAAGGGCAACATGGCAGTGCTCAACATGCTCAACACCAGATATGTGATACAAAAAGGCGCGGGTGGCCAGCCCGTGGCAGCTCAGAATCCGGGTGCCTGCGGCAATGCCTGGTTTGTAGATAAAGTACAGCTGGTAAACAATGCCGATGAAGAGATCAAAGCGCTGGACAACTTTGACCCAAAGCAGACAGCCTTTGTAGACAAGAAATTTACAAACGAGCTGCAGGGCTTTAGCTCTGGCAAGGACTCTGCATCTGCGATCACGCTGAATAGCTATGAGCCAAACCATCTTGTGTACACCTACACGGCTCCGCAGCCACAGCTGGCCGTATTCTCAGAGATATACTACCAGCCGGGCTGGAAGGCTACTGTAGATGGCAAAGAAGTGCCGCTGGTACGCGCAGACTATGTGCTCCGCGCAGCGGTACTGCCAGCCGGCAGCCACAAGGTAGAGATGGTGTTTGAGCCGGCTTCTTACTTCACCGGTGAGAAGGTGGCTTATGCTGTATCTGCGCTGATACTCGTACTATTTGCAGGCGGCCTCTTCTTTGAGTTTAGAAATAAGAAACAAGGCAGCGATGACCTGCCTCACGCTGTATAAGCAATAGCTGGCATGAAGAGAGTACTCATCATCACGTACTACTGGGTACCCGCAGGTGGCGTAGCAGTGCAGCGCTTTCTGAAGTTTGCCAAATACCTGCGCAGCTATGGCTGGGAGCCGGTGATACTGACGGTGGAGAATGGCAGCTATCCCTACACAGATGAGTCCCTTCAGTCGCAAGTGCCCGAGGGGATAGAGGTCTATCGCACCAAGACCTTCGAGCCATTTGAGATCTACAATCTGCTGCGTGGCCAAAAGGGCAAGGCAGTGCCGCTGGCAGTGGCTACAGCATCTGACCCCTCTCTATTCCAGCGCGTATCTGCCTATATCCGGGCCAACTTCTTCCTGCCGGATGCACGCCGGGGATGGAAACCATACGCCGTAAAAAAGGCCGCCGGGCTGATAGCTGCCGGCAAGATAGATGCGATCATCACTACCGGCCCACCACATAGCACCCACCTGATAGGCCAGGAGCTCAAGCAACGCTATGGCCTGCCATGGCTGGCAGACTTTCGCGATCCGTGGACTGAGATATTCAACAATCAATACCTGCCATTTACCAAAGCATCTATCGCAAAAGACAAGGCCTATGAGGCATCTGTACTGCGCGACTGTGATGTAGCTACTGTAATAGGAGACGGTATGAAGACCGTATTCCCGCGTGAGTATACGGGCAAGATGCAGGTCATCACCAATGGCTATGATGAAGAGGATTTTGCCGAGGGACTGACACCGGAGCGCGATAAGTTTCGTATGCGGTACGTAGGCAATCTATTCTCCAATCAGAATGTACCTGCACTATGGGAGGCTATAGCCGAGATGCGCATGGCAGATGCCGGTTTCAGCAGAGACTTTGAGCTGGAGGTGACGGGCAAGGCGGATGCCGCTGTGAGCCAGGGCATAGGAAATGCCGGCATCAGTGACTGCACGGTATTCAAATCATTTGTACCACACCGCGAGGCTATACGCCGCATGCAGACCGCCTCTCTCCTGCTCTCTGTGATACCGGATGTAGCCAATAATAAACTGATCATCACGGGTAAGATATTTGAGTATATCGGTGCCGGCAGGCCGGTAGTGCTGGTAGGACCGGCAGACTGCGATGCTGCCCTGATCGTCTCTGCGGCTCATGCCGGCACAATACACGCCTACGCAGAGAAAGAAAGAATGAAAGAGACACTACTGCGTGAATACAACGTATGGCGCAGCGGTGGCACCTCCGTACCCGCAGCGGGCAAAGAGCAGTATAGCCGCCGGAACCTGACAGGCCGCCTGGCAGCTATACTCGACAGCCTTACGACAAAATAAAACAGGGACCATCTCTGATCCCTGTCCATCCTTTATCAATATTGTGTTTTACCTGAGTATGACCAGCTTGCCAAAGCCATGTTTGAAATACTGGTCTATATTGGTATTATTGAAGAACTGACCGTACTGTGAGCTACTCATGTGGTCAGCGTTCTTGTCATCTATCTTGGTAATAACGCGATAGAAGTAAACGCCGTTTGCCAGCTTATCTCCAAACTCATCGCGGCCATCCCACCAGTAGTCAGTCCTATTGACGCCTATATGAATATTGCCCAGCTCGGCACGCTGTATCTCTTTCACCACGTGACCTGTGATGGTCATGATCTGTATCTTCATATACTCAGGCACCTCGCTACCCGTGAGGGTAAAGATGAACTGCGTACGTGTAGTGAATGGATTAGGATAGTTCAGCACATTGCTGATCATAGACCTGGTGATCACGTTGAATGATATCTTGTAATCGTAGTATACACCATTGATGCTAGTGCCCTCATAGCGGCCGCTGGCAGAGTTGCTGGAGAAGTTGCCGCTGCGATCCTTGTCACGTACCAGCAGGTCATACACTCCGTCTATGGTAAAGGCGGGTTTGAATGCGATCTTGGCAGTATTATTCTTCGATATATTACCAGTCGCCGGATAGAAGCTCAGTATGTTATTGTCATAGTTGATCAGCGTAGGTATGGTCTGGCCGGGGTAGCGGATATACACCTGCGCCAGTGAGGTATCATTCAGCGCCAGTGTTTTATTCTCATCCCGCATCTGGATGAGTATCTCCGGCTTGGCCGATACCAGATCATTATTCATGATGCGCCGCCCGTCAAAGGTGACATCGAGCAGCGGGTTGATCTTGTCTGAGATACTGCTGATGTTATTTATGATCGCGTAGTTATTGAAGTGGTACTGCTCCGGCTGGTGCAGGGCATCGACTGGGTTGGCCTCTATGGTGAGTTGATCCCGTCCCGGCAGACGCGAGTCACTCATAGGATAGATGAACTTTAGTATCTGTGTATCGAAGGCACGCAGGGAGTCGCTCTTGACCACTATCGGTGGTATAGTGCCACCCGGCCCCCTGAGCGTATAGCTGGTACGCATGCTGTCCATAGACACTTCAGATACATTCTCGAGTGCCAGCTCCAGCTTCAGGCTATCTCCTGTATTGAAGGTGTCCTTATTCATCACAAAGTGAGCATTCGGATTGATAGCTGCCTCAGGCACTTTCTTGTAGAGCACACGCCAGTAGTATAGCTGTGCCGGGGTATGCCTTATGGAGTCATCCGTATTCAGTTTGAGGCGGATGAATGGAAACTGCTGGGCATTGATAAAGTTGATAGCCGTATCCAGTGCATCTGTGGTATAGAGGCGGGTAGAGAGGCCGTTATTATTGACACCGATGATATCTACCGTCTGGTGGTCATTGGTAGGGTTCTCTTGTGCATTGTGCCGCCAGTGGAAGGAGCCCCAATCCAGCGCTGGCCCTATGAGCGGGGAGGTAAAGCTACCGCGCGGCCAGAGTACGCCGTAGTTATAGTCTTCCTCTGCAGCACTTTGATAGTTGACACCAATTTTCTGTGCACTCTTTGAAGGGTCACCTTTGACTGTAAAAAATATGTATGGAGCAGGCGGGTGCGCGCCGGACTTCAACAGGCGCACGCCGGTAGCTCCGATAGAAACCAGCTTATTGACGAGGCCGGTATCCATACCTGTCCAGTTGGGTTGATTGACAGAGTACATGACGATGATAGATCCATTGGGTATAGAATCTATAAACCTGGCTATAGTGATGGGCCAAGTAGCACCAGTGGAAGGCGTCTGTACGGCGCCCTGGATATTAAAGTCAAAACCATTGATCGCGTAAGTGTGGTTATTGGTACACTGATAGTTCCCATACTTGTCACCTACGTTGCCTATAGTAGACTGGAAACTCTGCCACGGCTGGCCGGTAAGTGTGTCTATGACTGCAAATGTCAGGCCACCACTGTTTCCGTTGCCATAGGCAAAACCACAACCTCCCGTATTGTATCTGTATTGAGTGACACTGTTATAGTCCCACCTGATCTGAGCAGCTGGTATGGGACCGCCTCCCGCCTCAAATGCCCATGCAGAAAGGACATGCAGATTATTGATGTTCTTCACAAACTTAAACTCGCGGTCTGTGCCGAGGTAAACATTGTCCTGATAGTTGTCGTGGCCATACTGATAGTAGTGGGACTGGTTCCAGCCGGGGTATTCATTCTGGATATATACAAATGAGCTGTAGTGCCATTTGTAGCTCAGGGTATCATTGATCGAATCGCGGCTCACGCGCCAGTAATAGACGGTACTATCCCGGAACTGGAAAGGCACACGCCAGTGTAGCACGCCACCACCCTGGTAGATACTAGCCTGCGCTATAGGATGGCGGAAGGTCTCAGCGGTATCTATCTGTATCTTATAATTGCGTGGTGCGGCAAATGGGTCTACCGTAGATGCCTTGAGGGTCACATTCTGATTGGGCACTATGGCATACTCATACGGATAGACTGGGATAATATCATCGGACTGTATGGCAAAACCAAAGTTGAGGTTGCTACCATTATTGGTCTCAGACATCTCATCTATACGCATCTCATTTTCTACATAGACGGTGAAAGTGTTTTGGCCATAGCCGGTGGTGAGTGTAGGGAAAGTAGGGATACGGATACTAAAGGTATCCATATAATATGGCGCCCTGACCTTCCAGATGTATACGAGCGTAGTATCTGGTAGCGGGCGCGATGGCGTTGGATAGGTTCTCGTCACTTTGATCTGGATAGAATCACGTATAGCTTTACCAAGATTGGTTACGATGACCTTCGCGCTAAAAGTGTCAGTATTGGCATTGACTACCGGCGGGTCAAAGTAGAGTGAGTTCTGGTTTATCTCATAGTCTGGCTTAGGATACTGATTCAGCGTCAGCGCCGGATCTCCGTGCAGGGTCATCTCATTGGCTACCAGCATAGCCAGATCTTCACCATTAAAATTGACAGACATAGAGTCCTGGGCATATTGCAGCGCCTTGCCCCACGGCATAGTGTAGCCATTGCGGGTCAGGTATTGGTAGACATAGAGGCCATACTCATATAGCTCCAAAGAGGTAGAGAGCTTCGCGGTAGCGGTGAATGCTACAGCGCACTTGCCCGGCGTCAATACGGAACTCTGGCTAAAGGTGGGTATATAAGCAGTGGTACCCTTATATCCTATATCAGAGATATCTCCCGATTGGCAGCCATTGGAATATATGACCGGTAGTTTGCCGTAATTGGTCCAGTTGACAGGATTGTCTACACTGATATCAAAAGCTGTACCTGCGGCATGGCCAAAAAAGGTCATCAGAGATACGCCACTATCGATACTTGAGCGGATCATATCTGCAGAAGAATTGTCAATAGGCTGTGAGGTAGTCTTGTAAATGGTCTGCGTACGCGCGCCCCATAGGGTATCGGCAGCCAAATTGGCATAGTCCGCGAGATAAGAAGCGAAGGCCTGCTGCTCATAGAAATCTGACCCACCGGAGAAGTGCATGTTGTGCTTCATCCACAGCTTTTCATCCTTGGTCTGATAGGGGTCGCCTGCCCTGGCCTGTACAGATTCATAGAGGCGTACTTTGTCCAGATAGTGCGTCACGTCAGATGGCTGGGTAGCTGCCAGCCGACCTACTGCCACTAGTGGATGGTCACTACCTCTGCGGCAAGCCAGCAGAATATCTGATGGCCCCTCTCCGAATGGAGTAATAAGATCCCTATCATATGCGTATGCCAGGGTACGGACATCATCATACTCCCGGCCCTTGCCTACCAGAAATACATAACCCGGCTTACGAGACCATTTATCAGTAGCATATTCTATAAAGTTTCGCGTAGCGAGTGGAGTCTTTTGTACTCCGTAGCCAAATTGATTAATGATCTGGTCTATATCGTATATCTCGGTGGTAAATTTACCGGATCGATAATTTTTGTAATCCTGTACCCGGTCCACCCCTGAGCTATCATGCCTCAGCGAGGTGTGGGTCACAATGACATATTCACTCTGTAGCTGCGTGTAATCCTGAAAGGTAATGGTATCCATACGGGATATGGCAGCATATGACGTCGCCGCATCTGTGCGGAAATACAACTCACGCTCACCTACGGCGGCAGGCAGGACAAACTTTTTGGGCAAAACCGCAGGTGCATCTGTACTACGTATGATATACCCATTAGTAATATCATACAGCAATGGCTGTGCGGCATTGGTTACCACATTATTGATGCGCACGTACCTCGGCCCTGCGCCTGCAGCCATTCGCCAGAAGAACCGGCTGGCTCCGCCAAAATCATATTTTCGCGGATAGTATACAAATATGTGGGTAAGGTAATTAGACTTTGTACTGCTGCCGCAGCCTTCCTGAAAAGGCACGGCATTAGTAGCCCTGACAGCACTCGCAGGCATCGTATCTGCAAAATGATGGTGACTAAAACCTCCTGAAGAATTATCAAATGTAAAATTAGCTATAATAGCTCCATTCCATTTGACAGTAAAGCAATGCTGCTCGTATGATCGAGTGAATAAAGTGCCTGTGACTATAGCAGGCGGGCCAAAAGTATCCACGGCAGGGCAAGCTATATTAAGCGTCTGGGCTGGACCATTATTTACGGGCCCTCCTCCCCACGCTTCATCCATATCATAGATAGATTTAGAAAGAAGTTCGGGATATCCGTATGGTGTACCAGGTACAAAGCTGCCACCTGATCCCGGAGCTATGATCTGATTAGGACCATAAAACCAATAAAACGGATGGATAAAATTTTGCTCGGCAGTGAGCGAAGGTATAGCCGCCGTGTCGTTATTGATAAACTGAAAGCGCCTGTTGCCGCCGCCGGTTTTTGTAGTCAGGTAGTAGATGGAAGTATCGCTAAAAAGGCTGTACATCGTGTGCGGCTGCAGGCCCGGCTGCGGATAGAGCACGGAGTCCACATCACCATAGTTTCGCCTGCCATAAAACTCTATATAGCTGCTGCTATCCAGGGCACCACTACTATTGGTAGCGATATAGATAGGCACTTGAGCACCATTATGGTATAGTGCAAAATCATTGAGATTGATGGCACCTAGATTAGGTATATAGTTATTGAGCGTAGTATACGGTATCCTATAGATACTATCCGTCTTGGCTATTACCTTGACCTTGTAGTACATGTGGCCTGGCGTGTAGTCTATCCATTCATTGCCATATGGCCCTATGTGCTGGGCGCTGGCTATGAGGCCGAGACAGAGGCAGAGGAGTGTGATGTAAAATTTGCGCATAGGCTTCTTATTGCACGGTCACTTCCGGCGTTTTCTTTTTGATATTTATATCTAATCTCAGCGATATGACGTGAGAGTACAGGCCGTTATTCTGAGACGAGCCCTGTATGGCTGTCAGATTGGTCAGGGTATAGTCTATGGCTATCACCTTGATCCGCACGCCGGCACCGATGCTCGGAGATACGCTGTAGTTATGCTTGCCATTCTCTGCATAGTAGCGCTGTATATTTGATACGCCTACACGGATATAGCCTATGCGGGCATAGTTTAGCTCCAGGCCGGCGGCCAGGTCCATACTGATAGGCTTGCCTGGTACGAGCACATTCCTGCGACCGTCTGTAGTCAGGATCAGGTCTACCTCAGGCATCACAAAGAATTTGTCTTTCACATTAAACTCGTACGCTCCTGCCACATTGATAGTGGGTGCTGCATACTCTATAGAGTTTTGGGGGAGTTCGTTATTGTTTGACAGTAGCGCCTGCTTTTGGTCATTATTAAACTTGAAAGACCAGGCATCAAAGGTAGTCGTGATATCACGAAGCATGACACCGGCCCTCCAGCCTTTCTTGCGGTACTGCAGGCCGAGGTCTATACCAAATCCTGTAGCACTGCCAAAAGGGCCTACGGAGCGGTAGATCACTTTGGCGGTACCTCCCACTGAGAGGCCGGGGACTTTGTCAAACTTCTGTGCATAGTGCAGCATAAAAGCATAATCTGCCGTAGAGAACTTGGTGATCTTGCTATAGTCTATCGTACCATCCGGGCCGATCAGAAAGAGTGTATTGGGGATATCGTCCACGCCAAAGCGGAAGAAAGAAAAGCCGAGGACGCGCTTGTGATCATTCACAGGCACGGCAAAGGCGCCATAGTCATACTTAGCTATACCGGCAAAGTACTCTGAGTGCATCAGGGATACCTGAAAGGTGTTGGGTATATTGGCCAGGCCGGCGGGATTGTAGTAGCCGGAGTAGACATCCTCTGTAGAAGCGGCCTGGGCATTGCCCATGCCGAGACCACGGGCGCCGACACCGATATTGAGAAAGTCATTGGTGTACTTTCTGATCTCACCCTGTGCAAAAGCCTGTGAGCCTGCCAGTAAAAAACATAGTCCGTATAGTAGTTTCCTCATGCCGGGATTCTGGGTTCTTTTCCTCATTATTTTACTTCCAGTAGTTTATGCCACCTATAACGCATTTCACCTTCTATATTGCGGAGGGCACCGAGTAATTTTGCACGGTCCTCCTCTGTGAAATCTACGCCTATGGCCCTTTTTGTCGTTCTCACGATCCCCTCTGCAGCGCCGTCTGTCCGGTCAAAGTACTGCAGGAATTTAATCTCCATAAACCGGTCAAATGCCTGCAAGGTCCTTGCACCCTGAGTGTCAGGCATGATACAGTTTAAATATACGCCCAATTTATCTCTTTCTACTGACTCCAACAAGTCATAATACACATTTACAAGACCGGGGTCCGCACCTATCAGTTGCCTGTCCAGCATCAGCTCTACGGCTATGTGCGCTATAAAGGACAGTCGGTACTTATCACGATCCAAACCGCTCCCGATCAGTGCCTCCAACGCTTGCGCCACAGCCTCGCCAAAGACATCCGAGCCGTGAAACTGCATATCCACCTCGTAGTGCCGGAGCACCCCCTGATGGATCAGGGCTGATTCATGTTTCACCGTCCAGTCATTTTTACGGATGACTGCGTTATATGTTCTGGTGAAACCGGGCGATATATCGGGCAAAACCGCTCCCACTACCCGGTAGGGATCTGCTTTATGCCGGTCCACATAGTAGTGAGAAAGAAAGTGCATCCGTATAATTATTTCAAAACGAAAGTATATTTTAGCCCTGCAAATAGCCTCTGCGTTATCTCCACCGGACTTTTACTGTGCATGATTTAGCATACATAAATGACGTGTGGCGTGCCAGCGGCTTACGATATTACAAAAGGTGTCTTGTAAAATACTGATAAACAATAAACGGAGTAAACTGACTATGGGATTTGTAGATGAGCTGAAATGGAGGGGTATGCTGCAGGACATCATGCCCGGCACTGAGGAACTGCTGAATAAGGGTATGGTGAAGGGCTATATAGGATTTGACCCTACGGCAGACAGCCTCGGTGTGGGCAACCTGGTGCAGATCATGAACCTGCTACATCTCCAAAAGGCCGGGCACAAGCCGATAGCACTGATAGGCGGCGCGACAGGCATGGTGGGAGATCCATCAGGCAAAAATGAAGAGCGCAACCTGCTGAATGAAGAAGTACTGAACCATAACATAGCCTGCCAGAAGAAGCAGCTGGAGAAGTTTCTCAACTTTGGTGAGGGAGAGAATGCTGCAGAGCTGGTCAATAACTATGACTGGTTCAAGAGCTTTACCTTTCTCGACTTTATCCGTGATGTGGGCAAGCACATCACGGTGAACTATATGATGGCCAAGGACTCCGTGCAAAACAGGCTGGAGAATGGTATGTCCTTTACGGAGTTTACCTACCAGCTCGTGCAGGGTTATGACTTCTACTACCTGTGGAAGAACCACGGCGTGATGCTACAACTGGGCGGCTCAGACCAGTGGGGCAATATCGTGACCGGTACGGAGCTGATCCGCCGCAAGGATGGCGGTGAGGCATACGCGCTCACTACAAAGCTGATCCGCAAGGCCGACGGCACTAAATTTGGCAAGACTGCGAGTGGCAATATCTGGCTGGACCCGGCCAGGACATCGCCGTATAAGTTCTATCAGTTTTGGCTGAATGCCTCGGACGAGGATGCGGCGAACTACATCCGCATATTCACCCTGAAGAGCAAGGAAGAGATAGAAGCAATAGAAGAAGCGCACAAAGCAGAACCGCATTTGCGGAAGCTGCAAAAGGCACTGGCTGAGGACATCACTATCCGCGTGCATTCTGAAAATGACCTGAAGCGTGCGATAGCCGCCTCAGAGATACTCTTTGGCAGCTCTACGGCTGATGCACTGCAGACGCTGAGTGAGCAGGATATCCTGGATGTATTTGAGGGCGTTCCTACTTTTGCGGTAGCTAAGGCGCAACTGCAAGAAGGGCTGGACGTATTGCAGCTGCTGTCTGAATCTGCCAAAGTATTCCCATCAAAGGGTGAAGCGCGCCGCAGCCTGCAAGAAAATGCGGTAAGCATCAACAAGGCGAAGGTGACACTGGAATCCAAAGTAACAACCAACGATCTGCTCAACGGCAAATACCTGATAGCACAGAAAGGAAAGAAGAACTACTACCTGCTGGTGGCGGAGTAAGCTGAGATAGCTATACGAAATGCAGATCGATAGCCCTCCTGATCAGGATGGCAGTATTGCGCGCGTTAAACTTCTCCAGCAGATGCTTCCTGTGCGTATCTATGGTAGTAGGGCTCACAAAAAGCTGTGTGGCCATCTCAGCATTGGTCAGCCCATCGGCTATCAGCTTTAGCACCTCTGCCTCACGGCGGGTCAGTACCGGCCTCTCATCTGCAGTATTATTTTTGATCATCTCTGAGGCCTCCATGCTGAGGTATTGCTTGCCCTGCAGCACTGTCTCTATGGCAGCGAGTATCTCTTGCCTGGTGGCATTTTTCAGCACATACCCCATAGCCCCGCTGCTCAGCATTTTGCTGATAAAGCTGAGCTGATTATAGCTGCTAAGGCCGATGATGCGTACAGATGCATATTTTTCTACCACCAGTTTGCACAGGTCTATACCGCTCATGCCACCGAGGTTGATATCCATCAGGATCACGTCCGGCTGGTGGTGCTGCAGGTAGGTCAGGCAGGCCTCGGCATTGTAGGCGTGGCCCATCATATCTATTCCTTCCTGATCCTGCAGCATGGTCTTGATGCCCTCTATCACCATAAAGTGATCATCTACTATAAACACTTTTGTCCTCATGCCACCGGAAATTCAATAAACACAGACGTTCCTTTTCCTTGAGACTGTACGTTGATCGTGCCCTTGTGGTATTGCACGCGGGATGTGATATTTTTCCAGCCTATGCCGGGCGATGACCGGATGGCATCTTCTCTCAGGCCTTTGCCGTCATCTTCCACAGTGATGGTGAGCTGCCTGTCGGTAGCCGCTATCTGTACCATGGCCTGCGTAGCGCCTGCATGCTTAGCTACGTTTGTGAGCAGCTCCTGCGCCACCCTGTAGACTGTGACGGACAGGCCCTGATCTATGGCTTTGTCTTTCAGCCCCAGGCTCTGGTAGTGTACGTGCAGCATACCATTCAGCTGCATCTCACTACAGAAGTCACGCATAGCAGCATCCAGCCCAAACTTCAAAAGATTTTCCGGCATCAGGTTATGCGCTACGCGGCGCATCTCGCTGATGGAGTGATCCAGCATGCCGATGCTATGCTCAAATGCCTGCGCATTGGCAGGAGTCATGATCAGGTTTTCTTTCATATTATTCAGTGAGTATTTGATACCGGATAGCATGCCTCCGAGGCCATCATGCAGGTCTTGCGCCAGGCGGCTGCGCTCCTTTTCCTCGCCCTCTATGATCGCCTCTGTAGCTGCTAGTTGTTTCTCTGTTTCCAGTTCGCTGATGCGCCGCTGTTGCAGTTTCTGTGTCTGGCGGTAGGTACGGTAGATCAGGGTACCGATGATCAGCAGTGCTACAAAGCCGCCTACCAGGATATAGTTGAGCACACTCTTCTGCCGTAGCTGGAGGTCGCGTATTTCTTTCTCTGCCTGCAGGGCTTGTATCTCGCGGTCTTTGCCGGCCACTCTGTAGCGCGTCTCTGTGAGCGCTATCTTTTTCTTCATCTCATCTGACGAGATACTATCGGAGAGCTGCATCTTCAGCTCCAGAAACTTGTAAGCTGTCGCAGGATCATTATTTAGCAGATACCACCTTGCGGCATTGCTGTAAGCATTCAGCAGGCCAAAATTCATCTGGTAGCGTGTAGCCTTTTCCAGCAGTGTATCATTCATCTGTTTTGCCTCTGTCACTTTGCCGGCATCGAGCAGCGATCTGATCAGTGGGTCCAGCAGTGCTATCTGCTGGTATTTGTCATCATTGTCCAGACCGATCTGATACGATGCCCGGAAGTCAGCTATCGCCTGCTGGTATTTCTTGTCATGCTGATAAATACTACCCCTGATCTGGTAGAATACAGCTTGCGCTATAGGGTCTTTTGTCTGCTCCAGCAGTGGCTGAGATGTTTTTAAGACTCCCTCTGCCTCGGCGTATCTTTTCTGCTTAGCCAGCAGCTCTGCATAGTTCATATATCGTCTGGCCAGCGAAACTTTATCTCCAGACCGCTCAGCTGCTGCTATTGCCTTTGCATGATATTCTATAGCCTTGTCTATTTGTTTCAACTCCTGATAGACTACGGCCTTCCCCTCATATACCGAGGGCAAAGCTGCGGCCTGGTCCCTCTCCAGTATCTCCGCAGCCTTCGTATAGTTATCTATCGCCTTCTGATAGTCGCCGAGCTTCAGGTTATCACCACCCAGGTTATTGAGCAGGTAGCCCAGATTTACTCTTGCGAAATGATTGGTATCCCGCTCCAGGTAGTAGGCCGCAGTATCTGCATAGAGATCTGACATTGCAAAATCCCCACGGTCAGAGTAGTATAGCTGGAGGTAAATGTACCCTATCTCTATACCACGTATATTATTCAGTTCCTTGCTGATAGAGACTACCTCCTGCATCAGGGGCAGCGCCTGAGAGGTGTTGACATTTACGGCGCTCAGTACATAGTCCACCAGCATATTGAGGCGCGTAGTATCACGCTGCGGATGTTTATCGATAGCTGCCTTGATACTGTCCAGTGCTCTGGTCTGGGCGTGAGCACCCATAGAGTGGAGCAGCAGTATGGCGAATAATATCAAAAGCGTTTTTCTCATCACTTGAATTTACGGCATTGCAAATGAACGGAAGTATCAAATACCAGCGTATCCCCTTTTTCCATGATTTTATCAGGCCGGTATGAAATATCCTGTTTTTCAGGATTGAATGCCCCGCCGCGTCTGTGGACCTTTGCATCAACAATCGCAACCATTACAAAGCAAAAACCAAGCTCATGAAAAAAGTAATCTTTATCCTTATGACCGGCATGATGGCCCTGACCGGCTGTCACCAAGACCATAGCTCTCCGCTGCCCCAAGTCACTACGGCTGCTCCTATCCGCGTGAATGACAGCACCTATACCTGTGGCGGCACTGTAACAGACCAGGGCGGCAGCGCAGTGACAGACCGCGGTGTAGTGGCAGGCCTCGCTGCTAATCCTGCTATAGATAATAGCAGCAGTGTAGTGATACCGATCGGCAGCGGCACGGGCCCCTTCAGCACACAGATAGCTCCGTTCTATGCCGGGTATACCTATCACCTGCGCGCATACGCCAAAAATACGGCAGGTGTGTCATATGGTGCCGATGTCACAGTAGCGCCGGGCGGCGGCAATAATGGCGGTAGCTGCAATGTGATAGAGATCAGCAGCAATATCTCTACTGCTACCACATGGACTACCGGAAATGTCTACTACATCAAATCGTGGATCAATGTCAATGCGCCACTGGTGATACAGCCGGGCGTGATCATCAAATTCAAAGATGCCAACTGCGGCATGGAGATATATGCCAAAGTCACAGCCGATGCCACAGCGGGCAATCCTATCGTGTTTACGTCCTACAAGGATGACAACTTCTGCGGAGACAATAATGGTGACGGCTCGGCTACCACGCCAGCCAAGGGCGACTGGGGCTACATCAATATGCGCGGCGATCAGCACGGTTCGCTCTTCAGGTACTGCCAGTTTCTCTATGGTGGGGGTGCCGGTGGCAATGTAGTGATAGCCAACACAGGTACAGGCAATATTCATGACTTCACTTTTGACCACTGTACCTTTGCGCATACTTATGGTGACAACCATGATTATAAGGCGGCCTTTGCAGGATCTGATATGAAGGACCCAAGTGTGAGCGTACTGACCAATAATATTTTCTATGATAATGCGATACCTATATACATAGCGAGCTACTATGCGATGGATCCTAGCAACATCTACCACAATCCCGCAGACCCATCCCAGACCAATCAATATAATGGCATTTATGTATGGTCGTACGGACTGGCAGGCAAGACCGTGACCTACAACGAAGATGAAGTGCCATATGTCCTTTCTCAAGGACTCGGCGCCGGTGGGTCCGGCCAGCTCTTCAGTGTAGGCCCTAATGTTACTATCAAGCTTCCTGTAGGCGCAGGGTATTCGATCACAGGCTATGCTGCAAATTTTGCCATAGATCCCAGTGCAGTGTTCACATCACTACGCGATGACGCCCACGGCGGAGATACCAATGGTGATGGTAGCGCATCGAGCCCTGCTACGGGAGACTGGACAGGCGTCAAGATCGACCAGACCTGGTATACGACCAATGTATTTTACAGCACTCATTAAGAAACACTAAACCCGGGAGCGCAAAAGGCAGCGGAGCATTCCGCTTGCCCTTTGGCCCGGTTTCAAAATATCATTTATCATGAAAGCAACATTCCTCAATATCGTCGGTGCATTCGCGCTGCTCACCACCAGCCTCATCACTCGTGGCCAGTCTCCCGTCATCATCAAGGATGTAAACCCCGGCAGTTTTGACGGCGTGGTCACCCAAACACATCTGCGTGTAGGAGACAAAATATACTTCTGGGGCAATGATGGGGTGACTGGCAATGAGCTCTGGGTCACTGACGGCACAGCAGCAGGCACCACGCTGGTCAAGGAGATCATCCCCGGGCCTAATGGCGCTCTGGCTATGGATATGATTAGCACCTATCAGGGGAAGCTGATATTCATGGCAGACGACAGCACGCATGGTCGCGAACCATGGATCAGCGATGGTACGGCTGCGGGCACCTTCATGCTGGCTGATATCAATCCGGGCACAGGTCATAGCATTCCCGCTTATGCGAAAGAGTGTCTCGGCAAGCTCTACTTTCAGGCGGATGATGGCACGCATGGGCAGGAGCCGTGGGTGAGCGATGGCACTGCTGCAGGCACACAGCTACTGGCAGACGTGCAGACGGGTTTTGGCAGTAGCGGCCCGAGGTACTTTACAGAGTTTAATGGCGCGGTCTATTTTCAAACCTACACCACTACCTATGGCTATGAGCCATGGGTGACCACAGGCAGTGGTGCTACACTATATCAGGATTTGCAGCCCGGCTTCGCAGATGGTGGCTTCTCCACACCGTGTGTTTACAATGGCAAAATGTACTTCGGAGGCTACTCCACTGCCAATGGAATGGAACTCTGGGTCACAGATGGACAGCCGGCTAATACCGCTTTATTTATGGATCTGAATCCGGGCATAGCGAGTGGCTTTGCCGATGGCGCTATAGACACTATGGGTGGCAAATTGTTTTTCAATGGTTCGGATGGCGCACACGGTTTCGAGCTATGGGCGTCAGACGGTACGGTGGCAGGTACGGCTATGGTCAAAGACATAGATCCATCTGGCAGTGGTAGTTTTCCTGACCACTATATGAGGCTGGGTAATAAACTGATCTATATAGCCGGTGAGGGCATAGACATCAAAAACCTATGGGCTACAGATCTCACCACGCTCTCCACTGAAAAGATATCCGTCTATACTCCCGGCATGGGCAACTGGGTCAAATATCCTAGCATATGGCGCGACAGTATCTACTACTTTGACTATGGCACCTACAATGGTAGCGCCTATCTGAATGACCTCTACGTGACCGCCGGAGATAGTGCCTCTGTGCGCAAGATAAACCGGCTCAGCATGCAGGATGCGATCAATACAAACAGCTGGCTGGACGCCACTAGCCGTGGTATAGTCTATCGCGCAAAATATGATGTAGGTACAGGCTATGAACTTTACACCCTCGATATCCCCACTTCTATCGGCATAGCTGCGACGGAGCAGCAGCACCAGCGTATCTACCCCAATCCTGTATCCAGCGCACTCTATTGCGCTACGTCTTTACCATTTTATAAAGCCGAATGGAGCATCAGCGATCAGCTGGGCAGGACGGCACTATGGGATGCGGGCCAGAGCGGAGATCTTTTGCATATGAATGTCGTATCCCTGCCGGCAGGTATATACATCCTGCACATCAAAGATGGAGACAGAGAGATTTTCCAGAAGTTTCTGAAAGAATAAAGATAGCTACTCACCTATCACTGCACCGAGTGCTGTAAGGAGCCCTTTGGCCTTGAGCAGCATCTCGTCATACTCTGATTGTGGGTCGGCGTCATAGGTGATGGCTCCGCCCACCTGTATAGAAAGGTATTGTGCAGCGACATCATAATATATACTGCGAATGACGACATTCAGGTCAAAGTCGCCGGCAGGGGTGAAATAGCCGACGCTTCCCGAGTATAGTCCACGGCGCTGGTCCTCATACGCCTCGATGTTTTTCATTACTTCTACCTTTGGCGCACCTGTCATGCTGCCCATGGGGAAAGCGTGGCGGATGATATCTACGGGATGCACCTCCTCTCCCACTGTGGCGGTGACAGTCGATATCATCTGATGCACCGTAGCGAACTCATAGATACCGAATAGCTCTTCTACTTTTACGGAGCCTGTCTCTGCTGTATGCGCGAGGTCATTGCGTACGAGGTCCACTATCATGACGTTTTCGGCGCGTTCTTTTTCGCTCTGGAGGAGGGAAGCTTTTAGTTGTTGGTCTTCTTCTGTGTTAGCGCCTTTGCGGGTGGTACCTTTGATGGGCTGGGAGATAATCTTGTTGCCTTGCTTTCTCAGGAAGCGCTCGGGGCTGGCGCAGAGCATGTATTTGTCGCCTAGCTTGAAGAAAGAACTAAACGGTGCGCGGGCTGCGACATTCAGTTTCTCAAATACTAACAGCGGATCGATCGCTGTCTGCTCTGCGTAGAACTCGCAGCAATAGTTCATCTCGTAGAAATCTCCGGCTACGATCTGGTCTTTAATGCGGGAGACGTTGGTGAGGTATTGGTGCTTTGCTGTGCGCGCCGTAAGGGTCAACGGTCGACGGTCAACGGTCGACGAATCGCCGCTAGTAATATTCATTATCCGCTCGTATAGATCGAACGCCTCGGGATAGTTGCGGTTGATGGTCACTTTGCCGGCACGGCACTCGATGATGTAGCGTGGCTTGCAAAAATACATCAATGGCCAGTGCATGCCATCATGATTGGCACTGGTGAGGTGCTCTACCTGATCTTTGAGCTCATAGGTGAGGAAGCCGAAGACCTTGTCACTGATATTGGTGGTAAATTTCTTGAGTGCCTCAAAACTATCCGTGCGGTCTGAGCAGAAATCCCAGGCATCTACGGCTAGTATCCACTCTACGGAGGAATATTTATCGAGCTGATAGTCGCAGCTATCGAGCAGGCAGACGGTCTGGAACTGTGCAGCCCAGCGCAGTGCGTTCCTCTTGAAAAGAGCAACATCTGCGACGGGGAATGTAGTAGTATCTGCCACCTGCGAAATTGTATTTCAGCCAACTGCCACCCGGCAACTGACAACCGACTTAGCCTCTGATAGCCTTGATGCCCGGCAGTTCCTTGCCCTCAAAGTATTCTAGCAATGCGCCGCCGCCGGTGGAGACATAGCTCACCTTGTCAGCGAGACCAAACTGATTGACAGCGGCCACAGAGTCACCACCGCCTACCAAGCTAAATGCTCCGTTCTGCGTAGCAGCGGCTACGGCTTCTGCCACAGCTTTGGTACCTTTCTGGAATTTCTCCATCTCGAAGACACCCATCGGACCATTCCAGAGTATGGTCTTAGAGTTCTTGATCACATCAGAAAATTCTGCTATCGCCTTCTCTCCTATGTCGAGGCCCATCCAGCCATCAGGGATATTATTGTTATACGCCTCTTTGCTATCTGCATCATTGGCAAATTTATCCGCTACGATAGAGTCTACCGGCAGGAGTATCTTGCAGCCTTTCGCAGCGGCTTTGGCCAGCACTTCTTTGGCTGTGTCCAGGCGGTCATCTTCTACGAGAGAGTTGCCGATATTACCACCTTGAGCTTTAAAGAAAGTGTAAGCCATGCCACCACCTATGATGATATTGTCGGCCTTAGGAATCAGGTTCTCTATGATGAGCATCTTGTCAGACACTTTAGCTCCGCCGAGGATAGCAGTGAAAGGCTTCTCAGCACTCTGTATTACTTTATCTGCATTCTTGATCTCAGCTGCCATCAGGTAGCCAAACATCTTCTTATCTTCTGTATAGTAATTGGCCACAATAGTGGTAGAGGCGTGTGCACGATGTGCTGTACCGAAAGCATCATTCACATATATATCGCCATGCTTAGACAGCTTTTCAGCAAAGCCGGCATCTCCCTTCTCTTCTTCTTTGTAGAATCGGAGATTCTCCAGCAGGATCACTTCACCTGGTTTCAGTGCAGCAGACAGACTGAATGCCTCCTCTCCTATGCAGTCACCGGCAAACCTGACCTCTACGCCCAGCAGCTCAGAGGTGCGGGCCACGACATTTTTCAGTGTATGCTTGGCATAGTCTACAGTACCATCTTCTTTCAGCTTCTTTAGCGGGCGGCCCAGGTGACTCATGAGGACTACAGCGCCGCCATCTTTCAGTATCTTCTGTATGGTAGGCACAGCGGCACGGATGCGGCTATCGTCAGTGACGTTGTATTGCTTATCCAGAGGCACATTGAAATCTACGCGTATCAGGGCCTTGTGTCCGGAGAAATTGAGCGAGTCGATAGTCTTGATGTCCATTGAGTGTTGATAGTTTTGTGATGGCTAAAATACTTTTTTGCAGAAAAATGTATGGCATTCCAAAGAAATTTCTACATTTGCGCTCCGCAACCACGGAAACGAAAGTTTGCCGCGTTCGTCTATCGGTTAGGACACCTCCCTTTCACGGAGGTAAGAGGGGTTCGACTCCCCTACGCGGTACTTGAGCCAATCATATTTTTTATGGTTGGCTTTTTTATTTATACAATAAAACAATACGATGAAGTCTCTTACTATCACATCAAATACGAATGAACTCGACGGCTCTCTGGTAGACACTATCAAGGCGCTATTCCCAAACAAAAACGTACGCATAGTAGTGCTGGCCGAGCAGGAAGAGGCACCGCAGATACGTATACTGCCTGCTCCGGCCAAAAAACGCGGCAGACCGTCTAAAAAGACTTCGTCAAAAGGCTAATACCGGGGTTTTACATCGGGCTTTTTTCCGTCAGGTGCTTCCAATACCGCTTTGGCACGTGACGGATATGCAGCTTCATGTTCTTTCGGCTGGCTATGTTGGTGCTTTTAAAATATTGCTGCCACAAGGTCTGATATAAGGCTTCATTCTGATCCATCCATAAAACGCTATCAGCACCCTGACTCTCCTCACTGAAAGTGATCGTGATGGTCTGCACCGTTTTCAGATCGTAGTAGATCCCAAAGCCCCTGCGAAGGTCATAGATGATCCACTGCTGATCCGCATAGCGCTTCTCAAAATGCTCGCGTATGAGCGGTATCACATTGAAATCAGGCTCTATGCCATCATAAAAGATATTATCCTTTGTCAGTTTAAACCGGATGAACGCCTTCATCCGGTGCCGCTCGCGGTGCACCATGCGGTCTACGCGCTGCAGGCGCAATACCGCAAAATTGGAATAATCCTTTTCGATATTGCGCGGACTGGATAGCGCGTGGCGAATATAGGCAAGCATGGTATCCTCCTCCTGAAGCGTATCCGCCAGATAGGCATGGTAGATGGATTGCAATCCTTCACGTGATAGCTTTTTAGTCAAACCATCCCACACTCGTTTTGCCTTGACCTCGTCTGTATCTATGTGTATCGTCTTACCAAACATAACTGTCCCCGGCGCCTCCTTGCAGATATGTACATCTGTTAGTTTATATTCATAAACATAGAATACAGCAGAGAGGAAGCCCTCAAATGTTTTATCATAGACCAGCACGTCCATCAGAAAATACTCAGCTGCTTTTGATGTAAAAGAAATTTGCCTGACGAGCCAGCGAGTATCAGTCCTTTGATCTGCATCTCGGTCAGGTCTCGCGTAGGCTCAGAGAGGCCGGCACAGGTGATGAAATGTTTGGCGCGGTTCATCGCGATGCCCATTTTCTTCAGGTGATCCCAGGTGAGCTGGCCAAATTTGCGGCCCTCTATGATCTTATTGATCGAGTGGAGCCCTATACCTGGCACGCGTAGCAGCAGGGATTTATCTGCCTTATTGATATCGAGGGGGAAGAGTGACATATTGCGCAGCGCCCAGCCCAGCTTGGGGTCTATCTCTGAGTCAAAGAATGGTATCGTCTCAGGCAGCAATTCATCTGTAGTAAAGCCATAGAAGCGCTGGAGCCAGTCCGCCTGGTAGAGCCTGTTTTCGCGCAGGAGGGGCACCTGTGATCCGAGTGCGGGAAGGCGGTTGTCATTGCTGATAGGTACATAGCCAGAGTAGTACACACGCTTCATTTTAAACTTATCGTAGAAAGCCGAGGCGACTTTCATTATATCGCGATCTGTCTCGCCTGTAGCGCCTACGATCACCTGCGTACTCTGCCCGGCTGGCACGAAGGTCGGCACCTTGCGGAGTACCTTGCGCTCGTCCTGGTATTGTGTGATCTCATTTGTGATCTGCCGGATGGGTACGATCATGTCCTCACGCTTCTTGTCAGGTGCCAGGAGTCTGAGACCTTCATTGGTAGGCATCTCGATATTCATACTGAGGCGGTCGGCATAGAGGCCCGCAGCATGCATCAGGTCGGGGCTGGCGCCGGGTATAGATTTGAGATGTATATAGCCGTTAAAGTTTTGCTCCGTGCGTAGCTTCTTTGCGATCAGTACCATACGCTCCATAGTGTAGTCGGCATTCTTCATGATGCCGGAGCTGAGAAATAATCCTTCGATGTAGTTCCTCCGATAGAAATTCATGGTCAGGTCTACCACCTCATCCACACTAAAGCTTGTCCTCTTGATATCATTGCTCCGGCGGGTGACACAGTAGGCGCAATCATAGATGCAAATATTGCTCATGAGTATTTTGAGCAGTGAGACGCAGCGACCATCCTCCGTATAAGTATGGCAAATGCCACTGCCTGTATCGCCTAGTCCCTTGTCTTTATTCTTTCTCGTGCTACCGCTGGAGGAGCAGGACACATCATACTTAGCCGCATCGGCCAGTATCGCGAGCTTGGCCTGAATCTTTTCCATAAAGCTAAAATAATTAGCATTTACTACAAACAACACAAAAGAAGCCGGTATTTTTCCACTTATATTTGGGTATGAAATCTACTTTTCTACTCAGCGCCGCCTTGTTGTTCTGCTTGCCAATCTTTGCTCAAAAATTTGACATAGAGGGGCACCGTGGCTGCCGGGGACTGATGCCGGAGAATACGATACCAGCCTTTATCAAAGCTGTAGAACTCGGCGCTACGACACTGGAGATGGATGTGCTGGTCACGAGAGATGGGCAACTGGTAGTATCTCACGACCCGGTGCTGAATGATGTGATCATGACCAAGCCTGACGAGACACCGGTGACAGCAGAGGAGGCCAAGAAGCTACGTATATTTGATATGCCGTATGCGGAGATAAAGAAGTACGATGCCGGGCTGAGGGGCAACCCGAAATTTCCGGATCAGCAGAAGATGGCTGTCTATAAGCCTTTGCTGAAAGCCGTGATCGATACCGTGGAGAAATATGTGAAAGCGCACAAACTCGCACCGGTGCATTATAACATCGAAACCAAGTCAACCACAGACGGCGACAATGTCTACAATCCGAAGCCAAATATCTTTGCGCAGACACTCTATGATGCGATAGCGGATAAGAAGGTGATTCCACGCTGCATCATTCAGTCATTTGACCCGCGTACGCTGCAGGAGATAAAAAAAATCGATGCCAATATCACCACCGCCCTGCTGGTGGCCAATCTGAATGGCTTTGATAAAAATATAGCGGAGCTGGGCTTCCCTCCTGCTATCTACAGCCCGGAGTATCATCTGGTCAATAAGAAGCTCGTAGCCAAATGCCATGCACTAAATATAAAAGTGATACCATGGACGGTGAATGAGGAGAAGACGATGCGCAAGCTGAAAGACCTCGGTGCAGATGGCCTGATCAGCGATTATCCTGATAGGGCTTTGAAAGCGCTTGGTACGGGGAAGTAGACCAAACAGTCACCCTCTAAATCTCCCTAAAGGGAGACTTTAAAAGTCGCTTTGGTTTGTATTTAAGCCTCCCTTCAGGGAGGTTTGGAGGGTAGAAATTTCACTCACTTCCTTATATTTGTCTAAACGACCCACAACTCATGAAGAAAAGCCTTGGCCTCGCTGCTGCCCTGCTACTGATCGCCGCTATCAGCTTTACCACTGCGTGCAAAAAGACAGCACCACCTGATACCTGTATCGGATCGGTGCCGGATACGCTCTATGTGGGCCAGCAGGGTACCTTTATCAGCTGTACGCAGGGCGAGCTGAAGTCTACATTGTGGATCTGGGGCGATGGTGGCCGTGGCACGACTGATACCGCCTACCACACCTACACACAGCCAGGCACCTACCAGTGCAGCCTTATCACGTCCAATGGCACAGGCAACACGAAGAACTTTACCGTAGTAGTGATCCGTGCGGAGAATAACTGGACATTCCAGTCGGCCTCCTACCAGTCGGGCACTGCTGCTGTAGTGAATGACACAGTACAGACCACCAATTTCACAGCTACCAATATCTCCAACGTGAGCAACCTCATCTTCGCTTTTGATACCCTGCCTACTGCTGATGGCAGCTACCAGGTGATAGATGCGCAGTTTGGCACCTATGGCTATCATACCGTGGGTGTGTACGTCTCTACGCCGAACGGCGCTAACTATGTCTCAACAGGCCGCGACCACTCCGTAGCAGCTGTGACCTTCGTAGGCGGCAAGATCAACATCGCCCTCACTTCTTCCATGATGGTAAATGTGGCTGTACCAACCGATAGCTCGGTGCTGACGGCTACTGTGCGTCAGACGCAGTAGGTTGATTTCGGATTTGGGATTTCGGATTTCGGCAGAGCCGGATTGTATTTACGGATTTACAAATTACGGATTTCAATACCTATGCGTCTCCGCACCTCCGCGGTAAAACAATGTATTTCCCGTCGCCCCTCGTCCTCCGTCCCTCGCCCCCAAAAGCAAGAGGCACCAAACTCGCGCCTGATGCCTCCTGTTTCTAAAACCCAATTAAAAGTTGATGCCGCTGCTTACTTAGCAGGGCCGTAGAGATCTTTCCATGGACTAGGGTACTCGCGGTAAAATTCCATCGGCTTCGTCAGGTCCATGCGGAGGCCTGTGTTTGGCCCGATGTATTTGTCGCGGTTGGTCTTGTCGAGGTTTTTGTGCGCGGTGATAGACCAGCAGGTAGAGCTGCCACCCGCAGCGATATCCACGCTCCAGCGCAGGAATAGCTGCCACACGCGGAACCACTTCTGACCGTAGTGCTCCATGATGTAATTCTCATTGCGCATCCAGTTGTAGTACCACTTGTGGATGGTGTGCGAGTAGTGGATGCCCACATTCTCCAGGTGCGCCACCTCAAAGTTGGCGTCCTGCAGTGACTCTATGAGGAAGCCCAGTGGCGTAGACGCATCTGCACCCGGGAAGATATACTCACCCATAAACATGATCCAAACCAGATCCTGATAGTGCGGGCCTTTCTTCAGGATACCCGGATTGGCACGGATACCTGCCTGCTGGATGTAAAATTTGCCATCGTCTTCCAGCCTGTCATAGATCATCTTGATAAAGCCCGGGAATTTGCGCACACCTACGTGCTCGCCCATTTCCAGACACGATATTTTATTGAACTTCAAACCTGCCGGTATATCGCGGTAATCCATGCGCCATGCCTCAGCCTGGTCCTTGGTCATACCGTGGTCGGCTATCTGCTTATTGGCCCAGTCCGCACCTGCTTGTGCGATGGTGACACCGGTAGTTTTAGCGCCATAGTTCTTGGCAGCATATGCGATCAGCGTACCCCAGCCGCAGCCTATGTCGAGGTGCGTTTCGCCAGGTTTGAGGTCCAGCTTATTGCAGACCATCTGCATCTTGCGGTCCTGCGCCTGCTCCAGTGTTTCGTTAGCCGGATCCATAAAGAATGCACTCGTATAGATCATCCTCGGCCCGAGAAATGACGCAAAGAAGTCATTGCCACGGTCGTAGTGATCGCGTATGATACGCTCATCCTGACTCTTGGAGTGGATAGCCAGCTGTGGTAGAAATTTGGTGAATAACCAATTGAAGTGGTGCGCCGTAGCACTATAGTTGAAGTAGGCCGAACGGGTCTTCATAAACTCTTCAAAATCGCCGTTTATATCGACCTTGCCTTGCGTAAAGTCTTCAACGAAATGGCCAAAGGAAGGGCGCGCTCCGGCCTTGTATCGGGCACGGGTGGCGTCTGTCTTGGGGACTATAAAGTCCAGGGCACTACGGGTAGCTGACATGAATTGGTTGTTGGTTGATAAAATATGATTGAACATAGGGAATCTACCATCAGAGTATAGTAAGTATCGGTAGATGGAGCGATTTCTTCCGCTCTATCGGTGAATGAGGGTTATCGCATATGACATTTTATCAAATAATGATAAAGATATATGCGTTTGTGAGGGTCCGTTTTTTAGATATATTCAACACATGTTTCAATCAGGTCTTTTTCAGGATAGAGTCGTGCTGGTCACCGGTGGTGGCAGCGGAATAGGGTATGCCATAGCCGAGCAATACTTAAAGCTCGGCGCTACGGTCATCATCGCCTCGCGCAAAGAAGAAAAACTCATAGCTGCGCTGGAGAAACTCTCTCCACTGGGCCCCTGCCGCTATGTGATGCTCGATATCCGCGACCCGGAGCAGATAGAGAAAATAGCAGCCGACATCAAAGACAAAGAAGGTCGCCTGGACATTCTGATCAATAATGCCGGAGGCCAGTTCCCCTCGCCTGCCGAGGATATCAGCTATAAGGGATGGAACGCCGTGGTGAATAACAACCTGAATGGTACCTGGTACATGACCCAGATCATGGCCAAGACCTTCTTCATACCAGCCAAGGCTGGCCGCGTGGTAAATATTATAGCAAACATCTATCGCGGCTTCCCGGCTATGACGCATACAGGTGCGGCGCGCGCCGGAGTGGAGAATATGACCATGAGCCTCTCAGTGGAGTGGAGCAAGTATAACATCCAGATCAATGCCGTAGCGCCGGGTATCATCAAATCTACCGGCCTGGAAAATTATCCACCCGAGTTTCTCCACGGCATAGAGGAATCTATCCCGGCCAAGCGCCTGGGCACTATAGAAGAGGTAGGCTACCTCACACTATTCCTCACCAGCCCCATGGCCAGCTATATCACCGGGGAAACAGTCTACATAGATGGCGGACAGAGACTGTGGGGAGACCTGTTTAAGATGTAGTTGACTGAAAGTTTATAGTTGACAATGGACAACGCAATAGCTATGTGCGCTTGGTCACTATCAATTGTCAATTACCTTTTGAACTGACGGAAGAACTCCTCCTCGTAGATGCCTCCTATCGGTATCTCCTTATCTACTGTATAGATCACCTTGTTGCGCACATTGTCTATGCGGCGCAGCGATACGATGTATGAGCGGTGTACCCGCACAAATTCTTTGGCAGGTAGTTTCTCCAGGATGCTCTTCATGGTCATGCGCGCCACTACTGTCTTCTGGTCTTGTATGAATATCTTGATATAATCATCCAGCCCCTCTACATAGAGGATGTCAGCTATAGTGATCTTGACCAGGCGGTAGTCTGCCCGTACGAAAAGGTACTGCTGCGGCGTAGTGGCAGCATTATTACGGTAGTTGTAGTATTCGTTAGCTTTCAGCGTGGCTTGTAGAAAACGCTCGTAGGTAAATGGCTTCAGCAGGTAGTCTATCGCATTCAGGTTAAAGCCTTCCACCGCATACTCGGTGAATGCTGTAGTGAAAATGACCATCATATCCTGCTTTAGCCCCTTATAAAAATCTATGCCTGACAGGGACGGCATCTGTATATCCAGGAAGATAAGATCCACCGGAAACTTGCTCAGGTGCTTCTGCGCCTCTGCCGGTTTGGTAAATGTCTTCTCCAGTGTGATGAAGTCTGCCTGTGCGCAGAAAGCCTCTATCACTGCCAGCGCAGGTGGCTCGTCATCTATAGCTATGGCTCTGATCATAATGTAATGGATAGGTATACACTAAATTTATCACTATCTTCTTTGATGAGCAAGTCATGCTTGCCCGGATATAATAGTTTCAGCCGGCCGCGCACATTCACTATACCTACACCACCGCGCAGGTTCTCACCCAGGCTTTTTACCACTTTGCGGTTCTCCAGTATCATGATCAGGTTTCGCCCGCTGGTACTGATCTCTAGCCGTATAGGAGACTCTTCCTCAGGATTGACACCGTACTTGAACGCGTTCTCTACAAAAGGGATCAGTATGAGCGGAGATATCTGCAGACCCCCGGTAGCGATGTCTACACGGTACTGCAGTGACATGGTCTCTCCCAGCCGCACCCGCTGCATCTCTACGTAGTCTTCTATATACTGTATCTCCTTGTCCAGAGAGACATGGTCCATGGCCGCATCGACTATCACATAGCGCATCATACCGGAGAGCTTGACCACGGCCTGTGCCGTCTTGTCAGAGCGCTGCAGGGCCAGCGAGTAGATACTATTCAGGGAGTTGAAAAAGAAATGCGGGTTCACCTGCGCCTTGAGAAACGACAGGTCTGCGGTCAGTTTCTGCCGCTCCGCCTCCTTCCACCTGTTATTGATCTTCACCATACTGGAAAACAGCAGCACTACCAGAAATTGTGAGAAATGATGCAGCAGTGGCATCCACGAGCTATGGTGATGGTGCTCATGCCCCGGTGGTGGAGACGCTGGTATCAGTATAGCAGGCAGGAGAGCTATGCCGAGGTACCACAGCACCAGCACTACGGCAAACTGAACATATTTCTTTTGAAAATAGAGCGTAGGGACCAGTACATAGTAGTTGACATAAAAGAAAATAAGCAGCAGTGCATAGGTCATAAAGTCGCGCTGGAAGTACGGCACCTGCAGGAAATCAAAAGAACGGCTCAGGTCCGGCGAAAAGAAAATGGGGATAGCCAGAAATGCAATACCTCCCAGTATATTAGTAAAAACGCGTCTGTACCTGATAGCCATATAAATGCACCTCTAAGGTGATGTAATAACGACACTATACCTAACTATAGCCGAAGATAGAGGTGAGCCACGAAAATGTGTCGGCGGGGGTTAAAACCAATATTTTATTGAAAATGAACAACTCGGGAATACCTTATAACGCACAAACTATAAATTGTGTGGAGCATTTTCCACTTGTCAAATGACCTCCGAAACGACAATCGTTTTTTCCATTTTGGCAGTATTTTGAGCACTTCAACCCTCACAAGCCGCATTTTGTATTTATTCTGAAAGCCTTGTGTAGCAATGGTTTTAGCCACCCGTCACCCTACCGTGCCAATGCGGGGCACGTGATTCGCAATATGCTTCACACAACAAAATTATTTTACCTAACCCCAAAAAAGAAATGACCATGACAGTAAATGTAGCACCACGAATGAGGAAACTGAGGGAACTGATGGGCTGGAAGCAAGCCGCCGTAGCCGCCTCAATGAATATCACCCAGCAGGCGTTCAGCTTTCTGGAGCAGGGCAATGGCAGTCCACGTATAGACACACTCATGAGATTTTGCGATGTGATGAATGTACAACTCCACTACCTGCTCAGTACAGATGTGCCTATCACTGAGGAGACACTGCGCAAGTACGGTACCCGTACCTACTCTGAGTTTATCTCCGAGCATCAGAAGCTGGAGCAGGGCGCACAGTTTCTGGACCAGCTCCTCGCCTCTCATCCTGAGCGCATCACAGCTCTGAGCAATATGAGCCCGGCGGCCTGATACCCTCCATTTTTTCTGAAACCATACCCTTGATGATTTATGAAGAATTCTACACTCAGTATAGCGTCTGACAGGCCGGCACCGGGCCGTGAAGAGCCCGGCCAGCTGCAGATCAGCGGCTACCCGTCTACGGACCAGCGTGTCCGCCTCCGGTGGATCGGACCTGACCCCGCACGGGCTATAGATAGCAGCCGTACGGACCATCGCAATCAGTTGCAGGAGCGCTTCTTTGCCATGTCTATGGACATGCTCTGCACCATAGACAGTGAGGGCCGCTATGTCAGTGTCAGCCCTGCCTGTGAGCAGCTATTAGGATACAAGCCGGAAGAGATGGAAGGCCGGTATGCCGCAGAGTTTCTCGTACCGGAAGATACAGGCACTTCTGCCGCCATACGCCGCGCAGCTATCCTTGGCGCCGACTGTCGCAATTTTGAAAATCGCTATGTAGCTAAAGATGGCAGCATAGTGAACATGGCATGGTCAGGCCGCTGGAGCGAGGAGGATGGGCTGATCTACTGCATAGGCCGGGACGACCGGGACAAGAAGGCAGTGGAAATGGAACTGCACAAGCTCAATGAATCCCTGGAGCAGAAGATCGTAGAGCGCACCACCCAGCTGGAGCGCAGCAACAAGGAGCTGGAGGCATTTTCCTACTCCGTATCACATGACCTGCGCGCCCCGCTGCGCATCATAAACGGCTACACACGCCTGCTCTCTACTGCCAAAGAGCACGATCCTGAGTCAAAAGAATTTATAGACGCCATACTGGAGAGCACGCGCTATATGAGTGCCCTCATAGATGACCTGCTCAATCTATCCCGCCTGGACAAGGAGGCCGTAAATCTGATGGAGGTAGATATGGACTTTGTGGCGCGCCTCACACTAAACCAGATGGCCGCCGAAGATCCCGCCCTCTCCACGCAAATACAGATACACCCGCTGAGGTCTGCTGTGTGTGACTCATCTCTGATCAAACAAGTCTGGACCAACCTGCTATCTAATGCAGTCAAATACTCACGCAAGAAAGAAAACCCGCAAATAGAAGTAGGATGCTACGAGACAGATACCAGCATCGTATACTATGTGAAAGATAACGGTGCCGGCTTTGACATGAAGTTTGCAGCCAAGCTCTTTGGCGTATTCGTCCGTCTGCACAATAGAAGCGAATTTGAAGGCACCGGAGTAGGCCTGGCTATCGTAAACCGCATCATCTCCAAGCATAATGGCAAGGTATGGGCCAATGGTAAAGTAGACGAAGGAGCTGTCTTCTACTTCAGCCTGCCTAAAGGGGCTACCTCCGTTGCATAGCAGACTCCTATTGGGTATATTCGCACCTATACCATTATGAGAGCACTTTTCCTTTTGATCTTCCTGGCACTCACTGCATGCCAGTCACTGCACGCACAGGATACTATGCCCTATCCCAGCCAGGCCCGTCCGCACTCTGTGATACGCAGCGACAAAGAGGATGGCGCTATTACCGGTTTTGGAGGTCATAGTACACACTACAATGTACCAGATAAATTTATACGCAAAAAGAATACCGGCATAGGCCTGACCGTAGCCGGCGTAGGCATGCTGGCCACAGGTATCGCACTCTACGCTACTGCACCTAAGACCACAGGCTACAATCAATATGGCCAGACCACTCAGTACACCACCGTATCCGGGGTCATAGGCGTACTGATGATACCCGCCAGCCTCGGACTGACGATACCCGGCGCCGTACTCTGGGGCAGATATGCGCGCAAGATCCACAAGGCACAATCGCGATAGCGAACAAAACCGGCGGCATAGTAGTTGATAGATCATCATCAAACTTACTACTATGAGTACTGTATCATCATATGGGCACGCGCATGACTCCCGCCAGTGGTGGAGGAGTGCAGGCATCTTCATAGGCTGCCTCATACTCTGCCAGGGAGCAGGAGCACTGGGCACCATAGCCACCATACCCAATATACCGACCTGGTATGCTACCCTGAGCAAACCATCCTTCCAGCCACCAAACTGGCTCTTCGGACCAGTGTGGACGCTGCTTTATACATTGATGGCAGTCTCTCTTTTTTTACTGATCAGGGCCGTCCCCTCGCAGCAGCGCACCCTGGCTATCGCGATCTTTGCGGTACAGCTTCTGCTCAATACGATATGGAGTTTCCTTTTCTTCCAGTATCATATGCTGGGAGTGTCACTGGCAGAGATCCTCATACTACTCCTATCCCTTATTGTATTCTGCGTAGCCGCGTGGCCTGTCAGTCGTGTAGCGACTTACTGCTTCCTGCCGTACATAGCGTGGGTATGCTTTGCCTCCGTGCTCAACGGCTGCGTGTGGCGCATGAACTAGTCGCAGCCATTTACTATAAAAGCGAAAGGCATCCTGATCTGAGATGCCTTTCGCTTTTATGCGTTGCCTGATCCCTATTTGCCGGCAGGCTTGCCTGCTTTGTTATTTCTGGAGGCTTTGGCTGGTGTCGCTTTTTTGCCTGAGAAAATATCGGCAAAGAATTTCTTCATCTCTTCCCACGATTCCTTATCAGCTTTTTCGTTGTAAGAGATCGGCAGGTTATATTTCTTGCCCGTCTCGGTAGCGGCAGGATTGGTAAAGGCGTGCTGCGCACCCTCATAGGTCTTAAAGATATAGTGCGTACCTGTGGTATCCATATTTTTGCGGAAAGCCTTGACCTCTGCGGCGGATACAAACTGGTCACTGCCACCATGGCACACCAGTATACTGCCCTTCACTTTACCTTTGGTCGCCTCTACGCCCGACAGCCCGCCATGAAAACTGACCGTACCCTGCACATCTTCCCCCATACGGGCAAGGTTTAGCGCCATAGCCCCGCCAAAACAATAGCCTATAATTCCTATATTTTTTCCATCTACTCCCGGAAACTTCTTGAGCTTGCTCAGGGCTGCATCCACGCGGGATTTGGCCAGAGAGGGATCTTTGTAAAACCGTGAGGATACCTCCGTGGCATCGGCGGGTGTCTTGACCACTTTGCCCTGACCATAGAGATCTACGACCATAGCTATGTAGCCCAGCTGCGCCAGCATCTCTGCGCGTTTGCGCGGATAGTCTGTGACGCCCCACCACTCCGGCAGGATCAGGATGGCAGGCCGCGTGGTCTTGATATTGGCATCATAGGCCACGTACCCCTTGCAGACCAGCTGGCCGTCAGCATAGTCTACTTCCTTTAGGGTGATAGATGGTTTACCGGCAGGTACCTTATCAGGTGCAGAAGCAGGCTTAGTCTGTGCAAAAGTGGTATGACCTATCAGGAGCAGGACAGCCAATGGGGCCAGGTATTTCATGAGCAGTATTTATCCGGCTAAACTACGCAAACTCCGGTCAGCTAGTGCATACATTGGCCGATACATTATGCCGGATCACTTCCTTATCATAGTGATACTGACCGGTGCTGACTGGTCATTGTAGGCAAACTCGCAATCTTTGAATGCAGGTGCCTTGATCTTTGGCTTGTAGTTGTTGGAGAAGCCATATGGATCTGTAGGAATACCTACTATATTCTTTCCGATCTGGCCATCTGCGTCCAGGTCCTGATAGGTGGCTACCGCATACTGGCCGTAGTCCAGGTCTTTCAGCTCTACAGTCAGCTGCTTGCCCGCCGGGGTAAAGCGGTATTTCTTCAGCTGGCCATCCGGAGTTGGAAATTTCTCACGAGGAGAGTACACTGATATCTCCACAGGAGCCGATGGTGACTCCAGGTTTTCTATCACGAGTACGAGGGGCTTCTTAGTGGCTGTATCTTTCATGTTGCTTGATTTAGAGGTATCCTGCCCGGTGCTGGTAAGAGTGGTATCCGGCGTAGGGGTCACATTATCGGACGGCATCACACCACTGGTGTCTACCTGTTGTATGTCCTTATGGTCATCATCTGCCCTATTCTGGCAGGCTGCAAAGGTAATGGTAATAACGGCGGTCATGGTGAGCAGTGCGATCGTGTAATAGTATTTTTTCATCGGGCAGTATGTATCTGGCGTATTGGGGAATATTTTTTACCACTACTCACAGGTCAAAAACCATACCCTTCCCATTACATTTTGGAAAAGCACACTTCCAAAATGGCATGATTTCCTTGTATGGCACAAGGTATGCCTTGAGTCACACAAACAATTCAAACATCTGATAATCAATGCAATAAAGTCAAAACAAACACTACCGTGCCAAATCGGGCACAGCATTAGCAATTAGACTTTCATCATTAACACGTATAAATACTAGCATATGTCTATCGCATCACGCATGAGGAAAGTAAGAGAAGTAAGGGGCTGGAAGCAAGCTGCTGTGGCCGAGAGCATGAAGATCACCCAGCAGGCGTACAGCTTTCTGGAGCAGGGCAATGGCAGCCCCCGTGTAGATACCCTCCTGAGGTTTTGCGAAGTGACGAAGGTAGAACTAAGTTTCCTGCTCGCACTGGATGTACCTGTCACAGATGAGTCTGTATCCCGCTATGGTACCAAGACCTTTGGTACGCTGGTCACTGAGCACGAGCGCCTGGAGCAGAAGGTAGAGTTCTTTAACTATGTGATCAAGAATAATGCGCCTGCCCGAGTAGCCGAGAAGACCACTACTCCTAGCGTAGGCATAGGCACCCGCGACTACAGCCAGCCGGTATACGTACAGCGCTAAAAAAATAGCGGCCGTAGCCGCTACACCAAGATATAGGCAGTAATGCCGAAAGATAGGGTTTGAGGTTTTGTATTTAAAAGGTCTCTTAGCGAAAGCGGAGACCTTTTTTTATGACTACCTGCCGTGTGCGCGGCGCAGGCTGTCTATCCACTGCTGGCGCTGCTCAGGTGTCATATTCTTCATATAGTCCAGTGCTCCCTGGGCGCCCTCGCGCATAGCACCAGCATAGCCGCCCTCGGTCTTGGTATAGCCATCCAGGCTGAATAGGGATGCTGGATTGCTTTTCACCTCCGCTTTTACCAGGTCCATCTGCACGGCGTGGCCATGATCTCCCGCCACTATCCGCACAGGAAAACCATCAGCCCCCTTGGCTGCCAGAGCTTTGTACATCGGTGCAGAGGTGTATTTGGTCAGTGAGGCTTTATACTTGTCATAGTATAGTACACCCGGGCTCGTCCACAGCTCCTCCTCCATCTGTGCGCCCTTTGCCTTCACTTTCACATGTGTGGCGTCATAGCCGTTCACTTTCTCCTTGCCCAGTACGGTCACTTCATACTCCGTATGATCTGATATAGAGGGCTCACGGTCGCCCATTGTATTGACCGAGTAGGTCTTGCGCTCATCATTTAGCAGGTAGGATGTCTTGGGGTCATTTTTTAGTATCAGTACACTACGCTTCATGCCACCTCCCGGCATGGCAGCCGCTACCATATTTATATCTGTGCGTACATTACCATCCTGTGTATAGGTTTTCATCGTACCGCCTATACCATCTGCAGAGTTCATCTTAAACTCGATATAAGTACTCTGCGCTGTGATAGCACCACTCAGCAGCAGTGCGGATAGGGCCATTGATATTTTTTTCATAAAGCTGGTTTAGGTTAGAAAAGGTTGTCTTGAAAGCATTTAACAATACGGGTAAAGATACAGCCTCCGCGCCTTGCAAAAAATTCTATTTTAGCACACCATAGAATTTTAACCTCCCATAACTGTAAAGTAATAAATGAATCTGCCCCTCACTCCCGCCCGGCTGCTGACTTTCACCATGTATATACTGGCTTCGCTCCTGCTCGGGGTGACATTCGTCAGCACGGCCTCAGCTCAGTGCAATCCTAACCTGGCTATCACCCATACGGGTAACGGCTGTGCAGGCGATACCCTGGCGCTGACCGGTATAGACTCTCTGACACAGATCACCTGGTATAGAGATAGTACCGTAGTGAGCACCGGCACAGATAGTATATATGTACCCACTGCGGCCGGCCAGTACCACGCCGTGGTAGCTACCAGCACCTGTGCAGATACTACTGCTACGCAGACTGTAGCTGCGCTCCCATCAGCCACTATCACGGTGACCGGCTCTCTGCGCCGCTGCCCGGGAGATAGCGTGCGCCTCACAGCACCTGCTGGCAATACCTATCTCTGGAGTACCGGAGATACCAGCCGCATCATATACGGCCATGTAGCGGGACCATATAATGTAACAGTGACCAATGCCGCCGGTTGTAGCGCCGTATCTGCCAATGACACTATGGTAATACTACCAACAGTACAGCCAGATGTGACCATCAGCTCAGATGCCGGTGATACGATCTGTATGAATACTGATGTGACTTTCTACGCGCAATCTGTGAATGGCGGTAGCAACCCTCAGTACCAGTGGAAGCGCAACGGCGTAAATGTGAGCAATACTGCTACCTACATCGGCACCCTGCTGCATGATGGTGAGGTGATCTGGTGTGTGCTCAATAGTAATGCTACCTGTGCCACGCCACGCCGCGATACCAGTGCAGCCATCACCATGACCGTACTGGCAAATCCATCTGTATCTATCAGCGGCAGCCACATACTGTGCAGCGGCGATACGACTACACTAGCGGCACAGCCGGCAGGCAGCAGCTACCTCTGGTCTACAGGTGCTACCAGCAGCACACTGCAGGTGTCTGCGCCGGGATTCTATGGTGTCACCGTGACAGATGCGAGCGGATGCTCTGCAGGGGCTCAGCTCTCCGTAGCTACATCTGCTACGCAGCAGGCTACTATCACTCAGAATGGCGATACGCTGATCACTGCCGGCACTGCGCAGTTTTACCAGTGGTACTATGATGGCACTATTATATCCGGTGCTACAGGCCCGGTCACTCCTGCCACTGAGAGTGGATTCTATCAGGTAGCTACGATAGATAGCAATGGCTGCCGCAGCACCTCTGCAGCTGTAGCCATAGTAGTATCAGGTGTAGCAGATATAGCCGCCGTATCAGGCATGGAGGTATATCCTAACCCATCTGCGGGCGCCTTCACTATCACCTGGACGGATGGTACCAGCCGTAGCGTAGCTATCACGGACGCTATGGGTCGTAAAGTGCTCACTGATGATAATATCACAGAGCAGCGCCGTCAGTATGATCTGAGCCATGTAGCCTCAGGATGCTATTATGTACGTGTAGTGCAGTCCGGCATGAGCAGGACCATGAAGCTGGTGATAGCGAAGTAAGCCGATACATTTTAACCGCGTAGGCGCGGAGATGCAGAGATTATACTACTTGCCTCCTTCGGGATAAGTAGACTTCTTTATGCTCGAGTTTTTCTTGCGCTCCCAGTGGCTCACACCATTGAGTACAGTAAATCCTTTGCCAAATTTTTCCTTATCCGCGCGCACTTTGATCGGTGAGTACCAGACCTCAGCGATACATTTATCATAAGTGACGTCCAGCGTAAAGTAGCCGTGCTTTGCAAAGTTGACCCAGCGGTGGTGAGGGTTGATGCTTTTGCTGATGCTCTGTACCAGCGGGATAGTGCCTTTAGGAACAGCCTTGCGGTCACTCATATTGCCACGTGTGATGCTCGGCCCGAGAAACTCCACTCCCACTGCCCCCGCGCCTGTACGGCGGTCATAGCTTGCTTTATTCTTTGGTTCTTTAGCCAGGTCTATCACAAAGGTCATGTGGGCATCGCCTGTCAGCACCATGATGTTTTTAATATGATGGCTATCTATGAAGTTGTACAACCTCATACGATCATCCGGATAGCCGTCCCAATTGCCCGGATCAAATACGTGTCCATTGCCCGGTGCATGAAATGCCTTTGGCAAGCCCTCGCTCAGCCAACTGCCCATCATTTCCTGATTGCCTATCAGCTGCCAGCGGGCCTGTGACGTAGCTAGTTTATCTTTCAGCCAGGCATCCTGCTGCAGACCTAGTACGCTTCCTTTGCCTGGTGCATATTGTTCCTTGCCGCGAAAGAGGTGCATGTCTATCATATCCAGATCTGCCAGCGGTCCGAAGCGGAACTGCCGGTAGATACGCTCCGGGTGCATCTCATCAGGCACCCGGATAGGCAGATACTCGTAGAAGGCCTTGATAGCATCTTTCACATCACCGTCATTGATATCCGTATCGTGATTATCCCACTCGGCTATCCATGTTTTATTTTGCCGTGCGGCGCGCAGGTCAGGGTCCAGGAGGTAGTAGGTATGCCGCTCACGCCACTCGGTCAATGTAGAGACATCCTTGGGAAATGCTGCCGGCATCCGGCGCAGCTCTTCATCATCGGCAAAGTCATACGCATAGTCGCCCAGGTGTACGAGGTAGTCTATATCACTCCGCTCCGCTATCCGGCGGTATGCATTGAAATATCCTGACCACACGCTGGCACAGGATACTACGGCAAACTTGACATGCTTCACGCTATCATCCGGTAGCGTTTTGCACTTACCCGTCTGTGATACATGCCTGTCTATGGTCTGGAAGCGATAGAAATAGTCGTATCCCGCCAGCAAGCCTGTCACATCTACTTTCACCGTATAGTCGTGCTCTTTTGACGGTGTCACCAGTCCACCTGTCACTATATCTTTGAATGCGCTGTCTGTCGCTACCTGCCATTTCAGCGGAGGCACTTTGCGAGCTGTGTCTGTCACGTGAATTTTGGTCCAGATGATGACACGATCCTGTAGCGGATCTCCCGATGCTACGCCGTAGTAAAATGGCGCATAGGCCGTATCTGCATAGATATTGTCAGGGTATAGCTGCTGGGCACGTAGGCTGATAGCGGCCAACAGCAAAAAAACAGCTAGGAAAGTCCGGACCATAAAGGCAAAATATGTTTGAGTGAGTATGACAAAGATGCCAAAAAATCCAGCGGCAGTAAAAGTATTCCTACCTTGCGGTATCATGACCATACCATTTAGTATCGCAGCTTTCACGGCGCTGCCGGCGGCCTTCCCGCAGGGTAAAGCACCATGGGAGATCACAACAGAGCTACCTGCGCTGATAGAGACCATGCTATCTGCCCTGAGCAGCGACTACGAGGTGAAGGGCAATATAGCCGTACATCACACGGCTAAGATAGAAGCAGGTGCGGTGATCAAGGGGCCCGCGATCATCGGGCCACACTGCCTCATAGCGGCGCATGCCTACCTGCGTGGTGGTGTCTGGCTGGGAGAGCGTGTGACCATAGGCCCCGGCTGCGAGGTGAAATCCAGCATCATCCTGTCTCACAGCACTGCAGCGCATTTCAACTACATAGGTGATAGCATCATCGGCTCCGATGTCAATATGGAGGCAGGTGCTGTGATAGCCAATCACTATAATGAACGGATAGATAAAGCCATATCGGTAAAGTATGGTCAGCAGCTCATCGCTACTGGCGTGACAAAATTTGGAGCTGTAGTGGGCGACTACTCACGTGTAGGGGCTAATGCTGTGCTCTCTCCGGGCACCCTGCTATCGCCACACAGCATCGTGAAAAGGCTGGAGCTGATAGCTCAAGTCCCATAAAAACGTAAATGAAGGCTGGTTTATTTCAGCACGATGCCCCTCTCTACCATGATGGTCCCATTCTGGCAGTTGAATATCTTGGCAGGATAGCGCTCTATCACCTGATAGTTGTGCGTGGCCATGAGGATGGCGGTATCGTGCTCTCGGTTGATACGGATCAGGAGGTTCATGATATCTGCTGCGGTCTCGGGGTCGAGATTGGCGGTAGGCTCATCTGCCAGTATCACTGGCGGGTTATTCATCAGGGCGCGGGCTATGACCACACGCTGCTGCTCGCCGCCTGATAGCTGGTAGGGCATCTTGCCTCCCTTGCCCGGCACACCTACTTCAGTCATCACTTCCTCTATACGGGCAGAGATAGTATCCTTGTTTTCCCAGCCGGTAGCGCGGAGTACAAACTCGAGATTTTGCGCCACCGTGCGGTCATTCAGCAGTTGGAAATCCTGAAAGACAATGCCCAGCTTCCTGCGCAGCTGCGGTATGTCGCGCTTCTTGATATTGGTCATATCAAAGCCACAGATCGTAGCCTCGCCGGAGCGGACCGGTACATCGGCATAGAGCGTCTTGAGCAGGCTGGTCTTGCCGGTGCCCGTCCTGCCTATCAGATAGACGAATTCGCCCTTCTCGATCTCAAAGGTCACATCACTGAGGATGAGCCCCGAGCTCTGATGAATGTCTACATGATTGTATCTGATGATAACTTCGGCCACCGGAGTTCTGATTATGCTGATGTGAAAATATCAATTCGGCTATGGCCCGCGTGTATTGCCACAGTATAGTAATACACAGGTGTCTGTGAAATGCTGCAAAGCCCCTTTAAAACAAATGCACCTTCTTCCGCTTTAGCATAAAAATGCTGCCAGCCAGCATGACCAGCCAGTAGATCCATTCTGCGGTCCATATCCATGAGAGCCTGACATCCTCTAAATGAAACAGGCCGTAGAAGTAAGCGAAGTATACTATCACCGCCAGTATCTCTATGTACAATGCCTCATGGGTAGTTTCGCCCACGGAGACTACGCCATTGAAGAAAATAACCGTGAATGACATCATGAGCATGGCCACGATCACTATCCAAAGGATAGGTACGGACTGCTCTATCAGCTCCTTGCTATTGGTAAAGATATAGAGGATATCGCGCGGTATGATGGCCAGCAGCAGGCACTGCACGGCCACCAGCCCGATACTGATGATGCTGATGCGGTGGATGGCCACCTTTATCTCTTCCAGGTCGTTTTGGGCTGAGAGGTTGCTCACTACAGTATTGGTCACAGAGCCGAGCGCCCAGACAGGTACCCCTACAAATATGATGAGCTGACGAAGGATACTGGAGATCGCCAGCTTATCCTGCCCCATTTTTTCTATGAAGGTGAATAGTACAAACCAGGCACCATTGGCTATGGCAGACTGGATCACGAGCGGCACTGCTACCTTGGTCATGCTACCCACCAGCGGGAAGTCTATCCTGCGAATATTGAAGAGATTGAAGTCACGGCGCCTGCGGCGAAAGAAAACGCCGATGACAAGTATCACCACCGACAGCCACTCTGCTATAGCCGACGCCAGCCCCGAGCCACCTATACCCATGGCGGGCAGGCCAAACTTGCCGTAGACCAGCAGGTAGTTCAATATGATATTGATAACGACCATAAGCCCGATGGAGGCCGTGAGGATACGTGTACGCCCTATACCAGAGTAAAAGGAGATGAATACACAGCTGGTAAAGCTAGCCATGACGCCCCAGATACGATAGCGGAGAAAGGTCTCGCTGGCAGCTACCACCTCCTCATCATGCATCATAAAGTGCAGCAGATGCGTGGCAAACACCTGCACCAGTACGAATAAGATAAGTGACGATGCGAGCATGACCGCGATAGCATTGTCGGCTATCTCGCCTACCTCGCGGGGCTTGCCCTCGCCCATGCGGCGGGCTATGAGTATCTGTGTACCCCGCGTATAAGCGAAGCCGATCATAAAGAGGACAGAATAGAAAATACTGCTGGGGCCGATGGCTGCCTGGGCTACCTGTGCGAGATGCAGGTCAGGTATCTTGCCCATAAAGGCCGTGTCACATATCCCGATGAGAGTATAGACCAGATTGCCCAGTATCAGGGGGTAGGCTATATGCCAGATCTCACGGTATGTAGCTTTCAGCTGGGACATGCACCATCATTCGTTCACATAGCTAACATAGCTTAACTATTTCAATATCTGTGTACTAATACTGTACCAATTTATCTAACGATGGAGGGAGCTTAATATTGGGGAGACGGCGGGAAATACATTTTATTACCGCAGAGGCAGAGAGACGGAGAGGAATACATTTTAATAATGCAGCCTTTTATTTGTCGTGCTTGTCCTTGATGACGCCTGCTTCTATCACCGCCATCGTAGTAGTGCTCTTGGCGATGGTCACTTTCTCGTCACCTTTCAAGTAGTAGATCTCGCTTTCGCAAAAGTGGAAGCGCTTACCGGCTTTGTCTACCCAGCCCTTGGCATAAAACTTATCAGAGATGCCCGGATTGTAGTACGACACCTTGCTCTCTACCGTAAAAACCTGCTGCCCCTCCTCTACCATAGAGTACGCCGCATATCCCGCTACCATGTCACATACTGCAGAGGTCACACCGCCGTGCAGGTAGCCATTTTGCTGCTCCAGCATCTCTTTCATATCCAGCTCTGCCTCTATCACGCCTGGCTGCAGATTGACAAAATTCAGTCCTACAGCGCTGGCAAATTTGTTGCGGTCTATCTTGAGCTGGAGGTACTCGCGCCAGCGGCTGCTACGTGGTGTCATGGAGGCAAACGTAGTGAATTTTGAGTTGGCAGGTGATGGTGGACGGATGGCGGGGGATACAAGTTTGACAGATATTAGCCCGAGTACGGTAGCTATTTTGTATTTCCCGCCAACAAACACCGGCCACCTGCCTCCTGTTTTTTATATTTGCCCCGTGAGCATAGCCACACATACCAGAAACTTCTTCAATGCGATAGGCGATCCGGCGGACGTCCGTGGCGATGGCACTGAGCATCTCAAGCTCAGCATAGACCAGCGTCATATCCGCTACTTCATCTCCCGTGAGGAGGCCAATGTGTACTATGGTGAGTATGCCCTGCAGTCTGTCTCTACTGATGCTGAGCTGCGCGAGCAGCTGGAGATCATACTGGATAAAGATGCCTTTCTCAGCAAGAGCTTTTCGCTGGTCTATATATTATGGTCAGGTGGTTTTGAGATCGTGCCGACCATATTCTATGAGGAGGAAGAAACAGATGATACTGCCGGGGTCAATGACATCATGAGTGGTGAGGCGCGTTTCGTTTTTGATAAGGCAGAAGGCATCGCGCAACTGCTCTGCAGTAAATACCCTGCCGCACTGCACTACCACTCCGGAGCCGTACTGATAGAGACGCTACGCCGCACTGGCCAGACGGAGTCGCAAAACCTCTTTGTAAATGTGAGTGCCGGCCGTATCGAGATCGTCTACTTCGATGCATCTGGCGCGCTGCGCATCTACAACCAGTATGAGTACCGCTCTACACAAGATTATATCTACTTCGTACTGCTGGTAGCCGATGAGATGGGTATCAACCGTGCCGAGACACGCGCTGTACTCATGGGCGAGGTGAGCCAGGATTCACAGCTGTATGATATGACCACGCGCTACTTCCGCTCCGTCACTTTTGCCAAAGAACCCGCAGACAGAACTTTCACGGCTGCCTTTGAAGGATACCCTATGCACTTCAACTATCCACTATACAATCTGTAATCCATGCGCATCATAGGAGGAGAATACAAAGCGCGGCAGTTTCACCCGCCGTCCAATATACCTACGCGACCTACTACGGACATGGCCAAAGAGGGCCTGTTTAACATGATCAATAACAGCTTCAACTTTGATAACATCAAGGTGCTTGACCTGTTTGGTGGCACTGGTAGTATCAGCTATGAGTTCACATCGAGGGGTACTACTGATATCACTACGGTAGAGATCTTCCCTAAGTGCGCCAACTTTATCAAGAAGACAGCGCAAGAGTTTGGCTTCACCGGCATCAAGGTGATGCAGATGGATGTTTTCAAATACATGGAGAGCTGCCGTGAGAAGTACGATGTGATCTTTGCCGGACCGCCCTATCCGCTGCCCAACCTGGGTGACATACCGGATATCCTTTTCAGCTATGACCTGATAGATGGCGAGGGTTGGTTCATTCTGGAGCACAACCCCGACCACAACTTTGAGAAGCACCCACACTTCCTCAAGAGCAAGACTTATGGCACTACTACGTTTGCCATCTTTACCAATGCGGGCAAGGAGAAATCTGAAGACTGACCTCACCCAACCCTCTCCGAGGGAGAGGGCTCAATAAAAACTACATGAGTGACCTGAAGCTATACATGATCCTCATTGGCTATCGGCCCAAGGGATTTAATACAGAGCAACACGATGTCGTGTTCCGCGTCGGTACAGATCTGGAGGATCCGGACTTTCTGGCACAGCTGCGCTCTTCTATCCCCTTGCCCAAGTCTGTACTGGTGCACATAGACTGCTATGCGGAGATCACACAGGCCGATGGTTATGCTGTATCTGTAGTACGTGACCGCGATGCCGCGAAATCTAACAATGGCCGCAAACTATACTATGTCAATCTGGGCGGCTACAAACATGGCGTGTTCCAGGAGTACCACAAGTCTATCCTGCTCGTGCTGGACTCTCCAAACGATCTCAAGCAGCGCGCCCTCTCCGACCCGTTTGCCACAGAGATGAACAGGGACTTTGCCGCAGATGCGCGGCCACACGTAGATGACCGGCTGAAGCTAGGTGTAGACATAGACGACCATCTGGACGTGCAGCAGAGTCTGGACGACTACTACATCGTGCTCACGCCAAACCCCGGAGGACGAGACTCCATCCTCGATCCGGTAGTCAAGGGGTATATGAAGCTGGAGTATTGATTCGGATTTACTGATTTGCCGAATTACGGATTTCAGTTGTCTTCCTTTTTCCCCAAGTCTCTTATATTTACCGGCGTTAAATTCATCTTCACAGCATGAAAAAGATCGCCATCTTCCCCGGCTCCTTTGACCCTATCACATCCGGCCATGTAGACATCGTGAAGCGCGCCGTGCCGCTCTTTGACCATATCATCATAGCTATAGGCACCAACTCTCAGAAGCAGTCACTCTACCCACTGGAGAAGCGCATGGAGTGGATCAGCAGGGTCTTTCATGATGAGCCCAAGATAAGCGTAGAGAGCTATGAAGGCCTGACGGTCAATTTCTGCAATGAGCGTGGCGCAGATTACATCGTGCGTGGTATCCGCTCGGCATCTGACTTTGACTATGAGAAGACGATCGCGCACCTTAATAACGCTATGTTTCCCAATATAGAGACGATACTCATGCTGGCTAAACCAGAGCTATCGTCTGTGTCCTCCACCATCGTACGTGAGATCATCCGTGGCAAAGGCCGCGTGGGCAAATTTGTACCAAAGGAGATAGCCAAAGAGCTAAAATTGTCATAAAAAGGTCAGATATACGCCCGCTACCCGTCTGAGTGAAATAGATGCACTATGTTCACGTTTAACTAGTTGATATGCATATCCGCCTTCTCATATTGTCATTGTTGTTTGGCCTATCACTCGCTGTATCGGGTCAGGATGATGACACCCGCAAACTACTCCCCTCCGATCTGGCCCGCGCCCGCGTTCAGATCAATCAGATACATAGCCGCGGCATTATTGTACGCCTGCAGACAGACCAAAACCGTATCAAAGCACTGCGCGCAAATGGCTACATGAAAACGGCACAGGAACTGGCAGAAAAAGACACGCTGACCAATATGATCCTGTGCTATGCATTTATCACCCGTTGGGCTTTTGCACCGGTTTACTTCATGGAGTCGCAACATAGCCGCGAGCTATACAGTGATAGCCTGATAGCGCTCACCTGGGACCTGCAGCGGGATACCCTGATCCATATAGACCATGACAGTATGTATATCGTAGACTATGGCGATATCATGGAGAATATACACGGGCCCGGCAATACAACTGCCGTGAGCAGCACACCACTGGCCGGCAAGTATCTGGTGACCAAAGGCAGCAACCTGGAGCAGCTGACCGAACCTCTGCCCTACTACGCCAAAGTATGGGGAAACAGAAAATCAGGTACAGGAAAGTTTGGTGATCCCAATAGCAGCTCATCCAGCACATATCAGCCTCCATCCATAGGAGGTATACCTTCTGCCCCTCTTGTGATAGGGTCCAATATTTTGAACGACAAAGACCCGAATACGGATCTACTGCAGCCTATAGTGATCCCGGCCGATCTGGCTGATAGCATTGCTGCCTGCCTGTCCGCATATACTTCTACGCATGATATGATCCGCTCCGGTTACAAAAATGCGCTGGCGCGATATTTCATGACCATTTATGACCATGTGCATGTAGGCTCCATACCACAGGGATCGCAGAAACCTAAATTATGGTATACCTCTCTCTCTGATGCCGCAGACCGCTTCAACGAGCATTTTATTCAGTATTATTGCAAGCGGCTGGACAAAGACAAGAATATAGTCAGCAGCGATGATCCCATATACTGGTGGCTGAGAAATCCCAACATAAGATACCTCCCATACCTGCACGACCTCGAGCTGAGGCTAAAGCAGAAGTTAGACACAAAGGAGAAGTTTACGCCGACACGCTAGCACTGCAGCTCCGGCTCTATGAGGCTAACCTGGCCGCCAAAGGCGCAGGCCTGCCCACACACAATACCCTGATCCTCTGCGAGCATCCCCACACCTATACACTGGGCAAATCCGGCGATCCGGCTAATATGCTCTTCCGCCCTGAGGCAGTGGGCGCAGCCTTTCACCAGATAGAGCGCGGCGGTGATATCACCTACCACGGTCCGGGCCAGCTGGTAGTATACCCGGTCTTTGACCTCGATACGCTGGGCATGGGTCCGGCAGCCTTTGTAGCTGCGCTGGAAGATACCATCACACTGCTGCTGGCAGACTATGGCCTCACGGCTACACGCCTGGAGGGTGCCCCGGGCATCTGGCTCGATGCCACCACCGCTCCGCGCAAAATATGCGCTGTAGGCCTCAAGATCAGCCGCGGCTGCACGATGCACGGCATCGCACTCAATATCAATACAGACCTTAAGTACTTCAACTATATAGTACCATGCGGCCTCCCTGACAAGGCTGTGACATCCATGCAGCAGGAGCTGGGCAGGCCCCTGGACATGTCAGAGGTGCGGGACGCTTTTCTGCGGAAACTCCAGCAGGTACTGCCACTCTCACTGACCTGACCCGATGACCGGCGGGCAATAGATACCCCAAAATCGTAGTACACATTTTGCACCGCTATATGTCTAAAACATACAGACATGAGCGACGATAAAAAAAACGAAAAGAACCCGCCGGAGAAACCAAACGAAGAGAAGAAGCCGGAGATCGAGCATCCTGATAAACATGAAATAGAAAACCCGGATACCGTGCCTGCCAAACCGGAGCCTGAGGTCCCTAAAGATCCCCCGGCCCCTCCTACCAGAGATATTCCCCCATCACCTCCACCTCAGGGCATACAGCCCTGAACTTTTCATTTGCAGTAGAGCGCTAGCTTTTCGGTGGCTTCTTTATCGCCTAGCAGCTGAGCTTTGATCAGGTCCTTGCAGGTGGCATCCAGATCATCCAGCGCCTGCTCTACCAGCGCACGGAGGTAATAGCCATGAGCATATTTAGGATCTATCTCCAGCGCCTTGTCGTAGTCCTTGCGTGCGGCAGCAAATCGCTTGTTGTATGCCCTGCTCCATCCCCTGCTCAGGTAGCCAAAGGCCGAAGTTGGGTCCAGTGATATACCCTTGTCGTAGTCCAGGGTCGCCTTTAGATCATCCCCGTTGTAGGTATGCGCCTGTCCCCTGTTGCTATAGGCTCTCGCGTATGTAGGATTGATATCTATCGCAGCGCTAAAGTCTGCTATCGCCTTTTTATAATCATGCAGCCCCATCCATGAGCATCCCCTGTCATGCCACGCTTCTGCATCTTTAGGCTGCGCCCTGAGTACACGGTCCAGATCTGATATAGCACCGCTAAAATCTTTCAGAAAATACCGTGCCGATCCACGGTTGAAGTAAGCCTTGATAAGGGAACTATCCAGAGACAGTGCCCTATCATAGTCGGGAAGAGAGGCGGCATAATTTTTCAGCAGCCCCTTCACACTCGCGCGGGCATTGTAGTACTGCGCATTAGTATTATCCAGATAGATAGCAGTATTAAAATGCATGCCCGCTTCCGGTAAACGGCCACGGGCCACCAGCGCCTTGCCAGTATCAAAGTGCGCTACGGCCGGGAGATGGTCACGGAGGATAGCAGTATCAGCTGTCAGTGACTGCTGCGCAAAGAGCATCATAGGCAGCCAGCAAAATATAAGGACAAATGTTTTCATAAACAGGTAGCTAAGGTAAGTATCTCATCGCGGCGCGGCAAAAATTTTCTGCTGCCAGTGCATGGTCTTATTACCTTTTTGCATCTCGATATCTGTGAGGATGATCTTGTAATGCTGCCTGAGCAGTTCCCTCAGCTGTCTCTGCCAGAACGTGGAGAAACCTGCTGCGCCAATATTAGCACAGCCCCCATCCGAGTCACGGCAATAATAATGTAGCACCACACCATACCGGGCGTGCGTAGCCAGTATGCGGCAGCTCGCCACCATGTACACGGCCGGTACGCCGAGCAGCTGCTCTATACTCGCCATGGTGCTGCTCATCTGGGCGGTAGTCAGCGTATCTGTGCCGGCACGGCAGCGCGCATCCAGCATGATCACAAAACACACAAAGGCAATGATCTTTATCATGAAATAGTAGAACTGCCCGGCTAGCGAAAAGTAACGGGTCGCTCAATACCGCTACTTCATCTCTTTTAACATACAACGTCCCCGGTTTACTCTAACTTCCATATCGCCAATACCTTGTAAGGGTATAGGATAACAGGATGCAATGAACAGAAAAGAATTTGTGGCTACCGCCTGCGCACTCTGTGGCATAGGTGCCGCCCTCTCCCTGCAGAGCTGCCAGAAGTATACACCCCAGGCAGTAGATTTCACCCTGGACCTCAGCAGCTCCGCTAATGCTGCCCTCGGTCATACCGGAGGCTATGTGATCAGCAATAACGTATTTGTGATGAACACAGGCGCAGGCTACAAGGCTATATCGATGCTCTGTACCCATGAGGGCTGCGTGGTCAGCTACTCGGGTACGGGGTTTGACTGTGGCTGCCACGGCGGCAGGTTCAGCAGTGATGGTACGCGCATCAGCGGACCACCTCCATCTAATCTGCCTACATATACCGTGACGCAATCCGGCACTACACTGACCATAAAAGGCTGACAACCTCGCGACATTACGGTTGATTTTTTGGCGGGCACATTAATTTATATTTAAAAAATATGTGATTAATAACACTATTTAATTTTAACAGGTAGGCCTTTCCTGTTATGCTTTCTCTTTTTTACCTTTAGCACAAACAACTTTGCACCGTCAGAATGCTCATTCATTGAATGTATTGCAACCATTCAGTGATGTGAGCCGACTTTGTGATATGCAGTGTTGATCTTGTGTGCATATTGCCTCAGACCCGTTGTTGTTTTACTTATATTAAAACTATCTTAACCTTTAGATAATATACCCTGCGCTCAACCGCCATACCCTGTCAAGCATGAAACATAAGCTATACTCACTCTGTCTGCTATTATCGCTCTGCGCTCCGCTATGGATCATAGCGCAGCCAGCCAATGACAACTGCGCTACGGCACAGCCCGTCTCCCTCCCATCTACCGGCCAGGCCTGCGTGAATGGTACGACTGTAGCAGCCTCTGCCCAGACATGGACCACAGGTACCTGTGGCCAGACCAGCTGGACCAATGATGTATGGTATACATTCGTCTCTACGGGCACCTTTACTACGGCTACCGTCACTCCGGGCAGTACATCGCCGGCATCAGGCCTGGGCATAGCCATCTATACCACACCCGACTGTAGCAACTATACCGCAGCCAGCGGCGCCTACTGCAATATCGCCTCCGGCGGCGGCTCTGCCACCGCACAGGCCAGCCAGGCCGTGGGCACCACCTACTATGTAGAGGTCAGCTCATTTGGCACTGCCGGTACTTTCGACCTTTGCATCAGCAGCACAGATCCGCCCAATCCTCCGGGCAGCCGCTGCAATACTGCTACAAAACTGTGCTCCACAGCCCCATTCACACTGGCATCTGTACCATCGGGCGGTTCTAACTTTACTCCGGACTGCTTTCTCTCTACTCCCACAGCAGGGGTATGGTACCAGTTTACGGTAGGCGTAGGTGGCCAGCTGTCATTCAACTGTGACCCTACCGGTAGCGGCGTAGAGCTGGACTGGGCCATGTATGATATCACAAACGGCTGCCCCACCAACTTTAATCAAGGCAATGAAGTAGCATGTAACTATAACTATGCCGGCTCTTCTTCAGATCCGATAGGGATGTCTGCCGGCTCGGCTACATCCTGCCCTACAGATCTCTATACCCTGGACCCCGCGCAGGAGATCTGTCCCTCACAGTCAGTCACTGTCGGTCACACCTATGCTATATTTATCAATAACTATACACCCTTCAGCCCGACAGGCTGGGATTTTGACTTCAGTGGCAGTACCTTTCAGATGGCACCGGTCAATAGCTTTACCGTAGCCCCTGACACCATATGCGGCAGCACGGGTACGGTTACTTTGACCAATAATAGTGCTGGTGCTATCTGGCAGCAGTGGAATTTTGGAGATAATACGACCTCGCTGGTGGCTAATCCTCCTGCACATACTTATTCTGCGCCGGGCACTTACTTTATCACGCTAAAAGACTCTACCGCTACTGGCTGCAAAGCGACGACCAGCAAATCTGTGCTCATCACGCCTAATCCTACCGTCACCATTCCTAATGACACGGCCTGCAGCGGCAGTGTGACCCTCACCGCTACACCATCTGTACCGGGTGGCTCCTATCACTGGAGCACCAACGGCACTACTGCCGGCATCTCGGTAAACCCCGGCAGCACGACTACCTACACCCTGACCTACACCTCTCCTACCGGATGTACGGGTACAGGCAGTGGCACAGTAGTGCGCTCGGGCAGTGCCAATGCGGGGCCAGACCAGGCAGCTTCATGTGTCACATCCTTCCCGGGGGGCTCGGTCACCATGGCGGGTACTGGTACAGGCACATGGACACTAGTGACACCGGCACCCGGCACCGCAGTCATCACGACACCTACTGCGGCCAATACGATCATCCACAATTTCAGTGCAGCTGGCACCTACACCTTTACCTGGGGTAGTGGTGTCTGTGTAGACACCGCCAAAGTGGTGGTATCCGGCAATGCCAGTGCAGGTGCAGACCAGACAGTATCCTGTGTGGTACTACCCGGTGGTACAGCCACTATGGGAGCCACAGGTACCGGTACATGGAGCCTCATCACTCCGGCGCCCGGATCTGCTACTATCTCGCCAGCTACATCTCCTACGGCCACTGTATCAGGATTTACAGCAGCGGGCGTCTATTCGCTGAAGTGGACCAGCAGCGGCGGCTGCTCTGATACCGCCACGGTGACCGTCGGTACCAAGCCAGGCGCAGGTCCGGATCAGACCCTGAACTGTGTCACCCTGCCAGGCGGCTCAGCGACTATGGCTGCTACCGGCACCGGTACATGGACACTCGTAGCACCTATACCGGGCACATGCACTATCTCACCTGCTGCATCGGCCACGGCTACCGTATCTAATTTTAGTACCGCAGGCGTATACTATCTCAAGTGGACGGATGCCGCAGGATGTGCCGACACGATGACTGTGACTGTCAATACAAGGGCAAATGCGGGGGCTGACCAGATTGTCTCTTGCGTAGTGCTGCCGGGTGGCACAGCTACCATGGCTGCCAGCGGCACAGGCACGTGGACGCTCATCACTCCTGCGCCGGGCACAGCCACCATCAGCCCTGCTACCTCTCCTACGGCTACCGTATCCGGATTCACAGCCGCAGGCGTCTACTCACTGAAATGGACCAATGCGGCGGGCTGTACAGATACAGCCACAGTGACTGTAGGTAGCAAGCCTAGTGCCGGCGCAGACAAGACCGTGAACTGTGCCATATTACCGGGCGGCTCAGTCAGCATGGCTGCTGTAGGCACGGGCACCTGGAGCCTGATCACACCGGCACCAGGCAGCGCCACGATAGCCCCTGCTACCTCGCCTACAGCCACTGCCTCTGCGTTCTCAGTAGCAGGTACATATTATTTCAAATGGACCGATGCCTCGGGCTGTACAGATACTGCCGCTGTGACTGTCAACTCCAGTGTCAATGCAGGCCCGGACCAGAGCATCACCTGCGTGGTGGTACCCGGTGGCAGCGTGACCATGGCGGGTACGGGCACTGGTACGTGGAGTCTGCTCCCATCTGCAGCGGGCACAGCTGTCATCACAAACAATACTTCAGCTACTACCACTATTACCACTTTCTCCGCTGCCGGTACATATCCTGTGGCCTATACCAATGCTGCCGGCTGCGCGGACACGATGGTCATCACAGTCACCGCGAAGCCTTACGCCGGAGCAGACAAAACAGTGAACTGCGCCATACTACCCGGCGGCTCAGTCAGCATGACTGCCACCGGCACAGGCACCTGGAGCCTGATCACACCGGCACCAGGCACAGCCAATATTGCACCTGCTACTTCGCCTACGGCTACCGCATCCGCATTTTCGGCTGCAGGCACATATTATTTCAAATGGACTGCGGCCTCGGGCTGTACAGATACAGCTACCGTCACAGTGACTGCTAAACCTGATGCCGGCCCCGACCAGCACCTGACCTGCTATCCTATCAATAACTCCGTGACCATGGGCGCTACCGTGCTGGGAGGTATATGGAGTGCTGCCCCTTCGGGCAATCCCGGAACAGCCAATATACTCTCACCCGGCACGCCTACCACTATCATCAATGGGTTTAGCGCGCTGGGTACTTATACCTTCATCTGGACCGATGGCAGCTGTGCGGATACAGCACTGGTATATGTGACCTCACGCCCCAACGCCGGTACTGACCAGACCATCTGCCAGTACACAGGCACCACACTGGCCGCTGTCGGCACAGGCACCTGGAGCGAGCAGCCGGGCAATCCATCTTCACCACTTACATTTGCTAATGCGACCGATCCTGCGTCTTCCGTCACGGGCTTCACCACTGCAGG
>DDEZ01000006.1 GCA_002336805.1 Bacteroidetes bacterium UBA1941
TGCATTCCAAACGGATAGTAGTCTGAACCCGTAGACTCCTTATGTATACTAGGCTTCAAGTGATATTAGTTACTATGAAATTAAGCTTTTTAGCTTGTTTTATGCCTATTGGGGGACTACTTCTTTGGTACCTGATCACTTGCTTTTTGGGCATTAAATCGGAGTCCGGCCCTTCCGGAGTTGTACTCCGGAAGTAGCTACTATAGGCACTTGTAGTGCCGCACGTAGCGCCTGTCGCCACGTCCCTTTCCGCGCTTGCAATGCCTGACAGAAGTTCCACAAAGGCCAAGCGATCTTACATGCCTCTCATATATCGAATCAACCTCCTTTTCACTATCTTGCAGCAAACGTAACCATCTATGAAATACACTACAGTCTTATTACTTATTGTCCTTTCACTCCGGCTTTCTGCACAGCGCACATCGCTACTTTTTTTGCACCATGACCATGAGCCCACCGCATCTGCCATAGATTATTCATTCACCACTGGTGTGCCTGTAGATAAGGATGCCAAGTGCAGCGAGTCTAAGCGCCTGAAAAAAGCCGGCACTATACTCATAGCCACAGGCACGGGAATGGCAGGGGCAGGTTTAATACTGGCAACGGCCGGCTTTGTATACACTATGAGGCATATAGATGACTATAATAATGACAGGGGAGAACAACTCTATATATCAAGTGGTGTGATAGGAGGTGTCGGGATGCTAGGCATACTTAGTGGTATTCCCACACTAGCCGTAGGCAGGGCAAAGGGCTGGAAGTATTGTGGCGGGAATCCCCACTTGTACAGACATCATCACGTCTATATTAGTACAAACGGCACCAACCTCGCACTCAACTTCTAATTCGGTATATGCCTGTACAGCCATGAGTTTATAGCCCCGCCCTTCCGGAGTTGTACTCCGGAAGTAGCTACTATAGGCACTTGTAGTGCCGCACGTAGCGCACGCCGCCACGTCTCTTTCCACGCTTGCAATGCCTGCCATAAGTTCTACAAAGGCTAAGCGACCTCACATGCATCCTATACGACGAATCAACCTCTTTTTCATTATCTTGCAGCAAACGCAACCCATCTATGAAATACACTACAGTCTTATTACTTATTGCCCTTTCACTCCAGCTTTCAGCACAGCAGCACACCTCAGTACTCTTTTTGCATCGGGACTGTGAGCCTACCGCTTCTGCTATGGATTATTCATTCACCACTGGCGCGCCCGTAGATGATGATGCCCGATGCCGCCAATCTAAGCGACTGAAAACAGCAGGCACTGTACTAATAGCCGGTGGGGGCGGGATGGTAGTAGTAAGCTTGGGATTGGCAGCCGGAGCTGTTTTCTATCAATTGACAAGTAAAGATGTCATCGATCAGAAGGTTGAGGCGATCTCCATATCCAGCGGTGTGATAGGAGGTGTTGGAATGCTTGCGATACTGAGCGGTATACCCACGCTCGTCGTGGGCAAGGTACATTCCAGGGAATATTGTGGCGATGATACCGACAGGCACAGCCATCATCATCATCACGTCTATATCAGTACAAACGGCACCAACCTGGCACTCAACTTCTGATTAGAGGTTTGCCGGTACCCCCCGCTGTTCCAAGTGTAGCGCAGCTCAATTTGGAACTCAGAATAGATTCAAGTCTCAGACTTGAGGCGTAGTACGAGTGAGCCGTAAATTAATGCTATCCCGTAGCCTACCCTATCTCCGCCACCGGCGGCACCTTCCGCGAGGTCCAGCGCGTCAGCGCCACTATCAGCATCCCCTTGAAGGTGTCTACCCCGCTGTTCCAAGTGTAGCGCAGCTCAATTGGGAACTCAGAATAGATTCAAGTCTCAGACTTGAGGCGTAGTACGAGTGAGCCGTAAATTAATGCTATCCGATAGCCTACCCTATCTCCGCCACCGGCGGCACCTTCCGCGAGGTCCAGCGCGTCAGCGCCACTATCAGCATCCCCTTGAAGGTATCTATCACCAGGTTGTCAGGTTTGTGATAACCCACATAGATCGCTATCCCTATCGCCATCCAGAAGTAGCCCATCAGGTAGCACAGCATGATATAGTGCCGGTCATAGTGCCACAGCTCATAGATAGCCAGGCACAGTATCAGCGAGAGGAAGCAGCACAGCCACCCCACTATATAGCTAAGAAAGTCCGTGTCAGCCGTGAGCGTCACACCAAATTGCTGGGATACCAGATCCTTGGCAAAGAAAATACCCAGGCTCAGTCCTACTTCAATGATCAGAGAGAGGATCAATACGGCGAGCAATAGTTTACGAGGCATAGAGATTAGTTTTAGTATCAGTAAGGTAGTGATATTTTATCAGACAGTTTCTTGTACGTTATTTTAAAGATAGCCTGTCAGTCATATTGAAGCAAATGTTGTGCTACTCATATATAGCTATGCCTGACTGCATAGAGGATCAGTCCGATAGCATTTCTTACTCCTACACGGTGTATCAGTTCTTGCCGCATACCTTCTATAGTGCGGGGGCTATAGTGCATTTCCCGGGCTATCTCCGCAGTGGTCTTTTCGTGGCTCAGTGCCCTGATCAGCTCCAGTTCTCTTTCCGTAAAACTGATATCTGTTTTTTCAAAGACTGGCATGATCAGATTCTTCTTCAGGAGCTTATTGAGCATGATTTTGTTTGTCCTCTCGCTAAAGTAAAATCCATTTTGAGCAATGCTTTTGATAGCCATATACACTTCGCCCGGCTCCTCATTTTTTGATACAAAGCCATGTGCACCTGCCTCTATGCATTCTATCACCGTACTATCCTCATCATGCATAGAGAGTACGGCGATTTTGACAGCTATGGACTCTTTCTGTATGAGTTGGAGCACCTCCATGCCGGAGAGCTTCGGCATATTGAGGTCTAGGAGCAGGATATGTGGAGGAGCAGTTTTGAGCAGCGTGATAGCGGCATCTCCATCTGCTGCCTCACCATTGATAGCGATATCATTGTATTTACTCAGTTCTGCTATGATTCCCTTGCGGAGCAGGTGGTGGTCATCAGCCACTGCTACTTGTATAGCCATAGGTCTTTGTTTTTTCAGATAGGTCGTTTCACGGCTCACACACTTCATCGATCTTGGGTATCGGGATTATGTGACTACCGTACTTTTGCATGTTTCGCATGCGTAGTAGTACGGATTTTTTTTGGGGCTATTACATTTCAAATTTAGTATTTCCACTCTTGATGCGAAAAAAATTAAGTGTAAAATTTGTATCACCAAAACACAGATGACTGGATGGATGATGCAGTCGTAGTCATTATCTCATCCACTTCAGTCCAGCTTATTTCAGAGTTTTTTGATGGCTTTTCTTTTCTGATGGTGATACACTCAGTATGAGTGCATCCAGGCTATTGCATATTGACCAGGGGAACCGCCGAACACCTCATTTACAAAGTAGGCAATCGTAAAAACCAGACTATGAAAGAATTGTTTTCTCCGCACTGACTGCCGTACGCTGTTTTTTAAGCTCACATCTTTTTATCGCATGATCCGGGTATGCGCGCTCAGGCGTGATGAGGGCGTATTGTGCCTGATCAGGAGGGAATAGCCGAACACCCATTATACAAAGTAGGCAACAAACTAAAACAAAAATGATTATGAAAAGGTTACTCACTATTGCCATATCGTTTATCCTGACAGTCCATGTCTACGGACAGGCTGCACTCTATGCACCTGCAGCCACTGCCCCGGGTAGCGGCGGATGCTATACCGGTATAGGTATTAATAAGGCTAAACCGGATTTCCCGCTGGATATAGTCGGCGGAGGCAAGCGTATCAATCAGTACAATTTTGACAGGTGCATCCGGATCAAGGGAGGGGCGATGGGCTTCCAGCTGGCTGGCGCCATTATGTGGGATGGGACCAATATTACCAATTGCACTACCAACTTTATGCTCGGTGGGCCGGGAAATACTCCAGGTGCAGGCGGTAGTCTTGGCAATTACTATTTTGCCATCCAGAAATCGACATCTGTAGACTCTACTCACCTGTGCGGAGATACTGCCGGTCCGGCCAGCTTTACTACAGCGGCTACGATATATGGATATGATATCGCTGGCAATAGGCCCGGAAGCTTCCAGTTTTACAATAATGTACTCATTGATAATACAAACCACGATGGCTTGGTAGGTATAGGCACTACAGCTCCCAGCACTCAGTTGCACACTACAGGCGGCGTGAGGTTCGCCGGGCTGACTGCTGGCGGGGCTACGCGCACCATCGTATCTGATGCCAATGGTGTACTGTACTATCAGGTCGGTACGCCGGTCAGTAGTACCTGCACCAACACCAACTTTGTGCCTAAGACCACAGGTGTCAATACACTGGGCTGCAGTCTGATATGGGACAATGGCAGCACTGTAGGGATCAATACTACATCGCCGCGCACATATAACTCAGCTACCTCTTACGCATCTGTGAGCGGGCCGCCGGTCAATGGTACGACAGCGACGCTGGATGTCAATGGCCTTACATTTACCAATTCACTCGTAGTGTCTTCTGATGCACGGTTCAAAAAGAATATACAGAGAGTAGACAATGCACTTGACATAGTCATGAAACTCAATGGTGTGAGCTATGACTGGAACAGGGAGTCCTTCAAGGATCGCAATTTTGACAATATCAAACAGGCTGGATTCATAGCTCAGGAGGTAGAAAAGGTATATCCTCTGGCCGTGATCAGGGATGATAAAGGATATTATGCCATGAACTACAATGCCATACTTCCGCTGCTCACTGAGGCTGTAAAGGATATCAACAACCAGCTGGTGCAGGAGAAAAGAGAAAATGCCGCACTCCGTCAGCAGATCAATGATTTATGCAATAGTGGCTGCGCCTCTCTGAGGGGAAGTGGAAGCAGCAACGATGCGTCTAATCAATTGCTGCAAAACGTACCTAATCCGTTTTCCGGGCAGACCTCTATAGGCTACGTGATCAATACCGGTAGTACTGCACGTCTCAATGTGAATGCTATAGACGGAAAGCTGATAAAGGCAATAGAATTGCCGGTCAAAGGTCAAGGAACTGTCACCATTCAGGCAAATGAAATAAACCCAGGCACCTACACTTATACCTTGGTGGTAGATGGCAAGGTGATAGACACCAAACTCATGGTCATCACTTCTCAGCAATAATTCACTCTCTAAAACTGAAATGTCCCCGTATGCTCACTGCATACGGGGATTTTTTTGCGTACGATACATGGTTCTTGTTTAGCCATCGGCAGGCGCACTATATACATTGATATCTAGTTAATTAGTGCGCGGTGGTCACAGCACCCTCATCTATCACTCTGATCCACATGCGCATCCTGGTGTCAGAGCTGTCTTTGCCATCTCTCCTCCACTATCGCTCCACAGTCGAAAAACTTGCCTCCCGGTCATGCCCCACGCCACCCACCACCCCGCTCAAACCCAGCGATAGCAATACGCCTATAGTCGGAAAACTTCAGCTCAGGGCCACCTCTACGGCATGATCCCGGCCATCATCTGACAGGATGATAGTGAGGTCTGCCACAGCAGCTCCATCTACGGTGACACTTGTCACCGCCTTACCCTTATTGGCAAAGGTGATGGTATACGTGCTCGCTCCATACCTGTACTGTACCCGGAAGGCCTGCCAGTCATCCGGCACACATGGCCGGAAGTGGAGCTTGTCTCCCTCCTTGCGTAGCCCTACCACATACTCTATGATCAGCCTGTAGAACCATCCCGCCGAGCCGCTATACCAGGTCCACCCCCCACGGCCCAGATGAGAGGCCGCATAGACATCACCCGCTATCACATATGGCTCTACCTTGTAGGTGTCTATATGAGCAGCATCCTTGCCATGGTTCAGCGGGTTTATCATAGCTAGCAGCTCACCCACCCGGTCATTCCGTCCCACCTCGGCAAAGGCTATGATGAGCCAGATAGCAGCATGTGTATACTGCCCGCCATTCTCCCGTATGCCGGGCACGTAGCCCTTGATATATCCCGGCTCCAGCGCCGACGAGTCGAAGGGAGGGTCCAGCAGTTTGATGAGGTTCTCATCCCTGCTCACCAGATAGCGGTAGGCAGACTCCAGAGCCTGTGTACGGCGCTCCATACCGGCAGCGCCCGATATCACAGACCAGCTTTGTGCTATAGAGTCTATCCTGCACTCCGTATTGCTGGCTGTGCCCAGTGGCGTACCATCATCGAAGTAGGCCCTCCTGTACCACTCACCATCCCAGGCATTCTGCTCTATATGCTCCTGTAGCAGTGTGGCCTCCTTGTCGCATACCTTGGCGAACTCGTCATCGCCACGCAGCTGAGCCACACCCGCGAAGCGCTTCAGTATATCAAACAGGAAGAAGCTCAGCCAGACGCTCTCACCCTTGCCATGCCGGCCTACCTGGTCCATTCCATCATTCCAGTCGCCGGTGCCTATGAGCGTGAGTCCATGCTCTCCATAGCGCATACCATGGCGTATAGCCCGTATGCAGTGCTCATAGAGAGAGGCAGACTCGCCGGATATAAGAGGCAAGTCATAGTTAGACTCTTCATCAGGATTGAGCTGGCGTCCCTCTATGAATGACACCGTCTCATCCAGTATAGACACATCTCCCGTGCACCGGATATAGCGCTCTGTCACAAAGGGTAGCCACAGATAATCATCCGAGCACTTGGTCCGCACACCCCGGCCTACAGGCGGGTGCCACCAGTGCATCACATCTCCCTCTTTAAACTGCTTGGACGCATGCAGCAGTATCTGGCGCCGTGCCAGTGAGGGCTCGCTATAGAGCAGGGCCATGATGTCCTGCAGCTGATCGCGAAATCCGAATGCACCACCCGACTGGTAGAAGCCACTACGCGCCCATACACGGCTGGCCAGCACTTGATAGACCAGCCATCCGTTAGCCATGGTATTGACAGCCTGGTCCGGGGTCTGCACCTGTACGGTGCTTACAGCTTCAGACCAGTAGTGGCGTACTTTATCCAGCGCCTCCTGGGCCTTGTCCCGTCCTTTCAACTGGCGTATTGTATTGACCGCATCCGCATGATGCTTGCCTGCACCCAGGCGGAATGTCACATCACGGCTCTGGTACTCACTCAGCTCAAAGGTGACCTGGATAGCCGCACACGGATCAGCACCTATGCCCATACGGCTCGAGAGCCTGAGTCGGGACATAGCATCAGGACTCTGTATAGTAGCGTTCCTGCCCAGAAACTCAGTCCGGCTTCCCGTGTAGCTCTTGTTACTTTCATCGGTGTCAAAGAATGCTACCCGGTCAGGAAACTCCGTGCTATATGGGTTTCGCGCGAGTATGGCACCTGTATCAGTATCTATCTCAGTAGTGACATACATGGATGTCTTCGCCTTCAGGTCTCCCAGTACCCAGTCTGCGTAGCCTGTCACAGATAGTTTGCGTACACGGCCCGAGATATTCTTTAGCTTTAGTACTGTAAACTTGATCGTAGCTGCCAGGTCTACATAGACCCATACCTCTGACTGTATACCCGCCTCGATATGCTCAAAGACGCTATATCCAAAACCATGTCTGACCTTGTACGGAGAAGCAACGGCGCTCATGAGCGGCAGCGGCGACCAGTAGTAGCCGCTCTCTTCATCACGGATGTAAAATGTCTCTCCTCCCTGATCGCTTACAGCATCATTGCTCCATGGGGTCAGGCGGTACTCATGAGCATTTTCACTCCATGTGTAGCATTGCCCGCTCTCCGATACCAGCGTACCAAAGTCAGCGTTGGCCAGCACATTGACCCAAGGAGCCGGCGTACGTACGCTATCTGTGATGCGTATGATATACTCCCTGCCATCACTACTGAAGCCTCCATATCCATTGTCAAAGATGAGGTCGTCAGCCTTCAGCTTGAGGTCCTCAGTAGGCTGATGCGTTTGCGTAGGTATGATGTATGGTATGGCGGCCTTGCCCGGCGTTTTACGGTTTATAAATTCAAGGAGGGAGTTGTCTGCACTGGATATGCAGATCCTCGCTACTGTCTGCATCAGTACAGTGTCCTCTACCGGCACCTGGTCCGCTCCCCGCACAAAGATACCACCTGATTGTTCCGTCGTCTTACCGGCTATCAGGCTGGTGATCTGATTTTGCAGGGCCTGGCGGTAGCCACCATGGCTCTCATTCCAGATCACAAGGTCTACGAGCAGCCCTTTCATACGCCAGAATGTATGTGCCTGTACCAGCTGGCGTATCAGATCTACATTGGCATTTTCTCCTACGCGCAGCAGTACTATGGGCAGGTCGCCCGAGATAGAGTAAGGCCATAACCCGGACTGGCCCTTGCGGTTCTTGATCAGTATGGCAGGCTCAGCGCGTAGCGCAGGATTGATATACAGCACTGATCCAGCCAGGCGGCTGTATAGTTGCGCTTCGGCCTCAGAGGCATTGATCTGGCGCAGTACTACCTGGTTATGCGTCCATGCTAGCTCAAATACACGGTCCTTATGATGCTTGTCCTGATATTTATCTACCATAGCCTGACAGGCCTCACGGGTATCGGCCATGCCTGTCAACATGTCTACCAGCAGCGTTTCGTCTTCCTCCAGTATCACCTGATAGCGGATAGATACTATCGGATCCAGCACAGGGCCCTGGCTGCCGGATAGCGCATCTGCACTGAGCATGGCCTTTGGGTTAGCTACTGTATTGCCCCTGCCTATAAACTTCATCCTGTCTGTCTCATACGAGATCTCCTGCGCCTTAGTGCCGTGCACCTTCATCAGGTGTAGCATCCATGGTTCTTTATCATTGGCGCCTCTGGGGCGGCGGGTGCAGATGATAGCGTTCTGTGCAGGCAGTATCTCAGTCTGCACAAAGAGATTGCTAAAGGCCGGATGTGCAGCATCTGCTGCAGCAGGAGCTATGACCACCTCTGCATAGCTGGTGATGTCTATCACTTTCCTGCGCCCCGATCTGTTTGTGATATGCAGGCGCCGCATCTCAATATCATCTTCCGGAGATACTACTATCTCCGTATGCATCTCTATCTCCTGCTGGCGGTCACGCAGGTCCGCACGTCCCTGTGAGAAGGCGGCCTCGTAGTACTTGCTCTTGCGCAGGGTAGGCTGATGTGCTGTAGACCAGTACTGACCGGTCTCCAGATCGCGGATATAGCAGAAGGTACCCCAGTTGTCAGATGTACTGTCTTCCCTCCAGCGTGTCACTGCCAGGTTTTTCCACCTGCTGTAGCCGCCACCGGAGTTGCTCACCATCACATGATAGTTGCCATTGGATAGCAGCTGTACCTCTGGTACCGGTGTATGCGGTGTACGGATGATCCTGACCTCAGAGCCACTCACTACAGAGTGTGCATCTGCCGTATCAGTAGTGTGTGCATAGTAGGATGTGGCCTTAGGTATACGCTCCTCTAGTAGCAGCATCGTAGCCTGAAACTGCGGCTCCGCCTCAAACCTCTTTTGCATAGGCTGGCTGAGAAGCAGGTAGGAGAGGGACAGCAGGCTCATGCCCTGATGATGCGCCATGTATGACTGCACGAGCGCAAATGACTGTCCTCGTGGTAGGCGTGCGGGAGTATAGTCTACTGCCTCATACATGCCGTATTTGCCCTCAAATCCCAGTGTGGCCATGTGCTGCAGATTAGTACAGGCGCGCTCCGGTGATACCATGAGCGCCATGACAGAAGCGTACGGTGCGACCACGAGATCTTCACCCAGCCCCCTTTTCAATCCCAGCCCCGGCACACCAAAAGCTTTGTACTGATAGTTCTGAGCAGCATCTATCATATTGTATCCGCTCTCAGAGATACCCCACGGCACACCACGTTCCTTGCCGTATTGTATCTGACGCTGTACACTCGTTTTGTCTGTCTGGTTGATCAGTGTATTGTCCAGGCTCGGCATCACGAGCATCGGCATCAGGTATTCAAACATGGAGCCGCTCCATGAGAGCAGGATCGGATTGCCGTTCACATTGACTATCAGGCGGCCGAGCGCAAACCAGCTCTCCTGCGGTATCTTGCCCTGCGCTATAGCCAGGAATACAGCCAGTCTGGCCTCTGATGCCAGCAGGTCATAGTAGCTGCCATCCATGCGATGCTCATCTGCATTGTATCCTATGGTAAGGAGTCGCTTATTTTTATCATACAAGAAGTCCCATTCCATATTGGCAAAATCCGAGCATTGATTGGCAAGGTATTCTGCATGAGACATCAGTGCTTTGGCCTGATCACAGCCGGCAGTGATAGCCGCATTGTATGCCTCATACCACGGCTCGTGGCTGTATGTTGCCTCGGCCAGTGATAGGCGCGACAGTTCACGGAGTGTAGGTATGGATGGCATGCGCTGTAGCGATGGCAGTTCAGCCGGGAGCGATAGGAAAACCCAAGGTGCAAGGGTGCGCATCTCCTCCAGAGGTGACGAGATCTGTGCCTCCAGTGCCTGCTTCCAGTAGTGTGTCTTGCTGTTATTGTCAGTCTGTAGATATTTAGATACGGAGCTATACTTAGCCAGCAGTCGCTCCAGTGCTATGCGCGTGTCAGAAAGCGTAGATGGCTGAGCGCTGCATGTATTCTCCAGCTCTGTTTTAAATTCTTTGAGTACAGCAAAGTCTCTTTTATTCACAGTGTCGGCCAGTATCCTGAGCGTATTGCGCAGGCCTTCAAAAAGGTTTTCGCCCACTATCTGCTGATCAGGTACGGCTAGTAAACCCTGCCGTAGTGTGAGCAGGTGCCCTCCAAAGTTGCCGCTATCTACAGAGGAAACATAGCGTGGACGAAGCGGCGCCAGCGTTTGGGTATCATACCAGTTGTACAGATGGCCGTGAAAACGCTCCATCTTCTGCAGGGAGCCAAAAGTTTTGCCCACCCTATCCAGCATCTGGCTCATGGTGATATAGCTGAAGTCGTGAGCTGTGAGAGACGCTAATAGAGATAGTCCAATATTGGTAGGTGACGTGCGATGAGCGATGGCGGATACAGGCTGCTCTTGAAAATTGTCAGGTGGCAGCCAGTTGTCATCAGCATTGACAAACTCCTCAAAGAATGCCCATGTTTTGCGTGTCAGCTTCTGTAGGAAGATCGTTTGCTCATATGTCAGCTCAGCTATTTTGCGCGCTACAGGCTGACTCACAAACCATGTGATGAAAGGAGCAATGAGCCAGAGCGCGATGATGGGGCCGGCCACATAGAGCGCATGGGAACCCTTGATACTGAGGTAGGCGACTACTGCTATAGCAGTCAGCGGCTCCATTATCATAGATAGATATGATCCGACGAGGCGGTTAGTACTGCTGAGCTCGGTAAATCCTGATGGGTTCCACTCGAGCAGGTGGCGCCGGGATATAAGCATGCGCCAGCACGACCGCACTATGGCATCCAGGTTCATAAATGCCTCGTATGGCAGGCAGATCGCACTGAACATGGCTGCTATAGCGGCATTGCCGGCAGAGCGGCCTGATATGATCACGTGATGCATTAGTATCACGTCCTTCGGTTTATGCAGGATGTTCCAGAAATTGCTCACAAGGCCGGGCAGAATGATGATGCCTGTCACAATGAGTGTCCACCAGCCGGCATCCGGTAGCAGCAGCCAGCTGAGTATGATGAGTGCTGTGACTGCCGGAGGGAAAAGGCTCCTGCGCAGGTTGTCAAATATTTTCCAGCGGGAGAGGGCGTCCAGTGGATTCTTGCGCCAGCGGTGGTCCGCTCCGGGCACCCAAGGCAGGCACCAGGCAGCTATCTGCCAGTCACCACGGATCCAGCGGTGGCGACGCTTCATATCCGTACTATATAGTGACGGATATTTCTCATATAGCTGCACATCACTGAGCAGGCCGGAGCGCGTATAGCAGCCCTCCAGCAGGTCATGGCTCAGGATGCGGTTTTCAGGAAACCTATCACCGAGTGTTCTTTCAAAAATATCTACATCATAGATGCCCTTGCCTATAAAGGAGCCCTCACCAAACAGGTCCTGGTATACATCAGACGTGAGGCGGGTATATGGATCCAGGCCGGGTTCATTGCCGTTCATATGGGCATAGCGGCTGCTATCCTCACGCGGCATGCTGGTAGATACGCGCGGTTGCAAGATGCCGTATCCTTCGGTCACACGTTTTGTCTGCTCATCGTACACTGCTTTATTGAGCGGGTGAGCCATGGTGGCTACTATCTTCCACGCGCTATCGCGCGGTAGCTGCGTGTCAGCATCCAGTGTGAGTACATATACTACCTGGCGCAGGATAGACTGATCGCCTATGATCTTTGTAAATTTGTCATGCGCCTGTCCCCTCAGGAGATGATTCAGGTCAGACAGTTTGCCTCTCTTGCGCTCATACCCCATCCATTTTTTCTCCACAGGATTCCACAGTCGCGGCCTGTGAAACAAGAAGAAGATGCTGTGCTTTCCCCTCTGATATTTTTGATTAAGTTTCTCTATGCATTCTACTGCATATTGTACTAGTTCATCATCTTCCGGCAGGTGCTCCTTGTCAGCATCGCGGAGGTCAGATAGCAGGCCATAATATAGGTTGCCATCCTGATTGGCCAGGTACCTGATCTCCAGGGCCTCTGCCAGTCGATCTATCTCTGCGATACTTGTGATCATGCACGGCACGGCTACCAGTGTAGTGGCCTCATCAGGTATATGGTTCTCATAGTCCATGCGCGGCAGTAGATCAGGTCTCACAGTGAGGGTGCATATGAAGTTGATCAAGGCTACTGCCAGCTGGCTGGCAGATATAAATGCCACGATACCAAAGGCTATGATCAGAGCGATATCATCCGGCTGCAGTTTCCACACCTCGTAGGTGATAGCGGCAGTCACGCCCGCAGTGATGAGGATCGTAGGAAGCAAGTAGGCCAATAATGGATGTCTGGCCAGCAGGCGGCGCATGCGCTCTGCAAAGCTGACCTCCCGTGCTGCCAGTCGCTCTGTATCTTTCAGTCCTGCGCCGATCAGGTAGTAGCCCACATGGCTGTGGCGGGGATCCCCGCCACTATGAGCCAGAGAGAGTGCGATATTGGCTACTTCCAGTTCCGTTTTGTGTGATTTTTCTGCTATGCCCTCTACGATATGCCGGTATCGGTCACGAGTATAAAAATCCATCTGAGGATAGAGCGGGTCCTTTCTTAGCTCTTGCTCTATCACGCTATTAGATTCTACAAACTCGCGCCAGTCCATCGTGCCGAGTGAGCGGAGGCTGTTGATGGCGTTGCTCACTGACAGCTGATCTGCCGCCTGCTTCTGGTTTTCAGCCTGTACGAGTTCATCACTGGTATAGCCACTCTCTGCCAGCCGGTCCTCCAGCCAGGTCAGCGCTTGTGCTACACTAGGCCCCTTACCCCTCAGCTGCCGTGTGATCTCAGCTACAAAGGAGCGCTCCAGGGGTGGATTGGAGCGCGCCATATCTGCTATGACCAGTATCAGGTCGCGCGGATTACTTTCTATAGTATCCAGTATGAGCTTAGACCAGTAGTCAGCTTCGTTGCGGTGTATGCGCTCCGCTGCTATAGAGGCTGACACGCGGCGCAGATTTTCCAGCAGGGCGAGGCGTATCATGATAGGCACACCCCATAGCTCTCCGATACGCAGGTGCGTCACCGTCTGGTAGGCCCGGAGGAAGTTATTGACCGTCTCCATGTCCAGCCTGCCATCACTGTGGGATACTATCTCCAGCGCTATATCATATACACGCGGCAGGCCGGCAGACGAGCCCGTGGATAGCTGTGGCAATCCTTCGCTGTATAGTTTTGGCAGGTGCTTTTTGGCTATCTGGATCTGCTCTTCTATCATGTAGAAGTTATCCAGCAGCCACTCGCCGGCGGGTGTGATCTGGTAGTTCTTTTTGACCGTCTGGGTCAGTAGTGCATGGACCTCCAGCAGCAGGTGTTCATTGTCAGCCAGCCTGCCCAGCAGGCGGTCTGCAGATCCCCGGGTGCTGATCTGGTGCGAGGCAGCCAGTGCCCGTGCGTGCTGCTCCATTTGCTCCGAGCTGAAAAGCTCTCTGCGCAGTGGTTCCTCAGGGGCTGCTCTTTGCTCAAAAATATTGCCTTGAAAAGTAAGTTTCATCAGAAGAAGAGAACAATTAGTGAGAAGGTGAATCACTAAGGGTTTAAAAAAGTCATGCCAATCTGCTCATTAGTATACTATACCTTAGAGAAGGAAAAGGTGCGGTGCTTGGAATGAGATTTGATGAAGGGCTATATCCCCACCTATCCCTCAGCATAGCTAAATACCCCTGACATGGATGACACCACAATAGAAAATAAAAGCATCAATACAATCAGATGCCTGGCTATAGACGCCGTGCAAAAAGCAAACTCCGGGCACCCCGGTACGCCGATGGCACTGGCCCCGGCAGCATATACCCTTTGGATGAAGCACATGAGCTTTGACCCTACTGATCCTCAGTGGCTCAATAGGGATCGCTTTATCTTGTCAAATGGTCACGCATCTATGCTCCAGTACGCTATGCTACACCTGACGGGATACGATCTCAGCCTGGAGGATATCAAAAATTTCAGACAATGGGGAAGTATCACCCCAGGTCACCCGGAGTATCGCCTCACGCCGGGTGTCGAGACTACCACGGGACCGCTGGGTCAGGGTATCATGACTGCGGTAGGCATGGCTATGGCAGAAGCGCATCTCAGCGCAGTATTCAATAAGGACGGGTATAAGATCATCGATCACTATACTTATGTCTTCTGTAGTGACGGAGACCTGATGGAGGGTGCCTCTCATGAAGCTGCATCTGTGGCAGGTCACCTCAAACTGGGCAAACTGATCTGCCTCTACGATGACAATCATATATCCATAGAGGGCGATACAGCACTCACGTATTCTGATGACGTAGCCAAGAGGTTTGAAGCCTATCACTGGCATGTGATAGACCTGGGGGATAAGGGCAACGATATAGCAGCCATATCTGCGGCATACGATGAGGCCCGTCGCGAGACTGACAGGCCCACTATGATCATACTACGCACTCATATCGGCTATGGCTCTCCGCACAAGCAGGATAAGGCATCTGCTCATGGCTCCCCACTGGGAGAGGATGAGGTGAGACTGACAAAAGAATTTTACGGCTGGCCGGCAGATGCTAAATTTCTGGTGCCGGATGATGTGGCCGTGCACATGAAGGCGCCCGGTGAAAAAGGCAAAGAAGCACATCAGGCCTGGCAGAAACTCTATGCTGACTACAAGGCCGCCTACCCTACAGAGGCTACACAGCTGGATCACTACCTGTCACAAAAACTCCCTGAGGGGTGGAAAGCAGCGCTGCCCATTTATAAGCCTGAAGATGGGCCTAAGGCTACAAGGTCTGTGACTGCAGATGTACTGAAAGCGGTGGCTCCATTGCTGCCGTGGCTGATCGGTGGGAGTGGAGACCTCGAGCCGTCTACCGAGACCATGATCAAGACATCGGGTTATTTTGCCGCAGGCAAATATGAAAACAGGAATATAGCCTGGGGAGTGCGGGAGCATGTGATGTGTGCAGCCAGCTCCGGCCTGGCGCTGCATGGTGGTGTGAGGCCATATGCATCTACGTTTTTCATTTTTACAGACTATGCGCGGCCTGCTATACGGCTGGCCTGTATCATGGAGCTGCCTGTGATATATGTGATGACCCATGACTCTATAGGGCTGGGAGAAGACGGCACGACGCACCAGCCGGTAGAGCACCTGGCCTCATTTCGCGCTATGCCGCATATGTGCCTGATACGCCCCGCAGATGCCAATGAGGCTACCTATGCCTGGCAGGCTGCTATAGAGCGCACTGCAGGGCCCACTATGCTGGTACTCTCCCGGCAGAAGCTACCAGTTTTTGACAGGGCAAAAACTGCCGATGCGAGTGGAGTGCTGTGCGGTGCCTATGTCATATCTCCGGAGCAAAAGATGATGCTCTACCGCGCCAATGAAAAAGAACAGGCTGCCCCGCCAGATGCCATACTGATAGCATCGGGATCAGAGGTACAGATCGCAATGGAGGCCCAGCAGCAGCTACTGAAGAGTGATATCAATGTGCGTGTGGTCAGCATGCCGAGCTGGGAGCTATTCCGTCAGCAGCCTGAGGAATACCGTAATACAGTGCTGCCTCCATCAGTCAAAGCTCGCATAGCTATAGAGGCAGGATCACCACAGGGCTGGGAAGAGTGGGTAGGAGAGCAGGGCAGAGTGGTGGGCATATCAAAATTTGGTGCCAGCGCTCCTGACAAAGACCTGTACCAGCATTATGGCCTGACCGCAGAGACCGTGGTCGGCATGACTAAAAGAATCATCATCAAATGAAAGTGGCTATAGCGGCTGACCATGCCGGATATGAATACAAGGCTGCCTTGCTGGCCAGATTGGCCACACTGGGATATGAGGTCGCTGACCTGGGGGCGCATGATACTGCACCGTCAGACTATCCTGACCATGCCACACATGTGGCAAAGGCTATCCAGTCACAGCAGTGTGACAGGGGTATACTGATATGCGGGAGCGGAGTCGGAGTGAGCATCGCTGCCAATAAGTTTAAAGGTATACGCGCGGGTGTATGCCATGACACCTACTCAGCTCATCAGTGCGTGGAGCATGATGATGCCAATGTGATCTGTATAGGTCAGCGTGTAGTAGGTATCGAGCTGATGTACGAGCTGGTAGAGGCATTCCTTGCTGCCAGTTTCACGCGGGAGGTGCGCCATATGAGGCGTGTGGGCAAAGTAGCCCTGATAGAAGAGCAGAATATGAAATGACATACAAAACATAAATTAGATCCATGCCATCCACTAAGAAAGTTTTTTCGATCATACCAGATAAGCCACAGGACCTTGTACAGGGATTCAAGACAGAACTCGCACAGGCAGAGCAGCAGCTGGATAGTCAGCACATCAGAGAGCGCCTCTATCAAAAGGAAGCGGCCCTATGGAAATCTGACAAGGAATCGCAACAAAAAATAGCTGACCGCCTCGGCTGGCTACAGTTGCCGGAGCACTCTGCCGGCAGGGTAGCAGATATCACCGCATTTGCAAAAGAGGTGAAGAAGGCTGGGCTGAAATATGCTGTGCTGCTCGGCATGGGAGGTAGTAGCCTCTGCTCTGAGGTAGCCCGGGAGACCTTTGCTAGCAAGCGCGGCTACCTTAAGCTCTTTGTACTGGATGATACAGACCCTGCTGCTATACAGGCACTGGAGAAACAGATCAAACCGGAGCAGACCCTTTTCATAGTGGCGAGCAAATCTGGTACGACCAAAGAATCCCTTAGCTTTTTCCGTTATTTCTACGAGCAGGTCAAGAAGAAAGTGGGCCGTACTGCCGGCCGTCACTTCATCGCTATCACAGATGCCGGCACACCGCTGGCAGCGCTGGGAGAGCAGTACCGTTTCCTCCGTGTTTTTACCAATCCTTCTGATATAGGCGGGCGCTATTCTGTGCTGTCTGATTTCGGCCTGATACCTATGGCACTGATGGGTATAGATATAGAAGCCATGATGAGTAGTGCCCAGCAGATGGAGGCGCTATGCCATGATACAAAGGCAGAAGACAACCCCGGACTGGACCTGGGAGCAGAGCTGGGTGTAGCAGCGCGCACTGGCAGGGACAAGCTTACATTTGCCCTATCTCCGTCCATCGCAGCCCTGGGCTACTGGATAGAGCAGCTGATAGCCGAAAGCACCGGCAAGGAGGGCAAAGGCATCATACCGGTCAATGCCGAAACACTCGGCCCGCCATCAGTATACAGTGATGACAGGGTATTCGTACATATCCGGGTAGCGGGAGATGTAGATACCACACAGGTGCGCAAACTAAAGGCACTTGAGGAGGCAGGGCATCCTGTCATACGTGTGAAGATACCTGACACTATAGCCCTCGGCGGTGAATACTACTGCTGGGAGGTAGCTACTGCTATAGCTGGTCTGATCATAGGGATCAACCCATTTGACGAGCCCAATGTAGCGGAGAGCAAGAAAAATACGGACGATCTGCTGCAGGAGTGGCAGAGCCGTAAGAAGTTTAAAGAAACTACAGCCCCGGTGGTCAGGGCTGAGGATGTCAGTATATACACCGGAGGCGCCGCTGCGGCGCAGAGAGGAGAGGCTACATCTATAGCAGATTTTATCTCAGCATACCTGCAGCAGGTCAGACCGGGAGACTATGTAGCTATGCTGCCATATTTTCACCGTACAGAGTCCAGGGCAGAGCTACTACAGTCATGGAGAATGTCCATAAGAGATCAGTACCGGGTGGCCACCACGCTGCTGCATGGCCCGCGCTACCTGCACTCCACAGGGCAGCTGCACAAAGGCGGGCCTGATAGCGGGTTTTATATTATCTTGACTGCTGATGAAGCCATACCCCTGCCTATACCGGGAGAGGCATACGGATTTGATACGCTGCACCACGCTCAGGCCATGGGAGACTTCCGGTCCCTGAGTGACAAAGGCAGGCAGGTGATACGCATCCATCTGGGAGGCGATACAGATGCGGGACTGAAAGAGCTGATGGCTCAGATCAAGCTAAAGGTGAGAGCAAATGCCAAACGATAAGATACAGACCATTTTCCTCGATATAGGCGGAGTGCTATTGACCAATGGCTGGGATACCGATGCGCGCAGGAGAGCTGTAGAGCAGTATCACCTGGATGAAAAAGATATGGAGAAACGGCACTCCATGGCCTTTGATATTTATGAAAGGGGGAGGATCACGCTGGACGAGTATCTCGATGCCACAGTGTTTTATACCGAGAGGCCGTTTTCGCGCGCAGCGTTCAGGGATTTTATGTTTAGCCAGTCTCAGGCACTGCCGGGGGCATTGGATTTTTTTTACGAGGTGAAGGCAAAGACAGGCCTCCCCATAGCCGCGCTCAATAATGAACCACGCGAGCTGAATGACTACCGGATAAAAAAATTTCAACTTGACTCATTGTTTGACTTCTTTATTTCGTCTTGCTATATAGATATGCGCAAGCCTGAGGCCGGGATGTACAGACTGGCATGTGATATGGCCGCCATAGCGCCGGCACAAGGGCTGTACATAGACGATAGAGCATACTACATGCCTACTGCTACCCAGGTAGGCCTGCAGTGCCTCCACTACACAGGTATAGAGGCAGCCAGGGGGGAATTGATAAAATATGGGTTTAATATATAGATATGGCAGAAGCAAAATATGACTACGGGATGATCGGCCTCGGCACAATGGGGCGCAACCTGTTATTGAACATGAGCGATCACTCATATGCCGTGGCGGGTTTTGACCTGGACGCGGACAAAGTAGCCTCCCTGAAAAAAGAAGGAGAGGGACGCAAGATACTGGGAGCAGACACGCTGCAGGAGTTTGTAGATGCGCTCAAGACGCCTCGCACTATCCTGTTGCTGGTACCGGCCGGTGATCCGGTAGATAAGGTAATACTGGGATTGAAACCGCTGTTATCGCCCGAAGACCTCATTATGGACTGCGGCAATTCGCACTATACAGATACAGACAGGAGGGTGTCGACCCTGGCCAAGGACAATATACACTTCATGGGAGTGGGTGTCTCCGGTGGTGAGATGGGTGCACGGTTTGGACCGAGCATCATGCCCGGCGGTGCACAGGACGCGTACGAGCGCATAGGCGCCATGCTGGAGGCCATCTCAGCCAAGGTCAATGATGAGCCATGCGTGACCTACCTCGGCCCCGGCGCCTCAGGCCACTATGTGAAAATGGTGCACAACGGTATAGAGTATGCCATCATGCAGCTGATAGCAGAGGCATATCACATCCTGAAGGAAGTAGGCGGCCTCAGCAATGAGGAGCTGCATGCTACTTTTGCAAAGTGGAATGAGGGCAAGCTGAAATCCTTTCTGATAGAGATCACGGCAGATATTTTTGCCCGCAGGGATGACCTGACGCAAAACCTGCTGGTGGATATGATACTGGATAGCGCTCAGCAAAAAGGGACGGGCAAGTGGACCTCTCAGGATGCCATGGATCTCGTAGTGCCTATACCTGCTATAGATGCAGCGCTCAGCGCCCGCTATCTCTCTGCTGACAAGACGCAGCGCACACAGGGCGAGAAAGTGCTGAAAGGGCCGCAGGCGCAAGCGCAGATAGACCGGCAGGAGCTCATAGATGCCGTAGAGGAGGCATTATATTTCTCTATGATCATCTCCTATGCGCAGGGCCTGACGCTGCTGCATGAAGCGTCTGCCAAATGCGGCTATGAGCTGAAGCTGGAGGAAGTGGCTAAAATATGGAGAGGAGGCTGTATCATCAGGTCGTCTCTGCTGGAGGATATACGCGCTGCGTATGATAAGGACCCCGGCCTCATCAGCATCATGCTGGATGAAAAGATAGCGCATGAACTGTACACGCATCAGCAGGGCCTGCGCAGGGTCCTGGCCACAGCTGTAGAGACAGGCGTGCCTATGCCGGATATGATGGCCTGTGTGGCATACTATGATGCCTACAGGCGCGCATGGATGCCGTCCAATCTGATACAGGCTCAGCGGGATTATTTTGGTGCTCATACTTATCAGCGTGTAGACCGGGAGGGTGTATTTCACACACACTGGGAGCAAAAACAATAAGCAATGGAAGAAAAAGAGAAAGTCAATCCTTGTATCATCGTCATCTTTGGCGCTACGGGTGATCTGGCCTGGCGCAAACTGGTTCCTGCCCTATATAATCTGTATCTGGATAAATGGATGCCGGACAAGTTTACCATCGTAGGCATCGGCAGAAGGGATATCTCAGAGTTGCAGTTTCGCAGATCTCTACTGGATGGGATCAATCAGTTTTCACGTAGCGGCCCTGCAGATAAAAAGCAGTGGGCGAGCTTTGCCAAAAATATCATGTACCAGCGCGGAGAGGTGCATGACAAGAAGACCTATGACACTGTAGGCAAAACAATAGCGCAGATAGAAAAGGCATGGAAGACCACAGCCGATCATGTCTACTACATGGCCGTCACGCCGGATTTCTTTGAGACGATAGCTAAGAAGCTCTATCAGGCAGGACTGGGCAGGGATAATCAGCGGGACAAGATCGTGATAGAAAAACCCTTTGGCCGTGATCTCGATAGCGCGAGGAAACTGAATACGCTCTTGCATAGCATGTATGATGAATGCCAGATATACCGCATAGACCACTACCTGGGCAAAGAGACCGTACAGAATATCCTCGCATTCCGTTTTGGCAACCTGCTATTTGAGCCGCTGTGGAACCGTAACTACATAGACCATGTGCAGATCACCGTATCTGAGCAGCTGGGGATAGAGAATCGTGGCAACTACTACGAGACAGCTGGTGCGCTGAGGGATATGATACAAAATCACATCCTGCAGCTCATGTGCCTCATAGCTATGGAGCCGCCAGTATCCTTTGAGGCTAATGAAGTGCGCAACCGCAAGGTGGATGTGATCAATGCCATCAAACGTATACCGGAAAATGAAGTGCATAACGTAGCTGTACGCGGACAGTACAAAGAGGGCTGGATAGAAGGTAAAAAGGTAAAAGGATACAGGCAAGAGCAGGACATCAAGCCAGGCTCAAATATCGAGACTTTTGCTGCAGTCAAACTCTTTGTTGAGAACTGGCGCTGGCATGATGTGCCATTTTATTTCCGCACGGGCAAACGCATGAAAGAGACGACCTCTGTCATCACTATCCAGTTTAAAGATGTGCCGCATAAACTATTTCCATCCAATGCCTCCGGCAGCTGGCCGCCAAACAGGCTTACTATGAGCATACAGCCACATATGGGTATCACGCTGAGCTTTCAGGCCAAGCGGCCGGGACTCGAGATGCTGCTCAACCCTGTGGATATGGAGTTTGACTACAAGGAGACTTATACATCCGGTACACCGGAGGCCTATGAGACACTCCTGCTGGATACCATGCAGGGAGACTCTACTTTATTCATGAGGGCCGATCAGGTAGAGGCTGCGTGGGCAGTGATGATGCCTATCATAAAAGTATGGGAGAATAACCCTCCGGTCAACTTCCCTAACTATACGGCTGGCACTCAGGGACCGGAGGATGCTGAGGCACTGATCGCAAAGGATGGTCATAACTGGCTTTAATCTATATCACATGTCGAGCAAAGGTTCCATCAAGGTATTTGAATCAGCCGAAGCACTGGCGGCAGGCATTGCTGACTTTATCATGCTTGATGCTGCCCAGGTCATAGCTGATACAGGCCGGTATAGCCTCGTACTGTCTGGTGGCAGCACACCGGAGGCGCTTTTTCGCCTGCTGGCAGAGCCACGCTACGCATCGGGCCTGGATTGGGCGGGAGTGCATATATTCTGGGGAGATGAGCGGGCCGTGCCCCTGCATGATGAGCGGAATAACGCACAGGTGGCCCTAGATCTCTGGCTGAGCAAAATATCTATACCCTCAGGCAATATCCATCGGATACAGTCAGATAGGCCAGCACAGGAGGCAGCACAGGAATACGAACGCGATATCAGGACGTTTTTCGGCAAGCAAAAAATATCTTTTGACCTCGTGCTGCTGGGACTAGGTTCTGATGGCCATACAGCATCACTATTCCCCCGGAGTGGACTGCTGGATGAGCGGCAGGCCATAGTCACTGCAGGTTTTATCCCCGCACAGGATATGGATAGGATCACCATGACACTACCGCTGCTCAACGATGCTGCAAAAGTGATATTCCTCGTGTCGGGGAAATCTAAGGCGAGCATCGTGCAGAGCATCGTGCATGATGCTCCCGGCCATGAGCCCTACCCGGCACAAATGATAAACCCCCATAGCGGGGGTTTATACTGGTTTATTGACAGAGCAGCTGCGGCTCAGCTTTTATAGCTTACTTCTCATCTTCACTATCAGCAAATGGCCTGTTCACAGCCTTGATGCCTACATACTGGATCTCTTTCTTGGTTATTTTGCCCATCAGGTCAGCGCTGATATCCTTTGATATTTCGCGCTTGCGGCCTTTGAGCGCCTTCCAGCTTACATTTACTACTGTCCACTGCTCTTTAGTATAGTTGTCACGATTGCTATCCACCACAGCTACGAAGTGCTCGTAGGCAGGCAGTATATTTACTGCAGTCAGGTCTGTAAAGTCAGTCCTCATACCATCCATAGCCAGCTGCTTGCGGATGGCGTCCATACCTGAGAGGGCTTTTTTCTCTTCAGCCTTGCGCTCAAAGTCTGATTTGTAAGCATCCCAATCACTGACAGTCTGGTAGTACTGCGCGCGCATCTCTGCATCCATTTTAGCGGTGTCCTGCTCCAGCTGAGCCTTCTTGGCCTCGTATGATGCCTGCAGGTCATCCCACTTGCGATCAGTATACTGATCTATAGAGTCTTTTTGATTTCTGATATAGGCTTTCAGGTCATCCATATCTTTTTGGCGCTTTTCTTTCGCGCCGTTATCGCAGGATGAGAAACCGATTACGAGAGCGGCCAAGGCGAGTAGTCCTGTGCCGGAGAGTTTTTGGGTAATGTTCTTTGGATTCATGATGTTAAGTTTTTGTGATATAAATAATTTGCTCTATGCCTTGAGCAAATGTTATACCCTTCATTTTTGATTGCTTACAACGCTACATCGATGGCGGGATGCTGATATTTTTCCTCAGATGAGGTAATCTATGAATGACTACAGATCTGAAGAGGCTGATGAGGAAGCCGGACCTCAACTAATAAGATCATCGCAAGGTCACTTTCCTGTTATGGCCTCATTTGACCCCAAATACGCGGCCGTCACGCATGGAATAGATATTGATTCCTACAGTCAGGACCAAAAAGATTATCCGTTTCCCACGTAGCGAAAGACAGTGAGATGGATGAAGGGAGAGGTAGCGATACCTCTCCGCATTGCGGGATCGATTCGTCGGTCCCGCAATTATTGGAAACTTTTTCTGCCAGTGGCAGGTCACTATAAACATAAATCATGATACGCTCAATTCTGTATGTCATCGCAGTCATCCTGGTCATAGGCTGGGCACTCGGACTCTTCGTTTACAACATCGGTAGCATCATACACATCCTATTGGTATTGGCGGTGATCTCCATCATCATCAGCTTTATAGGGGGTAGCAAAAGTCCTACGGTCTGATCCGGTAGTGCCGGATAGTCCGATCATGTCAGGAGCGCAGTCGCTCCTGACATATTTTATGTATAGCATCATTCACTCATAAATCTTTCACATGAAAAAGATCATCCTACCCTCAGTAGCAGCCGCTATGCTGTTTTGTTTATTCTCCCTCTCGTCTTGCGTCACTAAGAAGAAATATAATGCCTCTCAGGACTGGCTGGGCAAGCTCCAGAAGGACAGCTCGATCACTCATAAGCAGCTCGACGGCTGCAACGATCAGGTGAGGAGCCTGACTGACCAAAACGGCAATCTGGAAAAGCAACTGTCTGATGTGCAGGGAAATCTCAAAGATGTATCATCTAAGTCCAGTCAGGCCATAGCACAATCTAAAATGACGATAGCAGAGCAGGCCAAGCGTTTGAAAGATTTGCAGGATCTGATCCAATCGCAGAAGGACGTGATGAACAGGCTGCGCCAGTCTATCGCAGATGCATTGGTCAATTTTAAACCTGATGAGCTCAGCGTAAATATCAAGGATGGAAATGTGTATGTGTCCCTGCAGGAGAAGCTCCTCTTCAAGTCCGGTAGTGCGGCAGTAGATCCTAAAGGAAAAGAGGCGCTGGGCAAGCTGGCGCAAGTGCTGAATAATACACCGGATATCAATGTCAATATAGAAGGCCATACTGATACTGTGCCTATCCGCAAGGAACTCTTCCCGGACAACTGGGCACTGAGTACCGCACGCGCTGTATCCATAGTGCGCATACTCACCAAGGACTATGGTGTAGATACACATAAGATCACAGCATCAGGCCGCGGCGAGTTTCATCCCGTGGCTACTAATGATACACAGGAGGGTAAGGCTGCTAATCGCCGTACAGAGATCATCCTGTCTCCAAACCTGACTGAGCTCTACAAGCTCCTGCAGCAATAGTAAAAATGAACCGTACAGATAGATACAACAGGAAATGGCTCAGGCTCATCAGGGTATTGTATCCCCTGGTTAGTCTGATCTGTTTCCTGTTTCCATTCCTGCCGGGGTATGTATTGCGGCGCAGCCTGAGTAGGGTCCAAGGTATAGCCGTCTCTGTAGGTCGTATCAGAGTCACACCATTCGCCTTCAAGATCAAGGTCGAAGACCTCATGCTCAAAGAACAAGTAGATATAGCTGATCCTAAGGTTTATTTGTCTGCAGAAACCGTGGAGATAGACATCGTATCAGCCAAATTATGGCGGGGAGAGGTTTGCGGTAGTGTGTCTATACAAGATATGTCCGTATCGGTGTATAAGGAAATGCTCTCCGGTATCGAACTGAAGCCGGGCAATCCGCTGCTGGGACTCGATATCGGAATGGATATAACCTTGCAACGGTTAGATGTGCTGAATGCAAAAGTACAATACACAGACGTCACGGCTGTACCCGCATTGTCTGTGATGGTAGACCAGATATACCTGAGCGCTAAGGATATTTCTACTGTACCCGAGCGCCAGTCCAATGCCGATATAAATATCAAAGCTCAGGTGTATGAAGGGGTATTCCAGGCTGCCATGACGGTAGACCTGCTATCACGCACTCCGGATTTTGTGCTGGATACGCACCTCTCGGGAGTCAATATGGTTTTACTCAATGATTTCTTTCAGCGATATGGCCGTTTTGATGTAAGCAGCGGCACGATGACTATGACCAGCGAGATCAAAGCCATGGCCGGAAAATTTGGAGGCTACGTAGAGTCTGTTATCGATGACCTTCATATCCTGGGGCCAGAGGATAAGAAAGATAACATTCTGCGCTATCTATGGGAGGGACTGGTAGGCTTCATGCTGGATGTGCTCAAAGACCACCACACAGATGAACTGAAGACCCGCATCAATTTTGAAAAGCCATTCAAAGATCCTGAGGTGCAGGTGGGCAAGGCCGTAGGTGAGGTCCTGGCCAATGCATTCCTCCACGGACTCACACCTTACCTGCGCAATGAAGTCAAAGTAAACCTCTGACCTAGCAGCACTCCTTGCGCATAAATTCCAGTATTATTTTTTCCTCATAGCTGAGTAGCTCCTCAGCATTTTCTGTGCTGGATTTGAGTTTGTCCAGATAGGCATCCAGTTTCCCATTTTCATAGTGATCTAATAGCTGCGGATGTACATAGTATTTCTTGCAGACGGCTCTTGTGTTGCCTAGCTTGTCTGCTACAGCATCTAGGGTAGCTACAAGGTTTTTGTGTGCATCTGTTTTGGTGGCAAAGGGTGGGAGGGTGGCCAGATAGGCAGCGGCGGTCACAGTGCCCCACCAGGTACGAAAGTCTTTCGCTGTAAAGTCTTTGCCGGTGCAGATCTCCAGGTACTCATTGATGGCACCTGAGTCAAGTGTCCTCTTGCTGCCATCCGTATCGTAAAACTGGAAAAGCTCCTGTCCCGGTATGTCTTTTAGTTTCTTGAGCATATTCACCAGTCGGCGCTGCGTCAGTATTACCTCTTGCTGCACACCTTTCTTGCCGCGAAATGAGATGGTCATTTTAGTGCCTTCTATTTTCAGGTGCTTGTTGCGCAGGCTAGTGAGGCCAAAGGATCCATATAGCTTTGCATAGATAGCGTTACCTACGCGTATGTGCGTCTTGTCTATGACACTCACCGCCAGCGCCACTACTTTATTCTTGGAAAACTCTTTTTGATTCAGGTCTTTCTCTACTTGCTCACGTATCAGCGGTAGCACTTCAGCAAACTCTGCCATACGGCTGTGCTTGCGGTCATTTCTGAATTTTGACCATTGGGGATGATATTTATATTGCTTGCGGCCTGCAGCGTCTGTACCGGTGGCCTGGAGATGGCCGTTTGCTTCGGCGCATATCCACACGTTTTGCCATGCCGGAGGGATGACCAGTGATTTGATACGGGCCAGCACCTCCTCATCAGTGATCTCAGCTCCGTCCGTATCATAATATTTGAAACCACTCTTCTGATGCTCCCGGGTATATCCGGGTGTGGCATCAGAGGTATAGATGAGCTTCAGCGCTCTGGCTTCTTTCTTTAGCTCTGATATATCTTCAGTCTTCATGATGCATATAAAAAAGTGACGCCTCTGATCCAGAGGCGTCACAAGTAGTTTAGAGGCTATTGATCCATTTTACCAGTTCTTCACGCTTCTTACCGGTCTTCTGCTGCAGCTTGCCTATCAGCATATCATCTTGGCCTTCTTCATATTTCAGGTCATCTTCTGTCAGGTCTGCGTATGCCTGCTTTACCTTTCCTTTGATCTCATTCCATTTGCCTTTGATTTCCAGCTTATCCATTTGTTTTTTGTTTTAGTGTAAAAAAGACAAACCGCAGGAAAACTGTACCACGATGCTATTGGGGCAAAGAACTGATTACAACAACCACACTTTTAAGTTAATGGGGAAGATGCTCCGCTACCCTGTTGGCGTCTTTGACAAGGTTGTGGCGCCAAACTGGGGAAATCTCTACCAGTCACCGGCACCACACACGTGATACCTAGGTAAAAGCCCTTGGCACAATAGCTGCAAGCATAGCGGTAGGAGACAATAGTGTCTCTATTTATCATTAAGCAATTAAAATTAAATCATGAACAGCTTTGTACTCTCTACAAAAAAGATAGTCTTGTCAGCCGCGCTGACAGTTCTATCTGCCAGTGCGGTCTTTGCGACCGCATTTACGGCTACTACCTCAGGTAATTTCAGTAGCTCTACCACTTGGGCAGGAGGGGTAGCACCTTCTGTCAATAACTCTACAGACCAGATCACGATCGCCTCTGGCGTCACTGTCAATCTGGATGTAGACTATACGATGACAGGTGCACTCGCCACTATGGATGTAGAGGGTACTCTGACATCCTCATCACATGACCTTTCTATAGGCGTACTCAGTACAGTGAGCGGTGCTGGTACTATCAATCTGCATACAGTAACCCTGAACACCGGTGCGGTAGTAACTTTTACAGGATCGCTGACGGCTCAAAACTTCAGCAACTCGGCCCTCGCGCTGACGCTGGGTTCTCAGACCACTATAGGTCAAAACCTCAATCTCACATCCGGTATACTCAGCATTGGTACTGGCGGTTCACTCGCTGTCACTAATGGTGGTACGATCAATGTAAATGGTGGTGGCCTCTCCCTGACAGGTACAGGCTCACTCTCACTCAGCAATAGCTACAATGTAGTATATAGCGGTACAGGCAGCACTACTGCCGGCCTCGAGCTCAGTGGTAGTGGACTGAATAACGTGACCATCAGCGCCGGCAATAGCGGCAGCGTGTCACTCTCTTCTAACCTTCACACTACAGGCACGCTGAATCTGACCTCCGGTACACTCGTACTGAATGGAAACAATCTGACCGTGAGTGGTGGCGTGACTACAGGCTCAGGCAGCATTTCTTCTACCTCTGCATCGAGCATTGTGATCAATACAAGCGGTGGTATCTCCGGTGCGCTCAACTTTGCATCTGGCAGCTCTGCTCAAAACCTCACAGTGAATGTAGGCTCATCCAGCCAGGCGCAGATATCCGGCAGCCTCAATGTGACCGGCACACTGACGCTCACATCAGGTACGCTGAATTTTAATAACAGCGACCTCACTCTCAGCGGCTCACTCGCTGGCTCAGGCACGCTCAGCGGCAATAGCAACTCAAACCTCACCGTGAGCGCCACTGGTGGCCTTTCTACAGCGCTTCACTTTGCAGCAGGTGGCCAGACTGTCAATAACTTCAACATAAATGTAGGATCAGGCAACTCTGTAGCCCTCGGCTCTGATCTCACTGTGAATGGCGCTCTCACCCTGACAGGTGGCAGCATGCTGGACATCAGCGGTCAGTCTCTGACGCTCGGCTCCGGTAGCTCTACCGCAGGCTCTGGCTCTCTGATGGCAAATGCATCTTCTACGCTCAACTATAACTCTACAGGAAACTCTAACGCCGATCTGTCTATCACAGGTGGTGTGATCGGTAGCCTGAATATCAACTCTGGCAATGGCAGCTCTGCCAGCCTCGGTGGCGACCTGAATGTGAGCGGCATGCTCACCCTGCAGAGTGGCAATCTGAACCTGAATGGCCATGACCTCACTGTCAGCGGCACTATAGCAGCATCGGGTAGCGGATCTGTGACCTCAGGCACAGGCTCCAGCATCACCCTGAGCGGTACATCTGGCACTATGGGTACACTCTCATTCACTACAGGTAGCTCAGCAAACTCTCTTTCAGTAAATGTAGGCAGCAGCAATCAGGCACACATCAGCGGTGACCTCACTGTGACAGGCTCACTTGACCTCACCAGCGGTACACTGTCATTTAATAATGGCAGCCTGACCATAGGCGGTACAGTGACCGGTAGCGGCTCTCTCAGCGGCAATAGCTCTTCTAACCTGACCATAAATGGCAGCGGATCTCTCGCAGGTGGTCTCACCTTTGCCACTGGCGGCCAGACAGTAAATAACCTGACCATCAACGTTGGTTCTGGTAACAGCGTAAATGTAAACTCTGACCTGACTGTAAACGGTACACTCACCATCACAGGTGGCAGCCAGTACGGCGTAGGCGCTCATACGCTCACCATAGCTGGCAATGTAGCCGGGACTGGTTCACTCAATACAAACAGCAATTCTAACATCAATATTACCTCATCTACAGGCCTGACCTCTGATCTGCACCTCGCAGGCAGCAGCAGTACTGTAGGCAACCTGACCATCAACACAGGAAGCAATGGCAGCGTGACACTCGGCTCTGGCTCTAACCTGACCGTAGCCAGCACACTCTCACTGCAAAACGGTACGCTCGTGCTCAATGGCAATAACCTCGCTATCACAGGTTCTATCGCAGCATCAGGAAATGGATCACTCTCCTCTACCTCTGCCTCAAATATCAGCGTGACCACTACAGGCTCTACTAACGGTACACTGAGCTTCTCGGGTACTGGCAATACTGTAGGCAACCTCGCTATCAATGTAGCTACAGGCTCATCCAGCGCCCTGCATATCGGCTCTGACCTGACAGTGAATGGCACACTTAGCTTCACTCAGGGTAGCCTGGATATAGATACTAATAAGCTGACCATCGCAGCCTCAGGCTCAGTGACCGGTGGCGGTATCAACTCTTACATCATCACTACAGGCACTGGCCATGTGAATATGCAGGTGACTGCAGGTGCCAGCACGGCGACTACTTTCCATGTAGGTACTATGGCTGGCTATTCACCGGTAGGTATCCAGCTGAATAGCGGATCTACCAGTGGCGGTATCAATGTAGGTGTGAGCTCAGGCGTATATAGCCAGGGTACTACAGGCTCGGATATGGCTGCTTCACACTCACTGGTGGGCACATCATATTTCGTAGAGCCGGACATCACTACTAATACAAACGTTAATCTGAGCCTCGGCTGGACAGCTGCTGCACAGGTGAATGGTTTTGACAATACTCAGGCATACATAGCCCACTTTACAGGTGGTGCATGGGATCACAGCGCGATGGCTGCCGCTACACTCAATGGTAGCGTATACACTATGACACGCACAAACATCAGCAGCTTCAGCCCATTTGCAGTATTTGACAAGAATACAGCTACAGGCGTAGAGACCATAAACGCTGACAACGCGATCCAACTGTATCCTAACCCTACAGTAGATAAGATCACTATAGCTACTATAGCAGATACGCAGGTAGAGATCACTGATATCAGCGGTCAGGTAGTAGGCAAGTACGATATAGCAGCTGGCAACAATACCGTAGGTGTATCAAATCTGGAAGCAGGAAACTACTTCGTAAAAATGATGACCAACAATGGTACAGCTGTAAAGAAGTTTACTAAGATCTAAAACGTTTTAGCCATTTAGCTCAACGGGTCGTGGGTCCTGGCGAGCTAATGGTCAGAGCCTCCGGTTTTCCGGGGGCTTTTTTAATTATATGATTTGATGTGTTTTGATTGGGGAATGGAACAATTATTGGCTTTGTTGAGAAAAGTAAATTCATCCTCACATGAAAAAAATATCTCCAAAGCTTCGCAAGATCCTATTGGGTATCGTGATCAGTATAGTAGCATTTGTAGCACTGGTCATCATTTTTATCTCGCCTATCACCAAGTATCTGATAGAAAAATATGATACAAAGTACCTGGGTAGAGAGATCACCCTGGGCTGGGTATATGTCAACCCTTTCACCGGCTATGCACACCTCCACAATCTGAAACTCTACGAGGCCGGAGGCATGGATACCGTATTTTTTTCCGCAAATGGGGTGAGTATTAACTTTGCCATATTCAAAGCCATAGGCAAAACTTATGAGATCGAGAATCTGACCATCTCAAAACCTTATGCGCGTATCGTTCAAAACAGACAGTGGTTCAACTTCAATGATATCATCGAGAAGTTTGCTCCCAAAGATACAGTCAAGAAGGAAGAGAAACCACCAGTTCATTTCAATCTGCTAGATGTAGCTATCGAAGACGGGGAGTTTCACTATGAGGAGCGCTCCATACCTGTCAATTATTTTGTGAAAAACGTAGAGGTGTCGACACCCGGTATGCGGTGGGACGTAGATACCATGCAGGTGAAATATGCGCTGGAGGCTGGCCCTGCTCCCGGCAAAATAGCAGGCGACGCTGCAGTCAATCTCAAAAGTCTGGAATATAGAGTGGCCGCAAAGATCGACAAGTACGACCTCGCTTTCATACAGGAGTACATCAGGGACTTTAGTAACTATGGCACTTTCCGCGCCAGCCTGGATGGAGATATCAAGGCAAAAGGTAATGCAAAGATCAAGCTGGCTGTAGAGGCTACAGGCTGGATAGCTGTGAATGATTTCCACTTTGGCAAGCACCCCGATGATGACTATGTAGCGTTCAAAAAATTGCAGATTGCTATGGTAGATGTCAATCCGCGTCAGTTTAGCTACTATATAGATACGATCATGGTAGATAAGCCATACTTCAAGTACGAGAGGTATGACAATGCTGACAACGTATCCGCCTTATTCGGCAAAGACCTCCAGAATATCAAGGCAGCCAAGGCAGACTCTACCAAGTTTAACCTGGTGATAGAAGTGGGCAAGTATGTAAATGATATCATAAACAACTTCCTTAAGAGTTATTATAAGATCAACAGGGTTGCTATATACAATGGCGACATCAAGTTCAATGATTTTGCCCTCCGGGAGCAATTTGCTGTGGCCGCCAATCCTTTAAATTTTATGGCTGACTCTATAGACAAGAGCCATAAGAGAATGAATATGAATCTCACTACGGCTGTGAAACCTTATGGCGATGTCTACGTGGGTATCAGTCTGGATCCAAACAACTATGGCAATTTCAGTATCCGCTATAACATTGAAAAGATTCCACTGCCCATGTTTAATCCGTACGTGCTGACATATACATCTTTCCCATTGGATCGTGGTACACTACAGTTTACCGGATCGCTCAATGCGGTAGATAGCAATCTTCAAGGCGAGAACCACCTGCTCATCCTGGATCCAAGGGTCGGCAAGCGTCTCAAGAAGCATCAGGATGCGACGTGGATCCCGGTGCCACTTATTCTTTCTTTTGTCAAAGATAGAAGCGGAGTCATTGACTTTAGTGTGCCTATACGCGGTAATCTCAGTGATCCTAAGTTCAAACTGAAATCAGTGATACTGGATGTAGTGCGCAATATTTTTGTGAAGCCGGTGACATCGCCTTACATATTCCATGTGAAGGACGTGGAAAAGAAAATAGAAAAGTACCTGGTGATCAAATGGAGGACACGCTATGATGAACTGCAATACGGACAAGAGCGGTTTCTGGATAAGATGAATGACTTCCTCACAGACAATCCGCAGGCACAGCTCCAGGTTTCGCCTCAGGTATATACAGATAAGGAGAAGGAATATATCCTATTCTTTGAGGCTAAAAAGAAATATGCACTGCGAAATGACCCTAAGCGCGTCATCAACCCGGAGGACTCTCTGGCCATAGACCGGATGTCTATCAAAGATTCTACTTTTGTGCATTACCTCGATGGCCTGATCAAGGATAAGCTTGTCTTCACTATTCAGGAAAAGTGCAGGAGGTACGTAGGAGATGGAGTGGTAGAGGCCCGCTTTGCCGAGCTCATGAAGAGCAGGAGGGATAAATTCTTGAGTGAATTTGATGAGGCTAATCGCTCCCGTGTGCATGTCGGCACCCCCCAGACCATCATTCCGCAAAATGGATTTTCCTATTACCGTGTAGAGTATAAGGGTGATATACCTGAGAAGCTACGCGATTCATATGATGAGATAGTACAGCTCAACGATGAAAATCCTCGCAAGCCATATCAGCGCGCCCGGAGGGAAAACGGTGGCGTACTAAAGGAAATAAAAGGGTTCTTTCAGGGGCACAAAAAGAAGGATAAGTCAGAGCAGAAATGATCATTTCTTGCGGCCCGAGAAGCCGATCATATAGATCACGGCAGCAGCTACGAGGGCCTGTGCCAGCAGCGTCTCTGCAGTAGGGTAGAGGCCCAGCAGTTCTACATGAGGCAGCACGGTGATGCCATGTATAGGCACTACACCTGTCTCCTGCAGCGAGTGCAGGCCTTTACCCATCAGGATCACGGCCAGTATACCCATTACTATAGATGATACCTTGAAGAGCTTTGGTATAGGCAGCTTTGCGGAGAACTTCAATACCAGATAAGCCAGCGATATGACCATGATAAATGCTACCACTACACCGAGCACGATAGCATGCTCTTGTTTGCCTGATGATTCTACATTGATAGCAGACAGGAATAATACCGACTCAAATACCTCACGGAAAACGACGAGGAATGAAAATGCAAACAGTCCCAGCAGGCTGCCCCCACTGGTGAAACGCTTGATACTGGATGTCACGTATTCTTTCCACTTCGTAGCCTCAGATTTGCCATGCAGCCAGAAGCCAATGTAGAGTAGCATAGCCACAGCTATCAGGGCGATGGTGCCCTCCATCAGCTCTACCTGCTCCATATGAGACTGTATGAGCTGCCCACCTATCATCCATAGTATCACACCGCATATCGCAGCTATGACCCAGCCCGCATGTACGTAGATCTTTGAGCTGCGCAGGCCTGATGCATTGATGATACCGAGTATGACCATGATCACCAGAAATGCCTCCAGCCCCTCGCGCAGCAGGATAGATATGGACATCATGATAGCCAGCCAGAATGACATCTCTCCTTTGCTGATCACCTTGCCAGCCTGAGCTATCAGCTCTTTGGAGGCTTTGAGTGAGTCGCTGATCTCTATGAGGCTGCGATGCTCCGTGATGATGCGGTGCGTATTATTCATCTGGTCCTCCAGGCGCTCCATGAGGCCGGGATCGGTAGAGCGCAGCTGCTTTTCTATCGGCTCTATACCCTCCATATAGGCCATGTTGGCCAGTTTTTCGGCCTCTTCATAGTTGCCCTCGCGAGAGGCGGCCAGAGACTCATCTATATACTTTATGGCAGCATCTATGAAGCGGTCCTTAGATTCATTGGGCTGATGATAGCGCAGGCGCGCGAGGTCCTTGTGGCTCGCGCGAAATGTCTGTGATACCTCGTGATCACTCAGCGCAGCTATCTGAGCCAGCCCCAGCCCGGCAAATCGCTCTTTTATAAATGCCTCATCAGAGGTTTTGTTTTTTTGTGGTGCCTCATAGCGCAGGGTCATGATGTAGAAAGCAGCATCCCAGACCTCTTCATCAGACAGCTCTGGGTGAGCCTTCATACCTGTGCCTTGCACACCGCAGCGTACGGTATTATAGATAGAGAAAGGAGACATGAGCGCCATCTTTCCTTCGTCGTGAAAGTTTCTGGGCCGTGGATCCAGTTTCTCACCTTCTTTGCCATCTCCATAGCCGTGCACACCGTGGCATTTGGAGCAGTTGGCCATATAGACAGCTTTGCCATCCAGGATATTAGGGTATTCGGTAGGGGCTATGGTCAGGCCGCTGGCCTTGATCACTTCTGCCTTGGCCAGATTGGCAGCCTCAGAGACGTCGGCAAAAGGAGCTTTTGAGCGGATCAGGCTATCCGTCCTGCGCACCATGATGCCTATTTTCTGAGAGTCAGCCGGCCAGTTTGGGGCAAATTGTTTGTAATATTTCTCGGCAGAGGTGCAGAAGCCGAGCATTTCTTCGTATTCATCCTCATTTATCACTTTACCATTGGCTACACCGTTAGGGTAGTCACGGCTCATATAGTTTAGGGTGTGGACGAGTATTCGCGAAGCCTCACTATTTTCGCTTGCAAATGAACGTGTTATGGGTAAAACAATCGTCCCTAAGAGCACCAAAAGCCTTAAATATTGACGACGGCAATTCATTTACCTTATTTAGAATGAGTATAAACAAGGCAAATATAATGGCTAAACGGAGGAATCAAAATGATTTAACTCATTTCCAGAATTCCCACCATTTACCTTGCTCCGGTTCTGGCTGTGTCACAGGGGCTGGCACAGGCTGTACCTTCAGCTGTTCGCGCTCCTGCTGATACCAGTCTTCCGTCAGTTTTACAGCATTGATCAGCATCTGTACTATCTCCTTGGGTGGGCCTACGGAGTCTTCACCATACGTTACTTTAAATCCGGCCTCTTCACCATTCGGCCCGCTGAATACGACCAGCAGTTTGCACAGCCGTCCAGTGTAGGGTGTCTGCTCAAAAGCGCCTGAAAACATAAACCAGTTTTCATCTACGGTCATCATAAAGGCCTCGTAGTGGCCCAGATCGCTGTAGCCTTTCAGCAGCTCCATATGTGCATCAGGGTTGCCATTGCCTCCGCGGCAGATGGTTCCATCCTTTGCCAGCACTATAAATAGTGCATTGTGCTCGGCTATATCCAGAGAGATGAGGCATTTGTCCAGTTTGTCTTTGTAGCTCATGGTCGGGTTTAGATAGGTTGTTCTTATGTTCCTTTATGAAAACGAATATCGGAGGTTATTGTTTTAATTATTGCTGTTGTCAGCAGTAACGCGATTCACGCGCCGCCAGATAAAGTATACCGGTATACCCGCCAGTATGATGATGAGTCCTGGTATGGAGTTCTCCGGCTTTGCATAGAGCAGGTTGATACAAAATAGTGCTGCAAATATGATATACACGATGGGGATGACAGGATAGCCAAAAGCCTTGTAGGGGCGCTCTGCATCAGGGCGTGTGCGGCGCAGGATGAATATGCCTGCGATAGTAAGAATGTAAAAGAGCATGACCCCAAACATGACATAATCCAGCAGAGGGCCATATTTGCCAGACAGGGTGAGCAGCGCCGCCCAGATCAACTGGATCCACAGGGCAAAGCCAGGAACCCCATTCTTATTATCTTCTTTCATTTTATTGAAAAAAAGGCCATCACGCGCCATGGCCTGATAGACACGTACGCTAGAGAGCACGATGCCATTATTGCAGCTGAAGGTTGAGATCATGATCAGGATGGCCATGATCACCGTAGCCGTGGTGCCAAAGATCATGGTGGCCGCAGCCGTGCCCACTCGGTCATTGGCCGCAAACTGTATACCCTGTGAGATTGGTGTCAGCCCATCAGGATCTCCTGCTACTGGCAGGAGGCTGAGATAGGCCATATTGGTGAGCAGGTATAGCACGGTCACTATCAGCGTACCGAAGAGGAGGCTCAGAGGGATATTGCGCTTTGGGTTTTCTATATCACCGGATATGAAGGTCACATTATTCCAAGCATCAGAAGAGAAGAGCGATCCTACCAATGCTGCACCCAGCGCCGTGGCCACACCCATGGTGCTCAGCTCATGCCAGCTCCACTGGCCACCGTCTTTGGTCCAGGCTATGGTGCTCCAGGTATCCATAAAGTTCCTGTGCCACACCTCCGGATCACGGAAGAAGACCAGCCCGAGTATGATCAAGCCAAACAGCGCGATCAGCTTGGTAGAGGAAAAGACTCGCGCTATCAGCTTGCCGTAGTGAATGCCGCGGGTATTTATCAAAGTCAGTATCAGGATGGATAAGACGCCCACCAGCTGCGCTGCAGATAGCTGGTACCAGCCCAGGTCCAGCAATATATTTTTCTCGCCCAATGGCGCATAGAGCACCCCGGCAAATTTCGCGAAGGCTACTGCCACCGCTGCGATGGTGCCCGACTGTACTACGAGGAATAAGGTCCAGCCATATACAAAACCTACCAGCGGATTGAAAGCCTCTTTGAGATACACATATTGGCCACCCGCATGCGGAAACATGCCCGCCAGCTCTCCATAGCTCAGTGCGGCAAAGACGGTGATCACACCGGATATGACCCAGAGCAGCAGCAGCCAGCCAGGCCCTGAGATAGTACGCGTCATCTCCGCACTGACTATAAATATCCCTGAGCCGATCATAGACCCTGATACGATCAGGATCGCATCTGCTAGTGTGAGCTTTCTCTTTGATTCCATCTCCTAAATATATGATATAAGATGAAATGCATGAGTAATGCAAATGGAACATAGAAGCCGGAAGCGGCTTTTTTTCCTCAAAGTCAGTAAAGTATCTCTCGCTTTGCTAGTACATGCGCACTATCTGCGCTGAAAGGCCCGTGGCATGACTTTGGAGCCTGTCAGATAAAACTAACTGACATGAAAAAGATAATGATCATCCTCGGACTCATAGCTACAGTATCACTGGGCTCATGCAAGAAAGACTGGACGTGCTCATGCACCGACCAGTCAGGAGTAAACACATATCACACGATACCTAACGCAAGTATCACAGATGCTAAAAATACCTGCAACGGATATGAAACGCACGTGAGCAGCAGTATCTATACAAACTGCTCAATAGAATAATGATCAGCCTCTGCGGAGGGTGATCTCAGTGATCTCAGGCAGTATACCTACCCGGCCAGGATATCCGAGAAATCCGAATCCACGGTTGACGTAGATATACTGCCTTCCTTCCTGGTATAGGCCCGCCCACTGTTTGTAGACAAACTGTGATGGGGACCATTTGATATACCGTGTTTCTATACCAAACTGGAAGCCATGCGTATGACCACTCAGCGTGAGGTCTATATCAGGATACTCAGGCCGTACCTGCGCATCCCAGTGTGAGGGGTCGTGACTCATCAGTATCTTAAAGGGAATTTCCTCTGTGCCTTTATGTGCTTCGTCTAGTTTCCCGTATTTAGGGAAGTGTAGTGCATTACCCCAGTTCTCTATACCTATGATAGCTATCTTCTGCCCGTCGCGCTCGAGTATGTGGTTTTCATTCATGAGCAGCTTCCATCCCATGTCTGCATGTGTCTGCATGAATCGGCTGAAGTTCGCCTTCTTCTCTTCTGCAGTATCCCAGCCTACATAGTCGCCATAGTCATGATTGCCGGTAGTAGAGAGCACGCCTTCTTTAGCACGGAGCTTTGAGAAGATCTCCTTGTATGGTGCAGCTTCTTCCGCTATGTTATTCACCAGGTCTCCTGTGAATAAGATGATATCCGCATTCATGCTATTGATATGCTCTACAGCGCGCACCAGCGGCTCAGTACGATTGAAACTGCCGGTATGGATGTCGGATATTTGTATGAATCTGAAGCCGTCAAAAGCTTCTGGCAGGTTTGGAAATTTTAAGGTGAGCTTGCGGTATTGATAGTTATACGCATTGACCACTACACCATAGATCAGGCTAAAGACCGGTACTGCAGCAGTAGCGAGTGCCACACGGGCGAGAAACTTGGAACGAGGGATGCCCGGATCTTCAGACGCTATCTTGGGAGAGTCAAATACGGTATAATATAAATAACCTACCAGCCTGGCCAGATCGCCTATCAGCATGAAAAGCAGCACCACTAGTTTAGCTATCAGCAGCAGCGCCATCAGTGAGGTGACGGTCGTGAAGATGATCTTGTGGTCCCCCTTCATGCCAAAAGCCCGGTAAGAGAAGAACACCACATATAGCAATACATCAAAAATCAGATAGCCTATCACAAACGGATGTAGCCGCGCACCCTCCCTGGCGGGAAAGAGCAATTTGACGCACTGAAACATATAGTACTCTCCTGCAGCCAGCAGAGCGATAAAAAATATAGGGAGCAAACTTTTCATTTATAGATAGCTGTTAAATAGCGGGAATAGTTATTAGACGTTTGTATAGGCAATATATTTATTTTAGCCACAAAATTACCGGATGTCCTTAAATAAATCCGCCTTATTGACCGGCATATTGAGCCCCTTTGCAATATTCCGCACTGCCTCCTCTGCCCGTATGGTAGCGCTCGTTTGCCTGCTGTCTCTTCCGGTGTCCTACTCCTTTGCGCAGCTACTGGATCAGAAGAAGGCATTCTCACGGGCCGATACCCTGCGGGGCAGCCTCAGGCCGGAGCGCACCTGCTATGATGTGCAGTTTTATGAGCTCCGTGTGAAAGTCGATACCGTGCATCAATCTATCAGCGGCAGCAGCGAGATATTCTTTAAGGCTACGGCAGATATATCAGCCATGCAGATAGATCTGCGGGACAGTATGGAGATAGATGATATCACCTGCAAGGGTAAGCGTATCTACTACAGCCGCGAGTACAACGCTGTTTTTCTTGCGTTTCCCACGCCTATAGCTGCAGGTACAGAGACCAGCGTGCTGGTAAAGTATCACGGCACACCGGTCAAGGCCAAACGCGCTCCCTGGGATGGTGGCTTCGTATGGAGGCATGATCAGAAGGGCAAATTCTGGCTCGGCGTAGCCTGCGAGGGCCTCGGTGCCTCCAGCTGGTGGCCGTGCAAGGATCACCTGAGCGATGAGCCGGACAAGGGTATCCGCATCATCACTACCTACCCTAAGGGACTGAAGTGCGTGACAAACGGACAGGATATGGGCGATGTGGATGAGGGAGAGTGGACCACGCACACCTCACTGGTCACCTACCCGATCAATACGTATAATGTCACGCTCAATATCGGTGACTATGTGCACTGGGAGGATGAGTATGTAGCTGCAGACGGTCAGAAACTGAAGCTGAATTACGACGTGATCTCTTACAATCTGGAGAAGTCAAAAAAGCAGTTTGAAGTGGTAAAGCCGATGCTGAAAACGTACGAGAAGTACCTGGGCAAATATCCCTTTTGGAGGGATGGCTACCGGCTGGTAGAGACACACTACCTCGGTATGGAGCACCAGAGCTGTATAGCCTACGGCAATCACTACAAGATGGGCTATGATGGTACAGATTTCTCACGGATGGGATTGTGGTTTGACTATATCATCATACACGAGTCCGGCCATGAGTGGTGGGGCAATAGTGTCAGCGCAAAGGATATAGCCGATATGTGGATCCACGAGGGCTTTTGTACCTATTCTGAGTCCATGTTTATAGAGGATAAATATGGCAAAGACACCGCCATACTCTATATCAATGCAAAGAAATCTCATGTAGAGAATGCCACACCGGTGCAAGGGCAATACCTGGGTGTGAATGAGGAGGGGAGTGGCGATATGTACAATAAGGGCTCACTGATGCTCAATACGCTCCGCACTGTAGTAAACAATGATGCGCTCTGGTGGCAGATTATTAAGGGGGTCAGCGATACAGCCTTTAAATACAAGACCACTAATGCCGCAGAGGTCATCGCCTACTTCAATAAAAAGAGTGGCATGGATCTCACGCCCATTTTTGACCAATACCTGAAATATCCGTCTATACCAAAGTTTGCCTATACGCTGCGCAAACTGAAGGGAAAGAAGTACGAGCTGATCTATTTCTGGCTCACAGATGTCCGAAATTTCTCTATGCCTGTCGTCGTGACCATAGAGGGCCGGCAGGAGCGCCTGCCCGCCAGCAATATGATAGGCACTAAAGTCATTACCCTCCGGTCAGAAAATGACTTTAAAGTGGAACAGGATCTCGGTTACTTCAATATCGAAAGGAGGTAAAGACTACATCATGCCGGCGCAGAAGATCTATACTTACGAAAGCTCCGATACTTTTACTCAAAAGTTCATGCCCGGTATCACAGCCACGCGCATGATCAAGCCTGATGCTGATTGGTTTTTCATAGTGCGCGTAGAGGAGATGTATAAACTGGTCACGAGAAAGGTGCCTGCGTCGCGATCTGTACATCATACCTGCATCTACCTCACCAGCGGCACTGCTACTATGAAGGTCGGTAGTGACCAGTATACTATTTCAAAGGGAGAGTTGCTCTTTGTACCAGCCGGTCAGGTGTTCTCTTTCGGTCCGGGAGATGTAAACAAGGGCTACCTGCTGGGCTTCCATCCAGATATGCTCACCAGATCAGCAGATAAGAAAGTGGCGCTCCAGAGATTTAATTTCCTGAAAGTGTGGGGCTACCCCAGGATACAGCCACCATCTCAGACCTCTCAGCATATACTGCACCTCTGCAAGCGTTTGCTATCAGAGTATCGGACCTATGCACAGACCCGGCCGGCTATCTTGCAGCCGTACCTTATGGCGCTGCTGGGAGAGGCGGATACAGCCTATCCGGTAGCAGAGGCTGTGAGTACTACAGCCGGCACCGGTATTGCAAATAAGTTTCGTGAGCTGCTCACGGTCCATATCACGTCTGAGCAGCGCGTCACAGACTATGCCGCCCGGCTGCACATCACGCCCAATCATCTCAATAAAATAGTAAAAGCGGCCACAGGCAAATCTCCCACGCGGTGGATAGATGAGGCGATAGTAGCAGAGGCTAAAGTATTGCTCTACCAGAGTGACCAGACCATAGGAGAGATAGCTGCAGCGGTCGGTATAGCTGATGCTGCATACTTCAGCCGCCTCTTCAAAAAGTATGAAGGCATGACACCTGGTGCCTACCGGCAAATGATTGAAAAGTCCTGAAAGCTGCTGCTAATATCCTACTGCCAGCCGCGTGATGCTCCCACCTTTGCATCACAATAGCTACGCATGGCACCACACATCGTTCCCGACTTTCCCCTTGCTGAAAAAATAGGCGCAGTAGTCATCGCACTCGTATGGATACTCGCTACGTCTCTGATACCGGAGCCTCATCGCCTCCGCATCAGTGCCCTCACTATAGCCGGCGCAGGTGCCGCCTACCTGAGTGGCGGTCTGGGCGGGTGGGAGTTTGTGTTTTGCATCCTGATGAGCGCAGTCGCCTTCCGGGCACTCGATAGTTACACCTTTGTGGGCATAGGCTGGCTACTGCATACCTGCTGGGATATCATGCACCATCTGTATGGCAATCCGATAGTCCCCTTTGACCCGTCATCCTCTGCCGGCTGCGCAGTCTGCGATACGATACTCGCTATCTATTTCTTCTGCGGCGCACCGGGATTCTTTACTACTTTCCACCGTGCAGAGGAAGCCTGAATAAGATCGATCTCGCCTTGCCTCAATCAAAAATCATAAACCCGAAATCATAAATAGCATGTACCCATACGTCTTGTTCTTTCACTCTATCTGGCGCTGGTTTGTTTTAGTGAGCCTCGTCTATACTGTATATCGCGGCATACAGGGCTGGCGGCGGGGCGAGGCCTTTACCAGGGCAGATGATACGCTGCGCCATATCACAGCTACCGTAGTGCACATCCAGCTGATACTGGCAGTATGGCTTTATGGCATTAGTCCCCTCATCCGTTATTTCTGGGCAAACTTCCACGAGGCCGTCCACGAGCGCGAGATCAGGTTCTTTGGCATGGAGCACAGCCTGATGATGCTTGTGTCGGTGATACTTGTGACCATCGGTTCTATGAAAGCAAAACGGCAGGGTACCGATCAGGGCAAGTTTAAGATCATGGCTATCTGGTACGGTATCGGCTTGCTCATCATCCTGCTGAATATCCCATGGCCATTTTCACCGCTGGTTTCCCGGCCTTGGTTTCGCGTCTTCTAGAGAAAAACATAATCTTATTGGTATATTTTAGATTTGTAATTGTCTGTTAATTAGTATTTTATATAGACATACGTCGAACAAACAATTCCGCTTATGAGCGTTTTAGGTGCCGGCTACCGAGCAGCAGCATCGCCAGCGCCAGGCTGGAGCTGGCAGCCATGATCATGGATACCAGAAGCGTGGGCTGCATTTGTATCGCCCCGACACCCGCAGATATCAGGCCCCCTAGTCCTATCTGGATAAACCCGAGTAGCGCAGACGCACTACCCGCATTTCTGCTGAAGGGTGACAGGGCCGTGGCCGAAGCATTGGGCGAGGTCAGACCCGCACAGGACAATACTACAAACAAAAAACCAAGCACAGTATACATACCGGCCATACCACTCACTACAGTGATGAAGAAGAGGATGCTGGCTACTACCTGTACCATCAGCGTAGCGCGGAAGATAGTTTCCGTACTGAAGCGTTTTGCCAGCAGGTGATTAGCTTGGCTGCTACTGATGAAACCTACCGACAGCCCGGCAAAGATGAGGCTGTAGTGATGAGGACTCACATGATACTCTCCGAGAAAGATCCCCGGTGATCCCGCTACATATACAAACAGTCCAGAGAAGGAAAAGGTACCCGCAATAGCATAAATACTAAAGCGCGGCTCTGACAGTATATCGCGAAAGCCAGACAGTATATGCCGTGGCAAAAGTGACACGCCTTTGTCCGGCTCATGCCCCTCCGGCAGGAAGAAAAAGACCACCAGCAGTATGACCGTAGTGATGGCAGATAGGACGTAAAAAACATACCGCCACCCTGCTACATCTACTATTACACCGCCTACAGATGGTGCCAGCATAGGAGATGCACCGAGTATCAGGATCAGCGAGGAAAAAATAAGGCTGCTGCGCTCCGGTGGGAAGAAGTCCAATACCATAGCCATAGCCGCTACCGATGCCACACACCCGCTCAGCGCCTGCACAAAGCGCATAGCCAGCAGCATCTCTATGGTAGGCGCTGCGGCACATCCGATAGAGGCGAGTATATACAGCGCCATACCGATGTATAGCGGCCGTTTCCTGCCATAGCGGTCCAGCAGCGGGCCATAGAGTATCTGCCCTATACCAAAGCCAAGGAAATAGATACTGACGGTCAGCATCACCTGCGCCATATCTGTATGCAGGTCTGCGGCTATCGTTTTAAATGCCGGCAGGTACATATCTATGGAGAAGGGCGTGATCGTATTGAGTGCGCCGATCATCAGTATCAGGAAAAACTCCTGACCTGCGCTACGCTTTGGATAAACGCGCGCACTATGTGTATCGGCTTGTCCGGGTATGAATTCCAAGTGGTATTATTTATCTGTGTACTTCATTAAAAAAGATCAGTGGAACCTTAATAAGCGTTCCACTGATCAATACTTCAATCCGCTTGCGGATTGTATTTGTCTAACGTCTATTGTCTGGCGTCTCTAGTCTGATTTTACTTCACCAGCTTCTTGTACTTAAACTTCTTCACCTGCTCACCGAGGCGCTGCTTCCTGTTCTCTTCATACTCAGAGAAGCCACCCTCAAAGTAGTAAGCCGTACCCTCACCCTCAAAGGCCAGGATATGCGTACATACACGATCGAGGAACCAACGGTCGTGAGAGATGATCACCGCACAGCCGGCAAAGTTCTCCAGTGCCTCCTCCAGTGCGCGGATGGTATTGATGTCGAGGTCATTCGTAGGCTCATCGAGCAGCAGTACATTAGCCTCGCGGCGCAGTGTGAGTGCGAGGTGCAGTCGGTTGCGCTCACCACCGGAGAGGGCTTTCACCTTCTTCTGCTGGTCCGCTCCCTGAAAGTTGAATCGCGATACATAGCCGCGGCTGTTCAGCTTCAGCTTGCCTGTCTCTATCCACTCATCGCCATTGGTGATCGCTTCAAATACGGTCTTCTCAGGATCTATGTCTTCGTGCGCCTGATCTACGTAGGAGATCTTCACCGTATCTCCCACCTCAAAGGTGCCCGCATCCGGCTGCATCTGCTGCATGATCATACGGAAGAGTGTCGTCTTACCCGCACCATTCGGTCCTATGATCCCTACTATACCTCCCTGAGGCAGTTTGAAGTTGACATGCTCATACAGCAGCCTGTCACCAAAGCCCTTGGCTATATCATGCGCTTCTATCACCTTAGAGCCGAGGCGTGGGCCTGGCGGGATGTAGAGCTCCAGTTTCTCATCGTATGCCTTCTGGTCTTCGCCGAGCATCTTCTCGTAGTTTGCCATACGGGCTTTGCCCTTGGCCTGGCGGCCCTTAGAGCCGGCGCGTACCCACTCGAGCTCACGCTGCATTACCTTCTGGCGCTTGCTTTCCTCACGCTCCTCCTGCGCCATGCGCTTGTCCTTCTGCTCCAGCCATGAGGTATAGTTGCCCTTGTATGGTATGCCCTTGCCATTGTCCAGCTCCAGTATCCAGCCGGCCACATTATCCAGGAAGTAGCGGTCGTGCGTGATGCAGATCACCGTGCCCTTATACTGCTCCAGGTGGTGCTCCAGCCAGAGGATCGACTCAGCATCCAGGTGGTTGGTAGGCTCATCGAGCAGCAGTACATCCGGCTCCTGTAGCAGCAGACGGCACAGGGCCACGCGGCGGCGCTCACCACCCGAGAGGTTCTTGATCTCTGCATCACCATCCGGCACCTGCAGTGCGTCCATAGCGCGCTCCAGCACGGTGTCTATCTCCCATGCGCCGGCAGCATCTATCTTATCTTGCAGTGTCCCCTGACGGTCCAGCAGCTTCTCCATCTTGTCAGCATTCTCATAAACTTCTGGCTCGCCCATCTGCTCGCTGATCTTATTGAACTCTTCCAGCAGGTCAAAGATCTCCTTCTTGCCCTCACGGATCACTTCGATCACCGTCTTGCTGTCATCCAGTTTAGGCTCCTGCTCCAGGTAGCCTACAGAGAAGTCCTTGGTACTTTCGATCTTGCCCTGGTAGTTCTGGTCCAGCCCTGCTATGATCTTCATGAGGGTAGATTTACCGGAGCCGTTCAGACCTATGATACCGATTTTGGCGCCATAGAAGAAGCTCAGGTAGATGTTGCGTAGTATTTGCCTGTTGGGTGGTATTGTCTTGCTGACATCTACCATCGAGAAGATGATCCTGTTTGAAACCGGTTCTGCCATGGGAAAAGAAGTTTAGTCTTTGAAAAAAATGCCGAGGGTAACGGCGGGACTGCGAATGTAAGAAAAAGGGGCAAATGCCTGATATGGGCAATGTATCCACTGCGCGTTCCCCAGTCTTACTACCCATCCTGTACACGCCGCGCAGGATATTCCTCAAAAATCAGTCTACGGTGCAATAAATCAGATAAATAGCGCGGGCGCGGGTTTTGCCTTATAGCACATAACTAAAACACGACGCATGATACGCCTCACTCTCCTCCTCCGCCACACACAGCTGAAAGTAGCTGAACTCATTCATGATGATACAGCGCGCCAGCATCGGACTGAGCAGATAGTTTCACTGCATATCAGGCAGCGCATAGCTCGTGAGCAGCTTGCAGTACGTCACCTATTTTCCACCACTTGATTGATATTGTTTATATGGATAAGTTACTTCTTTTGATCGTCTTTGCCCTCATCGGTATTGTAGTCGTACTGGCCCTCGGTAGCCATAGGGTGCTCAAGGTCTTGTTTGCTATAGTCTCAGGATTACTATTGATAGTATTTGCAGCGTTTGCAGGCGTCATGTTTTCTGCCGGCAAGCAGAGGTATGCATAGACTTTTGCTTTTAATATATTGAAATGCCCCGCCTCAAGCGGGGCATTTTCTTTTACTGACGAGTCATACCAGGATCACGTTCCTTCTTAGAAAGATCATTCTCCAGGCGTTCCCTCGTTTTCTGAGGATCTTTCGGCGCATCCTTATCTTCTGGTTGATGTTTGCTCTGCCTGTTTCCTACCTTATCTGTATGCCGCGTGGTATTGTCATACGTAGTTGGTTTATCCTTGGGTAGTGGCGGAGTCTTTTCGCTGGTTTGCTTTACCTTTCTCATATGTGATTGTTTTGGTGGCTGTTTCCTGCCGGCACATGTCTTTTGGCTGGCCTGTCGGAGTTAATTCATCCCACTGCATGTGACCCTATAAGTGTGCCAATCATCTGCGGTCGATATATCTGATTTTAACAATAAAAAATCAATCATGAGTATATTATTGCCCATATTGGGGTATTGTAAAATGTCTTTATAGTCGGAAAACTTGCTCCTAAGGGGGCCTTGGATCGCATTAACACTAGGAGAGAGCACTAAGTACCAGCTATTCCCCAATGCGTTGAAACTTTGGCATAATCCTGTAATACAATAGGTATGAGCAAAATACTAATAATAGACGACGATCAGGATATACTCGCTCTCCTGAAAAGGTTCCTCACCAAGAATGGATATGAAGTAGAAACTACTCACAATGGGGCCACTGGTGAAAAGCTACTTGACTCATTTGAGCCGGACCTGGTCATGTGTGACTACAGGCTGGATGATATGGATGGAGCTACCTTATTGGCAAAGATAAAGGAGCGCAAACCTGACCTGCCGGTCATAATCATAACCGGGTACTCCGATCTGCGCACAGCAGTAAAGGTAGTGAGGCTGGGAGCATTTGACTATGTGACCAAGCCGCTGATCCCCGACGAGATATTGCTCAACGTGAAGCAAGCTCTCAATAGGGAGGGTAGTGCGGCTAGCACAGGTACACCGGGTAGCCCTGCAGCATCCCGTGCCAGATCAAAGCCTCAGAATGTATCATACCTCTTCAGCCACTCCATGCAGTCGCGCCATCTGGAGCAGCAGATCAATCTGGTAGCTCCTACAGACTATTCCGTCATCATCTATGGTGAAAGCGGAGCTGGCAAGGAAGGGGTGGCCAAAGCTATACATGATCGTAGCAACCGCTCCCATAAACCATTTATAGCGATGGATTGTGGCGCTATATCAAAGGAGCTGGCGGGCAGCGAACTGTTTGGCCATGAGAAGGGCTCTTTCACAGGTGCATTGAATCAGAAGGTCGGTCATTTTGAAATGGCAGAGGGAGGTACACTGTTTCTCGATGAGATAGGAAACCTGCCGTATGAGGTGCAGCTGCTGCTCCTGCGCGTACTGCAGGAGAAGGTAATGCGCCGCATAGGTGGCACCAAAGAGATGAAAGTAGACGTCCGCATCATAGTGGCGAGCAATGAAAAGCTGCTGGAAGGTTCGCGCTCCGGCAAGTTCCGTGAGGACCTCTATCACCGCTTAAATGAATTTCATATAGACGTACTGCCACTGCGCCAGCGCAAGGAGGATATTATGTTCTTTGCTGAGCATTTCCTACGCGATACAGCTGCAGAGCTGGGTAGGGCGATCACGGGATTTGACCAGGATGTAGTAGAGGTGTTTCTCAACTATCCCTGGCCGGGCAATGTGCGTGAGCTGAAAAATGTGATAAAGCGGGCAGCCCTGCTGAGCACACGCGGCACAGTAGATATCAAGTCTATCCCATTTGAGATACTCAATCACTCCCGTATAGATTTTGGCCAGGAGGAGAGGGAGCCAGTAGTACACTACCAGCCGGTGCAGTCCTACACGCCGGACCCTACGCCACTGCATCAGGAGGCACCTATGGCAGAGCCCGCCAAGGACCTCTCAAAATCTGCTATGAAAAAGGCAGCCCTGGAGGCAGAGTATGAGATGATCATGAACGCCCTGACCAAATCAAATTTTAATAGGTCTAAGGCAGCTGTACTCCTGGGTATAGACAGGAAGACGCTGTATAATAAGATGAAGCAAATGAAAATGGCGGGTGAATAAGCATGAATAGGACCAAGCTCAAAGTACTGCTCATAGACGATAGTGAGGATGATATCTTTATCACCTCTCACCACCTGCGTAGGATAGAGACATTTGACCTTACTATAGATAGTGAGATCAACTATGGCAAGGCCAGGGATAAGATACTGGCCAACGAGCATGATCTATATATCATAGACTACCTGCTGGGGCCGGAGACTGGCCTGGAGCTGGTACGTGAGTGCTCTCGCCAGGGAGTGACGAAGCCATTCATACTCCTCACAGGCAAAGGCGACAGGGACATAGATCTGGAAGCAGCCAAGACCGGAGTATACGACTACCTGACCAAGGCTGAGCTGAATGCCGAAATGCTGGAGCGTAGCATACGCTACTCTATGGAGCGCTACTTTTCATACATAGCGGTAGCTGAGAGCGAGTACAGGTTTCGCGAGATCTTCAATAAGTCTACGGATATCATCTTTGTAGTAGATGAGGACTTCCGTCTCGTCAATTTTAACCCAATGATGAGCCAGCTGCTGGGCTATGAAGATCGGGAAATGGCAGGACAGCCTCTCAGTTCATTCTTTGAGACGGAGCAGGCCGCGCAGGAGTTTATCCGTCACACGCAGCACAATGCCAATAACAGTGACATGGAGATCACGCTGCTCACCCGCGAGAAGGCACGAAAGACCTTTCTGGCATCTACCTCGCAGATCACATCTCTGGACGGACACCTGCAGTATCAGGGTATATTATACGACTATACCAATCTCAAAAAGTCCCTGGAGCAGCGCTCTCTGGATGAGCGCATAGAGTCTATAGGCAAGATGGTACGCAGCATGGCCCATGAGATCCGCAATCCACTCACCAATATCCACCTCTCACTGCACCAGCTGGAAGAAGACATCAGTGAAGATGGTAAAACCTATATAGAGATCATCAGGAGAAATAGTAAGCGGATCAATGACCTGATAGGGGAGCTGATGAAACTATCAAACCCGATGGATCAGGAGTACAAGCCTGTAAATGTCCGCACCGTCATAGCCTCAGCACTGGAAGATGCTATGGACCGCATCCGGCTGAAGGGGATCAAGGTGCAGGAAAACCATGCTGCCGCAGAGCGGCTCATTCTAGGAGATCATGGCAAGCTGCACATGGCGATTCTAAACATCATCATCAATGCGGTAGAGGCAATGGACAAGCCAGATGGACTGCTGCAGATCACCACAGATACTTCTGATGATACGGCCACTATTCACATCACTGATAATGGAGATGGAATACCGGCTGAAAATCTCCCACATCTATTTCAACCATACTTCATCGGCAAAAAGAATGGTATGGGCCTGGGCCTGGCTACTACGCACTCTGTGATCAAAGCTCACAAGGGAAATATAGAAGTGCATTCTTCTTATGGAGTGGGTACCACCTTTGTGGTGAAACTGCCTATACTAGCAGTGAGCTAGTACTTTACTAAGCTTTAGAATTTTGATTTGCAGCCAGCTTATTGAGGGTCTCATAGATGTTGGCGCTTGTGAGTGGTTTCTCTATGAAGATATCTGCGCCATAGCTGAGTGCAGTATCCTGCGCATGTCCCATGGCCGTGATCATCACCAGGGATGTCTGGGGCAATTTAGACTTGATCTCAGTGATAAAGTTAATGCCCTGGCCATCTGGCAGATTGTTGTCGAGGAATATGATGTCAGGGCGCATTTCAGCCACTCTCTGCATACCTGCCTCCAGCGTGAATGCACAAGCCACTGATGGTATATAGGAGGCCAATATGGCCTTGAGCAGCATACTCAGGTCCTGATCATCATCTATTACTAAGGCACTTTTGAACTTCATTTGTTCCAATATTACTGCTACTATAACTCTAAAACCGTACCATTCACCATATGGCAATTATATTCCCATTTTCAGACGGATATCAGCTATTCCTTGGGTAGATATATGTTAAAATCTGCCCCTTTATTCTCCTCTCCGTGGGCGGTAATGTAGCCATTATGATTATCTACTACCCGCTTGGCCGTGGCCAGGCCTATGCCCGACCCGGAGTACTCCGATTTGCCATGGAGACGCTGGAATATCACAAATATCTTCTCCCGGTATTTATCGTCAAAGCCGATGCCATTATCAGAGATCGTGATCTTATAAAACTTCCTCTTTTCGTCTATGGGGCGTACTGATTCTATCTCAGTACCAGCCACTTCCGTGCATGTGATGCGGATATGGGGGGCTACGCCGGGCCTTGAATATTTGATAGAGTTAGATACTATATTCTGGAAAAGCTGGCTGATCTGAGATTCATATCCCGATATCTGCGCAGGCAGTGTGGCTACTTCTACACTGGCGTTAGTCTCGTTCATCTTGACAGCCAGGTTGTTGATCACATTTTTTACCAGTACGTTGAGATCCAGCACCTTCTTTTCCACTTTGTTGAGATTGAGGGAAAACTGTAGCATATCATCTATGAGCTGCTGCATCCGGGTCACAAAAGTGTGCATCCGGCGTATGATCTCGAGGCCCTCGGCGCTCAGGTTCTTTTCACGCTCTATCAGTATTTCGCTAAAGGCGTATAGCTTTCGCAGCGGCTCATGCAGGTCATGTGAGGCTACATAGGCAAACCGCTCCAGGTCATCATTGGTCCTATCCAGTTCCTTTACCTTTTTGCTCAGCTCAGCCTGCATGAGTATACCATAGTTGACCTCCCGGTGCAGCCTGACTATGGCAAAGATGATCACACTGATACAGAATAAAGTGACCAGCAGGGCTATAATGCCAGTCATACGGATATTGATCTCAGTATCATCCAGGTGGTCATATACCAGCGTACTGGCATTTTTGCGCAGCTCTGAAATCTGTCCTACTGTCCTATTCGTGAGTGTTGATGACTCTAGCAGGAGCTGATCGTTTACCCTCTTGAGGCTATCAGGGGAGATGCTCATCATATGGTTCCATATGTCAAAGCGTGTCTCAATATTCATCTGCAGTGTATCCAGTACCAGCATCTGGCGGGGATCATGTATCAGCTCAGCTATCCTTTTCAGTTTGCGGTCCATATGTACCTTGTAGAGTACCAGGTCAGGATGGTGATCGCCCTGTATAGTGAAAGTCCGCACATCCGTACCTATAGTGGTCAGAGTGCTTTGCACGTCATTTAGCTCATTGATGAGTTCATTGCCCTCGTGCACCTTCGAAAAGTTGTATGCCGTAGAGCGAAATTTCTGGTTTACGACCAGCGCTACCAGGAGCAGTAGAATGACAGAGAAAAATAATATCAGATAAAGGAGGCTGACATTACGGTATTTATGAAGAAAGGATCGAAGCATGTAAGTAATGTGGGATTAAACCGGCAAATGGTTGGGGTTAAAATTCCTCAACGCATTATTTAGTGAATAAAATAGCTGATCGCCAGTCATACAAGTAGATTTGTTAATGCCTTATGCATTGGTAAACAATATCGCAAAAAAAGTGTTCAATAGAATTAATTATAATACAACAAAATTCCGGCCAAATGCGTACTAATAACGGCAATGGCATGTGTTTTGGGCATATACAGATCAATCAAGGAAAAATAAATGATCAGCGATGAGTGATATCAAGGAAGACGGCAATACAGTTAACAAAAAACTCTGTGCGCTGATAGTAGATGATGATCATGAGGACCATCAGATCATAAAGGAGGCTTTTACGATGTTCTCTTCCATCAATGGTGCATTCCATTATGTAGACAATGGTCAGCGGGCACTGGATTTCCTGACCCGGTATAATGATCCGAGTGAGCTGCCATGCCTGATAGTGCTGGATATCAATATGCCTATGCTCAATGGCCTGGAGACATTAAAGATCCTCAAGGAACACGATATATTCAAAGTGATTCCTGTAGTCATATTTTCCAGCTCTTACAATCCGACCGATATTGAAATAGCCAGGCAGCACGGGGCTGCAGATTATTTTACGAAGCCTAATAGCTTCAGCCAGTACAAGGAGATAGTGGACAAACTAGCCGGCTACTGTACTGTACAGTCAGAGGCCAGCGTCTGACCAGGATACTATGCTGGCAGGTAAACTCTGAAGATGGCACCCTCGTCAACTTCTCCGCTGGCAGTGATGAAACCCTCATGATTTTGTGCGATCCGCTTGCAGATGGCCAGACCTATGCCGGTACCTGAGTATTCATCTGCATTATGCAGGCGTTGGAATATTTCAAATATTTTTGAATTGAACTCAGGCGCAAACCCTATCCCATTATCCAGTATGGTGAGCAGGTGGTAGTTTTTATTTATGTCTGCTCCTGATATATCTATTTGCGCACCGGATACTTTTTCTGCATATATCTTGATCACTGGCGGTAGATGTTCCTTACGGTATTTGATAGAGTTATTGATCAGGTTTTCGAATAGCTGGTATAGCTGAAAGGATATACCTGTCACCGTCGGCAGCTCTCCTATATCCAGCCTCAGACCCGTGTCATGTATGCGCTCATCCAGTTGCGCTCTTATTTCAGACAGGACAGCATTCAGGTCTACCGGGGCTACATCCGCAGTATGATTATGCGTGCGTGAGTAGGAGAGGAGGTCCTGGATCAGCTGGTTCATGCGCTGAGCAGCACTATTGATACTGCGAAAATACTTCCGCCCTTTGTCCGATAGTTGGGGCTCAGATCCGGCTATGAGGTCACTGTATGTTTTGATCTTGCGCAGTGGTTCCTGCAGGTCATGGCTGGCTACATAGTTGAATGAAGAGAGCTCTTTATTATTTCGCTCCAGTTCGCGGTTCTTATCCTCCAGCGCCCTGTTTGCCTCGCGCAGGGACTCCTGCAGGTGATACTCTGTGGTGATATCCTGACAGGTACCTACCATGCGGTACGGAGCACCGGTGGCATCTACTTCCACCTCATTTTTGCCACTGAGTATCACTATGCTGCCATCCGGCCGGACTACACGCATCACGTACGGCTGCGGCTGTAGGGTCCGGAGGGAGGTCTGTATTTGCTCTATGCGTCTGGCCCTGTCATCAGGATGTATCATGGACTCAAAGAGCTCAAACGTCATCTCTGGGCCGGAGGGGTCGAGCCCATAGATACGATACAGCTCCTCAGACCACTGCACCCGGCCGGTAGGCACCGTCCAGCTCCAGTTGCCTATGTGGGTGATAGCCTGTGCCTGCCTGTATAGCGCCTCACTCTCCTGCAGCGCGTGGTGGGCCTGCACCAGTTTTTCATTTTGTATCCGGATAAATGTCTTCATGGCCAGTGCATCTACCCGCAGGTGATAGCAGTCGAGCTCGCCCATTATAGCCAGCGCGAGGGGCATATCATCTGTGTATTGACTCACAAAGCGGCTCCATATCGTCTTGCGGATATAGCTACCCATAGTGATATCATCTCCTACTATCTGGTCCTTCTCTATGAGCGGCAGCTGATTTTCCAGCCACATCTTCATAGATTGATCGATCTGTTCGTCCAGCGTGTTATTGATAAAATGTGTAAGCAGGTCAGTCTGTGTCAGGCGCGACAGCGCCAAGAGCTCCTCATCAGACATATGAGCAAAAAATTTCAGAAGCGGGTATTCCATCTCCCGCGCCAGCTGCAGGGAGGCCGCGATCATATCATCCAGCCTCTCATGCAGCAGGTATCCGGCAAATGCCGGCAAATGAGCAAAGTTTAATTTCTGAGATCCTGTAGCAGGTACAGCTTGTTCCATAGACCGTTATTTGAACTGTTTCGCGGTTAGGAGAAATTTTTCTTTTTGAGGTCTTGTATGTGTGCCCCAGTCCAGTGCAAAGAGTTTGGATGTGATCAATTTCAGATCGCCGTAGGAGTCTGGTTTGGCCAGGTAGTAGTCAGCACCCTGTGAGTAGGTCTGGTCTACATATTCCCTATTAGCAGAGGTAGAATAGATGATGACGGGCAGAGAGCGCAGTCGAGGTGTGCGCCGTATCTCCTCCAGGCACTCCTGACCATTTTTGAACGGCATATTCAGATCCAGAAAGATAATATCCGGTAGAGGGATAGATTCATCTAACAATGTATTCATCAGTTCCAGACCGTTTCTACAGGTGGCCACCTCGATATTAGGAGCTATTTCAGCCACTGCCGCTTCAAACAATTCTCTATCATCGGCATCATCATCTGCCATCAGTACGCGCGGGCTACGCTTGCTGATCAGTGATAGCAAGATCAATAGTGGCCGATCCATCTTGATGGTCCAGCTATCTACGTAGTGGCTGAGTTCTGCCAGTAGATAGAAGCGAGGGAGGGTTACTCTGAGTAAATTCATTTTATTCTGAGGGTTGATTTATACGAATGTCAAACAGCTATTGTCATTACACCCCATAGTGGGGAAAAAATAGGTCAGTCAGCGATTATAATTACGGATATATTCTCGCTGTGAAATTTATCATCCTGAATTACAATCACTATTACTTTCAAACGTGCATGTGAAAGTACTATATGCGCTAAATCCGTGCCTATATGTTTAAATTTTATGTAATGAGTAATTAGGAACAGTTTTTTCAATGTAAGCTGAAAGACTAAGATGAGAGAACTGTTTAAATCTTTGATCTCAGCAGGTATCACTATGGGGCTCTCGGATAGAGATGCGTTTGTAACACAGGTATCAGAGCTGATCACAAAATATCAGAATGACCCGGCAGAAGGTGATAAATGGGCTGAGAAAATAGCTACCTACCTGGAGCAGACCAGAAATAATATCAATCTGGAGAATGCGATACGCGGTGCTGTAGGTAGTACGGGTGCTCCGGACCGTACCGACATCGCCACGCTCACAGAAGCTATACAAGAGCTGACACGACAAATGAAACAATCTCCCAAGTCATCAGACCAATAATAATGCATGTTTAAGATATTCCATATACGCTTATCTTTTTTGCGGCTAGGCCGGGGCCTTCACATACTGGCTACGCTGTCAGGCTTTTTCATAGTAAACTGGCTCAGTCAGCATACCTCACTACGTGGGGTAGTACCAGCGCGGTACAAGCGGAACGGCATGGTGCTCTCCATGGCAGAGCGCCTGCGTCTGGTCATAGAGGAGCTGGGACCTACGTTTGTCAAGTTTGGGCAGATACTGGCAGACCGGCCGGACATAGTCTCTGACAAACTCCGCATAGAACTGAAAAAGCTGCAATCCAATGTAGAGCCTATACCTCATGACACGGCTATGCAGCTGATAGCGGAGGAGCTGGGTGGCCCATTAGATCGCTACTTTAGTAGCATAGGTGCCGATGCCTGTATAGGGTCAGCATCTATCGGGCAGGTGTACAAGGCCAGGCTTAATACCGGCGAGGATGTGGTGGTGAAGATACAGCGCCCGGATATCCAGAGCAAGATAGAGTTGGATATGCACCTGCTCAAGTATCTCGCACAGCAGCTGGTAGATGAATATCCGGGTCTGACGGCGATAGACATTGTAGGATTTGTAGAAGAGTTTGGCGAGACGCTGAAGATGGAGATGAACTACGTCAATGAGGCATCTAACGTAGTGCGGTTTGGAGAGATATTCAAGGATGTTCCATTTTGCAAGATTCCCAAGGTATACACTGAACTGTGTACACCGCAGATGCTCGTGATGGAGTATGTGAACGGAGAGCCTGCAGATAACGTAGCTCAGCTGACTGCTGCCGGTCTAGATCCGGTGCAGGTGGCCGAAAATGGAATCCGTATAATGCTGATCATGATATTCAAAAACGGTTTCTTCCACGCCGATCCACATGCAGGCAATCTGTTTGTGCAGGAGAATAACCGGATCGCACTGATCGACTTTGGGATGGTAGGCACGCTCAAGCCTTCTCAGATGCAGTTTCTGGCCGGTTTTATACTCGGTCTGGCAACGAGTAACGCGCATATCATTACAGAATCTCTCTTGACCCTGTGCGAGAAAAAGTTCTTTGCCGAAAAAGAGGATCTGCAATTCTACATCCACGATATGCTGACACGACATGGCTCATTTCAGTATGACAATATGAACTTCTCTCAGATCCTCAATGAAAGTATCAAGATCATACTGCGCTATGAGCTACGGATACCAGCCAGTATCTACCTGCTGCTCAAAACCATCGCTACTATAGAGAAGTTTGGTGCGCAGCTCGCTCCGGGCCTCTCCCTGCCTGCGATCATCCGGCCATATGCCGAGACGCTGGTCAAGCAGCGCTACTCACCTGCTACTATCGCCGGGGAGATATATGACACTATTCGTGACTATGGTAGCCTGATACGTGACTTCCCAAATGAGATCAATGAGATACTCTATAAAATGAAGCATGGGAAGCTGATCCATGAGATACATATGAGCGACCAGGCTACACTGGCCCGTGCTGCCAGGAGTATAGGCTCGTCTATAGCCAGTGTAATATTGATGGCGTTCCTTTTTTTCGGAGGTATCATCATGAGTCTATGGGCACAGCCATCGTGGATAGGCCATGTCATGGTAGGTATTACTTCACTATTCGCCCTAGGATACCTCTTCCGGCTGATGTCAAAGGACTAAGCACAAATAGCAAACCCTCCAATGAAGTGGTGGAGGGTTTGCTAAAGGAGAATAATTAAGAAAGGATAAATGTGTGCAGGTATTTTATAGAAGGGACGTTTTCGGTTCAATATTTTTAATCCCAATTAGCTTCGTGTGTAGGACAGATCATACCCGAGCCGCTGCACAGCGTACATTTCGAGTTTCCTGCCTCACCTTTGCCATGGCATATATCACAGTTTTTGAGTTTCTGACCGCACCAGTAGCAGTAGTTGCGCCTCTCAGATACGATCATCATCAGTTGGAAAGAGCGTGGAGTGCGTGGTTGTATCAGCTTCATGTGTCAGAGTTTCTATCTACTAGTCTAATCGTGTGCCAACAAGCCTGGAGCTGATAAACACCACAATACGCTAGTCGAAAAGTCTCTAAATGAGGCATGTATTTTATGCTGGGGGAAAATGATGCCCCAATGTTCTGTCAAAGTTGGGGAAGGGGGATATGTTTGGAAGTTGCTTTAACTATAGTCTCAACCTTAATAATAGCGGGCATCCTGATAGATTTTAAAACTGAGTATTATCCCTTGGCATATTTTTTACAATAGTAATAGCAAGATATGCCGGTCACTCACAAGCCGGATTTTCTCACCATATATAAATACAACATGGAAAACTTACTCTATCTCCTCGCCGTGATCCTGGTGATCGGCTGGCTCATCGGATTCGTCGGCTTTCACGCCGGTGGTATCATTCACATCCTTCTCGTCATAGCTGTCATAGCGGTATTGCTGCGACTGATACGCGGCGGTAGGGTACTATAGATTTTATTATTCAAAACCAACAATCATGAAAAGCAGAATCATCCATCTGGCTGTCATGGCATTGACCTTGGGACTGATATGTACTGCCTGCGACCGACAGCCGCGCAAAACGGCAGAACTCCAGCGGATCAATGACTCAATGGAGCATCCTCACAACTATGCTGACACATTTAATGCTGACCGGCAGAAATGGGAAGAATATAAAATAGAGGCGCGCGCACGCCTCAAGAATAATGAGGATAGCCTGAAGGCACTGAACCAGCGCATAGCCACTGCCAGTGAAAAAATGAAGATCACTTATAACCAAAAGATGACAGCACTGCAGGCTCGCAATGCCGAGCTGAGGGACCGCCTAGAGGGATACAAAGAAGAAGGAAGGGAAAACTGGGAGCGTTTTAAAGTTGGCTTTAGTAACGATCTGGACACTGTGTCACAAAATATGCGGCTGTTTTTTGCAGACGATAAGCATAAGTAAGAATTGTTTTTGTTTGGGATTATTGATTGACAAAGAACGGCCATATGGCCGTTCTTTTTTAACTCTATCTAATGACTGAAAATCCACCCGTAGTCTTGCCCTTTTATGCCAAAGTAACATTTGTACTTATAGGCATCTTTCTCAGTATATATATGCTCTACGTAGGCGATGAGATACTGGTGCCGCTTATTTTTGCGCTCTTTATCTCCATCCTGCTCAATCCCATGGTAAACTGGATGGTGCGCAAAAAGGTGCCAAAGATCGTAGCAATATCTATAGCACTATTTGTGGCGATCGTCGTGATACTTGGATTGGTAGGCATCATAGCTGCGCAGTTTACCATGGTGGCCAAAACTTATCCGCAGCTACGTGTCAAGTTTGAGGCGACCATCACAGAATATACGCAGTGGATAGCTGCCCGGCTCAATACAGATCCTAACGCTGTGCTGACATGGATGCGAAACACGCAGCATGAAGCAATGAATAGCATCAATAGCAGTATAGGTCAGACATTATTGACGGTGGGCAATGCCTTTGTCGTAATAGTGCTGGTACCGGTTTATATCTTCCTGATATTATTGTATAAGCCACTCTTTCTTGAGTTTATCCGCAGGCTGTTTAATCCGCAACATCATAGTACGGTAGTGGAAGTACTGGTCAGTATAAAGACCATAATTCAGAGCTATCTGGTAGGTCTGGTCATAGAGGCGGTGATAGTAGCCGTTTTAAACTCCATAGCACTGCTGGTGCTGGGAATAGAATATGCTATCATACTAGGTATCACGGGTGCTATAGTGAATGTAATACCATACATCGGCGGCGTGATCGGATTTGGTGTGCCGATGGTGGTAGCCTTTCTGACCAAATCGCCTCTGACAGCACTGCTGGTGCTGGTGCTATACTCTGTGATCCAGTTTGTAGACAATCACTACCTCGTACCATACATAGTAGCGTCTAAGGTGAAAGTAAATGCCCTGGTAGCTATAGTAGTGGTACTGATGGGAGGCATGCTGTGGGGTGTGCCCGGTATGTTTCTGTCTATACCACTCACTGCTCTGGTCAAGGTGATCTTTGATCACGTACGTGAGCTGCATCCTTGGGGCTTCCTCATAGGAGATGATATACCTACACTCATCCGTTTGCCATTTGATACCCCTCGTACCCGTCAAAACAAAAGGGCTTCAAAATGAAGCGCTTTTATTTTAATGCCTACCAGAAGGGCCGGTGCTTTTACCCGTAGGACCAGTGGGCCCGGATGTCCCTGTATGTCCTGTGGGTCCCGTGCTACCCGTCTTGCCTGTGTATCCTGTCCAGCCGGTGGTGCCGGTAGGAGCGGTGGTGCCAGTGCTGCCGGTATTGGCTATAGCGCCACCACCGAGTCCTGATGTGCCCCGGCTGCCGGAGGCGCCGGTAGCGCCCTCCAGTCCTGCACCGTCATCCTGACCTGAGCGCTGGTGTGACTCAGTCTGGGCCTGACCAGCTGCACATATGCAGAGGAGCCAGGCCATTGGTATCCATTTTACTTTTGAATATTTCATATGACTACATTTTATTTCCTGATAGCTTTTGCGGGGCCTTTGCTTGCAGATTTGGTCTCATGGTTATTCTTCGCTTCATCTATAGAATGCGATTCATGCAGGCTTTCGCCGTCTCGCGACAGGGCCGAGAGCTTAGTGTAAAATTTCTTGAGTACGCGGAGTTCTTCTTCTGTCAGGTCTTCAGAACTGACTAGCCTATTGCTCGCATCCGCGTTAGCTGCTATGAGTTCGTTTAATTTCAGATGTATGGCTAGCGTGTCACGGTTTTGAGACTGCTGTATGATGAAGACCATCAGGAAAGTGATAATGGTCGTACTGGTATTGATCACCAGCTGCCAGGTATCTGAGAAATGAAATATGGGCCCTGATACGGCCCATAATATGATACTAGAAAGTGCTATCAGAAAAGCCCGCGGACTACCAGTGAAGCGCATGACCCATTCACTGAGCCGGGTAAAAACATCACTTTTTTTGGTGGCTTGCTTTTTCATGGCAAAGGTTATTTATCAGGAGTCGTATTACTCTCCTTCTTTTCTTCCTTTTCGCGCTCCTTCTCCTTCTTGGCTGCTTCTTTCTCTTTCTTCTTAAAGTAACCTTTTAGCAGGAAGTTATGCTTGGCCGCCTCCATGTTTTCTTTCAGGCCGCCTGATGCCTGCTTTACGTTCACCATCGTAGCGTCGAGATTGCCCGCAAATACTGTGTCCATCAGCAGTTTCCCTATCGTACCTTTACCCGTTTTGATGGTACCTACTACATCTGCCAGGTCTCCTGTGATATGAGCAGCGTTATCTGCTGTCACCTTCACTGACTTCATGATCTCGTCTATGGTGGAGCCCTCCATGGCGAGTACCACATCACCATTCTCTATCTCCGGACCACCTTCGGTACCGGCAGAGATGTTTACTATCTTATCACCCATGAGGCCCTCCGATCCTATAGAGGCTTTCGCATCCTTCTTTATAAATTTTTGTACGGAGCGGTCTATAGCCAGCGTGACACGGACAGCAGTATCAGAGATAATAGTAATATCATCTACCGTGCCTACGTCAATGCCGGAGAAGCGCACATTATTACCTGCCTGCAGGCCGTTTACATCACGGTATACGGTTTTGACTTTGATGGTAGAGCTAAAGAGCAAGCGCTTTTGACCAATGAAGTAGATCCCCACGAGAAAGATCACCACTGCACCTATCACAAAGAGGCCGAGCCTGATCTTGTTTCCATTTTCCTTTTTCATACTTTATTTATTTGAAGAAGTCGCAGACACGCTCGTCATGCGAGTTTTCTAATTCATCATATGTACCTTCTGCTATCACGAGTCCTTCGTTTAGCAGTATTACTCTATTGCCAGTGATGCGGGCGCAGTCCAGGTCATGCGTGATGACGAGGGCAGCAGAACCGTATTTTTTCTGTATGTCTACTATCAGATGGCTGATCTCGCGTGAGGTGATAGGGTCCAGGCCCGTAGTAGGCTCATCATAGAGGATGATATCCGGTCTCTGTATCAGGGTGCGGGCCAGGCCTATTCTTTTGCGCATACCGCCGGAAAGCTCTGAGGGCATCTTGTCTATGGCGTCTATCAAGCCGACATTGTTGAGCACTTCCTCCACCATCTTTGTTTTTTCCTCACCGTTCATTTCCTTATTGTCACGCAGGGGGAACTCCAGATTTTCCCGTACGGTCATCGAGTCATAAAGCGCCGCACTCTGAAAGAGGAACCCGATCTTTTTGCGCACCTCATTCAGTTCTTTTTCATTCAGATCAGGTATGCTTTGGCCGAATATACTGATAGACCCTGCGTCAGGATCCATCAGGCCTACCATGCATTTGATCAGTACGGATTTGCCTGTTCCTGATTTGCCCATTACTATTAGGTTCTCGCCTTTATTGAGGTGCAAGGTCACATCTTTCAGCACTTCATGTGAGCCAAATGATTTCTTAAGATGCTCTATGTGGACTACTTCCTCTTCTGAGGTATTAGCGTCAGCAGCAGTCTGTGGTTTGATATCTGTAGTGGTCTGCATAGCTGCGTCTTCAGTTAAATAAGTTGGAGACCTGTACTGCTATCATATCTATGATAAAGATGGCCAGGGAGGCGAGTACTACGGCGGAGTTTGCAGCTCTGCCTACACCTTCCGTACCTTCATTGGAGTTATAGCCCTTATAGCAGCTGATCATGCCTATGGCAAAACCAAAAAAGAAGGTCTTGACAAAAGCCGGGAAGACATCTATAAAATCCAGCTTATTGAAGACGTGGCCAAAGAAAACATTGAAGGACGTATGGCCGCTCAGATTTACACCTATGAATGAGCCAATAAGAGCGATACCATCTGCAAAAATCACCAGTAATGGAACCATCAATATCGCAGCGCTAATTCTACTTACCACTATATAGTTGAAAGGCCGATTGCCCGCTACCTCCATAGCGTCTATCTGCTCCGTGACGCGCATAGAGGCCAGCTCAGCACCTATGCCTGACCCTACTTTGCCGGCACATATCAGCGCTGTGATGACAGGAGATATCTCCCGGATCATGGCTACAGATACCATGGCAGGCAGCCAGGATGTCGCTCCAAATTTGGCAAGGGTAGGCTGAGACTGCATGGTAAATACCAAGCCCATGATAAAGGCTGTGATACCTACCAGCGGCAACGACTTGTTGCCTATGAGGTAGCTTTGTTTCAGAAATTCATTGATCTCATAGGGAGGCAAGAATGCTTCTTTGAAAAACCTCCCGGAAAATTGAGTCATAGATGCCACCTCTATGAGGAGCGCTCTGATGCCGGAGGGTTTTGCTGCTTCCGGTGCTTCTGGCGGTGATGTATTGTCGTCAATGGCCTTGTCTGCAGTCATGTGAGATGTATAATGACTTGCTAAGACAAAGTTTAAGCCATGCGTAAAATGCAGGGAAAGTGTGAAAAAACTAAAGAATATGGGCCACTATGGGCAGATGGCAGAAAAAAACGGGAATATATTTCCCATACTATTGATCCTCCAAGTGTACACTGGCCGGTAGTGAGAAATAAAAGGTGGATCCATGGCCTACTTCAGACTCGGCCCATACCTCACCCCCATGCCTTGTGACGATCTTATGCACGATAGAAAGACCTATACCTGAGCCTTCATAATCGCGGCCGCTGTGCAATCTCTTGAAAGCCTCAAACAACTGATCGTAATATGTCATGTCAAACCCAGCACCATTATCTCTGACATGATAGATGACCATGTCGCCATCTGTCTCTGATCCGATCTCGATCACAGCGTTCTCCGTTTTGCGGGAATACTTTACTGCATTCAGGATCAGGTTATTCCATACATGCTCCATAGCAATACTATCTACAGGTGCATCAGAGAGTGTCCCTATGCGGAAATCAATTTTGCGGGCTGGCTCTGCCTCGCAGCAGCTATCGCATATCTGTGTCACCATATCCTGCATCGAGGTCATACGGCGCACCAGCGCCTTAGTGCCCATGGTGAAAAATGCCATGAGGTCGTCTATGGTCTGATGCATATTCATGGCATTTTGCATCACCTTGGTCATCATTTGGTTTGACCTGGTGTTTATGTTTTCATCAGGTTCTGAGCGGATCAGCTCTATGAATCCGATGATGGACCGCAGTGGCGAGCGCAGGTCATGAGATACGGAATACGAAAATGCTTCCAGGTCTTTATTGACAGCCTGCAATTCTGCGGTGCGCTCTGCCACGCGCCGCTCCAGAGCATTGTACATTTCTATGTTTTCTACCGTCACGGCTGTGATATCAGCCAGAGACTGTAGCAGCCTGACCTGCTCAGGGGTGGGGGTATGGTGGTAGGCCCAGTAGTTTCCTATCGCTCCTATGGGATCCATCTGCCGGATCGGTACCATTACCATGGTCTTGACAAATGTGGGGCGGTATGCTTCCACCGGTACGCGTTCATCCTTATAAATATCAGGTATTACTACCGCTTTTTTATTCATCATTGACCATCCGCTTACGCAGGTTGTCAGGGGAAAGCGGTGGCCTTTCCATAGCGGTTCTATAGCGTCTTCATCCGCATAGTAGCAGTATTCCCCTTCTTTGAGCACAAATGTGGCACCATCCGCGCCAGTGAGTTTCCGGGCGCCGCTCCTCACTATCTCCATCACGCGCTCGATACTGCGCGCCATGGATAGCTGCTGTACAGTATCTACTAGTACCTCCATACCAGAAGTGTACGCTATAGTGTGAGGTGCCTGAGCCAACATGTTGGAACGTTTCCCTAAAAATAAGGCAAAAAGGGTTAGCTTAAAATACTCCTACATAGAGGATATTGTAACATCTCTGCCCTCAAAAATGTATTAAGGCTTTACTGCGAGCTTACCTATATTGAGCAGCAGGCGTTTATAGACCGGGCCATGGTGCATCGGCCTGCCCTGACGAAACTCGTCAAAAAACATTTTTGTGTAGATCACAGCAAACAGTGCGCAATTGACATGATGAAATTTGCGACCCGCCTGCCAGAGCTCTACATTCTTCGCGCCGTTCTTCTTCATGGTTTCGTAGGCCGTTACTGAGTTTTTGTAGGTGACCTGTTCGTCACCACGGCAGTAGCATAGCTGTACCGGTGCGTCTGGCTTCCAGTCGTAGACATTATTAGATGCCAGGTACTGACGGAATGGAGAATTTTTGTTTTGCTCAAAGTCCAGGTAGAACTCATTTTTCACCGCTTTGAAAGCTGTGTCGGGCATATTGGCATCTATCACTTCCATAGGCCAGGCGCCATCTACCAGCCTGGGGAGTATCGTATCATATGGAGCTATCAGCGCATCTTTCATGAGCTGCATACCACCTTGGGTTTCATAGAAGGAGGCTAGCATGAAAGCGAGATAGCCAGGGTAGTCGTAGTGCTTCCTGCGGGTAGTGTAGACCGTGGTCTCTACATCGTACGGGCCACTCATAGGCGATGAGGCAGTGACAGGAAAGCGCTCAGTATACTGCGCCTGCAGCAGCCTGTGCGTGGCCATCGCTGCATGGCCTCCCTGCGAGTAGCCGGTCACAAAGAGCTGATCACCCTTTTTGACCTGTAGAGATGGCAGCAGATCAGTCACAGCTATGAGCATATCTACAGAGGCACCGGCCTCAGTCTTGGCATCCAGGTAGAGCTGTGCGCGCTCACCGAGGCCTTTGCCTATATAGTCCGGACACAGTACTATGTAGCCATCTGTGGCAAAGGCCAGGCATATGCTCTGCTCTCCTGTACCGTCAAAAGGGGTCTCGCGGCATATCTCGGTACCATGATTATAAATCATAGTGGGGGCCGGGTCGGTATTGCCCTGCGGTACGAATAGCATACCGGAGGCACGCACCAGTGATCCATCAGCATAGGTGGTCAGGTAGATGACCTCATAGATATTGATACCCTGCTTCACTCCGAGCATGACGCCCGGTATGTGCTGCTGCTTGAAAAACGCTTTTAGTTCCTCCTGAGGATAGCTTTTGATCAGGTTGTAGCTGATGATATCGCCCGCCTTGGCAGCCGGAGCATCAGCGGAGCGGGCTGTAAAGCCGGTGCTTAGAATGAGGATAGTAAAGGCTAGAAATGTCTTCAAAAAACCAGGTGACATATAGGTACGCATTGCTTCAGAAATTTCGATGCAAAGGTACGCAAAGCCTATCTGTGCGTGCCCGGCAGTGAGCCGGAAAAACTGGTAGTTGAATGAAAGGTCAAAAAGAGCTACTGCTCTTCAAAGCGTATCTCCTGGATGGCAAAAACGCCATTGACCTGCTTGGCATATACGTAGGTGCGATAAGAGCCGGCAGTAGTGGACAGGTTACCCATAAAGTACTTAGCCCCTCCCGGAGACTCACCCCTGTGCTGTACGGAGAATGAACGAGGAGAGTGGGAGCTGAAAAAGTTCTTTAATACAGCCTCTGCCTGAGACTTGCTGTATGAGTTTTGCGCATCGCGTATATGTATCTCGACATTGCCGGAGAAATACTGCGAAAGGGCAGATACATCGCCAGAACCGATGGCGGATTCTATGTTGTCAAAACTTTGCGCCTGGCTGGTGCTGACAAAAACTGTCATGCTGATAAGCAGGGCCGCAAAGAGTTTATAGAAGGCTCTCATTTTATTATTAATGCTAATTGTAAAACTTACCGCTATTCTTACGAAATTCGTGCCAAATACCGAATCAATCTACTATTTTACCTAAAAAGAAGCTAGTAAGCAAATTTATCAAGATGAATCGTAAAGTAGCATTAATCATCATGGACGGCTGGGGCCACGGCAGCCAGCCTGACCGCAGCGCTATAGCTCAGGCTAACGTTCCGTTTATCAAGAGTTTATACAAGAAATACGCTAACTCGGAGCTGATCACCCATGGTGAGGCCGTAGGCCTGCCCGACGGTCAGATGGGCAATAGCGAAGTAGGCCACCTAAACATAGGCGCTGGCAGAGTAGTCTATCAGGAGCTGCTGCGCATCAATATAGCTGTGCGCGATGGAGAGCTGGTAGCCAATCCTACCCTGCTGGATGCTATCCGGTACTGCCGCGAGCAGCAGAAACCGCTACATCTCATGGGCCTCGTATCTGATGGCGGCGTACACTCACATACATCACACCTGCGTGCTATCTGTGACATAGCCAAGGCAAATGGCCTGGGTGCGGATCAGGTTTTTATACACGCATTTACTGATGGCAGGGATACGGACCCCAAGAGTGGACTGGGCTACATGACCGATCTCAGTGCATATCTCCAGACTTCTGCCGGGCGTATCGCTTCTGTTTGTGGCAGGTACTACGCCATGGATAGGGACAACCGTTGGGAGCGGGTAAAACTGGCCTATGACCTCCTGGTCAAGGGTGAGGGCAACAAGACAACAGATGCACTGGCTGCTATCAGGGCCTCCTACGCCGCTGATGTGACAGATGAGTTTATCAAACCCATACTCGTCACAGACACTGCTGGTGCTCCGCTGACCGTAATCAGGGAGGGCGATGCTGTACTTTGTTTCAATTTTCGTACTGACCGCTGCCGCGAGATCACCAGGGCGCTGACGCAGCAGGATTTTCCCGAGCAGGATATGAAGCGCCTGGACCTCAACTATACCACGCTCACGATCTATGATCATAGCTTCAAAAATGTGAAGAATATCTTCTCTAATGATGATCTGACCATGACGCTGGGTGAAGTGGTATCCAATGCAGGTAAAACGCAACTGCGCGCGGCGGAGACTGAGAAATATCCGCACGTGACCTTCTTTTTCAGCGGCGGTCGTGAGGCTTTGTTTCCGGGAGAGGAGAGGATAATGGAGCCTTCGCCCAAAGTGGCTACCTATGACCTGCAGCCCGAGATGAGTGCCTATGGACTCACAGCGCGTGCGGTAGAGTTTATAGACAAAACGGAGCCGGATTTCATCTGCCTGAACTATGCCAATGCGGATATGGTGGGACATACGGGTGTTTTCAGCGCCGTGGTCAAGGCCTGCGAGGCGGTCAATAACTGCGTAGAAAAGCTGGTCACTACCTGTCTGGCTCACGGCTATGCCATCCTGCTCACCGCAGATCATGGTAATGCTGACTATGTGATCAATGATGATGGCTCGCCCAATACGGCGCATACCAAAAATCCGGTGCCGCTGTTTCTGATAGATAATGAACTCCGGCCTGACCTGAAAAATGGGGGGCTCTCCGACATAGCACCCACCGTACTCAAACTGATGGGCCTGCCGCAGCCAAAAGAAATGACAGGCAAGGCATTGTTCTAGGGTGCCTACGTCTTGGGCAGTACGGCTTTTTCTACTTTCTCTACCAGCTCCTGTAGCATCTCCAGCTGTAGCTGCTGGATCTCTACTATCTGCTTGTGCTGATTGAGCATCATGTGGTCTCTCTTGTCATGCAGGAGGCGTATCTGCAGCTCCGCGGCCAGATTGACCTGATAGTCATGCTCGCTGCGGGCGCGGTCCTTGTCATTTTGCCTGTTTTGGCTCATCATGATGACTGGTGCCTGTAGAGCTGCGAGGCACGACAGCGCGAGATTGAGCAGGATAAATGGATACGGGTCAAACCCGTGCTCTTTGTATACCAGCACGTTGATGCCCATCCACACCGCCATCATAGTGAGAAAGAAAATAATGAAGCTCCAGCTGCCGCCAAACTCGGCGATCTTATCTGCCAGGCGTTCGCCCAGCGTAGCCTCGGCCTCTATATCAGGCTCTACGTTGTCTGAGATGAAATTATTGGACTTCAATTTATCTATGACCTGAGACTCCAGCTCGGTCATTTCGCCCACTTCTTTCTTTACGATATTCTCCATCTGCCGCATCCGGTAGCGGAATAGCTCCCGTGTAGAGATGTAGGAGTTCTCATTGAAGCCAGGACGGTCTTTACGGATCTCCTCTATCAGGGATTCCCTCACATCATCACCGGGGATCAGTTCATCCAGGTCATGCTCCAGGCCCGTGATATGGCAGGTCGCTTTGGTCTTCTTCTCCATATAGCTGCTTTGTGACAGTTGGTTTATTGGTACAATTTTAGTTCGAATAAGCCATTAAAAGAAACTTGAAACACATACCTTTGCAGCGCAAAAAATCTGAGATATGAAGATAAACATACCAGAGGTTCATTTGCCCCGTGTTGTCATCGTCGGTTGCGGCTTTGGTGGCCTGGAGCTAGCTAAAAGTCTTTTTGATGCGCCTGTACAGGTCGTGCTGATAGACAAAAATAACTACCATACCTTCCAGCCTCTCCTCTATCAGGTCTCTACCTCAGGCCTGGAGGCAGACTCTATTGTCTATCCGATCAGAAAGATATTCAAGGGGCATAAGAATTTCCATTTTCGCTGGGGAGAGGTGCTCCGTATCAATGCGGAGCAGAAGAATATAGAGACGAGCATCGGTATCTGCAACTATGACTACCTGGTAGTAGCCACTGGCACCACGACCAATTTCTTTGGCATAGACGGCCTGGCCGAGAAGAGTATGCCTATGAAGTCTGTGGTAGAAGCGCTGAACCTGCGCTCGCTGATACTCCAGAACTTTGAGAAGGCGCTACTGGTACAGTCTACAGAGGAGCGTGATGCGCTGATGACCTTTGTAGTGGTAGGTGGCGGGCCTACAGGTGTGGAGCTGACCGGAGCGCTCTGTGAGCTGAAGAAGCATGTACTGCCCAATGACTATCCCGAGCTGGACTTCCGCAAGATGCGGGTCATACTCATAGAGTCAGGAGACCGGCTGCTGTCTATGATGAATGATGACAACCGTGCGCGATCTGTACGCTACCTGCATGAGCTGGGTGCCGAGGTATGGCTGAATGTACGCGTGACGAAATACGATGGACACCTGATCACTACTGCCTCCGGCAAAACGATCACAGCCGCTAACCTGATCTGGGCTGCGGGTGTGAAAGGTCAAATGATAGAAGGGCTCAATCCTGAGATAGTCACGCCGACCAAACGGTATATGGTGGATGAGGCAAACAGGATAAAGGGTTATGAGAATGTCTTTGCTATAGGTGATATGGCCTATATGGTCACAGATAAATATCTCAAAGGGCACCCACAAGTGGCACCGGTAGCGATACAGCAGGGGCATAACCTGGCCAAAAATATCCGTCACCTGCTCAAAGGTGAGCAGACCAAAGCCTTTGACTACTTTGATAAAGGCTCTATGGCCACTATAGGCAGAAACCGTGCAGTGGTGGAGGTCGGCAAAATTTCCTTTGGCGGCTTCTTTGGCTGGGCTACCTGGCTGCTGGTGCATCTGATGTCCATCGTTGGTTTTCGCAATAGGGTCGTGACGTTATTCAACTGGCTGTGGAACTATGTCAGCTATGACCGCAATATCCGACTGATCATAAGGCCATTTCATCGCAGCGGGGAGGACGCAAAGGCATGAAACTACTCCTGACTGAAGACGGTTCTCATACGATCTATTCAGAGCATTTTGACGAGATATACCACTCCCGTAGAGGCGCGCTGACAGAATCGCAACACGTATTTATCCAAAGTGGTTTAGCTGCTCTGGATACTAAAGAGATGAGTATTTTTGAGGTGGGTTTTGGCACCGGACTCAACGCCCTTCTCTCTTGGATATATGCCGGGCAGCAAGGATTAAAGGTCCATTACACCGGGGTCGAATTATACCCGGTTTCTAAGGAAATATTAAATGAGATCAACCTGGCCTCGCTTTTCCCTGGTCATGAGGAGAAGTTCCATAAACTGCATCAGGCGCGGTGGGGAGAAACGATAGTTTTTGATGATCATTTTTCATTGCACAAATTGCAGGGTTCGCTGACTGACTGTACGATTCCGGACGGGCAGGACCTTGTCTACTTTGATGCTTTCTCTCCGGACAAGCAGCCGGAGCTCTGGTCTGCAGAGATTTTCCATAAGATATATGACAGTATGAACCCTGGCGCAGTGCTGGTGACCTACTGCTCCAAGGGCTATGTACGTCGGAATATGCAGGAGGCTGGGTTTATGATAGAGAAGCTGCCCGGCCCACCAGGCAAAAGGGAAATGGTACGGGCCAGAAAACCTCTTTAGGAAGTTATTCACCTTGCTCATATACGATGGCGCTAATCTTTATATTTGAAAGATGTTGCGCATCTACAAATCATCTGCCGGATCTGGCAAGACCTACACGCTGGTGCGAGAGTACCTGCGCATAGCGCTGCGCGGCGAGGCTGACAAGTACCGGCATATCCTTGCTATCACCTTTACCAATAAGGCTGCCAATGAAATGAAAGAGCGGGTCATCTCTGCTTTGGGCGGCCTGGCAGAGGGCAGTGCAAAAACAAAAAGCCTGTCAGATGATCTGACCACAGCTCTGGGCATCTCTGCAGAGGAACTGAGCAAGCGCGCCAATGTACTCCTGCTGGATATTCTACACAACTATTCCGATTTTTCCATTTCCACCATTGATAGTTTTGTCCATCGCCTGATACGGTCTTTTGCTTATGACCTGCGCATCTCTTCCAATTTTGAAATAGAAATGGATAGTGCAGAGCTGCTGACCAAGGCGGTGGAGAAGCTATTGGATAAGGTAAATGATGAAGGCACGAGCCAGATCACCAAGGCGCTCATAGATTTTGCAGAGAATAACCTGAATGAAGGCAAAGGCTGGAATCTTGAATACTCGCTGATCAATTTCTCCCAGGAGCTATTCAATGAGGAGGCGTATGAGTTTGTAGATCGGCTTTCTGCTTTTAGTCTGGAAGATTTTGCCAAAGTGCGTGACCGTCTGTATGCAGTCAAGGCGGCTTATGAAGGCAAGCTTTCAGAGCCGGCTAAAGCTGCCATAGAGCTGATACATGCCAGTGGATTGGATGAATCGCATTTCTACCAGTCGCGGGCTAGTATCTATAAGTACCTGCTGAATATAGCGTCGGATGCCTCCACAGCCAAACTGGAGCCTAATAGCTATGTGCAGAAGACGATACAGGAAGATAAATGGACGGCTGGCAAAATATCTGCCTCAGACAAGGCAAAGGTAGAATCTATAAAAGGCCAGATAGCCCAATACTATGATCAGATACAGCACTCACGCCAGAGCGAATCTGACTATGTACTGGCCAAACTGCTGCTCAAGAATATCTATTCCTTCATGCTGCTGACAGAGATCAAGCGGATGCTGGAGGAATACAAGCAGGAAAATAACCTGCTCCACATCAGCGAATTCCAAAAGCGCATCAGCCAGATAGTGAACGAACAGGATGCACCGATCATCTACGAGCGGATAGGAGACTGGTATGATAGTGTGCTGATAGATGAGTTTCAGGATACATCAGTACTACAGTGGCACAATCTGCTGCCCCTGATAGAGAATAGCCAGATGAAGGTAGAGGATAGCCTCATAGTAGGCGATGGCAAGCAAGCTATCTATCGCTTCCGCGGTGGAGAGGTAGAGCAGTTTGCCGCACTGCCACAGGTGTACAAGAGTGAAGGCAACTATATGCTCCAGGCTCGCGAAGTGGCCATCATGAACTATGGCGTAGAGCAGCTATCACTAAATAAAAACTATCGCAGCCGCAGGGGCATCATAGATTTCAATAATCAGTTTTACGATGTGGCCGCTGCGCAGCCGGAGTTCGCTCATCAGCATATCTATGCGGAGCATGCGCAGCTATCAGGCCGGGAGGTAGAGGGTGGCATGGTATCTATAGATTTTCTGCGCTGCGAAGAGGATGAGGGAGAGTATGTAGAAAAGCTCTGCGCGCACGTCGAGGCACTGATCCATAGTGTACGAGATCGGGGATATACCTGGAGTGATATAGCCGTGCTGACTCGTACCAACGGTATCGGGAGCCAGATAGCTGCCCATCTGCTACAGCGGCAGATACCAGTAGTCTCGTCCGAAAGCCTGCTGATCAATAGCTCCTATGAGGTGCGCGCGATGATCTCATTTTTATACTACCTGTCTGACAAGGATAACCTGATCCGCCGCGCGGAGGTACTGTACTACACTGCACCGGATCAGATGAGCCGTGATGGGCAGACCGTGCATGCTCGCTTGCGAGGAGCCTACATGAACTTTGAGCAGTATATATCGGAGCTGACGGGCCTAGCCTTTGACAGTGACAGGCTGGTGCAGAATCGCCTGCCTGAGTTGATACAGGCATTGATACGTGCTTTCCCTTTTCTGAGTAAGGAAGATTCTTTTACGCAGTTTTTTCAGGATGAAGTCCTGGAGTATTCTGTGCGCAATGGCAATCGCATTACCGAGTTCCTCGCCTGGTGGGAGGCCAATAAGCACCGCAAGTCCATCATCTATCCGGAGAGCATGGACGCGGTCCGTGTACTGACCATACACAAGGCTAAAGGATTACAGTATCCAGTAGTGATCATCCCTGACGCAGATTTCAAACTGCGAAACACTAAGAAATACCTGTGGTCTGAGCTGACGGAAGACTTTGTAGAGAATGTGAATGTCTTTCCGCTGCCGGTGCAGGCTGATCTGGAGGCGACCGCATATGGTCATTTGTACACCAAGGAAATGTCCGACTCACTGCTGGATCTGGTAAATCTCTTTTATGTGGCTACTACACGCCCGGAGGAGATGCTATACATCATATCTGAGCAGCCAGACAATGAGCCCGATCGACTGAATAGCGTCACGGCGCTACTGGTGCGCTTTCTCCGGGAGATAGGCAGGTGGGATGGCTTCCAGGAATATATTTTCGGAGATGCGTCTACGCGAAGGGAAGCTACGGAGAGTCGCAAGGCTGTGAATGAGTTCGTATATAGCGGCGTGACCAATACGCGTGCAAAGCGGCTGCAGATACGTCTGTCAGATGAAAGTTTGCCCACCAGTGAAAATGAAGTAGCATCATGAAAGGCTTTTTGAATAAAGTAGGGGAGTATATCCGCAGCCAGCATCCCGCTGATCTGGATCGCGTGCTGCTTTGCTTTCCTAATAACCGTGCTGCTTACTTTTCCCGTCAGGAATTCGCAGCAGCTGGTTCTGCCCATCCCTCCTACATAGCCATGGAGCGCTGGGTGCATAGCCTGTCACAAAAGAAGCTCACTCAGCAGGTGGAGCTGATCAATATCCTCTTTAAAGTGTATAAAGAAGTAGGAGGGATAGACGACTTCGATGCGTTTATCCCTACAGGCTATACCATGCTGTCAGACTTCAATGAAGTGGATATGCAGATGGTCAAGGCTAAGTCGTTCTTTAAAGATCTCTACGATGTCAAGTCGATGAATACCTTCCTGGAAGACGAAGAGACGCTGTCGGAGTATTCTAAAAATTACCGCGACTTCTGGGATGTTTTCCGCCAAAGTTATTTCCGCCTGCAGGAGACATTACAGTGTACAGGTAAGGCTTATAATGGGATGATCTACCGGGACGTGGCGGAGAATATTCATAAGGCTGACCTGGCAGCATACAGCAAGATATATTTTGTTGGCTTCTCGGGGCTCACGCGCTCGGAGCAGAAGATCGTATCTTATCTACTCGATATCAATACAGCAGAATTTCTCGTAGATGCTGATACATATTATCTGCAGGATGATAAGCAGGAGGCGGGAGATTTCTTTCGTGAGTATAAGAAGTCATGGCGTATACGCACTTTCAAGTGGGAGGAGTCAAATATCCTCACTACGCCAAAAGATATAGAAGTGGTAGGTGTAGCCCGTAGTATAGGCCAGGCTAAGCTCACAGGTGATATACTTCAGAATCACCTGAAAGTGACTAAGGCAGATCTGCGCGATACCGTAGTAGTACTACTGGATGAGAAACTGCTACAGCCTGTGATGGCCTCGCTGCCGGATAGCATCGATACTGTCAATATTACGATGGGCTTACCTCTGTCGCATATGCAGCTCACGGACTTCATACATCACATCAGCGGCCTGCAAAACAATGCGTCGGTATCTTCGGCCGGCGTACAAAAGTTTTATCACCGGGATGTGCTGGCGCTTTTGCATCATACATATTTCCGTATGATGGTGAGTGATAAGGAGAGCCAGCCGGAAGCGATCCGCCATATCCGGCAAGAAAATAAAGTGACAGTCACGCGGAATGAACTGCTGGATTGGTTTCGCGCTGATGAGGAGCTGATACGTTTGCTGTTTGATATAGCTGATACTCCGGGTAGCTATCTGTCACGCATGGCGGGGTTGATAGAGTGGCTGTACCGGAAGTTTGTGGCACTGGCAGCTGCAGGTACAGAGGTAGCTACAGACATCGAGGTCCTCTATTGGCTCAAAAAAGTATTGGCTGATCTACAGGCACAGCTTGCAGACTTTGAGCCCGTATGGGATATAAAGTCTCTGCAGAAGCTGCTGGAAAACGAGATCCGCAATGTCAGGCTGCCTTTTGAGAGCGACAGAGCTGACGGCCTGCAGGTGATGGGTATCATGGAGACGCGCTGTCTGGACTATAAAAATGTGATCATCCTGTCTATGAATGAAGGCATCCTGCCATCTGGTAAAGGTGCACAAACATTCATACCACATGATGTGCGCAGGGTATATATGTCTACGCACAGGGAGCGCGACGCAGTGGCAGCCTATCTTTTCTACAGGCTCATGCAGCGGGCTGAGCGCATGTACCTGATCTATAATACGGAGAGCGACCTGCTGGGCGGAGGAGAGAAAAGCCGCTTTATACTTCAGATGCAGCATGAGCTAAAGGATAAGGCCAACATCAAACTGCGCGAGCGAAACTTTGTGCTGGGCGCGGAGATCAGGCAGGAGGAGCGGCCTATAGTGGTGCAAAAAGATGATGGTGTCAAAGCTATATTGAAGAAATATGTGGAGAATAAGGGACTTTCGCCCACCGCCCTTAATAGCTATATCAACTGTACGTTGCAGTTTTATTTAAAGAATATTATTGGCCTCCGTGAGCAGGAGGAAATAGAGGAAGAGATGGAAGCCAGCACCATAGGTTCTGCTGTGCACTACGCGCTCGAGCATATCTATAAGGAAACCTTGGGCACACCTCTGACAGTCACTTTTTTGAAAGGTGTCATATCTGATACCAATAGAGTGGGGGGGCTGATACGTACTTATCTCCAGGAGCGCTTTGACGTGCAGAGCCTGCAGCAAGGCAAAAACTACCTCCTGTACAATGTCTGTACGAGCCTGGTGATAAACTTCCTGAAGAATGAGATGAAGCGGGTAGAGGCGCTGGAGCTAGAGGGTAAAAAGGGCATCGTGATACTGCTGGAGCAGGATATGCAGCAGCGCGTCCAGATAGGAGGTTACGATATCCTGGTACATGGGCTCACGGACCGGGTGGATCGGGTGAATGATGTGGTGAATATCGCTGACTATAAAACAGGCGACTCTAAGAAGAGCAAGATAAAAATAGATGATCTGCCACTGCTTCGTTCGGATCCAGAGTATGGCAAATCGTTCCAACTGATGATGTATGCGTGGCTGTATCGCTGTGTGCACGGAAAGCAGCCGGATGGCATCCGGTCAGGTATCTACTGGCTTCGCCATGCAGAGGGCAGGTACGAGCCGCTACAAAAGAATGGCTCCGATATACTCACGGATCAGACCCTAGATGAATTTCAGGTTATACTGGATGATATACTGCGCGAGATCGTCAATGAGGAAGTGCCGTTCACCAAGACAGAGGATAGAGATAGGTGCCGCTATTGTGACTTTGTCAAGATCTGTGCGCGCGATTGATTAAAGAGAACCTTTGAAGTTCTTCTGGTACTCTTCCCACGGAGTAGTCTTAAAACTGTTACTTACAAAGTAATTAAGAATCGGCTCCGCTGCTTTGGGATCCATATAGCCTGGTACGGCACTGAGCATATTCAACTGCTCGTCAAAATAGAGCGTGGTGGGAAAGCTCATCTGGTTTTGCATGAGGAATGTAGCAAGAGAGCTGTATCGACCAGTATTCGTGTATTCTTCACCTTTAAACACAATTTTCTCTTTCGTCTCAGCATTGAATTTGACGCAGTAGTAATTTTCGCTCATGTACTTTGCGATCTTCGGATTTTCAAAGGTAGTAGCGTCCATCCGCTTACACCATCCGCACCAATCCGTGTATACATCTACAAACACTTTTTTAGGATGCTTGGCCTGAGCCTTTTGCATCTCGTCCCAGTTCATCCATTTGATGTGAACCTCAGTAGTAGCCGGCTTATCAGGTGCAAAGGAGCACATCGTAAAGAAGAGGGCAACCAGGATTGCAAAGTACTTATGCATATACGTAAACGTTTACATAAAAATACGGAAAATCATACCAAATTCTTCAGGGTTCTAAACAGACGTTAAAATCGTTCACTCCACTATCCACAGCGCTGATTTCGTTTTCTGCTTTATTTCATAACTTGCCCTGCGAAACAGAGGTGCTACCTATGGTATTTTATTTAGTGTTTATTGTTTCAAAGAGGTTCGCACATGAAAGTATATCTGGACAACGCCGCCACCACGCCACTCGCCAAAGAAGCTTTGGATGAGATGCTGCCATTTTTAACTGATAATTTTGGCAATCCCTCCTCCATACATAGCTATGGACGCAAGTCCCGCGCTGCGATAGAGAAGGCGCGCAAAATCGTGGCCGGTGCGATCAATGCTTCCACCTCAGAGGTGTTCTTTACCTCATGCGGTACAGAGTCTAACAATATGGTGATCAAGCAGGCCGTGAAAAATCTCGGGGTGCGCCGTATCATATCCAGCCCCATTGAGCATCATTGTGTCCTGCACTCGGTAGAGATGGAGGGCCGCGAAGGTGTGCAGGTGGATATGGTGAAAATAGGCCACTACGGCGAAGTAGACTACAGCCATCTGGAGCACCTGCTGAGCAATAGCAAAGAGAAGACGCTCGTCACGCTCATGCATTCAAACAACGAGATAGGTACACTGCTGGATCTGGAGCGCGTCAGCGCACTGTGCCGGCAGTATGGTGCATACTTTCATACTGACACGGTGCAGACGATAGGGTATTTTCCTATGGATGTACAAAAGCTGAGCGTTGACTTTATCAGTGGTTCGGGGCACAAGTTCTATGGACCCAAGGGTATCGGCTTTGTGTACATCAATGGTGGTGTGAAGGTGCAGCCATTCATAGATGGCGGCTCGCAGGAGCGTAATATGCGCGGCGGTACGGAGAATCTCTACGGGATAGTAGGCTTGGGTAAGGCACTCGAAATGTCTATCGCTAATATGGATAGGCGCCGTGAGCATGTCACTGCGCTCAAAGCATACATGAAATCAAGGCTGGATAGCGAACTGGATGATGTGGCATATAATGGCTATACAGATGAGCGCAGCCACTATAAGGTACTGAATGTCTCCCTCCCGCATAATACAAAAACAGACCTCATACTTTTCAATCTGGATATCGCCGGTATCTGTGCCTCGGGTGGTAGTGCCTGCACCTCAGGGTCCGAGGTGGGTTCACACGTGCTGGCTGGCATCCATGCCGCTCAGGACCGCAAGTCCGTAAGATTCTCTTTCTCCATGCACAATACAAAGGAGGAGATAGACTACGTGGTGGAGGAGCTCAAGAAGATGGTGAATGCGAAAGAACCTGCAGGAGTGAAATAGCTCCATGAGCACGCCATTCCGATTCAAGCAATTTAGTGTCGCACATGACCGGTGCGCTATGAAGGTAAACACGGATGGTGTACTGCTAGGTGCGTGGACTGATGTGTCTGATGCGCAGCGGATACTGGACATAGGCACTGGTACAGGAGTCATAGCACTGATGCTGGCGCAAAGGAACCCTCACGCAGCTATCACAGCCATAGATATAGACCGGGATGCTTACGACCAATCTAATGAAAATGCGCTTGCATCGCCTTGGGCTCATCGTGTATCAGTGCTGCACACATCGTTGCAAGATATGCCGGATGGAGCGCGTTACGACCTGATAGTATCTAATCCGCCTTACTTCATCAATGACTATACCTCTGATGATGCCCAGCGCAACGTAGCGAGGCATAGTACTAACCTCTCTTATGATGAATTGATCGCCGGCATTGCCAGGCTTCTTGTTTCAAATGGTCGCGCCAGTATTATTCTGCCTTATTTTAATGTAGAGCAGTTTCTGATCCATGCTGCTGAGAAAGCGCTGTACCTGATCCGTCGCACAGATGTGATAGCTGTGCATGGCCGCGATCCTTATGTCACTATGCTCTGTCTCTCACGCTCTCACGGCTCCACTCATCGCGATACTATCACCATTCAAAATGAATCAGGTGTCTATACAGACGAGTACAGATACCTGACGCAAGATTTCTACCTGAAGTTTTAAGCTTCGCGGTGATTGTATTTATTCAGCAGCGGTGCTACGAGGTAAGAGTACACATAGCAGCCTGCGCAGATGGAGAATACTGACTCCAGTGTAGCAAATACCACCAATATCCCCGTCACAACCCTTGCACCCAGCAGCTGATCTGTCAGCAGCAGTGCTGTGATCAAAATGGAAAAGACAAAGCCCACACCCGCCGCAAACTTCTTGGGCGCGGCATATATAGGTTTGTTAGGCAGATTTAGCCCTTCTGCTATCTGACGCGCTACTATGACAAAGGGCGTCCGCCAGGCCGTGAAAGCCCGCACAAAAAAGTCTAATATCAGGTATGCTGCAAGAAACCACCAGCCGGTCACTATCGTAGCAATAGCAAAGATCAATACCTGGGCCGCTACCAGGCGGACCACATTTTCGTTCACTCTCGCCTCAGTGGCGGCATCAGTCGTACTCATATTATTTCAGTTTTATTAGTTAGCCAATTCTTTTTGCTGCTGGTATTGCACCCATGCTGTGATGCCGCCCTTGAGGTTGTACAGATTGTCGTAGCCTGCTGAGTCCTCCAGTTCGCGGATAGCTTTGGCACTGCGCCCGCCCATCTTGCAGTGTACTACTACCTTTTTATCGCGCGCTATTTCTTTCGCTCTTTCAGAAACTGTGCCAAGCGGGATCAGCAGCGCGCCGATATTCACTTCTGCATATTCTGCCGGTTCGCGAACGTCTATCACCTGGATGTCTGCTCCCGATGTCTGCCACTCCTCAAATTCCTCCACCGTTATTTCTTTGATCTTGCGCTCCACAGCCTTCACACCGCAAAATTGCTCGTAGTCTATCAGCGTGGTGACCTGAGGTGTGGCTGCTTGTTTCTTGATCTTCAGCGTGCGCGATTCAAATGTCAGTGCATCAAATACAAAGAAGCGGCCGCTCAACGTCTCGCCGACACCGGTTATTACTTTGATCACCTCATTGGCCTGCAGGCTGCCTATGATGCCCGGCAGTACGCCCAGCACCCCACCCTCAGCACAGTTAGGCACCAGGCCAGGAGGTGGTGGAGTAGGGTAGAGGTCACGATAGTTTGGTCCTGTATTGCCGCTGGCGTCGGTATAGTTGAAGACTGACACCTGACCCTCAAACTGGAAGATAGATGCGTATACGTTCGGCTTGCCGAGTATGACGGAGGCATCATTCACGAGATAGCGCGTTGGGAAATTGTCCGTACCATCTGCAACTACGTCGTAATCTTTTATGATGTCGAGGGCATTTTGAGAGGTGAGTTGCGTGTTATAGGTCACGATGCTGATATGCGGGTTGAGCTGCAGCAGGCGTTCTTTCGCAGCCTCTACTTTCGGTTTTCCCACCTCAGATACGCCAAACAGTACCTGCCGCTGCAGGTTGCTATCATCTACCACATCAAAGTCTACGATACCTATCGTGCCTACACCTGCTGCTGCGAGATACAGCAGTAGCGGGCTACCTAGCCCTCCGGACCCGACTACGAGGACCTTTGCTTCTTTTAGTTTCTGCTGCGCCTCTATACCAAAGCTTGGGATAATAATATGCCGGTTGTACCGCGCTAGTTCTTCTTTGCTGAATGCTGTATTGCTGCTCATGTTAGTTTATGGTTTTAGGGTGAATGGTCAATGACTGCCTCCGGCTATGGCGGGTATGATGCTGATCACGCTGCCATCCTGGAGGGTGGTGGATTCGTTTTGCAGGTCGCGGATATCGTCATCTCCTACGAATATGTTGACAAACGTTCGCAGACGACCATTGTCATCTATCAGGTGTTTTTTCAGGTCGGGAAAATTCAGCGCGAGGTCTTCTATCGCCTCTTTCACGCTGGAGCCTTCTACTTCCAGCTTCGTTTTCTGTCCGGTAAATTTTCTGAGGGGAGTGGGGATAATCACAGTAGCCATGATGTTGTTTTATGTTTTAGTTTGAAAATTGTGATCGGGAGATTGTTTCTTCTTCGAATTGTGAGGCGTCATTTAGTCTCCAGGATTGTATCGTGTTGTACTTGCCGGCCAGGATAGACACGATGACGTATGAGAAATACGGCTGTGCAGCTACCCTGTCATGCTCTGAGGGTACGGATGGATGATCCGGGTGAGAGTGGTATACACCCAGGAGCAGCAGGTTATTGGCCTCTGCGTAGCGCTCTGCGCGCAGGTAGTCGAGTGCCTTGATCTCAAAGCGCCTGCGCTTGTCACCATCTTTTGAGTTGCCTACAGCCTGCACCTCTAGTATCAGCCTGTCGTCTCCGGTCTCTGTACCATACAGAAAGCCGCAGCACTCATCCGGAAAGGTCTGGATAGCATCATGGATGATACGCTCTCTGGCGTCGTGTGTGATGTGAAGGCTCATAGTATTTGTTTAATGATTTCAGAGTATTTATCAGCATTGTCCGGTAGTACTGTCACTACCGAGCCATTGCTTATTTGCGCTGACAGTGCTACTGCACCGGCCAGGTTGGCGGCAGCGGATGGGCTGAGCAGGATGCCATATTCACGGGCCACTCTGCTTAGGATCTCATGCGCCCCATCGGTAGATACCTCATGTATGGCATGAGCTAGTTGTGCATCATAGATCTCCGGCACCACGGCGGTCTCCAGGTGCTTCCACCCCTCCAGGCCGTGCAGTGCAAAGTCAGGCTGAAAGGCAATGAGGCTTACATCCGGCAGCGCTTCGCGGAGACGGCGGCCTGTACCGGTGAAAGTCCCCGTAGTGCCCAGGCCTGAGGCAAAGTGTGTGATGCCGGGAGCCTGACGCAGGATCTCGCTGGCAGTATTGTAGTAGTGCGCTTTCCAGTTTGCAGCGTTTTTATACTGATCGGCATAGTAATATTTGTCCGGAAACTGCTGCGCCAGGTAGCTAGCCACCTCCTGCGCCTCGTCAGTACCACCAAATCTTGAAGTATAGATGATCTCTGCACCGAGAGATTCGAGTATCGCTTTGCGCTCTCTGGATGCATTTTCCGGCAGGCAGAGGCTGACCTTCAGCCCGAGGCGGGCACCGATGGTGGCATAGGCTATACCTGTATTGCCACTCGTAGCATCTAGTAGGGCCTTACCTTCGTGCAGCTGCCCTGCATCGATAGCCAGCTTTATGATGTTGAAGGCTGCACGTGCCTTGATACTGCCGGATAGCTGCTGCCACTCGGCCTTGGCGTGAATGGTCACAGCCTTATTGAGGCTGAGCCCTGAGAGATCCAGTAGCGGCGTATTGCCTATCTGGCCGCTCAGCTGGTCCAGCTTTCGCCTTAGTTTTGCACTTGGTTTTATGGTCGTTTCTATCATTTTTTGAGTTATAGGCATAAAAAAAGCCCCACGGAGGTGGAGCTTTCTATGATGAAATTAGATTAGGCTAGCAGGGTCATGTCCACAAATGATCTATCTGCTGCTCGGCAGAACAACAACAGATACATGTATGGATAAAATTCTTCACGGACTTTTGTCGGATGTTTTGTGAAAGTAGAACCTGATCGTCAGATTTCCAAATTAAATTTTTACAAAGGAATATTTCCGTGCTTCTTCCTAGGCAGTTTCACAGCCTTGGTCTCACATACTTTAAATGCACGTATCAGCTTCTGGCGGGTGGCAGCTGGCTCTATCACTTCATCTACAAAACCGCGTGCTGCAGCCCTGTATGGATTGGCAAAATTCTCGGTATACTGGTTGACCATTTCGTCCAGCTTCTGGGCAGGATCGGCTGCTGAGCTGATCTCACGCTTAAATATGATCTCAGCGGCACCCTTGGCACCCATCACTGCTATCTCAGCATTAGGCCAGGCATAGTTCATATCTGCGCCGATATGCTTGGAGTTCATCACATCGTACGCTCCACCATAGGCCTTGCGGGTGATCACAGTGATCTTTGGTACCGTCGCTTCGCTGAAAGCATAAAGCAACTTAGCACCATTGGTGATGATGCCATGCCACTCCTGATCTGTACCCGGCAGGAAGCCCGGTACGTCTACGAGTGTGAGTAGTGGTATATTAAAGCAGTCGCAGAAGCGTACGAACCGTGCACCCTTGGTAGATGAGTTGATATCCAGTACGCCGGCCAGTACGGCAGGCTGATTGGCCACGATACCTATGCTACGTCCCGCCAGGCGGGCAAAGCCCACGACGATATTCTCTGCAAAGTCCTTATGTACTTCATAGAAAGAATCTCCGTCTACCAGCTCCTGTATCACATCGCGCATATCGTATGGCTGGGACGGATTGGCCGGTATCACTGTATTGAGTTTCTCACGCCACTCATTGATGCCATCATAGTCTGCAAAGGGAGCTGTCTCCTCGCAGTTCTGAGGGATATAGCTGAGCAGCTTTTTGATACCATTGATACATTCTACCTCATTGGCGTAGGCGAAGTGGGTCACTCCTGACTTAGTAGCATGCGTCATAGCGCCACCTAGTTCTTCGCTGGTCACATCTTCATGTGTCACGGTCTTGACCACATTAGGCCCGGTCACAAACATATAGGAGGTGTTTTCCACCATCATGATAAAGTCTGTGATAGCGGGAGAGTACACTGCGCCACCTGCGCATGGCCCCATGATAGCGGATATCTGAGGTATCACGCCGGAGGCCATCACATTGCGATAGAAGATATCTGCATAGCCACCCAGAGATACTACACCCTCCTGTATACGGGCGCCACCGGAGTCATTGAGCCCTATCAGTGGGATCCCATTTTTCATAGCCAGGTCCATCAGCTTCACTATCTTCTCGGCATGTGTCTCAGACAGCGAGCCGCCAAACACGGTGAAGTCCTGTGAAAAAACATATACCGCACGGCCATTGATAGTGCCATAGCCGGTGATGACGCCATCTCCTGGATAGATCTCTTTCTCGAGGCCGAAATCTTTTGATCGATGCTCTACAAACATGCCGATCTCCTCAAAGGAACCCTCGTCTACCAGCAGGTCTACGCGCTCACGGGCGGTGAGTTTGCCTTTCTTGTGCTGTGAGGCGATACGATCTGCACCACCACCGAGGAGGGCCTGTGCCGTCTTATTATTTAGAGTATCCAGTTGCTTTTGCATCTTGTAAACGTAGTGTTTGCCAAGATTATTTCCAAATAAATGAGGGCGTGATTGGGAGCTTGTTTCCTTCTCTTATTTGACGAATAAAAGCGTGTCGCTCTCCTGGTAGATGCGACCATGGCATGTATAGGAGAAGTTGCTAATGTCTGTGATCATATCACGCTGACCAAAACAGTTGTTGCAATTGATAGTATGATGCACGGTCTGATAGCTGATGTCCTTGATCGTGTCGGATCCGTCTGGGCGGGAAATGATAAAATATCGCTGATCAAGATAGAACGAGTCGCGGTTAGACGTGTACGCGTTTCCCAGCAAAAGGGGAGACCCGGATTGAACACCTACATGGCTGACACGGGCTGGTCCGATGGCCTGCCCCGACGCTTTGTCATACTCTGTGATCGTGATTTGCTCCAGCTCGGTGCTGGAGTACCCCTGAAAGGCAATTCTTATGTCTTTATAGTATTCACCCGTACAAAACTTCTTCGTACAGCATGAAAATAAAATAACAGCCAGGGTGATGATAGGTAAGGTCGTTTTCATTGGCGGCATTCTAGGATACTAAGTTACGACTTCTTTAAACTTTACACCTAAACCCTCTAACTCTTTCATCACTGGCTCATATATTTCTTTGTGTTTCGGCATCAGCACGCCACGCATAGATATCTGATCTTTCAGTATCAGTTTAGTCACTATAGCCAGCGGCAGCCCTACTGTCAGCGCCATAGCCGTATGCTCGCCATCTTTACCTGTGAGGTAGAGTGATGACTGAATGCGATGTTTACTATCTCCGTCCAGATACTCTATCTCATGCACCATTACTACGAGATCTTTATCTGCAGGCTCCATTTTCCACTTATTCTCCAGTAGCTTCTGGAGGTTTTCTGCCGGGCATTTATCAGCAGGAAAATTTGCGGCATCAAAGAGGCCGATCTCCTCCAGCATATATTGTATCTCGGGGCGGTCTTCCAGCTCCAGCTGGGCTATGGCTTCCGTCTTGGGTACAAAAGTGGTTTTGCCGGTAGGAGCGGTATAGCCTAGCTGCACGAGGCAGTCCCATGCCTCACAATATGGAGGTACCCGCAGTGTACCACGGTACATAGTATCTACGTTATCCAGGTGATACTCCGATATGTATTTCAGAGAGTCGCGGTTAGGATAGCTGTCATATGTGCCATCAGGGCCGAGGTCGATAGGAGAGGTGCTGCCAAAAAGCTGCGGGTAGTGTATCTCACATACTTCGCCATCTTCCTTCCACTTGATACCGCCATCTCCCTGCCCCGCCAGTATTACATTGCGCGGATTCCATGAGAACTTATAGTGCCAGGCATTGGTATCGCTCTCGGGCGCCACCAGTCCGCCACAGTGAGAGCGGAAAGAGGTGATCGTTTTGCCACTAGCCTGCAGCTCATCTATGATCTGCATGGCGCTCATATGGTCTATGCCCGGATCGAGCCCCATCTCATTCATAAAGATCAGGCCCTTGGCGCGCACTGCTTCGTCCATAGCCTTCATTGCTGGAGAGATGTAGGATGGTGTCACGAGATTTTTGCCTAGCAGCAGGCAGTCGTCGGCTATCGTGGTGTGCAGCACCGCCGGCAGCATAGATATCACTATGTCATGTGCGCTGATAGTAGCATGGCGACCAGCCTCATTCTTTATGTCAAACGCTATTGCGGTCGTATAGAGACGGCCTTTTGTCTTGAGCAGGGCGAGCTCAGTGGTCAGGTCACCTACTGTGATCTCCCACTGCTCAGTAGCCCCGTGCTCTACGAGGTAGTCTATGAGGTAGATGGAGGATTTGCCGGCGCCGAGTATCAGTATTTTCTTCATAATCTCTAGTGGTCCGCAAATTTATCATTCTTTTGTAGGGTCTGGTAGTTAGTATTCAGTAATTAGTATTTAGATGAAAGCGAATTCATTTATACTGCATTAAAGTCTTATTACTTACTACTAAATACTTAATACTGATTTATGCCGAAAGCTGTCATATACGATATGGATGGGCTGCTGATAGACTCAGAGCCATACTGGCGCCAGTCTATGATAAAGGTACTGGGTACCGTGGGCCTCCGGCTCACAGAGGAGCAATGTGCCAGTACCACAGGACTGCGTTTTGACCATGTGCTGGAGTATTGGTTTGAGAAGTATCCGTGGGAGAGCAAGAGCATAGTGGAGATACACGAGGAGATACTGGATGAGATGGAGCATGCCATCACGCATGAGGCGCAGCTGATGCCAGGCGTTCTGGAGTCGCTGGAGTTTTTTCGGCAGAAGGGCTATAAAATAGCTCTGGCCTCATCATCTGCCATGCGCCTCATCAAAGCATGTGTAAAGCGGCTGAACGGTGAAGATATCTTTGAGGCTGTGATCTCTGCTGAGCATGAGGAATACGGCAAGCCGCACCCTGCCGTATTTATCAAAGCTGCTGCCGAGCTGAAAGTCCACCCGCTGGATTGCCTCGTGTTGGAAGATTCTCTTATGGGCGTCATAGCCGCCAAGGCAGCCCGCATGCAATGCGTAGCTATACCCGCGCCGGAAAATTTTGATAACCCGAAGTTTGCAATAGCTGACTGGAGGCTGCACTCACTCACGGAGCTGGCCTCTGTGCTACCTGCCTAGTGGCTGGTCAAAAAAATACCTTACTTTGCCGCCATGCAGATACTCTCTGACATAGAGCTCAAAGACCTCACTACTTTCCATATCCCTGCGCGTGCGCGCCATTTCGCAGAGGTGACCTCAGTAGATGATATACTGGAGCTGCAAAACACCAAAGTATTTCGCGAGAGCAAAAAGCTGATCCTGGGCGGTGGTAGCAATCTGCTCCTGACCAAAGATTTTGACGGGCTGGTGGTCAAGGTCTCCATACCCGGCATCACACTGGAGCGCGAGGATATGCATCACTACTACCTGCGTGTAGAGGCCGGAGTGGTCTGGCATCAGTTTGTAATGCACTGTGTGGATCACGGGTACGCGGGCGTGGAAAATATGGCTCTGATACCCGGCCAGACAGGTGCTGCACCCATGCAGAATATCGGTGCATATGGTGTAGAGATGAAGGATGTCTGCACCCGTGTAGAAGCTATACATGTCGACACCGGCGAGGTGGTCTCTTTCACTGCTGCAGACTGCGATTTTGGATATAGAGAGAGTGTCTTTAAGAATAAACTTAAAGACCAGTTCATTATTACAGCAGTACATTTTCGTCTGAATAAAGAACCTCGCTTCAATATCAGCTATGGCGATATCAAAGCCACACTGGATGAGATGAAGGTCTTTGATCTCAATATCAAAGCTGTGAGCGAGGCTGTGATCAAAATACGCTCTTCTAAACTGCCGGACCCCGCTATACTGGGCAATGCAGGGAGCTTTTTCAAAAATCCTACGGTCTCCTTTGAGAAATGCAGCGAGCTGATAGCGCAGTACCCGCTCATGCCCAACTATCCCCAGGCCTCAGGTGAAGTAAAGCTACCTGCAGGCTGGCTCATAGAGCAGTGCGGCTGGAAGGGCAGACGTGTAGGTAATACTGGCTCGCATGCCAGGCAGGCACTCGTCCTCGTGAACTATGGCGGCGCTACAGGCCATGAGGTCTACCAGCTCGCTATGGATATCCGCCAGTCCGTAATGGATAAATTTGGCGTAGAGATCAACCCCGAGGTAAATCTGATTTAGTTAGGTGTGGTTTTAAATTCTATCTAAATACTTAATACTAACTACTAAATACTGAGCATTGAAAAACATCATCATCACTGGCGCATCCAAAGGAATAGGCAGATCTATAGCCCTGCATTTTGCAAAAAACGGCTACGCTGTAGCAGCCTGCGCCAGAGGTGAGAAGGATATTAAAGCACTGGAGGCGGAGGTTGCAGCCCTCGCACCTGGTCAGCCACATGTATTCCGTACCTGTGATATGTCGGACAAGGCTCAGATAGCAGCCTTCGCTGCTGATATAAAGGCTGCCTGGGACCACGTCCACATCCTGGTCAATAATGCCGGCGTATTCCTGCCCGGCCAGGTGATCAATGAGGAAGAAGGTACGCTGGAGAAACTGATCGATACCAATCTCTATAGCGCTTATCATATGACCCGACACTTTGTACAGGGCATGATCAGCTATGGCCGCGCGCATATCTTTAATATGTGCTCCGTAGCCTCTATCAACGCCTACCCCAATGGCGGCTCTTACAGTATCTCAAAATTTGCCCTGCTGGGCCTATCTAAAGCGCTACGCGAAGAACTGAAACCTCATGCCGTCAAAGTAACCTCCCTACTGCCGGGCGCTACCTATACCGACTCCTGGACAGGTGCGGGTATAGAAGAGTCGCGATTTATGAAGGCAGAAGATATCGCGCAGACAGTTTGGGATATCTATCATCTTTCTAAGACAACGGTGGTAGAAGAAGTGCTGCTGCGCCCGGTACCGGGTGATATCTAGTCTAAATTCTGTTAAAGCAAAGGCCTGGAAGCGCAGCTATTTGAAAAATATCGCTCAGAAATATAATTTAGCAGACATTAAATCTCTTATAGCCATGAAAAGAATGTTCCTCTTTGTAAGCGCGGTGATAGTATTGAGCCTTTCTGCATCAGCCCAAAAGGCTGCTACTGTTGAGGCAGATCCGAAGGCTGCCAAGCCTGTCAATCCCAATGCACCAAAGATCAAGTTCGTAGAGGAGTCTTATGATTTCGGTACCGTGGTAGAGGGACCTCAGGTCACACATGACTTTAAGTTTAAGAATGAAGGCAAAGAGCCTTTGGTCCTGTCTAATGTACACGCCTCTTGCGGCTGTACTGTGCCTACCTGGCCCAAGGAGCCTATCCTGCCGGGCAAGGAGTCTGTGATATCCGCTACATACAATACATCTGGCCGTCCGGGCGCTTTTACTAAAACGATCACTGTAGAGTCAAATACCGGTGATGGCAGCAAGGTAGTGACCATCCGCGGTGAGGTGATCAAGCCTGAGCAGGACAAAAGCATCCCGCTGGCTAAGCCATCTATGCTGAAGACCAATAACTAACTTGATTTCCGGTTTCGGAAGTTAGCTACCGGCAATGCAGTCTCTGTATTGCCGGTTTTGCTTTGACCCGATCTCTTGCTACTTGCCACTTTTTTACCGACCTTCGTTTTGCTAAAAAAGTGCTATGCCATCTATATCTACCAAGGGCCAGCAGATGCCCGCATCGCCTATCCGCAAACTCGTACCATACGCAGACGGAGCGAAGAAAAAAGGAACGAAAGTTTACCACCTCAATATAGGACAGCCGGACCTCGAGACGCCCAAGCAGTTTTGGGATAAACTCGCTCACCTCGATATGAAGGTGTTGGAGTATTGCCCCAGCAATGGCTTGGCCAGCTATAGGGAGAAGTTCTCTGAGTACTACAATAGGCTCGGTATAAAAGTAGACTCATCTAACTTTATCATCACCAATGGCGGCTCTGAGGCGCTGCTCTTCACCATGATGAGCTGCATCAATGAAGGCGAAGAAGTGATCATCCCCGAGCCGATGTATGCCAACTATATCAGTTTTGCTACTACCAGCCATATCACAGTCAGGCCGATATCATGCTCGCTAGAGAATGGTTTTGCACTGCCACCGATCGCAGACTTTGAAAAACTCATCACAGATAAGACCAAGGCTATCCTCATCTGCAATCCTAATAATCCGACAGGCTACCTCTACAGCCGCGAGGAACTGGAGGTACTCCGCGGCCTGGCTCTGAAGTATGATCTCTACCTCTTCGTAGATGAAGTGTACCGTGAGTTTGTTTACGGAGATGAGAAGCACTTTTCTGCGCTCAATCTAGAGGGCCTCGACAATAATGTAGTGGTGATAGACTCTATCTCCAAGCGCTTTAGCGCCTGTGGTGCACGCATCGGCGCGCTAGTGACACGCAATCAGGATATCCTCGCCGCTGCTATGAAATTTGCGCAGGCGCGTCTCAGCCCGCCATCTCTGGGCCAGATAGCAGGGGAGAGCCTCTTTGATCTCGGTCAGGACTACTATGATGGCGTGAAGCAGGAATACCAGTCCCGCCGTGACCTCATGGTAGCGCTGCTCAATAATATACCGGGCGTTAAATGCCCTACTCCTGGCGGCGCTTTCTACGCAGTAGCACAGCTGCCGGTAGATGACGCGGATGCATTCTGCCAGTGGATGCTGGAGTCATTCTCTCATAATGGTGCTACCGTGATGATGGCTCCTGCCTCAGGATTCTACTCTACCAAGGGCTCCGGTCGCAATGAAGTGCGCCTGGCCTATGTGCTGAATGGCAATGACCTGACAGCAGCTATGGAGTGCCTCGCCCAGGGTATCAAAGAGTACCAGCAAAAGAGTGCTAACGTGATCAATCTCAAAACACAGACAGTATGAACTATTGGCTCATAAAATCTGAACCTTCTACCTACTCGATAGACAATCTCAAAGCCGAGAAGCAGACCTTCTGGAGCGGCGTGCGCAACTATGCCGCCCGCAATAATATGCAGGCTATGAAGAAAGGGGACATCTGCCTCTTCTATCACTCAGTGACAGACCCCGCAGTAGTAGGCCTGGCTAAAGTAGTGAAGGAGTCCTATCAAGACCCCACTACAGAGGAGCCGGCATGGGTGGTAGTGGATGTACAGTTTATGAAGAAATTTAAGACGCCTGTCCCCCTGCCCCAGATCAAGCAGGATAAGAAGCTGGCCAATATGGACCTCCTGCGCCTGAGCCGCCTCTCCGTACAGGCCGTCAAAAAGGACGAGTACGATCATATCCTCAAACTCGCAGGAGAATAAGACACTCACTATAATGGCCGGCAAAAGCTTCTTTGATGTACTACGCGATTCTATCCATCAGATCGTATCAGGTGAGGAGGTCACAGAAGATTCCGGCCCTCAGCAGCAGCGCAAGCTAGCCGCCAGGGCCGATATGGAGCATGCAGTGATCGTGCTCGCTACAGAGGTAATGCGCCTCAATGGCAACGCCTCTGACGAGACAGAAACAATGCTCTTTAAGTTTCTCGAGCGCAACTTTGGCAAGACAGGCATCAAGCGCCGCAAGCAGGTGAGTGACCATGTCTTTGTAGGACCGCAGGCCTTTACCCGTATGGCCTGCGAGCAGCTGAAGGCACTCTCTACGCATGCGAGCCACTTCGAGATCATCAAGCTGCTCTATGATATTGCTTCGGTTGATGACTTTGTGACAGCCAAAGAACACAACACCATTCAGAAGATAGCAGGCTATCTGGGCATTTCTCCGGAGGAGCTCAAAGCTGTGAAGCAGCTGTATAGCAAGGTCAATAATCCCTTTGCCCTCCTGGAGATGGAGGAGACCATAGAGATCGCTCAGGTCAAGGCGGCCTATCGCAAAATGGTGCTCCGATACCACCCCGATAAGCGGAAAGATAAGGTAGATGTAGAGGAGGCCAATCGCAAATTTCGCGAGATCAAGAGAGCCTATGAGCAGATCATCAGGCAGCTAAAGGGTTAATGCTTCTTCGGGAAGTTGAACAGCAGCGAGCTCAATATCGGCATGCCAAATATCGAAACAGTCAGGATAGAAAAATACAGGTCGGTCTTGTGGCCGTCTACGATCTCTGCCATCTCTTTAGGCATATAGGGTACGAAGAAAGACATGATCAGCTTGACGCTGAGTAGCCCGATGATAGTAAAGGCGATCGTCTCCAGAAATGGGAAATGCTCCATCAGCTTCACAAAGTAGCCCGCCACGATCCGCATGGCTATGATGCCTATGAAAACACCGATACATACCAGCACCGTATTATCTGTGAAAGCCACCGCGGCAAAGACATTGTCTATAGAAAAGGTAAGATCCATAAACTCTACCATGAGGACTGTACTCATGAATGGTGACAGGAGCTTAAAGCGCTTCTTGGTGATGTGCGGCTCCTCTATGGCAGCCTTGCCGGTCAGTTTTTTGTAAAAGAAATTGATAAAGATATAGAGCAGGTATGCTCCGCCCACCAGTTTCAGCCAGTTGATCTTGATCAGTATACTCGCAAAAAGGAGGCAGGCTCCGCGGAAGATATAAGCCAGGATGATACCGATACGCAGTGCTTTTTTGCGCTGCTGTATAGGCAGGTCGCGCACCATGGTAGCGAGTACTGCGGCATTATCTACCGATAGCAGGCTCTCTATGAGGATCAGGTTCAGGATCACAAAAGCCGCGACCTTGAGGTCTGGGCCGAGGTGCTGATGCAGAAAGGAGAGGATGGATTCCACGCTGGCTAAATTACAATTTATGGGCTATGCCCGTCTTGAAAATTACCTCTATTATTGTACCAATAATGCTGTGTATATGATCTGGAGCACAAAGCCCGAGACCCACCTGGTCAATAACTACTCTGCCGCCCACATGGGTACGCACCTGGGTATAGAGATCACAGACGTGGGTGATGACTATATCACAGGCCGTATGCCGGTAGATGAGCGTACCAGGCAGCCCTATGGTATCCTGCATGGAGGTGCATCATGCGTACTGGCGGAGACACTGGGCAGTATCGGTGGGGCTTTTTGTGTGGATATACATACGCAGATAGTGGTAGGCCTGGAGATCAATGCCAACCACCTCCGCCCGGTCACCTCCGGCTATGTCATAGGTACGGCGGGCCCCATACACCTGGGCAAGACCACTCATGTATGGGATATCAAGATCACCAATGAGAAAGGCGACCTGGTGTGCATCAGCCGCCTCACGCTGGCCGTACGTGATATGCCTAAAAGGGCCTGAGGCATGGCAAGGCATAACGATCTGGGCAAACGTGGCGAGGATATAGCAGCGACCTATCTGACAGGTAAGGGCCATACTATCCTCATCAGAAACTACCGGTATGAGAAATCTGAAGTAGATATCATATCTCGGATAGGCGATACGATCGTTTTCACTGAGGTCAAAACACGGACCTCAGATGCTTTTGGGTACCCTGAGGACGCCGTATCTGCACGCAAGCAGGCACAGCTCAAACTAGCCATGGAGCAGTATGTGCTGGAGCATAATATCACCTCGGAGCCGCGCTTTGATATCATATCTATCATCGCCACTGCATCTAATACGGATATCCATCACATAGAGGATGCCTTCTATCACTAGTGTAGGAAGACGACAGTGCCCCTGTGTATCTGTAGCGGCTCTGAGAGGCTGATGCGGTAGAGCACCTCGTAGGTGTAGCAGCCTACCGGCAGGTAGGAGTGATCAAAGCTCCCGTCCCAGTCTTTATTTATGTCATACGTGCTGAAGACGCGTGCTCCGCTGCGGTCATAGACATCCAGATGGTAGTATTCTGCAGGGCAGGCAGTACTGATGTGAAAGTACTCACACCCTTTGCAGTCATCACTGAGTGAGATAGAGGCGGGTATGTCTGGGCAGCCTTTGCTCTCAAAGCTGTGAGTGATGGAGGCATCATCCCTCGCCTGCACTGCCAGTACGGATAGTGCAGCCAGCTGCAATAAAGCCCAACGGAACATAAGCCTGCTTTATATCACAAACGCAGAAGTGGTGCAGGTATTGCCGGTATCAGAATGGATAACCAACGGCCAGCTGAAACCTGCCCGGATTTTTCTTGTTGAAATACCATTTGTTGTCGCTTTGGCGGCTAGGGTCTCGGATACCCATGCCGTAGTCTACACGCACCACAAAGTAGTTGAAGTCGAGACGCACACCAGCGCCCACGTCTACTGCAAATTCTTTCCAGAATCGGTTGAAAGCAAAGTTGGCATTTGGGCGGTCCGCGTCTTTATTGAATAGCCAGACATTGCCAGCATCGGCAAAGAGCGCTCCCTTAAACCATTTGAAGATGTCGAATCGCAACTCCACGTTTGCCTCCATTTTGATATCACCTGTCTGGTTAAAGAAGCCTGTACTTAGATTAGCATCATGGTTAGGGTCCACGTAGCTGCCGGGGCCAACCTCCCGTACCAGAAAACCACGAAGGCTATTGGGCCCGCCGCTGGAAAACTGCCTTGTGAAAGGAATAGTCTTCGAGTTGCCATACGGTATGGCCAGCCCCAGGTAGCTGCGCCCGGCAAACACACTGTGATTTGACACCCGGTAGTAGCCTCTCAGGTCAAATTCCCCGCGCACATATTGCGAAAAGTCTTTGTTGAATATTTTGTATGGTGGTTCTTTGGGTTTATTTGCATTGGCTGCCGCAAAGCCTGCCATCAGTATGTTGCCTGCAGTCTCCAGGTTGGTACGGAAGTACATGTACCGCTTGTCATTTTTGCTCACCTGGTTATTATAGATGAAAGTATAGCTCGGGCCGAGTATGATCTGCTCTTGGTAACTACTTTTTAGCACAGGGTTTTGGTCCAGTCGCAGGTCAAAATATTTGCCAGTCTTGGGCAGGAGAAACAGGGTGAAGTTGATCGGGTTTACGATGTGCCTGATAAAGGAATTCTGATTCCACTCGTAGCCAAAAGAAGCATTGAAACCATGCAGGTTGTAAAAGAAGGTCGTTTTGCCAGCAGTATCAAAGTCATTCCTTTGCTCGTAGTTATATGCTATAGTGAGGCGCGTCTTGGGGGCTTTCTCCTTAAACTTGTAGCCAAACTTCTTGCTGAAGGGGAAGAGGAACTTATTAAAGTAATAAGATGCTGTAGCAGAAAAGTTCTTGGTAAATATCTGTACCGGCTGGTGTCTTCCAAATGTAAACTGCACACCAGGAGTAAAGTCCACAGCCAGGAGGTCTGAGCGCTTCGTTATGTTTTTGTTTTTATAGGATAGAGTCCCCGCCACACCAAAGAAGCCTTCATAGTTAATGTTAGCCTCTGCCGATGCTGATACCGTCTGCCGCTTGCCGGGAGTCATGCTGATGATCACATTCAGGTAGCGCTCTACGCCCGGCACCCTGACGTACTCTACCGTTACAAACTTAAATATGAGCAGGCTGGATAGCGCCTTTACAGTTTTTTGATATACCTCCTTGGAGTAGAGCTGGTCGTGAGCCAGAAATGCATTATCCAGGATGACCTGCGGCTTTATCACTTTCTTCTTATTGATAAAGTAGTATTCGCCTATGCTCAAGGTATCTCTTTTGATCGGGCCCTCTACCAGCTCTGTGCCATAGTCTGTGGTCACATAGATATTATTGATCCAGAACTGCTGGTGCGGCATCGAGTCATTCACCTGATTGATACGGATATTGATATTGATCACGTATGGCGAGGTGCTGGAGTCGAGGTCAAAGAATACATAGTCCTTTGTGAAGAGGAAGAAGCCGCTATTCTTCAGGTCCGTCTCTATGCGCTGCTGCTCCGCCTTGAGCCCTACTATCTGAAACCGGTCTCCGCTTTTCAGTAGAGATTTATCCTTGTGTATGCGGGTGATCGAGTCCGTGAGGAATGGAGCAGTAGGATATGATATCTTGCCTATGCGCCACTGCGGGCCTCGCTTCACATTGTATGTCACTGTGGTCTTCTTCTTTTTGGTGCTGACCGTATGAGATACTTCGGCATAGAGGTAGCCGTAGTTCTGCAGGTACTGCGCCATCAGCTTGTCGCTCTTGTCTGCCAGCTCCGGGTCAAATATCACCGGGGCCTCGCCTACTTTGTTTTTGATCCACCAGCGGGTTTTAGTCTCTTTCTTTGGATTATTGGCTGCCGTGTAGAGCCAAAGGCGGAAAGGCATAAACCCAAATGCGCGCTTGTTTGGCTGCTGGGCTATGACATGCTGGAGGTCTTCATGCGATTTTTGCCGCTCAGGTATAGCTTTGTCCTGTATGAATTTGACATTGTTCTTGCGCAGCAGCGTCTGCCCTTCGGTAAATTTTTTGGAGACCCGGCAGCTACTGACGGATAGCACGAGCAGCAGCCCCAGGGCTGCCGTGATCAGGTGGTATGTACGCCGTGCATGCAATGCTATTATAGTCGCTTAAATCTTCTTTATTTATTACTTTGGCCGGCATGCCGGTATCCAAAGCGCAAATAAAATTTATCAGGTCACTTCACCAAAAGAAGTACCGTCAAATGTATGGTAAATTTTTGGTGGAGGGAGACAAGTCGGTACGTGAACTACTCCACAGCGCTTTCAAAATTGATGCCATTTATGGCCTATCAGACTGGGTGGAGCGGCATCATACTCAGGCTGTTGAGCTCCATGCTGTGTCTCCCGCAGAGCTGGCAGAGCTCTCTACGCATGAGCAGCCGGACGAGGTAGTAGCAGTAGCGCATATACCTGTACAGGAGCCCAGCAGTCTATCTCCGGCAGGCCTATATATAGCGTGTGACAGGCTCAACGACCCGGGTAACGCTGGTACCATCATCCGTATTGCGGATTGGTTTGGTGCATCTGCTGTTATTTTTTCTGAAAACTCAGTAGACGTTTATAATCCTAAAGTAGTGTCGGCTGCTAAAGGGTCACTCTTTCGCATGCCGGTCATCTATGCTGATCTGGCTACGCTCCTGGCAGATAATAAAGACCTGCCTGTGATAGGCACCTATATGGATGGCGAGAGTATCTACAGCACTCGCCTCCCTGCGTCTGGCATACTGCTGATAGGCAATGAAGCCAACGGTATAGGAGAGGAGCTGTTAGCTCTGGTATCAAAGCGCATTTCTATTCCTGCCTTCGGCAAAGCGGAATCACTAAATGCGGGTGTAGCTACAGGGATTTTGATGAGCGAGTGGCGGAGGCAGCTGAGCTAGCAAAGTTTCAGCGTTCATTTCGATTGGACTGGTCTGTTTAAAATAAAAAACCCACACAGGAACTGACGTTAAGTTGCTTAAGTCAGGATTTGGGCTTAGCCTTCACGCTGTAATCCGCCGTTAACCTGTTTTGTGGACGAGGCTCTGATCGCTCAGAGTGCGGCCCGCCATTGCAAAGGACGATTATAGGCCCGGTTAAATATTAATATCCAACTAACGCATCTTCCTGTGTGGGGTATCTTAAAAACTCTTGCCACTGCTTACGTTTCGACGTCTCCGGAGAGACAGCAGGGCAAGAGGTTAATTTTATCAAAGAACTACTGTAAAGTTACACCTTTCAGATTAAATTTGACCAGATGAAACGAATAATTTTTATTGACATTCCGGCAGTTTTGATATGCCTGAGCCTGCTCTCTGGCTGCTGGAGGTCCGGACAGAAAGACGGTACTACTGCAGCACACAATGACTCGACCAAGGTTCATTCACATGCGATAGATGAGGTGTCTGTACTGATCAAAAAGGACTCTCTGAATGCGGAGCTGTACTTCAAACGTGCACAGCTGTACCAAGGCTTGGGTGATCTGAAATCCGCCCTCACTGATATGTACCTGGCTGGTGTACTGGACCCTAAGAACAATGACTATAACCTTTACGCGGCAGATCTCTTCATACAGGATAAAGAACCTAAGCGTGCGATAGCCCTGCTGGACCATGCTATTTCCCTTGATTCTTCCAATGTGAAATACTATGTCTATGGTGGCAAGTTTGCCTACCTGATCAAGGACTATCCTACCGCACTGGCACACTTCAATGAAGGTATCAGGATAGATATTTTCAACCCTGACCTCTACTACTGGAGAGGTATGACCTATATGGATATGGGCGATACGATCCGCGCGCTGTCTGCACTCCAGACCTGCGTAGAGCAGGACCCTAAGAACTCAGATGCCTATCTCCAGATAGGCCTGCTGCTGCAGGAGCGCAAGGACAAGATGGCGGATAAATACCTGGATAATGCGGTCAAAGCAAATCCAAAGGCTACGGATGCCCTGTATGCCAAAGGATTTGCACAGCAGGAAGCGGGGAAGTATAAGGAGTCTATAGAGACATTTAAGGCGATCATAGAGCGCGACTACAAGAATGAAGAGGCGCTGTATGCTCTCGGCGTCAGCTATATGCAGGTAGACTCTATACAGCCAGCCTACAAGTACTTTGGCATGGCCATACAGATGGACCCGAAATATGCTGAGGCATACTACAAGAAGGGCCGCTGTGCCGAAGAAATGAAGCACATACAGGAGGCAAAGTCTCTCTACCAGGACTGCCTCAATATTAAGCCGGACTACAAGCTGGCACTGGATGGGCTGAAGCGTCTGGGCGGTAGCTAGGCAATAGCTCCAATTCCAATACCTTTTTCTACCTTTAGCGCATGTACATACTCTATGACCCGGCAGCTATCCGTATGGACCTGCTGCCGCTCACATATATGCGCCCAGTAGCGGATTGCCGCGTGGGTATCATGACCATCCGCGAGAAGTGGCAGCACCTGCTCGATACAGAGACCTATACGCTCTCCGAAAGCTACCTGTCCGCGAAGTTCCCTTTTTGTACGGAGGCAGGTAGTCATATCTATATCAATGGGTCTGTACTGCCTACTGCAGAGATGGCCCGCCTGGTGCAGACGCTCAGGGACGGGCAGGCCCTGCATGTGAACGGCACGACCATAGCCTACTGTGCTGACCAGCCGCAGGCATGGCCGGAGATAGAGGCGGCAGCTAACGCAGCGCACTATGTGACCTACACCGAGGACGTACGCCAGATCAGGTTTCCGTATGATGTTTTCCGACTGAACGGGATAGAGATTGAATCTGATTTTAAGCTGCTTACAGATGGTCGTATTTCTCAATCGATCAGCGAGACCAATACAGTGATAGGCGATAGCCGACTGGTCTTTATAGAAGAAGGAGCGTCTGTGGAGTGCAGTACCTTCAATGTAAAAGGCGGTCCTGTATACATAGGCCGGGATGCGGAGGTGATGGAGGGCTGCCTGGTACGGGGGCCATTTGCGCTGGGAGAGCATGGTGGGCTCAAGATGGCTGCCAAGATCTATGGCGCTACCACCATCGGCCCGCACTGCAAAGTGGGCGGCGAGGTGAGCAATGCCGTCTTCTTTGGCTATAGCAACAAAGGGCATGACGGCTTCATAGGCAACTCTGTGATAGCCGAATGGTGCAACCTGGGCGCAGATACCAACTGCTCCAACCTCAAGAATAACTACGGCACCGTAGATGTGTGGAACTATCCCACGGAGAGCTATCTATCCTCCGGCATGCAGTTTCACGGGCTGATCATGGCAGACCATGCCAAGAGCGGTATCAATACTATGTTTAATACAGGCACTACAGTCGGTGTGGCAGCCAATGTTTTTGACGGAGGTTTCCCTGATAAATTTATTCCATCCTTCACCTGGGGCGGGGCGGGAGAGAAGCAGACCTTCCGTTTTGACAAGGCCCTGGAGGTGGCAGAGCGGATGATGGCGCGCAGGGAGATCAAACTCACACAGGGAGACATCGACATGATGCAGATAGCCTCTGACCGGGATGAAAAATATCGCAAGTAAAAGACAGTAAGAAGAGATAAGCAATGAGAAGAAAGATCATAGCGGGCAACTGGAAGATGAACCTGAAAATGGAAGAGGCTAAAGCACTCGCTACAGCTGTACGCGAAGCAGAGGGCAGCTATCATCATGAGGTCATATTGTGCCCGTCATTTCCCTATCTGACCGCGCTGGCAGATGTGCTGAGTGGCAGCAAGATAGCCCTCGGCGCGCAAAACTGTGCAGACCGTGAGCATGGCGCCTTCACCGGAGAGGTGTCTGCACCGATGCTGGCATCTATAGGCATACCCTATGTGATCATAGGACATAGTGAGCGCCGCATCTACTACCATGAGTCTCACGCCGTACTGAAAGATAAGATCGACATCGCTCTGGCACATGGCCTGAAGCCTATCTTCTGCTGCGGCGAGACCAAGGAAATACGCCTGGACGAGCAGCAGGAAAACTATGTAGAGCGACAGTTGGAGGAGAGCTTGTTTCATCTCAGCGAAGATGACATACTGCGTATCACCATAGCCTATGAGCCAGTGTGGGCTATAGGCACGGGCCTTACCGCCTCACCGCAGCAGGCGCAGGATATGCATCACTTCATCCGCACACGTGTAGCAGCCAGATATGGCGCTGCTGTGGCAGAGCAGCTCATCATACAGTACGGCGGCAGTGTGAAGCCGGACAATGCAGCAGAACTCTTCTCCCAGCCCGATGTAGATGGCGGCCTGATAGGAGGTGCTGCTCTCAAGGCAGCAGACTTTATCGCCATCATCACCGCAGTGTGATATTATTTCAAAACACAATCAGCAATCGTGGATTATATACAGTATGAGTTTTTTACCCGTGAGGAGGCGCTTCGTGATTTCCTGATATCTATCCTGCCCGAGGTAGGGTTTGATGGATTTGAGGAGCAGCCGGACTCGGTGCGCGCCTTCATACCCGGCCCGGCGGTCAAGCAGGAAGATATACATGAGATACTACGAGACAATGGGCTGGATCATATCACCTTTCAGACCTCAGTGATAGCGCAGCAAAACTGGAATGAACAATGGGAAAAGAGTTTCCATCCGCTCATCATAGCGGGCAGGGTCAGTATACGTGCACCGTTTCATGACCCGCAGCCTGCAGACTATGAGCTGATCATAGAGCCCAAGATGTCCTTTGGCACCGGCCACCACGCTACTACTGCGCTCATGATAGAGCAGATGCTGGATATGGACCTGCGCGGCAAGGATGTAGTAGACTTCGGCAGTGGTACCGGAGTGCTGGCCATACTGGCTGAGAAACTGGGTGCCACCCGTATCGTGGCGATAGACAACGAAGAGTGGGCCGTAGAAAACTGCCGGGAGAATACGGAGCGCAACAATGTGAGCAAGATACAGGTGATACATGCCGATACTATGTCTGTGGTATCGGAGCAATATGATGTCATGCTGGCCAATATCAACCGCAATGTGATCATGAAGAATCTGGAGCTGTGGCGCACTTTTATCAGGACCGGGGGCGTTTTAGTGATCAGTGGCATACTGGTCACTGATACCAAGGCGGTGACCGACCTGGCAGTTCAGCTCGGCTACTCCGTGATACGTCAGCTCACACGTGATGGTTGGGTCAGTATCAGTTTCCACGCATAGGCTGGTTTATAATTTTTGACCCGCATCTAAACCCCAAACATTTTTTTAGTAATTTGTCCCGGTTGGAATAGATTACTTTTATTAATACTGTAACTCACAGTGATGTGGTCGCATTGGCTACCGGCATCATACAATACACGGAAATGACAAAAAGACTCCTGGCCCTGGCATTTATCCTGACACTGATCACGCGTGTGGACGCCCAGACGCTCACCACCTTTCCCACGGAGAGGGATAAATACATCAAGGCTGTAGACCAGATGATGACCGGCTCTAAGGCCGAGAACCTGATGCAGGCTGATGAAGACTTCAATAAGAACATCAAAAGCGGCGCTATCTCAGATGCACAGCTGCAGCAGGTCATAGCCGCTACCAATGTGCTGGCTCCGCGCAATCTGGCGCCATTCCCGTATTACTTCAACTTCTTCACTACGATCAACGCTTTTGCTAAAAACAAGATAGCTGCTGATAAGTTTAATAACTGGCTGGATATACTCGGACAGGTGACCAAGGGACAGAAGAAAGGTGATAACCATGATCTGGGCAAGTTTCTCGAGTTCTCAGTAGCATTCTTTGAAAAGGGAGCACTCTATAGCTCTATGTCCAAGACCTGGAGGACGGATTCAAAGGCGTACACGCTCAGCTATGAAAGTTGGAAGCCTGTAGTGTCCGTACCGCTGTGCAAACTGACTGGTACTACCAGTAGTGACACGATCTATATCAACAGCACCTCGGGTAAATACTTTCCTACAGAAAACAAATGGTACGGCAGGGGAGGGCACGTAGACTGGGAGCGCAATAAGCTCAGCTCTTCTAATGTGTTTGCAAACTTCCGCTCAGAGTACACGATCAATTTTGATAATACCATTTACACAGTAGACTCTGTTGAGTTTTACTATAAGGACTTCTTTGCCACGCCACTGTATGGCAAGTTTACAGACAAATTTGTAGGAGGAAATGACTCTGCATCTTCCTATCCGCGCTTTGACTCCTGGTCTAAGAATGTAACGCTGAAAGAGATAGTGCCGAATGCGATCTACTCCGGTGGCTTCGGCCTGTGGGGACCCAAGGTGATGGGCTATGGCGTGCCTGATACGCCAGCTACAGTGACTTTCTATAAAAGGGATAAGACCAGGGCTGTCACGGCTTATTCGCAGTCCTTTACGATCAAAAAAGGAGAGGAGGTAGGATCTCCAAAGGCAGAGGTCATCATATTCAATGGCAATGATACTATCTACCATCCGCAGCTGACACTGACCTACAAGGCAAAAAATAATGAGCTGCGACTGCTCAGAGGAGAGTCCGGTATATCTAAGTCTAAGTTCTTTGACTCCTATCACAATCACGAGTTTGAAGTGGACGCGATATTCTGGAATCTCGACTCCTCGCGCATGCAGCTTCGTACGCTGAATGGTATAGGCCAGGTAGGATCAGTATTTGAGTCTAATAACTTCTTCAATAAAGAACGTATCCGCCAGATACAGGGCGGTGCACCATATGAGCCACTGTCAATCATCAAGAGGATGTATGAGAAAACCGGCAATCGCGACCTGAATGCTGCAGACCTGGCCAAGGCCATAGACCCGCACCTGACAGAGGAGCAGGCCAAGTCACTCTATTATAGCCTCGTAGAGGGGGGCTTCATACGCTATGATGAAAACACAGGTACCGTGACCATGCGGGATAAGGTAGTGAACTATGTGATGTCAAACTCCAAGAAGCTGGACTATGATATCATACGCCTGAAGTCTGTGCCTAAGGCCGGTATGGACTACATAGACCTCAAGAGCAATACTGTAGAGCTGAAGGGTGTGGATGCAGTGCCGATCAGTGACACGGCTAAGGTGGTGATATTCCCATACAACAGGTCTATCAATATCCAGAAGAACCGCGACATGACCTTTGATGGCCTCGTGTACGGTGGCCGCCTGGATTTCTTTGGGCGCAATTATAAGTTCGATTACCAGCCATTCACTTTTGACCTGAATGGCCTGGACTCTATGCGTATCAATATACCTGACAGTGCAGGCCGACTGGATGCCAATGGCGAACCGATGCTGCGGACCCTGCTCACAGATATCGTAGGTGTGAAAGGCCTGCTGGAGGTAGATGCGCCGATCAATAAGTCCGGACGTACGCGCCTGTCTCAGTTTCCTAAACTGACGAGCAAGGACAAGTCATACGCCTACTATGACGATATAGCCGGAGGCGCGTACAAGCGTAAGGATTTTTATTTTGAGCTGTTGCCTTTCCGCCTCGATAGCCTCAATACCTTCACCCCATCAGTGATCAACTGGGATGGAAGGCTGGTATCAGGAGGTATATTCCCTGATATCAAAAATAAGCTGCACATCATGCCGGACCTATCTCTCGGCTTTGATATTATATCGCCTGATGGAGGATATGCCCTGTACAAGGATGGTAGCAAATATGAGGGAGACCTGACACTGAATCACAGCGGCCTCTCTGGTAAGGGCAAGATAGATCACCTCACGGCCACATTTACTTCACACAATATTATGTTCTATCCGGATTCACTGCATGCCACCAGTGACTCCCTGCATATCAAAAAGGTTTTCGATGGCGTAAAGACGCCTGAGGTAGCCAGCACCGGCAATGATATCTTCTGGAAGACAAAGTCTGACAGCATGCTCATACGCAGCGTGAAGGACAAGGCCTTTGCGATGTATGAAAATCAAACCTCCTTCAACGGTACATTGCTGCTCACTGCCAAAGGGCTCCGGGGCAATGGCTTCCTCGATTGGGCAGAGGCCAACCTGACGTCAAAAGATTTCCATTTCCAGACGGAAAACCTCTCTGCAGATACAGCGTCTATGAATATCAAGTCGATCTCAGGAGATAAGGTGACCTTCAAAACACCAAACGTAAATGCCAAGATCGACTTTAAGAACCGAGTCGGCGATTTCAAATCAAACATACCGGACAATCCGACCGAGTTTGCCTACAATCAGTTTAAGACAAAGATCGCTGAGTTCAAATGGTACATAGATCAGAAGATACTGGACTTCCGAGTGCCACCTGGCAGCCAGGGTGAGTACTTTACCTCTACACGCGCCAGCCAGATGGGGCTGCAGTTTCTGGCCAAAAGAGCTACCTATAACCTGGAGACATCTATCCTGCGCGCAGAGCAGGTACCATATATCCTCATAGCAGACGCCAAGGTAATACCGGACAGCGGCATAGTAGTAGTGCAGGGTGAGGCCAAGATAGACCAGCTGCACAAGGCTACCATACTGGCCGATACCCTGACCAGCAAGCACAAGATCGAAAACTGTACAGTAGACATCATCAGCAAGGCTGAGCTGCGCGGTACAGGTGAATACAAATTCTCTACTAAGGATCATAAGGATCAAAAGATCACCTTCAATAATATCTTCTGTAGCAAGGAATCGCTCGGCGACTCTAAGTACAAGTTTGACGCCTATAGCCTCGTGGCCAAGGGACAGATACTGGATACCACCGATGGCTTCTTTATTTATCCTAAGGTCACTTTCAATGGAGATGTGAGCCTCTTCGGTCACAATCCTTATCTGTTCTTCAAAGGTTATGCAAAGATCAACTTCAAAGATCCGGCCATCACAGCGTCAGATTTCAAAATAGTAGATGATGTAAACCCGGATAAGCTCTACCTGCATTATGACAGCACTACCAAATCATCTGACGGTACACCGGTGGTCACAGGCGTTTACTTCAATAAATCCAGTGAAACACCTGTCATGTATCACGCACTCTTCACACCGGTGATGGCGCATAGTGATCCGGCTCTATTCAAGGCACCGGGCGTGGTCACCTATAATGAAAAGAGCGGCGACTATGTGATGGGCGATCCTGAGCGCGTAGACTCCGGCAGCCTGGTGGGCAATATCATGCGCTACAATGAAGCGAAGGGGACCATGCGTGGTGAGGGCAAGCTCAGCTTCGGTACAGACTTTGGCGTGATCAAATATGCCATAGCAGGCACCACAGAGGTAGACCTGGCCAAGAAGCAATACCTCTTCAACATGACCTTCGGCATCGATATGAACCTCAACAATAAGACGCTGGATGAGAAGTTTCAGCAGATCATGGTCACTGATAATATAGACGGGCCGGATGCTGCCTATGAGGGCGATAAATTTAAAATGGTCTATAGCAACCTGGCTGACCCTAAGACGGATGCCAAGCTGATCTCTAACCTGGCCACTGCACCTACATTCGTCCGTCCTAAGGATTTCAAATACTACCTGGTGTTTGATGATGTGCGTTTCATCTATGATCCGGATGATCTGACGCTGCGCTCCTACGGCAGGTTCAATCTGTCATACATCGGAGAGAAGCCATTGCATAAGCGTATAGAAGGATTCATAGAAGTAGGCCTGAAGGCAAATACGTTTAATATCTACCTCAAGACGGGTAGCAATGAGTGGTTCTTCTTTGAGTACCGTCCGGGTACGCTGGGCTTGATATCATCCTATGATGACTACAACAGGATCGTAGCTACCATGACAGCGGCGCCGCCTGACAAGCGCAAGATCACGGGAGACAAGGGCCAGTTTTATACCTACAATATCGGCTCTACGATCAATAAGTCGGCCTTCCTGGATGCGATGAAGGATAAGTCTAATCCTAACCTGCCGGCAGAAAAGATCATAGTAAAGCCGAAGATAAACCGCGACAGCCTGGCCAAGGCTCAGCTAAAAGCTGAAACACCTGCCACCGATACGACCAAGAAGGCCGCACCAGCCGCAGCACCTAAATCTGAGCCTGCAGCAGCAGACAGTACAGGTGGTGAGGCTCCTAAGGAGAAAGAAAAGCCAAAATCTGCAGCACAGCGCCGCGCCGAGAAGCTGAAGCAAAAGGCCGGAGAAGATCCTAACGCCGCACCAGCGGCTCCTGCCGCAGCGCCACCGGCACAGTCTGATACAGCCGGCAAGGGGGCACCACCGGCAGTCGTACCAGAAAAGAAAGAAGCACCTGCCGCACCACCAGCGGAGAAGCCAAAGTCTGAAGCACCTGCTACTACGCCGCCTGCAGAGACACCAGCCGCCACACCGGAGAAGAAGGATGCACCGGCTGCTACACCGCCTGCAGAGACACCTAAGTCTGAAGTACCTGCTACACCGCCTGCAGAGACACCTAAGTCTGAAGTACCTGCTACACAACCTAAGACAGAGACCACTCCGCCACCAGCTGCTGAGAAGCCTGCCGAGACACCTGCTGCGACACCGGAGAAGAAAGAAGCTCCGGTAGCTACACCACCTGCAGAGGCACCTAAGTCTGAAGCTCCGGCTACGCAGCCTAAGACGGAGACCACTCTGCCACCTGCTGCAGAAAAGCCGGTAGAGACACCTGCGGCTACTCCTGCGAAAACAGAAGCACCGGCCGCTACTCCGCCTGCTGAGGCACCGAAGTCTGAAGCTCCTGCAGCTACGCAGCCTAAGACAGAGGCCACTCCGCCACCAGCTGCTGAGAAGCCTGCCGAGACACCAGCTGCCACTCCCGTGAAGCAAGATGCGCCAGCTGCTACTCCACCTACAGAAGCACCTAAGTCTGAGGCACCTGCCGCTACACAGCCAAAGGCTGAGACGACTCCGCCACCAGCTGCCGAGAAGCCGGCAGAAACACCAGCTGCTACTCCGGCGAAGACAGATGCACCAGCGGCCACCCCATCGGCGGGAGCGCCAAAGTCAGAGACGCCAGCTGCTACGCCGCAGACAGAAGCTCCGAAAGCTGAGGTCCCGGCTACTACGCCACCAGCTACGCCGGCCGGTACGCCAGTAGATAGTACTGCTGCTCCCAGATAGGATAGCTATGAATGTATAATGAGCCTCTCCAGCCCGGAGAGGCTTTTTCATTTATGGAGCAGGTAGTATTCGGGGATTTTTTCATTTTTACAGTCTAAACAAATGTAGATGGCAGACCAGAATCCAGACCAGCAAAACCAGATCAACATAGAGCTACCGGAAGAGATAGCAGAAGGCACTTATGCCAACTTTGCCATCATAGCACACTCCAATCAGGAATTTATCGTAGACTTTGTTCGCCTCATGCCGGGCCTGCCAAAGGCAAAGGTGAAGTCGCGCATCGTACTCACGCCACAGCATGCCAAGCGCCTGACCAAGGCACTGGCTGACAATGTAAAGAAGTACGAGCAGCAGTTTGGTGTGATAGAGGATAGCGAGACGGTGCCATATCCTATGGGCTTCGGTCCTACGGCCCAGGCCTAGTCAGTGTGCTGAGCTTTAGTGCACTACACTATTGCTTTTGCGGTATTCTGTACACATCCACCCCGTGTAGTGGGCAATTTGCCTTGATTTAACACCTTTTTAGCATCACGTTTGTAGATACTAAAAAAATCCGGCCTTACGTTAAATCATTAAATACACGTTCATGGTATTACTTCAGATCGCTCTGGATACAGCATCAAAAGCTGCCGCAGCTATAGCTACACAGACACCACAGGAATCCCTCAGCCTCCTCCAGCTCATAGAGAAGGGGGGCTGGATACTACTACCTATAGGTATCCTGTCTGTCATCGCTATCTTCCTGATCATAGAGCGCTGGCTCACGATCAATAAGGCGAGCAAGGTAGATCCTAATTTTATGAATAACATCCGCTCCATGCTGCTGGATGGCAAGACCGATGCTGCGCTCAACCTGTGCCGCAGCACTAATACGCCCATAGCACGCCTGCTGGAGAAAGGCATCAAGCGCCTGGGCCGCCCTATCAAGGAGATAGAGAGCGCCGTGGAGAATACCGGCCGACTCGAGATCTATAAACTGGAGCGCAACCTCTCATACATCGGTATCATAGCGGTGATCGCGCCGATGTTCGGATTCGTAGGTACAGTGTGGGGGGTGATCAAGATCTTCTATAACCTCTCCATGGCAGATAATATCTCCATCAGCCTCGTGGCAGGTGGCCTCTATGCCAAGATGATCACCTCTGCGGCGGGCCTGGTAGTAGGTATTGTAGCCCACATCGGCTATCACTACCTCAGCGCGCTGATAGACCGCGTGTCCTATCAGATAGAGAGCACAGCTGTAGACTTTATAGACCTGATTCAGGAGCCGACCAAGTAAAAGATAAGAGACATTAGACGCTAGACAATAGACCAATGCCTGCGCCTAAAAAGACGTAAGCGAGAAGAAGAATATTTAGTGCAGTTGTATTGTTTCAATATACACTACACACTACTCAATACAAGGTATGCAGTTCAGAAGAAATAACAGGATGCGAAACCATAGCGAGATGAGGGCAGACTCGCTCAGCGATATCATGTTCTTCCTCATGCTCTTCTTCCTCATCGTATCTACCATGGCCGCGCCGCAGGTGATCAAGATGAAGCTGCCCAAAGCGGATGCAGGCAAGTCTATGACCAAGAAGAAGCTCATACAACTATCTGTGACAGCAGACCATAAGTTTTATATAGATAAGACAGAGGTGGCACCGGAGGATCTGGAGGCCCAGCTGGCAGCCTACGTGAAGAACATCAATGAGGAAGTAATGGTCATAGCCCGTGCGGACAAAGATGCACCCTCACAAGACCTGGTGACACTCGTGGCAGTGAGCAATAAACTCAAACTAAACGTATCCATAGCAGTAGAGAAGCCTGCCAGCTAAAAGTGTGGAAAGAAGCAGATCGTGCATCTATAGATTAAATAACCAGAGGAGCAAAGGAGATTATGTTCTCTAGACCATTTGAAGCAGAAAATAAGAGCACCGAGAATAAGAACCGGGCTGCCGGTCTCGTGGTCACACTCGTGGTACACGGGCTGCTCCTGCTGTTGCTCTACTTTCTGTATATCACTCCGCCGGATCCTCCGTTTCAAGATGATGCAGGCGGTATGTCGGCTAACTATGGTACCTCTGATGTGGGCAGCGGCGATGAGCAGGCCTATACCCCCGTACCGGTGAAAGTGGCAGAACCAGAACAGGTCACAGCCCCGACACCTCCGCCTGCACCTACAGCCAGTGCAGAGGATCTCCTGACACAAAATGATGAAGACGCCGCAGTAGTAGAGACCAAGAAACCAGTGAAGAAAGAAAAGCCTGTAGTAAAGCCTGATCCTAATGCCACCTACAAGCCTGTGAAAAAGCCGTTAGCAGAGACGAAGCCTGTAGAGCCTAAGCCAACGGTAGACAAGAATGCACTATTCACAGGAGCGCCGGGCAAGCAGAACAACTCTAAAGGCGATGGGGAGGGTAAAGGAAAAGGCGACCAGGGCAATCCTAATGGCGATCCAAACTCAAAGAACTATCATGGCAATGGAACCGGCGATGGCTCCGGCAATGGCCCGGGCTCAGGTCATGGGCCCGGTGGCTATGGCACAGGCGGGGGAGGCCCGTCTAATGTACGCCTGACAGGCCGCAGCCTCCGTAGCCGCCCACCGGTCAAGAATCCATGTGAGAATACGAAGGGCAAGGTGGTGATCGCGATCAAGGTGGACCGCAGCGGCCACGTGACAGATGCCCGCTTTACCCAGTCGGGGTCTACTACTGCTGATGACTGCCTGGTGGCTACCGCGCGGCAGGCTGCTATGAAGTACGTCTTTGACGAGAACTCGACGGCAGCTGAAACACAGACAGGTTCGATTACCTTTATCTTTAAGGAGGATTAAGCTGCCGGCTAGATCCGGTCAGCAAGTTTTCCGACTATACAGCTATTTGCTATACAGTGCCTTGGCCTCAGGTATATGACCTGCGTCATCGTCATGGATGAGTAAACTCAAGCCAGTGGTACCCTTTGTGACAATTCTATGACAGTCAGGGCAGGGGTATGATTTACCTTTGGCGCCGAGATATGACCATTACTAAGATCCGGTTTTGTAATGCGCTCTTTTTGTGCCTCCTGATTGCGTTTTCGGGGCATATTTATGCGTATAATACTGTGACTGTCAGCGTGTATGATAGTCTGGATCTGCATCCGCTATCAGATGCGGTGGTCAGGGTCATGCCGCTGCATGGCGATGATGCCACTGCCAGCGTGACGGATGTGACGAATAAAAAGGGACAGCTGACGGTGAACTATACCGGCCCCACCGTGATCCATATCACTCACCTGGGCTACCAGCCCGTATACGATACGATCTACGACGGTCGCAACCGCAACTACTATATACGCAGCAGCACATCAAATCTGGACGATGTGGTGGTGACCGGCCAGTATACAGCCGGCAGCGCCAAAACCTCTGTATATGATGTGAAAGTCTATACAGAAAAGGAATTTCGCCTGAAGGGTGCTACCAATCTAAAGGAAGCCCTGCAAGGCAGCCTGAATGTAGATATGACACAGGATGCCGTCTTCGGCAGTGGTATCAGCCTGCAGGGCATATCCGGCCAGGGAGTCAAGATCATGGTAGACGGTGTGCCTGTGGTAGGCCGTATCAATGGCAATCTGGATGTGAGCCAGATCAACCTCTCCAATATAGAGCGTGTGGAGATCATAAAAGGGCCTATGTCTGCTATCTATGGCAGTGATGCCATGGGAGGCGTGATCAACCTCATATCCAGGACCAATCAGAAAGAGAAGTATGTAGTAAACCTGCGCAGCTACTATGAGAGTGTGGGACAGTATAATATAGAGCTGAATGGCGGTATCAATGTGGGGAAATCCCAATTCTATGTAGCAGGCGGGCGCAATTTCTTTGGTGGCTACTCGGCTGTAGATACGGCCCGCCACAAAGACTGGCTGCCAAAGGAGCAGTACTTTGCCAACGCGAAATATATGTACACCTCCGGCCGGTATCGGGTAGGAGCGAGGTTATCCTTCTTTCGCGAGCTGATGCTAAACCGTGGCAATCTGGAGCCCAACGCGACCTATGCCTACGATGCGCACTCCCTCATCTACAGGCCGCAGGCCACTGTGTTCGGCACCATACCTATCAAGGGATTCTCGGAGCTAAACCTGATGCTGTCCTACACCGGCTTTGTCCGATTTTACAACTACTATAAGAAGGACCTCGTGACGCTGGAGGAAAACCTCCTGAAGAATCAGCAGCAGGATACCTCTATCTATCACGACATCGTAGCCCGTGCCACCTACACCCTCACCACTTACAATAAGAAGGTTAGCTTCCAGTTTGGGGCTGATATCTCTCAGGAGTACACCTCGCAGACATTGCTCACCGGTGGCAAGCATCAGATGGGAGACTATGCGGCCTTTGGCAGTGTGCGCTGGCGGCCACTGATAGGGCTCGATATACAGCCGGCTGTCAGGTTTGGCTACAATACTAAATTTCAGAGCCCGCTCATCCCGTCTCTGAATGTGAAGTATGACTTTGCCAAATACTTTAATATCCGAGCTGCCTATGGCATGGGCTATAGAGCACCATCGCTATACGAGTTGTATTTCAATTTTCACGACTCCAATCACAACCTGAATGGAGACTCTACACTAAAGGCAGAGAAGGGTCACTCTGTGAATCTGTCATTCACCTACCAGCAGCTGTATAAAGGAGGGCATAAATTCAGGCTCACACCTACAGGTTTCTTCAATACGATCAGCAATAAGATAGACTTTGTACTGATAGACGCTACCCTCTATCCGCTCACCTATCAGTATGGCAATATCAATGACTATATGAATGCCGGGGCCGAGTGCACCGCAGAGTATGCATGGCAGCGCCTTTCGGTCACGGCTTCCTTTGACTATATCTGGTACCACGCAGCAGTGAAGCAGCCGGTGCAGAGCCAGGTCTCATTCTCGAGCCCTGATGTGGCGCTGCAGGCCAGGTACAAGGTGCCAAAGGCAGAGATCACTGTCAGTGTAAACTACAAGTATACCGGCAGCAAGCTGAACTACTCACTGACCAACTCTACGGAGACCGGCACCAGGAGCCCATTCCACTCTCTGGACGTATCCCTCTCGCGCGATTTCTGGAAGGAGCGTATACAGGTGACATGCGGCGGCAAAAACCTGCTGAACGTGACAAACGTAGGTAATAATGGCGCTATTGCCTTTGGCCACGGCAGCAGCGGGGGCAATACGCTCGTAAACTGGGGCCGCACTTTCTTTATTTCCTTAAATTTGCACTTCGCTAAATGACCCGTAGGCGTTTCCATATCATATCTAAACCGATGCAGGCACTGACACTGAGCCTGCTGCTGGGTGCGCTGATGGCGCTGTCATCCTGTTTTAAGGAGAAGCCTATTCCTATGCCAAAGCTCTATAATGGGCCGGATGTTTTCACGGCGCATATCGGACCGGGGTATATCAAGCAGCTGTACTTCAATGCGCAGACTTTCCAGTTTGTAGACTCAAACTCGCACTATCTTTACGACATGGCCTTTGACTGCGCCGCGGGTAGCTACAATGTATGGATCAATGGCTCTAAACTCATGTTTGCCTGCCATACGGGCAAGTACAACCTGCAGGAGGTGACCAGCCTCAATGACACACTGAGCAATGGCTGGAAGCAGGAGTTTGGCTCCGGCCTGCCGGCCAATAATGCCATAGGCACCTGGGGCAATAATGGTGTCTCCGGTAGGGAGGTCTACCTGCTCAATATGGGAACCGACTCGCTGGGCTACAATATAGGCTTCAAAAAAATGCAGATGGGCGACTGCGTAGGCAATAGCTATACTGTCACCTTCTGCAATCTGGATGGCAGCGATATGCATACCGTATCAGTGCCGCGCAAGTCTGCGCGCAATAAGGTCTACCTGTTCTTTGCCGATCAGCAGGTGCGTGACATGGAGCCGGACAATAATAGCTGGGATATCCTCTTCACCCGCTACAGCATCTACTTTGCGGAGCAGAATCTGCCATACCTCGTCACCGGTGTGCTGACGAACCCCAATAAATCGGCAGCATACTTTGTAGATTCTACTTCAAATTTTGACTCGCTCACGATCAACAATGTAGATCCGGCTAAGTTTACTCCGACACTGGATAATATAGGCTATGAGTGGAAGCTATACGGCCTGGGGACCTCCGGCAGGTATACTATCAAAAGCTCTTACATCTATATCTTGCGCTCTGATGCACGCTACTACAAGATCCGCTTTATAGGCAGCTTCTACGATAGTGAGGGCAATGAAGGGTATCCCCAGTTTCAGATGGATGAGCTGAAGTGACAGCGCCGTATTTCAGATTATTTCCATTACTTAGAGCCTCTAAACCCTACCTGATCTATGAGGCATCTGTATATCCTCCTGCTAGCTAGCGCACTCCTGAGCATCAGCTCGTGCCAAAATGAGACTAAACCATCCGGTCCGGCACTGGTCTATGTGCTGCGGGTATCCTATCCTGACCTGCTGCTGCGGCTATCGGACCATAGCACAGACTCTACGTTTCGCAGGGCTGCGCATATCGCAAAGGTAGCCATGGATACCGGCAGCAATGCTGGCTACCTGACCTCCTTTGCCCGCGCCTACCACGACATAGCTCCATCGCGGCACCTGTCTTCCATCTTTGCCTACGTGCCCAGGTACCAGCGGCAGCTTACTCCGCAGTCTAAAGATGAGGAGGTGATAGCCGTGCTGAGGAGGTCATTTGACGAGAGCATGGATCAGTCTGCGGCTATCATAGCCAAGAGATTTGAAGTAAAGGTGCCTCCTATCACCTGGCGGGATGTGCTGAAGCGCCGCCTGCCCAAAGTGCAAGTGCCGTATAGCGGTGAGGTGAAGACACGGGTGCTGAAAGGAAAGGGGCTGATAGAAGTCTCTGTGACGGGTGCCGACAATCCTGATCGTATCAAAAAGATGGTCGTGGCCCGGGGCGATATGGGCCTGTGGGAGACCTACGAAAATGAAGAGATATTCCCGGCACTGATGCGTGCCGACCAGGCCCTGATTAGTCTGCTGGACCTACCCAGGCCTAAGACAATCAAAGAGAAGCGGGCGGAGACGAGTAGTTTCTTTAAAGATGCCGTAGTACTGGATAAAAGCGACACACAACCAGCACCTCCAGCCAAAGAAGAGGAGCAAAAGGAAAAGACCTTAAATCCGCTCTTTGCTCTGCTGGCCCCCACTATAGACGGTGCCAACCAGCTACTAGCCGGCCCGGCCATCGGTATGGCACGAGGCAAGGATACCGCTACTATAAACCTCTACCTCTCTCTCGTGCGCAAGCTGCTGCCGGCCGACCTGAGGCTGATGTGGTCACTACGTCCTTTGGGCGATGACGATGTGTACCAGCTATATGCCATACGGATGCATCCGGGCCAGGAGGCAGCACCTATATCCAGCGGCATGATCACTGATGCAAAGGAGGTACCGGATCATAACGGATCTCCGTCTGTATATATCACTATGAGCAGCTTTGCCAGGGCGCGCTGGCGTACTATGACCGAGGCTGCCGCCAATGGTACTATCAATGGCAGGGAGGCCCACCGCTGCATAGCCATCACGCTGGATGACAGGGTGGTGTCTGCACCGAGAGTCCTGGGAGTGATCACCGGCGGCAATACGGAGATATCGGGCATAGCCACTGCAGAGGAGGCCATAGACCTGGCAGACGTACTGCGAAACGGGCCACTCCCGGCACCACTGCTGATCGTAGAGGAGCGCATAGATCCGGCACCTGCAGCGGGGAGCAAATAGGCTACAGAAAGGTGGAGCTGAGGCACTAAAAGTGCCTCAGGAGCAGGGCTGAAGACTCTTAAACCCCATCTTCTTTTATATTCGGGGATTAATCCTATATTTGCCGACCTATTTTTAGGCAAATTATCAAACCAATAAACCAATGGATTTAAAAGGCATTATCAGGTTCTTTACGATCGTCTTCTTCATCGTCTGCGCGTATGAGCTGTCGTTTACAGTAGCGTCGCAGCGTGTGGAGAAGCAGGCAGATGAGTTTGCTGCCAAGGGCCTGGCTGACGCAAGTAAGAGTGGCCGTACCGGCGATGCACTGGTGGCGTTAGAAGATTCTATAGATGGTGTAAAGAAAGAGCGCAGGAGGTACTACCTCGACTCTATGAGCAGCCGCACGGTTTACAATCTTGGTTTCATCAAGTACAACTATAAGGAGTGCAATGAAAAGCAGATCCGCCTCGGCCTCGACCTGAAAGGTGGTATGAGCCTCGTACTGGAGATAGCTCAGGATGAAGTGCTGCTGAAGCAATCTGACAATAGCAAAGATCCTGCCTTTAACCTGGCTGTGAAGAATGCGAAGGCAAAGATGCCTCAGAGCGGCAATAAGGATTTCCTGACAGTATTCTCAGAAGAGTATAAGGCAGTGGCTCCGGATGGCAAGCTGGCAGCAATATTTGCCTCCCTGCCAAAGTACCAGAAGAGTCTGACATTCAACTCTACTAATGATCAGGTACTGACCGTACTCCGTGAGGAAGTGACCAAGTCTGTAGATGCGACCTTCCAGACGCTCAAAACCCGTATCGACCAGTTTGGTGTAGCATCACCTACTATCACACTGCAGTCAGGTACAGGCCGTATCATACTGGAGCTGCCGGGTGTAGATGACCCTAGCCGTATCCGCCGTATCCTGCAGCAGACTGCTCAGCTCGAGTTTTGGGATACGTATGAGAATACAGAGATATATCCTAGCCTGGTACAGGCTGACAAGTCTCTGAGCGCCTACCTGGCGTCTCAGAAGCATAATAAAGACTCAGCCTCCGGTATAATAGATACTACAACTAATAGCCTGGCGGGCGACCTCGGCCTCACAGCCGACAAGGATACCTCCAAGACTGCTAAGAACGATAGCAGCGCTACTGCTAAAGCCAAGGCTGCAAAGGATACTACGAATACTAACCCTCTCTTCCGCCTGCTCAATCCGGTGGCTGACCAGCAGGGTATGCTCCAGCCTGGCCCTGCCGTAGGTATGGCATTTGGCAAGGATACAGCGCTGATCAATAACTACCTGAACCTGGACGTGGTGAGGTCTAACTTCCCACGCAATGTGAAATTCCTCTGGGGTGCTAAGTCTATCAATCCTGAGCGCTCTGTATATGAGCTCTTCGCTATCAAGACAAACCCTGCACAGCCGGGTGCTCCGCTGGGTGGTGATGTGATCACAGACGCCCGCTCAGGCTATGACCAGAACGGCTCTCCAAACGTGACCCTGTCTATGAACGCTACCGGCTCATCTAAGTGGGAGCGCCTGACGGATGAGGCTGCCAAGCAAACTCCTAAGAGGTGTGTGGCTATCGTACTCGATAACCGTATCTTCTCATACCCTCGCGTACAAAACAGGATAGCCGGTGGCAATACTGAAATATCCGGTATCAGCTCAGTGACAGAAGCGACTGACCTCGCCAATATCCTGAAATCAGGCCAGCTAGAGGCACGCACCCGCATCATAGAGGAGCAGGTGATAGGACCATCTCTGGGTGCCGAGGCTATCAAGGCAGGTCTGCTTTCCCTCTTTGTAGCATTTGTAGTGGTTTGCCTCTTTATGATCGCCTACTACTCTACATCAGGTATCGTAGCTAATATCGCGGTGATCCTGAACCTCTTCTTCATCATCAGCATCTTGGCTCAGTATGGTGCGTCTCTGACCCTGCCTGGTATGGCCGGTATCGTACTGACCCTGGCTATCGCGATAGATGCGAATGTGATCATCAATGAGCGTATCCGTGAGGAGCTGGCCAAGGGCAAAGGTACCCGCGCTGCAGTGACAGACGGCTACAAGCACTCCTACTCAGCGATCATAGATGGCAACGTGACCACCCTCATAGTAGGTATCGTGCTGATGTTCTTCGGCTACGGTCCGGTGAAGGGTTTCGCTGTGACGCTGGTGATCGGTATCCTTACCTCTCTCTTTACAGCGGTAGGTTTCACACAGGTGATATTTGACTTCATCTTCAAGAGGCACTGGGAGCCGACTTTTGGCAACAAGTTTACGATGAACGTGCTGAAGGGAATGAACGTACAGTTCATGTCTTTCCGCAAGGTATCTTATACCATCTCTGCTATCGCTTTTGCAGTATCTTTTGGAGCTATGGTCATCATCGGCTTTGACCTCGGTGTAGCCTTCAAGGGTGGTCGCAGCTACGTAGTGAAACTGGACCAGGATGTGAAGACGGCTGATGTGGCCAACCAACTGGAAGGACCGCTGGGAAGCCGCCCGCTGGTGAAGACCTACGGTAGCAACAGCCAGATACAGATCACTACTGCCTACCTGATCAACTCTAATGAGTCTAACGTAGACAGCATCATAGAGAGCAAACTCTACGAGGGCATCAATAAGGACTTTGTGAGCAAGCCGACATTTGACAAGTTCCGCAGCTCGGCTATCAAGTCTATCACTAAGATAGATGCTACCATAGCTGACGATATCCGCAAGAGCGCCCTCATCAGCGGTTTCCTCGGCTGTCTTCTGATCTTCATCTACATCTACATCCGCTTCCGCAAGTGGGAGTATGCAGTAGGTGCCATAGCGGCCACGGTGCATGACCCTGTGATCGTACTCGGCCTCTTTGCACTGCTCCGCCACATCATGCCATTCTCCCTGGAGGTAGATGAGAATGTGGTAGCGGCTATCCTGACGCTGATCGGCTACTCGGTGAATGATACGGTGATCGTATTTGACCGTATCCGTGAGTACATCAAGCTGTACCCTGGCCACTCACTGGTACACAATGTGAACGACTCGATCAATAGTACACTGAGCCGTACCATCATGACCTCAGTAGCTACAGAGGTGGTTTGTATCATCCTCTTCGTATTTGGCGGTGATGCTATCAGGCAGTTCTCTTTTGCGCTGATGGTGGGTATCGCTGTAGGTACATACTCTTCTATCTTCATCGCTTCTCCTATCACTGTAGACCTCCTGCTCCGCAGAAAGGATACACTGAAGGAAGACGCTAAATAAGCAAGCGATCATATCATATAAGAAAGGGCACCCTCTCAGGTGCCCTTTCTTTTTGCGCTCGCCGGCATTAGCTTGAAAAAGGCTATCATTGGAGTATGCATACGGCGGAGCGGGATAGGGTATTTGGCCTGGATATAGTCCGGGCGGCTGCCATACTGCTCGTGCTGCTGCTGCATAGCAGGTTTATATTGGAGGGTACAGTGCTGGAGGGTTTCCCCTACGTGCGCATACCGGATGGCGTAGAGCTCTTCTTTGTGCTCAGCGGCTTCCTGATAGGCGGTATACTGCTCCGCACCATAGAGTCCGGTGGGCTGCACGCCCAAGAACTGTGGGCATTCTGGCGGCGAAGGTGGTTTCGTACGCTACCCGGATACTATCTCATACTCGCGGTCAACTATGTAGTAGTACGCTACAATGTCATCCACGAGGGCATTTATAATTTCAACTGGAGGTACTTCCTATTCCTGCAGAATTTTTCAAAGCCATTCGTCGGGTTCTACCGGGAGTCCTGGAGCCTGTCAGTGGAGGAATGGTTTTATGTGATCGTACCGCTCTTATTGTTCTGTCTGGTCAGGGTAGTACGGCCCCGGGTAGCTTATATCACAACTGTGGTACTCATGCTGGCGGGACCTGTGCTATGCCGGTGGCTATTGATGGATAGCAGTTTTGATGCCTTCTGGGTAGACCTCAGTATCCGCAAGGTAGTGGTGACGCGCCTGGATAGTATAGGATACGGCCTGCTGGCGGCATGGCTCTACCGCTACTATCCGGATGGGTGGAGGCAGGGGAGATGGCCGGCTCTGATCATCGGCTCGCTTGGTATATGCTTCCTGCTGATGTATAGAGCGCCTGCGGGGAGTGTCTATAGCCAGGTAGTGTATTTCAGCCTGTCGCCCATCTGTATGGCGCTGCTGCTGCCAGTGGCTGCGGGTATCAGCAGGGGAGAGGGGCCGGTAGCGTGGTTCATCACTTACACCAGCCGTATTTCTTATTCGCTCTATCTGGTCAATTTCTCCCTGGTGGCCGAGGTGATACGTGACCAGTGTGCCCCGCAGGGTGGCGCAGATGGGATCATAAAGTACGGCGCCTTCTGGCTGATAGCTTATATAGCAGCGTCATTGCTATACTACGGGTTTGAAAAGCCGGTGATGGACCTGAGGGATAGGTGACTACTGCCAGGAGGCAGCGGGAGTATATCTTTTCTTTGATGCCATGGGGCTGAATGATAATGACAGCCCGAAGCAAGCCTGGCTCATGCCCAGCTGCGCCGGCAGCACAAAGGACGGATCCACATTCATAGATAGCTTCTCATCCACATTAAAGTGATAGAGGTGGCCGTCTACAGCTGCATCTACGAGATTGAGTGTGTACCAGAGTGCTGTGACTATGGCCGCATAGTTGAGCAGGTTTTTGTAGTAGTCGCGGTAGGGCTTGATAGTGCTATAGCTGGCTTCTACGCCTTTGTACATGGCTGTACCGGTGGCAGTATTGCGCACGGCGGCGCGGTAGGATGCGCGGGCTATACCAAACTCTTTATTCTCAAAGTAGATCCAGTAGCCCAGTCCACCGAGGCCTGCATAGATGATGGGGATCTTCCAGTATTTCTTATTGTATGCCTGGCCCAGGCCGGGGAGTATGGCAGACATCCAGACAGCTTTGACAGGGCTATGCTTCTTTACTACAGGTGGGATAGAGTCCTTGCCGGGTACCACTTTGTCTGCGCCAAAGGCTACAGTACTGTCATTGATCACCTTTTTGCCCTGTATATCAAACTCCTCTCTGGTCTGGTGTGCTACCGTATCCTTAGAGTATATACCGGCAGAGTCAGTCACGCTCTGAGACTGGCCCTGACCATATAGGGAGAGGAGCAGACAGAGCGATATGAATATGATGCGATGAGCATACATCAGTCCGTGAGGAGCTCGACCAGACGCTCCAGGTCCGTATCGTTATAGAACTTGATAGCGATCTCGCCTTTGCCTTCCTTGGTGCGTATGATAGATACGCGTGTGCCGAGAGAGGAGCTGATCTGATCCTGTAGTTTCCTCAGAAATATATCTCCCTCAGAGCTGCGCCTGTCTGCAGCCTCGCGGGCGCTCGGCTGGCTAGGGGTCTCCAGATTGATACCGCGTACCAGCTCTTCAGTCTGGCGCACACTGAGGCCTTTCTCCACTGTCTCCTTGAATGCGCTGAGCAGTGTAGGCAGGTAGTCTATGGCGAGGAGGGCCTTGGCGTGACCCATGGTGATCCTATTGTCACGCAGGGCAGCCTGTATATCTGGCGGCAGCTTGAGCAGGCGGATGAAGTTGGTCACCGTACTGCGGTTCTTGCCCAGGCGCTCAGAGAGCTTGTCCTGCGTCAGGTCGCACTCATCCATGAGGCGCTTGTAGTTGATAGCTATCTCCAGTGGATTGAGGTCTTCGCGTTGTATATTTTCTATCAGAGCTATCTCTATGGACTCCTGGTCAGATGCGAGGCGGATGTAGGCAGGTATATCAGTACGGCCGGCCAGTTTGGACGCACGCAGGCGGCGCTCACCGGCTATCAGCTGGTATTTATTGCCCTCTATGCGGCGCACAGTGATAGGCTGTATCACGCCGTGGATACGGATAGAGTCAGCGAGCTCCTCCAGGCTCTCACTATCAAAGGTAGAGCGTGGCTGGAATGGATTGACCTCTATCTGGGCTAGTGGTATGTATATCACCACTCCGGCCTGATTGGCTACAGAGGTGGTACTTACTTCAGTATGTTTGGTAGCAGAGGCTTTGTCATCACTCAGCAGCGCGCCCAGGCCGCGGCCCAGTCCTCCCTTCTTCTTATTGTCCATCATTGTCTATCAAATTTAGCTCTTTCTCTGCGTCAGGTATATTGGTGGCATTGTTTCTTTGCAAAATTTCACGCACCAGGTTCATGTAGTTTACAGAGCCTTTGCTCTCAGCATCATACATGATAGCGGGCTTGCCAAAACTAGGGGCCTCGCCCAGGCGCGTATTGCGGTGTATGATCGTGTCATACACTATATTCTCAAAGTGTTTCTTGATCTCATCCACTACCTGATTGCTCAGGCGGAGGCGCGGATCATACATGGTGAGCAGGATGCCCTCTATCTCCAGCTCAGGATTGAGGCGTGTCTGCACGATCTTGATCGTATTGAGGAGCTTGCCCAGGCCCTCCAGTGCAAAGTACTCACACTGCACCGGTATGATCACTGAGTCAGATGCGGTGAGGGCATTGACAGTGATGAGGCCGAGAGACGGAGAGCAGTCTATGATGATGAAGTCATATTCTTTCCTCACCTCCTCGAGCATCTGCTTGAATATCTTCTCACGGTTAGGCTGATTGATGAGCTCTATCTCTGCACCTACGAGGTCAAGGTGGGAGGGCAGGAGGTAGAGATTGGGCGTCTCGGTCTCCAGTATGATGTCCTGAGGCTTTACTTCATTTACCAGGCACTCATAGAGGCTGGTCTTGATAGCCCTCGGGTCAAAACCGACGCCTGATGTGGCATTGGCCTGTGGGTCAGCATCTATCAGCAGCACCTTGTACTCCAGCACTGCCAGGCAGGCGGATATATTGATGGCGCTGGTGGTCTTGCCTACACCACCCTTCTGGTTGGCCAGGGTGATCACCTTTTGCAGGCGTTCTTTCTTTGTATTATCCATATCTACTCCTTTATTAAAATTCACGGGTTTCGCCGATGGTCATGAGGTGCAGCGTCTTTCCCTTGTCAGAGAAGGCCTGCCTTGCCCTGTCATGGTCCATCTTTATCCATCCAAACGTATCATAGTGTACTCCTAGTACATTGCCACACTCTACAAAATCACTGGCCAGCACTGCATCTGCCACTCCCATGGTGAAATTATCTCCTATAGGCAGCACTGCCAGCGTCAGCTGCGGGCACATGAGCGGTATGAGCTTCATATCCATGGTCAGGGCTGTGTCTCCGGCATAGTAGACGGCCCCACCTGCATATTCTATCACAAAGCCCATCGGATTTGCTCCATAGCTGCCGTCTGGCAGTACACTGGAGTGGACCGCGCTGACACACTTTACCGAGCCAAAGTCAAAGGCAAAACGCCCGCCTGTATTCATCGGGTGCCCATTGCTCACACCCTGCCCCGCAAACCATGACACTATCTCAAAGCTAGAGATGATCCTGGCTCCGGTATTTTTAGCTATCGCCACGGCATCGCCGGTATGATCGCTGTGCCCGTGGGAGATGAGGATGTAGTCCGCGCGCAGGCTGTGGATATCTATATGCCTGGCCAGCTCATTGCCCGTGATGAAGGGGTCAAAAAGCAGCACCTTGCCATTGATATCCATGCTAAAACACGAATGGCCGTAATAAGTCAGTTGAATACTCATAGTTTCTACAAATATAACCCATGCAGGGCAATGGCATTTCCTTATTCTCCACTTGTAAACCCGGATTTTGTTCGTTGTCTGTGGATAATAGGTGGAAAACCACGGCCGCGGCGGACGGAAGTGGCCTAAAACAGCAAAGCCCCCATCTGGGGGCTTTGCCTGATATTTTGATCTGATGTCAGATTATTTGCTGATAGACAGTCTCTTGGTAGTGCTGTTACCACCATTCTGGATCTTTGCGATGTAGACACCGCTAGCGAGATCTGAGAGGTTGTACGACTTAGAGAATGCACCATTAGCTATCTCGTTGTAGCGTTTTACTTCTTCGCCGAGCAGATTGGTCACGGTGATCGTAGTAGCACCTGTCAGGCCTTCTGCAGAGATAGTCACCGCACCGGTAGTCGGGTTTGGTACCATGTTGAAGTCAGCTACAGTCTGGATGTCGTTTACGCCAGTGTTGTCCTTCACACGTACATACTTGCATGAAGTAGCTGTGCTACCGCCGTCAGTCACTGTGAGGCAAACCTGTACAGAGTCATCAGCTACAAAGAATGTATCCTTGAAGATACGGGTATTGTAAGTCTGATAGAGGCCGCTGCCAGAAGATACGCTACCTGTCACAGTCCAGTTGTACTGTGCCTGCGCGCTACCGTTAGATGTACCGGTGAAGGTAACATTGCGATTTGTGAAGACAGGAGTAGTAGAAGGGTTGCGTGTCCAGTTGCAATAGAGCGTGCTCAGACCGTGGCCGAATGCCATACGAAGGAAGAACTGGGTATTAGAGTAGAATGCGAGAGGCTGACCATTCTGGAATGCGCCGGAGTATGCGCCATAAGGCTTCTTAGTCGCACTGGCCAGATAGATACTAGAGTCATTTGAAGTGCTGTAGATAGATACAGCATAGTATCCTGGCTGCAGTACCGGATTGCCGGTAGTGATGTCTACCTTGAGAGGCACCATCTTAGGCACGATGTTAGGCACTGTACGCTGACCGAATGAAGAGCTGGTGAGCAGCTTTGACTCAGTAGTGAGGAGCGGGCTTGCATTAAAGTTATCATCCAGGCTGTATACCTTGGCCTGCACTACGGCACCTGTAGTAGAGCTGTAGTCAGAAAACAGCTGATCAAAACCTGCCAGGACGCTGGTCAGTGTATCAGGATTAGAGATATAAAATACGTTTGCCCATTCGTTTGATGGAGAGCTGAGCGTCCTGTCATACAGGGCAAAGCCACCGCCATAGACACCGTTATCCAGCGCCATCACTGAGTCAGTCACAGCAAATCTGGTGGTGTCCACATTGTCAAACAAGATCGCATCAGCTGAGTCAGCGAAAGTGCTAACGATAGATGTGTAAGTGCCGATAGCAGGATTAGTAGGTGTCCAGAGAACAGGACCTACCAGAGCTGAGTCTACGCCAGACAGCAGAGACACACCAGCTACGCTTGTGTCTGCGAATACTACCTGAGCACCTTTTTTGATAGATATTGCAGCCTTAGTATTGGTCTGTGTAGCAGTACCGTGATTGGTCACACGGGCATACCAGAACATAGTGTCCAGCTGCGCCTGTGGATACTGGTAGTAGTCAAAGCTACCTGCGCGGCTGATGCCCAGATCGTTTGCCGGAGCATCGATCAGCGCCACGTCATCTACCTGCCAGTAGAAGTAGATACCGTCATTCCACTGGAATGTCACCTTTACGTTAGCTTGATTGCCTGCGATATCAGAGATATCAAACTGCCTGAAGCTAGGATTAGGTGTAGTATTGAAAAGGTACTCATAATCAGCATTGGCCTCTATAGTATCTGCAGTAGTACCATTGCTCACGATGACACGTGTGCCACCAAAGCCATTGAAGTACAGCTCCCAGAACTGAAGGAGAACGCGGGGGTGACCCACGCAGGAGATGGTTGATGTAGTGAGGTTCCCGGTCTGAGGACCCTGTACAGAGGCATCCAGAGAGTCGGAGTCAAATATCACCCAGCCATTGGCAGCAGTAGGAGAGTGCAGTGCTGTGGTAGGATAGCCCAGCGCACTATGATTACCAGTAGTAGTATACTTCCAGAGATTGGTGAAGGACTGGCCAGTGGCATCTGTGCCGGTATTGGTCCATCCGGCAGGTATTCCAGAGGCAAAATCCTCAGACCAGAATGCTGCCTGGGAGAAAACTACATTCATAGAAAGTAGAAATGCTCCTAAGAGTAAAAGTGTTCTTTTCATTGCTTAATGTTTGTTTTTTCAATAACGAAGGTACAAATTAACTAAAAAAAGAGGAGGCGGACTCAAAAAAATGACAGTTTTTTTACTCTTTCTGCCCCAAGATTTGTCGATTTCACCCCTTTCGTTGTATATATTAGCAACTGTTGCGGTTATTGTCATATTTTAAAGTCTAAATCGCATATCATGCACTACTATCAGACAGTGACCGAGGCAGTAGCAGACCTCGGTGATAGAGGATACAAATTAAACTTCAACCTATCAAAGGCGTACCTATCCTGTGCTGATCAGGATATGCATCTGCGCCCGGAGGAGTTTCATATCGATGAGACATACAGATTTGAGGGGGATACTGATCCCGGAGATGAGATGGTGGTCTATGCTGTATCATCTGAGAGCCGCGGGGTGAAGGGAATACTCGTCAATGCCTACGGGCCATACTCAGATGAGATATCTGCAGACCTCGTGGCCAAACTAAAAGCCAGCCAGCCATAGTTTATTTTACAAACCAGACGTGGTAGTCGCGTATCTGGTAGAGATGCATGGCACTATTGGCATAGTAGCTGGTGATCATCTCGGTGCCCATACTCTGCATGCGGATCATAGGCGATATATGGAAACTGTATCCCAATCCGTCATAAGACTGCCTGGTAAATCCATCGCGCAGGGCAAAACCATAGCGGTCCAGAATCAGCGTAAGATAATTTATGGCATCATAGCCCATGTAGCTATAGCGTGTAGGCTTGTGACTATACTCCTCGCGGTAGGCAGAGATGAATGCCCTGCCGGCATCAGAGATCGTATCCGCACGAAAATTGTCAGTGATGTATGGTTGTGCCTTATTCAGGTACTCTGGCCGCAGCTGGTCTCCATCTATCCAGGTAGGCATGCCAAAGACCACCGTGTTTTCCTTGAGGGTACGTAGCACGGAGTTAACCACTGCTTCTTCATAGCAGGTGACGAGCAGAACATTTTCCTCAGTCGGGCTCAGGTAGGTGGCCAGGTTCTTTCTGGCCGCGCGGCTGGTATCACCGGTATTGACCAGGTGGTATTTCAGCCGGCCTGCATTGAGCCTGTTGTACTGGCTGAACAGCGTATCCAGCTGCCGTGCAGCAGAGAGGTCGTGTTCTTTGCCTGCCGTATAGATCACGATATTCTTGTCTGCAAAACTATCTATCACCATTTCATATTCCTTCTGCAGGTGGGCATCTATAGTCGGCATCAGACGCACCAGATATGGGTTGTCGTTTGCTATAGACTTGGACGGTGTGAATGGCTGGATATTGATGATCTGATTGGTTTTGCACCAGGCTGCCACGGTCTTGGCCTCAGACGTATTGGTAGGGCCTATGACCACCTGGCATGATCTCAGGTCTTCGCGCTTCAGCAGCTCTCCTACCACAGAGTCGCTATTCTGGGTGTCAAAGGCATAGAATTCGATCTTCTGGTGAGACTGTGTGTGGGTCGCGGCATATTGAAGTCCCTGATAAAAATCCATTGCCTCACGCACATTCTCCCGCAGTTTATATACATCTCCCTTGGTCTGATCTTTATCATTCAGGTAGGAGTATATTTTGGCAGAGGTGACCTCTGCATCATATGGGAGCAGCAGGCCTATACGAATGGTACTATCCGGATATGTAGTGTAGCCTGCCGCAGCTCCCGTCAGACCGCCCTGCGCGGGCCCGGTACCGCTTTCCTCCTGGCCAGAGGTGAGAGCTCCGGCAGATGGCTTGGCCCTGTCACCCTTCAGAGCCGGCAGATTGCTATCACGCCCGGTCTTTGAGTACCGTAGGTTATTGCCTGCCTGGGCCTGGCACAGTATAGAGGTAAGAGAGAGAAATGCTAGGATGAGAACCTTCACGGACGTCAATTTGATCAGCTAAAGTAGAAGAAAATATCAGAATGCAGCACGGTAGTATCAGCGCCAGTCACGGCCAAAGTCCTGAGTGGTACGCAGGTAAATATAGCCCTCTATAGGCCGCTCCTCAAAAATGACTGCGCATCCTATTTTATCCAGTGTAGGATCCAGCATGTGCTTATTGTGATCATAGGATGTACTCAGTTCTTTGACCACCATGTCTGCTACCTGCGTGTAGGTCATAGGCTTTTGCATGTCTATGAAGCTGCGGGCGAGGTTCTCTGCTATACGTTCGCCTACGTACTTGCACATCTCCGTCCTGTTATTCGGCATGGCTATCGCCTTGTCATACCGGTTTACGTGATCAAAGAAGTTTCTGCGCACCATCTGGTAGGAGTGGATGCTGGCTGCATCGCGCAGGCGCGGCTCAAACTTTAGCGGCTTGATGCCATGTGCATCACGATATTTATTTACAGCAAAAAGTACTGCCGCATTCATCAGGTCAAAGTCGTAGTTATTGGGATCTACCAGATCATTGCTTTCATCGAGGTGATAAAATTTTTCCCACGTCATGTCTTTGTAGCGCTCGTCTTCAAATACGGAGGCTTCATTGTACTTGCGTATTTCGGCGAGGTATTTGTCCGAGCTCTGAGCGTAGGATACTGCAGACAGCAGCAGCAAAAAGATGACCAGTAGTTTCTTCATCCTGATAAAAGTATATAAAGATAAACGTGTAAAGTACGACCTGTAGTACAAAGCTAATGCCATGTAAGTATAAATCAATGCTCAAAACAACCTGATGCGGATAAAGTATAGCTAAAAAAAGCAAAGCAGGATAAAATGCCTTGCGGTACTATGGTATAGCAAAGCCCCTTTGATGTGATCTCCGGGGCCCGTCTACACACGTTATCATCCCTATTTATACGCCGTTTTCGATGCGATGCTATTGGCCTGATCTATCATGGAGATAAAGTCATGCCGGTAGTTTTCTTTATCATGTCCCAGCGCTCCTTTTGCGAGTGCCTTTGCTTTGTCAAAAGTGTAATCGCCCCTGTACGGAGACTGGCGCAGCAGCATACCAAAGGATGCTACCGCAGCAGCAAAACGAAAATCATCTGAGGTGCCGGCGAGCGCGGTGGCTGCGGTGGTCACGTGGTTTTCTATCAGCTGGCTCTTATCGCTATTGGGAGCCTTGTAGCGGATGCGCAGGGCCATCAGGTCTGATGCGCTGAGAGATACCCGGCCGCCACTACCGCTATCGTCCAGTGGCACGGCTGCTTCTTTGGCATCAGCTGCCAGCACCACCTCATACAGTGCCGTCACCGCGGTGCCGGTGCCTATCTCCCCTGCATCTATCCTGTCATTGCTAAAGTCTTCGTTATTCAGCTTCCTGTTTTCATAGCCTATGAGCCTGTAGGTGCGCACAGTGCCGGGATTGAAGACGGCCTGGATCTTTACATCCTTGGCTATCGTATTCAGCGTGCCGCTGAATTGTGTCACGAGATTTTTCTGTGCTTCCTTTTCATTGTCTATATAAGCGTAGTTGCCATTGCCCTTGTCGGCCAGTGCCTCCATCTCGCGGTCTTTATAGTTGCCCATCCCAAAGCCCAGCACTGAAAGGAATACCCCGGTCTTGCGCTTCTCCTCTATAAATGAAGTGAGTGGCCCCTCGCCATTGATGCCTACATTGAAATCACCGTCGGTACAGAGCAGGACACGGTTATTACCTTCTTTCATGAAATTCTCCATAGCTACTTTGTATGCCAGCTCTATACCTGCACCGCCTGCAGTAGAGCCACCTGCATATAGACTGCCAATAGCATTCTTGATAGTTTGCTTTTCTGAGCCGGGAGTAGATGGTAGCACCAGTCCTGCATTGCCGGCATAAACCACAAGTGAGATCCGATCTTGCGGGCGCATCTTATCTACCAGCATGTTTAGTGACTTCTGTACCAAAGGGAGTTTATCCGGCGAGGACATAGACCCGGATACATCTATCAGGAAGACGAGATTGGCAGGTGGCATCTGCTCATCTTTGACATGCCTGCCCTGTATGCCTATGCGCAGGAGGCGGTGGGTCGCATCCCATGGGCACTCGGCCAGCTCTGTATGCACAGCGAATGGCCTGCCATCCGTTGGGTCTGCGTATTGATACGGGAAGTAGTTGACCATTTCTTCTATGCGCACTGCGTCCCTGGGTGGCAGGATACCCTCACTGATCTTGCGGCGGGTGATACCATAAGACGCCACATCCACATCTATAGAAAAGGTAGATAGCGCCGAGGCCTGCGTGCTGAGAAATTGATTGTCGATGATCTCCTTGTAGCTCTCATCTGTTACGGGGTCTTTGGGGATATCGGGTTTGACCTCAGGTTCTGGTTTGGTCTCCTTATCAGGGGCAGGAGCGATATCATAATCTGCCATGTCATACCCTGACACAAATGTATTGACGCGCCGCTTTGCGCTGGCTTGTGCAGGTATATTGACAGAGCCTATCACACGATGGCCATTTACTATGTATTGTACTTCATCGGGTCTGCTGCCATTGATCACCACATTGTGCTTGCCCATGTCGGTCTGCGTCACGCCGACGCTGCTGGAGGCTATGTTGGCTAGACTGAGGCTGCCAGTATTTCTGATGTCACGACTTGTGGTGGTTGACTCTACTTTATATTCAGCTTTATCTATCAAAGGCCGCCGATATTTTACGCATGTCACTACTACATCATCTGCCTGTTTTTGAGACGGTACCATTTTGAAATTTAGAATGGTGGGCTTCTCAGCATAAACTTCGACTGCCAGGGCAGACTGATTCTCATATCCCAGGAATGTACACCTGACATGATATACTCCGGGCATCAGGCTGGCTATCTCATAGTTGCCGTCTATATCAGCGCCAGCGCCTTGTCCGGTAGCTTTGCCATTGGCGTCTACTATTTGTATGCTGGCACCTATCAGGCCTTCACTTTTCTCATCCGTGACTTTGCCTCTGATAGAGCCTGTGGCTAGTGTCAGGGCTTTCATTGATACAGAGAGGATCATCAATAGCGATAGGAGGGCGATGTGTCTGAGTGTGGGGTTAGATCTTTTCATGACTGAAGTTTTAATGGGTGGCGAAATATGAGGCAATACAAAGCTACGGCATGGCATAGCCTGCCTCTGCATTTTGTAGGTCATATTACAGTAAGATTATGATGACAAAATCGTGATGAAGCGCGCGGCATCACGTGGTACTACCTATAGATGTAGCACCGTTTGCAAATCCATAAAGCGACGCGATGTTTTTTAAGATAGCAAGGCCGTATGCTGTCAGTATTCTATCTGCACTGGCTTATTGCCGAGGATGGCATCTACTCTGGCCATGACGTCAGCTGTCAGCTTAGGCATAGCATCATAGCATTTCAGGTTGTCTTCCAGCTGGGAGATTTTAGATGCGCCAAGTATCACCGATGACACATTAGGATTCTTCAGACACCAGCACAGTGAGAGGTGAGTGAGAGAGACACCGAGTTCTTTAGCCAGTGCATCCAGTTGCTTTATCTTGTCCATCCTTGCCGTATCTGAGAGCGTACGGTCTTTGAGCCAGGACATATTGCTCTGAGCCAGGCGGGAGTCAGCGGGTATGCCGGAGAGGTATTTGCCCGTGAGCAGGCCCGAGGCGAGCGGCGACCAGATGGTAGTACCGAGGCCAAAGGTCTTGTACACCGGCAGGTAGTCCAGCTCCACTTTCGTACGCTCCAGCATATTGTACTGCGGCTGCTCTACCACCGGGCCTATGAGGCCATAGCGCTCTGCCCAGTAGTGCGCCTCTGTGATCTGCTGTGCTGTCCACTCTGAGGTGCCCCAGTAGAGTACTTTGCCCTGCTGGATGAGGTTATGCATCGTACGCACGGTCTCCTCTATAGGGGTATGTATATCCGGCCTGTGGCAGTAGAAAAGATCCAGGTAATCTACCTGCAGGCGGCGCAGGGCTGCGTGGCAGGCTTCTACCACATGCTTGCGCATGAGGCCTTTCTGATTGGGCAGCTGCCCGCCCCAATAGACCTTGCTGGATACGAGGTAGGTGCTGCGGTCCCAGTTTTGCTTTTTCAGGATATTGCCCATCACGGTTTCTGACTGGCCACTGGCATAGGTTTCTGCATTGTCAAAGAAATTGATGCCGGCCTCGTAGGCCCGTATCATCAGGCTCTCTGATATGTCATCTCCTATCTGGCTGCCAAAGGTGACCCATGAGCCGAGAGAGAGTGCACTGACCTGTAATCCGGTACGTCCTAGTCTTCTGTATTCCATGTCTGGAGCGGTTGATTTTTGATATAGCTAATGTGTAATAAGTGTGGGTGACAAGCATCACGCCTGAGATAAATTTACGTTATTATTGCTGAGCAAACAGAAGTAAAATATGTCCAGCGGTATCACTAATCTACGGGTCACAGTTTCCGGCAGAGTACAAGGTGTTTTCTTCCGCGCCAGCGTGAAGAAAGTAGCAGATGTGCTCGGCGTATATGGCTGGGTGCGCAATGAGCACAACGGCTCTGTATCTCTGGAGGCAGAGGGCCCGGAGGAGATGGTCTTCAAACTCGTAGACTACTGCCACCACGGTCCTGACAATGCAGTAGTGGAGAAGGTATCCATCACCGGTGGTGTGATAGTAGGTTATGATTCTTTTGATATCAGGGAATGATCATAAATCTCATGAATATGAAAACGACGCACTTTCTTAAACTCGTACTGCCGGTAGCCATTCTGGTGCTACTCGGAGCATGTAATAGCAAGGTAAATAGTAATGAGGCCTTAGGTAGTCAAACCGTCACGAAGGACGCTGACGAGATCAAGGTAGGTGGACTATATACTTTCTACTACGATAGCAGCTATATGGTGTCCAAAGTGCTGGTATCTGATGACTATGCAGTGCATATCAGAACCTACTCTAATAAGTTCATAACTGAACCTACTGATCTCAGCTCTGATACGCTCCATATAATGATAGGCCATGCACCGATGGACCCGCAAGGTTTTCTCGCAGATCATCCAAAGCTGATCAAAGTAGAAAAGGTAAATGAATCAGAGCTGGAAGGCTACAGGATGTACCTCGACGCAATGAAAAAGTAAATGGAATAAATAGAGTGGTTCAGATATAGTCGATCACTTAGGCTGATCTTCTGTCACACTCCACACATACAGTTCCTCTACCTTCTTGCGCGCCCATTCATTCTTGCGTAGAAATTTCAAGCTCGATTTGATGGTCGGATTATTGGTGAAGCAGTTGATGCGGATCACACGTCCGAGCTCGTCCCAGCCATACGCATGCTCCAGGTAGATTAGGATAGCTTCTAGTGTTTTGCCGTGTAGCGGGTCTTTTGATTGATGGTTATCCATGACAGATGCTACAATATTAGTAAACCATTTTCTCTTAATTCATACCACTCGCGACTCCTGATGAAATCTTCAAATTTCCTTGCAGTGTGAGCCTCATAGTCTGCGCTGAGTTCCTTATAACCCAGAGATGAATGTCCCTCCGTGACTGATAGCCGTGGTAGTATATGCATGATCCACTCTCCGGTCTCTGCGGTGGTCTGCAGCTGCCAGTCTTTTTTCTTGTCGCAAAACTCCAGCTCAGCCATGGCTATTTTCTTGTTGCCGTTTTTAGCTTCAAACGGTGTCAACTCTGGTAGCTGGCCCAGCCATACGGCTACAGTAGTGCGCTTGATAGGGGTGGGGAGGCCTTCTTGCAGGGCACCCTCTACGAAATCTGCAGGCACGGTAGTATCCGGCACTTCCTGGTCAAACCAATCCTGTAGCGCCATCTCCAGGCCCACGCCATGCATATAGTTGAATAGCGAGCGGCGCAGGCCCTCACTATACTGATCGTGGTCTGCACCCTCGGGATCATCGTGGTAGAGATCATTATCAGCAAAGCCTCCAAAATCAGGACCGATACGCTCCACCTCAAACTGTGCCGGCGCCAGCCCCACAGGACTATGCGCCGTCATGGCAAAGCGATGCCAGAAGCCGGACTGCAATACACCTGACTCAAAGAGCTGCCGTACGCGCTCCAGGGAGTCTATGGTCTCCTGGTCGGTCTGCGTAGGGAAGCCATACATCAGGTAGGCATGCACCATGATACCAGCACGGGTGAAGCCATCTGCTACCTGTGCCACCTGCGCTACGGTCACGCCTTTTTTCATGCGCTCCAGCAGGCGGTCAGAGGCTACCTCCAGGCCTCCGGCTACTGCTATACAGCCACTAGCCTTGAGCAGGCGCGAGAGGTCAGGGGTGAAGAGTTTCTCAAAGCGGATATTGGTCCACCAGGAGATGACGATACCTCGACGGATGATCTCCAGCGCTACCTCACGCAGCAGATTGGGCGGAGCTGCCTCATCTACAAAGTGGAAACCATTATTGCCCGTCTGTGCGATCACGGCCTCTATACGGTCGCAGATCAGTGCGGCAGATAGTGGCTCGTATTTATGGATATAGTCCAGAGATATGTCGCAAAAAGTGCATTTGCCCCAGTAGCAGCCATGGGCGAGGGTCAGTTTATTCCACCGGCCATCACTCCAGAGGCGGTGCATGGGATTGGCCACTTCTATCACAGAAAGATAGTCATCCAGCGGCAGGTCACTATAATCGGGAGTGCCGGTATCTTTGAATGCTATGTCGGTCTCGCTAGCCCCGTTGCTATAGACCACTTCTCCTGCATTGCTACGCAGGAAAACGCGCTTGAGCTGATCTACATTTCTATTGCCGTCTATATGCTCCAGAAGATAGAGTAGGGACGCCTCCCCATCATCCAGGCAGACATAGTCGATATAGTCAAACAGCCGCGGCTCACGCAGGCTACGTAGCTCAGTATTAGCATAGCCACCGCCGAGTACTACCCGGATGTGCGGGTGGTGCGCTTTGATATACTGGCCACACTTCAGCGCGCCAAAGAGATTGCCGGGAAAGGGCACCGACAGACAGACCACCGTAGGCTGGTACAATTTTATCTTAGACTCCAGCAGCTCGCAGAGGAAGTCTGAGATGATCGTAGATGGTGCATGCAGCTCGGTCTCCAGAGGTGCGAAATGTGTGGCTGTCCTCCCGAGCCTCTCCGCGTAGCGGCTAAAGCCAAAATGCGGGTCTATGGTCTCGCGGATCAGGTCGCCGAGGTCTTCGAGATAAAGTGTAGCCAGGTGGCGAGCTTTATCCTGAATGCCCATCGTGCCAAATGCCCACTCCAGACTTTCCAGCTCGCGGAAGCGGCCCGCCTCGGGCAGGAATGTGCGGTCACAGATAGAGTGCGCGAGTGTCGGGTTTTTATTTTGCAGGAAGCGGATGACAGGGCCTATAGTGCGCAGGTACTCATGGCGCAGGTTGTAGATACGGTAGCAGTTGGCATCGAGTGTGAGGTCTAGCTCCTCCAGCCGGGCAAACATCTCCGTTAGCCCCTCGCGTGAGAATAGCTTTAGTATCACCTCTATGCCCAGATCTGCCTGGTGCGACTGTATGCCGCGCGTATTCAGGAAGCCCTTCAGATAGCTCGTAGCCGGATATGGCGTATTGAGCTGCGTAAAGGGTGGCGTCAGTAAAAGTACCCTGCTGATCATCGCTGCAAGATAGGGAGAAATCAAGCCCCACCCAACCCTCCCCCAAGGGGAGGGCTAATGCAAATGCAATTTGTCAGATGATTTTTAAGCCTCTCCTGTGGGGAGGTTGGAGGGGCCGTCATTTCACCATCAGCGTCCTGATCTCTTTGACCGGTGCTGAGCCGTAGCTGAGAAACTGCTCGTGGAATGCCTTGAGGTCAAACTTGTCACCAAGCTTCTTCTTCATCTCATCGCGAAGCTCAAATATCTCAGTCTGGCCCGAAAAGTAGCTGGCGAGCTGTACCTGGGACAGTGTCGCACGCTTGTATTTTTCCTCTGCCTCTGCTGATTGCTGGAAGCCCTCTTTGACCAGCAGGTCCATGACTTGCTCCTTGCTCCAGCCATTGGCCTGTATATTATAGTCCAGGAGGAAATTGCACACCTCGCGGAGGTTCCACTTGTCATAGAAGAGCTGCATCTCCGGCGACTGGTGGTACCCAGCCTCTATCATCATGCGCTCTACGTAGCATGCCCAGCCCTCTATCATGGCCCCGTTGCCAAAGATGGTTTTGATCATGCTCGGGTTGCGGTTAGAATAGATCAGCTGTACATAGTGGCCCGGTATGGCCTCATGGATATTGAGTATCTGTAGTACGTAGTCGTTGTACTCGCGCAGGTAGCTCTCTGCTTTTTCGGGTGTATAGTTGGTCAGCGGGGTTACGTTGTAGTAAGTGTTGCCATTCTTGTCATAGGGACCCGGGCTATTGATAGAGGCACCTGCTACGCCCGCCATGTACTCTGGTGTCTTGCGTACCTTGAGTGGCTTGGTAGGATCGAGCGTGATCAGTTTCTTTTCATTGATAAATGCTACCAGCTCCGGCATCTGGCGCTCTATGGTAGCCATAAAGCTGTCGCGCTTACAGTGTTTCTCAGAGAGCTTGTCTATCATGGCGCGGATCGCTACCAATGTATCCTTAGGCATTGTTTTATCCTTCATATACTGCGTCCAGAGCTGTGTCGTGAGAGCGTACATCTCAGTGTGCAGCACTGCCTTTCTGTCCAATGCTTTCTGGTACATCTGGTCAGCAGTGATACCACACTGGATATCGTAGTTAAATTTCTTGCCATACAGTTCCTTGCCTATGGCATAGGAGCGTGTATTTTCTTTGGTGAATCCTTTCTGCTCAGTCTTGAGCCAGGTAGCGTAGTCTGCTATTGCTTTTTTAGCCGCCTCCGCATTCTTTTGGAAAGTAGCTTTCTCAGCCTCACTCAAATGGGATGCTTTCAGCGAATCAGGGAAGACGTCTGTAAAGAAATACTGCAACCCCTCACTCTGCATGATGGCGAGCTTAGTATGCTCTTGTGTAGGCTTTTTGATAGTAGCCTTTGCAGCGGTATAGTAGGCAGGTACTAGTGCGAGGCGGGAGGAGACATTTTTTAGCTTCTCATCCAGCGGTGCAGGATTGTTATTGATCACATAGTCTATGGCATCGCCCACGTTGTAGGAGGCAGGATTCCATTCATATTCTTTGAAGTCATTGTCATAAAAGCGTATGGAGCCGGCAAAGTTCTCCAGCAGTTTGTAGTCGGTCTTATTGATATCTGACAGATCATCATACTTCAGTCCATGCAGCTTACTATCTATCCAGTCTGCAAATCCAACGTTCTTCTGACGGCTGGCTTCATCTGGCACGGTCAGGTTGGCATCATATTTATGATAGCCCTGTGCAGATGCCCATGAGGGATTGGCTGCCCAGAGTGAGTCCATAAAGACATTGTCCTTCCACTCGAAGAAGGCCTTATCGCTGTCGCCGGCGGTATTGCTGGCGTCAGTAGATTTATTCTGGCAGGCAGTGAGCAGCATAGCTGTGCCGAGAGCAAAAGGGAAAAGCTGTTTCATATCAGATAGTTGTGAGCGTAAATGTAGAAGAAAAATCAAAGGACCGCAGGCAAAGGCTTTATTGGCTACTTTCACAGTATGCTGCGCCGCGCTATAGAGTTGATTTTCTTCGGCAATTACTTTGTCGGGCTGCTGGCCGTGGCGCTTTCTGCAGAGCTGTCTACCCAGCTGCGTCTGCCGTATAATTCTCCGCTGTATTATCTGCTGATCTTCTGCGCACCGGTCATGTACTATACCTATGCCTATACGGGTATACTGCACTCAGATAGCCCTGCCAATCTCCGCTCTGAGTGGTATAGGGATCATACCTGGCTCACGAGGATCACGCAGCCGGTACTATTGGCCATCTGTATACTGTGCAGTGTAGCGATGCTACTGCTCTATGGGCGAAACATTCTGCACCTGCCGTTCGTCTATTGGCTCATCATAGGGGTGATAGGGATGGCGGCAGTGCTGTACTATGGCCTGCTGCCGCGGTCTCTGATACAGATCAACCTGCGCAATACCGGCTGGCTCAAAGCCTTTGTGATAGGATTTGTATGGGGCAGCTTTGTGAGCCTGCTGCCCATCATTGCGCTGCATGTAGAGGGCAGGCCAGTAGTGGTCAATCCTGTGGTAGTCACCGCCCTATTTATCAAGAATTGGATGTTTTGTACTGTCAATGCGATCATGTTTGACATGAAGGACTATGAAGACGATTCTAATAAACAACTGCAGACCTTTGCCGTCACATTCGGTATACAGCGCACCATCACGTATATACTCATTCCGCTATCTGTGATCGGCATGGTAGCCATGCTGGGTATGACCACCTACAGGCACTTCGGCTGGCTGGCCATCTCTATCAATGCGATACCATTCCTGTTGCTGCTACTCGTATCCTGGTCTATGCACCGGGAGCGGAATATACTCTACTACCTCGTGGTCATAGACGGCATAGTATTGGTGAAAGCCCTCTGTGGTATCTTTGCAATGCAGTTTGTCCCCTAAGCTATGGCAGCCGATTATGACCTTATAGCACGTCTCTATGATCCGCTCAGCAGGCTGGTGTTTGGCCGCACGCTGATGCAGGCGCAGCAGGTGCTGCTACCATGTGTACCGCCGCATAGCCATATCCTGATAGCAGGAGGTGGTACAGGGTGGATACTGGAGCGCATCGCAGCTATATATGGCGAGGGCCTGGTCATAGACTATGTAGAGCCGTCTGAGCGTATGATGGAGCTATCGCGCCAGCGCCTTTGCGGCAATAATACGGTGCGGTTTCATCAGGTGCCCATAGAGGAATTTACGACAGGAGAGAGGTATGGTATAGTCATCACTCCTTTCCTGTTTGACAATTTCAGGGCTGACAAAGCGCGGCAGGTATTTGATCATATTGCTGCTATGCAGGATAGCTCCAGTCTATGGCTTTACACAGACTATCACGTGGCGGCTGGTAGCCCGCTATGGCAGCGGATACTCCTGAGGACCATGTACCGTTTCTTCCGCATCGTATCCGGTGTGGAGACGCAGGAGATGCCTGATATGACACCACTTTTCCAGCGCGGTCATGTGCCTGTTTATACGAGGCGGTTTTATCGCGCATTCATCCTTTCTGTAGCCTACCGCTGCAAATAGTCTTTTCACCGCTTCTCTTGTTAAGCAGTATCAAAAAATCCCCACCGATCAATACTGGCACGCTGTTGGAATTGATAACGATGTCACACAAAATGACATCAACATGAAAAAGCTAACAATCCTATCTCTGCTGATAGCCGCGCTGCTGGCGGGCCATCAGGCCACCGCTCAGGTTTCCGTATCTGTCAATATCGGCGCTCAGCCGGTCTGGGGCCCAGTCGGTTATGACTATGTCAATTACTATTATCTGCCTGATATCGATGCATACTATGATGTGCCTGCACGGGTATTTGTTTACAACGAAGGTGGCGTATGGGTCAGGAGGCCGGGGCTGCCGCCGGCATTCGCAGGGTATGATCTATACCACGGCTACAAGGTGGTGATCAATGATCGTGATCCATGGCTGAGAAATCAGGTGTACCATGACAAATATATCGTCTACAAGGGACATCATGACCAGCCTTTCATCCGTGAGAGCAGGGAGCAGAAATACTATGTGATCCATGATCATCCTATGCATGGCCAGTATCGTGAAGTAAATCACCCGGTAGGCCACATAGAAAACCATCCTGCAGGTCGTGTAGAAAATCACCCCGCCGGTCATGGCAATGGTAATGGACACGGTGGCGGAGGTGGTCACGGCCACGGCAAAAAGTAAGAATTTGATTTCTGTAAAAAGTCCGGTAGCGTATGCTCCGGGCTTTTTTATTTGTCGTATTTCCTCAGCAGCTTTAGCAGTGCCTCCAGGTCATGCGGCAGGGGAGAGGTGAAGGTCATCTGCTCGCCAGTGACAGGATGTGTGATGGTCAGCGATGAGGCATGAAGCGTGAGGCGCGAGATGACCGGGCGCTCCTCTTCATCCGTCTGCTTGTATTTTCTCTTGACAGATGATAGCAGAAATTTATCATGCTGGCCATAGACGCTATCTACCAGCAGCGGATGGCCGGCAGAGGCAAAGTGTACGCGGATCTGGTGCGTGCGGCCGGTTTTGATATCCACATTCAGCAGGGCGCAGGTGCGAAACTGTTCCTCTACCTCAAATAGCGTCAGTGCTTCTTTACCCTTGGGGTGGATCATCATCGTGCCGGGCTTGTTGGGCTTCTCAGCTATGGGGCTGTCTATCTCGCCGGCATCGCCCTCCATGCGGCCTGATACGATCGCCTTATAGAGCTTGCGCACCTGGCGGTTCTCAAACTGTTGCGACAGGTTCTTATGCGACTCTTCATCCCTGGCAAAGGCGACGATCCCCGTGGTCTCACGGTCTATGCGGTGCACCACCCAGAGCTTGCCATACTCCTTTTCCAGTACAGACTGTACGGATGGCTTCTCCGTGTTATACCGCTCCGGTATCACGGTGATGCCGCTTGGCTTGTCTGCTATCAGTATGTGGTCGTCTGCGTATATGACGCTGGGAGCCGGCTGCTTCATAGCCGGCAAAAGTATACTAATCTCTCAAACTGTAGGAATGGGCTATTGCAGTTTGGCTGTACCAAAGTAGGTGGCGCCATCTTCGGTGATATAGAGCGTCAATGTACCTCCGCGCAGGATCGCATTGCCGCTCACAGTAGCCCGCAGGCCACCGATAGAAAATTGCTCCTGCACATCAAACTCTTCTTTGCCCGTCAGGGTGCATACTACTTTGTAGCCTTTATTGTTAAAGTTCTGCATGACCATTTTCACTGCATTGGTCGTGTCGCTGAATGTGATCTGATAGCTCTGAGAGTTGCCCAGCGGATCTTTTGAGGTACAGTTCCAGACACCAAAGAATTTGTTCTTTGAGGGGGTCGCGCAGTTGTAGCCTTCCAGGCCGAGTGTACAGGAGGTATCGCAGTTTCTGCCGGACCATGGGTCAGGGCAGGAGCAGCCACTACCGGAGCAGGAGCCGCCATGCAGGCAGTTGTCACAGCGGTGGCATCCTACTGCGAGCAGCAGGATGATCGTCGTCACGAGGGTCACAAATATATTCTTCCGCATTTGGGGTGGATGCATTACTACTAAAACGCTAAATTAGGCCAGTTTTGTACATGAAAAGACTTTTACTCAACATCTTAGCAATATTTGTGCCTATCCTTATATACGGTCAGACCTACACTTCAGTTTTGAAGGGGACGATCATAGACAAGGACTCCCGCCAGCCGCTCACAGGTGTCAATGTAGCTGTGGTAAGTGTCTCTCCGGCCATAGGTGCTGCTACTGACGACAAAGGTTTTTTTGTGATCCGCGGGCTGCCTACAGGTCGTGTCAATATCAAGATGACATATATAGGCTATGAGGATGCATATATGGGCCAAATTCTTGTCGGCACGGGCAAAGAAACTTATGTCAACATAGAAATGCAGGAGAAGGTAAATAGCATGCAGGAGGTGGTGGTCAATGGTGGAAAGGATAAATCCAGGCCCAATAACAATTTTGCCACCGTCAGTGCCACGTCTTTTTCTGTAGAGGAGACCAAGCGCTATGCCGGCACACTCAATGACCCGTCGCGCATGGTACAGACCTTTCCGGGTGTGGTCTCATCTGGCGATGATAATAATGCCATCGTGATCCGTGGCAACTCCCCCCGCGGCCTGCTCTGGCGCATGGAGGGCATTGAGATACCTAATCCTAACCACTTTGCGGGCAGTGAAGGCTCTACTGGTGGTGGTGTGAGCATACTCAGCGCCAATATGCTGGCCAATACGGATTTCTATACGGGTGCTTTCCCGGCGCAGTATGGCAATGCGACCTCCGGTGTATTTGACCTCAACCTCCGCAAAGGCAATCAGGATAAGCGGGAGTACACGCTGCAGGTCGGTGTGCTGGGACTGGAGGCTGCGCTGGAGGGGCCATTCAGCAAAAAATATAAAGGCAGCTACCTGATCAACTACCGCTACTCCACGCTCAATATCCTGGCCCTGATGGGCCTGCCTATAGGTGGCAATCAGGTGCCTAAGTACCAGGATCTGTCCTTCAATTTTTCATTCCCTACCAGGCATATCGGCAACTTCACCCTCTTTGGCATAGGCGGCATCAGCAGCCTGGGCAATAATGCCAGTGGTGATACGACCAAGTTTGTGACGCTGAGCGACCGTACAGAGGAGAAGCTGGGCCAGAAGGTAGGAGTGGTAGGCGTGACGCACACCTATCTTTTCAAAGATCACAAGACCTCGCTGAAGACTGTCGTCTCCCTCAGCGGGACAGACAATGGCTATGGGGCCGATACTGTCAATAACCAGCTGGTCAAAGCGCCGCTGGAGAATAACTCGTTCCGCTATATCTACATCCGTGGCGCTACTAATCTCAACCGTAAAGTAGATACGCGCAATACGGTGATGGCCGGCGTCTCTTTTCAGATCATAAACTATCGCCTGCATCAGGATGGGCTGAATGACACGACAGGTGTATACTCCACGCAGATAGATACACGCGGCCTGACCTATTTACTCGAGGGCTATTGGCAGTGGCGGCATCGTTTCTCTGACAGGTTGTTCCTGTCGGGTGGTCTGCACTTCACCTATGGCGGGATCAATAACAAGTTCTATGTGGAACCCCGCGTGGGCGGTGAGTACCGCCTCACAGAGAAGATGAATCTCACTGCAGGTGTAGGCCTCCACAGTCGTATGGATGCTGTCTCTACCTACATGGCACAGCTACCCGCCGGATCTACCTATGACCTCTATCAGAACCGCCATCTCGATTTTTCCCGCTCTGTCCACTTTGTACTGGGGTACAACTGGAACTTCGTGAAGGACTTTCGTCTGCGTGCAGAGGTGTACTACCAGTATCTCTTCAGCGTGCCTGTAGGGTTGGGTAGCAATGGCTACTTCTCGGTGATCAATCTCAATGATGGCTTCGTCAGCCTGCCGCTGGTGAGCACCGGCAAGGGACGCAACTATGGCCTGGAGATCACGGTGGAGAAATACTTTACGCACAACTATTACTTCCTCTATACCCTGTCGCTCTTTGATAGCAAATACGAAGGCACTGACGGCGTCTGGCGAAATACGATCTATAACTCTAACTACGTGATGAACCTCCTCGGTGGCAAAGAATTTATAGTAGGCAAAAGGAAGATCAACCGTATAGGTATAAACGCCAAGATCATCTGGCGCGGGGGGACGCGTGATACGCCTATAGACCTCGCAGCATCAGAGGCAGCGGGGACTACAGTCTACGACAACTCTAAGACTAACTCCATCCGCCTGCCGGATTACTTTCGTGTAGACTTTGGCGCCAACTATCGCCGCAATAAAAAGAAATACGCCTGGATGCTCTCACTGGATATACAGAATGTGATCAATCGTGAGAATGTGGCCTACCGCTCCTACGACCGCTATGCGCACGCCATCGTCTACAAGCGTAACCTGGGCATCATACCGGTGCTGAGTTATAAGGTGGAGTTTTAACTTAACTATGCAATGAACAGCTATGTCAATAGGATAAAAAGTTTTGATTGGGGATTAATTGTATTTATCCTATGCATCGTGATTAGCGCGATGGGCTGGAATGTAATCTTCCCTGCAAGTATTTTGTACATAGCGTGTTTTCCTATTTGGAAGTTGTATAGTTTAAAAAGAGTTATAGAAACAGAAGGAATCATTACTGAGTTTCACAAGATCGAAACTCATGACGTGTCAAAAAATTTAGAGGATGATTATGATCCCTACCAAAATTTCGAACTGACAATTCGGGTCACATTGCAAGATGGCACAGCACAGGTATTTTCCGAGAAAACAGAGCTTGATAAAATTCCAGTTGTTGGAGAGAGGATTAAGCTTCAGCTAATAGATGGTGCTTATGAAATTTATAGAGCTGATAGATATTTAGAGGTCTATGGCTCAGTTATAGTTTCCCTTGTGATGATCGCCTTTTTAGTATTCATGTGTTTGTGGAAGGCTGGATATTTCAATGATTACTTCTAGAAAATATCCCATATTACCCGAATGCAGATATCAGGCTGCCGAAGTGTCATAATATTTCAGCCCCACGATACCTATCAGTATGCAGGCTGTAAACGCGATCTGTGGAAAGCTCACACCTTCTTTGAAGTAAAGCACATCTACAGCCTTGATCATGACCAGCGCCAGTCCCATCCACACAGCAAAAGCTGTTCCCGCAGGTATTTCCTTCATAGCGCGGGTGATGGCCAGTACATTACTTAGGCCTAGTACGATGTAGAGTATCAGTGGCAGCAGTGCCATACCAGACTCAGCAGTAAAGAGAGAAGCAGGCCGTATGGCCAATATCTTTTTCATATCGAGCGCCTTCAGTGTGAAGGTCCAGCAGGTCTCCAATATGGAAGCGAGAAAAAGAAATAGCCAGGCTGATGTCATTTTGCAGTATGGGGATTAGGTGGTGCAGCTACATCAGTAGCATTTTCCTTGCCAAAGGCCTGCAGGATAGGTTTCTTCCAGTCCAGGTGTTTTTTTACCCACTCTTTGGATTCCCATCTTTTTACATCAAAACGATATACTGAGAATACATGCTGCTCAAAGTAGCCGCGCGGATACTCATATGGCAGGCCGTACTTTTCCGGTTTGAGTATGGAGTGCTTGAATGGATTGAGTCCCGGCAGGAAGCCAGTGCCAAAGATCCAGTCCCAGAATGCGAACTTGGTAGAGTAGTTGCAGAAAAATACCTCCTGATGGTTGGAGTGGTGCCAGAGGTGCATCTCCGGACCATTGATGATATACTGTAGCTTGCCGGAGTGTACGTCTACATTGGAGTGTATCCACATGCCCCACATCGCATCCAGTAGTGCTTTGATAGGTACTACTATCAGAGCGGTCTTATTGTCCAGCAGCAGTATGATAGGGGCGAACTCTATGGTCTGATTGATAATGATCTCCAGGATGTGCGAGCGGGATCCGGCCAGCCAGTCTACCTCTGTCACAGAGTGGTGCGCCTCATGCAGGCGCCATACCAGCTTATTCTCATGCTGTAGCCGGTGAAACCAGTAAATATAAAAATCATGCGTGACGAGGAAGAGTAGCACCAACGCCCAGATAGGCCAGTGCGATAGCGGGCCAAAGTCAGCACCGCCGAGCGCTTCTTTGAGCGGAGCTAGGATGTACTGGAATATCAGGATGCCAAGAAAATAACTCTGTATCACCGTATACCACACGAAGTCCAGCCACCAGCCATCGCGGAAGAAAGGGAGCCCCTTCCTGTATGGATACAGCCGCTCCAGCAGCACCATAAACGGTGCCCAGCAGAATAGGATGATCGTAGTGATAGTTTGTACTGACATTGTTTTGCTTTTATGGCTGCAAAGCAATTATCTATTTGCTCACTGCCCTATGACATTCGTCAAGTGGCTGTTTATTTTACTCTCCTCAGCTTGGCACGCGGCCCCAGCTCACTGTCGTATACTTTCTTCACGCCATCGCCCATAGCGGCCTCTATATCGCGGATATCTTTTACCAGCTTGGCCATGCCTACCGGCTCTACAGAGGCAGCCTGATCGGAGCCCCACATAGCGCGGTCCAGGGTGAAGTGGCGCTCAATGAAAGTAGCACCCATAGCCACAGCCGCCAGCGTAGTAGCCAGTCCGGTCTCGTGGCCTGAGTAGCCTACAGGTACGTCAGGATATTTGCTCTGCAGGGTATTGATCATGCGGAGGTTCAGCTCGGAGATCGGCGCAGGGTAGGAGGATGTAGAGTGCGCGATCAGGAGGTTCTCGGTGCCGATGTGATCTACTGCGGTAGTGATCTCATCCATGGTAGACATACCTGTAGAGATGATCAGCGGCTTGCCTGTGTCCTTTTTCTTTTGCAGCAGTGGCATATCTGTCAGCGCCGCAGAGGCAGCCTTGTAAAGTGCCGGTTTGAATTGCTCCAGGAAGTCCACTGACTCCTCATCCCAGCACGATGCAAACCAGATGATGCCCTTCTTGGTACAGTAGTCATCTATGGTCTTGTATTCATCCTTGCCAAACTCCACCTTGTAGCGGTAGTCTATGTAGCGCATAGTGCCCCACGGGGTCTCGCGCATCACATCCCATTGGTCCTTTGGCGTGCACACCTCAGGTGTACGCTTCTGAAACTTCACGGCATCGCAGCCGGCCTTTACGGCTTCATCTATCAGTTGTAGGGCTATATCCAGTGAACCATTGTGGTTGAGTCCTATTTCGGCTATAATAAAACAAGGCTGTCCCTGTCCGATCACACGACCATTCTTTAATGTGTAAGTCTGCATTTATGTATTTTAGTCTCTTAGTGCTATGATGAGCTCCGCAAACTCGCGGAACGCGCCTGCCCCTCCGGGCAAACTGCAAATATAATCTACTGTTTCTTTAATCAAACTATTGCCGTCCGACGGGCTGGCGGTCAGGCCGGCCATACGGATCACCTCCAGGTCATTCAGATCGTCGCCAATGTAGGCTATTTCTTCAGCCTTGAGATTATGCATCAGCAGTATCTCGGCGAGGCAGGCTTTTTTGTCCTTGATGTGCAGGTAGAGGTGCTTGATCTGCAGCTTCTCTGCGCGCTTTGATACGATTGGAGAGTTCTCTCCGGTCATGATACCTGTATCTATACCGCAGACCTCCCTCAGCCGCTGCACACCCATGCCATCGCGCAGGTTAAACTTCTTCAGATCTTCACCCTCGGCAGATACATACACGCCCCCATCTGTCAGCACCCCATCACAATCCGTGATCAGGAGCTGGATCTTTGCTGCTTTACTTTTAAGGTCGTCTGCGTGAGTCAATGTCTCGGTATTTAGTAGTTAGTATTAAGTATTTAGATCAATACAAACTTTTATTCATTTACTTTTCATAATGGCAGCTAGTCTTAATACTTACTACTAAATACTAACTACCCGTTTTTTACATCGCCGTCCAGCCGCCATCTACGATCAGGTTTGCCCCGGTCATATAGGCAGACGCATCACTGGAGAGGAATACTACTGCACCCTTGTAGTCTGTAGGTACCGCCATCCGCTTCAGCGCTGTTTTCTTGCTATAGTTCTGCACAAAGAACTCATCCTGGCTATTCTCTACTCCGCCAGGTGAGAGCGTATTCACGCGCACACCCTTGTCACCCCAGTAGGCTGCTAGGAAGCGCGTGAAATTTACCACGGCACCCTTGGTAGCCGGATAGGCCGGTGATTTATAAAACGTTTGTTCGCCCTTTTCATTTTGATAGATGCTCTGATCGGGGCCTACGACGCCGTAGGTAGATGCCACATTGATGATGCTGCCCTTGCCCTGCTCCGCCATCACAGTACCGAAGACCTGCGAGCAGAGAAACACGCCCGTCACATTCACATCCAGCGATTTCAGCCACATATCCAGCGGGTAGTTCTCAAACATCGATTGCTTCGCAGCCATCGCCGGGTTTTCAAACATATCGTTGATCGCGGCATTATTGATCAGTACATCTATGCTGCCGTATTGTGCCAATATCTTATCGCGGCCAGCCTCCAGAGAGGCCTTGTCGGTCACATTGATCGCAAGGCCCATGTGTGTGCCATGTGCAGAGCGCTCTTTTGGGGTGCGGTCAGAGCCCTGTGTACCATGCTCAGACAGCGTAGCCGCAAAAGCATCACAAGCATCCTGATTGATATCGGCCACCACCACATTCGCGCCAGCCTCAGCCAGTGCGCGGCAGTGCTCTTTGCCTATCAGGCCACAAGCGCCGGTGACGATCGCTGTTTTATTTTTGAGTGAGAAAAGTTCCATCGCAGTATTTAGTAGTTAGTATTAAGTATTTAGACAATACATAAGGCTAACGATCTTTCAATATTTCTTCTTGTTTTATACGCAGCTGGTATTAGCATTCTTCTAACTACTAAATACTAGCTACTTAATACTAATATTTAGTCTTCCTAAACACCACATCCAGTACCTCGCCTTTCAGCAGCTCTTTAGCGTTGCCATCAGCTACTGCTTTCTTGATGATAGGCAGCACATCATCGTAGGCCTGCAGGGTGTAGTCGATATCAGCATCTGTGTGGCTAAAGCTCATATTGTGTGAGCCGCCCCAGAGGATGCCGCGCTTGATCATTTCCTGCTGCATCAGCGTCTTCATCACGAGGCCGTCACCAGCACCCGGCAGGAAGTTGATCGCACCACGGCAGTCAAAACCACCCGCATTGGTGATCTCCTCCATACCATACTTTGCCACGAGCGCATTGTAGCCGGCCTTGAGTTTTGCGCCTTGCTTAGCCAGGTAGGCAGGTACATTCTTTTCTTTCAATTCCTTGATCGTAGCGATGGTAGCAGCCAGTGACAGTGCCTCACCGCCAAAGGTGGTGAAGATGAATACATCATGTTCGCCGCGCTCGATCACATCCTTGCGACCGGTAAGGAAAGAGATCGGCATCCCATTGGCCACGGCCTTGCTAAAGCAAGCAAGGTCAGCCTTGATACCAAAGTACTCCTGCGCACCACCCAGTGCTACGCGGAATCCGCTCCACATTTCGTCAAACACGAGCAGCGAGCCATTCTCTTTGGTCAGCCTCGCTACTTCCTCGAGAAAGCCTTCTTTAGGCGCTTCAAATATGTATGGTTCCAGTATCACGCAGGCCACATCGCTATCCAGCACAGCCTTCAGCGAGTCGATATTATTATAGGAGAAAGTCTTAGTCAGGGCTTGCACTTCCTCAGGGATACCGGCATTGCGCGTCGTGGTACCGATGTACCAGTCATGCCAGCCATGATAGCCGCAGCAGACTACCTTTTTGCGGCCAGTGTGGGCACGTGAGAGGCGCACAGCCATAGAGGTCGCATCGCAGCCAGTCTTGGAGATACGCACGCTCTCCGTATGAGGCACTACAGATGCTACGAGCGCAGCAGCCTCATACTCCAGTGGAGACATCAGCGAGAAGGTGATGCCCTTCTCCAGCTGCGCCTTGATGGCATTGTCCACCGCCTCATAGCAGTAGCCGAGAGACAGCGGGCCTACACCCATCGTATAGTCTATGTATTCATTGCCATCCACATCCCATACGTGGCTACCCTTGCCGCGGTCCAGGTAGACCGGGGCCACGCCGCGCGTGTGCTGACCGGGACCCTTGGCGAGCGTCTGGCTCACAGGGTGCATGATCTGCTTGGCTTTATTGAGTATCTCCGTCGATTTCGTGATGACCGGATAGTCGGCATTCAGGGCAGGTTTATTGGCCATAGTGATTAGCTTATGTAGTTGAGTTTAAACGAACGACAAATTTTCGGGTGCGAATATACCTGATTGCCACGGGCTTTTATAGACAAAGTGTGGGAACTGTAATCTATTAACAATGAATGGCTTGAATGGCTCTCTGAACCGGTTTTGCAGATAAATACAAAACTTCTCTGTTTATTAACGCTCAGATAAAGACACATATATGAGGAAGATCGCTACTACTGCCCTGATCGTGCTGGCATCCTTTACGCTTGGTTTTGCCGTCCGCTCATGGATAGCAGAGGCTCCCGCGCCGGAGCGCAAAGTGACCGGCATAGGCGGCATCTTCTTCAAATGCAAAAGCCCCAAAGCTACCCGCGCCTGGTATCGCCAGCACCTCGGGCTGAATACTAATCCTTACGGCGCCGTCTTCCAATGGTATCAGGGAGCAGACTCCACACAGAAGGGCTACACCCAATGGAGCCCTTTCAAAGACTCAACCGACTACTTCCTGCCGTCAAAGAAAGACTTCATGATCAACTACCGCGTGGTCAATATGGAAGCACTGCTCAAAGAGTTCAAGCGCGATAGCGTAGTAGTGACTGATACGATAGAGACCTATTCCTACGGCAAATTCCTCCACATCATGGATCCGGATGGCAATAAGATCGAACTCTGGGAGCCTTATGATAAGGAATATGGAAAAATGGGGAGTGGGGTGACGAGGTAGGGAACTACATGTAAGATAAATACTCGGCCATACTGAGTATGGTGGTTTTCTCAATCTGCTTGAGAACTAACAAATCACTATCTCCTGTGATCAAATAGTCTGCTTGTCCATCAATGGCCAAGGCCAGAAGGAAGTTATCATTAGCATCTCTGCAAACATTCACCTCAGAGGTAACTTCTATGAAATCTGCGACCCTATCAATGATGGAGATAAGTTCTTCAATATCTTCTTTCCCAAAATATTTCTTGAATTTTGGACGATGACATACATCAATTAATTCTTCCAACAGTTTCCTGCTAAAGACCAAAGTGATATCCTGATTGTCGAGAATGTTTGCAAACTTAGAGTAGTCTCTGCTAAGCAAGAGGCTTATCCAAAGATTAGTGTCAATTATGACTCTACTTTTTGGCTTTGGCATTGCGCTTTGACCTTACTGATTTTACTTCTTTAGTAATCTCATCTAATGATGGAGGATTACCTTTCACTTTAGCTCTTGTTTTATTGGCAAGAGCAGAAAAACGATTTTCTGGAATTTCTTTTATGGCAATGAGATTCATATCTGCGAGGTCACGCAGCAGTTTGCCAGCTTTAGGGTCAATAATATTTACTTCAAGTAGCGACATGAAATGTATGCTTTCCTATAAAGATAGTGAATTTGCGTGTGTTTGTACGTTACCCCACCACTTCCGCCGCCACATACTGCTGCACACGCTCCGCTATCTGCGGTCCGATAAAGCCCTCATAGGCCAGCACCTCTGACAGCAGGCCCGGTTTGAACCACTTTTCATTCAGTGATATCGGCAGCACATTGGCGGTGGTCCTGTTCTTGAGCAGTACCTCTGCTACGATGCTATAGAGGCCGCCGGTGAGGAAGTGGTCCTCTACGGTCACTAACAGTTTGGAGGTAGCAGCTACTTTCAGGATCGCCTTTTCGTCTACCGGTTTCAGGCTGCGCATATTGAGCAGGCCTACAGAGAGGCCTTGGTTTTTGAGTATCTCGGCGGCTTTGAGGGTTTCCTCCAGTAGCATGCCGTAGGTGAGGAGTGTCACATCGGTACCCTCGCTGATCACTTCCGCTACACCTGTCTTAAATGGTGTATGCTTGCCATATACATCAGGGCGCACATTCACACGCAGGTACACAGGATCAGGAGAGGCCCATATCTCCGGCAGCATAGCCACCATGTCTGCATGGTCAGACGGACAGAAGACAGTCATGCCCGGTATCGTGCGCATCAGCGCTACGTCCTCTATAGCTTGGTGCGTAGGACCATTGCCATCTGAGAGGAAGCCCGCTATCCATGCGCTCAGTTTCACCGGCAGGTGAGCGATGCCCACATCCGTCCTGACGAACTCATAAGCCCTGTATATCAGGAACGGTGCCAGCGCATGGCAGATAGGAGTACGTCCCCTCAGTGCGAGGCCCGCAGCCATACCTATCATCGTCTGCTCCGTGATACCTGTATCTATGAAGCGATTGCCCAGCACCGGTGGCAGTTCCTTTACCACCGCGCGGTTCTCCGCTGTCATTACTATGTATTTCTCATCGCTGAGTGCTGTATGCTTGATTACTTCCTGATATGTGCTAAAAGTACTCATTTTATTCTCTTGTTCTGTGCTCTGTTATTTCTCTGTGTTTCCTTTGCGTTCTCTGTGTAGTAGATTAGCGGACGGTCAATGTCTCCGAGGTCAGCGTAGTGGTCGCAGCTCCATGTAGTTCTTTCATCAGGCTTTCTACTTCTTCAGCATTGAAGTTGCAGAACCAGCGATCCGCACGTGCTTCTATACTCGGCAGGCCCTTGCCGCGTACCGTATCTGCTATGATCACAGACGGTTTCTCAGCATGAAAAGGCAACTGCGAGAAAGTCTCGTCCAGCGCCGCAAAGTCATGTCCATCTATGCGCTTCACTACGCAGCCGAAGGCTTCAAACTTATCAGCCAGCGGCTCCAGCGGGATCAGATCCTCGGTCTTCACATTTGCCTGGAAGTGGTTGCGGTCTACCACGATGGTCAGGTTGTTCATTTTGTAGGCAGAGGCTACGTGCAGCGTCTCCCACACTGAGCCTTCGTCCAGCTCGCCATCTCCGGTGATCACGACTACCTTGTTGTTGTAGCCCTTCAGCTTATTATCCATCGCGATGCCGAGGCCTACAGCCGGCAGGTGGCCCAGAGAGCCCGAGTGAAACTCGATGCCCGGGATATTCTTGTTAGGGTGCCAGTAGATAGAGTCATTGCTCTTCAGGTGGTTTTTCAGCCTGTCCTTTTCTATCCAGCCCAGCTCGGCAAAGGTGCCGTACAGTGCCGGTACATCATGTCCCTTTGATAAGAGCAGGAAGTCACGCTGCGGGTCCTGCAGGTTGTCCTTGTTTACATTCAGATAGCCTGAGTAGAGGTACACGATCAGGTCTGCGCAGGAGAGTGAGGCTCCGGTAAAGCAGCCCCCATCGGTAGACATGCGTATGATATGCTCGCGCACGGCAAAGGCGCGGTCTTTGAGTTCTTTATGTTTGGCGTCGGTCATGATCTGTTGTCTTGTTGTGCTTATTCGTTATCAGCTTTTCTTGTCTTATCTGCTGTGATGGTCGTCAGTTCATCGAGATGATTCCGATACCAGTTCACACCAGCATATTTACTATTGAGCGCAAATATATCGGGATTTCGTTCTGTCAGGTCAAGAATATCCTGAAGCGCAAAAGCGGGATTCCCAGGATACAACTCCTCATACACCTTCTTGATAAAATCAAAGTCCTCCGGATAGTCTATGGTCCAGCGGTGGCTCATAGAGTAGTCGAGGCCGGACTCCCAGGTCAGGTTGGCTATGTGGAATAGCTCCGGACGCTCCCAGATATATGGCGTAGTGTGTTCGCGCTCCATTTTCAACGTCGCGTTTTGCCAGGCGGTAGTGATGGTCTTCATGCTCATCACCTCCACATCGTTGCCATCTGGGTAGGTAGCCGGATGCAGGTTGCTCACAAAGTCATAGTCGTGATCCAGGTAGTATTGCAGTACGCGGTCTATCACCTTTGGGTCTATGAGCGGACAGTCGGATGGGATCTTTACCACCGCATCGGCATGATACAGCACACCGGCCTGATAGTGTCGATCCAGTAGGTCATCACGATTGCCACGATAACAGTGCAGACCCTCTTGCTCGCAGAGTTTCTCTATCACATCGTCACTGCTCTCTGTAGTGGTAGCTATCACTATGGTGCCGGCCAGTGCGGCGCGCTGTACGCGCTCTACCATGCGCAGCAGGAGCGGACGGCCCAGTATGTCCATCATCACCTTGCCGGGCAGGCGGGTAGACCCGGAGCGGGCCTGTATCACCGTGACTATCTTTTGTGTCAAACCAGTATGTTGCTTTCCTCGTGTATATGCTCGCGGAGATACTGCGGGCCACTGCCCTCATACTCCATGTAGCCGCGGCAAATATCTGCAATTCTTTTGGCAGATGTGGCGCCATTCTGCTCCGGCACGAGGCGGTAGAGTTCATTGAGGTCAAAGTAGGAGTGAACCTTCTTGCCCAGTACGATACCCACATACACCAGCGTAGAGAACTGTGTGATGAGCTCCGAGCAGTTGGCCACCATATGATTGGAGTTGCCATCCGCATGGTAGATCAGCGCATCCTCGCCAAAGACCTGGCGGATCTCGCTCTTGGCGCGGTCAGGTATCTCATTGGGGTGCAGCTTAAATATGACAGGACGCCCTCCTACGATCTCTTTGCACTTTTTCAGAAAACCCATCCGGTCGTCCTTGCGGAAGCACTCTCGGATATCAGAGGTAGCTATCAGTACATAGTCATGATAGGGGAAATCATTATGGACAAAGGATGGTATATCGTCAAAATTGGGTATGCCTGTCACGACCATCTTATTGCGGTCTGTGCCCATTCTTTCAAAGAAACCTTTATATCCCTCAGACCCCACGCAGTAGATGTCACAGCGGTTAGAGCTGCCATTCAGCGCCGTACCCATGGCAAAGTAGCGCGGTATCACGCGGGAGGCTTTTACCACCTTAGACCACGGTGTCAGCTCATCTATCATGCCCTCCTGCACCCAGATGGTCTTTGCCTTTTTGAGTTTGCGAGGTACGATCAGGTCAGTACAAAACACCGCCATATCATAGTCATTCTTCTGCGCCATGTAGTCATTCTGCAGGCCATGGTCACGCAGGTATTTATCTGCTTTAGCCTTGAAGTGGCCCGACATGATCGTATTCTCGAGAAGGCCCCACTTTAGCGGCCAGGTCTCAAACTCATAGTCCGGGTAAAACTGCGTGAACCAACAGTCATAGTCATCCTTCAGAAAAGAGGATATCTGATGCATCTGGCTCGTTTGGTTGGGCGAGCCTATGGTAAAGATGATTTTCTTCTTCTTAGCCACTGCGGTCGTTTGTATTACAAATATAGCCGTTTGCTGACTGGGCTAAAAATGCTGTTAGTCATAAAATATGGTAAAGTTTTCATTTTAAATTGATTTTCAATTGTTTGAATGCCCCTGGCGGTGGAAAAGAAAGTCACGATCGCTCTCGGAGCGGAATAAAACATATATAACTAATCGCCTTTCCGTTTGACCGGTACTCCGGTTATTTAGCAGTTTATATTGGCTTAACATTCCCTTAATGTTTAACTTGGCACTTTTTTATACTATAGATGAAAAAGATACTCCTCTCTTGCCTTGCGTACATAGCGCTTGCTGCGCCTTCTTACAGCCAGACGGTCAACCGCTATCCTAACATTCAATCTCCCGATCAGCACAGCGCTATCATAGCCTGGCGCCGTACTACCTCTGCCATCGGCAAGGTGAAGTATGGCCTCTCGCCCACAGCACTCAATGACTCCGTAGTGGAGAGCAGTGGTACGCAGATCCATGCTATCACGATACCAGGCCTGCAGCCCAATACGCAATACTATTACCACGCCTACAGCGATACGATGGCTACCGGCACGGAGTATTTCTACACGGCGAAGCCGGATAGTGTGCGCGATGTGACCTTCCTGGCATATGGTGACTGCGGCTTTAATAATAGCACACAGAATACTATCGCAGCACTCATGGCCGGCAAAAGCTCTGAGTTTAGCGTGGTATGCGGTGATGTGGACCAGCTCGTGGGCAACGCCTATGATGTGGACTACTACCAGCACTATACGGCCCAGCTCAAGGACCACTGCCACTTTACGGCTATTGGCAATCATGATGTGATCACTAATAATACAAACTACACAGACGCCTTTCACCTGCCGCACAATAATCCGGCTAACTCCGAGAAGTACTACTCCTTTACCTGGGGCAATGCGAAGTTTATCACCATAGATGGCAACTCTGCCTACACTGCCGGCAGTGCGCAATACGTCTGGCTGGAGAATGAGCTGAAGTGCAACAACAGCGAGTGGACGTTTGTCTACTTTCACCAGCCGCCATGGAGCAATGGATGGGATGCGTCCTACTATATTCCATTCACGCCTTTCTACATGTACCAGGGCAATACAGATATGCGGACCAGCATTGTACCGCTCTTTGCCAAATATCATGTAGACGTGGTGCTCAATGGCCACACACACAACTATGAGCGCGGTATCTATCAGGGTGTGCGCTACTTCATCACCGGTGGTGCGGGTGGTGCTACGCCGGATTCGCATACCAATAGCAATGCACCAAACATCCAGTTTGAGCTGTCGCAAAACAACTTCATGGAGTGGAGCATACAGCACGATGTGGTGCACTACAATACCTATAACCTGAGCGGTGTGATAGTAGACTCTGCTACCTTTAGCAAGACCTTTACCCCATACCATAGCAGCCTCACCACCGTGGATGAAAACTGCCTGCAGGCCAATGGTAGCGCTACGGTGAGCGTGACAGGTCCGCATCCGCCATATACAGTACTATGGAGTACTAGTGCTACGACCCCCACCATCAGTAATCTCGCATCCGGCAGCTACAATGTGACGATCAAAGACAGCAGCCTGTGTCCGGAGCTGCTCACATTCACTATCCAGAATCATAGTGGTATAGGTAGTGTCTCTGTAGCCGCGCCTGACTCTGCGGTCTGCAAGGGTGCCGATCTCACACTCACAGCTACACTCACAGACCTTTATCATCCGCAGTGGAGCACTGGTGACACTGGTACTACTCTCACTATCCATACAGGTGGCACCTACTCTCTGAGCGGAGTAGATAGCCTGGGCTGCGGCGCCTCATCCAATACGCTGTATATCCGCACAGACTCCGTATCTACGGGTCATCTTTACACTACAGTAGATACATTTCTCGATGTATCTCTGGGCTCGACGATCACTACTGCCAGTTCCTATCTGTGGAATTTTGGCGATGGGCACTCACTGGTCACAGCTACGGATACGGTGAGCTACGCCTATGCTGACTCAGGTACATACCTGGTCACGCTCATCACTACACAGGTGTGCGGCGCAGATACGCAGCGCCTCTATATCATGGCAGATGATGCAGATACAGTAGCTCAGCCATCAGGCATACTCTATATGACAGGTGCGCAGATACAGGTGAGCATCCGGCCAAACCCGATGCGCACTACTGCGCTGGTGAGCATCACAAAAGAAGCTGGCGCGATGGACGCCCGCCTCTATGACCTGCAGGGCAAGCTGGTAGCAGACCTGGGCCGTGCCACAGGTGATGACCTCATCATCCGCCGTGGTGCTCTCTCTGCCGGCCAGTATATACTCCGCCTGTCCAATGGTAAGACCTCTGCAGCTATCCGGCTAGAGATACAGTGATGATGCTGAGGCTATGCTCCCTGCTGCTACTACTGGTCTGCGCTGAATCTCTCTGCGCTCAGGACGTAGCACATACCAAACACAAAAAGTGCTTGCTGCGCGGACAGTGGCAGCTGGTCAGGACGGTCAATAACGGTACCCCGCACATCATTACCAAAGATGAATACGATGGTGTCATCACACTGCGGTCCTTTCACCGCTATCAGGAGGAGGTGATCTATGAGGGCTACCACTGGATCATCAAGGGTCGCTGGCGTGCCTACCGGCGCAGGGCCGACCTGGAGTTCACCAGGTTGGAGTATGTCTCAGGTGCGCCGCCAGGCGGCGTATTGCATGATATCCACTTCTCCCTCTACCAGCTGGACAGGCAACACTGGGCCGGCAATACAGAGACTAAGGAAGAGAAGATACAGATGGAGTATGAAAAGATCCCTCGCGTACGCAAGGCTGCTAAAGCACATTGATCACCTTGCTGCTGGTCACAGCATAGATGCTCGCGCCCCGCTCGTTGCGCATGATCTTGAGCCCCGTCAGGTGGCCAAAGGCCGGCAGTAGCAGGCAGTTTTCATAAAAGTAAAAGCATGGTAGGGTCAGGTACTGCCTCGCTGCACCCCTGAGCTCTACACCCGGATGGATGTGGCCGGCTATATTGATATGGCCCTCCGGGATCTTTTTCATCGGCGCGTGGGTGTAGGCTATGCCATGCTCGATCAATGTATCCTCTACCAGTACCATATTAAGCTCGGAGTAGTGGTGGTGCTTCAGTATGTCGTGATTGCCCAGCACGAGTACAAACTTCACCTCCGGGAAGGCCTTGATCGTAGCAGCAAAGAGATCCCATTCACTATTGTGCTCACTATGAAACAGGTCTCCGAGTATATACACTTGCTTCGGCTGCTTGCTATGTATCAATAGGCGCAGCTGTGCATAGTCCTTCATCGCGCTATCCATAGGCAGGTGTATACCCGCCTTGCGGAAATGAGTCGCTTTGCCAAGGTGCAGATCAGACAGGATAAGTGTATGATCGTGCTCTCTAATGAGAGCTTTCTCGCAGAGCAAGGTGAATGTGATATTATTTAGCGTGAGCTGCATCGGGTGGCAAAACTAAGACTTAGGAGTTGTTATAAATAGGAGGGTGGGTGCATTTTGTATTACAGCCCCAAAGGGGCGACACGCCTCCAGTTTACGGCATCGCCGTAAGTGCATTGAGAGGTTAATACTTCACCTGGCACTTCGTGCAATAATACGTACGCCGCTTAGACTTTCCGGTGTCCTTTACCTTAAAGGCTACATTACAGCGTGGGCATACCTTCTGCTCGTAGGCTTGCCAGTTCCTGCTCAGTACACCATCCTTCTTCCATCGCAGGAAGTCAAATGCATACTTGTGCGTCTCGCGGATCATCTCTCGTAGCTTAGCATCGGGTATCTTTGCCATCACCGCCTCTGGGTGCAGCTTCACCCGCCAGAGCACTTCATTCTTGATGATATTGCCCGAGCCGGAGAAGATATGCTGATCCATCAGCGCATCGCAGGCCAGCATCTTGGGCTTCTCACGCAGGATGCTGTAGACCTTCTTTGCGTTCCACTCGTCAGACATGATATCCACCGCCCAGTCGTAGCTTTCATGCACATCGCCCTCTACGATCTTCACCGTAGATACATAGAAATTGACCTCACCATTCGCAAAGCGCAGGTGCAGGCTAGCATTGACCTTCTTGCGGTCATCTATCATGTAGCTGCCAAACAAACCCATGTGTACCCGTACAGTAAAGCCTTTGAAGATAAAAAGCAACTGCTTGCCCCAGCTGCGGATGTCGGTGACCTTTTGCCCCTCTATGCGCGACATGTCTATGCCTTTAGCATACCCGTCAGCCTCCAGGATCTTCTTACCCTTAAAGTGAGCTACTTTCTCCCGTAGTATATATAGAGATGGTCCTTCTGGCATAGTTGTATTTTTATTCAGTCATCAATACTATCTGCGGCCCATCAGTGTGCGGCCAGCTGGTGGCGCCTTTGGCGGTGCCTCAATCTGTGCTTTCATCTTCATGATCTTTGCCTCTACATCTTCCGTGCTAAACTTCTCACGGAAGCGTTCTGTCATGATCGGGAAGGCAAACGGGGTCGCCTTCTCAGGATACTTCAGGATAATGAACTGATTGCTGATGCGCTCAAAAGCCTCCCGCAAACGCGTGATCTCCAGCTCAAAGTCAAACACCTCATCATATGCCTGGCGTAGCAATAAGTTCTCGCGCTCGTGGTCCTCAAAGACACGGAAGAAGAGCATGGCACTTGCCTGCAGGTGCTTGGTCTTGACCTGCCTACCGGGATAGCCGGAGAAGGTCAACCCCGCGATGCCCGCTATATCGCGAAAGCGGCGGAGCGCCATCTCTGTTACGTTCATGCTTTTCAGCACATCCTGCGTCAGGTGCTCCGGAGAGAAGAGGTTCTCCTGTAGCAGCTCCTCTATCGGTATGTCCTGATCGCTTAGCAGCTCAAAGCCATAGTCATTCATAGAGATAGAGAAGGTAAAAGGCTTTTTCTGCGCCATACGATTGGCCAGGATATTGGCCATGCCCTCATGCACAAACTTGCCCTCGAAAGGATAGACAAACACATGCCAGCCCTCGCGCGTTTTAAACTTCTCTATCAGCAGTTCATTGGCCGATGGCAGGTGGGAGCGCTTGCTCTGCTCTAGGAAGAGCGGCACGAGCATCTTCATCTCAGGGTTGCCTATGCGGTCCTGCGTGTACTCATCCAGCTCGTGGCGGATGGTCTCAGAGAGCTGCGCTGACATAGGCAGGCGGCCACCCATCCACGAGGGTACCACACCACGCTTCTTAGCATTGCGCACCAGCGCCTCCAGGCCATTCACAGATACCAGCTCCAGGTTGCGCCCGGCGAAGACAAAGACATCGCCCTTCTTCAGCCGGGAGATGAACCATTCCTCTACGGAGCCGATGCTTTTGCCACCGATATACTTTATACGCATCATCACATAGCTTACGATGGTGCCCATGCTCAGCCGGTGGCGCAGGGCTACGGCTTTGCTGGTCACTTTGTAGATGCCATCCTCCACTACTACCTTATGAAACTCATCATAGGCAGTGAGTGATTGCCCCCCTATGGTGATGAAGTTCAGGCACCAGTTAAACTCCTCGCGGCTCACAGAGTTGAAGCAGTGCGTGGTCTTGATCTCATTGTATATCTGCTCCGGCTCAAAGCCATCAGACACAGCCAGCGTGACCAGATACTGCACCAGCACATCAAAGGAGCGGATGAAGGGGATACGGCTCTCGATCTTTTTATGCGCGATGGCATAACGCAGGGCAGCGCCCTCTACGATCTCAAGCGAGTTGGTGGGCAGGAAGTGGATGCGGCTGGTAGCGCCAGGGTGGTGCCCACTGCGCCCCGCACGCTGCATGAATCGTGCTACACCTTTTGCAGAACTCACCTGTATCACCGTATCGACCGGGCGGAAGTCTACCCCGAGGTCCAGGCTGCTCGTGCATACCACTACCTTCAGGCGGCCCTCGTGCAGGGCTTCTTCCACCCATTTGCGCGTCTCCTCGTCCAGGCTGCTGTGATGCAGGCCTATGACGCCTGCTAGGTCTGGCGCTATCTGGAGGAGATACTGAAACCATATCTCCGCTTGCGATCTTGTATTAGTGAAGAGCAAGGTCGAGGTACTCGCCTCGATGATTGGCAGGACCTTCTCCGCCAGCTTGATACCGAGGTGCCCCGCCCAAGGGAACTTCTCCAGCGTATCGGGGAAGACCGTCTCGATATCTATCTTCTTCTTTACATCTGCGCGGACCATCGCGGCACTTTCATTGCGCTCGCCGAGTAGTATTTCTTTGGCCCTGTCCAGATTGCCGATGGTCGCGGATATTCCCCATATCTTCAGGTCCGGGTTGATCGTTTTTAGTCGTGACAAGGCCAACTCTATCTGTACACCACGTTTGCTGCCCAGCAGCTCATGCCACTCATCTACTATCACAAACTGGAGGTTCTTAAACGTATCTGCATAGCCCTTTTGCGCCAGCATCATGTGCAGGCTCTCGGGTGTAGTGATGAGCGCCTCGGGGCTTTTCTTCTTCTGCTTTGCCCGCTCTGAGGCAGTCGTGTCACCTGTGCGCAGGCCTATGCGATAGGGGATGTTCAGGTCTTGCGATACCTGATTGGTAGCCATCTCTATCTCTTTGGATAGCGCACGGAGCGGTGTGATCCACAGGCAGTGCAGTCCTTCTTTATACTCCGTTTCATTCTGCGTGATGAAGTCTTGCAGCACACCAAACCAGATGGCAAAGGTCTTGCCCATACCAGTAGGCGCATTGAGCAGGCCACTGCGACCCGCAGCGATCTCCGCCCAGGTCTCCTTCTGAAAAGCGTGTGCCTTCCAGCCCTTTAGTTTGAACCATTCCTTTGCAGCATTCATCGGGTAGTCTCCTGCATTTCTATCAGTTTCATAAGGTCATCTTTCGTGTTGGCGTCCTCTTTCTTTTTGTCCGTGCGCCAGCGGAGGATGCGCGGGAAGCGCAGCGCCACACCGGACTTGTGTCGTGGTGACCTGTTGATCCCTTCAAAGGCGATCTCAAAGACCAGCTCTGCCTTCACACTCCGCACCGGGCCAAACTTATCAATAGTGTTACGCTTGATCCAGTTGTCCACCTGTAGCAGCTCTTTATCTGTCAATCCAGAGTAGGCTTTGGTAAAGGGCACCAGCTCATCGCCATCCCAGATGGCAAAGGTATAATCTGTATACAGATTGGCGCGGCGACCATGACCGCGCTGCGCATAGAGCAGCACACCGTCCACGGTGAGCGGATCTACTTTCCACTTCCACCATTGCCCTTTGCGACGGCCAGTCTCGTAGGGGCTATTCTTGTGCTTTAGCATCAGGCCTTCGCAGTTGTTGTCACGCGCTGCTTCGCGAGCTTGTGTGGCTTCCTCCCATGACTGGCAATCAAGTACAGGTGAGAGTAACAGTGGCACAGCGGCGATCTCATTCGCATCCTTTACCACCTGCTCCAATAGTGCGCGGCGCTCCTGCATAGGACGTGTGCGGATATCCTCACCATGATACTCCAGCAGGTCGTAGCACATCAGGATCAGCGGAGCCTCTTGCAGTGATTTCTTCGTCAGGTTCTTCCTGCCTATGCGTGTCTGCATGAGGTGAAAGGGCAGTGGCCGCCCATCACGATAGGGCAGTACCTCTCCATCTATCACAGTGCCATCTGGCAGTATGCCTTTCAGTATCTCAAACTCTGGGAACTTCTCCGTCATCAGCTCCTCCCCACGGCTCCAGACGAATAGCTCCCCCCGGCGCAGCAGTAGCTGCCCGCGTATGCCGTCATATTTCTGCTCTATCTGCCAGTCGTGTACATCGCCGAGATCATCGACAGATTGCTCCCACTGATAAGCGAGGTAGAATGGATATGGACGATAGTAGCTATCCGTATCGCCTTCGGCGGAAAGCAGTGTGGTGAGTGTGGTCGTATCAGGGCTCCAGTCACCCGTGAGGCGATGCGCCACGGTATCTTCTTCTATCTTAAATTGCTTTGCCAGCGCCTTTATCACAAGCTGTTTTGATACGCCTACACGGAAGCTACCGGTCATGAGTTTATTGAATACAAAGCGCTCGCCGCTGTCCATCTCATCCCAGCGCTGCTGTATGGCTATCTTCTTATCCTCGTCTCCATACTTATCCAACGAGCGCAGGAAGGCGATGGTCTCGGTCAGCGAGTAGCCCGCAGAAGAAGACGGTGGCGGCAGTATCAGTGTGATGGTCTCTGCGAGGTCACCCACTATGTGGTACGACTCATCAAAGATCCAGTAGGGGAGTCCCGACATCTCTGCGCTCCACTCTTTCAGCTCGCCGGAGCGGATGGTGCGTTTGGGGCTTTTGCCGGTGAGCATGGCCACGCACCAGAGCACATCTGTCTCTGGCGCTGATGCGAAATACGCTACCAGCGCATCCACCTTTGCGTTTGTCTTGGTGGTCTGGTCTATGGCAGTATATAGCTCGGCAAAGGCTTTCATACATCTCCGTTTTCAGGTGATGAAATGCCTTGCTCGTTGCTACTTGCTTCTGGCGCAATGCCGGCCTCAGCACTCTCGGTAGCAGCTTCTTCTTTATCACCTTCTATGCTTTCGCCCTCATAGAGCGTGTCTACTTCTGTCGCATTGAGGTGCATCTCATCGCGCAGCCATTTGGCGTAGATAGATTTGTAGCCGTGGGTCACGTATACATTCTCTGCGCCCGTGAGCTTCACAGCAGTATTGAGCTGCTGCCAGTCACAGTGGTCAGACATCACAAAGCCACGGTCTACACCACGCCTGCGCCGTGCGCCACGCAGCTGCATCCAGCCGCTACAGATGCCTATGCTGTATGGATCAAATCGGCGCAGCCACGGCGTACCCACCGCAGACGGCGGCGCTACGACGATACAGCCTTGCAGCTCTTTTTTAGACAGGGAGTAGTCTAGTGGCTTCGCATACGAAAAGTCAAAGCCGCTCTGCTCCAGTGCACGATTCATATTGACTACTGCGCCGTGAGCGTAGATAGGCGCTATAGACTTATCCAGTCCATAGAGTATATGCTGGGCTTTGCCCAAGGCGTAGCCTATGATGACGGAGGTCTTGCCGGCGGCAGTGTTCTTTGCGCACCAGTCGTTGATCTCTCCTTGTACCTCCTCTACTGCGGGGAAGCGATACACCGGCAGGCCAAACGTAGACTCAGTGATGAAGTGCTGGCATCGCACCGGTTCGAAGGGCGTAGCGAGGTGGTCATTCTGCAGCTTGTAGTCGCCGCTCACGACCCATATCTCGCCCTTATACTCCAGCCGTACCTGTGCAGAGCCGATGATATGCCCCGCAGGATGGAGGGAAATTTTGACCCCATTTAGCACGATCTCTTCATTGTATCCTATGCCCTGTACATTGATGTCAGCACCCAGCCGCCAGCGCATGACTGGCAGAGAGAAGTGATGTGCCAGGTAATGCCGAGAGCCCCACCGCGCGTGGTCAGCATGGGCATGTGTAATGATGGCGTGGTCTACCTGACCCCACGGGTCTATATACACACCTGCCTGCTCGCAGTAGATGCCCTTGTCATTGAATTTGAGTAGTGCCATACGTCGTCCTTCTTTATCAAAAACGATGCTATACTTTATAATAACCTTCTTTAAGGTCTCCGGTTCGGAAGCGATTGACCAGCTCGTGGGCGCGGCGCGTAGGCTCGGGGATGCGATACTTGCCGAGGCTGCGCTTTGCTATATCGAGTGAGTCTTCCAGGCTGATGCCTTGACCGGGAGAGATGTAGACAGGAGCTGTTTTGTCCTTGCTTCGCAATGCATAGCCAATGGCTTCTGCTTTATCATATATAATACTGGAGTTGCCACGTGTAGGTGCCGGCTCATCATACTTACCACAGAGGATATTCTTGGCGCAGCCCATGCTTGTTTGCCCGGTCAGGGCACCGAAGTGAGCTGCTATGCCCATGCGACGCGGATGCGCGATGCCGTGGTCGTCTACTACGAGCACATCAGGTTTGATCTCCATCTGATGCCATACATCTACCAGCGCTGGTACCTCCCGGAAAGCTAAGAAGCCCGGCACGTAAGGAAAGTGTGTCTCTGCCTTCACCAATGAATAAGCCAGTGGTCGCATGTCAGGATAGCTCAGCAGGATGATGCCCGCGTAGATCGTGGTACTGTGGAGGTTCAGAGAGATATCTGCGCCTGCTATGGTAGTGACAGGCGTATCACGGTGTGTGATCTGCTGTTTGCTGCGCAGGTCATTTTGTATGGTAGTGGCCTCTGCTATGGTGAGGCCGTCGTAGAAGCCCTTCTTCATTTACGGATATACAGATTTGAGGATTTACAGATTGCTTACAAGGGTTGTTTTCGTAAGTGATGGCGAGGCTTTCAGCTTGCCTAGAATATAGACAGTTGGTCGCCTCCTTTGTCTTTTTGCGGTGGCTTTGCTTTGCCAAAGACAGTACGGCCACCGTAGAGGTGCGACTCATCTCGCTCCTTCTGTATAGCACCATCGAAGTTGTCATTAGGCGTGAAGTCATTCTCCATCCATTGGATCACTTTGGAGAGGTTGCGGATGGCTTCGTTCTTGTCATTGATACCGATCCTGGCTCTATCCACGGACTCTCGCAGGTGATGGATGGTCTCGTCATAGACCTTTGTAGGTACGGGAAAAGGATGCCCATCCTTGCCGCCATGTGCGAAGCTGAAGCGTGCCGGGTCATCAAAGCGCGAAGGGGTGCCATGTATCACCTCACTGACCAGCGCGAGTGACTGTATGGTGCGCGGTCCTACACCCTCCAGCATGAGCAAAGACTCAAAGCTGCGGAGGTCCTTCTCATGTGCTACGGCCAGGATCGTGCCCAGGCGCTTGAGGTCTACGTCCTTCATCCTGACCTCGTGGTGAGAGGGCATGATGATACGCTTCACCTCAGGGAAGATACGCGCGGGACTCTCACGGATGAGGTCTACCATACCAGCCTTAGTGTCTGCGGCGAGTGGGTCAGTGAGGTTTAGTATCTGGCCCTGATTGCGGCCATAGATGAAGGTATGAGGGTCCTCCAGGAAAGACTGGAACTGGGTAGAGTGCCAGTGATAGCGCCGCGCCATACTGGTCCGGTCATTCATGCCCTGCTGTATCACCGCCCACTCACCGGTATCAGATAGGATAAAAGAGTGCAGGTACAGCTGAAAGCCATCCTGTATGGCAGTGTTGTCCACCTTGGCGCTGAGCCTGCTGGTATGTACCAGCTTCAGCCCATCGAGGCCGGTCTTATTGGCTATGGCCATCAGCTCTGCGGGTGTCTGCTTGGAGTATTTGCCTTTGCCACCGCAGATGTAGATGCCCAGCTCGCGGCTCTTAGGTTCTATAGCCTTCTTGAGCGCACCCATCACAGATGTGGTGATGCCGGACGAGTGCCAGTCCATGCCCAGCACACAGCCAAAGGACTGAAACCACAGCGGATCACTGAGGCGGCGCAGTGCTTCGCTTTTGCCATAGTCCAGCACGATGCTCTCTATGATGGCGCCACCTAGCGCGCTCATGCGCTCGGAGAGCCACAGGGGAACCTTGCCATAGTGCAGGGGCAGGTCTGCGGTACCACGACCGAAGTATAGCTTAGGCATACCTAAAGGTAACGGATGGCGAGGAGAAAGCTTACAGCGCCGGGGCTTTGTGAGTAAGTCATAAATGCAAAGAGCCTCTCCGTGGGGAGAGGCTCTTGTGCCCGAAGGGAGACTCGAACTCCCATGCCCTTTCGGGCGCTACCACCTCAAGGTAGTACGTCTACCAATTTCGCCATCCGGGCAGACAATAAAGCCGAAGCCTTATTCCTTGAGAGGGTGCAAATATAGCTATTTGGAGGAAATAGTCAAGATGCCACCGCAAAATGCCTGAAAGCCAATACAGGAGCGGGTTCTAGCGGTTTGTGGCCTTTGACACGAGGCGGTGAGATGACCTGCCCTCAGCAGTAGAGAGCCCTACCAGATAGGGGCCATCTGCCAGCATAGAGATATCTATCTGCTGTGCGGCTCCGTCTGCATCCAGCACGTGCTGGCCGGCCAGGGTGTAGATCGTGATCGCACTCAGGCGCTCTGCGGTACGGATGTGAAGGGTACCCGTGGCAGGATTGGGATAGAGATCGCAGGCGAGTGGCTCGCCCACCTCTGTGAGGCCGGTAGCCGCACTGCCCAATCGTGCTACGAAGGCGTGACTATTAAATTTACCGCATACCAGCAGGCGGCCATCTGCCTGAAAGCAGGACCCAAAGATGGAATTGGAGGCAGAGGTGGATGGAATTGGCACATTGCTGAAGGGGTGAAACGTAGTATCGGCGTCAAAGGGTGTCGCTGAAGTCGTACGCACCAGTGCTGCCCCTGTCAGGGAATTGATGGTGACATTGTAAACCGGATCCAGCCCACCTACAAACAGGTATCCGCCACGGGCTGCACTGGTATAGAAGGCCTGATTGTTCCCATAGTTCTGGCGCGTGTAGCGCAGCCCTCCGTCGGGCGAGTAGCAGGCAGTCATACAGTCGCCACCCGCATGGCCGGAGGCATAGATATTATCCTGCGGGTCTACACTGAGGGCATAGTTCTCATAGATACCGCCACCGGTCTGTGTTATAGGCCCGTTATTACTATTGAAGGTGCCGTCTATCGTGCCATCTGGCCAGATGCGCATGACGATGCCCTGAGCCTGTGGTGCTATCTCATGGCCTGCTATGATGATGCGCCCGTCAGACTGCACATCCAGGGCCCGCGCCTGTGCATCGGTGCCAAAGCTATAAGTGTACTCCTCCAGCGTGGGATCATTGACGATGCCGGTCAGGCGGCCACCAGTGATATGCGGGTGATAGCGGGATACAAACATGGTGCTGGTGCCCGATACGGTAGCTCTGCCACATACCAGCAGTGCGCCGTCGGTCAGCGCCTTCATACTGTATACATCTATGCCGGAGATAGTAGATGTGCTAGGATGATAGTCTACAAACAGGCTGTCTGTGGTCATAAAGATGAGCTGGCCCGGCGTGTCTATATTGGTAGCTATGGCTATGCCCTGGCCATTTGGCAGTGTGTCACAGACATAGGCCATGGCAGCCAGCCCATTGGTATAGCTGGAGAGCAGCTGGCCGTAGCGGTCATACATGCTTATATTGCTACGAAAGGAGCCGGAGACGGCGTCATACTGGTCGCCGCATATCAGCACATTGCCATTGCTGAAAGAGCGGACACAGCGGGCCTCGTAGTTATTGACGATCTCCTTAAATCCGAAGGACTGGTCTACAGCGCCGTTCTGTGCCTGGAGCAGGGCTGATAGGGTGAGCAGTAGGGAGAGGAGCAGGTGTCTGGTGGTGGTGGTACGCATGGTGGTAGCTTTTAGATGGATGAATGGGATGGCTGTGATATCCAGCGGCAAGGATAGGACAGACCTGCCGCCCGGCCTACTCGAAGTGCCGATATCTGTGACAGAGGGTTTGTTTGAAAATTGGTTTAATCCGATAGAAATCAATATTTTGTATGGGTGAAAGGAAAATGCTATAGCCAGCTCTCTCTACTGACTCCTGCGGAGAAGAAAACCCTGCTGCGCCAGCTCGATACGCGCAAGGATCACCTGGGCCAGCTGGCCGCTTATATCCTGCGCTGTATAGACAAGGACCAGCCCCTGCCAGCTAATGAAGACCTGGCTCTACGCATCTACCGGACCCCCTACACACGCCGCATAGAGGACCTGATACGCTCTGACCAGCGCCATATATCTGAGCAGGCAGAGCGCCTGCTGATACAGCGGGAGGCAGAGAGCGGGCGGCACTACATCACCGCTGTGTATGACAGCTACCACCTGTGCCTGGCCTATATCAGCCGGGGCGATTTTGACCTCTTCCGCCAGGAGGCAGAGGCGGCACTGGGCAGGCTGGAGGCAGCGCAGGACTTTGCCAGCTATATCCTGTTTTACAACCTGTATAAGGAGTACTCTAACCGCTGGGAGCCTACCACCAGAGACAACTATGAGCAGCTCTACAATGAGCTCATAGACCGCGAGGGTATCATCATCAGGAGCTTCCTGCAGCAGTGGCACATACACCAGACGCGGCGGGCCTTTGCCCTGAGCAATGTGCGTATCTACAGGCCGGACTACGAGCCTGCAGAGACGCGCAGCTTCCGCGAGCTGGAGCAGGCTTATCCTTTCCCTATGCTAGACTTTCTCATGACCAAGGCTGAGACCTACAGCGGCACCATAGAGCAGCGCAAGGAGGCGCTGAAGAAGATGTATACGCAGCTCCAGCAGGTCAGTGAGGGCTACCCCGGCCTGGCACAGGAGCGCCTGACCAACGGGGTCAACCTCTTTACCCTCTGCTGCATTACGAGCGAGGAGGAGCGCGGCTTTGCGGTGGCAGCTGAGGTGCTGGACCTCATAGCGGCCAATGACTTTGACAAGCGGCTGCTGCATATCTTCTACTTCAACCTCTGCAGTATGAAGCTGCGCTATGGCTATATAGAGGAGGGGCTGGCGCTGGTCCGCGCGTATGCAGAGCAGTTTTACAGCTCACCTTATGGCACCCGCTTCCGATTCCTGCGGGTGTATCAGTTGCTCTTTGACGGGCAGCCGGAAGAGGCCTATGCCGCTATCCCTTCAGACTTCTCTGCCTCGCCTGAGGACCGGCTTTACATCAAGCTCATAGAGACCATCGTCTTCTTCCTCAGAGAGGATATAGACCTCGTGCTGGCCAACCTGCGCAACATACGACAGAACACCGACTACAACGAGTTCTCCAATCCTACCTATGAGTACTTTGCCCGGTGCCTGCAGCGGCTGGTCAATGCGACAGCGCGGGCCGAGCGGCATGAGATAGCTACTGAGCTACGCAGCTACTACGAGGAGCAGCGCCAGACACCCAATCCCTACCTGCTGCCTATCGTGTGGCTGGATCACTACCTTAGAGGACGCGGGCATAGCAGTTGATCTCTTACTATAAGCGCCGGCGGTGCTCGCGCCACCATTTCTTCCAATTTCTTTTGCTGTCCTCTCTGCGGTCCAGCTCGCGGTGTAGCTGCATATGATAGGCATGGAGCATGGACCAGCGCCATGCGTGCTGCCTGGCTTTGACCGCTATATCGGCTACTCGCATCATGCGCCTGATACAGTAGCTACCTCTGCGGGCATGGCATGGACGATGCGCATGGTCTCTACGCTTACGGTGCAAACACGCTTTAGCAGGTCTATGACCTGATCCTTGTAGTCGGCGAAGCGGTAGGTGTCAAAGCGGGCCGCGATGGTCGGGTCAGATGGCTTCTTCTCCTTGTACTGGTCCAGTATCCACTCGAGTGCTGAGCGGTTGCCCAGCTTGTACTCCCAGGCCTCGGCGGGAATGCCGGAGAGGGTGGTGTTTTCGTCCAGTATGATGACACCGGATTGTTTGTCGGCTTTTAGTTTGGCCTTTGGTTCGTCTTTGGTGGCAGTATGCGTCACTTTGAGCGGGAAAGCTTTGGCATTCTCATAGCCTATGTGCAGCTCCATGAGGCTGCGGCCCCAGTCTGACCACTGTTTGAAGCCTTCATAAAATGGTATGCGCGGAAACTCCCGCTTTAGATTCAGCTCATACTTCTGCCGGTAGGCAGGGTGGTGCAGTACGGCATATACGTAATGGAAGATGGCCTCTTTGGTCATGCCCTTTTTGCCATACTGTTTTACAAACTGATTGAAACCCCAGTCGGTGATGTTGTCGATTCTATTGCCCGATTTATCATATCGATACAATGGCAGACATTGAGTTTTCTCAATAAAATCAAAGCTGAAAAGCTTGTTTGATACAAGAGAGGTAAAAGGCTTTGATGATGACAGACCTGAAAATGCGATTACTTGGTTTTCATAAGCATTCTTAAGCCCAAATATATCCCTGTTCTGATAGATACGATGCGTGATGATATTGTCAAAATAGCAGTACTTTCTTATAAAGGGTCTATATTCAGCAGAGATTATTCTTTTAAAATCAAATTCTAATTTATCTCCCTTAATTAAATGAGCTTCTAGTTCAGAGCCAAATTTTATCTCACGTTTTACAAAATCATTGATGGCAATATTCTTTTCCGATTTTTCCCAACGTTGTTGCTCTGTTGAATAGAACTTACAAAAGAATTCAACCTTACTTTCAAGGTCATTTTGCGAAAAGTCAAAAGTCCATTCATCTCTGGCTGTTACAATGCCATTTGAGAACAATTCGAAAAGAGCCTTTTTACTATTCCCGTTCTTAACAGCTTTCGAGCAAAGGGGAAGAAGCGTTTCAAAGTCTGTATCTGCTATGTTGATCCAGTTATTATCCTGATCTGGCCTTACGTTTTGAAAAGATATTTCTCTTAGCTTGTTTTCAGAGAGATATTGAAGTTTTTCTTCAGCGTTTCCATAATCTGCAACTTCATCATAGTAAACTTGAAAACCCGTAACACCCTTTTTTCTAATTAGAAAATAGACAGCAACTCCAACCCGTATTTGATCGTGAAATACATTGCCGCCTTCTTGTTTTCTTCTTTCCCCACTAGTTCGAGCGTTACCCTTCAGGTTCACGATATACGCATAGTTAAATTCTTGACCTACTACTTTTCTGAAGCCATCGAAAGTGCGACTGTCAATAAAGGAGTTGTTAGAAACAAAGGCGATAATGCCATTTTCATCGATTCGATCCATTGCCCATCTTAGAAACCGCGCGTACATATCATAGACCTTGGTTTTCTGCGCGGTGCTTTGCGCGATGAAAGTGTCTTTGATACGTTTATCTATAGACGGATACTCGCGGTTTTTATTGTTGTCGTTTTCATTTAGCTGATTGGCATTGTAGGGTGGGTTGCCTATGATGACAGCTATCTTCTTGTTGTTCTGGTTTTTGATGCGCTTGGCATTCTCCTCTGTGAAGGGTGCGAACATATCTATCTGCTTGCCGCGATAGGCAAAGCCCATATTGTCCAGTGTATCTACGAAGCAAAGGTTCTCAAACTCTGCGTAGCTGCCCATCTTCTGCGTGTAGGTGTACTCTATATTCAGGTTGCTGATATAGTAGGGTAGGATCGCTACCTCATTGGCATGTATCTCGTTTTTGTACTTGTACTCCAGCTTCTCCTTGCGCAGGTAGTCTATGATATCGCAGATGAAGGTGCCGGTGCCGGTAGCGGGGTCCAGTATCTCTACACCTTTATCCTCCAGAAATTTGCCGAAGTGTTTGTGCAGCAGATAGTCGGTACTCTCTATCATAAAGTTGACTATCTCATTGGGCGTATAGACCACGCCCAGCCTGTCGGCTGCTTTGGGGTTGTAGCTTTTGTAGAAAGTCTCATAGATCACCTTGAGAAACTTCTGCTTCTCATGGTGGTCTGCTATACCAGCCGCAGCGGCATTGATAGCCTGGTAGTAGTGCTGGATGCCTGAGAGGGCAGTTTTGCGCGTACTGCCTGTGAAGAATGTAAGGATAACATGCTCCAACTCCCGTGCGATATTATTCTCCCTGTGAAACTGGTTTTCATCAAAGATGGTATTGAATACATCCTCTGTGAGTATGTGCTGGATGATCATCTCGCGCACATCGTCCTGGGTCACCTCAGGGTTGATACTATCATGGCAGAGCTTAAGGAAGCTCTCGCTGGCTTTGATAAACTTAGCATTGCTCCGCTCTGCCTCTATGATGATATCCCGTATGGTCTCAGTGACCTTGGGTATATCCTGACGGAAGAGCTCAATGGCCTTGCGGAAGTTTTTGACCTCGGGCCGCTCAAAGCTGATGAACTGTGTGATGATGCGATGAAGGGCGTCGGCATCGCGCATGGATACGCGGTCTACTTCGGCTTCATTTTGCCAGAGTACAGCTGTCTGGCTATCCTCGAAGAGTATATTATCCTTTGGGTAGCCTTTGTCAAACTTCTTCTTTATCTCATCATCTATCTTGTCGCTCTCGTCCTTGCTCTCCCAGTATCCCCAGTCCTGGCGCAGGGTATCTTTCAGGGTGCCGTCCGGCGTCACATTGCGACCTGCCTTTGTCTTGATAGTGACCTCCGGCACGATCATAAGGCCGCGCTGCTTGGCGTATTCATTGAGGAGATTGTAGAAGGCATTGCGTATGGCGGTCTCCTTTTTGGTGCCGCCATAGTGGATGATCTTTTCTACTTCGCTTTGGTATTGTTTGATGGAGTATTGACTCATGTAGGATCAACGGGCGTGGGTGTATCCAAATATAGAATAATAAAATGATGGGGCAATCAAGATGGGCCTACCGCACCAGCGTCACATTGCCTGCCTCGCTGTGGTGCTGCATGGTGTAGGGGTCTATGTAGCGCATGTACCAGACGAAGACGGAGAGGGGCTGTGGCTGCTCTTTGTAGGTGCCGTCCCACCAGTCGGTGATATTGTCAGAGCTGAAGACCTGCTCGCCCCAGCGGTTGTAGATCAATAGCGAGAAGTCCAGCGGGGTGCAGGGGCTCACGGCGCCGTACTTGTCATTGATGCCGTCGCCATTGGGCGAGAAGGCGGTAGGGATGAGTACGATGCACTGGCATATCTCCACACCTACGATGATCGTATCAGAGGCCTGGCCGCAGGCATTGGAGTCGGTCACGATATAGGTACCAGCGCTGTCTATGTGCAGGATGGGGGATATGGACCCCGTGTTCCAGTGATAGTAAGCATCGGGCTGGTATACGTTTAGCACGAGTGGGAAGATAGAGCAGATAGTAGTATCCGGCCCGAGCCAGAAAGCCGTAGGCTGGCGGATGAACTTAACATTGACAGCATCAGCGGCAGAGCATCCATTGACCGTGACGGTGACCGTGTAGGTGCCTGTAGTAGTAGTGGTCAGCGTCTGCCCCGTAGACTGGTCCTGCCAGTGGTAGGTAGCGCCGGCATTGCCTGCATCCAGTGTCACGGTGCCTCCTGCGCAGAGCATGGTGTCACGACCCAGAGAGATGACAGGCAGGGGCTTTTCACTGATAGTGATAGCATCTGTAGCGGTGCCGCAAAGGTTGGTAGCTGTAGCCGTGTAGGTGCCGGGTGTGGTCACTGTGACCTGTGCGCCTGCCTGCCCTGTAGACCAGGTGGTCATAGGGATGCCGGTGGTCAGCACCCGGGAGAAAGGCCCGCAGTATACCGTGTCTGGTGGCAGGGTGATGCTAAATACCGGCAGTACGGTGAAGGTGCGCGTGGCACTATCTACACAGAGAGTGGCAGAGGTCACGAGCAGCCTGACGCTATAGGTGCCGGTGGTGGCTGGTATGTAGGTCGTGTCTGCCGCGCGGCTATAGGCAGTGCCATTCACATACCACTGGTAGCTGACGCCTCCTATGCTTGCATTGTGAAAGGTAATGGTACTGCCGGGGCAGGTGATGGTATCAGAGAGCGAGATGGCCGGATGCGGGCAGCCACGACAGGTATCTGTGGTGTGGGCGTAGGCGGTGTCTGCACAGCCGCTAGGCGAGGTGACGATCAGCGTGAAGGCATTGCTGCCAGCGCCGGAGAGGAGGATGGTGTCGCGGCTCTGGCTATAGAGGGAGCCATTCACATACCAGCGGAAGACAGTGCCGTGTACGCCACCGCTCCGCAGTAAGACAGTGTCTGCAGCGCAGGCAAATGTGTCGGGCAGGTCTATAGCTGCATAGGGACAGTCATTGCAGGTGTCTACGATATTGAAGGTGAGGCTGCGACTGATGCCACAGTTGTCATACACGATCATGGTATAGGTGCCTGCTGCGCGGGTGGGGAAGATGCCCGTATTGCCCACCAAGTGCACGGTGTCAAAGCCCGGTATCTCTACTGTGTAGGGTATGGAGCCACCATAGACCTGATAGGTGATGGAGTCTGCAGTGACCACAGAGTCGCACACCAGCGCCACAGAGGAGAGCAGGTAGGGCACCTGAGTATTGGCCATGAAGACAGAGCCCGTATCTATGGGGCAGATGGAGTCATAGCGCATCTGGGCAGAGCTATCGAGGGGATTGACCGCATAGATCTGGTAGCGGTAGGTGCCGGAGCCTACGATATTGGCAGTGATGTCTGTGTCTGTAGCCGCGTAGATGTCATAGAGCTTAGTGCCCTGGTAGTAGACCTTGACACGGATCATAGATGCCTGTGCAGCGCCATAGCAGTAGGTATACGGCATGCTGTGAAAGGTGATGACAGGCTGGCCTACGCAGGGCAGGTACGCAGAGGCAAGGACAGCAGGAGGGTCTGCCGGCGGCGTGGTGAGGGTAGTGCGGCAGCCACTGTCAGAGATGAGTGGGTAGCTGGTGTTGGTAGCCAGGTGGTAGAAGTTGGCATTGAAGAAGCGGGTAGAGTCGCCTGCTATGGTATCGTGCGGCGGGTAGATGATAGAGTAGGTCTCCGGTGTGGTGATGCTGGTGCTGTACTCCCAGGCATTGTGGCAGGAGGCGTCCTTCATCAGGGTGAAGCAGCCAGTAGAGAAGTAAGGGATAGTGACATAGGCGCGGGGTGTGTCATTGCACAGCGGGCCTATGAAGGCGGTGACGATGTAGAAGCCGTCAGGCATATTCTCAAAGAGTCCGGTGGTATTGGCCGCTACGGTAGGGCCGTAGAGCACGTGGGTGAGCACAAAGGAGTCGACTGCTACGGCTGCGCCATGGTTTGACACGGAGGCCTTGAAGCTCTTGCAGCTGAGGAAGCGGATGTCCAGCGTGATGTCAGTACTGATACCCGGCGGGGCGTGCTGTATGGTGTCGCCACCGCAGGCAGAGCTGAGAACCACTATGTCATAGCTGGTGCTCTGCGGCTGGTGCAGGAAGAGGCTATCTGCCGCTATGGGAGTACCGTCATACACGCGGGTCACGGTCTGCGGGCCGGGTAGACAGTTGGTACAGATGAAGGTCAGGGTGTCTGGCACTGCGGGCGGGGCGATGCCTGAGAGGTAGATGATACTGTCTGAGGGGCAGTGCTGCGTGAGTGAGACCGTAGGCGGCGGTATGTACTGGTCATAGTGCTGGCCGCAGGCATCAGTGATATGGAGCGTGTCAGTATAGTATGCCGGCAGCCCGGTGAACTGGCCCGTGCTATTGCTCTGGCTGGCTATGCTGTAGGTGTAGGGCGGGCGGCCTCCGGACGCTGTCACGCTGAAGGTGCCCTTAGAGTAGTTGAGGCAGGCTATGCTGGCGGCTATAGGGTCTGTGTAGGTGACCTCATTCGTATAGATATTGCCGCAGGAGTCTATGACCCGGACCCAATAGAAGCCCGGGCAGAGGCCGGTGAAGCTGTCTGCTGCCTGATAGGTGCCAAAGCCAGTGTTGGAGCCGGTAGATGAGATGGCATAGGCGTAGGGCGCCCTGCCGCCGGTGATGGTGCCTACTATGGTGCCGCTATGCACGGCAAAGGCCAGCGTAGGGAACTGATAGGTGCCCGGCACACTGCCCGTAGCTGTGCCTGTAGCGCCGCCGGCATCTGTGATGGTGATGGAGTAGCTACCCGCAGGCAGCCCGCCAAAGGTGGTGAGCCCTGCTGCGAGGGTGACAGGGTAGGTGATATTGGGGTCGGCGGGGCCGGAAACGAGGGTCAGGGTATAGGGCGCGGTACCACCTGTAGGAGTGGCTGTCAGGGTGCCATCATCATAGCAGAGGGAGGTGGTGCTGGTGACCGTAGCTGAGACAGCCGCATAGCCCGCCTGACCACTGCATAGCAGCAGCAGGGCAGCCCATAGCAGGCGGCGCAGCAGGTGGTGGATGGCTCTCAAACGGTGGTGTCTGTGTGTAAGACAAAGGTCGGGGTTATAAGTTTAACTAGCACAGGGGTTTGCCACAAAAAGTGGTGGAGAGGCCGGGAGTGTAGGTGAAAAGAGGGCAAGTTTTCCGACTATGGAGGGAAAGTAGTAGCGTATGACCACCCTTATCCATTTGATTGGCGCTCATGGGGTTTCTGTGGGTGTTGCGACATGGTGTTTTTTGTGAGTAAATATTGAGAAGGTGTTATTTGCTGATGTGGCTTATTTTTGCTTTATTTGTAATGCATTTTTTAACCGCAAAAACGCGGAAACGCAAAAGCTTTTTAACAGCAGAGGCGCAGAGACGCAAAGGTGAAAAATGTAAAGGCGTGGAATATATTTTAACCGCAAAAGCGCGGAAACGCAAAAGCTTTTTAACCGTAGAGGCGGGCAAAAAAGTTGGAATACATTTTAACCTCAAAAGCACGGAAACGCAGAAGCTTTTAACCGCAGAGGCGGAATAATCGTAGGGCGATGCCCTACTCTGGAGGCGGGCCGCCCTTTCAGGGCTGGAATGCAAAAAATACAAGAAGATTTTTTCACTTTTTAATCTAATAAATACTGAATCTATGTCAGCACAAAATGGAAACCGCTATGCGGAAAAATGGACCTATGAGAGCACAAGAAAGGCGCTAGAGAAGATCAGCTTCTTTGCTATGCAGGAGGATACGCTCTACCTGGGTATGGCGCTGGCCCGCGCGGGCTACTATGACGATATCTGGCGCTATTGGCGGCGCAAGTGGGCACGCAACTTTGAGATCATAGATGAGATGCAGCAGCTGATGCAGCACTTTGAGGCGCGTATCTATACTAATACTGCCAAAGGCAAGATACCGCTCAGGCTGGGCATCTTTACACTGCAGCATCACTATGGATGGGGCAAGGAGGTAGCCGGTACTGACGACCTGCAATACCTGGCGGAGGCGGATAGGACAACAGCCGGCCCCATCCAAACCTTCCCCCAAGGGGAGGGCTTTAACAGCCAGTTCGCTCAAAACGTCTCGGAAGGAGAGGGCTTGAATACAAAGCAGCCAGCCCCATCCAAACCTTCCCCTGAAGGGGAAGGTTTTAACAGCGACCTTACCCAACCCTCTCCAAAGGAGAGGGCTTTAATGCAAACTGCGGTCCCCATCCAAACCTTCCCCCAAGGGGAAGGCTTTAACAGCCAATTCACTCAAACGCTGACGGGAGAGGGTTCAACACAAAGGGCAGATGACGTAACAGAACTGATGCAGAGCAATGTAGCTGCGAAAGATGCGAGGGATAAAAGCAGTAAACGCTATCCGATAGAACTGACGCCTGAGGAACTGCTGCTGGAGACTGGCATCTCTGATATACGGGAGATAGAGCACCGTATGCGCGAGGAGGACCCGGAGCTAGCGGAGTATGATGATATGGATGAAGATATGGAATAGGAGGTGGATACAGGTCGTAGGCAAACGCTTTTAAGAAAATCGTTGGTGGCGTTGCAAACGCCGGGACAGGTACCACGCGATGCAATCGCGCGGTAGTGCGATAGATGCGGAGACTTACAAGTCGTTGGCAAACCCTTTTAACAAAATCATTGGTGGCGTTGCAAACGCCGGAAGGGTACCACGCGATGTGATAGCGCGGTAGTGCGATAGATGCGGAGACTTACAAGTCGTTGGCAAACCCTTTTAAGAAAATCACTGGTGGCGTTGCAAACGCCGGAAGGGTACCACGCGATGTGATAGCGCGGTAGTGCGATGATTAGTCCTTTAACTCGGTGTAACCTCTCTAAATCTCCTCTAGAGGGGAGACTTTAACAGCCATCCATTTCTGCGCAGTGTATTTTCCAATGTTTATGATCCTATCCAGCGTAGCGTATAACTTTACTTCTTTGCAGTGATCTTCTTCTTGTGGGTTTTGCCCCACTCGGAGAGTGCCCAGATGACGTCTGACAGCGTGTTGCAATACTCTGTAGGATAATATTCTACTACTACCGGAAACTGATTGGCGTGGACGGTGCGTTTCACAAATCCGTTTAGCTCCAGCTCTTTTAGTTCGTTTGATAAGACGCGTGCGGATATGCCTTTCAGCGCACGCTGCAGTTCATTGAAGCGTATGCCGCCATTTTCGCGCAGCGCTACGATCACGCGCAGCTTCCATTTGCCGCCTATCACATATAGAGCATCGTCTACAGATGAGAGGTGTGACTGGCACTCCAGGGTGGTGGGGCGGGGGCGTTTTGATGTTGTTGTGCTCATGGTTTAGAAGCTTTGCTAACCAAAATGTAACCACTAACCTTTAGTTCACTAGTTACATAAGATAAGCTAATGTACATAGGTTTGCGGTGTCAAAAAAATAAAAGAGACAATAACATGAAAAAAGTACTGCATATCATCTCCAGCCCGCGCGGCGAGGCATCTGTGAGCATCAAGCTGGGCAATGCCATCATCGAAAGGATACTAGAAACGTATCCGGGGAGCACGGTGAAGGTGCGTAACCTCTCAGAGCTACCGATGCCACATTTGCAATTGCTGCATATCGGTTCATTCTTTACACCTGCGGAGAATCGTAGTGAAGATCAATCTGCCGCAATCCGTGTATCTGATGAAGCGGTGGCTGAGCTGCAGGAGGCCGACATCATCGTGATGGGCGCGCCGATGTATAGTTTCACCATACCGTCTACGCTGAATGTATACCTAGACCATATAGCACGGCCGGGGCTGACCTTCCGCTATAGCGACAAGGGGCCCGAAGGGCTGGTGAAAAACAAGAAAGCGTATATAGTGACATCATCCGGTGGCGTGTACTCTGAGGGTGCTATGCAGGCTTATGACTTTGTGGTGCCGTATGTGCAGCGCTTCCTGGGATTCATAGGGATCACAGATGTCAGTGTGGTACGGGCAGAAGGGCTGAATGTACCTGTGGTGCAGGATACGGCACTGGAGAAGGCGATGGCCAGTATTGCTGTGGATTGAGAGGCCCGGTAGTGGAGTCATCTCACCCAGCCCTCTCCAAAGGAGAGGGCTGGGTGCAACAGCCATCTCGTCGAAACCCGCTGGAAGGAGAGGGCTTAACAGCGTCCCCATCCAAACCTTCCCCCAAGGGGAAGGCTTAAACAGCTACCTCACCCAACCCTCTCCAAAGGAGAGGGCTAACGCAACAGCCATCACGCCCAAACCCTCTCTGAAGGAGGAGGAGTAATAGAAGGCCGGCCCTGTACAATCCTATGTGGCCGCAGGCGGCAGTGCTCCGACAATAAAAAAGCCCTCGCTGTGAGGCGAGGGCTGATAAGAGTCGTATGGTTGTCAATTAATAGCGATTTCCACCGCCACCGTATGGCTTCTTGTAGCCACCGCCACCGCCGCCGTAGCTGCTGGTCTCGGTCTTAGGACGTGCTTCGTTTACAGTGAGAGTCTTGCCCATGAAGTTGTGACCATTCAGCGCGTCTATAGCGGCTTGTGCGGTCGTGTTGTCATTGATCTCTACGAAACCAAAGCCACGGGACTGTGAAGTAAACTTGTCAGTAATGATACGGGCAGATGATACCTGGCCATGTTGAGAAAAAAGATCGTTCAGTTGATCTTCGCTTGCAGAAAACGGAATGTTAGCTACGTAAATGTTCATTGTAAAAAATTAAAAAAGTAAAAAATAATTGAGAGATAGCTAACCCGAGAGGTGCAGAGAGATATATATCAACGGCACAAAGATACGAAAGATATTGTCATTTTAAAATTTTTTCTAAAATATAATTTCTGCGGCTTCATGCTGCCGGGCGTCAGCATGGCCTTTACAGGCATGGTAAACCTTCAATATTCCTACCTTTAGTGCTGTACTAAACACATAGATAGAGACTATTTACTCAAAATAAAATGCTCCGGCGCTCAGTGCGCCGGAGCATTTAAGTGATGTATAATGGTCTACTTAGTAAGGTCGGTGCGGAGGTTTTTGATCATGCCGGGAGACAGGGCCAGATCACAGCAATAGTAGCGGGTGTACACTATCTGCCCTGTGCGCGCGTCTATCACCTCGCAGAGCCACTGCACATCATAGAGGCGATCCATATGCAGGTAGTAGAAGTTGTCGCCGTTTTTTAGCTTCTTCTTAAAGTCTGCATTAGTGAGTTTCTTCCAGGTGAAAGGATAATTGGCCATGGCCTTGTCTATGGGCAGGTCGCCACCTTTGGCCTGCTGGGCCAGTATGTATTCCGGTATATAGAGTGTTTCCGTTTTGAGCTTGGTAGCCGCGGTAGGGTTGACCAGATTCTTCATGTCTTTAGTAGATTCTTTGACCTTGTCCGTTTTCACATAGGTGTCAAAGTACCACTGATAGCTGAGGAGCTGCTCGCGAAAAACATCCTCATTCCAGGCCAGGAATTTATTTTCGTCCATCTCAAACGGAGAAAGATTGGTGCCGTGGAGGGATTTGTACATGGAGGTCTTGTCTTCTGACATCAGCACTTTGAGTTTTTCCCCGTTTTTGGCCTGGGCTTTCACTACATCCCATGGCTGCTCTATCACGATCTTGCGGTGGATGATCCCGCCTTTAAAATTGAGGTTGCCGTCTTCTTCTTTGATCAAACCGTCGGGATTTTTGATCGCCTCACCAGAGAAGGTCATGATGGAATAGCCTACGAGCCTGGTATCTGTAAACAGCTGGACGGTAGGAGCTATGAAGATGGCGTGTGGAGCGAGTTTTGATTTGACCTGATCGAAGCTGATGAGCTCCATATTGCTGGTGATCTTCCAGGTCGACTTGAGTACGTCAAAGTATTTTTTGACCTGTGGTGAATTGGGGTTGTAGGCTACGAAGTAGGTAATGGTGGCTTCATTCATATCGAGTGCTGCCTGGTTTTCGTAGTAGCGGCAGGTGATATCTTCGGAGCCTTTGTCACTTTTGACAGTCATGAGCCACTGGGCCTGTGCTGCAAAGGAGCCGGACAGGAATAAGAGCAACGTGAGGAGTGCAGTAGAAAGTTTGCGTTGATACATAGTGTTTATTTACAATGAAAAAAACTGAAGGATGTGAAAATAGGGTATTTCTGACTGACGGACTACGGCTAAAAAAAGTACCTTTAGCACGCTAGTAAAAACCATACAAGATGAAAAGAGTAACAGGCTTTGGCGGGATCTTTTTCAAATGCAATGATCCGGAGAAGGTACGCGAATGGTACAAGACCCACCTGGGCATAGAGTCCAATCAGTGGGGCGGACAGATCACCTTTGAGCAGCGCGAGGGGGATACGGAGGCACCGAGTACGGTGTGGACACCCTTTAAGGCGGATACGAAGTACTTTGAGCCATCTACCAAGGACTATATGATGAACTACCGCGTGGCTGACCTCGTGGCGCTGGCCGCTGTGCTCAAGGAAGAAGGCGTGACGATACTGGATGAAGTGTCCGACTCAGAGTATGGCAAGTTCCTGCACATACTGGATATAGAGGGCAATAAAATAGAGCTGTGGGAGCCGCCGGTGGGTGGATAGCGTATGGTGTGGCGACGCAAACGCCATGCAGGGAGATCCACGATGTAATAGCGCTACAGTGGTTGTGGTCTGGAATTTTATAAGAGCATAGATAGCTCTGAGTAGGGGAGCACAGGCGGATGAGATCAAAAAGAAGTGCATCATTTTATCAGAAGATAGGCAAGGTGTGGCGGCTGATGGGGCCGGGCCTGATCACCGGGGCCAGCGATGATGACCCGTCAGGTATCGCCACCTACTCCCAGGCGGGGGCGGCATACGGCCTGGCTACGCTGTGGACGGCGCTGATCACCTTCCCGCTCATGGCGTCTATACAGGAGATGTGCGCACGCATAGGCCTGGTCACCTCTCAGGGCCTAGCTGGCACGCTCCGCACGCACTACCCGCGGGCAGTGCTGTATGTCATGCTGCTTTTCAGCTTTCCGGCTATCGTGATGAATATCGGTGCGGATATAGAGGGTATGGGTGCCGTGGGCAACCTGCTATTCCCCGCCATACCGCCGTTTTATTTTTGTGTGGCCTTTACCATCCTGCTGCTGGCGCTGATCATCTACCTGCCATACCCGCGTATGGCGTCTATACTGAAATACCTCTGTCTGGGGCTGCTGGTGTACCTGGTGGTGCCATTTCTCTACCATCAGGACTGGATAGCGGTACTGCGGTCTACGGTCATACCCACCATCCATTTTGACAAAGATTTTTTTAGCATACTGGTAGCTATACTGGGCACCACGATCTCCCCTTACCTTTTCTTCTGGCAGGCTACGATGGAGGTGGAGGATATGAAGCACCGCAAGAAGCAGCTGGTAGTAGACAAAGCAATGATGACCGGTGTGAAGCGCGATGTGACCTTTGGCATGTTCTTCTCCAACCTGGTGATGTTCTTTATCATACTGGCTACGGGTACGGTGCTCTATCAGGGCGGCATACACCGCATAGATACGGTGGAGCAGGCAGCCAAAGCGATGGAGCCGCTGGCAGGGCGGTCTGCCTACCTGCTCTTTGCAGTAGGGGTGATAGGGACGGGGCTGCTGGCCATACCTGTGCTGAGCGGGTCTATGTCGTACGTGCTGTCTGAGACCTTTGGGTGGGAGGCAGGGCTGGATAAGAAGTTTCATGAGGCGCGGGCTTTCTATATAGTGATCATCGTATCTCTGCTGCTCGGCCTGTGTATGGACTATCTGGGTATCTCGCCGGTCAAGGCGCTGATCTACTCTGCTATCCTCTATGGCCTCACGGCGCCGGTGCTCATAGCCATCATCCTGCATATCTCCAATAACCGCAAGATCATGGGAGAATTTACCAACGGGGTATACTCTAATATATCCGGTGTGGCTACGCTGCTGCTGATGACGGCGGCGGCAGTGGCGCTGGTCTACTTTCAGGTGGCGGGGGTCTGAGTGAGCCGGCGGTACAATAATGTGGCTCTATGCCCGTTAGTGACAGACAAATAAATGACTATGAAGATCTCAACCTTCGCGCTCTGTGCGCTGCTGCTCATACTGGGGCAGTCATGCAAGAAAGTGAACTGCTACCGCTGCAGCAGTCCACGCTATACTTATAACTTCTGCGCTGATGGCTCTGATACCACCAAGCTCATGTACAATCTCATAGCCAACGGTGGAACCATAACGGATGAGGAGGGTAACAACATGAGCTGTACAGCATATAAAAAGTAACCGGTGGGTGTTTGGGATGGGCATTGCTTTTGCTGTAGCGTGATCTAAAGTACGCAATATGCCCCATATCAAAATACTGCTCACCGCACTCACGCTGCTGCTATATACAGCTGCTATGGCGCAGTCTGACGGCCACTCTGAGAGTGCGCCACCCGTATCCGGTGGCACCAGCACGCCGATGCCCGCCGGCTATATCCCCAGCAATGCTCCCAGCAATGGTGTACCCCCCGATGCGGCTGCGGTGACACAACCGGACCCGACTATCAGTCAGGAGGACAATGGACCCACACGACTACGCAGGAATCCCAAAGGCGTCAAACCTCCCCGCAAGCATCCTACCAAGGCGGGTAGTGCGCGCAGGGCTACGGCTACCTCGCGGCGCGAGGCTAGTGGTGTGGAGCCTGCTAAGGTGAGTGGCGAATAGCTAGCGCGGTTCAAGCGGGGACGCTTGAACTAGCGGGAGCATTTGTAAAGGTTCGTAGTCGCCAGCCGCCGGCCTGCCTTCGGACTACGAACAGCATTTTTTATTTTGGACTGCGGAGAGCTGGGAGTACAACTCCGGAAGGGAAGAGAATCCTAATCTTCTGGCTGAATATTAATATTTATACCATCTAGATAATTATGGCTCCTTTCCTTGGAGAGAGTATGTTGCCAATTACCAGCATACTCGCCTGCCAATTCTCCCATACCCGCCTCATTCAAATTTATGGAGTTTCCCTTAGAGTTAATATAAGACAAGTTAAGGGCACCACTATCTATTGCTTCAAAAAAATAAAAGAGTACTTGGTCAACGACATCAGGAATCAATATTTCTCCAAAGGTTACGGGATTTCCCGTTTTAATTGCACAATCCCATCTTTTCGCAATAGGAGAATACATATTTGTGCCGCGTAATTGTACATCGCAACTTCTTATTGCTGAATCGCGCACATACTTCACTACATGCTCAGCAAATTCAATAATTTCTTTTTCTGGCATAAATATTATTTTTAAACAAATAAACTATTTTTTTTAGCGGTGGTCGGCATTGTCGTCGCACCTCATGTGGTTCGTAGTTGCCTACTGCTGGCCTGCCTTCGGACTACGAACAGCATTTTGGGAAGGTTCGTAGTCGCCAGCCGCTGGCCTTCCTTCGTACTACGAACAGCATTTTTTATTTTGGACTACGGAGAGCGTGCTGGGAGCGGGGACGCTTGAACCTGCGGGGTTCAAAATTTCTTAAAAGAACCGCTACTAAGAATAATGTAAAACCTATCACCTTGCTTGTAAGGATCAGTCCAATCGTTGGTGCCTTCTATTGATGGCCCATGCATCTGAGATGAAGGCAATTCAGTTATCCTTGATACAAAAAACTCGTTATCAAAAGAAAACTCGCCTTCAAATCTTTCCGTTGTCGAAACTGTGAGGTAGTTTCTAAATGACAAAGGAGTTTTTTCTTTAGAAAAATTTGTGTACCTGACTTTAATAGTTTTAAGATTACTATATATCGTTGGCCATTGTTCTGACGGTGCTGATTCTGGTAAGGCTAGTTCGGTTTCACTATTATACAAATAAAATGGGGCATTGCGACTATATGCAGAGTGGGGTGCAATAAATGTTATTCGCTCAGGTTTTATGGCTTTACCATAACTAATGGCAGTGCCAACTGATGCCAAGTTATTATTCCAATTTATAGCATATCCGTAAACGTTTGCACTATAGCTGGCAGTTTCAACACTCGTTTCATCTGCCCAATAGTCCAACTTTTGGCTGTTCTTTATAAAAGACGAACGTTTCCAATCGATATATATTGGTTTGTCTAGCTTATTGTAAATATTAAAAGCTAGAATCCCTTTGTTAGCCCAAAAATAGTATTGTATACGTATAGTGTCATTTTCAAATACTGGTGTTCCATTTTCGCTAGCAAGCTTAGGTGAGGATGTGTGGAATATCTGACTGTAGCTAATGCAGCCGGACAAAGTGAATGCTAAAACGATTAATGTGATATACTTCATAGATGTTGTTTAATTGAGAGGTAGTTAGTATTAAATCTAAGAGTAAAAATGAAATATCTTAAATAAGTTATATCACAAATGAATAAATGAGATACAAGATCCCTCCGCTACGCTACGGGATGACAAGGGGAGGCAAATAAAAAAGCCAGTCAAATGAGACTGGCCTGAAAGGATATTTCTGTTGTAAGGCTTAATTCAAACTACTAAAATTCACTGGCACCACGCGTGATACACCCTGCTCTACCATGGTCACGCCGTAGATCGCTTCTACGGAGCTCATGGTTTGCTTATTGTGGGTCACGATGATGAACTGGGAGTCTTTGGAGAACTCCTGGATGATCTTGTTGAACTTGGCGATGTTGGTGTCGTCCAGCGGGGCGTCTACCTCATCGAAGATACAGAACGGTGCCGGTTTGAGCAGATAGAGCGAGAAGAGCAGCGCGGTGGCTGTGAGGGTCTTCTCGCCGCCGCTGAGCTGGTCTATGACGGTCGGGCGCTTGCCTTTAGGCTTGGCTATGATCTCTATCTTGGACTCGAGCGGATCGTCTGGTGTGGTGAGGAAGAGGTCGCACTGGTCCTCCTCGCTGAAGAGGGTGCGGAAGACGCGGATGAAGCTCTCGCGCACCTTGTAGAAAGCGTCGAGGAACTGTGACTTGGCAGAGTCGTCTATCTCCTTGATGGTGTCCATGAGGGAGGTCTTGGCGTCCTCCAAGTCTTTCTTCTGCGCTACGATGAAGTCGAAGCGCTCCTTCATCTCATTGTACGCCTCTACGGCCATCGGGTTGATCTCGCCAAAACCTTCGATGCGCTTCTTGATCTTCTGGTGGTCCTGGTCTATCTCGTCTTTATTCCACTTAGGGTCGAGCTCTTCATTGATGATGTCATTGACATCTACGTTAAACTCTACATTCAGGCGCTCGCGCAGGCCGGCGAGGTTGAGCTTGAGCTCCTGGCGCTTCTCGTTGATATCGGCTATGAGCACATTGATGCTATCGCGGCCGCGGGCCAGCTCGCGGATATTGGCATCTATCTCATTGATAGCGCCGCGGGAGGCGTAGTAGTTCTTTTCGGTCTCGGCTACTTCCTTTTCTATGGCTTCCTTATTGGTATAGCCCTCCAGGAGGTGGCTCTCTATCTCTTTGAGCTTGGCCTGGCTCTCTTCTATCACCATCTGAGACTCGATGATCACATCGTTATTGCGTGTGAGCTGGGTGGTGAAGGACTCTACCTGAGAGTTCTTGAAGTTGAGCTCCTGCACGATCGTATTGACACGGTTCTGCTGCTGGTGAAACTCGATATTCTTGGCATTGAACTTAGCCGAGGCCTCGCTGAGGCGATTGGTAAAGTCCACGAACTCCTTATCTGTCTGGTCGAGGGCGGCCTTGGCATCAGACTGGGCATCGCGGAGGGTAGCGAGCTGGTCACTGATCAGGTCTACCTCGTCTGTGAGTGCCTGCAGGCGGTCTGCTATATTCTTGCTCTTGCTGTCAGATGACTCGAGAAATTTCTCCAGGCTCTGGATGCTGGCCTCAGTGGCAGACTGGCGGTTATTGACCTGATTGAGCACGGACCTTTGCAGTTCTATCTCTTTGCTCTGTGTGGCGGCCTTGAGGCTATTCACCTTCATGAGGGCATCGGAGACTCTGGTGTGCAGTGTGTAGGTAGTGCGCTCCAGTTTCTCGATCTCTTCTTTCAGCTTCTCGAGGTTCTTGGCACGGCCTATCTTCTTGCCCTCAAAGAGGCCCACAGCGCCACCACTGAGGGAGAAGTCGCGGCGGATGTATTTGCCCGTCTTGGTGAGGAGCACGACCTTCTGGCCGTTTGTATTGAGCTGCTCCGGGTTGAAGCCATTGGAGTCATCTATCATATAGACACCATCCAGCAGGAAGGAGCTCAGTTTGCTATATGCCGCATCAAACTCTACGATCTGCGTGGCAGGGGTAGCGCCCGGTATAGCGGTAGTGGCCTTGGGCTCGTACTTCTGGATGTCATCCATGATGAAGAAGTTGGCGCGGCCCATGGCGGACTCGGAGAGGAGGTTCACAGCCATGATGGCTTCCTCTACGTTCTTTACCACATAGTAGTTGAGATATGGATCGAGGTAGTTCTCTATGGCTACGCGGTACTCCTCAGAGGTGTAGAGGATATCGGATAGGAGCGGAGCCTCCTGGCTCCACTTGGCATTCTTCTTCAGAAACTTGATCGACTCAGGGAAGCCCTCGAGGTTCTCGACGAGGCTCTTGGTCAGGTCGTACTCATTGCGCTTGGCATCGAGGGTGCGGGTCTCCTGTGTGAGCTCGGCGCGGGTCTTCTCTATAGACTGCTCCAGCTCGGTGATTTGCTCCTTGCGGGCCTCCTCCTCCTCGATCAGGGTGCGGAGGCGCACATCACTGCGCTCCTGCTCGGCGCGGTAGTCTGAGAGTTGCTGTTGCAGTTCTTTGAGTTCATTGCGCTTGGCGATGGTATCCTGCTCGCTCTGGCCCAGTTCCCGCGTGAAGGCTTCGGTACTGCTGCGGTTAACCGCCAGCCTTTTCTCCAGCTCAAATATCTGTCGCTCCTGCTCGGCGTAGAGCTTCTGCTCAGAGCTGAGGCTCTCCTTGATCTTATTGTGATGGTCGCGGATCTCATTCAGCGCGTCTTCCAGTACGGTCAGCTCCGCCTTGCGGCTCTCGAGGATCGCGCCCTCGGTGGCATTGTCTGCGTCCAGTTTCTCGATAGAGATCTTGAGCTTCTCTACGTGGTCATTGGCATCTATGATCTGCTTCTGCGCGGTATCCAGCTTGTCATGTGCAAATTTCAACTGAGAGTTGAGCAGGTTGCGCTCGTTCTCGCGCTCGCTCACGCCGCTCACGAGGGCGTTGAGCTTCTTCTGCACCTCCATGAGGCCTTGCTCTTTGTCTACGTTGTCCAGCTTTTCTTTTTCCAGCGCAGCCTCTGCCGTCTTGATGGCGGTCTCGAGTTCCAGCTTGCGGTCGTCCTCGGTCTGGCGGCGCGCCTCGAGATCCTTGAATGACTGCTTGTACTCCTGCAGGGAGAACTTAGCGAGGATGAGGGAGAGGTTCTTGTACTCATCCTTCAGCTCGTAAAATTTCTTGGTCTTGGCAGCCTGCTTCTCGAGTGTCTTGAGCTGGCCTTCTATTTCAAAGAGGAGATCCTTGACACGCTCCAGATCGGCGTCGGTCGCTTTGAGCTTGTCTACGGTCTCTTTCTTACGCTTCTTGTATTTGGATACGCCGGCGGCCTGCTCGAAGAGTTTGCGGCGGGACTGATCGCGGTCATTCAGGATCTCGTCTACCATGCCCAGCTCGATGATGGCGTAGCTGTCGGGACTGACACCTGTATCCATAAAGAGGGTGGTGATATCCTTGAGGCGGCAGGCCACATCATTCAGCCGGTACTCGCTCTCGCCATCCCGGAAGAGGCGGCGTGTAATGGTAATCGTCTTATAGTCTGAGGAGACGAGGTTCTTTGTATTCTCAAAGGTCAATGACACCTCGGCGAGTGCGGAGGGTTTGCGGTTGCGAGTGCCGTTGAAGATCAGGTTCTCCATTTTCTCCAGACGGAGCATGGAGGTCTTCTGCTCGCCCAGCACCCAGCGGATAGAGTCCACTACGTTAGACTTGCCGCAGCCATTTGGCCCGACTATGCCGGTGATGTTATTATTAAAGTGGATCGTGGTCTTCTCGGCGAAGCTCTTGAATCCTTTGATCTCGAGGGTGGTCAGCTGCATACGCTTGCTAATTTGAAATGATCAAGATCCTATACCAAGAAATCAGAACCGCTAAGGACGCCAGGAACGCAAAGGAATTTTAATCAATCTTTGCGTGCTCCGCGTTCTTTGCGGTTGAAAATCTGCTGTGGTACAGAATCCCAAAATTTTAAAGGGATGGCGAATTTAAAAAATAAGGGGGAGGATAGGAGGGAGTGTGGACAGGATGTGGCCGGATGGGAAATATCCACGGGTTTTCCACAAATAAAAATGACTTAAGTTATTGTTTATAAGTTTATTGTGTGATTTGAGGGCCGGACTGCACATCTTTTTGTGTATTAAAAGTCATGCTGAGTGAAACCCTCGGGCGACTTGCATATTAAAGTGCATTTCTTTCCCTAAAAATGATATATTTGAACATCACTAAGTTTTTCAATGAAAAGAATACTACTCGTACTCCTTACCCTCTTTGCCATCACTGAGGGCTACAGCCAGGTGGGTATCAATATCCTGAACCCCGACTCCAGCGCTGTGCTACAATTGGAATCCAATAAGAAGGGCCTCGGCCTGCCGCGCCTGACGTCTGTGCAGATGAATGGTATCGTGAACCCGCTGAAGGGCCTCACGATATTCAACACAGAGGATAGCGTGGTGGAATACTGGAACGGCGAATGCTGGCTCAAGGCATGGGAAAAGAATTGCTACTACTGCGACTTTCAGATGACGATCAACCCTGTGGCTGATACGCTGGACCGCGTGGTAGATGACTCGATCTTTGCTACTGTGACGCTGGCGCATACGCACGGCACAGGCCAGATCAATACTACATGGACCGCTGTGCCACCGGCAGGTGTGCAGATCTACCAGCAGGGGCCTAATATCATCGATACATCCGGCAGCTTTCAGATAGTGGTAAAGGCGGACGTATTTGCCGGTAGCGGCAATGTGCCGATCCTGATCACAGCATACTGCGGTGACCAGGTACGCTTTGTGACCTACAATGTCTATATCAAGCCATGCGTGATCGTAGATATCCCTATGGATGACTACAACTATGATGTACAGACGCGCAACTCTACGCTGCTGCCTCCGGGCGCCAGGGAGTGCGTGCTGCTCACCGTATTCAGCGGGGTGAATGTACACTCTAATGACCCGGCACTGCCATCACTGACCATAGGCAACCTCGATCCGCTCTCTATAGTGGGTATCACTAATAACGGCTCGATACTGGCGCGCGGTGGCGACGGTGGTGGTGTGACCACTACTACTGCAGGCGGCCAGCCGGGTGGCAACGGTGGCAATGCGCTCAACCTGACCACGCGTACTGTGATGCATAACTTCGGACAGATATATGCCGGCGGCGGCGGCGGTGGCTCTGTAGGCTACAGCTGGACCTCTCCGAGCATCCCTATCATCGGCTCTATCTCCCTGGGCTTTGGCTCCGGCGGTGGTGGTGGCTCTGAGAATGGCCAGGGTGGTGGTACACCATCAGGTGTGTCTCTCGGATTCTACGCAGCGGGCAACTCTGCTACCAGCGGTGTGAACTCAGTGCCTGGCCAGGGTGGTCAGATCACGACTACCATACCTATCAGCATCAGTGTAGCTACCATCAATATCACGCCAAACGTGGTAGGTGGCAACGGTGGTGCATACGCACAGCCGGGTACTGGTACTACCTTTAACGTGAATGTGCAGATATGCGTATCGATCCCATTTATCGGTACTGTATGCCCTGTGAGCCTGAACCTGCCGATACCTACTGGCGGTGCTCCGGGTACTCCGGGCCTGGCGGTGAAGCGTAATGGTAACACCATGCAAGGCCTGGCTGATGGCAACTACAACTCATTCCAGGTGAAAGGTACTGTAGCCCCTTAATCAAATTACTAAAACTCAAGAACAATATCATATCATGAAACTGAAACTAGCTATACTGCCCCTCTGCCTGGTAGCGCTGCACGCGTTTGGCTTTGAAGGTACTGTGAAGCAATCTGTGACCAACTTTAACGGCTCCGGTGCCAGCGCCCAGATGACCTGGTATATAGGCAGCGGCTCATGCCGTATAGACATGAATATCATAGACAAGGACCTGAAGGCAAACAACACGGTGCTGCTGATGAATCCATCCGGACAGTCTATGACCATGTATGAGACCAGCGGTACCGGTGAGAAAGTATACTACCAGATGAATGCCTCTGCGGTGAGCGGAGACGCTATGAATGTGATGGTAAACAAGACCACAGAGACCAAGAAGATAGGTGGCTACAACTGCGAGAAATGGACTGTGATGAATACATCCGGATCATATGACGTATGGATCACCAGGGATATCGACTTCAATGCTGCTGCATACAAGGAGTTCTTTAAAGGTAGCATGGAGATACAGGCGCTGGCACAGCAGGGTGTGAAGGGATTTCCCATGCTGACCGAGACACGCAATGGTACCAATGCCTCTGTGACTGACAAGGTGACTCCGGGTGCACTGCCTGCAGGCACACTGAGCGTACCGGCTGAGTACAAGCTGTACAATCCGCAGGTGTCTCCTCATGTAGCTCCTCCTAAGAAGTAAGAAGCGAGAGTCAAGAGACAAGAATCAAGACTTTAGAAATATTAAATGCCTCCCGTTGGGGGCATTTTTGTTTGGTAGCGATATGTGGGCCAATTGGGTATATTTAAGCTATGAGAAACGGAATAATGATACTACTGCTGCTGCTGGCGGGTATGGCCTATGGGCAGAGTGAACTGGGTGAGATACAGAGGGGCGATCTCCAGGTGTTTCGCATAGATACGGGCAAGCTCGCTTCTCGGCCTTTTGCTATACGCTATCCTAAGAGTTTCCGTATGGAGCGTGGTACGGGCAAGGTGCCTATGGTGGGCTTTTACCGGCGCACGAGCCCACTCTATATTGCCATGTGGGTGTTTGACCTGCGCCGGCCAGAAGACAGCGTAGCAGCCTACAGTGATACATCTACCCTGCGCCACTATAATACCTCGTGGAAGAACGCCCCGCACCTGCTGACAGATAGTGTAGACACTATCGGTGGCAGGACCTGGCAGTATCGCGAATACACCGTGGAAACGGAAGCCAGGAAGGACCTGACCTGGTACTACAAGCATAGCGTTTATACCTGGCATGATGGAACTTACAAGATCGATATCGTTTTCTCTATAGCACTCTACACTAATGCCAGCCAAACGGCCAGTGTGTATGAGCAATATAAAAGTGCCTTCCGAAAGGAGATGGAGACGTTTTCGTTTGTAGAAGGCAAGAAGTGATATAGTGGGTGCTGGTGTGCTGATGCGTCAAATCCCCCTGGCCCCCTGTAGAAGGGGGAATGTCAACAATGAGTGATGTGTGAGTATGGGGGGCGCTTGATGCGGGGGAATAAGTAATCTGAATTTTTTAAGGATAGTCATGGCTGGAGTCGGCCTGCCCGGCATTGGCAAAGTATTTGGACGGATGATAGCCTAAATCATCTGCTATGAGACCCATCTGGACAGGAGCTATCAGTTTTGGCCTGATCAATATACCGGTGAAGATATTCAGCGCGGTGCAGGAGAGTAGCCTGGACCTGGATATGCTGGATAGCCGCGACCACGCTAATATCAAGTACAAGCGCGTAAATGAGAAAACGGGGAAGGAAGTACCCTTTAACCAGATCACGAAGGGATACCTGTACAAGGACAAGTATGTGGTGCTGGAGGAGGCCGACTTCAAGGCTGCCGATGCCAAGAAAACACAGACGATAGAGATACTGAGTTTTGCCGATCAGGCGGAGATAGATCCGATCTACTATGAGCAGCCATACTACCTGGCCCCGGACAAGTCCGGCACGAAGGCCTATGCGCTGCTGCGCGAGGCACTGGAGGCATCTGGCAGGGTGGGGGTGACGACCTTTGTGATGCGCAATAAGGAGGGGCTGGCGATACTGAAGCCCTATGGGAATGTGATCGTGCTGAACAGGATCCGCTTTGACCAGGAGATACGGGATACAAAGGAGCTGAACCTGCCTGCGCATATGAAGGGCAAGACGAAGGAGCTGGATATGGCCAATAAGCTGATAGACCAGCTCACGGAGAAATTTGATATCTCGGCCTATAAAGATACCTATACTGATAAGCTGCTGAAGACGATCCATGAGAAGGCTAAGTCGCCAAACAAGAAAGTGAAGGCTAAGCCAATGAGGGTGATACACAAGAAGGAGGAGGACGATGACCTGATGTCAATGCTGAAGGCAAGCCTGGGTGGAGGTAAGAGTGCGCCGGCTAAGCGGAAGAAGGCGTCTTAGGGGAGAAGGATTTCTCGCAAAGGCGCAAAGAGTTTAAGGAATACAAAAGTGTTCTCGCAAAAGCGCAAAAATGGCGGAATACATTAAGTTGAAGATTGCTTCGCTATCGCTCGCAAAGGCGAGTTGTATTGCTTTAAGGTTAGCCTAGACACTCAAAGACGCGAAGTAATACAAGGAAGTTGAAGATTGCTTCGCTATCGCTCGCAAATGCTTATTTCAATGCCTCGCATTATTGAAGACTCTCTAAAATCTTGAGGGCTTTTTTAAGGTCATTTCCTTTGGCGAGGACACCCTTCCAGAGGTCGCCTTTTTTTTCGAGGCGTTTGAGGATGTTTTTGATGGTGAAATTGCGTGGGTCGAGTTTGTTGTTTACTTCGCTCCAGTCGAGTGGGGTGGATACTGTGGCACCGGGGCGAGGGCGGAGGGAGTAGGGCGCGGCGAGGGTCTGGCCTTTGCTGTTTTGGAGGTAGTCTATGTAGATCTTTCCTTTTCTATTACGAGGCTGGCGCTCGAGGCTGGTGGTGTCTGGCACGAGGGAGTGTACCTGACGTGCTACTAGTTGCGCGAAATTGCGTGAGACTTCGTATTCATACTTTGCACCGAGTGGTGCGAAGATGTGAATGCCCGTAGCTCCGGAGGTCTTGGCGTAGCAGTCCATGCCGAGCTGGTCAAAGACTTTCTTTGTAGCCTTTGATACTTCTACTACTTCAGCGAATTTATTGTCATCAGGGTCGAGGTCTATGACGAGCCAATCGGGATTATCCAGATGGCCCATGCGGGAGTTCCACGGGTGGATCTCTATGCAGCCGAGATTGGCCATGTACATGAGGGTCTCGCGGTCATTGCAGATCAGGTAGTCTATCTCTTCTTTGTTGGACTCCGAGTAGACTTTCTCACTGTGCAGCCAGTCTGGTATCATGGCAGTGTCCTGATCCTTCTGATAGAAGGATGGTCCGTGGATACCATTGGGGAAGCGATGGAGCGACTGGGGACGATCTTTCAGGTAGGGGAGGATCATCGGTGCGATGTCAGAATAGTACTGTACCATCTCTCCTTTGGTGATGCCCTCCTCAGGCCAGTAGAGTTTCTGAGCATTGGTCAGTTTGAGTATGGCGCGGCCTACTTTGACCTCGGTGGCTTTGCTGTCTTTGTGGGCCGCGGGGCCAGGCTCTGTGTCTTTACCTTTAGCTGAAGGCTTTGCCTTGGCTGCGGATTTGGCCGGGGCCTTTGGTGCTTTTTTTGCTAACGCTTTCGCGCTTTTGACAGCAGCCTTGACAGGCATTTTTTTGGTGGCGGTACTGGTTACTTTTTTCATGTCAGTAGGTTTTTCTCTGATCACTTCTTTAGGTTTCTTGTCTATGCGCAGGCCCATGTAGACGGGGTGGCGCATGCTATTCTCGTCCGTCCACTCGGTGAATTTGACCTGGCAGACGAGCTTTGGTTTGAGCCACTGTACTTTGCCTGCAGGGCGTTTCACATCATTGGCAAAAGGTGACTGGTCAGTGAGCAGTGGTTGAAATTTATCAAATAATTCGCGGAGTGCTTCATCGTTGAACCCGGTGCCGCAGTTGCCCGTGTAGATGAGCTGTCCGTCAGGTGCATAGGTGCCGAGCAGCAGCGAGCCGAAGTGGATGCGGGCGCCCTGCGGCATGGTGAAGCCACCTATGACGGCCTCCTCCTCCTGCGTGATCTTGAGCTTGATCCAGTCCTTGCTGCGCCGGTCGGTCTGGTAGATGCTGTCGGCACGCTTGGCCATGATGCCCTCCCAGCCTTTGCGTGCCGCCTCTCTGAGGTAGCGGATGCCGTGCTCCTCTATGTGCGCGGAGTAGATCACGTCTTTAAGCTTTTGTTTGCTGAGCAGTTTCTCGAGTAGCTCTTTGCGCTGAAGTAGTGTGAGGTGGATCAGGTCCCGGCCATCGAGACTGAGTATATCAAAAATGTAATATTTCAGATCGCCCTTGCGGGTCTTATTGTACTGCTGCAGGAGCTGAAAGTCTGAGCTGCCTTTGCTATTCTCCACCACCACCTCGCCATCCAGCAGGCATGGATAGCTGATAGCCTCCAGCTGCTCGCGGATAGGAGCGTATACTTCATCAAAGGAAAGCAAATTGCGGCTGTAGAGCTGTACGCTGCCCTGCCCATCACACAGAGCGAGTGTACGGTAGCCATCATACTTAGGCTCATAGATCCAGTCCGGATCATCAAAAGCCTCGCTACCGAGCGTGGCGAGCATGGGCTTTAGGGTTGGGGCTTTTTTTTTGACTGCGTTTTGGTAGTAGAGGAGGAGCGGGGAGTAGCAGCATCTTTGGGAGGGGCGGCTTTCTTTGTAGCAGTCTTCTTTGCTGCAGCTTTGCGCGGAGCTCCGGCCTCCTTGCCGTGGTCTCCTTTGGCGTTACCGTATTTGGCGGCTAGTTTATCCAGTGTGGCGTCTGAAAGGACAGACTTGGTCTTGAGTGTAATGTCTTCTTTTGAGGCGTATTTATCGTCCGCTTTGACCAGCAGCCAGGCGTTCTCCTGTTTGCCATTGCGGATCTTGATGAGGGCAAATTCTCCTTTGAGCTTTTTGCCGTGCATGATGAATGTGATGTGGCCTTTTTTTAGCCCGGCCAGGAGTGCCTTCTGGTCGCTATCGCCATCGTAGGTAGTATAGGTGCCGGTGTCCCAGACGATCACGTTGCCTGCTCCGTAGTTGCCCTCGGGTATATTGCCTTCGAAATCTTTATAGTCATATGGGTGATCCTCTACCATCATGGCGAGGCGCTTGTCATCGGGATTGAGTGAGGGGCCTTTGGGCACGGCCCAGCTTTTTAATACGCCGTCCATCTCCAGGCGGAAGTCATAATGCAGGTGCGAGGCAGCATGCTTCTGCACCACGAAGATCAGTTTGCCTGTTTTGCCTTTGCCTCCTGTAGGCTCCGGTGTCTCTGTGAAATGGCGCTTCTGCTTGTATCTGATGAGGCTCATGGTCAGATCATTTGGCTGGAGCGAATAGCTGTGATACAGCTTTGTAATGCTTGCTGACAGGCACGCGGTCTGAGGCCATGGCCAATACGCACAGGGAGCTGATCCCTACTGCGGCTACTGCTTTTAAAAAATTCTGGATCATCATATCGTAAGGGTTATGTCTCTATATACCCAAACAGCATGCCAGCACATTTATTGTAGACTATACGGCTAAACTCAATAATGGCGCGGCGAGCTGCTCCTCAGATTGCGCAAATAATGCCCAAAGGGCGGCGGTACATGGTTTGCTGCACATGAGACAATAAAAACAACCGTTATGGCAAAGTATGGAAAAAAGGCCGGTGAAAAAGTGGAGAAAGCCATGCATGAAATGCATGAAGGCAAACTCAAATCCGGCAACAGCAACAAGAAAGTGACCAGCAAGAAGCAGGCGATAGCGATAGGGCTGTCTGAGGCGCGCGAGGAAGGGGGCAAGGTGCCAAAGGCGCCGTCGTCTAGGAAGGCGAGCACGTCTAAGGGCTCTTCGCGGAGTCACTCTGCATCGCCGAGGTCATCCTCACCGAGCGCGTCATCTTCACACCGCTCCGCCAAAAAGTAAGACATCACAAGTCCGGTCGTATGGCCGGACTTGTTTTTCATCCACCAAAAATACTAAATCATGAACTTTTTAATCCTGCTGCTAATGATGAGCAAAGTGAGCTTTCCGCTATCCAGCCCTGCCTTTAAGGCTAATGGGGAAATACCTCTGAAGTATACCTGCGAAGGCGAGAACGTAAGCCCGCCACTGGCGATAGGTGAAGTGCCCAAAGGTGCCAAAAGCCTGGCGCTGATAGTGGATGACCCTGATGCAGACAAGAAAGTAGTGACACACTGGATAGCCTGGAATATATCTCCTGATGTACACATGATGCGTGAGGGTGAGCGCCCGGGTACACCAGGCAAAAATGAAAAGGGTGAGAACCGCTACATGGGCCCATGCCCGCCTAAAGGGCAGCACCATTATTTCTTTAAGGTATATGCGCTGGATAAGATGCTGGATCTGAAAGAAGGAGCCAGCAAAGATGAGCTGGTAAATGCCATCAAGGATCACATCCTGGCGGAGGGTGAGCTGGTGGGTGTATATGAGAAAAAAGCAGTAGCGAAGTGAAGTAAATAGAGTTTTAACCACAGAGAAACATAGAGATATAGAATGAAAGACAATGAAGGTTTAGTCCTGACTGCAGATATCGTGATACGGCTGGGAGACGGCTCTATCGTGCTGGCGAAGCGTAAAAGTGAACCACACAAAGGTGAATGGGGACTGCCGGGAGGTAAGATGGAAGGCAATGAAACGATAGAGGCTGCTGCTATCAGAGAGGCAAAAGAAGAAACGGGACTGACCGTAGAACTGGACCGCGTGATAGGTGTGTACTCTGATCCAGAGCGAGACCCGCGCGGGAGGTATGTATCGGTGGCCTTTCTGGCGCACCCGGTATCGGGCGTGATGGAGGCGGGCTCTGATGCGGAGGACCTGGTGCTGACACGTGAGCCGGAAAATTTTAACCTGGCCTTTGACCATGAGGATATCGTGCGGGACTATGTGCAGATCATGGCTACGGAGGGCAAGTAATTTGTAAAGCATAAACTAAAGGTGATGGGACAAGATAAACTGATACAACAACTGACAGAGTGCGCGATGACCTGTGATATGTGCTACAGCGCGTGCCTGAATGAAGAGGATGTGACGATGATGGCGCGCTGTATAGAGCTGGACAGGGAGTGCGCGGATATATGCCGCCTCACGGCGTCTATCCTGACGCGCGACTCTGAGAATAAGGAAAGCTACCTGCAGCTCTGCGCCGAGATATGTGGGGTCTGTGCTGATGAGTGTGGCAAGCATGACCACGAGCACTGCCGCAAATGCAGTAAGATGTGCAAGGAGTGTGCTGAGGCGTGCAGGAAGTTTTTGGATGCTTGATATTGCGTTGCAAACGCAATGCAGGAGTATCACGCGATACAATCGCGCGATAGCTGTGTAGTTTATTCACCGCAAAAGCGCAGAAACTCAAAAATTGAATGACACAGTGAATGCGCACGGCCGATGGTAATACAAATAAAAGAATGGCAGTACAGGAAGGTCTAAAGTAAACTTAGTAATACTGCTCTCAGAGTATCCTCCTGATGATCTTGAGTTGGTGGGAGTATTTATTTGTGTCGGCGTTAAAGATGCCGAAGTGGTCGAAGGTGTCTATACGCACGCGGCCGGAGGCGTGGATGATGCGCTTATCCTTGAGTATCATGCCTACGTGGGTGATCTTTCCCTCCTCATTGCTAAAAAAGGCGAGGTCACCGAGGGTGGCCTCTTCCGCAAAATTGATAACGCGGCCTACCTCGGCCTGCTGGTAGGCATCGCGGGGCAGCCAGGTGCCGATACATTTGTATAATATCTGTACGAAGCCAGAGCAGTCTATACCCAGCGGGCTGCGGCCACCCCAGAGGTAGGGCGCATTGAGGAAACGCAGGGCTACTTTCTCCAGCATATTGACGGTGCGTATCTGGTCGCTCATCACGGCCTGCCCGTTATAGATATACTTTTCCTTGCCCAGCCGGAAATTGATCCCGTCAAAAAATGGGAGTGAGGCACCTGTGACGAGGGTCACAGACTTATCGCTAGAGGTGGCGGAGTAGAAGAGGTCTATGGCTATCCCCACATTATCTACGGTGACCTGGCGGAAGTCCTTCTCCAGCACAGGTGTATGCTGGGCGGCATCTATCCAGCCCTCATAGCTATCCAGCGTACAGCGGATCTGTACCCAGTTATTTTTGATATCGAGCACCTCGTAGGTCTCGCCAAAGAGGAGCTGCGATACCATCTCGCTGCGGTGGTTTGGAGCCTGCCGCATGGGTATGATGCTGAGGGAAGCGATGCCGTGTTTCACGTACCGGGAGATTTTTAACAAAGGTAGGCCTTTCCGGCGGGTGTCGCGCTTTGCAGCCATTTGTATATATAGGCCGTCTATGTGTTAGTATCTTGTTTTTGATACAATTAGCGCTATGGCTAAGTTTATTCGCGGTTTTTTTGTAACAAATCCTTTTTTCTGCTGTAAAAATCAAAGATGAAGAATCTCTGCTTTAAGATATTGCTAGGCCTGACCAGCCTGCTGCTATTCACCGCCAGCGGGTATGCCCAGCCGCTCGCTGCTACGGTCTCTACCACCTCGAGCTGCGGCCCGAGCAGTGGTACTGCCACGGCAAACGCCACAGGCGGCACCGGCAGCTATACCTACCACTGGTATCCGAGCAACCTGTCTACCACTACCATCAATAACCAGCCGGCAGGCTCCGGCAGCGTGACAGTATGGGACGGCGTAGACTCTGTGAATGTGCCCTATACTATCGCCTCTACCCCGGCAGCTACGGTGAGCATCATCGCTGCGAGGGATTCCTTCTGCGTAGGTGGTCAGGACACTATGGTGGCCACTGCCAATAACCCTACTGCTACATATGTATGGAGCGGGGGGACGCTGGCCGGCACCTCCAGCAGCAATCCACTTTTCGTCTCGGCAGTGAGTAGTGGGTCATATACCTTTACGGTGACCTCTACGGATCTGAACGGGTGTACCGCCACCGCCAGCCATACGCTGCAGGCGATAGATTTCACCGTGAGCAGTGTCAATATCAATCCGTCATGCAGCAGGAATAATGGCTCTATACAGCTCCAGATCACGTCGTCCGGCCGTTTCCGCGCAGACTTTTACAAGGCGGGTACACTGATACAGTCCGGCAATTCACCTTTCCTGGCCAATCTGCTGCCGGGCAACTATGATGCTACCGTATACGACCTGGCTACCGGATGCAGTTTTGCCATCCCTACTGTGACACTGGTGGACAATAGTACGACGCCTACCTTTAGTAACGCTGTGACTCCACAGCAGTGCTTTGGGATCAATGATGGCTCTATCATTGTGACTGTGGGCAACTGTACCGGCGGCTGTACATACTCCTGGAACTATAATGCCAGCAATCATAGCGATACAGCACTGAATATCCCTGCGGGTACGTATATATTCTCTGTGAGCAACAGTGGCTGCAGCAACGTGCTGGACACGATCATCGTGCCTGGCCCTACGGCCAAACTGACCGATACCCTGCGCGTGACGCCTGACCACTGCGGCAAGCATAATGGTACAGGTATCGTGCTGAGCAGCGGGGGTACACCGCCGTACAGCTTCGTATGGTCTCAGGGTACGCCAGCTACTCCGGCTGACTCTGTGAGTGGCCTGGTAGGAGATAGCTCTGTGATAGTGATAGTGACAGACAGCCATGGCTGTGCAGATACCCTGCGCGACAGTATCCTGACCACTGCAGGCCCTACGGGCCGTATACTGCCGCCAGACACTATCTGCCGCACGGAGAGCAATGGTGCATTGGTAGTGCAAGCCTCTGGCATACAGCCGCTGACCTACAGGTGGACCAGTGGTAGCACGACTACTGTAGCAGGTGGCCTGACAGCAGGAAACTATACTGTAACAGTGACAGACGCTGTAGGATGTGACCTGGCTATACTGGGTACAGTACCGGCCTATAGTGCATCACTGGTGCTGGCGGCGCCATACTCCGTCTACCGGGGACAGACGGCGGAGATACACGCCTTTACTAATGTGCCGGTGAAAAATGCCTACTGGTCACCGTATATAGACAACTCTACAGGTAGCATAGATGTGTACGACAAGCCACAGGTAGCGACCACCTATACCGTGACAATAATATACGGACAGGCCTGCGAGCTGCATGATACCACTACGGTACTCGTACTGGAGGATTCATCAAAGATGGTGGTGCCCAATACGTTTACACCTAATAATGATGGTATCAACGACAACTTTAAAATGATAGCCTATCAGACGACACTGGAGACCTTTCACATATGGATATATGACAGATGGGGCAATAAGGTGTATGAGTCTACTGACCCGGATTTCAACTGGGATGGAACGGATATTTACAATACAAATAAACCGCTGAATACTGCCGTATTCTCATATGTCATAGAATATAAACTGGCATATGAGACGGATAAACGCTCAGCAGGTGGCAATATATCTCTAATCAAATAAACAGCAGGAATGAAGAAGGTATTATACCTGATATTATTATGTACCGGAGCGGTAGGGCTGAAGGCGCAGGATCCGCACTTCTCCCAGTATCACATGATGCCGGTATACCTGAATCCTGCTATGACCGGATTCTTTGAGGGCGATGCCCGCTTTGGTTTTATGTACCGGAGGCAATGGTTTACTGTGGGCTCACCGATGGGCGGGACCAAGTATGAGACCTACGGTGCCTTTGTAGACGGCGATATAAGGCTGGGCCGGCGCAAGCAGGACTATCTGGGTATAGGCGGCAGTTTTGTGAGAGATGCTGCGGGAGACCAGGCGCTGACCCTGTCAGATGGTATCATAAGCGTAGCTTATTCCAAGGCATTTGGCTACCGTGTAAAGCACTCTATAGCATTGGGCCTCGCGGGGGAGATCATGTTTAAGCAGTTTAGGAATGGCAATGCACTTTTCCCTACTCCGATAGCAGAATCTATAGGAAAAATGAATATGGCTATAGATGCGACTGTCGGATTGCGCTACAATGTAGACTTTAAAAAGAAGGTGAGCATGTACCTGGGAGTGGCATACGCCCACGTGTCTAAGCCTAAGGAGTCTTTCTCAGATGTGAGCAGTGAGCGACTAGCATCTAAAATAGTGGGACATGGCGGTGCGGTGATAGCGATCAAAAACCGCTGGAACCTGGTGCCGACCGTACTCTTTATGTCTCAGGGTACATCCTTCCAGGCTAATGTGGGCGCTGCCGGTCAGATCCTGTTTGGTGAAAGGTATAATTCTGTAAACTCGTTCACTTTTGGATTTAATGCCCGTTTTGGCGGTCCGGAAGGCGGCGATGCGCTGATACCTAATGTGAGGCTGGACTACCGCCAGTTTTCGCTCGGGGTGGCGTATGATATCAATGTATCCAACCTGCGCAGGGCCTCTAATACAGTAGGGGCTATAGAGCTGGGCCTGATCTATATCTACAAAAAGAAGAAATACGTGCCGAAGACCAATGTGTCTTGTGCTCAGTGGTAAGCAATCTCCTGCTCACCGACAGAAAAAGGTAATTTGTCCTAAAGTGTTAAAAAGGGACAGATTACCTTTTTGTTTTATGCCCGGATCTGTGCAAAAAAAATCTGATTATTGCCCTTTAAAGGGTGCAACTTTAACGTTGTTTATGGTATCTTTATTAAGTATACCCTAGTTAATGAAGTAATTACATGAAGAGTTCTACTATAAGGAAGAGTGCCATTTTTTCTTCCATTCTATTTCTGATCCTTTTGGCAAACGATGCGCTGGCTTGTGGGTTCACTGCTAATCAGCGTACGGGCTGCAAAGGAGTATTTATCCTGAATCTGCAGGATACGACCAGCGGGTCGGGTGTGTGCAACTGGCTCTTTACCTTTGCCGATGGCAGTACCTATACGGTGACCAATAATCACCAGGCGTCCAAGCAAATGAATATCTGCGGGCGGGTGAAGGTGAAAATGACCACTGTAGTGGGAGGCAGCACTTGCACTTTTATAGATAGCAACTTTATAGTGAACTGCCCGCCGGTGATCAGGGGGAGCTTTTCCACTCATAATGTGTGCCTGGGGCAATCCATAACCTATACGGATCAGACTGCTACTCCTCCCGGCTGCGGACCGCTGAACTACCTGCTGGACTGGGGTGTCACTCCACTGGATCATAGTGTGCCGGCGACACGTACTTATGCTCAGCAGGGCACCTATAATCCGGTGCTCATAGTGACTGACGCCTGTGGCTGCCGGTCTGATACTACCTTCAGTGGAGTAAATGGTCTGCATGTGGTAGCAAAGCCGGTGGCTTCTTTCACTGGGACGCCGCTCAGTGGCTGTGCCGCTCCGATGACCAGTGTGATGACCGCTACAGGAGGCAGCTCCTCTACCATCTATAAGTGGTATATCAATAATAGTGCGACACCGGCACAGTCAGGGACTTCCAATGTGTTTTCACATCCCTATGCCAGCGGTACATATACTATCAAACTGATAACAGTGGACTCTCTGACAGGGTGTTCAGATTCTATGGTACGCTCCAATTATGTTTCTGTAGGTAATTTTGCGGCAGCGTGTTTTACCGTAACCCAGTCAGGACGGTGTACGCCAGGGGCGGCTACCTACTGCTCGTGTACCCCGGGTGCGCTGACGTATACGTGGAGTTTCCCGGGAGGCACCCCATCGAGCCTGACCGCTACCAGCGGTGGATGCCAGATAGTGAACTATCCCTCACCCGGAAACTATGATGCACAACTGGTGGTGTACTATGCCGGTGGGTGTGTGGACACGATGAAATCTACTAATGCCGTGACTTTCGGGCAGCCTATACCTATCAGCTTCACGACAAACGATACTTTCTCATGTACGATCCCATATACTGTAAACCTGACGTATACCGGACCGGCTTGTCCCAGTTGTTCTTTCCAATGGTTTCCGGCATCTCCCGCACCTAGCACTCCTACCAGCCACACGGGTACCTCAGTGACGATCACCTCCTATCAAAACTACTCTCCAGTACTGCGTGTGACAGACGCCAGTGGCTGTACATCTACCCTGATCAGAAACAACCTGGTGGCAGTACAAACCCTCCGGGCGCGTGCTACTGTGTACCAACTGCGAAATGGCTGCGTGAATGACAGCTTCATAGTGGTCAATAAGACTCTGGGACGTCCGTTCACATCTGTGGTCTGGGGTTTCCCGGGAGGTACTACAACGCCGATGGGGCAAGACAGCATGCTGGTCAGGTATAGTACCAAGGGCTGCCATCCGTACACCCTGTCTGTGACCAACGCAGCCGGCTGCTCCGACATACTGCGTGATACTATCTGTGTGAGTGGTAAACCTAATGTCACCCTGACTGTCAATCCGCTGGATGTGTGCTATGAACAGGAGTGTAACCACCTGCTGGCATCAGTGACCGGTACAGATACGCCGACGGCTGTGACTGTGTGGCCACAAGGGCTCGGAAATGCGGCAATCACCCAACTGATCGACTCGGCGCACTACTGGGTAGGCTGCTACACGTATCACGATATTGGCTTTTATAACCCGTGCTACCAGGCTCGATCCGGCACTTGCCTGGGTGATACCGTGTGCCTGATAGATACGGTACACGTGCTGGCTCCTGCGGCACAGTTTACCAAAGTGCTGGGGTGCAACGGCTCTAACCAGGTGAAATATACCAGTACCAGCATAGGTGCCGACTCTCTGGTCTGGATCATAGATAACGTACACTATACCAACCTGACGGTGGTAAATGCTACACTCTCCGGCCCATGCGGCACGCGTCATGGCATGTCACTGACAGCGTTCAATTTTCTGACAGGCTGCTCACATACTAAGACTGATACTTTTGTAACGCCATGCTCCGGAGTGGATTTTACCAGCTATGGCCCACGGATACTGTGCTATCCGGCTACATATCGTGATACGATCTCACTGATCTATACTAATCCCAATGCCTCTGCACCAGCAAATGTGGTCTGGAGTGTGACTGCAGCTAATGCCCCACCAGTATTTAATGGATCTAATCCCAACGTAGTGGGAGTACCATTCAGGCCCTTTATACAAGGGGCGACTAACTACCAGATATGTGCGCAGCTGACATATGGTGGTGGCTGCAAGGATACCGTATGCAAGCCTTCTTACGTCCTGATATCAAGGCCTAGGGCCGGATTTACAATAAGCGACACGGCCGATTGTACACCATTCCTGTCTCAATTGACTAATACTACCACTTACTCTCCGGGTAGTGGCCCGCGCAGATTTATCTGGAGTTTTGGTGATGGCATAGTAGATAGTACTACTGTGGCTCCTAGTCACACTTACACAGGTTTTAACACATTTACAGCGGCATTGACCATAACTGATACATTCGGCTGTAGTGATATAGCTACGCGGACTATCGTGTCAGATAGTGTGGTGGCTAATTTTGCGATGAGTGACACGATAACGTGCCTGTCCAACCCATCTCCTCTCAATCCACTGACATTTACCTCTACCTCTACAGGCTATGTAGCCCACTACCAGTGGCTGCTGCCGGCGGCACTGGGACCTACTAACGCGACTCCCGGAGATGTACCTTCTTTCTCATCGAGATTTACAACAGAAGGGGCCGGAGATGTATGCCTGATAGCCATAGACAGGTACAACGCCTGCCGCGATACGATCTGCAAGCATATACTGGTGAAGAACCCTGTAGCAGACTATACCTTTGCTAACCTGGCCGACACGGCTAATAAGTGCCCGACGATCGTGGTAGATCCATTCATAGATACGTCTATGTATGATATCTGCACCTACTATTGGGACTTTGGCGATGGCAGCCACTATGACACCTCCCGCAATGCCTCTCACATATACTACCGCCCCGGTACCTATCCTATCACGCACATAGTAAACTCATGCCACGGCTGTAGTGACACTATCGTAAAGTATACGATCCGTGCTAAGGGACCTGTGGTGCACATGACGTCTGAAAAGGCAGGTGCGTGCGGATGTACCCCGGTGAAACTATATATCAGCTCCTATGATACGGACTCACTGCTGATCCTTTCAGACAATGGGGTGCCCGCATTCATAAATATGCGGATACCCAAAGGAACACAGGCTAATCCCACACTCGATACGGTCACGATCACCTACTGTGATATCAATGTGTACCGGCCATATATACGGGCTTGGCAGTACCCTGATACGATATGCCATCAGGACTATACACTGGAAAATAACCTGGGCGGAGACTCTATACCGGTGCTGATCGATACACCGGTGGCTTACTTTACGGATACTTTCCAGAGCTGTGGCAGCAATAAGTTATGCTTTACAGATCAGACAGGATATTTCTCTGGCCTGACATCTACCGTGCAGCGGGCGTGGGACTTTGGCGATAGCAGCCCGGTAGACTCTACGCCTAATCCATGCCATGTGTATGCCGCTCCGGGCAACTATACTGTGACACTCTCCGTGCGCAATAACCTGGGCTGTACCGGCTCCTATACATCCGTGGTACATGTGATGAGGCCACCGGTAGTCCGCATCGTGATGGATGATACGATAGGGTGCGTACCTTTACTGCTGCATTTCAGCGATAGCAGTATCATAGATGACAGCACCACTATAGTCAGCGGACAGTGGGACCTGGGTAATACTGTAGTGTATAACACATACCTGGATACCTCCTATAATTACACTGTAGGTGGCAACTATACAGCCTCTCTGATGATCACTGACGGCAATGGTTGCTCGGATACGGCCTATCAGAATATCGTGATAAAACCAATGGCTACGCTGACAGGAGGGGCGGACCAGACCATCTGCATAGGTGCCTCTGCTACGCTCTCTGCCACTGGCTCACCACCGCTGCACTGGGAGCCTAACTACAATATAGATACGACCAATCCATCTGCTCCGATCGTAGCACCGCTGATGGACACCTTTTACGTAGTGCGAGCCGGAGATGTGCCACGCTGCTACAAGTACGACACGATCCGTGTGAATGTATCCATCATCACTGCCAGTGATACTGCTACGGGCCTATGCCTGGGTCAGGTCACACAGTTTGCCGCTACAGCGCAGGTGACTCATAGCAGTATAGCATCCTATCTCTGGTCATATGGAGATGGTACGCATGGTACCGGTCAGACCAGTGCTCATAGCTACCAGACGCCGGGCACCTACCGCGATACGCTGGTGCTGATCAGCGCACTGGGCTGCTATGATACGGTCTACAATACTGTGACCTTGGGTGATAAACCGCACGCCCTGCTGAATGTGACGCCAACTACGCTCTGCCTCGGCACGCCGGTCACTGTGACCAATAACTCTACTGCTGGCATCTCGGCGCCACTGGCTGCCTTTGGCATAGATATGCAGACGGATGGTACGCCGGAGTTTACCACCTCGCCTAACAACTATACCTATCCTATAGCCGGCAGCTATACGGTGACCCTCGTACAGACAGATGTGAATGGATGTGCAGATACAGCGAGCCAGAGTGTGACGGTGCACAGGATACCGGCGGCCTCTACCTACTCGGATACGAACTGTATACTCCGTCCGAACACTATTACTGGTGACTGGACCATAGGAGATGGCAGTATAGCACACTATCACTGGAGTATAAATGGCGTAGCACAGCCGGATGACTCTGCTGTGATACACCGCACGTGGGCTTTACCGGGCATATACCATGTGTGCTTTGCTGTGGAGGACGTATATGGATGCCAGAGCCCGGATGGCTGTGATGATATCGTGATCATAGCAGAGCCTATAGACACGGTGTACCCTAACAGGGATACGACCATCTGCCTGGGCTACCCGGTTAGTTTCCATGTAGGAGGGCTCTTCGGCTCTGTGCAGTGGACGCCGCCATCATACATAGACAATCCTAACAGTACTGATGTAGTGATCACGCCGCGCCAGCCTATGCAGTATCTGCTGAATGTATTTTATGGCCACTGTACGCCTAAGGTGGATACGGTGAGGGTCTATGTGATAGACTCAGTGCCGGTGGAGGCTGCGGCCAATCCGGAGAGTGTAGTACTGGGCCTGAGCACTAATGTGAGCTCTACCGTGAAAGGTACTATAGATAGTATCGTGTGGGATCCGGATAGCACCCTGAGCTGCCGTACCTGCCGCAACCCTATCGCTACACCACACCAGACCACTACCTACAATGCTACAGTATACTATAGCAAGAATGGCGTGACCTGCTCTAACAGGACCAGCGTGACGGTGACGGTGATCACATCATGTGACAACTCGCTGATCTATATCCCTAATACCTTTACCCCTAATGCGGATAATGCAAATGACGTATTCCGCATACGAGGGCAGGGTATCACAAAGGTCAACTACTTCCGCATCTATGACCGCTGGGGCAATGTAGTGCATGATGTGACCAACGCCGATACGCCGGATGATGCAGCCTGGAACGGAGGCAAGCGAAACGACAAGGCGAAAATGGAAAACTCAGGTGTGTTTGTTTATGTATTTGAGGTAGTGTGCACCACTGGTCAGACTATCTCGGGCAAGGGTAATGTGACCCTGATCAGATAAGGAGATAACTATGCTAAAAAGTATATTGAAGAATATAGGCTGTGTGGCAGGTATGATAGCAGTATGCAGCCTGCCGGCCATGGCCCAGGATACGCACCTCTCTCAGTACAACTATGCTCCCATGGAGCTGAATCCGGCGCTGGCGGGACTCAACGCCTGCGACTACCGTGTAGCGGTCAATGCCCGCACGCAGTGGAATACGGTATCCGGCGGCAATACCTATACGACATTTGGCGCATCGGGAGATGTATCAGTGGGCCGGCCTACCAGGGTGCAGAGCTTCGCGGGGATAGGTATATCCATACAGTCAGACATAGCAGGCGCTACAGGATACAATATGAATCGCGGCGATGTGACAGCAGCGTACCACTTTATGCTGGACAGGAGGGGAAACTCATCCCTCTCAGTAGGCTTGCAGGTGGGAGTAAATCACCGAGGCTTCAATCCGAATAAGTCGACGTATGACGATCAATACGATCCTGTGACAGGCAAATATGATCCGAGCCTGCCAAAGGAAAGCTTTGCCCGCAATAACATGATCTATATAGATGCGGGTGTAGGTGCGCTATACTCGGTCAATTTCAAGCAGCGCCGACACAACCTGTACTTTGGTCTCGCAGTGAGCCACCTCAATCAACCTAACATATCATGGTACTCACCCGGCATCTACAATAACAATGGTGGAGACAAGCTGTATATCAAGACGACCTTTCATGGTGGTGGCAGCTTCATGATAGGAGACAAAGTGTGGATCATGCCAAACTTCATGCTCCTCTTCCAGGGACCATCGCAGCAGTATAACTTTGGCTCGCTGGTGCGCATGAAGCTGGGTAATAATACCAGCACTACCTTCTTCTATGTAGGCGCACAGTTTCGCGCACCTCTGGATGCAGTGATCCTGCAGACCCGCCTGGATATAAAGGGGCTGACGATAGGATTCAGCTATGATATCAATGTGTCTAAGCTGACACCTGGTACTATGACCTATGGTGCACCTGAGCTGGCTATCATGTATCAGGGCTGCCTGAAGCGCAAGCCAAGGCCATTCCTATGTCCGGTGATGTAGAAGTTTTAACCGCAAAAACGCGAAAGCGCAAAAAATGTAAAGGCCCGTAATGGGCCTTTTTTTTATTGTTAGGTTGTATTTATCTGATGGCTGCTGTCACGATCGTCTGAGCTTCATCTAATATCTGCCTGAGGTGTGATTCGCTTTTGAAGCTTTCTCCGTAGATCTTATAGATATCCTCTGTACCGGATGGGCGCGCGGCAAACCAGCCGTTCTCTGTTTCTATCTTGATGCCACCGATGGCAGCATCGTTGCCAGGGGCTTTAGAGAGTATCTGTGTGATCTGCTCGCCAGCCAGCACGGTAGAGGTGATGGCCGCAGGCGCTAGTTTAGAGAGCTTTGATTTTTGCTCTGTATCGGCGGCTGCTTCTATACGTGTGTAGTAGGATTCGCCAAACTCTGTAGTCAGGTCACGATATATCTCCCCGGGGTCTTTGCCGGTCACGGCCAAGATCTCTGCGGAGAGGAGTGCGGGCACCATGCCATCCTTGTCTGTGGTCCAGGCGCTGCCATCCATGCGTGAGAAGATAGCCCCGGCGCTCTCCTCGCCACCAAAACACAGTGACCCGTCATACAGCCCATCTACAAACCACTTGAAGCCGACGGGCACCTCGTAGAGCCGGCGGCCCAGCTTTTTTACGACGCGGTCTATCATCTGGCTGCTCACGAGTGTCTTGGAGATAGCAGCAGAGGGGCTCCACTGCGGGCGATTTTGGATGAGGTACTGTATCATCACAGCGAGGTAATGATTGGGCGGCAGCAGGCCTGCGCTGCGCGTCACGATGCCGTGGCGGTCATGGTCAGTATCGCAGGCAAAGGAGATGTCAAATTTATCCTTCATGCCTATGAGGCTGCGCATAGCGTATGGCGAGCTGGGGTCCATGCGTATCTGTCCGTCCCAGTCCAGCGTCATAAAGCTGAATGTTTTGTCTACCTGCGTATTGACGATAGTCATATCCAGGCTGTACTGCTCTGCTATGGGCTGCCAGTAGGCTACACCTGCGCCACCCAGCGGATCCACACCTATGCGGATACCTGCACTGCGTATGGCATCCATATTGAGAATAGAAGTGAGATCAGAAATATAGTTTGGTTTGTAGTCATAGCTATGCGTGGTGGAGGCTTTGGCCGCCTGCTCGTAGGCTATCCGCTTTACGCCGCTGAGGTTATTCTTCAGGTATTCATTGGCCTGGGCCTGTATGATATTGCTGACCTCGGTAGAAGAGGGACCTCCGTTAGGCGGATTGTACTTGAAGCCACCATCGCGCGGAGGATTGTGAGAAGGCGTGATCACGATTCCATCTGCGAGGCCATCTTTGCGGCCTCTATTGTAGATCAGTATCGCGTGAGAGATGACCGGAGTAGGTGTGTAGCCACCATCTGCAGCTATCATGGTGTCTACACCATTGGCAGCGAGGACCTCCAGTGCAGAGCGGTAGGCGGGCTCGGAGAGCGCATGTGTGTCGATACCTATATAGAGCGGACCATTGATACCCTGCTGCCTGCGGTAGTCGCAGATGGCCTGTGTGATGGCCAGGATATGGTACTCATTGAATGACTGATCCAGTGAAGAGCCACGGTGGCCGGACGTGCCAAAGATGACTTTCTGTGAAGCTACTGATGCATCAGGCTTTTGGTCATAATAGGCTGAGATGAGTTTGTCCAGATCTATAGGGGGCTGCTGTGCGGCAGGCTGGCCTGCCAGAGGGCTGAGAGACATGGTTGAGATTGAGTTTAGAGTCGGAAGATAAATGTTTTAAGTAATGCATAAAAGAACCTCTGCTATAAGATGAGTGATGCGTATCATGCCGCCGCCGCTTGCTCTGCCGGTAGCTGTCCTTCTGCAAATTCACCACGATCAAAGGCCTCGCGGAAAGCCCGGTAGTCCTCCAGGCTGAGGCGTCCACACTCGCGGCTGATATCCCAGATCTTCTCTTGTATATTCTTGCGGCCGGCAAAGGCGATCAGCTCATCTATAGTAGCAGAGCCCAAATAGCCGCTGCAGCGCAGCTGGGACGAGGCAGTGAGCAATGCCATGTCTGATATGACCTGGTACATACCGCGGTAGTCATCGCGCAGGAGGCTGAAGTTTATATTGTCTTTGGTAGGCTGCATCTCCTGCAGCACATAGGCATCTCCCTCAAACTCGCAGGTGCTCAGTAGCGATGGTGATACATTCTGCATGATCTTCTGTATGGTCACCACGCGCTCCGCCTCGGTAGGCCAGTCCGGCTGTGCCTGATGGGTAAAAGGCTCGAGAGATGAGGTCTTGGCCTGCTTCATATCGAGCAGGAGGTATTTCTTCGTTTTAGACTGTCCCTTGAGCAGGACGGCATAGCGGCGCACACCTACACTGCCGGTCCCGGCTATGCGGAATACGATGTCTGCCACCTTGTAGCCATAGACGGCCTCGGTATGGTGCTGTATCCAGTCCGTGATAAAGGCTTTGAGTTTCTTTTTGGTAGGCTTGTCTACAGGCTGGTGTTTGTCCGTATCGAGGAAGAGGCTGATACGGCCTTTTTTGCGGATGGTTTTTTTGCGCAGCAGATGGTTAGGCTTGCGGCGGGCGGCAGAGAGGAGAAAATCACGGATGATACCCTGCGCGATGCGAGGCTCCATATATTGTGCCTTGCCTTTTTGCAATGTTTCAATGTATGTTTTGATAAAGAGGCGCGCCATGCGGTTAGCCTTTTCCTCCTCTATCTGCAGGGTGTCAAAGGCAATGAAGATAGAGCTGACCATGCGCGTGATCTCCCACACGGCAGGCGCGAGGATAGCCTCGTCAAAGTCATTGAGGTCAAAGTACACGAGGCTATTGCAGCCGAGAAAGGAACCGAAATTCTCCAGGTGCAGATCGCCAGATGCCCAGACGGTAGGAGAGGGAGGCAGCTTCATACCGGCCAGGTAGTGTGCATACAGGTGGCAGGTGCCGCGATAAAAGCGGTATGGATTCTCTGCCATGAAGCTATATTTGAGTTGTACCTTATCAGGCAGGAGGGGAGCATTAAACGCTTTGATCGTATCTATGAGTGACTGCATGTGGTGTGTATCTTTAGCTCCCCGGCGGGGAGTGAGGATACTATCCAAGAATGCTGCCATGGATATAATGCCCCACTTTGCGAAGCGCTGAAGAGCCTATCTGAAACTGCGCCGCGTATAGTGGCGCCTGTCCCAGTGGTCAGCACCCCTGCGCACCACAAAGGGGCGGCTGAAAATAACGCGGTCAGAATAGTGCAGGATATCCAGATAGCAAAACTGCGCTACGCAGCGCTCAGGTGTGATGTCTATGGTGGTGTAGCCATGCCGCCAGAACTGTACCCAGCGGTGGTGCGGATTGAGATCGCGGCTGAGGCGCTGAAAGATGGGAATGACCCACCGGGGGATATGCTCCTCATCCATATTGCCTGCAGAAATGCTGGGTGTGAGCACCTCTACACCGAGTGAGCCGCGGCCCGTACGCCGGTCATAGACATCCTCATCCAGCGGGTCCGGCGCGAGGTCTATGATAAAGGACATGTGCAGGTCTCCGGTCAGGGTCACGAGATTGTGTATACGGGCCGTATCGAGGAAGTGGTAGAAGCGTGTACGGTCTGCCACATAGCCATCCCAGTCAGAGGAGCTGAAGTAGGTGCCATTGCCCGGCGGGTGGAGGAAGGAGGGGATACCCTGGCTGAGCCAGCTGCCCATCATCTCCTGATTGCCCAGCAGGTGCCAGGTGGTTTGGGACTGCGCGAGGCTCTGCTTCAGCCATGCATCCTGAGTATTGCCGAGGATAGATCTCTGGCCTGCGGCAAAATCCTCGCGGCCGCGGAAGAGGTACATATCTATCATGTGCAGATCTGCCAGCGTGCCAAAGCGGAAGCTGCGGAAGATGTACTCCGGATGCGCCGTGTCGGGCATATGTATGGGCACATACTCATAGAATGCCGTGAGGCCATCCTCATTTTTCTCAAAGTTGCTGTAGTGATTGTCATGATTATCCCACTCGGCTATCCATGTCTTGTTTTGGCGGACGAGGCGCAGGTCAGGATCGAGCAGGTAGTACAGGTGGCGGTCGCGCCAGTCTGCGAGTGTATGAGGTATCTGTGGCTCAGGGTCAGGCATGCGTACGTGCTCGTCAGGGTCTACATCATCATAGATATAGTCGCCTACGTGCAGGAGGTAGTCTATATCGTCCCGCTGTGCTATGTGGCGGTAGGCATTGAAGTAGCCCGACCAGGCTCCTGAGCAGGAGACGAGCGCTATACGGAGGTGCTGCACAGAGTCTCCCGGCAGGGTGCGTGCACGGCCTGTGCGGGAGTTTTGGCCGGAGGCCGTGATGAAGCGATAATAATACTGATGGCCCGGCTGCAGGCCATCTACAGCAGCGAGTGTAGTATAGTCATGCGTAGCGGTACACTGCGCCTGACCTGCGCGTATGAGGTGTGTGAAGGCGCTATCCTCTGCCACCTCCCAGCGGAGCGGTGCTGTGACCTCTGCCCGTGTCCAGATCATGACTCTGGTCTGAGAGGGATCTCCGGAGGCTACACCAAAGAGGAAGGGCGCATAAGTGCTGTCTGCATACATCCTGTCAGGCAGGTGGCTATGTGTCTGCGCAATGGTATGGCACACTGGCAGCAGCAGGGCAAGCAGGCAGGCGATAAAACAGCGCATGCGTGAATGTACAAACACTATCTCATGCCGGTAGCGGTCCGGTGCTTTATTTCAATCTACGGTCGTAGTTGATATATTTGTGAAGAAGCCCCGGTAGTGAAAATATATTTCATGCCGGTGAGGTACAGCTTTTGGGCCCGGTCCGGGCTGTTTCACTACTAAATGCAGATACATGCTGTCCAGACTAACCGAACGCCTGAAGTACTTTATTTATGAGCTGGAAAAGGACTGGCAGATAGGAGTGGCTACGGCACCGGTATCGTCCTACCTGTCCGGTGGCCCCCTGCCTGCTATACACTGGCTGTCCAGCCCCAGGGGAGTGATGTGGGCAGATCCGTTTGGCGTGGAGCGTGATGGGCGCTTCTACATTTTCTACGAGGAGATGGTGTATACCAAAAACAAAGGCACGATCAACTGCATCATACTTGACAAACAATACCGGGAGATAGAGCGTAAGGTGATAATGGATGAGCCATACCACATGTCGTATCCCTATCTGATACAGCATGATGGGGTAGACTATATGCTGCCCGAGACATGCGGCGCAGACAAACTCACCCTATACAGATCTGTGAAGTGGCCATATGAGTGGAAGGAAGAAAAAGTACTGCTCAATACTCCGTGCATAGACACCGTGCTGTTTCACCAGGCGGGCTACTGGTGGCTGATATATACTAAAAAAGGCGAGCGCGACGGCAATGAAGTATACTACATCCGTCGCAATACAGATATGATGGGTGGCTGGGAGACCTGTGCCGAGCAGCGTGTAGATGGCGGCCGGTATAACTCGCGCTCGGGGGGCAGCGTATTTGAAGCCGGAGGGCGGCTCTACCGCGTGACTCAAAACTGTACAGATAGCTACGGACAGTCTCTGGTGATCAATGAAATAAAAGACCTCACCGAAGGCAGCTACCGCGAGGAGGCAGTGCTGGAGGTCATAAACCCCTCGCCGGACTCTTACGGTTTTCATACGATATCTGCTATGGGGCAGCTCTCTCTGGTAGACTGCAGGTGGGAGCGCAGATTTGCCAAGTCTGCAGGCCAGGTAGTGCAGGGACTCCTCAAAAAAGTGACTGGCTGAGTTTACCCCTTGGTAATGATAAAGAATCCCCCTACCCGTATCAGATGGCGCAGTGATATGTACAGCGTCTTGCGGCGTACTATGCCGGCAGCTTTATCATAGTAGTACATCTTGAGAGTGGCGGAGTCATTGTGCCGGGCGGTGCTGAGCATAGCCGCTGCCTCTGGCGATAGCTCTGAACCTGAGATATGGTAATGATAGCTATGGCTACGGTGATAGAAGGTCATGGCCAGTGAGTCAAAAGTATGTAGTGTGGTATCAGGACTGTCATAGTCCTGATAGCGGAGTACCTGATCTGCCACACCCGGCAGATCGCGGCGGCTGATATCACTCCAGTAGCTCAGCGTGCGGATAGAGTACCAGGCGGGGCTATGCCACACGCGGTCGCTGCCCCAGCGTAGGTAGACACCATTGCGCTGCCATGGCCGCGATATGAATGGTTTCTGATTTGGGCTGATGAAGAGGCGACGGGATACCGCACCGGTATCTGTATGCGCCCCGGGCCTGAAGGATACAGCTATGGTGACCGAATCGATTTCTACCCTCTGCTGATCCGGCAGGACGAGTGTCAGGATGCTGTCGCGACGGTAGAGGCGTCCGGTGCTGGTAGCTACGCTCTGTATCATATGGAGGTCTGCATCATGCAGTGTGAGCGTATAGGTACGGGACCAGGATAGCATGGACGCGCCTGCAGCAGTGTCTGTATACGGCACGTCTATATAGGGATGTTTCTTTTTGGTGATACGTATAGTAAACTCATCGCCCCCGGCCTGCAGTGCTGCTGCGGAGAATATGCAAAAGAACAGGATGATTGTTTTATTCGCTATCACGGTCACTGATATGTACTGAATAATGCCCCGTGAAACGCATTCGCTCGCAGCTTATTCTGCTGAGGGGTGTATTTTTAACGATTTATCTATGATGTATAAAAAGAGATATTCATTAGTTTCGGGTATCCTTTTGACTCCCCTATGATATCCGGTGCGCCGGATATTAGCTGACAATGAATCGGATAGTATGCCCCAACTATGGATAATAGATGATGACCCCGCCTACACTCACCTGGCCCGGTATCTCATCAGAGATGTAGATGATGATGTGGAGATCAGCACCTTTGCTGATGGTGACCTGGCCATAGATCATCTCACTGCTCACCTCACAGATGCAGACGAACTGCCAGACCTCATATTGCTGGATATCAATATGCCGCGTATGGACGGATGGGAATTTCTAAAAGAATATGCTGCCATACACGACCGCCTGCCCAAGAAGGTAACTATCTACATGCTCAGCAGCTCTATAGCGGATAGTGATAAAAAGAAGGCAGAGGAAAATGTTTTTGTCAAGGGATATATTGTAAAGCCGCTGGAAGGAGACCAATACCTGCAAATACGCGACTCTCTCTGAAACATTGTCCCACAGGACTAGTATACCCTGCACCGATCCCCAAAGTGACATGGAAAGAAGAATAGAAATACTAAAAGAGTATGACCTGCTGGATACACTGCCGGAGCAGGAGTTTGACGACATAGTGGAGCTGGCATCCGTCTTTTTCGGCATGCCTATATCACTCATATCGCTGCTGGACTCACACAGGCAGTGGTTTAAGGCAAGAGTAGGCCTTGGTGCCACGGAGACCCCCATAGAGCATGCCTTTTGCTATCATGCCATACAGCAGCCGGAGAAAGTGTTTGTAGTACCCGATTCATTTGAAGATGACCGGTTTAAAACTAATCCACTGGCTACCGGTGATCCCCATGTGCGGTTTTATGCCGGTGCTCCACTGGTGACTGATGAGGGCTATGCACTGGGCACCCTCTGTGTGATAGACAAGCAGCCGAGGCAGTTCACACCGGAGCAGGGACGTATACTCCAGATACTGGCGGCAAAGGTAACTGAGCGCTTTGAGGCGCGGAGAAACAGGCTGCGCAATCAGGCTGCGCTCGCCATGGCAAATGCACAGACAGAAAATGCACTCAACAGGCTGCTGCGGGCGGAGAAGGTAGCAGGAGTGGGAAACTGGTATATAGACTACAAGACCCAAGAGATATACTGGTCGCCGGAGATGTACAGGATATTTGGAGTGCCGCAGGATACTCCTATCACCGTAGAGTTTTGGCGTGATCTGATCAGGCATGAAGACCTGGCGGTACTGGTAGAAGCACGCAATAAAATGAAGCCGGGAGACCCGGCTGTTTCTTTTGAAATAATGATACATACCCGTGATGGTGAGGAGAAGTGGCTCAGCTATGCGCTGGAAAGTAATGACAGAGACCAGCTGGTAGGTACAGCGCTGGATATCACAAGCCGCAAAGAAGCTGAACTGCGCAAGGAGCAATATATCAAGACACTAGAGGAAATGCTTTTTACCCTCTCACACAAAGTGCGGAAACCTGCTGCCAATATCATAGGGATAGCAGATGTACTGCAAGACGAGGGTATATCGGAACAGGAAAGGACATCATTTGCTCCTTTCCTCAAATCTGCGGCAGATGAACTGGATGGGTATATCCGTGAGATGAATGCCTTTATCAGCCAGCATCAAAATGACCTGAAGCGTAGCGACCGAGGCTAAGGCATCGGACAATCGAAAATGATCAGCTCTTCAGCTCCTTCAGCGTGATAGGGGCTATACCTACCTTGCGGCATACCTTGCCGGCAGCAGCATTGGAGAGTTGCGCCATTTTCTTGAATGGGAAATCCTTGACAAAGCAGAGCGTGGCGATGCTGATCACAGTATCGCCGGCACCTGATACATCTGCCGTCTTGATAGCGCGCGCGGGTACTACAAATGAAGTTCCATCCTTGGTGTATACAAAAACTCCATTGGCACCGAGCGTGAGGAGCAGGTTGTCAAAACGGTTTTTCTTTTTGAGCTCTTCTGCAGCTTTGCGCAGGCTACTGATGCTCTTGGGGTCTATCTTCATCTGCAGTGCCTCGCCCAGCTCTTTGATATTAGGCTTGAAGAGGTCTATCTGCTGGTACTCAAAGAAGTTGTACTCCTTGGGGTCTACAGCCACAGGTATGTTGCGCTTGGTGGTCTGGAGCAGTACGTGCTTGATAAATTTCTTGGTCAGCACGCCTTTATTGTAATCCTGCAGGATGATAGCGTGAAACTTGGTCTCGCGGATCAGTTCGTCAAAGGTGCTGATGAGCTGTGACTCCAGCTCATGGCTGAGGTCAGAGTCATCCTCCTGGTCAAAGCGGACCACCTGCCGCTCATCATCATAAATGCGCGTCTTGTGAGAGGTGGTGCGGCTCTTGGAGGTGATGATATAGTCGTGGTGTATCTGATTCTTCTTGAGCAGCTCAAAGATGGTGCGTCCGCTCTTGTCATCGCCTATCACAGACATGAGGGTAGGCTTGGCGCCCAGCTCGCTGAGATTGAGGGCTACATTGGCAGCGCCGCCGAGACGGTTCTCCTCATACTCTATATCTACTATCGGCACCGGTGCCTCCGGGGAGATGCGGTGTATCTGACCAAACATGTAATGATCGAGTATGATATCTCCGATCACGAGGACCTTTACATTATTGAAGTCGAGTTTTTCTGACATTGCTATGTTTTAGGCAGATGGTAGGGCTGCCGGTACAAATAACGGGATTTAAGCGAGTTTCGCCAATGCTTCTTTGAGGCGGCTGCAAACTTTCAGGAGCTTCTCCTCTGACGCGGCATAGGAGAGGCGGATACAGTTAGGATCGCCAAAGGCTTCACCATTCACCAGGCCTATCTGGCCCTCGCGCAGCAGGTAGCCGCTCATATCCTCGGCACTATTGATCACTGTGTCGCCAGCTTTCTTGCCAAAGAAGGAGCTGATGTCAAAGAAGAAATAGAACGCACCATCAGGCAGGTTTGCCTTGATGCCGGGTATATCGCTGAGCAGGCCATACACGAGGTCACGGCGCTTGCGAAACTCAGCTACCATATCATAGGTAGGCTGCAGGCTCTCAGTAGCTGCTGCTACGCCTGCCATCTGGGCAATGGAGCAGGTGCCTGATGTGATCTGGCCCTGCATCTTGTCACAGGCCTGGGCTATCCATATGGGAGCGGCTATATAGCCGAGGCGCCAGCCCGTCATAGCAAAGCCTTTGCTGAAGCCATTGACCGTAATGACTTGGTCTTTGATCTCAGGGAAAGAAGCGAGGCTGGTGTGTGGCTGGCCGGTATAGTTGATATACTCATAGATCTCATCACAGATCACGTATACGTTAGGATATTTTGCGAGCATCTGTGCCAGTGCCTGCAGCTCATCGTGACTGTATACGGAGCCGGTAGGATTGCATGGAGAGGAGAATATGATGAGGCGTGTCCGATCTGTGATATGCTGCTCCAGCTGCGCCGGAGTGACTTTAAAGTTGGTCTCCAGGGTGGCTGGGATCTCTATGGATTTGCCTTCGGCCAGGTCTGCTATGGCAGAGTAGCTGACCCAGTAGGGGGCGGGGAGGAGCACCTCATCACCAGGGTTGATCAGGGCGAGCACCACATTGGCTATGGACTGCTTGGCACCGGTAGAGACGACTATCTGCTCTGGGGTATAGTCCAGCTTATTGTCACGCTTCAATTTAGCTGCTATGGCCTTGCGCAGCTCAGGGTAGCCCGGTACTGGTGTATAGTGCGTATATCCCTGGTCTATGGCACGCTTGGCGGCGTCCTTGATATGCTGCGGGGTGTCAAAATCGGGCTCGCCGATGCTGAGGTCTATGATGTCGAGGCCCTGGGCCTTGAGCTCGCGGGAGATCTTTGCCATCTTGAGTGTGGCAGATTCCTGCATGTGCGTGATCCTGTCTGAGAGGTGCTGGGTCATAGTAGATTTGTGATTGGAAAAGTGCGGCGCTAAGGTACTAAACAGAAGTGTTAAGCTGCCGGATTTTTTCAATACCCTTTCCACAAATAGCGTGATACATCTGATCCTTTTATATGTATAAATAATCCTATTGAAGAAGGCTTTTGACTTTGCAGATTTTTCCTACATTTGCATTCCCCCGAGAGGGGAGAAAGGGTCGGATGGCCGAGTGGCTAGGCTCAGCTCTGCAAAAGCTGCTACAGCGGTTCGAATCCGCTTCCGACCTCATATACATGTAAAACCCCTTGATTTTCAAGGGGTTTTGTTTTTTAGGATACCCAAATCATACCCAAACTGCTTATAATCGTAATTACTTTCGCTAATAAGAAAAATTAGCGCAAATCACGCTGCTTCCATGACCTTCTTTACCTTCTGTACTGTGTTCTTTGAGCAATCGCACAACTTTGCTATCTCGCTATAACTATGTGTACTCTTACGTTTCAAGTAGGTCACTACTTTCGAATACTTCGCTAATACTTCCTCAGATGTTTCCGTTGTACCTTTTTCACGGCCTTTATATGTGCCGCGTTTCTTTGCTTCTGCTATGCCCTCTAACTGTCTCTCACGTATAGTGGCACGTTCCATCTCGCTTATGTTCGCGAGAACGCTCACAATCAACTTAAACGTCGGGTTCTCTTTACCAGCAATCAGTGATTCTAATCCGAGGTTATCTACTTTCAGAACTACACCCGCATCCGTGAATGCCTGAATCGATTGCAAAACGTCCAACGTAGAGCGTCCTAGGCGGTCAATGCTACTCACGCTTATATAATTCACTTCACCGCTTCTGACGGCCTTTAAAAGCTCTTGGGCTTGTGGTCTCTCGGAGAAATGTATAGCACCACTAATCTTATCAATGAATAGCTTTTCGTCTGCGTGCTGCTTTGCCACTTGTCTCGCTTCGTTCTGACTCAGGGTTGATGTCCGTATGTAACGTGCTTTGGTCATGTTCCTTGTTTATGACCTCAAAGATAGAAAATGCTTTTCGTAATACCAAATTTAGGGTGGTTGCATTTGGTACGGCTAAAATGTCCCTTTACGCCTGTTTTATTACTATTCCCCGTACAACGGTATGACTATAATCTATTATTGGTACGGAATGATATTTATGATAAACACACATTATGGATGACCTAACCAACAAAATCACTTTACTCCGTACCGAAATGAATTTGACCTATGAACCAGCCAAACGAGCTGAACTAACCAAACGATTAAATGTGCTACTTCTCAAACAGGAGATTGAGACTATCAAAAAGCGAATCAAACAACTCAATAACTCATAATCCCGACGAGAAGGAATCGAATGAGGGGAACGGCTTCTGTTTACAACATATTGTTACTTTTGACAAGTTCAAATTAACTCAAAAACCTTTCTAATGAAAACATTAGCCGTTGTTATAGGTAACAATAATTACTACGCAGATGCCAAGCTTGATAATGCAATCAATGATGCTAAGGGGATGGCAGATATTTTTGCAAAACTTGGCTATACTATACTGTTTGGTCAAGATACGAAAATTGAAGATTGCACGACTATACTCTATGAATTTGAGAAGCAGTTACCGAGTTATGATGCCTCAATTTTTTATTTTGCAGGTCATGGTTTTCAATTAGATGGCGAAAACTATCTCGCGGCAATCGACTGCCAAGTTGCATCACCCAATAAACATCATTGCTCAAAGACTTGTATAACCTTAACCGATGTTTTAGGAATTCTTAAAAATAATTCCAGCAAAATGAACATCGTAATTATTGATGCATGTAGAAAAAGTTTTGAAAGAGGAGGAAACAGTTCTTTTACACCAATACAAGCGCCTAAGGGTACTCTTATTGCATTTTCCACATCACCTAACGAGGGTGCTATGGATAAGGGAATTGAAGGGCATAGTATTTATACTGGCTCCTTATTGAAATATATAGGTCGTGAATGGATTTCTGTGGAAGAACTTTTTAAAAAGGTAAGAAAAACCGTTTACAATCTCACAGAAGGAAAACAAACAACGTGGGAGCACACATCGTTAATTGGAGACTTTTATTTTAACACTGGTCAGCTGATTTATTCCATTGAAATCCCATACGATGAAGCAGTAGTAAAGGATGTAAACTATAAAGATAAGGGCGATAGATTTAGTAAAATTATTTTGGAGATTAAGTCTTCAAACTGGGATAGACAAAATCCCGCTATTGATGAAGCAATTACCATTTCAGCTAAGAAACTAGATAAGAATCAACTATTTATTTTGGGCAGAAATCTTTTACAGGCAGGTGGATATGCCAATAGTGCTACTGCCTTTTTCAAAAACCTAAGTCAGGAACTCCCGCGATATTTTGAAGCAGAAGAAAACCATTTGCTTAATGGAATTCTTTATGAAATTTACTTTAATCACAATGGAGAATTTCGAAAGGATAATTTAAAGAAACATTGTTTTGAGGAAATTATGACGTTGCGAAAAGATAAACAATACAGTAAATCTTTTGGTTTTATTCAAGGACTTTTAGAGCCGTATAGAAATATGTTATATATACCATCTGACAAGGATAGTATTATTGATGTTGATGTTTTGGCTACAAGTGAGCAGACTAAAGACTTTTTTAATGGCGAACAAACTTTTGAGGTTATAAGTGTTATTAAAGTTGGTAGTAGAGATGTCATAGATGATATAAGAAAGTATGATTTAAATCGGTCTAATCATTTGAAATTGCAAAGCGTTTTAGCAAATTATCTTAACGCACCTCTTGAGGTTGTTCAGATAAATTCAAACATAGAATTAAACAATATTGCTTTCACTCCTGCAAAGGATAATGCGGAACTTGAGTATTGATTTTTAAAACTTATCTCAATAGAAATGTCAGAATCGAAAATCGAGTGGACTGAGAATACATGGAATCCAACGACGGGATGTAGTTCTGTCGGAAAAGAATGCGACCTATGTTATGCTAGGACGCTTACCAATAGATATAAGTATAATTCACAACTGCCTAAATACAATCAAGGATTCGATGTATTGGTTGAGCATCCTGATTCACTAAATGACCCATACAAATGGAAAAAACCGACAACTGTTTTCGTAAATAGTATGTCCGACCTTTTTCATAAGGATATATCTCTGGGCTTCATCAAACAAGTTTTTAAGGTGATGAATGATACGCCTCACACTTATCAAGTTTTAACTAAAAGAGACCATTTGCTTAAACGTTACTCTAAAGAGCTAACATGGTCTGACAATATCTGGATGGGTGTAAGTGTGGGTATCCAATCTTCAACAAAGCGGATAGACTCACTCAGGCAATGTGGAGCAAAGTATAAATTCCTTTCTGTTGAGCCTCTGATAGAGGAAATCACTGAGATGAATTTAAGTGGTATTGACCTTGTTTTGGTTGGTGGAGAGAGTGGAGATAACCGTGCCAGACCTATGAAAAAGGAGTGGGTCTTAAAAGTGAAAGATTTTTGCGACAAAGCAGGGGTTCCATTTTTCTTTAAGCAATGGGGATTAGAACGTAATAACCCTGACCCGAATGACCCCACGTTGAATAAGGCTCATCGCTACTATGCCAAAGGGGGATGTATGTTAGACGGGAAAGTATATCTAGCGAATCCATCTTTACATGATGATTCAACCCCGACCCTGAAATTGTTCGGACAGGACTACTATATCATGGATGATAAATATGAACTGAAGACCCTCTGGGAGTTGAAGTCATACCTTCCAGAGATGGAGAAAGAACTTTTTGACCAGCTTAAAGATGATATTAAGAAAAATGGGGTTAATGACCCGATATTATTTTGGGTTACACCAGAGGGGGTAAAGCTTGTTATAGAAGGCCATACGCGCTTACAGGCCGCTATTCAAAGTAATTTGAAGTCTATCCCCATGAAGGAGGTCAAAGATGTCTTTAATAGCTTAGAGGAGATAAAGCTTTGGATGATAAGACACCAGTTTCAACGAAGGAATTTGTCTGCTGTAGAAAAGATTCAGTTGGCATACTTGTCAAAAGATACAATCGAAAAGGCAGCAAAGGAAAATCTATCCAAGGCTGGCAAGGGTAATGACGTCGCTGAGCATATCGATACCAACTCGGAAATAGCTCGAATAGCGGGCGTTGGTCGGACAACTGTAGTGAGGTATACGGCGGTTATAGAGAGAGCCTCTAAGAGTGTTTTGACGCAATTAAATCGGGGTGAAATAAGTATCTCAGCTGCGCACAATTCTATCAAAGATTTACCTGACCAGTCAGTCGCGCCAATTCTTGAGAAACCGCAGAGGGTAAAGCCAGAAGTAAAAATACTGACCTCAATTGAAAGAGGTAAAAAGCTTCTCAGGGCTGGGGATATCGAAGCACTAATCATTCTAAATGACAAGAGTCAAATTGACAAGCTGACATCGAAACAAAAGAGCACATCGGGCGTGTACTTGCTAAAAGACACAGATTAACGTTTGACCATTTGGTCAAACGTTAATGGAATGGTCAGAAAATTACTTTAAGCATGTGACATACATTTTTATCAAATCATCAAAAGACGTTCTTCCTCCTTCCAAAACACGTGGGGAAGGTGAATAGGGCACTAAAACATCAATGGTTTTTCCGTTATAGTTGAAGCTGGATTCTAAAATCTTGTCCTCTCTTTTATTAAACCCGTTTAACTCCAAATTGTGTTGGAGGAAATATGTTTTGAATAGCCCCAAAGCCCCAATGACTTCTGTTCTACTGGTTAGGATAATCCTTTCGATAAGAGGATATTCATCTAGTAATGAGAAAATATCTTTTAAGATGATTGGGTAAAGATATTCATCACTTGATTGATTGTTTTTGCGATAGCACTTTACAAGCATATCAGTTAGACCAATCTTTTTTTCAGATAAGAGATTTTGTCTCTCCTTAATGGCTGCTATTCCACTATCAAACTTGAAAGTGTGACTAAAAACCTGTTCAACTATTTTCCAGAAATTATTCTTCTGTCCAGCATAGAAGTATTCAAAAGTTTGAGCGTAGTTTTCTTTATGGGTTGGAAAAGTGCCAACAATAAGAAACTTCGTATCATGTTTGATGAATGAGTCAAAGGGATGCGATTCAATTATAAAGGTATCGGGTTTCTTCCACGTCATATTTCCACAAGTTCTTTTACTTTAAACGCTTGATGCAAGAGTGCCTTGAGCAGTAGCTCAGTGGCCTCTTGATTCGCGATAATGTATTCTTTTAGTTTTGTAGTCTTTAATAATTGTTTTTCTATTTCCTCTACGATTCGTTTTTGTTCCATTTGTGGTGGCAAAGCGAATGGAAAATTTTTCAAATAAGTTTGACTGATATTTGGTTGTGCCTGCCCCCATGAGTCTTCGATTATCTTTTTTCTAAATGACCATAGAAAATAAAAAAGATATTTTGTTTCCACATATTCATTCTCAAAAAAGCCACAAATGGCTTGATTCGTAGTGCTGTCAAATTCCAATACACCTAATTTGCCTGCTGTTGCTCCATACAGAGCAATAAGTAATGTCCCCTTAGGGAAAAGTTTAGCTGAGGAGTTTTTCAGTCCTGCTTCTGTAATTTTCTCTTCTGAATTATTAATTAATTGTCCGTCGTTCAATTCTCCAGATTTCAACCAACTAATGTTGCCATTCCAATATTCTTGGTTTCCTCTATTGGGGGTTCCGCCTGAGGTAGAATCATATGTTTCACTAATTCTGCACCACGTCCAACTATCAGGAATCTCAAAAGGAATTTCTTCTGGCTTGATGCGAGGTAATGGTTTTTCTTTTTTACCAGATTTGCTTTTAGCGATTTTTATGCGTTTTAGTAGCACGACAGCGGATTCATCTTTAGGGTCTTGTTTTGTCAATCTGCCTTGCACTGCTTCTTGCAAGATACTGTGGTTGAGATTTTCTATTTCGCGGAGCTGGTCGGAAAGCAATATCTGGATTTCCTGAGTTTTGTCATAGTCGTTTATTGCTTTTTCAATCTCGGAAAACAAGTCTTCGTAACCCTTTACATTTAAGCCTTGAGAGATTTTCACTGCCTCATCCTGAATAGCTTTGGGGCAGTCAGGCAAAATCAGTCCTTTCAGATTTTCGGCGTTCGCCTTGGGCCTAAAATTTCTTTCATTCAGGTTTACTATTTGGCTCCAATAGGCGAAGCTATGTAGAAACAAATAGATATAGTCTGGATTTACCTCTGCCTTTGCTCGAATGCGAATTAAGTAACCTGCATAGATTGAATGTTTGGGTGGGTTATCTATTTTGAAGCTCTTACCTGTAGTTCCTCCAGTTCGTGCAATTAAAATATCTTCTCTTTTGAGTAAATATGTTTCTTCGTCATCGCAATTGCAAAAAGGGACTGTTTCCCAATTTACCTTGCTTTCGTGAATGTCACTGATTCGCAAAAACTTATTCTTTCCTGATTGTAATGCGGAAGCATTGTAACCATACTGAGTACCTTCAATAAGCTTTTCTAATCGCACAGGACTATTATATTTCTCAAATAGATGTATGAGAATTAGAGTGTTCCTTATTTGCTTTTTTATTTCCTCTGGGTCGTTAATAAAGGTAAGAGGAACATAGTCGAAGTTGAGTGTGCTCATTGTTCCAATTCATTTATCAATTGTGTGATTCTGTTTTGATTGCTTTTGAAAGTTTTAATAATCTCCTTTCGGTCATAAATTACCTTCTCAACTACTTTATTGGGGTTTTTTATATCCAAATCATATCTCTTTTCCTTGATGGTATCAATAGATACTTTGTATGCAGAGTCACTTTCTGTTCGCTGGACCCACCATTTTTTTATTTCATCAAATTCTGAAATCTGGATTGGCTTTGTTTTACTATATGCCTTATATCCCTCTGGCAAAGTATGTTCATAGTACCAAATCTCTTTTGTTGGTTTGCCTTTTTCAAAGAATATAAGATTGGTGTTTACAGTAGCATAGGGTGCGAAAACTGATTGGGGAAGTCGTACAATTGTATGCACATTACAGTCTTCCAATAACTTTTGTCTCACTCTCTGTTTTACTCCCTCTCCCGTTAAGCTGCCATCTGGCAACACGATTCCTGCTCGTCCTCCATCTTTGAGCAATTGGATAAAGAGAATTAAAAACAGGTCGGCACTCTCTTTGGTACGATAGTTCAACGGGAAATTGGTTTCCATTCCATCACCTACTACACCACCAAAAGGAGGATTGGCCACAATAATATCTACTCGGTCAGCTTGTCTTATAGAACTGAGTTCTCGGCTTAGTGAATCGGTATTCTCGATTTTAGGCACTTCAATATCGTGGGTAATCAAATTTACCACACTTAGCATAAATGGCAGAGGCTTTAGCTCCGTACCTATAATCGTCTCCTGCAAAGTATTTCTGTCGGTCACATTCTTAACCTGTTTATTCAGGTGCTCAATCGCACAAACCAGGAAGCCCGCAGTTCCGCAAGCTGGGTCAATAATCTTTTCACCCAATTGCGGGTTGACCATATCAACAATGAATTGTGTTACGGCTCTTGGTGTATAAAATTCACCAGTATCTTTTTTTGTTGCCAGTCCTTGTAAAATGTCCTCGTAAATCTTGTTGAAAACGTGGTGTTCTTTGCTGCTATTGAAGTCAATTTCATTGAGCTTGTTGATGGCTTGACGGAATGTAGTTCCGCTTTTCATGTAGTTATTAGTACCGTCAAAGATGTTCCTAATGATGACTCCCAAACGATTGTCGGCGGTTACTTTTAGCTCTTTGAGTTGCGGGAACAGTTTATTGTTTACAAATGTAATGAGCTCATCGCCAGTAATACCTTCGTCATCTTCCGCCCAATTCCGCCACTGCAATTCACTGGGGATTGGCGATTTGTATTTCTGGTTTAGTATTTCTTTTTCCTTGTCCTTATCGTCAAACAGTTTCAGAAATATCATCCAGCCTAATTGCTCAATGCGTTGAGCATCTCCGCTCAAGCCTGGGTCTTTGCGAAATATATCTCTGATTGATTTTATTACTCCTCCTATATTGCTCATATTCTATATCTCCAAATCATTTGCTATTCTATAATTGCGATATTCTGCGTGATTGATAGTTAATGGAAACCAAAAGATACCAAACTTGCTAGCGAGGTAATGAATTACTTCAATACCATTTAATTTTAATATTCTATCGTTCTTTTCAAAGTCACGTAGTGCGAGCTTAAGTTGTTCTATTTTCTGATTGATAGATTTATAAACAAAACTTAATTCTCTCCAATCGTAATTTGCAAAATAGGTCTGCTGCAGCGTCGTTTTACTGTATTGGGGTACATAAGTTTTAATTGTTTCGGGGTCAGAGAAATAGTACCCAAATCCGTCTCGAACTGTATTTGAGTTATATTTTATACTATGGTCATTATTTCTTTCGACTAATGCTCTGGGAATAGTCCGTATATCAAAGAAAGCTACAAAGTCTTCAATATCCTTTGGGGCCGAAGTAGCAAATTTAGTAAACCAGAACTCTGGATTCCCACCACGATTTCGGTTAAATCGATTATCAAAACATGGAGCTGTATACAGCACTTTCATTGCAGCATTATTATCAGCAAGGGCTAAAAGCAAATCTAATTGGCAAGCATTTTGGGTGTTGGGCTTGTTTTTAACATCGAACTGAAAGTAATTACTGCCATCAAAATAGGCATCTTTAATGTTCTGTTTACGATAAATCTCCTCACTCATTTTCAATTGTAAGCAATATTCATCGATGACTAAATCTGTTCCTGCCCACGGTTCGTTGGGGTTTCCTTCAGCTATAGTGCTTGGTGCAAAAAGCTCAGAATAATCTGTTCCAATAAAATCAGAAAACTTTTTAAAAAAGACCATTCCAAATAGTAATTCGCTTGTGTTTAAACTTGCCATTATGCGATTTTATATAATTCGTTTTCCAATTCTCTAATGGCTTTTTCATATTCCTCTCGACTTCCAAAAGCTTTGATAATTTCTGTTACCGAGCCAAATTCATTGATAGGAGGGACTGTTAAGATTTGTATGTTTTCAATGTTTTCAATGCCTTGGTCGGAATATTTCTCTAAAAGGGCTTCCATCACATTCCGTGCTTGTTCTCCATATTTAGTAAAGTAGTTCCGCTTTTTTACATTGTTAGCTCTTTCCTTTCGGGTCAGTGGTGGTTGGTCATATGCTACGTGGCAAATTAAGTCAAACAAGTCTACCTGTTTATCAACTGCATCATATAACGCCTCCACCATTACTCCTTGTTCTATCAACTCTTCTATTATGGCTTCTTTACGATTTGAATCTTTCCACTTACTCAAAAAATCATCAAGAGACGCGAATTGTCCCTGTATTATACTTTTGGTGTGGTCTTTTAAGCTTGTAGTGATTGGTCTACCATGTTGGTCGAAATGCAGTTCTCGGCTTACCAGTATAGAGACATCTACACCATTCACATAAACCTTTTCTCGTGGTCGTGGAGGGTTAAGAGGAAAGGTAGGTGTGGGTTGCGGTGGAATAGGGTCAATCAATATCTCTTCACCTGTTTCTATATCTATAATAGGCGCTGTATTGTCCTCCTCTTCGTCAATGATGCCTGCTAAATCAGTTTCTTCGGTTACGGGTTTAATCCTAATAGGGTCGCCATCAAATGCAGGGTCAGCAAATAAGTCAGTAGCATTTCTGAAATCTAAAATGGTAAAATACAATTTCCCATACTCTTCATTTATGCGTGTACCTCTTCCAATAATTTGTTTGAACTTGGTCATGGAATTAATATTGGAATCCAGCACAATAACCTTGCATGTCTGTGCATCCACCCCAGTAGTCATCAATTCTGAGGTGGTGGCAATCACTGGGTATCTTTCCTCTGGGTTGATGAAGTTATCCAGTTCGCGTTTCCCTTCATCATTGTCACCCGTTATCTGCATGATGTATTTGTAATTTTCAGCAACCAAATCTGGATTATGTTTGGCTAATGCGGTCCGCATTCTCTCAGCGTGGTCTATGTCGACACAAAAGACAATAGTCTTAGCAAAACGGTCATATCCTTTCAAGAACTCTGTTAGCTTTTTCGCGACTGAATCAGTACGTTCTTCGATAACAAGGCTTTTGTCAAAATCTCTACGATTATATATGCGGTCTGCCACATCATTTCCATCCTTATCAGTTTTACCTTGTTCTGGCCTCCACCCTTCTGTATCAACATTCAATGCTATTCGCACTACTCGATAAGGTGCTAAGAAACCGTCATCAATCCCTTGTCTCAAAGAATATGTGTAAACAGGTTCACCAAAATATTCAGAGTTACTGGCCTCTGTAGTCTCCTTTGGAGTAGCGGTCAAACCAATGTGCGTGGCATTGTTGAAATAGGTCAAAATCTCTCTCCAATTGCTATCATCTTTGGCACTTCCTCTGTGACACTCATCAATTACTATCAGGTCGAAAAAATCTCTTGAAAACTGTTTGTATACGTTTGCTGCCTCATCTGTGCCCGATAATCCTTGATAGAGGGCCAAATAAATTTCAAAGCTCTTGTCAATTTGTCGGTGTTTTACGACCGTCATTTTATCCTTGAAATGTTTAAAGTCACCTCTTCGAGTTTGGTCTATCAAAGCATTTCTGTCAGCTAGAAATAGGATGCGTTTTTTAGCTCCACTTTTCCAAAGACGGTGAATAATTTGAAAAGCGGTATAAGTTTTCCCAGTACCTGTTGCCATGACCAACAAAATTCTATTTTGTCCATTGGCTATAGCTTCCACCGTTCTATTTACTGCGATTTGTTGGTAGTATCTGGGGCTTCGCTTTGTGCCGTCAAAGTAATACTCTTGAGAAACAATTTTCTCGGCTTCTGGTGTTACAATACCCTTAAACTTTTTGTATTTCTCCCAAAGTTGTTCTGGACTAGGAAATTCGTCTAAACCTATTTCGGTTTCAATATTTTCGTCTGTTGCTGTTCTGTCATGAAATAGAAAGCCGTCACCGTTGCTGCTAAATACACATGGAATGTCGAGAATTTTTGCATAGTCAAGCCCCTGTTGAATTCCTGCCCTTACCGAGTGAGTATTGTCCTTGGCTTCGATAATAGCAATTGGTATATTAGGTTTATAGTAAAGAATATAATCAGCTCTTTTGCGAATGCCTCGTGCAGTGATTTTACCTCTCACATATATTTTTCCAGCAGTAAATGAGACTTCTTCTAGTATCTGCATTTGCGTATCCCAACCAGCCTTTTCTAAGGCAGGGGTTATATACTTAGTGCAGATATCTCTTTCAGATAGGGTCCTTTTATCCATTACTTATTAGTTCAAATTATGTCTGTTAAAATACAATTTATTTCCAGGTTATTGCTGCATAACAAAATAGCTTTTGACCAATTGGTCAAAGGCTATTTTGGGAGGGGGGTGAGCGCAACTGGGGGGAGGGTTGAATTGAGACCAGCCGCGAGCTCTCTGGGTTGATGTGGGAGCTTCCGTATCGTTATAGATTAATGATATGTCAAATGGCTGCGCCATTGTTTGGGTTGATATGGGTTTTTATGGATAAGTAAAGAAAGGACGAAAGAAAACTGCTCCGCAGGTTGATATGGTTTCAAATGCAATCGATATCCAATGAATTAGAACAACATTAAAATCGGTTATATATTCTATACTACTTTTTCTTTTCGATATTATTATATAATCCCATTCAGAGGGTATAGGGTGTACGATTAAACGGGTATCCATATACTATATGCAAGGGACCCTTATACTTTTTGTCAGGTACCTGATATTTATAGAATATGCAGTTCTATCACTATTCAACTTGCACCCTATCGCATAAAATAGTATATTTGCATTATCTCATATAAAATGAATCTCCCGCAGGAGTTCATGAGAAAATAAGCAGTTGCCTCTCCCAAAAACCAATCTGCCAGAGGGGCAATATAATTCCATGCTACATGCTAATACCAAACACAAGGCCACTGGCCTTGACACGCACGTGCGCCTGTTCAACAAGGTGATGTGCAATCCAGACCTAACACTGCTCCACAAACTGATACTGAGCGATGTGATTTCGTTTCAGATTCAGGGGAAACAGTATTTTAAAACCAGTCCCCAACTGGCAAAAGAACTGGGGAGCTACAAGACCAAAACCGTTCAGGGAGGTTTCCAGTGGTTGAATGACAACGGGTATCTTGACTGTCTGCCATTCGCTACGTCAGAACGGTTAAAATATGACTTGCGGGAGGCACGTGTCATACAAATCGAGAAATGGATTTATGACGACGAACACCTTCAGGCAATAGGTTTCAACGTTGAACCACCACTGAAAAAGGATAAAAACCATCCACTGAAATCACTGTGGGCTAACAGGAGGAAAAAGCCTGATATCAACACAGTACGAGAAAGCACTTCAACGGTGAAAACGAAACAACCAACACCAGTGGAGAATCACAATTGGGATATGTACGATTGGAACAGGCGCGACGATGACGACGATTCTGAGCTGACTATTGGCTATCAGTCGACCATTACCGCGAGGCCTATTGAAACAGCCCCCCACCATCAGGAAACTGCAAACAATATTGAACTCATCCTCGACTATGACGACCTAAACTTTCGCCCTTTTATACGTGAAGAAGTGCAAGAGCGCATAGCGACTGGATACACTCCAACCTATATACCAGCGAAAATTTTGGACGACTCTGAGTACTATGCAGATGTGTTGAAAATATACGATGAGTTCAACCCCTCGTTAAAATATATAACGAAGCAATTTATTCAAACAGGGATACCACAGTAGGATAGGTATCCAAAATTCTGGGTCAATTTTTGTCCAGGATTTTTTTTGACGCATCATACCCCTCATAAAATACTTTATAAAAAACTGTAATATAAGGCGGGAAACAGGATTTAGGTTAGCCATAGAAATATTTTTGCCTGGTAGGGAGGGAGGGGGTGAACGCAACATCATAGGGAGGGGGTATTTAGCACGTTTATACTAAAACACCCTTATAGCCAGGACGTGCTAATCTTAACTCATTTCGCATCGTTAAGAGCGCCATAAGTGCTCCAATAACTATTTGCGGAACTATAAACCGTACTTGGCCATCAACTGCGTGCAGAAATTTATCTCTTTTTGAGTAAAAAGCCTCTGATACTTGGGACGCGACGCAAGGTATTCCAAAGAAAGGTCAACTCTATGGGGTATGGGCTCAGCCAGCTTATTAAAACCAGATTTCATTTTGGAGTTACTTTCTTCATGCAGAATCCGTTTAATCAATTCGACACCACCACCATCAATTTTCATTCTTTCCAATAGGAAGGAGCTGACTCCAATACCCAAAGACTTCGCTATTTCAAACGAATTCTTCACGTCATCCTCCAACTCCTGCCTGAGATTGATTTCCTCTTCATCATACCTAGCTAGAATAGTACTGACTTCTTTACCTTGTTCTCTATAGGGCACTAATTCCGCTATGTCTGTTATAATTTTTGAGGTCTTCTCACAAAAGAATTTGTGTTTAGCTTCAAATGCCATTAGCATTCTACAATCCTCTTCTATAGCTGGGTCTAACGATATGGTGAGTATATTTTCTTCATTTTTATGGGCATAATATGTCCAATTATATGACCCGTTGATAATGGTCTTCCTATCTATGATGCAAAACTTATTATGAAGAAATTTCGGTGCGGCAATATGGAGTTTCCCGCCATTACGTAAAAAATCTTTGAACTTCTTGGTATTCCTAAAATTTTCAATGGAGTCGCTTATTACAATTTGGACATTCAAGCCCGCTTCGGCTTGCTGGGAAAGCACCCTTATAATATCCTCATCGGTCATCCAAGCTATTGCCGCTTTGATTTCAACTGTAGCTTTTCTTAGCTCCTTGATTATTTCGGTCTGGATGCTGCTGAAGTGGACAGTTGTTCGCATATGTTTTTTATAAGTTAGATGAATCCCTATCTAATATCCGCAAGCCCTGTCTAATCAGTTCAGTCGCTTCGTCAATTTCGCTCAGTGTGATTATATCTCCTTTCGTTTGCATAAACAATTCACGAATATCAACGTCCAAAGCCTTAGCGATTTCAAGCAAGAGCTTGATGGTAGGTAAATTGGTTTCAGTACTAATATTACTTATGGTAGTTTTTGAAACCCCAACTTTCTCAGCAAGTTCTTCCCGACTAATCCCTTTATGAGTCATTATTTCTTTCAAACGAAGTATAGCCATATAGATTTTCTTCTTACAGGATAAAAGTAAAACAATATTTGTCTTTATGTGGAGAAAAATCAAGTGATATTTGTTTTTAAGTCAAATAATACTTATCTTTGAGGTGTAATTAATCAAGTTATACTTAACTAAAGCCGCCAAGATGGAAAATCAATCAATAACAATCGCAAAGATAATCCTTCAACAAATCCAATACTTTGACCGATGGTTCCTCCTAGCCGTTGGAGCACAAAACTTCGTTGCGTTGCCAGAAAGCAAAGAGTTTCAGGGTGGAGTTAGATTCACCGTAAATGGATTGAAACATAAGGGCTCTGTGGCAATAGAGCTTCGTTGGGCTGATGATTATACTATTAGCTTTCTAAATCGAACAGGAGATGTTGTGAAGCAATTGGAAGGAGTATATTGTGATATGCTGATAGACGTACTTGATTGGGTTGAGGGGAGATAAACAACAATTCGACAGCATCTTAGCATCTTAAAATAGATATGACGAAAGTATGATTCGATATGGTTGGACTTCACATGGTCAATAGCTTATTGCCTTTGACCGTATGATGTAGCGAATCTCTTTATGTCAGCTAATAAAACTACAGTCTTTCGTTCACTTAATTTTTTTGATTGCAGTGGTTTTTTGGCCTGTTTAGTCCAGTTACGTACCGTCGCAGGTTCTACCCCGCAGATTGTAGCAGCTTCGTTTACTGAAATCCATTCGTTGGTATTGTATAGGGGAGTATTCGATTCTATGCTCCCTTGCAGAGTTACGCAAATATCCAGTATCGTATCATTCAACCCGATACTTGCATTTTTTATTTTCATTATCACATCATCTGGTTTCTCGCCACTTCTCTTTGCGATGTTCACGTACTTCTCTATCGCGTCTTTTATTAAGTCGTAGTCTATGTTCTTCTCCAGGATTTTTATCAGGGTATAAAAGTGATTGACTTCGTTGCTCATATTGTGACCAGTGCGTTAGTGTGGTTTTCGATTTGTGATTTGAGGTCAATATACATATTTAAACTGCTCACTGTTATATGACCCGTGTATTTCATTATCTGATTTATCGGCACTCGGTCATTCAATAACATTGAAATGAATGAATCCCTACCCCTGTGTATAGATAAACATTGCCAGCGTTTTTTATAATTGCCATCGTCGTCTAGGAATTTTGTTTCATCGCTAAACCAGCCAGTTTCTGCCAATAGTAATTTGAGATACTTGTTGAAATTTGCATTGTCATATTGATACAGATTGTACCCGTATCGAAGTATTATCTCGTGAACAATAGTGTTAACTGGTACTCTGAAAACGCCCTTTGTTTTTTTAGCCTTTTTCTCGATTATCAACCCAACGCCAGCCTGTGTAGTCAAGTCTTTACGGTTGAACGAACATATGTCTTCCCATCTCATACCAGTGAAACAAGCGAATACAAAAATGTCTTTTATGAAATTCGATTTGTCTTCGTTAAAATCATGCTTGTATAGTCTATTTGCTTCTTCCTTTGTTATGGTGGCTTTGACGGCGTCAGAGTCCTCCAGAGTGCCATAATAGTTTTTCAACCCCTTCGGCATCTCAAACAGTTGTTCATCATCTAGCCAATTCAGAAAGCCTAGAAACAATGCTATCCTCTTTTTTACCGTTGAACCAGCTAGTTTACCTTTGCTCCAGTATTTGCCCCCGTTCTTTCTGGACTTATCGTAATCTAGTCTCTCGGTTTCCATGAATGAGACAAAACTATTCATCCATTCTTTGCCTATGTCGTCTAGGTATATGGGCTTCTTCTTATATGTTATGAAGTCTTCGAGATAGAACCTGATGTTGCGATAGTCTTTTATGGAGTCTTCATTATACTTCGCTAGTTTAAACTCATTTTCTTTGTACTTGTAGAATCTGTCATAGTAGTTCAACAGTTCTTTGGACTCTTTTGCCAGCGTATCATATTCGACCCATGCTCGCTTGAACTGGTCACCTGTCGGCTGTGCTTGGAACTTCTGAAAGTGTTCAGTGATTATATCGTCGGCCTTTTTGTGGAGACTGTTTATTATCTTCTGTTTGGATTCATAGTCTTTGACGGTACTTTTTAGTTCATTATTGGCTTTCAGATATGCCTTGCTGGGGATGGCGACACCAGTGCTAATTCTGGTTCGCGTTCCCGCGTGCTGATATTCTATTTTGACATAACCGTCATGGTACACTAGCAGGTGTTTCATATTGTTTGTTACTATTTATCTAAGCCATACCTAAATCATACCCAAAAATAAGATAAAATAGCAAAATGTAAGAACAGGTAGTGAAAATTAATATTAGTATTGTATTGATATTCAAATGATATTGTCTTATTAGGCGAAATCAACAAAAATAGTGATACTCCGCTTCCGACCTCTCTAATATTAAAAAGCCTCTTGAGTGATCAAGAGGCTTTTTTCGTTTATACCTGTCAGCTTTCGCCTTAAAAGTTATTTAGTACATAACAGTGCCTGAGCATCGTCTGTCAGATTGATGCGCTGTAGTATGCCTATGATGCCATCAGAGGTGATCCTGACATCGTGATCGGTGTGCAGGGGTATCTCCAGGTAGCCGCCGGCTTTGACACGGACTGTCCGGCCGCCTATGTGGCACTCGCACTCACCCTCCAGTATGATGAAGCTCTCCAGCAGGTCGTCATGAGACTCCTCGGGGAAGTCGTCACTCGTAGCGATGAGCAGCTGTGTCACGCGCTCAGTGGCGGTGAGTACCTTCATGTAGGGGCGGGTCTTGTCCAGTTTTTTGGGGAGGAGCTGCCGGGCTACTTTGTCCCATGCAGCACAGTCGGTGTATTTATTGAGCAGGGGCAGCCGGCTCATGTCCATGTTCTTCTCGCGGTTCACATTGTCTATGAGCTCCCATGTCTGGTCACGCAGGGCGGCAGCGGGTGCCTGCACCTCTGTGGTGATGTATGGCGCCAGGCGCTCCTGCATGGCCCTGACCTCTGCCATCAGCGTACTATCTGCCTGTAGTGCCTTTTCAAATTCTGTTTTAGAAGGTATATCCAGCAGGCCCAGGCAGTAGTTGAGAATATTGGCTCCGTGCGTATTATTATTCATGTCCTGTGAGTGTCAATGATGATTTAAGCATGATCAAGGCCATCCTTACGCGCGTCTTCACGGTGCCCAGCGGCAGCCCCAGTACCTCAGCGGCCTCGGCATGGGAGTAGTTGTGATAAAACACCATATCGATCACCTCTTTGTACTTGGGCTCCAGGCGGCCTATGAGCGACATCAGCCCATAGTCTACCTCTCTGTCCTTGAGAGCCGGTATCGTGAGTATGTTGTCTACCTTCTCCTGTGTAGCCTGCTGCTGCTTGTGGTCAGGGCTGCGGAGATGGTCTACGCACACATTGCGCACGATGCGGATCATCCAGGTGTAGAGCCTGCCTTTCTCAGGATCATATTTATCAATATTCCGCCAGATTTTCACAAACGCCTCCTGCAGCTTGTCCTCAGCTACCGCAGGGTCTGTGATAGACCGCAGTATCACTGTGTAGAAGGCAGAAGAGTAGTTGCTGTAAAGCAGGTCGAAACCCTCTTTACGCTGGCTCTGGATCAGGGAGACGAGATCGGTCTCGGAGATTGGTTGTTTCAAAGTATTGATTTGTCGTGGTACGGCGTCAAACCCAATGCCATCTTTTCCCTTATCTATACTAGATACGGTAGCCAGGCTGTGATCAGATGTGCCACCACGGGCTACAGGCGGCTTTTTTTGTATATTTTTTTCTGTCCATCAGAAATTTACCTAAGTGCTTAATTAACAACTCGCATGCCCAATGTGGGGCAATGTCCCTAGCGGAAGAAATAACTGACCCCAAGTTTTAGCGATACCGGGGTACCTGCGGTAAAGCAGAGCTGGTCTACGGCCTGCGCCTCCGTGCTGAGCCGTGTCAAGGTGGCAAACTGGGCTTCATTCCACTTTGTGTTCAATAAATTTTCTACCGTCAGGCTGACCTGGTAGCGCTTGCGCTCAAAGGCGACCATGGCATCCATCACATAGTAGCCGCGCGCGATGATAGAGTTGTCTTCATTGGCCGGGCGGTCCAGCATGGCGCGGTAGCCGAGGCGGGCTTTGAATCCACTGCGGTGGCGTACAGTGAGTCCCCCCTGAGAGGTAAAGCTCGGCGCCAGCGGCACATAGTAGTCTGTAGCAGACTGCCTGCCCATAAATTTATCTGTGAGCCTGTTGTGCGAGTAGTTGACATCCACATCTGCCAGCAGCCAGCGTGTGATCTGTACCCGGCCGCTCACATCTATGCCCATGCGGCGGCTGGAGCCGTTGTCTTCGGATATCGCCTCATCAGAGCTGAAGACCAGCTCATCACTGGCATCCTGCAGGTAGAGCGAGGCGGTGATGATAGCACGGGTGCCTATGCGCACGGTGGCGCCGACCTCACTGGAGAAGACGATCGGCAGGATGTGCCTGCTGTCCTGTACCACAGCGCGGGTATCATTAGAGTGGTAGCCCATGCCGTTATTGATGAATAGCTGCACATAGTTCACCGGCGTGAAAACGAAGTTGAGCTTGTAGGTAGGAAGCAGCTGATAGTTGGTGCCTGACCTGTTGTAGGCAGAGTCAGGATGATTGTCCCGATCCTGAAAGATAGAGTAGTCCATCCGCACCGCCGCATCAAATCGGAACCACTTTGCCACATTGAAATCCTGCTTAAACCACAGGTTCGTATTGGTCGTACTCAGGTTGTCATCACCGCGCTCATCCAGTCGTACGCGCCTCTGCACATGCCATAGCGTGGTATGGATCACATCTGTCCGCACCCCACCGCCAAAGGTAGACTTAGCACGTATGCCGCCCAGGTCGTAAAATTTAGAGTACTGAGTGTTGAATCCAAAGACATTGCGGTCATCGTCCTGCTCTATCTCATCGCCGTGTACAGGGTCATTGAGGAAGAAGGTGAAATCATTGTACAGCGTCAGGCCATAGCGCTGGTAGTAGGCATTGAGCTGGAAGCTGCTATTGTCCGTATGATGATTCAGCATCAGATTGACCACGGTGCGGTCAGTGCTGCCGCCCTCTGTAGGGTCTATACCGCCAAACCTATCAATGATACCCTGCTCTACAGCACGCTCCGGTATCTGGCCAGAGCCGGTCCATGAGGCGGCATAGCTGGCTATACTGAGCGCGAGAGAAGTGTTGTCAGATAGCTTGTACTTCATCTTGCCGAATATGTTGAACTTGCTGTATTTCGCATTCACATCAAAGTAGCCCGGAGTGTAGCTGTACTCAGCAGCGAGGTATGACTGCAGGCGGGATATTTTTGTAGGAATATTGAGCGCAAAAAGCAGTCGTCCTGTCTGAAATGCCCGCTGTGTAGGCGTAGTACCAAACTCTAATCTCACCTGGCTATGCGGCAAAGTATCATAGGTGCGAAAGGCCACAGCGCCACCCGTAGCAAAGTCTCCAAACTGCGCCTGGAAAGGGCCTTTGTATACATCCAGCCCGGCTACCACATCTGCTATGAGGAAGTGCATGTCGGCGTAGCCCTGTCCATGGGCGTGAGAGGGCAGATTGATAGGGACGCCATCCATAGAGAGGTTGATATCTGTGCCGTGGTCGCAGTCATAGCCGCGTATGAATATCTGCTCAGCCTTGGCACCACCCTGATGCTGCGCGGTGAAGATGCCGGGTACACTCTTAAGCAGGTCCTGGGCACTATTGCGCGGCCGTAGCTCCATGTCTATAGAGCTGATCACCGCAGATGAGGATGCAGATGTGACCCGTGCACTCGCTACCTCTGCCGCCTTGAGCTCTATCATCTCAGGCGTCATGGAGATATTGAGTTCTTTGGTAGTGTTCTCTTTCAGGTCTATCTCCCGCTCTGTGCGGAAGTAGTCGCTACGCTCAAAGACTACGGTATAGTTGCGAGCCGGTACACCTGTGAAGTGGTAGGTGCCGAGGCTGTCTGTCTCCATGTGCAGCTCAGTACCTTTTAGGGATACGGTGACATTGGCCAGCGTTGAGTTGTTGTAGGCATTGACGATCTTACCCTTGATAGAGGCCTCATGTGCCGATACTATTACAGGTATGGTCAGGAGGGCAATGAGTAAATAGTGATATATAGTAGAAGTTCTTTTCATACGGGAGATTGAGTAAGGGCAAAAAAATATTTACGCAAATTATTTTTGCGACAAAATGATACTGGGGTGTATCAGGATAAACTCCTCATGCTGGGGAATTTATCCCGATACTTGTTTGACAACTTGTGATGATTTGATTCTTGTGCTGTGGCTATTTCCCGGATATCGCTGCTATACCTTATCACTGATGCAGTAAAGGCATCAGTAGATCAGGTCATTCCAGTCAGCAATGTCAGGAAATACTATGCACAAGGAGGAGGGGAGAGGATATCGCCCCTGAGCGAAGATGAGAATGAGGAGGGTGTGACATAGATCCTGCTACTACGTATAGCAGGCACAATAGCTATAGAGACGATCGCTGCGTGACAATACTCTACTACATCTACAAATGCAGCAGTGCCTTTATCCTGATCGCTATGAGAGAGATTCTTGCCTATCTCATCATGTATATGAAACTGACCTTTAACCTCGTGTACCATCATGATATGTTCCTGCTCGTAGAAGGTATGGGCGATAAAGTCTGTGACCATCGGTACAGCAGGCCGTAGCATCGATATGATGTAGAAGAAGAGGATGAATCTGGACGCCTTGCCCATCATCAGCGCACGCTCTCTGCGCAGATAGGATCTGCGGGCAGCAGTAGTGAGTGACCTTGATGATGTAATAGCTGTATTCAAGCTGATCTGATTTACGGACCCATTCATACATACGTGATAAAGTATGCATCCGGATTTTTGGGGAAAATGAGCGCGGCAGGTCAACTATTATACCAACTTTCCGGATCAGCCTTTCAGCCATGCATCCAGCATCATGTATGAATATCTCAAAATCCAAACCCTTATAAACTTCCGTATGTCAAAACAAGATGACCAAGACAACGTCATTGATTTTGATTCTTAAACTTTAAACAACATTCCATGAAAAGACATTTTCTCTCGAAGGCATGGATCAAAAACTCGATGACTGCACTGCTGCTCATCGGTTCCACTGCTCTCGTACAGGCGTCCAGCCACAGAGAGGCTCCGCTGATCGCAAATGATCCGCTGGCCGACAATACGGACCTCTATGCATTCCGTAGCCCTGATGATCCAAACTACATCACTATCATCGCAAACTACATCCCTGCCGAGCTACCATTTGGCGGGCCTAACTATGCGACATTTGGCGAGAACATCCGCTATGAGGTGCATATAGACAATAATACCGCTACAGCCGGTGATGACATCATCTACCGCTTTACTTTCCACCAGACCAATCAGGACCCTACCACCTTCTTCAACATCCGCCTGGGTCAGCAAAATCTCAAGACTACCTACACCTGCGAGCGCAGCACCAATGGTGGTTCTTCCTTCACTACTATCGTGTCTAACGGTATAGTACCACCAAACAATATCGGCCCACGCTCTATAGAGAGCCAGGTCGGCCTCAATACTCCTGACTACAATACGCTGATGACAGGTGCTATCGCTACCGCCAGCAGTGGTGAAAAGATCTTCTGCGGCCCTGTAGATGATCCGTTTTTCGTAGACCTCGGTGGCATCTTTGACCTCGGCGATGCACCACGTCAGAATGGCGGCACCGTGCGTGACGGTGTAGCGAAGACCAACGTACACACTATCGCTATCAAGGTAGCTATCTCTACCCTGCAGAAAGCAGGCAAGAGTGCTGCTCAGGCCAGCAGCATACTGGATCCGGACTTCACCATCGGTGTGTGGGCATCTGCCAGCCGCTATGCCACCAAGACGCTGAATGCAGCAGGTGGTGGCTCAGTAGAGACCGGCACATGGGTACAGGTATCCCGCCTGGGCATGCCGCTGACCAATGAGGCTGTGATACCGGTAGGCCAGAAAGACAAATGGAATGGTATGACACCATACCAGGATCTCGATAGCCTCGCTACTTTTGGCAAGTACTTTTACAATCCTGAGCTGTCGCTCTATATGGATGATAGCCTGTACGGTGGTGCAGTACCTGCCCTCCGTGCCCTGCGCATACAACACCGCTCACTCGGCCAGTTTGATTTTGGCAATGGCAAGTCAGGTGTATACGGCCTGCGTGGCGCTGCTGCTACTGCCGGCACTGCACTGGATACAGCTACCTTTGGCAAACTGCTGCTGGCTGGGCCTACGTCTCCGCGCTCGGTAGATATCTGGCCTATCTTCCACACAGGTGTGCCTAACCTGCCACCATACCAACTGGCTACCGGCAAGAATGGCAACCCGCTGGCTATAGGCAAACCTTTCGTCAATAACTTCCTGCCAAACGGTGGAGATATGCTGCGCCTAAATATGGCTGTGCCGCCTACCTCACGTACCAGTGCAGACTTTAGCAGCGAGGGCCTCTTTGCCGCAGCAGTACTGGGCCTGACAGATCCGCGTTTCAATGGCTCTGACACCCTGCAGCTGATCCCTAATATGGATGGCTTCCCTAATGGTCGCCGCCTGGAGGATGATGTGACCCGCATAGAGCTACAGGCTGTATCGGGCGCTGCACTGGCAGCTATAGGCCTGTGGTACGATGACTACGATGCACAGAATCCTAATGCATCTCCGGTGACCAACTACCTGACCAATGTGCTCCAGTACTCTACAGGTGTAGAGAAGAATGACACAACATTCAAGGTAGCATTCCCATATGTACAAACGCCATGGAGAGGCACCGCAGTCAACTAAGCCCATTCATAACTGAAAAACAGAATAATATCATGAAAAGAAATATAAAGAATGCAGCCCTCGCCATCGGTATGGCTCTGGGCTCCATCAGCGCCTTCGCATCGAGCCACCGCGAGGCACCGCTGATAGCCAACGACCCCCTGGCGGACAATACGGATGTCTACGCCTTTCGCAGTCCTACAGACTCTACCAAGGTGATCCTGATAGCTAACTATGTGCCACTGCAGCTCCCTCACGGCGGGCCAAACTACTATAGCTTTGGCGAGAATATCCGCTATGAGATACACGTGGATAATAACACAGCTACGACCGGCGATGATGTGACCTATCGCTTCACATTCCACAAGACAAACCAAGACCCTACTACTTTCTTCAATATCCGTCTGGGCCAGCAAAATGCCAAGACTACATATACCCTGGAGAAAAGCGTAGCCGGTGGTGCTTTCACCACAGTAATAAACAACGGCGTAGTACCTCCGCCTAATATCGGCCCTCGCTCTATAGAGAGCGCTGCAGGTCTCAATACGCAGTATGGTACGCTATTCAACAATGCAATCACTACTGCCTCTTCCGGTGAGCGCGTATTTGCCGGTACCTCTGATGATGCTTTCTTCGTAGATCTCGGGGGCATCTTCGACCTCGGCGATGCACCACGCCAGGCTACAGGCGCACCGCGTGATGGCCTGAAGCGCAAGAACGTGTGTACTATAGCACTCGAAGTACCTATCGCAAGCCTGCAGAAGAACGGTAATCCTGTGTCTATGGCTACCGATATCCTGGATGGTGACTATGTGATAGGCGTGTGGGCGTCTGCCAGCCGCCAGCAGATCAGGACACTGAGCGCAGGCAAAGAAACCTACTCAGGAAACTGGGTACAGGTATCACGCCTCGGCATGCCACTGACCAATGAAGCTGTCATACCTATCGGCATGAAGGACCAGTGGAACTCACTGACTCCATATGACGATCTGGCCAACCGTGCTACCTTCGGTCCGTACTTCTATCAGCCGGAGCTGGCGCTGTACATGGATACACATGCTTACGCTGCTGCTGTGCCGGCATTCTCTGCACTGCACATACAGCGCAATTCATTTACCAGCTACGGCAACGTAGGCTTTGGAAATGATCAGCAGGGACTCTATCCTGTAGCGTCCAATATCCTGGCACCACTGCAGATACCAGGTTTCAGCGGTTCAGCTTTCAACGGGCCATACGCTTCACTACTGGCACCGGACAATCATTCACCACGCTCTGCAGATATCTGGCCGATATTCCATACCGGTGTGCCTAATCAGTCACCGTATCAACTGGCTACCGGCAAGACACCGGGCAATCCATTCTCTGCGGGCAAGCCTTTTGTGAATAACTTCCTGCCAAACGGTGGTGATATGCTCCGTCTCAATATGGCTACCCCTGCTACACCGCGCAATAGTGCAGACTTTAGCAGCGAGGGCCTATTTGCCGCAGCGGTCCTCGGTCTCACTGATCCACGCTTCAATCAAACCACCGCTATCCAGCGCATCCCTAATATGGATGGCTTCCCTAACGGTCGCCGCCTGGAGGATGATGTGACACGCATAGAGCTGCAAGCCGTATCAGGCGCAGCACTGGCAGCTATCGGCCTCTTCTATGATGACGATACATCTGCTACGCAAAGTCCACTCACACCACAGCTGCTGAGCGTACTCGGCTACTCTACCGGTGTGACGCACAATGACACTACTTTCCGCTCATCCTTCCCATTTGTACAGACCCCATGGCCTGGTACAGGTGATGGCGGCGGTCAGGCAGTGGCATATACTCAGCCTACGGTGCTGATGGCTACCCCTACAGGTATCCTCGGCCTCAGCTCGCCGGATGTGGTCATGACTACTTATCCTAATCCTTTCACCGGCGGTAATACGATCAAATACCACGTGTCAGAGGCTACTACCGTGACCATCATGCTCTATGATGTGCAGGGCAGGCTGGTCAGGACCCTGGTCAATGAGAAGAAGCAACCGGGAGACTATACTATCAACTGGAGCGGCAGTGACCTGCAAAACGGCACTTACTTTGCCCGCTCGGTACAAGGCAATAACCAGCAGACACTGGAGCTACTCAAAATGAATTAATGTTTGTTCAAAGTGGTAAGAGGCTCGTCCCGACGGGGGCGGGTCTCTTTTATCACTCTCAGAAAATTGAACAAGCGGCCCTCTTATAAACTTTAAAGAATACCACAATGAACAAGAAGCTAGTATACCCTGCCCTGATCCTCATAGCCTGCCTGGTGGTAGGATTTGTAGTGATCAGAGACAAGAAGAAAGAAGAATCTATACTCCCTATCAAGGAGAGGACCGGACGCCTGGCAGCACAGCCAGACTGGACCGAGACCAAAAACAAAGCTGCCGAACTATATACCAAGATACAGCAGCAACCTACAGATGAAAAACTCAAGCTGCAGCTCGCAGCTCTCTATATACAGGAGGCACGTGTGACCGGCGACCACCTCTACTACGACCGCGCCGCTATGCAGCTCGTAGACAAGACCCTCCAGGCTGACTCAGTCAATTTTGAAGCGCTCTGCTTCAAATCTATGCTCTACCTGTCAGAGCACCACTTTGCCGATGGCCTCACTTATGCACAAAAGGCGCAGAAGGTCAATCCTTACAATTCATTTGTCTACGGCCTGATGACTGATAGCTACGTAGAGCTAGGCAACTACACAGCAGCTGTAGATGCTACTGACAAGATGGTCTCCATACGCCCTGACCTGCGCTCCTACTCGCGCGTGTCCTACCTGCGTGAGATACATGGCGACTATCCGGGTGCTATAGAGGCTATGAAGATGGCCGTCACGGCAGGCTATCCCGGTGCGGAGGAGACAGAGTGGGCACGCATACAGCTGGGCCACCTCTATGAGAATACCGGCATGCGTAAAGAAGCCCAACGTGAATACGAACTGGCCCTATACGAGCGTCCTGACTATGCCTACGCCTATGCTGGCCTCGGCAGGCTGGCAGAGAGCAATAAAGATTACAAAGGCGCTATCGCAAACTTTGAGAAAGCCGATGCGCTGGTAGTGGATTATTCTTTCAAAGATGAGCTGATAGACCTCTACGCGCTGAATGGTGACAAAACAAAGTCTGAAGCAGCGGCGAAGAAAGTGCTAGACAAACTCAACGGCGATGCACAGGCAGGCACCAGTGATGCCTCTATAGGTCACTACTCTGATCGTGAGCTGGCATATGTATATGTCAAAACTGGCGACTATGCTAAAGCCCTCGAGCACGCTGAGATGGAATACAACCGGCGCCCTGACAATATAGATGCAAACGAAACACTCGCATGGGTGCATTACAAGAAAGGTGACTACAAAGAAGCATCAAAGTATATAGCAGTAGCGCTCAAGACCCATTCGCAAAACCCTACACTGCTGACTCACGCTGCACTGATCTATCAGAAAGCAGGCGATACAGCCAAAGCTGCCGAGCTAAGCGCAAAATCAGCTAAAGACGCCTATCTTTCACCCGTACTGGCCGAGGAGATATCTAAAGAGCTACCACGCAAAGGCGCTTAAAATATGAAGCATAGCAAACCACTGCTAGTGGCACTGCTCACGCTGGCAGCGCTACAGCTCTCCGCGCATACTATCAACTATCAGCTAGAGCGCGTGCCTATCCAGAATGTGGTCTGGTACTACCTGATACTCGGGTACAAGCATATCCTGCCGGATGGTTTTGACCACATACTCTTCGTAGCGGGCCTCTGCCTGCTCAGTACCAATATCCGCACACTACTCTGGCAGGCTACCGCCTTCACCGTAGCCCATACACTCACGCTCATACTCTCTATGAAGAACATCATCGTAGTGCCGCCAGCCATCGTAGAGCCTATTATAGCCCTATCGATAGCTTTCATTGCCATAGAGAATATCGTGATGACAGAACTAAAACCCTGGAGGGTGCTGGTGGTCTTCGCCTTTGGCCTTGTACACGGGATGGGCTTTGCCTCTGCACTCAATGAGCTAGGCCTGCCGAGAAACGCATTTTATACCTCCCTTATCTCCTTCAACGTAGGAGTGGAGCTAGGGCAGGCTACTATCATTTTGGGTATCTATTTTAGTTTGATCTATTGGTTTGGTCACAAACCTTGGTATCGGAAGTATATTGTTTATCCATTGTCTGGACTCATAGCTTTGGTGGCTATATATTGGACGATCAGTAGGATGATGCAGTAGTAAAGGAATTAGCGATATGATCATTGTTGCTGACCAAAGTAGCTATTGATAAGACCGTCTTCATTTAGGTTGCTCAAGTAGGTCATTTCGATGTTAGGAATTATCTCATTGTGTAATCTGGGAAAGATATAGTTCTGGATACTCTCAGAAAGGAGATTTACGGTATTTCAATAAGTAGTGCTAACCGTTTGATAGTTAACCCCCTTCCGACCCCGGATATGCATATGATAGCCCTTAATGATTAGTCATTAAGGGCTTATTTATTTATACGATGCACTTCCCCTGTACTCTGATATGAGTAGCCAGCGATTCTGCCGGCAAAGCGTCTTAATAACCAAGTCATAGATCTTTTCGCACCTGTATTTATCCCGGGAATAGGAGTGGTCTAAATGCATTGGATATCAATGGTATAGGTGGGCCTGAGCGGGAGGCGAGGGGAGGTATGGGAGGCTTTGCCCGAAGGGCAAAAACTCTTCAAACTTCCGATTTATGCCAGATTTTGTAATTGCAGGCTGAGACTGAGGCGTCTACATTCGCCCCTGATTTATTTCCGAAAGGTTGTATTGGGGGAGATTGTTAAAATTCTATTTTCGCGGCCCGCGATACCACTTAAAAAACAAATATCCCTTGTCATGAGAGCTTTCATACTCTGTATCCTTTCTGTCTTCTTTATGACCGCCACACAGGCACAGTCTATCACTATCACGCAGCCTAACGGCGGCGAGGTGCTCTATGCCTGCCAGCAGTACACCATCAAGTGGACCGCGAGCGGCACCTCCAATTATTACAATATAGACTACTCGCTCAATGGCGGCGCTATCTGGACGTCTATAGCGTCTAACCTGAACGTGACCAACGGCCAGTACGTATGGACGGTACCTAATGTGGAGTCCAATACCTGCCTGGTACGTGTGCGGGATAAAAATGACACGACCAAAACTGACATCAGTGATGCTGTATTCACCATACACATACCAGTGGTGGTCACATCGCCGAACGGTGGCGAAGTGTGGCAGGCGGGCACTGCCCATCCTATCACATGGAATATACAGGGAACCTCTCTGACATTTAATCTGGCCTACTCTACGGATGGAGGCTCCAGCTGGAGCACGATCGTAAATAACCTCTCTACCTCTGCAGGCACGTACAACTGGACGGTGCCCAATAACCCCAGTACCAACTGCCTGGTACGTGTGACGGATGCCGTGACGGGATGTATGACTGACGTGTCTAATAACCCTTTCACCATCACACCTGCGCAGCCAGTACTGCTCTCGCCAAACGGCGGCGAACTCCTGACGCAATACTGCGACAACACGATCACCTGGAATCCGTCTACCTTTTATGGTACGGTGAGGCTGGAATACAGCGCAGATAGCGGCCTGACCTGGAACCTGATCACATCATCTACTACTAATACCGGCTCCTACACATGGACCACGCCATCAGTAGCAGGTAGCCGCTACCTGATCAAGGCATCCGTCAGTGGCAATACGAGCCTGTATGATATCAGCAATGCGACATTCTCTGTAGCGCGGCCATATACCGTACTCTATCCAAACGGTGGTGACACACTGCTGGGTTGCAATTCGTATACCGTTCGTTTCTCCAAGAATGTGTGCCTCTATGGTACCTACACCATGGAGTATAGTACCAATGGCGGGGCTACGTGGAGCTACCTGACACAATTCTCGGCATCTAATAATACACCTCAGACCTTCACATATAACTGGACCATACCAAATGGCCTCACCAGTACGCAGTGCCTCGTGCGCGGCTACTATGGATCCACTCCGGCCAATGGTGATACGAGCAATGCGACCTTTACCATCCTGCCCAATACTGTGATCACGGTGACCAGCCCCAATGGCGGCGAGGTACTCCCTGCACTATCGAGCAAGCTCATCACCTGGACCAATACTGCCGGCGCCAGTGGCACGTACAGCATAGCATACAGCCCTGACAATGGCAGTAGCTGGACCACACTCGCCAATAATATCAGCGGCAATAGCTACAACTGGACCAATATCCCCAATAACCCTTCATCTACCTATCTCATCCGCGTCAGCGACTATGCCAATACCTGTAAGAATGATGTGAGCGATGCCAACTTTACAGTGACTCCGGCGCAGCCGGTACTGCTCACGCCAAACGGCGGCGAGCTGCTGACTCAATACTGTGACTACATCATCACATGGAGTGCAGCTACGTTCTACAGTACGGTACGCCTCGATTACAGCATGGACAGCGGCCTCACATGGCAGCTGATCACCAGCGGCACTAGCAATAGCGGTTCCTATACCTGGAGCGGCCCGGCAGTGACAGGCAGCAAGTTTCTGATCAAAGCGTCTAACAGCGCTAATGTGAACCTGAACGATGTGAGCAATGCGACCTTCTCCGTAGCTC
>DDEZ01000001.1 GCA_002336805.1 Bacteroidetes bacterium UBA1941
AACATAGAAATCTATGTGGTTCAAAATGTATTGATAGCAGCCACCCTCTAAATCTCCCTAAAGGGAGACTTAAACAGCCAGTTCGATTACATTGTATTTGTATTAAAGCCTCCCTTTAGGTCAGCGATCCCAATGCAGTCGGGAGAGGTTTGGAGGGTAGAAACAAAAAAGCCCTCGCTGATGCGAAGGCTTTCTGTCTTTCCGGGCGTCCTATGGGGCTCGAACCCACGACCAATGGTACCACAAACCACTACTCTAACCAACTGAGCTAAGGACGCCGTCTGATTGTGACGCAAAAATAGGATTTCCTGCGAAATATGAAAGAGGCGAGGCGAAATTTACCTGAAAGCCCTGTCGCCGCCATGTATTTACCGATTTACAGAGTTACTGATTACCGGTTGCCGCCTTGATCTTGTACCGCTCCCCATGCTGCGTGAAATCCAGTCCCTCGTGCTCGTCCTCCTCGCTCACGCGCAGCGGTACGATCTTGTCTGTGATATAGTAGAGGATATACGACCCACCAAAGCTGAATACACTCACAATGACCAGCGCCAGCATATGGTAGAGGAAAGTAGTAGTATGACCATAGTATAGTCCTACGTCCTTGGCAAATACGCCTGTCAGGATCATGCCCATGATACCGCCTACGCCATGGCAGGGGAATACATCCAGTGTGTCATCCAGGTTGGAGCGGTTCTTGGCGCGCACGGCTAGATTTGACACCACAGCCGAGATGAAACCGATGAATAATGCCTGAGGCACGGTGACAAAGCCCGCCGCCGGCGTGATGGCTACCAGCCCCACTACCGCGCCTATGCAGGCACCCATGGCAGATACCTTTTTGCCGCGTGCGGCATCAAAGAATATCCATGACATCATAGCTGCAGCAGAGGCTACCACCGTAGTCACAAAGGATAATACGGCTGTGGTATTGGCGCCGAGCGCCGAGCCGCAGTTGAACCCAAACCAGCCGAACCAGAGCATGCCCGTACCGAGCATGACATAGGGGATATTGGCCGGATGCTCAGAATGATTGGCCGTGCCGAAGACCTTGCGCGGACCGAGAAACATAGCCCCTGCCAGCGCCGCGTAGCCCGCACTCATGTGCACTACAGTGCCTCCGGCAAAATCGAGGACGCCCCACTTGTGGAGGAAACCCTCCGGGTGCCAGGTCCAGTGCGCCAGCGGGCAATAGATAAAGACACTAAAGAGGATCATAAAGACGAGGTAAGCATTGAATTTGACCCGCTCGGCAAAGCTGCCTGTGATCAGCGCCGGCGTGATGATGGCAAACTTCATCTGAAATACCGCAAAGAGCATGAGCGGGATAGTAGGAGCGAGGGCCTTATTAGTAGAGAGGGTCACGTTTTTGAAGAACAGGAAGTCCAGCGGATTGCCTATTAGCCCGTGCCAGCTGGTGCCGAAGCAGAGCCCAAAGCCGACTGTGATAAAGACCACCGTGATCGTCCCCAGCGCGATGAAGCTCTGCAGCATGGTAGAGATGATGTTCTTCTTGCTCACCATACCCCCGTAGAAGAAAGACAACCCCGGTGTCATGAGCAGCACCAGGCCAGATGCCGTGAGCAGCCAGGCCACATCAGCATAGTTGATGGCAGGGTCGTTGACAGCCGTTTCTACAGGATTAGGAAAAATGAGGCCGGCGCTGCATATCAGTCCAAAAATGATAATAACAAGCAAAAATCTGCGCCGTCTAGCCATTACTGATTAATTTATTTCTCAAAAATAGCCTAAAAATGACCTCGATGCTCTTAAAATATAAACATATAAATTAAGTACAACTGATATGGGCTTGTTGTTTTCTTTTGTGGTTTCAGGTCAGGCGAATGATTGGGATCACTCGTGCAGATCACACTTTTGGTGGTACACGGCTCTGCCGCTACCGTTACAGCCATTGCAGGATTCGTCTTTGTAGCCGCGGTCGCAGTTATTGCACTGCTTGGTACCGGTACCGCCACATGAGCCGCAGGGGATAGGGCCATCCTGAGATGCAAGGGAGCCCTTGCCACCACAGCTGCCACAGGCTACAGTACCTACCCCGCGGCAGCGTGAGCATGGTTTCCTGATCTGGCCGTTGCCTCCGCACTGCATACAGTTTGATTCAGTCACTACTGTGTCTGTACCCAGGCACTTCGGACAGTTTTTGATACGTACCAGCTTAGCCTGCCAGGCGGCTATCCGTTTTTGTTCTATAGCGCGTATTTCAGCCAGCCTCAGGCCGGCTACGCTGTCATGGCTAATGTCCGTATACACCTCATAATAGGTGATCGCCTTGCCATAGCGCTTCAGAGAGTCGAGTGCTACGGCCATATACTTATTATAGGTAGCCGTGCTCTTTTCTTCCTTGGGCAGTTTGTCCATGTAGTCCAGCACATCATAGTAGTCATGCTGGTCCAGGGCTTTCTGGGCTTTGGCGTAGATCTTAGCAGTTTTTTGCGCAGATGCTGTCAGGCACAGGCCGGACAGCAGGAGGATGAGTATTGTTTTCATAAAATATTGATAGGGCGGCAAATATAGCTTTTAAAACGACTCCCGATCCGTTCACGATATGAGCCATATACGATGCGATATAGAGGAGTGGAGATGGGCCGATCTGCCTGTGCTTACCAGTTTTTTCAAGAATATTTTGGCTTTAACTCATTGCGCGTCACACACTACAATACAGCTCTTGTCAAAAAAAGATTGACAAAAGTGTAACCAAATTTATCTTGGAAATATCAACGCAAACAAAAGCAACATGAAATACATCCTGACTATCGCCCTCAGCCTCCTGATCTTCACCGCAGCCTCTGCGCAGACACCAGCAGCCAAGGAAAATACTCAGGTGACCATCACTACAGCTCGGAACACACAGGCTCCGGTAGCTGCTCCTGCTGAGCAGGCTCCGGTACAGGATGCTACCGCTGGCAGCGGACCTAATATCTCTGCCAACTTTGTAGGTACTAATGACCTGAACCTGCTCCTCCTCCGCGAAGGCATAAAGAAGGCTTAATCAGCCATCACGATACAACCGCCCTTACAGACCCGCGCTTATCGCGGGTTTTGTTTTTGTAGTACCTGCAGCAAACAAAAAAGCCGGCTACTTTGCCGGCTTTCTATTCGTTGGTATGAATGCTTACTGCTTATTGAGTTTGCTATTCTTAATACTATAGGAGAAATAGATCACAAAGCCGATCACGAGCCATACACCCAGGCGAACCCAGTTGGCCCAGCCGAGGCCGAGGATCATGAGACCACACGTTATGATACCCAGTATAGGCACGAGCGGCACCAGCGGCGTGCGGAATGGGCGCGGCTCATCCGGCGCTGTGCGGCGCATGATGATCACACCGGCACATACCAGTATGAATGCAAACAGGGTACCGATGCTCGTCATATCACCCACGATATCTCCCGGCACAAAGGCTGAGAAAAGCCCGATGAAACCAAAGAGGAGCAGGTTAGACTTGTACGGGGTCTTGTATTTAGGATGCAGGTCAGAGAAGATAGATGGTATCAGGCCATCCTTTGACATGGTGTAGAATACACGAGACTGGCCCATGAGCATCACCAGTATCACTGAGCTGAATCCTGCGAGGATCGCTACAGTGACCAGTTTGGCCAGCCAGCCGTAGCCGTGCATGTAGGTCTGTATGGCATAGGCCACAGAGGCTTCCTTGCCCGCTGTGCGGAAATCATTGACACTTGCCACACCTGTCAACACGTGTGCAAAGAGGATGTAAAGCACCGTACAGACAGCCAGCGATCCGAGTATACCGATAGGCATATCGCGCTTAGGATTCTTGGCCTCCTGCGCCGCAGTAGACACGGCATCAAAGCCGATGAATGCAAAGAACACCACACCAGCCGCACCGAGTATCCCCCACATGCCGCCAAAGTTGTGCGACACGCCCTGTATATCTGTGTAGGTAGTAGCCTCAGGGATGTATGGCGTATGGTTAGCCGGGTTGATAAACTGCCAGCCGAATACGATGAAGAGCACCACGATGGCCAGCTTTGTCACCACGATCACAGAGTTGACAAAGGCAGACTCCCTGGTGCCGCGTATCAGCAGCAGGCTGAGCAGGAAGAGGATGAAGAGCGCCGGTATATTCATATAGCCGTGTGCCAGCACAGCGCCATCAGCTCCCATCAGTTTCTCCATAGGGGAGTGGCACCACTCGTAGGGTATCTGGTAGCCTATATAGCCGAGTAGTTTATTGAGGTACTCGCTCCAGGCTATACTCACTGTAGCTGCGCCGAGCGCATACTCCAGCACGAGGTCCCAGCCTATGACCCAGGCCACCAGCTCACCGAGGGTAGCATAGGAGTAGGTATAGGCACTACCCGCCACAGGTATCATGGCCGCAAACTCTGCATAGCACAGGCCCGCCAGCGCACAGCCTATGCCCGCCAGTATGAATCCGAGGGTCACAGATGGTCCGGCATTATTGGCCGCTGCGGCAGCGGTGCGCACGAAGAGGCCCGCACCGATGATCGCCCCTATGCCCAGCGCCACCAGAGAGGTAGCCGTGAGGGTACGGGTCAGGCTATGTCCGCCATCACTATCAGTGTTGAGCAGGGAGGCCAGGGATTTTTTCCTGAAGAGAGTACTCATGTATCGTTTTGTATAGGCGCAAAATAGAATTAATTATCTGATACAAAAAAGTTAACACCGTTTCAGCAGGCCAAAGCCCCCTTTCGCAAAGTTTCCCTTCTGTTTCAGCTATTAGTCATGCCCAGATTACCGCAGGCTATATATATTTACGCTACCAAAAACACAGCTATGGAGTTACTGGCCCATTTGCTCAAGATATTTCCGCTCATCGTATTGCGCTACTTCTTCTTTGCAGGTATAGCCTACCTGATATTCTATGTGTGGAAGAAGCAGAAATTCACCTTTCACAAGATACAACCCAAGTATCCTGACCGCAAGGTGATGAACCGCGAGGTCATGTACTCGCTGCTGTCACTTGGTATCTTTGCTCTGATAGGCACGGGTGTCTACTGGGCCAAGATAAGCGGCTATACAAAGATCTATACGGATATACATGCGCGCAGCGCAGGCTATTTTATCTTCTCGGTGGTAGCCTTTATCCTGCTGCACGATTTTTACTTCTACTGGGTCCACCGCCTCATGCACTGGGACAGGATATACAAGTATGTGCACCGCATCCACCACCTCTCTACTAATCCTACACCCTGGGCGGCTTTCTCCTTTCACCCGATAGAGGCGGTGCTGGAGGTGGCTATCCTGCCTATCATGGTGTTCATCATGCCGCTGCATCCGCTGGCTATCTTTATCTGGGTCATCTTCCAGACGGTGCTGAATGTGATGGGCCACCTCGGCTTTGAGTTATTCCCGAGTGGCTTCACTAAGCATGCTCTGTACAAGTGGCAGAATACCTCCGTACACCACAATATGCACCACCGCTACGTGCGCTGCAACTATGGCCTCTACTTCAACCTCTGGGATCGCATCATGGGCACCAATCATGCTCAGTACGATGCAGAGTTTGAGAAGGTGAAGGCACGTACCGCCGCAGCACATCAGCCCGAGCCGGTAAAGGAAGAGATCAATGAAGTGCCTGAGGTGGTAGTATCTTAAGCTTCACCAGCCGGCGCTAATATCAGCGTCCTGACTTTATCCCGTATCAGATCCCGCACCTGGCGGAAATCTTCTTCATTCATATCGCGCGGATCCGGTATCTGCCAGTCTACCCTGTGTTTGGCATGCACCCATGGGCACTCATCGCCGCAGCCCATAGTGACCACGTAGTCGTATGCTATATCCGGTATCTCGGTCAGCGCTTTGGAGCTATGGGCTGAGAGGTCATAGCCCAGCTCCTGCATGGCAGCTATAGCCTTTGGGTTGATCCTGCCGGATGGGCGCGAACCAGCGCTATAGGCCACCACATCCGGCCCGCCATCCATACGTGCAAAAGCCTGCGCCATCTGGCTGCGGTTGCTATTTTCTATACAGACGAATAGGAGGTGCTTCTTCATATATCACGAGCAGCAGTCTGGTCCACAGCATGACTTGGCTTTTTTCTCAGCATACACAGTGATACTGTATATACCCGTAGCGCCCGAGCGGAATGCAGCCAGCTGCTCCGCATCGAGATAGCGGGTCAGGATATCGTCCGGCACGTGTATCGGTTTTTGCTTTTGCACTGTCACATTTGTAAAGCCCGTAGCCACGATAGTGCCGAGGTACGTCTCATACTGTATTGCGCCGGAGATACAACCTGCATACATCTCAGCATCGCGTCGCAGCGCCTCCGGCAGTTCACCAGACAGCACTACATCAGAGATGCTGAAGTGCCCGCCCGGACGCAGCACGCGCATCATCTCGCCAAAGACGGCTTTCTTATTTGGCACCAGGTTTAGTACGCAGTTGCTCACGATCACGTCTATGGTGTCATTCTCTACCGGCAGGTGCTCTATATCACCCTCGCGAAACTCCACATTCTCCAGTCCACGCGCAGCGGCATTGGCGCGTGCCTTCTCCAGCATGGCAGGGGTGAAATCTACACCTATCACGCGGCCCTCCGCGCCTGTCTCCGCACGGGCTATAAAGCAGTCATTGCCCGCGCCACTGCCGAGGTCGAGCACCGTATCTCCCTTTTTGATCTTTGCAAATTGTGTAGGCAGTCCGCAGCCGAGGCCCAGGTCTGCGTCAGGATGGTAGCCATTTAGGGTATCATAGTTTTCGCTCATGATGTTGTACACCTCTGTAGAGCAGCCACCTGCTCCGCAGCAAGAGCTGGCGTTGGTTTCCTTGTCCTGCAGGGCTATCTCTGCGTACTTCTGCTTTACCGCTTCCTTTATCTCATTATCTGTTTGCATATGATGTGTGTTTTGTTTTATCGTAATATACCGATGGCTTTGGTCAAAAAAAATCAACAGCACTTAGGCGAGGTAAAGGACACAAACAGCTCATTGAGGTATGCCTTTGCCAGCTTCCATTCTTTGTCATCTATACAGTAGCATACTTTGGCGCCATCTATATCGCCTTTTATCAGCCCTGCATCTTTCAGCTCCTTCAGGTGCTGTGAGATGGTACTCTGCGAGAGTGGCAGCTCGTCTACTATATCGCCGCATACACAGCTATTCTTCTGCACCAGTAGCTGCAATATGGCTATCCGGGCCGGATGCGCCAGCGCCTTGGCATACCGGGCTATCCTGTTGTCCCGCTCACTAAACTCCTGTGTCTTACTAGCTCCCATTTCTATCGCAATATTACGATAGATATTTCGTGCCACCAAATTTTATCTCATATAAAATAAAAACAGCCGGACAAAGCCGGCTGTTTCATTATTCTCTATGCGTTATGCACTATTCTCTACAGTGTCTTAGTGTCTATCACAAAGCGGTACTTTACATCGCCCTTCAGCATGCGCTCGTAGGCGGTATTGATATAGTCTGCGCTGATCACCTCTACGTCTGATACGATATTGTGTTCGGCACAGTAGTCCAGCATCTCCTGCGTCTCGCGTATGCCACCTATCAGTGATCCGATGATCGTCTTGCGCTTCATGATCAGGTCAGTGGCAGGTATAGCCTGCGGGGTAGGAGGGATGCCTACTACTATCATGGTGCCGTTGGTCTTGAGCAGTTTCAGGTAGGCGCTGTAGTCATGTGGCGCAGATACCGTGTTGAGTATAAAGTCAAACGAGCCGGCTGCTGCCGCCATTTTTTCCTTGTCAGATGTCAGGATGAAGTTGTGCGCGCCGAGCTTTTTGGCGTCAGCCTCCTTAGACGGGCTACCGCTCAGCATCGTCACCTCTGCACCAAACGACGCGGCAAACTTCACCGCCATGTGGCCCAGGCCACCGAGTCCGAGTACGGCTACTTTGTGGCCTTTGCTTACACCCACATGTCGCAGCGGAGAGTAGGTAGTGATACCGGCGCAGAGCAGTGGCGCTACGGCGCTCAGGTCCAGCTTGTCAGATACACGCAGCACATACTGCTCGTCTACCACTATATTATTGGAGTAGCCACCGTAGGTAGGGATCGTGGTACCACGCTCAAAGCTATTGTAGGTGCCGGTCATACCCTTGTCGCAGTACTGCTCCTCACCGGCTGCGCACTGCGGGCAGCTGCGGCACGAGTCTACGAAGCAGCCCACACCGGCCAGGTCTCCGGTTTTAAATTTTGTCACCTTGTCACCCACGTTTACGATGCGGCCTACTATCTCATGGCCCGGTACCATAGGGTACTTGGAGCCGCCCCATTCATTGCGGGCCTGGTGTATATCTGAGTGGCATACGCCACAGTAGAGTATTTCTATGTGCACGTCAGTAGGCTTCAGGTCGCGGCGATCCAGGGTAAAGGGGCCCAGCGGCGTTGTGGCATTCTGCACGGCGTATGCTTTGGTAGCTATCATGGTATATCTGATTTTGTGATGCATAGTTAAACCATAAATCAGGCAGGATGTTGCGGTGCCCCAAAGTTTTTGTAAACATTCTATCTTTGTACTACCTAAACACGATCAAGATGAGGATCATAGCTATACCTATACTGGCCCTGCTCTGGCTGATACACATGCTTTACCGGGGATTTATCAAAAAGGACCTGCGTCAGAGCCCCGATGAATTTTACATCGGAGCTGGTTTCATATTGGTGTGGGTAGCCGCCTACTGGTTTATCTTTGCCTGATAGATCGTGCTACTATTGCCTCTGCTTTACCTGCCTCCTGTGCCGTATATGGCGCTACTGGCTGCTGCCGGTGAGGTGCAGCTGGAGGCCCACGAGAGCTATGTCAAATCTACCTGGCGCAACCGCTGCGAGGTAGCCGGTGCCAATGGCATCATCCCCCTCAGTATACCGCTGGCAGGTGGCCGCGACCATCACCGCCGCTACCGCGATACGCAGCTATCCTACACAGAGGCCTGGCAGCACCGCCACTGGACCACCATCTACTCTGCCTACGGTAGTGCACCATACTACGAGCACTACAAGGATAAAATAGAGCCGCTATTTCATAAAAAATACGACAGCCTATGGGACTGGAATGAAGCCTGGCTCGCGCTGCTCATTCGCCTCATGCGGCTGGAGGTCTCACTGAGCTATACAGATAGCTATGACCGTAGCCCTGCGGGCAAAACCGACCTCCGCGCCTGCTGGAAGCCCGGCAGACTGCCTGAGGATATCACTGTAGGAGCCGAGCGCTGGCAGATACAGGACGTGCCATATATCAAAGTATTCGATCAGGTAGATACAGTGGCCACGGGCCTCAGCAGCCTGGACCTGCTCATGAATGAAGGCCCCGCCTCCGGGGAGATACTAAAAAGGATGGTCACGCGGACCATCCTTTGATAAAAGATATTTAAACCTTCCCGGTCCGTAGATCACGGATAGAAGCGCGGATCAGTAAACTGTACGTCTGACGTATCGCGTATACCCACCTGATTGATCAGGGAGCCGTTAGACTTCTGATAGATGGTAAAGATACCGTAGAGCGTACCGCTGCCCTTAGGCACTTTCACCGCCGCAAAGTTGGCATAGCCGCTGGAGCGCACTACTGCAGAGTTGCGGTCGCGCTGCTGGAAGTTGATATTGCCAAATGCCTTATTGAAAGGATCTGAATAGGTCAGGCCTGTATCCGGCGCAGTGAACTCTACGCTGTCTACACGGATCAGTGTGCTCTGCTCGTATATCTGGTTAGCCGCGTTGAGGTCAGAGATAGTGTATTTTTTGGCTACCAGTGGTGCATTGAGTGCACCCTTTACTATATAGCGTGGTATCAGGTTAGAGGGTATACCGCCCAGCGTAGGCTGCGGCCCGGTAGTGTCTATGTAGCTGCCTATCTCCAGCGTGCCGAGATAGTTGTACAGGTACAGTCCCTTGCAGAGGATGAAAACACGGCGGCCTATCGGATACTCATTATACAGGCCTGTGGCGTCTACCTTGATCTGTATGCCACCGGTAGAGTCTTGCAGCACCAGCTGCTTGTAGAAATTGCCCGCACGGTCAGACGAGTTGATCACACCGCTCAGTATGATGCTGTCATTGATTTTGACCGGGCGTGCGCTATCCAGCGTATGCGCTATGCCAAAGCAGTAGCGGATCTTAAAGTCGCGCAGGTTCATCGTAGCGTGTACATTGGCCGGGTCACCCTCGCTGGCTACTGGTGGTGCGCCCCATTTATCTTTGACACAGGAGCTGATAGCCACTGCTATGGCTATAGCAGCAGTGAGGATAGAGAGGTTTTTTATACTTGATTTCATGTTTGATCTCTTATTTGTTTCTGTCATGGATTAGTGGCAGCGGCCGCCCGGGGTGAACATTACATCGCTCGTATCACGTATCACCAGCTGCGGTGTACCGCTGATGGTGTAGTAGGTGTAGATGCCTTTCAGGTTGCCATGGCCCGGGTTTGGCTTCTGGTCTGCAAATCCTGCATAGCCGCTCGTACGGACTATGATGCTATGATTGGTACAGTCATAGAGGGTACGGTTCACAGAGCCCTTGCTCACATTGTCTGCCCATGTCTGAGTGGTATCAAAGGTGCCAAACTCCACACTGTCTATCTGCACCAGCATGCTCTGCAGGTTGATATAGTCAGCTATATTGAGCTGGGTGATGGTCATGTGCTTCACCGGTACATCCAGGCCCCACTGGCCTTTGATGATGTGGTCAGGGGCCTTGTCTATCACTATCGGGCCCACGTTAGGGTACTGGCTGGTAGTGGTGTCTATATAGCCGCCCAGCTCATAGGTGCCGCTGTAGTTGAAAAACAGCAGGCCCTTTACCTTCACAAATATCCTGCGTCCTATAGGGTAGTCCTGATACAGGTAGCTGCTGCCTATCTTCAGCTGTATGCCTCCGGTGGAGTCCTGTATGCTGATGATCTTGTAGAAATTGCCCGACTTGTCATCCGCATTTACGATACCTGATATAATCACGTTGGTATCTATCATTGTGGGCAGGTAGTTGTTTGATATCCCATTCAGAAACTTCTGCTTGAAGGCCTTGATGGTCATCGTGGCAGATACACCGGCCGGGTCCGTATTGGGATCCGGCATGGTGAAGTTGTCCTTCTTGCAGCTCAGGATACCCGCTGTGATCAGCAGGCCTGTGATGGCTGCTATCGCTATGGTCTTTATATTGGTCTTGGTCATTGTCTCTTCTTTTCCTTTTTATGATTACTGCATGCGGAATGCTACTGATACGAAATAGCCGAAGCCGATCATGTAGCGGTACTTGGTGCCAAACTTGTCCAGGTTGTTCTGGCCGTAGTCATAGCGCAGCTGCTCCTGAGCGCTCACCGCAAAGTTGGTGTTGTTGGTCAGGTTGGTGAGCAGGGCGTAGAAGTTCAGGTTGTACTTGTACTTGCCCATATGCTTGATGTACTTATTGAGCAGGAGGTTGTATCCGCCGGAGATATCCATGGTAAACTGTGCCTTCAGGCGCTCCTGGTGCAGGATAGCATTGTACTGGTCAGAGCCGTATGGCACGAGGTCTACTGCCTGCGCTGTGCGGCGCACAGGGTTGATCTGAGCATACATCTGGTCAAAGTAGTTGAAGTTGATCGCAGCATACCAGTATTTAGGGCTGCTGTACTTGAATCCGAGTGATCCGGTCACCTGCGGCATGGTACCCAGGTAGTAGTCCTTGATGTAGGCGGTCTGGTTATTCAGCACCTCATCGCTGTTATCCTTTGTGATGGTCACATTGGCATTGGTAGTATAGTAGTATTTGCCGGCGGTGAAAACGAGGTTTGTGCTAAAGCCCTTGTAGATCTTGGCATCAAAGCCCAGCTCAGCGCCTATGTGCCTGCGGCCCATGCCGGTCATAGAGTAGTTTACGTTCGTCCTGTAGTCATCGTGAAAGAAGGTCCTGTTCTCGATACCATTCTGAAACTCGGTAAAGAAGCCGCTGATCTTCAGTTTGATGATCGGTGATTTGTATTGGTAGCCTATCTCTGCTGCATATACATTCTCAGCACGCAGGCCCGCCACTACCTCATTGCGCAGGCGCGCGTTGATGTAGCTCTGGTTGAATGTAGGTGGCTCGGTCTTTATCATACCATTGGCATAGATATAGTTCCTGCCGTTGATCTTGTACTGTACACCTGCCTTGGTAGCCCAGGTGATCATAGATATCTTGCGTGAGTCGCCCAGTGAGTTGTTTGGATACAGGCCGTTCTGTACGTTGCCCGTCCTCCAGTAGTAGTTGTGCATGATCTGGCCGGATACAAAGAACTCTACGTGGTTAAACTTAAAGTAAGGCTGCAGCCAGGCAGATGTCTTGTGTATGTTTGAGCTGTAGTCGTACTCATACTTGTCGCCTACATGCAGGATACGGTTAGGGTGCTGCATGTCATACTGCAGTACATTAGGATCCGTAGGGAAGTCCTGCACTGCATAGTCATTCAGGTTTACATAGTAGTCGCCGCCCAGCAGGTCGTTTACCCTCTTGTAGTGGTGCACCTGCTCCCACTGGTAGGTCAGGCCCGCAGTGAGGGAGATGTGGTCGTAGAAAGTATGATTCAGCGTGGAGTTAAAGTTCACCTGCTTATTGTCTTGTACATTCTCGCCCACTATGTAGCTCGACTGGCGGCCATTGGCTGTCATCGGTGCATTGCGGTTGATAGCATACAGACGGTCCCAGTTGATCTGCCTTACATTGGCATCCGTGCGAAATGCCTCCTCTGCCAGCTCGCGCTGTGCCGGATCGGTGATCAGGCTCGGCTGGTTCTTGTAGTAGTCCGGGTCCGGAGAGGGAGAGTTGTACCAGTCTATACCAGAGGTAGTATTGCGGCCTATCTCAAAGTCTATACCCGTGACCAGGTTTGTCTTATTGCTGAATTTGGCCTCATGTGTCAGCATGAACATCGGCTCAAAGCGCTTGTTGATGTTCGCATTGCGCACCTCGCCGTTTTGGTAGCCCCAGTCAGAGTTGTAGTAGTTAGTACCCGCCAGCTGCTGAAACTCGCGCACAGAGGCAGAGGAGCGGCCGGAGGTAGTAGGTGTGCCCAGCGTGGTAAAGCTCAGGCGGTGGCGCTCACCAAATTTCTTCTCTACAGACAGGAAGTAGCCGTATCCGTCGAATGACGTACCTGGCTGGTAGCCTTTCACAGCCCAACGGCGTGAGGCAGCGATAGCCACCGCCCAGCCGTGCTTCAGGTAGCCGGTAGAGTAGGAGGCATTCAGACGGTTAAAGTATTGACGGTTGGCAGCTGTATACGTCAGGCTCAGGCCCTTCTTGAGGCCACCTGCGCGCATATCCATATTATAGGAGCCACCCAGCCCGCCAAAGGAGAATGAAGACGGCAGCAGCGCCAGGCTGCCGGACCTGTTTCTGAGCAGGTCGGTGAAGGCACCTGATCCATTAAAGAAGGACGCGCCATTCTCCGGGTCATTAATGATCACACCATTCACTAGCATGGTAAACTGGTCATTGCGGTAGCCACGGTAGCGGAAGCCACCCTGATTGAGCCTGTAGCTGAGCGTAGCAGCATAGATATCTCCGGTAGAGGCCAGCATACTGGCTACGTTTTGCGTAGTGATGGCCTCACTGAGGTCATCAGAGCTGACGGCTATGGTAGGTATCACGTCAGCGTCCTGCTGCACCACCTTTTCTATAGAGTCGCTGGCAGCGGTCTGAGCGTAGGACAGATGTCCGCACAGCACCAGTGTGCAGCATAGAGCGAAAAATTGCTTCATCAAAAAATAAGTTAATTTCGGGCCAAAGCTAAATATTTACCCATCAATGGCAACCCGCCGATGTTAATAAATGATTATAAATCCCGTGCAGGGGCTGTTAAATCAAGTCATCCGCTAACTTTGCCATATTAAATCGCAACATGCAGAAGTTTTTTTCAGTCCTTACTTTATTGACAGTCTTTGGTTTAGGGGCCTTTGCGCAGGAAAAGCAATACCGCGTAGGTGTCATCGGTTTTTACAATTGTGAGAACTTTTATGACACCATAGATGACCCGCGTGTGGATGATGCCGAATATCTTCCTAACAGTCAGCTGCACTATGATGCCGGTGTCTATCAGGACAAGGTGAGCCGCCTCACAGAGGTGCTGTCGCAGATCGGTACAGATATCACACCAGATGGCCTATCGCTCCTCGGTGTATCTGAGATAGAAAATGAGACCGTGCTCCAGGACCTGATCTCACAGCCGGCATTCAAAAAGCGCAACTACAAGATCGTGCACTACGACTCTCCCGATGCGCGTGGGGTAGATGTAGCTATGATCTATAATCCTAAATACTTCCGCGTGCTCTACAGTGCGCCGCTGCCTGTAGACCTGATAGAAGAGGGCAAACCGCATCCTACCCGCGATGTGCTGTGGGTAAATGGTATCTACGATGGTGATACGATCAATGTATTTGTCAATCACTGGCCGTCACGCCGTGGTGGCGAGGAGGCCAGCGCCCCATACCGCGCCCAGGCTGCCGGGGTAGCCAAGCATGTGATAGACTCCCTCATGGCTATCAATCCTGAAACCAAAGTGATCCTCATGGGTGACCTCAATGATGATCCTACCAGCCCCTCTGTGACCAAGGTGCTCGGTGCTAAAGGCGAGAAGGATAAAGTAAAGGCCGGGGGCCTCTACAATCCATGGGTACGCTATACCAAGGATGGTATCGGTACGCTGGCCTATGATGATATGTGGAACCTCTTTGACCAGATCATCATCTCACACGGCTGGCTCGATCAGTCGCAGCATGGCTATTTCTACAACAAGGCCCTCATCTTCCGCAAGGACTTTATGATCCAGCAGTCGGGCAAATACAAGGGCTATCCGCTCCGTACCTTTGATGGCAATACCTACCAGCATGGCTACAGTGACCACCTGCCCACCTACATCGTACTGATGAAGGAGGTAGTGAAGAAGTAAGGAGCAGAATTTTGGGAATGCTTTGAATAACTCAGAATAATGCAAACCTTTGGTCTATGTCTCATAAGAAGATATTGATCACCGGTGCATCAGGCTTCCTGGGCTATCACCTCATCCGCTGTGCTGCCGCGCAGGGCTATGAGGTATATGCGCAGTACAATACTGGCAGCATCCAATTTGAGCGCTGCACCCCGATCCAGTTTGACCTGCGCAGCTATATAGATATGGGCAATGTGATAGATGATATAGAGCCTGATGTAGTGATCCACGCTGCCGCCCTGGCAGACGCCGCCCGCTGCCAAAGGGAGCCAGAGCTGTCTTATGCTATCAATGTAGAGGCCACGCAAAACCTGGCAGGTATCTGCTCAGACTATCAGGTACCGTTTGTTTTCACATCTACAGATCTGGTATTTGACGGGAGTAAAGGAAACTATACAGAAGAAGATGCGCCTAACCCACTGATGATCTATGGCGAGCATAAAGTGCTGGCAGAGACTGAGGTTATGAAGGTCTACCCGGAGTCACTTATAGCCCGCTGCCCGCTCATGTTTGGTGCGCCCGAGGCGAGTGACAGGACCTATTTCAGCGCCTTCATCCGCAGCCTGCGCGAGGGCCGCGAGGCCAATCTGTTTCATGATGAGTACCGCTCTGTGGCTGGTGCGCGGAGCGTAGCAGAGGGGCTGCTGCACCTGGCGGAAGAAGCCTCAGGTATCTTTCACATAGCAGGTGGCCAGCGCGTGTCGCGCTTTGAGTTTGGCCTGGCAGCAGTAGAGGCTTTTGGTCTGAATAAGAGCCTGCTCAGGTCCATGTCTCAGAAAGATATCCCCGCTGCCAATCCCCGCCCGGCAGATGTTTCCTTAAATATCTCTAAGGCCCGAAGCTTTGGCTACGCACCGCTCGGCTATCAGGAGGAATTGCAGCATATTGCATCCGGAAAATACCTCTGATGAGAAAGCTCCTTTTGATCCCGATACTCTTGACTGCTCTTTGTACCGGCGCTATCGCGCAAAACGCAAAGACGGCGCGTATTGTCTTTTACAATACAGAAAACCTCTTTGATACCATAGACGACCCGCGCACAGAGGACGAGGAGTTCCTGCCCACAGCCAAAGGACAATGGACTAGCGAGCGCTACACTATCAAGCTCGACCACATCGCCAAAGTGATCGCAGCAGTACTGGACAAAGACCAGCCGCTCGTGATCGGTCTCGCCGAGGTGGAGAATAGGCAGGTGGTCACAGACCTCATAGCCCGCCCCGCGCTGAAGAAGTACGACCTCGGTGTGATAGAGCACGACTCACCCGATCCGCGCGGAATAGATGTGGGGCTGATCTATAATAAGAAGCTCGTCACCATACAGGATACAGCCTTCCTCACCGTGCGCCTGCCCGATCTGGACAAGGGCACACGTGACATCGTCTATGTGAAAGGTGAAGTAGGGGGCAAGCCTGTACACTTCTTCGTAGACCACTGGCCGAGCAGGAGAGATGGGGCCTCCGTGTCTCAGGTGCGCCGCTATGCCGCAGCCATGGTCCTGCGCAATAAGATCAATCTCATAGAGCACGCCGACCCGCATGCCGCTATCGTGATCATGGGCGACCTGAATGATAACCCTACCGATAGCAGCATCTCCTTTATCCTCGGCGCACAGGAGCCTGTGGCGCACCCGCAGAGCCTCGCCCTCTATGACCTGATGCTAAAGCCCTACAAGGCGGGTCAATACTCCCTGAAGTATAAAGATGAAAATGATGTCTTTGATCAGTTTGTAGTGACTGGCAGCCTGCTGGATGGTGTCTCCACCCCACAGGTCACGACACAGGAGGGCCACATCTTCCGCCAGGACTGGATGCTATTCAAACACCCCAAGTACGGCGAAATGCCCAACCGCACCTATAGCGGCCCCATCTGGCATGGAGGCTATAGTGATCATTTGCCCGTATATATAGATGTCAGGTACTAGTGGCCGCGGCGGTCCTTGTAGCGGCCGGGATTGTAGTTGTGCTTCAGTGCCTCGGTAGCTTCCTCTACTTCGCGGAGTAGGGAGAGGCGGTCTTCGGAGATGTGGCTGGTAGTGACGTAAGATAGGTTTCGGAGGATCTCGAGTAGGTCAGAGGCTTTGTTGTCTTTGATGTCGAGGAGTACTTTCATGGCCAGGTCATTTAAGGGTTTCGAAATAGAGCCGCATGAAAAAAGCACAGGACATGTCTTCGGGTTTCGTATCTTAAAATTAAACAATATTTCGCGGCATTTCCCAACGATCCGGGAAATTTATTTTGGCAGTTTATAACGAACTGAAGCCCTTTCATATTGAAGGAAAACCTAGCGGGGAGCCTCATTTCCTATAATGAATTTCTCCGCGCCTCTCCGCCTCTGCGGTAAAACGCCTGTTAAAGTCCCCTTTGGGAATCCATTCCTCTAAACCTTCTTTAGTTCTTTTAAAGAGGCCTTAAGAAATCCTTCTTTATCCTTTTTGTATTCCTTCACCACAACTTTTCTGTCTTTGTCAATATCATAGTATTTTTCTGCCCAGACGCTGATCTCAAGCATGACCGGTAGCAGGTCGATTCCCTTCTGAGTGAGGCGATACAAGACTTTCGCTTTGCTATCAGGGTGGCTTAGCTTTTCTATAAGCCCATTTTCCTCCATTGCTTGTAATCTTGATGCCAAAATATTTGTAGAGATTCCCTCTCCGGATTTTAGAAAGTCACCATAGGTACATTGTTTGGCAAACATGAGGTCTCTTATGATCAGCAATGACCACTTATCTCCCCACACATCCAGAGAGCAACTGATAGGGCAATCTGATCTCCTTTGATTATTATTCATAAATTATTTAATTATTTACTTGCATTATGCAAGTAGATTGATACATTTGCACTTGCAATATGCAAGTAAATTTCGTTTTATTCTAAAAAACAGGTCGCTAAAATGAATAGTCAATCGGATAACAAGTATAGCAGCGTGCCCACGCAATTTGTAGAGGCGAATGGTATCAGGTTTGCATATCGCTCCTATGGCAGCGGAGGGGGCATACCAGTGATTTATTTGAACCACTTAGCAGCAGTCTTGGATAATTGTGACCCACGGATAATGGATGGCATCGCATCTCGGCATCAGATTATCTCTTTAGACTACCGGGGTGTGGGCTCCTCATCAGGTACGGCGCCGGATACAATAGTGGCCATGGCAGAGGATGTGATTGCTTTTGTCAAGGCGTTAGGTTTTAGCAAAGTTGATTTACTCGGATTTTCATTGGGGGGAATGGTTTCGCAGGAAATATTGCTGAAAGAACCACTACTGGTGCGCAAGGTAATATTGGCAGGAACAGGTCCCAGGGGCGGCTATAAGATGAATAACGTTACAAAAATTACTTACATAGATATTTTGAGAGGGTATTTGACCTTTCGCGATCCCAAATTCTATCTGTTTTTTACCCAGACTCACAATGGTAAAAATGCAGCCCGCAAATTTTTAAAAAGATTGCTGGAAAGAACAGAAAACCGGGATAAGGAAATTTCTATAAAAACAATGAATACCCAGCTGAAGGCGATCTATGCATGGTCACAAGAGTCTGCTATGGATCTATCATCCATGGAGCATCCTGTGCTCGTAGTGAATGGTGATGATGACAGAATGGTACCCACAAAAAACTCTTATGATATGGCTGAGCGATTTCCGAATGCAGAATTGATCATTTATAAAGATGCTGGTCATGGCGGTATATTTCAAAATCATGAGGCCTTTGTAAAAAGCACATTAGATTTTCTCAACAAATAATTTTTTAAAATGAAAGCATATCAAATAAAGAAATACAGCAAAGACGAACCATTATACTTATCTGAAGTAGACTTGCCATCCATAAAAGACAATGAAGTATTGGTCGAGATCCATGCCGCAGGGGTCAATCTATTGGACACCATGATAAAGACAGGGGAGTTCAAACTCTTTTTGCCCTACAAGACGCCGCTGGTCAATGGACATGATATGGCAGGCACGGTGATCAAGATAGGTGCGGGTGTAAAGGGCTTTAAGGTGGGGGATGAGGTTTATTCCAGAGTGGGTGACTACAGGATAGGTACTTTTGCAGAATACATTGCAGTGCAAGACAGCGACATTGCACTGAAACCCCAAAAACTGTCTATGCTAGAAGCCGCTTCGATTCCTCTGGTGGGGCTGACGGCATGGCAAGCGCTGGTAGAGATAGCTAAAATAAAGAAGGGACAAAAAGTATTCATACAAGCCGGCTCCGGAGGTGTAGGCACATTTGCTATCCAGCTGGCAAAGCACCTCGGTGCTTATGTAACGACTACGACAAGCGCAGCAAATGTAAATTGGGTGAAAGATCTGGGTGCTGACCTGGTCATAGACTATAGAAATGAAGATTTTGAAACTGTGCTAAAGGAGTATGATGTGGTACTACATAGCAACCGGGACCCTAAAGTAATGGAAGCTTCTTTCAGGATCTTAAAGAAGGGAGGAGTGCTGATATCACTGGTCGGGCCACCTACGCCTGAGTTTGCCGAAGAAATAAATTTGCCTTGGTATTTTAAGCTTGTTACCTGGCTTTTAAGCTCAAAGGCAAAGAGATATGCCCAAAAACTGAATGTTAACTACAAATTCCTTTTTATGAGGGCGGAGGGGTCGCAATTGACTGCGATAACTAAATTGATAGAAAATGGCACTATAAAACCAGTCATTGATAAGGTTTTCCCATTTGACCAGACCAATGAGGCTATGGCCTATGTGGAAACAGGCAGAGCGAAAGGGAAAGTGGTAATCAGCATTAAGTAGCTCAGCATCTGCATGCAAAAGCTACTGCAGAGTTAGATCCCCGTATACGTAAACGGACTGATCCCCCTCAGCTCCGCCTTCACAGCTTCACTCACATCCAGCGTCTCTATGAAGTCGCGGATGTTTTGCTCCGTGATCACTGCGCCGCGGGTTAGCTCCTTCAGCTTCTCGTACGGCTTCGGGTAGCCCTCGCGGCGGAGGATGGTCTGTATGGCCTCTGCGGCTACGGCCCAGTTATTGTCCAGATCGGCCTTGATCGCGGCTTCATTCAGCAGCAGTTTGCCTAGGCCCTTGTGTATGCTCTTCAGGCTGATGAGTGTGTGCGCTATCGGCACACCCACATTACGCAGCACCGTAGAGTCCGTCAGGTCGCGCTGCAGGCGGGATATAGGCAGCTTGGCAGACAGGTGCTCGAATAGTGCATTGGCTATGCCCAGGTTGCCCTCCGCATTTTCAAAGTCTATCGGGTTCACCTTGTGCGGCATGGCAGAGGAGCCTATCTCACCGGCCTTTACCTGCTGCTTGAAGTAGTCCATCGAGATATAGGTCCAGATATCACGGCTCAGGTCTATCAGTATCGTATTGATCCGCTTCAGCGCGTCAAATAGCGCGGCCAGGTTGTCATAGTGCTCTATCTGCGTGGTATACCTGCTGCGGTCCAGCCCCAGCGTCTCATTCACAAACTGATCTGCAAACGCCACCCAGTCTATCTGCGGGTACGCCACATGATGCGCATTAAAGTTGCCCGTAGCCCCGCCGAACTTCGCACTATAAGGCACAGCACCTAGTTGCGCCACCTGCTTCAGCAGGCGCTCGCTGTAGACCAGCAGCTCCTTGCCCAGGCGGGTAGGAGAGGCCGGCTGTCCGTGGGTGCGTGCCAGCATCGGCACCTGAGACCACTGGTGCGCGTACTGCGTGATGGTAGTGATGATGCGGTCCAGCTCCGGTCCATACACATCGCTGATCGCATCGCGCAGGGAGAGCGGTATCGCAGTATTATTGATATCCTGAGAGGTCAGGCCGAAGTGGATGAACTCCAGGTGCTGCTCATGACCCAGCGCCTTCATCTTATCTTTGATAAAGTACTCCACGGCCTTCACATCGTGATTGGTCGTCTTCTCATACACCTTGATCGCCATGGCATCCTCCTCGCTAAACTCCGCATAGATATTGCGCAGTTCTTTCTTCTCCACATCACTCAGCGCACGTAGCTGCGGCAGAGGCACCTCCGTGAGCGCTATGAAGTACTCCACCTCCACCAGCACGCGGTACTTCATCAGCCCATACTCAGAGAAGTAAGGCGCGAGTTCATCTACCTTGCTGCGGTAGCGTCCGTCTATAGGAGAGATAGCGTTGAGTGGAGTCAGCGACATGTGCAGAATTTTGTCGCGAATGTAAGGAATAAACGACCTATCCGAATGGCTCCTTTATTAATTCTTGCTGACTATGGGTACTTTATCGAAAATAGCTTTTACCCCACAAAACAATTTTCCCTCCTTATATCTTAAAATTTTATACAACTTCGATTTATGAAAGCATTTACTCTTCTTCTGTCTTTAGTTGCTATCACTTTATTTATGCCTTCTTGCAAAAAGGAATACCACTGCATTTGCCCAGCGGGCTATGCTAATTGGACTTTTACCACATCTACTAGAAACGAGGCCGCTAAAGAGTGTGCAGCAAAAGGATTTTATACTGACACATGTCGTCTGCAATAAAGCTGAGGAATAATGTCTATGACTGCTAAAGATTGTGAGACATAATTAAGCTTTGCACCGCAGAATTTAATAGCATCCCTTATGTTTGCACCGCTAAAACAAAACGGTGCGGTACCTCTTGTCGGTTTTCCTTTTCTTCTTCACACTCCATCTTTCTGCGCAGCAGATCCGGGTAAACCTGTCCGTCTCCGCCGCTGGCCGCGCGCTGGATCAAGCCCTTGTAGATATCTATGAATATAACTCCCCCATACAGCCGCTGCACACCGACGCACAGGGTAGGAGCAGCTTCCAGATACAGCGTGGCAAGGAATATCTCCTTGTCATATATAAGTCGGGCTATATCACACAGTCCATCAGCCTCGCCGATAGCAGGTATGATCGACTGCCGGTGATAGATATCAAAGCCGAACTGCAAAAAGACTCGCACACACCCGACGGCCTCTACTATCACGATCCGCACCGCCGCATAGAGAGCAATCTTAAGCTGACAGGCTTTACGGACGATACCTTTGCACTCGCAAATATACCTGCTCACCGCGCCGACTCTGTCACAGTCCTCATGAACCGCGCCAAGGCTAATCAATACCTGCTCGTCTCTCGCAACACCATCACTGCTACGCATGATGAAGGTTACTCCCGCCAGGTAGTGGCAGATGTGCAGGCAGAGCTAGCCAGCTACAGCGCACAGATAGCCGCCAGCGATGCACGGTATGATTCCTTATATAAAGAAGAGCAAGCGCACCTCGCCGCCACGCAGCGCACCACCGGAGATAAACAGTATGATGAACTACTCGCCGTGCAGCATGACCTGGCCGATAGGCTAGGGGAGAGGGCTACCTCACACCTGATGGAGCAGCAGCGCCAGCTGGCCCGCGCTCGGCTGGATGAGATGAGCGCCATCCGCTACGGGCAGCGGATGAATGACTCCCGGGACTCTGCTCAGCGCACCCTCCTGCGTGATACTATGTGGCAGATGAAGGCCCGCGCCGCTCACGACCGCTGGCGCGCGGCGGATGAGAATAAGAAGTTCCTCTGGTATAATAAGTACCAGACGGACAACTATCAGGAGTATATAGAGATGCTCCGCTACAAAGAAAAGAAGGCAGAACCGAAGGCGACAGCCAAAGCCACACCAAAGAAGTCCACACCTCCGCATGCAACGCCGGCACCTCGGGATACATCTGATAATCTGTCCAAGCTCTCCGACGCGCAGCGTGAGGACCAGATCCGAAAGGCCCTGGAGGAGGAGGAGCGCTTCCGAAACTATGAGGAGAAAACAGAGAAGCGTAAAGTGGATGGCACAGAACTAACCGTGCAGGAGATACGTATATCGGATGATACTTATGAGATGCAGGTAGACAAAAAGGGAAACAAGCGTTATTTCAAAAATAACAAGCCTGTCACTGCATTGACCTTTGACTTTGAGACCAAAAGAAAGATGGTAGACGTACTGAACACGATCCGCCAGAGCGATAAGCTAGGAAGATAGAAGCATGAACGCCAGACACGCTGTGAGATTAATAGCTTTTGCGATTTAGCGTTTTTGCGGTTAGAAACATAGCTTGAAATGGATGAAAGAAAAAACTAAATTGTGTTTTTTGATTTGAAATACTTTCTTTGCCACGCATAAATTTTGCGACCACATCATATATTATGTCGAAAAACCTGATCATAGTCGAGTCACCTGCCAAGGCAAAAACCATCAATAAATTCCTGGGGGATGACTACGTAGTATCGTCCAGCTACGGTCACATACGTGACCTGCCGGACAAAGGTGTGGCCATAGATATCAAGAATAACTACACACCGCAGTATGAGGTCAACGAGGATAAAGAGAAGGTGATAAAGGAGCTGAAGAAGCTGGCCAAAGGTGCTAAAGACATCTATCTCGCGACGGACGAAGACCGTGAGGGAGAGGCCATAGCATGGCACCTTTGTCACGTACTCGACCTGGATCCTAAGAAAGCAAAACGTATCACCTACACTGAGATCACCGAGAAGGCTGTCAAGAACGCCGTAGCCAATCCGCGCAAGATCAACCTCGATCTGGTAGACGCGCAGCAGGCACGCCGTGTGCTGGACCGTCTCGTGGGTTATGAGCTATCACCTGTGCTCTGGCGCAAGGTGCGTCCGTCTCTCTCTGCCGGCCGCGTACAGTCAGTAGCTGTGCGTCTCATAGTAGAGCGCGAGCGCGAGATCAAGAACTTTAAGTCTGTTTCTACTTTCAAGATCACCGCCCAGTTTCTGGTGAAGGATGACAAGGGTAAGACGACTACACTCAAGGCTGAGAGTACGACTAAGTTTTCTACTGAAGGTGATGCAAACACCTATCTCAATAATCTGATCGGTGCAACCTTTTCTGTAAAGGATATAGAGAAGAAGCCCTCTAAGCGTACACCATCTGCGCCGTTCACCACGTCTACACTCCAGCAGGAGGCCAGCCGCAAGCTGGGCTTCTCTGTGACCAAGACAATGGTCGTAGCGCAGAAGCTCTACGAGGCCGGTCACATCACCTATATGAGAACGGACTCCACTAGTCTGTCCGAACTCGCGCAGGCAAACATAGCCACCGAGATCAAATCTAAGTATGGCAAGGAGTACCACAAGCAGCGCCAGTTTGCTACCAAGAATGCAAGCGCACAGGAAGCTCACGAGGCCATCCGTCCATCCTATATAGAGAACTCTATGGTAGAGGGCGAGCGCGATGAGCAGCGCCTCTATGAGCTGATCTGGAAGCGTACCATCGCATCGCAAATGGGTGATGCCGAGCTGGAGCGCACCATCATATCTATAGGCAATAATAAGAATAGCGACCTACTGCAGGCCACAGGCGAGATCGTGATATTTGATGGCTTCCTGAAGGTCTACACAGAGTCTACTGATGAAGATGCTGATGATGCAAGTGAAGAGGAAGAAGGTAGCGCCACACTGCTGCCGCCGCTCCATAAGGGTGACGGCCTCGACCTCAAGGAAATGATCGCTACAGAGCGCTTCTCCAAGCCGCTGCCACGCTACACGGAGGCGAGCCTCGTGAAGAAGCTGGAAGAACTCGGCATAGGCCGTCCGTCTACCTATGCACCTACTATCGGCACCATACAGAAGCGCCAGTATGTAGTGAAGGAACCACGTGAGGGTGTAGAGCGCGCCTACCGAGTCCTGACACTCAAGAGTGATAAGATCAGCAAGGTAGAGAAGACTGAGATCACCGGTGCCGAGAAGAACAAACTCTTCCCTACAGACATCGGCAATCTGGTGAATGACTTCCTCGTGGAGAATTTCAATCAGGTACTGGACTTTGGCTTCACTGCAGATGTAGAGAAGCAGTTTGACCAGATAGCCGAAGGCCACAAGGTGTGGAACCAGATGATAGACGAGTTCTACAAGCCATTTCACCAGACTGTAGAGACCACTACTAAGGAGTCAAAGAAGGTCACAGGCGAGCGCCTCCTCGGCGAGGACCCTGCTACCGGCAAACCCGTACTGGCCAAGATGGGCCGCTACGGTGCCATGATACAGATAGGTGCTACGGAGAGCGAGGATAAGCCACGCTTCGCCAAGCTGCGCGCCAATCAGTCTATCGAGTCTATCAGCTTTGATGAAGCGATGGAGCTCTTCAAGCTGCCACGCGAGGTGGGTGAGTTTGAGGACAAGGTGATCAAGGTGAGCATAGGACGCTTCGGTCCCTATGTACAGCACGATAGCAAGTTTGTCTCTCTCAAGAAAGAACAAGATCCATATACCATCACTCATGAGGAAGCTGTAGAACTCATCAAGGCCAAGCGCGAAGCTGATGCCAATAAGTTCATAGCTGAGTTCAAAGAACACGATATACAGGTGCTCAATGGCCGCTTCGGTCCATATATCAAGAAGGGCAAGGACAACTATAAGATACCTAAGGGCACTGTAGCGGAAACGCTGACAGAAGCTGAGGTGCTGGAGATAGTAAAGGCTGGCCCATCTAAAAAATCACCGAGAGGCCGCGCCAAAAAATAGTCCTGATGCTGCCCTCTGAGTCTGAGATACACGCCCTGGTCCAGCTGCTGGACGATAGTGACAAAGAAGTGCGCTCCCATGTCTATACCCGCATCAAGAGCTTTGGTGTGGAAGTCATCCCTACGCTGGAGGGTGCCTGGACCATAGAGCTCAATGCCCTGCAGCACGACCGCCTGGAGGAGCTGATCCGCGATATACACTTTCAGGTAGTGATAGATGAGCTGGAGGCCTGGGTGGCCTCAGTAGATCAGGACCTGCTGCTGGGTTTCTACATTCTCTCAAAGTATTTCAACCCTGAGCTGGACTACGATGTAGTACAGAAGCAGGTCTTCCGCATGCGCCAGTCCATCTGGCTGGAACTGAACTACAACCAGACTCCGCTGGAGCAGATACAGATATTCAATCAGATCTTCTACGGCTATCATGGCTACTCAGGCGTGCAGCTGTCTGAGCATTTCAAAGACTATACGCTCGACCACCTGCTGGAGACCAAGAACGGTACCTCTATAGCCCTCGGTATCCTCTACCAGATCATAGCCCGCGACCTCAATCTGCCCGTCTATGGCGTGCCGCTGATCAAGTTCTTTGTGAGCTGCTTCTGCAAGCGGACCATTGCTGACTTCTCAGATACTACGGCCAATGAGAATGAGGTCATGTTTTACATCAATCCGGTCAATCGCGGTTCTCTCTTCTCCAGAAATGAGATCAAGGAGTACCTTGACAAGATGAAGCTGGAGGAGGAGCCTAAATACTATGCACCAGCCAGCAATAAAGCGATCCTCACGGAGCTGCTCACTTATTTCGCCGAGCTGGCTTCTTTCAAATCTGACGCTCAAAAGGAGACAGACTTTGCAAAGCTCCTGCGCATATTAAACGGATAAATTCGCTGCATCCAAGCCTCCGTTTTCCATCGTGCTGTTTTATTATGACATTTTTTAGAAGAAAGGAGTCGGCAGGCTGACTTCAAACACCAGGTTCTTCCCGCTCCTGATTTAGGAGAGGGAAGATGCCGAAGGCAGATGGGAGTGGTTAGGCGTGCGTACGTGAAACAGACCCCGCCAACTCATTTTAATAGCTAAACGAATTGCTCTAAATCTCCCAAAAGGGGAGATTTAGAGGGGCTTAGTGCCATAAATGAAAAATGCCTCCCTTTGCAGAGAGGCATTGTATAGATCTTGTTGCTGGCTTTTTACTTGCTGGCTGGAGCTGCTGCCGGAGCTGCACCTTGCTGTGCGCGCTGAGCCCTTCTTGCATCCCTTTCAGCCTTCTGAGCTGCCTGGTACTTGTCATACAGGTCTTTGCCCATAGCCTCTTCCAGGCCTTTCTTGTGTGCTGCCTGCAGGTCCCTCATCTTAGCCTGCATGTCTGCACGCTGTGCTTCCGCCTGCTCTTTGCTCTGGTCCCTGAGGTCGTTCTTCATAGCCATCCTCTTGGTGTTAAACTCGGTATTCACAGCCAGTACCTTGTCATATTTATCACCCAGTGGTGTGAGTTGGTTCATCTGGTCTGTTTCGCGCTTTGCACGCTCTTCCGCTGTCATTGCTTTCCTTTGTGGAGCGGCAGTTGCTTTGCCCATAGCCGGCTGGCCCGCTGGTGCAGTCTGAGCAGCTTGAGCAAAAGTGGCTGCGGAGAGGAGCAGCGCTGCGACTGCTGAGATCATTCTTTTCATTGTACGTGTTTTTGTTTTGAGATTATGATGTCAATTGCTTTGCCAGGTTTAAATATACGAAGCTAAATTAACAAATCTAGGGAATTCGGCTGCGCTCACAAATCAGTCGGTAGAAGCCTGATAGCTAGGACTACCGCCGGCAGGAGCGCATCATTTGCTCTACCATTTCAGATTTGTAGTGCCGGTCTGTGTGTACCATCTCGGTGGCCAGGTAGTTGAGCAGATTGGTCATCTCTATGTCTGTGATGGTAGTGGGGTACATGGGCTGGTCATAGGTCCGGCCATTTACCACCACGGGGCCATTCATACCTGACTGTATCCAGCATGGCAGCGAGTCAAACTGCGCGCGCGCCATATCTGCATCAGCCAGTGGCGGCACCAGCTGCTGTATGCCTTCACCCTTCTCTCCATGGCAGGAGGCGCAGTGGTCCATGTACACGTACCGGCCCGGATGCTCATAGGAGGAGTGGAAGAAAGTCATGTACAGGAAGAACACCACACAACCCAGCGGCACAGCTATCAGCACGATGCGCAGTACTTTACTTTTCATGCAGCAGCAGTTCTATATCGTTCATCAGTTTCTCTGTGCCCTCATCTGTGGTGCCATCATAGTAGCCGCGTATGTGGCGCTTCTGGTCCACCAGTATGAAGTTGCCATCATGTACGAATCCGCCGGGAGAGTCTTTGTCTTCCTTGGCGTAGGCCAGGTAGCGGTCGGCCATGGCATAGAGGCTGTCATGCTCGCCCGTCAGCAGGTACCACTTGCTGTTGTCTATGTTCAGCTTCTCTGCATATTTGCGCAGGGTAGCTACCGAGTCGCGCTCCGGGTCTATACTGTGAGAGAGGATCAGTACACCCTTGTCTCCATATTTCTCATAGACTTTATGCAGCTCAGCCTTCATCTTGGGGCAGATAGACGGGCAGTGGGTGAAGAAGAAGTCCACCACGTATATTTTGCCCGATACGGTGCCCGTATCTACCTGGTGCCCCAGCTGATCCAGAAAGTGGAACGGAGGGATCACCGCCGTGACCGTGTCATAGCGGTCATGCCCGCCCACTGTCTCGTGGTGTATGATGGTCTCGCCCAGCACTTTGAGCCTGGGCTGAGGGGTAGGCGTGCAGGCTGTGAGGGCCAGCAGCAGGGTAGCAGAGAGATAGAGGTACCACTTCATAGCTGGCAAATGTATATCAAAATTCAGCCCAAATGTAAAGCCCATCAGATAAGGCGTCGATTTTAAGTTACGTGGGGTAAGACGTAGATATCAGAGGTGTGTTGAGAGCAAAATTAATGATGTATCCGAAACATTGTAACACAACTAAAATCAACCGCAAAGAACGCCAAGAACGCGGAGAATTGATAAAATACCTTTGCGTTCTCAGCGTTTCTTGGCGGTTAAAACTATTGTAATATCAAGCTGATGGTATATATTTTATCCACCTCGTCCGTAGGATTCGTGTGCCGGTATTAACAGCTATACCACAGCAGTTTGAAAAGCCACCGCCTTTAGCGTAGTTTTGCCACCTGCTATAAGCTGATTATGTCTGAAACGATCCCACCACTGGAGAGCAAAAGAGTACCCAAACCGGAATGGCTGAAGATCAAGCTGCCATCCGGAGTAGAGTATTCTGATGTCAAGAAGAATATAAAGGATAACCGCCTGCACACCATCTGTGAGAGTGGCCAGTGCCCAAACCAGACGGAGTGCTGGGGCGCAGGCACCGCTACGCTCATGATACTGGGCAATGTATGCACACGCTCGTGTATGTTTTGCAACGTAGCTACCGGCAAGCCGGAGAATGTAGACATCACCGAGCCGCTGCGCGTGGCTGAATCTGTGAAGCTTATGGGCCTGCAGCACGTGGTCATCACCTCTGTAGACCGCGATGACCTGACCGATGGCGGCGCCAAGATATGGGCCGCTACCATACGCGCTATCCGCCGTCATGCACCGGGTGTCACTATGGAGACACTCATAGGAGACTTTGCCGGCCGGTGGGAAAATCTCCAGCAGGTCATAGATGTAAAGCCCGAAGTGGTCTCTCACAATCTCGAAACAGTCAAGCGCCTCACCCGCGAGGTGCGTGTACAGGCACGCTACGAGCGCAGCATAGAGGTACTCCGCAGACTGAAAGACGGCGGTATAGAGCGCACCAAGTCAGGCATCATGCTAGGCCTGGGCGAGACTGACGAGGAAATATACGAGGCCATGGACGACCTCCGCGGCGCAGGCGTAGACATCCTTACCCTCGGCCAATACCTGCAACCAACCCGCCAACATCTCGCTGTACAGCGCTATGTATCACCGGAGCAGTTTGCAGAGTACAAGAAGATCGGTCTGGAGAAAGGCTTCCGCTATGTGGAGTCAGGGCCGATGGTGCGCTCATCGTACCATGCGGAGAGGCATCTGATATGAGTGGTAGACAGTAGGCTCGTGAAGCCTTTTATGCGGGAAAGATAGTCCCGATGATCTTGTCATCGCTGACTTTGGCCCAACGCACTTTCAGGTTGCCTTCATAGGTCTTGTAGCCGAATGTCAGTTCATTCACCTTAGAGCTCACAAATGATGCCTTAGCCTCCTGAATGATCCGCTCCACATCCAGCACGTTTGCCATAGTCTCCTCTATGGTCCAGTATTCCTTGTCTGCGGGCTGGTTGAGCAGTTTGAGCAGGGGGGGGGAGTGGTATACGGTGCGTTTAAACAGGTCTACCTCTATATAGCCTGCGTTATACAGCATCTGTATATTCGCAAAGCGCTCCTCGCCCTTATTGAGCTGGGAGGCTACACTTGACAGCTGCTTATTGAGGTTAAATCGCTCAAAGGCAAACATGATAGACGAGATCAGCACCTTGCCATCAAACTTGCCCTTTACCAGAAAGTCCTGTGCCCCGTAGCGCACTGTCTCCAGGCCTACCTTCTCATCTACCAGGCCGGTGAGCACCACTACCAGGTTGTTAGGGTAGTTTTCCAGCAGTTTTTTGATGGTATCCAGGCCCACGCTGTCCGGCAGGTTCAGGTCCATGAGGATGATGTCAAACTGATTGGCGTCGAGCAGCTCGTGAGCGGCCTTCATACAGTCAGCATGAAAGAAGTTGAACCGCGGCGACATAGATTCACCGAGGTAAAACTTGATCAGGAATGCATCACCTGCATTGTCCTCTATGAGTAGTACTTTGAGTTCCTGCTTATCCATGGGTCACTATTCTAGAGAGAGTTTTACGGTCTTAAACCAGAAGGCATCCATCTGCTGTATCACCCGGGTGAAATCATCAAAATCCACCGGCTTCAGGATGTATGCGTTTGCATGGGTATCATAGGCTTTGAAAATATCGTGGTCCGCCTCAGATGTGGTCACGGCCACCACAGGTATGCGCTTCAGCTTTGGAGAGGCTTTGATCTCGCGCAGGATCTCGATGCCATTGCGCTTGGGCAGGTTCAGGTCCAGCATGATGATGTCCGGGCGCTCTGCGCCGCTGTACTCACCCTCCTTATTGAGAAAGGGCATCACCTTGTCGCCGTCAGAGATCACATCCATGTCTATCTCTATCCTGCACTCTTTGATGGCCTCCTGTGTCAGACGGATATCACCCGGATTGTCCTCTACCAGCAGGAGCCTTTTTCTTTTTTTTCCCTTATGGGGGATTATTTCAGTCATTGCTATTGGGTCTTATAGCTTAAACGCAACCTGAGCGAATAAGTTCCATCGCTAAATTGCTCTTTTTGCTCTAATATAAAAAAGGAAGATACGGTTTTTCACCGTCTCATTTCGGTTATCCGCACATAGATTTACTTGTCTGCAGGCATCACCTTCTCTATAGAGATGCCGTTGGCGCCCATATTGAGGGCCGGATTGCTCTGTGCAGGTAGCTGGTTGAAGAAGTCCTTGTACGTATTGCCCACTATCGTATAGCCACCTGTATTGAGGTCAAAGAAGATGTCATTCAGCAGGTTGATATTAGCGCCTTTGCCGGCATTTTTGTAGAAGCCCTGGTTGGCTGCTACTACCTTGGATGGCGTCAGCTTGATACGGTTAAAGTTTAGTACTACATTGTCAGTAGAGCCGCTCAGGTAGATGCCGTACATCGTGCCCTCGCCGCCTACGTTCACCGCATTGTTAGACAGCATAGCATACTGGTCGGGTGTGCCCTCGCAGTCATTCAGCACGATGCCGTACACGCCGTTCACTGCATTTACCACGTTATTGCTTATCACCATATACGGCTTGATGCCATTCAGGTAGAGGCCGCGGTATTCCTTGTAGGTAGAGACGGAGCTTATCACGTTATTGGTCAGTACCGGTGAGTGCTCATTGTACAGGGTGATAGCGCTCTCATACTGATTGAAGAAGAGGCACCCTGTCACGCTCGTACGCGTATCCGGTGTGGCGTTGCTGCCCTTATAGATACCTACGCTGCCATTATTCACAGAGCAGTCTTCAAAGGAGATATCACTCTTCACGTCGCCCGGCGTACAGTAGATCACAGCGTTATTGGCGCCGGTCACAGAGCGCTCTGTACCGTTAAAGGTCACATTGTTGAAGCGGATCTTGCGGCTAGCGCCATCTATCTTGATGGTATTGCCGGTATGGCCTGTACGGTTCTCTATGGTCAGGTTTGAGAAGTTGATATTGCTGGCGCTGTAGAGGCGCAGGGTGTATTCTGCATCAGGAGAGGAGCTGGTGATGATCACATCAGAGCTATTGCCCCGCGCAGACTCAAAGCTGACCGTATTCTGGGTAGATACACCGGTGATGGCGCTCAGGTCCAGCTTTTCGGCATAGGTGCCGTCCTCTATCAGAAATGTGACAGGCCCGCTCACACCACCACAGCGCAGCGCGGCTACTGCCTCGGCTACGGTCTGGTATTCTGTTTCGTCTTTGCCTATCTTATATTCACCCGACAGGGGCGCGCAGTCACCTGCATGGGCCATCGAGATGGTCAGGGTCAGGAGGGTACAAAGGAATACTCTCAGATGTAGTGGGTTTTGCATCTTGTGTCAGTCGCGGCAGGTGCTGGGGTGCAGCTTACCGTTCCGTATTAACGAATAATTCCGTCAAAAGTTCCATTGCTAAGATGCAATATTTTGATTAATAACCAAATAAAAAGGTTCCGCTTTTCGGCGGAACCTAACCTTTCTCATATCAATCTTTCAAAAAAACCAAATTAGTTGGCCGGTGTTACCTTCTCTATCATGATGCCATTGGCAGAGACAGTCAGGCTGGCATTGCTCTGAGCCGGCAGCTGGTTGTAAAAGTCCTTGTACGTATTGCCCAGTACAGTGTAGCCACCGGTGCTCAGGTCGTAGAAGATATTATTCATCACATTGATATTGCTGCCGGTAGCCTTATTTGTATAGTAGGCCTGGGCGCTCTTGTTATCCTTGGCAGTAGCCAGCTTCACACGGTTAAAGTTGAAGACGATATTGTCTGTAGAGCCGGTCAGGTAGAGGCCGTACATGGCGCCGTCGCCACCCACGTTCACAGAGTTATTGGCTATCGAGCCGTAGTTTTCTGAGGTGCCTTCGCAGTTATTCAGCGCAATACCGTAGGTACCGTTTACAGAGTTGATCACGTTATTGCTGATCACCATATTGCCTGTAGCGTGCTCCAGGGCTATGCCTTTGTAGTCCTTGCTGGTAGAGATAGAGCTGATCACGTTATTGCTCAGCACGGGTGCAGCCTCGTTATTCAGCTTCATCGCGCTCTCATACTGGTTAAAGAACAGCGTACCCTGCACAGTAGTACGTGTGTCTGCTGCTGCATCGCCACCCTTGTAGATACCTACGCTGCCATTATTGATCTCGCAGTCTTCAAAGCTGATATTGCTCTTGGCACCACTGGCAGTAGAGTAGATCACAGCGTTATTGGCACCGTTGCTCTGGCGCTCTGTACCATTGAATACTACATTGCGGAAGTGTATGTTCTTCGTCACGCCTTCCATCTTCACCGCATTGCCGGTATAGCCGGTAGCATTGTCTATGGTCAGGTTGGTAAAGGCGAGGTTGGTCGCGCCGGTCAGGTGCAGGGTATACTCGGCGTCAGGAGTAGGAGATACCAGCACTACATCAGCGCTGTTGCCCTTCTCAGACTCAAAGGTAATGCTATTCTGAGCCGATATCCCAAAGATATCGCCCATCTCTACTTTCTCAGCATAGCGGCCATCTGCCAGCAGGAAGGTCACAGGACCATTCACACCACCACACCTCAGGGCAGATATAGCTGCACCTATAGTAGGATAGTCTGCATCTGTGCCACCTATGTGGTACTCACCGGAGAGGGCAGAACAGCCGGAGGCGGCAGATATGGTGAGCGCAGGAGAGAGGAGTAGCGCGGCCAGAAGTGTTTTGAAAGTAGTCATCTTTTGAAATTTTGAGATTAAGAAAGGGCCTATGCGGCTCATATTGATAAGATAGATGCCCCTGTATCCTTTGTCAATATCTGGTCCGAAAAATGTTTCAAAATCTGCCCTCCTTTTTGCCAACCGGCTGAAAATGAACCTGAAAAAAATCAGTAGGGGCTGCCTCAGGGGCAAAAAAGAAGTCCCGGCCATCTGACCGGGACTTCTCTGTCATATCAATCTTTCAAAAACTATTAGTTGGCCGGAGTCACTTTCTCTATCATGATACCATTGGCTGATACGCTGAGAGAGGAGTTGCTCTGAGATGGCAGCTGGTTAAAGAAGTCCTTGTACGTATTGCCCAGGATCGTGTAGCCACCGGTATTGAGGTCAAAGAAGATGTTGTTCAGCAGGTTGATGTTCTGGCCCGTGCCGCTGTTCTTGTAGTACGCCTGGCTCGCAGCGTTCCTGGTGTTTGGCGTCAGCTTCACGCGGTTAAAGTTAAACACGATATTGTCTGTAGTACCTGTCAGGTAGAGGCCGTACATAGAGGCATCTCCACCCACATTCACAGAGTTATTGGTCACATTGCCAAAGTTGCTGGCTGTACCCTCGCAGTTATTCAGTGCCAGACCGTAGGTGCCATTCACCGCGTTTACCACGTTATTGCTCACTACCAGTGCGCCGGTCACCTTGTCCAGAGAGATGGCCTTGTAGTTCTTGTAGTTTGATACAGTGCTGATCACGTTATTGCTCAGTACCGGTGCTGCCTCACCATTCAGGGTGATAGCGCTCTCATACTGATTGAAGAACAGGGTGCCTGTCACAGATGTGCGGGTATCAGCCTCAGCTGCGCCACCCTTGTAGAGGCCCACGCTGCCGTTATTCACTTCGCAGTCTTCAAAGTTGATATTGGTCTTTGCCTCATTGGCTGTAGAGTATACCACGGCGCTATTGGCACCTGTAGCAGGGCGCTCGTTGCCATTCAGCACTACATTCTTAAAGGTGATATTCCTCGTAGGGCCATCTATACGTACTGTATTGCCCGTATTGCCGGTCTTATTCTCTATGGTCAGGTTCTCAAAGGAGATGTAGGCGGCATTATTCAGGCTCACCGTATATGGCACATCCGGAGAGGTAGATGCCAGTACCACATCAGAGTTATTGCCCTTGGCAGACTCAAATGTGATGGTATTTTGTGCAGAGGCACCTTGTACGTAGGAGAGGTTGATGCGCTCATTGTATTGGCCGTCTGCCAGCAGGAAGGTGACCGGGCCGTTCACGCCGCCGCACTTGAGTGCTGCCACTGCTTCTTCTATAGATGCATAGTCGCCATCATCTTTGCTGATCTTCAGCTCACCGCTGAGAGGATTGCAGTCGCCAGCCAGTACTGACATGGCCGGAGCTATGAGGAGGGCAGCCAAAAGGGTTTTAAGAGTAGCCATCACTTGATTTTTGAAGGTTTTAATTAAAAAGGGTTCTAATAATGTCTTAGGGTTTAAAATATGATGCCACTCAGGCCTTGTCAATAGGTCCTCGGGAAAATGTTTCACTACCTGGGTATAACTACCTTGATATCAGACGGAAAGAATTTTTGAAGGTCCTTTTTTAGCAAATACAGGGCAACTATTTCAATCAAACAAATATCTCCTTTTTCTGTTATAAAAGTACTTTTTTGTTAGATTTTTCGGGCAAAAGGCGCCACAGGCGGGGCCAAATCCCGATTTAACCCTTTTTCGTTTATCTATCTGCACTTAGGTATTAGATTTGTTATCACAGTTTCATCCATAAATAATAATAACTACTAAACATGAAAAGCATCCTCCTCGCAGCGCTCCTGCTCGTCACCGCTCCCGCTACCAAAACAATCTATGACTACAAGATGAAAGACATAGACGGCAAAGAAACCTCCCTGGCAGACTACAAGGGAAAGGTGGTCATGATCGTCAACGTGGCCTCTCTCTGTGGCAATACTCCCCAGTATAAAGACATACAGGCTACCTACCTCAAGTATAAGGACAAGGGTCTTGTGGTTCTCGGCTTCCCTGCCAATAACTTTATGAGTCAGGAGCCGGGCAGCAATGAGAAGATCAAGAGTTTCTGCTCTACAGAGTACCATGTCACCTTCCCCATGTATAGCAAGATATCTGTCAAGGGCAAGGACATAGATCCACTCTATAGCTACCTGACGCAGAAGTCTGAGAATGGCGTGATAGATGCTCCGGTCAAGTGGAACTTCCAGAAGTTTCTCATAGGCAAGGATGGCAAGGTGATCACCAGCTATAGCCCCAGCACCCTCGTGACAGAGGCAGAAGTGGTGAAAGGCATCGAGACTGCACTGGCTGCTAAATAGGTGGCTGGAATGCAGACATCAGATACTAAATGCTAGATACTAGATATTAGATACTGGAAATACATTTACAAAGAACGTGAAAGGATCGCTGCGGCGGTCCTTTTTTGCTTTTAGAAATATGTGTACTCGCGGACCTGCCTGCCCCACATACTGTCTGATGTTTCCTTTATGACTCTATGAAAGTTGTCAAATTCATAGCTGAGCTTTTCTTTGAAGGAGCCATGTTTGCCCCCGGCAACAAAGGAACCCTCCCAAGTCTTAACAAGATGAGTATTGCGCCGTCCCTCCGGACTGCGCCCGAAATCGCGCGTATCTATATCAGTATAGTATGCATCGCGAGGCGTAGGGCGGTATTTCCGGTGAGACCCGCTTACATAGGTTTCACCCATCACATCGCCGTTTTGTATATTTCGTATCCACGTAGCGTATTGGCTCACTCTCTTTATCAGAAATCCTGCACTGTCGTAGGTATATGTCTGGTCATCATTGTCAGATATGGCGAGACCTGCTCCGTTTACCTTGTACTTGAAAAAGGAATAGTGATACTGGCGCTCAAAGATGCTATCTGCCCTATACACATAACCGATCGAGTCAATATGCGTCGTATCCTGTGGAAGATCACTATTTTTCTGATACCTTATAATAGATTCTAGGGTCAAACGGCCTGCACTATCATATTCGTAAGTGCGACGCTCATAATGCAAAGTATCTCGTACTGATTCAGATCGCACCCTGTAGCTCACATGCACCTGGGCCCGGCACCAGCAGGTACTAAGTATAAGCAAGATGAAAAGGTAAAGTGCTTTCATAGGCACCTGGAGTCTTTACTGCTTCAGGGTCTTGATATATGCCACTACACCATTCAGCTGGTCATCTGGCAGTGGGAAGGCACTCATGCCGCCTTTGCCATGCAGGATGATGTCCTTCTGCTGGTCGTCAGTGAGAGTGGTCAGCTTGAGGTTCTTGGCACCGCCCAGGCCTGCGTCACCGGCATCGCCGTGGCAGGCTACACACTTGGCAGTGTAGACCTCCTTGCCTATGGCTACGGGGTCTCCGGCTGCTGTGCTGGTATCTACAGGAGCCTTGTCCATCTTCTTGTACTTCGCCTTATTCATCTCTGCCAGGCCGTAGGCGCCCACTATCAGCAGCACTGCCACGATAGCCATCGGCTTGATGCCGCGCTTGAAGCCGATGATGGCAATAGGGATGGAGGCAAACACCATGGCTATCTTGATCCACTGCAGCGTAGACAGCGCCGGGCCTGCATAGATCAGGTAGAAGCCTGTGAGCAGGAAGAAGAGCGATACGACCATCTCGGCTATGCGCGTCTTGGCGGTATAGGCCGCGAGGGTTTCTTTCTTATTGCCTACCAGCAGGAAGGTCTTCCATACATAGTGCAGGAGGAAAGCGGTGACGAGTACGCGGTGCGCGAGGACGATAGAGTGATAATCCATAGTGAGTGACTTTTGTCATACAAATGTAAAAATGTGCGGGAGATATGTGGTAGTTTCTGGCGTGTTTGGCTGGTGCGCCTAATCCCCCGGCCTGCGGCCACCCTCCCGACCAAGGTGCGGGATCTGCGACCTTTATAAAGGGGGAATGTCAGCCATGTGTGTTCGTGAGGTAGATACTCATATGATGTCTGGTGTATGGTGCGATCGTAGTGTCAGGTCGCGACCTGACACTACAGGACCTGGCGCTACCTGCTACCTCACTACCTGCAGCTTTGTATCTAGCAATACTTTCCCCTCTGTCTCATAGCGTACCACACAGGTACCCGCGCTGAGTGCGCGGAGGTCTATGGGTAGCGTACCCTGCGTGGTATGCGTCTCTGCGCTCCACACGAGCCGGCCCGTCAGGTCATATAGCGTAGCCGTGCCCGAGGTGGCATGCGCCGTGTACCATACCAGCACGGCGCGGTCTGTGGCAGGATTGGGCGTGATAGCGACAAAGGAGGGATGCGCCTCTGCTATGGCGGTGAGGTCGGTGTGGATGGTGTCGCAGGAGCCGGGGAGGGCGGCGAGTTTATAGTTGGGGAAGTAGGGGAGATTGATAGGACTCCATGATGTAGTGGGCTGATCATACATATGGAAGTTACAAGACAAGCCAAAGGAGTCCGGCTGGTGAATGGTATGTATGAATTTTCGTCCGCCATTCCAGCAACAAACGTAAATTTTCCCATTAGATGCTAGCTGAAGAATATCCATTTGATAAAAATCCGAGGTATCTGTCAGAGTCATTAGGCATACGGAGTCGTGAATCGGTCTTCTGGATAAATCATATTGATTTAAGTTGAACCTGCCTCCGATATATAAAAAGCGGCTATTAGGAGAAAACGTACCGCTGCATCCTCCAGAAAAAGGCTGATGATTTATGCCGTAGCCGTATATATTTAGAAAGGTAGAGGTGTCAGAAAATAAACCAGAGCATCGATCGAAATTCATCACTGCAATTCTACTATCACCGGTAAAAGAAACATAAGTACTGCCATCTGGAGAGAAGAGGGAATATCCCGGCTGTTCTACGCTAACTGGATAAATCTGCCCTATCTGCTGAATAAAAGGCCCGTGGATTCCTTCTGGTGTCAGCAGAAACTTATAGTAGAGGTTCTGATGCCAGGCATTTTTTACAATCCACCAGTCTCTCCCATTGGCGTGTTTGCAAGCTGCCAATCTGGAAAAGCTTAGTAGTTCATTATCTATGAGTTTTACATTCTTGACTGATAAATCGCCTCGTCCGCTGTCCAGCCGCATATCTACAATGCTGTAGTAGAAATTTAATGCCTCATATCCACCACCTGCTACCATGGTATCAGTAGGGGTGTAATGAAAGAGATAATAATGGTCTGTATCATTAGGCATGGGCAAAAATACTACACCTTGCCTGCTGGGCATACCCCCACTTAAGTTTGAATAATAACGCGAAGGATAACTCAGCGAATCTCCGTTAGGCATCTGTCTTCCGAATCTGTTATATACATAGATACCATTGGTGTAAAAAAGCAGATTGCCGTGTGCATCACACATGCTGCCCATGGTCAGAAATGACTCTAAGGTACTATCCGGTAGGCGCGAGTTTATGACCGTATCATTCTCAAAGGTCATCGCACCCATGGGCGTGCCAAAGACCCACGTCTTGTCATACTCCTGCGCATAGCCGCAGAGGGTAGCCAGGGATAGGATGATGGAGAGTAGAAAGGTTCTCATGTACGTTGGTTCAAGATAGTATGTTTTCGGGTGTGGTGGTAGTGGGGGGACTTGTGAGGCCAGGGTCCGTTGGGCGCTGCCCAACGCTTGCGGCGGGTCGCCCCTTTGGGGCTTTGTGCCGTTAGCGTTTTACTTCCTTACCACCTCCAGTGCCTTCTCCATCACTTTGTCATCCTGATTGAGTACGTAGTAGAAGCCGTCTGTCTGCCACTTCTGCTTGGCCAGGTAGGCCTTGATGAGTTGTTCGGTTTTGCGCTCCAGTTTGGCGTAGCGCTTCTCGTCCAGTTTGGCGCTGTCCTTATTGAGATATGCCTTAAACTCTGCTTTCAGCGTAGCCGGTACGTTGTACTTGCTATTAAACTCCGGCAGGGTCTTGTATGCATTGAGCATAGACGGATCTGCCGAGTAGTGGCTATAGATGAACTCCGGTATCACCACACGGATGCGGTACAGGTAGTCAAAGTCCTCCGTAGTATCCAGCGGTACGAAGATGTCCGGCTTGATGCCGCCGCCGCCGTATACCTTGCGGTGCTTGGCTGTATAGTAGGCAGTCGTATCGCGTATCATAGAGCTATCTTCATGTACGAACTCACCCTTCTTGTACCTGTCTGATATCTCATTGTAGTATTCCTCTGTACCCTTGTCATAGGAGCGCTGGATGCAGCGGCCGCTAGGGGTGTAGTAGCGCGCTACGGTCAGGCGCAGCGCAGAGCCGTCAGGCAGCTCATACTGCTCCTGCACCAGCCCCTTGCCAAAGGATGTGCGGCCTATGATCGTGCCGCGGTCCCAGTCCTGCACAGCGCCGGAGAGGATCTCAGAGGCCGAGGCCGAGCCCTGGTCTATGAGCACCGCCAGCCTGCCATTCTCAAACTCGCCCGGGCGGGTAGAGCGGTACTCTACTTTCTCCACAGACTTGCCCTTGGTATAGACTATCAGCTTCTCATCGTCCAGCAGTTCGTCAGCTATATCTGTAGCGGCATTGAGGTAGCCGCCGGGATTCTGGCGCAGGTCTATGACCAGGCTCTTCATACCGGCCGCGCGCAGTTCCTTTATCTTCTTGTGAAACTCCTGATAAGTGGTAGCGCTGAAGCGGTTGATCTTGATATAGCCAGTGGTAGCATCTACCATGTAGCCGGCGTCTATGCTATACAGCGGTATCTTATCGCGCTTGATGTTAAAGACCTTGAGGCTCTTCTCACCGCTGCGCAGGATGCTCACGCGCACGGTAGTGCCGCCGGGGCCGCGCAGCTTGTGTATCACATCTTCATTCTTGATCTTGATACCGGCCACGGTCGTGTCGTTTATCTTTATGATCCTGTCGCCCGCGTGGATGCCCACCAGCTCTGAAGGGCCACCGGAGATGGCAGAGACCACCGTGATCGTATCCTGCACGAGAAAGAACTCGATACCTACGCCTTCAAAGTTGCCCTCCAGGCTCTCATTGGTCTGCTCGAGGTCTTTCTTGGGGATATAGACAGAGTGCGGGTCCAGTGTGGTGAGCATCTTCTCGATGGCATTGTCCTCCAGCTGCTCGGTATTGACCGTGTCCACATACTTCAGCTTGATGAAGCTGATGATATCGTCCAGCTTGTCATACTTGCCGCTGCCTTTGGCCAGGGGCACGCGCTTGCCGCTGGTCACATGGGCTACGACGAAACCCATCAGCACACCAAACACGATCAGCAGGGCATATATCAGCGGGGCAAAGGGATTAGAACTGCGGCGCGGCTCGCCCGGCTTGTAGCTCTGGTAGTCTTTAAATTCGTCCATCGTATCTTTTAGAGGCGCTAAAAATAGTATAGATTTTCAAAGCGTGTGCCATAGTTTGTGCATAAAGCCTGTGGCTAGGGCTCATCTATATGTTTTGGACGCACAGTCCTGCTATAAATTGCCGCAGCCACTGGCAGTACAACAATTTTAGCATTAATTGGTTTGGCGCGAGCAGTTCTAGAGTCAAAGGGGGCATACCTGGTCAGGCCGCATGATGATGCGTCCCTGCAAATAATACTGTGGCGATCTAGCTTACCTGACGGCGGCCTGGATAGGGCGATGCTGGTGCGGATCTGCGGAGATGATCTGGTCGTTTTGGCGCTTGATGGAGCTGTACATGGCCTGGTCAGGGGCTATGGGAACTGTGACAGATGGTTGTACGAGTGCTGTTTTGTGGGCTACCGCTGGTTTTTCATCTGGAGCAGCCGTTGTTTTTGAACCGGAGCGCAGGGTGTCGGTTGGCTCTTCAAACTCAGCGCGAAGGTGGGAGGGGAGCTCGCTTTCGCCTTTGGTATTGTAGCCGTAGTTGTGCTTTAAGATAAAGTAACAGGCGGAGGGATGAAGCTGGCGAAAGAGGGCGCCTTCTTCGAGTTTATTGATAAAGATCTGCTCGATGTAGTAGATGCGGTCCATGATCTCGCCGTCGTTTTCCCATTTCTTTTTCCAGTAGCTCCAGAGCTGCTTGTAGCATTTGAGCCGCATGAGGGCCTGGGTGAGGGTGTGTGTGATGGAGTACTCATCGGTGGCGATGGCCTCTATCTGCTGAAGGGTCTTGATGGTTTTCTCGCGGGTCCATTTGGAGGCGTTGGTGTTGGCTGTCGGTGCTGGCATAGGTGTTTTTATTTTTGAAGTGATGAATACGGAGCAGAATTTCCTGAATGTTTTGAATGACTCAGAATGATATACAGAATGCAAATCCAGAATCGGAATTTTCAGAATTAAGGAATCATCAGAATGAATGCAGAATACATTTGAACCACATAGATTTCTATGTT
>DDEZ01000002.1 GCA_002336805.1 Bacteroidetes bacterium UBA1941
TTATAACATAGAAATCTATGTGGCTCAAAGTTGTATTCCCTCAGCGTCTAAAAAACATTCTCAAATTTGCGCCATGAAAAAGATCCTCCTCCCGCTCGCCACCTATGGCTCAGACCCTACCGAGGTAGCCATACCCTGGCTGCTGCTCACGGAGCGGGGTCATGAGGTCACCTTTGCTACCCCTGCGGGCAAAGTGGCGCAGGCGGATACCAGGATGCTCTACGGAGAGAACCTCGGCATCTGGCGCGCTGTGCTGAAAGCGCGGCAAGATGCAGCGGAGGCCTACGAAAAAATGGTGCAGACAGCAGCCTTCCAAAAGCCGCTTTCCTATCATGACATCCATGAGAAAGATTATGACGCCCTGCTCCTGCCCGGCGGCCATGACAAGGGGGTAAAGGAGTACCTGGAATCGGCAGCCCTGCAGCAGGTGGTGGCTGATTTCTTTCGCGCAGCGAAACCTGTAGCCGCTATCTGCCACGGTGTGGTGCTGGCTGCCCGCAGCAAGGACCGCGATACGGGCCGCTCTGTGCTATATGGCTACAAGACGACCTCCCTGCTACAATCTCAGGAGATGGCCGCCTACAATATGACACGCCTCTGGCTGGGAGACTACTACCTGACCTACCCCGGCCTGACGGTAGAGGCAGAGGTGCGCAACGCTCTGGCGGGTGATGGAGACTTTCTCTCCGGGCCTACACCTGTACTGCGCGATGACAGGATGCACCTGAGCCGTGGCTATACGGTACAGGACAGGCACTATCTCTCTGCCCGCTGGCCGGGAGATGCGTATAGCTTCGGGCTCGCCTTTGCAGAGATGCTGGGCGGCTAAGTGCTGTGAAATCCTATCTTTATATAGTATGAAGCGATACCTGAGAGTAGCCGCATGGGCTGGTATCTGGCTGCTGGTGGTCCTGTGCCGGCATAGCTTCCCGTCTATCACAGCGGTGGAGTATGGTGTATTTGCACTCGTGCTGCTCGTACTGTGTGCCATAGACCTCAGTATCACCTGGTGGCCGGAGCGCGCATGGCCGGCATGGATACGCAGGCATGCCTATACACTGCTGGTCGTCCTGCTCCTGATGGACATGGCGCGGGCGGGCTACTACCTCACGCAGCATCACCCCTTTGACCCCTACCTGCAGATGCCGCCGCACCGCTATGTGCTACCGCACAAAGACAGCAATGAGGTCCGCATACTCTGCCTCGGTGGCAGCACCACTGCCGGCCTCTCCCTGGCAGATACACTGCGCTATCCCTACCGGCTGCAGCAGCGCCTACAGGCCCGCTACCCGCAGATGAAAGTACGTGTGATCAATCTCGGCATGGACTGGTATACCAGCAAGCATATACTGACACTCTACACTACAGAGGGCCGCTACTACCAGCCCGATATAGTGGTCTGCATGGAGGCTATCAATGATATGTACCGCTCCTGGAGCCCTAGGGGCTTTGCCGTGGGCGCGTATAATGATAAGTATGCTCACTTCTACGGGCCGGCATACAATGGCGCAGAGCCGCCCACTATGGAGTACCACCTGCTCACGCACAGCCACTGGGGAGACCTGCCACTGCTCCTGATGCAGCAGCGTCCTGTCACATACCATCCGTCTGAGTGGCGCAGCCTGGGGCCGTATATCCGCCACCTCTCGGCACTGGCGCGCTATGTGGCAGCAGACAATGCAGCATTCTACCTGGTGACACAGCCCAATCTCTACAAGCCTGTCATGAATGCGCTGGAGCATAAGCAATGCTGGTTTGGCCAGCTACTGTGCAATAGGCGCGTGGACTGGCACACGCTGGAGTACCCGGACCTCTCCTCTATGCGGGCAGCAATGGATACTTTCCTCTATGAAGAGCGCAGGATGGCGGCAGCACAGCATATACCGCTGATAGATGCGGCAGCTATGATGCCGCGGACGCTAAAGTATTTTTATGATGATGTGCACTGCTACAGCCCGGGTGCAGACAGCCTGAGCCATATGGTGGCAGATGCCATCAGTGAGGAGGTAAAAAAGCACGTCAGGTAGCTGCCACCTCAGTCACCGCCGTGTCACAATCCGGCAAATCGCCCTATTTCTTCGGCTTTTCACCTCAAAATACCCAAAAAGGTGTATTGTTTTTCCTTGCCAGGCGTTCTATGTTTATAGTACCTAAAAATAGAACCACCATGGCCACCATCATCGAACCATATTTCTACTGATCACTGCCCGTCCAGAAAGCGACGGTGAAAGCAGAAAAGTAACAGCTCAGATACCTTATACAGCAAGCCGGTAGAGATCATGCTATCGGCTTTTTTATTTGATAAAAAACCAGCCCGCAAAAGTAGGCCATCTCTGGCTTCGGCTTTTTTGATAAAATGTATACCCCTCTGCATCTCCGCACTCTGCCTACCGGCAGGCAGCCTCTGTGGTAAAAACTGAATTCCAATATCTCTTTGCGTTCCCGCGTTATTTGCGGTTTATAATTTCCCTTTCGCGTCTCCGCGCTTTTGCGGTTAAACCACTATTCCCTATCTTGAACACATGGAAAAGCAGAATGACAATAACACGGCCATCCTCGGTGCCCTGCTGGCAGGCGTGGTGATAGGTGGTGCGCTCGGTGTCCTCTTTGCCCCGGACAAGGGTAGCGTGACCCGCGCCAAACTACTCAGTGGCGCGCAGGACCTGGCAGAGGATGTGAAGCAGAAAATGATGGAAGAGGCCGCCGCTCTCCGGGCAAAAGCCGAAGAGCTGGAGCACCTGGCCAAAGAGACGATCAATACTCCTCCCACACAGGCATAATAGACACGCATGCCCGACTATGAGAAAATAGAAGACATAGCTGACAATCTAAAGCAGTACGCCACGACCAATATAGAGCTGGCCAAGCTGGAGATAGCCGAGCGCACCTCAGTAGCCGCAGGCGTGGTGGTGAGCCGCCTGGCCATCGGGCTGCTGGCGGTGCTGTGCTTTTCCTTTGCCAGCCTGGGGCTGTGCTTCTGGCTGTCTGCACTGATAGGAGATACGTACTCGGGCTTCTTTATCGTAGGTGGGGTGTACCTGCTATTGGCAGTGGTTTTGTATGTCTTTCGCCGGAGGCTGATAGAGGGCCCGATACAGACCCGCGTGATCAGGAGCATGCTGGGCAAAGTTTAACAGACACAAAAGGCACTATGGATATCACAGATGCAGACTCGATAGCCCTGCGCCGCGCACAGCTACTGGCAGACAAGCAGCAGCAGGAGGCAGCACTGAGGCAGAGCAGCCGCGAGCTGGTAGCCGCACTCGATCCCGTGCAGATGGTCAAATCTTCCATCCATGACCTGGCACAGGATACAGAGGTCCGTACAGACGTGGTCAAAGTAGGCCTCAGCATCGGTGCCAATTTCCTGATCAGCCGCCTGCTGGGCCAGCCTGACACCTCTCAGAAAGCTCTCCGCAATGTACTCGTACAGACCATCGCCACTACGCTCATCAATAGCAAGGCACCGCAGATGATCGACCAGGCCATGGGCATCATAAAACTGATAGAGCAGCAGAGGAAGCAAGAGAAATAAATTTCACCGCAGAGGCGCGGGGACGCAGAGGCAAATTGTATTAGCACAAAAAAATCCGTCATTCCGACGCCTTTCTTCTATCTAAAAAATAAATGTGACAAGGCGGAAGGAATCCCCGCAGACACAAAGCGCAGACAAGGGCTACTCAATATTGTTGGTTGATGGTGGACGCTTTGCTAAACTCCAATTACAGCAATATCAAAGAAGCTTTTTAACCATCGAGCCTCTCTCCCCGGACATCACACGGAAAAATGGCAAATCTGTCGCAATGGCTTAGAATGACTTCTGTAATCTTACTTATTTGAATGTCATCTGCTTCAACAATGTTATTGAAGTTAGTTGCTGGTAGATTCAAAAATCTGTTATCTTTTCTTGGATTGTAGATGTAAATCAAGTATTCCTTGTTAAGTGGGAATAAGACTTCGGTTTGGGTGTCAAAGAAAAACTCAGAAGAGAATGCGTCAATTAATATAGCTGGGTTATCAGATGTGAACCAACATTTATCAGAAGCAGCTCTAAGGACTGTAATTACAAATTTAGCTCTCTTGATGATTTCTAAAACATGATCCATAACAAAGACCATCATTGAGTTTAAATGACACTCTTTAGGCAGTTTCTTGATTTTACTTACTGTTACCCTCCTGCTTTCTTCTAAAAAAACAGTTATTAAGTCGATGAATGAATCTCCTCCTTCACTTATAAAAATAGGATTCATTGTTTCTCTTAAATAGTCTGTACGGCAAAGAAAGTTTATTGTGAGTTCAATCAAATGGACTAGCAGGTCATTGTTCGGTTTCCCAACCTCTATATCTTTTACTAGTTTTAGGTACATATTTTCGAAACTCCAATTGATCAGTTTTTCATTGGCTTTCTCGAGTTCTGGTATGGGGATGGGAATATCGTAATGATTATCCCTACTCAAAAAGTGTTTAATTGATTTTGTCTGTATTTCTGGGTTGCCCTTTTCGTAGACGCAAACAAGCCATTTGCCGCCTTTATCCTTAAAGCCAAATTGCTTCAGATAAACCTGTGGTAAAATATGTTGATTTTCTGTTTTCATCTCCTAGTACCCCAGATTAGGCCCCAGCCACCTTTCCATTTCGGCTACAGAGAGGCCCTTGAGGCGCGCGAGGTTTTCTACCTGGTCCTTGGCGATTTTGCCCACGCCGAAGTATTTCGCCTCTGCATTGGCAAAGTACCAGCCGCTCACGGAGGCGGTGGGTAGCATGGCGTAGGACGAGGTGAGGGTGATGCCAGTGTTTTTCTCTACATCCAGCAGCTGCCAGATGGTCGGCTTCTCGGTGTGGTCAGGGCAGGCTGGGTAGCCCGGTGCGGGGCGTATGCCCTGGTACTTCTCGCTTATCAGCGCATCGTTGGTCAACTTTTCGTCTTTGGCGTAGCCCCACCACTCCTTGCGCACACGCTCATGCAGCCTCTCGGCAAAGGCCTCTGCCAGACGGTCCGCCAGCGCCTTGAGCATGATGGCCGAGTAGTCGTCATGATTGGCTTCAAACTCCTTCACCTTCGCCTCTATATTGCCACCCGCCGTCACGGCAAAGGCGCCGATATAATCCTCGCGACCCGACTCCACCGGTGCGATGAAATCTGCGAGGGAGATATTCTTTTGCGTTCCTTCCTTCTTCACCTGCTGGCGCATCTGGTGAAAGGCGAGGCCAGTGCCTTTTAGCTCGATAGATTCGTCTTTAGTATTAGCCGGGAAGATGCCTATCACGCCTGTGGCGGTGATCCAATTTTCGGCTATCACTTTTTGCAGCATCTCCTGTGCATCGGCATAGAGTTTTTTGGCCTCTGCGCCATACTTGTCACTCTCCAGCACACGCGGATAGGTACCAGAGATACCCCACGAGCTGAAAAACGGCGACCAGTCTATATACGCCGCCAGCTCCGCTATCGGATAGTCTTCAAATACTTTCACACCGGTGAAGTTCGGCTTCTTTATCTCCGCCTTGGTCCAGTCTATGGCATACTTGTTTCGCCGCGCCTCTGCCAGAGATACATACTCCACCTCAGACTGCCGCGCCAGAAACTGCTCACGCATCCTGTCATACTCCTCGCGCAGCTCCTGTGCAGTAGCAGCGCTGGCATCCTTGCTCAGCAGATTGCTGGCTACGGTCACGGCTTTAGACGCATCCAGCACGTGCACCACAGGGCCGCTATAGGCCGGAGCCACCTTGACCGCCGTGTGCAGCTTAGACGTCGTAGCGCCGCCCACCATCAGCGGGGTCTTCATACCGAGGCGCTCCATCTCTTTGGCCACATGCACCATCTCATCCAAGCTCGGCGTGATCAGGCCACTGAGGCCTATGATATCCGCATTCACCTCACGCGCTTTCTCCAGTATTTTATCTGCCGGCACCATCACACCTATGTCTACTATCTCGTAGTTATTGCAGGCCAGTACCACGCCTACTATGTTCTTGCCTATGTCGTGTACGTCGCCTTTCACGGTGGCGAGCAGTATCCTGCCTGCGCCGCTTTTATCTGAGTTCCTTTTCTTCTCCTCTGCGAGGAAAGGCTCCAGATACGCCACCGACTTCTTCATCACACGCGCAGACTTTACGACTTGTGGCAGAAACATCTTACCACTGCCAAAGAGGTCACCCACGATATTCATACCTGCCATCAGCGGGCCTTCTATCACATGCAGCGGACGGCCGTATTTCTGGCGTGCCTCTTCTGTATCGGCCTCTATATGCTCTACGATGCCCTTCACCAGTGCGTGAGACAGGCGCTCCTCCACGGTGCCCTTGCGCCACTCCTCATCAGCCACCTCGGCCTTGTCTTTTTTCTTCACCGTCTCGGCAAAGGCTAACAGTCGTTCGGTAGCGTCTTCACGGCGGTCCAGCAGCACATCTTCTACACGCTCCAGCAGGTCCTTAGGTATATCGTCATACACCTCGAGCATAGACGGATTCACGATGCCCATGTCCATACCGTGGCGGATAGCATGATAGAGGAAAGCCGAGTGCATGGCCTCCCGCACAGGGTTATTGCCACGGAAGGAGAAGGACACATTGCTCACGCCACCACTCACGTGCGCATGAGGGAGGTTCTCACGTATCCAGCGCGTAGCGCGGAAGAAGTCAAGCGCATTCTGCCTATGCTCTTCCATACCCGTAGCCACAGGAAATATGTTTGGGTCAAAGATGATATCCTCTGCGGGAAAGCCAACACGGTCCACGAGTATGCGGTATGACCGCTCGCAGATCTCTATACGCCGCTCGTAGCTATCTGCCTGACCGACTTCGTCGAAAGCCATCACGATCACCGCAGCGCCGTATGCTTTGACCAGCTCCGCCTGGCGGATAAATTCTTCTTCACCACCCTTCAGCGAGATAGAGTTGACGATGCCTTTGCCCTGCAGGCACTTGAGGCCCGCCTCTATTATTTCAAACTTAGACGAGTCTACCATCACCGGTACGCGGGCTATATCCGGCTCAGAGGCGGTGAGGTTGATAAAGCGCTTCATGGCATCTACGCCATCCAGCATGCCCTCGTCCATATTGATATCTATCACTTGTGCGCCGCCCTCTACCTGATCGGTAGCGATGCTCAGTGCGTCGTCATATTTATTCTCCTTGATCAGCTTGAGAAACTTGGCAGAGCCTGTCACATTGGTCCGCTCGCCTACGTTCATGAAGTTGGACTCCGGCGTGATGGTCACCGGCTCCAGGCCAGACAGCTGCATGAACTGTATGCGCTTTGGTTTCTTTCTCGGCGGGTATTTCGCAGCGATCTCTGCAAAGACCTTCGTATGGTCCGGCGTAGTACCACAGCAGCCACCTATGATATTGATAAAGCCGGATTTGATAAACTCCTCCACATCGCTGCCCATCATAGCCGGTGTCTCGTCATAGCCACCAAAGGCATTGGGCAGGCCAGCATTAGGATAGCAGCTCACCCACGTGTGAGATACATTTGACAGCGTCTCTACATACGGGCGCATATCCTTGGCACCGAGCGCACAGTTGAGGCCCACGGAGAAGAGGTTCGCATGCTTCACCGATACCCAGAAAGCTTCTGTCGTTTGTCCACTCAGCGTACGTCCACTCTGATCGGTGATGGTACCGGAGACAGAGACAGGCAGGCTAGTGCCTTTTTCTTTTTGTACTTGTTGAATAGCGAAAAGTGCCGCCTTGCAGTTCAGCGTGTCAAACACGGTCTCTACCAGCAGCCAGTCAGCGCCGCCATCTATCAGGCCGCGTGCCTGCTCACTATACGCCTCTACCAGCTGGTCAAAGGTGATAGCGCGATAGCCGGGATTATTGACATCGGGAGAGATAGAGGCCGTCCTATTGGTCGGGCCAAAGGCGCCCGCTACGAAGCGTGGCTTATCCGGATTGGCTTTATTAAACTCCTCGGCTACTTCTTTGGCGATCTTTGCTGACTCATAGTTGAGCTGATAGGCCAGATGCTCCAGGTGATAGTCTGCCTGCGCGATCGTAGTAGACGAGAAGGTATTGGTCTCCACGATATCTGCGCCTGCGGCGAAATACTGGCGGTGTATCTCCTTGATCACCTCTGGCTTTGTGATAGAGAGCAGGTCATTATTGCCCTTTAGGTCATGCTTGTGATCCTTTAATATCTCTCCGCGAAAGTCCTCCTCCGTCAGTGTATAGCGCTGTATCATGGTGCCCATAGCGCCATCCAGTACGAGTATCTTTTCTTCTGCGAGCTGTGCGAGTGTCTTCATCTATCTTGTATTTAGTAGTCAGTATGTAGTATTAAGACAATGCCTTTGCGCACTGGTAGTGCGTAGTGAGCATTGAGATAATACCAATACAATAGCCGTATACAATATGATTTTAAGAATAGGAGAGATAGTGACTCTATTATCTATCTGCCGGTGATCCGGCAGCAGGATTTAGCACCTTCAGCTGTCTGCGTAGCCGTTGGGCGTTATTGCAGACATGGGTTGCTAAGACATCAGCGGGCCTGTCCCTCCGTCTTTCTTGATAATCATACTGGTAAAGAGCGGCTGCAAATATAGGGTGAAAAGGCAAAAGTGCAAATCGCCTAATCCTCGCCCTGCCAGTCTGCTCCCCGCTGTGATGGCGGTATATGCTCGCGCAGCTTGCGCCACATGTAGTGCGCATCAAAGAAACCGACGGCCTTATCAATTAGCCGGCTTCTTGGGTCAAAGAAATAGATGGTAGGCAGCTGCTCTACATGAAATAGGCGGCTATTGACCTCCAGGTCGTCAAAGTTTTCGAGATCGATGTAGTAGGCCAGATAGTTGTCATTGACCAGCGAGGCGATCTGCGGATTGGTAAAAACTTCTTTCTTGATCCGCTGGCATGGCACACACCAGGAGGCGGTGAAGAGGATGATGTACGGCTTATTCTCAAAGCGCACCAGCGCAGAGAAGGTGTCATACGGCATGTGTACGAACCGTACCGTGTCACGGCCAGGCACTGCGGTGGTATCCTGCGCCATAGCTGGCACGGAGAGCCATAGCAGCAGACATAGCACCATATACCTCATGCGGCTAAGCTACGGCTTTTGCCCGAAGGGCAGCTACTATTTGTGCTGCTCTATGACCTGGCGCAGCTGCTCCGCCGGCACTACTCCGGATTGCCTCCAGAGTGTCTTGCCGTTTTTGAAGAGGATCAGCGTGGGTACGCCCTGTATCTGGTAGGCGGCAGATGCCTGCGGGTTCTTGTCCACGTCTATCTTTACGATGCGTACGCCGTCTCCTACCATGTCTTTGAGCTGGGAGAGGATCGGCGCCATCATCTTGCACGGTCCGCACCACTCTGCTGAGAAATCTACCAGCACCGGCTGGTCTGAGCTGATCAGGTCATTAAAGTTTCCCTTTTCCATATCTGCTTCTTTTCTTTTTAGTTATTTAAAAGTTGGAGCCGGAGGCATACCTGTGTGGAGCTATTCTATCACCCTCCCTCATTTCCTCGCTATCCATCAGGCAGATACCCCCGGCATCCAAACAACCAATCCCGTGCCTGAGTTGCCACCGCCACCTTGTCAGGGCAAAACCGGCAGGGAATCGTGAAAGATCTGTTACTTTTTGTCACTGGTATTGATACCAAATGGCAGGTAGAGCGGGCAGACACCTATGATGCTGGTCAGCACAAAGATGCCCCCTACCGCCAGCAGGCCTATGGCTACCGGGCCACTCAGCATACCGGTGAAATATAAAGCGACGATGACCAGCGCTACGATCACTCTGAGCACACGGTCCAGGTTTCCCATATTCTTTTTCATCTGCATGGATTTTATGATGCAAAGGAACAAAGCCCGCAGCGCACGGACGGGAACAAATGTTACCTAATCCCAGTCTTATAAAAGCTCGATGGTGTGGCGGCCCAGCTTGAGCAGGCCCTTCTGCTCCATGGTACGCAGCAAGCGGCTGATAGCCTCTCGGTGAGTATGCAGCTCGTCTGCTATCTCCTGGTGGGTGATGTAGAGGGCCTTTGTATTGAGTGCCTTGGCACGCTCGCGCAGGTAGTGCAGGAGCTGTTTATCCATATTGCTAAAGGCGATGAGGTCTACCACAGACAGCAGCTCTGCAAATCTATTGCCGTAGGTATTATTGATAAACTGGCGCCACTCCGGGTAGCGCGACCACTCATCTATCATCTGCACCGGCACCAGCAGGATATCCGTATCATCTTCTGCTACTGCCCGCACAGGGCTTTTGCGGCCCGCCTGGCAGCAGTTGAGCGCCATAGCACAGGTCTCACCGGGATAGAGATGGTAGAGGAATACCTCGTTGCCATCTTCGTTTTGCCGCATGATACGGATAGCGCCCCTCGTCACGATGGGTACGAAGTGTATATCATCTCCGGGAGACATCATCACCTGGTCCTTGTCCAGATGCCGCGGCCGGCAGTACTTATTCAGCTCTTCATTGAGCTTTGAGTCTTTAAAAAATGAGGCGATCGTCTCAGTCATAGCTATTTCAAAATTAAGCAAATAACCCCGGCCGGGGCCTTCCGTTTTTCAGTCCATCATTTTTGTATTAAAGTTGCACCCCATATGGCGGCAGGACGCAAAAACAAAAAAAAGAAGATAGCAGAGGTCAATACCCTGCCCAATGTATTTCAGTGCCCGGAGTATCATGAGACGCAGCTCTATGACGCATCCGGCCAGCGGCTGGACCTGAAAGGCCACTGGAATGAACTCGTCTTCAAAAACAACCATCCGATCACACTGGAGCTGGCCTGCGGCAAAGGGGACTATACTGTAGCCCTGGCTGCGCGCTATCCTGATCGCAACTTCATAGGCGTAGATATCAAGGGCCCGCGCATCCATGCCGGCGCCAAGCATGCGGTAGAGCAGGACCTGCACAATGTCGCCTTTGCGCGCATCAAGATCCAGAACATCTTGAATTTCTTTGGCACCGGTGAGATAGATGAGATATGGATCACTTTCCCGGACCCGTACCCCAAAGACCGCCATGAGAAGCACCGCCTGACCTACAAAGACTTCCTGGCCAAATACCAGCAGGTGCTAAAGCCCGGTGGTGTGGTCAACTTTAAGATGGATGACATCGATATGTTTCACTATACACGTGACAGCGCTCTGGCCTTTGGCTGTGAGATGCTCTACTACCAGGAGGACATCTATAGTGCCCCACTGGAGCGCGAGGAGCTATCTATCAAGACCTTCTACGAGAAGCAGCACATAGCAGACGGCCGCAAGATCAACTATCTGCGTTTCCGCTTTAAGCAGTAATTTCAGACTTACAAAGGCTATCCTGCCGAAATCAAACATCCGAAATCCGAAATCTGTATCATGGCCAAAACACCTGAAAAGCCAAAAGAAGTACAATACTCTCCGGAGTCTTATTCCTTCTTTGAGAATGTGTGGGAGGTAGCCAGGCTGGTACCCAAGGGCCGGGTGACATCATACGGGGCTATAGCGCGCTACCTCGGCACCGGCAGGTCTGCCCGTATGGTAGGCTGGGCTATGAATGCAGTAGATAAGTCTAGGCTGAAAGTACCGGCACACCGCGTGGTCAACTCGCAGGGGCTACTCACCGGCAAGCATCACTTCAAAACGCCCGATCTCATGCAGGAGCTTCTGGAGAAAGAGAAAGTAAAAGTCAAAAACGATCAGGTGGTGGATTTCAAAAAGCTCTTCTGGGATCCCATGAAAGAGCTTGATCTGTAGTCTTACAGACCTGAAAATCAACAACATTTCATCAAAATAGAATTAATTTCAATTGAAATTTCGGTTAATTGCGTTGACCGACAACTAGTTATCGTTCGTTTACACAAAACAACCGTTCGTTTATAGATTTTTCTCATTTTTGCCGGTAAACAAACAGGCAAAATGAAGAAACAATTATTCTCCCTGCTCACATGTATCGGTCTGTCGCTGGCCTCTATGGCTCAGACGGCTGTGCCGAATGGTGAGTACGAAAACTGGCAGAATGTAGGCCAATCTACCGAGGAGCCTACCAACTGGAACTCCAACAAAACCGGTGGCGGATTTGCCACCAGCGGGCCGCAGACCTGCTTTCGCGATACGAGCACGCTCAATGGCGGCTCCTACTGCATGAAGATCAAGACCGGATCATACTTCGGCATCGTAGTAAATGGTTCTGGCTCTACGGGCAAGATAGAAGCCCCATCCACCAGCAAATCTGAAGGCTATATCCACACGATAGCAGGCGATCCGAGTTATTCATCTGCATTCACCGGTCGCCCGGATAGCATCGTATTCTGGTATCGCTATACCAAGGCTGGCAGTGACTACCCTAAGATCGAAACCCGCCTACACATAGGCAATGCCTATGCACCGGAGACACCGGTGAATGGCAACCACCCGGACAGTACCGTCAATATAGTAGCTCGCGCCCTCTGGAATGGTCCTGCCAACTCTGTGGCTACATGGACCAGGATATCCATACCATTTACCTATGTAGATGCACGAATACCTCAATATATACTGGTGACCATGACCAGCACCGGCGATCAGAACGGCGGTACATCAGGTTCTACGCTCTGGGTAGACGGTATGACAGCGATCTACAATCCGACCCTCACTACATCCACTACCGTCTCTACCGGACCATATTATGTATCTACCTCGCAGGGCGCTTCTATCTCTGTACCATTTACCATGACGGGCACTTTCTCTGCCGGCAATACAGTGACAGCGCAGCTGTCTGATGCCAGCGGTTCTTTCGCCAGTCCGGTCACGATCGGATCAGCTACCGCTACAGCCTCCGGCACTGTCACGGCTACTATACCTGCGGGTACTGCTACCGGTACCGGCTATCGTGTGCGCGTAGTGTCCAGCTCACCAGCTATCACCGCCGCGAATAATGGCAGCAATATCACCATCTACCTCGTAGGCAATAGCATCGCTCCTGCTACCGCCCAGACCATCGTAGCCGGCGCAAATGGCTCAGCACTGACAGTGACCGAGACACCTGCAGCCACCTCACGCGAGTGGAGATATGCTACCACCTCAGGCGGCCCATATAGCAGTTTCACTACAGCTCAGACGGGCACTACCTATACACCAAACTTTGCCACAGCCGGTACCTACTATGTGGTATGTGCATCTACCTATCCGGGAGGCCTGACCACCACCAGCACACAGGTAGTGATCAATGTGGTAAGCAATGAGATCACGCCATCTACCTCGCAGAGCCTGCTGGTAGGCGTATCCGGCACTACCCTGACTGTGACAGAGACCCCGACTGCCACCTCACGCGAGTGGAAGTATGCTACTACATCAGGCGGCCCATACAGCAGCTTTGGCTCCGCGCAGACAGGCACTCAGTACACTCCGGTATTTAATACAGCGGGCACCTACTACGTAGTATGCCAGTCGGTGATCAGCGGCGTGACGGCGACCAGCAATGAAGTGATCGTGTCTGTAGGCAATGCTACTATCACGACCTCCGCAGTCACAGGTTCACCTTTCCTCTTCAGCCCATCTGCACCTGACGCAGCGGTGAATGTGCCATACACTACCAGCGGTACTTTCAACAGTGGCAACGTATTTACTGCGCAGCTATCCGATGCTTCTGGTTCTTTTGCAGCTCCGACGACTATCGGTACGCGCACAGCTACTACTGCGGGCACTATCTCTGCTACCATCCCTCATACTACACCGGCCGGCACAGCCTATCGTATCCGCGTCATCTCATCTAACCCTGCCATACTCGGCAGCGACAACGGTACAGACCTGGCAGTGGACCAGTTTCACAACTCTATCGCTCCTACCAGCAGCCAGACCATCCAGATCAATACTGCTGGTACAGCTATCACGGTGACGGCCTCACAGAGTAGCACACAGCTATGGGCCTACAGCACTACCAGCGGCTCAGGCTACACAGCCATCACCCCAGCTCAGACAGGTAGCAGTTATACACCGCAGTTTGCTACACCGGGCACGTACTACGTAGTATCTAAGTCTGTAAACCAGTACAACGATACTGTGACCAGCGGCGAGGTGATGATCACAGTGACCAACGGCACTACGCTGACCACCTCTGCAGTAGCAGGGTCTCCATTCCTCATATCGCACAAGGCAATGGTGATGGTGACAGTAAACTATACCAGCAATGCAGTATTCAACGCCGGCAATACATTCACTGCGCAGCTGTCTGACGCGAGTGGCAGCTTTACCAATGCAGTAAACATAGGTCAGGTGGCCAGCATTACACCTGCTGCCATCTCTGCCCAGATACCAAACTCATCCCTGGCTGGCACAGGCTATCGTATCCGCGTAGTATCCAGCGATCCTGCACTGACAGGTACTGACAATGGCACCGACCTGCAGGTCATACCATTTGAAGTCTCTGTGTCATCCCTGGCACCTCAGCATACCTATACTCACTATGACGGCACTCCTATCTCTATCACAGAGACACATCCTGCTACACGTGAGTGGGCATACAACTTTAACGGCAGCCAGAACTACATTTCCTTCTCACCAAAGGATACAGGCAGCGTCTATACACCTCACTTTGATCAGCCAGCCACCTATTATGTAGAGTGCACCTCAGTAAATGGCTGGAATGATAGTATCCGCACCGTAGCGATAGTGATCACTGTGACAGACTCTGTCAATATCGGAATACATGACCTTGCATCTGCTGATGTCCGCCTGTACTATACCGGCAATACGCTGGTAGTAGATATGGCTGGCTCTCAGCTGACAGCTACGAGTATAGAGCTGCTAGGTGTGACAGGGCAGACAGTACTCTCTGCACCTGTACGCAGCAGGGAGATCACGACCATACCATCAGACCTGCCGGGCGGCGTTTATATCTTCCGCCTCATGACCGATCGCGGCATGATAGCCGGCAAGCTGGTCAAGCAATAAAGCTCATTGGTTTGTTTATAGTGCCCCGGTGCGCCCACCTGTGCCGGGGCTTTTTTATGTGCCTGCGGATATTATTCAAATACCTCTGTCACTACTTTTCCTTCCCAGCAGTCAGGCGTTTTGGCATTAAACATCTTTGCAATGGTAACCGGCAGGTCGTAGTTATTGACCGGAGTAGTGATGTGATGACCCTTTTTGATACCCGCACCAGACAGCACAAATGGCACATTGACCTCCTGAGGTGTATTGCCACCGTGGTTTTTGCCTATGCCGCCATGGTCAGCTATGATCACAAAGACCGTGCTCTCCAGCATGCCGGCCTTTTTTACTGCGGCTATATACTTGCCTATAGACTTATCTACGCGCGCTACAGCATCATAGTATTCCTTGGTACCATGCCCATACTTGTGCCCCGTTTCATCCACGTTATTGAAATGGATAAAGAGAAACTCCGGCTTGCGCACGCTGATCACCGTAGGTACACGCACATCTGTGACACCCTCCAGTATAGTGCGCTGACGTATAGAGCATACATGATCCTCTACCAGGCGGCGAAAACTCCACCACTCCATGATACAGGCTATCTGCGCTTTCTTATTATTCTCCCTCAACACACGAAAAATAGTCGGGAATACATGCCCTTTCTTGCCTCCGCAATAGGAGATGTCCTTGATCTGTGAGCGCTGCCAGTCGTTGCTCCAGATGCCATGCACCTTTGGCGGTACGCCGTCTATGACAGAGGCCCAGTTGGTAGAGCTACTGGTGGGCATTTGTGCCTTGGCCTCCCATGTATAGCTGCCATGGGCTACCAGGCTGTCTATATTGGGCGTATAGGCTTTGTCTATACCATCAGGGCTGCACCCGTCTATGCCAAACACTACGACATGCTTGATGGTCTGGCCATAGGATATGAAATACAGAAGGAATGTGAGAGATAGGAGAAGGTGTTTTTTCATAGTGCGCAAATATATAGTGGGCGACCAACCGCTAAAGCGAATTCAGCTCAACGCACCATTATCACCGTCAGAATGGATGAATGACCCGTTTGCTCTTTTCATCTGTGATCTGGTTTTTACGCTTCTCAAACAGGAAGGCAAATCCGACATTGAATCCTACGTTTGAAAACGGCACGGAATATTTGAGGCTCTTGCGTGGTGTATTTGATGATTGTGGTGTGGAGCTGCTCATCTCTGCCACGTAGTCCCCCTTGGTGTCATATACAGAGAGCTGAGCTAGTTGATCCTGACCATTCACGCGAAACGAGGTGCGCTCCCAGTGTGTGGGGCTATAGGAAGACACAATACAATTGGCAGCTACCGAGAAGCGCACCACCCGCGATACTCTCACCCAGATGCCGAGGGAAGAATAGAAGCCAAAAGAGACTCCGCCTTTTTCCCATGTAGTAGAGGTGACCTCATTTGACTGATTATAGTAACCTTCATAATTTTCTTTGACACCATTCACGCCCACCATCATACCGATCTCCAGCACAGGGCACACCTTTTTGAAATCATGACGCACAGAAAAATGAGGGAGCAGTTGCCCTGCAAATCCACGCTCTGCCACACTGTACTGTATGCGGTCTCCGCTGCTGGAGGTCTGGTCACCGTAGAGGGTGAAAGGAGCGCCAAAGAACGCATTGAGCTTTATCCCAAAACCGATGTCTTTTTTGGAGAACCAATCATAAGCCAATGAGATATTGCCACCCTGGCCCAGAGAGACGGGCTTTACCTTCTGGGCTACGGTCGTATACCCCTGGCCGAATGATTGCACTTGCGTCTCTGAGGAGGTGGTGTAGACACGCGCTATAGGTGCGTCGCCACCTCCGGCAAAGGAAAAAACAGATGTTTGCGCCACCGCTACAGAACTGGCAAACAAGAAAAGACAGGAAATTATCGCTTTCATGACTGGTAGTTATTTAAAATCTCTGATAAAAAACTTGCTATCCTCATAGGTATAATAGCCTAAGTAAAACTTGTCCCCTTGTCGGAATTTGCAGATATAATGACGCTCGGACATGTGGAGATTATCAAAATAGCTGATGTTTAATTTTTGGTAGTTATCAGCCAATACATCTGGTGCAGATTTATGAAATGACCGAAGATCTATGCGACTCACAAAGTAATAGTGCTTCCTGAGTTGTTCATCATCTGATCGCTTGGTCCAGGGCCATGACATGGGGGCAAACCATGACCCGCCGGTTGCCACACTTACCATTCCGCCACCCATAGGCATCATCATCATGCCCACGCCTGATGACTCCGGCCTCTCCAGCGCGCCGACATATATGTTCATGCCACCGTCACTCCTATCAGTTGCCACCGATAGTATAGGTAGCGCGCACATGCGCGATATAAATTTGTCCCTCTTTTCTATTGTGTCTGAGGTCACTTTCATCAGGTCTTCATACAGCAGGGGACCCGATATCAGAGCGTCCCACATGTTGCCGTTAGACGACCATGTTGCTACATATTTTTGCTTGAAAATGTCGTAGATGCCCACGTTCAGCGTGTGAGAATAAACAAATACAGTAGTCAGGAGATTTCCGGAGAGAAATGCATTGCCATCTGCCAGATCACCCACTTCGGCTTTGCCCAGCAGATTAGGTATCAGGAGGTTAGTATATGTCTGATGGGCCAGATCAAGTAGTATCAGCTGTGTGCTGTCTGTCCGTACGCTGAGAGATATGGCCACTGTATCCTGGCCATAGTATAGCTTGGCATAGGAGGTGGTGTTGACGTCAGATACGTACTCATTGGCCGCTATCATGGTCGGCGTATAGGTAGATAGTGTACTGTAGAGGGTCGTCTGCTCCCAGCGCTTAAACCGTATACCGGTCAGGTCGAAATTATATTTGCGCCCCGGGCCGGCTGAGTCTATGGAGAGCATAGAGAGGTGTGAGGTTTTTCGCTGGATAGCTATCAGCATGATCTCGCTGCGCCTGGGGTACCAGCCGAAATAATCGTAATCTCCGGTATCAAAATTGACGCCCGGCCTTACCTCACCTGTCTGAATATTGTATTTGAGTGTAGAGAAGTGTTCATGCTTCTTGTCGCTCATCAGTACTGTGACATAGGGACCGGTCTCGGCTGCGGCCAGGGGCTCGGCTATATAGAGTACCTGGTCCAGGTTGTACTTGGTAGTCCGTACGGTTTTCAATGCCGTATCAAGATGTATGATGACCAGATCGTCCTTGTCGCGCAATAAAATATAGTGAGCATTTGCCCCGCTGAAATTAAAAAATGGAGCCTTGCCGGCCCTTATCTCCAAGGGGATCTCTGATATGACATTCTTGCCAGCCCAAGCAGTGGTGAGAGAAAGGAGCAAAATAATGACAGAGAGAGTCGTTTTCCTGGTTATAGAGATCATGCGCGCAAGAATAATTGAATTTCCCAAAAGGTTCAAGCCCGGTAGCAGTTGGTTTTTAATATCATATGATTTGAAGATATTTACGGCTCACTACAAAAACCACCCTCTTGCTATGAAGCGCTTGTCTCTTGCCTATGCTTGTATTGCCTTTCTGATGACGGCTTCCGCTCGGCTCAGTGCTCAGGGCACATGGACCATGCTTCGTGATACGGCTCCGAACATCAATACCGGTGTCATGATCCTTCTATCAGATGGCTCCGTGATCTGCAAAGCAACTTATGATTTCGGCTATGGCAATGATATATGGAATAAGCTGACACCAGATAGTGCTGGCAGCTATGTGAATGGTACATGGTCTACCATAGCGCCGATGGCAGATGAGAGGTTATACTTCTCCTCCCAGGTGCTGCGCAGTGGTAAGGTATACGTGGCAGGTGGTGAGTACGGGAGTGGTGTCAATAAGGCTGAAATATATGACCCCGTAGCAGACACCTGGACGTCTGTGCCTACCCTGGATCCGGGCGACTCCATAGCAGACGCCAACTCGCAGCTGCTGCCGGACGGCCGCGTCATGCAGAATATAGTCAACTCAAATCAGGTAGACTACGGTACGAAGAACCTGATCTACGATCCTGCCACAAATTCCTTTTCATATGGTCCGTCATGTGTAGGAGACGCAGATGAGTCGGCCTGGGTCACACTACCGGACAATAGTATCTTATTCGTAAACATCCACAGTCTACAGACCGACAGATACCACCCTAGCCTCGGCCGGTGGAAACGTGACGCCTCAGCCCCTGTCATGCTCTATGATAACTACATCTATGAGACTGGTCCGGCTGTAAACCTGCCGGATGGCTCAGTCCTTTTTCTGGGGGCCAATAGCAATACTGCGATCTACATCCCAAGCGGAGACACTACGATCGGGGCGTGGTTTCGCGGGCCGCAGATACCCGGCCACAATGGGATAGCCGATGGCTCGGCAGCTGCTATGGCTGATGGTCGCGTGCTCTGTGCCGTATCACCGGCACCCAATGGATCTGATCCCGATAGTATCTTTCACTCCCCTACCTACTTTTATGAATTTGACTACCTGACAGATAGCTTTACACTCGTGTCTGCGCCTACCGGCGGGCCTTTCGCGCAGACATCTCCACCGTCTATACCCCTGGCCACCTATGGCTGCCAGATGCTGAATCTGCCCGACGGCAATGTTCTATTTTCCAGTCAGTATTTTGATCAGTACTACATCTATACTCCCGGACATCCGCAGATAGAGTCCGGCAAGCCATACATCTCTACAGTCAGCCCACACGGATGCGAGTTTATGATCACAGGGCTCCTTTTCAATGGTATCTCGGAGGGTGCCGCATATGGTGATGACTGGCAGATGTCTACCAACTATCCTATCATCCGGCTGCAATCCGGCAATCGTGTATACTATGCACGCACCCATGACTGGAACCATGTGGGCGTGCAGCTGAGTGGAAATGACACCACCTATTTCTCTATACCTGTAGACGTCCCCGCTGGAGACTATACGCTATACCTCAGTGCTAATGGCATCAGCTCAGATCCTTTCACATTCCACTATACTAAATGTCACAATGGTATCAGCGAGACTATACGCAATACCGGAGTACTGCGTGCCTATCCCAATCCGGCGCACCATAAGACTATGCTTGTCTTCCCTGCGGAATCGGGTGAGGCCTGTACTATGCGTCTGAGTGACACTTATGGCAGGACTGTCTGGCAGGAGGCATACACGGCTGTAGATGGATTTAATAATTACAGCCTGGATCTGAGTTCCTTTGCCAGAGGCATATATACTATCTCTGTAGAGCAGGCAGGCAGCAGGCAGACGATCAAAGTGACGGTCGAATAAACGGTCAGATTTTTATAGCCCGCTCCAAAATAATCTCAGACAAAAGCCGTTTCTTAGCGCAAAATGGAGGCATTGAGAAGGTTTGTACTGGTAATAATGACTGCGCTGCTGGTATCTGCTGCCGAGGCACAGATAGGTGGCAATACGGTATTCAACTTTCTGCGCAACGCACCCTCATGGCGCCAGACAGCGCTCGGTGAGATCAATATCACGACCATAGACTATGATCCTACATCGCAGCTGTCTAATCCCGCATCACTGAATCCTTTGATGTCCAGGCAGGCCTCTTTCAGCACATCTGTATATCCCGGCGGAGCCAACTATGGCAACGCCTGCTATGTACATGACTTTGCCAGAAAGGGCACCTATGGCTGGGGCGTACAGTACATGACATACGGCTACATACCCGGTACGGATGTATATGCTAATACAACTGGTCGGGTCAATGCCAATGATATCAATCTATATGGTGGAGGCAGCTACCACTTTGGCAAAATATTCAGCGTGGGCGCCAATGCAAAGTTCATCGGCTCCTTTTATGGAGATTACCGCTCGTTTGGTCTGGCCGCAGATCTCGGCGCCTCTGTCAATGATACTGCGCATGGTATCGTAGCGAGCATCGTGGCCAGAAATATAGGCGTGCAGTTGACTCCTTATTCTAATGGCAGTGGACAGAGAGAAGCGCTGCCATTTGATCTTCAGGCGGGCTTTTCTGTCAAATTCAAAGGGTTTCCGGTGCGGTTTCACGTGACATTTCACGACCTGCAGCGCTGGGACATCCGCTATAGCAATCCGGCCGATCAGCAGGCGAGCCTTTTTTCTGATACGGTCAAGACAAAGAAGGGGGCCGCAGCGGCTGATGAGTTTTTTCGCCACCTGATAGTGGGCCTCGAGCTGAATATCAAAAAGGTAGTCTATATCGACGTATCTTATAATCATCAGCGCCGCCAGGAGGTCATGCAGTCTACACGCAGGAGCATAGCAGGCTTCTCTGCCGGCATAGGCGTACATGTGAAGCAGGTGTCCGTAGGCGTAGCACTATCTCCTATGCCGCTTCACTCCACCCTTGCTCAATTTACACTGAGCATCAATACGGGTGGCTTTGTCAAAAAGAAAACGATTTCCAAAATCTGATCACCCCCTGGGTCGGGTATAAAAGAAGAACGGCCACCCTTCCGAGCAGCCGTCCCTTTTCAACCCAACCCCTCCGGGAGGAGGGGCCTAAACCCAATTTATGAAAAAACCCATTTACGACACTTTGATCTCGATAGGTCCTTTAGCTTTCGCCTCTTCTACTTTAGGCAGTACTACATAAAGGATGCCATCTTTATATTCTGCGCTTATTTTTTCGGCATTCACTGTCTTAGGGAGTGTGAAGCTGCGCTTGAATGCTGAGAAGTGAAATTCCCGGCGGGTCCACTTTTCATTTTCTTCGTTTTTGACCTCAGATTTTTCAGTACTGATAGTCAGTATATTGTCATGCACTTCCAGTTTGAATGCGTCTTTGCCCTGCCCCGGAGCCGCTACCTCTATTTGGTATCCATCGGCCGTTTCTTTGGTGTTCACGAGGACCGGCGTTCTGACTCCCTCAAAGAAGTCATTACTAAATTCATTGTCAGAGAAGGTGTCAAACCAATTGGTAAACCTTGGAAATCCCATTCTTCCTGCCTGTGGTTTTACTGATACGAGTGTCATATTCTTGTTTTAATTTTTAGTTTAAGTAATATGATTCCTAACAGTCAAACCCTGTACCAGCGCTATTTTTGCGCCATTTTGTCTTGTTTGTTGATTTTAGATAAGACAAAATGTCGACTTATTGTTTTTGAACCGAACAAAATGTTTGAGAACGATGCATATCCCTACGGATATACACATTAGACGGGGTATACTGGCTTTGTCTTACACTATATAGCTCCCTGCCGTTTTTCCTACCTTTATGCCGGTATGGATCAGATCACCCTCACACATATAGAGAAGCGCTATGGCAATCATGTAGCATCGGCAGATGTGAGTTTTAGTATTCCCCGTGGCGCCATATTTGGCCTGCTCGGTCCTAATGGAGCGGGCAAAACCACGCTGATACGCATGATCACGCGGATCACTATGCCAGACAGGGGCACGATACGTTTTGGCGGAGAGGACCTGCGCGAGCATCATACGAGCCGCATAGGCTATATGCCTGAGGAGCGCGGCCTGTATAAGACGATGAAGGTGTATGAACACCTTATCTATCTGGCCCGTCTCAAGGACCTGAGTGGTGCTGAGGCAGCACGGCGGGTCAATCTATGGCTCGACAAGTTTGAAATAACAGAGTGGAAGCAAAAGAAGATAGAAGAGCTGTCTAAAGGCATGGCTCAGAAGATCCAGTTTATAGCTACCGTACTACACGACCCGGATCTTCTGATCCTTGATGAGCCATTCTCGGGCCTGGACCCTATCAATGCAAAACTGATAGAAGACGAGATATATGCACTACGACAGCAGGGCAAAACGATCATATTCTCCACGCACCGCATGGAGCAGGTAGAGGACATCTGCGACCAGATAGTACTGATAGATCAGGGTCACAAGATATTGGAAGGAGACGTGGCAGAGCTCAAGCAGCGCTTCAAAGAAGACAAATACCACATAGACTATGATGGCATGGTGGGCGATGATTTTGCAGCCACATTTGATGTGCAGATGGTGACAGAGCATGAGGCTACTGTACACTCGCGCTCCTGTAGCAATGATATCCTGAAGTACTTTATAGACCGGGGCATCACAGTGCGTGGCTATAGTGAGATACTACCCAGCCTCAATGAGATATTTATCCGTGCGGTGAATGAACAAAAAATAAAAGCCGGTAGGGTAGCCTGAACATGAGCAAGATACTGATCATCATACAGCGGGAGTATATCACCAGGGTGCGCAAGAGGACCTTTATCATCTCTACACTGCTGGCGCCGCTGGGTTTTTTTGCGCTTATCCTCTTTTCGGTACTGATGTCAAACTACTCCGGGGGGACGAGGCAGGTGGCTATCTCTGATGACTCGGGGTTGTTTAGTTCTGTGGTATTCCCCGATGCTCCTGATGGCTCGGTCGAGTTTCACTATCTGGCCAAAGGAGCGGCTCCGACCCAAAAGTATGATGCCATTATCCGTATCCCATCCTTCTATGATATAGACAATCCCCGCAAAGTATCTATAGGCTGCACCTCTGACAAAAGCCTGGGCATGATGGCTACCACCTATATCAACAAAGTCTTCTCTGACAAAGTGCGCCAGGTACGTGCTACCAAAATGAATATCACACAGGAGCAACTCGACAACCTGAATGCAGATATAGAGCTCTCCTATCAGAAGCTATCTGAGGACAAGAAAAAAGGCGCGAGTGCGATAGTAGGCATGGGCTTTGGCTATCTGATAGGCATAGCTATCTATACCCTGCTGCTCGTCTATGGCACCATGATCATGAAAGGTGTGGTAGAGGAGAAATCGTCCCGTATCATGGAGGTACTCGTATCCAGTGTCAAGCCGATACAACTTATGCTGGGTAAGATACTCGGTATCGCTGCGGTAGGGCTGACCCAGTTTATCCTGTGGATCATACTTATGTCACTCTCTGTGGTGTTTCTGCTGCCGGCCCTGGGCTTGTCTCAGGCGCCTACCCCACAGCACCTGCCGGCCAATGATAGCGTAGACCCTCAGACTGTGCAGCAGGTGCTCGCCATATTAAAGGACTTTCACTACGGACCCATGGTAGTCGTACTTTTGCTTTTCTTTCTCGGCGGCTTCCTGCTTTACGGTTCGCTCTTTGCGGCGATCGGTGCTGCAGGAGGTGATGAAACCGACTCTCAGTCGTTGACCTTTCCGGTCATACTACCTATCATTATCACTATAGCTATGATGACCAATATCCTGGGACAGCCTGACGGCAAACTGGCTTTTTGGGCATCGCTCATACCATTCTGTTCGCCTATCATCATGCCGTCTCTGATGCCTACCAATCCTCCCCTATGGCAGATCGTAGCATCTCTGGTGCTGCTTTTCACCGGCTTTTTGCTGTGTGTATCGCTGGCAGCACGGATCTACCGCACCGGCATTTTGATGTATGGCAAGAAGACGTCTTTCAAAGAGATCGGCAAATGGCTCTTTAGGAAAAACTGATCTACGGCAACTGAATTTTGTCATTACATTTTCATCGTACATTAGCTACTTTGGCACTTGATTTGCAAATCTGCGATCATTAATATTTTTCGACCATCCATAAATCACATCAACCATGATGATCAAACGACTCCTCAGCACACCTTTTTTCATGATCCCGGCCATCCTCTTTGCCCAGCAGGAGATCAAAGTCCGTGAGATTTCTAAAGATTTCAGCGGAGGCAATAATACCGCCTACGAGCTGACTATACCCGAAGCTGGTATAAAGGACATAAATAGTGACTGGCAAAAATGGGTGAAGAAAGATGCCAAAGGCAAAATAGAAGACAATAAAACAGAAGTAAAGTCTAACCTGGTCACCCTAAAAAGCGTGTCTGCCGTACCTCTCACCATATACAGCCGCACACTGGATGCCAAGGACGGTATTCAGTTATCCGTATGGCTCATGGAGGGAGACTCCTTTGTCTCTACCGGCTACTCTGCCGATAAAAGTACAGCAGTACAAAAATACCTGCACGACTTTGGTGTGCAGGAGTATAAGGCTGTAGCCAAAAAGCAACTGGAGGCACAGCAAGACAAACAAAAGCAACTGGAAAAGATCTATGATGGCTTTGTAAAGGACCAGAAAAAAGCAGACAAAGAGGTAGCTGACGCCAAAAAGGAAATAGAAAAGCTGAAGCAAAAGAACATAGACGAAGAAGGCAATATCAAACAGGCCAAAGCCAATAAAGAGGCTAATAGGGCCACTGCTGCCTCACTCAAGGATATAAATGCAGAAAAGAAGCACACCAAGGAACTGGAGGGCTATATCAAAGACCAAGAGAAAGCTGAAAACAACATAAAAAGCAATAACAAACGCATAGATCACCTGCAGGAAAAGATCAAAGAAGAAACAGCAAACAGCGAAAAGGCCCAGCAAAATCAAGGACCCGCCAGCAGCAATGTAGACGCGCAGAAGACCCAGGTAGCTGCCGCACAGGACAAACTGAATAACATAAAGTAACCGCAACCCAAATCAAAGTACAGTAAATGCCATCCATACAGATGGCATTTTTGCTTTATACGCTTGTACAAAAAATGAATTTGGTTAAATTGCGGGGTATAACTATCTGAATGAAAGGAATAATACTCGCAGGAGGTTCTGGCACACGTCTCTACCCGATCACATACGCGATCAGCAAGCAGATCATGCCAATATATGACAAGCCAATGATCTACTATCCGCTGTCTGTGCTACTCAAGGCAGGTATCAATGAGATACTGATCATCTCTACTCCTACTGACCTGCCCAATTTTGAGCGTCTGCTGGGAGATGGCAAGAAATATGGCTGCAAATTTTCATACAAGATACAGGAGGTGCCTAATGGCCTGGCACAGGCATTTGTACTGGGCGAAGAATTTATAGGACGTGACAAGGTGGCACTAATACTGGGAGACAATATATTCTACGGTACAGGGCTGGACCAGCTACTCCAGAGCAATAACAATCCTGATGGCGGCGTAGTATACGCCTATCACGTATCAGATCCCGAGCGCTATGGTGTGGTAGACTTTGACAAGGAGGGCAAGGCTATCTCTATAGAGGAGAAACCCAAGGAGCCTAAGTCAAACTACGCGGTGCCTGGCCTCTATTTTTATGATAATGAAGTGGTCAAGATCGCCAAAGAACTGAAACCGAGCCCACGTGGCGAATATGAGATCACCGACGTAAACAAAGAATACCTGCGTCAGGGCAAACTGAAAGTGGGTATACTGGACCGCGGCACAGCATGGCTGGATACGGGTACCTTTGACTCCCTGATGCAGGCCTCACAGTTTGTACAGGTCATAGAGCAGCGCCAGGGCCTGAAGGTGGGCTGTATAGAGGAGGAGGCCTTCCGCCAGGGCTTCATCAGCCGCGATCAGCTGAAAGCACTCGCAGAGCCCCTCATGAAGAGCGGATATGGAAAATACCTCATGGACCTTTTGACTACATAAAGAACAACCGATAACCCAAGAGCAAAAGGCATGACAAAAAAAATACTCGTCACAGGTGGAGCAGGATTTGTAGGGAGCTGTATGGTAGACCGCCTTATAGAGGACCCCAATAACTTTGTAGTAATAGTAGATGACCTCTCTACGGGCAATATCTCCCGCCTGCCAGAGGTGCACAAGGAGCGCTGGAAATTTATCAAGTGCAACGTAAATGGCTATCGTGACATCTCTGGCGTAATGATGGCGTATCAGTTTGACTACGTATTTCACTACGCGGCGGTAGTAGGTGTGCAGCGTACGCTGCAAAATCCGGTATCTGTGCTACAGGATATCAATGGATTCAAATACCTGCTGGACCTCTGCAAGAATACAGGGGTAAAGCGCGTCTTCTTTTCTTCTTCGTCTGAGGTGTATGGTGAGCCATTTGAGCATCCTCAAAATGAGCTGACCACGCCGCTCAACTCGCGACTGCCATATGCAGTAGTCAAAAACGTAGGAGAGGCATTCCTCCGCTCGTACAAGCAGGAGTTTGATCTGGATTACACCATCTTCAGATTTTTCAATACATACGGTCCGAAGCAGAGCCAGGACTTTGTGATGTCCAAATTTATAAATGCTGCACTCGCAGGCCGCGATATCACTATCTACGGAGATGGCTCACAGACGCGTACCTTCTGCTACAAAGATGACAACGTAGACGCTTGCTATAATGCCTTTGTCAATGATTATATAGTCAATGATACGGTCAATATTGGCAGCGACTTTGAGACAACCGTGCTGGACCTGGCCAAACTCGTCATACAGGTCACAGAATCAAAATCAAAGATCGTTTTCCTGCCACCGCTGAAGGAAGGAGACATGTCTCGGCGCAAACCGGATAATGGCAAAATGCGCGAGCTTCTGGGCAGGCCACTGATCCCCATAGAGGCCGGCATACGCCTGACCATCCAGTCTGGCAAATACAACTACTAGTCACCACATTCAGTGTGAGATATTATTAGTTTCTTTAGGCTGCAATGTCGGCCCGCAAGAGTTTTATCTCGTACACATCACCATTCACCTCAGTGCTGCCTCTGAGTATACTGACAGCGCTGACAGGGCACCACTTCATCATACCCTTTTATCATATAGTCAGCGATGAGGATTGCCCGCACATCCGGCATCTTTATTCATTCAAGGGAGTCAAAGCATTTGAGAAAGACCTGGACTATCTGGCCTCAGCATACAAACCGATAGGAGCCGCAGACCTGGAAGACGTACTGGCCGGAAAGTATAAGGGCAAGAAGATCATGTTGCTCACATTTGATGATGGACTGCGCCAGATGTACGACGTAGTAGCTCCGATACTGCTACGCAAAGGCGTACCCGCTGTTTTTTTTCTCAATAATGACTTTATAGATAACAAGGGGTTAATGTTCCGCTACAAAACCAGCCTGATGAAAGAGGCTGGCATGGACACCGGTAAATTATTTACAGCAGAAAATGAACAGGAGTTTGATTTCCTGGCAGATGAGATTAACGTTGGTTCGCTATTCGATGACTTTCTACGGGGCTACAAGCCATATATGACAGAGAGTCAAATCAAGTCACTAGTTAGTCAGGGCTTTGCGATCGGAGGGCATAGTTTGCGGCATCCGTTTTATCGCAGCACTCCTTTTGAGGAGCAGCTTCACAACACCTATTTCTCCATAGAGGATCTGCAAAAACGATTTGGCGTGAAAGAAAAACTCTTTGCCTTTCCCTTTACTGATGATGGCGTGACGCATGAGTTCTTTGATAAAGTTTTTGAAGAGGGCCGGGTCGATTTCACCTTTGGCGGAGCCGGAATCAAAAATGACGTGCACCCGCGCCAGTATCAGCGCATCCCAATGGAGGGCTGGGCGGCCGGTGCAGAGCAGACGCTGAAATCTGAATATCTTTACTACCTGCTCAGGATGCCTCTGATGAAAAACACCATAAAAAGGTGACCAGCTGATGGAGATCAAAACATACAATGCAGCACAGCTACAGGAGTTCATCCTATCGGATGAATTTCGCGCTATGCCGGTGATCCCCATCAGTACGCCGCGAGCAGTGTCCCACATTCACAATCCCCGGGCAGAAGCCAATGATGCGCTCCTGATCATAGCGAGAGAAGCAGGCAAGATGACCGGCTATCTGGGGGTGCTACCGGACAAGATATTTAATGAACAAGGAGAAGCCTGCAAATGTGGCTGGCTCAGCTGCATGTGGGTAGACCCGGAGGTACGCGGCAAGGGCATAGCCAAGAAGCTCATAGGCACAGCCTTTGACAGCTACAATGACCATATACTTGTCACAGAGTTCACGCCTGAGGCAAAGGGCCTCTACGACCGCTCCGGACACTTTCGCGACTTGCGCACCAGTGATGGCCTGCGTTGCTACCTGAGATTTAACCTGCACGAAGTTCTGCCAAAGAAAAGCGCACGCTACAAAACCCTGACTCCAATACTAGCGCTCGCAGATGCGATAGCTAATGTACCTGTAGGTCTAAGGCTACGGCTCACATCGGCACCTGGACCGGGAGTGGTATTTGAGCCCGTAGACATGATAGATGCAGATATCATGGCACTCATCTCGACAAAATCAGTCAACAATCTGGAGCGCCGCGGGATAGCAGAGCTCAGCTGGATCAGGCAGTATCCGTGGCTGAGTACCACTGCCGCGCCTACAGAGAGTAGCAGATATCATTTCTCTGTTGGGGCCGATCGCTTTGAAAATCTTTTTTTCAAAATCACCGACAAAGGACAGCTAAAAGGGTTTCTGCATCTGACCATCCGAGACAATCATCTCAAGGTGCCCTACGCATATTTGTCAGAAGATCTCATTGGTGATGCGGTTTCTCACATCACAGATCTGATGATCAGATACAGGCTCAATATGCTGACTGTCTTCCATCCGTTTCTCGTGAAACACCTTCGCCATAACAAAGATGTCTTCATCTATCGTCGCCCCATTCATCGTCGCTATATCATTACAAAGACGCTCGACGCTCACATCTCAGACCACGCTATGCTGCAGATACAGGATGGTGATGCGGATTGCGCTTTTACCTGACACTTATTTTTTCGTCAATGTAAATCCATAGCGGAACGTAAGATTCAAACAATGTGGCGTACTCATTAGTACAAAACGATGAGATATACTACTATTCAAAAAATAGCGGAGTTCTAATCCTACGTTTTTAATGGCAATACCTGCCCCTGCTATAAAGGCCCACTGAAACTGGACGAAGGGAATAGCTTCTTGTGTAGTGTTAAGTGTATTGGTATAGGCCACTGCGCTGCCTAGTGCGCCACCGAGAGAGAAGGTTGGCTTTACCTGACCAGATAGCGGAGAGTAGCGTAGCAATACATCGGCGCGGACTACATGAGCAGTGATCCCTACAGTATTGACATCCGGGCTAGAGCTATAGACGAATTGTTTGTTGTGCGCAAAGTAGTTCCACTCGAGCTCGCTGCAGACTTCCAGCGATCTTTTGGTACGCGGCAAAACAAAGCTTAACCACAGACCCGCATCTATATTGGGCGACGGCCCTAATGAAAGCCCTCCAAGAGAGTTGTAAACTAAAGAGGGCTTGAGTTTATCTTTTCTAAAGCCTACACCGGCTATGAGCCCTAAGATCACACGTACTTTTTCTTTGGCCTGTGTGTACTCACCTGGTGGCCCGGCATTGACAGCAGGCCTGACGCAGTTATTGTAATAATTTACGAGAGCCCGGATCTCTCTCTCGGTGTAGGCCAGATCTGCGAGCTTCGTGATCACTCCCGGGCAGTCTGCCATCAGCCGGTTCAACTGATTCTTGTAGATATCATTCGACTTTATCTTTGTCTCATCCAGATAGCGCTGAATGCTCAGATCCTGGATGCCCGTGTCATTTTTCTCTACCAGATAGTGATAGCGTAATGTCTCATCCCGCAAAAAATACAACGCGATAGTACCCGACTCATATAGCGTAGCAAAAACTGTATCTCTGGAAATCACAGGGGATGGATAGCTCAGAAGGTCTTTCAGGTCATAGGGCCCTTTATCCAGGTCCAGGACCTTGCTGCGATATACCTCTGTCACATGCCCGTGTACGCAAAACTCCTTTATATCACGACAGGTCAGCGACTCTTCTTTGCCACTTGCGGCCTTGAATGTGATTTTCTTTGGATTGATGTCCCAGTTCTGATCATCAATAGTGCCCTGCACAGTGTCATTGTTATTGCGAATGATATAGCCGGCATTAAATCTGCCTTGTGCCGCGACTCCCAGAGATGCAAAGAGGAGGCAAAAAAGTAGGACTGTTCTATTCGTTCTCATGTGGCGAAAATAAAAAAGCCCCAAGACTAGTCAAGGGGCTCTTATTCTTGTAGTAAGGATTCTTACTTCTGTGTCTGCTTCACTGTGCCGGAGATCGCGGAGTGATCTGTCGGGTCATTGACATTTACCATATCCAGGTCTTGGAATGTGACAGAGATCAGTCCATTGTTTACACTCACATTAGCCGTGACGGTACTGGCCGATGGTACATATGACTTGCCATCATAGGTAGAGCCTGTGGTGATCCTCATATCTACACCTATCTGTGTAGATGCAGAGTCCGGCAGCTGGTTTGCGATAAATGTATACTGGCCGCTGGCTGTAGGCAGGTCCCAGAAGGTAAAGATGAGATGCGAGTAGGTATTGCTACCACTGCTCACGAGGGTCAGCGTCTTGAAGACATTTTCATATGTCTCATATACCGTGCTATCCTGCCCGTTCATATCCTGTGTGATAAAGCTATCCTCTATCTCAGTCGCTGTATATACCCCGCTGGCGATACCGGAAGTCACAGTATATGTAGTACCCTTGAAAGACCACGAACCGCCATCTGCTGCCTTATCTTTTTTGCAAGATGCGATGGCGAGCAGGCTCAATGCGAAAACTATAATTGATATTTTTTTCATGTTACTCTTAGATTTAGATGATCAATGGACATCCCACCACACCTTGGTGGTCAGATTGTCAGATGCAGCGACTGCGCTATATCCGTTAGGATTGAGAGACACCTCGCTATACGGATATTTCATACGTACCGGTACGCCGCTGCCCTGCAGCTGAGGGTCTGCTGTAGCCTGCAGGATGCCAAAATCAAGCCTCCTGTACTCTATCCATCCCTGTATACCCTGCATGTACAGGGCTATCCATTTTTGCTTGCCTATAGTGTGCTGCCAGTCTGCACCTGCGGTAGCGTAGGCCACGCTGCTCTGTGTGAGATAGTCTGTCGGAGCAGGAGCACCTGTCCAAAAATTGAACGAAGCATTGATGCCAGCCAGGTAGTGCGCCTCAGGATCTGCTACGCCGCCTATACCGCGTGCTGCAGCCTCGGCGAGGATAAACTCTACCTGCGCATAGTCCAGATAGACACCCGGAGATGTAGCGCTGATAGTAGCAGTGCCGGGTTGAGATACATCACCCAGTGCTATATTGCCGGCATTGGATGAGCTCTGGCCATATGGACGTCCCACGAAGGTGCCGGTATTGCCGGCCTTATTGAAATAAACAGCCATACGCAGAGTATCGTTGAGGGCGTTCATTACATCTACCATCGTATTGGCCGCACAGAAATCACGCCTGCCTGTGATGCGGCGATCATAGTAAAGCGGGTTGTAGTTTGGTGAGCCATCTATGTATTTGAAGATTGCGTTATCATCATTAGATGTGAATATGCCACCAGCTACGGCCTCCTGTATTTTGGTGCCTGCCAGAGTAGGGAGCACATCGGCTATGCGTATAGCTACGCGCAGTTTCAGTGAGTTGCCAAACTTGACCCACCTGGTCATGTCACCGCTATAGATAAGGTCGCCCGCCAGGTCTGTCTTGCTCACATCTATCATAGCGAGTGCTGTATCCAGCCTTGCCAGCAGTGCAGGATAGATGTCCTGCTGCTTGTCGTATTTCGGCTGTGTATTTTTGATATTCTGCAGGGCCTGAGAGAATGGGATATCGCCCCAGGTGTCAGTCATATTTTGAAAGATCCACACCTGCAGGATAGTAGCTACAGCGATCTGATTTCTGTAGAACCCGGAGCCTGAAGCATTCGCCTTGGCGCTGTCAGCCTTACAGTTATCAATGATAGCCTGCAGCTCTTCCAGCCCTCCCTCCGGAAAGGATGTATTGCTCTGCGAATACTGATCTGGTACGCCGCCTGCATAGAAAGCGTTCCAGTAATCCTTGATCACAGACTCGCGAAACTGGTACTGACTCTCGTCGGTATACTGGTTTTCGGCATAGTACTGCGCCAGCAGCATCCCTACAGATCCATTCCACCAGCGGTCCCAGGTATTATCCATTAGGCCTTTTTGCGCTCCGCTGAGCAGGTAGCTGTTTGGTACGTTCTGAGGGTTATTGGGGTCTGTATTGAGTTTGTCGAATCCCTTGGTGCAAGCGGATAATGCAAAGAGCACACCCACAGCACTCAGGACGATGAGACTTTTTATAGTTATCTTTTTCATTTTCTTGACTGTTTGGGGGTTAATTAAAATTTCACGCTTACATTAAAACCGATAGACCTTTCAGTCGGCTTTGAGCCACCTTCAAATCCCTGTACGTTGCCAGCATTTGTCGCTGACTCAGGATCTACGTTTGGCACGTTCTTTTTCAGGATGGCCAGGTTGCGCCCTATGATACCGACTGATACCCCCCTGATAGGTGTATTGGTAAATAGCTTAGACGGCAGCTGGTACATCAGCCTCAGCTCGCGAAATTTGACAAAAGATGCGTCATAAACATTCTGTCTCGCTGGGCCGAAGTATCCATTACCTGTGCCGTTTTGATAGTAATCTATCGCTGATACACGTACATCGTTTGGTGTACCATCGCTAGTAGGATTGCCAGTGACGGGATCTGTACCTGTCTGCTTCACCCCCGGTACTATCAGGCCTGTCTCACGTACATTGTTGGCTGCAGTGATAGCCAGTGTGCCATCGTACTGACCCCACATATTGGTGATAGAGAATAGCTTGCCGCCTTTCTGGAAGTCAAAGAGTGCATAGAGAGAAAGGCCCTTATACGAGAGGGTGGTAGATACCCCTCCGGTAAAGTCCGGCAGGATCGAGCCGAGTGGCTTTACCGTAGGAGAAACCAGGTACTGGCCATCTGACCCGACGATCTTATTACCCTTGGAATCATAGACAAAGTCTGTGGCTACGATCTGTCCATAAGGCAAGCCCGGGCGCACCTCCAGCGTAGCAGCAAACGGTGCGGTACCGAGGTTGAGGCTTGTCACCTCATTGCCAGCGGCATCTTTATACAGTTCCTTTACCGTGTTGTAGTTCTTTGCCCAGTTGAATCCAATACTCCACTCAAAACCTTTTTTGGTCCTGACAGGCACAAAGGTAGTAGCGAGTTCTACGCCCTGGTTTTGCAGCGTACCAGCATTGGTATAGCGGTAAGCATTGCCTGCAGCTCCGCTCACCTCCACAGGGAAGATGTTGTCCTTCGTCACAGTATGATAGAAGGCAGCATCAATCTTTACCCTGTCTTGCAGGAATCCGAGCTCGAGGCCCACCTCCCATGAGGTTACCTTTTCCGGCTTGAGGCTTGGATTGTTAAATGTATTAGGCACGACGTACATTGGGAAGGAACCATAGCTAGGTCCCACTTGTGGTAGTGTAGATGTTTTATATGGTGCCGGATCATTCTGAGCTACGGTCCATCCGCCGCGTATCTTGCCAAAGCTAAGCACTTTCTTGTTTTTCAGCAGCTCGCTGAATACAAAGCTACCTGATACTGACGGGTAGAAGAAGGTCATTTTATTGGATGGAATGGTAGGTGAGTACAGTGAAGATGACCAGTCATTACGCATGGTCACATCTATGTATACCATATGCTTGAATCCCAGTGACAAGCTACCGAATACTGAGTTTACTCTTTTCTGATAACGGTAGTTGTTTACTGCTATCTTATCCTTTGAGTTTTCCAGCATATACCATCCAGGGATATTGATACCGCCCTGAGTGGCGCTGAGATTGTCCCTGTAGTTTTGGTCACGCCTGTTCATACCTATCATAGCAGAGATATCAAAAACATCACGGAAGGCCTTCTGCGCAGTGAGTGTACCCTCGTAGTTGTTTTCCATCACCGCTATCTGCTCCAGGCTATAGCCCGGTGTGCTACCGCTGGCGGTAGCAGCACCTACCGCTACACGTTCTTCCCTGATTTCATTGTAGAAGTCAGTAGTGAATTTGCCCTTGGCGGTGAGCCATGAGGTGAGCTTCCAGCCCAGCTCCGCTACACCAAAGACGCGGTCACGGTGGTCGTTTTCATAGTTCTCATATTGCCTCCAGTATGGATTGTCCCAGAAGTATGGGCTATAAGTACCTAGAAAATTTCCGGCGTCATCATAGTTTGGAGCGAGGTTCCAGGCCCTTTGGGTGCCATCTGGGTTCTTATAATTTCTCAGGTCCTTGATATCCAGCTGGCGCTGAAACCACTGCGTGAAGTTTGAGAAGATACTATTGTATCCTACCTGTGGTCTGCCTGTGCCCTCGTTGTGCACGTAGGTAGCGGTGACATTTGCGTAGATCTTATCCGTAAAATTGTAATTGCCGCTAAAGCTGATCGTATTCCTTTTCAGATTTGAATTTGGAACTGTACCCTTCTGTGTCAGGTTTGAGAATGACGCTCGGAAGCCGCCCTTGTCATTGGCTCCATCGAATGCGACGTTGGTATTGGCCATATAGCCTTTCTCAAAGAAGTCCTTTACGTTATTAGGGTGAGCTATATACGGAGTGGCCTTGCCGTAGGTAGGATCTGTGGGATTGTAGCTGCCATACTGTCTGACCAGCCTGCCATCTATCTTTGGCCCCCAGCTGGCATCATCCTCCAGGCGCACACGCTGCTGGGTAGGATCAGTCTCATCTGGCACGAATGATGGTCCGTAGCCTCCACCATATTCATTTTGATAATTCGGCAGGGCGTATACTTCGCTAAACATCATGTTTTCTGTCACCGTCACGCCTATAGGAGATTTGCCTTTCTCACCGGCTTTCTTGGTTCCCTTCTTTGTCGTGATGAGGATCACACCGTTGATACCACGGTTGCCGTAGAGGGCAGTGGCTGGACCGCCTTTGAGTACGTTGATAGTCTCTATATCATCAGCATTGAGGTCAGATACCGCATTGCCATAGTCATAGCCCTGAGCACCACGGTCTACGTCTACTGTTGAGATGTTAGAGTTATCTACTACGATACCGTCTATGACAAAGAGGGGTTGATTATTACCGGTCAGGGATTTGATACCGCGTATAGTGATGCGCGATGAGCCCCCTATATTGCTATTGCCACTGATCTGCACACCTGCTACTTTGCCTGAGAGGTTATTGATGAGGTTAGCATCTTTTGATGTATTGATATCATCTCCTTTGATTTCCTGTGTGGCATAGCCGAGGGCCTTCTTTTCACGCTTCACGCCGAGGGCTGTCACTACTACATCATCCAGTTGTTTTTCATTTTCATCCAGTACTATATCCAGCACGAGCCCCGTGATGGTGACAGTTTTGGATTTCATACCCGTATAGGATACGACCAGGGTGGTAGCATTGTCAGGCACCTGCAGGCTGTACTTGCCGTCGATATCGGAGGTGGTCCCGATAGTAGTTTTCTCGACTAGCACCACGGCGCCGATCACTGGTTGTTTGTCTTTGGCAGACGTGACCACGCCCGTTATAGTACGTTGACTATAAGCAAATTGGACAGACGCGATCAGTATGACAAAGACGGAGAGTAGCTTTTGCTTCATACTTGTTTCGTTTAGATTAAGAAATAATGAATAGGATCACTTTCACCAAAGATAATATGCTAAAAGGACTTGTTATATAATTTTAACAGAAATACAATGCGCGACAGATATTTTTTACGCAGCCGTGACCGGCTTATTCCCAGTCCCATAGGTGCACATTGTTCTGTTTATAAGTCACCACAGCACTACCCGCCTTTAGTCTTTCATTTGTTTGGGATATCATGAGCAGTGTCATTATTTTATCTATCGTAGCCATCTACTTTGCGGCGCTGCTGGTCATAGCGTGGGTCACCTCACGCGGTGCCGGCAATAGCCACTTCTTTATAGGTCAGCGGGATAGCCGGTGGTACCTGGTGGCCTATGGCATGATAGGGACGTCACTATCCGGAGTCACCTTTATGAGCGTACCGGGCAAGGTACACGCAGATCATTTCTTCTATTTTCAGTTGATAGCGGGCAACTTCGTCGGTTATATGATCGTGGCCTTTGTGCTGCTGCCCCTCTACTACAGGCTCCACCTCACCTCTATATACAGCTATCTGGGAGAGCGGTTTGGCAGGGTCAGCCACAGGACCGGCACTTCTTTCTTCCTGCTATCGCGCACGCTGGGGGCGTCAGCGCGCATCTATCTGGTGCTCAATGTACTGCAAGTCTTTATCCTGAATCAGTGGGGAGTACCCTTTGTAGTGACGGCAGGGGTCATACTGGTCATGATATTGCTCTACACCTTTCAGGGTGGGGTGAAAACCATCGTATGGACAGATACCCTGCAGACCACCTTTATGCTGCTGGCGCTGGTCATGACCATCTGGTACATCTGCGATGGGCTAGGCCTATCTGCGGGAGCCCTGATGGGCAGGCTGTCCGCACGGGGTGACATACAGGTGATCAATACCGACTGGCGGTCACCGTCCTTTTTTATCAAGCAGGTACTGTCCGGCATCTTTATCTCCGTAGCTATGATGGGCCTGGACCAGGAGATGATGCAAAAGAACATCTCAGTGAAGACACTAGGCGATGCTCAAAAGAACATGGTCGTCTTTAGCGTGATCCTGATCGCGGTCAATCTGCTCTTCCTCACGCTGGGCGGGGCGCTCTACCTGTATCTCGATAACCACCCGCTGCCCGATATGCCTATGGGAGATGCGGTCTTCCCCACGGTTGCACTGCGTCTGCTGCCTCCTGTAGCGGGCCTGCTCTTTATCCTCGGGCTGATATCGGCCCTATTCCCCAGTGCAGATGGGGCCATCACAGCGTTGACATCCTCCTTTTGCATAGATATACTGGACCTCAATAACCAATCACGGACAGAAGATCAAAAGACACTTACCCGCAAGACGGTACACCTCAGCGTAGCCGTCGTCTTCCTGGTGTGTATCCTGGTCTTCAAATGGATAGATACTAAGTCTGTGATAGATGTGATCCTGAAGATAGCCGGCTACACCTATGGACCGCTGGTAGCATTGTTTGGCCTGGGCCTATACTCACGCCGAAGGCTGACAGAGAAGTGGGTGCCGGTGGTGTGCATCGCATCTCCTATGATCACTTTTATCGTAGATAAGTATTCTAAAGAAATATTTGGCGGCTACCAGATGGGATTTGAGTCCGCCTTCGTCAATGTAGTGATCACACTACTAGGACTATTATTGATCAGTAAAAAAGAAAGTAAATGAAAGACAAGAAGTGGACGGCCCATCATGGGGATGCGGCCTGGAGGATGTTTAAGATCATGGCAGAATTTGCAGATGGCTTTGACCGTATGGAGCGCTTTGGGCCCTGCATTTCTATATTCGGTTCTGCGCGTACACGCGAGGAAAACCCGTATTATGACCTGACGGTCAAAACTGCCGAGAAGCTGGGTAAAGAGGGCTATGGCATCATCACCGGTGGTGGCCCGGGCATCATGGAGGCGGGCAACCGTGGCGCCTACAATGTAAAAGCAAAATCAGTGGGCCTGCACATCGTATTGCCAAAAGAAGAAGCGGCCAATAAGTATGTGGACCAGAATAAGATCTTCATGTTCCGGTACTTTTTTGCACGCAAGGTGATGTTCATCAAGTATGCGCAGGCCTTCGTCTATATGCCGGGGGGCTTCGGTACGATGGATGAGTTGTTTGAAGTGATGACGCTGGTACAGACCCGCAAGATAGCCCGCGTGCCGATCATACTGATGGGCAAGAGCTACTGGAGCGGCCTCATAGACTGGATCAAGAGCACCATGCTCACCGAGCGCAATATCAATGCAGAGGACCTGGACCTCTTCCACGTCACAGACGATCCGGATGAGGTGGTGAAGATCATCCGAGCGCACTACAAGAAGGCAGAGCTAAAGCCTAACTTCTAGGCCGTACTGCCATTTTTCTGTCACATTGTTTTCATAGCCTTCACGCTGCGGATGGTGTGTGCTACATTTATAGGAAACTCACCACTATGAAGCACAAACTACACCTCACTATCCCCACTCCCTGCCACGAGCGCTGGGACGAGATGACGCCCACAGACCGGGGCGCCTTCTGTCATAGCTGTAGGAAGGAAGTCATTGATTTCTCCGCCATGACCGATGCAGATGTGATACGCTGGCTAGAGCAGCATAATACCGCCTGTGGCCGCTTTCGCGCAGACCAGCTGGACCGCGATATGAGTTTGCCCCTAGTAAATAATAGCCCGCTGCGCTGGAAAGTATTGCTCATGAGCATGCTGCCGGCCTTCTCCCTCACTCCGCTCGCTGCACGTGCTGTACTGCCCGCGCCGATGGATCAGATGCCGCAAAAAAGTAAAGCTGATACAGCTACCGCAAAAGTAGACACGACCACATCGGCCTGCGACACAACACTTATAGGCGTTTGCGGAAAAGTATTGGACGAAAACGGCGAAGGCCTGATAGGAGCCACAGTACAGATCACCGACGATCAAGGCAAAACAACCGGTCAAGGCTGTGCCGCAGACCTTGATGGCAATTTCACTATCCCACTACAGCAGCCAGATACAGTAAATCTGAAAGTGACCAGCATTGGCTATGAGACCCAACTATTGATACGGATACCGGCAGGCCATCCCTATATTGTTTTTAAGATGAAGCCGATGCCAGCGACTACCGGGGAGATCATAATGGTAGGAGGCTTGGTAGGTCACCGCCCTACTACAGCTCAAAGGATCAAGTGGTGGTTTCGCCGTACCTTTCACCACAGGGGTTAAAAAAGGCTAATTAAGGCTTGTCGTTTCTGCCGAAGCGTTTGGGCTTGTGTATCTTCGGGTAAACCCGCAGCCATGAAACGGTCCTCTCTATACATTTCTATCCCTACTCCCTGCCATGAACGGTGGGAAGCTATGACGGCTACAGACCGTGGGGCTTTCTGCCAGAACTGTAGCACGGAGGTCGTAGATTTCAGCGCCATGACAGATAGTGAGCTGCTGTCGTTTTTTGCCGGAGGCAAAACGGGCTGCGGCAGATTCCGCACAGACCAGGTGGGTGTGCCTATCACATCATCGGTGCTGCATAATGGACCCACGAGATGGCGTGCGGTATTCTTTTCGTTGCTGCCCTTTTTATCTCTACGAGTTGCGGCCACTCCTGACCAGTATCGTCGGGACCTTGTGGCGACAGATATGACCATGCACCCGCAGCCACTGGCCACTCACACTACCCAGCTCCCCCTCATCACAGAGGTAGAAAGAGAGCCGGTCCATGCAGACACGACTGTCTACATGCCTGAGGTGACAGCAGTAGGAGCTGCTAACCATTTAGTATTAGGTCTTATCATTCAAGGCATTGACCTGCCTCCGCTGCCAGAGGCAGATGGCCATACGCCACATCGCCGAGGCCACGCCACACAGTTCCTCTCACCAAAGAAAGAGCGTAAGCATTGGTTGCGGCGCTTTCTACGACTGAGTAGTGTCAAGATGCGGCTATCCGGTCTATCGCCTTAGCCAGCTCGCGGTCTTTGTCCGTCACTATATCGCCGGCATCGTGGGTGCTGAGTTTGAAAGAGACTTTATTATAGACATTGGTCCACTCGGGGTGGTGGTCCATCTCATCGGCTATCGCAGCCACCTGCACCATAAAGGCAAATGCCTCCTTGAAATCCTTAAACTCAAAGGTGCGGGTCAGTTTGTTGTTTTCTTCTTTCCAGATCATAGAGAAGCATTAAGTAGTTAGTAGTAAGTATTAAGACAATGCAAATACTTGTATGGAGTAATGAGTATTGCGTATTGAGATAATGCAAGCAACAAACTATGTGCCTGATGTGATTTGTATTAAGCCTTACCCTTTGGGAAGGGTTGGATGGGGTGAGGGGCTGTATCAAAACACCTCCCGCGCTATCTCTATGGTCTCGCTGCTGCGGCTCATAGTGTAGTAGTGCAGCACGGGTACGCCGGCTTTCTTCAGCTCCTTAGACTGCTCTATGCACCACTTCACGCCTATCTCGCGGGCGGCTTTATCGTCCTTGGCTTTCTCCACCTCATCTACGAGCGCCTCAGGCAGATTGACATGAAAGATGGACGGAAGCGCCTTGATCTGGCTCTTGCGGTAGATAGGCTTCAGCCCCGGTATGATAGGGACATTGATACCCATCTCACGGCACTTTTTCTCAAAGTCAAAGAAGTATTTATTGTCAAAGAAAAACTGCGTTACAATGTAGTCTGCACCCGCATCTACTTTTTCCTTTAGACGTTTGAGGTCAGAGGTCATATTGGGCGCCTCAAAGTGTTTCTCCGGATAGGCCGCCACACCGATGCAGAAGTCTGTCTTCATCTCATTTTGCGTCTCCTCATGCAGGAAGCGGCCATTGTTCATATTGGCCACCTGCTTCACCAGGTCAGAGGCATAGTTATAGGCGGCTTTGGCATTTTGCTCCAGCTTCTTAGGGCCTTTGTCTGGGTCACCTTTGAGCAGCAGCAGATTGTGTATGCCCAGGTAGTGCAGGGTGAAGAGCGCATCCTCGGTCTCCTCCTTAGTAAAGCCGCCGCAAACGAGGTGCGGCACCGTATCTACGCTAAATTTACCTTTCAGTGCAGCGCAGATACCTACGGTGCCGGGGCGCTTGCGCAGGGGCACCTCTTCTATCAGGCCGTCTACGCGTTTCTTGTAGATCACCTCCTCCTTGTGATAGGTCACATCTATGAACGGTGGCTTAAACTCCATCAGCGGCTCTATGACCGTCTGCAGGTCATCTATGGTCTTGCCCTTTTGCGGGGGCAATACTTCAAGGGAAAACAAAGTCTTGCCATTGGCATTCTTGATGTGCTCGGTAACTTTCACGTGAGATTTTTAACGGTGCTAATCTATCACAAATCCATATTTTTATCATAGAAATCAGCGCGTGATGACAAGACCCCTGCTACTATTTTGCCTTTTAGCCCTTTCAGCATTCTCCTTTGGCCAGTCCCAGTTTTATATAGGGCTCAAGGGGGGTATAGGTGGCTGCTTCTATCAGTACAATGCCGCATCCACAAATAGCTACGTAATAGGCGGCATCAACTCTACTACCAGGCTCACCTCACGCGGGCCATCCATACCAGCGGTAGTAGAGCTGATATATAGCATCGGCAAATTTAGAGTGGGCTACCAGTTTGAGTATGAGCGTATACTGACCACAGCCTATACCTACAAAACATACAACTCCGCCTACTCTATCTCCGATACGACCATCAATAATCCCAGCATTACCCAGCATTTCTTCTGTCACAACCTGCTGCTGGAGTACCAGCTCTATACGCACAAGCATCTGCACATAGTGCCTGACCTGAGCTTTGGGTACTTTCATGGCGTATCTGCAGCCACAGAGGCACCATATGACTTCAGCTCGCTCAATCAAAACCGCTTTAAGATAGGCGTGGCTATGAACTTTGAGTACCAGCTAGGCCAGGTATCTATCGTGGCCACACCACAATATGGACTGGTACCTATCAAATCTATCTACGATCCCAATCAGAAAGGCTATATGCACTTTATAGGCCTGCACGTGGGTGTACGCATAGGCTGTATCAAACTGCAGGATCCTGCCGCGCCCGATGCCAAAAAGAAAAAGAAGAAAAAAGAATACGTCAATCCCGAAGAGGATGACAACTAAGCACTAAGCCCTGATAGTAAAGAAGAATGTACTACCCTCTCCCGGGTAGCTCTCTACCCATATTTTGCCACCGTGTATCTCTACTATCTTCTTGCAGATAGCCAGGCCTAGCCCTGTGCCCTCATAGTCTTCTTCTTTGCTGTGCAGCCGCTTGAAGGCGTAAAAGATCCTGTCGTAGTAGTTTTTGTCTATGCCTATGCCATTGTCTTCTACGGAGAATAGATACATACCCTCGCTGAGTACATAGCGGATATTGACCACCGGTGCTATACCCTTGCGGTGGTATTTGATGGCATTGCCTATCAGGTTTTGCATCAGGGAAAACAGCAGCGTCTTGTCTGCCTGCACCACGGGCATATCCAGCTGCACATTGATCGTAGCGTGGGTGTCTGTGACCTCAGTCTCCAGCGCATCGCGCACCTGGTAGACCAGCTCGCTCATAGATACAGGCGTGAAATTCTTTTGCAGCACATTGATCTCAGAGTACTCTTTGATATCATTTATCAGGTCCTCCATCTGGCCCACACCTTTCTGCACGTACTCAAAGTATTCCTCTACCTCTTTCTTGTGAGCCTCTGTAGTGCCGTTGTCATTATGCTTTTTGATCAGGGAGATAAAGCCGGATATATTTCTCAGCGGCTCGCGCAGGTCATGAGAGGTCAGGTAGGCAAATTCTTTGAGGCTCTCATTGCTCGACACGAGAAACCGCGTCTGCTCATCTATGGTCTGCTGCAGGTCTTCATTCTGCCGCTTGATCACGTCTCCCTGGGCTATAGCCTGTATGTATAGCTTCTCTATGAGCAGGATGAGCAGGCAGCTGATCACTGATGCAAATATGACACTGGTGCAGGAGATGATAAAGTGCTCAGTAGTGTACATACGCAGCGTAGCCGTACCGCCTATCTGACGCAGTATGATCACATAGTGCAGGGTGAGTATACCGAGAAAGATACCCGAGAAATAAATGATAAGCCTGATACGGCGAAAGAACGAGATAAAAAGAAACAGGCAGCCGAGTATACACACCAGCGTCACATACAGCCTGTAGCGGATAGCCGGGTCAGTGCGGGTCATATCAGTGAGCACTGTCTGTATGGTAAAGATGGTAATGATCGTGCCTATCAGCACCTTGCCGGCAGCGTCTATATCTCCGCGGCGAAACTGGTAGATAGCTGCCAGAGCACCGATGATACCCAGTACATCAGATAGCTGATATACCCCCCCGGAAAAAAAGATGGAGTGCGACCCTAGCAGAAATGCAAAGAATCCCAGCACGGTCATAGAGGACAGCAGCAGATAGTAGGCCTTTTTCAGCTCGGCCTTGCTGCGCGAGCGGAAGGGCTCAAGGAAGTAATTTTTGATGCGTGTCCACATACCGGGCTATAGTTTACGCAAAAGGTTCTGGAGCGTTACAACAAACACCTGTTATACAATATAAATAAAACACATACAAGCAACAATCGCTGTCAGCGGCACTATTTATTTTCAAAACGCTTGGCGAGCTCTTCTAGCGTGAAGCTGACAAAAGTAAAGTTGCCACCTGGCGCTGTATATGGCTTTTCACATGCGAAAAGTTCATCTATCAGGCTGGTCATTTCTTTATCTGACAGCACTTTGCCCGGCCTGATGGCGCTGCCGGCAGCCAATGTACGCGCCAGGTTCTCGCGCTTATTGAGTTTGGACACCGAGAGGCTTTTTTTGTACTGCTCCATCAGCTCCTCTATGATCTGGCGCTCACCGCCGGCCACTATATCAGATGGGAATGCATGTATCACAAAACTCTGACGACCAAACTCCTGTATCTCAAATCCCAAGGCGTTGACATCATCCAGCATCTCGCGCATCACCTCTGTGTCTTCGGCATTGAGCTCTATGGTCTGAGGGAAGAGCTGCCGCTGGCTGGATCTGTTATTGTGCGCCATCTGCTGTATATACCGCTCAAAAAGGATGCGCTCATGCGCTGCCTGCTGGTCTATGAGTATAAAGCCTGACTTGATGTGAGATACTATATAGCGCCTGTGTAGCTGATAGGGCACGGCTACCTCCTTGTGCAGCAGCGTATCGTCCTCCTGTGGTTGTATCAGGCTTTCTTGTCGGTCTGGCTTCTGAGCTGGTGTGGTGGTTTGAAATACCGTCTCCCAGTTGCGCATATTAGATTGCTCGCGCACATCGGTTTTGGGACGCTGTGACGAGATGGTCTCAGGATTCAGTACACGCTCTATATTGCGGGAGCTGCCATTGGTCACACCGCTGATCCATCCCGGCACCTGGTCAAAGGTTTTATTCTTATTCAGATGGTCCTCCTGATCAAAGTCCAGAGAAGGGGAAACGCTATATGCTCCGAGGCCATGCTTCACCGCCAGGCTCACAAAGGTGTAAGCTAGCTTGTCATCATCAAATTTGATCTCGTACTTCTGCGGGTGTACATTGATATCGATACGCTTGGGATCTATATCCAAAAAAAGTACATAGAACGGGAAGGCATCCTTTGGCAGCATCTGGTCGTAGGCAGCCATGATAGCGTGATGCAGGTAGGGCGACTTGATATACCGCTTGTTTACAAAGATATATTGCTCGCCGCGTGTCTTCTTGGCAAACTCCGGTTTACCTACAAAACCCTTCACCGTCAGTGCATAAGTCACCTCCTCTACTGGCACTATTTGCGAAGCATATTTGTCATCAAAGATGGCACAGATGCGCTGCTTCAGATTGCCTGCCCGGTAGTGGAATAGCTCCTGATCATTGCTATAAAACTGGAATCCCACACCTGGATGGGCCAGCGCTATGCGGGTAAACTCTTCAATAATATTTTTCAGCTCTGCGGGATCAGACTTGAGAAAATTGCGCCGGGCCGGCACATTGAAGAAAAGGTTTTTGACGCAGATGGATGTGCCCTCTGGTGTCTGGCAGGGCTCCTGCCTGGTCACCTTCATGCCCTCTATATCTATGCTGGTGCCCAGTGCCTCGCCGTGCAGTCGGGTGCGCAGCTCTACCTGTGCTATAGCGGCGATAGAGGCCAGCGCCTCTCCGCGAAAACCCATGGTCCGGATATCAAAGAGGTCATCTGCCGTACGGATCTTAGACGTAGCGTGCTTCTCAAAGCACATGCGGGCATCGGTCTCGCTCATACCGGAGCCGTTGTCTATGACCTGCAGGAGCGTTTTGCCGGCACCTTTTACGATCACTTTGATGTGGCTGGCACCTGAGTCTATGGCGTTTTCCATTAGCTCCTTGATAGCCGATGCCGGGCGCTGTATCACCTCACCTGCGGCGATCTGATTTGCGATTACATCTGGGAGGAGTTGGATCTTGTCAGCCATAAAAAAACGGGCTGCAAAGGTAGGAAAATCAATGAAGGTTTAGGGTGTCACGCGGCTTTGGCTTCGCTATCCTCCTTAGCTTTTCTCTCCAGCCTCATAGACTTAGAGCGATACTTAGGCATGAAAAGGCTCAGCACATACGTTTTGCCCAAGTAGCCCCAGAAGCTTTTCTCATACAGGTGTGGAGCTATTTTATCTGCTATCTTGGCGTGCTCCTCCGGTGCCTGGCTCCAGTGCAGCGAGGCACGATAGTGGTGGATGGTGTGATAGCCATTATTGAAAAGGAATGCATTCACCCACATGAAGTTACGGCTATGGTTCCACTCTGACAGCTCATCAGCGTGTACGTGTTGTACATAGTTGAATACGATCACAGTGATCTGAGATACCTGCTGCGGTATCAGTATGAACAAAAGCGCTTTTTTCCAGTTCCATACAAAGAAAGCGACGGTCCAGATCAGTAGCACTGCCAGCTGCATCCAGTTTTCGCGGTATTGCGCAGGATTCTTCTCCTTCAGCTCGCGCATGTAGGGGAAGATACTCTCCTTCATCTGGTTTTTGCCGCTGATAGTAGGATACATGAGCAGGGAGGTCAGGTCATTGTCCTCAGTATGGCGGTAGGTACGGGTCACATCACCTTCTTTATTATTGTAGCGGTGGTGGTTGCGATTGTGAGTAGGTATCCAGACGAAAATGGGCAAGCCATAAAATACTGTGAGCCACCAGTCCGTCAATATGTTGAGCGTCTTATTGGTCCAGATGTTGATGTGATTGTGATTGTGCGTGATCACTGCTACCGACACGGCAAAGTGCAGGTAGACGATATAAGCGATCCAAGACAGTGGGCTATGGATATCGAAGCCATAGTACCACTGCGCAGCAAACATGGCAGTGATGATGGCAAAATAAAGTAGGACCCGGAGATCGGCTTTGAATTTCAGCATAGTAGAAAACTGAACGTGCAATATAACAGAACGGTATGCGGGGGCAGGCCAGGTCACGGCAGTCAGGGGTATTTTATAGGCGAGTAGCATCAGCCTGTGTCATAACATTGGTTCATTACATTTGCATTAATATCGCAGTATGAAAGTTGGTATCGTTTGTTATCCTACCTACGGTGGTAGTGGAGTAGTAGCTACCGAGCTGGGTATGGCGCTGGCCCGTGAGGGCCATAAGGTGCACTTTATCACCTACCATGAGCCTGTACGCCTGGATAGCTTTCATGAGAATGTTTTTTACCATGAGGTGTCTGCGCTGGACTATCCGCTTTTCCAATATCAGCCCTATGAGTCAGCGTTGGCCAGCAAGATCGTAGACGTAGTCAAATTTGAAAAGCTGGACATCCTGCACGTACACTATGCCATCCCCCATGCATCCGCAGCACTCATGGCCAAGTCCATCCTGCGCGAAGATGGTGTGCGGATACCATTCATCACCACACTGCACGGCACAGATATCACACTGGTGGGCCGCGACCCCAGCTACCGGCCGGTAGTAGAGTACTCGCTCAATCACTCTGACGGCATCACCTCTGTGTCCCAGAGCCTCAAAGATGATACACTGCAGAACTTTAAACTGCGCCGCAACATTGAGGTGATTCCCAATTTTATCGATTTCTCCCGCTTCAAAAAGACCAATAAAGAGCATTTCAAAAAAGCTATCGCGCCTGGTGGCGAAAAGATCATCATGCACGTGTCAAACTTCCGAAAAGTGAAGCGCGTGGAGGACGTCGTCATGATGTTTGACCGCGTGGTGAAACAGATCCCGTCCAAGCTGCTACTGGTAGGCGATGGCCCGGAGCGCGCCAACTGTGAGCGTCTGTGCCGTGAGCTCGGAAACTGTAACGACGTAAGATTTTTGGGCAAGCAAGATGCTATAGAAGACCTGCTGGCTATCGCCGACCTCTTTGTGCTCCCGTCAGAGCAGGAGAGCTTTGGCCTGGCTGCACTGGAGGCTATGGCCTGTGAGGTACCCGTCATCTCCTCCAATGCAGGTGGTATACCGGAGATCAATATACACGGCGAGACCGGCTTTCTCAGCCCTGTAGGAGATGTGGAAGATATGGCCCGCAACGCTACCTACATACTGAGCGATGAAAACCGCCTGGCACAGTTTAAAAAGAATGCCTACGCCCAGGCCAGGCGCTTTGACATAGAGCAGATACTGCCGGTATATGAAAACTACTACCAGCAGGTGCTGAGTATCTCCGAGCCTGTAGTGATCTGACCCTGCGTGGTGTGGTTTTTGTGGCTTCTGCGCCCAAAGTACCGATGTCACTATGACCCGCAGCGGTACAATGGGTCGGAACATCAGCGCTCACCTCAGTAGGGTCTAGCGATCCTGATAATTATCTGCCTCCCTATTTCAAAAGCATATCTTACATTTGGCCCACTCAAAATCAAGATATGCAAAACACCTCACTCACACACTTGCACCAATCTCTCGGGGCTAAGATGGTCCCATTTGCCGGATATAACATGCCTGTATCTTATGCCGGTATCACTCAGGAGCACAACGCAGTGCGTAATAGTATCGGTGTATTTGATGTATCACACATGGGTGAGTTTATAGTCAGTGGCCCTAAGGCGCTGGACCTCATACAGCTAGTCACTACTAATGATGCATCAAAACTGACAGATGGCAAGGTGCAGTACTCCTGCATGACCAATGATCAAGGTGGTATAGTAGATGACCTGCTGGTGTATCGTATCAATGCCGAGAAATATTACCTGGTAGTCAATGCATCTAACATAGAGAAGGATTGGAACTGGATCAGCCAGCACAATTCATTTGGTGCAGACATGCAGAATGTAAGCGCCGCCACCAGCCTGCTGGCTGTACAGGGACCCAACGCTATCAAGGCACTGCAAAAGCTGACTGATGTGGACCTGAGCGCCATACCATACTATGCATTTGCCATCGGCACCTTTGCCGGTATCTCAGATGTGATCATCTCCAATACGGGCTATACGGGCTCAGGTGGTTTTGAGCTCTATGTAAAAAACGAAGATGCTGAAAAGCTGTGGTATGCAGTGTTTGAGGCGGGCAATGAATATAGCATACAGCCATGTGGCCTGGGCTGCCGCGACACGCTCCGTCTGGAGAAAGCATTTTGCCTCTATGGCAATGACATCAATGACACCACCTCTCCTATAGAGGCTGGCCTCGGCTGGATCACAAAGTTCACTAAGCCATTCGTGCATTCAGATTACCACAAACAGCTGAAAGAAACGGGCGTAGCTAAAAAGCTGGTGGGCTTTGAGATGATAGACCGCGGTATACCACGCCAGCATTACAAGATCAAAGACGCAGCAGGTAATGAAATAGGCGAGGTAACCTCCGGTACTCAGTCTCCCACGCTCAACAAAGCTATCGGCCTCGGCTATGTCAAAACTGAATTTTCTACCACCGGTACAGAGATCTATATCGACATCCGCAATACGCTCGTGAAGGCACAGGTATTGAAAACTCCGTTTCTCTGATCTGTTTCTTCCTTTAGAAAACAGAGTATACGCGCGCACTACAAGGCGAATCAGTCATACTGAGCACCGTTCAGGTTTCCATCCATCCTCACAAAGTATGCACACACTACCAATAGAAAACGGGAAGCATCCCGACCTTTCAAGGTAATCTTATACTCAGGCCTTTCCATGTCTCACATTCTGTGTACATAGACGGAGTGGCACATTTACATAGAAACAACCAATCTTCTTTGTATATGAGTTATTGTCATGTACAACAACGTTTCTTACGACCAACTTGCGCATTTTTACGCCATCATCAATTTCAATGAGCGATAAAATATTCCTTGCCAAATTAGGTGCGAAGATCAGGAAGATACGTAAGGAAAAGAGCCTTTCTCTCGATAAGCTTGCTGCACTTTGCGACTATGAAAAGGCCAACTTATCGCGTATAGAATCCGGTAAAACCAATACAACTATCCTCACCCTCTACACCCTCAGCAGGGTGATGGGTGTTAAAGTCAGCGACTTCTTTGAGGACTGATTACCAGTTGATTGCGATTTTTTGGGGCCATCCACATTAACATTCTTGCCACTTTTGGCACGGTGTTGGCATTTTCTACAATACCCACACATTACACAGCTGTTCGCTCTGAGCAGTATGTTATTACTTATTAAAACATTCTGACATGCAAACATGTACCTAAATTCTGTATTATGATCAGCAACAAAGGTTCATTTTTAGAAAAACTGGGGGCCAATATCAGGCGCTTTCGCAAGGAGAGGAATATGTCTCTCGACACTCTCGCAGCACTGTGTGACTATGAGAAGGCAAACCTGTCACGTATAGAGTCCGGCAAGACAAATGCGACTGTCTATACTTTGTATAACATCAGTAAGGTAATGGGCATAGAAATGTGCAAATTCTTTGAGGATCGCAACAATGAGCACCCTGACACGATCAATACGGCTTAATAGCCTATGGTCATGACGATGGTTTTATCAGGCGTATTTACTTGGATCTTAGCATCCTTAAACCTGGGCAGAAACAAGCCCTTTGCATCATTAGATATTGCGATGCCTTCTTTAGGGATACCTATCACACTCAGGTCGAGGCGATGGTTAGCATTCTCATCATGGTAGGCAGCCAGCGCATACTCGCCATAAGGTATGTTCTTAAAGGTTACTTCTGCATAGCCCTTGCTGATATGTGTCCATAGATTGCTGTAGCACTTATCCGGCTTATCCGGAAAAGTGTATGCATTATTATAGAGAATGATATTGGTCACGCCATTATCACTTTTAAAATTGCGAAGGATGACACGGAGGTTACCTGTCTGCGCTGGTGCTGTCACTGCGGCTGGCGGAGTAGTCTCCGCTGCTGGGCCCTGAGAGCCAAAGGCAAAGAACGAACTCATCATGATCAGCACAAAGATCGATTTGGTCATATGTATCGCTCTAATGTTTGGTTAAAGATTTATCCCTGGCCCAAGGGGATGCAAATATAGCTAAGCTGCGAATTTCAGCAAACATAGGCACTGCCTCATTTTGAGCATCCCGATGGCTTTGCTAATGGTATTGCGGTTTTCAAAAAGCATGCTTCAATGCTCGGACACCCTGGGTTTTAACTCATTTTACCATTCGAAACCAGCGCACAAAAGACTTTTTGTAATAAATACAGGCTAAAAACGTAACCCCTGTAGATATCACTCGTAAGCTATACACAGAGAGTAAAAGTTTTAATGCTTGTTTAGTTAATCAAAGAAAGGTGGCCCGTAAGCCACCTTTTTTAATCTCAGCCTCCCAAGAAAAGATGGCAAACTGAAACATAATGACACTCCGCCCGTACATCTATACAATAAACACCTTTATTATGACCAGATCCATACTCTTCATCACAGCCCTGATCTTTTCTTTCCAGTCTACATTTGCCGGCACAGGAGCAGATGCTACTACCCGCAAAGATGGCAAGGAGTGGCTCTTCAAACCTCTCGCATCTACTGACGTGAGCCTGGAGGTAGAGCGTATAGGTGGAGAGGTGATGGTGCATCTCTACTCTCAGAATATGAGGAATGTAGATGTGATCTATGTAGAAAAGAGCAACGATCCTACATCTGGTTTTGCCCGCTGCCAGTCTGTAAAGGTGTCAGACTTTCTGATCAAGAGCAAAAACTATATAGAAGTGGCTGATGCCAACCCGGGATCATCTAACGTAGACTCATACTACAGGATACGCACTATCAGTACCAAGGGAGAAACCAAAACATATACCCCGGTAGACCTCGCTCCGCTCTATCAGGTAGATCCGCTGGAGGTGGTAGAAAAATAATAAGACCTTTTCATATCAATCTAAAAGCCCTCAAATGAGGGCTTTTTATTTTTCCTCCTATCTGATTGGGCAAGTATCAGCCAATAGTCATAAGTTGTGGCGTGAAAAAGAGATACTTCATCCATCTGGCATATGATGGCACCGGCTACTGCGGGTGGCAGGTCCAGAATAACGGAGATACCGTACAGGGTAAACTAAACTTTGCCCTATCGCGCCTGCTCAGCAGCCCTATATCCACCGGCGGCTGCGGCCGCACTGATGCAGGGGTCCACGCGACAGACTTCTATGCTCACTTTGAGACAGACCGCGAGCTGGATGAGAAGTTTACCTTCCGGCTCAACTCTGTCCTGCCCCAGGACATAAGGATCTTTTCTATCATACCCGTGCATGAGAAGTCAAATACGCGTTTTGATGCTATCAGTCGCACCTATGAGTACTACCTGCACTTTGAGAAAAACCCATTCCTCCGGCACTACAGCACGCAGGTGCACGCACGCGAGCTGGACTGGAATAAAATCTATGAGGCTACGGCCATGATACCCAGCTTTGGAGACTACACCTCTCTCTGCCGGCCCAGCGAAGACTTTAAGACCAACCTATGTGATGTGACGGAGGCGCGCTGGGACAGGGTGGTGCGCCCTGGCATAGCAGGAGACGGGCAGGATGAATTTATGCGGCTCACTATCACTTCCAATCGCTTTCTGCGCGGCATGATCCGCAAAATAGTAGGAGTGCTCATTCTTATAGGTCGCGACAAGCTGTCTATAGCTGACTACAAGCGGATAGTAGAAGCAAAAGAGGAATTCCCGTTTGGGATATCTTCTCCGCCGCAGGGCCTCTATCTCACCAAGGTGATCTATCGGGATGGTGTGCTGGAAGGTCGGGCCATAGACCGCAGCCGCAAACCAGTAGAAGAGTCTCAATCCGAAGAAGAGGAATAGAAAAAAAGGCGGCCCCTTCCCGGAGCCGCCCCATAAAAACCCAACCCTAAGAATAATTAGTTCATCACGGTGAACTTCGCATTGGCTACACCGTTGCGGGTAGTGATGTGCATCGTGTAGATACCGCTGCTCAGGTCAGAGGTGTTGATGGTGATCTGGTCAGCGCCGTTGCTATCTATAGTTTTTACTACTGCGCCGGTCATGTTCATCACTTCTATTGTGCTTGCTTCTCCTTTCAGAGATACTGTGATCTTATTGTTTGCAGGATTTGGATAGAGATTGAGACCTATCTCGCTTGTTATATCCTTGATGCCGGTCACATCAGAGAGGGGTATCATATTGCCACCAGATGCCAGGGCTACCCAGATGCCAAATGTAGGGCCATTGTTGTTGTTAGCAGGATTGAGGAAGCCCGAAGCCAGGGCTACGCCGCTCTGGCCACCCAGGGAGGATACATCGGCCAGGTAGCGCTTGAGTGTAGTGCTACCGGCAGAGTCCTGCAGATCAAATACATAACTACCCACAGGTACTGGCAGATAGCCGGTCTGATCTGTGTAGGACGCATTGTCTACTGCGAGTATGCTAGGCACCTCTACGCGCACATCTACACTAGGCGCATCAGGCGCACCATGTATCACAAAGAAATCAAACTCACCGGATGATGCAGCCTGCCTGCGCGCATTGGGCTTGATCAGGAGCGTGAATGCAGTGCTCCTGCCATCAGGATTAGCAGCAAAACCTGTACCTACTACACCTGATGCGGTGACGACATAGCTGCTGTCTGGTGCCAACAGGATATTAGGGAAAGTAGCGATAGCCTGTGATACGTTAGTAGAATTAGCAGGAGCCACAGCTACTGTATGGTTTACATTAGACAGCAGCTGGATGTATGGAGTAGCTGTGCGAAATTTGAAATTAGGTATTGCCTTAGCGCCATCTACATACACATCTACAGAGTCAGCAGCCGGGTCCGGTGCGTTATGTATCACCTGCACATAGGACTGTTGCTGCTGTGGCAGTTCTACTACTGTACCATCTGCCAGTACTGCGAGTACTTTAAAAGATGGGCCATTGTTATTGGCCGCCGGAGCCAGAAAGCCAGAAGCGATGACCAGTGCAGATTTGCCACCCAGGCCGGAGAGATCTGCCACATATTTTGCCAGCGCAGTAGGGACACCTGCTGGGGCTATCTCTATAGGATACCAGGTAGGAGGTACGGTCAGGTAGCCACTGGCGTCGCCATATTGAGCATTGCTCACCAGTGTAGCACCTCCCGTCAGATTTACATCCACACCCGGAGCGTCCGTCACACCATGAAATACGGCAAAAGATACGGTACCAGCACCTGATGCAGTCTTTGCGGGTGCGACTACCTTCAGGTCAAAGGCGGTGCTCTTGCCGTTAGGATTGGCTGAGAAGCCTGTGGCTACCACACCGCTGGCTACCACTATATAGCTGGAGTCTGCCTGCAGGGGTCCGAGGGTAAAGTTCTTGAGTGTATCTGCAGCGGACATAGAGGTGGAGGGTGCCACGCCTACATTCAGGGCTACACCAGATGGCAGGCTGAGAAAGCCTGTAGCTGTGCGGAAAGCAAAATCGTTGAGGGCCAGTGTGCCGTTTACATAGACATCTACAGAGGCTGCGGCCGGGTCAGCACAGTTGTGTATGACCTGTACATTGGCAGTCTGAGCATAGAGGCCCGAGGCGGTGGCTACGAGGCCCGCCGAGATCAGGATGGTTTTGAAGAGGTTTTTCATGTTTGTTTATTTTGTTTAACCATTTAACCCCATGAGTTAAACAAAGTTTGGCAATGCGGCCTCTTTTAAGAATTTTAACAAATATGTCATTGGGGCTTTTGTCCATGAGTGGGCGACCAGATGTGCTTATATTTGCTGACATGTCAGAATCTGGAAAAGGCGGCCTCGATCTACCTCTCGTCAGGAGAGTACTTGGACTGGCCAGCCCCTACAAAAAAGAGTTTTACACCACGATCATCCTATCTATCCTGCTGGCCGGGATGGCCATGGTACGCCCTATACTGGTGCAGCGCGCCATAGATTATCATATTATCCGCTTTGATATGCCGGGCCTGCAGCTGATAGTACTGGTCATGCTCGGCTCTCTGGTGGTGGAGACTGTCATGCGCTACTACTTTGGCTATATCTCTGCCTGGCTGGGCACTAGCATCATCCGCGATCTGCGCCAGCGTGTTTATGATCACATCATCCACTCACGCCTCCAGTATTTTGACACGACACCCATAGGCACCTCCACCACGCGTACCATCACAGATGTAGAGGCTGTGAATGACACATTCTCTGAGGGGCTCATCTCGATCTTTGCAGACATCCTGACCATAGCTGTAGCAGTGACGTGTATGCTGATATTCAACTGGCAGCTTGCTTTAGTTTCACTGATCCCACTGCCATTCTTGCTGATAGTCACGAGGTGGTTTCAGAGAGGTGTCAAGGCATCTTTTCAGGATGAGCGCACACAAATAGGCCGGCTCAATGCCTTCCTGCAGGAGCACATCACAGGTATGCGCATCATACAGATATTTAATGTAGAAAAGCAGGAGCGCAGCAAATTTCAGGGAATAAATGTGCAGCTACGGGATGCGAATGTGCGCGGCATCTGGTATTATTCGCTTTTCTTCCCGGCTGTAGAAATACTCCTCGCTACAGCTATAGGCCTTATGGTGTGGTTTGCCTCGGGGCAGATGGTGTGGCATGCTGCCAAAACAAACTCGGTGATAGACGCCTCATCTGTGGGCACTATCAGCCTCTACATCATGCTGATCAATCTACTCTTCCGCCCACTGCGCTTTATCGCGGACAAGGTGAATACTATCCAGCGGGGCGTGATAGCAGCAGAGCGTGTTTTCAAACTACTGGACAAAGACCAAAGCATACCAGACCATGGCACCTTCACACCAGAGCGCAGTCAGGGCAAGATAGAGTTTGACCATGTATGGTTCGCCTATGAGCATGACAACTATGTATTGAAAGACCTTACGTTCTCTCTCCCTGCGGGAGAGACGCTGGCCATAGTAGGTGCCACTGGCTCGGGCAAGACCTCTACTATGTCACTGTTAGGTCGGTTCTATGAGATCAATAAGGGCGACATCAAAATAGATGATGTGAGTGTAAAAGATTATAGACTCCCGGCGCTGCGCTCACAAATGAGTATCGTACTACAGGATGTTTTCCTCTTTGCAGGCAGTGTATATGACAATATCACGCTGCGCAATGAAAAGATCACACGCGATACAGTGATAGCTGCGTCCAAAGCTATCGGCGCACACGACTTTATCATGCGCCTGCCGGGAGGCTATGACTACAAGGTGATGGAGCGTGGCGCCACACTGTCTATGGGCCAGCGGCAGCTGATATCCTTTGTACGCGCGCTGGTGTATGATCCGGCTATCCTGATACTGGACGAGGCTACATCATCTATAGACACAGAGTCTGAGCATGTAGTGCAGCAGGCCATAGAGAAGCTGGTGAAAGGCCGCACTTCTATCGTGATAGCTCACCGCCTATCCACTATCCGTCACGCGCACAAGATCATGGTACTGGAGCATGGAGAGCTGAAAGAGTTTGGCAGTCACGATCAGCTCATGGCGCTCGATGGCCGCTACAAGCATCTCTACGATATGCAGTTCAATCAGCAGAAAGAAGTGGCGTAGCCACAAAAGAAAATCCGGAAACCAGCTTGCCTGATTTCCGGATCCTCCGATATGCTTTATAGAAGCAGAACTACTTTACAGCCTCTTCGTACCTCTTCTCTACTTCCTTCCAGTTGATCACATTGAAGAATGCAGACAGATAGTCCGGACGGCGGTTTTGATAGTGCAGATAGTAGGCATGCTCCCAGACGTCTACGCCTAGGATCGGTGTTCCCTTTACTTCAGCTACATCCATCAGTGGGTTGTCCTGATTAGGTGTAGAGCTGACCACGAGCTTCTTGTCTGCGCCTACGCTCAGCCATGCCCAGCCAGAGCCGAAGCGGGTAGCGCCAGCCTTGGCAAAGTCTTCTTTGAACTTGTCAAAGCCGCCGAGCTGTGAATCGATAGCCTCTGCGAGCGCGCCAGATGGAGTGCCACCGCCATTAGGGCCCATCACCTGCCAGAAGAAAGCGTGATTCCAGTGGCCGCCACCGTTGTTGCGTACCGCAGCAGGGTACTTTGAGATATTGGCTACCAGCTCTTCCAGAGATTTGTTTTCATTCTCCGTACCAGCCAGGGCGGCGTTCAGGTTATTGACGTAGGCTGCGTGATGCTTGTCATGATGTATCTCCATCGTGCGGGCGTCGATATGTGGTTCGAGTGCATTATTTGCGTACGGTAGAGGATCTAATGTGAATGCCATGATGTGTTTAGTTTATTTGAGTGAATAATGATAATATGGACGAATGAATCCGGATACGATTTTACAGCCTTAAAAATGAAAAAACAAATGTATTCGGGTATCGCTCGGATGCCAGGCGGTGCCGCACTTTCTGTGCCAACCAGCTACTTACCCCGCTTACCCTTAAAGAACTCCGACATCAGCATCCCGCATTCATGCTCTAACACACCTTGTTTAAGCTGTGTTTTAGGATGGAACATTTTAGGCCCAAACTGACTATATCCGGCCTTGGGGTCTGCGGCGCCATACACCACCCGACTCACACGTGCCCAGCGCAGGGCTGCGGCACACATGGGGCAGGGCTCGACGGTCACATAGATCGTACAGTCTTCCAGAAACTTGGCGGCCAGGTAGTTGGCGGCCGCTGTGATGGCTATCATTTCTGCGTGAGCAGTCACGTCGTTCAGGCGCTCGGTCTGATTATAGCCCTTGCCTATGATCTTGTCATTGCAGACTATGAGTGCGCCGATAGGCACCTCATCGTCCTCGCGCGCATAACCGGCCTCTTTCAGCGCGAGCCGCATCCAGTATTCATCATTGAGCAGTATCATCGGCGTGCAGGTTGAAAATGAAGAAATAGCCGGCTATGGCCGGGATCAGCAGGTTGATAGCCCAGAGCAGCACGGGCACCATAAAGACACCGAGCGTCATCTCCGCTCCGCAGTCATGAAACACCAGCAGTGCTATACCACCGCGCACAGTGAGGTCTGTGAGCGGGATCAGTGGTGATACCGACTGGAGGAAGAGCACCAGGCTGATAGCAGAGATCAGCTCAAAGACGCGACCATCTATGCCGGCAAAACGCAGCAGCAGGTAGTACTGCAGCACATACACACTATAGCGCAAAAAGCTGGTCAGAAATACCAGCCACTTATCATTGCGATGCGGTGTTTTCTCTGTGCTGATGATATAGCTGTCAAACCGTAGCCCAAGGTGGTGCAGCCAGCTGACCACCTGCTCAAAGGAGATATAAAGCGCTATCAGCACAAAAGCCAACGCTGCAAAGCCAACATAACTATAAGGACTAAAAAACGCCTCTGCCTGACCGGAGTAAAAGCGTAGCATGAAGAGCGCAACAAGAAAGGTAACAACACTCTGGGCTATGCCTCCTATGGCGCTGAGGTAGATACCATCTACGCGTTCCCCCTTGTGCAGAAACATCACTCTGCCGGCAAACTCTCCCACCCGTGCCGGGGTAGCAAAGCCGATGGACAATCCGCCTAATACAGAGCGCAACGCTTCGCGCAAGGTGACACGGGAGGAATGCTTGAGGAGTATCTTCCATTTCACAGCCTCTAGTATCCAGTTTAGCGGCATGAGCAGTATGGCCAGGGCCAGCAGCGCAATATTTCCTCCGCTGAAACGCTGTATAAATAGATCCAGCGAACCGACAAAACTCTGTACTGATGCCAGCCGCCGGTAGATGACGAAGGACATAAAAATGAAAATGCCTACTTTTAATGCGAGCAGCAGGCGGCGGTACACGGGTGTATCCATCTATCGCTAGTAAAGGTGCTAAAACAATTTGAAAATCAGTCATGGCTGCGGATAAATCACAGGCTACACAGCGGACCATCATAGGTATAGACCCCGGCACGATCGTGATGGGCTATGGCGTGATCACCGTGACCGGCCAGACGATGAAGCTCGTGAGTATGGGCGTGATCCAGCTCTCTAAGTATGATGACCACCTGGACCGACTGCGCGTGATATCTGAGAAGGTCAAAGGCCTCATAGAGCAATACAAACCGGAGACCTGCGCTATAGAGGCGCCCTTCTTTGGCAAGAACGTGCAGTCTATGCTCAAGCTGGGCCGGGCACAAGGTGTCTCTATCGCCACAGCCCTGGTACATGGTGTGTCAGTCACAGAATATTCTCCCAAAAAGATAAAGCAATCCATCACCGGCAATGGCAATGCCACCAAGGAGCAGGTAGCTGCCATGCTACAGCAGCTATGCAAGTTTGACCTCCAGCCGAAATTCCTAGATGCCACAGACGGTCTGGCTGCGGCAGTCTGCCATCACTTCCAGAGCAGCTCAGTGATCACCGGCGGAAAGAAGTTTAGCGGCTGGGGAGACTTTGTAAAGAATAACGAGAAGCGGGTGAAGTAGCCTTTACTTCTTAATCGCCCTGTACACGATCTTCTGCAGATCGGTCCGTATCCCCATCTTCACCAGCTTAGGATTTTCCGCATCCGGATAGACACGGTTTGACAGGAAGATGAACGTCAGATTATTATCCGGATCGCTCCACACGCAGGTACCCGTAAATCCGGTATGGCCAAAGACGCTCAGCGGTACTTTATTGTACGTTGGACTTTGCTTGGCCGGGTCTGGTTCTGGCTTATCAAAGCCCAGACCGCGACGCGATTTGGTAGTAGCTCTCTGGGTAAACAGGTCAATGGTAGCTGCATTCAGGATGCGCTTGCCATTATACTCTCCTTTATTCAGCAGCATCTGCATCAGCGCCGCCAGGTCAAAAGCATTGCTAAATACACCCGCATGGCCCGCCACGCCACCATACATCGCACTACCCGGGTCATGTACGAATCCACGCACCGTCTGCTTGCGGAATGTCTTGTCATTCTCTGTAGGGATGATACGCGCTAGGTCATAGCGCTCCGTAGGCTTGTAACCGATGCGCGTCAGGCCCATGGGCCAGTAGATGTTTTCATAGACGAAGCTATCCAGCGGGCGGCCAGATACCTCCTCCACTACTTTTTGCATGATGTAGAAATCGAGATCACTGTAGAGATAGCCGGCATCCGGCTTCACCTCTGAGTGCGACATGATGTGCCACATGGTGTCAGCATAGTCACGGCGGATAAACATGCCGTCTGCCACCCTATAGCAGAAGGTGTCGTTACAATAATTGCGATAGTGCAGGTCATACTGCTCCGGACTGGTCGTGTATTTGTAAAACTCTACAAAAGCCTTGAGCCCCGCCTGGTGTGTGAGGACATCCGTCAGTTTCAGACCGCGTATCGTGGCGCTATCATCCAGGCGCAGGTAGTCTCCTACAGTTTTGGTCAGGTCTATCTTCTTTTCGTCATAGAGCTTCATCACAGCCAGCGTGGTCGCAGCTATCTTTGATATAGAGGCTATGTCATAGAGGTCCGTGGTCTGTACTTTGTCTTTTGAGTTCTCATAGATCTTGCTGCCGTAGGCTTTATTCCAGATCACTTTATTATCCTTTGCCACCAGCACCTGGCAGCCCGGATAGGCATGGGCTATCATGCCATTCAGTATCACCTCATCCATCTCGCGCAGATCTTCTGTCTTCATATGCACATCTTCTGGCTCTGCTATCTCCAGGCGCATGTGCTGATCTGTAGTGACACCTGTACCCGCACGAAATTTCTCAGACGCAGATACGGGCAGTTTGCCTAGTGCCGGCATGGCACCGAATAGTACATTGGCAGCAGCAGGTTGCGTCACCTCATTGTCCTCATAAGCTACGATGATATTTTTCTGCGCCTCAAAAAACTTCAGGCTATAGGGTGAGCCGAACAACACTAACACCACTTCTGTGCGATGTGACAGGCTATCTATGAAATCGAGCGTATTCTGATTGATTCCAAAATTGGATGCAGGCATGCGGCTCATGCCATGAAGGTCTACGATGACACGCTGATATTTAGACAGCGTATCGAGCAGGGGCAGCAGTGTATCGTTGCTCTCCTTTGGAGAGTTGAATAACGGTATCTCGGCAAATTGGAAGACAGCTTTTTGAAAATCTGAATAGCCCTTGTGGTCTATAGATACCGATGCGGTCTTTTTGACCGCCAGGTCTTGCAGCGGGATCTGCCCGCCCTCATTGGCTGCTATGGTGATCGCTTTTTCGAACAGCTCACGGCGGAGCGCTATAGCTGTGTCCGTATTAATATCGTAGTATAAATTTTCGGGGCTGATGGGATGCCACTCGCGCAGGCCCAGCTTGTATTTATATGCGAGTATTTTTTTGACATGTTCCTCCAGGGTGGCAGGAGACAGTGTGCTGTCGCAATACGCTTCAAATATCTTCTCTTGCCCCTTTTCCGGATTTTCAGAGTACTCCAGCACATCTGTGCCTGCCATGAAGACGATACTGTCAACGATACCCTCACGGTACTGGCTGGTCACAGCTTTCATATTCAGCGCATCTGAGAAAACGATCCCGTCGAAATGCATCTGATCTTTGAGCAATCCAGTCACCACTTTCTTTGACAGCGATGTAGTCACTGTATCCAGCACAGGCACATTCAGGTGAGCCACCATCACACCGCCTATGCCATTGCTCAGCATCGCGCGAAAAGGGAACAGCTCAAACGCTTCGAGCTTGTCCAGTGGCTTGAGTACAGTAGGCAGGGTTTTATGTGAATCCTTATCTGTGTCTCCGTGTCCCGGAAAATGCTTTGCACAGGCCAGCACATTAGAAGACTGCAGGCCATCAGCATACTCTACGGCTTTTATCGCCACTTTATACCTGTCTTCTCCAAAGGAGCGGTCATTGATCACCGGGTTCTGCGGATTGCTATTGATATCCACCACCGGGGCAAAGTCCACCTGCACACCTATGCGCCTGCTTTCCCTTCCTATCTCTTCACCCATTCTCCGGATGAGCGTATTATCACTCACCGCCCCCAGGGTCAGGTTATGAGGAAACGACGGCACTGAATCCAGGCGCATACCGAGGCCCCACTCCGCATCGAGGGCTATCATCAGTGGTACTTTAGAGAGTGATTGCAGCTTATTGGTCCAGTCGAGCTGGGTAGTAGGATGGCCACGGAAGAAGATAATACCACCGGCCCTGCCGGCGCGCACCAGAGACTCTACACGAGCCATCTCAGGCACAGAGTCCGTATGAGCCGAGAGCATGTAGCACTGCGCGATCCGCTCTTCTATAGTCAGCGAGTCATATATTTTATTGACCCAGGCCATGCAGGCCGGGTCGTGCCGCCAATCATAAAAAGGTGTGACAGTCTGAGCATGTACCACAGCTGCCAGACTACTCGCCATTAATAGTAAAAAGGCCTTTCTCATCTGATAGCTAAACAACGAAATACCGCGCAAGCGTAGTACTCGCCTTAAGATACTTTATCTACAGCCGGGATGTAAATGGACAGTAAGGAATGCAGCAGGAGTATTACTGCTGGTTGGCGGTCACCTTTACAGTATAGGTGCCGGTATTTGCGGCATTATAGACCGATTCAAAGATAGAGAGGTATAGAATACCAGTACCCATAGATTTGCCTACAAAAGTATCGCCAGCCTTGACCACCTGGCCGCTCTCGCCCACTTTAAAAACAAGACAGCCATATGACGGCTCATTTGATTTGGGACCCGGCGTACCGTTCACACCGCCATCTGGGGTGTACGCATTGTTTGAGAGGCTGGCGATATTGACCACGCCCGAAGCCAGTATCTGCACCGATTGATCCTTGCGGATCAGGATACCCGTGTTGAGCCAGCCGCCATTTGAGTTGCCCACTATATGCTGATTGGCATTTAGTTTATAGCTGCCAGAGCCCGGATTATTTACATCCTTGAAGCTGACTGTGATGGATACGATCTTTGCCCTGTTTACGCTAATGCTACCATAGTCAGTTTCTAGTCCCAGTGATTCAAAATCATATCGCCCCTCTATAGCAGAGGCGCCGGTTGTTTGCAGCAGGTCTTTGGTGTGAAAGTTCTTAGGCAGGTTAAAACGGGAGAGTAATACGTCATACAGCAGGTCTACAGAGAAGTCGCTATTCTCACGCTTTTTGTAGGTAGATGATGACATGTATTCTTTGATCACTGGCACCACGCCCACATCCATCTTCAGCACACGGTCAAAGGCCGAAGACGCTTCATTCAGCGCACCGTTCTGTACTTTGTCCAAGAGGTCGCGCACCTGACCTTTGTCTATGCCAGTGGTATTTATCCCCAGGGTGATGGCAGACACATCCTTGATCGGCATGGCCAGGTCTCCGTATGCCGTTTTGAAGGAGATGGAGCTGATCTCTGACATGCCGGTTATCACGTCGCCATTGCGCATTTTTACGGTAAAGAAAGTGCGCTCATTCTGTGCGTACAGTGAAACTGATAGCGGCAGGAGGACAAAGAACAAGATCGACTGTAAGAGCTTTTTCATAAACCTCGGAATGATAATGAGCGGCAAAATACGTAAATGCTTTAACTCTTTAGGCTTCCGACTTTCGGAGAAAAAAGTGTTGCGCGGGACGGAGGGATACTTCTATTATTGCCCTATGCTTTCACCACAATCAGAATCGCAGCTACCGGGAGTGCCCTTTTCACGCCGCATCATCACGATCACATCTGTGGCCATAGCCGTTTGCGCCTTGCTGGGGCTTGTGCTGGGATATTACACCAGCCATATGATGGCCGAGCTCATAGCGAGTCGTATACACGAGTTTCCCAAAGGCTATGAGACGGCCAACTTCCTTGCGTTTCTCATGCGGCCCCTTACCTATGACATGTCGCGCACCTATTGGACCCGGATAGTAGGTGAGCGGCTGAACTTTCTGGATCATCTCCCCGCACTCTTCGTGGCAATACAAGTGATGGGAGTCATCTTGTTTTCGCTGAAAAAACAGGCGGGGACCAGGCTGCTAAGATTTACATATAGCACGTGGTTTATTTTCCGACTGTTTGCGCTTATCTCTTATCTCATTTACCAGTTCATGCTTCCTGTCCGGCTGGAGTATTATGAGTTAAAACGAGACCCGTGGTATGTTTTTGCTCTTGTGATAGGTACTGATCTGATTTGGATGGCACTCTGTACCTGGATGTTATCTGCATTGAAAAAATGCACGAAAGTTAAATTGGTACATGAGGAGGGTGTAGAGATCTTTGTTCCGGCCAGCAGGTGGCTGAGATTCGTGCACATGCAGATAGATGGCTGGCTCATCATATTGATCTTACTATCATTTACCAGCACCTTTCTCTGGGTCGTCCGCGAAAAGATCGGCTCGGGTCAGGATGTGACTATCCTGAAGTTTATGTTCTATCTGACGATCTTTGTGATACAGTTTATTTACTATGCCCTTCTCGAAGGTGCCTGGGGCACGACCCCGGCAAAATGCCTGACTGGCACCACAGTGACGGATGACAGCGGGAATAAGGCGACAAAGCGGACAATTCTAAATCGCACCCTATCACGATTTATCCCTTTTGACAATTTTTCCTTTTTCGCGAGAATGGGATGGCATGACCGCTTTAGCGATACATGGGTGTGCAGGGAAGAGGAGATAACGCCCGAATCTTAGATCAGGTTGTTCTCTTTCAGCTTTTCAGTTTGCTCCGCCACGGCCAGGGCGTCTATCATGCCACCTATCTCTCCATTCATAAAGGAGTCGAGATTATAGACCGACAGATTGATGCGGTGGTCAGTGATCCGGCCTTGGGGATAATTGTACGTGCGGATCTTGGCGGACCGGTCTCCGGTACTCACCAGCGTCTTGCGGCGCGCAGCGATAGCATCTTCATGTTTGCGTACGGCGGCCTCGTAGATGCGGGTCTTTAGCATCTTCATAGCCATGTCGCGGTTCTTGTGCTGGGAGCGCTCTGCCTGGCACTCGACCACCGTATTGGTAGGTATGTGTACCAGGCGCACGGCAGACTCTGTCCTATTCACGTGCTGGCCACCAGCGCCTGACGCACGAAACACGTCCATGCGGATATCCGCCGGGTTGATATAGATCTCTACCTCATCTGCCTCCGGCAGCACAGCTACAGATGCTGCAGATGTATGCACGCGGCCCTTTGCCTCTGTCTCCGGGATCCGCTGCACACGGTGTACACCAGACTCAAATTTCAGCGTGCCGTATACATTCTCTCCTTCTACCTCCAGCACCACTTCTTTATAGCCACCCACGGGGTTGTCACTTGAGTTGGCCACCGTCACGGTCCAGCCGCGGGTCTCGCAGTAGCGCGTATACATACGCATCAGGTCTCCGGCGAATATGCTCGCCTCATCGCCGCCAGCACCGGCACGGATCTCCACTAGTACATTGCGGTCATCTTCGGGGTCCTTTGGCACTAGCAGCATTTTCAGTTCTGCCTCAAACTTCACCTTCTCATCCTCTTGCTGTATGAGATCAGCTTTGGCCATATCGCGAAAATCTTCGTCCTTTTCGGTCTCCAGTATATTTTTGTTATTGGCGATATTGGCCAGCACGAGTTTGTATCGGTCATAGACGCCCACCAGCGTTTCCAGTTCTTTATATTCCTTATTGAGCGCGGTGAAGCGCTTCATATCCGACATGGTAGCCGGGTCAGAGAGCGCTTTGCCTATCTCTATGAATTTGCCTCTTAGATTTTCTATCTGATCAAACATAATGCTATCGTCTACAGTGGCAGCGGATATACTGCCTGATTTTGGTGTGCGAAAATAATGAAAAGAATGAGCGGATACTACCGCAGGCTGGTATTAGCGCCGCTAGTACTTGTAAAAGTCTACCCTGTCAGCATGCAGGATGGCGATGCGCTCCTTTTCTATCACAGCTTGTTTCACGCCGACGGTATCCGGCAGGCTGATCTGCTTGGCATCAAAGGTGACCGGATTGTAAGATTTAAGTTTCCCTTCCTCAAAGTAGACGATCTGCTCCTGGAATATCTGGAAACGCTGCAGCCCTTTGATAGGTATTGTCTTGTAGTACGCGCCGAAATTGTCAAACACCAGTACGCCTACCGCCGGGTCATTGACATAGACCTGGCCGCTTTTCTCCATGATAAAGTTTGGGGTGATCACGGTGTTGATCAGTTGGTTTACCGGCTGGCTCTGTAGCTGTACCTTGCCTGTCTGGTCTACTTTCTTTAGGGTAAAGTTCAGATTGTCATAAAACCACAGATACCCGTCAGAAGACATCCCCACGGCAGTCACATTCTGATAGCCGAGGTCAAAAAAATTATAAGTGGTAAAATAGGCTAGAAACCGATCGAGTAGCACCGCCTGCATAAAGTCAGGGTAGTACACCACGATCTTCATGGGGTTGGATATATCTACAGCGCCTATCTTGCCATACTTCACTTCTTCATATACCTGAAACTTGTTTCCCATCCGGTCAAACTTCACGACTTGATTGTCGCCCACGGCATAGAAGTTTCCGAAATTGTCTACGCTGATAGAGTTTGCTTTGACCACATATGAGCCGAGCTGGGTATAGGCAGTAGTAGCGGCTGTCTGCGCTATCGCGCAAAGAGCAGGCAGTACCAGCAATAGAAGCAATACACTTTTAGTAATATGTCTTTTCAGTATCCTCAACTTATATCGTTTGAGCGCCGTGTGCAAACCGGCCGGTCCTGAGCTCCTGGCCATCCCATACGGCATAGCTATTATAGTCCAGCCAGTCGCCGAGGTTGATATAACGGCTGCCATCCACATTTATGTCGAGCGGCAGGTGCCTGTGGCCGAAGATAAAATAATCGTAGTGCTTTCTGGTAAGCAGTCGCCTGCAGTACATGACCAGCCACTCTCGGTCCTCTCCTTGAAACGTCTCTAGCTTCTTCTCTCCGGTACTATACCGGCTGCGATATGACAAATAAGATGCCAGCCGTATCCCCAGGTCAGGGTGTATCCAGCGAAATAGCCACTGGCAGACCGGATTGGTAAACACCTTCTTTATGAATTTATAACCATGGTCCTTAGGCCCCAGGCCATCTCCATGCCCGATGAAAAACTCCTTGCAGTCTATCGTACGCTCTATAGGCGCCGTATACACCTTTGCTCCCAGCTCCTTCTCAAAGTAGCCATCAAACCACAGGTCATGATTACCCGTGAAGATATGCAGCTTGATACCGCGATCAGCCAGCTCAGCCAGCTTGCCCAGCAGCCGCACATAGCCTTTGGGCACTACTGTTTTGTAGTCGTGCCAGAAGTCAAATGTATCACCTACCAGAAAAATCTCAGATGCATCTCTGGCAGCTATATCCAGCCACTCTACAAACAGGCGCTCGCGGCGCAGGCTCGTATCATAGTCCGGCGTGCCGAGGTGGAGGTCGGAGGCAAAATAGATCTTAGTGCGGGAGGTCATGTGACGCTAATGTATGCAGAATCATGTAGTCCTGCGAATAAAAAAGGGCGCTCAACGCGCCCTTTTATAATTTTTATGCCTGAGATCAATGTGCAGGTACATCCGTAGCTACAGGATTGTTCCTGCGCTTACGATTCCTAAAGCTCTCTACCGTATTATAGCCAAGTATGTACATACATGGCACCACGAGCAATGTGAGGAAGGTAGCACCGATGAGACCAAAGATCATGGTCCATGCGAGGGGTCCCCAGAAAGCCACGTTGTCACCGCCCAGATAGAGGTGCGGCTGGAATTTTGAGAACATCTCCTCAAAGTCAATATTTAAACCGATAGCCAGTGGTATCAGGCCGAGTATGGCAGACATAGCCGTGAGCAGTACCGGAGTAAGACGCGTAGCGCCACCCTCTATCACCGCCTCTACCACAGTATAGCCTCGCTGTCGCAGCTCGTCTATAAACTCTATCAGCAGGATACCATTTCGTATGACGATACCAGACAGCGCCAGGAAGCCCACACCCGTCATCACCACAGAAAACTTCATATGGAATACAGCATTGCCCAGGAATACGCCCACGAGGCTAAAGAACACCGTCGTGAAAATGATCAGCGGCTTCTCCCATGAGTTAAACTGGAGTACCATGATCATAAACATGAGTGCAAAGGCAATTCCGAGTGCCTTGCCCAGGAAGCTGGCAGTCTCCTGCTGCTGCTCCTGCTCGCCTGCCATAGATACCTCATAGCCTTCAGGGATGGTCATATTGTTTACTACAGCTTGTATTTTGGTCACCACCTCATTGGCCGTGCTGCCTTCTGTCACATCAGAGCTCAAAGTCACGATGCGCTTTTGGTTCTTGCGGTTTATCACACTGTAGGAGTTGGTATTTTTCAGCGAAGCGATAGACGATACCGGCACCTGGCGGAAAGAGCCTGTAGCAAAGTCCATGAAAGACATATTGAGGTTCATGAGCTGCTCAGGTGTCTGCCTGTCACTGGCCTGCAGGCGTAACTGGATAGGCACATCCTCATCCACATCGCGGAATTTTGAGACCTCCTTACCATAGAGCGCTGAGCGCAGTTCTACTGCTACTTGTGCTTTAGAGAGGCCCTCACGCTGCAGTTTTTCATTGTCCAGTTCTACAGTGATCTCCGGTTTTGCCAGCTGCAGGTCGCTCTTTAGTTCGTCTATGCCTTTGATATTAGCCTTGCTGATGTTATTCAGGATTTTCTCCTGCAGGTCTGCCAGGACTTTAAAGTCATCACCCGTGATCTCGATCGTGATCGGCTTGCCTACCGGTGGTCCATTGCGCTCCTTCTCTACAGATATCTGCGCCCCGGCTACACCGTTTTTAAACTCATGACGGATAGAGTCCAGCCACTTAGATGTGCGCGGATCCTGGCGGTCAGCATACTTTTTAAATGCGACGGTCACCTTTGACTTATATGGAGTAGGTACTTTGTCCGGGTTTTGCGGGTCGCCCGCACCGAGACCGATATTGGATATCACAGAGGTGACATCCGGATTGTTTTCGCCTATGGTCTTGTATACACGATTCTCTATAATGCGGGTGATAGAGTCGGTCACGTTGGCATCGGTACCCATAGGCAGCTTGCAGTATACGTACACAAAGTTTGGCTCACCACTAGGAAAGAGTTCTACAGCCGGCTTGCTCAGCGCGAGTATCACACCGCTCAGTATCAGCATCACAAGGGCACCTATCGGTACCAGTATCGGGCCTACACCTTTGATCATACGCTGAAGGCTACGGCGATAAAAATCTATGAAGCGTGGCCACACCCGCTCCTGCCATGCATGTATCGCAGCGTCAAACACAAAATGATACAGTGCAATAAGGATGAGACAGAAGACGCTGAAATTGCCCATGCCAAAGCTCTTCGTAGCATAGCTGGCTATAGCGGCTACGCCAAAGAGTATGAACCAAGGTATGAGGCTCTTGAGATTGGAGCGCGCCTTGTCATCCTTATTCATAAAGCTGGCAGCAAACACAGGATTGATCACAAACGCGACAAAGAGCGAAGCACCCAGCGTGATGATCAGCGTGATAGGCAGGCCTTTCATGAATTTGCCAATGATACCCGGCCAGAATAGGAGCGGGAAGAATGGAGACAGTGTGGTCAGTGTACCAGCCAGTACCGGGAAGAAAACCTCACCGGCAGCATACTTGGCAGCCTGTGCTATGGAGAGATCCGGATTCTGGTGAAATATCCGGTGTGTATTTTCTATCACCACGATGGCATCATCTACTATGATGCCCAGCGCGAGTAGTAGTGAGAAGAGGACGATCACATTCATGGTCAGTCCCAGAGATGGCATGAGCAGGAAGGCGAGCAGGCAGGACAGCGGCACCGCGAGGCCCACAAAGAAAGCATTGCGGAAACCCATGAAGAACATGAGTACAAATACCACGAGGATAAAGCCGATCACCACCGTATTGAGCAGGTCGTGCAGCTGCACACGGGTCAGCTCAGAGGTATCGCCCGTTACTTTGATATTGAGGCCCTGAGGAAACTGAGTGGCTTTGTATTCATCTATCGTCTCGTATATCTTGTCGGTAGCATTCAGCAGGTTTTCACCGGAGCGTTTGATCACGTTCAGCGTCACTACTGTCTTGTGGCTGAGGCGGGCAAAGTCTTGCTTCTCTGCGTGTGTATCAGAGATAGTGGCTATGTCTTTGATAAATGCCGGGTTGCCCACAAAGGAGCGTACTACGATATTGCCTATTTCCTCAGGCGATTCGAACTCGCCCTTCACACGCAGGTTGCGGCGCAGCTCGCCTATACGCACTTCGCCGCTGGATACGTTGAGGTTTTCACGGGCTATCGCATTCTCGATATCCATCAGCGTGATGCCGGAGGCTGTCATCTTGTAGAGGTCTACATTCACCTGTATCTCGCGGCTGTAGCCACCTATGATGTCTACGCGGGTGATCTCTTTCTGGCCCTCAATTTTATCCTTGAGCATCTTCGCATACTTCTTCAGCTGCTCCAGAGGTATATCTCCGGAGAGGTTGATATTCATGATAGGCTGCTCGGAGATGTCAAACTCCTGTATCTGCGGATCGCTCTTCAGGTCAGATGGCAGGTCCTTTTTTCCTTTGTCTATCGCATCCTTTACCTTCTGCTTGCAGACTGCGGGATTCTGATCGGTGTTAAACTCGGCGATGATCAGGCCAAAGTCAGACATTGAGTTGCTGGTGATCTTCTTGATACCAGAGATCGACTTCAGCTGCTTTTCCAGCGGCTTGGTGATCAGGTTTTCCACGTCCTGCGGCGAGGCGCCACCATAGATGGTAGCCACAGAGATGGTCGGCACCACCACATCGGGATAGAGCTCCTTTGGCAGTGCCTGATAGGTAAAAAAGCCCCAGGCACTGAGGATGATCGTAAAGATGTAGATACTGACGCGATTATTGATGCACCAGCTCGTGATGGGAAACTCTTTCAGTCTTTCTGCACTTATCATGGATTAGTATTCAGTAGTTAGTATTAGGTATTAAGACTAATGCAAATGTCAAATAGCGGTAGAGCGCAGGGAGGAGCTCTTTCGGGTTTGGTAGCTATCTTGTATTTTCTCAATACTTACTACCAGCTACCCTAAAGAATTAATAGCTGATCTTCTGTCCGTCTACCACCTCGCTGTAGCCAAATGATATCACCTTGTCCCCGGCCTTCAGTCCGCTCTTGATTAGCGTCTTTCCGTCGTATGATGTGCCTGGCACTACATTGCGTTTTACTGCGGTACCATTCTCTGCCACCAGTACGTATGGTTTGCCATCATCTCCGGTCTGCACAGTATTGGCTGGTACTACCAGCACATTTGCTGTGCTCTCGTCGTTGATCATGAGTTTGGCTATCATGTTGGCCTTCACATCGGCTTCGTTGCCACCCAGTGCCGCTTCTACGTTAAATGTGCGGCTTTGCTTGTCCACCACCTGACCTACGTAGGTTACCTTCGTGTCTATCGTTTTATTTATATCGGGGAAGTTTGCTTTTACCATATCACCCTGTTTCAGCAGGCCGATCTGCGCGTCGCTCAGTTTAGCCTTGAGTACGAGTTGAGAGTTGTTTATGATGCGCACACCCGGCATCAGCTGTGACGGGGCAGCCATGTCACCCACCTTCACACGGATCTCATCTACCACACCATCTATCGGAGACTTGCATTTGCTCAGCTCGATTCCGTTTTGCAGTTGTGCCAGTTGGGTTTCTACTGCTTCTTTGTTAGTCTTGGACTGGAGGTATTGTATCTCACTACCGATATTCTGCTTCCAGAGGCGCTCTTGCTTTTCGTATACTGTGGTCACGAGAGCGAGCTGTGTTTTGACGGTAGCTATCTGAGACTCCAGGTTGCTGGCGTCAGTGAGGAAGAGTACCTGGCCCTTGCGCACATGGTCGCCCACATTTACTAGTATTTTAGTCACCACGCCCGGAGATAGCTGCAGGGCGAGTACGTTTTCTTTGGCATCTACAGCACCTTGTACTTCTACGTAGTGCTTGTAGGTAGTCGGCTCTAGCGTATCTACGCCTACCAGCTTGGTCTTAGATTCGGTCTTGAATGTCGTGTCTAGTTTGGCTATCTCTTTTTCCAGCTTAGATATTTTATCTGCCGTGGTCTTTTGCTCGTCCTTCAGTTTTACGAGTTCCTTTTTCTTTGCATCCAGCTCGCTGCCACCAGTGCATGCTGCGAGAAAGAGCGCCGTCAGTGCGAGTATATTCAGTCCGGTCTTTTTCATGATCGTATCTTTTATTTGAGTGTTTAGGGGTTTATTTGATGCCGAGGGCTTTGTCCAGGTCTGCGCGGGATTCGAGTACCGTCCGTACAGCATTGTAATACCTTATCTGGTTAGTGGTTTGGTCTGATTGTGTCTGCATGAGCTCAAAGCTGGAAGAAACCCCCTCCTTAAATTTGATGCTGCTCTTGGTAAAGATCTTATTATTCAACTCCATGCTCCGGCGGGCATTTTCTTCTTCTATCAGATTGGTCTGATAGGTAGTGCGCGCAGCCTCTACCTGCAGGGATGATTGATTGCGAAAATTATCAAGGTCGTTCTTTGCTTTTTGCAGTTCGATCTTCGCTTGTTTTACAGATGCCTCTTTCTGGCCACCATCGTAGATAGGCACCTTGATCGTAAAGCCGACATAGCTCTGCATAAACCAATTGCTACCAGTGGTGCCATCAGAATAATGCTGCCTTTCAAAGAAATTCTTGACTTGATTGACCTGTGAGCCACCTCCGAAATTTCCAAAACCATATATGGATGGGTAGTAACCGGCCTTGCGCTGCCTGCGGTCGTAGTCTTTGAGTTTGATAGCAGTCTGTAGCAGATCAGACTCTATGCGCTGAGATGGATCAAAGCTAGCCGGTAAATCTGATGAAAGCTGCTTGCGTAAAGTTTCTACATCATCTGTCAAAGCGATCTTATCTGTGATCTGCAGGCCCATGTAGTATTTCAGTGCGGAAAGACTCAGATTGTAGAGGTTGCGTGTATTATTGATCTGGCTCTTCAGATTACTTTGGCCGAGCTCGATCCTATTCACATCCAGCTCTTCGATCAGGCCGGCTTTGTAGGTCTCGCGCGTATCGTCTACCAGCTTATTCACGATGGCCAGATTTGAGTCCAGGTTGCGCAGGATTTCCCGGGCCGCCTGCACATCTGCGTAGCTCTTGATTATGCTATACTTTACATCTTGTTCTGTCAGCGCGGTAGTGAGCTGAGAGACTTTCAAAAGAGACTTGAATGTCTGAATGCCTACAAAAAAGCGAGTATCATATACCAGCTGGTTGAGGTTGACGCCCGTAGAAACGTTATTCTTCAATACAAAGTATAGATCCTTTGGCATATCGAGCTTGAATGGGACATACGTTCCTGTCTGGGCGTTTGTGACCGCATCTAAAACAGGGAGTCTTTGCAAACCACTTGGAAAAAGATTGCCAAAGGTAGCTGTAAATGCAGGGCTGGTAGGGCGTATAATGTAATATGTATAATCAAAATTTGCATTGATCTGCGGCAGACCGTTTGAAAGCAACTCATGATTCCGGGCTTTAGCCTGCTGCTCACTCAGCTTTGCATTCTTGGCTGAGATGTTATTCTGCACGCCATACTCTATAGCTTGCTTTAGAGAGAAGGTGCGGAAACTTTCGTTCTGCGCCTGTGCAGCGAGGCTGGCCAGCAGCGTGAAAAGGATAAATACTTTTTTCATTCTTCTATCAGTTTGAGGAGTTTGCCCTGCCTGAGCACCTTCTGGCCCTTCTCTGTCAGTATGCCTGCCAGGTGGTAGTTTACAAACTCCATATACAGTGTATAAAAATGGTAGCGCCGTGACGGAAACCGCTGCTGATCTATGAGTATGTCGAGTGCATACACGTAAATGCGTGCCACGATCTCAGGGTTCATATCATCGCGGTAGAGGCCCTCCCTGATGCCTCTTTCGAGGTTTTTCAGGATATGCTGCAGGGATACTTTCTCGCGATACTCGTTGAATAAGGCGTATGAATCAGGGTAATATTTTTGAAGCTCGGCAAAAACGGACGCGTTGAAGGTCTGCAGCTCCCTGCTCATATAGGTGAGCATACGTACATTCTCCTCCAAGGCATTTTGGGCATTTTTGCTCACCTCCTCTATCACAGTCACCTCCCGGTCCAGATAGGATTGCATCACCTTTTTCACCAGGTCGGATTTATTTTGCACGTACTGGTAGATGGTCTTCTTAGACATCCCCAGCTCACGTGCTATATCATCCATGGTGAGGTTTTTGACCCCATACCTCAGGAAGAGCTCTGTGCATTTAGCTATGATGGTATTTCTCGTGCCCATTTTGTGGATAGCGGGTGCAAAAGTAGGGAGCAAAAACGAGGGAAACAAATATTCTGAAAAATGTTTCCTTAGTTTCCTGTGCGGACAGGCCTAAAATGTGGTTGAAACGTAGGTATAGCCTGATTGGGCATTTTTTCGAAATGCATCACATTAGCATCAGATTAAATGTGATAATGACAAATGAGTAAATGCGGGTTAGTTGCCTAGTTTCACATGTACGGGACAATGATCTGAGTGTACGGCATCTTGATAGATACTCGCAGATAGCACCTTGTCTTTCAGGTTCTTAGTCACAGAGATATAGTCTATTCGCCAGCCTTTGTTGTTGGCCCGGGAGTTGGCCCTATAGCTCCACCAGGAGTACTGATGCGGGTCCGTGCAGATGTGCCGAAAAGTGTCTACAAAGCCCGACTCGAAAAACTTGCTCATCCAGGCGCGTTCTTCAGGCTTAAATCCAGAAGTATCTTTATTAGAGACTGGATTATGTATGTCTATCTCGGTGTGAGCGATGTTATAGTCTCCGCAGATCACGATCTTGGGACGGGTTTTCTGCAGGTCATGGATATAGTCAAAGAAATCATCGAGGTATTTCATCTTGACCGACTGGCGCTCGTCTCCGGTAGTACCACTGGGAAAGTATGCACTCATGATACTCAGGTCGCCTATATCTATGCGGATATTGCGCCCCTCGTCATCATAGGCTTTGATACCACAGCCTTTCACTACAGCATCCGGCTGTATGCGCGTCAGGATAGCTACGCCGCTGTAGCCCTTTTTGACAGCCGGAAAGGTATAGCTCTCATAGCCCAGCTGGCGAAACACGGATGTGTCAAATGCATCATCATCAGCCTTGATCTCCTGCAGGCAGAGCACATCGCAGGGGTGCTCCCGCAGCCAGTCCAGCAGGCCGTTTTTGATCGCAGCGCGTACGCCATTCACATTATAGGAGACGATATTGAGGTCTGGCATTGTTATGTATTAAACTACTGTAAGGATAAATATTTTCGCGGTATATCCGTCCCTAGCTAGATATGGCCGACATCACATACATAAAAAACGAAACCCTCCCGGTGATACTGGAAGGCTGGCAGGGAAACCCCACCAGCGGCAAACGCTTCTTTGATCCGCAGAAAAGATTTAGCGGCTCCTTCTCTAAGGTGCTGAAGTGGCAGACCTCTGCCAGGCCCAAGGCCGCAGAAAAGAAAGCAGACACCTGGCGCGTAAACGTGGTCAAGGACAAGAAGTTTCTGGCGTCTAAGGAAGATTGTATTGTTTGGCTGGGCCACGCCAGTTTCTATATCCGTATCAATGGTGTACAGATCATCACTGATCCTGTGTTCTATACTTTGGGAGGCTTTGTGAAAAGGTATAGCGAGCTGCCGTGTGCAGTGAGCGATTTTCGCGATATAGACTATGTACTGCTCTCTCACGGACACCGTGACCACTGTGACCGTCGTAGCCTGCGCGAGCTGTATACAAACAATAAATTTGAGCTCCTGACAGGATTGAATATCGGAAAGCTCGTGTCCGGATGGCTCCCGGGGCTGAAATATCAGGAGGCGGGATGGTATCAGCCATATGCCGATCTCAAAGGAGGGCTGATGGTGACCTACCTCCCTGCACAGCACTGGAGCAACCGATATCCGTGGGATCTCAATGAGACGCTGTGGGGCTCTATGATGATAGAGGGCGATAAGACCATATTCTTTGGTGGTGACTCTGGTTACTGTGATTATCCGGGCCAGATACAAGGCCTGTTTCCCTCTATAGACTATGCTATGATAGGTGTAGGTGCCTATACTCCTGACTTTATGATGCAGGACGTGCATACGAGCCCGTGGGAGGCGCTACAGGTGATAAAAGACTTGGGCGCCAGGTCTTTTATCCCGATGCATTACGGCACGTATGACCTGGCCGATGAGCCCATGGGAGAGCCATTCAGACTGCTCAATCAGTATAAACATGACGAAGGTCACAAGGTCGCGATCGAAATACTAGACATAGGTGTTTCCTTATCCATATTTTGACAAAAAATGTTGATAATCACTAGGTTTTAACGGGAGAGGAATATATTTTTACTCACCCCATTTATCATGCCTCATGTCAGTAACTAAGATTCAACCAGCCAAGATCCGGGCCATCCATAGCTGTCCTAAGTGCGGAGAAGATCTCACCCGCATCAGCAAATCTACAATAGATAGAGTGGTAGATGTCCTGGTACCGATAGGACGTTATAAATGCTATCGCTGCCTGCGTGAGTTTACACGTATACTCTAGTTATAGAGTCCGGTCAAACAAGCGGAGCCATTCTTCCTCTTTGCCCCTCATTTGTTTTTCCTGTGCTTTCGTTTTGTCTTTATAGCCTGCCAGGTGCAGTGCCCCGTGAAATATCACACGTAGTAGCTCCTCCTGCTCCGTGGCTTTGTGCCGCTTTGCATTGTCCGCCACGCGGTCTATACTGATGTAAATCTCAGACGCTACACTGCTATCATTTTCACTGAGGGGGAAGGTAATAATATCGGTATAGTAGTCATGCTGCAGGAAGCTCCTGTTGATGCCCAGCAGGTATTCATCAGAGCAAAACACATATGTAGCAGAGAGTTTCTTGCCACACTCCTGGAGGAATGTATCGGCTATAAATTTCTTGAGAACAGTCTTGTTCTTCAGCTTAAACGATATGTCTGCATTGTGAAACGAGATGGCCATGATCTGATCAGATCCTGAACTTCATCTCTACAGTAGAGCCATTGCCCGAGAAAACGACGAGATCTGCGAGCTGCATCATCAGAAACACACCACGCCCGCAAGGCTTGTCTATGTTTTCCGGAGCTGTAGGATCTGCGAGATTATTGTAGTCAAAGCCTTTGCCCTGATCCTTTACGGTGAAGGTCAGATTTTTGCCACGCTCATCAGGAGTCACAGATATCTCTACTGTCTTAGATGGATCGCATCCATTGCCGTGGATGATCGCATTATTTGCGGCCTCCGTGAGGGAGATCAGTATATTGCCAAATGCATCATCAGCGACATTATATTTTTCGCGCACCTCCTCTATGAAGGATTCTACCTGCGCGATATTCAGTGGGTCAGATGTGATCGTAATGGTTTCCAAAATTGCGATATTCATACAAATATATAATTGCCCCCGCGTTTAACAAATAATTGTGGACAATGGCTTGTTAAAAGCCACACCAGCATCTAGTTGCTACCTGCTATGGTTTTAAAATACTTCTCGGCAAGGGTTTTATAGTAGGGTTTCAGAGCTGGTGGTACCGTCTTATACCAGTCCACCTCGACCTGTTTCTGCTTCAGATACTCCTCCAGTGATGGTGGCATCTTGCGCTCCTGGTCTTTGCCGGTGTTGGATTCGCGTTCGGGTTTCTCTCCGCGCTCCTTATCAGCCTTCTCTGCTTCGAGCAGGCGGGTCAGGATCTCCTGCTGCCGGCGCTGCATCTCCGTAGTGATACGTTTATTGACCAAATCTGTTTCATTTTGCTCCATCTGCTGTATGGCCTGATCGAGCCCCTTGAGGCCGCCCTTGCCCGCTTTCTTCTCTTCAGCATTCAGGCGCTCCAGCTCGCGGCGCATCTGTGCCTGCTGCGCAGCCATCTCTGCAAATTGCTTGCTCATACCATTCTGACCCTGCTGACCTCCGGGCTTCTCCCCCGGTTTTTGCCCCTCGCCTTTTTTCATTTGCTCTGCCAGTTGTGATATCTTGTCACTCAGCTGTTTCTGCATCTTAGACATGTTAGGCAGGCCATTGCCGGGTTTTTTGCACTTAGAGCACATGCGGGGGGTGCCATCTTTAGGATTGCTCTGAGACTCCTGCTGCTGCATATCCTGCTGGGTCTCACTGAGCATGAGGGCCAGGTTGTTATATCCTGTCATCACATACTGCTGGTCGCCGGCGGCTTTGAAGGTATTGCGGTCTTCCATCTCCGCTATAGACTTTCCCAGATATTTATTGATGTCCGTCATCTGCTTGGTCACAAATGACTCTATGCGAAACACCCTCTTGGCCAGTGCATAGAGACTGTCCTCTACCATCACAGAGTTCTCCTTGATGCGCTGTTGCTCTTTCATCATATCTACGTACTTCGGCGTATTGATATTGATCGTCTTGAGCTGGCCCATCAGCCGCTCCTGGTCAAAGGAGAGCGACAGGATATTCTTGAGAAGCTGGCGCAGGGCAGCCATATCCTCAGACTCCTCCTCCTGCTCCATGCTTTGTTTCATCTTTGCCATCTTTTTGGCTGCCTCTTTCATATTGCCAGCCGCAGACTTCTGACTCTTAGATGCTTTTGAGTTTTGATTTTGAGACATGTTTTGCTCGGCATCCTGCTGGTCCTGCTCGGCCTGATTCATATCCTGCTCGGCGCCCTTCATGTCTTCGCTGTTCTTGGTTTCTTCATTGAGCTTTTTCAGCTCAGCCATTTCTTTTTGGGCATCTTTTGTGTCCTGGCTCAGTTTGTCCTGCTTGGCTTTGAGGTCTTCTTTTTTGCTGTCTGCGCTTTTGCCGTCTTTGTTATCTTTTCCGTCCTTATTTTCTGCCTTCTGGTCTTTACCCTTTTGATCTTCTTTTTTATCTCCAGCCTTGTCGTTCTTCTTATCTGTCTCTGCCGCTAGCTTTTCCTGGTCTGCGGCCAGCTTCTCCAGCTTGGCTATCTGCTCCTGTAGCTTCTGGTCAAACTCCAGCTTCTTGAAAAGCTCCAGCATACGGTCTAGTTCTTTCTCTATCTTTTCATTGTTAGCTTTCATGTCTTCCATCTTGTCGATGGCGTCTTTCTTCGTCATTTCATCGAGCATCTTTTCCAGCTTCTCCATGAGCTTTTTCATCTCATCGTTCATCACGTTATTGGCCAGGTCTTGCAGCTGCTTTTGTTTTTCCCTGATGCTTTCGTCCAGCTCCTTGTACTCGTTTTGCTTCTCTGTGTTTTTGCTAAACTTATCTTTCATCTCTGACAGCTCTTTCTGCAGGTCCTTTTGCTTCTGCATCATATCCGCCATATTCTTCTTGTCGTCCCAGTTCAGGTTCTTTTTATCCATCATTTTGTCCTGCATGTCCTGGAGTTTGTTCTTCAGGTCATGGGCATCCTTCATGGTCTGCTTGATATCATCTTTGATCTCTTTATTGTCCTGAGCCAGCTGCTTGTCTATCTCCTTCATGGTCGGCATGTCAAATTTCATCAGCGCCGATTTCATTGACTTGCTACCGTGTATACCATCATTATCCCACACCTCAAAGTAGTAGCTCATCCTGTCTCCGGGCTTGATACCCAGCTCAGCCATATTCCAGTAGTAGTTAAACCGGGATGCTGCACCTGCTGTGAATGGTACATCTACAGCTTTTGACACATCTCCTGCACCGGAGTCGGCACGCTCTATCTGATAGGTGAAGGTGAGCCTACGCAGGCCATAGTCATCAGATACATCTCCGAGGTAGTAGAAGTAGTGGTCATTAGCCGAGTCGCGGTTTTCCTGCACATTGATCACAGGATAGAGGTCTGGTACCACAGTCAGTGAGTAGAATACGGAGTCTGCGTTTTTTACCTCTGCGTTAGAAACCTTGATGCCATAGCTGCCTCCCTGTAGCGCAGTCCTGGAGAAGGTAAACAGGCCATCACCGGCGCGCTTGGTAGGATAGAGGCTATCGCCCAGTTTAAAAGTGATATCCTCTGTATTGCGCGCATCAAAACGCCACACCAGCCTGGTGCCATATGGCACGGTCAGGTCGCCTACGTTTTTGATCTTCTCATTCTGTTTGCCCGTATAGGCCGGGTACTCAGCTGCGATCTCAAAGCCTGAGACCACAGGCTTGGCTGTCACTGTCAGCGCAAACTCTTTAGACTTAAATCCATTTGCACTGAGATGAAACGGAGTTGTCTTCTGCACATTCACAAACTCGTGAACAAAGAGGTTCTTCTCTTTCTGACGTAGCTTGAATATGCCGCTTTCTGTCTCCAGGTACATTTCGCTCGGCTGTGCATCGCCACTGGTCGTGACCTCCAGGTCATAGTTGTCAAACTGTAGGGCCGTGAGATTTTTATTCTTTACTACAAAATGGAACGGCGCCTCTTTTTCAAACGTGGTATCGTTGTGATAGAGTCGCTGAGTGCCTTGCTTGATGATATTAGGTGCGGCTATGATGATAAACAGGAATAGTAACACCGGTGGCACGAGAAACTTAGCATAGCGGCGGTTTTGACGTAGGTCTATCGCGTTTGTAAAAGTGATCGGCTTCAGCTCTGTGATCTTCTGATTGATACTTGCATTGACCAGCGAGTAGTCTTCGAGCGTAGCGAGCTTTTTGAGCTGTAGCACATTGAGCAGTTTATCCTTCACCTCCGCAAAGTGGCTACCGATGATGTTGGCGGCCTGCTCATGTGATATTACTTTGCCCAGGCGGTACTGATGCAGCAGTGGCAGCATGAGAAAACGGCCTACAAAGGCAAGTGATGAAAGGATAAAACCAAAGAATAGCACTTTGCGCAGGCTAGGTGAGAGATAGAGATAGTACTCCATCAGGTTGATGGCCAGGAAGAAGCCAAGCACATAGATCACAGAGAATATACCACCGCGGATCGCCTCGTTGGTGTAATACTTTCGAATAAAGCGATCGAGATTCTCGATCAGGGATTGATATTGACGATTGATTTCCACTATTCTGTTTTACTGCGGTGTCAAGACCTTGTATCTATAACGGCAAAATGCCACGGCAAGACACACTACACCTCATAATTATAGCTCCGAATGTAGCGCAAAAAAAGACAGGTAGGTTGTTAAGCATTGTTACTGGAATCCGCAGCCGCCTCCAGAGGTGTTTACCATTTAGTGCAGAGGCGAAATGTATGCTCACATGTGTCTGGACAGCTATGTCTTTCTGACTAAATTGCCCGCTATTATCTGAGAAACATGAGGTTTCCCCAGCCTATACCCGTGAGGGACATAGCACTACAGACAGGAGCAGAGGTCATAGGTGATGCCACAGGCAGCGTAAAGGGTATGAATGAGATACACAATGTGGCTACCGGCGATATCACATTTGTGGATCATGAGAAGTACTACAACTTTGTGCTGGCCTCGGCAGCGACTTTTATTTTTATCAATAAGAAAATAGATGTGCCCGCCGGCAAGACGCTGCTCTATACTTCAGATCCATTCCGCGCATATAATGATCTGGCCATCAGCCAGCGGCCACGCTTGTACAGTGGTGCCAGCGTAGCTGCTACCGCACACATAGGAGAGGGCAGCGTGGTCTATCCCAACGCATATATCGGCGACCATGTCACTATAGGGCGCGACTGTATCATTTATCCTAATGTCACGATCTACGCCCACTCTGTGATAGGAGACCGTGTGATCATACATGGCAATAGCACAATAGGTGCAGACGCTTTCTACTACAAAGGTCGTGGCACGCACTACGACAAGATGCACACCGTAGGGCGCGCTGTGATACACGATGATGTAGAGATAGGCAGCGGCTGTACCATAGATGCGGGTGTCTCTGCAGACACTGTCGTAGGTCAAGGGACAAAACTCGATAGCCAGGTGCACATAGGTCATGATGCTACAGTGGGCATGCACTGCATACTGTGCGCACAGGTAGGTATAGCGGGCAATGTGCGCATAGGCAATCACGTGACACTCTATGGCAAGGCTGCACTCAGTAAAAATATCTCTGTAGGAGACAGGGCAGTGCTGCTAGGCAGCAGCGCCTCAGCCAAATCTCTCGAAGGTGGCAAGACGTACCTCGGTACGCCTGCCGAGGAGGTGCACAGGGCCTCCAGACAGTTTGCTATGATCAAAATGCTGCCGGATATGTGGGAGAAACTACGTAAGCTGTAAACGTGATTTTAAACTCACAAAAACAATACAATCAATTGATTATCAATTAAATAATTTATCTTATTCGCATATATTCCACGTGGAAATGCAGTTAGCTTTACATATTTATAGCATATAAAACTCCCATGAGAAAATTCTCCCTTCTATTGACCTTGTTTTGCCTTGCTCTCAGCGCCAGGGCTGCAGACAATGCCTACCACGTGGCACTCGACCTCACTAAGGCTGCAGACCGCAGGCTCAGCGTAGAGGTGATAGCTCCGCAGCTCAGCGAGACAGAGGTCATCTATAGTCTGCCTAAAATGGTGCCCGGTACTTATTCGATTTATGATTTTGGCCGCTTTGTGGAGGACTTTAAGGCCTTTGACCGCAAGGGAAACTCCTTGGAGGCTACTCGCATAGATACCAATAGCTGGAAAATAGAGAAAGCAAATCAGTTGGGCAAAATCACGTATCGTGTCCGTGACACCTACCATGCATCCAAGGAGGACAACCCCATCTTTGAGCCGGCGGGATCTGATTTTCAAAAGGACACCTGCTTTGTGTTGAACTTCCACACGATGATCGGCTACTTCCGCAATCACACTAAGCTCTACTATGAGCTCAATATCACGCATGCTCCAAAGTTCTTTGGCAGCACATCTCTGATAGACCGGGACAATAGCGAGACTCAGGATCAATATATCGTGCCCAGCTACAATGCAGTCGTGGACAATCCTGTGATGTACAGCCTCCCTGATACAGCACACTTGAAAATCGGAGAAAGCGACATTCTCATATCAGTGTATTCACCGGGCAAAAAAGCATCTGCCGCGGGTATAGCGCGTGGCATAGATACAATGCTGCAAGCACAGGGCAAATACCTGGGTGGCAAGCTGCCGGTCTCTAACTATGCATTTCTCATCTACCTGGCAGATCATGAAGGTCTCACAGGCGGTTATGGCGCGCTTGAGCATTCTTATGGCTCGATGTACTACCTGATAGATGGCACTAATGAGACGCTCGCCTCTACAGTGCGCAACGTGGCCTCGCATGAATTTTTTCACATCGTGACGCCCCTCAATATCCACTCTAAGGAGATAGCAAACTTTGATTTTGACAATCCTAAAATGAGTGAACACCTGTGGCTCTATGAAGGCAGTACGGAATACCATGCACATTCGGTACAAGTGCGGTATGGCCTTATCTCGCAGGAGGAATATCTCTCGGCTATCAGGCAGGCTATGAATGAGGCGCAGTTTGGTTTTAATGATTCACTCTCCTTTACCGAGCTCAGCCTCGGCGCGCTGGACAAATACAAGGACCAATACACGAATGTCTATGCAAAAGGTGCCCTCATATCAATGTGCCTGGACCTAAAACTTATTAAGGATTCAGAAGGCAAATACAGGCTCATGGACCTGATCAATGATCTGGCCAAGACCTATGGTAAAGACAAGGCATTTCAGGATGCTGAACTTTTTGACAAGATCTATAGTCTGACAAAGCCGGATATCAAGCAGTTTTTTATGGATCATGTAATCGGGGCGAAGCCACTACCCTTTCAGGAGGTACTGGGATATGCAGGGGTAGACTATACCAAGGCTAAAAAGGAGGCTTCCTATTCTTTTGGCGGCTTCGGAGTAGGCTTCAATCCTGAGACACAACGCCTGGTAGTGAGCAGCCTGAAAAATCTAAATGCTTTCGGCAAAAACATGGGCTATCAGGAAGGGGATGAGCTACTGTCTGTAAACGGAAAAAAGCTGGCCCCGGCAGAATTTTCAGCCTACAAGGCCGCATGGCTTAAGACAGTAAAGGACGGAGATAAACTAAAAGTCGTGGTCCTCAGGAAGGGCACCAACGGAAAGACCAAGAAAAAAACCCTCCAGGCCAAAGTCTTCAAGGCTGAGACAATCACCTTCAATGTGATCAGCTTCTCAAAAACGCCTACGGCTGAACAATTAAAAATAAGAAAGGCCTGGCTGGAAGCCGATAATAAGTAGGACAAGGGGTCGCTGTAGTAAAAAATTGATTTTCGACTGGACAGCCTTTCTTGCCAAGTTTTTCGACTGAACAGCGCTATCCAGATATTTTTACACACTATGTGATCTGGGTAATTGTGTATATGTTGGTAAGCGCTTCAAATTGAGTATGGGTGCGGTATTCAGATACACACGAGGTAGATGATAAATTTGTTCCACGTGGAACAAATGCACCCTAAACACAGCTTACCCCCTTACATTGTTCCACGTGGAACACTGCCAGACCCAAATATTGTTATATCCAAGCTCTGTCGTTTGTATTAGCTAATTTTGCAGTTCCGATGTTTAAGAAATATGATGTAATAGTAGTAGGGGCAGGACATGCTGGCTGTGAAGCCGCAGCCGCAGCCGCCAATATGGGCTCCAGCGTACTCTTAGTAACTATGAATATGCAGACCATAGCACAGATGAGCTGCAACCCCGCCATGGGTGGTATAGCCAAGGGGCAGATCGTGCGCGAAATTGATGCCCTCGGCGGCTATTCGGGTATAGTGTCCGACAAAAGCATGATCCAGTTCCGAATGCTCAATCGCTCGAAGGGACCTGCAATGTGGAGCCCACGCACCCAGAATGACCGCATGCTCTTTGCTGCAGAGTGGCGCAAAATGCTGGAGCAAACCCCTAATGTGGACTTCTGGCAGGACATGGTAGCCGGACTTATCGTGAAAAACGGAGTGGTAAAGGGAATCCGGACATCTATGGGCATGGATATAGAATCAAGCTCCGTAGTCCTGACTAATGGCACATTCCTGAACGGCCTTATCCATATAGGAGAGAAGCATTTTGGTGGTGGTAGGGCCGGAGAGAAGGCCGCCACGGGCATTACAGAACAGCTTATTGAGCTAGGATTTGAGGCTGGTAGGATGAAAACCGGCACCCCGCCTCGAATAGATGGTAGAAGCCTGGACTACACCCGCATGGAAGTGCAGGACGGCGACGAGGAGATCTCTAGCTTCTCATACAAGGATATTCCAAAGCCCAGCACCCAACGCTGCTGCTGGATCACACACACCAATAGCCAGGTTCATGAGATCCTGAAGACAGGTTTTGACAAATCCCCCATGTTCACGGGACGCATCCAGGGTCTCGGGCCAAGATACTGCCCATCTGTAGAAGACAAAATCAATCGTTTTGCCGAGAAGGATTCACACCAGCTCTTTGTAGAGCCGGAGGGCTGGGACACAGTAGAGATCTATGTAAATGGCTTCTCCACCTCTCTCCCGGAGGACATTCAATACAAAGCTCTTCGGGCAGTACCGGGATTTGAGAATATGCGCATGTTCCGCCCTGGATATGCCATAGAGTACGACTATTTTCCGCCTACACAGCTCACCAATACACTGGAAACAAAGCTGGTCAAAAACCTCTTTTTCGCAGGCCAGATCAATGGCACTACAGGCTATGAAGAGGCGGCCTGCCAGGGCCTCATGGCCGGCATCAACGCCCATAATGCCGCCAAAGACCAGGCTCCACTCATTCTGAGGAGAAACGATGCCTATATAGGCGTCCTTATAGACGACCTTATCAATAAAGGCACCGAGGAGCCATACAGGATGTTTACGAGTCGGGCGGAATATCGCATTCTGCTCCGTCAGGACAATGCAGATCTGCGCCTGACAGAGCTGGGACATACAATTGGACTAGCGGACGACGATCGCATGGCAGCTCTGAATAGTAAAAAGGAGGCTATCAAAGCGATTTCAGAGTTCGTAAGAAGCTATAGTGTAGGCCCAGAAGAGCTCAACAGTAGCCTGACAGCGATAGGAAGTGCTGAAATGAAACAAAAAATGAAGCTTGATAAAGTGCTGGCGCGTCCTCATGTAGGCCTTCCGATGCTTGCCGCAGCTGTACCAGCCCTGAGAGACCTGCTCTCCCGCTATAGCAAAGATGTAATCGAATCAGCCGAAATAGAGCTCAAATACGAGGGCTATATAGAGAAAGAAACTGATATAGCTAGCCGCATGAGCCGCCTTGAGGATATTAAATTGGAAACAGATTTTGACTACAACCAGCTTAAATCCCTGTCGATAGAGGCCCGTCAGAAGCTAAGCAGGATCAAACCGACATCCCTGGGCCAGGCGCAGCGTATCAGCGGCGTCTCCCCTTCAGATATTGCCGTGCTCATGGTACACATGGGCCGCTAAACATACTATATGCTTCAATTTTCATCATACCTAACGCTGTCAAAGCGCCTAACACAGGCGTGTGCCATAGCTATATTTCTATTCATTTCTTCCTGCGCAAACGAGGCACCACCCACCGGAGGCAAGAAAGATATAAAGCCTCCTAAGATCAAATACTCAAGTCCCGCCAATAAATCCCTCAACTTTCATGGTAGCCAGATCAAGATCAGATTTGACGAATACATCGTACAAAGCCTGGATCCAAGCGAAATAATCGTGTCTCCACCACTAAGCAAAAACGCAAAATATCTGGTAAATGGGAAAAACCTGATCATAAAACTACCTCCACCGCTCAAGGACAGCACGACCTACACCATCAATTTTGGTGACGCTATCAAGGATAATAATGAAAACAACGTTCTTAAAAATTTCACCTTCGTTTTTGCCACAGGCAATGCACTGGACTCCGCATCCATATCCGGACATGTCGTGAATATAAAAGAGCCGACCAAAACAGAAGATCTGATCGTCGCACTGTATCCGGCCGATAGCATGGCAGGAATACTACATTCAAAACCTTATTACTTTGCCCAAACGGATAAGACAGGTGCCTTCAAAATTGAAAACATTCATGCAGGAGCCTATCGCTTGTATGGACTGAAAGATGAAAACCTAAACTATATCTACGATCAGGCATCCGAGCTCGTAGGCTTCAGCGACACGCTAATTACACTCAGCGATAGCAGCAAGGCCAATGCCGACGTAATAGTCTTCGAGTCCAGAACAGCCAGACCAAAATTTGCAGATGCAGTGCCCACTGGCCCGGGATCCATTATGATTTCTTATAATGCTCCAATCAAAACGTTAAAATTGGATGCCGATATTCTGAAATCCGGAGACCTGATGGAGGTAAAAGCATCAAAAGACAGTATTATATATTGGTTTTCTGATGTTTATGCATTAAAGACCAAATTAATTTTATCTGCGAATGATAGCATCACTGATACAGCGAGAGTAGAATTAAAATACCTCACCAAGGACACAATAGGTGAAAAAAAACTGTATGCATTAAAATTTGAACAACAAGACATTAAGAGGGATTCAACGCGTCAAAATGCCAATTCCAGACCAATGCGAAGCCCTTTTAAACCGATTATTCTGAATCTATCAAGGCCTGTAGTCAGTCTGGACTCAAACAAACGGGTTTATATTCTCAATGATTCGACAAAAAAAGCGGACACCATACGCTATGCGATCGGAGCTGAAACAAAACGTGACTTTCATCCCGAGTTTCCACAGACTCCAGGCATGCCATATTCTCTTGTCATCCCCGACTCGACACTCAGAGATCAGTGGGGCTGGTGGAATAAGAAATTAGTCTACTCCTGGCAGACAGACAACGTAGACAATTTTGGAAATATCCTACTCACCATGCACTTCGATCATCCCGAAAAATACTACATCTTCAAAATCCTCGATGACCAGCAAAATCCGGTGGCAGCATTCTACTATGTAGGCAATCAGGAAAGAAAGGTAACCCTGAAAAATATCGCGGCGGGCAACTACCACCTGCAGGCTATAGAAGATGCCAATAAAAATGGAGAATGGGACACAGGCGATATCATTAAAATGCTTCAGCCGGAGAAGATCATCAACTTCAAAGATGTGTATACACTCAAGGGCAATTGGGACCTCGAGATAGAAGTAAAAATACAAGATCAAGTCACTCGGTGATAGCCACCTTGCTTACCAGTCGCTTGACACCGTCACTTAGCTGAAGGGTATATACACCTGTAGCAAAGCCCGCGGTACTCAGTGTAGTCTGCCCCGTGAAACTTCCATTGTAGACGACTCTGCCGGTCACATCAGATATTGAGAGGCTCCCTGCAGGCATTCCATCCGTTTCCACGTGGAGCATACCGTTAGCTGGATTAGGATACACGCGCAGCACATCAGCGTTGATATCAGCTATAGCATTGGGTGCCTGTGGTTCCCACTTATAGCGACGAAAGAAGTTCCAGATCTCGAGCGCATAATTTATATCATACCCGGATGGTCCGAGCCACTGATGCTGGCCACCTATCACCTTGTAAAACTCGACATCGGAGCCATAGGCACCATTAGGATAGGTGTAGTGTATGACGCGGAGCGAGTTGCTGGTAGTATGCGCTATAGAATCAATGATAGCAGCGGTATCGCACTGATCATGGCCACGCCAGTACGAGACCAGCGCTTCGGCATCATTGCCATATGTATTGCCGGAGTATGCTACAGTCTGATCTGCCGTACCGTGAAAGTGGCAAGCCGGTACTACGCGTGCAGGATGGCAAGAGATACCATTGCCGATGGTGCCAGACACAGAGGCAATAGCTGCGATACGGTTGTTAAGTTCACAGCCCAGCCTATTGGTCATAAACCCGCCCATAGAGAAACCTGTAGAGTAGAGGCGGGTCTGATCTACATTATACCTGCTGGATACGGTATCCATTAGAGCATTGAGAAAGCCAACATCATTTACACTCGGATTGAGCGTGATACCAAAAGCACCCGCACCACTATTCCAGGCAGTAGACCCAGTGAGCTGATTATCTACCAATGCCTGAGGAATAGCAAAGATGAAATTGGCGGTATCAGCTACATCTTCAAATCTCACACCAGCAAAATTATTCATATCGTCTCCAAGGCCATGCAGGGCAAGCACGAGCGGTACAGCCTGTGAGCCATCATAAGACGGGGGCACGTACAACAGGTATTGCCTCATCACACCATCAAAATTAAAACTATCAGTCAGGTACTGCGCCCTTGTACTTACTACAGAGGCCGCCAAAAGAATAAGCAGGTAGAATTTCTTCATTGCGATCGGATATGTTTATGCTCTAATCTAAATCATCTCATGAACGCGGCGAGAGGAAACTGCCAAACGTAACAGGAAAATCGGTGAAAGCGCGATAAGAGCATCCGCTCCTTATATGTTTCGGGCCATCTTCATCACTAGAAATTCCTACTCTTGATGTTCCACGTAGAAAACGCATAAACCCTTAGACTCAGCTACCCATATGACACAAGACAGAACAATACTCATATCAGGTGCCTCGTCCGGCATAGGCCTGGCCACAGCAGAGGCGCTCGCAACACAGGGTGCCAGACTTATCCTCACTGCCCGCAGCACAGAAAAGCTGAAGGAAGCCAGCCAACTGATCACAAGCAAGACAGGCAACAAAAATATAAGCCACCACACCGTAGACCTGTCATCACAAAGCTCGATTAGATCCCTGGCCACGCAGATCAAAAACACCTATGAAAAAATAGATGTACTGATCAATAATGCGGGTGGCGTATTCCCCGAGTTCAAGCTGAGCGCAGACGGTCTGGAGATGACCATTGCCACCAATCACTTCTCACAATTTCTGCTCACAAATCAGCTACTCGACCTCCTCAAAAGATCAGAAGCTGCACGCATCGTAAATGTCTCCTCAGACTCTCATTACAATGGGAAAATAGACTTTGAATCCTTCCAGAAAAATAAGGGCTACTTTATCATGAAAGCCTACGCGCAGAGTAAACTGGCTAATGTCCTTTTCACTCAAGAGCTGGCAGAGCGCCTGGCAGGCACTCCGATCACAGCCAATAGCCTCCACCCCGGATTTGTAAAGACCAATATCGGCAATAAAGACACCAGCTGGTATGCGAGTGCCGTATGGTCGCTCATCACAGCCATCGGCGCTATCAGTGTAGAGAAAGGCGCAGAGACATCAGTATATCTCGCCTCTTCACCCGAGGTACAGGACATCACCGGCAAGTACTATAACAAATGCAAGGAAAAGACACCGGGCAAGCAGACTTTTGATAAGGCGCTTCAGAAGGAACTCTGGCGCATCAGCGAGCAGCTATGCCCCATTTAATCCACTTAGTGTTAAGCATCTGTAAAGCCATTACCTAGCTAATCAATTTCTTTGCACCTTTGCCATCCACCTGATAGGCAATGGCACTGATACTCCCGGTCAATGGCAAAGAACCCCGTATGGGCAGCAACTGCTGGCTCGCAGACAATGCGACAGTAGTAGGCGACGTGACCATGGGCGACGATTGCAGCGTATGGTTCACAGCAGTCGTACGTGGCGATGTACACTATATCCGCATAGGCAATAAGGTCAACATACAGGACGGCGCAGTGATACACTGCACCTATCAGAAATCTCCTACCACCATCGGCAATTTCGTCTCCATAGGCCACCGGGCCATAGTACATGGCTGCACTATAGAGGACAATGTACTGATAGGCATGGGCGCGATAGTCATGGACAATGCCGTGATCAAAAGCAATAGCATCGTGGCCGCGGGATCAGTAGTACTGGAAAATACGGTGGTAGAGAGTGGCACCATTTACGCCGGCATACCGGCACGAAAGGTGAAAGACCTCGATGAAAACAATTTTAAAAATCTGATAGAGCGCATCGGCAATAACTACAGTATGTATGCCGATTGGTTTAGAAAATAAAGTGCGTATGATGGAAGAAAAAGTAGGTGAGGAGCTCGTAGTACTCACCGACGCCGATGGCAACCCCACCGGCCTGATGGGCAAAACAGAAGCACATCAAAAAGGCCTGCTACACCAGGCTATAAGCGTGATCATCTACAATAGCGAAGGCAAGATGCTGGTACAGCAGCGCGCCTTTACTAAATACCATTGGGCCGGCATCTGGAGCAATACCTGCTGTAGTCATCCCCGCGATGGTGAGAGCTTTGAAGCAGCTGCTGCCCGCAGGCTACAGGAGGAGCTGGGAATCGTAACACCGCTCAAGAAAGAATTCCATTTCACCTACAAAGCTCATGATGACAAAAGCGGCCTCACCGAGCACGAATTTGACTGGGTCTTCACCGGCATATTCGATGGTCCCTTTGAGTTCAATAGAGACGAGATACACGCCGTGAAATGGATGACCAAAGACGAGCTGTTGAATGACATGAAGGCCAACCCGGATAAATATTCATTCTGGTTTCCCATCATCCTGCAGCACCTCTTCATGCAGGGCGCATAAAAGAAATCTAAGATGGCCTTCTCTCCTGACATACTCAATCACTACCTGGACGCTCAAGCATCGGCAGAGGATCCGCTGCTCTCAGATGTTTCACGTGAAACACACCTGAAAGTGCAGATGCCGCACATGTGCAGCGGCCACGTGCAGGGTATCTTTCTGGAGATGATCAGCCGCATGGTGCGGCCACGGAGGATCCTCGAGATAGGTACCTTCACCGGCTACGCTACACTGTGCCTGGCCAAAGGCCTGGCTGACGATGGCATCCTATACACGCTCGATATCAATGAAGAGCTGGAGCCCATCTTTGGCAAATACTTTCAGCGTAGTGGCATAGCGGACAAAATAAAATTCATCCCCGGCAATGCACTGGAGACCATCCCGGCTATAGACGACACGTTTGATCTCGTCTTTATAGATGCTGATAAGATCAACTACTCCAGGTATTATGACCTTGTGATAGACCGTATCAATCCGGGTGGCTATATCCTCAGCGATAATGTACTACGCGACGGCAAAGTACTGGAAGAGCACAAGGATAAAGACGGCCTGAATATGCACCTCTACAATGAAAAGCTGGCCGCCGACCCCCGTGTGCAGACAGTCATTATTCCCATACGGGATGGTGTGAGTTTAGCCAGAAAATTATAGTTTTAGCGGCTCCCGCCGCAAAACAGGCCCGTTTGATGCTCTTTTTACTGTACTATTTAGCAGAAAAAGCACAACAAAAGGTCCACAAGCAGCGTAAGATATAAGACGGACTTGTTTTTACTTTACCCTTGAGAAAAACTGCCCGAGATGCGTTTATTTGTTTGCTGCATATCGCTCCTGCTGTCCGGCCTGGCCGCACAGGCGCAGTCGCCAAAGGCTGTGACGGACTACGTGGAGAAATACAAGAAGATCGCCATCGAAGAGATGAGGCTCACCGGTATACCCGCCAGTGTCACACTCGCGCAGGGCATACACGAGTCCGGCTGTGGCCAGTCTGTACTGGCTTTGAATTCCAACAATCACTTCGGCATCAAGTGTCATAATGAATGGTCCGGCGCCTCCTATCGTCATGACGATGACCAGCCGCAGGAGTGCTTCCGTGTGTACAAATGCCCTGAGGAGTCATTCAAGGATCACTCCGACTTTCTCAAGAATAGGCCACGCTACGCGTCTCTCTTTAAACTGAGCACTACAGACTACAAGGGCTGGGCCCGTGGCCTCAAAGCTGCCGGCTATGCTACCAATCCGCAGTATCCGCAGATCATCATCGGCCTCATTGAGGCTTACAAACTCTACGACCTGGACAAAGAAGGAATGAGCGCACCCGCTGTAGCAAAGACCGTGGTACCAGCTACAGCACTGCCTACCGCATCTGCACCATCTGTCCCTGCCGCTCCGACACAGTACCCGCAGTCTATGCCTGCACAAGGCAAGCCACAGCAGGAAGCACCAGTAGCCGCAGTAGAACCCGTGAAAGTAAAAACCATTAATCCTACTCCAGCCATAACAGAAGCATCTAATCCCACTCCGGCATACAGCAGCCTGCAGCTGGATGAGCGCCTGATCAATGGTGTGAAGGCTGTCGTGTTTAAATCATCTGCGACCCTGTACAGCATTAGCCAGAAGTATAAAGTAAGCGTAGAAGATCTCTATGCATTCAATGAGATGACCAATACTACGCACCTCAAAGATGGTGAGTACGTCTATCTCGAGAAAAAGAAAACAGAGACCAACTACTATCAGTATGAGCTGGCAGAAGGTGAGACCATGCGCGACGTGGCGCAGAAGTTTGGCGTGCAGGTGGCAGAGCTGTACAAGCGCAATGGCATCAGCACCGACTGTGTCCCGCTGGCAGGGGAGGTGATCGTTCTACGTGGAACCCGTGAGATCCCGCTACGCTTCCGCGTGATGGATGCCGGTGGCAGCAAGAAGCCAGCCGACCAGACCACAGGCTCCCTCTCTGACCCTAAATACCACAAGGTGGGCGATAGCGACACGCTATACTCCATAGCACGCCAGTACAATATACCCGTAGAGGACCTCATACGCCTCAATGGCCTGAAGGGTAACGATATCAAGATAGGCCAGACGCTGGTCGTCTGCTCCCTGTAAGGTTGGCCCGCCTCTTGCGTCTATTGGATAAAATAAACCAATGACCCATTTCATCCAAAAGTCTCCCTTGTTCCTCCTTTTAGCATTGACCCTATCGCTACAGAGCTGCGGTCAGGGCAAGTCATCATCCATCACAAAAACAAAAACGCAAGCTACAATGAGCAATGCAAATCTCGATACCATCACCCTGGGTGGTGGCTGCTACTGGTGTATAGAAGCGATCTATCAGCGCCTGGATGGCGTCCAAACGGTAGAATCCGGCTTTAGCGGTGGTACGATGAAGAATCCATCCTACCGCGACGTGTGCAATGGCAACACCGGCCACGCAGAGGTAGTACAGATCACCTATGATAAAACAAAGACCAATCTCGATGAGATATTCAAGGTCTTCTTCACCGTACACGACCCCACTACGCTCAATAGGCAAGGCGCTGACGAGGGTACACAGTACCGTTCTGCTATCTTCTATCGCAATGAAGAACAGAAAAAGGCGGCAGAAAGCATCATCAAGGACCTTACTGATGCACATGTATACGCTGACCCGATCGTAACAGAGATCACTCCCTTCACAGTATTCTACAAGGCCGAAGACTACCATCAGGACTACTACAATCAGCATGGCTCACAGCCTTACTGCCAGATCGTGATCCGCCCCAAGGTGGAAAAGTTTGAAAAGGTCTTCAAAGACCGGATGAAGAAATAACAGCCCTATCACAGAGCACACAAAGAAATAGAGATAACAGCCACACGTAGGGCACAGAGTTTTGAAGCTCTGTGCCCTACGTTTTTAAACTCTAGGGTAATGTCCCTTTGCGACCTCTGTGATAAAATGTATTCGCCTTGTTTATATTTCTCAAAAAGCACATTTTTGCCAAAAGACGCAAGATGGAGAAAACTATAATGCTGGGCGACAAGTCCTTCCGGCTTTATATTACCGAGCAGCAGATCATCGCTGCTGTGAAACAGATAGCCAACAAGATCAATCAGGACTATGCCGGCAAAACTCCCCTGATCGTCCCCATCCTCAACGGCTCCTTTATGTTTGCCTCCGACCTGGTCAAAGAACTAAGCTGCCAGTGCGAGATATCTTTCATCAAAGCTTCATCCTACCGTGGTACAGCATCTACAGGCGAGCTGACCTCCCTGATAGGCATCAATGAAGATGTAAAAGGCCGCGACATCATCCTCGTAGAGGATATCATCGATACAGGCCATACGCTCGCCAAAATAGTGCCCTCTACAGAGGCCCTCGGACCAGCTTCTGTCAAAGTAGCCACACTACTTTTCAAGCCTAAAGCGCTCAAGACCGACCTACGCATAGACTATGTAGGCCTCGAGATCCCAAATGAGTTTATAGTAGGCTACGGTCTAGACTACGATGGCCTGGGCCGCAATCTCCGCGAGATCTACCAGGTGATCTAGCCTAACTTTTACTTAACAACACATATTCCTGCGGACTGGTATATTTACCGGATGAAACACTCCCTGCTCGCAGCCTGTATCAGCATCAGCACAATTGCCGCGGCTCAAACACAGCCGCTCTTCCGGCCGGTAGATATCAACTATAGCACAAAAACAGTGCTGATCCCTGAGGGGTTTAAATACTCCATTCTATACAGCGAGTATGACACTGTAGTCACTAATACCGGCATCAAAGCACCAGCCAAAGGCAGCCAGGATATGATCGTCTATATACCCATAGACAGCTCCAGCGATCACGGCTACCTCTATGTCAATCAGGAAGAACATATACCCAATAAAGTGCTGGGTGATGGCGGTGGAGGTACTGTCTTTGAGGTGCGCAAGCAGCGCGGCAAATGGATCGCAGTAGGAGATAAGCATGCTGTAGATTTTAGCAGCGTAGGAGAAACCTTTCGCAACTGCGGCGGCACCATCACTCCACGTGGAACAATCCTCACCACAGAAGAAGAATTTCCACAGAGCAACGCGGAGATCTATACGCGCTTTGGCATCACAGACACTTCAGACTATGATGGTAAAAAGAAATACCTCAACTACGGCTGGATGGTAGAGGTAGATCCCAAGACGCACAAGGCCATCCAGAAGGTAAAAGAGTTTGGCCGCTATCCGCACGAAGACGCTCAATGCATGCCTGATGGCAAAACGATCTACCTGACCTCAGATAACACTCCTGCTATCGTATTTAAATACATCTGCAAGAAGCCGGGCGTCTACACCGGCGGCCAGCTCTATGCCTACCAGCAGAGCGCAGATGCACAAGGCGGCTCCTGGATCGCGCTGCCAATGGCGGAGGATTCCCTCATGAATATCATAGACGTAGCCGTGCGCCGCCACGCCACCATGCTCAATAGCACCGAGTGGATAGAAGCTATCGGCGATAAACTCTACATCAGCGAATCGGGTACCAATAATTTTAACTTCGACCGTGAGATAGCAATAGGCGGCCACCCGGCCCACCACCTCGACCAGCTCTGTCACACCACGGGTCACAACTATGAGGATCACTACGGCCGAATAGTAGAGCTGGACCTGAAGACAAATAAAATGCGCCCTTATCTGAATGGCGGCGTGAGCAAGGTCAACTCGCGCTTCTGCTTTGCCAGCCCTGATGCGATGACATCTGCCACGATCCGCGGCAAGAAATACCTGATCATCAGTGAGGATACTGACGGCAATAAAAACGGTAGCGCCAGTGACGAAGTATCAGCTAAACATGAAGTGTACAATGAGGTTTATTTCCTCGATATGTCCATACCAGATCCGACACTGGAAGACCTCAAAAGATTTATGGTAGCGCCGGAGGGCTGTGAGACGACCGGTAATATGTTTACGCCAGATGGTCACAACTATTTTGTCTCCATCCAGCACCCTACTACGAGCAATCCTGCTCCATTCAATAAAACCAGCGTAATAGCCATCACAGGCTTCTGATCATCCAGATGCCGCAGCCGTAGTGACCGCTCTGGCCCAGCGGTGCAGCGAGTCGTGTGAAGCCCATTTTATCATAGAGCTTTATAGCATGATGCAGCTCAGGCATAGACTCCAGGTACATCTGTGTATATCCTGCGCTGCGCGCAAACTCAATACAGTGCTCCAGCAGCTGCCGGCCTATGCCCCTACCACGGCCAGCCGCACTCAGGTACATTTTGACCAGCTCGCAGGTACCAGCATCATGGCCTGGAGTAGGAAATACACCTCCACCCCCAAGCAAGATTCCATCCTCCTCTGCTACGAAATAAAAACTACCCTCTTTCTGAAAAAGCTCATACAAGTGATCCGTACTCTCATCGTAGTACACCGTACCTTCGCGCACGGCATCATAGTCCTCCAGCGTGCGGCGGATGATATCTGCGAGAGCAGCATTGTCCTGTGGCTCGATCTTGCGGATAGATACAGGCATTAAAGACGCATTTTTCTGAGCGTAGGAGCAAAAATAGCTGTACCCATCACTACCAGCAGTGTCATCACTCCACCAAAGATGACACCATACTCCAGACCCAGCTTAGACGTAGCGAGACCCGACTCAAAGTCTCCGATCTCATTAGATGACTTGATGAAGATAGAATTGACTGCAGAGACGCGCCCTCGCATCTCATCTGGTGTGAATAGCTGTATGATGGTACTGCGTATGATCACACTCACATTGTCAAATGCTCCCGCCATAAGTAGCATGGCAAAACTCAACCAGAACCACTGCGACAGCGCAAAGCCGATGATACAGACACCGTACATACCCACACAGATCAGCAAGTTGCGGCCTGCATGCTTGGTAGGAGGGTGGTGCGCCAGCAGGAAGCCCGCCACCGCAGAGCCGAGGAATAGTGCAGCCTTCAGCACACCCATCAGCGTTGGCCCCACATGCAATATATCCTTGCAGAAGGCCGGTACGAGACCTGTGACTCCTCCAAAAAGCACCGCAAAAAGATCCAGCGAGATAGACGACAGGATAGCCTGTGTGCCAAATACGAAGCGTATACCACCAAAGAAAGACCGCACAAAAGGCTCCTTGCCATCCATAGGTGGCGGATAGTGCTCATCGAGCCGGGTAGTAAAGAAGAACGACACCAGAAAGATGATCGCGCAGATCAGGTAGACCCAGTTTGGCGTGATGAAATCCAGCAGGATGCCTGCCAGTATAGGTGCCATGACCGCGCTCACCTGAAAACTATTGCTGCTCCACGTGGAACTGTTAGTATAAAGCTCCCTCGGCACGATGCGCGCCTGTATGGCCGATGAGGCCGGCGTGGTAAACGAGCGACAGATACCGACGATACCGATGATGAAGTAGTACCACCTCACCGTATTGGCATCAGCCCCGTGCCAGCTGCCTGCGGCAAAGATACCCGCACACAGGATCATCAGTCCTGTGAAAATGACAAGTATCCGCTTCCGGTTATACCGGTCCGCAGCGATCCCCGAGAAAAACGTAGTAATGATAAAAGGCAGCGCCTCGCTGAGTCCTATCAGGCCCAGTGCAAACTTACTGCCCGTGATCTCGTATATCTGCCATGCCAGGACAGTATTCTGCATGAGCAGGGCTATGGTGGTCAGGGACCGGGCCAGCAGGTAGGCCCTGAATTCAGGTATTCTGAGCGACGCATAGGCGTCTGTGCGGGAGCTGTCAGGCATAAGAAACAGGCGGATATCGATACTGAACTACAGGTGGGAGCGTTAAGTATCCTTTCGCGCCGTGAAAATATGCATTACTTGATTAACTTGCGCCCCCACTACCCAAATCCATGAACGGTAAGATCAAATTTCCCACCGCCCTCTCCGTGGTCATAGCCAATATGATCGGTACAGGCGTATTTACCAGCCTCGGCTACCAGCTGCCGGGCATCAGTGATTTTGCCGCCATCATCGCGCTGTGGAGTATCGGTGGCGTCATCGCGCTCTTTGGTGCCTTTGCCTATAGTGAGCTGGGAGCCGCGCTACCACGCTCTGGCGGTGAGTACAACTTCCTCTCTGAGATATACCACCCTGTAGTGGGCTTCCTCTCTGGCTGGGTATCGGCTACCATCGGCTTTGCAGCGCCCATTGCAGCGGCCTCCTGGGCATTGGGCAAGTACTTCTCTACCGTTATTCCCGGCTACTCCCCGCAGATGATCGGTGCTGTAGTCATCATTCTCATTACAGTCGTTCAGTCTATCAATTATTCCATCGGCGGTGGCTTCCAGACGGTAGCTACAGCGCTGAAGGTCATCCTGATCATCATCTTCATCATTTTCGGCCTGCTCTGCGCCTGCAATACGCACATCTCCATTCTCCCGACGCCCGATACTGGTCGCAATGTGTTCTCTATGCCGTTTGCCATCTCTCTGGTATATGTATCCTTTGCCTACTCCGGCTGGAATGCCTCCTCCTACATAGCTGGCGAGGTAGACAATCCGCGCCGCAATATCCCGCTGTCTATACTCGTAGGCACCATCCTCGTGACACTGCTCTATATACTGCTCAACTATGTATTCCTCCGCACCGCACCGGTAGAAGAGATGAAAGGGGTCAATGAGGTAGCCTTCATATCGGCTAAGTACATCTTCGGCGAAAATGGCGCCCGCCTGATCTCGCTCATCATCTCTATCTTGTTGGTTTCCACCATCTCATCTATGGTGATCGTAGGGCCACGCGTGATACAAATGATAGGCGAGGACTACTCGGTTTTCCGCTTCCTTTCTAAGAAGAACAGCAACGGTATTCCTGTGTTAGCCATTGCCTCTCAGTCTCTTATAGCACTGGTGCTGCTTTATACCTCTTCTTTTGACACGATCATCACTTACATTTCTTTTACGCTATCCATCTTCACCACGTTGACTGTTCTCGGGGTATTTATCCTCCGTTTCACGCGCCCGGAGCTGGAGCGCCCATATCATACCTGGGGTTATCCGGTCACTCCGGCCCTATTCCTGATCGTTAATTGCTGGTTTATGTGGTTTGTGCTGAAAGGCAAGCCATATGAGGCCAGTATCGGCCTCGGTATCGTAGCCTTGGGCCTCGTAGTCTGGCTGGCCGCAAAATTCCTCTCAAAAAATGAGGAAATCAAAAGCTTATAGGTAATTTCGCGCACCTAAATTTCCAGACAATTCATGAAAGTCAATCCCCGCTTTCTGAGCATAGCTATATGCGCCCTGCTCCTATCCTCATGCGGCTCACAGCCCGCCAAAAGTGCCGAAGCGCCCGTAGAAAAGAAAGATACCATAGCTGCAGCACCGGCTAAAGCAGAAACCAGCACCGCCTCCGGCATCATCGAGCCGGGAATCAACACCGACGCTCACAATAAGCTGAATGACGTAGCACTCTACCTGGCAGGCATCAGGCAGGACTCCTCCTCTGTGCCATCGCGCCTGCGCGGCCTGACCTCTTACAGGCAGTACTGCGATACGCTGGACAAAGGCTTCACCAGCATAGAGAAAAACCGCCTCAGCAAGATGCGTGACTGGGCCAAAACTGAAATGGCAAACGAGCTCGCAAATCCTAAGACTGTACTCTATCCATTCTCCGGGCCAGATATTCTGCACTGCGTACAGTTCTTCCCGGATGCTGACCAGTATGTCATGCTCGCGCTGGAGCGCTATGGCTCCCTGCCCGCTGCTGATAAAATGGACTCTACCAAGGCTACCAATACCCTGAAGTATATCAACAACTCTCTCGAAGATATCATCGGCAAGAGCTACTTCATCACCCGCAAGATGGCCTACAATGTATCTAACCAGTACAACGGCTTCACACCACTCGCATGTGTGTTTCTGGAGCGTACAGGCTATTCTATCCTTGATATCAAATACAAGCACCTGACAGAAGACGGCAAAGAAGTAGACCAGCCACTCGACTCTATGGGCAAGCATCAGAACGACTGCGTTGTCATTTACTTTAAAAAGAATGGCGGCAGCAAGATCCAGAAGCTGACCTACTTCAAGACCAACCTCGGAGATGATCCATACCTCGGCACACCGGGCATGAATGGCAATCCTGGCCTGCAGGCATATCTCAATGCGCTGCCCGAGGGCTATATGTACGCAAAGTCTGCCTCCTACCTCATGTGCCAGAAAGACTTCAGCGTGATACGCAATATCTGTATGAAGAAGAGCAAAACCGTATTGCAAGACGATACCGGTATCGCCTTCGGATTTTACGATCCTAAGGTTTGGAAGATCACGCTCTATGGCAACTATGAGAAGCCGATAGCAGACTTCCACGGCGGCTACTACCAAGCCAACCTCCAGGCTGCCTACAAGAAAGACTCAGCGAATGTAAAACCGCTGCCATTCTCCCTCGGCTACCACTGGAAGGACCAGGTGCAGAATCTCATGAAATTTGAGAAGAAGAACTAAGCACCCGAGACAAATCAATACATTTACAGCAAAGCAGATCGATATATGAAACTGACCGCCCGGATCATCTCCCTCTCAGCCGCAGTACTCCTGCTGGCCTCTTGCAATAGCCACCCTGCCGCCAAAGCAGAGCCGGCCGCAGCAGCACCGGCGCCGGCCGCAGCAGCTCCATCCCCGGTCATCACAGACACCACGATCAGCAAGGCTGAGCACAATAAGCTCAATGATATCGCCCTCTATCTCGCGGGCATGAAGCCGGACTCATCCGTAGCTATCCCGCAGAAGCTCCAGAACCTGGCCTACTACAAGCTCTATAGCGACTCTATGAACCGTGGCTTTAACCACATAGAGGAGATCCGCCTGAGCAAGATGCGCGAGTGGGCCAAGACAGAGCTGGCCAGTGAGCTAGCCAATCCTAAGACGGTCTTCTACCCATTCTCCGGGCCGGATATTCTGCACTGCGTACAGTTCTTCCCGGATGCCGATCAGTATATCATGATCGCACTGGAGAAATATGGCTCCCTGCCTGTAATGGAGCAAATGGACTCGACAAAGACCATCGCCACGCTCAACTCTGTACAGAAGTCCCTCGAAGACATCTTTGGCAAGAGCTACTTCATCACCCACAAGATGCTGCGCGATGTATCTAACCGCTGGAATGGTGTCACTCCGGTGGCTTGCGTATTCCTCGTGCGTGCCGGCTATACCGTACTCGATGTGAAATACAAGCACCTGCTGGATGATGGCAAGACCATGACCGAGATCCCTACAGACTCTATGAGCAAGTACACCAATGCCTGCGTAGAGATCTACTTCCAGAAAAAGGGCGCCAGCAAGATCCAGAAGATCGTCTACTTCAAGACCAACCTCTGCGATGATCCATACGGCGGCATGGCCAGCTTCAAGAGCAACGCTGCCCTGCAAACATGGCTCAATGCAATGCCCGAGTGCTACACCTACGTGAAATCAGCATCCTACCTGATGAACTATGGCACCTTTGAGACCATCCGCAATATCTGTCTAAAGAAAAGCAAGTCCATCCTACAGGATGATACAGGCATCGCGCTGCGCTATCTGGACAAGAGCAAGTGGTCACTAAAGTTCTACGGCAACTATGTGAAGCCGGTAAGCGATTTCGCAGGCGTAGATCAGAAGGAGCTGTATGAGGTATACAAGAAAGACTCGGCAAACATCAAACCGCTGCCATTCTCCCTCGGCTACCACTGGGCCAATAAGAATACGCAGAACCTCATGAAGTTTGAGCGCAAGTAGCGCTCACATTGGGGTGGATAGGTGTTGGCGTTCTTTTTGAATGGTCACATGCCAAAATTCTGTCCCATTGCGACATTACAACCCACCTAGCATTCTTAGATTTTGCATTTGCGCTGTATTAGCGGCCTTTTTTACTGCTGCTTCAGCTCAGGACACCACTTATATCACCCGCGAGTCCCAGGCCCGTGAAAGCGCCTTGAATTTTTATAATACACTCATGCAGGTATCTGACCTCACCCTGCTCTCTGCCTACAGCGAGTATGACAAGGCCTGGCCCGATACAAAGCAGTTCCCTGCCAAGCCCTACTTCATCCAGGCGCAGCTCAATACGCCCATCCCCATCGGTGGCCGCTGGGCCAAGACCGTGAAAGGCGGCCTACGCTTTGGTGTCTTCCTACATCCAGATATCGAGGTGCGCCTCCTGCGCAATGACCGCAGCCGTGGTGATACCTCCACTCCTATCCGTACCCCCAGCTTCAAGCCTGGCGTCACACTCTTCGTCACACAAAGCAAGCTCTGGGACAACAGGAAAGACCAGCACTATTTCGGCTTTAAGATATTCCACCTCTCCAATGGTCAGGATGGTGTCCACTTCCGCCCTCAGGACGGCGGCTATTACAATCGCTACAATGGCGACTTTAGCGACTTCATCATCTTTCAGGTCTTGTACGGCGGTATCTATTCCTTTGACCGGCAGAAGATAGATACGTCAAAAACCATTTACCACAGCCGCTACAACAGGACCCTCTACACCTCCTCTCAGATATACTGGAAAGCAGGCGTCACCTTCTACCCAAAAGTCTTTGTAGACAGCCTGCTCTGCGTGGAGCACATGTACGGCCGCTATCGTAGCAATATACAGATAGGCTGGACCTACGCGCCCATCTACCAGAGCGGCATCTATGATCAGCGCCACGGCATCTACCGCCCGCAGTACCAGCCTGAGCGCCGGGAGCGCTTCCGTATATGGGCGGATATGGAGTACATCTGGGATGCACCCTACCGGACCGGCCCATTGGGTGATCTGCGCACAGTGCCGATCTATGATATCACTAAGCGCCTCAACATCTCAGTCACTGGTTCTTTCCGCATCTGGGGGACACCCTTTGCCGGTATGTTCTTCCAGGTTGGTTACTACGGTTCAGATCCGTACAATGTCTATTTTCAGCAGAGCCTCTTCGTAGTCCGCGCGGGAATCTCCGGAGGCTTCCTGGTCTATCGCTACAGGCACACTCCCGTACAGCTCTGATCAATGTTTCATGTGGAACATGCGCAGCCAGGCGTATGGCCTTCGCTGCTGCAGGTAGTCTTCCCTCGCATCCATAGCATATGCTTCGCGCTCGAAAACGATATTCCGATAGGCTTTGTCGCTGTTTTCATACCGCAGTAGATTGACCATATAGTTAGCCACGTACAGCAGATAAAACGGCAGGATCAATAGCTCCAGCTGCTGCCTGTGATGGATACGCTCATGCCGCAGCAGGGTAGCATCTGTCAGACCTGCTCTATCCCGTATCAGGATAAACGGCCATAGCGCCATACCACTCACATGCAGCCGTGGACAGTGTAGTACGATCATTGGGGAATTTTATAAAGGCATGATCTTAGTGAGATAATCTGCGTAAATTCATAAAGCAAATACTATGCTGAAAAAAGTACTCCTCTACATCATGGCCACCGTATATGTGGCAGCCGGCATCATGCACTTCGTGAAGCCCGCACCATACCTCAAAATGGTAGAGACCTATCTACCAGCTCCACTCGCCATGATCTACATCAGCGGTGTGGCAGAGATACTCTGCGGCCTCGGGCTCATGATACCGCAGACGCGCCGTATGGCTGCGTTTGCGCTCGTGCTCTTACTCATCGCCATCTTTCCAGCCAATATATACATGGCCGTAGCGCATGATCGCTGGCCCGATATACCTGTGTGGGTGTTGTATGCGCGCCTGCCACTACAGCTACTTCTGATATGGCTAGCCAATCTCTATACAAAGACCAGCAATACATTCTACGGAGAGCGTGGCTCAAAACAACCCATCCAGTAGCAACAAACAAAAAGGGCGACTTCTGTCGCCCTCTCTAAATATATTTTCCGAAATTTATTTCGCCTGACCGAGCATGCCCGCCTTCAGCTTAGGCTCCACGGGTTCATTGCCCAGCCAGATGCCAAAGAGCGCCGTTTTGAAATCCATGCCGTCTATTGTATCGAGCAGCTTACCATTCTTATACACCTTGGTACCTACATTCGGCTCATATACCAGTTCAAAAACATTTGTCTTTACGATCGCCTCTTGCTTAAAGAGCTTCAGAAAGCGGTCGATCTTAGCTTGAATAGGAGCTGGCTTACCTCCTGTAGATTTATCGAATCCTTCCTTCACTGCGTCTGCCATACGGTCAGAAGTAGCCATGCCGGATGTGATCTGGAGCCTTACTGCCTGTGCTTCATTTGCCTTTACTATAGCATCTGCATTACTGCTTTTAGCTGGCAGGTAGAGACCGGCCACATAGATATCCATAAAGAATTTCACACGGGTACCGCCGCCATTGAGCACGAGGTTGGTGTTGCCGGCTTTGACGGTAGCGGGCAGGGTCACATCACCTATGGTCACCTGTGCTGCTGCTGAGATCACGAGGGCCACCACCAGGCCGAGAGTAAGGCTTATCTTTTTCATGATGAGTTTTTTGATTTCCCTAAAGGTATAAAAATCTATGCCAGTTTTAACAATTTGAATCGTCTTCACTTATATTTAGAAATGCCTTTTGAAAAAGAAGAACTCTTGCCCGGATATACCATCGCCAAAGTATCTGCCGGTGAATTCGATGAATTCTATGCCTCGCATAGTGGCATGGTTTATCCCGACGTCCTGCAGATCGATACAGACGCTTGGCTATCTACTAAAGAGCGGGCAGACCGCAGCGATCTGGCCAGGAATCTTCAGCACAGGCTTTCACTTCATTTTCTGATCTACCATGGAGAGCAGGCAATCGGCTGGCATTGCGGCTATCAAATTGATGCAGACATATTCTACATGTTTGAAACTGGAGTACTATCATCTCATCAGCGCAAGGGCATCTACTCCGCTCTCATCCTGTGGCTGCTGGCTAAATATCAATCGCTCGGTTTTCAGAAAGTGACCAGTCAGCATCATGCGTCAAACAACGCCGTCATCATACCCAAACTAAAAGCCGGATTTGCAATCACAGGCTTCTCTATAGATGAGGGCCTAGGTCTCATGGTGACCATGGCTTATATTATCAATGTGAAACGCATGAACGCTTACACTTTTCGCACGGGCCACACCCGGCCAGATGCAGAGATCAGAAAATTCTTGTGAATGTGCCGCGTGGAACATCCCCAAACAAAAAGCCCCGACCGGATGGTCAGGGCTTCTGCTATATTTTGCTAAACTTTTAGTGCTTGATGATAGTCGTAGAGTCTGTAGTGCTCACGATACTGTCTCCCACTACTTCTTTCTTTTGCTCTACGTGTGTCTCGATGGTCGTAGGCACTGCGTCTACAGCAGCTACAGCCTTCTCTTTTGCCAGCAGCGGAGCCAGTGTGAGGCCTACGAGGCAAGAGAGCTTGATCAGGATGTTCATAGACGGGCCAGACGTATCCTTGAATGGATCACCTACCGTGTCACCTACTACGGCAGCCTTGTGCGGCTCAGACTTCTTGTAGTATGTCTTGCCATCTATCTCTACACCCTTCTCAAAAGACTTCTTGGCATTGTCCCAGGCGCCACCGGCGTTATTCTGGAAGATAGCCCACATCACACCGCTCACGGTCACACCGGCCATATAGGCACCTAGCGCCTCAGCACCCATCAGCAGGCCGATCAGGATCGGGGTCACGATAGTCAGTACACCTGGCAGCATCATCTCGCGGAGAGCAGCCTTGGTAGAGATCTCTACGCACTTGCCGTATTCTGGCTTGCCTGTACCCTCCAGGATACCTGGTATCTCGCGGAACTGGCGGCGAACCTCATTCACCATGTCCATCGCAGCCTTACCTACAGAGTTCATAGCGAGAGCAGAGAATACTACCGGGATCATACCACCTACGAAAAGCGCAGCGAGCACCTTTGCGTCGAAGATATTGATACCACGGATACCTGTGAAGGTCACATAAGCTGCGAAGAGCGCGAGAGCCGTGAGCGCTGCAGAAGCGATCGCAAAGCCCTTACCGATAGCAGCTGTAGTGTTACCCACAGAGTCGAGGATATCGGTTTTCTCACGTACGTCAGCTGGCAGTTCGCTCATTTCGGCGATACCACCCGCGTTGTCAGAGATAGGGCCGAAGGCATCGATAGCCAGCTGCATAGCTGTAGTAGCCATCATAGCAGAGGCAGCGATACCCACACCGTAGAAACCAGCCAGTGCATAAGCACCCCAGATAGCACCTGCGAAGAGGAGGACAGGGAAGAAAGTAGAAAGCATACCAGTACCTAGGCCGGCGATGATGTTCGTCGCAGCACCCGTACCAGACTTTTGTACGATATCGAGGATAGGCTTCTTGCCCAGGCCGGTGTAGTACTCAGTGATAGAGCTGATCGCAGCACCTACGAACATACCTACACACACCGCCCAGAATACACGCATAGAAGAGATATCTGTAGCTGTGCTGGCGAAATCGCCATCAGTGAACATGGTCATCTTCATAGTCTCCGGCAGCATCAGCTTGATGAGTGCAAAAGACGCAGCGAGTGCGATGATGATAGATACCCAGTTGCCACGGTTGAGCGCAGACTGTACAGTATCGGTGTTAGCAGACTTGTCATCCTTGATGGTCACAAAGAACGCACCGATGATAGAAGCGATGATACCTACAGCAGCGATGGTCATAGGCAGCAGGATAGGACCGATACCGCCAAAGGCAGTCAGGCCCGGATTATCACCTATCAGGAAGTTACCCAGTACCATAGACGCGAGTACAGTAGCTACATAAGAACCGAAAAGGTCAGCGCCCATACCTGCTACGTCACCTACGTTGTCACCCACATTGTCAGCGATAGTAGCCGGGTTGCGTGGATCATCCTCTGGTATACCAGCCTCTACCTTACCTACCAGGTCGGCGCCTACGTCGGCAGCCTTGGTATAGATACCGCCACCTACACGGGCGAAGAGTGCGATAGACTCAGCACCTACAGAGAAGCCAGCCAGTACTTCGAGTACTTTCTTCATCATCTCAGGGCCGCCATTATTGATATCACCACCCATGAAGAAGTGGAAGAAGAAGATGAACAGAGTGCAGAGGCCCACTACAGCGAGGCCAGCTACGCCCAGGCCCATCACCGTACCACCTGCAAAAGACACCTTCAGTGCCTTAGAGAGGCTCGTACGGGCTGCCTGTGTGGTACGTACGTTAGCCTTGGTAGCTACATTCATACCGATGAAACCTGCGAGGGCGCTGAAGAAGCAGCCGATCACAAAGGAAACTACGATCAGGATATGGGAGTGCTCAGCTACTTTAGAGTTGAGCGTCAGTGCGCCGAGGGCGATACCTGCCACTACTACATAGATAGCGAGGATACGATACTCAGCCTTCAGAAATGCCATAGCTCCTTCCGCTATGTGGTTTGCTATACCGCTCATCTTGGCGTCACCGGCGTCTTGTTTTACTACCCAGCTCCGCAGAACCAGCATGTAGATCAAGCCCACCAGGCCAAACAACGGGAGAATGTAGATGATACTTTCCATACCTGTTTTTTCTAATGTTTATTTTTTGAATTGGTCGGCAAAGATAAAAATGTAGGGGACAATTTATATTAAAACGGCCTGTGAGTGCGGTTTTCAGGCCTGTTTTGGGTCAAAAAAAGGGTCAAATCCCGATTTACGTCGCGTCGAGCCCCTTTTGGGGCAACTTTATATAACGTAAATGTCACCTCCGGCCGTATCCCTTCCACTTTTGCACGCTGATAGTCAGCACAAAAAAAATCCGGCCTGTTACTTTCTGTTTCTGAGTGCGTTACCATCTCATATTCCCTTCACCAAAAACCAGAAACACCATGGCCGGCTCCAAACAAACTCCGAGGCAGAAGATGATCAATATGATGTACCTTGTCCTCACCGCTATGCTCGCATTGAATGTCACCTCTGAGGTCCTCAATGCCTTTAAGACTGTAGATGACGGCATAGGCCGCTCCAATCACTCCCTGCAGGTCAAAACCGCAGGCCTCTTCAACGCCTTCAACACACAGATGGGCGTAGACGCCAAGAAGACTGAGCCATACAAGCTGAAAGCCGAGGAAGTGCGCAAGGTCTCTATGGGTCTCTATGACCGCCTGGAGGCATACAAGCAGCAGGTGATCAAAGAGGCCGGCGGCTTCAATAAAGAGACCGGCCAGCTGGTCAGCAATGACAATATAGACATCGCTACACGCATCTTCGTAGAGGAAAAGCATGGCAAGGAGCTGAAAGAAGACATCCTCCGCACCCGCCAGCAGCTGCTCGCTATAGCCCCGGAGAGCGAGCGCAAAGAGCTGGACGCAGCTATGCCGCTGCTAATAGAGGAACCTAAAGACGCGCAGTCATGGGAGTTTCACAAGTTCAACCACGTGCCGACTGTGGCTGCTGTCACCCTGCTCTCCAAATATCAAAATGACATCCTTGCCTCCGAGAATCAGCTCGTAGAGCATTTCTACAAGGCGATAGACGCCGGCTCTATCAAGGTAGACAAGATGACCGCCCTCGTCAGCGCGCCATCCAGCTATATCATGCAGGGCCTCCCGTATAAGGCCAACATCATGCTCACGGCTTATAGTTCCACGGAGAACCCTGACGTTTTCCTCGGCACCTTCACCGGTCAGGTGAAAAAGAATGCTGCCGGCATGTACGAAGAGATAAATTCTAACTCTGAAAATCCCCCACTGGCCAATGCCCGCAAAGTAGACGTGACCGATGGCCTCGGCAAGATACAGATGCAGGGCGGCAGCGTAGGTGAAAGCCGCTATACCGGCGTGATCCGCGTGAAGGATCCGAGTGGAAATGGCTATAAATTCTATCCCTTCGAGGGAGAATATCAGGTAGCGGCCAAATCTGCTGTCGTATCTCCTACGGGTATGAATGTACTCTATGCCGGCTTGGATAACCCGGTATCCCTATCTGTACCGGGTGTACCACAGCGCGACATCACCGCGACTTTTGACGGCCCCGGCTTGCTGTCAAAGAATGCCAATGGCAGCTATACCGTCAAGCCTACCACTCGCGGCAAATACAAGATACACGTCGCTGCCAAGGTAGACGGCACCGTCCAGCAGATGGGCGACATGGAGTTTCGCGTCAAGACCGTGCCCAATCCCGTAGCCTCTCTGGATGGCCTGTATGATGGTGGCAAGATATCTCCCGCTAAGATCAAGAGCACCACAGGCCTCGTACCTAAGCTGGACTTTGATTTTGTTACCAAATTTACTGTCGTATCCTATACCATCACCTACTCGATAAATGGCGACAATCAAAGATTTGAATGCACTGGCGCAGCGCTCGATCCAAGATTCAAAACCATGATCAATAGCCGCGCAAAACCGGGTCAATCAGTATTCTTTGACGACATCATTGTGAGAGGACCTGAGGGCACTAACCGCAAGATCCCATCCATCGCCTTCGCGCTGAACTGATGTTCCACGTAGAATATTTGGTAGTTTAGCGCAGCTATGACCGAGACACTCGACCACGCCATCCGCATCGCTAAACTAGCAGGCGCTACTATCCAAAAAATGAGGGAGGAGCATGCCTTCACCGAGCAGCTGAAGTATGGACTCGAACTGCTCACCAGCGCAGACATAGCCAGCAATAATCTCATCATCTCTGAGATCCGGAAGGCCTACCCTACGCATCACATCATCTCTGAGGAGTCGCCCAATGACAGTTTCTCTATAGACGAACCGACCTGGATCATAGACCCCATAGACGGCACCGTCAGCTACGCCAATGGTCACTACCACGCCTGCGTCTCTATAGCCTACGCAGAGCACGGACAGGTAGTCATTGGCGTAGTCTATTGTCCCTTTGTAGACGAGCTCTTTCACGCTATCAAGGGCGCTGGCAGCTTCCTAAATGGCAAACCCATCCATATAAAGGAGGTGACCAATCTCAGCGAGTGCCTCGTAGCGACAGGCTTCCCCTACGTCCGCGATAATGTGCCCGAGCTGACCACTTACATTGCCCGCATCCTCCCATACATCCGCGACCTGCGCCGCCTCGGCTCCGCAGCGTTAGATTATTGCTGGGTAGCTTGTGGCCGCTTGCAGGGTTACTATGAGGGCTCGCTATCATCTTGGGATATGGCAGCGGGTAGATTGATAGCCATAGAGGCTGGTGCTACTGTCGGTCATTATGATTATGAAAGACAGCAGGACGATTTACCTGAAGATATCCTCGGCATAAAAGTCCTGACCACAAGCCCCGGCGTATTCGATACCCTCCGCGCCACACTAGAAGGCAAATAGCCTATTAAAAACCCTCTATGCTACCTCCGTGCACTCTGTATAGTAAACCTCAAGAGGCACAACATTTGCTACCTTTACATCATGGCACACCTTCTCTTACTACACGGCGCCCTGGGCAGTCAGGAGCAGTTTGACGACCTCAAGGACGCACTCAGCGCTGACTTCACCATAGATACGCTTAGCTTCTCCGGTCATGGCCGCACAGCCTCTCAGCAGCACGCCTTTACCGTACAGAACCTATCCCACGAGGTACTCTACTGGCTCAATGACCGGCAGCGTCGCAAGATCGACATCTTCGGCTATAGCATGGGGGGCTATGTAGCATTGTGGCTCGCACGCTTCTATCCTGATAGGGTGGGCAAGATCATGACCCTCGGCACCAAGCTCGACTGGAATGAAGCCACTGCAGAGAAAGAAACAAAGCTCCTCAACGCAGAGAAAATAACAGCCAAAGTCCCCGCCTTCGCTGCAGAACTGCAGGACCGCCACGGCGAGCACGAGTGGCATTCCGTATTGCAAAAGACCTCCAACCTCATGCACGACCTCGCTAAACAGCACCTCACAGACGAAGACTTCGCCCAGATCACTGCACAGGTACTACTCACACTGGGCGATCAGGACAACATGGTCACCAAAGAAGAAACGTTCCACGTAGAATCTATGATACCAGGCGCCAAAACCCTGGAGCTAAAAGATACACCACATCCGATAGACAAAGTATCTACTGATCTGCTAGCATCCGAGATAAGGAAGTATTTCAAGTAGCATTGTTCCACACGGAACATAGGCGCATTGAGCTTTTGTATTAAAGTCCCCTTTAGGGGATTTAGGGGTCGACACACTAAAGACAATACAACCACAAACAAAAAGAGCGAGGCACAAACCCCGCTCTTTTCTATTTGTATTACCAGCCAGCAGTCATCTGCCAACTAACACCAGTATTTACCAGTTCAGATCATCATCCTTAAACTCGATCTTGAAGTTATCCTTTTTCGCTTCCTTTTTAGGAGCTGGAGCAGCAGCAGGCCTGCTGTTGTTACCTTCAGAGTTATCCAGGTAGTCAGTCATCTTGTTAGCGCGCTTCTTAGGGATGAAATCGCTCACACCCTTTTCAGATTGCTTCGCTACATATGGCTGCTTCTCCCTCTTTTCGGCGCTCGCAAACTCCCTGCGTACCGGACGCTCAGGACGACCCTCAGCACCTGCAAACTCCCTGCGTGCAGGACGCTCCGGCCTTGGCTGATCGTTATTAAACTCGCGGCGCTGCGGACGCTCAGAGCGGTCATCATCGCGCCTCTTAAAGCCACCCTCCTTCTGGAAGTTGCCTGTGCGCGGCTTGCCACCAAAGTCGCCACGCTCCTTGCGCTCAAAGTTGCGGCCGCCACCGCCGAAGCTGCTACCACCGCCACCACCAAATCCGCCTGTCGGCTTCTCCTTGGCGCGTGTCACCAGCGGCTTGCCACGACCTGCTGCAAAGTGACCGAGTATCTGCTCAGCCACAGCCGGAGGCGTAGTGATGAAGGTGAACATATCAAACACGCGGATATCCTCTATGCTGCGTGGATCGATACCAGCCTTGTCAGCCAGAAACTGTGCGATCTGATCAGCATTCATATTATCCTTATGGCCACGGGCTACAAAGAGCCTTGCCTTGCCATCATGTGTGAAGCCGGTACTGCCATTCGTCTGGCCTATCTCCCTATAGCTACCCTCTGCGAGGGTATCCTTCAGCGCATACTTCATGATGGCTGCGATCACTTGCTCCGGGCTTTCGCTGTCTTCCAGCAGTTCCTTGGCCAGGTCCAGGTATACTTCATGCTCGCCCTTCTCTATCATGCTCTGCATCTCAGTCTTGAGCTTCATGGTCTTGGTACCTACTACATCTGCTATAGACGGCACTGTCTCCCTGCGTATAGTAGACTTGGTGATACGCTCCAGCACGGCTATATCACGCTTCTCACGGCTGGTCACGATGGTGATCGCAGTACCATGCTTGCCTGCACGGCCTGTACGGCCTATGCGGTGTACATAGCTCTCAGGGTCCTGAGGCAGGTTATAGTTGATCACATGCGTCAGGTCATTCACATCTATACCACGGGCAGCCACGTCTGTAGCTACCAAGATATTCAGCTTGCGCATCTTAAATTTCTTCAGGATCAGCTCGCGCTGAGACTGGGTGATATCACCATGTATCGCCTCCGCATCATAGCCCATCTCGAGCAGCTTGCTGGCTATCTCGTCAGTCTCCATCTTGGTACGGCAGAATACGATACCATAAAACTCAGGCTCCGTATCTATCACGCGGCACAGCGTCACAAAGCGGTCGCTATTCTGCACCTCAAAGTATGACTGGTCGATATTAGCCTTAGATTCTTCTTTCTTAGCCACCTCTACGAGGTCATATTCTTTCATGAAGGTCTTTGCCAGCTTCAATATCTGCGCAGGCATAGTAGCCGAGAAAAGCAGCATACGGCGCTCCTCAGGCACAGACTTCAGTATCTCTCTTACTTCTTCTTCAAAGCCCATGTTCAGCATCTCATCCGCCTCATCCAGTACTACGTGTGTCACGCTATTCAGCTTGAGCGTACCCTTCTCTATGTGGTCGCGCACACGGCCCGGTGTACCTACTACTATCTGCACACCCTTGCGCAGTGCAGCGATCTGTGTAGTATATGACTGGCCACCGTAGATAGCCTGTACATAGAGCTTCTTATTGCCTTTAAATGACATGATCTCCTCTGCTACCTGCACAGCGAGCTCGCGTGTAGGGCATAGTACGATAGCCTGTACAGCCTTTGACGAGTCGTCCAGCTGCTCTATCAGCGGCAGGCCAAATGCGCCTGTCTTGCCGGTGCCTGTAGCAGCCTGGCCTACGATATCGCGCTCACCTTTGAGCAGCAGCGGTATCGTCTTTTCTTGAATTTCTGACGGGGTGTCCCATCCTTTTTTTGCCAATGCGTCGAGCACATTGTCGCTTAGTCCTAAGACCTGGAATTTTTCCATTGTTAGATTTTTGTCATGAGCACAGCACAAACCGATAGCTGACCCGGTATAGGGCAGTTTTGGCTAAAGGGTACGATGTCGTGACTGTTATAAAATAAAGTCGGCAAGACTGCCTGACTTCCTCATGATATGATACGATCTGTGTCGTAAAACGCGGCAGGAAATTGGGCAGTAGTATTGCTATTGCGCCGCAAAAGTAGGCAATCCATTTCGTAAATCCTAGGGTTATCTACATTTTATTCACAATACACACCTTTAGCGTTCCACGCAGAACTCGTAATCTTTTCAAATTCAGGGTTTGTCCCCACTCAAATCGCCTTTCAAAATCATCCCATATTCTCTTATACACTAGGCGACCTTGAGCTTTTCTTTCAATACGTGCTGAGCACTAAAATTCCGTTCCACACAGAACATGCGGCTTTTATCACCTACTCTTTTCGTACTTTTCCACCCTCAAATAGCATGAAGACAATAACCATATACCTCGAGGGCGAGCAGGATGCCACACAGATCATGAAAGCACTGGATACGATGCCTTTCAAAGAGACTGTAGAAGTCTATCAGATGGACGAAGATATCTCCCGCCGCAAGCTGGAAGCCTTTGAGGAGCGCCTCGATGCATATCACAAGAAGCCATATACCAAAGATGGCTACATCAGCTTCAAAAATGACGTGAAAGAACGATACAATGTAGATGTACTGATCAAACTGAAATGAAGCAAGACCATCATAAGCACATCGCCATCTTCGCCTCTGGCAAGGGATCAAATGCACAGGCCATCATAGATCATTTCAAAGGCCATCCTTCTATCAAGGTAGCACTGATAGTCACTAACAAGAAAGACGCTGGCGTCATACAGATAGCAAAGGAAAACCGTATTCCCTTTGACATAGTCTCTCCCGCAGAGCTCAATAACGAAGAAGAGCTCCTCGATATGCTGGAGATCTATGATATAGACCTCATCGTACTAGCCGGCTTCCTCCTGTTGATACCCGCATTTCTGGTGAAAGCCTATTCCAATAAGATCATCAACATCCATCCCGCTCTGCTGCCAAAACACGGTGGCAAAGGCATGTATGGTAAACACGTCCACACTGCCGTATTAAAAGATAAAGACACTGAATCCGGCATCACCATACACTATGTAAATGAGCACTACGATGAAGGCCAATACATAGCACAGTTTCGGTGCCACGTAGAACCCGCAGATACCATAGAGACTTTATCTGCACGCATACATCAGCTGGAGCATGAGCATTATCCGCAAGAGATAGAGAAGTTACTATCTTAAAAACACCGATTTTTTGTTCCACATAGAATCTGCAGCTTTATTCAGGCCGCTGCAGTGTATAATACATGATATTATCTTCTTTGTTTCTCAGCGTGAAGCCCAATCTGTCTATGAGCTTTATAGATCGCTCATTTCCCTCCACTATCACTGCCTCTATCTCTTTAGCCCCCACCCGTTGCCAGGCGAAATCTATCACCTTTGGCACCGCCTCCAGCATATAGCCTCTGCCTTGTGCCTCATAGATCAGTTCATAGCCCAGTTCTACCTTGCCTCGCTCATGGTCTATATTCCATAGACAGATCGTACCTAGAAACTTATTTGTCTGCCTGTCCGCCACTGCCCAGAATAGGCTCTCTCCCTTTTCTATAGCAGCATTGATACGCTTGATAAAAGCCTCGGCCTCTTCTATAGAGGTTGTAGGTTTACGGTCTATATATTGATTCACGCGCGCATCTGAGCGGAGAGCCAGTATGTCTGCTGCATCAGATAGCTCCAGCTGCCACAGTGATAGCCGTTCCGTTTCCAGGTAGGGGAATGGGGTAAATATCGTCGTGAGCATGATTGAAAATAGCCAAAAATCCGTGCTACGTGGCACATGAAGTTTATCACCTGGCAGTCACCTCTCCCAGCACAGACTCTCCGTCTGTCACTGTCTCACCTATACGTGTGTTGATGTGTGTATTATGCGGGAATATCACAGTGACCTGTGAGCCGAGTTTGATCAGTCCTATCACATCGCCTTGCTTGACATCCTGGCCCGGCACCACATAGTCTTCTATCCTCCGTGCTACAAATCCCGCTATCTGTATGATCTTATAGCGATTGCTGTCAGGTGTCTGTATCAGTATCTCGTTATGCTCATTTTCAAATCTTATCCCGTATGGATTATCAGATTTCAGAGCATTATTAAAATTCCCCTTGCTATGCTGATGCGCCACGATCTTCGCATCCAGCGGAGCACGCTGGTAGTGCACATGCGTCGGGTCCATCTGTATGGATACCATGTAGCCTGCAGTATCTACATCATTTGCCCAGGTAGTGATCAGGCCATATTTGCCCTTGGTCACAGCCAGGTATTCTTTGTCCCACTTAGTGATAGACACCACCACGCCATTGGCTGGGCTGATGAAAAGGTGGCTGTCATGTGGCACATTCCTCGCTGGCTGGCGTAGAAACCAGAACTTGTAAAACAAGCCGCAAAACAACACGATCGCTACGACGAGCACGAGCAGGTATTTCAGAAATTTCTTCATGGCGATGTGTTTAGATCGGGAGGACGAAGATAGCCTGCATCCCTTCGAAAAAAATTTTTTCGTCGCTTTTTAGTTTCAACAACTCACACCTGTATTAATTAGTATTTAAATACTTTTATAAAATACCAGTGTTATTAGCTCCGTGTATAACAACAAAAGTTTTCTCCCGCACCCCTTGATTCTTTCGTTATCACTATTAAGATAACGTTAACTAACATCCTTGTGGAGATAAATAGTGTTGATATACAGTATTTTATGTCGTAATCCACACACCGTTTATAGCCCTGTTGACAAAGCTGGACGCATAACTAGCTATCCACATTCTGTGCATGAGCATGTGGGTAGTGTCCAAAAAGTGAACAGTCCGATTTCTGAAAAATGGGGAAGAAAAATCTCAGTGTTATCCAAAATTAATTGTCGGAAATCTACCCACAGTTATACACCACTATCCACACGGTATCTGTTAGTTCAGCTTTACCAGCCGCAAACCCAATAGCAGTGCGGCTTCTATCACACGATTGATGCTATCTATTAATATCATCTTGCAAAGTCTTTTGATTCACTTATTTTTGGACAAAACAACAAATCAATGAACTTCCCATCTGACCTCAAGTATAGCAAAGAGCACGAGTGGATTCGCGTAGAAGGCAACACCGGCACTATAGGCATCACAGACTTCGCACAGAATGAGCTGGGCGACATAGTATATGTAGATATCAATACAGTAGGCGACACAGTAGCCAAGGATGCCGTATTTGGCACCGTAGAGGCCGTCAAGACCGTATCTGACCTGTATCTGCCGGTAGCCGGCAAGATAGTAGAGTTCAACAAAGGCCTCGATGCTGCCCCTGAGTCAGTAAACAAGGATCCATACGGCGCAGGCTGGATGGTAAAGGTAGAGATCAGCAGCCTGGGCGACCTGGACAGCCTGATGGATGCTGAGACATATAAGAAGCACATAGGAGTATAAATCTTAGTACTTTGGTATTTAGTAGTCAGTATTTAGACTGAGCAGTAAAGCTGCATTATCTAAATACTATATACTAACTACTAAATACCCGCAGCTTGAAAAGCTATCTAAAATATAACTGGCCGTCCATATCCTGGGCGGCTTTTATTTTGGTCATATGCCTGATGTCTCATCAGCATGTTCCACGCGTCACCATCCCTCATTTTGACAAGGTGGTGCACTTTAGCCTCTACTTTATGTTAGCCGTCCTCACCTGGTACGGCTGGACGCACCAAAAAAATTTTCCGGCGCTACGCGCCCATACAGCCATCAAGGTGATCCTCGCTCTGGCACTATATGGCATGACCATCGAGATACTGCAGGGAACTATCACACCGGACCGCAGCTTTGATCTGTGGGATGAGCTGGCCAATACCACTGGCGCTATAGCCGGTACACTGGGAGTGGCGCGTATATGGGCCGCCAAAGTATCTTAATGCCAAATCCACTACCTGCGTCATCTCAGTCATTTCATATAACTTTGGTCACATGAAGCGCATAGCGGTCGTCATTTTTCTCCAGCTCGTTTTACTCACCAGCCTCTCCGCCCAGAAGGGCCGCGATGAGACGCTGGCCGCCAGCTATTTTCAGAATGGAGAATATGACAAAGCAGCCGAGCTCTACCAGCAGCTATGGGACAAAAGCGGAAATGCACCTATCTACTATACCCCGCTGCTCCGCTGCTATCTCGAGCTGAAAAAATTTGACGATGCCGAGAAAACAGTCAAGAAAGAGATCAAGAAGTTCAGCGATGTAGTGCAGTACCAGATAGATCTCGGCTATGTGTACAAGACTAAAGGCGATGTACCCAAGAGCAAAGAGGTCTACGACAAAGTCATCAAAAACATCAAGCCCTCTGAGCCCGAGATCCGCCAGACCGCCATTGCCTTCAAAAACTACCGCGAGTCAGACTACGAGATAGCCGCCTATGAGAAAGGTATGAAGATGTTCAAGGGCAATATCAACTTTGACTATGATATCGCCATGGCCTACTTCACCAAAGGTGACAATGAGAATGCCGCAAAGTACTTTATCAATAATATAGACCAGGAGCCGCAAAATGCACAGAACATCAAGAATGTACTCCAGACCGCCAAAGGCGCAGACAAGCTCCTCGGCGAGATAGAGACCCAGCTCTACACACGCATACAGAAACAGGCCGACAATGAAAGCTTCGTAGACTTCCTCACCTGGATCTATATACAGAATAAGGACTTTGAGGGGGCCATCGTGCAGATGCGCGCACTGGACAAACGCAAAAACGAGAACGGCTACCGCGTGCTCAACATAGCCCACATAGCCCAGACCGAAGGCTTCTATGACGATGCCATACATGGCTACGACTACGTCGTCAAAAAAGAGCCGCGCAGCAACCTCTACTTTGAGGCCCGCACTGAGCTGCTCAACTGCCGCAAGGAGAAAATAGCCAAGACCATCAACTATACCCAGGAGGACCTCCTCGGATTGAAGGCAGACTATAGCGCCTTCCTCACCGAGAATGGCAAAACCCCGCAGACCGCTACATCGCTCAAAGAGCTGGCCGATCTGGAGGGTTTTTACCTCCATGATATAGATGCAGCTATCAAAGACTGCCAGGATGTGATAGAGATGCCCGGCATCCCCGGCCGGCTCAAGAACCAGACCAAGCTCAGCCTCGGAGATTTCTATATCATGAATGGCGAGGTGTGGGAATCCACACTGCTGTACTCACAGGTGGATAAAGAGGAGAAGGAAACACCGCTCGGCGAGGACGCCCGCTACCGCAATGCAAAGTTATCTTACTACAAGGGCGACTTCCAGTGGGCGCAGGAGCAGCTCGAGGTGCTGAAGTCCTCCACCTCAGAGCTGATAGCCAATGATGCGATCAATCTCTCCGTCTTTATCATAGACAACCTCGGCATGGATACTAACTCAGTAGCCATGGGCATGTATGCCGATGCCGACCTGCTCATCTTTCAGAATAAAGACGCAGAGGCAGAGCGCAAACTGGATAGCATCGTCACCCTCTTTCCGGGTCACGCGCTATATGATGATATAGAGTATACCAAGGCACAGATCTACGTGCGCAAGCGTGACTTTGCCAAGGCTGTACCACTGCTGGAGGATATCATCAAGAACTATGGCAAAGACCTGAAGGGCGATGATGCCACCTTCCTCCTGGCCGAGATCAATGAGAAAGAGCTTCACAATACCGAGCGCGCCAAAGAGCTCTACAAGTCTATCATCACAGACTACAATAGCTCCCTGCTCGTCATAGAGGCCCGCAAGCGCTACCGTGTGCTCCGCGGCGACAAACTGGAATGATCCCCCACGTAGAGCCGCAATATTTTGCGGCTTCACAAATGCCAAATGTCCATAAATAGCATTACACCACATCATCTCTGCGTCACTCGCATTTCTATGTGTTCTATGTGGTTCAAAAATGTATTCGCACAACCACGACCTCAAAAATGTATTGCACCTGAACCCGTCTAACTAACTATATTCACCATACAGAAGAAGAAAAATGATCGTATACAACGTTACCCTGAAAGTCGATTTAGAAGTGCATGAGCTGTTCCTCCGCTGGCTCAAGGAGGACCACATCCCCCGCGTGATGGAGACCGGCTGCTTCACAGGCTACAAAGTATTCCGCGTCATGGAGGAGCATCAGGCAGATGGCATCACCTATGCCGTGCAGTACCATACCACCGACACCGCCCGCTATTTCGACTACCAGAATAATCACGCACCGGCTTTCCAGAAGGAAATGCGCGAGGTCTGGCCGGACAAATATGCCGCCTTCCGCACCCTGCTGCGCGAGGTCTAGTAGCCACTATCTAAATATAACACCATGACAGTCCTCATACTAGGCGCTACCGGCCTCGTGGGCGCAAAATGTGTACAACATTCGCTGGCCGATCCTCGTATTGATAGTGTGATAGCAGTCACACGCCGGCCCATGGATATCCGACACCCGAAACTCAAAAATCTCGTAGTAGACTACGAGCGCCTGCAGGATTACGCCGCAGAGATGCGCGCCGATGCCGTGCTCTCCGCCCTCGGCACCACGCTGAAACAGGCCGGCAGTGCGGCGAAGTTTCGGAAAGTGGACTACGACTACCAGCTGCAGGCCGCAGAGATAGCCCGTGCCAATGGCACTAAAACATTCATACTGCTATCCTCCGGAGGGGCAGACGCCAGCTCACGGCTGCTGTATATCCAGGTCAAAGGCCAGATAGAGAATGCCATAGCGGCACTCGGCTTTGAGCGCCTGGCCATACTGCGGCCATCCGTGCTGCTGGGAGAGCGCCGGGACTCACGCCCGGCCGAGGCCATAGCCCAGTGGGGCGCCCGGACACTCGGATTCCTATTCGCCGGGCCGCTGCAAAAGTACAAAGCCATAGAAGGCGATACCGTAGCGCAGGCCATGGTAAATGCTGTACAAAAACCCTACAAAGGGACAAGGTTTGTTGAAAATCTGGAAATATTCACATGGGCAAAAAGCTAATTTTGAGGACAATGTCAAAGATCTTGGTTCCCTTCCGGTGGTTGAGGATGATAGTGCTGCCGGCTTTACTCTTTATCGCGGCTGATGCCGTCGCGCAGGCCCGTGTACGTACCATAGAGTATGACGATGACAGGCCGGAGGTCATAGATTCCTTCCGCGTGCTGCACCTCATGATAGCCGGCAATATCTACCAGAGCGAGTACCAGATAGAGCACGCCTTCAATCCGGCACTCAAGAAATATGACTTCAGCAATGAGCTGAAATACATAAACCCGATCCTCAACCTCGGTGATGTAGTGATAGCCAACCTTAAAACAGGCTTCACCGGAGATAACTCAAATCCCTTTTCCTCTCCTGATGAGTTTGCCCTCAGTCTGAAGTACTCCGGTATCAACCAGGCCATGATGGCCAATCTCAATACCGCCTACCTGGATAAGAAAGGCATGATCCGCACCAAGAAGGCCATGGACATCTTTGATATCCGCTCTACAGGCGCCTTTCAGGACAATATCATGCGCAATGGCAACTACCCGATGATCATCAATCGTCGTGGCTTCAAGATAGCCGTGCTCAACTATACCAGCATCGCACAGCGCCCCGGCATCTCCCGCGACTATATCATCAATCAGATAGACCACACGCAGATAGAGCGCGATATGAAGATCACCCGCTCACTGGAGCCAGACTTCACCATCGTATACCTCGACTGGGGTGGCAACTATCAGGAGTACCCCGCCTACTCTCAGGAGGCGCTGGGCAAGTTTATCCTGGAGCAGGGCGCAGATATCGTAGTAGGCGCTTTTCCTAATACTGTACAGCGCATCGATATACAGAACTACTACTACAATCAGAAAGAAAAACAAGGCCTCGTCTGCTACTCCCTGGGCAATCTCATATCCAGCAGCACAGAGGAGCGTACCAAGGCGGGTATCGTCATGGATATTGATATCAAGAAGAACAACTTCACCGGAGAGGTGCACATGGGCGACTATGGCTTCATACCCGTATGGAGCTACTACGATACGGTCTCTGACAAAAAGCGCGTCTACGTAGTACCGGCCGCTGCTGTGGAGCAGGACCTGCTCTTCAATAACCTGCCCAAAGACGAGCGCCGCAAGATGTCAAACAATGTGATGGACGTGCGCAAGATGCTGGGCCGCTCCAGTGATGAGATACAGTACAACCTCAGCGAGATAGTAGTAGACAATGTAGAGCAGTCTACCATGCTCACCAATGCACCGCTCAATAACCGCTTCAATCCGTTTGACGAGAAGGGCCTGGACCGCTCCGGCGCACCTACACCCAAGCTGAATATACCGGTCACAGAGGATACAGTATATCGCATACAGTTCTACGAGCTGAAGAAACTGATTCCGATAGATACCACCTACTATGAGCACCTGAAGGGCTACGAAGTGCTCTTTGAGGAGGGCTCATACCGCTACCTCATAGGCAGCAGCACCAGGTCTACAGATCTGAATAAGCTGTACTTTGATATCATGAAGCCGCGGTACAAAAATGCCTTCATAGCAGTGTACTATCAGGGCCGTCGTATCCGCACCTTCGTACCAAAGCAGTAAGGATTGCGGTTGAAATACAGTACCACTAAGTACATCGTCGATCCTATTTTGCTTAAAAGGCAAAATGGCTGAAAGTCCCCCTTTATAAAGGGGGTGGCCGCAGGCCGGGGGATTCGACACAGGACCACAAAACTCTGTCACTACCTGAGCGCAGCGGCATCTCATTTTTTCCCCGTACCTTTGCCCTAGTCAAAACCGTGCAACAGAAGATAATATGGACAGCAGAAGACAACAGAAAGTAGCATCCCTCATCAAGGAAGAATTCAGCGATATCCTCATCCGTGAGGGTAGGAATATATATGGCAAAGCATTCGTCACGGTGACCAATGTGACCGTGACCCCAGACCTCTCTGCAGCCCGCTTCTCCCTCAGTGTGTTCAACGGGGACAAGAACGAAGTACTGGCAGCATTCAACGATCGTAAGTCAGAGCTCAAGCGCAGGCTGGGTGAGAAGATCCGCTTCAACCTCCGCATCGTGCCGGAGCTGGAGTTTTATCTTGATGAGTCCCTGGACGATGTATTTCACATGGAGGAGCTGCTGCGCAAGATCAAAGAGCAGGACAAGGAGATCAAACGTGACGACGCCTAACCACTCCGTACGGATAGCATGCTGGCATTCAAAATAGCGCTGCGCTACCTTTTCTCAAAGAAATCTACCAATGCGATCAATATCATCGCCATCGTATCTATGGTCGGCATGGGTGTGGGAGCATTTGCACTGATCGTGGTGCTCAGTACCTTCAATGGTTTCGAGGACCTTGCCAAATCACTTTACAATTCATTCTACGCCGATATCACTATCACGCCGGCCCGCGGCAAGACCTTCACCAGCGATCCGCAGCTCATAGACCGGCTCAGGCATCTCTCATCTGTAGAGGCGCTCTCCCAGACCCTCGAGGAGAATGCCTATATCAAATATGTAGACAAAGACTACATCTGCACCGTAAAGGGAGTAGACGAAAACTACAACGCCGTCACAGATGTCAAGAGTCACATCAAGATGGGCAACTTCACGCTCAGCGATAGCTTCAATCAATACGCCGTGGTCGGCGCCAATATCTATGCTGCGCTGAATGTAGACCCTGAGCGCTCCATCTATCCCATACAGGTCACAGTACCTAAAAAGGGCAAAGGCACCGCCCTGCTGCCGGAAGATGCTTTTACTTTCAAGGATGTAGTGCCCGGAGGCGTATTTTCCCTCCAGCAGGAGTTTGACAGCAAGTATGTTTTTGTGTCGCTGCCATTTGCCTCAGAGCTGCTGGATGCAGAGGGCCAGCTCTCAGCCTACGAGCTGAAGCTGCGAAAGGGTTATACACCCGAGCAGGCAAAAAAGGAAATACAAAACCTCGCCGGCCCCGATATGATCGTAAAGACCCGCTATGAGCAGAAAGAGGCCATCTACAAGGTGATGAATATGGAGCGCTGGGCAGTATACGCCATCCTCGCCTTCATCATGCTCATCATCTCATTTAATATCGTTGGCTCCCTATCCATGCTCGTCATAGAGAAGGAGCAGGATATAGCCATCCTCATGGCCATGGGTGCAGATAGAGGGCTGGTACGGCGCATCTACCTGCTGGAGGGCCTGCTCTCAGCTATGATAGGTGCCAGCATCGGCATCATCCTCGCCACAGCGCTCTGCCTCGCGCAGATCAGATATGGATTCCTCAAGCTCACCGGCGGCAATAGCAGCTTTGTAGTAGAGGGCTATCCGGTCAAGCTGCGCGCTATTGACTTTGTGCTGACCTTTATCACGGTGATCGCTATTGCACTTTTTGCCTCTTATTTCCCGTCGCGCCGCGCCGCAGAGGCTGGTACAGTGAAATAAAATCACTAGATTTAAGAGAAGGCATTGGTGCGGATTTTGCAAATGCCTCAGTACAATATGTCTTCAGAAGAGCCACCATCTCCGTTCAAAAAATTTATTCGCCGGCTGCTCGACTATGAGCACCGTCGGCCTAAAGATGTATCGCCGGACTCTGCTCGTGACCAGCGCCAGGAGGCGCGCGAGCAGTCTCAGGCCGTGAGGCGTCTGCTCAAGGATGTACTGCTGATAGGAGCGGGCATGTGCTCTGCCGCCTTTGGCCTCGAGAGCTTCCTGCTGCCGAGCAATTTCATAGACGGAGGTGTGACCGGTATTTCACTGCTCACCGCAGAGCTCAGCGGCGCACCACTCTATCTGCTCCTCGTCTTGATCAATACGCCGTTCATCATACTCGCTTATAATACCGTCGGCCACCGCTTTGCCCTCAAGACGGGTATAGCCATTCTCGGCTTGGCGGTGATGCTTGCCACCGTGCACTTTCCCGAGGTCACACATGACAAGCTGCTTGTGGCCATCTTCGGCGGTTTCTTCCTCGGTGCCGGTATCGGACTCTCTATCAGGGGCGGCGCCGTGCTGGACGGTACAGAGGTGCTCGCCATATTTCTCAGTCGTCGGCTGGGCACTACCATCGGCGACCTCGTCATCGCTATCAATATCTTGGTTTTCTCCGCAGCCGCTTACTTCCTCTCCGTAGAGTCGGCGCTGTACTCTATGATCACCTACCTGGCCGCATCCAAGACGCTCGACTTCATCATAGAGGGCATAGAGGAGTATACGGGCGTGACCATCGTCTCAGCCGCCAGTGAGGAGATCAAACAGATGATCGTAGACGTGATGGGCCGCGGCGTCACTGTCTACAAGGGCAAAGGCGGCTTTGGCAAAAAAGGCCAGGCCACAGACGTAGATATCATCTACTCCGTAGTCACCCGACTGGAGATCAATAAATTTAAGACGGAGGTAGAAAAGATCGACCCCGAGGCCTTCATGGTACTCAGCAGCGTCAAAGAAACCCGCGGCGGCATGATCAAAAAAAGACCCTTGGCTCATTAAAGGTTCTATCGCATTGGCTGTTAAAGTCTCCCCTTTAGGGGAGATTTAGAGGGGCTAAAGTTCAGCCCCAATCCCCCCAAACAAAAATTTGTCCAACTCAAATCCCTTTCCTACCTTTACCTAACGAACGTTAGTAAACAAATGGCTACAGCACGGCTAGACAGGCGCACAGAGATCAGGCAGACCGCCCGCAAGATGTTTAAAGAGCGGGGCTATGCCGCTACATCTATGCGCGACCTGGCCCGTCAGGTAGGCATAGAGGCCGCCAGCCTGTACAATCATCTTTCGTCAAAGGAGGAGCTCCTCCGTGAGATGTGTTTTGAGATGGCAGAGCAGTTCTTCCAGGCTTTCAGCGCAGCTGTGGCAGAGGAAAAAACACCCGCCAAAATGCTCCGCGCTGCTATCAAGGCCCACATTCATGTCATAGCTTCCAATCTCGATGGCTCTACTGTGTTCTTTCACGAGTGGATATTCCTGCAGGAGCCGGAGCTGGCCAGATTCAGAAAGCTGCGCTCTCAGTATGAGCAGGGCTTTCGCGAGATCGTGCAAAAAGGCATCGCTGACAAAGACTTTAAGGATGTAAATGTCAAGCTCGCAGTATTTACCATCCTCTCCGCGCTCAATGCTACTTATGACCTATACAAGAGCAGCGAGAAGCTATCAGAGGAGGAAATAGCCGAGAGTGTATCAGGATTACTATTGAAAGGATTAAAAAAATAAGATCATGTACGGAAACACAAGTCTGACTGCCGAAGAGGCAAAGATCGTCAACTCGACCGTAGAAGACCCGGAGAAACTCGCAGAGTTTGAGGCGCGCATCACGCGCGGTGAGAAAATAGAGCCCGGAGACTGGATGCCCGATCAGTACCGCAAGCAGCTGATCCGGATGATAGAGCAGCATGCCCACTCTGAGATAGTAGGTGCCCTGCCTGAGGGTACCTGGATCACCCGCGCGCCAAACTTTCGCCGCAAGCTGGCCCTCATAGCCAAGGTGCAGGATGAGGTAGGCCACGGCCAGCTGCTCTACAGTGCAGCAGAGACACTGGGCAAGACGCGTGAGCAGATGCTCATGGACCTGCTCAGTGGCAAAAGCAAATACAGCAACGTATTCAACTACCCGGCCAATACCTGGGCCGATATAGCCGTCATCGGGTTTCTGGTAGATGGGGCAGCCATTGTCAATCAGGTGATCAACTCAAAAGGGTCGTATGGCCCATACTGCCGTGCGCTGGAGCGTATCTGCTATGAGGAGTCCTTTCACCTGAAGCAGGGGCATGACAACTTTGTCTACCTCGCTACCGGCACCAAGGTGCAGCGGGACATGCTCCAGGAGGCGCTAAACCGCTGGTACCGCCCGTTGTTGCATTTCTTTGGTCCATCTGACCGCGACTCGCAGCATAGCGAGAAACTCATGAAGTGGAAGGTAAAACTAGCCTCCAATGATGATATGCGCAATCAGTTTCTCGATCAGTATGTACCCAAGATCCTGGAGCTGGGCCTCACACTGCCTGATCCTGAGCTGCGTCGTGGAGATGATGGCATCTGGGTCTTTGGCGATCCGGACTGGGACGAGTTCAAGCGTGTGATCAGCGGCGACGGCCCCTGCAATGCAGAGCGCCTCGAGGTGCGCCGCTACTCAGAGCTGGCACACCGCTGGGTACGCGAGGCCCTGATGAATCCTAAAGAGAAATACGTCACTCCACTGGCTTAGGCGTTCACCGTAGAGACGCATTATTATGCGTTTTCACAAATGACCAAATCAAAAAGAAGAATCACAAGCATGTCATTAGATCCAAGAATAAACAGACTCGACCTCAAAAGAGTAAATGATGGTGAAATAACTGCATCACACCTAGTGACGTGGGAGGTGTTTCATCAAGAGAAGAGAGGTAAACAACCCGTCCACGCTGGCATCGTCCACGCCGCTACACCCGAGCAGGCACTGATGTTTGCCAAAGAGCAATATGCCCGTCGCGGCAAAACAGCTAACCTCTGGGTAGTCAAAACCTCTGACGTTTATACCTTCAATAGCGAGGACGAAGAGATATTCGAGACGACCCCCGAGAAGACCTTCCGTGATCCCGCCTTCTACAAGGTACGTGAGCGCATAGAAGCTTTCCAGGCAAAGAATAAATTATAACAGTAAAGGAACAGAACGCAACCTATTAACCTTTGCGTTCTCCGCGTTCTTTGCGGTTTAAAAAAAACATAGCATGAATACAGAAGCAATCAAAGACCTGCTCTACCGCATGGCAGACGACGCCCTGATCATAGGTCACCGCAACTCTGAGTGGACCGGCATAGGCCCGATGCTAGAGGAGGACCTTGCATTTTCCTCTATGTCTCAGGACAAAATAGGCCATGCACAGGCGCTCTATAATATACTCTATACTTCCTTTGGTGAGAAGAACCCTGACGTGCTCGCATTCCAGCGCGCCGAGAAGGACTTTCGCAGCTGCCAGCTCGTAGAGCTGCCTATCGGGGAGTATGACTTCAGCCTGGTGCGCCACTTCCTCTTTGACCATGCAGAGGCGTTGCGTTATAGCCTGCTGGAGGCTTCATCTTTTGCGCCGATCGCCGGCCTCGCGCGCAAGGTGCGCGGAGAGATCCGCTACCATGTGATGCACGCAGATACTTTCTTCAAACAGCTCTCTACCGGCAGTGAAGTAGCCAAAGCACGCATGCAGTCCGCGCTGAACTACGCACTCCCGTTTGCACTCGGCATCTTCGAGCCATCTGCTTATGAGGAGGCGCTGATCGCAGAGGGTATTTTTGCCGGCGAGGCCAGGCTACAAGAGCTCTGGCTGCAGAAGATCACTCCGCTGGTAGCCGCCGCAGGCCTCCAGATGCCAGCCATGGATACAGCCAAAGCCGTCTACGGCGGCCGCAAAGGCTATCACTCTGAGTATCTCCAGCCACTGCTGGCAGAGATGACAGAGGTGACCAGCATAGACCCGTCTGCTGAGTGGTAGTGACATGGCGCAATAATTGACAGGTATTCAAGCGTTATACGTTTATTATTAGGATTCATTATTCAAATAAGCACCTCACCTGGTTCTTTCCTCTCCTTTGGATAGGAAGATGTCGAAGGCAGATGGGAGAGGTGTAAACACAAACGCAATGGAAGCTATAGCAAAAAGGAACCCGTATCAGGATACCCGCACAGACCGCAAGCCGGGCAAGATCTGGCTCGTGATAGGTGTGATCTTTTTCATCCTGCTCTTTGTGCCCGACCCGCTCAAGTTCATACCCATAGTAGGCGAAGGAGAAGAGCTGCTGGAGGGTAGTATCAGTTTCAGCGCACTAGCCATCTACTTTGTGCGCCGCTGGCTGTATAATAACATCAAAGACCACATACAAAACAGGTAAATATATACTATGCAAGGCACAAGCACGATCACCACAGCAGACATCTGGGCTGCGCTGGAGTCTGTCAAAGACCCAGAGATACCCGTGCTGAGCGTGGTGGATATGGGCATCGTCACGGCTGTCTCTCATCAGGAGGGGAGCGATGCCGCTACCGTCACCATGACCCCTACCTTTGTAGGCTGCCCCGCTATCGATATGATGAAAAAAGACATCTACCATGCGGTCAAAAACCTCGGCCTCGCATCAGTAGAGGTACTGGTGGATATGGATACCGTATGGAGCAGTGACCGCATGAGCGCCGATGCCAAGGCCCGCCTGGAGAAGTTTGGTATCGCACCGCCGCCAGTGGCAGATGGCGAGCTCACTGCCGAGATGCTGGACCGCGTCCGCTGCCCGCACTGCGGTAGTACAGACACCACGCTGCGCTCTACATTTGGCTCTACGCTCTGCAGGGCCATCCGGTTCTGCTTCAGCTGCAAACAGGGCTTTGAGCAGTTCAAGCCACTTTGATTCTTATATCTTTTTTATATTAGAGTAAACTTTATACCATGAAACGTTTACTCTTCCTACTTCTCCTTTTCAGCTCTTCATTTTTCGCAAAGGCTAATCACATTGTAGGAGGAGAGCTGTTTTACAATCACATCGGAGGCGATACTTTTCAGATCGTGTTTGAACTGTATAGAAACTGTACCGCATCATGCGATCAGTGTGCACCATACTCGAATCCTATCTACATACAGCTCTTTGACACAGCTGGCCATTATCTCGACACGATCTCACTGCCCCTGCCTGCACCTTATCAACTCACACTAAACAATAGTGCAAACTGCAACTTGATAGACATCTGTGTGGAGGCTGCCTTCTACCAGCGCACAGTTGTACTACCACCCATTGCCGGAGGGTATATACTCGTCTACCAGCGCTGCTGCAGGATCAATTCTTCCACTAACACTGTTCCTAATTCTGGTGCTACCTATTTCGCTACCATTCCAGGTGATACAGCTGTGGTGATGCACAATAGCAGGCCGCAATTTATTGCGCCGACCCCTCAGCTGGCCGGCATCGATACACCGTTCAGCTATACCTTTACCGCATCAGATCTGGATGGCGACTCACTGGCATACAGGCTCACTTACAGCTATGACGGCGCAGACATCACCTGTGTGGACCCGAGTCCCGGTAATGCTGGACAACCGGGCTGCTCTGATACCGCCTCGCCTCCTCCCTATCACTCCGTCACCTACGTGGCACCCTACACCTATCTCAATCCTACTAATAATCCCTCAGATGCAGGTGACCTCCGCATAGACCCGGTCACCGGTATACTCTCCGGCCGTGTCAATCAATCCGGCACCTACCTCATTGCTGTAGCTGTAGATGAGTTCCGCAGCGGTGTCCTCCTGGGCACCACGCTGTTGGATTATACATTCACTTTCACCAACTGTATACCGGCATCTGCGATCAAGGAAATAGTATCAACCCCGGCAAAAATCTTCAGCAGGGGAGATGAGCTGATCGTGTCCTTTGAGGAAGGTGCTGCTGCTCGTGCCAGGATCACCTGTTACGATCTGCAAGGCAAAAAAATCATGGACGAAGAAGTCGGCACCGCATCTATCTACACTAGACAGGTAGCTACACCCGGACCCACAGCTATAATGGTCAAAGTAGAACAACAAGAACGCGAGCCACAAAACAAGAAGATAATGCTCGCTCAGTAAAACGATCAATACGCCCGCTCGCTCCTACCCTCCATGTAGTTCATAAAGGCCTTATTGGCTACACGTGTACCACCCGGTGTAGGATAGTCTCCGGTGAAGTACCAGTCGCCCAGGTTCTTCGGGCAGGCCTTATGCAGGTTCTCTACCGTCTGGAAGATGACCTGTACCTCCGCATGGATATGCTTAGGCCGGACTATCTCAGATATCTTGGCAGAGATCTCCTCGTCCGTATACATGTCGTAGAGCTCTTTCACATGATTGATCGGTACTGCCGGTGGGTTCTCGTCATCTATCTTGCACTTCTCATACACTTCCTGCAGTAGTGCCTCTTTGCCATGGTCCTTGATCAGGCCTATCAGCGCGCGGAAGGCGATGAAGTCATACATCCGGCTCATATCTATGCCATAGCAGTCCGGATAGCGTATCTGCGGTGCAGAAGATACGATGATGATCTTCTTTGGGCCCAGGCGGTCCAGTATACTCAGGATGCTCTTCTGGAGGGTGGTACCGCGCACGATAGAGTCGTCTATCACCACCAGTGTGTCCTGGTCGGGCTTCACGCTGCCATAGGTCACGTCATAGACGTGAGATACCATCTCATCGCGGCTCGAGTCGTCAGAGATAAAGGTGCGCATCTTCACATCCTTTACTGCTGTCTTCTCTATACGCAGCTTCCAGCGGATCAGCTTCTCCAGCTCCTCTGCGGTCATGTTCGGGTTCTGCTGTATGGCCTTTACCTTCTCGGTGGTCAGGTGGCTCTCCACGCCCTTGATCAGGCCGTAGAATGCTACCTCTGCCGTATTGGGTATGAAGGAGAACACCGCGTTCTCCACATCGTTATTCACGGCTGTGAGTATCTGCGGTACGAGCAGTTTGCCCAGCTCCTTGCGCTCCGCGTAGATCTCCTTGTCCGTACCGCGGCTGAAGTAGATCCGCTCAAAGCTACATGCCTTGCGCTCCTGCGGCTCGAGGATCATCTCTTCTTTCACCCGGCCATCCTTTTTGATCACCAGCGCGTGGCCTGGCTTTATCTCTTTGATCGAGTCAAAGTTGACATTGAATGCGGTCTGGATACATGGCCGCTCTGATGCCACCACTACGATCTCCTCATCCTGGTAGTAGTATGCCGGGCGGATGCCATTAGGGTCGCGCAGCACAAAGGCGTCACCATGTCCTATCATACCCGCCATCGCAAAGCCCCCGTCAAAGTTCTTGGCCGCGCGGGTCAGGATACGGCGCACGCTCATCTCCTTGATGATAAAGTCTGTGATCTCCTTATTGCCGTAGCCCTGGTCTTTGTATTTGTCAAAGATGACCTGCACCTCTGCATCGAGGAAGTGGCCGATCTTCTCCATCACCGTAATGGTGTCGCTGCGCTCTACCGGGTGCTGGCCCAGCTGGATCAGGTTGGCAAAGAGCTCGTTTACATTGGTCATGTTAAAGTTGCCCGCTATGGCCAGGTTGCGCGTCATCCAGTTGTTTTCCCTCAGGAAAGGATGGCAGTTCGTATCGCTGTTCTTGCCATAGGTGCCGTAGCGCAGGTGGCCCAGCAGCAGCTCTCCCATGAATGGTACATTCTCTTTGTACCACTTGGCCTCTGCTACCGGATCATCGGAGACTTTCCTATTGGCCGGAAAGTGGGAGAAGATATGCTCGTAGATCTTGGCTATAGACTGCTGGTGTGTAGAGCGGAAGCGGTCTATGAAGTGTGTACCGGGCACTGGGTCCAGCTTGATAGCGGCTACTCCGGCGCCGTCCTGCCCGCGGTTGTGCTGCTTCTCCATCAGGAGGTACAGCTTATTCAGCGCGTAGGCCGGCGTACGGTATTTTTCTATGTAATAGTCGAGAGGCTTAAGGAGCCGGATGAGTGCTATTCCGCACTCGTGCTTGATGGCATCACTCATGGATGGGGGAGGTAAGGCGCAAAAGTAAACCATGCACCTGACACCCGCAAGGCTTACCGCAGTCTGTCAACACTTTTTACCAGTTCCTCATCCTTGCGGATATAAAACATGGCCGTGAAAATGAACACGATAGCGATGAGCGGACATAGGTTGCCAAAATAGAAATACTGGTCAAACGGAGATCGGCCCACAGACCACTGGTAGTAGATATAGCAAAAAGAGAAGAGCAGCGGCACTACACTGAGCCAGCACAGCACGATCTGCAGCGGGCGGCGATTGTATAGGAAGATGGTGAACAGGTTCAGCACGATCGCTACGATGGCTGCCACCAGTGGCCACAGCACAAAGTAGTGGCCAATGATAGGAAAGTTCACATTCTGAGAGAAAGATAATTCTGTGATATACCTGTAGTTCGCAGCCTGGTTTACCTCCACCTTGACTACAGGGGCAAAGATGTAGCCCACTGTCAGGAGAATGGCGAGGATCAGGAAGATGGTCTGTTTGCGCTGTATCATGGGCGGTGTTCGTTTAGCCGGCTGCAAATATGTCAATTGTCCGCCAAACATCAACAGGATTTACGTGACTTGGTCCTGATTATAGGCTGTTCAAGTCTCACCTTTAGGGGAGATTTAGAGGGGCCATAGCCAATAAAATAGAAAAGGCACTGGCGCGGCACCCTTTTTGCCACTATCTTAGAGCCTATGGATATTGAGACCTTCAGGGAGTACTGCCTGCGCAAAAAAGGGGTAGAGGAGGGATTTCCCTTTGACAGCGATACGCTGGTGTTTAAGGTGATGGGAAAGATGTTTGCCCTCACCTCACTGTCGTCCACTCCCTTCACTGTCAATCTCAAGATGGATGCAGACAAGGTGCCCGAATACCGCGAGCGCTATGAAGACGTACAGCCCGGCTGGCATATGAATAAGAAGATGTGGAACACAGTCTGCTTTGACTCCGGCTCCATCCCGCGCCGTGAGCTGCTCTGGATGGTAGACCACTCTTACGACGAGGTAGTACGCGGCCTCACAAAAAAACTGCGAAATGAGCTTGAACTGTTATAACTTTGCAATATGGATATCATCGTACTAGGCATATTCAGCTACGCGCTCTACAGGCTGGCTATGAGCCATCAGATCAGGCCCTGGAGGTGGATCATAAATTATGTCGTCACTTTCATGGCATCTTCTTTTGCCATGGCGCTCGTACTGCTGGGCATGTATGGTGAGAATATGATGAAGGACATAGACTTCATGGGCAAAGTAGCGATCCGGGTAGAGCCATTTGTGCTCCTGTACCAGGTTATGCTCTTCTTTTTCTTCCGCACCCGCATCCTGAAATATGTGCACGCGCTCGACGAGGCAGACCGCATAGCCAGCACGCCTCCTCCATCCAAGCCGGAGAAGGAAGACAAGGACCTCTCCTATTTCAGATAAATGACCCCAGACATCACGATAGTCGGCCAGGGCATATGCGGCTCTCTGCTGTCGTGGGCACTGATACAGCGCGGCCTCTCTGTGCGCGTGTATGATACCGGCTCTCACCTCTCTGCTACTGCTGCAGCCTCCGGCCTGCTCAATCCTATCACCGGCAAGCGCTACGTGAAATCATGGATGGTAGATGACCTGATACCCACAGCCGAGAAAGTCTATGCTGACCTGGGCCAGGCACTCTCTATACAGGTCTACACTCCCATGCCTATCTACAAGCTGCTCGGCTCCATACGCGAGCAGAACGACTGGAGCGCCCGCACCACGGACTCGACATACCAGCAGTACCTCTCCGATACTACCCTGCACAAGCTCAATGAAGACTGGCTCATCAATGACTTTGGCGCCTTTGCCATACAGGGTGGCGGTATCGTACACACACCGTCCTTCCTCTCTCGCTACCGTGAATACCTGCGTGATAAAGGGATGCTCTATGAAGAGAGCCTGACGCAGGAAGAGGCGTTGCAGCGCAAAGACCGCATCATCTTCTGCGATGGCTACCGGTCTGCCCGCGAGGGTATCTTCACCACGCTACCCTGGCAGATCGTGAAGGGTGAGTACCTCCTCATCCGCATAAAGGAATTTTATGACGACCGCATAGTGGGTGGCGATACCACCATCTCTCCCGCCGGTCAGCCCGGCCTCTGGTATGCCGGCGCTACCTATCAGTGGCACTATGAGACTATAGCGCCTACCGCTCAGTATCGTGATGAGGTCATAGAGAGTCTGCATCAGATGCTGCGCGTACCCTTTGAGGTGGTGCACCATGGTGCCGGAGTGAGGCCATCTACCAGATATCGCAGGCCCTTCCTCGGCTTTCATCCGCAGCATCCGCATATCGGCATTTTCAATGGTATGGGCACCAAGGGCATGTCTCTTGCGCCATACTGGTCGGAGCGCCTTGCGGCCCACATCGCAGATGGCACCCCGCTGCCCGATGAAGTGGATGTGACACGGCAGCTTTCCGTATCTACAGCCCCGTAGAGACGCAATATTTTGCGTCTTCCCAACAGGCTCATTTTTGGTCAGAAACCTTCATTTTGCGTCTTCCCAATAGCCCCTCTATGGATCAGAGCGTTTGGCAGACCGTATTGTGATTCGTTTAGCGCAACAGCTTCCAGTATCTGCGCCATCAGAGAATATGTAGAGTTGCAAAATATTACCTCTTCACCATTTAAACCCGAAAGTGATACATCTTAATCCAGCTCACTAAGTAGTTTTCGTGCCGACTTGAGTTTAAGTTTTCCTTCTTTAGCTTTTGTGACCTCATGCATAGCAGCATAAAGATCTTTGATAAACTTAGCCTCGTTATTACTAATTACTCTGGTTTTTATAAAACGTAGATTGGCGAGAAGCTCTAATAGGAAATCAGCCTTGCTATTCTTTACATTCAGTAATAGTTTCATTCTGCGAAGTTAGTTCTTTGTATTACACCTCTCCTATTTTAGGAGAGGCCGGGAGTGGTAAGGCGTCGTATTTGCTGTGACTGTTTATATTTGCGCTCCATGTAGGAAGCAACATATTGCATCTCTACGTGCCTAAACCGATTCGCATCCATGACAGTCGCCGACCTCCACATACTCTACGAAGACAACCACATCATAGCGGTCAATAAACCAGCAGGCATGCTCGTGCAGGGAGACAAGACCGGCGATGAGACCCTCGGCGATATCGTGAAGCAATACATCAAAGAGAAATACGACAAGCCGGGTGAGGTGTTCCTTGGTATTGTGCACCGGATAGACAGGCCGGTGAGCGGCCTTGTACTCTTCGCCCGCACGACCAAGGCGCTGCAGCGGCTCAATGAGATGTTTCAAAAGCGGGAGATACAAAAGACCTATTGGGCCATCGTGCAGAGCGCACCCACGCAGGAGCAGGGCGTATTGGTAGACTGGCTGCGCAAAAACGAAGAGAAGAACGCCTCCTACGTCTACGCCGAGGGCACCAAAGGCGCGCTCCGCTGCGAGCTCGAATACAAACTCCTGGCCAGCTCGGACAACTACTACCTGCTGGAGGTAGACCCACATACCGGCCGCCACCACCAGATACGCGTGCAGCTCTCACACATGGGCTGTATCATAAAGGGCGACCTCAAGTACGGCGCCAAGCGCTCTAACCGCGATGGCTCCATCTGCCTCCACGCGCGCGCCATCGAGTTCATCCATCCAGTCAAAAAGGAAACAGTACAGATCACCGCCCCCGTACCGGATGACAACCTCTGGAAAGCCTTCGAAGAAATGGCAGACACCAGCAAATAAGTTTGAAGAAAGCGACTCTTTAAATGAATCTCGCGCACTTCGTGCCCAAGTAAACAAATCGCTGATATTCCCCCTTTATAAAGGTCGCAGATCCTGCACCTTGGTCGGGAGGGTGGCCGCAGGCCGGGGAATTCGACGCAGCAGTCCACACAGACTTTTACTCTTCCCCTATTGTAGTAGAGGCAGGGTAAACACCGCCAAAAATGGCTGTTAAAGTCTCCCCTTTAGGGGAGATTTAGAGGGGCCGCTATCCCCTACACCAGCAAACTAATAATAGCCTCATCCCGCGCCGCTGCTGCCGCATAGAATCCCTGCACATCTCTGAAGGCCTCTATCAGCCCATCGGCTTCATCATCGCTATCCCAGCCGGGGTAGACCTCCTCCTCCGTCATCAGCGCCGGGCTGAAGCGCGCCTGTAGTGCAGCAGGCTCTATAGCGGCGAGCATGGCCTGCAGCTCCGCCACCTGCTGTGGCCTGAGGTAGTGCGCCGGCCCATAGCCAAAGTCCTGCCGCTCATCCACAGCCTGTCCGCTAAAGAAGATCCGTGACATAGGGTGCTCCGTACAGCCCGCTATGGATGAGCCCGTCAGGAGAAATAAGATCCCATCCCAGGCTTTGTCTATATCTATCATGCGGTCTAGGAGCTCCTCGCGGTCGAGCATCGCCTCGAGGTGGCTGCTATCCTCCAGGCAGGAGTGCAACGTTCTTTCATCTACTCTGATCAGGTACAGTAACATACTCATAAACAGAAGATTTAGGTGAATAAATCCTCAGTAAGGTACGGATACTATTTCTCAATAATAAATTCTTTTTGTTAAAGTTGAAAAGCCTCATAGCCTGCGGCTAATGCTTTATCCGCCGTTTCAAAAGAGCATTTCAAATAGTGCACTATTTGAAAAACAGATGCTTCAAAACATCGGGAGCTTACCCTTGCCAAAAAACACCAATGGCTGAAGTCCCCCTTTAAAAAGGGGGTGGCCGCAGGCCGGGGGATTCGACGCAGCACCACATAGCAGTAAGATGACAATAACTCTCACTCCTGATAATAAACCCGCTTCACCCGCGCCGAGATACCCGTCAGTATCTCATATGCTATCGTGCCCGCAGCCTTGGCCACCTCCTCCACTCTCGGCCTGCCACCAAAGACGATCACCTCATCGCCCTCGCGGGCATCTATACCGGTGATATCTATCATGGTCATATCCATACATACGTTGCCTATGATGGGTGCCAGCTGGTTGCCTATCAGCATGCGGCCGGTACCATTGCTCAGGCGGCGCTCCAGGCCATCTGCATAGCCTATGCCCACCGTCGCTATGGTCTTGTCGGTCTCTACTTTGCCCACGCGGCCATAGCCTACAGAGTCGCCGGCCTTTACGTGTTTGATCTGGGAGATGGTCGTCTTCAGTGTAGACACAGGCAGCAGGCGCGACTGGACGGCCGGTGTCGGGTCCAGGCCATAGAGGCCTATGCCCAGGCGCACCATATCATACTGCGCGGAGGTGTGGCGTGAGATGCCGCTCGAGTTGAGGATATGCCGGATGATAGGATAGCCAAAGGCCGCACAGATCCGTCCGCTCATCTGCTCAAAGGACGCTATCTGCCCACGGGTGAACTCGTCATACTCCGCCGCCTCGCTGGCCGCGAGGTGGGAGAAGATAGACGCGATCTCTATGCACTCAGACTTTTTGATCTGCTCTATCAGCGGGGGTATATCCTGCATCTCAAAGCCGAGGCGGTTCATACCCGTCTCCAGTTCTACATGTATCTTATATTTCGCTGTAGCAGACTTGCGCTTCAGCTTGAGTATCGCTACAAATTTATCCAGCAGCGAGAGGCTGTATATATCAGGCTCCAGCCCATGCGTGATCATCGCCTCAAAGCTGCGCTCCTCCGGGTTCATCACCATGATGGGCAGCGTGATGCCATTCTTGCGCAGCTCTACGCCCTCATCAGCATAGGCCACGGCCAGGTAGTCCACCCGGTTAAACTGCAGCACATTGGCTATCTCATAGCTGCCGCTGCCATAGCTGAAGGCCTTGACCATGGCCATGAGCTTTGTCTCTGGTCGCAGCAGCGACTGATAGGTCTTCAGGTTGTTGACCACCGCATTGAGGTTGATCTCCAGCACGGTCTGGTGGGCCTTCTTCTCCAGCAGCTTGGCTATCCGCTCAAACTCAAACTGGCGCGCCCCCTTCAGCAGGATCACCTCATCGTGCAGCGCTGAGGTGTCAAACTCCTTGAGCATCTCTTCGGTGCTTTTATAGCAGATCAGCTCTGCTACACCGCTCTGCTCAAAGACCTTCCGCTCCCGCGTGATAGATGGGCCGATGCCTATGAGGCGGTAGATGCCGTTTTGCTTCAGCAGCTTGGCCACCTCTGTGTAGAGGTCCAGCTCGCTGCGGCCGCTCTGTAGGATATCTGACAGGATGATCGTCTTGCGCGGATGCTGGTTTTGCTGCCGCAAAAAGTCTATGGCGATCCGCAGCGACTCAAAGTCTGAGTTGTAGCTATCGTTTATGAGCGAGCAGTTATTGATTGCGTCGCGCATCTCCAGGCGCATGGCTATGCGGGTCAGCAGGCGCATCCGCGCACGCAGCATGCCAAAGTCCTTGCCCATCACCAGCAGCGTACAGGCGCAGTGCAGGGCATTCTCTACAGAGGCCTTATCTGCAAAGGGGATCTCAAAGTCAAAGTCCTGCCCGTGGTACTGCGCAGAGACATAGGAGTGGTTATTCTGCTGCAGGATAGAGGTGACGCGCACATCTGCATCAGAGTGCTGCGACCAGGTGAAGACCGGAATTGCATCTGCGCCCTTCAGCCCGTTTATCTCTGTGATGGCCTGGTTTACGTCTGCGTGGTCCTTGCAGTAGATGAGGCGGTCCACTTTGGTAAAGAGCTTCAGTTTCTCCTTGGCCTTATGCTTCAGGTTGAGGAAGCCCTCATTGTGCGCCTCTCCCACATTGGCAAAGATGCCCAGCGTAGGCTGTATGATGCGTGCCAGCTTGTCCATCTCGTCACTCTCAGAGATGCCGGCCTCTATGATGGCCAGGTCGTGCTGGTCGCTCATCTGCCAGAGCGAGAGCGGCACACCTATCTGCGAGTTGTAGCTCTTGGGGCTGCGCACGATCTTGTAGTCTTCATTCAGCAGCTGGTAGAGCCATTCTTTGATGATCGTCTTGCCATTGCTGCCGGTGATCCCGATCACCGGATATTGAAACTTGCTGCGATGGTACCCCGCCAGCTTTTGCAGCGCAGCGATGGTATCTTTTACTACTATAAAGTTGACCCGTGGGTAGCGCTCGGCCCAGTCAGCCTTGGTTACCACAAAGTTCTGTACACCACGCGCCGTCAGCTCAGCTATGAACTGATGCCCATCCTGCCGCGCACCCGGCAGCGCAAAGAAAAGGCTCACATCCGGATACTGTATACGCCTGCTATCCAGCAGCAGGTGCTGTATGACCTTGTCCTCTCCGGCACCTGCGTGCAGTTTGCCGCCAGCGGCTTTTGCGGCCTCTGCTATGGTGTATCCTTTATTCATGCTGACGGGTACAAATCTAACGTATTCCGCTGTTTTAAATTTTGGACGAAGAGGCAGCCTTTGCCAACAGCAAGGGACTATCTCATTTGTCATTGTGTAGAGACGCATTATTATGCGTCTTCCCAAATGGCTTATTCGTGGTTTTTAGAAACGTATTATTATATGGCTTTGCAAATAACCATATCGTATCCAACCAAGTTAGCTGGCCTGTTAATCCTCTTTGAGAGGAGTTTGGAAGAGACTGCATTAAGCCTCCCTTTAGGGAGGTTTGGAGGGCAGGCTGTTTTGCATTCATGTCTCCCCTTCAGGGGAGATTTAGAGGGGCAGCATCGGCGGCTAAAACCTGATCACAAGCAATCATTTTATCCCATAAACACCGTACCTTGCACACGCTAAAAACACTCCCCCATGGCCCTGCGTGACCGTATCAATAGAAACAGAAACAATGTAGACATAGGCCTGGACCACGGCGCCCAGGACGGCCGCCAGCGCACCGTCAATCTGGACGGCTCGTACAATATCCGCAAGATCACGGGAGACCGCATAGACTTTGACCTCTATCACTGGCTGCTCACTACCAGGTGGAAGAACTACTGGATCACCGTCTTCCTCTTTTACGGCGGTGTCAATCTCTTCTACGCTATCATCTACTATGTAGTAGATGCACAGGGCATCGTCGGTATCTCGGGCCTGAATGGTATCAGCAAATTCATGCAGTGCTTCTTTTTCTCCAGCCAGACCTTTACTACTGTAGGCTATGGTGCCATGTATCCTACAGATATCTTCTGCAGCTGGATGGCATCGCTGGAGGCCTTTACAGGATTGATGGGCTTTGCCGTACTCACAGGCACGCTGTATGGCCGCTTCTCCAAGCCCCGGCCGGAGATGAAGTTTGGCCGCAACCTGATCATCGCGCCCGTAGGCGAGCTCACAGGCCTGCAGTTCATCTTTGCCAATCAGCGCTCGTCCAATATCATGGACCTCGAGGCCACGGTCAATTTCAGCTGGGTAGACAAGAACACACCTGACGGCCTGCGCCGCTTCAAGCAGCTCAACCTTGAGCTGAGCAAGATCGCCATGTTTCCCCTCAGCTGGACCATCAATCATATCATAGACGACCAGAGTCCGCTCTACGGCATGACCGAAGATGACGTGAAGGAACAGGAGATAGAGGTCTTCATCACCCTGCGCGGCTATGACGAGACCTACGCGCAAACCATCTACATCCGCATGTCCTACACCTGGCGCGACCTGATCTATGGCGCCAAATTCCAGAAGCCATTCTACGTAGGCACCGATGGCCGCATGGTCATGGACCTGCGTAAAGTAGGTAGCTACGACCTGGTAGAGCTGCCTAAACGTGTGATACCTATAGACACCCCGGCTGCGCCCTATGAGATAGAGGGTGAGATGCTGGATCTGTGATCTCAGACTGCTCACAGCCCCACATCGCACGCAAAAACTTATCCTCAAACCCCCTTTTGTCAGTAATTCCCGCCGAAACAGCAGCGGCTTTTGCTCTCCTTTGCATTATCGTTTTCTGAGCGAAGTGCGCCATTTTATATTCCTGTTATCGGAGGGTTGTATTTTGTATTAAAGCCTCCCTTTAGAGAGGTTTGGAGGGTCAGCAGCTCAGTATCAAAGCGCCCATCAGGGAGCACAGAGATCTATTATTCATTCATAAATAAAACACCCATGTCCGCACCTACCGGCAACACCAATGCGTCCCAATGGACCCGCGAGAAAACCCATCATGTACTTGATCAGATCGAGGCCATGGCCCTCGACGAGTTCTCGATCTGCCACACACTCACCCAGGCCCTGCTCAAACTCAAATACTACAAGCAGCTCTGGAGCTATTTCAAAAAGAAATGGGAAAATGATGGCGACATCATGGACCGCGTCTACTACATCGAGCAGATCTTTATCCATAAGCTCGAAGAAGGCGCCCTCTTTCGCCGGATGCATCCCGCTGCCTGCTACTTTATCCTGAGGAATAACTATGGCTACAACACCAAAGGCGAAAACGAACTACCATCCCACCTGATGGCCGACCTCGAGGCGCACCAGTCAGACACAGAGCCCGTAGCAGTGCAGCCGCAGACCCAGCCCGTCAGCAAACCAACGAAAGAGGCCCCGCGCAAAAATTTCATCCCGCAGTATACCGACCCCCAGCTATCAGATCGCTTCGATATAGACGTCCGCCGAAACCCGCAGATATACGACACCGGAAGATCAATAGGACTGCAGAGGTAGACATTGATCTGATCCTACACAGGTGTTCGTGTGTATTAAAGCCCTCTCCTTTGGAGAGGGTTGGGAGAGGTGGCTGTTAGCATTCAGATGAGCGCTTATCTTTGCCGCCATGCCAGAGCCACTAGACCCTACCGGTATAGACACCATCATCTTTGACCTCGGCAATGTGATCATAGACATAGACTATGACGTGATGATCGCCGCCTTCCGCCAGATCGCCGCGCGTGACTTCAGCCACCTCATCAGCTACACAGCGCAGGATGATCTCTTCAGCCAGTACGAGCGGGGCGATATCAGCTCCGATCAGTTTCGTGCTGCCCTGCGCCCCTATCTGAGAGATGGCGTCACCGACGCAGAGATAGACACCGCGTGGAATGCGATCCTCTATCACTACCCGCCAGGCAAGCTGGAGCGGCTCACCGCGCTGCGCGCAAAATATAAAGTCTACGCCCTGAGCAATATCAATGACATACACCTGACGGACATAGACCGCTACATAAAGGCCAACTTTAATGCCGCTGATATGCGCAGCTACTTTCACCATGCCTACTACTCACACGAGCTCCGCAGCCGCAAGCCCGACCCCGCGATATACCGCGCCGTCATAGACCATGCCGGCATCGATCCGCAGCGCACATTATTCATAGATGACAAAAAGGAGAATACAGACGCCGCAGCAGCATTGGGTTTCCGGGTATACCACCTCACAGACCGTGACGCACTGCTCACCCTCCTCTCCCGGTTCTAAAACAAAACTAGCTCAGAGCTAATCATTAAGGAAGCGGTAAGGAAGGAAGAAAATAACCTTAAAGGCCTTTGTATTTCCTTATCCCCTTTGCGTCTTTGCAAGAAATATATCTGGCAAAAGAGGAACAAAATTAAGACTCAGATGACCGTATAAGCCGCTTGCTGCACCCAGCCCACCTTGCCGTCTGAGAGGCGGACCTTGGCCCACTCGCCCACATGGTCCAGCAGCTGCAGCTTGATGCCTTCGTGGATCATAAAGAGGTCTGTAGACGAGGCGTCAGGGGCACTCTTGATATACGCGCTCTCTGTAGTGAGGATGGCCTGGTCGGCACCATACTCCGCGCGGGACTGGGAGTATGCCAGCGAGCCAAAGAAACCCGCACACAGCAGCAGCACCACACCCAGATAGAAACCCGCCCTGCGGATACTCTGTACAAAAAGGTAAGCTGCAAACCCTGCCAGCGCCAGCCATACACACACACCGCAGAGGATACCCCAAGTGCGGGACGAGCGCGACTCTACGAAGTGGTCCCAGCGCTGCACTATGGCCAGCTGCGGCACAGGTATGAGGCGGTCTACGGTTTTCTGGTTGGCCAGCTTGAGATTGTAGCGGATATCCTCATCTCCGGGTGCCAGGCGCAGGGCGCGCTCATAGCTCAGGATGGCCTGGCCCATGGCGCCCTTCTTATAGCTCGCGTTGCCGAGGTTATAGTAGATCTCTGCTGTTTTGTAGCCTTGTGTCAGGAGCTTATTATAGCCGGTAATGGCCAGGTCGTAGTCTTTGCTTTTGTAGGCAGTATTGGCCGCGTCAAAGAGCTGTGTGGATGTCTCCGCATAGGCTGCACTGCTGAGGCCGAGCGCACAGAGCAGCACCAGCACCATGCGGCTGAGCGACCATGATGGTCCATGTGCGTATGTCATGGCGTGTATCATTTGATCTCGTCCTCCAGGTCTGCTATCAGCTCTAAGGCTGCGTTATAGTTCTGCTTCATCTCATCTCCTGCACCCACCGGCGAGTAGAGGGCCAGCTCGCAGGTGTGGATCAGCGCCTTTAGCTTGGCTATGGTCTCGGGTTTCACATTTTTGGCCAGGAGCTTTTCTTCTACGTTATCCTTAGAGAGCTGCGAGAGGTCTATGTTCAGCTTATCGCCCAGGTAGCCCCACATAGCACGGCTCACCTCATCGTAGAACGGCTCCTTATTGCCTTTCGCCAGGTGCTTGTCTGCGGTAGAGAGGCGCTTCTTGGCCAGGCGTGTGGCACGGCGGCGCTTGGCACCTACGATGTCAGCAGCGAGGTCCTCCGTGCGGCGGCGCACAAAGAGCAGCCCAATAAAGGCAAAGAACGGTGTACCCACCAGACCGATAAATCCTACCGAGCCGAAGAATGGCGCTTGCTCCTTATCCAGCACAGCCTTCATTTTGATAAAGCGGATATCTGAGTGCAGCGCGGCCACGTCCTCCTTGCTCACCATAGCGGCGCCGGTGTTGGGATTCTGAGACGGTGCGCCGGTGATCTTCAGTGCCAGCTCGGGAGAGGTCTGTGTCACATATTTGCCCGCACCCGGATCGAAGAAGGAGAAAGAGGTGCCCGCTATCTTGTAGTCTCCCGGCTGGTGCGGGATCACGAGGTAGTCATACTGTATACTGCCGCTCATGCCACCATCTGTGTTGACCACATCGTCTTTTACCTTCGGGTCAAAGGTCTCAAAGCTCTCAGGGAATTGCGGCTTAGGCAGCTCGATGGTCTTCAGGTTGCCCACGCCGCTGATCTTTACTGTATAGGTGAGCGCATTGTCAGTCTTGCCTTCCTTGTCAGACAGTTTTACTTCATACTTGAAGCTGCCCACTGCGCCATTGTAGTCAGCAGGTTTGCCCGCAGCTGGCACATCCTTTACGTTGATGGTCACCGCGTTGCTGGATGTTTTGTAGGGCACGTTGGCGTACTCCGGCCCCCAGAATGAGCGGCCCACCTCTGCCTGCACGATCATATTCAGCTCTGCCGGTGTGATCTGCAGGGCACCCGCACGCTGCGGATAGAGATTGTACTTGATCAGGTCTGCCGCATAGTACCGCTGTCCGTTGTAGGTCTCTATACGCTCTTTGATCTGCTTGTTATTCATCACCTCCTGGCTCCAGAAGCCATCAAAAGAAGGTGCCTTCGTCGGCGATACATTGCCGATGTTCATTTTGAAGTAGATCTTGATCGTAGCTGTGATGCGCTCGCCTATGTAGACATTATTGCGGTCGGTCTCCATGCGCACGATCACGTTGTCTCGTATGGCTTTGTCTATATCGGCATTGGACTTTTGTGGCTGCTCATGCATCTGTTGCATTTGCTGCATCTGCTGCTGCATCTGTTGCTGCATCGCAGCAAAGGGATCATCATCATCGTCAAACGGGTTGAACGGGTCCCGCCTGCGGCGCTGCTGCTGCTGCACAGGTCCGGTCACAGTGATGGTCAGTTCATTGGACTCCATCGTGGCGCCCTCTATGCTGGCTTTGGCTTTGCCTATTTTATAGACTCCCTCTTTCTTGGGGTGTACGATATAGGAGTAGATCACAGACTGGCTCATGTGGCCATTCATGATCTGTACCTGCTGTGTAGGATTGGGCCCGCTCAGTATCTGAAAGTCACCACCGATACCCGGATCGATGCTTTTGGCGCTGCCATTTTCTACCGTGAAGTCCACCTGAAAGTTCTGGTTGATCCCCACCGAGCCAGGCGCAGATGCAGAGAACCTCACCTGAGCCGACAGGCTCATACCCATCAGCACAAACAGGCTGACCCATAGCAGGCCTTTGTATCCTATGTGGCGGCTTTCTTTCACACTGCAAAATTGAAGTAAGGATAGACAAAACTCAAGAGAGGCTGCGGTTTGTTAAGGATTTTTGACAAGTGGGCGTTTTGCCATCCGAGCGATAGCGAGTGATCACCAATCCTTCTCTACCTGCACCTCCACAGGCTTAGCAGCTTTCTTCTGCATTTTGTCCTGTGCCTTTTGCTCTTCGGCTTTCAGCGCTTCGAGTAGTTTCTCAGCCTGCTCTTTAGTGAGTTTAGGCTCCTGTCCGGGCTTCGGTTGCTGTTTGTCTTTATCTCCCTTACCCTGCTGATCTTTGTCTTTTTGACCTTTGTCGTCTTTCTTTTCTTTATCGCCCTTGCCCTGCTGGTCTTTTTTGTCCTGGTCTTTGTTATCCTTATTCTGGTCCTTGTTGTCTTTGTTCTTATTGTTCTTGTTCTGCTGGTTTTGCTGCTGCTCTTTGCGCAGCTTGGCATTGGCATAGGCCATATTGTAGCGGGTGTCGCGGTCTTCGGGGTTGAGCTTGAGCGCTTGCTTGTAGGCGTCTACAGCCTTCTCATATTCCTCTTTGTCCAGCTGTGCATTGCCGAGGTTGTGATAGGCTTGCGCCTTTTGCTTTGGGTCCTTGGCCGTCTTGGCAAACTGCTCAAACTGTGCGATGGCATCGTCATATCGTTTCTGCTTGTAGATCGCATCGCCGAGGTTAAAGACCGCTTCAGGAAAGTTGTTCTTCTTCTCCAGCGCTTTCTTGTAGGCAGCTTCTGCATCGGCGTATTTGCCCTTGGTAAAGAGCTTATTACCGTCACGGGTCAGGCCGCGCTCCTCCTGTGCAGAGGCCGAGAGAGCGACCACGGCAAACAGCATAACACAGCTGAACCGCAGAGGCGAAGAGGCGAAGAGGGATGCTGCAATGCGACGGACGCAAGGGGTGATATGTGAAATGCGCGCGGTCATATCTTCAGCTTTTCAAACAGCCTGCTGCGGCGCTCGCTGAGCATAAACTCTGCTATGAGCAGCAGCGCAGCCGCTATGAGGAAATATTGAAACTTGTCGTCATACTCGGTGAAGACCACATCGTCGATCTCCTTGCTAGTGATGCGGCCCAGCTCCTTAAATATCGCATCGATCTCATCCTTACCGTTGCCGAGTATCAGCGCCTTGCCATTGCCCTTAGCAGCGTAGCTGCGCATGGCCTCGATGTTTACTTTGGAGAGCACGATGTTATTCTCCGCATCGCGCTTGTAGTCGCCATTGGCCAGCGGTATAGGGGAGCCTTTATCCGTACCCACAGCTATGGTGAAGACCTTGATGCCGTTCTTGGCGGCTTCTTCCAGCGCCTCTTCTACACCCGGCTCATTGTCCTCGCCGTCAGAGATGATGATGAGGGCCTTAGACTTGTTATCGCCTTTGGCGAAAGACTCATTGGCCAGCTCGATGGCCTGGCCTATATTGGTACCCTGCGTAGGTACGCTCTCGGTACTCACAGAGCGCAGGTAGAGCTTCACGGCGCTATAGTCTACAGACAGCGGCATCTGGAGGTAAGCACGACCCGCAAAGATGACCATTGCAAAGCGGTCATTCTTGAGTTGGTCTACGAAGTTTGAGATAAAGTTCTTGGCGCGGGCCAGGCGGTTAGGCTGTATATCCTGGGCCAGCATACTACGTGATACGTCCAGCGCTACGACCACATCTATACCATTGCGCTTTACCTTCTCCTGCTTGGTGCCTATCTGTGGATTGGCTATGGCTATCACCAGGCAGGTGTACGCCAACGCGAGCAGCACAAACTTGATGACCTGCTTGCCGTCAGAAAAATCCGGGATCAGCTGGTACACCAGAGACTTGCTGCCAAAGCGCTCTATACTTTTCTTGCGCCATACAGTAAAGTATATGAACAGCAGCAGTACGGGTACTAACAGGACCAGTAACAGCAAATACTCTATATGTTCAAACCTAAACATCTATGGAATGCTTCTTAATACAGTGTAACGTAAAACCCACTCGATCAAAAGCAGCGCCGCAGCGATCAAAGCAAAAAGATGGAACTTCTCCGTCTTGTGTGTCCAGGCAGATACGTTGATCTTGGTCTTCTCCAGCTTATCTATCTGTGCGAAGATCTCCTTGAGGCTCTTATTGTCGGTAGAGCGGTAGTATTTGCCACCGGTCTTATCGGCTATGGTGCGCAGCAGCGGCTCATCTATCTGCACCTCTGCGTAGTCGAATATCAGGCCATTAGGCCCCATCGCTACAGGCGTCAGCGCCTGACCGTTCTTGCCTACACCTATCGTATAGCAGCGCACGCCAAACTGCACCGCTATATCTGCTGCCATGCGGGGATCTATGATGCCTCGGTTATTGACACCGTCCGTCATCAGGATCACGACCTTAGTCTTGCTCTCGCTGTCCTTTAGGCGCTGTACGGCGGTAGAGAGGCCCATGCCGATGGCAGTACCATCCTCCAGGATGCCGTTCTTGATGTCCTTCAGCTGATTCTTGACTATGACATGATCTATGGTGACCGGGCACTGCGTGAAGCTCTCTCCGGCAAAGACCACAAGACCGATCCGGTCATGCGGGCGGCCCTCTACGAAGTCCAGGGCCACACTCTTGGCTGCCTCCAGACGGTTAGGTTTGAAGTCCTGAGAGAGCATGGAGGTAGAGACGTCCATGGCCATCACGATGTCTATGCCCTCGGTGCTGGACTTGCTCTCGTCATAGCTGCTCTGCGGCCGCGCCAGCGCTACGAGCAGGAAGCCTAGCGAGAGGATGCGCAGCAGTGGCGCATACTTTTTCAGCACGCCCTTGACAGGGGACTGAAAACCCTTGAATGCCGATGTGTCAGAGAAGGTCAGCGTAGGATACTGTTTCCGCTGGCGCAGGTACCACCACACGATGGCCAGGATGGCTACTACCGGTATCAGCCAGAGTACCCACCGATTGGCAAAGGTGATATGTGACAGGTGAAGCATCCTATTTCTTCTTCTTAGTGTTAGTTTTCTTCTGTGCCTCAGCTGCAGCAGGGGTCACATCTATCTGCCGGGTCTGCTCTACGAAGGCTGCAGCGTTCTGCATACTGCGCATATTCTCGTCAGGTGCCGGGTTCATCTTGGCAAACTTGACAAAGTCTGCCAGGCGCAGTGTCTCCATGAGGCGGCTGCGGGCATCGAGGCTGATATTGAGCCTGTCCAGCTCTAGCTGTATCTCCTCTGTAGTAGCCTCCAGTGCGTAGTAGTCATAGCGAAACTCAAGGTAGCTCCTAAGGATATCCGTCAGGCGTGAGTGGTAGAGCTTCACCTGGTCCTTCTGCCAGAGCTTCTCATCTTCCAGTTTCTTCAGCTCTTTGGCAGCCCAGATATGGGCAGGATCTTTAGGGCGCGGACGCGCTACCACTGGTGCCGGTTTCTTCTTATACCTGAGGTAAAGGATGATACCAACGATGATCGCAGCCAGCACCGCGAGCCCGATAGCTATCCAGCTGTAAAACTCATTCAGCTGATAGGGTACATTCAGAGGCGCTTTGATCGGTTTGATGGGCTTGGTGGTATCTACTGCCGGCTCGGATACGCGCAGCTCAAAGGCATTGGTATAGGTACTGTCTACTACACCCGTAGATTTATTGAGGTAGTATATCTTGAATGGGGTAAAGATGTACTGCCCGCCCTCGTAGGCCTGTATGGTCACATTCTGCGAGTAGATGGTACTATTACCGATCTTTGCAGTGTCTATCTTATCCTTCTTTACGATAGAGACCTTGCCGATCGTATCTCCGGGAAAAGCTGGGAAGTCGACCACCATATCCGGCTGGGCATTGATCACCAGCTTCATATTAAAGTAGTCTCCGATCTCTGCTTTAGAGGAGTCACCCTTGAAGGTAGCACTGATCTGGGCGTGAGAGATAAAGGAAGCAAAAAGCAAGAAGCAAGACAATATCAGCGTTCTGTAAGGTGTTTTTCGTAGAGTCAGGTCGCGACCTGACTCTACAGCGCTGTGGCGCCTAGCTGGTAGGGACAGGTCGCGACCTGTCCCTACAGATAGGAGCTGGCCTTGGCCACCAGAGATATATGATATGTTATGTAGCGTTTTCATTACCGCTTGATCTCCCTTTCTTTAAACATCTTCATGAGCGCGGTCACATAGTTGGCCGTGGTATCGATGCTTACGAACTGTGCACCGGCTTTGCCGAAAGTGACTTTGTTCTTCACCTGCTGCTCGTCAAACAGCTTTTGTATCTGGGTGCGTAGCCGCTTGTCAGAGGTATCTGCAAAAAACTCTGCGCCAGACTCGGCATCCTGTATGAGCACTGTGCCCACGTCTTCCAGCAGACGTTCCCGTTTGTCATAAACCTGTATGCCTATGAAGTCATGCTTCCTGGCGGCGATACTCAGCTCCTTCTGGATGTCTTTGCCACCCATAAAGTCTGATATCATAAAGGCGATCGCTTTCTTCTTGCTCACATTATTAAAGTACTTCAGCGCCTCGGCCAGGTCCGTGCCGCGCTCCTGAGACTCAAAGCTGTCTATCTCAGAGATGATCCGCATGATGTGCGACTTGCCCTTCTTGGCCGGAATGAACTTCTCCACCTTATCACTGAAGAAGATGACGCCTACCTTATCATTATTGGTAATGGCTGAGAATGCCAGGATACCGCTGATGATCTCGATGATCTCTTTCTTAAACTCCGTCTGCGTGCCAAACATGGTAGACCGGCTCACGTCTATGATCAGCATCAGCGTCTGCTCGCGCTCTTCTTCAAATACCTTGATGAAAGGCTTATTGGCGCGGGCTGTCACATTCCAGTCTATAGATCGGATATCATCGCCAAACTGGTACTCACGCACCTCGCTAAAAGAGATACCACGCCCCTTGAAGGCAGAGTGATAGCTACCAGAGAAAACCTGCGCGGAAAGCTTCCTCGTCTTTATTTCAATACGACGAAGTTTCTTGCGGCGTTCACTCTGTGCGGTATCTGCAGCCTGCGCTTTGTCAGACTTTATTTGAAGGGACTTTGCCATGATGGACTATGGAACCTCAACAGCATTTAGAATATCGCTAATGATCTCTTCAGTAGTGACGTTCTCTGCTTCGGCTTCGTAAGTAAGGCCGATACGGTGGCGCAGCACATCGTAGCACACGGCACGCACATCCTCCGGTATCACATAGCCGCGGCGCTTGATAAAGGCATAAGCCTTGGCAGCCAGGGCAAGGTTGATACTGGCGCGGGGAGAGCCGCCGTAGGTGATGAGTGGCTTTATCTTGCCTAGCTTGTAGTCCTCCGGACGGCGCGTAGCGAAAACGATGTCGAGTATGTAGCGCTCGATCTTCTCGTCCATATATACCTCACGGGTAGTACGGCGGGCAGAGACGAGGGCTTCTTTAGATATGACAGGGTTGATCTTTGGCGATTCGTAGGCCATATTCTGACGCATGATCAGTTGCTCTTCTTCTTTCTTGGGGTAGGTCACGACCACCTTTAGCATAAAGCGGTCTACCTGTGCCTCTGGCAGTGGGTAGGTACCTTCCTGCTCTATCGGGTTCTGTGTGGCCAGTACGAGAAACGGCTCCTCCAGCTTGAAGGTCTGGTCTCCGATGGTCACCTGGCGCTCCTGCATGGCTTCGAGCAGTGCGGACTGCACCTTGGCCGGGGCACGGTTGATCTCATCTGCCAGGATGAAGTTGGAAAATACAGGACCCTTCTTGACGCTAAACTCGTGGTCCTTCGGGTTGTATATCATGGTACCGATCAGATCGGCAGGGAGCAGGTCCGGCGTGAACTGGATACGCGAGAAGCCCGCGTGTACCGCAGAGGCCAGCGACTTGATAGAGAGCGTCTTGGCCAGGCCGGGTACCCCCTCCAGGAGGATGTGGCCATTGGACAGCACAGCGAGCAGCAGGCGCTCTACCATGTACTTCTGGCCTACGACCACTTTGCCTAGCTCCATATTGAGCACGTCTATAAAGGCGCTCTCGCGGTTGATACGATCATTCAGAGACGCGATGTCTACAGATGATGAGGACGGTGTGATTACTTCCATGTACGTGTATCTTTTGGGAAAGCGAATTTAAGTTTTAACAAAACGGTGCGGTGTAAAAAGATGTTAAGCAGGGGGATGGGTGCAACTGAGGCGGCCAGTCGCTGAAGCACACTTCATAGATAAGATAAGAATCGGTAACTTTGGGTAAAAGGCGTGCAATGGATAAATCACAAATAGCAGAGCTTCATAAGCTACCGGTGGAAGAGAAGCTACAGCTTGTACTGGAGTTGTGGGACGATATTGCACGTGACAACTCGCTGGAATCTATATCCAAAGAGCACAAGGAAATCCTGGATCAGCGGATAGCAAAGATTAACAGTGGCGAGGCGACCTTCAGGCCATGGTCAGAAGTCAAAGCCAAGTATAAAAAGTGAAGGGAGCATACAATGTTTCCATCCTCTCGGAAGCGGAAGTAGACCTGGATTCAGCTTTTATATGGTATGAAACGCAGCAAATAGGTTTGGGAGATAAATTTATTGAGTCAGTAGACCAATCTATCGAGTCAATATCCAAGACACCCAAGATCTATCAGGAGGTTTATAAAGGCTATAGAAGGTGTGTGATCAGGAAGTTCCCCTATGGCATCTACTATCAGGTAGTCGCGGATATTGCGGAGATCAGAGTGGTTGGCATCATTCATTTTAAAAGAGACCCTGACGACATCAAGAAAAGGATGTAAGCCGAATACTAGCGTCTACCCTTTGTCGTTATCCCCCATTACTCATTCCTTCTCCTATCTTTGCCCTGTGTCAAATTTCAAGCGAATAGTCAGCTATCTCAGGCCGTATACCGGACTCGGTGCGCTTAACTTTTTTTTCAACGTGCTGACGGCGGTGTTCTCGCTTTTCTCTGTGGTGATGGTGATCCCGCTGCTGCAGCTGATCTTCAACCAGGTGCCGGATGTGACGGTGAAACCAGTCCTGACAGCCAATGCCAACTCGATCCTGGAATACATCAAGTATGTGCTCTCTACCGAAAAGCGGGTGCATGGACCAGCACAGGCGCTGCTGGAGGTCTGTGTGGCGATCATCGTGGTCATCTTCCTGAAGAACGTCTTCCGCTATCTGGCGCTGCGGGTGCTGTCTCCTATCCGCACGGGAGTGATGCGCGACCTGCGCAATGAGGTATTTGGCAAGATGCTGAGCCTGCCGCTGAGCTACTATAGCCAGGAGCGCAAGGGCGACCTGATCACGCGCATGACGGATGATATCCGCGCCATAGACGGCTGGATCTTCAGCATGCTGGAGGTGATCATTAGTGAGCCGGTCAATATCATCCTGTCCCTCACCTGGATGCTGATGCTGAGCGCCAAACTGACGCTCTTCGTCTTTGTGATGCTGGGCGTAGTGGGGCTGCTGATAGGTAGCATAGGTAAGACGCTCAAGCGCCAGTCGCAGAATATACAGGAGACGATAGGCCGCTTTATGTCCATAGTAGAAGAGAGCATCTCAGGGCTGCGGATCGTGCAGGCCTTTGGTGCGGAGGGGTATAAGCGGAGGCAGTTTGAAGAGACCAATGAGCTGCACTACCAGCAGGGCAATGCGATCAACCGCCGCTATGAGCTGAGTTCACCACTTACGGAGTTTCTGGCTATCGCGGTGTTTAGCCTGGTGCTATGGTTTGGCGGCGGGCTGGTGCTGCGCGGGGAGATGGAGGCGGCTACCTTTATCGGGTATATCGCCATGTTCTCGCTGCTGATACAGCCGGCCAAGAGCTTCTCTACGGCCTTTTATAAAATCAATATCGGCCTCGCCTCCTCAGAGCGGGTCTTTGAGATACTGGATGCACCTAATACGATAGTAGAAGCAAAGGATGCCAAACCTGCTGCGCTCTTTAGCCAGTCTATCGTGTATCGGAATGTCTCCTTCCACTACCCGTCTAATCCTAACAGGCAGATCCTGAAAGGCATAGACCTGACCATAGCCAAAGGTAAAGTGATAGCCCTCGTAGGCCAGAGCGGTGCGGGCAAGACGACGCTGGCAGACTTGCTGCCACGATTCTATGATGTGACGGGTGGTAGTATAGAGATAGACGGCACGGATGTGCGCCAGTTGAGAGTGTCCGACCTGCGCGGCCTATTCGGTGTAGTGAGCCAGGAGCCGATCCTCTTCAATGATACAGTGCGTAATAATATCCTCTTTGGCAAGGAGGGGATCAGCGATGAGCAGATACAGGACGCGGCCCGTGTGGCCAATGCGCATGACTATATAGCGCGCCTGCCGCAGGGCTACGATACGGTGATAGGTGACCGCGGTGGCCGCCTGAGCGGTGGCGAGCGGCAGCGCCTGACCATCGCCCGCGCCGTGCTGAAAGACCCTCCCGTGCTGATACTGGACGAGGCTACGTCCTCGCTGGACTCTGAGTCTGAGAAGCTGGTGCAAGATGCCCTGTCTAACCTGATGAAGGGCCGCACCACCATCGTGATAGCGCACCGGCTGGCTACGATACAGAATGCGGATGAGATCATCGTGATGAGCGAGGGCCGCATAGCTGAACGCGGTACGCATGGCACGCTGCTGGGTGGAGGCGGGCTGTACGCGAAGCTCGTGGAGCTGCAGGCGTTTGAGTGATGCGCCTTGCGTTTGTTGCTGGTCAGGCGACCAGCAACGGCGATGTCTTTATTACCCCTCTATTCTACTGCAATATGGCTCAAACAGTGACCGCCAACCTCGCCATGCGATGCAGTTGTTTCTTCACGGCTAACTGCGCAAGGCCGGGAGAAAACCAGCCGAATACAAGCAAATACCTATGTTGAGTATAAAATCAAATGTGTTTTTTGTTGTTTCGTTTTTATGACAAATCTGTGAGCCGTTCGTGATGAAAAAATGCACGTTTAAAATGGGGTCTCGTTAAGGAAATACAAAAAGGATTCGTTCACCGATTTTATTGTTGGTTTCATTTTAATAGAGGCTGCAGCCTACATGCAGTGCGGGTTTCGCGCGTATCTTTGCACCAGGAAATAGATGAAAATCAGTTGGCTGAAGAAAAAAGCGTGTTAGTTGTTTCGACCCCACTCAGCAAAATAAATTGATCTCCACGGCGTCTTATTCTAAACAAGCTGATTAGTACATATATAAAATAAAAAAGGAGAGAGTTATGAAAAAGCTAATGATGATCCTCATCGCTGTGGGCCTGGTGGCCACAAACATGCAAGCACAAAGCTGCAAAGACAAAGGTAAACTACTGCCATCTACACAGGCAGTACTCACTGCGGCTATCAACCATCCTGAGATCATGGTGATATCCGGCAAGCTGGTAGATGCTGAAACATACCAGACCATCAAGGATGCAAAGATCAACTTTGACAAATTTGGCGATGAGCTGGTAGCAGCCAGCCTGGACAAGGAGGGCAACTATGCCATAGCCCTGCAGAAGGGTGCTATGGGAGAGGCAGTGCGTGTGATCTTTAAAATAGATGGCTATCAGAAATATATAGCCAAGTCTATCAAGACCAATACGGCGCTGGTAGGCCTCGATCTATACCTGAAGGCTGACGAAGCCAAAGAAGCTACCGATGTGAAGTATGCACTCAGCGATGATCCGTTCAATAAGATGGTCATCAAGTTCTGATACGAGGCTAATTTAGAGTTAATGGTTTGCAGAGTCCGCTTCGGCGGACTTTGTGTTTAATACAAGCCCCTCTAAATCTTCCCTAAAGGGGAGACTTTAACAGCCTATCAAAATGCACATTTGTATTGCTCCTCCCTTCAGGGAGGCCGGGAGGGTTGCATTTAAAGCCGCATAATTATGCGGCTTTACTTGATGTGAAACCTCAACATTTCCACGGTCTCCGGCATATCATTTTGGTGGTTCGGAAAAATTCCTAACTTTCGTTTCAATAGTTTGCGACGTGAAGTTTGATGAAGAAATACTAGCCAGCCTGACCAGTGACCTGCAGACCTGCCGGAGTTATATCCGCCAGGTGAGCCAGGGTATGCTAAAGGGCAACGTGAGCAAGTACCCGATCTTTGTGGTGACGCGGTCTGAGGTGGATATAGACCTTGGCCTGCCTATCATAAACAGGGAAGAGATGGACCTGACATGGGCTATCAATGCCTCCCATCTGGAGGACTTCGTACATCACGGTGTGGTGAGCCAGGAGAGAGTGCAGGACTTTATCCGCAACTATAAGAACCCTGATGAATTCATGTGCATCTTCCTCGCCGAAGAGGGGCTGATGAGTTTCCTTTTCATGCCATATGAAACCCCGCAGAGCAAGCTGGACGTGAGCAAAGAACAGCTCAACTGATATGATCTGCCGCCTGCGATACAGCCTTTTATTCATCTGCTTTGTAATATCCCTGTCAGCCTGTGCGCAGGGCAAAAGTGCCGGCCCGCATGTCACCATAGGGGCAGCTCGCACAGCTGAGTACCTGCCGCTGCTCAGGGGCCAGCGCGTAGCCCTGCTGGTAAATCAGACCAGCCGTGTAGGCAAAACCCACCTGGCAGACAGCCTGAAAGCACTAAGTGTGGATGTACGGGTGATCTTTGCGCCGGAGCATGGCTTTCGCGGAGATGCAGATGCCGGCGCACACGTGGCTAATACGACGGACAGCAAGACCGGCATCCCGGTGATCTCTCTCTATGGCAAAAAGCAAAAGCCCACGGCAGACGACCTGCGCGATATAGACGTGGTGGTCTATGATATACAGGACGTGGGCTGCCGGTTCTATACCTTCATCTCTACGCTGCACTACCTGATGGAGAGCTGCGCTGCCTACGGTAAAAAGCTGATCGTACTGGACAGGCCGGATCCTAACGGCTTCTATATAGATGGGCCAGTACTGAATCTGAGGTACCGCTCCTTTGTAGGCATAGATGCGCTGCCTGTGGTCTATGGGCTGACGCCGGGCGAGTATGCCCAGATGGCCAAAGGGGAAAAATGGACAGATAGCGCGGCCAGCCTGGACCTCACAGTGATACCCTGTGCCAGCTATGACCACAACATGCGGTACAGGCTGCCTGTGGCACCCTCGCCCAATCTGAAAAATGAGCGGGCTATCTTCCTCTATCCATCTCTTTGTTTCTTTGAGGGGACCAATGTGAGTGTGGGGCGCGGCACGCAGTGGCCGTTTCAGGTGATAGGATCGCCGGATGCGGAGCTGGATAGTGCCTTTACCTTCACGCCGAAGAGCACACCAGGCGCCACAGACCCGATGAATAAAGGACTGCTCTGCAAAGGCTACGACCTGCGCCGCTACAGAAAAGACCTGAGCACCGAGATGCATGGCATCAATGTGCGCTACCTGCTGCGGATGTATGCGGTGGCAAAGGATAAGAAGAAGTTCTTTAGCAGTCCGGATTTCTTTGACAAGCTGGCGGGTACGGATGCGCTGCGCAAACAGATCCTGGACGGCAAGACAGAGGCTGAGATCAAAGCCAGTTGGCAGCCAGCGCTGAAAGCCTATAAGGAAATGCGGAAGAAGTATCTGCTGTATAAAGACTAGCTATACCATGCTCCTCCGTATCAAAGTAAAGCCCAACTCCCGCATAGACGAGGTCAGCCGTGAGGCAGACGGCACGGTGCGTGTGAAGATCAAGGCGCCACCAGTAGAGGGCAAGGCCAATAAATACCTCTCGGAGTATATAGCCGGACGGCTGGGACTGGCACCCAGTAGGGTAGTGCTGCTAAAGGGCGCCGGTGCCTCTCACAAGACCCTGGAGATAGATGCCGAGGAGCAATATGTACTGGAAAAACTGGGCCTCTAGCCTCTGGCGTAGTGAAAAGAAGCGGGAATGTTTTGAAAAACTGGCAAAAAGGCTATATTTGCCGTCCCTCAGAGGAACGGTTGAGTAGCTCAGTTGGTAGAGCAATAGACTGAAAATCTATGTGTCGGGGGTTCAATTCCCTCCTCAACCACAATAAGCCCTTGATTATCAAGGGCTTTTGTTATTTATAGGACAATCGGTATACTCCACTGTATACACTTTGCAGTTTTATTTTCCTGTATATCCACGATTTTTCTCCATGTTCTACTATACTGCCACTAAACATTACAGGCAGATATGGATACGCGTATTATAGGCATCGAGCTCAGCCTACTTGAAGAAATGCTCAGGGCCATTGTCAGACAAGAAATGGTCGAGATCAGAGAAGAAATTAACCAGACACTGATATCTAAGCGGGATGCTCTGCTTCAGGAAGAGCGCCTTTACACAGACCAAGTAGCAGAGATACTTGGGGTGACGCGTCACACGATCAACAACTATCGCAATAATGGCGAACTCCCAGAACCTCAAAGGGATTTGTCCAATCGTCCATATTGGACGTCCGATCAGCTTCAATATGCTATGACTCGCAAAGGCATTAAGACGAATTATCCGATATAAACGCTATCAAGTCCATGTCATACCATAAATTATTTTGCAGACAAACATACAACTCAACATGAGAGAGATAAAAAAATATGCACGCTTTTATATCCAAAAAAGAAACTCGTGGGTCGACAAAAGTCCTAAACGACCGAGGCCAGTAGTAATGATGTTCAACTACGATGGCAAACGACTATGCACTTTGACGGGTGTTAAGGTTGCAGAATATGATTGGGACTTATCAAAACAGAGAGTCAAGCTGTCGGTGAAACGAGCCTCTGAAGTCAATGCTTATATAGACCGACTTGAAGATAAGGTGAATAACATATATTATGGAGCTCTCGCCAATGGAATTACGCCTGACAACAGCTATATCATTAAAGAGCTTAGAAATGATAAGAAACCCCAACAAAATAAGCACGAGCCACTATCCATAATAGGTGAATGGAAAAGGTACCATACAATTATTAAAGTAAATAGTAGAACATTACAAGGCTTGGTTGTTTCCCTCAACCACTTTACTAAATTCTCGAAGGGGATGAGACTATCATTTGATGAGGTAACCCCCGAGTTAATGTCGAAATATGCCTCGTATCTTCAAAAGCTTGGACATGGCGACAACACGGTTTACAAACACATTGAGATGTTGAAACGGTTCATGAACTATGCAAAGAAGGCCGGTCTTCATAATAATGTCGTCTACAAAGAATTTTCTGTGAGCCAGAAGGAAAAGCGAATAATATTCCTTGAACCCGATGAGCTTAAAGCCCTCATATGCTATAAGCCAGAGAGCTCGATGGATCGCAAAGCTCTTGACAACTTCCTATTTGGATGTCTTACAGCCATGAGATATTCTGATTATCACAATCTCAAACGAGCGGATATATCCGAAGTAAACTTTCCTGGTGTTGAAGAAGGATATTACTCAATAAAATATAGACAAGTAAAAACGGGTAAGTTGAATATTATACCCTTGCTTCCCGAAGCTTTAGAAATAATTGAACGAAACAAATTGGAAAAGGGCGACTTCGCCTTACCGAGAATTTCAAATCAGCGCATTAACGATACTATTAAGGATATTGCCAGACGCGCAGGGATTAAAAGCGTCATCGCAACTGATGAGTTCAAAAGTGACAAATGTACAACGAAGTATGTCGAAAAGTGGCAAGTACTAAGCACTCATATCGGTAGAAAAACCTTTATCTCGGTTGCCGCCGCTAAAGGCATACCTATACATATAGTTGCCTCGATAGCCGGACATACTACCAAAACGTGTATGAAGTTTTATACTGGTGTGGCAGACAAGGATAAATTCATACGAGTGAATGAAATATTAAAGTTTACATAGTACTCTTATTAATTCCTTTGTCCTTTGATACAAAAGATGTCATGTTGACGGAGAACCATACTCTTTGTCCGTAGTACTCTCATTAATTCCGTTGTGATTTAATATAAAAATATGTCATGTTGACGGAGAACAAAACTCTTTGTCATGTAATGCCGAATTGTCAGGCGGCTGTTAAAATTCATTTGAAAATAATTTTCCAGGAGTGCTGGAACCCTTGTTAACCCTCGATTTTTTCATTTTGCCGCTCGAGGACCCTGCACAGCCTAATATATCTTAAAAGGCGCACTACCACTACGTTGAGGAACTAATCTGCTTTGGCCCCTGGAAAATATGGAAGTATGCTTGCATAATAGTAGGTAAACATGCTAAAATGAAAAATACTTACACAAATCGTAAAACCAACACTACCGATCGCAAATTAAGGCTTGCATTTACATTTTTCCGAAAGGACTTCCTCAATACGGAGCCAACTAAAATCTACTCTCATTCGGAGGCGCTCCTCATAACTGATTCATTAAATTTTATCAACGTAACAAATACTAAAATATGAAAGCACTTACAGCCAAGTATTCAAAAGAGACAGTTATTGTCAACCTTGCTGCCACAACGCCGCATCCGTTCACTCTAAAGGTGTATGATGCCAGCAACATCCACGATCTGGCCGATAAAATTGAGGCCTTCGGTGGACTCATAAATAATCCCATTGCAATTGGCCCGGATGACCAGGGTGTCTATACCATAGTTGCGGGACGGCGCCGTACAGAGGCGGCCTCTTATCTGGGCTGGGACCAGATTGCCCTTGATGTTATTAAAGGGTTGCCAGCGGAAGACGAGCATTTATTCATACTCGAGTCCAACAATCAGCGAGTCAAAACCCCAGTCGAATTTTTCAAGGAAATCAAGGAGTATGAAAAGGAGCTTACCAAACGGCAGGGCCAAAGACCTCAACCGGACTCTGAGGAACCATACAATCAACGAAAGGAAATCAGCAAGAGGATGAAAGTTGCGGAAAGCTTGGTAAGAGACCTTAAAACTGTCGGCGAGGCACCTAACGGTCTTGAACTACTGGCGAGCATAGATGGTAAGATAAATACTGTCACCAGCCTGGCAAGCAAAATCAGGAAATCCAGTAAGCAGTTAGATTTCTCTCATCTGCAACCAGTGACCGAGATAAGCCTGGACCCCCTTCCGTGCCCATGCTGCGGTATCTCTCCTACACCACGAGTTATCGTTATCAACGGCACTCTTCAGATAGCAGCATAATCTAAACACATGAAAAAATTTATAAGAGCTCCATAGCGGGTCAGGGAAACCTATGTCAATTAAAATTTATTAATCATCAAAAAGCTAACAAATGACATCTTTAAATACAGCAAAAAAAACTACAGCAATAATCTATGAGTTTATCATAAGTCTAATATCAGCCTCCGTACCTACGTGCATCACATTGTTTGCAGGTGTAGGAGGAAGTTCTCTCGGCGCGCAAATGGCGGGCTTCAAGGAACTACTGGCAATCGACCATGACCCGGTGGCACAACGGAACTTTGGGCTAAATTTCAAGGGCGAGCACCATGTCCCGTACTGGTGCTACGATATCTGGGAAATCAGCCCGATAGATGTTCTCAGAAAGGCTCTCATTGCTGCGGGAGAGCTCTGCGTCCTTATAATCACAGCGCCGTGTCAGGGCTTTTCACTGGCAACGGGCAAATTTAACCCATTAGACTCTCGCAATGCTTTATTCCTCAGGGGCATTGAGTTCGTCGCAGGTATTAAGCCTATGGTTGCAATATTTGAGAATGTGCCCGGTATGTTTCACAAATATCATACACTTATCATGAATGAGATCAAATCGCGATTAAGGGAAGATCTCGGGCAGGATTATTATGTATTCTGTTTCCAACTGAATGCGCTATTTTTCCTTGTACCTTCCGACAGGGATCGCCTATTTTTCATCTGTATCAGGAAAGATATTTTCATGAAGAGGCCAATTATTACACCGGCAATAGATGATCCTACTCCAATGACTATCGGCAACATTGCTCCGTCGATCCAACAGATACAGTTCGGCCAGAGTAAGAAAATCGACCGTTTCCCTAACGAGTTTATGCCTACTATCACCGCTACTGAAGGTATTAAATACCTTGAAGGAGGCAAGTGGTATAAGCTGGCGGAGAATGAAGAGTATCTTCGTAAATTTCAATCATTCCCAGATAGCTTCGTGCTTGAGGGTACAAACGCGCAGAAATGCAAACTGATTGGAAACGCAGTACCGCCAAATCTCATGGCCCATGTACTAAAGTATATCAAGCATGATATACTCTGTTTCCCTGCCGAGGTTTGCACAATGCAAGAACAAGTTGTTACCGAAGCGTAACATCTAAAATTGGGATAGAACTAATAGCCGGCCATTGCCGGCTTTTTAGTTTTGTCGTGAGCGATATTATCAGATTTCTTTCAGCAGTTCCTCAGTCAAGAATTGAGCTCGAAGCAGCTATTGATCGAAGTATATACATCATGGAAATCATAAGCCAGGATGTTGTGCGAAAAATAGTAGCCGCCCATAAAGGAGGGGAGTATGCTCAGGTAATCAATCAGCTTAAACCCGGTGAAGCACTCCGCATATCACACAAAGATTTCAAAATCAGATACGACACTCCTCTAACCCAGTATTTTCTGGGCAAGTTCAATAGGAACGGCAAAACCATAAGCTGTCTAAAATATGGAGACTACTACTATATTATTAAGCTATAGCTGACAGAGGTCGCACCTTTGCGAATCATTCATGAACGATGCATCAGTCTCGATCTCATACTTTTTGGGTTTGAGCAACCTCCCAGGGAGTTTTACTAAGTATGTCAGATCTGATCAGAGGCGCATTGACATTAAATGAAGAAAAGCTTTCTGCTATTATCTTACGTGTTTTCTCTTCATCATCCGGCAGGATGATAAAGGCGTCATGCACAGTCAGGAATGGCCCGATCCCGGCTGTCAGCATCGCCGGGACAATATGTTTGAAGACCATCCTGCTTTCGAGCCTCTGCATGAGAGCAGGAACGATCTTGTGGCTGTCATTGTAGGATTTTGATTTGAGGCTTGGCGGCTTGATGATTGCCCGTAGTTCTGGTAGCACATTTTCATCCAGCTCTTTAATCGCATCAGCGAGTGCCACTACGCTTGGAAAGTACCGCTTGAACCGCGCCCTGAAGTCTCGTACTGCTGCTGAACCCGGTCTTTTCTTGGCAAACAATACAGATTTGAATAAAAGAGTCTTGATCTCGTCTTTTGTAATGTTTGTGCCCTCGGTAAAATACTGGTAGAGCCGGCCTTCGCTGCAAAGCTGTTTATACAGTTTAAAGTCCGGCTGCTGTACTATCTCTTTGATCACTGGAAGTATGGGTAAGAACTCTGGAGCAAGCTCACTGATAAGCTCGCCGTCGCCAAGGATGGAACTGAAAAACGGCTGTGAGTTGGCAAAGTCCAGAAGAACCAGAGGTGTGCCCTCTCTGCCTTTGAACCTCAGTCTGTTTCTGTAGCGTTTAGAAAGGGTTGTATAAGGCGTATGATAGCGATTTCCAAATTCGCACACGCTATTCCAGAAGATATTTCCATTATACAACTGTTCAAAATAAAACTCTCCGAGATCAGAACTGACCCGATCAAAGTCCGTTTCCTCCCAGACGATCTCTTCTGTAAACTCTTTTAATTTCTGGAACAAGGGCCTCATTGACAGGTCTATTCTGTCAGGTACACCGACAATCTCCCGCCTGTGATTGTCGCGGCAGTGGAGAATTGACTTTATTGTCCGGTTATCCGATATTACCTCGGCTCTGAAAGGGATGTCGCCTTCAATATGTGCGGGGACGACCCAGCGAAACAAGGTGCAATGGTCACCTGCACGGTACAAGCCATTACCATTAACACTTCTATGCCTGCGGATTACATCGTGGGACTCGAGGAGCCTCACATACCCCGCGTAATGCTTGGTGCCTACTTCTTTTAATAACTCGGCGCTGACCGCGAAGTAGCCCTTTTTTCTTCTTATGGCCTCATGACTGTCTGCTTTACGGATATGTTTGTCCTTGATCCAGGCGAGGAAGAATTGATGTATAACGGCTCGTAGCCGGTCCGGTTGCATCGAAGTGTCCTTGATCAATGTTTCTACGCGCGGCAGCCAAGCCGGTATACGTACATTCAGCAGCTTCTTTTTTTGAGATTTCATAGTAATAATATGGCGGCAGGATCAAAAAGGTGCGACATAATAGAAGCTTTCAGGGATTGGGTCGGCCATTAGTATTACGGGACTTTAGCGCGCTTATACAGGATTAACGAGTCTGACGCGCCTTAACGAGGCCAGCTACCGCTACTCAGAGTGAAACGGAGAATAAAGGTTATCCAGAGCTGAGCAGAGGCCTTTACTGGCCTTTACTCTCCGGATCACCTGATCTGAATAGCCTTAACTGAAGAATCACGCGCAGGCCAGCCCTCTATCAGCTTCGTTTTACCTGTCTGACGCCTTTATACTGTCAGAGCAGATCGGCGCGTCTGGACTGCCACCGGATCGCTTCTAAGCTGTATACTCGTGTAATACAGTTATGGCCCGTAAAATTCCAAGAGCGGTTTTAGAAGACATTCTTTGGCTTCAGTCTGAGAAGATCACTGAGCTGGCCGAGTCTGTCCGTTTGCTGCGGCTCCAGAACCGCCTGCTTGAGGAGCGCAACGAACAGCTAAAAATGATCTGCGGTTTGAAACCGCCCCTGCGAAAATACAGGCGGGTCACGTCTGACTGAGTTAATGGCTGCCATCCTATTCCAGATGGCGGTTCTCAGGCTCGATCCATGTTACACCGAGCCAGTCGTAGAACTCTATTTCGGATTTCCATAAAGGCGGCAGCTCGGGATCAGGAGATATACATTTCCATTCTCCATTGCCTTTATCCTGGCATTCGGTCTCGCGCCTGAGCCCATCCTCAGTGCCGACCCATCCGCGACGGCGCCATGCCCTCGCTATAATTGCTTTGGAATATTCTGCCGAGCCGGTCCTGATAACGTATTGCCGGAAGTAGTCGGATTCCTGCGGGATGAACAGATCGACTTTGAGACCGTCGTCCAGCCTGATTTGTACATAGCGTCCATCTTCTGGAGAGCCCTTGATTATCTCACCTAAAGACTGTACGGTCTCTATAAAGGAGGTTATACGTCCACCTTTTAACGGTTCACCGAATAGGACACGTTTGACCTTGTGTTTCGGGATGCACATGATCTCGATGTCCTTTACCTCCGGTTTTTTTCGTCTGATCGAGCCGAGGATTTCTACTCTTTCAGTATGAGGCCTCAGCTTCTGCTGTATCTGCCTGGCGCGCTTCAGCGCGTATTGTAATTTCATCGTCATTAGATATTTTTTTTTGTTATTGTCCTTGCGCCTTGAGTAGCTTCTCCAGCGCAGCTACAGAGGCAGTATAGGAGATAATTTACTCGCAAAGAATAGTGGTCCCTTTTTTAGAAAATAGGCTGAGCTTCTTGGAACTGGAGAAACTTATGGTGCAAGCCTGTAACCTTTCATCTCCGCAGGTATAAGATTGATGTTCATTGTTTGACTATGTGTTCCCAGGCCAGCGCTCGCTGGCCTGGGTTTTTATGTCGGCATGAGACGCATTTCTAAGTAAGGGCTAAAGCAATCTTTGTCTTGAAGTACAAAAGTCTCTGGAAAAAAATGACAGGGTTTGGAAGCTTTTGCCCCCTAATGCTTCTGCATTTGAAATAATCGGCTACACTTACCTGACACGGATGAAAGGAAGAAATGGGAGCCTACAATCCGATTATTAAACCAAGACCCATTCTTACAAAAAATTACTGATATGGAAAAAGCTGCCCCACTAATTAAAATTCATTTTACCGACGGACGATACGGTATGTTCAGCACGTTCAATAATTTCGATCCAAACTATGAAAGATTTGAACAGCTCACAAGGAAAAAATACCGAAAGAATAAATGTAAGTCGAAGGAGACACTTAGGATATTATCATCCGTACGAATTGAAGACGTAGATACTTTAGTGTTGGTGATGGTTCATGCTGAAATTATATTGATTGACGCATGGACAAAGATCTTCGGTGGCGGGATAACATTTCGTGATTCGGAGAATAATGATGCTACATTATACTTTAGCTCAAATGTTGGGAGCGGGATGCTACTCGCTAACGCATCACACGCCATACGGCATAGCTTAGGACTGAGTGATAATGACGATTTCATTCAGGAGGCAGTTTTGGATCCAGAGTCTCTTTTAAATAATCTTAAATATTGGGAACAGGTTGCAGCAACCAAGGAAAATTTTGGAAAGGCTATAAGCCTGCGAGATGTACAGGCAATTATCAAAAAGCATAACAAATTGTGATCCTGGGCACCTTTACATCACACAACTTGACTCATACATTTCTTGATTTTGCATACAGTATTTGGATGCACACCCGCCAGCTTAGCGGCCTCGGTGCCTTTATATCCTTTCTTTAAATACTCAATTACTTTCTTGTTTTTATGCTTTGACAGGAAGGTTAGTATATCTTCTTTAGTATCCGATTTGCGGCCTTTATAAACCCCCCGAGCTTTTGCCAGTCGAATGCCTTCTGCTGTTCTCTCTTTGATCTGATTACGCTCCATCTCGGAGACGGTTCCCAGAATTGATATTATAAGCTTGCTGATGGGGTTCTCTTTCCCGTCGGGTTGCAAGGTTCGCAAGCCTTGTGTTATGAAGTGAATGCAGATTTGCCGGTCGGTAAAGTACTTTATCGTATGAAGTACATCGAGCAGGTCCCGGCCCATTCTGTCAATGGAAATGACTGAGATAGTAATGTCACCTCTTTGAGCATGTGCTATTATTTCTTTGCCACCTGGCCGGTCAAAGAATGGAATAGCGCCCGAGCATCTGTCCTCCACAATCAGATTGTAATCCTTCTCATTTATTTTCTGCCTGTCAGTGTTTTGGTCTACAGTAGAGACGCGCACGTATAGTATGTTCATGAATCACGATTTTAGTTGGGCCATAGTAGCGGCCAAATATTAGTGTACAAAGATGGTCGTAGGAACGACTTCCGAAACTTCTGACACTTTCTGACGCTCCTGGTAGAGATATAGTGAACCACAATTTGGGCTACAGGCTAAGTTTGTGTGAATGATAAAATAGTGGTCAGCTCATTTGCCCCAAATTCTTAATTTAGCTTAATGGAGTTTACAGTAAAAACCTTTGCTCAATTAATGATACTCGTCCCAGATGTAGCTATCATTTTTGATGAAATCACAGCGGGAAAATTCAACATTGACAGCTACGAACTACAAGAGTATCCTCATAGAGCACAGCCAGATTTAGTGAAGGCAATGAATTTGGCCTACGATAAAGCGATGGACAACCACACATTGCTATCTTTATACGACAAACTTTCTTCTGCAAAAAATGAAGACCTATTTTGGGGTCTACTTAAGGAGAAAAATGAGCAACGGCGTAAATTATAGAATTAGATTCTAAGGTTTGAATCCGTACTTTTTCAAAGTTTCAAAATTCATTATCGCATATCGCTTTGCTTGTTCGTTAAAGGACTTTTTACCATTTGCAACATCGGACATAAAAAGGAAATGATGGTCTTTCAATTTGCGTTTAGCCTTATCCCACTCTACCATTTTTTTTACGACCTCAAGATTCATTTCTATTTCCTTGCCTTTATTACGAACATTTTTTTCCTCAATCTCATCAACTTCAAATAGCAGTTCTGGGGACTTTTCAATAACAAGGTCAAGTATTTTTAGACCAGTATCACGTTCTGACGAAGAAATTCGTGATCCTGTTCTTACTCTTTGGGCAAGAGTGAAAGCAACAGCTTTTTGCTTTTCGGTGAAAAGTTGTGTCTCACCACCCCAATCCTCTATTTTATGCCACACTTCTGGTGGAATTGATTTTATTCTTTCAAGTTCTTCTTGAACCTGAATCTGAATAGAGTCTTCATCCGACATTCGCTTTCGCTGTGAAGAATTATTGGGATCTTCAAAATCGAATTTTAGCGTTGAATAATCAATATCAAACTCTACTTTTTTTAAGTCCATCCAGCATTCTTCTTTCTTCGCCCATTCGCCGTATAAGCTTCCCTGCTTTCTTTCGGCTGATTCCTTAATTGACTCTTCAACCCGGACCATCAAGTCATACAAAAGAGACTTCAATTTTTCTGAGATACCTTGATTCTTCCATATTTTATAAAGATCAAGCTTTGCTTTGGTCTTAAAGGTTAATAGAGAGATTGCATACGGAACGGTTATATATCGTAAGTCACCAATCGCATTGGGTTTTACTCCGTAGATTTTCTCGGCCGCTCTAAAAAGAATAGCTTTTGAAACAACGTCTTCAAAATATATGTTGTCTGGTTGCTTGACAAGATTGTAGTTAATGAATTGAACGTAATTTTTTTGACTACCTCTAACTACGTAGTGGGGTCCTATAAGTACTTTTTTGCCATCAACAACTTCACTATAAGAATTCACATACTTTGCAAGTTCTTCTTTCGTGAACATCTGACTTTTAGGGTTCTTTAAATCAAAAGCTTTCTGCTTCGCTTTTGTAAAACCCTCTTTTAATCGTGCATTCTTATATTGCCCGCGTGCTCTTTCATAAAACCATTTTGTTTGGTTTGATTGCCCGGTAATATGTGGAGCGTAAATACTTCTCGATAATTTCTCCAGTTGAATGTGGTATGGTCTATTAGAGCTTAAGTCCGATACCGAAACCTTGTTTTGGGTATTGGCATACTCCGAAATCCGAGAAACTATCTCACTGAAGTTATCAATGTTTTTGACTACAGATAGCTTTAGTTGAACAAAGATTTCCGAAATGTCAACTTTATCCTTTTTAAGAGTATGGTATATTGATGCTGTCGTTTGGCCGCCATTAACAATTTGAAAATCATGAACACTTGAAATAACCATTCCTTTTCCAGAGGGTGATATTTGCAACTCTATCTTTTCAGCAGTTGCAGCGATTCCGTTATTGAAAGCAAGGAACATGTGTTGTTCCTTTAAAATAGTATTACGAATCCCTTTATTAATCTTCCCGTTAAATTGCAAGAACGAGCGGACGTTTTGTTCCAATAACCGAGAGCCATATCTTTCATAAATAGTTGCTAATGCCAAACCAGGTATTATTGCCAAATAAGATTGATATTCTTGGTTTTCCGAGGGAGAAATTATGCAAGGAACCTCAAACCCTTCACTGATAAAATCAATTGCAATTGGGATGTGCGATTTCTCAGTAATATTGAAAAGATAGTTTACATCGACTACTCTATAGAAAATCGGATAGCCAGAAACGGTTTGGTTTTCAGGAAAGTCTCCCGGGTAGTATCCATCTGTAAGAATTATTGCATTTACTCTTACGAGATTGTCCTTGAGTTCAGATGAATTATTTAAAGTATGCGCAAAATCGAAAATGGCGGCAGATTCTTCGATCTCATTTACGTAATCTTTATAAACGCCTTTACGAAAAAAATTTGTTACCCGTTTCCCTGCGGTGTCAATCTCATCTTTTGTAATTCTATGTGGCTCATCGCCACCTCTAAAAATTGTAACAAACAGATCAATAGTTTCATAGTTATCTGAAATTGAATACGCGTTTATCTTATGCTGGTTTTTTGTTCCCAAGGCCTTTTCATCGTGAGCCACGCGCACATTTTCGGTTTCGCCAGCATCAGCAAGTAAGTCAACTGCTGCTTGTGTAAAAATCTGTTCAAGTATTCCTCCTTCTTCTTCTGAAAGTTGAGTTGTTCTTACATCTTGAATCAAAGATTCATAAAACTTGTTCAGCTCTTTGTTTTCTAAGTTCTCACTCATAGGAATGTTAGGGTTTGAAATATTTCCTCTTCAGTACGAATATATTCTGAACAGTTTGAAAGGGTTATCGTGTAACACACATCCGATACGCCGCTAAGTAAATCTCCCTCTTCAATTCTCGGAAATGCCCTCTCAACTTCATAAAAGAGTTCTTGACGTATGCGGTACCCTATATCAGCATATAAAGGTCCTTGTAATTCATAATACCCACCCTCCAGTAGTTTAGCCTTAAATCTATTTATTGAGACAAAATCACTATCTAATAATTCAATTACTGAATAAATAATTTGATTAAGTGTCTCTCCCGAATGTTGTTGAACTTCGAGAGACATGTGGTAAAGAAAAAGATTTGAAACATGAGAAGTATCAAGCTGCCTTTCGCTTGTGATAGTGACCGTCTGATGGTTGTTGCCAGAAGTTGTTTTAACCTCTACAGCCCAGTTACCATATTGGAAGTCCCTTATTTGCCTTTCAGGGCCGACCCAAGAACTTATAATATTTTTAAACTCAGAGCTATTTCGCAAGAATTTCCTAAGGAAATATAATTCACCAAACAAACCTCTTTGTTCCTCGGATGAAAGTCCTTGAGCTCCAACGCTGTCAAAAAGTGATTTCCACTTTTCAAAACGGTTGATTAACTCACCTACAAGCTGCTGTTCATTTGTTACAGTAGAGATGCTTGCAAATAAATCTTCACACAAAACAGAAAAAATATCTCGATGTTGGTTGTTGAGTAACTTAAAAACAAGAATATTCTTATTGCCTCTCTTTTCGTCAGGCAGCAACTCAATGCTTATATCTTGAAGATTAGAGAAAGCTGAAAGATTCAATGTTACAGAACTGCTTATTGAAGCGGCAATGGAGCGATATTTTTCAGGTGAACTTAATGCAATAAAAACATCGGGTATTACAGCCCCAGAATACCTCCGCAAAAGTAAACCCTTGAAAAATGTTTCCTCATTTTCAAGCCCTGCCCAAATTTCATCAATCTTCATCCTCTTCATTTGGTTCAAATATTTCTTCAGTATCGAAGTTTTGCAAAAGCTGACTGTGAACTGCATAGGTTACTGCGTCATCGCGATCTGTCCCAGGGAAACTAACTGCAAAACCTACTATTGGATTTGAACCTTCAGGTAATTCAGCTCCAATCGGATTCAAGAAATATAGAAGCAATAACACTTTATCTGGTTTACGAATTTCATTTCTAACCCACTCACCATTTAATCTGGTTGGTTCGCCTTCGGTTAAACCCTTCTTTTCCCTCCAAATTCTGGTAGATGCTTCTCGTGCTCTTGCACGTTCATCATTTGTTAAGTCAATAAATTCGTCATCCGGACTGATGATGTGAGACTTCCGAATGTAATAAAGCTGGTCTGTAGATTTTCCATCACCCGCCTGTGTTCTTTCAATTAGATTTACGTTAACCGCATCATTCACTTGGAAAGAAGTGCCTTGTTGTTTTGTGATTATTCCAACATTCCAAAGTTGCAGCTCATTATTTCGATACTTAAAATCTATGAACTTTGAAAGATTTTGCGGTGCGGCTGATTTTAAGCTGTCATAAACTTCAAACCCGTTAAGAAATTGCTTTATTCTTTCGATGCTGATGTTATTCCACAAAAAGTAATTGGCATTTCGGACAAATCCAGTACCAAGCGAGTTAATAAACTCTATAGTATTCGACAAATTACTTTGAATTGTTGCTGAGTTCTTACTTAACTCGTAGCTCTCAATCAAGCGACCAGACCAAGAAATCCTAACCTCTTCAGCGCGTCTAATTTTATTGGAAGCTGAAATCTGTAAAACCCCAGGATGCGTTCTTACACGAAGTGCATATTGCTCTGGAGTGCTACCGGCAACATCTGCCATATAATCAAATTCATCACGTAATTCCTCTGAAGCAAGAGCTATATGGCAAAACCACTCATTTAGCTCTCTACTGGTAAATAGTCTGCATAGGTCAACATATCCAGGTCTGTACCCGAACCATCTCCCCATTTGCATTAGTGTATCATACATTCTCGAAGCACGCAAATAATAGCTCACAGAAAGCCCCTCAAGAGTAAGGCCTCTTGAGAGCTTGTCTCCACCAATCGCGATTACAGAGAGCCCATTTTTGTGGTCAAAATAATTTAGAGCGTCTGCTGAACCTCCGTTTATTTCTCTCACCTGTATTCTCGATGCAGCTTCATTAAGTTGGCCAAGAACATCGTTCCATGAATGTACTTGTACTTGTGGATCTATTTCAGACAGCTCAGAATCCAGTATGATTTGGGATGTCGTTGTATAAGATTTATAGTTAGCCGTATCCTCTTCAAACGCTTGGCGAAATTCTTCAATAATGGATGGTACATTCATTTCAATTCCTCGCCTGTAGAAATCAAAAACGTTTTGCACCACGTCTTTTATTTGTCTTTGCCAGGCAAGATATCTGCTAACGTGTACAAGCATGGAATTATGAAGAGCTTCTTGTCCCCGTAGTCTCCGAATTGCGCAAGTCAGGATAAAACATTTTACTGCAAGCATTAAAGACTGCGGCGCATTAGTCGGCAATCTATCGCCGTTGCGGTGTCCATTTGGTACAAAATCTTGAAAGTCATCAATCCTCCTTACAATTGGTAAAACTGTTTCAGAAATCTCATCATTTTCTACCAAGCGAAATCCAAAAATCTTATCGGGACCAATATAATTTGATGGAGCAGGCAGATTAATAATGAAATCTCTCGGAAATAACTCATCTTCTTCTATAGGTATAAAAATATTTGCAAATGGTGTAGCTGTATAACCAACATATCCGCTCTTATCAAACAAACGGAGAATGTCTCGGATCAAGCCATTGATTCTTGTTGTTCCGTCATTCTCTCGCCTTGTATTAATAGAAGCATTATCCGCTTCGTCGTCAATCAAAAGCACAGATTTATTTGTTATTGTCCTTTTACCATTAACTTCAATTGCTTGTGCCGACAACCACTGTAAAAGTCGTTCTAAGATTCTACCGTTCTTTTTTACTACTGCAATGATTGGTTCATTAGTATTGAAGTTTATTCCTATAGCATTTGCGGCAGCTACTTTAAAATCTGAAAGACTTGAAGTAAGTGAGTGTGCGATAATGTTTTGGTCAATTCTACCGACCCCTATCCACAAATTATTCTCCCTGAATGCTCTTTCATGTTGAGTATCAAATCCTAAAAAGCCCTCATCTAAACGCAGTTGTGTTTGACTTCTAAGATTGTTGTGAACTCCTGCTAAAACAATAATTAATTTATATCCAGCATCGGCAGCTTTGCATATTAATCCAGTATAATTTGAGGTTTTGCCTGATTGTACTTGTCCAACTACAAGGCCCCTCTTGTCAATAATGCCTTGTATAGATGGGTCATATAGACCATCCAGAGTTCGGTCAGTTAAGCGGTCAAGATGGTTTATGACGGTTTCGGAAAAGTTTTTTTCTACTGCCAGATAATCCCTATATCTGTTCCAGAAATTCCATGTTATTGCGGTCTTTTTGTTTGCAACCCACGGCTGTCGGCGAGCTTCAATTATTCTGAAATCGTCTAAGCGGATATTGAATATTGATTGTACTTCTCGAATTAGGTTTTCTCTTTCGAGTCCAGCATATTGCGGAATAGCAACCGTAGTATCTACAGCATTTTCAATTTGTTCAAGAGTAACGCTACCTGTTGATGGCAATAAGGTTCTGATGGTTCTTATAGCTTGTTGTATCATAAGTTATGCTTAAGTAATAAAATCGAAGAAGTGAGGGAAAAGATTAAAAGGTTCAATATTGAAGATGATGGATTTGGCTTTTTCATCGCTTTTGCCCTCACCTATTAGTTTATCGTACATCTGTTTCATCGCCTTCCTTATAGGCTCTTGGTCCACTCCTTCAAAAGGCTTACCTAAAGCATCCTCCTCAGAAGCCTCCTTGATGTAAATTGATTTGGTTGGAATAGTCTCCTCAATAAATCGAATAAGCAGTTCAACCGCTTTATCCGGGTCTGATGATGCTTGCTTCTTTATTTTTTCAATAATCGGGTTCTCTCTGTTAATCTTGTAGAACCATTTATCTCCTCTTTTATGGTCAATCCAGAGTGGAACGAATTTCTGGCCAGGTAATGGTCTAACGCTTTTTCCTTTGTGCCTGTAAACTTCTACAGCTTGATTTCTAATCTGCCCAGCGTATGCCTTTAATTGGTCTCGCAAAACCAAGGGCGGGCGAGCTACAGATTTTTTTATGTCTATCTGCCACTCTGCATCCAAACTGTTGGGTATATCTACTTGAATTCTGGCAAGTTTATAATGTTCCTCTTTGCGGAATAAACCTAACCAGTCACCAGCCAGTAATAATCTTTCGTTTCGATAAATATAAAATCCTTGTTGCTCGTTCCAGCCTTTTGGGCCCTCTGCATTCTTATATTTTTCCTCAGATATTTTTGATCTGTGTGGTAAAACATATCCCTTAACTGTTACTTTTCCATTTTGTAAAGGTTCATCTGGGAATCCCTGCGTAGCTGATTCATGTATTAAAAATGGATTCCATGCTTCTACTAATCTGTCTTGCAAATAAATTTTAACCTTCCCATTTTCTAAGAAGCGATGAAATACCATTGCAAGATGTTTTTTCACTTGCTCCATGATAAGCAGAAATTTTTCAAGGGCCTTTTTATCTTCCGAGTGAAAATTTTTCACGAGCCGGTCAATATCATTCCAGATGACTATAGTCCCCGAATTTAATTTGTCGATTTCAGTTCCAAATTTATTTTCTGGCAAGTACCTTATTAATTCCCATTTACCAGTTTCATTCACAAAATCCAGATCCCACGTCCAGTAGACTGCTTTAAAATTGTCCTTTTTGCTGATTACGGACAGTTTTCTGCATTGAGAAAATGAGGCGGTTTTTAGACCTAACCCAAACCTTCCCAAATCTTTTATGCTTCTGTCATCAAGAGGGTTTTTACTTCCTGGTCGCATTGCCTGAACAAGTTCATTATTATTCATTCCGCAACCGTCATCTTTTACCGAGAGCCAAGTCTGAGAACCAAGCCAATCAAAACTTACCCAAATATTTTTTGCCCCGGCAGAAATTGAATTATCGATAATATCAGCAACAGCCGCTTCAATACTATAGCCTATCGCCCGAAAGGTTTCTATCATTGAGGATGCTTCGGGAACGGCAGGTGTAGTGTCATATTTAGAATAGTCAATCAAGGTGTCATATTTGTTATAGTAAATTGAGTAATTGCTTGGCTAAAGATTGTGCCATCAAGGGAGGTACCGCATTGCCTATTTGTTTGAAAGCTGCTGTTCTTCCGCCTTCAAAAAAGAAGTCGTCTGGAAATGATTGTATCCTTGCTGCTTCACGAACAGAAATGGATCGAACCTGATTTTCATCAGGATAAATATAATAATGTCCGTCTTTGGCAATATGAGCTACTAATGTATGAGAATGTCCGTTTGGGTCAACGACTTTAAATCGGTCAAGAAACGCTTCAATATTATTATGCGTCCGTAATTTCTTTGGTAGTTCTGGATATTTTAATCTTGTTTTTTCATTAATCCATTTGTCAATAGCAATTGAATAAATTTCCAAGTCCCTATCATTATGTTTCCTTGCAATGTGCTGAGAAGTAAAATCTATTCCATTCCTGATCCCACTTTTTAATAAGTATTTGTTGGCTGCATTAGTATATGTTGCAATATGCTTTTCGTCACCTGGTTTTAAAAAAGGAAGGTCTGAGAAGATATCCTTTTTTGTTTGCCAAGGATTATCCTCGATTTCCAATTCAGGAAAATCAAAGATGGACTTACTTCTGCGACCTATTATTATGACCCGTCTCCGTTTTTGTAAGACCCCAAAATCTTCTGAATTTAAAACTGTTGGTTCAGCAACGGAATATCCGATTTCCGTAAATAACTTAATCATTTCGTTTAAGTACTTCGCATTGCCAGCTGTCAAAAGACCGAGTACATTCTCAAAGACAAAATATTTTGGCCTATACCTAAATAGGAACTTCGCATAATGACGGAACAAATAATTTCTTTTATCACCTTCCATGCGATTAGGATCGCGGCTTCTGCCAACGAGAGAATAGGCTTGGCACGGTGGTCCTCCAATAATTAAGTCTACTTTTCTTGACCCGAGTTTTTCATCTATTTTTTTGAAGATGCCATCAATTGTATCCTTTGTTATTTCCTCGTTGATTACTGATTGCAGTATGTGGCTTGGAACAGATTTCCATAGGTCTGACTGAGAAATTTCATTTTTTAAATAAGAATTGTATTTGTCTGTTTGCTTTTTTGAAGAGAGGTAATGGAAGGCTAAACGAGTTTTTAGAGTATCGGCTGCCTCTTTATTCATTTCAACATGAGCAATTGCTCTATAACCTTCTCGAGTAAATCCTTCAGAAAGTCCACCAGCGCCAGCAAAAAGGTCTATATAGTTTAAGTGATTCAAGAGCCCTAATTTTTTTTATAAATGTTCAGAGGTCGCAAAGCATCTTTGCCAGAGTTATTTCTTGTTTTTTATTATTTAATTCACATTCAAATATTGTTAAAATTTTCCACCCATCCATCATTAATTTTTCAATATTGTGCCTGTCATTTTCTTTGTTGCGGTTTATTTTATTTAGCCACCAATCCGTCCGCGTTTTTGGTACCACAAAGTATTTACAATTATCATGACCATGCCAGAAGCAGCCATTAACAAAAATCACAGTTTTATATTTGGGTAAGACAATATCTGGCTTGCCCGGCAAAAAACTGTCGTGAAGTTTATAGCGGAACCCTTTTGAAAACAAAAACTTCCGGACTACTAACTCAGGCTTAGTATCCTTACTCTTGATTTTGCTCATATTGAATGACCTGGTGGCCTTATCATGAACATCAGCCATAAACCCTATGAAATAATTACTTTTTCAAACTTTAGTTCTACGAAGCCAGTAATCGCTTTATGGAAATTCAATTTAAGAGTATTAACTGCATCTAATGCTCCCCATTTTTTTGCCATTGTAAAATCGGTTGTTGTTGTAATTTGAAGGGTTGAATCCAATTCCCCGATATAAACAGCGGCCCCTGTTTCATACGTTACTAATACATATTCATCGGGACCGGCTTCCCTTACTAATTGCTTTAAACTTTTCCCTTTCATTGCATACTTTTTACAAAGTCGAGTCCTTTTAGAACGGGTTGTATGTCTGCGTGCTGATGATCGAATGGCATTACCGTATTCTGGCTATCGGGAGTCGCATTTTTCCCGATAAATCCTTTCGCAATGCTATGGGCTATCATACCATCACAAGGGTACGGCTTGGTGAAATTCTCGATGTCGCTTCGCTTCAAGGTCGGATCAAGCCAGTTCATAGCTTCCTCCTTTGTGAGAATGACAGGCATTCTGAACGGGTGATTGCCACCATTGTGTATGTAGCGCATCATTTCGTTAGCATCCGTGGTGAGCATCGCCCAAGATGGCACATTATCCCATACTCCGCATACTCCCGCAATGAAGAAGGCTTTATGCTCATCACCATCTTTCACCTGTATGTAGTACGGATAGTTTACTTCTTGCTTGCCTTCCATAACTTTCCTGTGCTCATAAAAGCCAGTGGCGGGAATGATGCACCGCTTGTCAAAAATGGAGCTCTTAAAGGGCCATGTATCAAAAATCTTTTCGCTTCTGGCATTGGCATGTTTGGCGGACCATTTCACCAAATGTACTTGGTCAGGGTACTTCTGTGTAATTATGCCTTGCGCTCTGTTTTCAAATGCAGAGGTATGATAGAAATACACCTGCTCCCGCAGTTCCCTCGAAAGCCGTTCTTCTAACACTTCATTTACCAACGTGGTTAAATTGCTGTATCTGTTACACATGCTTAAACGCTTACTTTAATGATATCACTCCACTTAGTCGTATAATGACCCGATTTCATACCGGCTCTCAGGGCGTATTTCCTGTGGCCTGCCATCGATGCCATGCGAACAGATCCCGCTCCGAAGTGTGAGTTAAGCAAATCTAATGCTTTCATGGCTTTAGAGTGTTTTTCATGATTCATTTTCGGAAATAGTACCTCTTGGCGTGAATGCTCAGGAATGAGGCCCGAAACGATCACTCCTGCTTTCATGTATTTGTACCCAGGGCGATACAGGGCCTTTAATAGCGCCAAAGCATAGTGCGCCAGCTCTATTGTTGAATTCGTCGCCTCAGGCAGGGCTATGGTTTTTGAGTTTGCATATTGCGATAGGTCCGTCCGGTAGGGATTAGTATGAAGGAATACCTGTAACATGTTGGCGCAGGTACCATCCTTACGGAGCTTCCTGGCGCAGGTTGCCACGTAATTCGCTACTGCCTCCGACATATCAGGCAGGGTTTCCAGCAGCTTGCCGAAAGATCGCGAAGTGCAAATGTTTTGTTTGGTAGCTACCGTCTCTTTCATTTCAAGGCAAGGATGGCCATTAAGCTCCTGGTGCATCCTTACGCCGACGACTGTCATATTCTTTCGCACCCACTCCAGGTTAAGCACACTAAACTCGTAAGCAGTAGTGATGCCATTTGCTATGAGGCGCTTGGCATGCTGTTGACCAATGCCCCACACGTCCCCAATCTCGCATCCCTTTAACGCCTCTATCCGAGCGTCCTCACTATTAATGACATACACGCCGATAGGCTTTACTTTCTTCGCATACTTGTTCGCCATCTTCGCGAGTGTCTTGGTCGGGCCGATACCAACACTAACGGGCAGTCCTGTCACGGCCTTGATGCGTTCCTTGATGCTGCTGCCCAAGAAATAGAGCATGAAGGTATCCTGTCGATTTACCCTTATGAAGCATTCGTCCACTGAATATACTTCGACTTCGGGCGAAAATTCACGGATCGTATTCATGACTCGATCGCTCATGTCGCCGTAGAGGGTGTAGTTCGAGCTGAATATCTTGCACTGCTTTATCAGGTCGGGTATGAGGTGAGGGACGTCACCCATCTTTATGCCAAGGTCTTTGGCTTCTTGGTTTCGCGCTATGACGCATCCGTCATTGTTGCTTAGTACGACGACAGGCCAGCCTTTGAGGGAAGGATCGAAAACCGCCTCACAGCTCGGATAGCAGTTGTTGATGTCGGTAAGGCAGTATGTCTGTTCACCGAAGAACATTGCAGAAGTTTTCGGCTTTTTGGATGATGTAGGTTACGACACCATGAATGACGGTATCCTCCTGCCCCGTAATATCGATGACTTTGCCGGCACCGAGTGGGGCGAGATAAACGCGGTCGATAATAATGCGTAGCTTCTTCATCCTAAATTCCCCTTCGGCAAAGACGAGGACGAGGTTATCGTGCATTGGCCTCCTGCTGCGCTCAATTACCAGGACGTCGCCGCAATGAAGCTCGAATACATCATCGTTTGTCTGTTTGATTATTCCAAAGTACGTGGCATTAGGGTTCTTGATGACATAGTCATCTATGCTCAGGCGTGTCTCTAAATAATCCTGTGTAGGAGATACAAAGCCAGTGGCGTCATTAGGATTCTTATTGCTGGGAGGTTTGATCATATTCTCTGATTCGGGGGTAGACTTTTAAAAGTGTAGCACTCACAAGTAGAGGGTCCTCGATGCCGTATTGGGTGGCATTCTTAAAAAGGTAATCGTCTGGGTTTTGCATGACCGTCTTAAATGCTGTATAACCCTCGGTATCGTATTCGGCGGTGATGAGTTGCTCGACTTCATGCTCCTGGAGCACTCTGGGCTTATCTGTGCTCATTGTGCAACTCAGCCAGACTGGCGAATGTCTTTTAATGCCCCAGCCCATGAGGAGACCAACATCCTCAGCAATAGCCGTAATCCAAAGCGGTTTTTTATTTTTACTGTCTATAATCCATTGCCCTCGGTCATATCCCATAATCTCGTTTTAGGTTATAAAATTAGTAATTGCTATCTTTTTTAGCAAATTCTTCTCTATCTCCTTGAATTTCAAAAGAGAGAAAATGATATAGTATATCGCGGGCAATCCCGGAATCAAACTTTTCTGTGGGGGGAAGGGGATAAAAAAAGAGGCCGGCACTTTCGTGACGACCCCTTTGAACCTATGAAAACTTTATCCGAGAATTAAATGAATACTCAAATATACTATTTAGAATGGACTGAAATAATGGGTTAGCAGTTTTTTGCATTAAAAGGCGGGCACCTGTTACGATACCCGCCTGTATAGAAAGCACAGCAAAGAAACTATTTGATTTTTATTCCTAACTCTTTACAGCGCTTTAAAAAACCAGGCAAAGTGTCCTTTGACCACTGGTTAGAAACCAAAATGATCTTGCCCTTCACCTTGATTTGATGTTCTTCTTTACAGAAGTAGCGGTCACGGGCACCTTGTATAGATCGGGCCGTATCTTCTTCCTGCCATACGCCGAATCTCTTAAGGAGCTCATCAGGAAAAGCTTCTTTGAGCTGCTTGAGTGTCGGTTTATGATTCTCTACATATTGCCTGACCACTTCTCTGACCAATGGGCCCTTGCCATATTCTTCACCGTTGAATTTGAACTTCTGATTGTTGCGGCCTTTTGATTGTTTGCCTGCAGCAATTTCTTCTTCCTCGATCTGTGTTTCTTCTGCCACAGGTTGCTCAGTGATAGAGTAGAGTTTCCCTTCGTCACCTTCTGTCTCCATTAGCGAGCCTTCGTTTGTCAGCTTCTTGAAGACGTTTGCCAGGACTATACCTTTTACCCCGGTGGCCTCGCTTATTGCTGCCTTCGTTGAGTCAGGATACTTTTTGAGAAATTTTACCACCAGTTCCGTTGCTTGTTGTGTTGTCATGTTGTTACAATTTTTGTTTGATAATAATTACAACACGAGTGTAGCAGCAACCGCCGGAAACGAGAAGTTTCCGCCAGAGGAAATGGAAAAAGTCATGCGATTCTTGCGTTTATTAGCGATGAAGCCAGAAAATCTCTGGTTGTGCCGGGCACACACAATTTTTGTAACAATCAATTATTGACAAAGGGCAGCTCCAAATCGCTCTCGGTTTCAAAAGTAGCTAAGCATGAAGGTCAAACAGGTATGGTGTCCCATAAATTCCACCGAAGGAGCAATTGGGATGTCCGGGCACATTATAAGGGCTACGCCCATCAATCAACTCTGGAATAGTCAGATTTCTTATTATTTCTTTATAGCTGCGTATAGAGGCGTGTAGACCTGTTCGTGGAATAGCTGTCGTTAACTGTTCTTTACTTGGGTTTAGGAGTTTTGTCCCGTTAAGCGGATATGGTGCGTATGAGACCTGTAAGGCCTGTAAAGACTGTTAGGTCCTATAAAGTGTTTAAAGTGTCTGACCGTCTTAAACTCTTTACTAAATCCAAAACCTGAAATTTCTGACCAATTTTATATGCCCGTTTCGGCAGAATGTTTCACCTTTTTGAAAAAATATTTTGACAGCATCATTGTTTGGTATTAGCTGAAAACAATCCAATTTAAGTCTTTAAGGACAAAGGACAAGAAACTCGCTATAGCTTGTTGCTGATGAAGGGGGAGTATTTATAAAGAACGCGCGCATATATACACATGCGCGCGCGACGAACTTTGTGAATAAACTATCGGATCAATACTTGACCCACTTACTTACTTCTCCATTAAGCAAAACGAGGTAAACGCCAGATGCCATACCTGATACGTCCAATGGACTTTTACATTTATCAATATCAACGATACGCTGCCCCTCTATGTTTGTAATGGTCAGATGCAAGCCAGGTTCACTGAAGTAGAGAATGTCACTGGTTGGGTTGGGATATACAAAGTATTTTTGAGCGTTTATTTCCTCTATGCCATTTGGCTGGACGCTCCTGATATTGGAATACAATGTATATGCGGTTCTTGGATTGCAACTGGCGCCGACAGCTTCTATCCTGTACCGGGTGTTTGGCAGGATAGCTGCATTCGTATCATGCACGGTTATAGGTGAAGTATTTGCTGTAATAGTGTCAAGTAGTGTCCAGTTGTTATTGCCATTGGCATCGCGCATCACGGAGTAGGTACCTGAAAATGATCCCTGATATGGATACCACGTTACATCACCGTTATTCGGCTGTAGCTGAAACATTGTGGTAACACTGTTGCCAGGAAAATATATTGGTAAGAGTCCGCAGACATCTTTAGCTGTGATGCTGTATGTCCATGCCTGGAGAGATATGTTAGCATTATTATCCTGAAAACTGCTATATGAGGTGAATGGCTGTGAACCAATTTGCTGGTTACCCCTCATAATCAAGAATGAATCGATCAAGGAATAACGAAAAGTATCAGATGGTTGGTTTTTATCCCATACTATAACATTATGAGTTAAGGTGCTATCTAAGGTTACTGCACATATATCCTGGAAGGGAGTTGTCTTAACTATAATATTTGCGGTCTTTGTAGTAGCTAAATTATTACAATGCTTGGAGGTATCGATGTATATACAGCGGTAGATATTGTTATATCCAATAGGGGTAAGACTATCACCGTTGACAATGACCGTTTTACCGACGGTTGTATCATTGCTATGTGGGTTGACCCACAAATATATTCCATGATTTGTTGGCCCTGAAGCTGTAAGGTTGATAGTCGCATTTTGGCAGATAGACCTTATCGAATCAACCATTATAGTAGGATTTGGATAAGCCGCATGATGAATATTAAATGTATCAGAGTTGTGTAGATCACTTGACCACAGGGTAAGCGACATGTGAGTAGTATTGTAATACCGGGTGGTGTCACTCAGGTAAAAGGCCCCTGTGTCATGTATAGATGATATAAATGAAATCGTACGAGTAGTATTTAGCATGGTAGTGTCAAAATAAAAGGATAAGCTGTCAGGAAAAGTATGGCCGGCAAGGTGCGGCGTGTATTTGAAAGTATCTGGAGGGAAGGTATAACCCGATACACGGAGTGAATCAGTGAATATTGATCTGTCAGGACCAAAATGGATAGAGACACTGGTCGTGAACGTTCCTGATGGACAAACTGTATCGGGGCTAACTGATACAATCGTGATTTGTGATCTTGCAGTAAGTATCATCATGATAAACAAAAGCGAAAAGAAGAGTTTTTGCATAAACGATATTTTTAGATTGATGAAAAATCGAATATAACCGCCAGATAAATGCCCATTACGTTCTTATAGTTCATTCAGTTCATTCCGATCTTATAGTCCAATCAGCTAAACGCTTTGTTCCAAAAGCTACATTCGATGTTGTAAAAAGAGTGACCGGTGTTATCGAAAATTATCAAGGAGAGAATTGAGCGCAAATTCGGCCAAGGTCCGATACGATACCCCGTGCAGTGCAACGCACTGGCAGAGGAGATAAGCGCTGTATGCAAGGCCAAGATCAGTGCAAGTACATTAAAACGGCTTTACGGGTTTGTAAAAGGAGCAAGTCAGGAGCCGCGTCTTTATACTCTGGATCTTATAAGTCAGTATCTGGGCTACAAAGGATGGGAACATTTATTGAGTGATCTGGCCCCTGATGCTCAAGAGCAAGCCGCAAAGATTGAAAAGCTGACTGCCACCCAAGTCAGGAAAGAGCAAACGGTGACAATTTTATATGAGCCGTCTAAGAAAGTTGAACTCAGAAAGACAGAAAATGGCTTTCTGGTCATTTCCTCTAACGATAGGAAGCTGCACCAAAATGATATTGTGTATTTCCGGTCGCTGGAAGTACATCTTCCCCTTGTCTTGGACACAGTCTTCCGCAAAGGGATAAATCAGGGGAAGTTACAGATTGCTACCGTCAGTGGTCTTACCGGGATAAGGAAAGACTGACAGCTCTACCCGCAAGCAAATGCTAAAATAAATGGTCTGTTTCGGGCGCTCCTGGGACACTTGTAAGGTCGGGCCATGTATTTGGCCGCTTTTGTTGTGTTTTGACCTCAGGAAGCAAATGGATAGTAAAAGGAAGTGTTTGGACTGGTCGGCGACATTAGTCGCAGCACATTTTGGTCTCGGATAGTTCATCCAACCCCAAAAATGATAGGCATTGGTCCTTTCCGTGCATTTGATGTAAACTTCTATAAGTCAAAGATGCTCGAATCCCAACTTAGCCCCTAAATCCAAGGCTTCACCGGACCCAAAAGAGCACCGACCCACGCCATTTGCATGTCCCCGCTATTGAGCATTAATTGTTTTCTGTCGCCGAGAAGGTCAACGGAGTATGCCCGAAAGCCATTTCCGCAGACGATTTGATCCAAATCAAATTTTCCCGCTATCGATTTAGCTTGTCCCTCTTCTACTTTTTGTATAAAAAGGTATCGGTTAGAGTTCTTGGTCTGATCCGGTAGTAATCCGCATATAATCTCTACCTCAAAAAGTGTAAAATCCAAGTCGTTTTGGGTCAGGTACAGACCAATATCGCTGGCTTTTTGTTCCTCTAACCATTTACCGGTCCTTGTATTATACAGCGGGAAGATCGCAAAAGGGTCTTCCTCGTTAATGTATTTCCAGATTGCATTTGCGGTAACCTGATTGACAAGTTCTTTAGCTTCTTCACTTTGCTCGGTTAAGAAATCCTTGTATCTAAATAATGAGAGCGCTTTCATCGCTTATATATGATCACGCGCGTAGGAAATAATTTGCATTTGAATTTTGAACGTTCATAGATCAAGCTATCAGCTGTTTCCTCAATGAAGCCCGTAGGTCCTATTTCAAATTATTCCGCTGCATTGGTTTATTTATTTTGTCCCAACAAGATGTCCTTTAGCTAAAAAACGGATGAGCCAAGGGCTTATATCGACTAAATTCGATTATACCGGTTTTCTTAAAAACAATTTGTTTACATAGGATTGGCTAAATATTAATTTATAGCTTTAATCATTATTCTATTTTATGATTGCAAAAACCTTATCATCGAAGGATATGATATTAGCTATTCCATATCATCCCAATGTGGCGCGATCCTTAATGAATAAAGGGAAGAACTATGATTTGCTGATACAAGAGCTTCTAAAATATGACCCATTTACGGAAGAAAACCAGCACCTTACCACAAGCAAAGAATTACAAGCAACATTAAAAATTAGCTCAAGTAAACTCCGAAAAATGCTTGAAAAGGTTTATGATGACTTTCTATCTTCAATGGAAGGACCGGGCACCACATTAATAATGGGTTCTATCCTTGTAGAGTTTTATGTCAGGTTCTATGATAAAAGGGCTTCCTTTTGCGCCATGCTCGACCATATTCCTAAAGTAGGCGATGATATGGAACTGGATTTTTTAAGACCGATTTTCAATTTCCATCATTTCTACGTACAAAGAGTTACTCATAACTTGGAAAATGACAAACATGCCATAACGGTTTGGCTTAAAGCAGGTAATTTTAATCTATACGAGCATCTGGAACTGGAGCGTGCGAAATCAGAGCAAAGATATGACTGGAAAACTGATACTATAACTCACCCCGCTGAACCTATTCATCAGTATGTCCCGCCAAGGGGTAACTACCGGGGTTGGAGGTAATTATCATATTACCGCATAATTAATCAAAATGGAATGAAATCACCATTTGCATTAATTTCCTTGGGGTCAATTTTGACCCTGATAAGCTTCCTTAATAGTTTCTGTTCATTTACAAACAAGGAACATTCATAAATATCTTTAATCTTGCCATTATCGGTCAGAAATAGAATGTCCATATATAACCCCTTACTGCCTTGAAAGGTGAAGCCTCTGCATCCATTGCTACAACCTGCACATCGACCCTTGTGTAATGCCAGAGCTTTATCACCTGAGTCTTGAAATTTTTCAAAGGCTTTAACGAGCTTACTAATGAAGATATCTTTAGGGAAGTCCTGATAGGTTTTATCCCGATCTAAAATGTCGCTAACCATCTCAATATCAAGTCTGGCCATAAAATAAATCACAGCATCATATTGAGTCTTTGGTAATCTCGTAGCGTACCTGGCAAAAAGGTTTAGTTGTTTCATTAGTTCTTTATTAATTAATAAAAGGATAGTTCACGCTTTGCTCTTGTCACTGCCGTATATTGGGACCTCAAGTCTGGGATATAGTAGGTATTCATATAAACTTTATCCCATTCCCCACCTTGTGCCTTATGGCAAGTTATGGAGTAGCCGTAATTCAATCTTATTGCACCTACGTATCGATCATCTTCAGGAAAAGCACTTTCAGCAAATTGAGGATTTTTTATAAACCGCTCATTACGTAGCTTATTTTCACGAGCACGTCCAAGCTGACCATTTGGAGCTGTCAAACTCTCAATAAGAAGATAATCCTCGATTTCCTCTTCACTTCCAATCAATGCTTTGTATAAGAGTTTTACCGGCATGAAATGCAGATCAGCTACCTTCTCTATTAAATTTGGGAAAAGCTCCTTTACAGTCACGTGGTCACCATTATAGAGTTGATGTGAGTTACGCTTCCAGTTTTGAGTTACTATCATTACATCCCCAGGCTCAAGCATCATGGCATTTCTGCCAAACAGTCTTGCCCTTACGGCATTGTTGAATACTTCATTCATTTTATGAGTGGTACCAATCGAAATTACATGGTCAAAACCCTTGCTGGTGCATTCGTGCACAAAGTCATCCACAGCGCGCCAGGTGTTCGAGAATCTTTGGCCTTCCAATTTAACTGATGCATGGCCTTCATCGATTCCTTTTCTTGTACTAACGGCATTATACATAATCTGGCTACCATCATCTTGTCGCTTTACTATGGTTAGTAGGCATGTCCTACCTTTCCAGGCGAAAGTCTCTTTAAGATACTCCTCGCATAATGCCCTTGATTCTAACTCATGGATTGGCGGTAATTGATACCGGTCACCTAAGAGAAGTATTTTATTTTTCGGGTTGCCATTTTTGACAAACGCTGCTAAATCATGCAGCAACGAGTTTTCACTTGTAAATAGTGAGTCTACTCCATTTTCCTTTATGCTTGCAATCATTGAAGCTTCATCTATGATGTAAATAGTCTGCTTGGAGTTAAGGTTTTGTCTTAACCTCCACGCTATCTCGCCTGTTTGTTTATTACTCATGGGCCTATAAATCATGGAGTGTACAGTATTGCTTACGGTTTTACTCTTACGACCAATGATGCGAGCAGCCCTTCCAGTAGGTGCAGCGATTTGGTAAGGTATGTCTACTTGGCTTAGATAACCGATGAAGGCACTGACAATGGATGTTTTGCCGGTACCAGCAGCACCGCATAGTATCATGAAATCATCGACATTATCAGTTTTCGCAAAATCGGACATACTGAGAAGGGCCCTTCTTTGCTCCATTGTAGGTGTTCCAAAATGCAGATGATCCATTATAGTAATTTGTAAATTCATGCTTTTTTTGTTTATTACGCCACAAAGGAACCATGAGCTGGTGCAATCTATTTGCATTTGTAATTTATGCCCAAAACTAAATCCTATATCGACCGAACCCGAATTCTGAACAAGTTGTTTAGGAGTCGCTATTATACTTTGTCGCAATTAACGGAAAGAATAAATCGTGAGTTAGGTGTAGGTGTAAAGGAAAGAACCATTGAAAAGGATATAATGGATATGAGGGGGGAAAATGCTCCCATTCATTTTGAAAAAGGCAAGGGATACATTTATGAGCCTATTCGGTATAATCACTTTGAAGTAAAAGTTGAATCGGCATCAATAGAAAAAATAAAACTGGCAGCCTCTATCTTAAAACAAGTGCCGGGGCTTGATATTCACGAAGAACTCAATTACATCTTTGAGAAACTTGAAATGAAAGCTGATGCTGAAGATGAAATGGAGATAATTCAATTCGATACTCGTCCTAATTACGAAGGCTCTAAATATATGGTTGATCTGCTCGAATCCATAAAAGGGAAAACTGTTATCAGTTTCGACTATCAGCCCTTTAAATATGACGCACCCAAAAGCTTGGTTGTACATCCATATTTACTTAAGGAGTTTAATAATCGTTGGTTTTTAATTGGCTTACCAGAAGAGTGGCGTAAGCAAAGTCGTTACGAATTTCAGCAATTTGCATTGGAACGCATCAAGAGTAAAGTTAAAGTTGAAGGCAAAATTGAACATTACCAACATCACAATTTCGACCCAAGTAAACTCTATAACAATGTTTATGGCATGAGTACACCATCCGGAGGAGTGGTACAAAAGGTAGTGTTGCAATTTTCACCGATGCGTTCTAAGTATGTAACTACTAATCCATTACATCATACACAGCAAAAGTTAAAGGGTGCCGAAAACTCTTACGAGTTTCAGCTTATTCCCAATAATGAGTTAGAAGCGCTCATTTTATCATACGGTGCTGATGTAGAAGTTTTAGAACCGAGCAATTTAAAAACCAAAATTGCTTCGCTGATTAAAGAGGCAGGAAAAAAGTATTTTAAGTGAATGCAAATAGATTGCAGCAAAGAATTTTCTCTTTGCCAAATTAAATTATGCAGGATTATTCAGAATATAAAATTGCAGCAGAAAGACATCTTGAAACTTGTCAAAAGTTACGTGATGTAATAAACAATTCCTATTCAGCAGCTCCTACTCTAACGGAGATAAAAAAAATGAATGAACTACTCGCAAATATTTATTATTTGTCGGGATACGTAATTGAATGTTCTGTTAGTTTCTGTATTCTCAAATTCATTGGTTATGATACAATCAAAACCAGATATAGCCTCAACGATGTCAATCAACTTAGGTATTATCACTCAAACGCTGCCAATAATAATTATGGAGTTAGCTACGCTTACCGCGATATAGGTAACACAGATATAACAGGCTCTTATGACTGCCGGTGGTCGATTTATTCAAAAGGTCATAAGTTAAAACAGAATCTCACGTTTTTTACGATGGAAGCTGGATTGTCCGGCTTAAACATTCAAGGAATAGACTTGCCTCTTGATAATACAATGAAAAAGATGCTTAAGAAATGGGAGGCTGAAGCAAGGTACAGAATTGTGACTGGATACGTATTACAGAAAGACAAAGTCTTGGACTTTCTAAATTTGGCAGAGCACATCCATATCAGTCTAATAAGTAAATCACAATATTTTTAAAGATGCTACAGGTAATAAATCAAATAGAGTCTATCGCTGAATTTCTCAATTCACTTCCAAATGAGATTTTGAAGGACTATAAAATCGTTTTGAAGAACGATATGGAAATTGGCATTCATCTTCTGGTTTCCCACAAGGGAATTATTGATGCTCAGCTGCAAGATAATTTTACTGTTATTTCTGATGCCTTTGACATTGAGGAAGTTTTAGAATCGGAACTGGTTTATGACCAATATCATTCTTGGCTTTTTAAACCGGAACACAACGTAAACAAAATTGATTTAGGTTTAAGAAGACGATTTAATAACCTTATTGACTTTGTCAAGAAAAAAGGGGTTACTATTAAAGACCCGCTAATAACCACTTTTTATAGCTACAAAGGCGGAATGGGACGCTCCACTACTTTAGCGGCTTTTGCGTCTTACTGTGCTAAAATTCAAGGTAAGCGAGTAGTTATAGTTGATTGTGATTTTGAGGCACCTGGGTTTACCAACTATTTCGATTTAGACGGTGATGTTCTTTCAAGGAAAAGTGGTGTAGTAGAATATTTGCTGGATAAACAATTCTCTACAATAACAGGCCAACAATTGGATATACAAGCCAACTATTCCTATAAGGTAGGATTTGAGTATGTTGGTCAGGGTGAAATTTTTGTTGTTCCTGCTGGCAATATCAGTAATGAACTTACTACTGCCGATGCAGATGAGCTGTTAGAAAGCAATAGGACAGGATTAAATCTCATTCACCGTGATCACTATTTAGAAGCCCTTGCAAAGCTTGATTTATCCAGCGTAGATAATATCGTCTCTCAATTCACTGATTTCGTCAACGACTTAAAAACTCAACTCAATCCTGATATTGTTTTGTTTGATTCGAGAACTGGTTTCAATGATACTTTTGCTGTTCTTGCATGCCTATCCGAAATTATAGTTGGATTCTTTGGAAACAACGTACAGAACAAAACCGGATTGGAGCAATTTTTACAAACAGTTGGTCAGATTGAAGCCGAAAAAGATGTCGTTTTAGTGAACTCAAACATTCTTGGCGGAGGCAAACGTTATTTGGAGGATTTCAAAAAACAAGTGGACGGGATTACAAAATTGCCACAAAACCAATCTAAGTTTATTCAGGAAGAGCCCCTAACAGAAAAGGAGTTTAAGATTTATCAACTCGAAAACGATACTGCTCTTCAAAATATCGGAACACAGTTTTCTTACAAGAAGGAAGCGACACAACAAAAATATTTTGATGCTGATTTTGTATCGCTTATCGAAAGCAATAAACATTTCCAGCCCTTCTTTGATGAGTTGTTCGCGAAAATTCAAGAACACAATGTAGTTAAACAGGAAAGCGAAGTAGTTGAACCTATTAGACCAAATGCCATTGTGGTTGAAGAAACTCGAATGGTAGAAAATATTCAATCATCAATCGGCAGCAGTCTTAAAGAATTACTTGAGCAGCATAAAGAAAATGTTCCTGTAATCGAGCTAAGGAAAAGTTTATTAAGGAAAATGGATTCCGAGTTAAGGCGTATTTCGCGATATGCTGATGATGCTATTCCTGAAATTAGAGATTTTTATTTCCGCGATTGCATGAAAGACATGTTCAACCGAGATAAATTCTTAATCATCGGAAGCAAAGGAACAGGGAAGACGGCGCTTTACCAAGCATTCAGAAAGGCAGATTTACGGCAGAAACTACAAGCAAGGTCAAACATTTTCGATGACAAGCATCTATTTGTCAACGCTATCTCCATTCATAAAGAGGAGGGAGGTGAAAAGTATCTGGAAACTACAAAGTTCAACATACCTAAAATTATTGATCCCGATTTCTTTTTCGAAAGATTCTGGGTGGTTTATGTTTGGAACGCTATAATGCTCGACCCTACTATTCGTGATTCGAAGTATTTTTCCAATGATTTGCCAGTGCTACCAATTACCCAAGAACCTGAAACTGTCAATAGATTTAATAATTATATCAACGACAATGATGCTTACACCAAGATTTTCAATATTCTTAAGCAACTTGATGAACAGTTAAAAAAGGATGATAAAAATCTAATAGTCCTTTTTGAACAATTAGACTATGTGGTGAAACCGGAATACTGGTCACAAGGCATCTCGCCCCTTATCAATTTTTGGCGGTCTAATCCGTTCACCAAAATTCTTCCGAAAATCTTTTTGCGCTCAGATTTGTTCAATCAATTAACTAATATCACAAATAGCCAAAACCTGCCTAATAGGTCGATATACATTGAGTGGACTAAAGAGGAGTTATTTTCATACTTTTTTAAACTGGTATTACTGAATGCAAAAAATGAATTCTACTTGATACTTTATTCTCATTTCAATTTTGGGAATTTGGATTTTATATTGGATTTAGATAAAAGGGTTATTGAAAACGATAATCAAGTTCCAACAGAGCAAAAATATTTAAGACCATTAGTTGAAAGTTTTTTTGGGAAATATGCTAATTGGCAGGACGTGGGCGTCAATAATGGCATGGGCGAAAGTTATGATTGGTTCTCAAGAAATCTGAGGGATGCAAATGACATGATAAGTTTGAGACCTTTCTTAAACTTGATTGAAGGCGCAACAGTAGCGTTCTTAGCCCGTCAGTATAATAATCGTAACCTTAAGTCTGTACTATCTGCTTCTTTTTACGCAGATAACCGCGTCCGCGAATATGCAGTAAAGCAACACTACGAAGATCTTGCAAAGGAGAAAGGGAATAAGGCGTTATTAAAATTCTATCAATATATCACAGTAGACGGCCCAACAAGAATAAAGGTTCCAACGTTTAGAAGAATTGAATTTAATGACATGCTCAACCAGGTTTTTATGAAATATAAAGATGAAAAGGGCGAAGTGGAGGGATTGAAGAAAATTGACGACATGAAATCAATCTTGTTAAGCAATGGCATTATCAAAGAGACAGACAACACCAATAGAAAATACACAAACTATGTAATTCCCTTTCTGTATAGAAATTATTTCAGAGTTAGTTCAAAAAATCTAACGGAAGGACATAGAAAGAATTCATAAGTAGCTTTAATGAGCAAAGATAGCTAAGCCTAACTCCATCAGTCTAATCACTTTTTAAAGCATCTCTTTGTACAAAGGCCGCCAATCCCTCGGTAATACCAGCAGTTCTTTCTGTTCGTAAACTGATAAGCTGTACCGGTTAAAACTTAATCTTACAGTTATATTTAGATAACCGTAAAAGATTATTTTGGAGTTGTTTCTGCATCATGGGGGCTCATAACACGCGTTATTGCACGCACTTCTTTACATGCATAGTCCTATTCTTTCTTATCTTATTACCAGTGGGGAGGAGAAAAATTCTCATAAATATTTGAAAATCAACGCCAAAAGGGTCATTTTACATAAGTTTTCATAGGTTTATAGGAAATTTCCCTTCAATAAAACAGTCCCTCCTCAACCACAACAAAAAAGCCCTGCATCAGCGGGGCTTTTTTCTATTTAGCTATGTCATGATGTATCAGTGTGCTGCCACCACCTTCTCGCCAAAGAAGGCGTCGAGGTCAGCCTCGGTGATCTCTGTGACAGTATACGGCTCAGTACGGACCAGCGGGTACTGCGGGTCTATGACCGGCTTCATGTATTCCTTATTGTGAAAGAAGGCGGTGTCTACCTGATAGTAGTCTACCTCATTGCGGTCAGCTATATAGCGGGAGTAGAGTGGCTCAGCATCGCGGTGTATCACACCACCCTGGAATACCGGGCGCGGCTCATCGCCTACATTTAGCGGAGAGCCGTGAAGGGTGCGCTCCAGGTATACTACCAGGTCGCCGGCTTTGGCATATAGTACCTCAAACTCCTGCTCCAGCCGTGGGCGCAGGTGCTCATACGGCCACTTGGCAAACATCGGCCTGCTGTCCGTAAAAAGTTTATGGCTGCGGGGCACTACATACAGTGCGCCATTGGTCTCGGTCAGGTCTACGAGCGGCACCCAGCACTGGCGGTACTGCACCTGCTCCTCGTCAAATACGCTGTCATCCCTGTGTACCAGGCTCTCATGGCCGCGGCCGGGATTCTTGACGATAAATAATGCTGAGGGAAACTTCCAGTCCATAAAGTACTCGTCGAGCCTCGGCTCTGCTACGGTGCGTATCTGCGCAGAGAGGTCTGCACCCGCACCTGTAGGGAGGTCGTAGAGGCTATTCCAGCAGCCTATCTCGCGCTCCTGGTGGCTGGCGCGGTAGAGGGTGAGCAGCCTGTCCACATCCTCCGGAGAGAGGAAGCCCGGTATGACCACATAGCCACGCTCTGTGAGCTCCTGCTCCAGGGCCGGATCTTTAAACTTTGGTATCAGCATGATCGCTATCGTTTGAGTCTTTCAAATTTAACTCATATTTTCTATCCACGCCAACTGATTTGCAAGGGTGAAAATATGTGCCCGGTTAATTTTAGTTTTATTTGCGTAGCCTCCCACACCACTATGCACAGACCCAAGCCCACGCATATCGTATCAGCCGCCCGCCTCACACCCGGTCAGTACCTGGCCGCACTGGTGCAGTACAGGCAGCTCATCTGGGTCTTTGCACTACAGGAGATACGGGCACAGTACATACAGACACGGCTCAACCTGCTCTGGGTCATAGGCCGGCCACTGCTGGTGCTGGCGCTCTTTACCTTCATCTTTACCAGGCTTTTCACCATACCCGGCCTGCGGTATCCATATCCGGTCTTTGCCTTCATAGGCCTGTGGACGTGGAATAACTTCAGCTACCTGATCAATAACGCAGGCAGCGCCATCATGACCCAGCAGGACCTGATCCGCAAGATGTACTTCCCACGGCTGATCCTGATCCTGTCTAAGCTCGTAGTGAGCATCATAGAACTCTCTATCTCCCTGGTGCTCACGCTGCTACTCATGCTCATCCTGGGTACACCACTGTCATATCACGTCGTTTTTGTACCGGTATTTGTGAGTATCAGCGCTGTGACGGGACTCACGGTGGCTGTATGGCTGTCTGTGCTGAGTATCAGGTACCGTGATCTTCATCAGTTCGTACCTACGCTGGTGGGCTTTATGATCTGGCTCACGCCGGTTTTCTATCCGGTCACGGTGGTGCCGTCTGCCTATTCCTTTATGCTCTATCTCAATCCTATATCTGCCGCCATACAGGGCTGCAGATGGGCCATACTGGGAGATACACTGCCCAGCATCTGGTACCTGCCCGCTATAGGTGTGTGCATCGCACTACTACTCTGGGGCCTCATGATTTTTATCAATGCAGAGGACGAATTAGTTGACTATATTTAATAGTCCAATTTCGAGTAACTTTATCACAAATCGTGTCAGTATGAGACCAGTATTGCGGGACCCGGCCTATGAGAAGATATTTCAGGAGGAGGGATATGTAGAGATCCCCTTTTTATCTCAGGAGGAGGTGGAGCTTCTCAAGCAGAAGTTCTTTGACCTCATGCCTACGAGCGGTGGCAATATCACCGCCTCAGATACCGGCGTAGAGGGTGGAGAGATCACGTATGACTTCACCTTTATAGACAAAAATATAGAGTATAAGAAGGCCGTGTTTGACGAGATCACGAAGATCTTTATGCCGCATGTGAAAAAGTGGCTGGCAGACTACCGCCCACTCATAGCCAACTATATCCGCAAGAAGACCGCAGGCGGTGAGGTGCCGCTGCATCAGAACTGGGCCTTTGCCGATGAGCGCAAGGTGACTACGGTATCTATCTGGTGCCCGCTGGTAGACAGCAATGTAGAGAATGGTACCCTGCAGATGGTGCCACGCTCGCAAAAGCGATTTGGCGAGGTGCGCGGTCCGATGATCCCGTGGGAGCTGGACAGCATCAAGCATGATATCATAGAGCAGTGCCTCGTGCCGTGCAATGTAAAAGCCGGCAATGCGGTAGTACTGGACGACAGTATAGTGCACTACTCAGCTATCAATAAAACAAACGACCTGCGCCTGACTATACAGCTCATACTCATACCAGACGAGGAGCCTTCTATACACTACCATGTCAACCCTGCGGTGGATAAGAATCAGGTGAATGTCCTGGAGGTAGACAAAGACTTCTACATGGAATTTAATCCATGGAAGCAGCCTGAGGGTGCCAGGGTGGTTCGGACCTTTCAGCATGAGACGCAGCAGATCACGATGCAGGAGTTTAAGAAAAGGATCAAAGGACCGAAGATAGACGAGAAGCAGCCATTCAACCTGCTGCGCCGGGTACGCGATCTCATCACCAATTAATGCCAGACAGTGAAACCAGCTATATTCAGAGACAAAGCGCTGCAGGAAAAATTTGACCGCGATGGCTACGTGGTGTTTGACTTTATCAGTGGAGATGATGCCAGGCACATAGCGGAGAAGTTTTATGCGCTGCACAAGGAAATACCCGGAGGCTTCTACTCAGAAGCATTCAATCCGGACAGCACGACCAAAGATGATATCTACCGCGCTACCGACGCTATATTTGATCCCAAGGTAGAGGAGCTCTTTACAGGCTTCAAAAAACTGGGCAGCACATTCCTGTGCAAGGCTCCGGGAGAGAATAGCAAAGTAGGAGTGCACCAGGACTGGACCGTGGTAGATGAGACGAAGCAGTACTCTGCCACTATCTGGGTACCTACCGTAGACACCACGGAGGAAAACGGCGCGCTGCGTGTCATACCGGGCAGCCACAAGTTCTTTGATGCCTATAGGTCACCTACCATGCCGTTTGCATTTCATGGCAATGAAGATGCTCTGTGGGATGCGATGATCACCGTGCCGATGAAGGCTGGCCAGGCATTTCTGCTAAACCATGCTGTGATACACGCCTCCTCTCCAAACCTGACCAAGACAGAGCGCCTGTCTATAGCCTACGGCCTGATACCGGAGAGCGCAGAGCTGCTCTTCTATCACGCCACCGGAGATGGCAAGGTGGAGAAGTATAACGTACCGGATAATTTCTTTCAGCGCTACTATAATGTGGGCCAGCGCCCGCTGGTGGGCGAGCTGGCAGAGGTCATAGACTATCAGGTCAGGATAGAATCCCGCATCAGCATAGAGGCTAAGATCAACAATGAAGAGCAGACACGCATGCGTGTGCCCATCTTTAAGGATGATAGCGTGCAGGCCTTCTTTGATCAGAATGGCTACGCGCTGCTGCCAGCACTCGGACCGCAAGAGGTGAAGACGCTGCTGGACTTTTACAACGACCTGGAGCTGAAAGACGAGAAAGGCTTCGGATTTCATATCAGTATGGACCAGAAGGACAAGAGCCTGGTAGGGACCATACTGGACAAACTGATGGAAGTGGCTCTGCCCAAAATGTCAGTACATTTTCGCGATAGCAAGGCATTTGTAGGCAGCTATGTGATCAAGGAGCCTAACCCTACCAGCGTGGTGCCTGTGCATCAGGACTGGAGCTTCGTAGAGGATGAGCGCCGCCACAGCTCGCTAACCTGCTGGGTGCCGCTGGTAGATGTGGACCTGAATAATGGTGCATTGGGTGTCATAAAGGGCAGCCATAGGTTCTTCAAAAATTTCCGCCCATCACCATCGCCGCAGGTGCCGTCCCCGCTGTCTGAGCATATGTTCAGCATCTTCCCATATCTGGAGCTAGTGCCGATGAAGGCCGGCCAGATGCTGGTGTTTGACAACAGGACCTTCCACGGATCGCCGCCTAATAGCAGCAATGGTAAGCGTGTAGCCTTTGGTATAGGTATGACACAGCGTGATGCCAAACTGGTACACTACTACCTGGACCCTAAGGCAGAAAATAAAGACCGCGTATTCAAGTATGCGATAGAAGAAAACTTCTTCCGCAAATACGAGAACTCACGACTGGCCCAGATGTATGACAATGGTGAGGTGATAGAGGGCTACGAGCTGGAGGGCACGATACCTTTCACCCTGCCCAAGTTTACCGCAGATGAACTGATAGACCTGATCAAAGATCATGGCAATACCTTTAATGTACCGATGTGCGAGAAGCTGGCGAAGCTGTTTAACTACAACATGGATGGCAGCACAAAGGATACAAAGGCCGCTGCACCGGAGCCGGAGCCAGAGGTGACCCAGCCAGAGCCTGTGGTAGAGGAGAAACCATGGGTGTGGGTAGACGACAGATCATTTATAGAGAAATACTCTCCGGTCAATATAGTACGAGAGATCAAAAAGCGACTGACGGCAGATGTTTGAGTTTCCAAAGATGATGCGGGTCTTTCGTGATGAGGCGCACCAAGCTGCATTTGAGCGGGATGGCTATATCATCCTGCCCTTTTATGAGCCGGATGAGGTGGCAGAGCTGACTGCGCTCTACCGCAAGCTGCACCCAAAGGATGAGACGGGTTTTTTCCCGAGCACATTCTCCTCAGACCGCAACTACCGCATAGAAGCCGACAAAGAAATACGCCGCCTCTGTGAGCGCGGCATAGCGCAATACTTTCAGGATGTGAAGGTAATGTGTGGCAGCTTTATAGTCAAGACACCCGTACCGGAAAGCGCCATGTGTGTGCATCAGGATATGACACTGGTAGATGAGTCGCGCTACACCGGCATCAATATCTGGGTACCGCTCATAGACCTCGATGATGAGAACGGCACACTGGAGACGCTACCGGGCAGCCACCGCTTATTCCCTACCTACCGCAGCTCTACGATACCGGAGTTCTTTGGCGACTGCAGCGAGGCTGTGAAGCCCTACATGACCAAGGTATACCCTAAGGCCGGTGAAGCTGTGATCTTTGACCAGAGCATCATACACTACTCTGCCGCCAACAGGTCACAGGAGACACGCATCGTGACCAATACCTACCTGACGCACAAAGACGCCGTCTTTCAGACATGCTACTGGGAGCCGTCTTATGGAGACAAGGTAGAGCTGTTTGAGCAGAGCGATTCCTTTATGACGGACTTTGAGCAGTTTGGCGCCAATATACATGCGCGGCCAAAGGTAGGACGTAGCAAAGGGCTGGTGGAGTACAACTTTCCTAAGGTGACGCCTGATGACCTGGCGCGTATGTATGGCAAGCCTCAGGCCGATGTACCTAAGAAGAGCTTTTATCAACGCCTGATGCAGAAAGTATTCAGCTGATGGTGGCGCCTATATTCCAGCAGCGTGAGCACCAGGAGCTATTTGACCGGCAGGGCTATATCGTACTGCCCTTCCTCGATGCAGAGGAGGTCGCCGCGCTGGATGCCCTCTTTGATGAGCTGCACCCGGACATATCTCCGGATAGGGGTTTTGTATCAGGCAGCTACTCTTCAGACTATGCTTATAAGAAACGCGCTAGTGATGCGATAGTCAGTATGTTTTCCCGCCACTATGCACGCCTGTTTCAAAACTACCTGCCTTTTGGTGCGGCATTCCTGTACAAGGCGCCCAATAACAAGAGTGAGCTGGCGGTACACCAGGACTGGACCATAGTAGATGAGGAGCGCTATGTAGCGCTAAACTGCTGGGTGCCGCTCACAGATGTGACGGCAGATAATGGTGCCCTGGGCGTAGTACCGGGTACGCACTACAATAATGTCAAGACCCTGCGGGCGCCTACACTGCCGTTCTTTTTCTCGGGCAATGATGACCTGATGGAGCAGGCCGCTATGCCTATGAGCGTGCCTGCCGGACATGCTGTGATACTCAATCAGAGCGTGATACACGGATCGCCGCCCAATCGCAGCGATAAGATACGCAAGGCCATCACAGCGGGGGTCAAGAGCGCAGGCGCGCCGATGATATTCCACTACCGTGACCTGTCTGATCCGGCAGCAGCTATCGAGCGATTTGATATGCCGGAAGACTTCCTCATCAGTTTTGACAACTTCATGCAGGATATACTGCAACGGCCAAAGATGGGCAGCAGCGCAGGCCACATAGATGCCCGCGTAGAGCCATACAGCAGGGAGCAGCTGGCAGCTATGCTCGGCATCGCCCTGCCAGAACCGCCGCAGGAAAGGGCGCTCAGTGAGCCAACTTTAGTACAAGAAAGGCCCACCTTATTTCAACGCATCGCTAAGCTATTCACAGCATGACAAACGGACAGCAGATACTACGTGATAAAACACTGGATGCCCGCCTGCTGAGTGAGGGCTATGTGGTCGTGCCCTTCCTCACAGAGGGCGAGGTGCAGGAGCTCAAGGAGTTTTACTACAGCCATCACAGCCGTGAGCAGGAGGGTATGTATGCTACAGCGCATGTGCCTGATGTGCCATTCCGTATGCGGATGAATGACTTTATCAAAGAGAAATTTAGCCGTGCGATAGAAGCATATTTCGTCAATAGCAATGCGCTGGGCGGATCATACATAGCCAAGGGCAAAGGCACTAACGGCCTGCTGCGCCCGCACCAGGACTGGAACATAGTGGACGAGGACCACTACAGGTCATTCAATGTATGGGTGCCGCTGGTAGACCTGACGGATGATAACGGTGTGATCTGCATCGTGCCCGGTAGCCACAGCTGGCAGAAGACCTACCGCTCAGCCAGTATCCCATCTATATATCAGGATAGGGAGGAGGAGTTCTGGCGGGATATGCAGCGCCTGTACATGAAGGCCGGCGAGGCCCTGATCTATGACCACCGCCTCATACACGCCTCCGGCACCAATACTACTGATGAGATCAGGCTGGCATGTGTCTTTGGCGTGATACCACAGGGCGCCGGGATGTACTACTACCATCAGAAGGACGCAGATACGATAGAGATATATCACTCAAATCCTGAATTTTTCCTATACAACAATATATTTGATGGACCGAAGGGTCTGGCACTGGCTGGAGAGATATCTCTGCTGCCTCCGCCACGACCGGGAGCTATGCGACGGCTTTTAGACAAAATATGGCCATCAAAAAGATAAATGTAGCACTGCTGGGATACGGATACTGGGGCACCAACATTCTGCGGAATATAGTGCAGAACCCGGCGTTTGGAGATATATGGCTATATGATACCAATGAGGCCAAGGCGGGAAAGGCAAAATCTCAATACTCCCAGATACGCATAGCTGGATCGTACGATCAGGTGCTGGACGATAGCAATATCCATGCAGTGATCGTAGCTACGCCTACACCTACGCACTACACCCTGTGCAGCGCAGCACTGCAGCATGGCAAACATGTACTGGCAGAGAAGCCTCTCACCACCTCACTGGCAGAGGCAGAAGAGCTGGTAGCACTGGCACGGGCGAAGAGCCTCGTACTGATGGTAGATCATATCTTTACCTACAACTCTGCTGTGCGCAAACTAAAGACCTACCTCTCCCAGGACCAGATAGGCCAGCTGAGCTATATAGACTCTACACGTATCAACCTTGGCGTGTACCAGAGCCATACCAACGTGCTGTGGGACCTGGCCTGCCATGATATCTCTATCATAAACTACCTGATAGATGAGCGCCCCTCTGCTGTGAGCGCTATAGCCAAGAAGAATAAAGACTATGATGTAGAAGACCTGGCATACCTCTTCCTGCACTATGACTCGGGCCTGATGGTACATATCAATACCTCATGGGCATCTCCTGTCAAGATGCGCCGGATGATCATAGGTGGTGAGAAAAAGATGATCATCTACGATGATATAGAGCCATCCAATAAACTGACGGTATATGAGTTTGATAATAGTATAGCCGAAGATGAGGACAAGAAAACGCTGGTAGACTACCGGCTGGGCAATATCTCCATACCTAAATTTGAAGTGATAGAATCTCTGAAGACCTGTCTGGAAGATTTTGCCGGGGCTATACTGCACCAGACGGCTCCGCTCTCTGATGGGCAGAGTGCACTATCTGTGATCAGTATCATAGAGCATGCTATCCTCTCCCTGCAGCGGGGAGGTGAAAAAATAAGTATCCGCTAATGGAGTTTTCCATCATCATTTTCTGCTACAATGAGGGCACCTCTATAGAGCGTGTGATACGCCAGGCTGCGGAGGTGATGCGATCATGCGCCGGCAGGTATGAGCTGATAGTGGTCAATGATGGTAGTACTGATCAAACCGGAGATGTGTGCCGGGCGCTGGCTGCTACACTGCCACAGCTGAGATATGTGGAGCACCCAGCTAATAAAGGCATAGGCTGCGCACTCAGGACAGGCTACGCCGCCGCACAATATCAATACGTGTGCGCTATACCGGGCGATGGGCAGTTTGATGTAGCGCTGCTGTGTGATGTGCCGGCCTTTGGCGAAAAGGAGTTCTACTGTTTTTACCGCCGCAAGACAAACTACAATGCCTACCGCTCTATCCTGACCTGGGGCAATAAGGCCTTTAATAAGCTACTGCTCGGCATCAGCCTGCGCGATGTAAACTGGGTGAAGGTATATACCCGTGACCAACTGGACCGCTGTGACCTGCAGCTATCCAGCTCTCTGGTAGAGACGGAGATCTGCTCAAAGCTGATCCACCTGGGTGCAGTGCCTGTAGAGCTGCCATCTGACTACCTGGTGCGCGGTGGCGGTACGCCTAAGGGAGGTAGCATCAAAACACTCTATCGCGCACTGGCTGAGACAGTGAGCCTGATAGCTGAGCTAGGCAGGTTCAGACGGAGGCGACAATAGATCAGGTCAGTGGTGTGAGCTCCGACGGCTGCATCTCTCTGATAGCATCTCTCAGAGTACCACGGTGCCTGCCGGTGATACGATCTCCCTCACCGTCCCACATATCATTCATATAGTAGTCGTGAGACTCGAGATAGATATCGAGGTCTCTGCGTGACGGGTCCTGGCATATAAAGCTGTAATAGTCGGAAGCGGTATGCGTGAGCCGGAATGTAAAGCAGATACGGTCCTGGTCAGTGCTATTGGCAGTAGAGTTATGCAGCAGGTTATTGTCAAAGATGACGGCCTGGCCTGCCCGCAGGCGGATGGGTAGCTCTGAGTGACGCAGCAGTTCCTTCTGAGACTCCTGCCTGCCGCGGAAGGAACCTCCATAGATAGCGCGCTGGTAGCGGTGGCTACCGGGTATCACCGTGAGGCAGCCATTGCGCTCGTCTACATCTACCAGGGGTACCCAGATAGCATAGTGCGGCTCCAGCTGATGATTGAGCAGGAGCGTGCTATCGGCGTGCAGGTCTATATCGCCAGAGGTATGGGCCTTCTTGGTATAGTACTGCGATACCGGTATGATATAGTCGCGGAATAATTCATCCATGGCCCGCTTCGTGTGTTGCACGATGAACTGATGGATGCTTTTCTTGGTGGCATTGTCAGTATGCTGTAGCGTGGTGAAGCGGCCCGGCGTACGGTCCAGATCGCGAAAGAGGGAATCGTACTTGCTGCGGAAATCCAGCACCTCTCCTTCATTCAGAAAGTCAATGACCTTGTATCCCTTCTGATCCAGCTCCAGCTCCAGCGCAGGATCTTTGGCTACGTGCAGTTGCTTGACCTGCGGTGCCGCTGAGCGGAAGAGTGCATCATAGTGCTGCTCCAGATCGCGGTATGTGACTGCATGATTATCTATAGGGCTCAGTGGCATACTGCCTGCCGGCGGCAGGTCTGCGCCTACTATGCCTTTCTCCAGGTCGGGCAGGTGTGCTATGAGTGAGTCTCCCGTCACGCTATACAGGTCTGTAGTGGCATTAGCCTCATTCTTCTGAAAGAAATATGTCGGGGCACTCTTCTGTACATAGTTTACGATCACGGCCATGCGGATATCATCTGTCGTATTGGGATGCGAGGCATGGAAGAGTCCGTTGTGGTACATTACCACATTGCCTGCAGGCACGATGATATCAGTGGCTATACGGCTCATGCCCTCCCAGTTTTGCACCACGGGTATACTGTAGCTGCCGGAGCGGTGATTATTAAAAAACCTGTGGCTGCCGGGCACGACATACAGGCCGCCGTTGGCCGCGTAGGTGAGCTGCAGGGGTATCCATATCTGGTAGCTCTTGTGCTTAGATTCATCTACTATATTCCAGTCCTGATGCAGGGCAAAGGCTTTATTCTCATGAGCACCTTTTACCATAAAATGGCCAAGGAAAAACTCATAGTCCGACAGCACCTGATCCAGCACACCTGATACTATATCGCGTATGGCGTGACTCACCGCCAAGCCCTTCTCTGCAGGATTAGAGTTGTGAGAGGCATAGAGCCCGCTGATCTCGCGCGTGGCAAAGTGCAGCTGGTACAGATCGCGGAGCTGCCGGATGATAGCATCATCAAACACGCGGAAAGAACAGAATCCCAATGCATCAAGAGCGTCTAAAAAGGGCTGATAGTTTTTGTTTGAATCGGTCATATGGGCTACTCGTATGAATGGCGGCTGCAGGTGCAGGACCAGCCTTGCGCACAAGGAAGTCCTGGCCGACAGCCGAAAAGTCGTGATGAAATGTGCGCACCAGTGTGGCATGCTCCGGGCGCTGGCCCACCTTGAGATGGATAAAGTCCTCCAGCGTCATGGTGTACTCCTCTACCTCGCGGGCAGGGTCGCCCTCCGGCAGGAAGTAGTGCCGGATATCTGCACCCTCTGGTATCAGGGCCAGGATAGCTGCTATGCGGCGATGGTCAGACAGGTTAGGATAGGAGGCGTGGATGGCGGCATGATTGAGCACTACACAGTCTCCCACCTCCGTCTGTATATCTGTAAAATAAGGATCAAGCTGCTCCTGTATGCTCCTGTACGGCCACGGGTAGGAGGGTAGTGCGCGCACTGTGTCGAGCCAGCGGTGGCTACCTCTGATAAAACGGAGGCCACCATTAGCCTTGTGAGTGGGCTCCGTGGCTACCCAGATATTGAGCGAGTAAAACTGCAACTCATCTACGAAGCGCAGATCCTGGTGCGGGCCGAGTACCGACCGCTCTGATGGTTGCTTCACCAGATAGTTGGCCGCTATCGTTTTGTATCCTGTGAAGTGCTTGTCTATCTCCTCTGCCATCACAGATTTGATGAATCGGTCTGCGTCAGCTATCAGCGCGGCATTGCTGGTCTCATTGGTAGCGTGAAATTTCTTTTGATCTGCTATCACCTCATGTGCGGCCTCTGTAGCCAGATAGAAATCATGCAGCCGCTGCACCTGCTCTGGTGTGAACAGGCGGAAGCGGACGAAGCCGTCATCATCAAATGCCTGCTGTAGTGCAGGATCACGGAATATGGCAGGCCTCCTATCCATGGCTGAATACACCTCTCACAAAGTCGGCTATGCGATCTGTGCAGGTGCGGGGTTTATCTTTATGCATGAGTGTATATAGAGCAGCCTTGTCTAGCTGTATGGGGTGATAGGGTATGGTATCTATGAGTACACCCTGGCGCGGTGGTTTTTGTTTTTCAAAGGAGAGGTAGGCGGGTTTGTCCATGGCGTATACATGGAGCGTATCCGGAGCTTCTTCGGGCCTGTAGTAGTGTATCAGTGGAGCTGCTGCGCTGTAGGCGGCCATGACAGCAGCCAGACGCACGTGGCCAGATCTATTGGGGTGAGAGCCGTGTATCACACTGTGGTGAAAGATAAATGCCTCTCCTGCCCGCGCATCAAATGATATGGAGGCCTCGCGTATCTCACCCTTCACCAGCTCATAAGCCCAGGGGTAGTGATGCGTAGGGCGTATCACCTCCATATAGCGGTGACTGCCAGGCAGGAAGTACATCCCACCATTGGATGCAGTCGTATCCTGCAGGGCTACCCATATATTGACAGAGGCGTACTGATGCTCATCTACAAAGGTGATATCCTGATGCGGATCGCTCTCAGAGTTTTCTACCGGCATCTTCACCAGATAGTTGCCAAAGAGGAGCTTGTAGTCGGTCATGACCCGCGCTATGGCCGGTGCCAGTACCTGCTGCAGCACACCATCTACCTCTGTGATCAGAGCTGCGTCACTGGAGTGGCTGGTGGTGATATATGGCAGCCCTATCTGCTCATGCACAGCCCTGTATGGCTCATAGGCCGCGGCCAGGCTGGCAGCCTCTGCAGCTGAGAGCAGCGGCACACTGACAAAACCGTCGCGGTCAAAGCGCTCCTGCAGCTCCTCTGAGATGAATAAGCGCGCACTCATTGGCCGATAGATTGAAGTAAAGAGCTAAACCATGACCTGCGAGGGCGCTGCTCCACCCTATCCGGGAATAAGAGCTTCTCAAACTGTGCCCGGTCCAGGCTGGGAAAGGTATATGGTTCCTCGCCACGCAGCGCCTGTATGGGTGGGCGGTGGTGAATATTGAAGTCTATGAAAGCATCCATATCCAGATCATAGCGTGCCAGGCGGCCGGTCTGTTCGTGGGCCTCATTGTACAGCATGCACCACTGTGCCTCCTCCGAGGCCACGAGCAGTGTAGCTGCCAGGCGCTTGCTGCCGGATACATTGTCCGTAGCGCCGTGTATCGTAGCATTCTGAAAGATCACTGCCTCGCCTTTTTGCAATGGGACTTCTATGCGGTTTTCGCGCGCCATGTCCTGTACCTCGCTGTAGTAGCTGGGATAGGACGGCACAGGGCGCAGAGAGCACACTCTATTAGTACCTTTTACAAAGTAGAGGTTGCCCTTGGCACTGTCTATATCATGGAGGGCACACCAGATATTGGCGCTATAGTAGCGGCTGTCATCTACAAAGGTGGGGTCCTGATGCAGTCCTGTAGCAGAGCCTGTACCCGACTCTTTGATATGGAAACAACTGGCCAGTCCCTTGTAGCCGGTCATATACCGGGCCAATGCAGGAGTGAAAGCCTCTTTGATCCGCTGGTCTACGCGCAGTATGAGGTCACGGTCACGGGTCTCTGTAGTAGTATGATGGAGGCTGTGCTCAGAAGAGTGCTGGCCGCTGACCGACTCGTAAAACGCATACAACGCATCTGCCTCTGCGGGGCTGAGCAGCTGTATCTTTACAAATCCATTGTCGTCAAACTCTTTTTGACGGGCGGGATCGCTGAAAATCGGTCTCTTGTCCATCCTATCTCCTACTGTATCATAAAACTACATCAAAGCGCCATAAAGTTAGGTAACATTCATCAGCGGGGCCTAACTTTTTTGGAACTGCCAATAGGGAGTAAATCGCTTTATTTGTACATCAATCTCCGATATGCCACGGTTATATCTCGCTACCATAATCTGCCTGGCCCTGCTGGGCACACAGGGCTGCCACCAGCATGATGATCGCAGCACTGCATCATCACCGCGAGATGTAGACCCATTCATCTACCTGCCGGCTGTAGAGACCTCTGGCAGCAATCATGACACCGCTACATGTATCCTGCTCAGTACTGACAATGTAGCGCGCTTTGACAATAAGAAGCAAGAAAAGCCTTATGTCAACTCGGTCCAGATAGTAGATGCTGATGAGCCATGGCCCCCACGGTGGTATACAGCTACGCCATTCTATTCTGATTCAGCTTTTGAGCGTGATACCAAGGATGGATACTACCGGTATGACTTCACACTGGATGGCAAGATAGATGGCCGGTTCTTTACCTTTTATAAAATACTCTCCCGTCAGCCCTTTCACGCCGGGCAGCTATCCGCTCCGGAGTTTGCGGCCTATATACTGCTGAATGAAAAGATGCAGCCCGCTGATACCGTGCGTAGCAATACCAGGCGGTCTAACATGTTCTTTCATGACCTGAGGCTCAATGACCGTGGTGAGCGAATGGTAAACCTGAAGCGCGACACCTACCTGGACCTGCGCGACTATACCGGCGATGACAAAGACACCTCTGTACACTGCAACTATGACCACATCCAGATACAGGACTCTACGGGCCGTATCGTTTTCAACTGGAACCCACTGCACCACCTCGATCCGGATCTCTTTAACTATAAGCAAGCTGTACGCAAGAAGGCCTTTGCCGCCAATAACTCCGACCTGCTGGAGTGGACCCGCCTCACCTCGGCCCTCTGGGACTATGACGGAGACATACTCTACGCTATGAAGCAGATAGGCATAGGCAAAATATCCCGAGCTGATGGCCATGTGATATGGCAGATCAATGGGCGGGATATGCCACTGGTAGCAGATGGCGATACGCTGGAGTGGTACTCACCACATGACCTCAACTACCTGTCTGACAATAGCACGTCCGCTACATATTCCCTCTACTCAAATGGAAAGGAAGGCAGCAAGTACGCCAAGGGGGTGATCTTTAGCATGGATAAAAAAACGCATAAGGCCCGGCTGGTGAAATATGTAGCGCCGCAGCTATCGTACTATGCAAATGGCCAGGGTAACCTGGAGTACTTTGCCAATGGCGACTATGCGATAGGGTATGGTTTCTTTGACCAACCGGACTCACTGGACAATAGGGATGTGATGGAGTACCGCCTGCACGATGGTACCAATGCTGTGTACCAGCTGCCAAAGCATATATACACGTACAAGGCGCGCCTGCTGCGGAGCTGGCCAAAGCCCGCGCGTCCCCAGATCATCCGGCAGGGAGACCACCTGACCGTGAGTGGAGATGCCTCTCACCTGGTCTGGTACAAACTGACTGGACCGAAATACCACACCGTACAGAAAGTAGGGACCTGCGCTACCATCACACCGGAGAAGGGTGCCATCTACTGCGTAGAGCAGCCATACGGCATAGGCTATACGGTGTCGCGGATGTACCGGAACTAAGCAGCCTGCATCACACAAAGAAATCCATAGCCGGATATGAGCCTGGTATGATACGGCTCAGCTCCTCCGTGCCTACACCAAACCAGCCCCTCAAAACAGAAGCGTATACAGCACGGAAATCATGCTGCATGGTCAGGTTGTCCTCCACAGAAACCGTATCAGGTATATGAGGGTTGACTCCTACCAATCCACCGCGCAGGCGAGCCCCAAACATGAAGACAGGACCCGACGAGCCATGATCTGTACCGAAGCTTGCATTGGCCTTGATACGGCGGCCAAACTCGGAGTACACCATGCCGAGCACATCATCCTGCCGGCCCATGAGATGCAGGTCATCCTCAAAGGCGGCTATAGCAGCAGAGACCTGCGAAAGCAGGTGTGCATGTGTGCCGCGTGTAGGATCAGAGTGGTCTACCTGATTGTGATGGGTGTCAAACTCCATCAGATTGACCACATACACAGGACAGGTCATGCCGCCACCTATGAGCTGGGCCACTATACGGAGCTGATCTGCCAGCGGATTAGTGCCCTGGTCAGGATAGAGCCGCGAGAGATTCTTTTGGAGGCCGGCAGCTTTTTTGACACGCGCCAGGTAGTCTTTGGTCTGTGAGGCCACACTATTGATGTATGCCAGCTCCTGTGCCATAGGACGCGCCGAGGCCATATCCTGCGCACTGGTCACGATATCATAAAACTCTCTGGTAGTGGTCACGGTCATGCCCATGCCTACCCGTGGGCCCTGCAGGCTGGTAGACAGCACACTGCCTACCTGTATGGCAGGGGGATCAGGTACAGCCTCTGTGGGGTACTGCTGCGGGTAGCCCGGATAGCGGCTATCGAGATAGCGGCCCAGCCACCCCGTATCCAGTACCTGGCCTGATGCGGATGCAGTATGCCAGATATCAGTAGCGCGAAAATGGGAAAAGACCGGATCCGGGTAGCCTACGCCTTGTACCACAGTGAGCCTGCCATCATCAAAGAGGCGCGCCAGCTCCGGCATAGCAGGATGAAAGGCTGTAGTATCTGTGTGCTTCAGCCGGATCACTTTCTGGTCTGGTATGAGCAGGTCTTTGCGAGCGGCAGAGAGCGCTTTGTATTGGTCCAGGGGGATCACTGTATTGAGCCCATCATTGCCACCATCCAGCTGCACCAGCACGAGTACTTTATCATGACCGCGATGGGCGGGGTAGGGTAGGTGCCGCAGTGTACTACGCAGGCCCAGAGAGAGTGCTGTGCCTGCTACGATGGGTGCCGATACCTGTATGAAGTCTCTTCTTTTCATGATTATGCCAGCTGGTACTCTGAGCGCTGCAGGATATAGGTGTAAAAAGGTATGAGCCGCCTGGTCACGACACTGCGTACCACCTCATCATCCGGCCGGGCGCAGTAGTCCTGCCATGCGGCGGTCCAGTAGTGTGCAGCGGCCTGAGACGATAGCAGTATATCCCGCAGGATGTGCTGCTGCGCTGTGCTGACGGGTGGTGCGCACAGTATGCGCCAGGCCTCTGCTATCAGCCTGTCAGGGTCCTCCGGCTGTGACAGCTGCTGTGTGAACCGCAAGACATCAAAGTGGAGAGAGATAGCATCTGACTGTATACCGTGAGCAGATGCCAGTGTGTCTGTAGCCTGGTTTCGGGCGGTGAGGGTGGTAGAGCTGATCCAGAGCCTGCTGTATGCAGGTGTCTGATAGGTAGCCGGCCATCCGGCTACATTGGGCGGATCTCCGGGATTCATGCCCATCTGGCCCATGAGCCAGGCCAGGTGAGACCATGAGGCATAGCGTGACGGCAGGTCTACAGGGTCAGCTACGCCAAACTGGCGATAGGCACCTATCAGGTGCTCTGCTGGATTTTTGATCTGGCAGCCTGTCTGGTACTCATCATAGAAATGCTCACCGCTGAGCAGCGCGCGCAGCGTGGGCTGCAGCTCAAAGCCATGAGCGATGAAAATGTCTGCCAGCGGTGATATGATATGCGCCTCAGTATGTGCATCTATATGGTGATATACAAACCACCGGTAGAGATTGCGGCAGGTATACATGGCTACTGCCCGCTGGGCAAAGATCATATCTATCAGCTCATCAGTCTCTGTGGTGCCTGCAGCTCCGGTCCTGCCACGGATCACTGCATGACCGTAGAAGGCAGAGAACTTTTTATCTCCGATATCATGATTAGGTGCATTGAAAACGGCGAAGACACCGCCCGGGCGATCTACCGTCTCCCAGCCTGTCAGCACACGCGCAGCCTCTCTGACATCGGCCTCAGTGTAGTGGGAGTCCGGCCCCTTGCCTACCGTAAAAAGCTCCTGCAATTCGCGGGCGTAGTTTTCATTGGGAGCCTTGGCGGTATTGACATTGGTATTGAGATACTCCAGCATGCCGGGATTGGTGGTCATATCGCGCACCAGCTTTTTGAAGTTGCCCAGGCAGCCGGCCCTGAGTAGCGCCAAATAGCCATAGTCCAGGCGGGAGTCCTTCATCTGGTACATCTGTGCTGCCAGGTGGTTTGACCAGAATAAGGTCATTTTCTCCGTGAGGCTGTGGTCCTGATGTATCATACAGCCCACCCACCAGGCTTTGAGGCTATCTACACGTTTGCCCTCCTGCGGGCCATCGGGATCTCCAAAGGATGCATGGACCCAGGTCTGGCCAAATGGCACATCCGGGTCTGTATAGTGTGCATCGTTGTATGCATTGACAGGAGGTGCGACGGGAGAAGACGGTGTGAGCAGGATATCGAGGCAAGCATCAAGGTCCAGCCCTGCAAACCTCTTGAGATCTGCCGGCGTGACGCCAAAGAGGCAGCGCCGGAGCAGGTGCAGCAGCCTGTCACTATCCCACGGCCCGGTATATGGCTGCAGCGCAGTGCGCGGCCTCTGGCTATCGGGCTCATGGGTGCCGGTATGGCCGGCAGCCGGGGCGCCCGCCAGTATAGCGAGAAAGTGTGAACGGGATAACAAACGATTCATGCTGCCGCTGTTTTCTGTGCCGCCATGGCTATGGATCTCAGGACCGGAAAATCTTCAAATCAGGAAAATCACCACCAAAGACACTGGCTGCTACCTGATCCGGAGCATCAAACCAACCTCGCAGCATAGAGCTGTATACTGCCCGGAAATCAACCTGTTTAGCCAGATTATCGTCTACGGTCACTTTGTCCGGTATCTCGGGATTGGCTCCTATGATACCCGACTGTACCCCCTCGCCAAAGAACATGATGGGCTGGCTGGAGCCGTGATCAGTGCCATAGCTGCTGTTGGACTTTATCCTGCGGCCAAACTCTGAAAAGGACATGCCTACCACATCATCAGCGCGGCCCATTTTATTGATATCATCCCAGAAGCATGTGATAGCCTGAGATAGTTTATGCAATAGATCCGCATGGTTTCCCTTGGTCGGGTCTGATGAGCTGACCTGCTCAGCGTGCGTGTCAAATCCCTTGAGATCTACCATATAGACCGGAGTCTGCAGGCCGCTATGGATCAGTTTGGCCACCACTTTGAGCTGGTCTGCGAGTGTGTTTTCTCCGGCCTTGGGGTAGAGGGATGAGTGTGCAAATGTATTGCTCATCGCCTTCTGTATGGTCTTGGAGTAGCGGTCGGTCTGGAGGAGTATCTCGCGGATGCTTTTGACCTCGGCTGTGGCGTAGCTCTGCAGCTCGCTGCCTGTAGGGTCGGTATCGGAGTTTTCCAGTCCTGCTACAGGGTTGATCACGATACTCATGTCCAGCGCATCTCCCTGAAAGAGGAAGGTACCCGTGTCTCCCACCTTGATGGCCGGAGGGTCGGGACTCTTTGGATTGGGAAATCCCTCCGGATAGTTTTTGTAGCGAGACTCCAGAAACCTGGCCATCCAGCCTGTATACAAAACCCTACCCGCATCTGAGCCGGTGAGCCAGATATCAGATGAGCGGAAGTGTGAGTAGTTAGGATTGTCATATCCGGCTCCCTGCACAAATGTGACGCACTTATTGTCATAGAGGTCTTTGATCCCGGCCAGGGAGGGATGCAGGCCGGCGGCAGATGTACCCTTGAGTGTCAGGACCTTATTTTCTGGTATATAGATATTGGGCCGGGCGGCGGCTATCTTGTCCATGCGATCTACAGGGATCAGTGTATTCAGCCCGTCATTGCCCCCCAGCAGCTGTATGACCACGAGTATCCGGTTACCCTTGCCTTTGGACCTCGGTGGCTGGCAGGCAGACATGACACCCAGGAATGGCAGGACAGATCCGGTGATCAATGTGTTTTTTATGAATTTCCTCCTGTTCATGATTACATCATTTGGTATTCGGTCAGATTCATGACCTCTCTGAAAAACTGTGTGAGACGGGTCTCCAGTACTGAGCGCGCTTCCATATTTTCGGGATCTTTCCTGAGGGACTGCCAGGCTTTCTTCCAGTCTCGGTCAGACTGCATATTAGACCGCAGGGTGGCTTTTAGTTTGTCCTTTGACCGGGTGCTGATAGGCACTGCCAGCATGAGGTCGGTACAGTCATCTGTGAATGCATCTACAGTGGCCGGATCGGCAAAGCCACTCACAAACGATATAAAGTCAAAGCTGACACGAGGCCCGTTGAATACCAGACCCTCATGAGTGGACAGCCCGCCCAGTATCTTAGAGCGGAGGCTGAGGGAGGCAGAGTTGATCCACCATTGGTGAAACTTGGGCTCCTGGTAGTATGCTGCCCAGCCCGCCACACTAGGCGGGTCTCCTATGCGCTGGGACAGATCCTCCAGATAGAGGTGAAACTGTAGCCAGGGCTCGTGGCAGCGAACGAGGTCCGTATAGACATTAGCCTTGGTATCATATACCTTCACATTCACCTGCTGTGCGGCACCCACCAGAAAGTCCACAGGACTTTTGACCAGGCAGCCTCTGAATACGGCATCAAAGAAATGCTCACTGCTCAGGAGCGTCTTCAGCACGGGTATGATCTCACAATTGCTCTGGCGGTAGATGTCTGCCAGCGGAGTGATGATGCGAGCCTCTACCTCCTCATCTATCTTGGAGTATACAAACCAGCGGTAGAGATTGCGGCAGATATACCTGGCAGCCTCCTTGCGCGAAAAAATAAGTTCGATCAGATCACCTATTTCATTAGCGCCGTCAGCACCTTTTCTCCCAGAGATCACCTTATTATCAAAGTAAGCAGAGAATTTCTTGTCAGTATCATCATGCAGATCGGGATAAAAGACACCTTTGATCGCATCTTTATCATCTTTCCAGCCGGTCAGTACGCGGGCGGCCGCCTTGACATCGCCTTCGGTATAGTTGACCCCATGCCCCTTGCCCAGGGTAAATAGCTCCATCAGCTCGCGGCCATAGTTTTCATTAGGAGCCTCTTTGGTACTGGAGTTGCCATTTTGATATACCAGCATGGCCGGTGTAGTGGTGCCGTCTGTGATCAGCTTCTTTACATTGCCCAGTGCATGTGCCCTGAGCAGTGCTATATACTGATAGGAGTAGCGGCTATCTTTGACCACGTCCAGCTCAGTCACATAATGATTGTGCCAGAAGAGGGTCATTTTTTCTCTCAGGGAGAAATCTCGGTTTATGATCTGCCCGGTCCACCACATCTTGAGCATGAGTTTGCGGCCATAGTTTACTGCCGTGCTCTCGTATGGTGCGTGTACCCAGGTCTTGCCTTTGGGCACTAGCGGGTCTATCTCATCATAGTCCTCTTCTACCACCTCCGGCGGTGCGGGAGAGGGGCGCAGCAGGATATCCATGCACTGCTCTATGGTCTTGCCCGAAAAATGTGCCAGCTCTTTATGACCCACGCCAAAGAGACAACGCCGCAGCAGGTGCAGCGTATCTTTTTTCTGCAGGATCCCCCTCACCGGAGCCAGACTATACGAAGGGACGACAGCCATTTTTTCTGGAAGATTTTTTGTTTTCGTGAAGCTAATGATTTTTACAAAAAAAGGCCCCTCACATCATATGATATTCAGGCATATTGACCACAGCTTTAAAAAAAGCCCTCAGGTCTTTATCTATATTGCTTTTTGTCGATGTATCGGCGGTGCCACTCAGGATGCGGCGCCATGCTGCCATCCATTCTGACTCTGTCGTACTTTGGAGCAGCCTGCCTTTTAGTTTAGCCAGGGTTTGGGCGCTGACGTCTGCTGCGCAGCATATCCTGAGGCTGTGGGCTATCATGCCGTCTACATCCTGCACCGGCCCTAGCTGCTGCACCCAGCGTATAAAATCAAATCTGAGCACCGGCCCATTGCATGCCAGGCCCTCTCGCGATACCAGTGCTTCGATCAACATCTTGCGCAGGCCCAGCGTATACGAGTTGATCCACCACTGGCTGTACTTAGGTGCCTGGTAGTACGCAGGCCACCCCGCTACAGAGGGAGGGTCTCCCACGCCCATGAGGAGGCCCAGCATATTGAAATAAAAAAATGCATAAGCCAGCAAGCTCTGACTAGGATCTGCAGGAAACTCAAGGTCAAACTGCAGCGCAGACCCTATAAAAAAGTCTACAGGACTTTTGACCATAGCCGCTCTGAAGACCCGGTCATAAAAATGCTGACTGCTGAGCAGCACACGTAGTACTGGTGCCACCTCATAGTCATGGCTGGCAAATATCCGCGCCAAAGGTCCTATGATCTCTGCCTCTACCCGGTCATCTATGACATGGTATACAAAGTACCTGTATAGCTTCCTGCAAAAGAACCTGGCGACTTCTTCCTTTTTGAATATCATGTCTATGAGGTCTGCCAGCTCAGTGGCGCCCGCTGGCCCCTGCTGCCCGCGTATGACAGCGTGATCAAAAAAGGCTGAAAACCTCTTGTCTGCTGTATCGTGCCGCTCGGGGTGAAAGGCCGCCTGAATCTTTTCTTTATCGTCCGTCCATCCGGTCAGGACACGAGCCGCACTCTTTACATCCTCTTCCGTGTAGTTTGATGCATATCCCTTGCCTATAGTAAAGAGCTCCATCAGCTCCCTGCTGTAGTTTTCGTTTGGTGCGCCTTTGGCGTTTGAGTTGCCATTGAGGTATACGAGCATGGCAGGGTCAGTAGTAGCCTCAGTGATCAGATCTTTGAAATTGCCCAGTGCGTGGGAGCGCACCATGCTGGCATATCTGTAGCTGTAGCGGCTATCCTTTACGATATCCATTTCGATCACCACATTGCTATGCCAGAAAAGTGTCATTTTCTCCGTCAGGGAGTGGTCTCTGGTGATCATCAGGCCTGCTATCCATGACTTGAGAGCATCCCTGCGGCTTTTATCTATATTCTCGTCCTCATAGGGCGCGTGTATCCATGGCCGCCCACGAGGTACCAGCGGATCTATGCGGTCCGGGTCATCCTGTACAGGTACCGGGCCCTGTGCCGACTGGCGCAGCAGTATATCCATGATGGCGCCGATATCACGACCACTAAACGCAGCCAACTCCCTGTGCCCTACGCCAAACAGGCAGCGCCTGAGCAGGTGCAGCAGGTCATCCTGCTGCAGCGGACCCTGTATGGGGGCGAGGCTATATGAGGTCACAGAGATCATCTATCTGAGCCAGGGATTTTTGATAACTGCTGGCGAAGGTGTATAAATATCGTATTTCCTTTGGCTCTTTCGCCCCTGGCGGTCAGGTGGCAGTCATCTCCTATCCAGCAGGAGGTATCGCTGATGTCGGCAAACTGAAATGGGATATAAATCCCTCCATACTCATCGCACAGCTGATGTGACAAAGATACATTCAGCGCGCAGCAGGCTGCATAGCGGGCACTGGACTGCACAAATTTGCAGCTATCATTCAGAAAATTGGGCAGGACGATCAATAGGGTACTGTCACGGACTATCTCGCTATACAGGCTCCGGCTATTTCTGTAGAAAGGGTAATACTCAAAGTTCTTGCGGGCTATGATGCTGTCCAGGCAGACATGAGACCAGTGCACATACGTTTGCCTGCCATTGTGTTTAAACTCATCCCTGCCGCCGTTTTCTGCAAAGTCATCATAGAATAACCGGATGATCAGGAAGCTCAGGAAGCGGGAGTGCATCATAAAGCGTAGCGGCCGGCCCAGCGGCTCCAGATGGTATAGGAGGCGCCGCGTATCGGTGTAGTCCAGCTGGAAGTCCGGATCAGAACCCGAACTCAGCAGGGCATCATTGATACCACTATGCACCACTACGGCATCAGGCCTGTAGTACCTGTACTTAAATAAATATTGCTGCAGCTCCTCTCCGGTAGTACCACCTTCTATGCCTGCATTGATCACCTCGGCGCCTGTGTACCTGCGAGAGAGGGAGCTGTCATGCCGGATATGAGCATCCAGCAGCTGCTGTAGTTGTGCAGGATAAGTCTGGCCGGGAGAGTCTACGCCGTAGCCATAAGTGGTAGAGCCACCCAGGCAGAGCACGCGATATTTGCCATCGCGCTCCCTGGGCACCAGGCCTCCGCGGTAGCCATCACCATTATGCTGCTCTATGCCGTTCTTTTGATAGCCGGGATATGGTATGTAGCCCAGGTGGGGCAGTGAGAGATACCTGGGATACAGTGCGGGATCCCTGTCTGCCATGAGCATAGCCCTGATACGAGAGTAGGACTTATTGGCCAGGTTGTCAAAAGAGCGGCTATTCAGTGCGATACCGATATAGCCTATGCTCTCTAAAACTACAATAATGATCAGGGCCAAAATAAATCTGAAGAGCGCCGCCTTGACCATTGTTTTTGGCTTATTTTAGTAGAGGTAAAAGTGATTTCCACAAATTTAAAAAAACTCTTGGGAGGCCCGGCCTCCATCATAGCGGCTCCGGCATTTCATATTATTCAGTCAATATGTATATTTCAGCCTCGGGGATAATAACGTAACTGCGAATGCTGACAGAGCACATACATGATATAGAGCCAGGCGTAATAAAACGGATGACGAGTGGCCTGCTGATGCCGTTTTCCTATTCCCTTCAAACGGCAGTAAGATGAAGCTGGCGACCATAGCAGATCTGGCCCGGATAAACGTGCAGCACCTCTACTACAAGCTGACCGGGCAGAGGAGCCGTATCATACCCTACAAGGCCGTGGTAGAGATCACTACGCAGTGCAACTCAAAATGCCTGTACTGCGATATCTGGAAGATCAAAAAAGAGAACCTGCAGAAAATAGACCTGGCGCAGTTTGAACTCTTTCTCAAAAAGATGGATAAACACCTGCTGTGGCTGGCGCTGACTGGAGGTGAAATATCCAGTTACAATCAGTTTCCTATGCTGGTGGACCTGATCAAAAAGCTTTCCCCACGGCTCAGGATACTGACTTTCACTACCAACGGGCTACTGCCACAGCGGATATTGGAGTTTGCCCAGTTGATGAAACGTGAGGTGGGATGCGACATTTTTATCACTATCAGCCTGGATGGAGATGAGCAGGTGCATGATGAGATACGAGGTATCAAGGGCAACTATGCCAAATGCATGGAGACATATGATCTACTGATAGCCAATGACATAGAGTGCCATTTCGGCATCACAGTGGCCGAAGGAAATCATGAGTTCATCAAAAATTCATTCCGCAAATACCGCGATAAAATAAAGGCTGTGACCTTTATGCATACCGGAGGTATATTTCTGACTGCAGATGATGCAGCTACGACAGAAACGTATGGCCGTATAGCGGACTCTATGGAGACCATATACAAAGAATATAAAGTGTCTGCGCTCGGTGAGATACTGGTACGGTGGTATATCAAGCTGGGTGTATTGTTTCTGCGCAAGGGCCGTAAAACCAATGTGATACCATGTGACGTGGGGCTCTCCTCGGCTCATATCATGGCCAATGGCGACCTGCATCCATGCATGTACCTGCCACCTATCAAAAAGCTCAGTGAGGGTTTTGAGCTCAGCGACTATCACCAGCCCGAGGTGGTCCGTATGCTGGAAGAGGTGCGGCGGGACCGCTGCCCTCACTGCTGGATGAGCTGCTATGGCCCCCATAGCATGCTGCAGGCTCCTGTCAGTACCTTGGTGAATGTGTTAAAGCCGCTCTCCTAGCCTTCAAACGGGGTGAAATAGACGCACTTTTTGCGTATCTTCGTAATCAAATGGTTTTCAAAGATCCTGGCGGTAGGCATATGCTCCGCCTTTTTTTAGCTTTTGTCGTAGGGGTTGTCTTTTATAGCATCCCCTTTTCCGGGTATGCTCAAAGCGAACAAGCCTACAAGGTAAAGCCTCAGACATGGCGCACATCAAAAGATCGTGCATGCTGTGAGCAGATCACCGCAGAGTTTCAGACCATGATAAATGAATGGATGGGCTCCGTATCAAAGGCAAAGTGGTAGGCACTGAGGGCCAAGTTTGACTCTACGCAATTTTACTGCCCTAAATACCTGCCGTATAAGCCACAGGATCCTGTCAAGGCTGGTCAGGAGTACGATCAATTTGTAGCCAGCACCAAGGGGCTCAAAGATCCATGGGAAAAAATAAAACGTACACTTCGACTAGTATATGAGACCACCCGTGAGGGCGACTTTCATACCGATATGGACAAAACCAAGCTGACGGCCCGTGAGAAATACATAGCCTATAGTACAGATCAGATGTCCGGCCTGTGCAGCGAGTATGCCAGTTTTACAGTAGCTGTGCTGAGTGATCTGGGTATCTCTGCGGGGTCTTTTAATTTTTCTACCAAAGATAATGCTGGTAAATTTTTTGGCCTGCATACGGCTGTGGGCGTGGTGCTGGATGATCGTATGTACCTGCTGGATCCTATGTTTTGCAGCTACTATGTAGACAGGCAAAGCAACCCGCTGAGCTATACCGCGATATATACTATGATCCGCCAAAGGCGCAACTCAGAGATATATCAGGCTGCTCTGCCGCATGGAAATGGCAAATCTATAGACGACCACAAAAGCTGTGTGACAGATACTACTGCTATCAGATATAGGATAGACGCTGACCATGACAGGGTGGAGGAGCCGCATGATGTCGAGTTTGCAGATCCGCTGCGATTCAAAGCTCAAAAAGAGGCTATACTCACAGCTAACGGATACCTGCTGCAGTACTATTCTTTCTTTGGATTTCCGGCACAGGGTGAGGGTGATGCCACGTTTATGGCAAAGCTCAATCAGATACTCATCAATATAAAGTCACCTAAAGCCAACTAGCTCTGCAGCACGGGCTCTTTGGCAGGAGGTGTCTCCGATTTAGATAGTTTAAACTTAGTAAAGGTCTGAGCGAGTACTAACTCTGCGCGGGACTCATGCTGGTTAGACCACAGATTTCTCAATAGCCTGTAAATGCGCTGCGGCCTGAAGAGGAAGTTGCTGGCATAAAAAGCAAAGAACATGAGCAGGGTATATACTTTGACAGAGGTGGCGCTCATCGCATCGTTGTAGGTCTGGCCCGGCCAGAGATCGTGTGAGCTCACTATCTGCAGGATGTAGTCATCACTATAGATGTCTATTTTGCCCTCCTGCTCTAGTCGGTCATACAGTGCACTACCCGGATAGGGAGAGAAAACGCCGGGATACATATCATGTGCTCCGTACCAGCTGCTTTGTACCAGGAAGAAAATGGTGCGCCACACATCCAGATGTGTCTCATCAGGGAAGCCGACTATGATATTAAGCTTGATATTCATACCTACCTGGTTTGAATACTTGATAGACTGCAGTATCTGGGAGAGGTTGACTCTTTTTTTGATAGCCCGTAGCACTCTGGGCGATCCGGACTCAGGTGCATAGGTGATATTGCGACAGCCTGAGTCGTAGAGTTTGCGGGCTACGGTGTAGTCTATAGCCTCTGCCCGCGTACCGGCAGGTATCTGATAGGATATCTGCATGCCACGGGATATGATCTCATCACAGAGGGATATGATCCAGTCTTTGTAGATAATGGCGGTCAGGTCAAAGAAGTCAAAACTCACTACCTGCCAGGTCTTGTAGTAGTACTCCATCTCATCTACCACATCTTTCACCTCGCGCAGCTCATATTTTTTGCCCCACATCAGTGGGCTGGAGCAGAAGGTGCAGTCATAAGGGCAGCCGCGCGAGGCGAGTATAGGCAGGTTATTGCCGCGATAGACGCCATATGTGACCTTGTAGTTAAAGTATTTATCCAGCGGGAAAAGGTCCCAGGCCGGCCAAGGCAGTTTGTCTACCTCGGTGACGCGCTTGATCCTCCGGCTGAAGGTATTGATCCGGATACCAGCATCAGTGCGGTATGCTACGCGGGCTATATCCTGCGGCTGCTCTCCGCGCGCCACACAGTCCAGCAGATCTGCCACTGAGGCCTCTCCCTCTCCCATCACTATATAGTCCAATCCTGGGGCAGTATCAAAGCAGTACTGAGGCACTGCAGTGGCATGCTCACCACCGCCCAGTATGATGGCCTGCGGAAACCTGCGCCGGGCCAGAGCTATCACCTCGCGGTCCAGGTACCAGCTATTGGTATACATCAGACTGATACAGATCACCTCCGTATCCGGTGCTATCATGGCTACAGTCCGCTCAGGATTGAGGCCAAAGATATGTGTATTGAATACGAAGGGCTCTACATCGTAAAAGCCCTCTACTGCTGCATCTATAGCCTGTACCTCATGGCCTGCCTGCCGCAGTATGGCCGCCACGTAGGCAGGGCCCAGCGGTGGCGAGGGCATATGCGAGAAGGCCACTTCCTTGTGGATAACCGCAGGGCGTATGATACATACCTTCATGACCTTCCTCAGTATTAGTCTGGGGGAAAATAAGATTTATTTGTGATTTGGCCGCTACGCTGAGGCCAGATGTTGCCTATATTATCACACTATCAAAACCGGAAAAGGCTGGCAAATGTTTTGAGATAGGTGGTCCTGCTTTTTTCTATGCTCCTGCCGAGTGGCGTATCTGACAGAAAATCCTCTACCTCCCTGAGCCGCGTGTAGGAAACCTGAGGGTCCCAGTGATGCAGCAAGTGCCTGTTGAACCCCGCAGGACCCAGGGTGATAGCCAGCAGCCCATCTCCAAACATGCGATGTGACGCACCGTGGTCTACTGTGTTGTAGTCTACCGCACTGTCGGCGGCCTCCTGCCTGTGCTCCAGTATCTGCCGCACAGAGGCCAGAAAGGGAAACACAGAGCCCATACCTATGAGCCAGGCCAATGCCGCCTGCCAGTAGCCTGCCAGAAGGAAAGCCACCACAAAAGCGACATTCAAAAATGCCGATGCCAAAAACATCCTCTTATTGCGCGCTATCACATCTGCGGCAGAGCCGTCATCGTTGAGCTGTACATTTTTATTGCGGTGGGTCATCACCTTCCATACCCGGATACCTGTGAGAGACTCTATGATAAAGCGCGTGGACACCGGCTCAAAGTAGGATTTCTCAGTATCACGCGTAGTGCCGAGGTACTGATGGTGCAGCAGGTGCATAGAGCGGTAAAACCTGATGTCCATGCCTACCAGAGAGCCGAGAAAAAGATTGGCCAGCAAATCGTTGGTCTCTTTACCCGCAGCGATATTGTAGTGAGACGCCTCGTGCGTGAAAAGGTGTATATAAGCTACTGCATACCCTACCATAAAGCCACCTGCCGGCACGGACAGCCACCACCAGGACATGTACTGCTGCTGCAGGTATACGAGACATACCAGTATCGCCGCGAGTGCAGCATACCCCAGCCCTATGTGCAGCCACACCAGCCCAAACCGCGGAGACAGTGTACTGCGGTAATCTATATAGCGCTCCCCCCGACTATTTACTATCAGGTCCTTCCGCGTATTGTCAAACATCTGCATCGTAGCTGGGCGTCTATTTTTTGAAGAATTTTAAAAACCGGTTTGACACAAATGCTGTGGTCGTAGCGATGAAGCCGGCATCCAGAGTAGCCGCCAGGGAGTCAAAGAAATAATCTATCTCAGACTCCGCTATAATCAGCGGCGGAGAGAAGGTGATACCACGTGGTGTGAACTGTACGTATACCTGATGATGGGCAAAGAGCCAATCAGTGACGCTGGCCAGTACTACCTGCGTCACAAACTGATCCTGCTGCAGCATATCTACAGGTACGAGCTTTAGTACCTTGTCCAGCAGCTCCGTTTTGATATCCAGATGGATAGAGTACAGAGCTCCGCAGCCGCTGTATCCTTTCACCTGGCCGGGATAGCTGGCTGCGAGCTGCTTCAGCCTGGCCTCGGTGATCTCTCCTATCCTGCGCGCGCGGGTCACATAGTCATCGTCTGCTATGATATTCAGCGCCTCTATACCCGTGGCACACTCCTCACCAAATCCATTGTAGGTAGTAGAGTGCAGGACAAAGTCTTTGTGATTGCCAAAGGTTTTCTTCAGCAGTTTGCTGCCTGATACAAAGGCCGAGAGGGAGGACTTACCTCCACCCAGAGACTTGGAGGTGGTCAGGATATCTGGTACGATACCATGATCCATAAAGTAAAATACATTACCCGTCTTGCACCAGCCGGTGAATACCTCATCAAAGATCAGTACGATATCTTCATCATCACAGATCTGGCGGAGTGTTTTGAGGAAGTGGCCGTCGCAGCTGCGGAAGGTGCTGGCAGAGAATGGTTCTATGATGAGCGCATAGACATCACTCGATCCGTCTGCCCGCCGGTACTGACGGATCAGCTGACTGATAGACTCCAGGCTACCGTATTCGTATGGCATCGTGCCGGGTATTTTGGGAAACTCAAAATGGAGTTCCTTAGAGCCGGTCACACTACCTGCGCCGAGCAGCTTGCCATGATAGGAGATATTTGAGTACAATATTTTTGAGCGTGATCCTTTATGGTATTTATAGGCCATCTTGATAGCTCCGTCTACGGCCTCTGCCCCCGAGTTGCAGAAAAAAGGATAGTCCAGCCCCTCCGGTAGCATCGCTGCTACATTGCTGCTCAGCGCGGCGAGGTAGGGAGAGAAGATAGTTTTGTGCACCTCCATCCTGCGCTGCTGCTGATACCTGATGCGTGCTGCGAGGATACGGGGGTGGTTGTGGCCATGATTGAGCACGCCCTGGCCGCCGGTAGCATCCAGTATTTTTTTACCGCTTTTGGTATGGAGCCATACGCCCTCTGCATGATCTACCAGCTCCTGGCCTATAGCAAAGGTGGAGAAGACATCTTCATACACAGGATTGATATGTCCTTTGTAGCATTGCTTTATGTCATGAAGAGAGAGACTTTCGGCCTCCTCTATGGTCAGTAGCTTTTTGCGCATAGTGTGATGTGTGTGCTGCCCTCCGGGCCGGGCCATAGGTCCAGTCATAAATTTATCCAATTTGCAGCATTATCTATGCAGTCCATTTCTGAGTGATCAATGCGTAGCCTTTCTGATCACGCGGATCTTTACTTTCTCTGTGGTGAAAAACTGCCGGGCTTGACGGGTACAATATTCCAGGGTATAGGCCGGATGTGACTGAAAATGGGTACCCTCATATATCAGGCTATCACCAGCGGCCATGTGATAGGGGCTATACTCTTTTATGAAATCATCAGGATAGTGCCGCAGAAAGGCAACATTGACCAGCAGGTACTCCCCGGATGGTAGCCGGGCCGGACCTACGCTATCTATATACCAGCTGGCGCGGTCTGTGTAGTCCAGGCTATGTGGTATCTCCTCATAGTGGCTCAGGTGCACGGTATCAGGCCGGGCAAAAAGATGCTGCTCATAGATGACCTGGCGGGGGTAGACGATGTCATTCAGGCCATGGAGCACATAACCATAGTTGACCGTAGCGAAGAGTATCAGGGCCAGTGCGACATAAGTGCCACGTACACGTATGCAGGAGGCCGCTACTACTACACCTAGAATGATAAATGGATAATAGTAGTGGAGTATCCGGCCATGGAATGGCAACTGGTGAAAAAAGTAAACCAGAGATCCGTATACCAGATATGCGGCTATGCCGAGCGATAGCAGGATCTTGGTATCCCTGCGCCCCGGCTGGCGGTAGAGCAGCGCCACCCCGGCCATGAAGAATAACAATATCAACACCCCCCAAAGGCGCTCTACCAGGTAGAAATACAGTCCGGCATATATCAGCCCCTCGTCCAGGCTGGCCTCGGTATATACGCCATCATAATAAGTGCCTATAGCCTGAAAATAAGATTGCCCATTGGCATGTGCCAGCGCCTCATATATACTATATAGCAGGACAAACGGAAGGGCAAACAATACGCCCCGTGCTATGCGCTCCCTCAGGCCTGTAGCCTGCCTGGTCATCAGATAGCTACCGCAGATACCCACGAGTATAAAACTACCGATGTATGTGGTGAGCCCCAGGGCTGATAGCAGGCCTGCTGCCATAACGCGCCGGCGTGAGAGTGAGGGGTGCAGAAGGATATACAGGGATAAGAGGTGAAACAACAGCGCATAATCATAGGGAAGCAGGTGGCGGGTGTAGATATTATAATTCAATAAGGCGCCGAGCATAAACATGCCTGCCGTGGCTAGCTCATAGCTCACATCCAGCCGGCGCAGTATGCGGAAGAACACAAAAACACCCAGCAGAGAGGCTATGATATTGTATAGTCCTACGTAGTAGAGGTTTTGCTGATGCAGCATCTGATGGCCTGACAGCTGCGACAGAGGCAGGATAGTGAGATACTGGATCAGCCTGATAGCGATATCAGGAGGCTGAGCCTGCATGTGCTTCATACATGCCCCCCATGTAGCAGGCTGCCAAAACTCTGCCCAATGGCCGTGGATCCACAGATAGAGCCACTCGTCACTATCATCCAGATAGCCTCTGCCGGCTATCCACAGCCGGCCTACCAGCAAAATAGAAAAGGCCAGAAGGAAAAGTAACTTTTGAGACCTACTCATCAGGACCAGTAGTAGAGCTCTTTATTATCCCGTGAGAAATTGAGAAATCCGCCGAAGGTGATACGTTTGTTGGCTCCTTTGATATTCTCGACCCTATGCCAGATAGGCCCGCCGGAGAAGACAAGGATGTCGCCCGGTTTGGGTCTTACCGCAAAGCTTTTTAGCGTATCTACATATATCTCTTTGCCATCATCATCTATCACAAATTCATTATTCTCAGGACTGTCTTTGCGTTTTACTTTATCCCACAGCATATCGTAGATAGTGAGTTCGCCGCCCTCCTCTGACTGCTGTAGTACCACGAAATAGCTGAGCTGGCCGTCCATATCTATATCATTTTTGATAAGGGAATAGAAGAACATGCTCTGCGCCTGAAAGAGATTGCCACAGTGTACGTGCAGGCCACCCATACCCGGGTAGAAGAGACGGAAGGTACCGGGAGCCACTGCTTTGTCCTTGATCTTATTGTATGGGATGCTTACGCTATAGTTGCCCCCTACGGTGGCAAAAAAGCGGCCGAGCCTGTCAGAGAGTGTCTGTACTATACCTTTTTGAGTCTTATAGCTGTCCAGGCGGGCCAGCTTGTCATAGTAACTATCCAGCCGCTCACCGGTATCCGTGATAGTAGCAAAGGGTGATGGAAATATTTTGCCGGATGGGGTCGGCATCAGGTCCTCATCTGTCAGCTCAGACACAAATGATTTGAGGCTTTCTACTTCTGCGGGAGAGAATACATTTTTCATGATAAAGCCATGCAACTCGCCGGTCTGTATCTGATGTACCAGATCTTTGTGCTGCTCTATCGTGTCATAGTCATACTCCTGAAAGTTGAAGAAGATCTCTTCTCCGTAGATGCGTTCTGTATTTGCCATATTTCGCTTCGATTATTGTAATGATCAGACTGCTTTTAGTTTTTGTGCCTCAAGGACATCTCCCTGCGAAGGTGCTGTGCCAGCTGCAAAGCCGCTGAAGTCCGGCACCACCGTCGGGTCTATGACCGGCGTAGCGGGCCCTACTTTGATGCCTACTTTCTTCATCGCAAATTTATAGAGATGATACAGGTTGTGCAGGGCGTATGCAGAGAACTCCGGATTGCGCAATTTAAAATTAGTGACCAGGTCTGCTGCCATAGCTAGTGGGCGCACGAGAAATCCCGGTACATAGCGCACATGTTCTATGCGGATGCGTGAGCGCCACCGCTCGGGCAGCGCCGGCATGATACGGAAGATGACCTCATAGGCTTTATACTTATCCATCAGGTCTTTGTCCTTTACATTGTCCGTATTGCGGAAGAAATAAAAGTCTTCGCCTTCATTGATCTTGTGCACCTGCTCAGGTGTCAGCACACCTTTCTGCTCGGCCTCCTTCATCATGTCAGTACCCGGCAGGTAGCAGGTCCAGAAGGTCTGTATCCGCTTAGGATGATGTGTGGCATAGAGCTCGCGGGCTGTCTCCTGTGCAGATATCGGCTCATCAGGCAGGCCAAACATATGGTCTACCTTGGCGCGGAGGCCATAGCGCTGCATCACATCCAGCGCACGGCTGATATGATCAGACTTCTCATAGCGCATGAGCGTATCTTTTTTAAAGTTCTCATCCATGCTCTGTACGCCCATCTGTACCCACTCGCAGCCAGACTCCTTGAGCCAGCCTGCCGTCTCCTCGTCCATATAGCGGGGGTGCGTCAGGATATTGTAGGGTAGATTGATCTCTTTTTTATACTCATAGGCAAAATCTTTGAGCCACTTTTTGCTAGTGGCAAAGACATCATCCTGAAAGTCTACTTTGTGCACCTTGTACCTGCGGGTAGCCTGCTTCAGCTCGGCTATGGTGTGCTCTACGCTGCGCAGGCGCACATACTTGCCGCTCTTCTCCTCCGGTAGCCGAGCAAAGAAATTATTGAAACAGAAGGTACACCTGTACGGGCAGCCGCGCGATGCCATGATGAGGTAGAGGTCGCCCAGGCGCACATGCTCTTCCCATATCGTTTTATCTACAAAAGGAAGGGTATCCAGCTCCTGCATAAAACCCTTCTGCAGGCCTGTGATGATAGAGCCCGTGGGCGATTTGTAGCGAGTATTATAGATAGGAGTAGAATAGTCTGCGGCAGCTATTTGGCGCAGTATGCGTGGGAAGGCCTCATCGCCCTCGCCTATCACCACATAGTCTACCTGCTGCCGGGCCAGTACCAGGTCGGGCACGGCAGAGGGATGCACACCGCCAAAGATAACTTTGATGCCAGGATTTATTTCCTTGGCCGAGCGGGCTACGTCCAGCATCCACTGATAGGTAGATGTGAGTGCTGAGAAGCACAGCACATCCGGCTGCTCACGCCGTATCTGGGCGATCACATCTTTTGTATCATCAAAGAATGGTGCAATGGAGGGAAACTCCAGATTGAACCGGTCGTGAAAAAGGGAGGCGCTGAATGCCAGTGAGACACGATGTCCATCGCGTCGTGCCAATGCACTCATCTGGCTGATGGCCAGCTGCTCTGTGCCCAGGGCTACGAATGTGACATGAAGGGGTCTCACGCGATGTGTTTTAGATCCTTAGGGCAGAAAGCTAAGGCGGTTTTGTATGGGTAAATATAAATACCAGACGGCAGAAAAGGCAAAATGCACAGCCTTTAAAACAGGCAACGGCGTCTTTTTCAGGTATGAGCGGCCGGTATAAAAGTACTTCATAGATAGGGCGCCAAGTGACTGGGCGCACATCCAGGTGCGGTGTGCGGCATACTCCGGCCGGAGTATATCAAAGACGACCACAAAGCGCTGCTCGTCACTTTCATTCCACGTGGTGTGGTAGTGGGCATCTGAGAACATCATGACGCGGCCATCCTGCCAGCCCTGCTCCTCAGTACCTACCCTGACACCACAGGTAGGCAGCGGTGCAGGCACCTTGAGCCCCAGGTGGCAGCGGATAGTGGTATTGGTCTCACCATTGTGTGGCAGCACACGCGAGTGAGGATTGAGCACCGTGACTCCCCCAAAGACAAAATTTGGCAACCGGGTCAGCAGCGCATGCGTACGGGGAAACCGGGCACAGTTAGCGTGGTTTTTCCATCCGAAGTTGTAGAAGTAGATATTCTTCCAGGCATCGGGATGTGAGAGATATGGCGGATTGAGATTTTTGATGCCGTCCAGCTCTTCCTGAGAGACAGCATTGAGCACTTCATCCCTTATGGTCTCCCAGTTGCGCTCCAGCTCCTGTATAGCCGGATAGTCTGCAGAGGAATAAAAGAATGCATGCGTCCCGGTGTACGCCTCTTCCCTCAAAAAGAAAAGTGGTTTTTCTGTCATAAAATCTATAGTCCGGACCGCTTTATGTGTGCTGCTATGCGGTGTTTTTGCGCTCTAGTAAATATAAGCATCTATTCGACATGTGTCTAAGGAGTAAGACTAAGTAATGAAGAGGAGTCGGACATAAATTTTACTTTTAAGCAATGAATAGCAATACAGCAAGATGAGTGATCGTGACCAAAGGCCAGCCGCGCCTCATGACGTGGATGGGCCGCCCGGCGGGCGCTCCACCTCTGCCAAGGCGATACTGAGGGATATCTTCGGCTTCGCTATCAGTGGCGCGCTGCTATGGCTGACCATACGGCAGAGCGGGCTGGAGCTGCGTGCAATTGATTTTTCGCAGCTGGTGCATCCTTATTACCTCTTAGCGGAGTTTCTGTTTATTCTGGCGGTGGTCATCTATGCGGTGCGTGCTCGTATAGTGTGGCAGGGCCAGATCGTACCATCTGCCAGGATTAGCACATTTGCCAGTATAGCCTTGGGAAACTTTTATAGCAGTGTATTGCCGGCCAATCTGGGCGAAGGGGTCAGGGCCTGGCATTTTGCGCGGCGCAATACGGTTCTCTTTACTCGCTCGCTGGCAGCTATCATCACTGAGAAGTGGCTGGACGCTCAGATGTTCGTCTTTCTGGCAGTGCTGCTGATTTGCCTGCGCCCTTTTGACCCGGACTACATACTCTACTCTATACTCGGTACGGCTGCGGTGACAGTAGTTTTATCAGTTATTTACTTTGTGATGAGGAGATCGAGGCCTGTGGAGCGGATAGTGTGGCGCATACCTCTACTGCTGGGCCGTGCCGGACGCGTACTATATATGCTATACCGCGCCACCTGCGACCATATAGATAATGTGAACAAAAACAGGCAGCTGCCGTCCTACCTCGCATGGTGCCTTACCATATTTTCGCTGAATATCATACAGTTCTACTTTCTGATGAAGGCTGCCGGAGTCAGGGCGCCGATCTGTGATTTCTATACCTCGCTGCTGGTGGCTATCAGTATGATGATCATCGCGATAATACCCTCAGCACCGGGCAATATAGGTGTGCTGCACTATGGAGTATATGCGGGTCTGGTGCTATCGGCGCGGATCCATGGTATCACGACTAGCGCAGCAGACCTGCAGAGTTTTGCTGTCTTTGGCATTTATACGCACCTGTCCTATTTTCTGCCGGATGTAGTGATAGGTGCCATATATATATGGCGGGAAAGGGATGTCCTTTTTGAAAAACCGAGTTTTAAAGGTTATCCTTCAGATTAGCCTTCTTATAATTGTAAGTGTCGCCTCTCCATGGCATCATGGTCTCTATCAGCCATGGTTTAGTAGCCATAAAGAAGCATGATGCGAGCATCTTGGATGAGACAAAGCCAGCAGGTATAGATGCAAATTTAAAAGCGACACCGATAGAGTCCGTAGTATTTTCTACCTGGTGCCACACCAGGGATGGAAAGTAGAGGACATCGCCCTCGTGTACCTCTACCACATGCGGTTTCGCATGCTTCATGAGAGGAAATTTAGGATCATTTAGATTGTATGGATCAGCCTCGCTGTAAAAGTAATTGAACCGGCGCGGGCGGGCTCCGATGAAGAGGCGCTGATTGCAAGGATAGAAGACCCACTTTTTTGACCCCCTCACCTGTACGAATACAGTGATGGCGTACCCGTCATGTATGGGTGTGATGGTACCCTTGCCTCCCATGAAGTAATAGAAAAGGTCGTTTTGAGCAAATTTAGTGCGGAATTTTTTCAGCCAGCTGTAGTCAAAATCTGCCCGGAGCTCAGACTGCTCCTCTACTATCCTTGAAAACTTGAGATACTCTTTAGCTCCCTTTTTCAGATTGGCTATATAGTCTCTGAATTTCACTATATCATATGCCTGGTCAGAGTCTTTGACCAGGCCGGCATTATTGATCAGGGTGATATCATTGTCTCCGTATTTATCAGCAAAGAAGTCAAAGCTCCATTTTTCATTTGCAGGCCATGTCTTTGCTTTGCCACGATATACGATGGGAAAGTATGGATGGCACTCCGGCTCTGGGTATTGACCCTCAGAATACTCAAGGATACGGAAGTCATCTGGCACAGGATGAGATGATACCCACTCATCTATCTTCTTATAAAGCCGTTTTTCTGTATTGCCTAGTAGCTTCTGATACCACCTTTCGCCGAGAAAATGTTCTGATAAAAAAAGCGCGTTGTACTGGAGCCAATGAGAGAGCTTGACATTCTGGGGTCTCATCCTGATGGGATCTATTTTGATGAATGAGATAAAGCTAAATTATATTCCTGATAATAAGCACTGACTTTTTTCATATCTCTGCTATAGGTGGCACTTTTATGCTGATTTGACTATATTCACTACCTATACCATTTCTACTCACGCGCAATGAAAATATGCCTCATCAATCCACCTCGGCTCATGAAGCCGATGAGCGCTACGATGAAGCCCTCTCCATCTCTGGGTCTGGCTTTCATAGCCGGTGCGCTAAAGGCAGATGGCCACGAAGTGAGCGTGGTAGACGCGCTGGCGGAGGCTCCGCAGCAGTATATCGCATTTCGTGATGATATTGTGATCAATGGCCTCTCAGAAAAGGGCGTAGCAGCACTCGTACCTGCCGATACAGAAATCATAGGATTGAGCCTCATGTTTAGTGGCAACTGGCTGCACAACAGAGTGCTGATAAACCATCTTAGAGCTGTATTTCCCAAGGCTGTGATCATGGCTGGAGGTGAGCATCTGACGGCGTGCCCTGAGTTTTGTATCACAGAGACCGCCGGGCTGGATGTATGTGTGCTGGGTGAGGGTGAGGAGACGGTAAAGGAATTAGTACGTGTCATAGCTCAAGGCGGGGATCTGAGCGCTGTAGAGGGCATAGTATACCGTAGTGCGAGCGGTACCCCCCTACGCACTGCTCCGCGCAAAAGGATCCGCGAGGTAGAAGAGATAGCCCGACCGGCGTGGGAGTACTTTCCACTGGATAAGTATAAAGAGAACTCGATCATATACGGAGTAGACAGAGGTGTATACTCTCTGCCACTGATGGCTACCCGCGGCTGTCCATATGAGTGTACCTTCTGCAGCAGCCCGCAGATGTGGGGCACGAGGTACTTTATGCGTACACCGCAGGATGTGGTAGATGAGATAGAGTATTTCAAGAATACTTTCGGGGCACTCAATTTTGATTTTTACGACCTGACCGCTATCATTCGCAAAAAGTGGATCATAGATTTCGCCCGGGAGGTGATAGCGCGCGACCTGAATATCACCTGGCAGATACCAGCCGGTACCCGATCTGAGGCTATAGATCAGGAGGTGGCCCACTACCTCTACAAATCGGGCTGTCGCAATATCACCTATGCGCCTGAGAGCGGCTCCGAGCATATACTAAAGGCGATCAAGAAAAAAGTGAACCTGGGTGCCATGCTGGAGTCCATCAGGTATTCATCCAAAGAGAAGATGAATATCAAGATCAATGTGATAATAGGATTCCCAGATGATACACACCGGGATATCTGGCGCACGATGCTATTTCTGATCAAGGCCAGCCGGGCCGGCGTGAATGATATGGCGCCCTCTGTCTTTTCGCCATATCCGGGTAGTGAGCTTTTTGAACGCCTGAGCCAGGAGGGCAAAATAGACATGACCAATGATGACTATTTCTTCCAGATCATTTATGTGGATACATTCTTCAATAATTACTTTTATAACGGCAACGTAAACATGTACACGCTAAGGCTATATTTGATAGCCTATCTGGCCGTCTTTTATCTGTCTAACTATATCTTTCATCCGTCACGACTCTTCGCTACACTGCGAAACCTCCTGACCAGCAGGTATGAATCACGTGCGGAGATGGCGCTGGGTGAGCTGATAAAGCGCTCTAAGATAAAAGTGATCACTGAAGAAGAAGAAGAAACAGCGAACAGACTGACAACAGCATAGCGTCACGCACCATTATTGAGCTAGTATACTATGGCATATACATATCCCAAAGAAGCCCTGAAGGTGATGCTACGTGATGAGCGATATGAAGGTCCCCTACCAGCTTTTCATGATCCGAGCTTGTTTCCCGAGCTGAAGCCACTGCTGGATAACTGGGAAAAAATACGTGAGGAGGTCTTCCACTTTGAAAAGGCGAATCAGGAGATATCTGGTATCAGCTCCAATGAATATGTATCTGCCCAGTATGAGGGCACACGCTGGAGCAATATGTATCTCGATAACTTTATGTGGAGGCACCATAAGAACCGGGTACACTTCCCATTCATCTGCTCGGTGGTAGACCAGATACCTAATGCCTCCTTAGCTGTTTTGAGCGTATTGTACCCGCACTCTGCAGTCAAGCCTCACTATGGTGATACCAATGGTATAGTACGGTGCCAGCTCGGCCTCAGCGTGCCGGACACACTACCAGCGTGCGGCCTAGGAGTGGCTGATGAAAAGGCCGGCTGGCAAGAGGGCAAGCTCACTTTGTTTACGGAGGCATACCTGCACAGCGCGTGGAACTGGACAGAAGGTAAGCGATATGTGCTAATAGTAGACATTGTACCTTCTTTCATATCCAAATCCAGGATGGCGGTATGTGCCAGTGTATTAGGAGCGCAGACAGTCAACTATCTGGAAAACCGTTTTGCTATGATCAAAAGGACGCCTATGCCGGCACTACGTATACTGCATAGCATGCTGTCTCTGGCATGGAGACTATACCTGCCCGTGCAGCGGAGCTTTAAATTTCTATCACCGGAGTGACACGTCACACCACCAGTCAAAGACCTTAGCAGGATGATACGATTTATAAAATCACACAGTGTAGAGATTCTGGTCACAGTATTCACTGTAGTGTGTGGATTTTGCTTTTTTACATTGGTGGCAGATGACTACGGTGGCTTTACCTACTATAGCCTGCCGGGCGGACAGTTTAGCGATTATCCATATGAAGACAATTATTATCTGGGTCTGATCGGCATCAGCTATGTCCTAGAGTTCTTTTACAATGCATTGCCCTCTTACAATTGGGAGGGAATCTTCTTTTTAGTATTTGATGTCGCGGCACTTTTTGTATTGCTATGGGCTATCAGGCACATAGCAATAGGCCAAAGAGCCAGCAGGGGCTGGGTGATCTTTTTTCAAGTCCTGTTTGCGCTCTTTTATCTTGAGAATTTTGTCTCTATCTCTCATACCCGGTTCTCTCTGACACTATGTGGTATAGGTGTATTTTTGCTTGTCTTTGCCAGGGTTATTTCCTGGCGCTATACACTGGTATATGCAGCCATATTTCTACTAGGTATGCTGATCCGGCCCGAGAGCAGCATGGGCATGATACTGCTCATCTCCGGTGGCTACCTGATGTGGCGTTTTGATCCTGTACACCTGCTGCGCAGGGCGCTGCTGCCTGTAGTTTTTACCGCACTTTTATTTGGAGCATTCTCATATGACTGGCACCACACAGACATATATGTGCGCAGGGTAGAGCCGGAGATAGAATATAAAATGATGGCACGCCGCGTGGTAGATCTCGGCACGATGAAGACGGCTCAGGACTCTGTAAAGCACATGGCCGCCAGGCAAGGCATGTGGTTTGACTATAAAGTGCTGACACCAGAGTATCTGCGCAGCATACAGCTATCGACATTTGATCTGAACCCCGGCCTGGTCACTGATCAGAAGCTCGAAAGGCCGCACTCCTGGCACATCGGCGTAGATCTGGGTATCACTCATATCATAGATGCTATGCTACACGTAGCGACTTTTTATCAGGATTACACGTTTGTGCCAGTGTTTATTTTCAGCCTGATGGGATACTGTCTGGTGCGGCGGCAAAGGCGGAAGACAGCACTGCGTATTGCACTCTTTGCCACATATACTTTTGCTCTGATATACGCCATAGATTACAATGCCTTTATGGTAGGTGAGCGACATTATATCGGTATACAAATAGTATCTATGACGGTGATCCTGTTCTTGTTTTTTGATGGTGTGGGCTGGGACACTGGCTCAGCCTCCAGTGCAAGGCTCGTAGCAATACTGCTGTCTGCAGGAGCTGTGGTCACCATGGTTCATTATAAAAAAACCAACAACGAAGGTGCGGCGCAAATGAGCTATCATGAGCAGGCTATGAAGAAACTGGAAAGCATTTATCAAAACAGGCTGGTGGTCGTGACTAATGATAACTACTTCCTCTTTGACCGCCATTTTACGCTACGCAAGCATCAGTATACCAAAAACAAATACATACTTTTTGATGTATTCACCTATTCTCTGACGCCCAACTATGTGCAATACCTGGGCCGTGTTTGTGGGTGCGATGCCTCTGATCCTGTTTCATTTTTTCAGTACCTGTCAGATGCCGGGGCGCTCTATATATCAAAGCCGAAGCGATTTGACCTGACAGCAAAATATATGAGCATCGTGCATCATCAGGACCTGCACTTCATACAGCCGGAGCACTATGATGCTATGATGGCCGGAGAGGATACTAGCAATCTGGACTATCAGCTACTACAGGTGCAGGTAGGGGGCGTCAGATAAAGTCTGACCTGCTGGCATCCTGATTGGTAAAAAGGAATGCTGTGAGCTTGGACAGGCTCTGTGCATACTCCAGAGGATGCTGGAGCACTTTGCCGACGTTCTTCAGTACGTATCGCGAGCGGAAGTAAAAACGCTTATAAAATTCTTTTTCCAGCTGCTCCATATGCTGGTCTATTGTTTGATCCTTCCAGGCATTCTTATACGGGAAAAGAGAGAACTCCAGCTTGTCTGCCAGCATATCAAAGAGTGGAGTACCCGGATAGGGTATCAGCTTATTGACTGTGATGTAATCCAGGTCAGCGTCTATGGCAAAATTGACACTCTTCATAAAATCCTCCTTCGTCTCGTTTGGCGAGCCTACTATGAAAAATCCGATCGTCTCGATGCCATGCTCCTGGCACAGCCGCAGAGCAGAGAGTGATTCTGACAGATCTACATTCTTGTCCAAATATTGCAATACCTCAGGACTACCACTTTCTATACCGAAGTATATACGGCGGCAGCCTGCTTTTTTCATCCATGGTATCATCTCCGGGCGCAGGGTATCTACGCGGCTCAGGCATGTCCAGTCTATGTTTATCCGGTCCTCTATCATTTTCTGGCACAGGTCTATGACACGGCGCGTGTGTACAGTAAAAGTGTCGTCTATGAAGCGCAGAGAGCGGATATTAAAATTATCTATGAGATAGTGGATCTCCTCCATGATCTGAGCCGGAGTGCGGTATGTCAGCCGCTTGCCGAAACTCCGGATGCAGTAATTACAGTTGTACGGGCAGCCGCGTGCCGTCTGTATCAGGCCCAGGGGCGGCCTGAGAAATGGTTCAAAGTATTTATCCGCTTGCAGCAGCTCATATGCAGGCATGGGTAGCTGCTCCGGGTGGATGATGCGGTCATCTCCTTTTTGCACGCAGATATCCTCTCCTGATCTGTAGGCTATGCCTCGTATGCTCCTAAGATCAGCATTGCCTAAAAGTGCCCGGGCAAGGTCTCCGAACACCAGATCCGGCTCACCGAGCATAATGATTTCTACCGGTGTATTTTTTAAAACCTCTTCGGGAAATAGTGTGGCATAGTGACCGAATAGTATGTGCCTGGCCTCAGGCATAGCCTGATGGATGGTACGGATGGCCTCCATATCCTCCTCAAAGCACTCAAAGCCATGCAGCGTCACAATGTAATCGGGCACCAAGGCCCGGAGGCGGGCTATGGTGCCTGCTGTATCGAGCTCTTCTGCTATCGCGTCTATGAGGTGCGTAGTGCACCCGTCCATACCCCGTGTGATGCCTCCCAGCGCGATTATCTCTATAGGTGGGAGCAGTTGATTGGGCGCATTGTAGCTGCACATGTACCGGCGCTGTATGCGGTGCGGATTGGGCAGGTTGAGCAGGACAATATTCAACTGATGTCGGGATTTGGTATATCTCATGAAAGTAGCAAAAATATGGATGCAATACCGCGAAATTCCATGGGATAAGCCTTATTTTGGACAAAATACAGCATATATACTTTTGATGAATTCAGAAGGTAAAGACGACGAGATCACAAGGGCGCCAGTAAATCTGAGATGGTATGAAGACCATCTGTTCATGTCTGTGTCCGTTGCGATTTTTTGCTTCGGGATTACTTATGCGTTTTGGGGATTTTACTATGTAGATTATGAGGGGATCTTTGATGCATTCTACAGTGGCGCCCTCACACCAGGTGTCAGGTTTGGCTCTATTTACTTTCTGGCTCATATCGGTCTCTCTCAGGCCTACTCATGGCTGTACACGTGGTGGCCGGATGTAGAGTGGCTGTCCTGGATACTTTATACTTATCTCTTCCTATCTGCCACCCTGGGCCTGTACCTGTCTTCTATGCTGCTACCTCAGCGGCTCTCTCCGGTGCTCAGGGCGCTGGTGCTGGTGGCTGTCTACTGGTTCATCTTTGCTGACCACACGATACACTTCATCTTTACACGGGTTTCTTATTTACTGTCCGGACTTTCGTTGATATCACTTGTCGTGCTATTCCCTGCGGCATCGGTGATCCGTAGCAGGTGGCCATTGTTTCTGCTACTACAGGCTACGCTGACACTAGGTATACTGACCAGGCTGGAGTCCGGCACCGCAGCCATATCTATGCTGATAGTGTGGGGCTGGTTTATGCTGCAGGATATACGGCAGTGGCTGCGCCTCTTTGTTTATCCCCTGATGCTGATAGGTGTGCTGGTAGCTGGCATCAGCCATGAGATCAGGACCGGTACTGCTTTCTATCTGCAGATAGAGCCTGATATAGAGGTACAATATGGCGAGCGTCAGAATATGATACCACTGTCTGATATGCATACCTACCGGGATAGTGTCCTCTATCAGGCTGCGGGTAATATGATGTGGTCAGACCCGGCGGTGCTGACGCCCACCTATCTACGCTCTCTCATCAGAAAGGAAGCTCCCCTCTATACAGATGCAAGGCAATGGGCCAGGACCTTCAGCGACATCGTAAATGTAGTCAGCCACTACAAACTGCAGCTATCTATCTGGCTGCTGCTGGTACTGTGTATATTCCTCCAATATAAAAGTACCCGACGGTGGTCATTGTATTACCTGCTTGCTTTTGAGTTGTCATTTTGGGGACTCAATGTGATGCAGACGTATACAGCTAAGATCAATGACCGGAGCTTTGCGCCATTTCTGAGTTTATTTCTGCTATGCCATATAGTCATCCTGCTGCTATATATGCAGGAGGGTATCAAAAGACGCGTACTGGCTATACTGGTATGCTGCGGCGTACTGTGTATCGCACATGTCATCTATCTCAAGGCTGAGGCAGATACCCTGAGGGCAGACTGGCAGATATACAGAGCTAATGCTACAAAGATAGCATCTGTAGCCCAAGGCAAGATACTAGCCGTTAACTCTAACTCACTGGACTATCTGTGTCTGGCCAATACGCCATTCCACAAGTTTGATTTTTCTGCTTTTGGCAAGGTGTATATCACAGATGGCTCTATGATACCCTTTTTGCCCTACTACAAAGCGTATATAGAAAAGGAATGTAGCTGCAGTGTGTATCACTTCCCCGATGTATGGACATGGCTGGCTGGCCAGCGCGAAGATGTCATCATACTATCTGAGCCGGGCAGAATGCATATTATGACCAACTATATGAAAGAAGTATATGATTTTACTCTGCCAATGCAAGAAGTGAAAGGAGTAAATTTGATGCCAGAGCACAAGAGCGAAAACCGCCAGCACGGTGAGCAGATATACATTTTCTCACTACAGAAGAAAACACAAAGCGGTCAGCAGAAGCCCTAAAAAGTATGATCAGACTGGAGGAACAATACGAACGACTGAAAAGAGATGGATTTCTGCTGCTCGACGCCGGTCTGGCAGAGGAGCTGGCTACCTTGCGTACCTACATTTATCAGAACTTCGCATGGCCTGATGGTGGATTCTACTATAGCCTGCTATCCAACGCGGCAAGTGTAAATAGGGAACTGGATACTTTCATACACGAGACATTGGCTGGTTTTTATGATAGGTTTTTTGTGGACTACAGGATGCGGACGGGTTCCTTTCTGGTGAAGCCCGCATCTACACCAGATGAGCTATACCTGCATCAGGACTGGTGCTATACAGATGAGCATCTGTTTAATGCTTATAATGTGTGGATCCCGATGGATGATGTGACGGGCAAAGACGGTGCGCTATTTTTTGTGCCCGGCAGTCACCTGTGGTTTGATAACCTCAGGTCCGGATCACTGCCCACCGCACGTATCAGCCAGGCTGAACTGCCTGAAAAATGCACTGTACACCTGGAGGTAAAGAAAGGCCAGGCTGTATTATTTCACCCTGCCGTTTTTCACGGCTCCATGCCCAATAGCTCAGCAGCACATAGAGTGATAGTGACTGCTACGGTGTTTCCCATGGCCGCGCCATTTCTATATTATGATAGAGCAGGGGATGATAGTGTCAATGTATATCAGCTACCTGACGAGGCATTTCTCACCAGCCTCGGGCAGATGGCATATGGAGGCGCTCCGGACGCACCACTGATCGGGAGTATACCATATAGGCACAGGGATATTTCTGCCAGAGATATTTCTAAGAAGCACTAACTCTTGCGAGCAAAGGTATATCAAGGTTTATTCAGTGATTGCAAAAGGGCCTTTGCATCACTATAGTCGGGTTTTACCCGCAGGGCTTCATTCAGCCAATACCGGGTGCTGTCATCTTTATTTATAATGTGGTACACCTTTGCCAGACCGATATATGTTACAGGGTTTTCTGGAGCGATGACTATAGTCTGCTTTAATACGCGTATAGCTCCCGGGTAGTCTTTTTGCAAAAAAAGGAGGTAGCTCAGTTTGTCGTGTGCTGTATAGTTAGATGGCGCATGCCTGATGAACTCCGTAAGGCTGGCAATGGCATCAGCCTCTTTGTGCTGCTGTGTCAGAAGATTCACCATTGTGATCTCGACCAGCTCAGAGGCAGGATCGATATCCAATGTTTTGTGAAAATAGATTATCGCACTATCCACCTGCCCCATAGTGAGATAGGTCCTGCCTATATCATACGTGGCATTGAAGAAAGAAGGATATATCAGCACAGCTTTCTTAAAATGGCCTAACGCCTTTTGCCTGGTCTCAAGTTGTTCGCCTGGGGTGATGCCTGGCGCAAAGCTCGCTTTCATAAGGTGTACGGCAAAGAGATTGTGTGCCTGAGCAGAGTTATCTACATGGGTCAGGTCATGCTCAAATAATACAAGATCATTTTTCCAATCAAAGTTTCTGGATATGGAGAGTACTGTATAGCATGTGAGCAAGGCCAGCATACCGTACCTGAGAGGAGCTGGCAAGCCTGTCCATGAGAGCTGGCGCGATGATAAGCGGCCTGATAGTATAAAAGCCAATGATGCGATAGCAATGCACCAGCCCAATGAAGGTACGAGCAGGAAGCGATCAGCCAGCATACCGGGTACGAGCACAAAGTAATTTGTAAATGGAGCGATGGCTATGATATACACCAGTATCCCGCAGGAGATAAGGCGTGCGCGCTGCCATAGCCATACAGCCAGCCCTAGCAATAGCAGGTGGATAAACAGGCTCAATAGCGGCATTGGATCTGAGACCTGCATAGGTGTGATAAAGCTGTACCCGTAATAGAAGGAAAGAGGATATGGGCAAATGGTTTTGGATAAATATTTCAGCAATATTTCCAGTGAGGTGCCGGCTTTTACTGTTTTAGGGGTGTGTTCGTTTACGCAGTTCTCTACGTACTGGATCGGTCGGTTGCTCGAGAGTGCTTTTATCTGCTGCGCATTAATGGCGCCGATCGTAGTGCGCGGTGCGTTTATTATGACCTGGCGGTCCTGATACTGGCGTGGGAATAAGACTGTGCCCACCAGCAGCGCTGCTATGACATACGCTTTGACTATGTGGTCTGTGTACTTTTTGAAATAGAGACTCAGCGCAACAGCAGCGAATAGCAAGAAATCTATCTTATTGACCGTAAAGCTGCGTGGATTGAGGTGATAGAGATCCGAACTCATGCTCAGGGTCAGGTGTACCTTAAAGATCAACCCAGCTGCGATCGCCAGCCATCCCCAGCGGTAGCGCTGCGCGTAGAATATGCCAAACAATACCGGCGCAACAAAAGGATAGTTCTGATCATAATCACCCACGATACCTATCAGTATAATAGCTATCACAGCAATAACGCCGGGTATGAGGAGTTCCTTGCCAGGCCAGATGCTGTAGTAGACTATGGGAATGAACAGGAGATAAATAAAGATCCAGCCATATAGCAGCCCGGAGAAGTAATATCCCGTGATCATAAGGGTGAAGGCTGTGATAAGGGATAGCCAGCGCCAGGATCTGTTTTTTTGAGTGAGTAGCAGGGTGATAAGAATGATACAGGCTGCTATCTGTAGTGAGAGTAGCTGATAGTATACCCCCAGGACATACAACACAATGATACAGAGGTGTACCGACGCAGAGATCAGAGAAACAGAGGTCAGAGCAGCAATAAATGCCTTGACATAAGTATCCTCACCAGAGTCTGCAGCTACCTCACTCGCCGGGGAGTCAAAGAATGTACGTGCCCGTTTGGGTAGTTCTTGCACAAATGCTATTGTCTGAGCATAATGAGATACTGAATATACGGCCATGGATAAAGCGAAATATATCAGCAGGAGCGCCATTCTCTGACTCCAGAGGCCTGTGTCTATCAAAAATCCCATCGGAACAATGACGGACAGCAAAACGAAGAAATAGGACAAAAGATCAATATCTGCAAAAGCTAAAGCTGCCAGTGGTATGAGTACGGCGAAAGAGAGGAATGTTAGCTTGCTGAGCAGCGAGAGTGTGAAACATAGGGGCACCAATAATAACAGCCATTTGTTTTTGCTGCGGGCTGACGCCACAGCCGCGTATAGTGCACACAGGCTGAAGATGAATCCAAGTATTTCATCTCTGTTTTTGATGGAGCACACCACCTCAGTATGTATGGGATGGGCCGCAAATAGCAGAGCAATGGCCAGTGACAGGTATATGGAATACTTGTAAAACAATATTTTCAGTACCCGGAATAGCAACAAGCACAGCAAGGCATAAAGCAGCACATTGATAAAATGGCTGATATGCGGATTGTCTCCAAAAAACTGATGCTCTATAGCAAAGGACACAAGCACCACGGGCCTGTACTCATACGAGTAGCCGGACTCGTCCTGGTAGTACGGAGAGGTAAAGATCTCGCCTATAGCAGAGATACCTTTTGAGGTCAGGCGGTGATTGACAGTGACCAGCTCATCATCCAGATTATAGTCATTGGGTATCGAGTTGGCAAAAAGCAGAAAGGCAAATATGAAAACGATCAGGTCAAAGAAATAAGGCCGCTGCCAGATCTTTTTGTGTACTGCGGGTGCGCTGACCTTTTTAGGTACAGGCTCCTTGCTGTTTTTTTCTTTTTTTGCCACGGAACGAGTCTCTATCAAATATAAAAATCTGCCCGAAAAACTTGCTATTTTTAAGGCAAACAGCTGGCCCACTCACCTAAATATGTGTAAATGCTTTGGTATCTGATTATTACTTTGACGCTGGCGTTATTTATCTCGATCCTCGGCAATATCTACCTGATACGGCAGGCTCCTGCAGATACTCCCGCGCCCGCTGTGAGGCCATCCGGATCCAAGCCTGCCGAGGTAGGAGCATTTTATGACCGGACTACCCATCAGTTTCTAGAGGTATACGGGGAGGTGATCCAGGCTTTCCGCACCAATAATGTAGATGACTACCTGGACTATACCATGTCCAGCGCAGAGCTGCACGATGGACAGCGCATACTGGATGCCGGCTGTGGCGTAGGTGGCCCGGCCAGCTACTTTGCATCCAGGCTATATGTAGAGATAGAGGGCCTCACCGTATCTCCGGTGCAGGTAGAGCGCTCCAGGCAGACCATCGCCGCCCGCGAGCTGAAGGGTACCGTACACATACAGACAGGAGATTATCACCAGATGCAGGATATCTTTGGTCCTGAGCAGTTTGACAGGATCATTTTCCTGGAGTCTTTTGGCCACTCCTACAGGCAGGAGCAGCTCATAGAGAGCGCCTATGCCTGCCTGAAACCTGGCGGGATACTGTATATCAAGGACCTATTTCGCAGAGAGCATCCCAATACCGAGGATGGCGCCAAAATAGACGCCATAGTAGATGGGATCAATAAGGCATACAACTATAATGTAGCCGATTTCACCAGTATCATGAAGGCGATACGAAAACTCAACTTCATACTACTCTCTGTCAAAACCCCCGAGGTCAAGACAGAACAGTTTGAGCACCTGACCATTTCAAATGATTTTCAAAACCTGTTTGACATCGGCAAGATCGTGACCTGGGAGAATTACGTATTTCCTATAGATTTCTATGAGGTGAAGGTCATGAAACCGCCATTTGATATCAATAAGGAAAAGCACCTTTATTTCCTGAACAGGCCACAATAATATGGAGGCAGGAAAACTATTCAGGGCGGAGGACTGGTGGATAGGCAAAGCATCAATGCTGATGGGCCTGGTATATATGCTATCTGCTCTTTTTGGCATCGCTATAGGCGATTTTTGTATTTGGGCCTTGTGCTCTATGGCTACCATCAGCGGGTTTGCCGCTGTGGGCTATTTGCTGAATGATTATTTTGACCAGGAGAAAGACCGCCTGGCTGGAAAGAAAAACTTTCTGCTGGGCAAGTCTCCGGCACACAAAGTTTTTTTCTTCCTGCTTGCCATTACGCTGATGGCCGCACCTTGGCTGGTCCTGCCGCATGACCGCCTCACGCTGGGGCTCATCTTATCTCAGGTAGCGGCCTACCTCATCTACTCTGTCCCTCCTCTGCGGCTCAAAGAGAGAGGCATGTCGGGTATAGTAGTAGATGCACTGTATGCTCATGGCATACCTGCGGTCATGGCTACCTATACCTATCTTTTGATTTCAGCTTTTCCTTTTGTAGATCCCACTCTTTTTATTTTACTTTTTTTCTGGCAGTTTGTGGCAGGCGTGCGCAATGTGCTCATGCACCAGCAGAATGACCTGGAGAGTGATGCTCTGAGCGGCACCGCCACCTACCTGGCTGGTGGCCGGCTATCTGCCATAGGCATGCTATTTATAAGCGTCCTGGAGCTGTTCCTTTTATCGGCACTGCTGATCTGGTTTGCACGATTTGATATTATATATCTGATACCACTACTAGCGGTAGGAGCCTCACTGGGCACTTGCATGCAGATGAGCCGTAGCAATGGTTACCGTATTTATTATCCCAATATACTGTATGATCAGTGGCTGCCTTATGCATTCATACTCGTAATGGGAGCGCAGGATATCCGGTTTCTGATTCTGATCCCTATCCATGGTATTTTATTTTCACGTGAGATAGTGGTAGAGCTGTATAGCAGGGTGCCATGGGGGAAACTCCGGGAGGCACTACGCAGGGGTATAGTAGGGGCCAGTGACAAAATACGCCTAATGGGAAACTGGATGATCTATATTTTTTTTCGACTGGGCGGTGTCGACCTGATCAAAGAGAATACTGACGCCATGGGCTATATACGCCGCCGGAGAAACAAAGCGCAAAGGTAAAGATGCAGCACAGAGAGAAAGTTTTCGTTTTTGTGGTCTGTGGTGCGCAGGAGCACATAGACACGCTGCACTATAGCCTGGCTGCGCTCACCGCCCGCACCCGGTATCCTGTATGGGTGGTGACCGATAGTACCAGAAATGAGATCCCGGTAGCGCACCCGCATGTCATAGACATACGTACACCGGAGCGCTATGATCACCATCAGGCCAGCATCTACCTCAAGACAGGCTTGCACCGGTTTCTCCCTGCCGGCTCTTTATACTGCTATCTCGATACAGATGTGGTGGCCGTGCGCCCGGGTGTAGAAGAGATCTTTGACCACTACGTCAGCCCCATCACATTTGCTCCGGATCACTGTGTGGCAGATCAGTTTAGCCCGTCTGCTGTGCGCTGCGGCTGTGCAGAGAGATTTAATGAATGGGAAAAGGAGCTCAAGGAGTTATTCCTGAAATATAAAGACCTGATCCGCACACCCGAAAATCCCGAAAAGAAGGAAAAGCTGCTGCACTACCTGGAGGAGATCAAAAAGGATAAACTGCGCTACAGACTTCTATCCCTGCGGTTCAATGCTGCGCGCAAGATCTTCCGGCTGGATGATGATACCTATCTCAATAAGAAGGAGCACTACTGGCATGATAAAAACGGTGCACCTATACTGTACGAAAATCCCGTGCAGAGCTCGGTAGAAAAAATAGAGAGCACGACTCCGTACCGCTGCGAGACAGACAAGGCGGGTATCTGGACGCGGGATAGCCTCAATGTATTTGACGCACGCTGTACCCACCTGATGCAGGGGATACACGATGTGTTTGGTATAGAGGTCACAGACCCCCGGTGGCAGCATTGGAATGGAGGGGTATTCCTGTTTGATGATAGCAGCCATGACTTTCTGCAGAGCTGGCATGACAAGACGATGCGGATATTTGACCTGCCGGGGTGGAAGACCAGAGACCAGGGTACCCTGATCGCTACCGCCTGGGAGTATGGCCTGCAGGACCATGCACTGCTCTCACGCCGATTCAACCTGATAGCCGACTATATGCACCGCAATATAGATCACAAAGGAGATCTGGTGTTTGACCTGAAAAAAGAGCAAGCAGAGATCAGGCCGGTCCTGGTGCATATATATCACCACTGGGCAGACAAGCGCTGGGACGTATGGCAGGCAGTAGAGCATGCTACAGGCATAGAGATAGATCCCGATAGCCAGACCATAAACGGACTCTGGATCGGCACTAGCCTCAGTCCGCTGGAGTTGCTCACTATTCAGTCATTTTTGTCTCTGGGCTATCGGTACCGGCTCTGGCTCTATGACCGGCTGGAGACACCGCTGCCCGAGGGGGTGATCATAGCAGATGCCAATGAGATCATACCGCGGGATAAGGTCTTCTCCTACCGCCACAAAAATACTTATGGCCATGGCAAGGGTAGCTATGCAGGTTTTTCAGATATTTTCCGGTACAAACTGCTCTATGAAAAAGGAGGCTGGTGGGCAGATATGGACGTGACCTGCCTCAGGCCGCTGGACTTCCCGCAGGCTTATTTCTTTCGCGATCATCATGACCTGAAGGTGGTGGGCAATGTGATGAAGTGCCCGCGACACTCTGAGCTGATGCGCCGCTGCTATGAGCAGGCCGCAGAGCAGGTCACAGAGCACAATACAGACTGGCACAAGCCTATCAATATCCTGAATGAGAATATAGATGCCCTGGGGCTGGATAAATATATCGTGCGCGGAGTCAGCAATCAGGACCGCTGGGATGTGACCAGCCGCTATATCTGGACAGATGCAGAGCTGCCACCACAGTGGTACTTCATACACTGGCAGAATGAGGAGTGGCGCACACAGCAGGTGAGCAGGAGTAGCTTCTACTATCGCTCTGCACTGGCCGGCCTGCTCCGGTCATACCACCTGGCGGTGATACCTGCATCCCGCACAGAGGAGCTGTGGAATGAGGCCCGCCATAGCCCGCTCATGCGTAGGTTTACTATCTTCAATAAGTAATCAGCGGTATGAAACTGACAGATAGCGTCATCAAAGACTATAATGCATCTCGCTCCGGCACGGACCGCAGGCTGGTGTGCCATGCCCCGTCTGTCAATATGAACTTTGAGCAAAATGGCAATGTGCGGGCCTGCTGCTACAACACTACCCACTCACTGGGCACCTGGCCACGGCAGACGCTGCTGGAGATGTGGCGCGGAGAGGCCGCGCAGCAGCTGCGCAGCTATATAGCTGCTAATGACCTGGGCGGTGGCTGTGCTGAGTGTGGCCACATGATCATATCGGGCAACTATCAGGGCGTCCGCGCCCACTACTATGATGAATATGCACCAGCCGGCGTAGCAGCTACAGTACAGCGCTGGCTCCGGGAGATGAGCGGTCAGCTACCCTATCCCAGAGTGATGGAGTTTGAGCTGAGCAATGAGTGCAACCTGGAGTGCGTGATGTGCAATGGCTACTTCTCATCCAGCATCCGCAAGAACAGGGAGAAACTTCCTCCGGTACCCATGGTATACGACGACCGCTTTGTAGACGAGCTGGAGGAGTTTATACCACACCTGACGGATGCCAAGTTTCTGGGTGGCGAGCCTTTTATGATAGATATCTACCTGCAGATCTGGGAGCGTATACAAAAGATAAAACCGGGCATCAGGATACATATCACGACCAATGCCACTTTTCTCAACCGTCGTATTAAGGACCTGCTGGAAAGCCTGAACGCGGGTATCATTCTCTCTATAGACTCTGTGAACCCTGATACATATAAGAAGATCCGCATCAATGGCAACTATCAGAAAGTGATGGAAAACCTGGAGTACTTTCGCGACTATACGCGCAGGAAGGGCACATTTCTCTCCATGGCAGTCTGCCCTATCACTTACAACTGGCATGAACTACCCGAGATGCTCAGCTTTTGTATCGAGAAAAATATCGCACTTTATTTCAATGCAGTCTTCTCACCATCAGAATATTCGCTGAGGGATCAGTCCAAAGAGTATCTGGAGAATGTGATCGACACCCTGAGCGCGCATGAGCTGCCTGCACGTAGCGGAGGAGCTACCTCTCCGGTCAACCTCAGTATTAATGCCTATGTCGATTTCATAAAGCTACTACGGGGATGGCTGGAGGAGAAGGACAAAGAAAGTACGAAAGACACAGACGCTGTGACGCATGTACAGCCGGTAGCGTATCACAGGACAGAAATAGAATCATGGTCTCTGGATGAGGTCAGGGAGAAGCTCCGCGCACTGGCCCTGGTCAGCGGCACTATCTATGTAGACAAGGAAACACAACTGCTGGATCGTATAGCCAGTCTATTTGTAGCCACTCCGCCTGGTATGCTCCGGGATGTAGTGCTTTGCTATTTTGACATAACTGAGGGTGTACCATCTGATGATAAAGCAGCACTCCTCGAAAAGGCACAAGTGATAGCTGCGCTGATAGAAGGCCACCCACAGAGGGACCAGATACTCGTCATGATGTCTAAGGCTACGCCCAAAGATCTGGCTCAAACCTTCTATCATGCCACTACAGAGCAGCTGGCCACCCAGCTGGCAGCTGCGTTTGGCTAGACACGCAGTATGTGCGCCTCAAACTCGACTACGAGGTCATTGACACTCAGCGACTGCAGCTTTTCATAAAGGATATCTGCCGGTGTCTGATAGATAGCTACATAAAACTCTATATCACCGTTGCGCTCTTGCAGTATAGACTGCACCCGTTCTATTTTCTCAAATAGCAAGGTCAGCCTCCTGCTACGCTGGTCTATGGAGTCTTTGAACTGTGACAGGGCAAAATCAGATAGCCTTTTTTCCACCAGTATTTTGGCTTGTACATTGTCCGGAGCTTCTACGGGCAACTCTGCTGTGTGCTCAGGGGTAGCTCTATGCTCGGCCTCCTGCACCCAGTTTTTGATCTGTACTTTGGCCAGATTATGATAGATAGAGATGTTGTATCCGGATATGGAGCTGCTCCTCTCAGATGGCGTAAACTCGACATTGCTCAGGGTATCATACACCTTCTGCAGCTCTGTATACGGCAGGGCCCATATAGATAGCTCTTCCGGCCGCTGTATCGTGTTAAACCAGATATTGATATTATGCTTATTCACAAAGCGGATGAACTCGGGCATCTCATGCCAGTTATTCCGCATAGGATTTACCATCAGGCACATGGTGCGCTGATGCGTGCGTGTGTACTCGTGAAAGAACTTAAAGTTCTCCATCACACGGTCAAAGTGAGCATTGACCCGTATGCCCTCGTAGATCTCCGGTGTGAGCGAGTCCAGGGAGAAGTTGATATGTATATTGAGCTTATCCAGCCACTCCTTTACCTTATAGTTCACTACTGTGCCATTAGTGGCTACTACTATTTTCAGCGTAGGATTTAGCTTTTCTACTTTTTCAAATATCCTATACACCAGATTGATCAGAAATGGCTCACCGCCGTTGAATCGTAGCTCTTTCAGGTGTGGGATAAACTCCTCCAGCTGCTCGACAAATGCCTGGTCGTAGGGGCTTTTGAGCGCAGGTAGTTTCTCGCGGTTTTTGCGGATAGCAGAGGAGAGTTCGCCTATGCACATCACGCACTCCAGGTTGCAGGTATTCTCCAGCTCCAGCTCCAGCATAGCAGGATAGTCCTGCACGGGATTGATATCATAGGCACGGGCCAGTACAGAGGTATAGTTGCCGCCCTGCAGGTTTTTCAGGCAGGTGCTGCACTTGTGGCGCAGGTCATAGTCCAGCAGGTGCCTGCGCAGTGACTGGTACCGCTCGCCAAACCAGATATCGCGCACAGATTTCTGAGGGTAGCTATCCGGATCCAGAAAGGTAAGCCAGCATGGGGCGCAGTCGCCATGTACATTGAAGTACATATTGGTAAAGGGGGCGTGGCAGATATGTGTAGAGGTTGGCTTGCCACGGGCTATATTATACTCTGCTATGGTCTCCTTGCTGAGGTCCGGGCCGGACTTCTTATCGGAGGCAAAGACCTTGCTCAGTAATTTGTGTATCGTCTTATTCATTATCACACACTCATGGTCTGTGCAGCGCTCAGGTGCCGCAGTTTTTTGTACTCCTCCAGAGAGGCACGACTCATTTGGCGCAGGTCCTCTACGCTATATGCTGTCAGGCTATTTACGAATGCATTGAAATCATTAAGCCTGATAAAAGCATTCAGCAGCAGCCTGTCATCATCAGGATACTCACTCAGCAGTAGCGCTATTTGTTTTTTCAGCTGATCAGCCGGCAATGTATCAGCCAGGCTACCATCAGATGTATAGCACTGATCTATCCAGGCAGAGAGGTCCGCATCAGACACCGGCACCATCGGCTGAAACTCTTTTACTTTTGCCTCCTCTGTCTTAGGTTTCTGCTCTCCCTTAAATTCGTATTCGGCGTACCGCTTTTCCTCAGCGTTTTCCAGGTATTTATCCAGGTAGGTTTTGAAATCCTGAAAGCAATTGTCATTATGCCTTTCCTTTTGCGTGCCGCGTGGCAGTCGTACGCCGTCCATATACTCCCTGATATGCCGCAGCTCATCTTTGGTCAGGTCTGCTATAGAGAATCGCGATGGCCGCTCCAGGTAGCTCACATAGATGTAGGCATTCACCTCATTGCAGAGGCCTATGACCAGGGGTAGCTGCTCCCAGTTATCCTTTTGTACGGTAAAGCTGAGGGACAGGTGCTTGCCCTTCTTATTGCAGATAGCGCTGAAGCGCCTGATATTATCCATCAGCTTGTCATAGACCACGTTTTTGCGGATGGTCTCCAGCTTCTTGCGGTCCAGTGCATCTATAGATATAGCGATATCAAAATTGAGCTCTGTGACGATGCTCTCTATTTTCTTATTCCAGTGAGTACCATTGGTGATGGCAAAGAGCTCGAGAGATGGATTGAGCTCGGCTACTTTGTCCCAGATCTTGTAATAGATAGGTATGAGAAATGGCTCTCCCCCATAAAACTTAGCTTCCTTGAGGTGTGGGATATATGCAGATAGCTGCGCTACAAACTCATCATCATAAGGTGATGGCAGCGGAGGGAGGTTATCCCTGTTTTTCCTGATACTGCTGGATACCTCGCCATGGCACATCTGGCACTCCAGGTTGCACTCATTGCTCAGCTCAAACTCAAACACCTGCGGGAAAGTGGCACTGGTATTGGCATAATATTTATCAAATACGAGCGGCCTTAGGTTTGAGAATTTCTCTTTGTCAAAAAAGAACTTGCAATGCCGGCAGCCATAGTCCAGATCATTGTACCGCATGTGCTCCCGGAGAGTCTGTGCCTCGGGTCCGTTCCATATCTGATCTATGGTATTGTCAGGATATTTGCCCAGCTGTACATCGCGATTGTATGAGCATACGAAAACCTGACCGCCAAATGAAAACGTGAGGCTATTGTAGGGCAGGTAGCAGAAAAGTTCCTTGCCACCATCGGGCCTGAAACGGTTGTACCTGCGAAACCTCTTTTTGTCGATAGGATTAAACCCCCGGGCGATGCCCTCTTCGTAGCGGGCATTGAGCCGGACCGATGATTTTATATCCTCCCAGAGATTAAACATATTAGCTGCAATAGCTTCTCAAAATAGTGAAATAATTCCCGCTGTACTAATGGCCGCCTCTCAGGCTCCGGACCGGTCATAGCTGCGGATCAGGCTCCACAGCTCAGGGAATGTGTCCGCAAAACTCTCATGCCTGAACCGGTCATGGCGGTGGATGTGGTCAAAGAAATTTTGGAAACCGGTGCTGATCGGGCCATTGAGGAATGAGATCAGATTATCTACCGTGCGCGTACGCAGTTCCTGAAACTCATATGTAGCCGTCACCTGTGTGCGGAGCCGGTCTTCTATCACCTTTTTGACCTCAGCGGGGAATATCTGCATAGATAGATCTGCCGGCGCGTAAACCATATTCCAGAAAACAGGCAGTCCCGGGAAATGAGCATTCATAAACTCAAAATACTCCGGGAAGTAATAGATATTCATGGCCGTGACGGAGCAGCATATCTTCACCTGCAGCTGATCTGTGCTCTGGTAGCCGCCATGCTGCGTATATAGGGTCAGGTTTTGCAGTACTTCATCCCATTTGGCTCCGCTACGCTGATACTCAAACCGGGGGCCGATATCGTCTATACTGAGATTGAGATAGACGTTTTTAAATGCTTTGAAAAGGGTGACGAGTTCTTCGGTATAGATAGTGGCATTTGTATTGATGAGCAGGGAGATGTGGCTCGCGTGGCCGGTAGCCACACAGTAGCGCATCAGGTCTATGTTTTCCTCTGCCATCAGCGGCTCTCCGCCAAAAAAGCCTATCTGGTCAAAATGCGGTACCCAGCTCCGGATGATCTCCTGGTTTTCCGCAGTCATATTGAAGTGCAGCTCGGCCTGCTCTCGCTTGTATAGTTCTTTTGCCTCCTTGATCCAGCGGGAGGATGCGTGCGGGCCACATATCCGGCAGCGGAGGTTGCATACATTGCTGGCGTTGATCTCCACCCTGCGTGGAGCTGTGGGGTGCTGTACCTGCTCCTCGGTGATGCCATAGCCGTAGGAGTCATAGCGCATGGGCTTCAGGCCCAGGCCTTGCTCCCGCCAGCACTGATTGCAGCCAGCGCTGCGTATGTTCTTTAGAAAGTTGTCGCGCAGCCGGTTCATGTATTCTGAGTTCCAGGCTTGCTCTATGGTATGATCTTTCACCGTCAGCTCGTTACCATTTTCTATCATAAAGTTGTCATGGTGGCTACAGGGCATATACTTGCCATCTGCTGAGAGCAGCACCTGAAAAAATGGATAGTAGCAAAAATCCGTTTTGGCCGGATCCCGCTGGTCGGTTTGCGGCGTCTTGCCTAAGAGCGAGGAGATCATATCTGTTTACAAATTAGCGAAAACTTCAGATAACAGTAAATTGTATCAGACAGGGTAGGCTATGACTATTTTTTTACCTTTATCGTATGCAGTTAGAAGACTTTACCGGAAAATTTGTGGATTGCCTCAGTGCTGTACCGGCTACACCGGTAGATGGGGGGACACATTTCAAAAAACTGGAAGAGTGGAGCTCTATTTTTGCCCTGATAGTGATAGCTATGGTAGACTCGGAGTATGGCAAAACCCTGACCTCTGAAGACATCCGCAATGCGAATACTATCAATGACCTTTTTGTGATCATCCAATCCAAGTAATGGCTGTATTATCCGTACACAATGTAGCACTGAGAGGGATCAGCGCCTGTGTGCCGTCACTCCGTGAGGATAATATGGACCTGCCCCTCATACCGCAAAATCAGCGTGACACCTTTGTGAAAACCACGGGTATCAGGTATAGGCGTATAGCCGGGCAGGGTACTACTGCGGCTGACCTCTGCCGGATCAGTACCGAGAGACTGCTGAGAGAGCTGGGCTGGCAGGCATCTGATATAGAGCTGCTGATCTTTGTGACGCAGACACCCGACTATGTGATACCAAACTCTGCCTCTATCATCCAGCAGCAGCTGGGCCTGCCCAAGACCTGCCTGGCTATGGATATCAACCTCGGCTGCTCGGGATATGTATACGGCCTGTCTGTCATCGGTTCCCTGCTACAGAATATGCCGGGCAAAAGGGGACTGCTGCTGGTAGGCGACTGCTCTTCTGCGATAGTATCGGCTAGAGATAAGGCTACCTATCCCCTTTTTAGCGATGCGGGATCTGCTACAGCTATAGAGTATAAAGAGGGTGAAATATGGCATTTTAATCTCCAGACAGATGGCGCAGGCTATGAGGATATAATGGTAAAGGGCGGCGGCATGAGGCATCCGTTTGGTCCGGACTCGCTCAGAGAGCATGAGTATGCGGCCGGTGAGGTCCGCTCAGACCTGCAGATGAAGCTGGATGGGGTCAATATCTTCAACTTTGCACTGCGTGAGGTGGCGCCCAATATAGAAACACTACTCAGGGCATCTCAGACGGATCAAGCCTCTATAGATTTTTTTGTCCTTCATCAGGCCAATAAGCTCATACTCGAGTGCGTGCGGAAAAAGCTAAAGGAAGATTCCTCCCGGTTTCCCTACTCCCTCCATGATTTTGGCAACACAAGCTCGGCCTCTATCCCGGTCACTATCGTAGCTCAGCTACAGGAGGCATTACGGGCCCAGGACCGTAGACTGCTGCTCTGTGGCTTTGGTGTAGGACTGTCATGGGGATCAGCTATCGTGCCAGCACACAGCCTGCAAATAATAGACCTGATAGAAATATAAGCAGGAAAGACTATATTAGGGTGCAGTCACATGGAGCATCCTGTATACTCTGTTATCATTCCGGTTTTCAATAGTGAGCAAACGCTGACAGAGCTGTGCGCGCGCATCATTTCTTTTTTTGAAACGCGGGGAGAAGCTGCGGAGATACTGATGATCAATGACGGCAGCGCTGATGGCAGCTGGGATATGATCAGCTCGCTGTGCCGGCAGTATCCTCAGCGGGTCACAGGGATCAATCTCTCCAGAAATTTCGGACAGCATAAAGCACTCCTCTGCGGGCTGAAGCACTGCAAGGGCCAGTATGCTATCACCATAGATGATGACCTCCAGTATCATCCCGAGGATATAGCCCAGCTCATAGCCTGCCAGCAGGCAGAAGCCGCAGATATAGTCTATGGTGTTTTTGATAAAAAGAAGCATCATTTCCTCCGTAATATAGGCAGTCATCTGGTCGCTGGGATATTTGAGAAATATGCCCACATGCCGCAAAAGGGCTCCTCCTTCAAACTGATCAGCCGTCATATCATTGACCAGATCCGCAGCTACAATCATCCTTACGTATTTCTGGATGAGGTGATAGGCTGGTATAGCCGCCGTACCGCCTATGTCAGCGTACGCCACGAAGACAGGAAAGCCGGGCAATCCGGATATACTACATTGCGGCTGATCAGGTATACCATCCAGATCATCCTGACCTATACTACTCTGCCGCTGCAGCTGATCACCTGGCTCGGCCTTATCTCATTTTTCGTGTGCCTGGGTATCATCATGTACTTTGTGTACATGAAGTATACTTATGGAGCCGAGCTTGGTTTTACGGCGCTGATCGTATCTATATTTATGTCTACCGGAGTTATCCTTTTTTGCATAGGGATCATAGGTGAATACCTGAGCCGGTTATTCATTATCCAGACAGATAAGCCTATCTTTATAGTAAAAGAAATAATCCGGTGATCATCAGGAAATATGGGTTGGAGCTGGTCAGGCTACGTGCAGAGCACATAGAGATGATACGCCACTGGAGAAATGACCCCAAGATCCAGAAGCACATGTTTTTTCAGGCTACTATCACTCCTGATATGCAGCAGCGCTGGTTTGACTCTATCAATAATGACCAGAATTATTACTTCCTCATCTATACCGGCCAGGAGCCCTGCGGTCTTATCAGTATTTCATCTATAGACTTTGAGACGCGCAATGCTTTTGCCGGACTCTTCATCTATGATGACCGGTATATAGGCACCGATGTGCCGGTCAGGGCATCGCTGAGTATACTGGATGTCTTCTTTACGTTTACCAATCTGGAGTCTATGTATGCCAAGGTGCGTGATTCCAATATAGTAGCCCATTTATACAACACATCTCTTGGATTCAAACGCACAAAAAAGATCGAACTGGGCCAGGGCTACGAGTACTGCCTCAAAAGAGAAAACTACCTCCAGGCTACTACACTGCTACACCGTGCTACACGCCAGCTTTATGGAGATAAAACTTCACTCGAGTTTGATCAAAATGACCCGATAGATAAAGAGCTGAAAAAGAGTTTTGAAGCCTCGCTGGCTGCATCTGTACGGCCAGATGGACTGGAGGTGATCTGACATCAGCGCGAGAGGATGCGCCAGCGTATCTCGTCCAGCAGGATCTTTATCTTGCTACCTAGTGTTTTTCCCTCCAGCTCCAGCATCAGTGCCGTGGAGTAGCATGGATTCAGTGCATATTTCAGCATGCGTACAGGCAGTGGCAGATCACTATATGGAAACTTGCGGCTATCAAAGTCTGGTTTCAGCGCCGGTCTTATTTGCTCTTCATATATTTTCCGGTTATGCTGATATAAATCTTTATCTACCGGAGGCATGACCTCCATGCCTATATGAAAGGTCAGGTGCATATCATCTACATGCTTCAGCCGCGCAGCACGTGTGATGATATTATGCAGCAGGCTCACCTCTATGAACGGAACGCCTATGCAAATATCACCCAGTATGAATCGTGGCAGCAGGTCCCGGTGAAATACGAAACAGTCATAGCCAGGATGTGAGCCTCCGATCTCAGCATACATCTGAGGCAGCTCTGAGATGGCATGATACCTCCTGGATATCCTACGCCTATTGATCACTATGGCATCGTGGCCAGCTGCTATATACTCCGCCACCGCATCGTAGAAGTGGGGCATGAGCGCTATATCGGCATTGGTATAGATCAGCCATTCGGCATCAGTAGAGGCATGCAGGCGGTAGAGGATATCGCTTATGAACGGCAGTTTCTTCTTAGCAGCAAAAGATGGTATGCCCCGTATAGAGCGCTCCAGATCCGCCGTCTTCTTAAAAAAGTCTGGGATGATGGCATGGTCTTCCGCATAGGAAGTAGAAAACAACTCTATCTGCCTGTCAGTAGCAAAGGCCCTGGCTCTCCGCATACTCTCAAAAGTGATGGGCTGTACCACAGCCAGCTCTGACCCGTCCGGCGTTTTGACTGGATTGACGATGTGGGCTATGCGGATCATACGGCTACTAAGCTATATAAAACAAAAATAAAAGGCGCCCATGTGGGCGCCTTTATACAACATTATGTGCTACGAGATTATTTGGTCACTACCAGTTTCTTTGTAGTAAATGCATTGCCGGCATATACAGTGACAGAGTATGTGCCCTGAGCCAGATCAGAAATATCGAATGTAGAGACGTTATAGCCCTCTGCCAGCTGCCAAGGCTGATTCAGTACTACACGACCAAGCATATCAGTGATAGTCACAGACGCTTTCTGACCAGAGGTAGTGAGTATACCAAGCTGCACAGAGTTGACAGCAGGGTTAGGCACCATATCCTCAAAGCTGAAGCCCTTGTCGCCCAGGAGCGATGCTGATACGATCTCAGAGCGAGTAGACTGGCCATCAAAGTCTACCTGCTTCAGGCGGTAGTAATAGACCATGCCCGGCTGTACTGTGCGGTCACTGTATGAGTATGATAGCTGTGTATTGCTATTGCCATGACCATCTACCCATGCTATCTGGGTAAAGTCTGATCCGTTTGTGCTACGCTCTATAGCAAAGCCACTGTTATTGATCTCAGATGCGGTAGCCCAGTCGAGGTCTATATATTTATTCTCAATAGCATCAGCAGTCAGGTAGAGCAGCGTGACCGGCAGCGGCGTATTGTTTGTATTCTGGCCGTGTATGTAGAATCCCGACCATGAGGTCACGTTCATACATACTTCCCATACGTTGTTGTAGGTCACTCCGTTCACCGTAGGATTATGTGTCTTGGATGTAGGCGTGAGTACCAGGCGGGAGGTATTGCTCGTAGGTGTTTCGCCTGCACCATGGAATTTTGTCACTACTGCATTGGACAGGTTGGTTTGGAATGTAGGATAGTATGACGGAGCGCTATGGTTATCATTTGCTGATGATGATGTATTGAGCGCCGATACCTCTGCATCTGTCATGTAGAGGCACACGCTGGCTGAGCCTGCAGTATTAGTAGGAGATATCTTGAAGTGGCGCTGCAGGTAGCTCTGCGGATTGGTCGGGCCAAACTGCTGTACGGAGGCATCGCGGGTCACTACCACGTTTGTAGAGCCGAGTGTGCCGCCACCATCGGTGATCTTCACCATCAGGTTGCCACTATTGTCATAGAATACCTTTTGAGCACCTGTCGATATTGTACACGCATATGTATCGCCGCTGGTCAGTGTACGTGTAGGATACGATACCGGGCTGCCGGAGATCGTGCTTGGCGTACAGCCATTGGCATCGGATACGAGAGAGAGAGAGCAGGAGGTATTGCTGGTGGCATCCAGCTCAAACGGCGAGAGCTGATTTGTAAATGCTGTGCCACATACAGTAAAGTTGTATGGAGATGTGCCTCCGGTGATGGTCACAGTAGCAGTGTGGCCACCATTACATGGATCTATGACGTCAGAGATGCTGGCACCTGTAGGGCCATTAGATACCGAATTGCTGGTACTGGCAGCAGTAGGACCAGTACAGCCGGAGCCATTGGTATAGTTTACAGTTACTGTTTTGCTACCGGTAGTGAGCCATTGTACTGTAGCAGTACTATTGGTGCTGCCACCTCCTGCTACCAGGGTATAGTCTACACCCGCCGTACCGCTAAATGTCCAGGTGTAGCTAGACTGTCCGGACTGCGTAGTGTATACGATCGAGTTTGAGGTACAGAATGCACCTGACGTACTGAGAGTAGGAGTCGGGCTGGCGTTTACTACAGTGGTCGTAGCGCCTGGAGTAGGTGCGGGACAGCTACCATTTGAGTAGCTGATGCCTACAGTCTTGGTGCCTGTAGTGAGCCACTGCAGTGTTACCGTATTATCAGTAGACCCCAGACCACCTGATATGATATTATAGTCCAGCCCTGCAGTACCGAAGTTGGACCATACATAGTTAGTATAGCCGGACTGAGTAGTATAGGTAGCATTAGTATAGGTGCAGATAGGGCTGGCAGGTACAGTGCTGAAAGTAGGAGTCGGCGTAGTGGTCACTGTCACAGTAGTAGATACGCCGCCGGCACCATTGCATGGCGATGGCCCTGTGATAGACACCCAGTAGCTGGTAGTAGAGACAGGTGTCACTGAGTAGGTGACTGATGTAGCACCAGGTATGGCACTTGTGCCTACTACGTTTCCTGTACCCCACTGATAGTTGGCTCCTGTGCCCAGTGAGCCACCGGTGGCCGTCAGTGTAGTGCCGGTGCCGCTGCAGAGAGATGTGGTGCCGCTGATGCCAGTGACAGCTGTAGATGGTACTGCCACAGATACGGTAGCGGTAGCGCTGCCACCAGGATTGGAGCACGGAGCAGTAGTGCCGGTCACTGATACCCAGTATGATGTAGTAGACGAAGGAGTCACCGTGGCTGTGGTAGATGTAGAGGTCTGGAATACCCCTGTACCTACCGAGCCGGTACCCCATACATAGTTAGCTCCCGTGCCGAGAGTGCCGCCTATGGCTGTCAGTGTAGCAGTTGAGCCTTGGCAAATGGTGCCACCACCAGTGATTGCCACAGGAGCGGTAGATGGATTATTGACAGTTACGGAAGTGGTCGCGCTGCCTCCCGGGTTGCTGCACGGAGAGGCTGTACCCGTCACAGACACCCAGTAGGTGGTCGTAGCAGAAGGTGTCACAGTAGCTGTAGTGGATGTGGAAAGCTGGAATACACCTGTACCCACAGAACCTGTACCCCATACATACTGTGCGCTGGTACCTAGTGTGCCGCCCGTCGCAGTCAGCGTCACTGATGAGCCCTGGCAGATAGTGGTGCCTCCGCCGGTGATTGCCGTAGGAGCTGTAGATGGATTATTGACTGTCACGGTGGTAGAGACACCACCGGCACCGCCACATGGCGCGGGGCCTGTGACAGATACCCAGTATGACGTAGTAGATGATGGTGTAGGAGTATAAGAAACAGAAGTAGCTCCGCCTATCGGACTAGTACCGACTGTACTGCCAGTGCCCCACTGATAGGTAGCGCCCGTACCTAGAGAGCCCCCCAGAGCCGTCAGTGTCGTACTGCTACCCTGGCATATCAGTGTGGACCCGCTGATGCTCGTCACGGCAGATGATGGCGTGTTGACAGTGACTGTAGCTGTGGCACCACCGGATGGGCTACCGCATGGAGCCGCGCCTGTCACTGATACCCAGTAGGTAGTAGTAGATGAAGGTGTGACCGAATAGGAGGCTGATGTAGCGCCGCTTATCGGGCTGGTGCCCACCGTACCGCCTGTACCCCACTGATAGGTAGCACCTGTACCCAGTGAGCCGCCTGTAGCAGTCAGTGTAGTGCCTGTGCCATTGCACACCAGCGTAGTACCGCTGATACCTGTAGGTGCAGTAGATGGCGTATTGACCGTGATAGTAGTAGTAGCCCCTCCGGATGGACTGCCGCATGGTGCAGCGCCTGTCACGGAGACCCAATAGCTGGTGGTAGATGAAGGAGTAGGCGTATAAGAAGCAGAAGTAGCTCCACCTATCGGGCTGGTGCCCACTGTACTGCCGGTTCCCCACTGATAGGTAGCCCCGGTGCCTAATGAACCACCGGCCGCAGTTAGAGTGACACCCGAGCCCTGGCAGATAGTGGCTCCGCCGCCGGTGATACTGGTAGGTGCGGTAGATGCTGTATTCACGGTCACTGTAGTACTGAGGCAGGCTGTATTAGAGCTGCACGGAGCCGGGTCTTCATACCTGGCATAGTAGGTCGTAGTACTGGTCGGTGCTACCAGGATGCTGGCGCCTGTACCTACAGCTGTACCGCTACCGCAGCCTCCGGCATACCATTTCACAGAAGAGCCGGTACCTACCGAGCCCCCCGATACACTTAGAGTCGTATTGCCGCCATTACATATGGTCGTATTGCCACTGATGGAAGTAGGAGCACTGGATGAGGCATTGATGGTCACAGTCTGGCTGGAGCAGCCTGACCAGCAGCCGCCGTTATTAGCATTGTAATAGTAGGTACCTGAGGACGATACTGTTTGTGATGTGGAGGCTGTAGCAGTAGAGGTGCCACAGTTAGTCGTATTTTGCCAGTAGGCTGTACCATTGGTGGCTGCAGCTGTCACTGCGACAGAGTTGCACGATGTGCCACCTCCACCTGTGGTCAGGCCCGGAGTCACCAGTTTATAGCTGAGTACTGCTGATGAGGTGGTCCACGTACCTGTATTTCTGTAGATACCTACGTTCCAGGTTACCGCACCCGGGGTGAAATTGGTAGTTCCTGTGTAGCGCGTACCGTTGATACACATACCGCTACTTTGAGCATTATCGGTATAAGAAAATTGATACACGACGCCGGCTGCGAAGGTCATGGTCTTAAACTCACCGGCACCCATACTGGTCGTACTACCACTGCAGGTGGTAGGTGCTGTGATCGTACCGGTGCTGGTGCCGACATTACACTGTGCGGAAACAGACTGGCTTAAACCCAGGCTGCATACCAGCAGACAGCAGCATAAAAACTGGGACCAGGAAAGAAGGGTAGAGGGTTTTCTCATAAACCAAAAAAATTAGATATTCTCAATATATTATATAAAACAAAAATCAAATAAAAATTATCTATCAAACCATATACTATTGTCCGTCAATCTTTTTCTCAGGCTCCGATGTCAATATTAATGTTATAGTACGATAAAATAGAATATATTATTCAGCCAAATACTCTAAAAATCGGGCCAAACCCATTATTATGAATAATTACGTTGTAAATCAGTATAATACGAAGCCAATTTATGGTCGCGTAAGATGGTGGTTGTACGTTTTTCAGGCCAGCTCTAGACTTTTAATAGCACACCTTTACCAATATCTTGAACTCAACATTACATTGATAGTTTTCGATAAATATAGACTACTCCCTCCAAACTACCTTTATAAAAAAACTTAATTGATGTACGGGGCGTATTGTTTTTGGTTTGTTTAAACAAAACAGCTATTGTAAAAAAGGTAAGCTGCTCGTCCGCTCCAGATCGATCGACCGGCGCCCTGCTGCCCGATCCGCTGATACGTCTCGGCCCTTTAGCATATATTTGGCAGAGTATGTCAAATGCTCTGGTACTCGGTGGTGGCGGATTTATTGGTTCTCATCTGGTCAGCAGATTGATCGGTGAGGGATATGATGTCACTGCTGCAGATATGCATCTGCCGGAGTTTGGCACCAGTGAGGCAGGGCGATTTCTACTAGGTGACCTACGGGAAGCGGCTTTCTGCCATTCCGTTTTTGACCGGCAGTATGATCGCGTCTACCAGCTCGCTGCAGATATGGGTGGTGCGGGGTATATTTTCACCGGAGCGCATGATGCGGCTATCATGGCCAACTCGGCCCAGATCAATCTCAACGTGATCCGCGAATCTATCAGAGTACAGCCTAAAGTGATCTTCTATGCCTCATCGGCATGTATCTATCCACCTCCCGCTATATACTCAGACCAGATCTATGAGGAGTCTACGGCCTATCCCGCCCAGCCGGATAGTGAGTATGGCTGGGAGAAGCTATTCTCGGAGCGGCTCTACCTGGCTCACGCGCGCAATACGGGACTGAATGTGCGGATAGCGCGCCTGCACAATGTATACGGACCGGGCTCAGCATGGGACGGGGGCAAAGAAAAAGCGATCGCAGCCTTATGCCGCAAGGTCATCCTGACCCCTCACGGGGGTGAGATTCAAGTCTGGGGCGATGGCCTGCAGACACGCTCATTTCTATATATAGATGAGTGTCTGGATGGCATAGAGAGGCTGCTGCAGTCATCCGTGGGCGATCCCATCAATATAGGATCTGAAGAGATGGTGACCATACACCAGCTAGCTGAAATGATCATAGGCCTATCCGGCAAGACGCTCCATATCAAGAATATAGACGGTCCCAAAGGCGTAGACATCCGTACCTCTCACAATGAGCGGATCAGAAAAGAAATGCACTGGGCCCCGTCCTATCCGCTGCTGGCGGGACTGCAGCAGACCTATGCCTGGATAGCAGCCCGGATAGTTCAAAACCCTCCTGCCTGAGATGACTGCGCCAGCCAAAAAGACGATAGGCCTGGCAGCCATTGCTGTCATATCTGTGGCTACAGTGATACTGCTGGAGGTCGCCCTACGCATGCTAGGCTTCTACAAAACCTATACGGAGAAAATGGATGGCGAGTATGTGAGCTACTATGGCCGCCAGATGCCTACGTGGTTTTGGGGGCATCACCCTTTTGATTCCATCATTGATAATAAACCGGAGTACACTTACCACACCAAGGCCAATAACTATGGATTTGCTGACCGCGATTTTGATACACTCGCAGATGGTCATGTGCTGAAAGGGCTCGTATTGGGAGATTCTTTTGCTCAGGGCATGGGGGCACCACCTGACAGCAGCTGGCCGGCCCTGCTTGAGTCACTGCTAAACGATAGCCAAGACAGTACACACTACCGCATCTATAATTGTGGTGTAGCGGGTAGCGACCCTTTCTTTGAGTACGTGCAGCTGCGTGAGAAGCTCATCAACCTCCATCCGGATGTGGTCATCATGAGTATCAACTACTCAGATATCAATGACTGCATGACACGCGGTGGTCTGGAGCGCTTCCACTCAGATGGCACTACGCAGTTCGCTCCCGGCCCGTGGTTTGAGCCGCTTTACAAGAATGTGCACCTCATCCGCATGTTCGTCCACTTTGTACTCAGGTACGACTTCTCTCTGCTATCCCCTGCCCGGCATGAGCAGCGGTCAACAGAAGCGCTACGGCAACTGGCGGTCTGTGCAGATAGTGCGAGAATACTTTGTGCAGATCGTGGTGTCCGCTTTCTGGTAGTGCTGCATCCATACCTGGATCCGCATGACCGCTATCTACAGAAGCAAGACATACTGCCGGGTATGATGCCCCTGCTGCAGCAAAAACATATAGACGCGATAAACCTCTTCAGCGACTTTAGGAAAGTAGTCACCACCGCCAACTATCAGGTCTACTCATGGCCACGTGACATGCACTACACTGCGAGAGGCTATGATCTTTTTGCTCACTTGCTGCTGCAGCGCATGCGCTGCCAGTATCCCACCCTGCTCACCAAATCCCCCTCGACAGACTGATGTGTGGCATAGCAGGATATATCAGGAAGGAGGGCATGGTAGACCGAGATGCCTTTGACAGGATGCGGGATACACTGGCACATCGCGGCCCGGATGATGCACACAGCCACTACCTGATGGATGGCCGCATAGCACTGGGCCACCGCAGGCTCTCCTTTCTGGATCTGACACCAGCCGGCCGGCAGCCTATGAGCAATGAGGACGATACCATCTGGATCGTACTGAATGGAGAGATCTATAACTATATAGAACTGCGGGAGGAGCTGATCGTATTGGGTCATCGGTTCAAGACAAAAAGTGATACAGAGGTCATCCTCCACGGATATGAGCAGTGGGGCATGGATATAGTGACCAGGCTCAAAGGAATGTTTGCCTTTGGCCTCGTGGATGTCAATAATGAGAAGGTGTATCTGGTCAGGGACCGCTTTGGCATCAAGCCTTTGTACTACAGGCATGATGAAACCGGGCTGGTTTTTGCCTCTGAGCTCAAGGCGATACTGGCTGATCCTACGTTTAAAAGGGAGATAGATTTCAGCAGCTTTGCAGATTACTTTGTCTATCGCTATATACCGTCTCCCAAGACGATCTGGAAGGGCATCTCCAAACTACCGCCTGCCACCTGGCTGGCATACGACCAGAAAACGAATACAGCTACCACTACCGAGTATTGGACAGTGCCATCTGGCAGGGCAAAGAAACCTGAGTCAGCATTGGTAAGTTCTTTTGGCCACGATCTGGAGAGATCGGTACAGCTGCATGCACGCAGCGATGTGCCTGTTGGGTCCTTTCTGAGTGGTGGCTATGACAGCTCGGCAGTGGTCTACTATCTGTCAAAGGCCGGTACAGATCCAGATACTTTTTCTATCGGTTTTGCCGGCTGGGGCCAGAGTGAGGATCAGTATGCGCGCCTGGTAGCAGACCGGCTGGGCCTGCGGCTATCTACCACCATAGCTGATAGTAGCTCCCTGCAGCTGCTGGATATCATGCCTGATGTATATGACGAGCCGATAGCAGACATCTCTATCATACCTACCTGGCTGGTGAGCCATCTGGCACGTACTCAGGTCAAGGCTGTGATGAGTGGTGAGGGTGCAGATGAGCTATTGGGGGGCTATACCTGGCAGAAAGAATTTTTTGCCCTGAGCCATATACCGCTTGGGCAAAAGCTAAAGCAATGGATAAAGGGAGAGAAGACTGATACGGTAGAGTATTATGCGGAGGCTATGGCCATGGGCAGGTTTGACCGGACACAGCTTTCTGCAATGTTCACAGAAGGCTATCAGCAGTATATAGCCACGGATACGGATTGGTTTTATCGTCAGCACTACGATAGTGGCTTGTCTCCGCTCCAGAGTATACAAAAGATGGATATCAAGTGCTTCATGGGAGAGCTGGTCCTGACCAAAATAGACCGTGCCAGCATGGCCAACTCGCTCGAGGTGCGGGTACCTTTTCTGGATCACGAGATTTTTGAGGATGTGCTTAGCACCGATGAGCGCATTTATTTCAAACCGGACACCACTAAGTACCTGCTCTATGAAAATATCAAAGAGCACTTGCCACAAGAAATACTACATCGAAAGAAGCAAGGATTCGTAGGCCCGGACAGCTACTACATGGATATAGCCTGGTATAGGAGTATATTAGACCAGTCAAAACTGATAGGAGACGGCATCATAAAGAGTGAATACTACCGGCAGCTGCTGGCTGCTGAGGAGCACTGGCGCCTCTGGAAACTGGCCGTGATGGAGAAGTGGTATCAAAAATGGAAACCCTGAAGATTGAGTAGCAGGCAAAACGACATAGCGATAGAGATAGATGGTATATCAAAAGAGTACCATGTCAGACCCGGCACGTCCATACCTGGCCAGGGCGCAGGGCATTTTGCCGCCTTGAGCAATGTATCTTTTACACTGCATCGTGGAGATATAGTCGGTATAGTAGGGCGCAATGGCTCCGGCAAATCTACCCTACTGAAGATTCTAAGCATGATCACTAAGCCGACATCGGGCGAGGCCCGTTTTTACGGATCCGTGAGGTCTATCCTGGATTTTGGTAGCAATTTTCATCCGGACATGTCCGGCAGGGACAATGTGATGATACAGCTCCGCATAGCAGGCGTCCCGGCTGCCCGGTTTGACTCCTACTACCAGCAGATAGTAGCATTCAGCGAGATAGCAGACTTTATGGATCAGCCTGTCAAGGTCTACTCCAGCGGTATGTTTCTCCGTTTAGGTTTTTCTGTAGCTTTTCATTTGTCATCTGATATTCTCATCCTGGATGAGGTTCTGTCTGTAGGTGACGAAGGCTTTCGCATGAAATGCCGCGAAATGCTGAAAGAACTGGCCAGGAGCGGCAAGACCATCCTCTTCGTATCGCACAATAAAGCCGAAGTGCTGGAGCTGAGCAATAGGTGCATCTGGCTGGACAAGGGCGAAATAAAAAAGATCGGCGCGCCGGCAGAGGTGATGGGCGAATACTTTGCGCTCTATCGTGATAATCATGATGGCAAAAAAACCGTAGTGGTACCGGAGCTCAATGCACATGACTCCTATGGATCTATATCTCTGAGCTGGAGCGCAGGTAGCGCACCGGGCAATGAGACCATGGCAGTGCGCAGTATCAGCGTGACCTCCGCAGCGCACGGCAGGGATATCTATCTCGCAGATGATATCCTGCTACGGTTTCAGCTGGATAAAAGAAAGTCAGGGGTCAATATCGGAGCTTTCTTCTTTCTGGAGGATATACTATTTCAGCCGGTATTGGTCGGCCATTTTCTCAATAATGATGGTGATCAAAACCTGAGCGAGGTGGTCCGTGACAAAACGGGCCTGATAGATATAGAGTGTACTATCCCCGGGCATCTGCTGACACCTGGCAAATATTACCTGAGGTTGCGGTTTGGCGTGGAGCCGGGCACATGGTCTGTAGATTCACAGGAAGGATTCCGGCTCACAGAGGAGCTGCATTTCACCATAAAGGAGCCCGCAAACTATGCAGACTATATCGGAGATCTCAGCAAGGGTTCTGTGCGTCCTGCACTGCGCTGGAATATAAGTGCAGCCTCAGAATAGGTGCGTGATCTTGTCCAGCATCCGCTGCTTCCAGAACGTATTCATGCGGCCATCTATGTAGGTAGATTCAGATGGCTTTATTGTCCTGCAGAGCTTACCTAGCTGTGGTCTGCGGAAATGGTCATACTGCATGTAAAATTCAGGATCTGTCACTTCGTATACTTCTATCTCATCTGATCCCTCAGGCTGGCAGTAGTGCAACCACGGGCCTTCCTGCGGTGCAAAGGACAAATTGATGGCAGGCCTTGCTTCGCTACTTTTATTTGGAGGGGAGTAGTGCAGCAGGGCGTGATCATAGATGATCACATCACCAGCCTGCATAGGCAGCAGCCTGCCATAGAGGCGCTCCCATAGGGACTCATTGTCTCTCGTACTCTGCCGGATCAGTGGGCCGCGTACCATATTGGTGATCTTGTGCGAACCTCCTATGACACCAAATCTTCCATTGTCAGGAGTGGTATCTACCAGTGGTGACCATACAGCCACTGAGCGGCTCCGAGTCTCATCCACATAGGACCAGTCAGCATGCAGGTCCATAGCTACCTGCGGGTCAGGGTTTTTTACCATCAGATTGCCGAATAGAGGTGCGTAATCATTCAGGTAGGGTGCCACTTTAGGCACGATCACAGATGCCATGGTATCATGCACTCGCTTCTTGTATGCCAGGTCAGAGCTGAAGTGGCTGGTGTGAAAGGAACCTGCGCACTCACTACGGAATGAAGCAAACAGATCCCGCAATACAGCAACATCAGCTGCGCTGAGCAGCCCCGGGAAAATAAGAAACCCCTTGCGCTCAAAATCCTTTTGCAGGCTGCTATCACGAAAAGTGCTGCGCATAAGGCTAAGAAGGCATGTGTTTTTTGATCAGGCGCTCCAATTGTTTAGTATTGATGTCAAAGGGTTTGAACTTCACCACCTCTTTTTTCCATTTGGTCTCATCCGGCTTAGATATAAAGTCATAACCGTAATAAAAGTTCTCGTCTACCTCATATTTTTCTATCAGATCATCGGCTATTTCTTTATTGCGGAAATAGTAGACGAGCTGATAGTCCTTGCGCAGCACGGTGATGGTGATCGCATGGCGAATCTCTTTTGATAGGTTGGGCGCGCTGGAGTGGATCGTGGCGGGGTCAAATACCAGTACATCTCCGGCCTTGATCAGGGCCGGTTTCACATACTTGTAGAGCGTCTCCGTATGATTGCGAAACTGCCAGGGCACTCCCAGGCTGCGTTGCGTATTGCCCCACAGGTGGCTACCGGAGAGGAATGCCACGGGGCCATTTTCCAGAGTAATGTCGCAGAATGGTATCCAGATAAAAAGGCAATAATCTTTCTCCTCATCTATCACGGTACTGTCCTGATGGATCAGCAGGTCGCTATTGACATGCGGAGGCTTGACCTGATAGGCGCCACCGGTATGCTCATCCACCTTGTCCATCTGAAACATACGGGGCAAAATGGTCTTTGCATTCTTATTGATGACGGCCTGGGTCTTTTTCCTGATCTCAGGATTGAAGAGGCGGCCACTATTCAGCAGGTGCTTATCCAGCTCAAAACCTTCCAGCTTGGATATTTCCTGAAAGGTATCCATAAACGAGGCGATCTCCTCCGGCTTTACCACATTCTCCAGTACGCACCAGCCGTTTTTCAGAAACTCTGCATGTTTAGCCGGGTCTATAAAAAACTGGTCCCGCCGGATCTCCTCATATGGATTAGGACCCTGCTCCTCCCGGGCGAAAAGTCTGCTGAAAAATGATGTGATATCCATCTATCTGATGATGTATGACCAAATATAAGCAATAACCGCCGGAGCGTAATGAATGAACTTTGTCATTATATTTACCCGTATTGATTTAAACACTTTATCGCTGATGCAGGTCCCATTTGTCTCTCTATCTCCGCTCCATGAGCAGCTACGGAGGGACCTCCATGAGCAGCTGGACCGCCTGATAGACAGAAGCGATTTCATACTGGGTGGAGAGGTCGCAGCGTTTGACTCCGATTACGCTACCTACTCCGGCACAGCATATAGCCTCGGCATCAGCAATGGCCTCGATGCCCTCAAGATAGCCCTCCGGGCCCTGGGCATCGGCCCGGGCGATGAGGTCATCGTACCCGCCACTACCTATATAGCGTCCCTCTTTGCCATCATAGATATCGGGGCTATACCTGTATTGGCGGAGCCTGATGAGTATACATATAATATCACAGCCAATACTATAAGGCCTATTTTGACCCCTCGGACCAAGGCCATCATGCCGGTACACCTGTACGGACAGCCATGTGATATGGATCCTATCATGGCACTGGCGGAGGAGCAAAGACTATATGTGATAGAAGATAATGCCCAGGCGCAGGGTGCCACCTATCGTGGCAAAAAGACCGGAGGCTTCGGTCATATCAACGGCACCAGTTTTTACCCATCTAAAAATCTCGGCGCTATGGGAGATGCCGGTGCGATCACGACTGATAGCGAAGTACTATACCGGCAGGCAGCGCTCCTGCGCAATATGGGCAGCGATAAAAAATACCACCACGAACTGATCGGCTACAATGCGCGCATGGATACTATGCAGGCAGCCGTGCTGCGCTGCAAACTGCCACATCTGGACGCCTGGAATAAGGAAAGGCAGCGCCTGGCAGACAGGTATCTGCACAACCTGAAGGATGCAGGAGTCATCTTACCTCAGACCCTGGCTGATGCAGTACATGTGTATCACCTTTTTGTCATCAGGCATGACAGGAGAGATGCGCTGCAGGCCCACCTGCAGGCCAGCGGCATTCAGACATTGATCCACTATCCTGTGCCACCACATATGCAGCCGGCGCTGGAGAGGTTTGGCTGGCAGCAGGGGCAATTTCCGACCACGGAGCAGATATCCGGCACTTGCCTCAGCCTGCCGCTTTTCGTAGGTATGACTGACCAGCAGGTAGATTTTGTGTCCGAAAAAATCATAGCTTTCACACAGCAATAATCATGGTAGTAGTCAGTGGCATAGAGAAAGATATTACCTATCAGCAGTGCACCCGCTGCATCTGTGATAATACTATCCCCGGTGTTGAGTTTGATGATAGCGGCGTCTGTTCTCTTTGCGATATGCATGAAAGTTTTGACGCTGCATTTCCCAATGACGAACGCGGAGAGGCGGCCCTACGTGAAAAATTTGACAAGATCCGCCGCGATGGCGCCGGCAATAAATATGACTGTGTCATAGGCATCAGCGGCGGCAGGGACAGTATCTACCTGCTCTATCTGGCCGTGACGCGCTGGAAGGTGCGCCCCCTGGCTGTGCATTTCAATGATGGTTTTGACAACCCTGTAGCAGGGGAAAATATGCTGAAGGCAGTACGCAAACTGGGTGTCGAGCTTCGTACTATCACCTCTGATTTTCGCGAATGCAAGGACCTGAAGATAACAGACCTCAAAGCCTCTACACCTCTGCTCAATAACGGTACAGATGTCGGCATCGGTGCTTCACTATATGGGGTAGCTTACAAGGAAGGCATCAAGCACATCCTGTTCGGTCAGAGCTTCCGCACGGAGGGGATACGGCCCATAGCCTGGGCCTACTTTGATGGAGACCACCTGCGCGCGGTACACAAGATCTTTGGCAAGGTGCCGCTGCGCAAATGGAAACCAGACGACCCCGGCTTCAATCTCGGGGTAAGGGAGATGTTCTTTTATACAGTTCTCAATGGCATCCGTGTACACTCACCATTGTATAATTATCCCTATGACCGCGAAGAGGCAGGTCGCATACTGACCCGCGAGCTGGACTGGGTCTATCCTGGTGCGCACTACTTTGATGACCTGTACTGGGCACTGATCACCTACATACACCGGACCAAGTTTCAGATCAACTTCCGCCTCATAGAGTATTCCGCCCTGATCCGCAGCGGCCAGCTGGACCGCCAGGAGGCGCTGGACCGCGCCGGCCGCCCCTACCAGATAGAGGATCCCAAGGTGATCTCTCTCTGCATCAAGCGCCTCGGCCTCACGGAGCAGGAGTTTGAGCAGATCATCCAGAGCCCACCGCGAAACTGGTGGGACTACCCAAACAGCTATAAGTGGATGAAACTGGCACAGGGTCCGATCTATATTCTGACTAAAATGGGCATCTTTACGCAAGTGGTATATGACAAGTATTTCAACATCAAATTCAGGTAAGGTATGCGCATAGGCATGGCACAACTCCTCGTAGAAGGTGGCGAGCCCGATCGCAACCTGGAGCGGGCGGAGAAGCTGATCCGCCAGGCCAAAGCCGAACAGTGCGACCTGGTATTGCTGCCCGAGACATTAGATCTGGCCTGGACACACCCTTCTGCCCATACAGAGGCTGAGCCTATACCTGGCAGGTTTTCAGATTTCTTTTGCAGGCTGGCGGCTGAGTTGAGCATCTGGCTCTGTCTTGGCCTTACTGAGCGGCGTGGAGATAAAAGGCACAACGCTGCACTCCTGATCAATGACAAAGGCGAGATCATACACGTCTATCACAAGATCAACCTCCTGGAGGTAGAGTTTCCATTTTATGAGCCGGGCCGCTCCCTGAGTGTGGTCGAGACACCTTTTGGCCTCATAGGTATCAATATCTGCGCGGACAACTATCTCTACTCTACGCACAATGCCCATATGCTCGCCCGCATGGGAGCGCAGCTCATACTCTCTCCCTCATCGTGGACGGTAGACCACTCTATCACAGAGGAGATGGACCCCTATCGCGACAAGTGGATACATCCGCTGCAGAGCATCGCCCGGCTCTATGATATACCTTTCGTAAGTGTGACCAGTGTGGGCTATATAGTAGGCGGACCCTACGAGGGTAAGAAAATGATAGGTTGCTCACTGGCGGTCAATAAAGACGGCATCATAGCACAAGGAGAGTTCAACGAATTTGCGGGAGACCTCAAGGTGGTAGATGTAGCGATCAAGCCACAGCAGTGGAAAGGAACACAATTTGACGACCTCGAAAAGGCACAAAAGAAATGATCATACTAGGTATCAATGGAGGTTTTCGCCCCGGCTATCAGGATGTCAGCGCAGTACTCGTACGTGATGGCGTAGTCGTAGCAGCCATAGAGGAGGAGCGCCTCAGCCGTGTCAAATATTCTGCCGGCCGCCTGCCTCACCTGTCCGTGCTGGAGGTCCTCATCATAGCAGGTATCACCATTCGTGAGGTGGATGTAGTAGCTTTTCACGGGTCTACCTGGGAGGCGGAGATAGATGCACGCATAGAGCAGTATTTTCTAAATCACTTTGGCTACTGCCCACCTATTCAGCGCCACCATCATCATGATTGCCACGCTGCCGCGTCGTTCTTCAGCTCCGGCTATCCTGAGTCCCTGATCATGACGATGGACAACTCCGGCGATGGCATCTCCCTGCAGATCGCAGTCGGCAAGGGCAATAGCATAGAAGTGATAAAACGCTTTGCCCGACCCAATAGCCTCGGTCTTTTCTACTCGCTGCTCACACAGTTTTGCGGGTTTGTAAAAGATGGAGATGAATACAAGCTCATGGGCCTCGCAGCCTATGGTGACAAGCACCGGTATGACTTTTCCTGGCTTATCAGCTTTGACAATGAGGAGCTAAAGCTAAATACGGATTATATAAATACCGTGGGGCCAAAGGCACCATCTCTCCATCGCGACGAGATGATCTTCAATGATCTCTTTGAAAAGAAGATGGGCATGAAGCGCCGATTACCACATGAGGAGATCACCCAGGAATATAAAGATATAGCAGCCTCCGCACAGCTGCTTTTCGAAAATATCGCACTACAGGTAGCGGCACACTATCTGGACAAGACGGGCCAGAAATACCTCTGCACAGCAGGCGGTGCCGCGCTCAACTGCCTGGCTAATCAGCGCCTGATGAATGAACTTCCGGTGGAAGGATTTTTTGTACAGCCCGCATCGTCAGATGCTGGCATCTCTCTCGGTGCTGCCTGGATGGCCTGTGTAGAGAGGGGCGTGACCCCACAAGCTCCCGCTGATGCCTTCCTCGGCAATGAATATAGCGATACAGAGATACAGCAGGTGCTGGATATCTGCCAGGCACGCTATGAGAGAGTAGACGACCCCTCTGTCACAGCAGCAGACCTGCTCGCCAGTGGCAAAGTGATAGGCTGGTACCAGGGCCGCATGGAGTTTGGCCCCCGCGCGCTGGGCAATAGAAGTATTCTCGCCAACCCCGCTACTGCAGACATACAGTCGTTAGTCAATCATAAAATAAAATTCCGCGAGGGCTTCCGGCCATTTGGTGCGAGTGTGCTGGAGGAGGATTGCGCGGAGCACTTCGATGGACGCCTACCCATCGCACCATATATGACCGTGACCTATCAGACCCGGGAGAATAAGCAGGATCAACTGAGTGGTGTGACTCACGCAGATGGCACCTGCCGCATACAGACGGTAAATGAAAAGCAGAATAAACGCTACTACGACCTGCTACGCCACCTGAAGGAAAAAACGGGCTCCGGCGTTTGCCTCAATACATCATTTAATCTCAAGTACGAGCCGATCGTCTGCACGCCACAGCAGGCGCTGGGTACTTTCTTTGCCAGCGGTCTGGATGCGCTGGTCATCGGTCATTTTCTCATCCGGAAATAAACTACAACGAGGCGTCTGTAGCCATTTTCCATATCCGGTATTTGATACGGTCTACCATACCGGGCAGCGTATACAGATCATTGGCTTTTACTGCAGGCTTATATTTCGCTAAATTTTCCAGATAGCTGGTCAGCGACTTTTTCAGTAGTGGCTCTTCGCCCTGCTCTATAGCACGTACCGTCGTCCCGTTGAAGTGGACAAAAACCAGCGGATACTTTTCATCCAGGTAGATCTGGCCATTGCGTTCCGTGCGGCTTATCACGGCTTTATTCCACTCAGCCACATTGCAGCCCTTGTGCCTGACTATATGCGCCTTTTCATTCATCACAGGTATCAGATCGAGATATTTCTGATCATCAAACATACCGCGCAGAGCATTTTTCTCACAGCGGTAGGCACAGCAAGCAGCCCACCAGTCCAGGTCGCGGATAGCATCTTTATTGAACCCTACGAAGCCCGCGTTATACAGGCCTACGCGAAAATTTGCCTCCAGCCAGTTCTGATCGCGCGCAGGATCGCGCGGATAGTGATGCGGCGTCAGCAGGATGTCATATTCACCGAGCAGGTCATATAGGAATGCCGGATCACCAAAGAAGTAAATATCATTGTCCGTATAGATGACCTTTGCTGCTTTGAGCTCCAGGAGGTAATGCAGGAAAACAGGTTTCAGCGACCACCGCAGTTTATCTTTTGATGCGCTGTACTTTGAGATGATGGTGTGTGCAGATGGCAGGCCTTGCAGATCTTCTGGTCCATATAGAGCGATATTTCCCGCAGGCAGTTTTTCGCGTAGCGTATCTATACACAGCACATGCAGGAATGCATCCGGCCGCACCTGGCACAGCGAGTCGTAAAGCGCCAAGGTCTTATACAGATGGTCCGCAGTAGTGATCGTGCAGAAATGATACATTGCCTCCGAAGTTATGTATTACCAGTCAAATGCAGTAATGGCAGAAGGCTACAATAGCTGAAAGGGATCAGCATCCTTCAGAAACTGGAACTGCCGGCGCACCTTTGTCAGCTCCTCATAGCTGAGTATAGCAGTGAAAATATCCGCGTCGTTTTCCTTGCGGTATACGATATTGCCCAGCGGATCTATCACAGAGCTATCTCCGGCATATTGGAATCCGGTGCCATCCTCACCCACCCGGTTCACCCCTATCACGTAGGCTTGGTTTTCTATAGCGCGCGCCTGTAGCAGGGTCTTCCATGCCAGCGCGCGCCTGTCTGGCCAGTTGGCAGAGTAGGTCAGCACATCATACGTTGCCTCGCGCGCCTCCTGCATCGCATTGCGCGCCCATACCGGGAATCGCAGGTCGTAGCAGATCATTGGGCAGATGCGCCACCCTTTCAGCGTGACCACCAGGCGCTCAGTGCCGGCTGTATATATTTTAGGCTCCTGAGAGAGGGAGAAGAGATGCTTCTTGTCATAGGTCTCATAGCTACCATCGGGTCTCATCCAGATCAGGCGGTTGTAGTATTTCCGGTCGGCTCCGGCGCCATCATAGAGCATCAGGCTGCCGGCTATCACACAGTTCCTCCGCATGGCAGCCTGTCTCATCCAGGTCACCGCGCTGCCGTCCATGCTCTCTGCCAGCCGCTGAGGATCCATACTAAATCCTGTGCTAAACATCTCTGGCAGTACGATCAGGTCCACCTCAGTCACACGCTCTACCAGCGTGTCAAACATGTTCAGATTGGCCGCTATATCCTCCCAGTGGAGCGCTGTCTGTATAGTAGCGATGCGCAGGTCAGTCATAGGCGTAAAGATAATGAAAGGTTAACCACGCCCATGGGGATAATCAGCTATTTTGCGGAACTTAGCAGAGATGAAAGGCAGTATACAGAGTGGGGTGTCCGTATTGACAGCGATGGTCGTATCGCTCACTACTACCCTTGTCATGTACCTGGCTTTCCTGTTGCATTGGGCCAATTTTGACCGGTCTCTTTTCTTCATTTTGCCTCCGCTGGTCTTCTTGTCCTGCTATCTCATTGTTTACATCACTATGCGGGAGTTTATCTTTATCAAACTGCTGCGCATCTATGAGCTGATAGATGGCTTCAAGGAAAACAAGAGCGATGTGGAAGACAAGAACATTTTTGATGCTGTTCAGACCCGCGTCATGGAGTACTCCATGCAAAAGTCAAAAGAGATAGATCAGCTCAAAAAACTGGAGCAATACCGCAAGGAGTTTCTCGGCAATGTCTCACACGAGCTAAAGACACCCATCTTTAATATACAAGGCTATCTCGAGACCCTGCTGGATGGCGGCATGGAGGATGAGAAGATCGCCAAGGACTTTCTCACCCGTGCATCGCGCAATACTGAGCGTCTGAGTGAAATAGTGAGCGACCTGCTCCTGATATCGCAGTATGAGTCTGGCGATCTGGCACTGCATATGACCAACTATGATGTAGTGGAGCAGGTGCGTGAGGTCTACGAGAGCTTTATGATCCAGGCGCGGTCCAAGAATATCGACCTGCGTTTCCGTGATATGAGTATGACACCCGTGCTGATCACGGCAGATAAGCTGCGCATCGGCCAGGTGTTCTACAATCTTATATCCAATGCGATCAAGTATTGCAATGAAGGTTGTTTTGTATCCGCATCTTTCACCGATCAGGGCGACAGGATACTGATAGAGATCCGTGACAATGGACCCGGCATAGCCCAGGAGCACCTCAGCAGGCTCTTCGAGCGCTTCTATCGCGTAGACCGCGCCCGCTCGCGCGACAAGGGGGGCACAGGCCTCGGCCTGGCTATAGCCAAGCATATCGTAGAGGCGCACAAACAGGTGATCTCAGTAGATAGTGCGGTAGGGCTGGGCACTACTTTCTCCTTTACACTACCTAAGCCTGTGCAGGCCTGATCTGTCTGTTAAATCATTCAAATTTGCATAGCGATTCCTCTTCATTTGTGAAAAAGTGAGGAGACACCATGGATTAGAATTAACTTGCTTAGCAGAGTGAAGAAATTGTTTTTTCTGGTTGGGGCATGGCTGCTATGCACGGGTATGGCAGCGGCGCAGGGTGATGTGGCTCACTACACCGATTCCGTCCGTTGGAGCCTGCAGTATGTCAAGCGTAGGTTGGCTGTGCGTGATAGTATCTTCCTGGTCACGGCAGACTCCGTGAGCCGCTATGCCGCTAGTGATAGCTTCACTCCCGCGCAGCGCATTCAGAACCTGCATGGCCTGCATCAGTTGCTCGTGCATATGACCGACCGCAGCGCACTGCTCGATGGCAGGTATACGGACCAGTTGCAATTTGCTTTTTCCGTTATGGATTGGCGCCGTGAGGGGGTGCTGTATGATCAGCTATCCCTTACGCCGGGTTTCGCGTTGAGATGCGCTGCCCTGTTTGCCAGTGATACTGCGGGCCAGAGATTTATCAGCTATACCGGCGAAACTGATCCCGGCAAAGTCCTGGCTAATGCAGATCAGCTACCGGGTGATGTTTACTACCGGCATGTGATAGAGCAGGCTATACTCAGTGACCCCGATTTTGCAAAACGCTATTTTTTCAGTGATAATGCTGTGAGCCGCACGGCCGCTACCAGCAGTGATAGCACTGTCCGCCGTGTCTATAAGCTATTTTCCGACTATGGCACCAAGACCAAAGCCTACATTCTCTATGATGCAGTGGCGAAAGGTATCATCACCAAATCTGAGGCAGACTCTATCGGCGAGGATAGTCGCCTGATGCTGCGCATACTCGTCACCCTGCTCGGTAGCGAGCAGCCACTGGGCAAGCGATCCCTGATGCGCGAGGCGGAGTACCGCGCAGTAGAGCAGATGCGCCAGTCCTCTCTTTGGCCGCAGGCCAGGATAGCCGAGCAGTTCAATACACTGAGTGCAGATGAAAAGCTGACCATGCTGGCCTTTGGTTACCGGGAGTGTGGTACCCGCGCGCTGGATGCCTACCTGCACCTGATGGAGAAAGCAGACCTCAGCACCATCAGCCCGGCGCTGATCCGAAATCTCTCTGACGGTCCGCTCTCAGGCCTTATGAGATCTCTCGACAAGGAGGACAAGCTGGCTGCATTTCTCGAGCCATTCCGGCCGGAAGACCAGCACAGCCTCACCAAACTACTGGCAGTGTCAGAGCGGCGCGAGGCGCAGCCTCAGCTCCGCACCATCGCGCTGGTACCCACATCCGATCAGGCTCAAACACCGGCACCTGAGAGTGACAGGCCAGCCGACCCCGAGAAGAAGCCGGAACCACCCGTGACCGAAACTGTGCGCCCGCGCAAGCAGCCTAAGACAAAGCCCGAACCGGCAGATGAGATAGTGGTAGAGCCGGTACATATCGTGCTGAATGACTCTGCCCGGGGGCTGCTCGCGCTGAAGCGCAATATCTTTATGGCGCTGCAGGACATACCTTCCTTCATACACAAGCCTTATGCTAAAGCTGCGCTGCTCTATGCCGCATCTGTAGAGCCTGACGAGGTCATCAAAAAAGTAGAATTATTCAAAGGCAAATACTGGTGCAAGGATGTACTGGAAGCTGCGGCGCTCAATGCACCTGTCAATGCCCGCCGCTACCTGGATAGCAAGACACATCCTGTCACCGTGATCCTGAGCTATAGCCAAAACCCGGCTATCAAAAAACTCATCCGCCTCAATAGGGATGCAGAATACCAATCAAAGCCTTTCCTACTCTTTGACGAGATGGTGAGGGATAGCCTGAGCCTGCACGATGCTACCGAGATCAGCAATAATGCCGCGCACCTCTTCCGCGAGCTGATGCGGATCTCTGCCCGGCACAACTACCTGGGCCAATACAATGTGGAGGAAGAGATGAACTACTACGCCCTGCACTATGTGCGCAGCCTGAATGATAAGACAGGGCAGCCGGAGAGTGTACGTTTCGCAGCAGTAGATGAGCTGAGCTGTGACGAGCTGTACTATATGATGGTGTATGGCCGTGAGGAGGTGTTCAACTCTACCTTTGAAGGTATGTATTCCCGCTTTGAGCGCAAGTGCAATGCCAGCGGTCAGTGGACTGCAGCTCGTTTTGCGGCCTATCCGCATTACCGCGCTTTTATGGCGCTCTGTGCTACCTATGGCAGGCTGGATAGGTTTTTGGCACTATTTGCCCCTGCAGATCGTGCGGAGCTGCTGACGGCTTTTGCTACTGGCCTGCAAAATGAACAAGATGAACTATCAGAAGCAGCCACAGTAGCTGAGACGATAGCTAATACTAATACACCGGCTACTCTACAATCGCTGCTCACCGTCATCCGGCGGTCATACGAATCCTTCGACTCAGTGCAAGACTACAACGGCATGTCCATCTACGGCATACTAGCTGCCATGTGCCGCGACAAGGTTTCAAACGATGCGCAGTGGTACAATATCATGTCGCGGAAATATAAGACCGGTTCGCTCACTACACTCTCCAGCAAGGTGCTGACAGGGCAGAAACCCTTTATCGAGCGGATGTATTTCTATGACGATGAAGATGGCCGAGATTCCTACCAGAATTTCATCCGCACTTTCTCTGCCTCTTCCAATTGGCGCGTAGAGCAAAACTACAGCTATACAAGGGTCATCTCTCAGACCGGTGCGCGGATAGAGATCTACGCCAATAAAGCAGACCTGCAGGAGGGAGGAGATAAGGAGATAGCCAAGATCATAGCAGACAATAACTACGAGATCAAATGCGTGATACACCGCGGCCATAGCTTCCATACAGAGGAGACGCTGAATAAGGTACCGAGTACTGCCCGCTTTGTATTGGTAGGATCTTGCGGGGGCTTTTACAAGATCAATATCGCACTGCGCAAGGCACCGGATGCCCAGATCATAGCCACCCGCCAGATAGGGGTCAAACAGATCAACGACCCCATCCTCTATAGCTTCAATGAATACCTCCGGCAAGGCAAGGATATTAACTGGAAGATCTTCTGGGATGAGATGAAGGCTAAGGTCGGAGCCAGCAGTTATTTCAATGACTATGTGCCACCTCATAAGAATCTGGAGGTCTTATTCGTCAGGGCATATTACGAGATCATGGGGGGATGAGAGGCATGATCCGACATATCGTTTGGTTCCTTTTTGCGCTCGTCTCCTGCAGCGGGTACGCACAACTGCATCCGCCGGAGAGCCGTATGGACTTCATACAGGCAGATATACAGCGCATAGACCGGCTGGATGGCAAGGAAGACCGCAAAGTAGAGACCGGAGATTCGGCGCGCAACATGCTGGCTCATCACGCCTTTTTTATCCTGCCGGATACGATAGACAGCTACATCAAGAGGAACTTCGCAGAGCCTGATCGGGCCTATTATCGTGACTACCTTTTCCGCAGCCTGCGCCGCGTCCATAGCCGAAACTATCGCGCTGCCAAAGCATTCGATGGCCTCTTCACTCACATATACCGTGAGCTGCGTGCGGTGAAAGAAAAGAACCTATACCCGGTGCTGATAGAGAATGTGCCGCTTTCTATCCAGACCATGGCACTGTACAAGAAGGAACCAGTCACTGATAGCTTCCTCTGCTATGCAGCGCGGATCAATCCCGACTGGATATTTCTGAATGTAGAAGAATTTCAAAAGCAGCCGTATGCCGCGCATGTCGTGGAGTATGCCGCCCGCTATGCCCCACAGATGGCCAAGAAGTATTTTCTCAAGGATGATCCCATACAGAATATTCTTCAGGAGAGTACCGACCCTGCTATCCAGATCCTGCTGCAGATCACGCATGATATAGGCAAGAAGTCTAACAGCTATGTGCTACTGGATGATATAGTAAAAGGAAACCTCACCATACCGCAGGCCGACTCTATAGGCAAGGATAACTACGCCTGCCTCACCACCCTGATGGATATCCGCAGGCAGAAGCATCCGCTGGCGGAGTACTCACTGGAGCAGGAGCTGGAGGTGCAGGCGCTGAAGTACGTGCGCAAGGTGAACGACCTCCACAATGAAAAAGATGAGGTACGCTTTCAGTCTGTCAGCCGGTTTTCTGCCGACCAGCTATACACGCTCATCGTATACAGCGAGGAGGAGATCTTCACCAGCACATTCAATGGTATCTACAAGCGCTTCACCGCAAAACTAGGCAAGGAAGATGGGTTCAAATTTATCCAGTCTATGGGTGAGAATCGCTTCCGCACATTCATCAAACAGTGCGCGGCCTACGGCAATCTCGATCAGTTTCTTAAAACCATGACCCCCGAGGAGCGCAATATCCTGCTCGTGAAATTTGCTGCCGGCCTGGACCACGAGGGCACAGATATATCTCAGGCAGTAGAGGTGGCAGATGCCTACACCAGCATCCATGATACTACCATCCAGAGCATCCTGCAGGGTACCATAGCCATGGAGCTGGAGCGCGTCACAGCAGAACACAATAAAAAGGGCATGGCCATCTACGGCCTACTGTCCAATCTGTTTTCCAATAGCACCCTCTTCAAGGCCGCTTGGTATGCCAATATCTCCGGCAAGTACAAACTGCCACCTATAGACATCCTGCCGTCCGCGAGGCTTTTTGAGTCCAATAAGGCCTGTATCTGGCATATGTACTTCTACGATGATGAGGACGGCGGCGAGTCCTTCCGCGCTTTCCTCAATACCTTCCGCGATCCGGCTGCCTGGACCATAGACGAGCACAGTCCGCTCTATGTCCGCATCAGCTCCAAAGGTGGCAAGCCTGTAGAGATCTTTGCCAACCGGCCCAAGGAGGAATACAACGGCCAGGCCTACCTGGAGCACTACTTTGACAGTGCAGCCATTACACCTGATGTGCTCATACATCGCGGCCACAGCTACTATGCCTACAAGACGATAGAAAAGACCAAAGCGGATACTAAGATCTTTGTGCTCGGCTCCTGCGGCGGCTATCACAACCTCACCAATATCATAGACCGCGCCCCCGATGTCAGTATCATTTCATCCAAGCAGATAGGCGTCTACGCTGTCAATAATCCGATACTGAAGGAACTGGCAGACAATATCCGGAGCGGAAAGGATATAGACTGGCAGCTATTATGGTCCCGCGTAGACGCCAGGCTGAAGGGCAACGCACAATACGCCAAGTTTCTGGACTATGTACCACCGCACAAAAACCTCGGTGCTATCTTTATTCGCGCCTACAACAATCTGATAGAGAGTAACTAGCATATAGCTATTGATAGACTTCTATGCGTCAGCCACTCCGTGGACAAGCTGTGGTAAAATAGTCTGCATATCGATGTGAATAGGACTATTTTTGCGCGCAAAATCCTGCCACATGTCAAAGCCCATCCGCTCCGCACTCATCTCTGTATACTATAAAGACAAACTGGACCTCATCGTCCGCGAGCTCCACCAGCATAATGTGACCATCTATTCCACTGGTGGCACCTTGTCATTTATAGAGTCTCTCGGCGTGCCGGTAGTAGCGGTAGATGCGCTGACCGGTTTCCCCGAGATACTCGGTGGCCGCGTCAAGACACTACACCCTAAGGTATTTGGCGGTATCCTGGCCCGCAGGGACAATGACTCTGACATAGCCCAGCTCCAGCAGCATGACATACCGGAGATAGATCTCGTCATCGTAGATCTCTACCCATTTGAGGAGACTGTCAAGTCTACACAGATCGAGCAGGAGATCATAGAGAAAATAGACATAGGCGGCATCTCCCTGATACGCGCTGCTGCCAAGAATTTTAAGGATACACTCATCGTATCCTCCCGTGAGCAGTATGAGGAGCTACTGGCACTCCTGCAGTCCAAAAATGGTGCTTCTGACCTGGAGGATCGCAAGCTCTTTGCCGCCAAGGCTTTCATGACTTCTTCGCATTACGATACACTGATATTTAATTATTTCAACAAGGACTTCAGCCTGCCTGTCTCCAAGCAGAGCATCCTACAGGCCAAGACCCTTCGCTATGGCGAAAACCCGCATCAGAAGGGCACTTTCTATGGCGACCTGAGCGAGGTCTTTGAGATACTGAATGGTAAAGAGCTATCGTACAATAACCTCGTGGACGTAGAGGCCTCTATCAATCTGGCTGCGGAGTTTACAGAGCCGACTTTTGCTATCATCAAGCATACCAATAGCTGTGGCCTCGCCTCACGCAGTACTATAGCCGAGGCATATGCCGCTGCGCTGGCCTGTGATCCTACCTCAGCCTTCGGCGGCGTATTGGCGGCCAATAGGAAGATAGACGTGGCCACAGCCACAGAGGTGAGCAATCTCTTCTTTGAGGTACTCACCGCACCTGACTACGAGCCGGAGGCACTCGAGATCCTTATGCAGAAGAAGAACCGAATAATACTGAAGATGAAAGACGGCTGGAAGCAACCTGCCAAAATGTTCAAGTCGCTGCTCAATGGCGTACTGGAGCAGGACGTAGACAGCGTAAGTGACAAGAAGGAAACTTTTAAAGTGGTGACGGCCAAAAGCCCGTCAGCACAAGAGCTGAGCGACCTCGAGTTTGCCATCATAGCTGTCAAGCACCTCAAAAGCAACGGCATAGCCCTGGTCAAAAACAAGCAACTCATAGGCATGGGCTGCGGCCAGACGTCACGCGTAGACTCTCTGGAGTCTGCACTGAAAAAGGCTAAGGCATTCGGTTTTGATACTACAGGCGCAGTCATGGCCTCCGAGGCCTTTTTCCCATTCCCTGACTGTGTCAATATCTCAGCTGGCGCAGGCATCGCAGCCATCTCCCAGCCGGGGGGCAGTATCAAGGATCAGGACTCTATCACTGCAGCCGATGCCAACGGTCAGGCTATGGTCATGACTGGCGTACGTCATTTCAAGCATTGATAAGAGGCCGCTTATTGTCCCAGCGAGAGAAAAGTATAGGCATAGTATATACCCGCTACAGCGGGAAAGCTAAAGGCAAACTGGTAAAGGATAAACCATAGCCAGAAAAAGGCTGGGCGCAGCCAGGCACCATAGCGTATCAGCAGCAGGCCTAGTACCGTACCTGTCAGCACAAAGGTGGTCATGACCACAGTCTCAGTGTCTACAGGCTCCAGCCCATCCGCTCCATAGCAGAATAGATCTATGAACAGCGCCCAGCCTGCGAGCTGAGCCACTATACTGCACCACAATATCCGGGCTGCGGTCTTCATTCCCTAAAGATAGAAAATATGAGATGCTGGCGGGTCCTCCAGACGCACTGTCAGGAGAAAAATATTTAATATATAGAACAGCTTTAATGCAAAAAGATTTTTATGGAAGCGATACTTTCCATGCCTTTTTATGCGTTGTATACGCAATGTCTTTTTTGTTGGGCCTTTTTGCTGATTTGCTGTGAATTTATCTACATTTGACCGTTTATTGTTTAGACCAGATTTTCATTAAGATATAGTATGGGTTTGTTTAATTTCTTCATGGAGGAGATCGCTATTGACCTCGGTACGGCCAATACGCTCATCATCCATAATGACAAGGTGGTGGTAGACCAGCCGTCTATCGTAGCGATAGACCGCCGGACGGATAAGGTGATAGCTGTAGGCCAGCGCGCCATGCAGATGCATGAGAAGACCCACGAGAATATCAAAACGATACGCCCGCTCAAGGATGGCGTGATCGCAGACTTCTACGCGGCAGAGAATATGATCCGCGAGATGATCAAGATGATCTTTGACAAGAAGAAGTTCCTCTTCCCTCCGCGTTTCCGTATGGTGATTTGTATCCCATCCGGCATCACAGAGGTAGAGAAGCGTGCGGTCAAGGACTCTGCCGAGCAGGCAGGTGGACAGGAGGTCAAGATGATCTATGAGCCGATGGCAGCCGCTATCGGTATCGGTATAGATGTAGAGGAGCCCAATGGCAATATGATCATCGATATAGGTGGTGGTACCACAGAGATCGCTGTCATAGCGCTCTCCGGTATCGTGTGTGACCAGTCTATCCGCGTGGCGGGTGATGAGTTTACCCTCGATATCGTAGACTACATGCGCCGCCAGCACAATATGCTCATAGGTGAGCGTACCGCAGAGAATATCAAGATCAACGTAGGCTCTGCCCTCACAGATATAGACAATGCACCGGATGACTACCCGGTGAATGGTCGTGACCTCATGACCGGTATACCAAAGCAGATCATCGTATCCTACTCTGAGATAGCCCATGCACTGGACAAGTCTATAGCCAAGATAGAAGAGGCCATACTCAAGGCGCTGGAGACCACTCCGCCGGAGCTCGCTGCGGATATCTTCAAAACGGGCCTCTACCTGACCGGTGGTGGCGCCCTCCTGCGCGGCCTGGACAAGCGCGTGAGCCAGAAGACCAAGCTACCTGTACACGTAGCCGAGGATCCACTGCGCGCCGTAGTGCGCGGCACAGGCATCGCGCTGAAAAAGATAGACTCCTTCACCTTCCTGATGGACTAACATGCTGTTACCGGCTATCCGGGCAGGCCACTAAAGAAGAAGCAACGTGAGGATGATTTTGCGGGCATATTTTTGCAAATTAGTGGTAGCATAAGGCATGTATAATCTCATACGATTCCTCATCAGGTACCACCTGTTTTTCTTCTTCCTGTTATTGGAGGGCTTTTGCTTTTATCTCATCTATCAGAATAATCAGTTTAACCATGCCTCTATGGTCAATATGTCCAATGAGGCCAGTGGCAGGATATATCAGTCCTACGCAGGGGTCACAGACTACCTCTACCTCAGGCGCTATGCAGATTCGCTCAGTCGTGAGAATGCCTCCCTGCGCGCGCAGCTCATGCCCTCCCGCAGTGACAATACGGTAGACAGCCTCAGCCGCACAGATACGCTGCCCAAGAAGATCGAGCAGGTCTACACATACACCACCGCCAAGGTGATCCGCAACTCTGTCAATCAATCCAGCAACTATATCTATATCAACCGTGGCCGCCTGCAGGGCATCACGCCGCAGATGGGTGTCATAGACCCCTCCGGCGTAGTAGGCCAGGTGGTCAATGTGAGTGACAACTATGCAGCCGTCATGTCACTGCTCAATAAGAAGTTTCAGGTGAGTGTCAAGCTGAAAGGGTCCAACTACTTCGGCCCCCTGTCTTGGGAGGGCACTAATACCACCATAGCCAAGGTAAAGGAGATACCTAAGCACGTCAAGATCAAGGTGGGTGACACGCTGGTCACCAGTGGCTACTCTGAGCTTTTCCCTGAGAATGTGATGGTTGGCACGGTCAGGCACTTCAATGCAGAGCCGGAAGAAAATTTTCTCGATATTGACGTAGCTTTGTCTACCAATATGAATAACCTGTCGTATGTCTACGTAGTCACGAACCTCAAAAAAAATGAACTGCACCTGCTGGACTCCCTGACAAAAAACAAGTGATCTACCCAAAATCTCAACAGTATGAAAGACTACATTCAGTTTATCAAAAATGAAAAAGAGGGCAGCGTATCCGTACGCTTTGATATCAAGAGTGACAAGATCGCCGCACTGGGAGATAAGATCAAAGCCGTCAATGGTGGCGTGACGATGAATGGCTCCGGCTGGGAGGCCCTGCTGGAGTGGTACCTGGATGAGTTTCACCCATCTGTATCCGCCGGCATGGGCTCAAACTCTGCCGCAGGCACCTACAAGGCCTACTACAAGCTGACCCCGGCTAATGAGAAGAAAGCCGAGCAACTCGCTGAGATCCTCTCGGACATGGTCGAGAATGATAGCAAGCTCATAGACCTCCTCAAAGAGCGTGGAGAAGAGATAGACTGGGATTGATCTGGTTTTGCTTCTTATTTACTGTAGATGTTCATCTATTACTTTAGATGTCTTTTCATCAAATCCCGCCTCATCATAGCCCATTTCAGATAGGATCACTTTGCCAGACTTATCCAGCACGTAGAATGTAGGGAACGCGTGCACAGCATAGCGATTCAAAACATCCGGAGCACACAGCAGCACCGGATAGTTGCCCCCTTCTTTTTTAATAAAAGCCGCTACACCATCCCGATTGGTATCTGAGGCATTGATGCCATAGATAGCCACCTTACTGGCAGGATATTTCTTGCGGAGTGCTATCAGGTGAGGCATCGCATCCATACACGGCTTGCAGCCTATAAACCAAAAATCCAGCACTACCAGTTTATCATTGACGGTTCTTTCTTTTACTCCGGTTTCTGCATTTGTACCATCTATAGGCATGGTTTGCGCTCCTACCGGCAATGGTTGTGGAGCAGGTGCGGGATGCCGCACTACTACAGGCAGTTTCCCTGCGCCGTGAGAGGCCCATATCTTAGCTATGTCCTCATCAAACGAGACATGAGTGAAGGTCAGTTCCCGCCTGGCTATGACATCCTTTATTTTCTTGGTCCATGATATTTTGGCAGGCATCGCTGCTCCATTCAGGAATGTATATACCACTACGGACGCTGATCCATCCTCATTTTTCACAAAAAAGGTATCTATCTCTGTCGCCTCATTTATAGTAGATACATTGCTGTCGCACCTTTTGTAGGCAGCTCCTGCCGTATCCAGAAAGTCAAACAGGATAGCCCTGGCCGAGATATTGCCCAGTATGTTATAGATACCACCCTCACTGAGCAGGTACTCATCCGTAGCAGCAGAGTCTTTATTGTGATAATATACTGTAGTACCGTTATAGTATTTCTCTCCGTATTGATTGCTTATCCAGACACGTCCGTTCAGCAGGGTATCGCCCGGCAGCTTTTCCAGCGCTATCTCCTCCTCCTCATTGATCGTATCAGTTTTTATCGAACTCCATATTTTCATATGGGTGTGATAGGAGATGGAGTGATGGCTGTTTAGGGCTAGCTGATATTTTTCCAGCGTCGACGTCTGATCCTGGCATGCGGCCATACCAGCAGCGATCAGGCAAACAACCAGGAGCCGGAGGAGGAAAGGGCGAAACGTGACCATAATAAAGGTTATAGCATCCAAGCTACATTATTTTGTCTAAAACAAAATAGGCACACAGGCTGCTACGTTAATCTATCCGCAGACTTTATTACTTTCGCCCTTCTAGACACCATCACCAGTGCTCAGCCTGCTCCCTATCAATCTGCTTCGTTTCATCGCCCTGCTGGCGGTGCAGGTACTTATTTTCAGCACGATCAATCTGGGAGCCTCTCTGGGTCCTTATGTCAATATTTTCGTGTACCCCCTGTTCATCCTGCTGTTGCCATTCAGCACGCCTACCTGGCTGCTCATGATCCTTGGCTTTGCCACCGGGCTATCGCTGGATTTCTTCCTCGGCTCGTGGGGCATGCACGCGGCTACCTGCCTGCTCATAGCCTATATGCGCCCATCCCTCATCTCCATCATTACGCCCAAGGGTGCCGAGTTTGAGGTAGAGCCCAATATCTACCTGCAGGGTTTCACCTGGTTTCTGATCTATGCGGGGCTGGCTACCATCATTCATACCACCTTCTACTTTATCATAGAAAGCTGGACCTTTTACAATCTCTTTATCCTCTTTGCGCGTATCCTCATCAGCAGCGCCTTTTCGGTGCTTTTCATGATGATGTTCCTCTACCTTTTCACCCCTACCCGCAAGCGGCGCATGGCATAATAAAAATAAGTGCTAAAACCACGCTATCAGTAGCATAGAATGTAGCAAACTCCGTTATTTTTGAGGCTGATTTCCTTCCCCCGGTGAATAAAGATCTCTTTCAGAACAGGTACAATGTCGTGCGCATCATCATATTGGTGTTTGCATCCGTATTTGTGCTGCGCCTGGCCTACCTCCAGCTCTTTGAGAAGAAGTACGACAAGATCGCCTTTGACAATGCCATCAAGGAGGTAGAGGTCTACCCCACCCGTGGCCTGGTCTATGACCGCAAGGGTGAGCTGATAGTATACAACGAAGCCATCTATGACATCATGGTCACGCCCCGCCTGGCCAAGACGGCAGACTCCAATAAGATCTGCTCTCTGCTGAAGCTGACCATGGAGGACTACTCCACCCGCATGGCCAAGGCCCGCCAGTACTCCGCGCACAAGGCTTCCGTCTTTATGAAGCAGGTCTCGCTGGAAGACTATCAGCGCTTTGAGGAGTCGCAGTACCTTTTCCCGGGCTTTGACGGGCAGGTGCGCACCATCCGCAAGTATCCGCACAACTGCGCCGCTGTGATCCTCGGTGACGTAGGTGAAGTAGATGACAACCTGATCAAGAACTCAAACGGCTACTACAAACCCGGCGACTATGTAGGCCAGAGCGGCCTGGAGAGATTTTATGAGAAGGAGCTCGGTGGTACGCAGGGCAAGAAGTTCATCTACGTAGACGTGCACAACCGTGAGCAGGGCCGCTTTGCCGAAGGCAAATACGATACAGCTGCCATAGCCGGAGACAATCTCTACTCCACCATAGACATCAAGCTGCAGGAGTACGGCGAGCAGCTCATGGCCAATAAGAAGGGCAGCATCATAGCCATAGAGCCCGAGACCGGCGAGATACTCTGCATGGTCAGCTCACCGGGCTACGACCCTAACCTCCTCTGTGGTGCCATACGCGGCGAGAACTTCAAAAAGCTGGTTTTCGACTCGCTGAAGCCACTCTTCAACCGGGCCACGATGGCTACCTACTCTCCCGGCTCTACCTTCAAGCCGCTCGTAGGCCTCATCTCTCTGAATGAAGGTGTGCAGGGCGAGATCTACACCGTACCTTGCAATGGCTTCTATCCCTTTGCCGGCCTCTCGCTAAAGTGCTCTCACCACCACCCCTGGGCTACCAATATAGAGTACGCACTGGCCCAATCCTGCAACCCCTACTTCTGGCAGACCTTCCGCAACGCAATAGAGAACCCTAAGTATACCCGCATACAAGACAGCTATGGCCAGTGGTCGGACTACTGCCGCAGCTTCGGGCTGGGAGCCAAGCTGGGCATAGACCTGCCCTCAGAGGCACGCGGCAATATCCCGTCTATCAACTATTACAACAAGATCTACGGCGAGAAAGGCTGGCACTCTGCCACGATCATCTCCCTCGGTATCGGCCAGGGTGAGATACTGGTCACCCCGCTGCAGCTGGCCAATTTCTACGCCGCAGTAGGCAATCACGGCTGGTATATCAAGCCGCACCTGGTCAAGACCTTCCAGAAAGTACACGAGAAAAGGGAAGTCAAACCTGACTTGAAGAAGAACTATGCCACCATAGACACCCGCTGGTATATCCCTGTCAATGACGGCCTGCGCCAGGTAGTAGAGGCAGGTACGGCCATCGAGTCTAAAATAGATGGTATCAGCCTCTGCGGCAAGACGGGTACCGTGCAGAATAGCCATGGGGACCACCACTCGGTCTTTGCAGGCTTTGCGCCAAAGGATAATCCAAAGATCGCTATCGCGGTAGTAGTAGAGAATGCAGGTTTCGGCGCCACCTATGGCTGCCCTATAGCCAGCCTCCTGGTAGAGAAGTATATCAATGACACAGTGGCATCAAACAGGCTGGCCAAGGAAAAGAAGATGATGGAGACCAACCTGCTGGATAAATATGCCCTCGGCAAAAACATGCCGGTCACAAACGGACACCATTAAAGCGAAATGCGGAAGGAGGAAAAATTCACAGGGAATATAGACTGGGTCACGGTGCTGATCTATGTGGCGCTCGTACTCATAGGCTGGGCCGCCATCTATTCTGCCGTGTACACCGAGGGTCTCAGCCCGTTCAATACCGTAGGCCGCGATACCACGGTCAATACAGGCAAACAATTCCAATGGATCATCGCCTCTGCCATATTCGCTGCTATCATATTGATCATAGATGGCAAGTTCTTCGTGACCTTCTCCTATGTGATATACGGGGTTTTCATTCCCTTGCTCATCGGGGTTATGTTCTTTGGCGCAGAGTCCCACGGGCAGCGAAACTGGATCCGTATAGGCGGCTTTCAGATGCAGCCATCTGAGCTGGTCAAGTTTACCACCAGCCTCGCCGTAGCCAAATACCTCTCTACGCTCAATGTAGACATCCGCCGCTGGCGGGACAAATGGATCGCCTTTGCCATTATCGGCGTACCCATGCTGATCGTGATCGTGCAGGGAGATGCGGGCTCGGCCATCGTGTTTGTGGTATTTGCGCTGGTACTCTTCCGCGAGGGGCTGGAGTCGTGGTACCTGATCGTAGGGGGCTCTGTCATTTTCCTCTCGCTGCTGGCGCTCATCGTGCCGCACCTCTGGTATCTGTGGGTCGCCTTTAGTCTAATTGCAGCGTTCCTGATCTATTTCAATTTTAAGAATCGCCGCCTGGTCTACGCCATCGCCGGCATTGCGCTCATCGCCTCTGTCTATGTCACAGGTGTCAATTTCATCTTTGACCATCTCAAGCCGCACCAGAAGGACCGTATCAATGTCCTCCTCGGCAAGGAAGTGGAGAAAGGCAAAGACTGGAATATCCGCCAGTCCATCATCGCCATTGGCTCCGGCGGCCTCACCGGCAAGGGTTACCTGCAGGGCACGCAGACCAAGCTCAAATTCGTACCCGAGCAGAGCACAGACTTTATCTATAGCTCCATAGGAGAGGAGTTTGGGTTTGTGGGCAGCGTGCTCATCATCGGCCTGTTTGTAGCGCTGCTCATGCGCCTCATGTATCTGTCCGAGCGGCAGCGCTCGAAGTATAGTCGCGTATACGGCTACTGCGTGGTCTCCATCCTCTTCTTCCACTTCCTCATCAATGTCGGCATGGCCATCGGCGTAGCGCCTGTGATCGGTATTCCGCTGCCATTCATCAGCTATGGTGGCTCATCCCTACTGGCTTTTACGCTGCTCCTATTCGTCTTTATCCGCCTCGACTCCCAGCGCCTCGAGGTACTGAGATAGGGCATACCCCACACCCTGGCCGGTCCGTTGTGACCGTACCAACAGATCGCCTTCAAAACTTATTTGTATTCAAGCCCCAACGGGGCGACACGACACCAGCGTAGGGCATCGCCCTACTGCGGAGTTGTAGGTTGTTTACCCTCTCCTATTTTAGGAGAGGGCAGGGAGTGGTAAGGCCGCGTCTCAGGACTATTTCGATTCCGATATACATTTCCAATCACAAAAAAGCCCGGCATGACACCAGGCTTTGCATGAAATTTAAATTGTATCGAGCCTTCCCCTTCAGTTGGGTTAGGTGGGGCTGCTATTTGAACTTATACCCAAATCCCAGCGTAAACGCCTCGCGGAACTGTGTGCCGCGGCCCTGATAGGTAGTACCATCAGGCAGCAGGTGTGGCACGGCTACAGTATGGTCATACAGGAGCTGTGTCTCTAGGCTCGCAGTGATATACTTGTTTACCTTAAAGGTGATAGCAGTATTCCAGTTCACGTATGTGTTAGGCCTGTTGTCATAGTACAGGTGGTTTTTGGTCAGGTCCTGTACGCGGGCTTGTGCGCCTGTGTTGGTAGCATAGTCCGGCAGTGTCTGCAGGTTATTGATCTCAGTCTGTACGATACCATCCAGCATACGCTTGTCGGTATAGTTCTGGAAGAGCTCTACCGATGTCTTCAGGTTCACGTTCTTAAAGATGTCTTTCTGAAAGTCTGCGCGCAGGTAGGCACCTACAGAGGCGCGGTAGGTCATACCATTGTCCAGGCCGTAGCGGGTGCGATCTGCTTTGGTGGTATAGGTACCATTAGCCGTATCCAGTTTGTTAGCATTCATGATCGTGATCTTGGCTGTGACCGGAGAGAGGAATACGGAGAAGTACGACACCGGCTTGTAGTTGATACCGAGAGATAGGAGCAGGTAGCTCGGAGAGAAAGACGAAGAGGTGAGCTGGCGCGGACCTGTGCCGGCATCATAGGCTGAGTAGTCCCATCCATTCATCACATTCGTCTTGAGATCCGCGAGGAATGCTGCCGTCCAGTGCTTCTTAGGGTCTATGATATAGCCTATACGCGAGGTGATCTGGAGCATGTCCACATTCTTGCGAAATGGATAAGCATTCTTTGCCGTCTTCTGGCGCAGGCGTCCCTGTGCTATACCACCCAGGGAGAAGAGCAGCTGGTTATCCCACAGCAGGTGCTTCTTCTCATACGTCAGTGATGCATTAGCATTGGCCTGTATGGAGATCGAGTTCTGGCCACCGGCTGCCCAGTTCACCAGTGCTACCTGGCCAAAGTTAACACCGAAAAATCCAGTATGGCGCCAGTAGTGCGTAGCAGTATCATTGATCACCACCTCTTGTGGCTTCAGCGCGTCCTTTAGGTCTGTCTTTGCCGGCTGTGCCATAGTGGCCAGCACGCACAGCATAGCTATACCTGAGAGTATATACTTTTTCATGTTACGTTGTTTGGTTTGGTTAATCTCGCTGCGAAGATTCCACTATTGCGGCAATACACGTAGCCACATATAGACAGCAGCCGTCAGAAGTGTCTAAAAACAGCCAGTTTACTTGGCAGATGTTTTTGATATGATGTTGCTGGTACTCAGTCCTTTAACGAGGGGAACGATGCGTATTTCACCACCCCTCTGGCGCACTACATCTGCGCCTACTACCTGATCAGGCTCATAGTCTCCACCCTTTACCAGGATATCGGGTTGAGTGATTTTGATCAGCTCCAGCGGTGTATCTTCATCAAATATCACTACCGCATCTACGAAGCTCAGCGCAGCGAGGATAGCCGCACGCGCCTCCTGGTCATTGACAGGTCGTGTCTCACCCTTCAGCCTTTTCACAGAGGCATCAGAGTTGAGCCCTACTATCACATAGTCGCCCCAGGTGCGGCACTGTGCCAGCAGCTCCACATGGCCGAGGTGTAGTATATCAAAGCAGCCGTTGGTAAAGACGATCCGGTTGCCTATAGCGCGCCAGTGCTGCAGGCGCTGCCGCAGGGTCTCGGTATCGAGTATCTTGTGAGATATGTAGGGATGGAGCTTCAAGGGTAGTCGTGTATATATTTAAACGATATGCGTCTTTTTTTGGTATTTCTTTGGTTAGTCAGCTGCTATCAGGGTGGTCATTTGTCCGTATGGCCAAAGCCTCCGTGCCCACGCTGCGTTTCGCTTAGTTCTTCTGCCGCCTCCCACTGCACGCGCTCATACTTTGCTATCACCATCTGAGCGATCCGGTCACCGCTCTTGATCACAAAGTCCTCCTGAGACAGGTTGATCACGGCCACTTTGATCTCGCCGCGGTAGTCGCTGTCTATCGTAGCTGGCGTATTAGGCAGGGAGATACCATGCTTCAGCGCCATTCCGCTACGTGGCCTGATCTGCGCCTCGTAGCCATCTGGCAGCTCTATGTAGATGCCGGTAGGCACCAGCAGGCGCGCACCGGGCTTCACCACGATCTCTGCATCTGTATAGGCTCTCAGGTCCATACCCGCCGAGCCCGATGTCTCATACGCCGGGAGTGGGTTGTTTGACTTATTGATGATACGTACCTGCATGCGGCAAAGAAGCGAAATTTAATTTGGAAATGGAGAAGCGGCGACTCCCACTCACTTGGTTCTTCCCGCTCCCTTGGGAGAGGGAAGATGCCGAAGGCAGATGGATGAGGTTCTACCTCCTTCTCACTACCGCCATCAATCCTCTGCCATCCACTACAAACACAAACACCCCAAAAAGTAACATAAACCCAAGCGAAGTAGCATAGTGCACCAGTGCAGAGCTATCTACCACCGCAAAGGTGTATACGCCATACAGGATCACAGAGAGCGCGATATAGAGTACAACCTTGAGCGTCTCATACGGTACCGGATAGTAGTGCTGCCCCATAGCATAGGACACGAGCGCCATGAGAAAGTAGCACACCAGCGTAGCCCAGGCCGAGCCCATATAGCCCATAGTAGGTATCAGTAGCAGATTGAGCGCGATGGTCACTGCTGCGCCGCCTATCGCTACCCACGCGCCTGTCATGGTGTGGTCAGTCAGCTTGTACCAGACAGAGAGGTTTACATAGACCCCGAGGAAGAGATTGGCCAGCATAAGGATCGGCACTACCGGCAGGCCCACGCGGTATTTCTCTCCTATGAAGTGTCCGAAGAAGTCGAGGTTCAGCGTGACCATGAGGAAGATGAAGCAACAGAAGATCACAAACCACGTCATCACATCAGAGATCGTTTTGCGCGAGTTCTCTTTATCCGCATTGGCAAAGAAGAACGGCTCCGCCGCAAAGCGGAAGGCCTGTATGAAGAGTGACATCAGGATGCTGATCTTGTAGCAGGCCCCATAGATGCCTGTCTGCTCCCGCTTGAAGGTATCAGACCCCACGATATAGTGCGGCAGGATGGCGCGGTCCAGCATCTCATTGGTCACACCGGCCAGCCCTATCACTACCATGGGCATAGAGTAGGAGAGCATTTTGCGAAACAGCGGCCTGTCGAATCCCTCTTTGATGCTCTGTATCTGTGGCAGCAGTAGCACGAGCTTCACTGCACTGGCCAGCAGGTTGGAGATAAAGACATACCCCACGCCGATAGCCGGGCTGTAAAACTTAGCCCACAGAGAGGTAGGGTCTTTGTCATAGGCCCCTTTGCACAGGACGATGAAGAAAATGTTAAAGCCGATATTGACCGCTATCTCTATGAGCTTGATAGCGGCAAAGTGTACCGGCCGCCCCTCCTGCCGCAGCCGGGCGAATGGCATGGCCCCGATGGTATCTATGGCGAGTATGAGCCCAAACCACTTGAAATACTCCAGGTGCTCCTGATAGTGTAGTGCCTGCCCCATGAGCGGAGCCAGCAGGAAGACGAGCACCGCAAAACAGAATGACATGGCAGACAGGAAGATAAGTGCCGTCGAGTAAGTTCTCTGCCCCTCATCCGACTTACTGAAGCGGAAGTACCCCGTCTCCATACCAAATGTCAGAAACACCCACAAAAAACCGGTATAGGAGTAGAACTCGGAAATGACGCCAAACTCCGCGGGGAGAAAAACCCGGGTATAAAAAGGAACGAGTAAGTAGTTGAGAAACCGTCCGATAATGCTGCTGACGCCATAGATCGCAGTCTGGGACGCTAATTTTTTGAGTGGATTCAAAACCTGTAAACAGTTTTTACGTAAACAAAGATGAGAATTAAACGCTCACCTTACCCTAAGATTATGACCAGAATCGCCACCCTTGTCGCTTTTATTGTGCTATGCTATAGCAGCGTACAGGCACAGAGTAATATCAAGTACATCAACGGCACCTATGATGGCCAGCATGATGGCAATGGTGAGCGCACAGGCTTTGCCAGCGCCATACTGGATGATGGCTCTACCTACAAGGGCAACTGGGAGGCCAATATGCGCAACGGCCAGGGAGAGGCCACTTTCCCCAATGGTGACCGCTACGTAGGCGAGTGGAAGAATGACCAGCGCAATGGCAAAGGCAAGTACTTCTTTAAGAATGGAGACATCTATACCGGCGAGTTTGAGGCTGATATCATGAATGGTCAGGGCGTATACCGCTATGCCAATGGTGATGAATATACCGGCAGCGTGACCAACGGGCAGGTGACAGGTATCGGTATGTGCCTGTATGCCAATGGGGAGACCTTTCAGGGCACCCTGCTGAATGGCAAACGTACCGGCCAGGGCACCTATACCTACCGTGATGGCAAGGTCTACGAAGGCTTTTTCTCTGAAGACATCAAGATAGGCAAAGGCTCTATGACCTTTCCTAACGGAGATAAATACGTAGGAGATTTTACCAATAACAAGCGTACCGGCCAGGGCACCTACTACTATGCCAATGGAGACATCTACGAGGGCCAGTTTGCCAATGGACTCATGGATGGTGCCGGCAAATTCAAATGGGCCGATGGCGATATGTTCGTCGGCACCTGGAAGGCCAACAAGCGTCAGGGCGCCGGTCGTCTCATCTCAAAGGACGGCGAGGAGTCAGTGAAACAGTACTCTGCCGGCGTGGAAGTAGCCAGCAACTAACTCTATATTCAGATCTTTTATCATGCATTTTACGTATTTAGAATATTTATTCTGATAATCAATGCGATGTATAATAGATTGAATATATAGAAAATATGGAATATACTTTCCGATCAATCATGCTTCCCGCTTAATCGAAAAACAATAACATTTAATATGTAACGGCTCTACGCGTCGAACTTATAGCCGATTCCCTTGATCGTCTTGAAGAGGTCCTCACCGATCTTCTCCCTCAGCTTGCGGATGTGTACGTCTATGGTGCGGTCACCTACTATAGTGTCATTGCCCCAGACCTTGTTCAGTATCTCCTCCCGTTTGAATACCCGTCCCGGCTTGCTGGCCAGCAGGCACAGCAGCTCAAACTCCTTGCGTGGCAGGTTGATGTCGCGGCCATGCTGTATCACCTTGTACTTCTCCTTGTCTATCTCTATGTTGGCCACCTTGATATTGCTCACCTGAGTGCCGTCGTCCAGGCGGCGCATCAGCGCATGTACTCGGGTCGTGAAGACCTTCGGCTTGATAGGCTTGGTGATATAGTCATCGGCACCGGACTCCAGTCCCGCTATCTGAGAGTAGTCCTCATCCCGCGCAGAGAGGAAGGTGATCAGCGTATTCTTAAACTCAGGCATGGCACGCAACTCGCGGCAGGTAGTGATACCATCCTTCACCGGCATCATCATATCCAGCACGATCAGGTGTGGACGCACCTTCTTGGCTATCTGTATGCCATCTGCCCCGTTAGATGCGGTATACACCCAGAAGCCCTCCTTCTCCAGGCTATACTTCATAAACTCCAGTACATCCGGCTCATCATCTACCAGCAGTACCTTAAAGTCATTCATCTCCATACCATGCTATTTGCCTGCAAACCTATTGACGAAATGTTACCTCAAAGTTAAGATTAGCAGGGACGCTTCGTGTATAGAATATTATCTATGGGACATCATACTATTACTGCAAAGATATGTATCATCGCTGCTGTAATGCCATTCAAAACCACAGAGCATGATCTCACTATCGGTGAGAGATCGTTTCGCATCCTTTCCGTTACCAACTTTGACGAGCTATATGATGAGCTCCTGGCCAAAGGGCTGCAGCATGAGGAGGTGGCTGATGAGCGCATTCCCTATTGGGCTGAGCTGTGGCCATCGGCTTTGGGCCTCGCACAGCATATAGCGGCATATCCTCATCTGGTCCGGGACCGGCAGGCACTGGAGATAGGTGGTGGCTTAGGACTGCCGGCGCTGGTGGCCGGCGCACTCGGTGCTCATGTCACCTCCACAGATTACCTGCAGGACGCCGTAGACTTTGCAAAGCAGAATGCTGAGCGTAATGGCATTTATGATATGACTTTTCAAACGCTTGACTGGCGAAACGCCGGTGAAGCAGCGCCATGTGATGTATTGCTCGCCTCAGATGTGGCCTATGAGCGCAGACAGTTCGATCCCTTGCTGCACGCCTTTGAATCCCTGGTAAAGCCGGGCGGCCTCATACTCCTCAGCGAGCCAAACCGGTACATAGCCGAGCCGCTGATAACTGCGCTCAGGGAGAGAGGGTATACACTGCGAAAATACAGCTACGACGTAGAGGTACGCGGTATACAAAGTAAAGTATCCGTCTATGAGCTAGATAGCCTATATTTATCTTCAAAACTATAACTGTGCGCCAGATCATAATCATCTTTGCATTTATTTGCCTCGGTCCGATAGTAGCTACCGCACAGAAAGGCGCGCCCGCACAGGCCGGCTATTGCCTCATGCGCGTGTTTGATGTCAATAAATTTGCCGCACAGGGAGCAGGATTCATAGGTTCGCGCATCATCATCACCTACGAAGATGGCAAACAGGAAACGATCACTCTGGAAGCATTTAATGAAAAGACAGAGCCGGGCAACCTGAAACTCGTAGTAGACAACCTCAATAAGCTCCGCAAGCAGGGGTACACCCTGATGAGTGCCAATAGCACCGGTGACCAAGGCAATATCGTCACTGACTACGTCCTGCTCAAGAGCGGATTCTGACTTATTTATAGATATCCTTCAGCGCAGCTGACAGCTCCGGGTATTTATATCGATACCCTGTAGCCAGTAGTTTGTCAGCGGTGCACCGCTGGCTCTGCAGTACCACCTCTGACATCTCTCCCAGCATCACTTTCAGTGCGAGAGGTGGCACTGGTACCAGCAGCGCATGTGTCCTGCGGGCGGCTACGATGGCCTCCATCAGGTCTCTGATCTGTACAGGGCTCGGAGCGGTAGTATTGTAGCTGCCATACATAGACTGGTGCTCCAGCCCGTGTATCATCACCCCGCATACATCATCTATATGTATCCATGGATAGTAGAGGTCTGGTTTAGCAAAATAGGGCGCTATACCCAAGGGTATAGTTTTAGCGAGCTCAGGCAGTGCGCCACCATCTTTGGCCAGCACCACTCCTATACGGCAGCATACATGGCGCACACCCAGTTTCTCCATCTGCGCTACCGCATGCTCCCAGTCCTTTACCACCTTAGCCAGAAAGGTCTCTCCGGCGGGGTCAGTCTCAGAGACGATATCCGCTCCCCGGTCTCCATAGTATCCCACCGCTGCGGCAGATACTATCGTCTTCACCTTATTGGGCACTGTGGCCAGTGTATGATACAGGAGCCTGGTAGAGTCTATGCGGCTGTCATAGATTTCTTTCTTGCGCGCTGCGGTCCAGCGCTGGTCGGCTACCCCTGCTCCGGCCAGATGCACTATGGCATCTATACCCTGTAGCGCTGCCGGGTCCATCTGTTGTCCAGCTATATCCCATGTGTAGTGGCCTGCCCGCCTCCGCCCGCCTCTGGCTCTGCCTATAGTATAGATAGTATGGCCTTTATCTTTCAGTAGCTGCTGCAGGCGCGTGCCTATCAGTCCATCTGCTCCGGTGATCAGTACTTTACTCATATTACATTGTCTTTATCTGTGTCTGAAATACGCTTCTGATGCGGGTTTCAGGCGGCAGCCTGCCATTTGTAATACTATAACAGATTCTGCTATATTTGTTCGCTATACCTGACATTCATAAACAAAATATAATACCAGTATGACTTGGAAATCCTCTGCACGAATAATAATGATCGCTGTAGTAGCAGGCTCGGTCCTGGCCGCATGCAAAGGCAAGAAATCTGACACCGGGGCCAACGGCCAGAACTATCTCAATGCAAGGTCTATGAGTGACCCTGATATGCTAAACCCGATCAACCTGACCTCTACAGACGGCAGGCATACAGCTGCTCTCATCTTTATGTCTATGAATGGTACAGATCCTAAGGATTACCATCTGACCCCTGCGCTCGCTGTATCGAGGGCTAAGATCACAGAGCTGACCGACGGCGAATTTAAAGGCGGCATCAAGCTGGAATACGAGATCAGGCCAGAGGCACAGTGGGACAATGGCACGCCGGTGACAGCAGCTGATTATATTTTCACACTAAAGTCTATCCTGAACCCTAATACTAAATGTACCCCGCTCCGTCCGTACTATGAGTGGGTAGGCGACGTAGTAGTAGACTCGGCTAATCCTAAGAAGTTTACCATCTACGCACGTGACAAATACTTTATGATCGAGGAGTTTGCCGGAGGCTATGTGATACCTGAGTATATCTATGATCCTCAGCATATCATGGCCAAATTTACCATTCGCGACCTGAACACTAATCAGAAGAGGGATGCACTGAAAGGCAATGCCGACATTCAGAAATTCGCTAATGACTTCAACTCAGAGAAATACCAGCGTGAAAAGGGTAGCGTAGTAGGCTGCGGCCCTTACGAATTTGTAGAGTGGAAGACTGGTCAGAATATCACACTGCAGCGCAAGAAGAACTGGTGGGGTGATAAGATCAAGGACAACCGCGATTTTATAGCATATCCTGACAAGATCACCTTCAAGATCATCAATGACGTAAATACGGCAGCTACTGCTCTGAAAGACGGTCAGATAGACGAAATGTACAGCATCGACCCTAAGTCTTTTGAGGAGCTGCTGAAAAACGATGTAGCGAAGCAAAAGCTGAAAATGGATGCGCCATCTATCTTCGCTTTCACCTATATCGGGTTCAATACCAAGAAGGCAAAGCTGGCTGATAGAAATGTACGCGAAGCAATAGCACACTGTATCAACCGCAAGCAGATCAATGACGTGATCAACTTTGGCAAGAACCAGATCTCAGAATCTTTTGTACACCCTACACAGGCACATTACAATAAGGACATCAAACCATTCGACTATGATCTCGATCTGGCCCGTAAGATGCTGGATGAGGCAGGCTGGAAGGATTCTGACGGTGATGGTTTCCGCGATAAGATGATCAATGGTGAGAAGACAAAGCTCTCTCTCGACTTTAAGATCCCTGCGGGCAATAAGAGCCGTGAGCAAACCGGTATCCTGATCAAAGAAGACCTGAAGAAAGTAGGTATAGACCTCAATATCACTGCACGTGAGTGGAGCGTATATATCCAGGATATGGACAAGAAAGACTTTGAAGTAACCTACGGCGGCTACAGCATGTCCTCTACCATGGGAGACCCTAAGCAGATGTGGCATACTGCCTCTGCAGTGACCGGCGGCTCCAATATGTTTAGCTATGGCAATGCAGCATCTGACAAGCTCATAGAGGAGATACGTGCAGAGCTGGATGAGAGCAAGCGTATAGAAATGTACAAGAAGCTCGAAGTGATGATCCATGACGATGTACCTTGCGTATTCATGTTCATACCTGCCAATAGGCTCGCTGTAAACAAAAGGTACTCTGTAGAAGAGACGCTGATCAACCCAGGCTACCTCTACAATGAATTTAAACTGACGCAGTCAAACCAGTAATACATACTTAATAAGTCCTAACGCATGTTTGTCTACGTTCTCAAGAGGCTTCTTTTTTTCATTCCTACACTGCTCATTATCTCCGTGCTGACCTTTGCGCTCAGCAAGATGGCCCCCGGAGATCCGGTCAGGCTGGCGCTGGGAAACCAGGATCAGGGAGAGACCAATGGAGGATCATCTGATAAGATGGCCGGAGAGAAAGCCTACCTGGATATGAGTGAGCAGCTGGGGCTGAATCTACCGTCTTTCTACTTTCAGCTATCTAACGCTGCTACACCGGATACACTCTACAGGTTTATCAAGAAACCGGAGCGTGACAACCTGGAGCGGCTCATCTCTATGTATGGCAACTGGCCTCAGATAGCTGACTACTACGCCTCTATCAAGCGGACCGAGTATGCCATGCTGGATGTAAAGCAAGACTCCACCACCTACACCAGTGGCAAAACCGTGAAGGAAGACTGCGCCAAGCTCTACCTGGACTATAAGGATAGAAATATCTCTGCCATCATAGATGAGATGGTGGCGGCCTCTGCATCATCACCACTGATGAGTACGGTACATAGTGAGGCTGTGAAAATGCAGACAGCCTATAATGCTATGAAGTCTCAGGCTACACCAGCTAAGAACTGGATACCGCAGCTGAAGTGGTACGGCACGGACAATCAGTACCACAGGTGGCTGAGCCACTTCCTGGTGCTGGACTTTGGTATATCCTATATAGACAAACGCCCCATCTGGTCTAAGATCAGTGAGGCGATGCCATGGACGCTCCTGCTCAATCTGATCTCTATCATACTCTCCTATATCATAGCCATACCGCTGGGTATCTGGAGTGCCCGCAAGAAGGGCTCATGGGCTGACAGGTTTGTGACCGTGATCCTTTTCATACTTTATTCGCTTCCTGTATTCTGGGTAGCTACGCTCCTCATTACCTTTGTCACTACACCTGAGTATGGCATGGACCTCTTCCCTACTTTTGGCCTCGGCGAGGTGAATGACACTATGGGCCTGGGAGAGGTATTTGCCGAGCGCGCATCACACTTTATCCTGCCGGTATTTTGCCTCACGTATGGCTCGCTGGCATACCTCTCACGCCAGATGCGTGGTGGTGTACTGAGCGTACTACGTCAGGACTACATCCGTACTGCCCGCGCCAAAGGCCTGGCAGATGGCAAGGTAGTATGGAAGCACGCCTTCCGCAACTCTCTCATTCCTATCATCACCATCTTTGCCAGCCTGCTGCCATCTGCTATCAGTGGTGCATTTATCATCGAGATCATTTTCAGTATACCAGGTATGGGCAAGGTGGCCTTTATGTCACTCGGTGCGCGTGACTATCCTATGGTATTTACGGTCATGATGCTTTCCGCCTTCCTCACGCTGGTAGGTACGCTGATATCGGATATACTGTATGCTGTAGTAGACCCAAGAATCTCTTTTGACAAATAATGGCTAAGGACAATAATATACAAGGTCAGAATGACCAGACGCTCAGTGCCATCGTACGCAGGCAGTTTAATAAAAACCGCCCGGCCGTATGGTCGCTACGCGTGCTGATAGTGATATTCATCATCGGCTTTACGGCAGACTTTGTAGCTAATGAAAGGCCATACTATGCACAGATCAATGGCAAGAGCTATTTCCCGCTGCTGAAAGGATATGGCGTAGACCTGGGAGTGGCTCAGTGGCCTTCTGAGCTCTCAAATGTCAAATGGAGCGAACTGAATTACGAGAAAGTGGTCTGGGCGCCAGTGCCATATTCTACCACCACTGTAGATCTCAAAAATAATGACTACGCCAGCCCATTTGGCCAGCAGAATGTACCATCTGCCCGCTGGAAGCACTGGCTCGGCACAGACAACCTGGGCCGTGATGTACTATCAGGTATGATACATGGTACTACGGTAGCGATGATGGTAGGTGTAGTATCTATGTCAGTAGCGCTACTGCTCGGCCTCTTCTTTGGCGCACTGGCCGGCTACTATGGTGACAATAAAATGAAGATGACGCGCCTCACGCTCATCCTCAATATCCTGATACTGCCTTTAGCGTTCTTCTACGCCTTTGGTGTACGGTCCTATACACTGACTGACTCTTTAGGCACTTCTATCTTCGCTTTCCTCGGGCAGCTGCTGCTGAGCCTGGCTATACTCTCGGCCATCATAGCCATACCTAACCTGCTGGACCGCTTCTTTAAAAAGCTACCATACCTCGGTGCAGAAATATCAGTACCTGTAGATATCATCATCTCGCGCCTCATAGAGATACTGGAGTCTATCCCCAGCCTGCTGCTGCTGCTCTCTATCGTAGCCATCATAGACAAGCCATCTCTGATGATCGTGATGGTCATTATCGGTTTTACCCGGTGGACAGGCATAGCACGCTACCTCCGTGGCGAGCTACTCAAGGTACGCAGCCTGGAGTATGTAGAGGCGGCTCAGGCCCTCGGCTATCCTGAGTGGCGTATCATTCTGCGCCACACGCTACCTAATGCTTTGACTTCAGTACTGATCTCAGTATCTTTTGGTATCGCCTCGGCTATCCTCTTGGAGTCCAGTCTTTCCTTCCTCGGTATAGGTGTGCCGCCAGAGCAGGTGACCTGGGGTAGTATGCTCTCTCTGGCCCGCGGTGTACCTCAGGCATGGTGGATCGCTATTTTCCCGGGCTTTGCCATTTTCGTCACCGTTACCATTTTCAATCTGATAGGCGATGGCCTGACAGACGCTCTCGACCCCAGGCTGAAGCAATGATCTGCCTGGTACTGTGGCTAAATAAGCCCTGATTGCAATCAGGATATTCGTTAGATTTGATACATGCGTACTGGCCTTTTGCTTGCCATATTGTCTTTGTGCCATATCCTGTCTGTAGGGCAGGTGAGCTCCTTCTCGTCGCCCTCGCGGCTCAGCTCGCGGCTGAATAAAGTACGCATCATAGGCAAGAACCAGGATGGCTATGTGGTGCGCTTCTCGGGCAATGAAGAACTCATACATGTCTATGACAATGACCTGAAGCTCGCCGCCGCACACACACTCGACTTCAAGGCCGGCGATGGCAACCTGCAACAAGTACTCCTGAACCGTACCGGCGCATCACTCATCTACCTGCATGGAGACAAAAGGCAGACGCAGCTGATGCTACAACCTGTCAATTCAAAATTTATAGAGATCAGTAAGCCGGTCATCATAGACACATTTGGCGACAGGCGCGACCTGGTAGATGCCAATCTGCACTACAAACTCTCGATAGACCAGAACTATACGCTGTTTTATTACCCGGTATTTGCCGATGGTATGATACGGTACATGCAGATGACCTGTATGGATCGCACAGGTGCTGTACTCTACAAGAGCTTCCTGACCATAAACAGGCCTGAGCGGGACATGGAGTATGCCAAGGCCCTCGTAGACAATGCAGGTAATGGATACCTGATCTTCACTGCAGAGAAGGATGCAAAAGATAATTCACTGGGGGATGACTACTATGTGATCCGGATAGATAAATACAACGGCCGGCAGAGCAACTATACCGTGAGGTGCGAGAAAGAAATATTTGGTGAACCCCAGTTTGATATAGACAATGTCAATGGCACGCTGATCTTCTGCGGCTTTTATGATGCGAAAGGCGACCCTGCAGATGCAGCTGCAAGCGGCTTTTTCTTCCTCCGGTACAGTGCGCCCGATGGCGTACTGAAGCAGTCTGCCTACTCCGCTTTTCCGATCAATTTTATGACGCTGCTGACCGGCAGGGATGCTACGGGTATGAGCAACAGGCTTTTTACCTTTAACATCCGTAAGATGCTGCTACGTATGGACGGCGGCGCTATGATAGCTGCAGAGTCTGTGATACGTGACAAGCGTGAGGTAGTGACCATGTCGCCCTCTATCATGAGTACTCCGTACAATACCTACCGCACTATATACACCTATGCCTACAATGATATCATTGCATTCTCCTTCAAACCTGACGGCAGCATAGAGTGGAGCAATATCATGCGCAAAAAACAGCTCAGTGAAGATGATGACGGATTCAACTCGTCCTTTACTTTCGGCAATGAGAAGGATAAGGTACACTTCCTCTACCTCGATGAGATCAGCGCCTCGGCATCTATGGAGAGCTATGACCTGACCAGCTCGGGCACCTCAGAGCGTGTCTCACTCTTTGGCCAGGAGGAGAAGGATGTATACCTGATACCGCGCCAGGGCAGGCAGGTAGCACCCAATGAGGTAGTTATTCCCAGTATCAAGAATGGTTCATTCAGGCTGGCCAGGGTACAGTATTGATCTATGTTCAGCTTTTTCAAATCAAACAATCCGGCGCTGGTGGTCATCAATGTGATATTGATCGTCCTGTTCAGGTTTGTATTTCTCATTCATCATTTTGACCTCACGGGGATTTATAGCCATACAGAGCCGGCCTCCTCTTTTCTCATAGGTGCACTGGACCTGACGCATGCCAGCCAGCTCTGGCTGGCTATTGCCGGCGGTATATTGTGCTTCATAGAGTCTCTGCTGGTCAATAGGATCATCAATCGCCACAAGGTGTCTCCCCGCAAGAATTACATAGGAGGTATCCTGTTTGTGATCTTTGCCTCTATGATACCTGAGTGCCTGGTCATAGGACCGGCGCAGATCGCAGGGTTTTTCCTTTTGCTGGTATACGACCAGCTGTTTGACCTGTCACGCCCGGACAAACTGTACGGCAATAAGTTTGACCTGGGCTTTCTGACAGGTATTGCTATCCTGATCTATTTCCCGGCTATATTCATATTGCCGCTGGTCATCATCGGATTTCTGACCATGCGCACAGGCACGCTGAAAGGGATACTGATCATCTTTACCGGTTTCGTAGCTGTACTAGTCATCGTATTTACCTACTACCTCTGGTATGACCGCCTGCCTGATATGCTGCCCGAGATCATCAACCTGCCCAACAGGAAATCTCTCTCACAGGTACACCTCACACACTGGCAGGAGATCTGTATCGCATGGATACTACTGGTAGGTGCATGGATACTGGCCAATGTACCAGCTATCCTCTACTCCTCTGTGATCCAGACGCGCAAGTATATCACCATCCTGATCCTGAGCGGGGTTTTCTCCCTCGCGGCGGTGGCGCTACTGTTTAATTTTAATCTGACGCATCTCATTTTCATGCTTACCTCACTGAGTATCTTGTCCGCTATGTATTTTGTGGAAACAAAAATGGCATTGGTCGCAGAAATCCTGTTTATAGTCTTAATTTTGTCCGTCTTTACATTTGAATACCTGCCTATATTCGTGCCGGTATAGCGCTTTAAAATCTGAAAAGTATAATCATATGAAGTTTGGTGTGGTAGTTTTCCCGGGATCTAACTGTGACAGGGACATGGTGCATGTGCTAGGTAAGGTAATGGGCCAGGAGGTAGTTTCTATCTTTCATAAAGAAACATCTCTGGAAGGTTTTACTAATCGGGACTGCATCATACTGCCGGGAGGATTCAGCTATGGCGACTACCTGCGCACAGGTGCTATCGCACGCTTCTCACCGATCATGGCTGCGGTCATAGAGTTTGCCAATAATGGAGGCAGGGTGTTTGGTATCTGCAATGGGTTTCAGATACTCTGCGAGGCAGGCCTGCTACCGGGTGCACTGCTGCGCAATACGAACATGAAGTATAGCTGCAAGAACATATATCTGAGGCCACAGACCAAAGAGTCACTCCTCACGCAGTCTATCAGTCCGGCTGCAGTACTGAAGATACCGATAGCCCATGGCGAAGGCCGCTACTATGCTGACGCAGCTACGCTCCAGCAGCTCAAGGACAGAAATCAGATCATATTCCGCTACTGCGATGCCCATGGCAATATCAACGATGAGGCCAATCCAAATGGCTCTCTGGAAAACATAGCCGGTATCTGCAATGAGGGCCGCAACGTGTATGGTATGATGCCTCACCCTGAGCGCGCCTCTGAGGCAGACCTGGGCAATACAGATGGCAGGGAGGTATTCCAGTCTCTGATAGAGTCCGTGCTCAGCACAGAGCTGGAGCCACGCAAGGCCATCTCTTCATACTAATCTCTACACGGGCTTTGATAGCCCGATTTCCGGCGTTTACTTATCTTTCTGCAATAATGTATGCTGTGGAGCGTCTGACAGCGATATTAGCCATATCTAAACCCCGCAAGACATGAAAGCTGCTGTACTAGTACGCACCGGTGATGCCACCAAAGCATTTGAGATCAGAGAGGTACCTACACCCAGGCTACAGGCTGGAGAGGTGGTTGTCAAAGTAGAAGGTTTCGGGCTGAATTTTGCCGATGTCATGGCCCGCGAAGGCATGTACCAGGATGCACCACCCATACCCGCCATCCTCGGCTATGATGTGGTGGGCCGTATCACAGAGGTAGCACCAGATGTGCAGACGGTGAAAGTGGGCGACCGTGTCACAGCTCTCACCCGGTTTGGCGGCTATGCGGAGTATGCAGCGGCCAATGCACTCGCCATATCTAAGATCTCAGACGATATGCCTGTAGGAGAGGCTACAGCACTCACCACACAGTACTGTACTGCCTACTATGCCGCTGCAGAGGCCGCCAATATACAGGAAGGTGACCGAGTGCTCATACACTCAGCCGCTGGTGGTGTAGGTACAGCGCTGGTACAATATGCAAAATACAAGAAGTGCGAGATCTTTGCCACTGCAGGCTCTGAGGCCAAGCTAAAGATGCTGCGCGAAGATGGTGTGCATCATGCCATCAACTATCAGACAGAGGACTTTGAGCAAGTGATAAAGGCAAAGACTAACGGGGTAGGTGTAGATGCGATCTTTGACGCCGTAGGTGGCAGCAATGTGAAAAAGGGTTTCCGCTCACTGATACATGGCGGCGGACGTATCGTCTGCTACGGCGCCTCCAACATCACCGGGCAGAATATCTTTGGCAAGATCAGCACGGTACTCGGTTTTGGTTTTTATCATCCCATACAGTTTATGAATACCTCCCGCGCGCTGATCGGGGTGAATATGCTGCGGATAGCAGACAATAAACCTACTACCCTGGCGCGCTGTCTCAGAGAGGTGGTCAGGCTACAGGAGAAGGGTGTATTCAAACCTCTCGTAGGCGGTGTGTACCCGGTAGCACAGCTGGCAGAGGCTCATAGTGCGCTGGAGGGCCGCAAGACCGTAGGCAAGATCACAGTGACCTGGTAGACCGGCAGATAGGGGGGATTTAACATTTCGGCCATAACCTTTCGGACTCAGTGGCCGTATACCTATGAAAACACAACCCTTATGTACACTACACTATTCAAACAGGCCGTCCTCGTATTTGTGCTCACCGCCGCCAATGCCATCATAGCTATCTCTATGGCCAATATCCTGCGTGCCTCGGGTCTCATATAGGCAATGGCAGCGCACTGCGAAGGCCTTTTGCTATCCGCACAAAATCGATTAAATTCGTGTCCCTTTGACCGGACATGAGCAATAATCCAAACGATACATATTCCATCAAGCTGCCTCAGTTTGAAGGACCGTTTGACCTCCTCCTCTTCTTTATAGAGCGGGATGAGCTGGACATTTATGACATTCCGATCTTCAAACTCACGCAGGACTTCCTGGCCTACATCCACCAGATGGAGAACCTCAATATCGAGCTGGCAGGTGAGTTCATACTCGTAGCCGCCACGCTCATGCGTATCAAGGCCAAGCTGCTGCTGCCGCGCAAAGAGGTAAACCCCGAGACAGGCCAGGAGATAGACCCGAGAGAGGAGCTCGTGACCCGCCTCATAGAGTACAAAAAATTCAAAGAAGCAACCGAGCTGCTCCGGCATATGGAAGATGACCGCCAGAGTATCACAAAGCGGGGCAATATCAACGGCGAGATGAGCGAGATCGCTACCCTCTTTGAGACAGAGTATGAGATGCAGTCGCTCACCATGTTCCGGTTGCTGAAAGCATTTCAGACTGTAGTCACACGCGTAGAGCGTGAGCGCAATAAGCCTGTACATACTGTAGTAGCACCTGCATACACCATAGAAGGAGAGAAAATGCTCCTGCGCGAGCTGGTGAAAGAGAATGAACAGGTCCTGTTTGAGAAGATATTTGACCAGGTAGAGAACCGCGTCCATGCCATCTTCACCTTCCTGGCTATGCTGGAGCTGATACAGGAGCAGGTGCTGACCATCATAGTAGGAGAGGGCTACAATAACTTCTGGATACGCTCCAAGACCGACGAAGAGCGCAACCCTACGCCTGTAGATCACGGCGACCAGGCTTAAAACAGCAGGCAGCACAATTTCTCCGTGCCCTCTTCGTCTGTATCTTTATCTAAAACCAATTCAAAATGAATACAGCACTGCTAGTCACTACCAGTACCAATCTGGAAGGATACAAGATCACTAAGCAACTCGGGCTCGTACGCGGCATCACAGTCCGCTCCCGCAGCGTAGTGGGCAATTTTGCCGGTGGCATCCTGGCCATCTTTGGCGGGCGCAATAGTATCTACACCGATCTCTGCGAGAAAGCACGTGAAGAGGCATACGAGCTGATGATGGAACACGCTCAGAAGATGGGTGCCAATGCCGTGATCAACATGCGCTACGATGCCAACGAGGTGATGCCGGGTATGACAGAGGTGCTGGCATATGGCACTGCTGTAGTGGTAGAGAAGGCGTAACACTTTCCTCACACCGCTCTCCGTTTCTGTCATTATCTTAGCTCGCGCTGATGGCAGAGATCCCCGCTAATAGTCCCTTATCACAGTTCCGGCCCCGCCGGGTGCTACTGCCTGTAGCCATAGGCGTAGCGGTCACGCTCTACCTGGTCTTTGGCCTGTCGAGGCTGGATATGTCTGGCCTGTCTCAAATCACTTTTTCACAGCACCTGGCTATAGGCGTTATCATTTCTATCCTGACAGTCGCTGTGCGTGATATGGCGTATATATACCGTATGTGGCTGCTCACAGATGGGCAGCTATCGTGGTGGCGATGTTTTGAGGTCATCATGCTCTGGGAGTTTGGCTCATCCGTCACTCCTGCATCTGTAGGCGGTGTCACGGCTATCTTTGTGCTGCGCAAAGAGAAGCTCAGCTTTGGCAAAGGCGCTGCTATCGTGCTGCTCTGCTCTTACATGGACAATATTGCATTTATCGTGGTCTTTAGCTCACTCTTCGCGATCTATGGTACATCGATGTTTGTCCTGCCGCCAGGCTGCGCTGAGCTGGCCAATGCTCCTGTCATGACTGCCATCCGGACCATGGCTACGTATGCCTGGGTCGGGTTTCTGGTAGTGGGGATCACCGGCAGCCTGCTGGGTTTCGGCATCTTTGTCAAACCAGAGTGGGCACGGTCATTTTGCAACACGGTGGCCCGTATCAAGTGGCTGCACCGCTGGCGCGCCAAGATAGAGCTGCTGGGAGATGAGATATGGTACACCTCCAGAGAATTTAAGACCAAAGGAGTTTTCTTTTTGATCAAAGTGCTGGTCGCTACTATCATCTCCTGGACCGCCCGCTATGCACTGGCCAATGCACTGATATGGACCTTTGCCACTATAGACCTGAATATGCTGGATGTATTTGTACGGCAGTGCCTGCTGCGGGTCATCACCTTCATACCTACTACACCGGGTGGTAGTGGTGTCTCTGAGCTGGGATTCATAGCGCTGAACTGTGACTACCTGCCCGCAGGGCTCACCACGGCCGTAGCTATCATATGGAGGTTGCTTAATTTTTATCTTTATTTGGGCATCGGCGCTATCGTGCTGCCGCGCTGGATAGCGCGGGTGAATAAGGCAGGCTGATCGTATTATCTCACTACACAATACTCACTACTCAATACCAAACAAATGAAAAAAGTCCTCTTCATAGACCGTGATGGCACCATGATCCTCGAGACTGATGATTTCAAGATCGAGACGATGGAGAAAGTTGTTTTTTACCCGGAGGTATTCTACTGGCTGGGCAGGATCGTGCGCGAGTTTGACTTTGAGCTGGTGCTGGTCACCAATCAGGATGGCCTGGGCACGGAGGCATTTCCTCATGAGCCCTTCTACACCACGCACCGCTTTATCATGAATACCTTTGCCGGAGAGCGGATCTTCTTTGCAGAGGAGTGCATAGACCCTCACTATCCGCATGAAAATAAGGATACCCGCAAGCCCGGCACCGGTATGCTGAAGAAATATATCAATAGCGCTGACTATGATCTCAAAAACTCTTTTGTGATAGGCGATCGTATCACAGACGTGCAGCTGGCAAAGAATCTGGGAGCCCGCGCCTTTTGGCTGAATGACGGACGTGCGCTGGGGGCTACCGAGGTCAAGGACAGCCGCGAGACGCTGGCCGCCTATATAGCCGTAGAGAGCCGCAAATGGGAGGATATCTACAACTACCTGATAGAAAACCGTACCGGTCTGCTCTAAGCTGATGAATTAGTGATTCTCATCATTTTTAGCACTTTGTTGTGATGCTGATGTTTATATTTGAAAGATAACACCAGCCCCACGATGAAGAAGCTCTACGTAGCCGCGTTGCTCCTATGTTTTTATAGTTTCTCAGATGCGCAGATCACTATCACGCGCAATGATATGCCGGCTATAGGTGATATAGTACGATACAGCACTACTACCAATAACATCAACGTCAGTACCACGGGCCCCAATATGGTCTGGGATTACAGTAACCTGGTGATCAACGGTCAAGGCCTGGATAGCTTCCGCTCTATCCTGTCGGTAAATCCCCTATACGTGCTTTCATTCAATTTTCTGGACTATGCTATACGAAATGACGTCTTCCCAAATATTTCGACGCAAGTGCAGATATCAAACCAATATAGCTTTTACAAGAAGACCAATTCGTATGTAGAAATAGAGGGTTTTGGTGCCTCTATCAATGGTATCCCCCTGCCGGCTGCGTATGATGTGGCGGATAAGATTTATCAGTTTCCGCTCAGCTATGGCAGAAAGGATACAACACCCTACGAGCTCTCCATCACGATCCCCAGCCTCGGCAAGCTGCACATGGTCGGGCGCCGTTTCAACAATGTGGATGGATGGGGTACAGTGATCACACCATATGATACTTTCCAGTGCCTACGCCTGCGCTCGTACCAGCAGGAGACAGACTCTTTTACCATAGATGCGCTGGGTACTACGATCGGCATACCTAATAATAAGATCACCTATCAATGGCTGGCTAATGGACAAAAAATACCAGTACTAGAGGTGACGGGCAATGATCAATTTGGCTTCTATACTGTCACTCGCCGCCGCTTTCGCGATGGTGTCCGGGTACCACCACCACCATTCACTGTGCAGGCAGATTTCCGTGCTAACCATACTGCCTGTACTACGCACGATACCATCTCCCTGATCAATAGGTCTGCTCCATTTGTAGCCGGCACCAGCTATCTCTACAGTATCACTCCCAATACATTTAACTACGTGCAGGGGACTGCTAATAATGTTGCCTCACCAAAGGTAAATTTCACTGCGCCCGGCCTGTATACCGTATCGCTGCATATAGTGAGCCCTACAGGTGGTACACCTGCTACGAGCGATACGACCAAGGTAGACTACATCACGGTGACCTGGCCTACGGGAGTGAGCGACCTCAATAAAGACCTGTCCCTGGAGGTATATCCAAATCCTGTCTCCGATGTGCTCACTGTGCGCACAGCAGAGCTTATCACCGAGGTCTCCCTCATCAATACCTTGGGCCAGCGTGTGATGATGCGTACGAATGAGTCAAAGTCAGTTTCCTTCAGTGTGAAGTCACTGGAGGAGGGCACCTATTTGCTGGAGGTAGTGACAGCCTCTGGCCGTCAGCTGCAAAAGGTGGTCATACAGTAGCAGGTTACTGTTTCTTTTGCCAGGCCTCAGCATAGGAGGTACTCCATGCACGTGCCGCTACATACGTGCGATAATCAAAATAGCCGGAGTAGGAAGCATCCGTCTTATCCTGAGAGCTGTCTAGTTTTGCCTGTAGCTTTTGCCAGTCCGCGGCAGTCGGCTGCTTTACTGCAAACGCGTTGATACCATTCAATAGTTCGAGGATACCATCTGAAGGCATGTCCTTATGTTGCTTCAGCTTGCGCTTGGCAGATTTCACCAGGCTGTCTATGATGGAGTAGTTTTTGAGCTCATAGTGGCAGAGCACTTGCATCACTGCGGTCATCACTGCTGGTGCCAGAGCGGTATCAGTACGGCTATGGCGCTGTACATTATCCAATGCAGAGGACGCCGCAGCGTACTGTCCTGCACCAAAGAGTGCATAGGCGCAGATACTCCAGATTGACACGATAGTGTATTGGGATGCTATCCTTATAGTGTTTCAGCCCATCTCTCACTGTATCCAGTATGGATAGGGCATGGCTGAAGCCACCGCTGGATATGAGGTAGTTTAGCTCAGCCTGATAGGTGATGCGGAATATGTTTACCTCAAGGTTGAGTAGTTTCCTAAATGCAGGATTGTCTTTCAGGCCGCGCATTTTGGCCAGCGTCTGCTGAAAGGCGGCAGTCTCAGACAGGTTAAAGCAGTCTATCAGGTAGTTATTCAGCGCTGCAAAATACCGCTGCGGATACAGCTGTATCAGTACTGCATCTGACTCCATCATACTGATGAAATCTGTATTGGCCTGAAAGGCCCTGACCGTATCGCGATTCATAAAATGATACAAGGCTTCCGATTGCATTTTATCCATCTGCGCTTTGCGTGTCAGCTTCTTTCGGGCGGTCTGGGTAGCTGTACTTTTCAGGAGTGCTTTGACCTCTTTAGCTTTTGTATCGCTTTTGCCACCTGCTTGCAGCTGTATCTGCTGAGCCGTATTGTAGGTAGTGCGCCAGGCTGACTCTGTCATCAGCATAGCGGTGCTATCGGCTATCTCCGCATGGTATGCCTGTATCCCCTCACGCGCAGTATGGCGATACTGCTCGCGGGCTGCGATAGCGGCCTCCAGCTGTATAGCTTGCAGCATCACCTCATGCTGCTCGTACGTGCCAGCTGCGTCTTTGACGTGCTGGAGCTTTGATTTGGCCTGTGCCGTTAGTCCCTTTTGGAGTAGTATCTTTGCGGCAAAGACCTCCTGCTGGAGTTTCTGCAGCGGGTCGGTTTCGGCGTTGTATTGTATCAGTGCCTGCAGCAGCTGCTTGTAGAGGATCGTCTTCTGTACGGCATAGTGGTTTCGGCTAAGGCCGGTGGCCCGGATAGCGGCGGTCTCGTCATAGGTGCTTTGATTTTGCAGGGTCTGGTAGAGCGTGAGGGAAGCCCCTCCTTCCTTGAAGTGGCGGCGTAAAAACAGGTTGAAATAACGCTTTTCAGAACCAGTCAGACCATTAATCAAATCAAAAAGAAAGTCTGAATGCGGCTTCAATATACCTCGCTTTTGGTCAAAAATACAAAATAGGCTGCATTTTAGACTTTTAATTTGCAGTCAAATGTTTGGTTCTGTATAAATATAAGACAAGGTTTCTTTGCAGTAAAATAGTAAGTATGAAAAAGGCGATAACAATGATCCTGACACTCTGGCTGACGGCCGGGACACATGCGGCGGACTGGACCAACTTTTCCAACTTTGCCTCGGTGACTGCTGTGCATGAGAACGGGGGCAAGCTTTGGGTAGCAGGCCGCGGTGGCGTGATGGCGATAGATACCGCTACACTGCAAAAGACTTATTATGGCAAGACGGCTGGGCAGCTACCATCACTTATGATAGAAGACATGGCCTGTGCCATCAATGGGACCACCTGGATAGGCACCTACGACATGGGCCTGGTGCGTGTGAGCAATGGACAGCTTACCAATTTCCATTTCGCGGACTCTACCATCAGACTGTATCATATAGCAGTAGACCGCTCCGGTATAGTCTGGTGTGCCACAGATGATGGCCTGTACAAAAATGACAATGGCACCTTCACAAAGATCAACTCGCCTGCGACACTCAGTGGCGGCTGGGATGTCAAGGTACTGCCAAACGGCAAGATACTGCTGGCTTCCAGCCAGCCGGTGGTCTACGATCCAGTGACTAACACTTCCTATACGCAGCCTACCACAGTTTTCGCGTACAGCAACTCCACTATAGAGGTCAAAGATTCTAACTCCTACTATTTTGCCTCAGATCATGGTGGTATCATATCTGTGCATGATACCACGGTGACAGACATTTCTGATACAACTGTCTCTGATGGCTTTAGTGCTGAGATCAGGCAGCTCAAAAAACTGGCTGATGGCACGCTCCTGGCGCTGAGATCTGATGGCAAAGTCTTTGCCTTCGACGGTAGCCACTGGGCGCCGTACATTCACTCCGCCATAGCAGAAGGAGCGGAACCTACGCTGCTTTTCCAAAGGAGCTCAGGGGAGATCCTGGCAGCTGGTACCTATCACGGCGGCCTGCTCAAGAGCCTGACAGGTGCCACTGATATATCTATACAGAAATTTGGTATCTGGTCTGATATGATCAATGCTGTGAAGGCAAAGAACGACCATGAGCTATGGATCATGGGCGGCACGCAGATCGGGCTGTATGACATCCATACGGCAAGCTTTGTGAGGGTAGATGAACTGCCCGGTGCTGTAGCCAGCAATAGTGGAGGTGTAGCCGCCTGGAATGGCACCTACATAGCCTACGGCTATGGTCATCTGTACCAATGGGATGGTAGCGCCTGGCAATCCCTGGCACTGTCAGGTTTGCCATCTGGCAGCATCCTTAGTGCTGCCTCTGACACTAGCGGCAATCTCTACCTCGGTGGTATGAGCGGCCTGTATGTGGTTCGTGGCACCAATGTAACAGCATATACTGCTACCAATACTCCCGTCTTTAATAACAATGACCTGATCCGGGACATTCATTTTGATGCAGCTGGTAATACTGTGTGGATGGCCACTGTGCACGGGATAGTCAAATATAGCGGCGGTGCATTCACCCTCATCAATGGTACCAATACACCAGCTATACAAGGATACGACTATATACAGTCTATCTCTCAGGACCCTGCTGGCATGATGTGGTTTGGCACGGCATACGGCGGCATGATCACCTATGATGGTAGTAGCTATGCACTGCAGATGCTGCCCGGCTCCATGGGCAATCAGACCGTGAATGGTATAGCGTTTGACGGCACTACGATGTATGTAGTGGATAATGTATATGGTTTCTGGATCAAGGAGAATGGGTCGTGGACCAACTACAACATGCACAACTCTGACCTGACAGCAGCCTACCTGTCATCCGCCACAGTAGACGGCAATCATAATGTCTGGATCACAGCATGGGACTACGGCTCCAGCAATGCCTTTGGGGTAGATGTCTACAATAAAAACGCAGTAGCCCTCGCAGTAAAAGAAATTTCTAACGTAGCGGTTACAGTTTATCCAAATCCTGCTACATCCCTGGTCAATATACAGGATGAAGCGCTCAGAGATGGCACTGTGATCACGCTCACAGATGAGCTGGGCAGAACATATCCATTCACCCTGACCGCGCATCGGATAGATATCTCTGCCCTGGCAGCTGGTATCTACATAGTAGATGCACACACTGCTGCTGCACCGGTTCGTATCGTAAAGCAGTAGGACACCACCCTTTTAGTTTGGTTATTTTGATGAGGTTTTGTTCGACCCGTATCAGTCTGTGCGCCTGTAGCACAGACTGATTTCATTATGATCGTACGCTTAGGTCTGATCCGGAGAGCAGATCGCGGCTCTGCTGTCTACTATCCCTGTCGGTACACAGCAGGTTGTTTATCATCTGCTTGGAGTTGTGCTAGCCAAGGTCTACCTTTAAACAAACCAAAAAGAAACTCCCTTTGTCCAAAAACGCTTCTGGTCCGTTTTTGAGTGATGAAGAGTTGGTACATCGCTACCGAAACTCTCATGATACTGCCTATATAGGGGAGCTATATGTGCGCTATACCCACCTCGTGTATGGCGTTTGCCTGAAGTACTTTCACAATGATGCTGACGCACAGGATGCCGTCATGCAGATTTTCGAGAAGCTGATAGTAGAGCTCAAAAAACACCACGTCGAGACTTTCCGCCCGTGGCTGCATACGGTGGTCAAGAACCACTGTATGATGCACTTCCGCAAGGAAGCAGCAGCTACCAAAAAGGAAACCCAGCTGCTAAATAATGTCAAAGGGTCTGTGGAAAATGCCGAGTCAGATCATCAAGAGAGCGAGCAGGAAAAAGAGCTGATGGCGCAGCACCTGTCATCGGGCCTCACGGTATTGAAGGAAGAGCAGCGGCGTTGCGTAGAGTTGTTTTACCTACAGGGGCGCAGCTACCAGCAGATAGCAGAGGAGACCGGCTACTCACTGAATGAAGTGAAGAGCTACATACAAAACGGGAAAAGGAATTTGAAAATATATATCACGGACAAGAGCAATGGCAAAGCCTAAAAATATCATCCTCACAGAGGAGGGCGTGATCACGCAGGAGGCGCTGCTGGCCTATGCCCAGGGCCGTCTGAGCCCTGAGGAGATAGCTCAGGTAGACAAACTGCTGCGCGATGACCCCTTTGCGCAGGAGGCGCTGGATGGTGTCAGGAATAGTGCCGCTGCTGCAGGGATGGATACAGCCGTGACAGCGATCAACTCCCGCCTGCGCGAAAAGGCCGGTATGCGGGAGAAAAAGCGCAAGGGTGTAGAGATACACTGGGCCACCTATGCCTACGCCGCCATGATAGCAGGTGTCCTGCTAGGTCTGGGATTTGTGATGGTGCACTTCATGCAGCAGAATGATACCCCGATCGCAATGAATAAGGCCGTGCCGCAGGCAGAGGAGAGCATACCGGTGACCGAGCAGAAGATCTCACCGGCACCCCCTGTGACGGATACGGTCCGTCAGGCAGATGCCGTACAGCCTCCGGCTACTGATACGATCAGAATGATGACTCAAAACCAAGGTGCGATCCCCGTCAGTGGCAATGTTTCATCGTCCACGCAGGGACATACTCAGAGCCCGGCTACGCAGTCCGCTCTCAAAATACCTGTAACTAGTTCAGGTGCCACCAGCGCCTTCACTCCTGCGGCAGATAGAAAGGCTGCAGTGCAGCCAGATGCTGTGGTCTCTGCCAAGGCCGCAGCCCCGCCGGCTGCAGAAGTAGCTGCCAGCAAAATGGAAAATCGTGCCGACAACGCGATGACAGACAAGAATGCGGCCAAGCCTGTCATTATTAGCCAGACCAAGGCGGAGGCAAAGAAAGAAAAGGCTAATGCCACAGCGGCGGACAATATGAAAGAAGCCAGAGCGCTCTTTGACGCAGGCGACTTTAAAGAAGCTGCAAAAAAATATGACAAGGTACTGTCAGATCAGCCGGAGAATATGGACGCGCTTTTCTTTGGCGGTATATGCGAGTATAAGAATGGCAAGCTAAAGCCGGCCGAGAAAAACTTTGACAAGCTGATCAAGTCCGGCCAATATGTAGATGGATCAAAGTGGTATAAGGCAAATGTCCTCATAGACCGTGGCAAAAAGGACGAGGCAAAGCAGCTCCTCAAAGAGCTGAGCACTACGTCCAATCCATATAAGGACCGTGCCATAAAGAAGTACGACGAGGTACAGAAATAACCTACCAGCGGATCAGCGTACTGGCCCACATAAAGCCGCTGCCAAAAGCCGCAAGGCATACGAGGTCTCCCTCTTTTACACGCCCTTCCTCCCATGCCTCCGTGAGCGCGATAGGTATAGAGCCGGCTGTGGTATTGCCGTACTTGTGTATGTTAGACACTACCTGCTCATCCCGCAGCCCCAGTTCCTTTTGTACAGCCTGCGTGATACGGGCATTGGCCTGGTGCGGTACGAATATGTCTATGTCTGATTCTTTCAGGTTATTGGCTGTCAGCGCCTCGCGGATCACCTCGGGAAAGTACCTCACAGCATGCTGGAAGACCATCTTGCCATTCATATGTGGCAGCATGGAGCCATCGTCCAGCATCTCGTGTGTGATGCGCTGTTTGCGCTTGCTGCCTATATGCTCTACCATCAGCTCCTCTGCATGCGCACCATCAGAGTGCAGGTGTGTGGAGAGCACACCCTTGCCGGCATCAGCGTGTGCCTCCAGCAGCAGTGCACCTGCACCGTCGCCAAAGATCACCGCCATATTGCGGCCACGGTCACTGATCTCCATTACGTTTGACTGGATCTCCGAGCCTATCACGAGTACCTTTTTGGCAAAACCTGTACGGATATACTGGTCTGCCAGTGAGAGTGCATATACGAAGCCTCCGCACTGCTGGCGGATATCAAAGCAGGGGATCTGCCGCAGGCCCAGCTCACGCTGTGCCAGCACACCACAGCCCGGGAAGTAATAGTCCGGGCTCAGCGTAGCAAATACGACCATGTCTATCTCCTCAGGCCTGCATCCGGCGCGGTCCATGGCTATACGGGCGGCTTTGGCCCCCATATTAGATACAGTATCTACTCCTTCTTTGAAAAAACGACGCTCACGTATACCCGTACGCTCTACGATCCACTCATCAGATGTATCCATCTGTGCAGCGAGCGCTGCATTGGTCACTATGGTCTCGGGCAGGTAGTAGCCGAGGCCAGTCACTTTACTATAGGGCATCGATTACTTTTGCGTGAGGTATTTAGACGGCTCTTTCTTGAATTCATCCTTGCACTCAGTGCTGCAGAAGCCATAGGTCTTGCCATCATACACTGCTGTGTCCGCTATATTACCATCTTTTACAGGCATGCCGCACACCAGGTCCTTTGGCGATCCGAGTGCAGCAGCAGATATAGCTACTCCGGACTGCGGGGCAGGAGCGGAGATGTCTTTTGCCGGAGCTGTTTCCTTATTGCCACAGGCGCTCATGATCAGGCCTGCCGCGCAGAATACGATTACATGAAGTGCTTTCATTTTTATCTTCTGGTTTTGTGATTAATGTGCGCTTTCATTGATTTTTCACTGTCAAAACTACGATAAAATCTATATCACCAAAGTATAGTGGCTCCGGCTACACAATGCGGATAGTTTGGAGTAATTTTGCAGCCTGATTTATAAAACATGAGTATACCTACAGTCATAGAAATATATACCGAGAGCACGCCAAATCCTGATAGCCAGATGTTTGTGACAAACCTGCACCTGCTCCCAAACTATGTGGCAGACTTTAAGACCAAAGAAGCTGCCGGTGAGTCTGAGCTGGCACAGCGCCTTTTTGAGATACCATTCGTCAGTGCGGTGTTTATCTCCAATAACTTTGTGACCGTTACCAAAAAAGCTGACTACGAGTGGTATGAGATCACGCCTGAGCTCCGAGAGGCTATCCGCTCTTTCCTGGCCTCCGGCAAGGCTCCTGTGTCAAAGGCGCTCTTTGAGAAAGGCAATCCGGAACCTGCCGCACAAAGCAATAATAATGCTACAGAAGCTGACCCCGAGACCAAGATCAAAGAACTGCTCGATAAATACGTAAAGCCTGCTGTGGAGGCAGATGGCGGTCACATCGCATTCCGCTCTTTCACAGAGGGTGTGGTAAATCTGGCCCTGCAGGGATCATGCAGCGGCTGCCCCTCTTCGTCTATCACGCTGAAATCCGGTATAGAGGGCCTGCTCAAGCGCATGGTGCCTGAAGTAAAGGAAGTAGTAGCTATAGAAGAGTAATCTACTGAGCGGCGACCTGGTCTATGGTCTCCTCTTCTACGCCTTTCAGCATATTCCAGATAGGATCTGTCCAGTAGTTGGCCTGGTTTAGCCTGTTGCTCAGGATGATGATCGTAGTATTGTCACGCAGGTTGCGGGCAAAAACGTTGTTATTGCCATGCCACCAGCCATTGTGATAGATGATGTTATTGCCATCAGCCTGCTTCACCATCCGCCAGCCGTAGCCATAGTTGCGCGCATTGCAGTCTGGAAATGACACCCGCTCAAAGCTGCGTGGTTTGTAGGCTTCTGCCATAGTCTCTTCAGATATTACCTTGCCGGTGCGCAGGGCATTGTCCCACTTCAGCATATCTTCTACGGTAGAGAAGATACCCTTGTCACCCACAGCACCGTCAAAACAAACATCGCTCAGCTTGCGGCCATAGGCGTCGTGCGTAGTAGCACAGCTGCGCGGCATAGAGTCTTCATAGTCGAAGACATAACTATGCGTCATGCCGAGAGGCGCGAAGATCGAGTCCTGTATGTATTTCTGAAACTTCATGCCTGTAGCCTGCTGTACGATAGCTGCCAGTAGGGCATAGTTAGAATTGCTGTATTCAAAACGGGTATCCGGCCGGAAGAGCAGGCGGGGCTTTTTGGTGCAAAACACATCTACCACATCCATATTGCTCATGTAGTGCTGGCGGTCTGTGATGTAGCGATTGTCCATATAGACATAGTCCGGCAGGCCGGAGCGATGATCCAGCAGCATACGCACGGTCAAACTGTAAGGGAAAGCCGGGAAAAACTGATTGATAGAGTCGTCGAGAGAGAGTTTGCCGGCTTCTGCCAGCTTCAGCACCGCAGTAGCGGTGAAGGTCTTGCTGACGGATGCGAGCTCAAAGGGAGTATTGGGGTCCAGCGGTTTGCGGCTAGCTATATCGCTGTAGCCAAAGCTTTCCTCGTAGATAGGGCGGCCATTATGAGCTACCAGCACCACGCCGTTAAATTTCTCAGCGGTGTGCCTGTGGTTGAAATAGCGGGTGAGAAGTGAATTGACCGTCAGCTCAGCATCTGTGAGCGGTATGGTCATCTCCTGAGTGGTTTCCCCGTTGGTCACGCTGCCGGTCACTATACCCCCTGAGGAGCGGCCGATGTGCGTCAGCGAAAATGTTAAAAAGGCCAGTAGCGCGTACTTCTTCCAGATCATCTATCAGCAGGGTTTGCCTTTCTTTTTCGTAAAAACATGACGAATGTTACGATTCAGACGGCTGTTCATAATTATCTCCGATTTGTGGAAAATCGGAAAATATCCCGAAACCTGCAAGAATTTTAACTTTCCTCGCCCTCTATATCTTCGGAGGCAAACATAGACCCAAAGAGGTCCTTGAACTGCACACTGCGCTCCAGCATCGCCTTGCCTATCTGCGAATGCTCTGCTAATGAATGCAATACAAACTCCATGGCTACATATTTCTCAGCTGGGTCCAAGTCTGGCATATGTGTCTGCACCAGACGTGACAGCCCATCTACAGAATCCAGAGATTTGCGATAGCTGGCCTCATCTGCATTCAGCAGCAGGTCCAGAGAGTCATTATTAGAAAACCAGTCAAGGATATTCTGGTATGGTGACGCAGTCTTTTTCTTTTTCAGCTTAGACGGATCCGGGAAAAACTGCACGAAATGGCTTCTCAGCGCCTTGCCGATGAGGTGCTGGGCTACCATGGCGGCGCCCTCCTGCTCGCCCTCGTAGACCAGCTCTATTTTGCCATTGATAGCAGGTACTACACCCCAGAGGTCCCCCACGCGGGCTACAGTGCGGTGCTCATTATTCAGCAGCATGCGGCGCTCTGCTGTAGAGGCCAGGTTCTCATAGGCCGAGATGGTGAGGCGGGCACTCACGCCGCTTTTGGCGTCTACATACTCACTCTGGCGTGCCTCCTGTGCTACCTGCTCTATCAGGTCTTTCAGTATATCGCCTATGGCCACTGTGTCGCGCTGAGATGGTGTGAGCCGTGCCTCCTGCTCCGTGATCTGGCGGGAGAGCTGTATGGTCTTGGGATAGTGTGTGAGGATCTGACTGCCTATACGGTCTTTCAGTGGTGTCACGATGCTGCCGCGATTGGTGTAGTCCTCAGGATTGGCGGTAAAAATGAACTCTATATCCAGCGACAGGCGCAGTTTGAACCCGCGTATCTGTATATCGCCCTCCTGCAGGATATTGAACAGTGCTACCTGTATCCGCGCCTGCAGGTCCGGCAGCTCATTGATCACAAAGATGCACCTGTGGCTGCGAGGGATGATACCAAAGTGTATCACGCGGTCATCTGCATAGCTCAGCTTGAGATTGGCAGCCTTGATAGGGTCTACGTCTCCTATGAGGTCCGCCACAGATACATCTGGTGTGGCCAGCTTCTCTGTATAGCGCTCACTGCGGTGCAGCCAGGAGATAGGTGTATCATCGCCCTTCTCCGCTATCAGGTCCTTGGCATAGCGGGTGAGCGGTATAAGGGGGTCCTCGTTCAGCTCACTGCCGGTGATCACAGGTATGTACTCATCCAGCAGCTCAGTCATCTGGCGGGCTATCCGCGTCTTGGCCTGACCACGCAGGCCTAGCAGGTTGATATTGTGCCGCGACAGGATAGCCCGCTCCAGATCCGGGATCACTGTATCCTCATAGCCGAGGATACCCTTGAATACAGTCTCTCCAGTCCTGATCTTTGCGATCAGATTATCACGCAGTTCGTCTTTTATGCTCTTTGATGTGTAATTCGATTTCTTCAGTTCACCGAGTGTGGTAGCTCTCATCTTACTTTACGCTTTTTATTTCTTTCAAAATCTTCAAACAGGAATTCTCCCAATCCTTTCAGGCTGGTATAAAATGCCTTTCCATTATTCGCTTCTGTAAACTCCTCTACAAAGCTCTGCAGATAGGGGTCCGATGCGATCATAAAGGTCGTTATCGGTATCTTAAGTCTCCTGGCCGAACGCGCCAGGTTCAGACACTTGTTTACGATCTTGCGGTCCAGGCCCCAGCTATTTTTGTAGTACTGGCCATTTTCTTTCATACAGCTGGGCTTGCCATCTGTGATCATAAAGATCTGCTTGTTAGGATTCTTGCGCTTGTGCAGAAGGTCCATGGCCAGCTCCAGGCCGGCAGGAGTATTGGTATGATAGGGACCCACCTGCAGGTATGGCAGGTCCTTGATCTCTATTGGCCACGCATCATCGCCAAATACGAGGATGTCAAGGGTGTCTTTAGGGTATTTCTTTTTGATCAGCTCGGCCAGTGCCATCGCTACATTCTTGGCAGGAGTGATCCTGTCCTCACCATACAGGATCATGCTGTGAGAGATATCTATCATCAGCACCGTACTGCTCTGGGACTTGTGCTCCTGCTCGCGCACCACCAGGTCATCCTCACTCATCATAAACTCCCCGATGCCATGATTGACCTGCGCATTTTTAAAAGACTCCAGCATAGCGATCTGCTCTATAGAGTCTCCAAATGTAAAGGAGCGCAGGTCGCTGCTCTGCTCATCGCCCTGACCGGTGAATCCTGTTTTATGATTGCCACGCGTACCCTTTTTCAGTTTGCCAAAGATGCGGTCCAGTGCAGACTCGCGTATAGACTGTTCGGTCTTGGCGGTCATAGCCATCTGGCCCGGCTGTGCAGGATCATCTTTGAGGTAGCCCCGCTCACGCAGGTCACTGATGAAATCTCCTATGCCGTAATCCTTGTTTGTGAGCTTGTACTCTTTGTCCAGGTCGGTGAGCCAGCTCAGCGCTTCTGCCACATCACCGCTGGTATAGGTGAGCAGCTGCTTGAAGATATCAAACAGCTTGTCAAATGGCGTCTTGCCATCCGGCATATGTTTACTAAATCTGTAGCCTAGCATAATATCATTTCAAAGCCTCCTGTATATATTTCTCCAGTTTATTCTTAGGTGCAAATCGATGCAGGATCGTACCTCTCTGATCTATGAGTACCAGTGTAGGTGTAGAGCTGATGGCGTAGTCATTGCCCGGAGTTGGTTTGCCGGGATCGCCGCTGCCGGCCAGTACATTTGTCCAGGGCAGTTTGTGCTCGCTCAGGTAGGATTTCCAGTGCTGCGGACTCATATCCATACAGTACGCATAGATCTCAAAACCCTTACCATGGTACTTGTCATACACGGCCTGTATCTGTGGCATCTCCTCCGTGCAGTGGCTGCAGCCCGGAGACCAGAATAGGAGCAGTGTACACTTAGAGCGCTGCACCACTTCCTTTAGCGACCGCACTACACCGCTCGTATCCGGCTTTGCTATTTCTACAAAGGTGGTCCCCGGCATCACCTTCCTGATGTTAGCGATCTTGACCGCCAGTACGGGATTGGTCAGAGATGACTGGTTTTCGTCATAGTAGCGGATCAGCATGCCGAGCATCTTCTCACGTGAGTGCCATAGCAGGCCGTCAAAGAGTGACAGGGCGGTCTTATTGTACGCTTTATTATCTACCCTGGCCCTCGTCATCAGGTCCCGGATAAAGGCCTCCTCACTGCTGAGTGTGCCCTCTATCAGAAACTCGATATAGTTCACGATCATATCGTGGTATACAGGGGTGGCCAGCAGAGACGCATCGGCAAAGGGAACACCATCAAAGTAGTGCGCGCGAAATTCTGCAGTGGTGTTCTTCACCTCTTTTGCTACTACGGGCATGCGCATTTTGCAGAGTACCTCTGCTGCGTAGGTGCCGGGGTAACGCTTGCGTATGGCATTGAGGTCATCTGTGTAGTCCAGCAGCAGGTCGTTTAGCTCCTGCTCGCAGGCTGCACCATCGCACTGGCGAAAATACTTCTCCAGCTTGCCATCATTGAGCTTCATCATGGCGTAGAAGCGCTTGTATGCCTCACTCTCAGTGGCTGGAGTGACGTGCACATCCGCCACCTGGTCATCTTTGATAGAGACATCGATAGTAATATCCTGGTCGCGTGGGGAGAGCATCAGGTCATAAGACGAACGGCCCAGCCTCACATTGTATAGCGTAGGGCACTGTATCTGCACCTCCATGCTGAATACGCCACCACTGACTGTAGCAGAGGCATCACCGCCTTCTTCGCTGGCATTGTGCATGACTACCATAGGAGGCATGTTGCCCCCGTTTACTGTAAAACGGCCATGCACATGTACACCCTCGCAAAGGGCTGTAAATGATAAAGAGGCCAATAAAAGCGTGATAAAAGATCTCATGAAGTATGCATATGTACTAGGTATAAAACTACCAAATAAATAACCAGCCCGAAGGCGATTTTGTTTTTTGAGAAAGAGGAAAGGGTGGTAAACTACTTCGGTTTCTTAACCTTGACTGGTGCTGCGGCTGCGGGCTGCGCCATAGCGGGCTTGGGTAGTTTCACTTTCAGCCCCAGCTCCTCGCCTATGCCTATGATAGAGCGATAGTTGAGCGGAAACTCCATAAAGACATGTATCATACTGAGCAGGAATAGCACCTCCAGCCCCAGCATGTAGTCATACGCATAGAGGCCCACAGAGGTCACCCAGAGTATAGCTACTATCACTAGCCAGCGCATAGGTACCTTGTGCCATTTTATCACAGAAGTTTTAGAAAACCAATTGAGATAGTGGTAGGTGTAGGCGAAAGCGATAAAACGCATCACACTCTGGCCAGGCACAGAGTGAAATACAAAGTCTTCAAAACTTTTGAAGGTACCATGGTCCATATTCAGCAGGTGTGCCAGGGAGGCTACCAGCCCGTCAAATCTGATACCTGTGATGCTCCGCTGGGCATAGGGATGTACCTGATACCACGATATGACAGGATGATAGACAAAGAAGCTCACACCGCAGCTTATGAATACCAAAACAGATAGTAGCCCCAGCGCGCTCTTATTTTTCAGCGCGCCATAGATGATGAATACACCCGTGAAGATGAAGACATGTATCAGTGTAGGCAGGTACATGCCAAACACCATCTGGGCTCCATGTGTAGCGCTGAGGATATAACCTCCTACCAGTGCACCGAGGAGTAGTATCAGTTTGTAAAACCAACTCTGGATCACTACCATGCCCAATGCAGCTACGAGACACATAAAAATGAGATTGGTAGACCAGCGCGCTGCCTCAGCACCCTGCATATCGGTCACGACCATGAGCGTCAGGATCACTGCCAGCGGTATGAAGAGCAGATAGTCCATCTTGCCGGTGGCAAAGTAATCGCGCTTGTGCAGCCAGGATATCTCAGTCAGGTAGTGGAGGGGCCCCAATACGGCATAAGAAAAAAGGAACAGCTCAAAAGGCAATAGGTACGCCGCTACACATGATACGATCATGAGTATGATATTGGCTATATCTATTGTCTTGGTATCCATTTATCCGAGTCCCGGTATATTGGGCATCACTCCTTTCATCTCGCTCTGCATCAGGCTGTCCGCTTTGGTCAGGGCCTCATTGAGCACATTTATCAGATGGTCGCTCAGTTCTTCATTGCCTACAGCTTGTTTGATCTGTATGTCGGTCACTTTACGGTTTCCGTTCACAGTCACTTTTACATAGCTGTTTTCTTCAGATACTGTGATCGTATCCAGGCGATTTTTCACCTCGTCCATTTTAGATTTCAGCTCATTCAGTTGCTTCAGTTGATCGAGAAAGCCCATGTTCTTGTATTGAGTAGTGAGTATTGTGTATTGAGATAATTAATGTTGTATTCCAGCCACCAGCGTTAGCTTTTCATATTTTCAAATTGCAGCGGGAAACCGAAGTCCTGTTTCCTCAGATCTGCCATCACCGCCTGTAGGTCGTCTATTTTTTTGCCGGTCACGCGTACTATCTGGTCCATCTGAGAGGCCTGCACTTTCTGGCCACCATCTTTTATGGCCTTGGCTATTTTCTTCATGGCTTCTTTGTCCAGGCCGTTTTTCATCTTGAGGTCCTTTTTTAGCATGGTGCCCTGGGTATAGGCCTCTTTGCTCTGGTCATAGCTGCGCGGGTCGAGGCCCTGTTTGATGCCGCGGTTTACGATGATATCCATGATCGTATCCATGCGCATCTCCGTCTCCGTCACGATATGCATGGATAGCTCCTTCTTGTTAAAATCTATGGACGTATTGGACCCGCTAAAGTCATAGCGGTTTTGTATTTCTTTCTTCGCCACATTGATAGCATTCTCTACCACCTGTGGGTCTACTTTGCTGGCTATATCGAAACTTGGCATTAGCTGTTCATTTCAGTCTTTAAAATTAGCGGAGATTCTGACTTTGGCAAAAGTCACAGGTACTCCACCTCTTTTAGCCCAAACTTCCACTGCTTTCCCCCGCTCTCTATGATCAGCTTGCCCTCCTTGGTCACTCCTATTATCTCTCCGCGAAACTCCTGCCCATCCTTGCGGTAGAGTGCGGTCTTATTATACTGATAGAGATTTACCATATAGGCCTTATCCAGAAAATTGAAATGGAGGCTGCGGAGCTGTAGGTAGTATTTCTCCAGGTAGGAGCTGAGCTTCTCAGTGATTTGCTGCAGATTTTGAGACTGTCCCGATACAGACCGCAGAGACGCAGGATTTGGCAGCGCCGGGTCAAAGTCCATCTGGTTCACATTCAGCCCTATACCGATGATAGAGGAGGAGAGTTGGCTGCCGCTGATGGTGTTTTCTATCAGGATTCCGGCTAGTTTTTGTCCATTATGATAGATATCATTGGGCCATTTGATCCGCACCTCATCGTTGAGTATTTCTTCGCATAGCTCGCGTACAGCTAGACTCACTGCCATACTTAGAAAAAACTGGCGATCTGCCGATAGGAATGTGGGATACAGGATGTAGGAGGCCGTCAGGTTCTGCCCCGGCTCAGTATGCCAGCGGTTGTCGGCCTGGCCACGCCCGGCGGTCTGCTCTGCTGCGGTCACGAGTGTGCCTTCGGGTACCTTTTGGGTAGAGAGTAGATTTTTAGCATAGTTATTGGTAGAGTCTATGCTGGGCAGAGCTATGTGCTGGGCTCCGACAAATAAAGGATGAGACATGTCTCAGATCATGTGGTCATGGTGAAGATGCTGACTGTATACTAGGTGCTGTATAGTAGCTCTCCGCCTGTATCCTTTTTGTTTTGTGAAAATGAATTACTTTTGACGGTACTAAAAATAAGACATATTGGCTAAAAAGAAAGCGGGCGATACAGAAACACTCAAAGATCTGGTAATAGACGCTATACTGGACAAGAAGGGCCAGGACGTGGTCAGCCTCGACCTCAGGGATATACACGATACGGTAGCAGATTATTTTATCATTGCACACGGCGACTCAGGTACGCAGGTCAATGCTATTTTCCAGAGTGTACTGGAGAAAGCTAAAGAGACAGGCCAGCTGCCCTACCACTCCGAAGGGCAGAAAAACGGCGAATGGGTAGTCGTGGACTTTGTAGATGTGGTGGCCCACATTTTCTACCGGGAGCGGAGGGATTTCTACCAGCTGGAGGAGCTCTGGAGTGATGCCAAAGTAACCAAACACGATGATGCGCCTGCAATAAAACCCAAAGCCGTACGTCCATCCAATAAGAAAAGCAAGACGGATGCTGAGGAGATGACCATCGAAGATGTAGAGAAGTCACTCACCCCACAGGAGCGCAAGGACCTGAGGGAAAGCCTCAATAAGCCGTCTATACGCAAATCCCTGGCAGAAGATATCATCCCAAAGGAGAAACCAAGCCGCAGGATAGCAGACAAAAAATTTACGGACAGAAAGATACAGGAGCGCAAAGCTGCCAGCAAAAAGCCGGCGGCAAAAAGCGCAAAGGCAGCTAAGCCAGCGACTAAAAACACAAGCAAGAAGAAGTAGCAGATCATGGAAAATCAAAATGAAAAGGGCGGCAAGCCCTTCTACAGAGACCAAAAGCCGCGAGGCAGTGAAGACGATGGCGGACTCAAGTTTAACTTCATGTGGGTCATACTCCTGCTGGGAGTCATTATAGTACTGTTCAATCTTCCCCTCTTTCAGCATCACACTGAGGACATATCTATGGACCAGCTGACCCAGATGCTCATGGATAATGAGGTGAAGGGTGTGGAGATAGTGGGCGGCAGAGAGGGCTATGTATATCTCTCAGACTCGGCCTTAAAGTTGCCAAAGTACGATGCACTGTCTAAAAACAAAATACTCAATACTGTAAATGGCGGACCGCACTATGTCTTTACTGTAGCATCCAATGACAAGTTTGAAGATTACTACAACAATTTCTATAAAGACCATCCGGACAAAAGGCGTATCATCAAGAACTATCGTGAGGCCAAGAGCTATGACAACCTTATCGGCTGGGTAGTGATCCTGGGTGTTTCCTTCCTTTTCTGGATGTTTATGCTGCGTCGCATGGGCGGTGGTGGTGTAGGTGGTCCGGGCGGCAATATCTTTAATATAGGCCGCTCCAAGGCGATCCTTTTTGACAAGGATGAGAAGATCAAGATTACCTTTGATGATGTAGCCGGCCTCGATGAGGCCAAGGAAGAAGTGCAGGAGATCGTGAGCTTCCTAAAGAATCCTAAGAAGTACACTGCCCTCGGTGGCAAAATACCAAAGGGCGCCCTGCTCATAGGTCCTCCCGGCACCGGCAAGACCCTCATCGCAAAGGCTATGGCGGGTGAGGCTCAGGTTCCGTTCTTTTCTATATCGGGCTCAGACTTCGTAGAGATGTTTGTAGGTGTAGGTGCATCGCGTGTGCGTGACCTATTCCGCCAGGCGCGTGAGAAAGCTCCGTGTATCATATTCATAGATGAGATAGACGCCATAGGCCGGGCACGAGGCAAGACGCTCGTGCAAGGCAATGATGAGCGCGAGAGCACGCTGAACCAGCTGCTGGTAGAGATGGACGGATTCAGCGGAGAGAAAGGCGTGATCATGATAGCTGCGACCAATAGGCCGGATGTACTGGATCAGGCACTGCTCAGGCCGGGACGTTTTGACCGCCAGATATCTATAGACAGGCCGGACCTCAAGGGCCGTGAGCAGATATTCAAGGTGCACCTGAAGGCCATCAAGACAGCTGCCGGTGTAGATCCTCTGAAGCTGGCTGCACAGACACCGGGATTCGTAGGCGCTGATATAGCTAATATATGCAATGAAGCCGCACTCATCGCCGCACGCAAGGAAAAGAACGATGTAGACTTTGAAGACTTCAATGACGCCATAGACCGTGTGATAGGTGGCCTGGAGAAGAAGAATAAGATCATCCAGCCTGATGAGAAAAAGATCATCGCCTATCATGAGGCCGGGCATGCACTCTGCGGATGGTTTCTGGAGTATGCGCACCCGCTGGTCAAGGTCTCTATCGTGCCACGTGGCGTAGCTGCCCTCGGCTATGCGCAGTACCTGCCAAAGGAGAAATACCTGGAGACGACAGAAGAAATGAAGGACCGCATGTGTATGACCATGGGTGGCCGTGCAGCAGAGCGTGTCGTGTTTGACCGCATTTCGACAGGCGCTATGAGCGATCTGGATGTAGTGACCAAGATGGCCTATGCTGCCATAGCTTACTATGGTATGAATGAGAAGGTGGGCAACGTGTCCTTCTATGACATGGTAAACAATAGTGCTTTCTCAAAGCCATACAGCGACGAGACGGCTAAGATGATAGACGAAGAGGCGCGCAAGCTGATAGATGAGCAATATGTACGTGCACAAGGCCTGCTGCGCGAGAAGCGTAACCTGCTGGATATCCTGGCCAATGAACTGCTGACAAAAGAAGTGATCTTCAAAGACGATCTTGAGCGCCTGCTGGGCAAGCGCCCTTTTGACAAGCAGGAATCACCAGAGGAGAGTACACCGAGTACCGCTACTCCGGATGCCTAGTGACAAGTCATCATAAAAAGTAACAGGAAAGCCGCTCTGAGCAGAGCGGCTTTTTTATTCCACCGTGTTCGTATGTTTTCACATAGTGTCCACAAATCTGAATACTCATTGCGAAAGGGTTGAAAATCATAACTAACAATTTTTTAACCCAACCTTGTAAATAGGCAATTTTGGAAGGAGGAGGGGAGTACCCCGCCGCACGCAAGAATCAAAACAAGGGCACATGTATACAGAAGATAGTAACAGCGGCTTTCTGGGAAATTTGAAAAACCTGTTTTCATCAAAGAAAACAACCAGGGAAACTGATACAGCAGAGACAGTGATGAATAGCTCACTGGTAGAGGAGTATATCCCACCGGTAAAGAGTATCCCTGTAGAAATACCCAAAGGGCCGATGGGCACACGTACGGTAGATTTTAGTCATGTGGCATTCACCCCTGTGACCAAGGTAGTAGAAGAGATACAGAACACGCAGCCGGCTGCAGATGATACTACTGAGCACAAGGATCTGGACATACAGTTTGCCAGCGCGCTGATAGAGAAAGGTGGCAAATTCATCTTTTGCGAGTCTATCAGTGATGTGGTAGCTGAGCTGAAGGTGATGGCTCAGGATATGGGCTGGGCACATGTCTTCTGCTGGGAAAATGAGATCAAAGATGCCTTCTGCGAAAACGACTTTCAGAAAGGAGCTATCGGTTTTACGCTGGAAAACTCCAGTGCTGCCATCTGCCTGTGTGAAACGCTCGTGGCAGACTCCGGCAATCTGATCCTGAATCCCAAGCAGGCATCGCGCAGGAGGCTGCCTGTATTTCCACGTACGCAGATATTCCTGGCTGACACCAGCCGCCTGGCTGCAGATCTCAATAAGGCTATCGATGTCTTCAACCTCAAGAACCGCGGAGAGCTGCCATCTATACTGGACCTGACAGACAATGTAAAAGGCCACTACTATCATGATGGCAACCTCGTTCTCAAGGCAGAGGGCACATCAGACATCTATGTATTTCTCATAGATGAAAAGATCAAGCCAAGCCAGAGGTCCTGATCTTTTCAGTATCGCGCTTTTTGATTTTAAGATGTAGCTTGGCAGCAATATGGCCCGCAAGATCAAATTATTTTTATTCTGTAGCCTTGTTTTTGCTGTCTCGGTAGCCGTATCCATACAGAGAAATCACCGTTGGGACTTCTACAATACCCTTAGCTGGGATTCTATCGGGTACTATCTCTATGTACCGGCTGTCATGGTCAATGATAGTCTCTTTGAAAAGCTCGATACCAAGAGCCAGCCTTATGATCCGGATTCGTGGATATTCACAGACTATCCGGGTACTCACAAGGTTTTCACCAAGTACACCTACGGTGTAGCATTATCTGAGGTACCTTTTTTCATCATATCGCGGGCAGTATATCAGTGGCAGCATGGTTCGGCGCCTACCAATATTTACTCGCCACCGGATATGCTGGCTATCATCGTCTCAGATTCATTTTACCTGGCAGCAGGATTGTTTCTTTTGGGATTAGCGCTGCTGCGGTATTTTGAGCTAAGGGTGGTCCTGATCACCGAGCTGATCCTATGGCTGGGCACCAACCTTTTTATGTATTCCTCTATGATGGTGGGATTTTCGCACGTGCCGTCCTTTTTCCTTATCGCAGCATTGATATATCTGACCCCTATCCTGTATGAGCGGCAGCGGCACATTCATTTTTTCCTGGCTGCCCTGATGTTGGGGCTGCTAGTATTGATACGCCCTACTAATATTGTTTTCTCCCTGTATATCCTGCTGTATGATGTGTATGATCTCAGACAGTTGCGGGCTCGGCTGCAGCTGCTCAGGGCTAGCTGGATGAAGGTCATCTGGTTTCCCCTATTGGGCTTTATCGTATGGATACCGCAGTTTATGTATTGGCACTATCTGTCCGGGCACTGGCTTCTCTACTCTTATGACAGGGAGGGCTTCCCGTACTGGTATAGGCCTAAGATGCTGCAGGTGCTTTTCCATCCGTTAAACGGCTTCTTTCTATATGCACCGCTGATGCTCTTGAGCATGGCCGGGCTCTATCAGATACTGCGCAGGCGTATGCATTCTGCTCCGGCTATCCTGCTGGTCTTTGTGCTCACAGATTATATCTGCGGTAGCTGGTGGTATTGGAATTTCGGACAGGCTTATGGATTCCGGCCCTACATAGACTATATGCCTATGTTGGCTGTACCTATGGCATATTTTATCACCGGAGCTACCTCCTGGAGCTTTCGTGCGCGCAGCATATCCATGATGGTGGTAGTAGTATTGATATTCCTGAGTCTGCGTCTGCAGGCTATATACGATCCGCCCTGGCAGGGACAGTGGTGGGGCTGGGTCAAGGTCTACCGCGTGTACAAGGAGGCACTTTTTCTTAAGAACTTTTAGGCGACCGATTCATAAACGCCCATCACACCACGTGCAAATAGTATATCCGTCATAGCGGCAGCATGCTCATGACCAGCTATGATCATTCTCTGTCTCAGATCTGTATCAGCTATGGCTCGTGTGATAGCCGTAGCTATATCGTCAGATCGATATGGATCTACCAGCAGCGATCCCCGTCCTGCCGCCTCCTCTATGGCGCCTCCCCGTGTGGCTATGACCGGCACGCCTGATACCAGTGCCTCCAGTACCGGCATGCCAAACCCCTCCATCAGTGCAGGGTATACGAATAGGTCAGCGCCTTGGTACAGCATCGGAATTTCTTCATTGCTCACGCCCGTTAGTACCTTGACCCTATCAGTCAGCTGCGCCTCGCGGATCACCCGCCCGATCTCATGGCCCATGCCCCCGGCACCTCCCGCCAGTACGAGGTGGTGCGGTATACGATCTTTGATAGAGGCAAAGGCTTCTATTAGTTTGATCTGGTTTTTTCGCGGGAAAAAGGAACTCACATTCAGTATATACTGCTCAGGCAGCGCATACTGACTACGGAAAGATTTTAATGCTGCCTCTTCTGCCTTTTTATAGAATCTCTGATCTATGCTTTGGTAGAGCACATGTATTTTCTTTTCCGGCACACGATAGTATTCTATCAGATCGCGCTTGGTTTCTTCACTTACTGCTATGATCTTTTGAGCATGTTTGACGGCATATTTTGTCTTGATGCCATATATCTGCCTGTCCGGCCAGGGGTATTGTTCCTTATGCTTCAGAAATATAAGGTCATGTATGGTCACCACGGCAGGTATTCCGGAGCGGTGTATATTGAGGGGTAGCTCATTGCTGAGGCCGTGATAGACATCTACCATATTGCGGAGCAGATCTTCGGTGATGCTATAGCTGCGCCACCACGGATGCAGTGCCTGTGAGAGCCTGGTCTCCGGCATATGCAGTGTGAATGTACCATCCAGCTCATGCAGATAGCGCTCCTGCAGGCGAGGGGTGTAGAGCTGATACTCGTGAGCAGGATAGTCGCGCATGAGGGCATTGGCCAGTATGCGGGCATGATTGCCCAGCCCGGTGCCATTGTTCAGCATCCTCTTTGCGTCCAGTGCTATTCTCATCTCAGTGCCAGGTAGTATTTCAGGAAAGTCTCACGCATTTTATACCTGCTGATCATCCAGCCGGCATATCCATCAGTTATCCCCCCCTGCAGTATATAGCTCTTCAGAAATTTCGCCATCGGATTCAATAGTAGTTTGACCAGCAGGTAGGATTTGCCTTTACTTCGCAGAGGTACTGCTGCCAGTGCACCATACCTGTCGGCACGTTCTTTCATTTCTGCATAGCTGTCATAGCTATAGTGCCACAGGTCTCCTGACAGGTGCCGCGGTGCATCAGACGTGATCAGCTCTTCATGTACCGCTTTATCATCCCACTGTGCGCTGCGCCGGTCGTACAGGCGTGTGCGGATATCCGGATACCAGCCACATGATCGGACAGGTCGCCCGGCCATATGATTCAGGCGGTGTACATAGTAGCTGCCTGTGATATCAGCTTGCTTCAATGTTTGGATAGACAGGCGCAGATCGCCGGATAGTACCTCATCTGCATCTATAGACAGGATATAGTCATGTGTGGCCTGATGAGCGCCATAGTTCTTTTGCGGCCCGAAGCCCTCGAAAGCTTTTTCTATCACTTTTGCTCCTTTTGATCTCGCTATAGCGGCGGTACCATCTGTGGAGTAGGAGTCTATCACTACTACCTCATCTGCCACGCCCGCCAGTGAGTCTATACAGGCGCCTATGTGCCGGGCCTCGTCGTGTGTGATGATGAGCGCAGAGATCTTAGTCATGGACTATGCGGCTATGAGCATAATACGTCAGGAAGATAAGTAAAAACAACAGATAGAATACGCTGCCTATCTGCTCCTCCAAAGGCGCCTCGGTGAAAAACGCGGACAGGAAGATCACAAAAAGCACCGCCATGAGCCAGCTGCCCCTACCTATATATATCAGGAATGGATAGGTAAAAGCCAGTACATATGCCAAAAGGCCGATGATACCGGCAGCAGCCCATATCCAGATAAACTCATTATGCGGCATCTTGCGGTCATCTTCATTTACTATAGCGGGAAATAGTTCATGAGACACTTTCTTTGACTCAGACAGCAGGTCACCCGCTCCTACGCCCGTCAGCGGCTGGCGCCGGATGATCTCCACACCCGTGCGCCATGAGGCGATACGCATAGCGTCAGACATATTATCTATACGCCCGGCAGCTACCTCACCCGCAGTCCAGCGCATATAGTCTATTTTCTTTTGAAAGCTGGGGATGAGATGATACAAGGCGAAAGGAGCTGCCATCGTACAGAGGGCGATCACCACCCCTGTCACATAGCGCCTGGTACGGATGATATACAGGAGGGCATAGAGCAGCAGGCTGCAGTATAGCGCCATCCAGCCACTGCGAGATGACAGGATATGGATCACTACAAATAAAAATGAAGCTGCAAAAAGGAGTACGTACCGGGCAATGAGTTTCTGCTCTGCCAGCCACAGCAGGCAGAAAAAAGCAAATACCAGCAGCAGTGTATAGCGTATGTGCGAAAAGGGTGTAGGTATGATACCACCCGAGCTCACGCTACGGGTGATATCATCGTAGTGCAGCGCATAGTGGATCATCACACCGGCAGCACTGATCACCATGATAGCCGCAAACGCCAATAAGAGCTTATAGAAAAATGTACGGTCTATAAATGAGAAGGCACAAAATGCTATGGGAAGAAAAAGAAATGGCAGCTTGATCTGCACAAAGCCGGCCCAAAGGTGCTTATCCTCTGTATTGATACCTGATAGTAGTATGACCAGAAAGAAAAGCGTATTGACATAGAACGCCGGGCGCGATAGGTATGTGCGCCATGTCTGCCGGATGTCAAATGCCAATATGCCATAGGCTATCAGGCCTATCACACCGATGCTGATCATGGCACGCGACACAGAGAAGCCGATAAAGACAGACACGCAGAGCAGGTAGACGATCCATTGATCCCGCCCCTCTGGTAGTACTTTGCCGATGCCTGTCGTTTGCTGCAAATGTTTTATATTTTCGATACGCTATGCCTGCGCAAAATACGACCATCCTGTCCGATTTTAAAACCCTGGCCCGCACTATCTCTCTGGTAGAGAATGAGGCGCAAGGTTTTGAGTCTATCCTGGGGTCGCTGATGTCGCATCAGATACCGGTCATTGGTTTCACCGGTCCTCCGGGTGCAGGCAAGAGTACGCTACTGAACGCAGTGATCGGATATTTATTGGACGAGGGCAAAAAGGTTGGCCTTATCCTCGTTGATCCATCCTCTCCATTCAATCTGGGTGCTGTGCTGGGAGACAGGCTGCGTATGACGGCACACTTTACCAATCCCAATTTATTTATCCGCTCGCTGGCATCTCGCGGCTCTCTGGGTGGACTCAGTGACAAGATCATAGAGGTGGTAGAGGTCATGAAGGCCTACCCTTTTGATTATATTTTCATAGAGACTGTAGGCGTAGGGCAGAGTGAGGTAGAGATAGCCGGACTGGCTGATACTACGGTGGTCGTACTCGTGCCTGAGGCAGGAGACTCCGTACAGGCTATGAAGGCAGGCCTCATGGAGATAGCAGACATCTTTGTGGTCAATAAGGCTGACAGGCCCGAGGCAGAGGCTATGATCAATTTTCTCTCTCTGCAACTGCACATCAGCGGTAGGGACCATATACCGGTCCTGCGTACCGTAGCCGTAGAGTCTAAGGGCGTCAGGGAGTTGATCGCTGCATTCATGCAGATCACTGCATCAAAAGGTAACGAAGAACGCAGGATCAGCCTGATGGCAGACAAAGCCTACAAGATCATACAACGCCACCGGATGAGAGGCTTTGACAAAAAAGCGCTGCGCGAAGATCTGATACATGCTGCCGGCAGCCCGGGATTCAGCCTATACCGCTTCACACACGGCTATCTGGATCCACCCAAGGGCTGATACTATTGAAGCTCAAGCGCAAAAGGCAAGCTTTTTGTAGTTTTACGCCGGTCAAATCGTCAAAATCATTCGCCTTGAGATCTTTAGTCAGAAGTTTTGTGATCCTCTCCCTGGCCTCATCGCTGGGTATTTCTATATCATCTTGCAAGACTGCCAAAGCAGCCTACGATGACAAGCATGCCATTCTCCTCGATACCATGCAGATCACCGTACCGCGTGAGAATCCATACCGCGCTGCAGCCACTATGTTTTGTGACCTGGTGCATACGCGACTAGATGTACGTTTTGACTGGGAGCATCAGTGGCTTTACGGCCAGGAGCATATCACGCTCACGCCACATTTCTACCCCCAGGCCTCGGTCAGGCTGGATGCCAAAGGCATGGATATCTATAAAGTAGAACTGGCAAAGGCAGATGGTAGTACCACCCCGCTCAGGTATAGCTATGATACGCTGAAGCTAGACATCACACTCGATAGAGAGTATAAGGAGGGAGAGAAGTTCACCCTTTTCATAGACTATAAATCCAAGCCAAACGAGCGTCGTACCGGAGGCTCAGAGGCTATACAGGAGGACAAAGGCCTTTACTTTATCAATCCGCTCGGCACAGACTCAGACAAACCTCGCCAGATCTGGACGCAAGGAGAGACCGAGTCAAACTCTTATTGGTTTCCTACACTGGATAAGCCCATTTTCAAGTGTACAGATGAGATCTATATCACTGTGGACAAGAAATACACCACGCTCTCAAACGGCATACTCGTTTCTCAAAAGGAAAATAGTGACGGCACGCGTACAGACTACTGGAAGATGGACCTGCCGCACTCTCAGTACCTGGTCATGATGGCCGTGGGAGAGTTTGTAGTCACAAAGGACAAATGGAGGGACAAGGAGGTAAACTACTATATAGAGCCGAAATACGCCCCCTATACCATGAAGATGTTTGGCGAGACACCGGCTATGATGGAGTTTTTCTCTAAAAAGCTGGGCTACGACTATCCATGGCAAAAGTACTCTCAGGTAGTAGTACGCGACTATGTGAGCGGCGCCATGGAGAATACGACTGCCACGCTCCACGGCGAGAACCTGAACCGTACCCCGCGCCAGATGCTGGACGAGGACTATCATGATTACATTTCACACGAGCTATTTCATCAGTGGTTTGGAGACCTGGTCACCGCCAAAACATGGAGCAATACCACGATACACGAGTCATTTGCAGACTATAGCGAGTATATATGGAATGAATACCGCTACGGCCGCGAGTATGCCGACTGGAAAAACTACCAGGCCTTTGCCAAGTACATGGCCGATGTGCGCAAAGGAAAAAACTATAGCCTGGTACGTTTCCACTATGATGACCGGGAGGAGGTCTTTGATGCGCATACCTATGAGAAGGGCGGACGTATACTCCACATGCTGCGCTATGCCGTAGGAGATGATGCCTTCTTCAAATCCCTGCAGCTGTTTCTCAAACGCTACGCATATAAAAATACTGAAGTGCCTGCCCTGCGCATGTGCTTTGAGGAGGTGACCGGCCGTGATATGAACTGGTTCTTTGACCAGTGGTACTACAATACGGGATTGCCGGTGCTGGATATCAGGTACAGCTATGCACACGACAGCGTCTATGTGAAGGTCTCTCAGAAACACAGTACAGAAACTCCGCTCACCTATCAGCTTCCCTTCCGCATTGATATGCATTATGATGATATCGTAGTGTCTGAAAATGTCACCCTGACCAAGCGCAAGCAGACCTTCGCATTCAAAGCGCTGGGCAGGAGGCCGGACCTGATAGATGCTGATGGTGAGCGTATACTCCTTTGCGAGAAAAGCGAGAACAAGACTGTAGCTGAGTATATCTTTCAGTATCGCAAAGGTACCCGGTATATGCAGCGCCGCGAGGCGCTCGACTCCCTGAGAGCTGCGCAGAAAAATAATGGTGAAGTGCAGGCACTCTTCAAAGATGCCCTACGCGACCACTCGGAGAGCATACGGGCGCTGGCGGTCAAAAATATCCTCATCACAGAGGCTGATAAGGACGGCGTCCTGCCACTGCTGAAGGCCATGCTGGAGACAGACAGCGCATCACACGTACGGGCTGCCGTGCTGGATAAACTGGCCAAAGAAAAAGTGCGCAAATACGAGCCTTCGGTAGAGAAGGCACTCGGAGACTCATCCTATCTGGTGGCCTCTACCGCGCTTATGATTTTAAATAAGCTGGACTCTGCCAAGGCCCTACGGGATATACGCCTTTTTGAAAATGAAAAGGTATTTGATATAAAAAATGCGGTGTATACAGTAGCTGCGCTCAGCGGGGACTCTGGCTACAATACATACTTTGAGAAGAAACTAAAAGAGGACAAAGGTTTCTCCAAGGCCATGCTCATGTATCACTACGCCAATTTCCTATGCCGCATGCAGCCCGCACTCAGCGAGCGTGGCGTAGTGACACTCAAAAATGAATTGCTGGCAGATCAGGAGAAGAATAAGCAGCTGCTCAGTTTTGGCCTGGGGGCGCTGGAGCGTATCAGGGATGCCTACGAGCGCCAGAAGGCCGTCTACGAGCAGGTGGCAGATAGCGGTACCCGTACCAGGGAGAAATACAAGAGCGCACTCAAGGCTGAGCTCAAAGAGATGGATAGTGTGATCAAAACCACCAGGGCTGCCATAGAGGAAGTCAAAGCCGTGGAATGATCACCGCAGCAGCGTGATGTTGCCCTTTAGCCGCACATTATCTTTATTGATCAGCGTAGCATCTACAGTGTAGGTATATACCTCCATAGGCTGCGGCTCCCCGCGGTAGATGCCATCCCAGCCTTTCTTTGGATCATTGCCCTGGTATACCAGCTGGCCCCAGCGGTTGTAGATGCGAAAGTCAAGACCGATGATCCCTTTGCCTTCTACGAAGACTATATCATTGACCCCATCGCCATTTGGTGAGAAAGCATTGGGTACCCCGATGAGAGGGATGAAGCGGATATACAGGCTGTCACAGACGGTGTCGCGGCAGGGAGCTCCCTGATTGTACACCTCCAGGCATACTATCTGCCAGTCTATGGTATGGTCATAGATGTGTGTAGGATTGGTCTCCAGAGAGCTGTCTCCATCACCAAAATTCCATATAGATGTATTGTAATGTTGGCTGGTGTTAGTGAAGTCTACCGGCGTTTCAAACAGATAGGTATCCATGGCTGTGGTGAAGGACGCTATCGGTTGTGCATAGACTATGATGTTTTCGCGCAGCGTATCATATACATCGCATGTAGAGGTGTCTATGATGGATAGTTGTACCGTGTAGTTGCCATCAGCATTGTAGAGATGCGTAGGCGCATACTGTGCAGACCCCAGCCCATCGCCAAACTGCCACTGGTACTGCGCCTGCGTGTTGCTCTGATTCACAAAGCCCGCCGTCTGGCCCAGGCAGACGTCTGAGAGTGTGAAGTGGAGGATCACATTCGGCTTTAGCGTGACCGTGCGGTACATAGAGTCCCGCGGGTGGCAGCGGGTAGTGTCTACAGCCAGTAGCTTGATGGTGTAGGTGCCTGGCATATAGTAGTGCTGAGATGGATTGATCTGCGTCGAGGTATTGCCATTGCCCAGGGTCCAGTAGTACTGAGTCGCATTCACACTGTTATTCACCAGCTGTATAGACAGGTCTGAGTCACAGTCATTCAGCACCTGCACGTCAAACCGGGCATGTACAGAGTCATCTATCACCACTATCGTAGCATAGTTTGAGTCGATATTGACACAGGCATTGGAGTCTATAGATACACATAGCACCTGATAGCTACCCACCGGAGAGAAGGTATGATGCACAGGAGAGCCGGTAGAGCTATCACCATCCGGATAAAACCAGTAGTAGTGCGTAGTGAAAAGCGGAGACACGCCATACATCGTAGCGGTGAATGGTACGCAACCTATCGTATCCGGTACCGCTACTGATGTCTGCAGTGGGCTTAGGCTGATGATCACCCTGGCAGTATCATATGGGTGGCAGATCTTGGTACTGTCATATAGGATATGTGTGATCGTATCATAGGTACTGCCGCGATAGGTATGTGATACTGTACTGGCCGTAGAGGTATAGCCATCTCCAAAGTCCCACTTCTGCCACACTGCTCCGATGTATGAGGAGTGCACCGTCACATCTACCGAGTCACAGTTGTAGAACTGCCGGTTTACAGAGAAGCCGGCATCTGCAGAGGAGTCGATGGCCACTATGTGCATTACCACTGTGTCCGTTTTATTGCAGGTGCTGGAGTCGTATAGTGTGAGTCGTATAGTATAGTGCCCGCCGTGGATATATGTGTACGATGGATTGATCTGAGTAGACGTATCTCCATTGCCAAAGTCCCAGAGATAGTGCCCGGCAGATGGGGTCGTATTGCCAAAGTGTACCGTGAGTGGTATGCAGCCCACAGTGTCTGCAGGATTCACTGCCAGGCGTACGACAGGCGGGCTGATCACTTTCTTCTGATAGGATGCCTGGAGATTGCACTTGGTAGTATCCGTCACTATGAGTGTGACAGTATATGACCCTGGGGCAGCATAGGTATGGTGCGCCGTAGGGCTGGTGGTAGCTGTAGTCCCGTCACCAAAGTTCCACTGGTAGTGTGTGGTCGGGTAGTTGCTCGTGGTCAGGGTCACATTTCTGCTGTAGCAGTCTACTACTATGCTATCGCCAAAGAAAGCGGACAGGCTGTCATCCCGTACCCATACATCTATGACGGCCGTGTCGGCAGAGTTGCACTGGGTGGAGTCCGTACCTATCAGCGAGACAAAATAGTGCCCCGTATCGGTATATGTATGCACCGGATATGGTTGCGTGGAGCTGCTCCCATCACCAAAATCCCAATTGATGTGCTGTACATTGCTGGTCTGAGACTGAAACTGTACCGTGAGCGGTACGCACCCCGTAGCGCGTGGTGAGGCATTCACATCTACATACGCTCCGGAGTAGTTCATTTCAAATTTCAGTGCGGAGTAGTTGCAGTTATAGCTGTTATTGGTAGTAGACCAGGCGCCCGGTGTAGCGGGAAACATGCTATTGCCACCACATCCGGAGCATACAGCGGAGTATATCGTCCCGTTTTTGTCAAAGCGGCACGTGCCGCCATCCACGTGCTCTCCCACATAGGCACTGCCACCGTAGTAGGTAGCATACAGGATACTGGAGAGGCCATGTGAGAAAACAATAAAGTACATGTCACTCCCATCTGTACCGGACTGCACAGCATTTGAGGTGACAGGCAGACCGGAGGTATAGCCGGTATTCATGTTGTAGAAGTCGCGGTTCACATTGCCACCCCACCCGGCCACATACACATTGTTACAGTTGTCTACCAGAAATGCGGTAGGAGAGATATTGACCCTGCCTCCGCCGGTACCAAACGCAGTGGAGCGGATCGATGTTGTCAGGTTATTATTCAGTACTTGTATGAATTGATTGCCACCCGCACGACCGTAGGTGGCATTGTAGATAGGATAGATGCCCAGGGTCTGGCCCACTATATATACCTGGTTTTGACCGTCTATCTCGGCAAAGAAGCACTGGTCGTGATCATTTGTACCGAGATAGGTAGAGGCCAGGAGGTTGCTGCCGTTATTACTGATCTTGCACACATACCCGTCACAATCACCGCCCATATAGGAGGTGTGCAGTGTGCCTGCGGTAGTGCGGAAGTTGCTGCTGGCCGTAGGCCCCGTCACGATCAGGTTATTGCTATGGTCCAGTTTGAGAGAGTAGGCGGCATCCTGGGCAGATCCCCCCAGATAGGAGCTCCATAGCATAGAGGTGAGGCTGCTGTTCATTTTAAATACACAGCCATCCAGCGCACCCCCGGCATTAGGCTGGAAAACACCCCCCGTCACGGGAAAATTGCCTGAATGCGTAGAGGAAGCCACATAGACATTAGAGAGGCTGTCCAGTATGATCTCGCCCCGTACCTCATCACCATAGTTATAGGTAAAGAACTCTTCCAGGTTGCGGCCGTCATCTTCAGACCCGCCTACGTATGTCGAGCCGAGCAGGGCTGTACCGGTGGCGTTCATCTTTGTCACTATGATATCTACATGCCCGTTGCTACTGCGGTCAAAGGCACTACCAGTGGTCGGATAGTCAGTAGACAGGGTAGATCCCATGATGTAGAGCTCATTGTTCTGATTTACTATCAGGGAGTGTGGCCAGTCCCAGCCGTTTCCCCCCAGGTAGGTAGAGTAGAGCAGACGCGCACCGGTCGAGTCAAACTTTGATATGGAGATATCACAGGTATCGCCACTGTAGGTGCTACCAGAGTAGCTGGTCTGAAAGGCGCCCGCCGTAGTGGGATAGGTGCCGGGTCCGGAGGCAGTATATACATAGTCTCCATATTCAAACACGATGCCTCCTGCATAGAAATCACCCTTGCTGTCATAGGCTGCTGTAAATCCCCAATTATCTGCTGTAGCACCTGTGTAGGAAGCAAAGATGAGGGTCGGATCTATGATCAGCTCCCTGGTATGGTCATATCCGTGCGGCAGGTCAAAGGTGACGCGGTGCGCTGCGGCATCCAGTTTGTAGCGACATTTTATTGTATTAGCATGGTCACCATCGCGCTGGTAGGTCACCGGTGCCAGCTCGGTGAAATCTCCCACCGTCGTTTTATATACCAGGTCACCCCCGCGCAGGGCCATCTCATCTGCCCCCTCATAGGATAGCCTGATGAGCGCCGGATCAGCCCCCGCGTGTACTCTGAATTGGTATTTCAGATGGTCACCGTCACCAGTCACTTCTGCATCGATACCGGGATAGAGGTCGTGGTATACTACCGTGCTGTACATCTTCACCTCAGATGCCCACCGCGCCGGGTCACTGCCCAGGTAGTAGTTGCGATAAAATTCCCTCTTGCCCTCCGGCGCTACTACCGCGTTCATATTAGCTCCGTCAAATACAATACGCATCAGGTGGCCATGGATCGGAGCAGTATTCTTGTGGCCATGCTCATGCACGGCATCATTCATAAAAAAGGTCAGCTTATTCTGCTCCAGTATCAGTTTGCCATGGTGAAGGTCTCCCATGTATTTGACCCATGGTGCCCATTGATGCTTGTTTTCTGCAAATGACAGGTCGGATGGTGTTGCATGTGGCGGCACAGTGGGATGAGCGGCATACAAAGGATGCCATGCCGCGTACAGCATCCATATCAATATTGTAAGCCTTTTTTTCATCGGGAGGTAGCCTTGCGGCTGGATGATAAATTTACACAAACCCTGGCAGTTGCCCACTATGAGACGCCAAAACACATCTTCTCCGCTGTATGACCTCACTGGTATATGGAGCGGACCGAATGTTTTTCTAGGTTTTGAAAACGCTGTTCAGTAAAAAATACATGTTGAAGTGTCCAGGGAGATTTGTGTTAATAAAAACAAACAGCCACATAAGCTAAACATAATGCAGCTTGTGACTGCTTAACATATATTCGCCTTTGCATATTTAGATAAACCCATAATCTGTCTGCATGAAAAAACTTAGACTACTCACTACAGTTGTACTTATGATCTTGGCCGCCTCGCTTTTTGCTCAGGCGCCTCAGGGTATCAGCTATCAGGCCGTAGTGCGGGATGCGCAGGGGGCCATAGTGCCCACCACCGCTGTGTCGGTGCGCTTTTCCATTCATGATGTGTCGCCTACCGGCAACATCGTATTCCAAGAGACCCATCACGTGTCTACAAACCAGTTTGGCCTCATCACTGCGGTGATCGGTAGTGGCAATGCAAGCGGTATCAGCAACCTGGCTAACGTCAGCTGGGGTGTAGGTGATAAATACCTGCAGGTAGAAGTAGACGTGGCAGGCGGTACTAACTATGTAGATATGGGCACCTCTAAGATGATGAGTGTGCCTTATGCATTATTTGCTGCCAGTGGCATAGGAGCCACAGGCGCTACGGGTGCTACCGGTGCGGCTGGTCCCGCCGGTGCGGTGGGTGCCACAGGTGCTGCAGGTGTAGCCGGTGCTACAGGCGCTGTAGGCGCTACTGGTCCTGCCGGAGCAGATGGTGCTACAGGCGCTACTGGTGCTGCGGGTATAGCAGGTGCTACCGGCGCTGCAGGTGCAGACGGTGCTACTGGTGCTACAGGAGCCAATGGTCTGGACGGTGCTACAGGCGCAGCAGGTCCTACAGGTGCAGATGGCGCTACCGGTGCGGCAGGCTCTGATGGCCTCACAGGTCCTACCGGTGCAGATGGGCAGACTGGTCCTACCGGCGCAGCTGGTGCAGACGGCCTCAACGGTTTAGATGGTGCTACGGGCCCTCAGGGTGCTACAGGCCCCGCGGGTGCTGATGGTGTAAATGGTATAGACGGTGCTACAGGTCCGGCAGGTGCTACCGGCGCTGCCGGAGCAGCAGGTGCTACGGGTGCTACAGGCCCCGCAGGTGCTGATGGAATAAATGGTATAGATGGCGCTACAGGTCCTGCGGGCCCTACAGGTGCAGCAGGTTCAGCCGGCTGGCCAGGTGCTACGGGCGCAGATGGTGCTACAGGTCCTACAGGCCCTGCCGGAGCAGCTGGTGCGCCGGGCATTCCTGGTACGCCTGGTATTCCGGGTACTCCAGGAGCAAATGGTGCCACTGGCCCTACGGGTGCTGATGGCGCTACTGGTCCTGCAGGTGCAGACGGAGCTACTGGCCCGGCAGGTGCTGATGGTATAGATGGTGCAGTAGGCCCACAAGGTCCTCAGGGTCCGGCAGGTGCTGACGGTTTAGATGGCGCAGTTGGTCCTCAGGGCCCACAGGGTCCGGCAGGTGCTGACGGCTTAGATGGCGCAGTAGGCCCACAAGGTCCTCAAGGTCCTGCCGGTGCTGACGGCTTAGATGGCGCAGTTGGTCCACAGGGTCCTCAAGGTCCTGCAGGTCCTGCCGGCTTAGACGGTGCAGTAGGCCCACAGGGTCCTCAAGGTCCTGCCGGTGCTGACGGTATAGATGGTATAGATGGCGCAGTAGGTCCACAAGGCCCACAGGGTCCTGCAGGTGCTGATGGCTTAGACGGCGCAGTAGGTCCACAAGGCCCACAGGGTCCTGCAGGTGCTGATGGCTTAGACGGTGCAGTAGGCCCACAGGGTCCTCAGGGTCCGGCCGGTGCTGACGGCTTAGATGGCGCAGTAGGCCCACAAGGCCCACAGGGTCCTGCCGGTGCTGACGGCTTAGATGGCGCAGTAGGCCCACAGGGTCCTCAGGGTCCGGCCGGTGCTGATGGCATAGACGGTGCAGTAGGCCCACAGGGTCCTCAAGGTCCTGCCGGTGCTGACGGCTTAGATGGCGCAGTAGGCCCACAAGGTCCTCAAGGTCCTGCCGGTGCTGATGGCTTAGACGGTGCAGTAGGCCCACAGGGTCCTCAAGGTCCTGCAGGTGCTGACGGCTTAGACGGTGCAGTTGGTCCACAGGGTCCTCAAGGTCCTGCTGGTGCTGACGGCTTAGATGGCGCAGTAGGCCCACAGGGTCCTCAGGGTCCGGCCGGTGCTGATGGCATAGACGGTGCAGTAGGCCCACAAGGCCCACAGGGTCCTGCTGGTGCTGACGGCTTAGACGGTGCAGTAGGCCCACAAGGTCCTCAAGGTCCGGCAGGGGTTACAGGTCCTACAGGTTCGGTTTTACCGGCGAGTGTCGTGACGGTTTCTGCAAACACATCTTTGGCAGCAGTTCAGGAGCAGATAGTACATGTAGCAGCTACCAACGTTACGATCACGCTGCCAGCTGTGCCTACCTTAGGTCAGACTATATCATTCTCAGCAGTCACTATTGGTGGTTTCTCCGGCAATAATGTAATTCTGGATTTCAATGGAGGTACTTTTTATTTAAATCCTGGCGGGGTTACTACGACTATAGACATCAGTGCAGATCTGAGCGTGATGACCTACCTCAAGCTTACATATGATGGTACAGGCTGGTTCTGGTTGAGTGGTTATTAATCTAAAAGATATAAAATGAATCAAACCCTCGTACCATGTGCGAGGGTTTTTGTTTTTATAAATCCGGTAGGCCGCAGATGGCGCTACTGGCTCAAAAGGGTGATAAATAGTTTCACTGATGCAGCCGGTCGGTATGGCACATACCTAACCACGCAGTGGAGGGACTCCGTGCCAGGGTCAGATAGACGCACAGCAAAAGCAGATACAAGAACAGAAGGCCCTTCTGATGAACCAATAAGAATTCACTTTCAAAAATCTATCACCGCCCCCGTCCTCTGCGGACGGGGCTATTTTGTACCCGGCGTTTCATAAAAGTCGGGCAAGCCAACTAATGCTTCGGAGAAAATTTTAAAAAACACACAGAACGGTGACCGCAATGTTTATCTTCACCCTACTTTTTCAACCAATCTAAATCATCATGAAAAAACTTAGACTCATCTCTACGGTAGTTCTGTTATTGATGGCCGGCTGGCTGTCAGCGCAGGCGCCCGGAGGTATCAGTTATCAGGCTGTCGTGCGCGATGCGCAGGGAGCCATAGTACCCACCACTCAGGTATCTATCCGCTTCTCTATACACGACGGCACCTCCGGAGGCAATATCGTTTTCCAGGAGATACAGCAGGCATCTACCAATCAGTTTGGCCTCTTTACGGCAGTGATAGGTGGTCTGAATGGTACTGGCATAGGCAATCTCGGTGCCGTAAACTGGGGTTCAGGAGATAAATACCTCCAGGTAGAGGTAGACGTAGCCGGCGGTAGCAACTATGTGGACATGGGCACCTCCAAGATGATGAGCGTACCATATGCATTATATGCTGCAAATGCAGGGGGTGCTACCGGTGCCACTGGTCCTACCGGTGCTGCAGGTCTCACCGGTCCTACCGGTGCCACTGGTGCTACTGGTGCGGGCGCTACCGGTGCTACGGGTGCCGCAGGTATAGATGGCGCTACTGGTGCCACCGGTGCTACGGGTGCAGCAGGCGCTACTGGTGCCACCGGCGCAGCCGGTGCCGACGGTGCTACAGGCGCCACCGGTCCTGCTGGTCAGGCTGGTCCTACTGGTGCTACAGGAGTTGCCGGCTCAGATGGTGCTACGGGTATCACCGGTCCCGCTGGCTCAGATGGTTTGACTGGTCCTACCGGTACAGCCGGAGCCACTGGTCCTGCAGGTGCTGATGGCACAAATGGTACCACTGGTGCCACTGGTCCTACCGGCGCAAACGGCACTAACGGTGCTGCCGGCGCTACAGGCCCTGCCGGTGCTAACGGTACCAACGGAGCCGATGGTGTCACTGGCCCTACCGGACCTGCCGGTACTAATGGCACAAACGGAACTAACGGCGCGGATGGCGCTACAGGTGCTACCGGTCCTGCAGGCGGCCCTACGGGCCCTACAGGTCCTGCCGGTGTGGATGGCACAAATGGTACCAACGGAACGAATGGTACAGATGGCGTGACTGGTCCTACAGGCCCTGCCGGCGCAGATGGCACAAACGGAACTAATGGTACCAATGGTACTGATGGAGTGACCGGCCCTACCGGTCCTGCTGGTACAGATGGCACTAATGGTACAAACGGTACCAATGGTACAGATGGCGTGACTGGTCCTACCGGCCCTGCCGGCGCAGATGGTACTAATGGCGTAGACGGTGCTACCGGCCCTACCGGTCCAGCCGGAGGTCCTACAGGCCCTACAGGTGCAGATGGTACTAATGGTACAGATGGCGTCACAGGCCCTACCGGTCCCGCTGGCGCAGATGGCACCAATGGAACTAATGGCACGAATGGTACTGATGGCGTGACCGGTCCTACCGGTCCTGCCGGCGCAGATGGTACAAATGGAACGAATGGCACCAATGGCACAAATGGTACAGACGGCGTGACTGGCCCTACCGGTCCTGCCGGTGCAGATGGTACTAATGGTACAAATGGCACGAACGGTACCAATGGTACTGATGGCGTCACTGGTCCTACAGGCCCTGCAGGCGCAGACGGAACGAATGGTACAGATGGCGTGACAGGTCCTACAGGTCCTGCCGGAGGCCCTACAGGTCCTACAGGTGCAGATGGTACCAATGGTACTGACGGCGTGACTGGCCCTACCGGTCCTGCTGGAGCGGATGGTACAAATGGCACTAATGGTACAAACGGCACTGACGGTGTCACTGGCCCTACCGGTCCTGCTGGTGCTGCCGGCACCAATGGTACAAATGGTACAAACGGTGCCAATGGTGTGACTGGCCCTACTGGTCCTGCCGGTGCAGATGGTACCAATGGTACAAACGGCACCAATGGTGCAAACGGCGTCACAGGCCCGACAGGTCCTACAGGCGCAGTGGGTCCTACTGGAGTAGGTACAGCAGGTCCTACCGGTCCTACAGGCACTGCTGGCCTGGATGGTGCTACAGGTCCTACAGGTGCACAGGGTCCTACTGGCCCTGCCGGTGGTGGAGCCTCGGTGATATACAACGGAAATGCTACGGATGTGCTTGCACCGGCAGCGGGAAGCTGGTCGACTTTGTCAGGTACTTCCATCTCTCTTGCAGCAGGAAAAACATATAAGATTGAAATATTATTCTTTAGGCAAAAGTCAGGCACGAGCAATGCGGAGATGAACGTGAGGTTAAATTACTCTGGCTCGCTTACCTCCAATGTTGGTAGTAACTGGAATGGATCATTTGTACCTATTACATCTATTAGTGCAGGGGGCTCGACTGATTATGAGACGGCCGGCTTTCAGAATACAGCTACAACTACTACAGGCCTGTTTACCATCAACGGAGTGTTTATTACATCCACAGCAGGTACATTCAAGGTGGAGGTAGCGCAGGGCACTCTTGGTGCAAACGCTGGCCAGCCATGGCATTCTGCGGGCAGCTATATCATAGCTACTCCTTTGAATTAAGATAGTCATATCATCATTCAAAAAGCCCCATTCCCAACAGGATGGGGCTTTTTAGTTATTTTTGCAGCCCTCCGGATGTACTACAATCGCAAAATAGCGCTCACCACCCTCGGCTGCAAGCTCAACTACAGCGAGACCTCTGCCATCGGCAGGGCGCTGTCGGAGCATGGCTACCAGCGGGTAGACTTCTCAGAGGCGGCTGATTATTATGTGATCAACACCTGCTCCGTCACTGAGAATGCAGACAAGCAGACCCGCTATGTGGTCAAGACCGCCCTACGTACCAATCCTGATGCAAAGGTGATCGTCATCGGCTGCTATGCACAGCTGAAGCCAGACGAGATAGCCTCTATCCCCGGCGTAAGCATGGTCCTGGGAGCCAATGAAAAATTCAAACTCCACGAGCATCTCGATAAACTAGAAGAAGCTGACACGCCCGTTGTGCTCAATGGCGCGATAGATGATGTAGCCTTCTACAGTGATGCTTTTTCTCATGGTGATCGCACCCGTACTTTCCTCAAAGTGCAGGACGGCTGCGACTACATGTGCTCCTTCTGTACCATTCCCCTTGCCCGAGGCAAGAGCCGTAGCAACTCTATCGCAAAGACCGTGGAGCTGGCGCAAAAAGCCGCGGCCACTGGTGTCAAAGAGATCGTACTCACGGGCGTCAACCTTGGAGACTTCGGCAAGACACCCGATGGCAACCAGCGCACTTCTGAGGATTTCTATCAACTCATACAGGAGCTCGAAAAGATCGAAAGTGTACAGCGCTGGCGCATCTCCTCCATAGAGCCTAATTTATTGACAGATGAGATCATAGCCTTCGTAGCAAAGTCTGATAAATTCGCCCCACACTTTCACATACCGCTGCAGAGTGGCAGTGATCGTATATTGAAGTACATGCGCCGCAAATATCTCACACCGCTCTATCGCGAGCGCGTAGAGACGATCAAGCGGCTCATGCCACATGCCTGTATCGGTGTGGATGTGATCGTCGGTTTCCCCGGTGAGACAGACGAGGAGTTTCGCACTACTTATGATTTTATCAATTCGCTAGACGTCTCTTACCTTCACGTCTTCACCTACTCTGAGCGTGCCAATACCCGCGCCCTCAATATCACACCTGTAGTGCCAAAGGCTACCCGCAAGGAGCGCAATGAAATGCTCCGCATTCTCTCTGAGAAAAAAAAGCGCGCCTTCTACGAGCAGCATCTCAACACCGAGAGCCGCGTACTCTGGGAGATGGAGAATGACGGAGGCACCATGTATGGCTTTACTGATAACTATATCAAAGTCGGCACCCCGCACGATGAGTCCCTCTCCAAGACCATGCAGACCGTACGCCTCACAGATGTGGCAGGTTCAGGTTTCGTGAAAGTCGAGATGAGTGGTGAGGTGGCTGCGCTATGATATTAAAACCCCTGTTCTCTAACTATGGAAATCAAACGACAGATATCGTTATCCGTCAGCGACCTTCAGGCAGCTTATATCCTCTACCTGAAAAAAACCAGAAGCGTTAGTATCTATTGGCGCATCGCAATTTTTGTTGTAAGCGGACTACTGTTTTGGTATGATAGTAATGGTGACTTCCTGTTCATTTACATCGGGATCTGTTTGATAGGGCTAGGCATCTGGAATCTGTATCAGGTGAGGAATATGGCCAAACGTGCGGTGGCAGCCGCACCGCGCTACTTCTGGCCAAACACCTTCACCATCACTGAGGAAAAGATCCATGTCACTAATGAATATGAAGACAAAACCCTGAAGTGGAAGATCTTTACAGATGCGATGGTCACCGATCAGGTGTTACTGCTTTTCATTGATAAAACAATGTTTTACCATTTTCACAAGCATCATTTCACCGTAGAGGAATATACATGGCTGTCGCAAAAGGCAGCACAGTTTGAAAAGAAAAAAGGTAAAAGAGATTAGAATCCTTTTCCCTTCAGCCAGTCCAGCGAGTACTGTGCTACCTCCTTCCAGCCGCTATCCAGTATCAGTGAGTGACCACGGTTTTCAAACTCATGGAACTCTGTCACCACGCTTTTATTGTATTTAGCCAGTGATGCCTGCCCGAAGATCGGCGGTGCTATGTGGTCCTTCTCTCCGCCCGTGATCAGCAGTGGTCCTCGCGTAGTATTATCTGTATCGACCTTAGTCTCCGAGCCAATGAACGTAGCCATCGCTGCCTGGAATAGCGGACGCGCCGGTGCCGGTATAGGCCACTTCTCATACAGCTCACGCGCCTCCTGCTCTGACACCGCATTGGCAAAGCCATAGCGGAACTGGTCAAATGAAAGCGAGACAGACTTACTAATATTAAACGGATTGCTCAGGATGCCAAAGGATGCACGCAGCGCCGAGAAGGGCAGCTGCCACACACCCTTGATAGGCGCAGGGTCTATCGCTACGCCAGCCACCGCTGCGCCGCGCCCCAGCAGTATCTGCGTCAGCAGCCCGCCGAATGAGTGCCCTATCAGGATCGGCTTCTCTGGCAGCGCCTTGGTCTGCTGCTCCAGGTGGTCTGCTATTTCTTTTACGCCGCGATTGCCTATTGGCGTGGGATTAGCGCGGCTGGCAGCGATAGTATCAGAGTCTCCGGGCCAGGAGAGCGCCACAGTCTTGTAGCCGTTTTGCTCAAAAAAGTCCATCCATGCCTGCCAGGACGTACGGTGCATCCATAGGCCATGAATAAACGCAACGGTTTTAGTGGGAGTGGTTGCCATGATGTATTGGTTTTAGTGAGGGATGATAGTTCCTAAGGTACGAAGTTTGATTGGATTAAACTCCGCACATCTATCAAACCAGTTTTGATCCCAATATAAAGTGGTATACCACAAAGTCTGAGTCTATGATTCTATATGCTATCACCCACTTCTCATTGTAGGTGAAGCATCGGTAGTTTCTTTTCGCCAATTCTTCATTTTGGCAGATAGCGTATTGCACACCAGCCCGGGCTACGGCTTCTAATGTTTGTGATAACCTTTCAATCCACCTGTCGCCCGCGCCATCCGTATTCATTGTTTCTACCCAGTCTGCTGTATGCGCTATAGCGTCAGCCGCACGCTTTAATATAATGAGCCTCATCCCTGCTGTCTTTGGGATTTTAGCTCATTGTATTTTTTGCGAATGTAGTCAGTAGCTTCATCGCCTGTCAGAAATTCATCATTTTCCTCCCTGTCGAGCCATTCCTCTATCTGTGCTTTAGTAGGAGTACGGCCGCCAGGCAAGGCCATTTCAATATCCGTGACGGGCTCATTCAATATATCGGAAGATGATTCAGCAATATTATCATATCCACTCAGCAAACGATGTACAGCTCGCAGTATGCGGATATCCTCTACTTGGTCGATCTCTCTTTTTATCTTTTCCTTTTCTATTGATAAGTCCATACTGTGATTTCTTCTTTTAAAGATACAGAGATTGGTATGGCTTTACAAGCGCTCGCCGGTTCAAGCGTCCTCGCTTGAACCTACACACACTACCTCCCCGCCTTCCTCCAGTCTACCTTCTCACCCACTATGCGGCGCAGCTCAGAGATAGCCACACGCTCCTGTGTCATCGTATCGCGGTCGCGGATGGTCACCTTGTTGTCGGTCAGTGTATCGTGGTCTACAGTGATGCAGAACGGCGTACCGATCGCATCCTGGCGGCGGTAGCGCTTGCCTATAGAGTCCTTCTCGTCGTAGAAGCAGAGGTGATCATACTTCAGCTCGTCCATGATCTCACGTGCTTTCTCCGGCAGGCCGTCTTTCTTCACTAGCGGGAGTATCGCAGCCTTGATCGGCGCGAGGAATGGCGGGAACTTCAGTACTACGCGCTCCGTCCCATCCTCCAGCTTTTCATTCTGGTAGCTATTGCTCAGCACAGCGAGTATCGTACGGTTCAGACCGATAGAGGTCTCTATTACATATGGCACATAGCTCTCGTTCAGCTCTGGGTCAAAGTACTGGAGCTTCTTGCCACTCAGGTTCTGATGCTGCGTCAGGTCAAAGTCCGTACGCGAGTGGATGCCCTCTATCTCCTTATAGCCAAACGGGAAGTTGAACTCGATGTCCACCGCTGCATTCGCATAGTGCGCCACCTTCACGTGGTCCTTAAACTTCAGGCCGCTCTCTTCAAATCCGAGTGACTTGTGCCACGCCATACGCGTCTCTTTCCACTTATTGTACCACTCCATCTCAGTGCCAGGGCGCACGAAGAACTGCATCTCCATCTGCTCAAATTCCCGCGTGCGGAAGATGAACTGGCGCGCCACCACCTCATTACGGAAGGCCTTGCCCACCTGCGCGATACCGAACGGGATACGCTGGCGTGATGTATTCAGTACATTGAGGAAGTTCACAAAGATACCCTGCGCCGTCTCCGGGCGTAGGTAGATGGTCTCAGACTCATCAGCCACCGCACCCACCTGCGTGGAGAACATCAGGTTAAACTGCCTCACATCTGTCCAGTTGCGCGTGCCACTGATAGGGCACACGATCTCCAGGTCTATGATGATCTGCTTCAGCCCATCCATATCATTCGCCTCCAGCGCCGCTTTAAAGCGAGCCTCCGTTGCCGTTATCTTTTCTTTATTGCGCAGTACATTCGGATTTGTCTGCAGAAACATCGCCTTGTCAAATGTCTCACCAAACTTCTTCGCAGCCTTGTCTACTTCCTTAGTGATCTTGTCCTCCATCTTCACGATGGCCTCCTCTATCAGCACATCCGCACGGTAGCGCTTCTTAGAGTCCCTATTATCCACCAGCGGATCGTTAAATGCATCCACGTGACCCGACGCTTTCCACGTCTTCGGATGCATAAAGATCGCCGCATCCAGCCCTACAATATTCTCATGCAGCTGCACCATGCTCCGCCACCAGTAGTCCTGTATATTCTTCTTCAGCTCCACGCCATACTGGCCGTAGTCATACACCGCCCCGAGGCCATCATAGATCTCAGATGACGGGAAGACGAATCCATATTCCTTGGCATGGGAGATGATCTCCTGCAGTACGTTAGCGTTGTTATCCTTGCTCATAATTGACGGCGAATATAACCAAAGCCCCACGAGTGGCAAATAGATATAAGCTCCGGCATATAGAGACGCATCATCATGCGTCTTCACGATAGACAGCTACCGTCACTCAGGCACCAAAGCAAACCGTGAATGACCATAACCACTGTGTCTAGTCTACGGACGCATCATTATGCACAGCTAGCTATTCTGCATTTAAGCCTCCCTTTAGGGAGGTTTGGAGGGTCGATTGTTTGCGTTATTCTGAAAATTCTTCAATTCTGAAAATTCTGATTCAGACAATCTGGGTCAGCCAAAAGAACGGGTAACTGAAAAGCAAGCACTAACCGAACAATAAATGCGAAACATTAAAACCGGAAAAACGTACACCAATCATACATTGTGAAGTAATGAAATACCTGCTCACCATATGCACTATCGCCCTCGCCACACTGACCGGCCGGGCCACCTCCCCGGAAAACGACAACAAATTCGAATTCGCCAAGCCGGTCTACAAGATTAAAGCGATCATTAAGAAAACAGATGGGGACTATGTACTCATACCCTCTGATAGCAAAGACTCGAAATTCATCCCCGCCTATCTGCCTGATGAATACAAGAAGAATGGCCTGGAGGTCACCTTTGACGGCGATCTGGGCAAAGCCGACGGCACAGGCACCGCGCTGAACATTCACAAGATATGGGTAGCCTATGAGCTAAAGGAAAAGTATAAACTCGTCCATAAATCATACGATCTCAACTGACCCCCTCAAAACCCACGATAATGCCAATCGGCTGACGGAATCACTCCAGATGCCCCTCAGCCAAATGGCATAACTAACTACCGGCAGCAGAGCACCAGCTTTGCTGCCGGTTTTGTTTTCTGTAGTTTGTATTAGTCCTAGCTTTAGAGGGTTTGATAGGTCGTATTTTAATGCCTAGACCTGAGTTAATACTTGTATTGCTATGTGATCTATGTGGTTCAAAATGTATTTTAGGCAGAAAAATGGCATTACATTTGGATAAAGACGTGTATATGAAAAAGATAAGGCTCTTTATGACCCTGCTGATGTTCTCAGTGGTACTCGGCGCATCCGCTCAGGCAAAGTTTGAAAAGGTAAAATCCCTCAAGGGGATCAAAGTCACAGTGAAGGTGCTCAACGAAACACAAACCGTGATCGTGCCCGATACCGACCCAAACCAACGCTACGTAGCTACCGACCTGCCGGCAGAACTGCGCAAAGACGGCCTCCACCTATCTATAGATGGCGATGTAGGTGCTATACCACCTAATGTACGTATGATCGGCGTACCGTTTCATATCACATGTATCAAAGTCACCTCTTCCGACAGGAAAAAGTATAAGCTCAGCAAGAAGATGTGGTGTATGAAGTAGGGCTTTGCCTTACTGTACCGTCCGCCGTCTGAAGACCAGCTCGGGCACCTTCTGTATATTTTCTATACTGCCCGATGGCTCATATCCCCTCCTGGTGAATAGTGCGACCATAGGAGCATTGTCTGCCTCTGTAGAGGAGAAGAGTGCTTCGTCCTGCGCGTAGTGAGCCTCTGCCCATGCCAGGAGCCTATCAGCTATACCTCTGCGCTGATGGCTTTCCTTCACACACACCAGCCAGATAAATGGCTTTTGGAAGAAGCGCCTGTTGTGCATCATATAGGCCGCCACCTCACCATCAGAGACAGCTACCACTACCTCTCCCGCCTGTATATCCGCCCCCCGGTCACCTGAGAAGACATCAAAGGCATCTATAGCAGCCAGATCGTCTGTAATTGCTTTACGTATCAGTATATCCATGCAGTAGTTATTAGAGTGAGCTACCTACTTTTTATAGTATGGCTCATGAATATAAGCAAGTGAACAGACAACGGTACGTTACAATTTGTAGAGCAGCAGTTCTTTTCGGCCTAGCCGCAGTTTCACCCAGTCTCCCAGCTTTATGATATCGGCGTGCGTGAGCGGCTTGTCGGCTTCATAGAGTAGCACAGTCCTTACACTGCTGCTGTCCTTAGATATGGGGAAAGCATGGTCAGCCACGGACAGGGACCGGATGCTCGGAAAAAGAGCCTTTGCTTCTTTTAGAAGCTGGTTATTGTCATACGCACCGGCAGCGATCTTATCCTGTAGCGATTTGATCTGTATATCCTTTTCGTCCTGTACTGCCGCTCTGCCATTTATCTCATTTAGCAGGCTGCTCCTGAGCAGAGCTATATTGTCTGTAGAGTCTTGTTTGATCACCAGTTGCGTATTGCCCAGCCCAGCCCAGTGCAGATGCTCCCTGGCAGTATTTATCTCAGCAGGTGTCATGTGCTTTCGCAGAAAGGCCAGCTCCAGCCGGCGTGGGTTGCTATTATAGCTGGTCTTTTTATAGACTATTGTGATCCCTTTTGAGGTAAATTCTTTCTCTGTATAGTTATCTATCGCCTCGGCATAGTGCTGCTTGTCATAAAGCCTCCAGGCAAAGTAACCACTGGGTAGCAGCATCAGCAGCACCAGCCCCGTGATAGAGTACTGTACCAGCTTCAGATGCTTGGTATCAGATGTTTTGGCCGGATAGCGGAGCAGTTTTACGATCAGGTATGTAGCGATGCAGATAAAGACACAGTTGATACTATACAGAAACAGTGCACCGAAAAAAAACCTGAAATGCCCGGTAGCCAGACCGTAGCCGGCAGTGCACAAAGGTGGCATGAGAGCGGTGGCGATAGCCACTCCCGGCACAGGATTGCCTTTTTCTACCCGGGTGATAGCTATGACCCCCACCAGCCCGCCGAAGAAGGCAATGAGGATATCGTAAATATTAGGCGAGGTGCGCGCCAGGAGCTCTGACTGGGCAGTTTTGAAAGGGCTCAGGTAGAAGTAGATCGTGGAAACGATCAGGGCAGCCACTGTGGCTATCAGCAGGTTGCGCAGCGCCCTTTTCAGCAGGTCAAAGTCGTAGGTACCCAGCGCAAAACCAGCTGCCAGTATGGGCCCCATGAGCGGTGAGATGAGCATGGCCCCGATGATCACAGCGGTAGAGTTGACATTGAGTCCCACAGACGCTACGATGATCGCACACGCCAGGATCCAGAGATTAGCACCGGTAAAGGAGATGCTATCGCTTACATTCCGGAGCGTCTTTTCTTTATCATCCTCCCCATTCCTCAGGTCAAACAGCTTATCCAATACTCCCATGTGTCATCCTTTTAGTGTGTCCAAATCGGACTGCAGGGAGGCCACCATTATTATGCCATCAGGGAGCTTATCTTCTACCGCCATCGCCAAACCCTAAATAAGGGCGCGCCACCAATATCGAAACAGTAAAACAATATATTATGTGTATATGCTTAATGGAGAGACAGATGAGAATGTATTCTTAGTCGAAAAACTTGCCAGATAATGCAGATCAGAAAAGCCTCTTTCAGTCGAAAAACTTCCTCCCTCATGCCGCTTGCCTCCCCGTCCTTCGCCCCTCGCCCTTCGTCCCGGTTCCCTCACTCTATAGTCGAAAAACTTGCCGTCAGGCCTGCCACCAAAGGTTACTTACCCCTTCCATACAGCACTGTCATCACCGTATAGATGATCACTTTCAGGTCCATCAGGATGCTCATATTCTCCATGTAGATGATGTCGTATTTGAGTCGCTTTACCATCTCCTCTACGGTAGAGGCATAGCCATACTTCACCATACCCAAGGAGGTGATACCCGGCTGCACCTTGAAGACATGCCTGTAGTACGGCGCCTGCTGCACGATCTGATCGGCAAAGAAGCGGCGCTCTGCCCGCGGCCCTACGATACTCATCTCGCCCCGTAGCACATTGATGAACTGTGGTAGCTCATCCACCCGGTACTTGCGTATCCAGCGGCCTACGGGAGTGATACGCGGGTCATCATCAGTGGTCAGCTTAGGGCCATGCTGCTCGGCATCCGTGTACATAGACCGGAACTTCAGTATCTGAAACGGCCTGCCATACTGGCCCAGCCGCTCCTGCGTATAGAAGACGGGACCTTTAGATGACGTCTTGATCCGCACAGCTACATATAGCAGCAGCGGTGAGGTAAAGATCAGCGCCCCCACAGAACCTATCATATCAAACCACCGCTTGGTGATTCGCTGCCACTCACTCAGCACCACCGGCGGTATCTCTATGAATGCCTCACCGATGATCGAGTTCATCTTGGTAGTACCAGAGAGGATGTCATACATATCCGGGATGATGCGGATATAGACCTTCTTGTGTGCCAGCGCCAGCAGGATGTCATTTAGCAGATGGTGCTCATGAGACTCTATGGCTATGATCACCTCCTCTATCTCGTGCTGGTCTACTATGCGCTCCAGATCACTGATGGTACCTAGCTGCTCCAGCTCCGTCGTCACCTTGTTAGTCGTCTCACCATTGAGCCGCAGGTAGCCGCAGAAGGTGTACCCAAATGCATTGCCTCTGGCAGAGAACTCCTCATAGAGCTCGGCAGCCTTTTGATTGGCGCCTATCAGCAGTGTATTGTACGCGAAACGCTTGGCTCTCAGATTGGCCTTGGCGCGGTTCAGCAGGATGATACGTCCTAGCAGCGTGAGCGTATACTGCGCCACATACAGCACCGCAAAGGTGAGGTAGTAATCCGTAAAGCGCCGTACCTTGTCATCCAGCAGCAGGCCAAAGAAGATCAGGATGGCACCTACGAGTATCACCACGGTGGTCTTGATCACCTCCTGCAGGCGCGACTTGCGGTAGAGGTCTATATAGGTACCGCTGATATAGTGCAGGAAGAGCCAGATCTCCGGTACGATGAAGAGCCCCGCAAAGAACTGATTATCCTGAAATGGAAGACCTAACTGAAAGTGCTCTGCCTCGATCACCACCTTGCGAAACATATACAGGCAGTACCATGCTGCGAGCGAGCTCAGATAGTCGCTGACCACATACCAGCCTGTTAGTCTTCGTTTCCTCATTTACTGGAAGTAGAGCAGCTTTACATCATCAAAGTAGAAATCAACCGGCGCACCGGAGGCATTATATCCTACAAAGTATACCTGAAAGTTACTACCGAGATTATTGCCTATAAAGGTGCTGAAGTCCAGGTAGGTTTTCTTCCACGAGCTGGTCGGGAAGATCGTAAGAATAGTATTATCCGTGATCAGTCCCGTAGAGGTCGTCCCCCGCAGGCCCACATCAAACGATACTGCCTGGCTGGTCCCTGATTGTTTGAAGTTGAACTCCAGAAAGGCCTGGCGGCCATTGGTCACGATGGCATCACCACTGCTCAGCGTCTCCAGCGAACCTTTCACAGAGTCTGTCGCACTGAGTGATATCACGCCACATTGCCATATCCTCCCCGGGATAGAGTCCGCGTCTACACCATTCATGAGGTGCATGGTAGTATCAAAGCCCGTCGCACTATTGAAGTCTGACAGGATGCTATGCTTCACATCTGCATAGTAGTGGTAGACCGGGTGGCGGGTAAAGACCTGTCCCGCCTGTGCAGTAGACAAGGTAAAAGTATCTGGCCGCCAAAAAGGATACTCTATACGCTGGCTCACTATACCATTCCTGAAAATACCTCCACTGACTATCATCCGTGCATCACCATCACTGAGTATGGGTACCGTTACCGGCATCTGATAGGCACCCAGATCAGTACTATTGGCAGAGACATAGACGTCAGGTATGCGCCAGTTGATATTGCCTACCAGGCCATCATCAGCTATGCTGGGAGAGTCTACTCTCAGGTAGATAGGTATGCCGCCATTGGCTACCTTGCGGCAGCCGGGGCTGATAGCCAGCAGCAGTGCCATGATGAGGGCTATACCTGCCCCCATAGATATACGTAGTTCCTTAGTCATATAGCCGGTCAAAGATAAGGCAGTAAACGTAAGAACTTTAAAAGGATTGTGAAAGACGGAGCCCTAAGTGTGATATACAAATGACGCTAAAGTGACATATCTATGGCAAACCACCCCTGCGGATACTATGGCGTCATAAAAACTCCATACAAAGTGTAGGAGTAGTATGGATCTCCGGCCACCTTGACACGCCAGTAGTACGTGCTCGCACTGCTCAGCTGCGTGAGTGTACAGCTGGTAGTGCTGAAGGTCTGCTCTGTAGCCACGTTGTGAAAGTCAGAATACTTGGATAGCTGGATAGTATACGCGGTAGCACACAGTACCGGCGCCCATGAGAAGCTCACATTAGTGCTGGAGGTGGTGCTATTGTCCATAGGGCTCAGCATGCTCGGCGGATTCACAGTAGTGAAGCCATAAGTGTCACTATAGTCAGTAGTGCCGGCTGGCGCTACACGCCAGTAGTATCCATTGTGAGAGCCTAGTATCCCTGATGGTATAGTAAAGGAGGTACCGGTCACGTTTGTATTATATATGCTGTTGGCGAAACTGGCGTCAGTGGCTATGACCAGCAGGTAGGATGCAGTAGATGACCCGGTCCATGAGAAAGTAGGAGTGGTACACACACCTGTAGCATTATAGGCAGGCTGCTGGAGTGTGATAGCACCACCGGCATTGCCCGATGTGGTGAAAGACCAGGTAGGCGATGTCTGCGTAGATCCGTCTGGCATGTTTGCGATTACATTCCAGGTATACGTCTCATTAGGATACAGGAAGGTGACGGTAGTGTTATTGACAGATGCCGTAGTACTCTGATAACCATGGATACTCCCGTTAAAGACGAAAGTATACGTCAGTGCACCATTGTTGGTACAGCTGAAGGTCTGGCTGTTTGTCACATTGGTCGTATTGCTGGCAGGAGAGACCAGCGCAAAGCTGTTAGTTGTTTTCTTGCAGGATGTGAAAGTAGTCAGGCAGAGCACGAGGAGGCATAGCGCTCCATAGCGGATCATGTTCATATGGGGTTGATTTTTAGATAGATGATGGGCAATTATACGAAATTTCCCGGCATCAGTGCACTACCAGCTGGCTGTTGATCTTGTCTATGATACGCTGGCCCAGCTCCATAGCCAGGTAGCCGTCATGAGCGGTCACCGGCGGCTGTTTATTGGTCACTATACTTTTGTGAAAGAGCTCCAGCTCCATCTTGATGGCGTTGACTTCTTTCTTCTCCGGTACATCGTAGGTGATGTATTTCTTGGTATGGTCTCCCAGTTCTATCTCAAACTGATTGGTCCCGTCTGGCGTAGGCGCATCATCTATCTTAAAGACCTCCGACTTCTGCTTGAGGAAGTCCATACTGATGTAGGCACCAGGCTGGAAGATGCGCATCTTCCTCATGTTCTTGACCGATATACGGCTGGCGGTCAGGTTTGCCACGCAGCCATTGTCAAACTCTATCCGGGCATTGGCTATATCAGGAGTTTTGCTCACTATGGCTACACCACTGGCGCTGACCTTCTTCACATTCCCTTTTACCAGGCTGAGGATGATGTCTATATCGTGTATCATCAGGTCGTGGATCACAGATACATCTGTACCACGCGGGTTGAACTGAGCCAGCCGGTGTACCTCTATGAAGAGGGGCTTGATCGTCTTTTTATTGAGGCTGAGTAGCGCTGGATTGAATCGCTCTACATGACCTACCATACATTTCACCCGGGCCTCGTCTATTAGTTTGACCAGTGTAGAAGCCTCCGTGATAGCGTAGGCCAGCGGCTTCTCTATAAAGATGTGCTTGAATTTCTTGATGGCCAGTACAGCGCAGTCGTAGTGTGTGGTGGTGGGGGTCACGATGTCCACAGCATCGCAGAGGTTCATCAGCTCCTCCTCAGAGCTATAGGCCGGGATACCAAACTCCCCGGCTACCCTGGCCGCCACCTCTGCATCAGGATCATGGAAACCTACCAGCTCGTAGCCTTCTATCTCCTTCAGCAGCCTGATGTGTATTTTGCCCAGGTGGCCGGCACCTAGCACTCCTATACGGACCTTGTCTTTCATAAAAACCTGTCAGCGAAAGTAGTGGAGGAAGGTTGGGCTAGGATTGATTGCCGCAAAATGATGTTAGCGGAACGGGTGTGGACTGTATGGCAAAAGGGGCAAGGGAGATTAGACTCTCATGTAGGGCTGGTCGCGACCGGCCCCAACACTACCGATGGCTACCCACTCCGTCATATTATTGTCATTTTAAGATCCTCACCATGTTTCAATAGCTGAAAAGGCGACCTTTAGGTGTAAACCAATACTATGAAACAGATCAACCTCATACTTTGCCTCCTCTTGAGTCTGTGCTACATGCCTGCTCATGCACAGGCATCAGATAGTACTACGGTGCGTAGCATATTTGCGCTGAGGAGTGGAGATAGTCTCCAGTATCGTATCTGGACCACTGCACAGGTGTGCGGAACAGTCTGTAGTGTATATCGCTGGTACGTGGTGGATACCGTCTTCGGTAGCGCTGGACAGGATACGTTGACAGTATTCTACCACGATATGGAGGAGCATATGGACTCTATCTATCCGGGCGCTACAGCCCCTTGCGCTCCCGCCTGCTATCACTATATAGATCTATGCGCCAGGAGCAGCAGTGTGCCTCGCTATTGGACGCTGCCTTATGCTGACTCCGGTATTTATACTTCAGCTTTATCCATACACTATAGTATCTCGCGGGATAGCGTCATATCTGATCCGCTCAAGTATAATGGCGCCCGCCAGCATGTGATCCACTGGGGTGATAATATTATGGCGGATGGTGTAGACATATTCGTAGACTCACTGGGGCCAGTCTATCACGAGATGCAAGGGTACGAATCCTCCAATGCGCAAAATCAGGAACTCATCTACTACCACAAGGCCAACGGCACCACCTGGGGCCAGCGCTACGTATACACCGGCCTGGAGGAGGTGCGCCGCAGCGCTATGAGCATCTATCCCAATCCCGCTACAGGATACATGACCATACAGGCAGACAGCTATCAGGATGTGATCTATGAACTATATGATATACTCGGGCAAAAGGTAGGTACTGGTCCGCTCAAAGCTACCGAGACCAACGTAGATGTGCGGGTACTGGCTCCCGGCATCTACCACTGCCACCTCCTCTACGCTGGCCAATCCGTCAAAAGCCTCAAACTCATCATCGACTAAAAACAAAACAGCCGGCGTAAACCGGCTGTATAATTGTATTTGTCTAATGTCTCTAGTCTAACGTCTCTTGTCAAGGGATTACGCCCTATCCATGTACTCACGGGTACGGGTGTCGATCTTGATCTTTTCACCGGCGTCGATGAACATAGGTACCTTGATCGTAGCGCCTGTCTCTACCACGCAGTTCTTCTGCACATTTGAGGCAGAGTTGCCCTTTACGGCAGGATCTGCAGAAGTCACCTCGAGTATCACGAAGTTAGGCAGCTCGCAGGCCAGGATCTGGCTATTCTCCTCATGTACTACTACATCGCATACATCGCCTTCCTTCAGCAGGTCGTTGTTGTCTATCATCTTGCCATCTATCAGCACCTGCTCAAATGTCTCCTGGTCCATAAAGTTGTAACCCATAGAGTCAGAGTACAGGAACTGGTGAGGCCTCCTCACCACGCGAGCAGTGATGATCTCGTGGCCAGATGGGAAGGTATGCTCCAGCACACGGCCAGTCTTGAAGCTCTTCATACGGCAGCGCACAAAAGCGTTGCCCTTGCCCGGCTTCACGTGCTGAAATTCTATGAATTGGAAGATATCGTGATTCCATTCTATACAAAGTCCGTTTCTGATGTCTGCTGTAGTAGCCATTCTTTATTCTTTGGTGTTTTGAGGTGGCAAAAATAACCATTTAAACCTGATTGCCAAGTCGGCCACATAGGCCCGCAAAGCGCATCCTTATTAGATAGTTTGGCATATAATGTACAATTTAGACGCACTACTATGGGTCTGTTGATCGCCATATTGATAGCATGTATACTAGGGCTAGCTATATATCGCCTCAAGGTATTCCGTCTGGCGGAGCTGCCGGCATGGACTGCGCCTGCGCTCTTTGGCCTCAAGCTCTTCTTTGGCTTTGCCCTGTGGGCGGTCTATACTTTCTATTATAAGGATAGGTCTACAAGTGATATCTATAAGTTCTACGACGACGCGCACTACATCCATGCCGCCTTCGGCGAAAACAAAACAGCCTTCATCGGCCTTATGACCGGCAGCGAAGACTCATCGCTCACCGCCTATACCTCACAGATGAAGAACTGGGAGCGCAACTTTACCGACCGCATGCCCTTTAATGAGAACCGCTTCATGATACGGCTCAATGCGGCCATTATGCTCGTATCAGGGGAGAACATCCACCTCCATACGGTCTTCTTCTGCCTGCTCTCATTCATCGGCTGCATACTGCTATTGAAAGTCTTCCAGCGGTTCCTGCCGGACGAAAAAAAGAAATGGGTGCTGCTCACTATGCTTTTCCCTTCGTTTCTATTCTGGACCTCTGGCGGGCTGAAAGAGTCTGTCATGATCCTCGCGCTTGGACTAATGCTCTATGGATTTCTCTTTATCAGAGAGCAAAAGCTTGTAGCCATAGTGAGCTTTATCACCGGAGCGCTGTTGCTCTTTGTGATCAAGTACTTCCTGCTGCTGTGCCTGCTACCGGCTATGGTGGCTTATTACATTCTATCCGACAAGACAGACATGAAAGCCGCCGGGATCAAATACCTCGCAGTGCTGGCGCTATCTGTAGCAGTAGTAGCGATCATCTCCCCCTTAGCCCCCAAACTAGATTTCGTTTTCCTCATCGCCATGAAGCAAAAGCATGCAATAGCAGAGGCCATGTATATGAAGGCTGGTAGCTACAGCTACGTGCCACCGCTGGAGCAGAGCATCTGGTCCATATTAAAGAACCTCCCCGTAGGCCTCTGGAATGCCATGGAGAAACCCTACCTCTGGCATACCCGCAACCCGATGATGCTGCTCAGCGCACTGGAAAACCTAATGCTGATCGCTTTGCTGGTTTTTGCTATCCTCTACAAGACAAAGAGAACGGAGATAAACTTTAACATCTTATTTTTCATCCTGGCCTGCACGATTCCATACCTCTGCATGATAGGCATCATGACACCCGTATTGGGCAATCTTGTCCGCTATAAAGTAGTGGTGATGCCGCTGCTGATATTTGTAGCCGTGTATCTGATAGATGCAGATCGGTTTGATAAAATATTGAAACGTCAATAGTAGACAAACTGACGTGTGATGAGTCCCACCTCTTTCCCGTTTAGCTCATAGCGTCTTTCTGTCCAGTTGCCCGCAGCATCGTATTGGTATTTCATTACGATATAAGACTTGACCTTGCCCTGTGGATCATATTCAGTAAAAGTAGTCCGATTACCACCTGTATCATATTGCCACGAGTAGTGTACCTGTATGTCACCGTGGTCATCCGAATTGATATAGTCTATGACATTGCCGGCAGTATCATAGGCATAAGTTTCGATCTTAGAAACAAGCCGGGCTATACTTATTGATTGGAGTTTGATCAATTGACCATTGCTATCGTATGTATACAAATAGGAGTATCCTGATGTATCACCGCCACGAAACGTTGTAATTTTCTTCAACTGCCCGTTGCTATATTCATTTACATATTTCTGCAGAAACCGGGAGTCGCTGAAATCACCCTGCGCGGAACGCAGCGGTATACGATGATCTTCAGTCTTATCTCCCGCAGCATTGTATTTTGTGATCTGTTTGTAATGGTGAGGACTCACGATGCTGACTTCTGTCAGGTTATCCTGTGCGTCATACCTATACTTTCCAGTCTCTGTGTATGCGTGATCTTCGCCGTTCACCCGGCGTTTGAACCATATCTTTTTATCGCGCGTATTGTACCCGATCTTATCAGAGATCGTATCTCCTTGCCGCCTGTACATAGCAGATACCGTGCAAAGGCCCTCTTCCGTCAGGTGAAGCTCGCGCCTGAAGATGTCGTTTCTGTATATATCAACAGAGCCGTTTGTATCTGATAGCTCAACCACATGTTTGACTTTACCTTTTAGCAATCGAACGAAGTCCTGTATGAGAGGGTTGCGCTCAGTTTGTGCAAATCCCCCTATGCTATAGAGTAAAAGTAAACTACATATCCAGTGCTTCATCTCAGCTTGCTATGAAAGGCTATTTTCAAACTCCTTCATCGCAGCGATCAGCGCCTCCACGCCGCTCTCCGGCATCGCATTATAGATAGACGCGCGGAAGCCACCTACTGAGCGGTGCCCCTCTATGCCCACCAGACCCTTTGCCTTCGCCAGCTCGCTAAACTTAGGCTCCAGTGCACTGTCATGAGCGGTGAAGCACACATTCATCATGGAGCGGTCTTCTTTAGCTACATTGCCTTTGAATATTCTGGAGTCATCGATAGCCTCATAGAGCCGCTGTGCTTTGCGCTCATTTTGGAGGTAGAGGTTCTTTAAGCCTTGCTCTTTGATCCAATGGAGCACGAGGTAGGAGCAGTATACAGCAAAGACGGATGGCGTGTTCTTCATAGAGCCATTCTCTATGTGCACGCGGTAGTCTATCATCTTGGGCAGTGTCCATTTTACGGTGCCGAGTATGCTCTTGCGTACTACTACGATAGTCGCACCCGCCACACCGGCATTCTTTTGCGCACCGGCATAGATCAGGTCAAACATAGAGTAGTCTATCTCCCGTGAGAAGATATCACTGCTCATATCTGCCACCAGCATATCCGCCTGCCCGCGCAGGCGCTGTAGGGAGGCTATATCCCACTGTGTACCATAGATCGTGTTATTGGTAGTCAGGTGTATATACTTATACGGCTTGCCGCTCATGTCCCAGTTCTTTGGGATATGGTCGTAGTTGCTATCCTTAGACGAAGCTATGACATGTACTTCGCCGAATAGCCGCGCCTCGGTCAGTGCGCCATGCGCCCAGGTGCCGGTATCGATATAGCCCGCGGTCTCTGTGCCATTCAGCAGATTGTACGGCACCATGTGAAACTGTGAGCTGGCGCCACCCTGCAGGTAGAGCACCTCGTAGTCGTCACCTAGGCCCATGAGTTCTTTGACCATAGCCCTCGCACCATCCATCACATCTACGAATGGTTTAGCACGGTGGGAGATCTCCAGGATAGAGAGGCCCATGCCTGCAAAGTCTTCAATGGCAACTTTGGCCTGCTCCAATACGGATGGAGGCAAAATGGATGGGCCGGAATAGAAATTGATCTTATTCATGTGGTAAAACTATCAAACTTTAGAGCTCTGTGGAGCTGGTACCGGACCGAGCTTAGCTCGGCTCACAAAATACACGCCTGCCAGTATCAGTAGCATACCGAGGCCGTGGTAGATATTCAGCGTCTCGTGATCTAGCAGCCCCCAGCCTATCGCTACGATAGGAGCGAGGTAGGTGACCGATGCCGCAAAGAGCGGATCGCGACGCTGTATCAGGCGATAAAAGATGAGCCAGCCAGCTATGGTGCCAAACACTGCGAGATAAGAAACGCAGGCCAGGCCCTGCCACGCACCTGGCTGTTGTACACGTACCACAAAGTCAGTTGAGAACAAAATAGTAGCAGCCGGTATGCCGATAAAGCCAATGCTCAGCGCCGTGACATATAGCGGATTGGTACCAGTGAAATGCTGGCGGACATAGTTAGAGTTGATCCCGTATAGCAGGGTAGCGATCACTGGCATGATGGTATATACGAGGTCTCCATCCAGGCTAAAGCCGCTTTTGCCAAACACCAGCACGATGGCTCCTGCAAGGCCGACCAGCACACCTATGAGTTTCACCAGCGGTGTCTCCATGCGCCAGATCAGTACGCCCGTGAGTACCGTAAAGAGCGGCGAAAGAGAATTGAGGATCCCGCTCAGCGCACTGCTGATACGTGTCTGTGAGTAGGCAAACAAAAATGCCGGTATACCGATGCCAATCACACCGAGAAAAAGCAAATGATGGTACTTGCCGCGCGGTATAGCACGCAGCGCCGGAATGTATAAAGGAATGCAAACGATAAAAGACAAAGTCACCCGCAGCGCAGCCACCTGCACCGGTGGAAAGGTATGCAGGGCTTTCTTGATCATGATATAAGACGTACCCCAGATGAGCGCCAGCACTCCCAGCAATAACCAGTTTTGTAAGTCGTCTTTCTTATCCATGGCGCGGGCAAATGTATCTAAGTTTAGGCAAAGCAGCCGCGCGGATAAACGGGAAAGCCCTCTGCTTATTGCATCAGAAGATGAGCCTCAGCCTCACACCATAATGGTCTGAGAGGTCCTTATGTTTTTTGGACCATTGGTGCTGGTACCTGATGATACGCCGCTCGGTAAAAACGGGTGGCTCGGGATGGCAATAGAGCAGGTAGTCCACGAGATTCTGATCTGGGCCATAGTGCTCCATATCATTGTGCTGGTGGTCTGAGGAGCACTGCTGGTCCCCGCAGATGGGGCCATCCAGCCCGCCCAGGATATGCACCAGAGTGTCATATAGCGGCTGGTCCGCGCGGCAGGCATTAAAGTCGCCGCAAGCTAGCTGTGGCACCCCGGAGTGTTTATGTTTATTCATCATGGCCCGCAGCTGGTAGAGCTGATGGATCTTGATCGAGTCATCTCCGGGAGCCTGTATGTGTGTGCCAATGATCTGTATCTGGCGGCCACCGGGCAGCGTCACCTCGCTGATCAGCCCACCTTTGCGCGCCATGCAGTCATAGCTCGCGCACTCGCAATACTGTACTTCATCCAGCTGGCGCATAGGATAGCGGCTGGCCATGAAGACACCACTGCAATACTTAAAGCTCGCTTTCTTATTAGCCGGCCCTGTGATATAGGGAAACTCTTTCTTCAGCCCGCGTATGAGCCTGCGCCGCGCCGTCGCATCAAAAGCCTCCTCAAACACGATCACATCTACTGTATCAGCTACCAGGGCCGCCGGTATATAGCGCGCACGCCTGATAGGATGATGGTGCTGGCTGAGCAGGATAGATGGCAGGAATTTGACATTGTAGGTCAGGACGTGTAGTTCACTTTTGCCCGTAGGGATAGTATCTATGCTACCCGCTGAGCAGGCGGCAGACAGTACCAGCGATATGAAAAGTAGCAGTGGGCGCATATAGATACGCGCAAAGTTGTCTTTAATAAAGACACGCTAAACTCCCGTTAAACAAACGGAGGATAAAATCAATCAGGATTGATCTCGTTCAGCCGGTTCCAGAGCTTGCCTTTCAGGTTTTCGATATTGTAGCCTGTGGCAGAGGAGATAAAGGTGTAGTCTATAGGCTGCTTGCGCGGCATCTTCTTTTTGAGATCCTTCTCTATCAGTGTACGCGTCTCTTCATCTACTATGTCTGCCTTGGATATAGCCAGCATGCGGTCCTTCATCAGCAGGTCAGGATTGAACTTCTTCAGCTCGTTGAGCAGTATCTTGTACTGGCCTATGATATCATCTGCATCTATCGGTATGAGGAAGAGCAGGCAGGCATTGCGCTCTATATGTTTCAGGAAGCGGATACCCAGGCCACGGCCCTCGGAGGCACCCTCTATGATACCCGGTATATCTGCCATCACAAAGGAGTGTGAGTCCTTGTAGTACACCATACCCAGGCTAGGCACCAGCGTAGTAAAAGGATAATCAGCTATCTCAGGCTTGGCTGCAGACATGACAGACAGTAGGGTAGACTTACCGGCATTGGGGAAGCCCACCATGCCGACATCTGCCAGCAGCTTCAGCTCTATGAGCACCCATTTCTCTATGCCATCTATACCCGGCTGCGCGTAGGTCGGAGATTGGTTGGTCGCAGTCTTGAAGAAGGCATTACCCTTGCCACCCATACCGCCCTCCAGCATGATAGCCTCCTGGCCATCTTCATTGATCTCGCAGATGATCTCCCCTGTCTCAAAATCCTTGCAGACAGTGCCCAGTGGCACATCCAGGTAGATATCCTCGCCACTGCGGCCATAAGAGTGGGAGCTGCCACCGCGTTTGCCATCTTCGGCGAAAATGTGCTTGCGGTACTTCAGGTGCAGCAGTGTCCACAGTTGCTTATTGCCACGCAGGATGATGTGGCCACCACGGCCGCCATCGCCGCCGTCAGGCCCACCCTTGCGCACAAATTTCTCTCTATGAAAGTGCGAGTATCCCGGGCCACCATGACCTGACCGCCCGAGTATCTTTACGTAGTCTATAAAATTTTCCATCCCACTGGTCCCGACCGAGGCCGCGACGATCTATCTGATTACTTTTTCTTCTTCTTAGCTGCTACTTTCTTCACAGCCTTCTTTGGTGCTACCTTCTTTGCTACCTTTTTAGGAGCTACTTTTTTTGCGGCTTTCTTTACTGCCTTTACTACTTTCTTTGGCGGAGCTTTCTTTGCCACTTTCTTTACTGCCTTTACAGCTTTTTTAGGGGCCGCTTTCTTTGCTACCTTCTTAGGTGCAGCCTTTTTCACTACCTTTTTTGGAGCTACCTTCTTTGCGACTTTCTTTACAGCTTTCACTACCTTTTTAGGGGCTACCTTTTTCACGGCTTTCTTTACGGCTTTTACTACCTTCTTAGGAGCTACTTTTTTTGCGGCCTTCTTTGCAGCCTTCACCACCTTCTTCGGAGCTACCTTCTTGGCAGCTTTCTTTACTGCCTTAACTACTTTCTTAGGGGCTACTTTTTTTGCTGCCTTTACCACCTTCTTTGGGGCCACCTTCTTTGCTGCTTTTTTCACAGCTTTTACAGCTTTCTTAGGCGCAGCTGCTTTTGCAGGGGCTTTCTTTGCCGCTGGTTTTACCACTGCCTTTTTAGGGGCTGCTTTCTTAGCAGGCTTTGGTGCTGCCTTCTTTGCAGGTGCTTCTACTTTCTCAGCTACAGCTTTTACTGCTTTCTTGATGATATCACTCACTTTGTGAGCAGCTTCTGCTATCGGAGTTTCAGCTGGTTTAGCTTCTTCCTTTTTAGGTTCATCCTTGTGCGGGTGAAATATCCTGTCAAACAGAGACGGGCTACCGCCTGTACTGCTGCCATTAGTGATATTATCCAGCTCGTAGGCCAGCAGGTCAGCTATATGGTCTATCGTACCTTCGCCAGGGATATCTACCAGCTTGTCATGCTTCCTGTAGTAGTCTGCCAGTGGGGCAGTTTTATTGCGATACTCTATGACACGGTTTTTCACAATGTTCTCATCCTGGTCATCTGCGCGGCCAGAGGTCTTGCCACGCTCCAGGATACGCTTGGTTAGTTCTTCCTCGCTTACCTTCAGGGAGAGTACTTTATTGATCGGGGCACCCTTGGCAGAGAGGAGCTGATCCAGCGCCTCGGCCTGCGCTACTGTGCGCGGGAAACCATCAAATATGAAGCCTGCAGCCTTAGGGTTGGCCTTCAGTTTATTGTCTATCATGCCTATCACCACAGCGTCCGGCACCAGCTCGCCACGGTCCATGAGGGTCTTGGCCTTGAGGCCCAGCTCAGTCTTGGCTGCTATCTCTGCGCGCAGCATATCACCGGTAGAGAGGTGTACGAGTCCGTACTTAGAAACGATGGTCGCAGCCTGTGTACCTTTGCCGCTGCCCGGAGGACCAAAGAGCACTATATTTTTCATATACGTATTGTGTTTAATCGGATGAGGCGCAAAGATAAGCATTGTGCCGATAAAAGAAGGAAAGCGCCGGGTTTGATTTGCATCATGAGATGGGAATACCTTTTGCTGCTCAGAGATAATAAAGGTATTTTTGCCCACCTTATACAGAACAAGAGCATTTTGATAGATAATAAGACCATAAAGATCACCCAGGCAGTCCTGATCGGCCTCGTGACCAAAACTCAAAACGAAGCCCAGACTTTTGAATACCTCGATGAGCTCGATTTCCTCGCGTCTACCGCAGGCATCGTGACGCAGAAGAAGTTTTGGCAGAAACTCCCTACTCCTGACAATACCAGCTACCTGGGCAAAGGTAAACTGGAGGAAGTAGCAGCCTATGTAGAGAGCCATCAGACGGATCTGGTAGTAGTGGATGATGAGATATCGCCCTCTCAGCAGCGCAATATGGAGAAGGTGCTAAAGTGCCGCGTCATGGACCGCAGTATGCTGATCCTCGAGATATTTGACCAGCGGGCCAAGACCGTGCAGGCACGCACGCAGGTAGAGCTGGCACAGCTGCAGTACATGCTGCCCCGGCTGAAAGGTATGTGGACGCACCTGGAGCGCCAGCGTGGCGGCACAGGCACCCGTGGCGGCGCAGGTGAGAAGGAGATCGAGACCGACCGCCGTATGGCCGAGAAGAAAATATCTGCGCTCAAACTCAAGCTCAAAGAGATAGACAAGCAGAACGAGACCCGTCGCAAAAACCGCGCAGAGATGATCCGCGTAGCGCTGGTGGGTTATACTAACGTAGGCAAATCTACCCTTATGAACCTGCTGGCCAAGGACAACGTCTTTGCAGAGAACAAGCTGTTTGCCACGGTAGATACTACGGTGCGCAAGGTTGTTTTTAATGGGATGCCATTTCTGCTGTCAGATACGGTAGGCTTCATCCGCAAGCTGCCTACACACCTGATCGAGAGCTTCAAATCTACACTGGATGAGACGCTGGAGGCTGACATACTCCTGCAGGTAGTAGATATCTCACATCCCGCCTTTGAAGACCAGATGAATGTGGTCAATCAGGTGCTCTCAGACCTCGGTGCCAAGGATAAACCAATGGTCGTCATCTTCAATAAAATGGACCTGTATGAGCAGAAGAACTTTGATGAGTTTCTGCCACAGGAGGTGTGGCGCAATCTGCTGCAGGAGCTACAGGACACCTGGATGCAAAAGACCAATCACAATGCCATCTTTATCTCTGCCACGCAGGGCCGCAATACTGCCCAGCTCCGCGAGTTGATCTTTGATAAAGTACGGGAACTGTACCTGGTGCGCTATCCATACAAGGCGGGCTACTGGCACGACTACCTGCGCCAGACGGGGCAGGAGGAGGCCTAGTCCCTACACAAGCTGAGCGCTATATTGCCTCAAAATACTCCACGATACGCTTTTTCAGTAGCTCCTCCTGCTCTTTCATAGAGAAGGGCGGCAGGCCTTTGACGGCCTCGTAGTGAGGCCAGCCGTCTTCATCATCACCCGTCAGTTTGTAGTAGCCATCCTGCTCCAGCAGGCGGCATACGGCTATATGCATGAGATTGAGCTTTTCCTCTTTCTCCCATTTTTCCTTTACGATGCCCACCTCATTCATACCTATCAGGAATAGCATAGCATTGACATCCGGCCGCTGGCCAAATTCATCGCGTACGCGGTTTCGCACCCGGTACCAGCGGAGGGTAAAATCATCGTCCTTTTGCGGACCATCATTCAGCAGAGGCATGGCACAAAGGTGGGCAAAATAGCTGATAATGACACTCTGTATCCCTACCCGGAAGGGCCTCCCAGCCTCTATTTGAAATATTTTCCTGCACTTTTGGCTGTGTTAAATTTGATTAACTTCGCCCGACTTTTTTCCTCAAGTGTTATACTTGTCATCCTTTAACAGTAATATGAATACAACCAATATGATCCGCAAAAGTGTAGCTGTGCTTTTGACGATCTCTGCTGTCACAGCCTATGGACAGACCAAACCGGCAGCTACCAAGGCAGCTCCTGCCCCGGCCGTGAAGAAGGCAGAAAAGAGCGCCATCATTTTCACTGTAGACAAGCAGCCTGTGACCGTGGGCGAGTTTGAATATGTCTACACCAAGAATAACATCAATAATCAGGCTGACTACAGTGAGAAGTCTCTCACGGACTATCTCACGCTGTATGAGAATTTTCGCCTGAAGGTACGCGAGGCTGAGGCGCTGAAGCTGGACACCATCTCCTCTCTGAAGGGTGAGCTGGAAGGATACCGCAAGCAGCTGGCCAAGAGCTACCTGACTGACAAGGAAATCACTGACCGCCTGATACAGGAGGCCTACGATCGCTCCAAGCAGGAGGTCAACGTGAGCCACATCCTGGTAGGCTGTGAAGAGGGTGCCAATCCGGCTGATACCCTGGCTGCATACAATAAGGCCCTGGACTACCGTGCCCGCCTGCTGAAGGGCGAGGACTTTGCCAAACTGGCAAAAGAGTCTGCAGAAAAAGAAAAAGGCGATCCATCTGCCAAGGATAATGGTGGTAGCATAGGCTGGTTCACTGTATTCCAGACGGTATACCCGTTTGAGTCTGCAGCATACACACTGAAACCAAATGAAATATCCGGGCCGGTGCGCACACAGTTTGGCTATCACATAGTGAAGCTGAATAAGACCCGCCCGGCACAAGGGGAGATACATGTAGCACATATTCTCCTCAAATTTGGCGAGAAAGCTACGGATGCAGAAAAGGCAAAACTCAAGACCAAAGCCGACTCTATCTACAATGCCCTTCTGGCAGGCAAGGCCAAGTGGGATGACGCTGTGAGTGCATTCTCTGAAGACCGCACGTCTAAGAATAAGAAAGGCGAACTCCAGTGGTTTGGCGTGGGCCGTATGATGCCTGAGTTTGAAGAGGCAGCCTATGCGCTCAAGAAAGATGGTGAGATCAGCAAACCAGTGAAGACAGCCTATGGCTGGCATATCATCAAGCGCCTAGAGCTGCGTGCCATCCCTCCGTTTGCAGAGGTCAAGGCTGATTTCAAGAAGAAGGTAGAGCGCGACTCCCGCTCCTCAGTAGCCAAGACAAAGCTGATCGAGCGTATCAAGAGGGACAACCGCTTCTCTGAGAGCCTCGTGACCAAGAGGCAATTTTTTGATGCCATAGATACCAATGTGATCCGCAGCGGCAACCTGAAGTCAGACTCGATCAAGTTTGGCGATGAGACACTCTTCTTCCTGGCCAATAAGCCATACAAGACCAAAGACTTCGCCGAATACCTGCAGAGGAATGCCAAGCACCGCAATGACAAGAATAGGGACGGCCTGCTGGCAGAGTACTATGACAACTGGGTAAACCAGAAGTGCCTGGACTATGAAGAGAGCATGCTGGACAAAAAGAAACCTGAGTTTGCCAGCCTGATGAAGGAATATCGTGACGGCATCCTCCTGTTTGAGCTCACAGACCGTCAGGTATGGGGCAAGGCTACCAAGGATACGACAGGCCTACAAGCTTTCTACGAGGGCAATAAGACCAAGTATATGTGGAAGGAACGCGCTGATGTAGAGATCTTCAACTGCTCTGACAAGAAGATAGCTGACGATGCCTACGCACTGGCCAAGGCAGGCAAATCCGGAGAAGAGATACAAAAGGAGCTGAACAAAGAAGGCAGCACCAGCAAGGTATCAGTGATCAGCGGCAAGTATGAGAAAGGCCAATATGATGTGGTAGACAAGACCACATGGAAGAAAGGCCTCGAGCCGATCAATAAGCTCAACGACAGCAGCTACCAGTTTGTCCTGGTGAAAGATATAGTAAAACCAGAGCCAAAGACGCTCAAGGAGGCCAAGGGCTATGCTGTATCAGACTATCAGGAATACCTGGAGAAGAACTGGCTGGCAGAGCTCCGCCAGAAGTACCCGATAGAAGTAGACCAGGCTGTCTTCCGCTCACTGATCAAGCCTAAGAAGTAAGAAATTAGCGTTTAATACTATTTTTGAAAGGTGCGGTCTGCAGATCGCACCTTTTTTATTGACATGGATAGCAGATATATATATAGCAGAAATGGGTGGCTGTGCATGCTGCTGGTAGCCATAGCCGCTGGAGGTGCGTCGTGCAAGTATTTTAAGAAAAACTCGCCCAGCCAGGGCGAAATAGTATTGGCCCGGGCCAATGATGACTATCTCTACCTCTCAGATGTGATGGGCATGACCAAGAACATGTCTCCCAAAGACTCTGCAAGCTTTGTGGTCAACTACAGTGAGTCATGGGTACGCCGCAAGCTGCTGCTCAAGAAAGCAGAAGAAAATGTACCTGCCGGAGAGCTGGGTATAGACAAAAAAGTGGAGGACTACCGCCAGTCATTGCTACTATACGAGTACGAAAAGGAACTCATTAATCAAAAGCTGGACAAAAGCGTAAGTGACGCAGAGGTACAGGCCTTTTATGATGAGAATAAAGACAAGTTTACCCTCGAGAGCGATATCTACGACCTGCAGTATGTAGAGATACATACGGACGCCCCTGACCTGGACAAGATGCGGCCGACCATACTCAACCCCCGTACGGATGACGACATCAATAAGCGGGAGGGATACTGCAAGGCCTACGCCCAGAGCTACTCCTTTGCTGATAGCAACTGGATGTCAGGGCCGGCAGTGATGAAGCGATTTCCTGTCAAACAGGACGAGCTGAAGAAACTGGCCGGGGCCGGCAGATTCTCAGAGGTCAAAAAGGGGCCTGACTCCTATTTCATATATATCAAGACCGTGAAGCATCAGGGCGAGCCATCTCCGCTGGAGTATATCCGCGCGCAGATCAGGGAGATCGTGATGAATAAGAAAAAGGTGGTACTCATCCAGAAAATATACGACGGTATCTATACGGATGCCCAGAAATCAGGCAAGAGTGAAGTCCTGGTGCGAAAAGCCGCACAATAAATCCCCCGCGTATTTGTTATTACTTGTCAAATCACAGCTCCAGCCGGCAGCTATGACAAGGAATAGCACGTATGGAAAAGATAAATTGCTATTTTGCAATCCCTAAAATGAAGAGATCGCTGAAATATATATATGTACTGGTGCTCCTCGTAGCACTGGGCCAGCCCGCATGGGCGCAGCTCTCTACGGCAGACCGTGTCATATCCGTAGTGGGCGATAATATCGTGCTCCAGTCAGAGATAGACGTACAGCTCAATCAGCAGCTGCACAATGCACAGGGCAATCCGATAGATACCGCAGACACCCGCTGCCGTATACTCGATGGCCTGCTGCTGGACAAGATGTTTCTGGCCCAGGCCAATCTGGATAGCCTCACTGTATCTCAGGAGGAGGTAGATGCGGAGCTCGATCGCCGTGTCAAATACTTCATCAGCATATTTGACGGGTCAAAGGAGAAAATGGAAGCCTACTATGGCAAGAGTGTGGCGGAGATGAAAGAAGATTTCACTGAGGATATCAAGAACCAGCTCCTGAGTGACAAGATGAAAGGCAAGGTATTTACAGGCCTCAAAGTGAGCCCACAGGAAGTACACGAGTTCTTTGCCAAGATCCCCAAGGATAGTATACCATATTTCAACTCTGAGCTGGAGATAGGCCAGGTCATCATGTTTCCCAAGGTGACAGAGGAGGAGAAAGAAACGGCAAAGAAAAAGCTGGAAAAGATCAGGAAGGATATAGAGGGTGGAGCGGACTTTTCCCTGCAGGCTATCCTGTACTCTGAGGATCCGGGCTCGGCCTCCAGCGGTGGCGACCTGGGTATCATAGAGCGTGGTGAGCTGGTGCCGGAGTTTGAGGCTGTCGCATACCGCCTGGATCCGCACAAAATGAGTGATATAGTAGAGACGCCTTTTGGCTATCACCTGATCCTGCTGGATGAGAAGCGCGGCAATAAACTAAAGCTGCGCCACATCCTGATCAAACCTAAAACTACACTGGATGACCTGGACGCGGTGAAGCTCCGGATAGATAGCGTACAGCATCAGCTGGCTACAGACTCTATGAGCTTCCGCGAAGCGGTAAATCAATTTTCAGACGATGAAAACCTGCGTCTCAATGGTGGCCTGATGACGAATCCTAAGACACAGAGCACCTTCTTTGAAAAGTCTGAGATAGATGGTACACTCATCTTTACACTGGACAGGATGAAGGTAGGCCAGTACTCTGAGGTGCTTCCATTCACTAGTATGGACAAGACCGGACAGGAGAAAAAAGGCTACAGGATCATCTACCTCAAGTCTGAGACCAAGCCTCATAAAGCTGACCCCTCTACAGACTACTCTAAGATACAGGCTGCTGCCAGGCAGAAAAAGCAACAGGATGAGCTGGCCAACTGGATCCGCCTGAATAAAGGCCATGTCTTTATCAAGATCGACAAATCCTACTACGGATGCGATGTGATAAAGAAGTGGACCAGCACTGACAATGGATCAGTAAAATAAATACCGGGATGGGTACTGCCTCTCGGCGCTTTTCACTTACTTTGAGCTAAACCACGGATAGCAATGTACAACTCAGACGTAGAAGCCCTCGACGCATTTGCAAAGAAATATAAAGACCTGAAGTCTGAGATAGCCCGCGTGATAGTAGGGCAGGATGAGGTTGTATCCAATATCCTGATATCTGTCTTCAGTGATGGTCACTCTCTGCTGGTAGGGGTACCGGGCCTGGCCAAAACACTCACCGTACACACCATTGCCCAGATACTCGATCTTAGCTTTAGCCGTATCCAGTTTACACCGGACCTGATGCCATCAGATATTATCGGCTCAGAGATACTGGATGAGAGCCGAAACTTTAAGTTTACCCGCGGCCCGGTATTCAGCAATATCGTACTGGCTGATGAGATCAACCGTACACCGCCCAAGACTCAATCAGCACTGCTGGAGGCTATGCAGGAGCGCACGGTGACCGTAGCCGGGCAGCGCCATAAACTCGACCTCCCCTTTTTCGTACTCGCTACGCAGAACCCAATAGAGCAGGAAGGTACCTACCCCCTACCTGAGGCGCAGCTGGACCGTTTTATGTTTTCGATCTCACTGGACTACCCTAGTTTTGAAGAAGAGCTGCAGGTAGTGAAGAGTACTACAGCTGGTGCCAAAGTGGAGCTACAAAAGAAAATGTCGGCCACTGAGATACTGTACTTCCAGCAGCTGATGCGCCGTATACCGATAGCAGACAACGTGCTGGAGTATGCCGTGAAGCTGGCCACAAAGACCCGGCCCAACCGCAAGGACTCACTGCCGATGGTCAATAACTATATAGCCTGGGGCGCGGGTCCGCGTGCCTCGCAGTACCTCGTGCTCGGAGCCAAATGCCATGCGGCTACCAAGGGTAAATACTCTCCGGATATAGACGATGTGAAGGCGGTAGCCCTGCCTATCCTGCGCCACCGGGTCTTCAAAAACTATAAGGCAGAGGCAGAGGGCCTCAGCATAGAGAAGATACTTACAGACCTGCTGTAAGATAGCATAGGCTCAGCGACTCTCAAGAGCACTTTCGAGAAGACGAATGGCATTATCATCTATTGCCAGCGCATCGCCATCACCTGCTGGTACAGGGATGTAAGAATATTGCAGATCCATAGCATTAGCCATTGCCCAATAGCACATGGTTTGCTGGCTGGTATCAGCTAGCGCCAGCTCGATCACACTGCCCCCCTTTGGCATAAACAACATATTGGTCAAGCCAGCGCCATGAGAACTGACCAGAGTGGCAGTTTGAGAAAATAGTTCGATTTGTTCCTTGAAAGACAACGTCTCAGTGAAATGAATTTCAAATCCTTTCTTTACCAGGAGATCAATAAGCTTGTTTTCATTGGCCACTGTTCTTCTTCCGGCCTTACCCCTGCTGATATATACCTGCCGGTCAGCACGCGGTCTATCGGCAGGTAGGATGTGCCCTATAGCCTCGAGCAAAGTGGGAGTAGTAAAACCTGATGCCACGATATAATCGAGATGATAGACTTTTTTGGCAAAAACATATTCTGCCCTGGAGATAAACTCTATTTCAAACCCCATTATGCTTACGGAGTCTATCGCAAACTTTGGGGCGTCCGCAGGTAAGAATACACGGACGTTGCTCTTTTGAGCGAAATGTTTTTTGAAGAGGTATAGTTTAGGTAGCGCGTCACAGATCCAATGAAAGTAATTGTAAGCGCTCCAGTGGTCATGGACCAGCAGGTATTCATAGGCATCATTGCAAGACCGTCTTTTCGAGTGCCTGTAGGTATTCAATAAAAACGGGACTCCATATTTATCATAAAATGCAGGATAGATATAAGTACCTGCAAAAGCACAAAGACCTTGAAAAAGGATACCATTTATCGCGACATTACAGTCATTAAAAACGTTCAGGTATACATCATTTGTATCTAGCTCTACCCATTGCTCTGGCGGCATCCAGGTAGATCCGAGATCTCTGATGTTCTTAGGAGGCAGATTAGTGATATGCGTCCGCTGCTGCACAAATTCTCTCTCCACAGGCTGCAGACAGAGGTGGCTTTGTGGCTTTTGTGGAGTGAGGAGGCTTCTTAATTTCCAGAATAGATATCTGAGCTTGGAGACTAAGTCTGATGAAGACATCGGCATATCTGTAAAATAGATGTTTTTTATCTTTCCAAATTTAGTTTAATTTATTGGATAGAATCGCTGAGCCAATGACAGTTGTAGTGTTTTCAAAATGTTATTATTTAAGTTCTGATGCCAAAAGTTTTAAGGATCATCAATCGCCTCAATCTGGGCGGCCCGACCTACAATGCCGCCAACCTGACCAAGTACCTGGATAGTGATTTTGAAACGATGCTCGTATCCGGTATGACAGATGAGACAGAGCAGAGTTCGCAGTTTATCCTGGATAAGCTGGACCTTCACCCCGTCTATATCAAAGAGATGTATCGGGAGCTGAATCCTTTCAAAGATTACAAAGCTTATTTCAAGATACGTGAGATCATCCGTGACTTCAAGCCGGATATCGTACATACGCATGCCGCCAAGGCGGGGGCTGTAGGGAGGCTGGCAGCCTACCATGAGAAGGTACCGGTCATAGTGCATACCTTTCACGGGCATGTATTCCACTCCTATTTCGGTCCACTGAAAACGCGGGCCTTTCTGGAGATAGAGCGGTACCTGGCACGCCGCACTGACGCTATAGTGACGCTGAGCGAGATACAAAGGAGTGAACTTGCAGATCAGTTTAAGGTAGCACCCCGTGATAAATTTGAGATCATACCATTAGGATTTGACCTGAGCAAGTTTACGGAAGACAAAGACCAGAAAAGGAAAGCCTTTCGGTCTCAGTATGGAGTAGCAGATGATGAGATCGTGATCAGCATAGTGGGCCGCCTGGTACCGGTCAAGAACCATTCACTTTTTCTCAATGCACTGAAGCTGGTCGCAAGCAAGACGAATAAGAAAATACGCGCATTCATCATAGGAGATGGCGAGCTACGGGCAGACATAGAGCAGGCCGCCAGGGATCTGGGTATATCTTTCAATAATGATGACCTGAGCGCGTCCAATCTGCTCACCTTTACCTCATGGATCAGGGATATAGATGTGTCCAATGCCGGATCTGATATCATAGCCCTCACCTCTCTGAACGAAGGTACCCCGGTCAGCCTGATCGAGGCACAGGCCTCTGGCCGGCCCATTGTCAGCACCCGCGTAGGCGGTATAGCCAATATACTGGTGGAGGGCCAGACCGGCTTGCTCAGTGATTCTGATGATGTAGCCGGATTTGCTGCCAACATGCTGCGACTGGTAGAAGATGAGCAGCTGCGCCAGGATATGTCTGGCAAGGGTACTCAGCACGTCATGGAGAATTTTAGCCACCTGAGGCTGGCGCGTGATATGGGCGCCTTGTACAGGAGATTGCTCAGTGACAGGAGATGATGTTTATGTTCTATAGCCTCCGGCTGTGTTAATTATGTCAATTATTGTAGGTTTGTAAGAATTATATGGTAAAGAAATTCTATTGCTTTCTGGGGTTGCTGGCGCTATTGTCGTTATCGTCATGCAGGGTATTTTATCCCAATACGATGTTCAAGCAAAAGGATTATCAGTATTTCGAGTTAGCCAAAAAGAACATCGAAGAATATGTCATACAGCCTGGTGATGAGCTCACACTGCAGGTATACTCCAGAGATGGGTTTAAGCTGGTAGATGTCCTTGGTGGGGGAACTAACTCACAGCAAGCCGGAAATCAACTGTCTAGTACCGGGAGTGCAGTTCTCGTAGAATATCTGGTAGATAATGAAGGTTTTGTTAAGTTTCCTGTATTGGGCATGATGTATGTGAAGGGATATACACAAAATGAGCTAGAGGCACAGTTGGCTCAGCGATATGCGTCTCTTTTTGTCAACCCTTTTGTCGTGCTCCGTGTCACAAACAGACGTGTTTTTCTTTTCAAGGGAGACATGGGAATGGTCGTGAAACTCAATGACGCGCCAACTAATCTCGTAGAGGTGCTGGCCAAATCAGGAGGTCTGGAGCGTCCTATCAAGGCATATAAGATCAAGATAATAAGGGGCGATCTGACCAATCCTCAGGTACGTCTGGTGGATCTGTCTACCCTGGAGGGGCTGCGTACTGCAGATCTGATCGTACAGTCAAACGATATTATATACATAGAGCAGCGGAAGAGCCCGGCTGCAGATTTCGCAAAGGAAATACTGCCGGTCATGACGCCTATTCTCAGCCTTATTGGCCTGGTCACCTCCATTACTCTTTTGGCCAGAACCTTAAAATAGATTTATAAGTTGGAAAGCACCACATCAAATACAACCCCATTACCAAAATCTGGTCAGGAAGAGGAATTCACCAATCCGTTGGAGAATTTCAACCTGGGGCTTTTTCTGTATGTGCTCAATAAGTCTGTAGTTTGGATCATCGTAGTGACAGTGATTAGCGTCTTGTTGTCATGGCTATATATACACTACTCACCCAATATATACCAGTCTAACGCATCTGTTCTGTTTCTGACCGCAAATAAGGAAGCGCAGATCCTAGGGGTAGAAAAAATCACGCAGGAGCAGGATCAAGGCGAGATCAACAGGGAAATAAAACTGATACAATCTCCTATCATAGCCGAGAAAGTCTATAATAAGCTGCCTCTGAGGGTCGCTTACTTCAAGGAGGGGCGGTCCAAGATCGTATCATCTGACCTTTATCTGTCCAGCCCATTCAGGGTGGAAGAGGTGCCGGGCTTCACGCGTATAGAAAATGAACCTATCTATATCACGATCATCAATCAGAAGTCTTTTTCAGTTTCTTATAACCATGGCAGTGGCAATTTTGAGAAGATATACAACTTTGGAGATCTGGTAGTCACACCGCTCTTCAGGGCATATGTCAAAAAGAATGTGAGACGACTGGCCAGTGAGCAACTTAATGCGAACTACTTTTTCAAGTTTATGGATAAGGGGTATGTGATCAGGGATATCATGGATCACACTACTGTCAATGCGCTTGACCCCAAGACCAAACTTGTCACAATTTCATATGAAGATAAGAACCCGGCCAAAACACAAAATATAGCCGAAGCTTTGGCCACAGAGTTTATAGAGTATGATATCGAGAAGAAGCGAGAAAGTTTTACAAATATCCTCAGCTATATCTCTCAGCAGATAGATACTTTCTCCCTGAACTTTGCCCAGTTTGAAGACTCCATTTCATATTTGAGAGCTGTGAATGGCTTCACAGATGCCCAGATGGAAAGCAAGCTCAATGAAGACAACAATAAGCTTTCAGATCAGATTGATATACTGGGGGCAGACCTCATGGTGCTCAAAATGTTTAGAAAGCGTGTAGCTGACAATAACAATCACGAGAATATACCAGGCATCCATTTCAGGTCATCTAATTTGAATTTTGAAGAGGCGATCAAAGAGCTCAATGATCTCAGAGATGCACGCAACGTAGAACTCCTGGATGTGACCAACGGTCACCCGGAGATCAGGCTGATGGACCAGAAAATAGCGCAGCGTCAGGTAGAGCTCTTGCAAAATGTAGATAATGCGGTCCGCTTCACCGAAGAGGAAATAAGAAAATTGAACGGAGAGTTTGCAGAGACGACCTCTAAGATCTTTAAAATGCCTCAGATAGCCTCTGATTTTAACCGGCTGGACAAAGTCAGAGAGTCAAAGGAAAAATTCTACCTGAGCCTTATTGACCAGAAGTCAAACTATCTCATAGCAAATGCCGGGGTGGTGTCAGATTATACTATCCTATCTCATGCCAATCTGCCATCCTCACCGGTATCACCGCAGGTATCTATCATCCGCCTGGCGGGTCTTTTGATAGGCCTGCTGATAGGTCTGGTGATAGTCATCATCAGATACCTGCTGCACAAAACGATCATCTCCATCCAGGAGATATCATTCAAGAGCAAGGCGCCGATACTGGGCATCATCCCGAGCTACAATGAGACACTGGAAAGGTCTCAGATAGTAGTGACCAAAGATCCTAAATCTACCATATCAGAGGCCTACCGGGCACTCAGGTCCAATTTCCAATTTATAGATAACAGTCCCGGGCCAAAGGTGATCTCCACGACATCTACTATACCCGGTGAAGGTAAAACCTTTACTGCGCTCAATATCGCGGCCATCCTCTCTATGCTGGAGAAAAAGGTGGTCATCATAGACTGCGATATGCGTAAGCCTCGTCTGAATAAGATCTTTGAGTCGGACAATTCAAGGGGAGTCAGTACCATACTGAGTAATCAGTCCAATACTTATGACTGCATATTGAGCAGCAATATTGCGAATATTGATTTTATCCCGTCTGGCCCGGTACCGCCAAATCCGTCCGAGCTGATCCTGCAGCCACGGCTGCGCCAGCTAATAGAGGAGCTCAAAGCGAAATACGATTTTGTGATCATAGATACGCCGCCTATCGGCCTGGTCACAGATGCTCTCGAGATATTGCGTCTTTCAGATTTTCCTATCTATATACTCCGTGCTGCATTCTCAAATCGCTCCTTCATTCTGAATATAAACAGGCTGATAGAAGAAAATCAGATATCGCGCCTGTCCTGTGTCCTTAATGATTTCGGTCGCGGTGCCTCCAGCTATGGCTACTACTATGGCTACGGATCGGGCTACGGCTACGGCTATGGATATGGCTACGGCTATGGCTATGGCTATGGATCAGCGCACGGCTACGGATATTACGGCGATGATGAGAAGAACCGGAGAAAACTGCCTTTGTTCAAAAAAATATTTACCCAAGAGTAGGCCATGTTTTTTGACCTGAAATATTCAGTAGTTTTTCTGACCACCTTTTTCGTGGTCAGTATACTTTTTTCATTTCTGATCAATTGGCTTTTCCTGAAAGTATCTTTCAACCTGGGTACGCGAAATAATACCGAACTACAGCAGGAGCGCTGGTCTGCCAATGTCAAACCAGCTATCGGAGGCTTTTCATTCTTCATCGTATTCCTGATCTCTATCTCGGTGATAGGGGTGCTGCCTCGTGAGAATCCACTTTTCCTGGATAAACACCTGATGGGTATCATGGCGGCCAGCAGCCTCGGATTTATACTGGGCCTGGCAGATGATGCGTACAACACGAATCCGCTGGTCAAATTTATAGGCCAGCTATCCTGTGCTTTTATATTGATCCTTTCAGACGTCTATATCCATCTGACAGGCCTGCCGGCATTGGATTTCGGTATCACTGTATTCTGGGTGATAGGGCTGATGAACTCCATCAATATGCTGGATAATATGGACGGCATCACCACCTCTATTTCAGCCTCTATCATCGTAGGCCTCATAGCTGTGATCTTTGCCCAGGAGCTTCATCGCAATAACTTTAACCTGGTGATGATGGTGGGTGTGCTCGGCGCCCTCATTGGGTTTCTGTTTTTCAACTGGCACCCATCTAAAATGTTTATGGGAGATACCGGTAGTCAGTTTCTCGGGGTATTTCTGGCCGCGTGTGGTATAGAGTATTTATGGCAGTTTAAAGACAATCCCAATGACGTTCTGGAGTTCAAGCAGTTTGTGGTGCCTATGCTGATGTTCATCGTACCGCTCATAGATACTACGACCGTGACCTTCAGACGCCTTCTGCGCAAGCAGTCACCCTTCGTCGGTGGCAAGGATCACATCACTCACATGCTTTACTACTTTGGGCTAAAGGAAAGGGGGGTAGGCTACACATTAGTAGGTATATCGCTTCTGTCTATTCCGCTTTGCCTCCTGCTGCTGACCGGCGCTGTGCAGTGGGACTGGGTCATGACCCTGGCTGCATTCTTGTACTTTGCAGTAGCGCTTCTGATCTTTCAGGTGATATATAATCTGGGAGTGAAAAAACGGGACGCAGCAGCAGCAAAGGCCTAAAATATGAAAGGGCTCCCGAAGAAGCCCATTCACCCTAAAACCACCTTAAAAACTTTATCTGATAATAGATATTTCTATGATGTAGACCATGCACTGACGCAATGGTTTAACGAAGGTGATTGTTTTTTTTGTTAAATGAAATAGATGGGTCGGAAACCGTTCTGCTTTAAGCCTATTGAAACGATTGATTCGCCGATTTTTCAGCCTGCTTTTTCTTGCCCGTCTATTTACAGGCCACTATATGACTGGATATACCGTCTTGATATTACAGCACCGTAGGCTGAAAACAAGTCTTGTTAAATTATAATTGTTGCTGCAAACACGCTTTATAGCGTATCTTTGGTGTCCTTTTTTTTATGAAGATAAAGCTACTGACCCTCTTTTTATTTCTGTCTGTGGGTGTACCATTGCTGGCGTCGCACATCGTGGGGGCAGAGCTGTTTTATGACTATCTGGGGGGCAATAACTTCAGGGTCACCCTAAAGCTATATCGCAACTGCTCAGGCGCATGTCAGCAGTGCGCGCAATATGGCGACCCGGAGTATGTACAGATATTTGACTCACTGGGAAACTATATAGACTCTATACCCATGGCCCGCCCCAATCCTGATCCGGTGCCGTCTACGGTCAACTCGTGCATGGATCTCAGTAATATCGATGTGTGCATAGAGCAGGCTTTTTACACCGGTACCAAGGTACTCCCTCCGCGTCCGGGTGGCTACACACTGGTCTACGAGCGCTGCTGCCGTAACTCCGCCATCATGACCATACCCAATGGCACAGGAGCAGCCTACGTAGCGCATATATCAAACGATCGCTTCCCTACTAATAGCAGCCCACGGTTTGCCCAGCGCCCACCTCTTTTTATCTGCAATGGATACTTCCTGCAGTTTGACCACTCAGCTATAGATCCGGATGGCGATTCACTATCTTACTCTCTGGTCACAGCTCTGGATTATACTAATTCCGGTACATGCTTTGACCCTAGCCCAGGCTCCAGTACCAATGCGCCTCCCGGCTGTCCGTTATCTGCATTTCCCCCACCATTTATACCGGTCACATACTTCTCGCCTAATAGCCCCACCAACCCGATCAATAATCCATCTAACTCCGGCGACCTCCAGATAGATCCTGTCACAGGCCTGCTCACTGGTACGCCCAATCAGACAGGTGTATTCGTAGTGGCAGTAGCCGTCTCGGAGTATAGAAATGGCTCCTACATAGGTCAGACCATACGCGACTATCAGTTTAACGTGGTACCGTGCAATATCCCTACAGTGACGCTCCCGTACGAGCCCGGCAGCTATATACCTTCTATCAATATAGGGGTGTACGTGCTCAACTGTACCGACAGAAATGTAAATTTCAGTAACGTAAGTGTGGTAAATCCGCCGCCTACTAATGTGACGCCTACCTATCACTGGGATTTTGGTGTGGCTGGTATCACAAATGATACTTCAAACGTACAGGCGCCGTCTTATACCTACCCTGACACAGGGACTTATTATGTGACTGTCATTATCACCAAAGGAGACTGTGTAGACTCCTCGCACGCACTGGTCAAAATATACCCTACCCTTGCTGCAGACTTTTCTTTTGTAAATGTATGCCAGGACTCTGCAGTGGTATTTCATGACCTGTCTTCTACCACTTCTTCGCCATTGGCGTCGTGGGGGTGGATATTCGGTGATGGACTGCGGAGCGGAGATCAGAATCCGGTACACACCTACAGCACGCCGGGCACCTATACCGTGACACTCACTACGCGCAACGCCGTGGGATGCGCCGTCAGCGCTACACATTCTATCACGGTCAAACCACTGCCGGCGCCTGATTTTAGCGTGTCTCCTACCTGTGTATCTGATACTGTGCACTTCACCTATACGGGTACGGGCACAGTGACCGGCTACTACTGGGATCTGGGCAATGGAACGACCAGCACGCAGGTCAATCCGTCAGTACTCTATACTACGCCCGGCTCTAAAACCGTAACCCTTATCACTGTGACGGCTGACGGGTGCCGTGATACGATAGCCAAAACGGTCACGGTCTGGCCGCTGCCTACGGTCACTCACTCACCTACGGTAAAGATATGTCCCAATACCTCTACTCAGCTCAATGAGTCGGGCGGTGTCAGCTATGTGTGGTCACCGGGATCCACCTTAAATGACTCCATGGTAGGCAACCCTATAGCGACCCCGGTGGCCTCTACTACATATCACGTCACAGTGACTGATGGCCACGGATGCCGCAATTTTGATTCTGTGAGGGTAAATACCTATCCCAACCCGCAGATAGATGCCGGGCCTGACACCTCTGTCTGCAAAGCCGGATCAAACTTTCATACCAGTGTGCAGCTCACAGCTACCGGCGGAGTGAGCTATACTTGGACCCCACCTGCGGGCCTCTCTAGCACCACTATAGCCAATCCTGTAGCTACGCCCCCGGCAGGCAATCAGACATACTATGTGACAGGTGTCGATACCAATGGCTGCCGCCTCATGGATTCGGTCACAGTATACGACTTGGACCCTGCGCTCAACCTCATAGTAGATACCGCAAAGCCGATCTGTATCTATGACACCATTACCCTCAATGTATTGAAGCAAGGAAATTCTTATTACAACTGGAGCCCTAATGTGGGCATCAGTGATCCTAATTCCAATAGCCCGCTATTTTATCCTCACACTACTACCACATACATTTTCACAGTGCAAAACTACTGCTACTCCAAGCAGGATACTGCTACTGTGATAGTGCATCCATTGCCACCGCTGACTACAGAGCATGTAGACTCAGTCTGTATAGGAGATAGCGTACAGATCCATGCCTCCGGGGCGGATATATATCAGTGGCGTGCAGATGCTACCCTGTCAGATACCACTATAGCCGACCCTCTGGCATATCCCACCAGTGACCGCATGTACTATGTGACAGGCACAGAGACTACCTACGGCTGCAAAAACAGGGACTCCGTACTGGTACATGTGTACCTCCCGCCGGTACCTGGTATAGGCCCGGATGTGGCCTACATATGCCAGGGACATCCTATACAGCTGGTGGCTACCGGCGGTGTAGACTATCAGTGGCAGCCAGATCCGAGCCTGAGCTCTACCACGATAGCCAATCCTATGGCCAACCCGCTGGATACAGATACCTACCATGTGAGGGTGTTTAATATCCACCAATGCCATGCTGATACCTCTATCACTATCAATGTGCAGCTACCTGTACAGGCGGTGGCACAGTCTCCATATGATGTATGCGAGGGCAAGGCTATCCAGCTGCACTCTTCAGGCGGATTCTACTATCAGTGGTATCCATCTACATGGATCAATCATCCATCAGACTCCAGCCCTGTAGCTATCCCTCTGGCCTCTATCGTATACCATGTGCGGGTATCCAATGACTGCTTCTCAGATACTGCAGATGTGGTAGTGACCATCAGGCCCCTGCCTATAGTAGACGCAGGCCTGGATACGCTGATATACCGCAATACTACGGCTACCCTCAGCGGCACGGCCAATGTATCCTACATCTACTGGACACCGGGTCAGTATATAGAGTCACCATTTCAGCTCACTACTCCTGCTACTCCACTCAATACGACCACCTATTACCTGTACGCTATATCAGAGTACGGCTGTAGCAACTATGACTCCGTGCTGGTGACCGTAGATGGGCACACCGTCATACTCCTGCCTACAGCCTTCTCGCCAAATGACGATGGCCTGAATGATGTATTCCGCATATCTCGCTATCTCAATATCGAAACGCTGACCGAATTTGCCGTGTATGATCGCTGGGGAGGCAAGGTGTTTTCGACAGAGAATATCAACGTAGGATGGGATGGCCGCTACAACGGGCATAATATGGAGATAGGCACCTACGTCTGGTCTATAGCTGCGAAAACGTATGATGGCGAAAGTATAGTCCGATCGGGCAATGTGACACTGGTGCGTTAGGCTTTGCGCAGCTTTCCCTAAAACTAACTATGTTTAGGTGTAATGATACACAAGCAGGACGCATATAGTGTCATCGGACTGATGTCCGGCAGTTCGCTCGATGGAGTGGATCTGGCATATTGCCACTTCCGGTTCGCCGATGGCCAGTGGCAGTTTACGATTGAGCAGGCTGACTGTATCCCCTATACTCCTGACTGGATGGCAAAGCTGCGTACGGCGCGTAGCCTGGATGGCCGCAGCCTCTGGCACCTTCATACTTCGTATGGTCATCTGCTGGGCAGTATCCTTTCAGATTTTATACAGCGTCATCAGCTGTCAGGCAAAACTGATCTCATAGCCTCGCATGGTCATACTGTATTCCATTTTCCCGGCCAGCATTTTACCACACAGATAGGAGATGGCGCTGCGATAGCTGCCATCACCGGAGTGCCGGTCGTATGTGATCTGCGTAGCAGTGATGTGGCGCTGGGCGGCAGCGGAGCACCTATCGTGCCTATAGGTGACAGGCTTCTTTTCCCCGCGTATGGCTACCTGCTCAATCTGGGCGGTATAGCCAACGTGACTATAAATAGCCCCGGCAGATCGGTAGCTTTTGATATATGCTCTGCCAATCAGGTGCTCAATCACTATGCAGGGGAGCTAGGTCACGAGTTTGATATCAATGGCCGGCTGGCAGCGTCAGGCCAGGTAAATAAAGAGCTGCTATCTACACTAGATGCATTGGATTATTACAAGAAGCCGGCTCCCAGATCTCTGGATAATGGATTCACCTCTGAGATAGTCCTGCCGGTCATCGATGCCTATAGTATCAGCGTAGAAGATAAACTCGCCACGTATACCGAGCATATAGCAGTACAGATAGCTGCACAGATCCGCACCGCATCTGATAGCCATCAGTATGATGCAAAAATGCTCATCACAGGTGGGGGAGCATTTAATACCCATCTGATAGAGTGCATCAGGCAGCATGCTGCCATGGCTGTAGAGATTCCCCCGGCACAGGTAGTCAGCTACAAGGAGGCACTGGTCATGGCGCTCATAGGAGTTTTGCGCTTGCGGGGCGAGATCAATGTACTGTCATCCGTGACAGGAGCTACGCGAGATAGCATCTGCGGGGCGCTCTATCTCCCTTAAAGTATTTGCCTGAATCAGGTATGAATGTTCGATATTCGCGGCTGAATATTTGGCAATCTAATGATATTGGTCACCGGTGCAAATGGCCTGCTGGGCTCCTATCTGGTCAAAGAATTGATCGATAAGGGAGAGCATGTGCGTGGCCTGCGCAGAGCTACAAGTGATATGAGCCTGCTGGCCGGGTACACCGATCGTATAGAGTGGATAGAGGGGGATGTACGCGATATCTATTCTCTCGAAGAGGCTATGGTGGGAGTAGACCAGGTATACCACGTAGCAGCGCTGATATCCATGCAGCCCTACGATCTGGGGCAGATGCTCAGTGTCAATGCAGAGGGTACCGCCAATGTGGTCAACGCTGCACTAAGCAGCGATATCAGAAAGCTTTTATACGTCAGTAGTGTGGCCGCTTTTGGCAGGCCTGAGCGGGCAGTGAAACTCATAGATGAAAACCTTGACGTCAAAGATTCCAATGACAATTTTGCCTACTACAAGAGCAAACTCTATGCTGAACGCGAGGTCTGGCGCGGTATAGCGGAGGGGCTCAATGCCGTCATCATCAATCCCTCTACTATACTCGGTGGTGGCTTCTGGAATATACCTCCCAATGGGATATTCAGCCATGTGCATAGCGGCTTGCCATTTTATACTACAGGGGTGAATGGATTTGTAGATGTGCGTGATGTAGTAGAGATAGCGATCAGGCTGATGAATTCAGATATTAGCGCCGAAAAATTTATTGTCTCAGCAGAGAATGCATCCTTTCGCGATGTGATGTGGATGGCGGCGGATGCTATGAAGGTACGCAGGCCGTATATTCACTCCGGCAGGGTGCTGGGCTCTCTGGCCTGGAGATTTGAGAGCGTCAGGTCACTTTTCGCAAAACCATCAGCTATCATCACGCATGATAGCGTAGCCATAGGGCAAAATGACTTCTACTATAGCAATGAAAAGGTGCGCAAAGCATTGGACTATACCTTCCGCCCGCTGCAGCAGACCATCAGTGATGTAGCTGCGCTCTACCTGCAGAGCAGGCGCGATCAGCAGCCATTTGCTATTCTATCCTAAAAACCGCACGCTGAGTGTTAGCTTTGCTCCAGTGATCAAAAAGGCATTTTATACAGTTAATATGATCGTCCTGATAGGGCTCACGGCTTCCTGTCTGGCGTGCTATCTGGATCCATCTGTCTTCTGGCCCTTGCAGTTTCTCGGGCTGGCCTTTCCTTTCATTTTAGTGCTGGTGGTCGCTTGCCTTATTATCTCAGCTGCGGGCCGGATCGTCATTTTTTGGGTCAACCTCGCAGCTATGGTTTTGGCATGGCCATTTATCCGTACGGTAGTGGCGGTCCATACCGCTGGAGATGAATCCAAAGGTATCAAGGTCATGAGCTATAACGTGCGAAACTTTGACCTCTACAACTGGTCCGGCAATAAAGAGACCCGATCCGAGATCATGCAGCTGATCCGTGCTGAGAATCCTGACATCATTTGCTTCCAGGAGTATTATACTGATGACAATGAGTTTCGCGATACGGAGTACCTGAGGGATAGCCTCGGGTACCAGTATCACTATATGCGCATCACCTATGACAAAACGCCACGTCGTGATGACTCACGCAGGAGCAATCATATGCAGTGGGGCCTGGCTATCTTCTCGCGATACGAAATAGCAGATAAAGGACTGGTGCAGCTGGGCCAGTCTACAGCCAATCAATGTATGTATGCAGATGTGCGCCTGGGCGACCGCCTGCTCAGGGTCTACAATACTCACCTGCAATCGATACACCTCGGCTATGACGACTATGATACCATAGAGGAGCTGAGCGAAAACCAAAGCACCAGCTGGCACAAGCTGAAGAGTATCCTGCGCAAAATGAAGCGTGCCACTGCTGCCCGGGCGCATCAGGCCCGTATCCTGCAGGATGCCATCGGTCTGTATGAGGGCCCCAGGATACTGTGTGGCGACTTTAATGATGCTCCGGTCTCGTATACGTATCATACTATAAGCAGGGGCATGACAGATGCCTTTGTAGAAAAAGGCAATGGTTTCGGTAGCTCATTTGCTACCAAACTGGGCGTGTACCGCATCGATTTTATGCTTACGGACCCATCTATCAGTATACATGCCTGCCGCACCATACCGCGCAGGCTGTCAGATCACTACCCTATGATCACTACCCTGTCGCTGCCTGCTCAGCGCTAGGCATTTAGAGCCGTGAGGCGCTTTTCCTATATTTGAGGTCTATGCCATCAGAACTGAAGATCTATAATACCCTCAGCAGGGAGAAAGAAGTTTTTAAACCACTCAATCCGCCTTTCGTAGGCCTATATGCCTGCGGCCCTACTGTCTACAACGAGGTGCACCTGGGCAATCTAAGGAGCTTTACGACCTTTGATACGGTCTACAGGTACCTCACGCACCTGGGCTATAAGGTACGCTATGTACGCAATATCACCGATGCCGGCCACCTGACTGATGATGCAGATGCAGGTGAGAGCAAGATCGAAGTGCGTGCCAAGCTGGAGCAGCTGGAGCCCATGGAGATCGTGCAGAAATATACCACCAGCTTTCATGAGGTCTGCGATATATTCAATCTCATGCCCCCTAGTATAGAGCCCACAGCTACCGGCCATATAGTGGAGCAGATAGAGATGGTGAAGCGTATCCTGGCCAATGGCTATGCCTATGAGATCAATGGCTCGGTTTACTTTGATGTAAAGAAGTACATGGAGACCCATCCCTATGGCCAGCTCAGCGGTCGCAATGTAGACGACCTGATGGAGGTGACCCGTGAGCTATCCGGCACCAGCGATAAGAAGAATTCTTTTGACTTTGCCCTATGGATCAAGACTCCGGATAATGCACTGCAAAAGTGGCCCTCGCCATGGGGAGACGGCTGCCCTGGCTGGCACCTCGAGTGCTCGGCCATGAGCGGCAAATACCTCGGCCAGCAGTTTGATATACATGGAGGGGGGATGGATTTGAAGTTTCCTCACCATGAGTGCGAGATAGCCCAGGGTGTAGGTGCAGATGGTGTCAACCCCGTGCGCTACTGGATGCATGCCAATATGCTGACTGTAAACGGGGAGAAGATGAGCAAGTCCAAAGGAAACTCATTCTTGCCGAAAGAACTGTTTGCCGGCGCACACAAAATGCTGAGCAAGGCATACGCACCGATGGCTGTCAAGTTCTTTATGATGCAGAGCCACTATAGGTCTACACTGGATTTTTCTAATGATGCGCTGCAGGCCGCAGAGAAAGGCTACGCCAAGCTCATGAATGCCTATGACAACCTGCAGGCCCTGGCCTACAGCTCAGGCAAGGCCGCAGTAGATGCAGCTGAAGACAAGGAAGTGAATGATCTGTGCGAGCAGATATATGACAAAATGAATGACGACTTCAATACGGCCGAGGTGACTGCTATCCTTTTTGAGATGAGCAAAAAGATAAACTCATACAAGGAAGGCCATCTCTCACTAGGGAGCATAGAGGAGGCTACTTTCCATAGGCTGAAAGACACCTTTACAGCCTTTGTAAAAGACGTACTGGCCATAGATAAAGCCGATGCGCAGGACGATAATACAGCAGAAGGCCTGATGGACCTGATCCTGTCACTGCGCAAAGATGCACGTGACAAAAAGGATTTTGCCACCTCAGACAAGATCCGCGATGCGCTGCTCCAGCTCAGCATACAGGTGAAAGATGGCAAAGAGGGTACCAGCTGGAGTAAGAATTGATAAGCCAAAGTATAAGCAGATATGAATAAAGTAATGGGCGTAGCAGCATCTCTATTGCTGCTGGTGTCGTGTCATAATCCCAAAGCCGATGATACTACGGCAGAGAATACTGCACCACCTCAGGAGCCGGCGCTGGTCACGGTGCCGGGCTTCAATGCTGACTCGGCCTATAGCTATGCACAGGCACAGGTCGATTTTGGCCCCCGCACACCAAACTCGGCTGCGCATGACAAATGTGCTGTATGGATGGCGCATAAACTAAAAGGCTGGGTAGATACAGTATACGTGCAGAAGTATACTGCCACTGCTTTTGACGGGCTGAAAATGAAGTCTGTAAATATCATCGCTGCTATCAATCCGCAGGCTACCACCAGGGTCTTCATCAGCTCGCACTGGGATACGCGCCCTATAGCAGATGAGGATGACCATGACCGCGACAAGCCGATCAATGGTGCAGATGACGGAGCGGGCAGCACAGCTGTGGCTATGGAGATAGCCCGCACCATTCACCAGCAGCGCCCTGAGATAGGTGTAGATATCATACTCTTTGATAGTGAGGACTACGGCCAGCCGGATGATAGCAAACTGCCAAAGGCGCAGAACTCATGGTGCCTGGGATCGCAGTATTGGGCGTCAAACCCGCATGTGCCGGGCTACCGTGCAGACTTCGGTATCAATCTGGATATGGTGGGTACGGCAGATGCTTCCTTTCCCAGAGAGGGGGTGTCAGCTACCATGGCTGACTGGGTGAGCCAGTATGTGTGGCACACTGCAGATCGCCTGGGCTACAGCAGCCTTTTTGTCAACCGTATCTTTGGCCAGGTCACGGATGATCACTACTATGTCAATCAGATCATACACATACCTACCATAGATGTGATCCGCTATGGCGAGGATGGTTTCGGCCATCACCATCATACGCACAAAGATAACATGGACCTGATCAGCAAAAACACGCTAGGCTCCGTGGGCAAAGTGATGATACAGGTGATCTACCAGTACAATCAGGAAAAGTCAGCGAAGACAAAGGGCTGATCACTTTTTCAGGAAATCATCCATCACCATCTGGATATAAGCAAAGGCCTGCTTTTTTAGGGCCACACTGTCACAATTTCGAAACTCGCTGCTGACTGCTTTCTTGCCGGCCAGGTCGTATACCAGCTCGCAGCTATCAGTGGTCATCCCAAATCCCTCTGTGAAGGTCCAATAGGCAAAATGATGGCTGCACAGTGCCAGGGCATCGCGGCTCCACTCATACTCGTCATGCGGGTGGCCGGTCTGCGCCAGGAGTGTGGCAGCTATGTCTTGCTGTGATACGGTGGCCGGGATATTCTTCCCTCTATACTCAGGAGCCAGCACATCGCCACACAGTAGCAGAGGGATGTGATGCAGTGATGATGTACGGTGATCCTGGCTCCATGGTGTCAGGTGGCTATGGTCAGCTACCAGGATGAAGAGCGTATTGCTATACCACTTCTTGCCTTTAGCTTTATCCATAAAATCGCCCAGGCAGCTATCAGCATACATGAGTGAATTAGCATAGTCGCTGTCATTGCCGGCCCATTTCAGGGGTTTCTTTGGTGCAGGATAGTCAAAACTAAAGTGAGTGCTCTGCGTGAAGAATCCTGCAAAAAATGGCTGCCTGGTAGTATCGAGTACATGCTGTAGTATATCAAATGTGTGCTGGTCGTGTACACCGAGTCGCCCTCTGTATAGCTGTGGGTCGATGTCCCTTTCTTCTATCACGTGATCAAACTTATTGTGATAGACCAGCGTGCTCAGGTTGCCATAGCCCAGCTGACCGCCAAAGAGGAATAGGGAGCCGTATCCATCCCGCTGAAATGGGCTGAGTAACGAAGGTAGTCGGTCTACCTTAGACGTATAGTTGACGATAGAGGATAGCGGCAGCGCCGGAAATCCGGATAGGATCGCAGCTAGCCCCTGATCTGAGCGCTCACCTGATGCATAGCACCGGGTGAATAGCAGCCCTGATGCTGCCAGCTGGTCAAAATGGGGCGTGCAGGAGTGGTCCGCATTTCCTGAGATAGAATAGATCAGATCTGCCGACCATCCTTCAAAGATCACCAGCACAATATTAGGCCTGGCGGTAGTCAGTATGTGAGGAGCCGGATCACAAGGGCCTTTCACGAGCTTTTGTACCTCAGCGCTGGCAGCGCCCTCTGGCATGGATCGGTACGGATTGCTGTGCCCATACTGCATGCCGGTCAGGATACTCTGGCCTAGATTCCAGAGGGAGTTTACCGCAGCCCAGTTCAACGTAGGATTGGTAGTATAGTATGAGTCTCCGGCCGACATCGGTATTTCTCCTACACCCCCACGGATGCCCACCAGCAGGGCGGCCGCTACAGGCAGGCTGAGGATCACAGCCCATGGCTGTCTGGTTATCTTGTCCGCCGGCGCTACGATTTTATGATACAGGACCCGGCCTGCCAGCCATTGCAGCACAGTGAGGACCAGAAAGACAAAAAGCAGCCATAGCGAGGCTGTATGAAATACCTCTCCGGGATGCTGCAGGTATAGCAGTGCCTTGTAGTTTATCTTGGTGCCCCACTCATGATATAGCCCTGTCTCCGCAGCCGTGATCAGCGCATTGATCACTATGACTATCCTGATAAATGACCGGCGCAGCAAGTACAAAAAACGCCACTCCCATATCAGCTCGATGCACGCGAGCAATGCCGGCAGCAGCAGGATGTAGCAGACGGCAGATACGTCCGTTTTCAGCCCGTAGTAAAACGCGGAGGTAATAGTATGCCAGCTATCCTGGGTGATAGAGTCATGAGCAGATAGCAGAAAGATAATCCGGCTGAATGCAAAGACCAGCAATAGCAGCAGCGAAAGCCTGAGCAGGTACCTGAGTATGCCCATCAGGATTTATAGAGGTTATAGTCGCGGATGTACTCCCACACCTTGTCCGGCAGGAAGTACTGCATGGAGTGCCCCTTCTGTATATGCTCCCGTATAAAAGTGGCAGATATATCCAGCATCGGCACATCGAGCAGGTGGATGGAGGCCCGGTCGGGAAATGGATTCTCCATCTCTGTGTGGCGCTTGTAGACGTAGATGTCGTGATTATTCAGTATCAGCTCATAGTTCTTCCACTTGTGCAGAGAGGCCAGGTTATCCCCGCCCATGATCAGGCTAAACTCATATGTAGGGTATTTCTCCCTGAGGTGCGTGAGTGTATCTATGGTATAGGAGGGCTTGGGCAGTTTAAACTCAAGGTCTGAAGCGATAAGGCCATCGTTACCCTCTATGGCCAGCCGTACCAGGTGCAGGCGGTCATATTCGTTTAGCAGGGTTTGCTTTTCCTTAAAGGGATTTTGCGGCGAGACCACCAGCCAGATCTTGTCCAGGTCGGTAGTCTCCCGGATATAGTTGGCTATGATCAGGTGGCCGGTGTGTACCGGATTGAAGGAACCGAAAAAGAGGCCTATTTTCACGATCAGATACTTATCTGGTACTAAATTCAATTATAATTTTCAATTTTCAACTTTATCTGCTACCGCCATGCTCATCACCAGCCCTCAAAACCCACGCATCAAGGCCCTCAAAAAGCTGGACAAGGCTGCTGAGCGCCGGGAGCAGGGCGTATTTGCCATAGAGGGTATGCGGGAGCTCTGCCTGGCAGATGCGGCTGGGTATGAGATCACCCAGCTGTATGTCTGTGAGGAGCTGCTCAAAGAGACAGATGAATACAATCTGGCTAAATGCAGTCTGACCGGTACGGAGATATTTCAGATCACCGCTGAGGTGTACGAGTCTGTAGCCTACAGAGGCACTACAGAGGGAGTGATAGCCCTGGCCCGTCCGCAGGCACATAGCCTGTCCGACCTGCAGCTGCATGACCGCCCCCTGATACTCGTGATAGAGGGCGTGGAGAAACCTGGCAACCTGGGCGCCATGCTGCGCACCTGTGATGCGGCAGGCGTGGATGCGGTCATCGTATGCGATACCAAGACGGATGTCTACAACCCCAATGCCGTCCGCTCCAGCGTAGGCACCGTATTTACCAATCAGATAGCCATAGCGCCGGCTCCTGATGTGATAGCCTGGCTGGTCGCCAGGCAGATCACGTCTTACGCTGCAGAGCTGACCGCTACGAAGCCTCATTACCACATGGACTTTCGTACTTCCACCGCCATAGTAGTAGGAGATGAGGCTACCGGCCTGTCACCGCTCTGGATGCATGCCGCCTCACAGCATATCAAGATACCCATGCTGGGACGCATAGACTCTCTGAATGTATCGGTGAGTGCCGCCGTTTTACTATACGAGGCTCTCCGTCAGAGGCAAAGCGGAAAATAGCTATACCCGGCTCCGTTTTTAACGTAACATTCCCCTAAAATGGAGTATTATTAAGGCTGCAAATACTCCCATAAACAGCTATCATGAAGAAACTCCTGGCCTCGGCCCTCTTTCTGATCATTTTTTCGTCTGCTTTCTCCCAGCGTATCATAAACCGGGTCTATCTTACGTCATTTACCAAAGGACAGATAGACTCCATACTGGGCGCTAATGGTATACCAAACATATTTGGCACAGCATACGATATAGATGTTTATCGCATTATCTACAATACGGTAAACTTTGATAGTACAGCTACTACAGCATCTGGTATGCTGGCTATACCCCACAATACTACCTGCCGTTTTCCGATGGCCTCGTATGAGCACGGTACTGTGACGGCCAAGCATGACGCACCGTCCTATCTCGGCGGGCAGGAGCCAGTGATAGGCATGGTCATGGCCTCGATAGGATACATAGTAGTAGAGCCGGACTACCTGGGTCTGGGAGATGGTCCGGGCATCCACCCGTATCAGCATGATGCTACGGAGGCCAGTGCGTCTATAGATATGCTGCGCTCGGCGCGTGAGTTTTGCGACTCTGCAGGTGTCAAGCAAAACGGTCAGCTTTTTCTGATGGGCTACTCTGAGGGAGGCCATGCCTGTATGGCCACGCATAAAGCTATAGAGCAGAAGCTGCATGGAGAGATGACTGTCACTGCCTCGGTGCCTATGTCCGGAGCCTATGATATGTCCGGTGTCATGATCAATAGGATGCTGACTGATACACCATACTCCCAGCCGGCCTATCTGGCCTATCTCGTCATTTCGTGGAACCCTATATACCATCTTTGCGATTCATTCTCTCAGGCATTTGTACATCCCTATGACTCTATCCTACCCATACTGCTCAGCGGGAACTATGGCACCAATACGGTAAATAATGCAATGCCGAGTATCCCTAAGCACATCTTCACGAGGGCCGAGCTGGATACTTTTGTCAATGACCCTAACTCTGTCATGCGCAGAGCCCTGAGGGACAATGACAATTTTGACTGGGCCCCCCAGGCACCTACCAGGGTGTTTTTCTGCCGGGGAGATAGCTATGTGCCGTTCCAGAATTCTGCCGTAGCGATCAATAAAATGAGGCAGAACGGGTGCGCAGACTGCGATACCATGGATATAAACCCTGATCTGGACCACGTGCCTTGCGCCCAGTATTCTATCTTCCAGGCCAAGACGTTTTTTGACCGCTACAGATTTATAGATTGTGCTACCAGCGTGCAGGATATCTCAGCTCAGGCTATCGTGTCAGTGTACCCTAGCCCTGCGCGTGATCGCTTCAATGTAGAGGTATACCAGGCAGGGGAGTTTGCCTCCGCATCTATGTATGACGCTATGGGCAGACTAGTGAAAGCCGTAGCGCTCAATACCGGCGTCAATACCATCAGCACAGAGGCTCTGGCCACTGGCGTCTATATGGTGCGCGTCAGCGACGAAAAGGGCCTGAACAAGGTGACAAGGATCACGGTAGAAAAGTAGGAGTGGAGCAAGGCCTCCGGGCTGTCAGCTACCTATTTTTGCTATATTCGCCACACTAAATTTTTACGATATGGATTTCTCTCTGTCAGAAGAGCATAAGATGATACGCAAGGCCGCGAGTGACTTTGCCCAGAATGTATGCAAACCGGGTGTCATAGAGCGTGACTCTGAGCAGACCTGGCCTGCAGAGCAGGTGAAAGGAATGGCCGACCTGGGCTTCCTCGGTATGATGGTAGACCCTAAGTATGGTGGCGCAGGCCTCGATACCCTCAGCTACGTGATAGCACTGGAGGAAATATCTAAGATAGACAACTCCTCATCTGTACTCATGTCGGTCAATAACTCTCTCGTATGCTGGGGCCTGGAGAAGTTTGGTACCGAAGAGCAAAAAAAGAAATACCTCGAGCCACTGGCTAAAGGTGAGAAGATAGGTGCCTTCTGCCTGTCAGAGCCTGAGGCAGGTAGCGATGCTACCCACCAGCGCACTACCGCAGTAGACATGGGCGACCACTACATACTGAATGGTACGAAGAACTGGATCACAAACGGTGGCTGTGCCTCTGTATATCTGGTCATAGCACATACAGATCCATCTAAGGGATCAAAGGGCATCAATGTCCTGATCGTAGAGAAAGGCATGCCCGGATTCGTAGTAGGCAAGAAAGAAGATAAGCTGGGTATCCGCTCATCTGATACGCATACACTGCTCTTCAACGATGTGAAGGTGCCTAAGGAAAACCGCATCGGTGAAGATGGCTTCGGATTCAAGTTTGCTATGAAGACCCTGGCAGGTGGCCGTATCGGTATCGCTGCGCAGGCGCTCGGTATCGCTGCAGGTGCATATGAGCTCGCAGCGGCTTATGCCAAGCAGCGCTCAGCATTCGGCAAAGAGATCATCAACCATCAGGCTATCGCCTTCAAGCTGGCCGATATGGCCACTGAGATAGAGGCAGCCAGGCTCCTGGTATACAAAGCTGCCGCACAGAAAGATGCCGGCGAAAACTATGATATCTCCAGCTCTATGGCCAAGGTATTTGCATCTGAGGTAGCCATGAAGACTACCGTAGAGGCAGTACAGATACACGGCGGCTATGGCTATGTAAAAGAATACCACGTAGAGCGCCTCATGCGCGATGCCAAGATCACCCAGATATACGAGGGCACCTCTGAGGTACAGCGTATCGTGATCTCCCGCAGCGTGCTGGCCTGATCATAAAGACATATTAAAAGATCTTTAGGCACTCCCTAAAGATTTTTTAATCTAAATTTGGTTTATATTATAAACTAGTTTACGTTTGCACTGCCATTCAAACTAAAACCAACAATCATGACACAAGAAAAACAAATGACCCACGAGGAGAGCCTGGAGCTCATACAGTCTATGATCAATACAGCTCGCAACAAGGTAGCTGATGATGGTTTCCACCTCATCCTGTGGGGAGTGCTGGTGATCATCTGCTGCCTGCTCAATTATTTCCTGCTATACGCCGGCTATGGCAATATGGCCGGTCTCCCATGGCTTTTCATGCCAGTGGTAGGCGTGCCTATCGGCATCATCTATGAGCGCAGGTTTCGCGGCAGTGGCGGCGTGCGTACAGTGGTAGATACCAATGTGAAATACCTCTGGTGGTCCTATGGCTTTGGCCTCTTCTTAGTTATCACCTATAGTGTCAATATACATACCTCACCAGTACCTTTTATACTGATGATCACCGGTATGGTCACCTTGGCATCGGGCCTCATGCTCCGCTTCCGTCCTATGATGGCCGGTGGTATCGTGTTCTTCATCCTTACCCTCGTCTGCCTGTGGGTACAGCCGGTAGACCAGCTACTGCTGGAGGCATTGGGAGTATTGCTGGGATATATCATACCTGGTATTATCTTGCGCCGCCTATCCAAATCGCAAGCCGATGTTTAAACCGCTGGACCCCCTACTGCACTCAGAGCTCCGGCTCGCCGTGATGTCACTGCTCATCAGTGTGCAGGAGGCAGACTTTTCCTTTCTCAAAGAAAAGACGGGTGCTACAGCAGGCAATCTCAGTGTGCAGCTCAATAAACTGGCCGAGGGCGGCTACCTGACCATAGAGAAATCTTTCAAGGGCAACTACCCCCAGACCACCTGCCGTATCACCAAGTCCGGGATCAAAGCTTTCGAGGATTATGTCAATGCACTCAAGTCATACATAGGGAAGAAGTAGGGTAAGCCAAAAAAAGTAAAAGCTGTTATTACTTTTTATATTTGGTACGATTGTTACATCCTCCGTGATATAACCAATTCAATTACTTAAAACACCCACAAATGAAGAAGCTTACACTCCTCATGAGCTGTATCCTGATCTATACTGCCACCATGGCGCAGATGATCAACTCCACACTCACTATTTTCTCTGAAGAAGGCCACAAGTTTTACCTCATCCTGAATGGTACCCGGATGAATGATAAACCTGAGACCAATATCCGCCTGCAAAACCTGACGCAGCCATACTACAACTGCAAAGTGATCTTTGATGACAAGGCACTCGGTGAGGTCAGCAAAAACTACCTGCCTGTGACTGAGGCCGGCAGCCAGACCCAGTCTGCAGACGTGACCTACAAGATCAAGTCAGATAAGAATGGCAAGCAGGTGCTCAGGTTCTTCTCTGCTACTCCGGTAGTAGTCACAGCTACACCAGTGATACCGTCTGACGTAGTAGTGTACAACTATGGTACTACAGTACCCGTGGTACAGACCACTGTCACCGAGACCACCACTACCACTGCCGGCGGCAATGGTGCCAATGTAGGCGTAAACATGGGCGGTATGGGTGTGAACATGAACGTCAATATCAACGACCCTAACTACACGCAGCATACTACGACTACTACTACCTATACCACCACTACTACCAGCTCTACACCACCGCCACCCGCGCAGCAGATCGAGGGACCATGCGCACACCCTATGACCAACCCTGACTACCAGTCAGCCAAGGCATCTATCAATAGCATCAGCTTCGATGATACCAAGCTCAAGACCGCCAAGAACGTAGCAGCCAGCAACTGCCTCTACGCAAACCAGATAGCAGACATCTGCCGCCTCTTCAGCTTCGATGAAAGCAAGCTCGACTTCGCCAAATATGCCTACGCCTACTGCTACGACCAGAAGAACTACTTCAAGGTAACTGACGTCTTTCAGTTTGACTCTAGTAAGGAGGAACTGATGAGGTATACGCAACGCTAAGAAATCGCAATAAGACAACGGAAATGGGATTACCACCTGATGGTAATCCCATTTTTCTTTGTGACATAGCTATGACACTTTGATAGGAAAAGTCTCCTATCTTAATATCATGAACAGAGAACTTTTACTATTAATTCTCCTTTCTCCCGTAGTATGTTTCGCTCAATCCTGGGCGCCTATCGGAGCAAAATGGACCTATACCCAAACTACATCAAATCCCTATTACACGACCTACACTACTTTTGAGTCCATGGCAGATACCGTGGTGGGCGGACAAAGTTGCCATATGATGAAAGAAACCCTGCGTACGGGACCATCCTCATCTACTATCTCTTTTTACTACACGTACGCCGATAGCGGCTATGTCTATACCTGGCAGCAATCCCGGTGGTGTACCCACTTTAATTTTAATGCTCAGGTAGGAGATAGTTTTATGGTAGCTTGTCAGACTGAAGCAAGGATAAGATCAATAGATACCATAAATATCAACGGGCATTTACGACGGGTTTTTTGGTATGATGCGGGTAGCATGGTAGCTGAGTTTAGTGGATATGTCATAGAAGGTATCGGGCATACCATTAGTATGTTTCCTACCAGTGATAACTCTGGCTTTGCCTCACCTCTCAGATGCTATGAGGATACTGCTATCGGTCTTTACAAAAGCACATACGCGGGTCTGGACGGTACGCAGGCGTGTGAAGAGACAATAGACAGGACAGCCATCAAACTGGTAGAGGGCGACGCATCTATGGCAGTAGCTCCTGTCCTAATCACAGAAGGATGGACCCGCGTCTCTGTTTCGGCACCTACAGAAGTCACCCTGTATGCTATCACAGGTCAGTTAATATGGCATCAAAAAGTAACAAATGACTATCAGCTTGATCTGACATCCTATCAGGACGGGCAGTACATTGTCAGTCTTACGCAAGGTAGCACTGCCACGCACACTGCGCGGATCATCAAGATAAGCGAATAGCTTTTAGCTCGTCAGATTCTCTGGCCTCATCTGAGGGAAGAAGAGCACCTCCTGTATTGTAGGCTGGTTGGTCATGAGCATGCAGAGGCGGTCTATGCCGATACCTATACCCGCAGTAGGCGGCATGCCATACTCCAGTGCGCGGAGGAAGTCATAGTCTATGAACATCGCCTCATCATCGCCACGCTCCATCAGCCGCACCTGCTCCTCAAAGCGGGCCCGCTGGTCCAGCGGATCATTCAGTTCGCTGTACGCATTGCCTATCTCCTGGCCATTCACCATGAGCTCAAAGCGCTCTACGAGGCCCGGCTTGCTACGGTGCTTCTTCGTCAGCGGGCTCATCTCCTCAGGGTAGTCAGTGATGAAGGTCGGCTGTATATAGTTCTTCTCACACTTAGCGCTGAAGAGTTCATCTATCAGCTTGCCCTTGCCCATTGTCTTGTCTACCTCCAGGTGCAGTGACTTGCAGACGTCATAGATCTGGTCCTCGGTCATGCCGCTCACATCGTGGCCGGTATGCTCCTTGATCGCATCATAGATCGTGATCCGCTTAAATGGTGCCTTGAAGTTGATCTTATTATCACCCACCGTGAGTTCGGTCGTGCCATGCATACCTGTCGCCACCTTCTCCAGCATCCGCTCGGTAAAGTCCATCATCCAGATATAATCCTTGTATGCTACATAGAACTCCAGGATCGTAAACTCCGGATTGTGCTTGCGGCTCATGCCCTCATTACGGAAGTTGCGGCTGAACTCATACACAAAATCAAAACCACCTACGATCAGTCGCTTCAGGTATAGCTCATTGGCGATACGCAGGTAGAGCTGTGTATCCAGCGCATTGTGATGCGTGATGAATGGACGCGCAGCTGCGCCACCCGGTATGCTCTGCAGCACCGGTGTATCTACCTCCACACCGCCATGCTCATTCAGGAAGTCGCGGATCGTCTTCACCATCTGCGTACGCTTCAGAAATGTCTCCTTCACATCAGGATTGACCACGAGGTCCACATAGCGCTGCCTCCAGCGCAGCTCCGGATCGGTAAAGGCGTCAAACACCTCACCGTCTTTCTCCTTCACCACAGGCATCGGGCGCAGCGCCTTGCCCAGCACCTTAAACTCCCTCACGCGGATCGATGTTTCACCTGTCTTGGTCACAAAGGCTTCACCCTTCACGCCTATGAAATCACCGAGGTCGAGCAGACCCTTGATCACATTATTGTAGAGTGATTTGTCCTCACCCGGGCAGATATTATCTATCGAGATGAAGAGTTGTATACGCGTCGTATTGTCCAGTATCTTGATAAAGGTCACCTTGCCCTTGGCATTGATGCTCATGATACGGCCGGCTATGCTGATGTTCTTATAGCCCTCTACTTCGTGCACCTCCTCGCCGGGATGTGCTGCTTTATGTTTCTCTACAGCTTCGAGTATATCCTTAGCAGTCGCATTGACCTCCCACATAGGGGCAGGATACGGGTCTATACCAGCCTCTATCAGGCCCTTTAGTTTGTCGCGGCGTGCGATCTCCTGATCATTTAGATGCTCACTCATATATATGAAAATTTGGGAGGGTGAATATAAGAAATAGACATGAGACGATAGATGAGAGACACCAGACAAATGCAGGAACAGCCTTAATTCAGGACTTTTTATACTTTCATTTTAAAATCATCTGTCGTGCTGCTGCAAAACGGCTACCTGCGCAACCTCCTTTTCCTCGATATAGAGACTGTGCCCCGCCTCGGCTCCTGGCAGGAACTGCCCGATGCCGAGAAGGACCTCTGGGCCATCAAGCACGCTACACTCAAGATACCTGATGAGACCGCAGAGGAGGGCTACCTCAAACGCGCCGGTGTCTACTCTGAGTTTGCCAAAGTGATCTGCCTCTCCATCGGTTTCTTCTGGTATGACCGCGAGGCCAATGCCGACACCTTTCGCCTGCGCTCTATCTATGGCGATGACGAGCAGCAGCTACTGTCAGATGTAGTGATGCTGTTCAATCGGCACTTTCCCAATCCCGACCGGTTCAAATTCTCGGGCCACAACATAAAGGAATTTGACATCCCCTTCCTCTGCCGCCGCATGGTGATCAATAACCTGCGCCTGCCGGCCCTCTTTGATATCTCCGGCAAGAAGCCCTGGGAGACAGAGATGGTAGACACGCTCCAGCTCTGGAAGTTTGGAGACAATAAGAACTACACCTCTCTGAAGCTGCTCACACATGTACTCGGCATCCCCAGCCCCAAGGAGGACATAGAGGGCAAAGACGTCTGCATGGTCTACTATGAGCAGCAGGGGCTGAAGCGGATCGTAGAATACTGCCAGCGTGATGTAGTGACTGTAGCCCGCCTTCTCATGCGCTTCCGCTATGAGACAGACTTTCTGGAGGACAAGGATGTCATCATTGCCACACAATTGTGATGTGACCGCATAGGGATAGTCACTCCGTTATCGCAACAGTTTAAAAATCTTAGTAAAATGAGGAGCAGCGGCTACTACCGCACTGCTGTCTGTGTCCTGAGCGCTCTATCATGCTGCTCAGCGTGGCCGTGGACAGTAGTATTGATATATTCCGGTAGGGAGATTTCAGCTCCGGGGGATGTTTTTGACGCTTGCGCGGTTTTTGTTTTTGAACCGGAGAGGGGTTTCTCATTTATGGGCTGTGATAGCTCATCACGGAGGTGTGACGGTAGCTCATTTTCCTCTTTGGTGTTGTAGCCATAGTTGTTTCTCAAAATGAAATGGCAGGTGGAGGCGTTCATCCTTTTGTAGAGCGCACCTTCTTCCAGTTTGCAGATAAAGATCTGCTCGATGTAGTAGATGCGGTCCATTACCTCTTCGTCATTTTCCCATTTCTTTTTCCAGTAGCTCCAGAGCTGCTTGTAGCAGCGCGCCCGTAGCAAGGCCTGGGAGAGGGTGTCGCAGATGGAGAATTCATCAAGGGCAATGGCTTCTATTTTGTCGAGAAACTGGAGTGTTTTCTCGCGGGTCCATTTGGAGGCGTTTTGGTTGCCGAGTTGTGTGGAGGACATAGGTGATTTATTTTGAAGTGATGAAATACGGAGCAGAATTTTCAGAATCTTATGAATAACTCAGAATAAATGCAAAATACATTTCTCGCGAAGGCGCGAAGGTGTTACCCTCCAAACCTCCCTAAAATAGGGAGGCTTTAATACAGAATGCAAATTGTCTGAATCAGAATTTGCAGGATTTTAGAATTTATAGAATTAATACAGTTTTTAACCGCAGAGGCGGAGAGACGCAGAGGGAGTTTTTCAATACAACCCCTCTAAATCTCGCTAAAGGGAGACTATAATACATTTTGAACCACATAGAACACATAGGTCACATAGAAATGCAGAAGAGAATCAAGGTTCATGTGGTGATGCAAAGATTAGTAAAATCGGCGATTTTGTGCGAGGGAATTATTCACAAAATGGTGGTGCCGGAGATGGCGTGTACCAGGTACAGCGCGCACTTTTATAGGTAGTACTTAAAGTTGTTTTCTGTCAGGTGCTTTTCCTTGCTGTAGTAGTCGGGGTCGATCTTCTCTACCAGTGTCCAGAAGCGTGGGGAGTGGTCTGCATGTACGAGGTGCGCCAGCTCGTGTATCAGCACATAGTCTATCACCTCGTCGGGTGCGAACATCAGGCGCACAGAGATATTGATATTGCCCTGGGTAGAGCAGCTGCCCCAGTTAGACGTGTTGTATTTCATCCGCACCGAGTTGATCGTTTTGCCAAAGTACTTGCGGTTTAGCTCATGCAGGCGCTCTGATACGATAGGCGTGTAGAAGCGTGACAGGCAGCGCGCCACCAGGTAGCTGTTAGTACTATCTTCTGCTTCTTTATTCAGCCCGCGAGTCAGGTTGATCACTATCTGGTCATTAAAGAGCTTTGCGGAGCTTTTCGGGTTGTCGTGATAGAAGATATTGATGCGGAAGGAGTGCTTGCCTATCTCCAGTATCTCGCCGTTGGTATACTTGCGCTGGGGGAGGTAGTCCAGCAGTTGAGGGTTCTTGTCCAGTTTGGTCTTGGCCCACTTCAGGAAGTTGTCGATATGCTTCTTCTTCTCCTCGATGGGTTGATTGGCAGCTATGCGGATCAATACGCCATTGGCATTGACCATGATCCGGTTATTAAACCGGGCCTCCTCCTGTATGCGCACCGGCACCGTACGGCCATTCACCTCCAGCTCAAAGTTTTCCAGCTTCTTTGGCGCTTCGGGTTTCGGCTTCTTATCCTCAAAGAGATTATCAAATAGTGACAGCAGCATATCTACAGCTACAAAAATCGTGAAAAGGCGGCAGGGCTCGCGCTGTACTTTTCAACAAAGCTCCGAGTAAAATGGCTGCGAAAGCCTATGAAATGAGCGATTGGCTGTGATAAAATTTATTCTATTTTTGAACGTCTATACATCAAATAGTTAATCATGAACATTAGAATGGAAGAACCACAGGTACCAGGCAAACCGGACGAGCTGATCGAGAAATTTGCCGGCGGTGCCAAGTTTGACAATAAATTTCTGGAGCAGCGCAGGGTATTCCTGTGGGGCCCGGTCACGGATGAATCATCAGAGCGCGTGGTAAACCGCCTCCTTTTCCTCGATGCCAATGAGCCGGGCAAGGACATTTTCTTTTACATCAACTCTCCGGGTGGCGTAGTGACGTCGGGCATGGTAGTGTATGACGTGATGAAGATGATCCAGTCTCCGGTACATACTATCTGCATGGGCCTCGCAGCCTCTATGGGCTCGATCCTGCTCAGCGGTGGCGTGAAGGGCAAAAGGCTGATCTGGCCGCATGGCCGGGTGATGATACACCAGCCATCTATAGGCGGTATGTATGGCCAGGCCACAGATATCGAGATCACGGCAAATGAGATAGACAAGACCCGCCTCATGAGCGCAGAGATCCTGGCTGAGAATACCGGCAAGTCTGTAGAGCAGATATTGGCGGACTTTGACCGTGACTACTGGATGAATGCCAAGGAGGCTGTGGCCTACGGTATCGTAGACGGCATAGCAGACAAGCTGATCTAAGCAGATTTAATCATACTCGTAGACCGCAGCTGACGTCGGCATCCTGCCTCTGGTCAGCTGCGGTTTTTTATTTCTTATTTTCACATGAAAAGCACCATGGCGCTCAACGACCAGAATATAGAGATCGCAAAACTCCAGAAGGACATCATCACTACCCTCGGCATCAGCCAGGAGAATGCGATATTCAACTTCAAGCAGAAGAATGAAGTAGTCCGATTTGACCTGGTCACGATCAATCCGAAGCACGAGCAGTCATTCCTCTTTCACACCGTACACGGTACGGACAAGGTAGACGCCCTGCGCAAGATGCTGGAGTATATCAATGAGCACTACAGCAGCGAGAGCAGTATGACCATACAGTGGGTCAAAATAGGAGACAACAAGCTCCACACCTCCTACTTCCGCGCCCGCAATATGTATGACGCACTGGATAAGTTCTACTACGAGCGCGATATGAATCAGTACAAGATCTTCTCGATCACGCTCAATCCTGTCAGCTAAGTAGGGACTTCGTTCTCTTTAGAAAATATTAACCGCAAAGGCCGCAAAGAACGCGGAGAATTGATGAAAACACCTTTGCGTTCTCCGCGTTCTTGGCGTTAAAATCATTGATCATAAAGTTCAGAGTAGCGCTTATCAAATACACTAGGTTCTTTCTTCTCCTTCGGAGAACAGAGATGCCGAAGGCAGAGAGATGAGGTCATAAAAGCCCCAGCCTCTCTCGGGAAGAAACTGGGGCGTCAATACAAGTTTATCGTTAACCTTAAAAAAGCCCTGCTGCTACCGGCTGTGCCTCTACCGGCTTCACTGCATCTATGAAGAAGAGGTTGGTATTATAGTCTACCTTCCACTCGCCCACTTCATTTTCATAAAAGGAGCGATCCAGCTTTAGCATACACTGGTGGAGGCATACAGCCTTGCCAAAGATGTGCTTTAAGTTCAGGTTTACCGGTACTGCGTGAGGGCGCTTGAAGGCGTCCATGATCAGGTAGATGATCTCCTGGCCCACCTTGCCGGAGTGCTTGAGCAGCTGGTAGAGGTTTTTCTTATTGGTGATATACTGCGCAAACTCCATTTTGCCATTGACCTCGATCTCCCCGATCAGGGTCACCTCCTCAGACGTAAAGAACTCTATCTCAGAGAAATGGATCTTATTGCGAACGATAGACGGTTGTTTTTGTTCTATGGCTTTCATCTCGATTAGTTTTAAATGATAACACGAAATAACAAGCACACTGCGCAACCAATTTGCGTAGTAAAAAATAATTTTTAGTTTTCGGTAGTTCCCGCCATCCTATGTACGACAAGGCGGGTGCCAAAGGGCGGAAAATGTGCCTGTTACATATGCACACCCTGCTGAAACTTTTTTTGAAACCCTGATTTGATTGGTTATATTATACAGGGCGTGCAGTACTATTATAGACGGCTGCCCAGCCAAAACCTGACAGCATATGTCACTGAATAAAGACGCCTTTGCCCGATACCGGCTGCTGGACGAGCGCCTGCGCAAAAAGCCCAACCCTACGCTGGACCACCTCATCAGGTATGTGAGCGAGGGGCTGGATAAGCCTGTGTCTCGCCGCACCATCCAGCTGGATATCCAGGAGATGCGCTACAGCCAGGCGTTGAAGTTTATGGCTCCGATCATTTTTGATAGGGGGGCGCACAGTTATTATTATTCGGATGCAGCATACTCTATCAATAACCTCCCTGTCACCGCAGACGATCTTCACGGGCTGGAGTTTGCCATCAGCCTGCTCGACCAGTTTAAGGAGCTGCCGGCTATCAAAGAATTTGAGGAGTCTATCAAGAAAATAGCAGAGACTGTGCGCTTCAATAAGCAGTCTCGCGGAGAGGACAAGATCATACAGTTTGACCGGCCCAATAGCTACCGGGGCATAGAGTACTTTGAGCCGCTGGTGCGCGCTATACGTGAGCGCAGGAGGATCCGCCTTTTCTACCGCAAATTTGACGGAGAGGCGGTGAAGGAACACCTCATAGACCCGTATGTGCTGCGCGAGTCGCGGGGCCGCTTCTACCTGCTGGGCAATGTGCATGAGGGCAGGACGGAGAAAGTAAAGACCTATGCCTTCGATCGCTTCACAGACCTGCAGGTCACGGACAAGACCTTTGACGGCAAAGCCTTTGACAGTGAGAAGTACTTTCAGAATGTATATGGCATATCAGAGGGTGCGGGTAAGGCTGAAACTGTACTATTGGCATTCACCCCTGTACAGGCTAAGTATATACAGTCGCAGCCGCTGCACCACTCACAGCAGGTGGTGAAGGAAACGGCGAAGGAGACACAGATCAGCCTGAGTGTAATGGTCAATCATGAGCTGGTGAGCCAGCTACTCAGCTATGGGGCCAATGTGCGTGTGCTGCGGCCCGCATCTCTGGTAGAAAAGGTTAAAGCCGAGTTAAAAAAATCTCTGGACCAATATCCATAGCTGGAAATATTGCTTAATTTACCCTCAAAATCAAGGTCATGCCAAACGGAAGGAAAAACAAACCTATAGCAGGATACCACATCCTGATGCTGCTCTCTGCAGTAGACCACAAGTTTAGCGTGGCGGAGGATCGTATCATAGCGGAGTATGTGGCGGAGAACTTCCCCATACCAGTCAGCCTGGACAAAGAACTAGAGTTCATCAGCACGCTGAAGGAGGAAGACTACATGCTCCACTTTACGAAGTGCATGGAGGACTTCTACCTAGACTCTACAGATGAAGAGCGCTTGCACCTCATTGATTTTGCCATCAAGCTGACCAAGGCTACACGACCTATCACCAAAGAAGAAAACATCTACCTCAGTGAGCTCTACAATGAATGGACTGAGACCGTAGAATAAAAAACCTATACATGCACCGGCTGCGACCTGCCATACTCCTGCTGCTCATAGCAGCATCGCCGGCGCTACATGCCCAGACGAAAAGTACGTCTGGTACTATCAAGGGCACCACCAAGATCAATAGTGAGATCTATATCCCCCTGCGTGAGCGGGAGGAGGTGCAGGTCATACCCCTGGTAGATACGCTGGACTGTGACAAGGAGTATTTGTTTCGCCTGCGTTTTTCCGCCAAGTATAGTTTCTCAGAGTTGTTCTTTGACAAGGGCCTGGCTACTCGCGTGGATTCCTTTCTGTCTATCAGGCCGCGGTCAGCCCGTACGGAGGGTGCGGATACGGCTACCCTGCGCATCATCGGCTTCTCCAGCAATAACCGCATCCTGCTGTATCATAAGTTTATCCTGCTGCCACATGAGCGCGTGTTCCCTGTATTGAACCCAGCGGGCAGTACCAATATCACCGTAGGCCACCTGGCACTGGAGCGTGATATGGTCTATTCTCAAAAGGACTTTCCGGACAAGTGTTCATTCGGCTTTGAGGAAAATGGCCGCATCAACAAAGACAATAAGATCACCGGCATCACCATCTCTCTGGTCAATCGTCATGTATCCAAAAACTTCTACGTGAAAGGTGATGTACCCACTGATGAAATGATCAAAGAAGTGCGTAAGGTCAAAAAGGGAACGACCATGTACATACGCCTCGACATCAAAAACGGCAGGAAGAGCAAAAGCGTCTGGACACGCTTTACACTAGGTGATGGGGGTGAGTAAAGGCTTCTTAGAAGTTGATGATCTTAAGACCCTTGCCTTTGCGTAGCTCCTGGCGGATTATCTTTTGTATCTCCAGGTCATCTTCGTATGGTTTGATACTAGCACGGAGGCTTTCATTGGTCACAGGGGTCAGCTCCGGGCAGATGTAGCCCATACCGAGAAAGACGCTATTCTCTACGCAGATCACAGAGTTCTCATCCGGGCGGCGGCCATCACCTACTATAAAGAAGTTTGAGTTCTTATACAGGTATTTTCTAACGGCCTTATCTATTTTCTCGTTGTATGATTTCTTGAAGTTCTCGCGCTGCTCGGGCTCTGTGATCTTTTTGAGGAGTGAAAACTGTACCTGCAGGTGGCCCTCTACTATGATCTTATGTAGGACCTTTTGTGCAGTGCCACGGCTCTGAAATTTCAAGGTCATCTCACCTCCGGTGAATTCTATCTTCTCTACACGCAGGTGCTTGAAGCCCTCCTCATCCGTGATGATAAAGATAGCCGATGTGAGTTTGTATTCCTTAGGGCGCTTATTAAACTCAGGCACCAGCCTCTTCACCTCGTGGTAGGCACCGAGGCGCGCCATGAGTTCATTGCCGGTAGGCTGGTAGTCTATCTGAGTGATAGCCTCCTGTGCCCGCTGCCGCTCCGGAAATCCATCTGCCTTATTAAAGAACTTGATCACCTCGCGGCGTACGTTCTTAGAAGCTTCGATGAAGAGTACCTTATCAGTAGCATCCTTGAGGTAAAAGTAGCCTGGCTCCTCAGGGAGCTTTTCTATCTCGCCGAGTGTGATGTTTGGCGGGAGGATAGACGGGTCTATGCCATGGTTCATCTCTATCTCGAGATACTTTCTGGCGCTGCCCTGCTTGAGTATCAGGTCGAGGAGCTTCACGGTGGCCTCTACATCACCGAGGGCACGGTGCCTATTCTCTATCGTGATGCCGAGTGACTCGCAGAGCGAGCCCAGGCTATAGGAGGTAAATCCGGGCAGCACCTTGCGGGCCATATTGACGGTATCGACCTGTTTGCGTACGAAGTCTATGCCCAGGCGCTTATACTCGCTACGCACCATACCATAGTCAAACTTGACATTGTGCGCTACAAATATCTTCTCGCGTGTGATCTCCAGTATCTTCTCCTGTATGTCCTCAAAGGATGGTGCATGGCGCACCATTTTATCTGTGATGCCAGTCAGCTGGGTCACATATTTGTCTATATTGCGATGCGGATTGACCAGCGAGGAGTATTGCTCCACGATATTTTCACCGTCGTAGACTATGACAGCGATCTCTATGATCCTGTCTACGGAGGGGCTGCCTCCTGTGGTCTCTACATCTATGACGGCATACATCGGGGGGCAAACGTAACGAATAATGGGAACCGCATACAGGTGGATTGTTAAGATTGGTTGAAAAAAATGTATTTTAGGAGTATTGACTGGACAGTATTGCGAAGTATTGAAAATTCACAATAGTCTTGTTTATCAGTGATTTATGATTTTTAAAGTAAAGGACAGGAAAATTCGGAACTTATTGGGCACGATGGGACTACTGCTGTCAGTAGCAGCATCTCCCATATATGCGCAGCGCACTCAGTCAGACTCTACCGCCCGGGCTATACAGCGGCAGGTAGATAGTCAGCCTGATAGTACGCGCAATGGCTTCTTCCACGCTTCCCGGTTTCACAGCTCTTTTCACGTACAGTTTGAGGGTGAGGCGGCTTATATGTTTCGCGAGGTAGGTGCAGTGACGGGATTTCAGGTGGCCTGGGTCATCAACCATAAAATATCGATCGGAGCGGCTTTCAGCATACTGACCTCCAATAACGTGACCGTAAACCGCTATGTAAATAGCAATACCGCCATCGGCCTGACGCCAAACAACATAACCCCGACGGTCATGTCTGCCGGTCTGACCGGAGGTTACATCTTCAGGTCGGGCAAGAAACTCTCTTTTGAGCCGCAGCTGGGCCTGGGTTGGGCTTACGTTCACTTTGCCGATCCACGTGCCGGGTGGGTAGATCCTGCGGCCAATAAGAGTGAGAGCTTCACGGGGCACTATGCCTGTATCAATCCGTCTGTGAGCATGATCTGGAATGCCACAAAGGTCTTCCGCCCCGGTATCGTGATAGGTGGCAATGCAGTGCTGGGCAAAGACTACCTGAGCGTCAAGGCCGATAATGTAGGCTCTGTGTACGGTGGCCTATTCCTGCGCTTTGGTACTTTCTAAATAAAAAAAGGGCCGGTCGTGACCAGCCCTTCTATATTATCTTTCTATTCTCTTTTAGATCTTCTTCAGGTACACATCCTTCACCTGTGTGGTAGACTTGGTCAGCTTGACCGCAAAGGTCTGCTTGTCCAGTATCTTGCCTACTGCAGGATAGTCGAGGAAGCGCTTCATCAGCATCTTCTTGATCTCCGGGTTGCCGATCGCCATTACATTCTTAGAGATCACCACACACTGATCTGATATCTGGTCTTTCAGTACTTTGTAGTAGTCTACCAGCATTTGCTCATCCTTTGTAGCCACCTTGTACTTATTGGTCTCAGGGTCTATCTCTATAGCTACCGGAGGCTGCTGCTTTACCCAGTCATCAAACTGCATTTTCACATCCTTCAGAGGATTGAGGTTTTTAGCATTGGCGTCTATCGCCTTGATCAGGCCTGCCTGATCCGTACCCGCCAGCAGCTCCTTTGCGCTATCCAGGTCGAGATTCATCAGGGAGTACAGGCCATGGTATTTTTTTGCAGCATTGAGATTGCCGGCCTTGTCATAGATCCGGGATGCAAAGCCGTAGTTCATCACTGATACATTCTCCTGTGCCAGTTTCTCGATAGCTTCTGTATTGGCAGTTTTGGTATAGCTTTCTACCATCTTCAGGTAGATATTCTGCGCCTCGCTCTCCTGGCCCAGTGAGTAAAACTGCTCTGCACATTTCCTCATGCCCTCAGTGATCTCACCGGTAGAGTAGGCATCATATGCTTTGAGGTATTGCTTATTGTCCCAGGCCAGATCACCTGCCTTCTTGTAAAGGCCGGAGCGCTTGTAGAGGTCAAAAGCCTGATTGACACCCTCTGTAGAGCCTTGCTTTTCGTAGTCGCGGGCCACTTTGGTCACAGATGGTGTGTCCTGCGCGCGGAAGTAGTAGTCTACAGCTTTAGGGTAGTATTTCTCTCCACGCTCATAAAACTTGTCACCTATGCCTGTAGCGCCATCCTTGGCTTTGCCGGCCTTGGTATAGTCTTTCATGGCCTTGTCGAGCAGTTTGGATTCCTGCTTTTCATCATTCATGGCCTGCTCTACCCATGCGTCTCCTACTTTGCCCAGTCCTTCGGCTTTGCCGGCTTTATCAGCGCTGCCATACTTGGTCTCGGCCTGCTGCAGCTCGCCATGCTCCAGAAATGCATCGCCCAATATCACATTGATCTCCTGCTGCTTGAGGCCTGCTTTTTGGAAGGTTTCTACAGCCTTCTGTATCTCCTCGTTTTTCTTTGCATTATCTTTTTGGGAAAAGGCATCTTTCAGTTTCGCCTTGCCTTTTTCTACATCCTTTTGAGCAAATGCACCGGTACAGGCAAAAAGCAGCAGTATGCAGCAGCATATATGGGTCAGTCTGATATTCATATGATTTGGATTTTTTGGTCGTACCAATCTAAAGAGTTTATCTCTAAATCATAATAAACCCATCAAAAAAATTGCAAATTCATGATCGTCTTTGCCAAACGGGAGTAGATATAAATAGGCTTGTCACATGCTCCTGCGGTATTGCCCACCCACCTCATACAGTGCATGGGTGATCTGGCCCAGGGAGGCGTGCTTCACCGTATCTATCAGTTCTGCAAAGATATTGCCATTGTCCATCGCTACCTGCTGGAGCCTGCGCAGCGCCGTAGCAGAGGTATCTCCATGGCGCTTCTTGAAGGTATCCAGTGACTGTATCTGGTATTCTTTCTCCTCGGTAGTAGAGCGGATCACCTCGCCCGGTATGATGGTCGGGGAGCCGTTCTTGCTCAGGAAGGTATTGACGCCTACTATCGGGTACTCGCCGGTATGCTTCTGGTGCTCGTAGTACATGGACTCCTCCTGTATCTTATTGCGCTGGTACATGCGCTCCATAGCTCCCAGCACCCCACCACGGTCTGTGATGCGTTTAAACTCAGTCAGCACGGCCTCCTCTACCAGGTCTGTCAGCTCCTCTATGAGGAATGAACCCTGATTAGGGTTCTCATTTTTGGCAGTACCGAGCTCCCGGTTGATGATCAGCTGGATGGCCATGGCGCGGCGTACACTCTCCTCCGTAGGAGTAGTGATGGCCTCGTCATAGGCGTTTGTATGCAGCGAGTTACAGTTGTCATAGATAGCATACAGCGCCTGGAGCGTGGTACGGATATCATTGAAGTCTATCTCCTGTGCATGGAGGCTGCGGCCGGAGGTTTGTATGTGGTATTTCAGCTTCTGAGAGCGGTCATTACCCTTGTATTTGTACTTGATCGCCTTGGCCCAGATACGGCGCGCTACGCGGCCTATGACTGAGTACTCCGGGTCCATACCATTGCTGAAAAAGAAAGACAGGTTTGGCGCAAAATCATCTATGTGCATGCCACGGCTCAGGTAGTACTCTACATAGGTGAAACCATTGGATAGCGTGAATGCCAGCTGTGATATCGGATTGGCTCCGGCCTCGGCTATGTGGTAGCCGGAGATGGACACAGAGTAGAAGTTTCTGACCTTCTGCTCTATGAAATACTGCTGTACATCGCCCATCATCTTCAGCGCAAACTCTGTAGAGAAGATACAGGTATTCTGCGCCTGGTCTTCTTTCAGGATATCGGCCTGTACTGTGCCGCGCACGGCAGAGAGGGCTTTGGCCTTCAGCTGCGCATAGACATCTTCCGGCAGCACCTGATCGCCCGATACGCCGAGCAGCGTGAGGCCGAGCCCGTTATTGCCCTCCGGTAGTGGACCATTATATGCCGGCCTGCCGGTAGCCTGGAATATGTCATCCAGCTTCTTGGCTACTTCTTTTTCCAGCCCGTTTGCCTTGATGTATTTCTCGCACTCCTGATCGATGGCCGCATTCATAAAGAATGCCAGGATCATCGGCGCAGGTCCATTGATGGTCATAGACACTGATGTCTTCGGGTCGCAGAGGTCAAAGCCGCTGTAGAGCTTCTTGGCATCATCTACTGTGGCTACGCTCACGCCGCTATTGCCTACCTTGCCGTAGATGTCAGGACGGTGCGCCGGGTCCTCGCCATAGAGGGTCACTGAGTCAAATGCAGTAGACAGGCGGATAGCAGGCTGCCCGAGAGATACGTAGTGAAAGCGCCTGTTGGTCCGCTCGGGGCCGCCCTCGCCGGCAAACATCCGCGTAGGGTCTTCGCCCTCACGCTTGAGTGGGAATACGCCTGCTGTATACGGAAACTCTCCCGGTACATTCTCCTGTAGCTGCCATGTCAGGATATCGCCCCAGTCACTGTACTTGGGCAGGTAGACTTTCCTGATAGTGGTGCCTGAGAGGCTTTTATATGTAAAGGGCAGTTGTATCGTTTTATCACGCACGCCAAAGGCGAACGTATCACCGGAGTATTTCTCTTTAGTGGTTTGCCAGCCGTCCAGCAGGGCTTTGCAGTCAGGGTGGAGGCGTAGCTCCAGTTCTTTGTATTTCTGGCGGAGTTCTGTCAGCATAAGGTCAAAATTAGACGAAATGTGCAGACTAGAAAAAATGGATGTAGCGGCCTATAACTTCAGTGCCTTGACGATCCTGCTGGCTATAGCCATTTCATACCCTTTGCTCATCAGAAACCTCATCAGCTTCTGCTTATGATCCTGAGGTGATTTAGCTTTGATCGTGGGGTTTTTCTTTTCTGCCAGCCGCAGGGCAGTAGCGTAGTACTCCTCCTGATCCAACTCCTGCAGGTGCTCCCGGTATTGGCTTTCTTTTATACCCCTGGCAGACAGGGCAGCCTTGATCTTGGCCGCTCCCCACTTTTTATTATTGAACTTGCTCTCTACAAAACCTCTCACATACCGCTTCTCATCCAGGAAGCCCGACCGCTCCAGCTGGTCTATATAGGGCTGCATCTCTCCTTTGGCTATTTTGAGCGATATGCACTTCCTGACCACATCAAACCTGCAGCGCTCCTGGTATTCGCAGAAGTGGCAGAGCTTTTCATATAATAGTTTGTCCAGCATGTGCTATGGTGGCGGGCGTCCGGTGGTAGTGGGGCGGCATACCCAATAACAGGCAATACCTGATTCCCGAAAATAGATAAAGAAAAGAGATTGTTTGAGTCGTAGCCAGACCACAGCACCTGCCGGCTAACACCAGCTTAGTCGAACTTACGCTTCTGGAACCATACGTTATTCAGCGTAAAGCCGAAGTTGAAGCGGTAGTAGTTCTCTGCTATCAGGTTCTTGCCACCTGGTGTGCGGGAGCCTATGTCAGCATTGAAGTGAAACCTGGCGGCCTCTCTGTACTGCACTGCCATAGGGATGGGTATCGGCATACTGAGGCCTACCGTACCGCCGTATTCGGATAGCTGTACATTCTGGTATATCACCTCACTCTTGCCATAGTAGCCGCCTATCTTGTACTGCACGCGGTCCAGAAACTTCTTCGAGTCATAGTTAGGCACGATACTCGCACCTGCCATCAGGCGCCAGCTATTGGCCAGCTTATTGGTATTGAGATCATATGAGAACTGGCTCCAGCCCGCGTAGCGGAAGTCCATACCTACCATCCACCAGTTTTCATTGCCTACTGTAAAGCCCGCAGAAAAGTTGTACGGTATCACCATCCTGCTGCGCTTCTCTACATAGCTCAGAGGGGTATCTACTATGGTCTGTACGTCAGATATATTCAGGTAGCGCTCCCACTGGCTAGTGGTGCGCGCAGTTACTTTCACATTGCTCGATCCCTGCGCACCTACGGTGAAGAAGACATCTGTTTTCAGGGAGTTTTGGGTGGTCTTTTTCAGGATGCGTTTTTTGTATTGCACCCCTACATTGTAGACGAAGCCGCCGACTCTCAAAGAGGTTGCATTTTGTACATTAAACGCATCTATGGAATCTGTAAAGGCGAAACCCCTGGTATAGTCCAGCTTGCCAAAGAGGTAGGCAGCATTGACGCCAATAGAGAAACCCTTGATCTGATAGCCCGTACCGAGGTAAAACTGGTACAGCGCGCCCTGGCCTGTATATACCTTATTGGTATCTACATCGTTATTGGTAAAATTATAGTTCAGCACGCTATATGGCAGCAGGCCAAAACTGAGTCCCAGCTTATTGCGCAGCAGCGGTATGCCTATGGCCACGTGGTTTACAGAGCCATTCACCCCGTTGTACAGAGAGTCTTTGGTACGCACGCTGGCCGCATCTGCATTGACACCTATTTCAAATGTAGTGGAGGTCAGCTCTGAGTAGGAGGCCGGATTATTGTGATTGATGTGTATCGGGCTGGAGTAGCCGGTAGAGATACCGCCCATACCTTTGGTCACCGAGAAAACATCTGACGAAAGATAGCCCAGGCCATAGCGGGAAAAAGGAGAAAACACCTGAGCGTAAGCGGCGCCGGAGCAGCATAAGAGGACTACCAGTACGAGAGCCGAAAAGTATTTACGCATTGTGTAATAAGATATAATTCAATCCCTCCAGGACCATGTCGGGGCGGGCAAATATGCCATTTTTAAGGTTCTTAACCAAAAACTGCATATCACCGCCGGTCACTGCTACCTGAAGGCCGCTATAACGGTGCTCATACTGTTCTATTGTGCCTGCCAGCTCCTGTATCACTCCTGTGAGCACGCCACTCAGTATAGACTGCTCTGTGTTCCGGCCTATGAGGCCAGTATATGTGGCATGCCTGTGGGCATCCCAGTCTACCAGCGGCAGGCGCGAGGTATAGTGCTGCAGCGCATGAAAGCGCATCGTGATGCCCGGAGAGATAGCACCGCCGTGAAATGCACCTGCCTCTACAAAGTTGTAGGTGATGCAGGTGCCGGCAGCGATCACCAGGCAGGGTGCGCCGCTGCAGAGCCTGTCTGCTGCTACTGCCAGTGTCAGCCTGTCGGCACCGAGGGTAGCGGGTGTGTGGTAGAGATTGGCTATAGGCAGTGGTGTAGCCTGCGAGAGCAGGTCAAAAGGGATATTATGTTTTTTTAGCAGATGGGCCAGGCTGCTGTGGTCTGCCACAGAGGCTATGAGGCAGCGATCTGGCATGCGCGTAGCGCCCAGCTGCTGCTCCAGCATCTCTATGCCAGCGCCTGAGTAGCGCACCTCCGCGCCATCAAAGGCGGCAAACTTCATGGCTGTATTGCCTATATCTACTACCAGCTGCATACCGGGCTAAAATACTAGGATTTGCGGAAAGTGGACGTGTGATGCCCTGGCGCCATACAATGCAGGGCTTTACAGATCGTTTACATAAAGAACACTTGTCACAGGCTTTTTTAATTTTACTGCATGTTCAATCGGTCAAACAACTATTACAATAACAACCGCATCAATACCAATAGCGCTGTATTTTATATCATCATAGCCAATATTGGTTTCTTTGCCGTGACCAATATCCTGCCGGGCCTGCTGCCGCTCGGGCCGGGTATGCTGGCCATGCATTATCCTTCGTCAGAGTACTTCCGCCCGTGGCAGATCATCACCTACATGTTCATGCATGCCAATATCGGGCACATCTTCTTCAATATGTTTGGCCTCTACATGTTTGGCGAGATACTGGAGCGTGTATGGGGGCCTAAACGTTTCACGGAGTTTTACTTTCTGACGGGCTTTGGTGCACTGGCTATACACACGCTGGTACAGGCCATACAGATATACAATCTGACAGGCTCACTCGCTCCGCCCAATCTGCTCGTACTGCCCGGCTCGCAGGCCTGGGAGATCATCAATACGCCGGTACTAGGCGCCTCGGGTGCGGTGTTTGGCGTGCTGACGGCTTTTGCCTTGCTGTTTCCCAATACGGAGCTCTACCTCATGTTCGTACCCATTCCGGTCAAGGCTAAGTACGCTATAGGTGGCTATGTGGTGTTTGAACTGCTGAGCGGTGTGAGCAATAGTCCGTCTGACAACGTAGCTCACTTTGCGCACCTCGGGGGTGCGCTCTTCGGCTTTATCATCGTGCGCCTATGGAATAGAAACCGCGACGTACTTTACTGATCATGTTCAAGAGTGTTTGGGACGATATCGTAGATCAATTCAGCAAGGGCAGCGTGATCCTCAGGATCATTATAGTCTGTGTTGCCGTATTCATAGGTATGGAGACGCTCCATATCATACTCTGGAGCACCGGCAGGCAGGATCTGTATACTGCTATCTACAGCTGGTTTGCATTGCCGTATGATCTGTCAGTATTTATCACGCGGCCGTGGACCATTGTCACCTATATGTTCCTACATGCGGGTATAGGGCACATCCTGTACAATATGCTTTGGCTATACTGGTTTGGCGAGATATACCAGCTCTATATGCGCGACAAGCGCGCACTGGCTATTTTCTTTGGAGGGGGGCTGGTCGGGGCAGCGCTTAGCGTGGCTGCCTACCATATCTTGCCGCCATTGCGGCCGTATGTAGCCAGCTCCTCACTGGTGGGAGCTTCGGCGGGTATAGAGGCCATCATGTTTGCAGCTACTGCGCTCAATCCTAATCATCGTATCCGCATTTTTATGGTCGTAGAGCTCCCGATCAAATTTGTAGCGATCGCAGTCTTTTTGCTCAACTATGTAGCGATCACCTATGGTAATGCAGGAGGCGAGATAGCGCACATCGGTGGCGCATTGTTTGGCTTCACCTATATCAAATCACTGCAGGCGGGTGTCGATTGGTTTGCGATACTGGACAAGATCCCAAACCTGTTTAGCCGCAGTGCCAGGAATATGAAGGCGACGCATGTGAGCAGGGGGGCAGCGGCCGCCGGCAACAGATCTGAGCGTCCCACCTCAGAGCAAAAAAAGCTGGATGAGATTTTGGATAAGATATCAAAGTCTGGCTACAATAGCCTCTCCAAAGAAGAAAAGGACTTCCTCTTCAAGTATAGCAATAAGTAACTACCTCACCGGCCGCGCCCTGAGTGCTTTCCAGAATGCAGCCTGAGGTTTGCGTAGCTCGAGGTCATGTGGGTCTGCGGTGCGTAGCGCTTCTTCTTTCAGCCTGGCATTCTCAGCATCAAATGCTGCGATCTCATCTGCGGAAAAGCTTCGCCTTTCTTCCGGTTTTGTGATCAGGGTATAGCCCAGCCGCTCCAGCATATCTCCGGCCACACTCTCATAGATGACCAGGTCCTCATGCGTCATCTCTTTCAGAAACTTGTTGCTGTTGTTTTTCATGATGGGCTTGGCCACATTCTCCCACATATGGCCGGATACTGCTGTGCGCTGAGACTCTGAGGACTTGTAGTACTCCAGCACATCATTGCTATATGGCAGCGAAAATTTATCACAGATATGATGGATATGCGCCGTAGGCTCTGAGGTCAGCTCTTCGTACCGCAGTCTCACATACTGCCCGTCAGGTATCCTTTGCAGAAAGTCGAGCGCCTGCTGCTGGTCTTGCCGCCATTTGCGGGCCAGGTGGTAGAAGTGCTTCTCGCCTACTATGGCCTTGCGAAATGACAGGGCTGCATCCCGCCCGTCTCTGTACAGGTAGATGATATACGGCGATACTCCCTCTGCTGCATAGTGGTCTATATACGCTACTGTCTCCAGGCTCTTGCAGCACCAGGTATCGAGTCCATGCGCTATGCACTGCAGCTCGTGCACCCGGATGAAAACCTCCAGCAGTGACCGGCGCTGGCACATGCCCCAGAGGCGCTGGCGGTCCAGTGCAGCACCCTCCCACGGCACGGGATTGAGCTCTATCACCTGGCAGACATCTTCTATCAGCTGTTTGAAATTGTCATCCACAGTCAGGTCGCTATAGCGATCCATCAGCGGGTAAAAATTGAGCAGGATATGCGGTGGGTGCGGGGCAAACACCTCTGGCAGCTGGCTCAGCATCAGGCGCAGGAGATTGGACCCTGACCGCTGCGTGCCTATCATTTGTATAGCTTTGATACCGGAAGACATATAAAGTTAAAGTTGCACGATTGTACTAAATAACGCAAAAGCGGTACCCTTAAAATTGACCAATTGCCCTTTTCTTGCTGTGAATATCCCAAGGATAGCAGCGCCATCGCAATGCTAATTCATCTTAAATGACAAAAGCATGACGCGGTGCAGGTTTGCACAGATGCAGCTACGTGGTATATTTGTGGTATGTCTATCAAGGTTACAGGTCTCACCAAAGTATATGGCGCACAGCGTGCCGTAGATGATATTTCCTTTGAGGTAAACAAGGGGGAGATACTCGGCTTCCTCGGGCCAAATGGTGCCGGCAAGTCTACGACCATGAAGATACTGACCTGCTTTATCCCTCAGACCACAGGTCAGGCGCTGGTATGCGGCCAGGACACAATGACGGACTCTATAGAGGTGCGCAAAAAGATAGGCTACCTGCCCGAGAGCAATGCGCTGTACTACGATATGTATGTGCAGGAGTACCTCGAGTTTATGGCCGGCCTGCACAAGCTAGGCGATAAGACCAAGCAGCGCATAGAGGCGATGATAGAAGCCACCGGCCTCACAGCCGAGCGCCGCAAGCTGGTGGGCCAGCTCTCAAAAGGCTACAAACAGCGTGTGGGCCTGGCGCAGGCCATGCTGCACGACCCAGAGGTGCTGATACTGGATGAGCCGACCTCTGGCCTCGACCCCAATCAGCTCATAGAGATACGCGAGCTGATCCGCAGCCTGGGCCGCAATAAGACTGTCATCTTCTCCTCACACATCATGCAGGAGGTGCAGGCCGTAGCAGACCGCATCATCATCGTCAATAAGGGCAAGATCGTAGCCAATGATACTGCTGCTGCGCTGCAAAATAAACTCAACAATGAGGTCACAGTTATTGCAGAATTTAAGCAAAAAGTGGAGCGCGCGCTACTGGGCGAGCTGAAGGGTATCAAGCACTATGAGCAGCTCAAAGATGGCCGCTGGAGCTTCGTATCATCTGGCCAGGGCGACCTGCGTGAGGATATTTTCCTTTTTGCCAAAAACAAAAACCTGACCCTGCTCGGACTGGAGCGGGAGCAGTTTTCGCTGGAGGAGGTCTTCAAACAGGTGACACAAAAGAATTGAAAAAGCAACACCTGCCACAAAAGGTATGTGTGGCCTGCGGCAGGCCATTCTCCTGGCGCAAAAAGTGGGAACGAGTATGGGAAGAGGTCAAATATTGCAGTGACCGATGCCGCAAGGTAAAGAAGGCTCAACCCTGATACCTGCCAAATCTATCCTCCAGCGCTTTCACACGATATTCAAAGATACCCTCTACCTGTTTCTTTACGAAGAGCAAATGGGCGATATCGCCTAGTATGCCGAGGGGTAGCTCATAGTTGACGATGTCTGTCATTTCTACACCGCCCGGTATAGGTTTGAAAAAATGCTGGTGATGCCACATGGCATAGGGGCCTTTGCGCTGCTCATCTACGAAGTACTCACCCTCGCGCACATGCGTGATCTCGGTCATCCAGAAAAGCGGGATGCCAAGCACGGGACTCACCCTGTAGGTGATGATCTGACCGGCGTACATGGGCCCTACCTCATTCAGGATGCGGAAGTGCATATAGGCCGGTGTGATAGCCTGGAGATTATATGGCGATGAGAAAAAATCCCAGGCTGTCCGGATATCTATTGGTAGTCTCTGGGTGCGTGTGAGGGTATAGCAGCTCATGTAGTGAAAACAGGCTACAAGGCACAAATGTTCTGACTACATCAGGATCATGCTGCCCTCACCCAGCGCTACTTTGAGTTTCTCAGAGTCGAGGTGTGTGCTTTTGATATTGATATACCGCAGGCCCTGTATGGCTGGTATGGATGCCAGGTTCTTATTGAAGCTGATATCCAGCACATCCAGCTGTAGCTGGCTAAACTCATCCTGCAGTTTCGTGAAGTTATTATAACTCAGGTCCAGATTATTCAGGCTGGCCATTTTAAAAAAGGCTGGAGGGAAGGTGACGATCTGATTTTTGGTCAGTACAAGACGCTTCAGGTGACTGAGTTTGTCTATGTCTTTTGGCAGCTCTCTGATAGTGCCATAGCCGAGGTCCAGATCCGTCAGGTGTGCCAGCTGTAGCAGCTCTGCCGGGAAGGTATTGATGTGATTGGCCGAGAAGTTTAGCTCTACCAGTGTAGGGATAGTGGCCACTTTTTTGAGCTCTGCTCCCGGCGCAGCGAATGGATTAGCATCCAGGCGGATGATGGTGAGGGAGGAGAGCCCGGACATATCTGCCGGCAGCGTGGTCAGTGCATTGTTATTGAGGTAAAGCTTTTTTAATTTTTTGAGCTTGAAAAGCTGTGGAGGTAGCGACGTCAGTTCGTTGTAAGACAGGTCCAGTGACTCCAAGTTGACCAGTTTGGTGATATCCTCCGGTAGTTGCTTCAGGTCCTGGCCTTTCAGGCTCAGGCTGGTCACTGCCGGTGCACTGGCCAGCGCCTGTGGCAGGTTGGTATATACCTTCTCCACGGTAGACGCGCTGATGTGCAGCACAGCAGCGATGAGCAAAGCGAAAAAGGCAAACCTTTGTGTCATGATCTTGATAAGATTATACGTATAAATATGGCTCATTGTTGCACCTGACGGCCATGGCAGGCATGCCGTTTTACAAGTGCATTCATGTATGCAAATACAACTCACTGACACGCGTTAGTTAAAAGGGGTGGGAAATTCAGGCAATTTGTTTGTTTTGCCCGCTGTGAAGTGGATGCAGTATAGCCTCGTGGCGGTTTTCTTTCTGACAGTTATTTTCTCGTGTCACCATCGTACCCAGCCTAAGGCTACTGCGGTAGTCGCCCCTGTATGCAAAAGCCCTGAGTGCCTGGACTCGCTACACGTGCTGCAGGGACTGATGTACCATCGCCTCGATAGCCTCTTCCTGCGCAGGCATAAGGCTGGTTTTAACGGCAATGTGCTCATCCTGAAAGGCAACCGCATCCTGTACAAGGCCTGCTTCGGCTATTGCAACTACAAGGAGAAGGATACGCTGAATGCACAGACCCCCTTTCAGATCGCATCCAGTAGCAAGCCCTTTACCGCCAGTGCGGTACTGCGCCTGGCAGATGAAGGCAAGCTAAGCCTCTCTGATACATTAGGCAAGTTCTTTCCGGGATTCCCGTATCACGGCATCACGGTCTCCATGCTCCTGTCACATCGCAGCGGCCTGCCTAACTATCTCTACTTTGGCGATAAGCTCTGGAAGAGCAAGGAATACCTGACCAATGATGGGCTGATAGATCTCTTTATGAAGAACCCCAAGATAGAGGGTACATCGAGGGCCGGTACCCACTTTCAGTACAACAACAGTAACTATGCGCTCCTGGCCTCTATCGTAGAGCGGGTCAGCGGGCAGAAGTTTCCAGAGTATATGAAGGTGACTTTCTTTGAGCCGCTGGGGATGAAGAATACCTGGATACGCGATGTGACCAATGACAAGTCGGAACGCAAACACGCCATCAGCTACAACTCAAAGTGGGAGGCACAAAAGGAAGACCCTTATGACGGCATCTATGGTGACAAGAATGTATTCTCTACCGTAGAGGATATGATGATATGGGACCACGCCTTCTATGAGCATACTAATCTCAGCGCGGCTATGCAGGAGGAAGCCTATACCCCGCGCAGCCTGGAGCATAAGGGCGTACGAAACTACGGCTACGGCTGGCGCCTGATGAAGCAGCCCGATGGCAGCAGCCTGATCTACCACAATGGCTGGTGGCATGGCAATAACACCGTCTTCTACCGCTACCTGCCCGATACGCTCACCGTCATCATTCTCAGCAATCGCTACAACCGTGGGGTGTATGACATACAGCCAGTGTTCAATATCCTGAGCGCGCGCAATGATACTGCGGCCTGGAAAGAAGAGGAGTAGCCAACGAAGAGGGATAAGAAGTGTAATGAAGCTGTAGCACACCTACAGGCTACCTATGAGGTGCCACGCTACTGGGCCCGGACACTGACCACCTGCTATCTCAAGGAGCTGGAAAAGTAAAAGCCCCTACGGTCATCCCGCAGAGGCTTTTTCAATTCATTAGACAAAAAATTTACTGCTGTACCACCTGGCTGCGGGTCGTATTGACCACACGGCCTACCTGGCCGATGAGCTGACTGGAGAGTCCTACCTTAGTAGCACCTGTCACCAGGTCATTTACAAATACATCAAAGTCGTGGCTGTCAGCCTTGCCGTTCATACGGGAGTTTTGAGCAGGATCGTGCGCTGCAGTCATGCTCTTGCCGCCATAGGTAAAGTTCTTTGCACCGGTGGCCACACAGAAGAAATCCGTGAGGTTCTTGCTCAGTGCGGTCAGGCCGCTGGTATTGCCAGAGGTCACCTCTGTGAGCAGTACGGTAAAGAAGCCATTGATAGCAGTATCTCCAGCTATCACAAAAATAGTGCTGTCTACTACAGAGCGGATACCGAGGCGGCCCTTCTCTATCATAGTACCGGGATGTGATGGGTCATTTACCATCGTGGTGCCGCCCAGAGAGTCGTAGAGTGTCTGTGTGGTAGCTGTAGTGTTGTTGTCCTTTTTGCAGGATTGCATAGTGGGGGTGAGTGCCAGTACGATGACAGCGAGCAGTAGTGCTGTGATGATGCCGGTCTTTGTGGTTGTCTTTTTCATTTGGAGTTTTTGCGAGTGGTTAGAAAAATTAGAGAATGTTCTTTATCGTACTATAGATCTTATAGCTGAGGGAATGGTCGCTCACCGGGCAGCCGCCTTTGAGCGCTTTCTGGTCCGGCATGTAGCGCACACCATTGTAGTGTAGCTGTGAGCGGAGGTCGGTGGCTATCTGGTCTGCAGAGGCACGCACGGGGTAGAAGCTAAATACAGCGGTCTCAGTCTGCGCATTGAACAGTACGTGGTCTACGCCCGGCTGATGCGAGAGCCAGGCCGTGACCTTGTCTCCATCCTGCTGGCTCATATCCTGCTTGAAGTCGATGCGCGCCATGGCTACAGTCGAGGCATCAGCCTTTGGCCGTGTCACCATTACTATATGTACCACCAGTGCCACAGCCAGCAGCAGCGTGGTGCCGGCGGCAGCGAGCAGTATCTGTTTGATCCGTTTATTTTTCATGGCATTGCATTTATGAGCCGTTTTGCAGCTTATTAACAATTACGACAATTCTGTGACAATTGGATTTCCGGAAAGCTGTTAAAATGCATTTTCCTGTATATTGTGTTGATTTACTGTGAGATAAAAGTGATTCAAGAGTTTCAATGGAAGAATCTACGCTCCTCTTAAATCGATCTTAACCAGATCACTTGTAGATGGCCCGGTCAGTAGCTCGCCAGTATAGGAGAAGCGAGATCCGTGACATGGGCAATCCCAACTTTTCTCAGAGGTATTCCAGCATACGGAGCATTTGATATGCGGGCAGGCCGGATTGACGGCATGAAGGGCACCGTTATTGTCTTTATACAGCGCTACGGTTTTGCCTTCATATTTTACCACTTTGGCATCACCTTTTGCCAGTTCTACGGCTTCTTCTAGTTGAGGTATGGACAGCCAGCCGCCTATCATGTCTTTCGTGACCGCGGCGCCTTCTTTCATCAGGTTTTCAAAGCTCGCCACGGGCTTGACACGCGCAGGAGAAAACAGGTCTTCATATTCACTGTGACCTGTAGTGATGAGTGCTGTCAGGATCATGGCTGAGGCAGTGCCATAGATCATCCCATTGCCGCCAAAGCCAGTGGCTACATAGACATTCACAGGATTGCCCGGCAGGTGGCCTATATATGGCAACCCATCTGCCGGCTCGAAGTATTGCGACGACCACTGATAGGCCACGTGGTCTACGTTATAATATTTACGCACATAGGCTTCCAAGCATTTGAAGCGCTCATGAGTGTTTTCTTCATGACCGGTTTTATGATCTTCACCGCCCGCGATCAGGTAGCGCCCGCCATCCACCTCCTGCGTACGGAAGTAGTGGTAAGGATCATCCAGGTCGTAAACCAATGCGTCGGGATAGTTATCACCTTTTAATTTCACCGCCAGAGCATAGGTACGATACGGCGCACAGAGAAAATGAAGCACATTCACACCAGGTGGTATGTGCGTAGCAAAAATAAGTGCGTCGGCTTTTACTTCACCCTTTGACGTCTGAATGGTGAGCACCTTGTTTTCCTCCGAAAACCCGGTCAGCCTGCAATCATGCACGATGCGTCCGCCTATCGCCTCAAAGTGCTGTGCCAGCGCTAGGATATAGTCCAGCGGATGAAACTGGGCTTGTTGCGCTACACTTATTGCTTTGATGTATGGCGTGGATGTCGGTACATCGGTGGTATATTGCGCCGGCAGCTTCACGTCCAGGCAACCTTTCAAGATAGTATCCAGCATTTCGGCCTGTTCCTCATTTTTTGCGCAGAGATAGGCTGTCTGCTCGCTGTAAGCGCAATCAATGCCATATTCCTTTACATAGGAGCGGATCAGCGTGATGGCGCTCTGAGCCAGGTCTGCTACCTGCTGCGCTGCTGCCGCGCTGAATTTTTGTTTAATCTCATCATAAGTAGTATCCATGGTAGTATTGAGGTGGGCAGTAGTACCACCCGTGGTACCAAAACCTATCTCCTGCGCATCTATCAGGGTACACTTCTTGCCGGCCTTTTGCAGATGGAGCGCAGTGGTGATGCCGGTGATGCCACCACCTACTACAATCACCTCCTGCTTCTCTGAGGGCAGTGTATCATGTTTCGGTATAAATGCCGGGCGGCTTTGCCAGAGGCTCACGTTGAATCCATCTCTTTTCATAACTATTCTGATTTTGACAAGAGATGGAGCAACATTTAAGCCATCGAAATTTCATTATAGATCAACCATATATGAGTATAAAATGTATCATAGTGTTAGCAGAATGTGAAAGGAGTGCCACAAAGGGGCCGATACCCGATTTTGCAGCCAACAAAATCGCATTTTCTTTTATTTTCGCGCAAACATACAGGAATGCCACGCGATACCTCGATCAGCTCCGTCCTTATCATCGGCTCCGGCCCCATCGTTATCGGACAAGCTTGTGAATTTGACTACTCGGGCTCCCAGGCAGCCCGCAGCCTTCGCGAAGAAGGCATAGAAGTCACCCTCCTCAACTCCAATCCCGCTACCATCATGACCGACCCTGTGGTAGCAGATCATGTGTACCTGCTGCCTATCAATATACAGTCGGTGGTCAAGATACTGGAGGAGCAGAAGATAGACGCCGTGCTGCCTACCATGGGCGGCCAGACCGCGCTCAATCTCTGTATGGAGGCCTACGAGCTGGGTATCTGGGAGAAATATAATGTCCGTGTACTCGGCGCCGACTTTAAGGCGATAGAGAAGACAGAGAACCGTGAGGAATACCGCAAATGGATGGTAGAGCTGGGTATCGGCACCTCGCCCGCCTTTACTGCCAACTCCTTCCTGGAGGGTAAAGAAGCTGCACAAAAGATCGGCTACCCGCTCGTAATCCGCGCCTCGTATACACTGGGTGGCGCTGGTGGCGGCTTCGTACATACTAAAGAAGAATTTGACGAGAAGCTGCAGCGTGGCCTCGATGCCTCTCCTACGCATGAGGTCATGATAGAGAAGGCTGTGCTCGGCTGGAAAGAATACGAGCTGGAGGTGATGAAAGACTCCGTGGGCAATTTTGTAGTGATCTGTACGGTAGAGAACTTTGACCCGATGGGTGTGCATACAGGTGACTCTATCACGGTGGCCCCGGCCATGACACTGAGCGATACCGCCTACCAGCGCATGCGCGAATACTCAAAGCGGATGATCACTGACCTCGGCAGTTTTGCCGGAGGCTGCAATATCCAGTTTGCCATAGACCCTGTCACTGAGGATATCATCTCCATAGAGATGAACCCGCGTGTATCGCGCTCCTCTGCGCTCGCGTCTAAGGCTACCGGATACCCGATAGCCAAGATCGCCGCCAAGCTGGCCATAGGCTACACGCTGGACGAGCTGAAAAACCAGATCACAAAGACCACGTCAGCCTTCTTTGAGCCGGCGCTGGACTATACTATAGTGAAGATACCGCGCTGGAACTTTGACAAATTCCTCGGCGCGGACGATAGCCTGGGCCTGCAGATGAAGGCCGTAGGAGAGGTGATGGCCATAGGCCGCAGCTTTCAGGAGGCGCTGCAGAAGGCCTGCCAGTCACTGGAGAATAACCGCATAGGCCTCGGCGCAGACGGCAAGACCTGGGTGAGCGCAGACGATATGCTGCAGGGTATCAAGGTGCCATCTTGGGACCGTATCTTCAGGATATATGACGCGCTGAAACTCGGCGTGCCTATGAAGACCATACAGGATATCACCCGCATAGACCCATGGTACCTGCACCAGATCATGGACCTGGTAGAGACCGAGCGCAAGATCCGCAAGATGGACCTCACCGAGATAGATGCAGACCTCATGCTGGAGCTGAAGCAGAAGGGCTACTCTGATCTCCAGATAGCCTACATGACCTCCACTACGGAGGATGAGGTGTATGAGTATCGTGCCAAACAGCAAAACATCCGCCGCATCTATAAGCTGGTAGATACCTGCTCCGCAGAGTTTCAGGCACAGACGCCATACTACTACTCCAGCTTTGAGAAAGGGGCGGAGAGCGGCAGCGCCAATGTACCGACCAATGAATCGCCATCTACCAATAAAAAGAAGGTGATCGTACTCGGCTCCGGGCCTAACCGTATCGGCCAGGGTATCGAGTTTGACTACTGCTGTGTGCACGGCGTACTGGCCATCAAGGAAGCCGGCTACGAGGCCATCATGCTAAACTGTAACCCTGAGACGGTATCGACAGACTTTGACATAGCTGATAAACTATACTTCGAGCCGGTATTCTGGGAGCACCTGCGCGAGCTGATAGAGCACGAGAAGCCGGAGGGTGTGATCGTGCAGCTGGGCGGCCAGACGGCACTGAAGCTGGCCAAGAACCTGCAAGAGGCTGGTATCAAGATCATCGGCACTTCATACGACAGTATGGATATAGCTGAGGACCGCGAGCGTTTCAGCGATATGCTGAAGTCGCTGAACATACCATACCCTGAGTATGGCGCAGCCAAGAATGCAGAAGATGCCCTGGAGGTAGCACACAAGATCGGCTATCCGGTACTCGTGCGCCCATCCTACGTACTCGGCGGCCAGCGCATGCGTATCGTGATAGATGATGAGGAGCTGACCAAGGCGGTACTCAAGATCGTGAAGCACTTCCCTGACAATAATATCCTGATAGACCACTTCCTGGATCGTGCCGAGGAGGCAGAGGTAGATGCGATATTTGACGGGGAGACGGTAGAGATCATGGGCATCATGGAGCACATAGAGCCAGCCGGTATCCACTCTGGCGACTCAAACGCTGTACTGCCTCCGTACAATCTCTCTGAGAAAGTGATCCAGCTGATGCGCGAGTATACTGAGAAGATAGCCCGCGCACTCAATATCCGCGGCCTGATCAATATCCAGTTTGCTATCAAGAATGAGAAGGTGTATGTGATAGAGGCCAACCCTCGCGCATCACGTACCACGCCATTCATCTGCAAGGCCTACGATATACCATACCTCAACTACGCTACCAAGGTCATGCTGGGTGTAAACAAGATACAGGACTTCACCTACTTCAAGCGCCTGATAGGCTATGCCATCAAGGAGCCTGTATTCTCTTTTGACAAGTTCCCGGGCGTATCACGCGAGCTGGGCCCTGAGATGAAGAGTACAGGCGAGGCCATCTACTTTATCAAAGACCTCTACGACCCGCACTTCCGCAATCTGTATAAGAAGAAGAGCATGATGCTGAGTAAGTAATTAAGAAAACCTATATCTTACTTCATAAATCTTTAAACCATGAGAATAGTCACTTTGCTCCTAATGCTGGCGTGCAGCCTTACTGCCTTCACTCAGAAGACTCTCTATAGTGCCAAGCTCCGGCATGCCGGATCCAATGGCAGTTGTGATTATATAGTAAAGTATGGACCGGACCTCAAAGTGCGCACTGATGACCCTTGCCTGAAGAAGCCAGGCTGGACACTATATGATTTTCATGCACCTGCCAGGGAATATTGGGTACGGACTGAGATGGGAAAGCTGGTCTATTCTATCAGCCCGGCAGGAGATATAGTGGATGGCCATCAGCCTGTGCGGGAGCTGTCTGATACCACTATCATGGGCTATAAGTGTAAAAAGATGAGCGTGGTGATCACGGAGATGAGCCATGTGGGCTTTGCTAAAAATAAATTTGAGGCGGAGTATATCTATTATGTCACTAAGGAGCTGGCCTATCCGCATTCATACAAGGGAGTGGCTACGATAAATTTTTATGTGCCCACTATAGATATAGATGGAGTAGTCCTGAAGGGTAGCTATCGCATCATCACTACATCAAAGAACAAGATGGTGCAGAAGATGAATGATGATATGGCGCGCAGCTGGTCCTTATTAGACCTTGGCTTTGATAAGGCTGACGAAGCTCAGTTTGCTACACCGCAGTAGGACTGTCTCATAGCCAGGCATTTAGACTTATTAATCTTTTGTAGCTTTGTTAAAACCAAAACCAAGTTATGAAGAGATCCATACTCATCCTCGCCATTCTGGCCGGGATATTCAGCAGCTGCAAGAAGAATAATACCACGAGTACATCGTGTACTACAAATTCACCCGTAGTGATCGTAGATGCCAGTTTTGACTTTACCCAGCCAGTCACGCTGCACTCCTGCACCACCTATTATTTCAACTGGTCCAGTCAATACTCGATACAAAATACCCTCACGATAGAGGCCGGCGCCATCCTGAAGTTTCCCAATACGGGCATCCCATTTGTGCTCCAGGCCAGCGGCAATGGCAAGATCCTCTCCAATGGTACGAAGGATAATCCCGTCATCTTCACCTCTGACAAGGATGACACACATGGTGGCGATGCCAATGGTGATGGTACTGCTACCACACCCGCAGCCGGAGACTGGTCATACATCGTGATCAACTCTCAGGGCAGCCAGTTCAAGTACACACAGTTTCTCTACAATGGCAGTGGCAATGACCTCGCTCTGTTTGAGATCACTGCTGATGGTATCGTGTTTGACCACTGCACCTTTGCGCACTGCAAGGGAGATGCTGCCATCACTGGCCGCGGAGTACTCTCCTATAGTGGTGGCGCTACCGTAGCTCCGGTCACTAACTGTGTTTTCTACGATAACGTGAAGCCATGGTCTATCAATGAAGCTACCAGTGTAGACAGCTCTAATATCTTCCACAATCCGGATAACGTATCACAGAAGAATACCTACAACGGCATCTTCGTCTCAGAATATTCTACCGGTACCGGCAGCTCTCTGAGCTGGCTGGAAAATGAAGTACCGTTTGTATTCTACGCTTATTATCACACCCAGTTTATGGATGCTGCGCACAATGCAGCTACCAGCCCGGTCACCGTGACCGTAGGGCCTGGTGTGATCATCAAGTTTGCTTCATCTAATTCGGCTGACTACGCACCCGGCATCCGCATCCGCAGCGACAACTCGCAGATAGCAGGCAAGGACCTGACCGGTGTGTACTTTACCAGCTATAAAGATGATGCTCATGGTGGTGATACTAATGGTGATGGCTCAGCTACGGCACCGGGCCCGGGAGACTGGGATGGCGTCTATGATGCTGCCGCGCTGATCAATCCACCTACCTACTACTACAGCTGGAGCAATATCCTCTACGCGGCAAACTGATCGGAGAGATAGCTACGGTTTAGACAGGTACTTCTCCCGCATATCATCTATCGTGCGGTTCATCTGACGCACGCCATCGGTGATATGCCTGATAAACTCGTCCTGCTCGGGATCATTGCCTCCATTTATGTGGCGTACCTTTAGCAGCTGGGCAAAGCCATGGATATTGCGCAGAGGTGTTTTAAGCTCGTGGTAGGACATATTGGTGTAGGCACTCATGCGCTCATTGGCCTGCTCCAGGTTATTGACCAGCACCTCCAGCCGCTGCGTGTAGCTGGCAAATTTCATATAGGTATAATACACGACGGCCATGCTGAGCACGATCAGTACCGCGATCAGGACAAAGAAGTATATGAAAAGTCGGTCCTCATGTTTTTGCTCTACAGCTATCTGTGTAGTAAGGCCTGACCGTATGGAGGCGGACATCTGGCGGATACTATCCATCATGAGTTTACCCTCGCCAGAGGCTACCACCGCCATAGCTGAATCTTTATGCCCTGCATTGTAGTAGCTAAGGGTTTGAGTCATCTCTGCAAACTTATGCTGAGACGTGGTCAGGATGGCTAGCAAGGCAGGCGTTTTATCTGTAGCAGGCAGCGTATCATAGTAGAGCTTGTTTCTGATCATGCCAGCACGATATACCTCAAAGCTGTCACTATATCTATGGTCCCCTGTGAGCAGAAAGCCGCGCTGTGAAGATTCTGCCAGGGATACGAACCTGGTATTGGTACGGATATAATTCTCGAGCCTTGTAGCATGAGCCTGGTCCTCATTGATCTGGCGTATACCGCCGAAAACAGCAAAACCAATAGAGAGTTCAAGGAAAAGCAAAACCGGAGTGATAATCAGGAGAATAAGTATCCTGCGATGGCTGAGTCTGGTCATGAAATGGACTTAAGGACGGAAAATGTGTTGCCTCAGGTGATATTCTAATTTACGCTATTTCCTGCCGAATGTTTGAATTTTTGGGGTGAATCGGCTGTTAAAATCGGTGTTTCTTTGCTTTTCTAATGTCTTGCCGTTTGATTATTAACGAAATACGACTTAAGCCCACGGTCAAAAAAATATGATGAATGTCATGATATTGGACTGCCTGGCTCATACCCCTTCAGAGTCTGACCAGCGACCTTTGCATTGGTTTAAACAGATACGGTGAGTTTTTGAATCGAGGTCGTAGGTCCCCTTCTACGACCTCTTTTTTGATCAAAAGATACAGCATGAAATATATCCCGGGAGAAGAAGCATTACAGATGGTCCGCAGCGGCCAGCGCATATTCATACAGAGCGCCGCTGCCGCACCTCAATTATTGATACAAGCGCTCACGGCGAGAAAGGATGAACTGCGCGATGTGGAGGTCACACATATGCATACGGAGGGCGATGCCCCCTATGCACGACCGGAGTTTGCAACTTCTTTTCGCGTCAATGCCTTCTTCGTCTCTGGCAATATCCGTCCCTATATAGAGCATACCAATGTGCAGTACATACCTATGTTTCTGAGCGAGATACCGCTGTATATCCGCAGTGGGAGGTTCCCTATAGATGTGGCGCTCATACAGGTGAGTCCGCCAGATGCACATGGCTACTGCTCCCTGGGTATCTCAGTAGATATCACCAGGTCTGCCTGTGATGTGGCCCGCATCATCATAGCCCAGGTCAATCCAAACATGCCACGATCACTCGGCGATGGACTGATACACGAGTCACGTATAGAGGCAGCAGTATGGACAGAAGATCAGATCCCTACCGTCCAGGAGCTGGACCTCTCTGAGCGGGAGCTGGCCATAGGCCGCCACGTGGCCAATCTGGTACAGGATGGCGCCACACTCCAGATGGGTATAGGGGGTATACCCAATGCTGCGCTGAAATTTCTAGGCGGGCATAAAGACCTCGGCATCCATACGGAGATGTTCTCAGATGGCATACTGCCGCTGGTAGAGGCGGGCGTGATCAATGGCCGGCTGAAGAAATACAACACCGGCAGGATCGTTTCCTCCTTTGCCATGGGCAGCAGGAGGCTCTATGACTTCATACATGATAATCCTGAGGTAGCCATGATGGATGTAGCCTATGTGAATGACACCTCCGTGATACGCCGCCACGACCGGATGACGGCTATCAATAGCGCTGTGGAGATAGACATCACGGGCCAGGTATGTGCCGACTCCATCGGCGCGCGTATCTATAGTGGTGTAGGCGGGCAGATGGATTTCATACGTGGGGCATCTCTCAGCGAGGGAGGCCACCCTATCATAGCCATACCATCTGCTACAGCCAAAGGGGTATCTAAGATCGTCCCTACACTCAAGCCCGGGGCTGGCGTCGTCACCACACGCGCACATGTACACTACGTGGTCACAGAGTACGGTATAGCAGACCTCTATGGCCGCAATATAGCCCAGCGTGCCAAGGCACTCATAGCCATAGCCCACCCGGATCACCGGGAGCAGCTGGAGCGTACCTCCTATGACCTGTATGGCAAATGCTGGTAACCCGTCTAAGGGAGTCCGCCGCAATCATTATCATTGTGGTACTAAACCATCATGCTCTCTACACTCTACCGCGACAAGACCAAAGAAGCGCTCACCGTAGCTACCCCCATCATAGCGGGCCAGCTGGGCCAGGTGCTCATGGGTTTTTTTGATACCGTACAGATAGGTGGCCTCGGCCACGAATACATAGCCGCATCGGGCTTTGCCAATGGTATCTACTGGATGACTGTACTGCTCGGTATGGGGGTACTTTTCTCGGTTTCACCATTGGTCAGTGAGTCTTTTGGCGAGGGCCAGGGGCATCGCAGCATCGGCGTACTGCGCTCCAGCCTGGTAGTGTCAGGTGTATTGACCATCATATTTATGGTGCTCATATGGGCGCTTACGCTGTATATCCCTATGCTCGGCCATAGCGAGACGGATAATGTACTGGCGACAAAGTTCCTCCGCATCGTCAATTTCTCTACCGGCTTCCTCTTCCTCTATACTGCCGGCAAGCAGTTTCTGGATGGTATGGAGCGGACGCGCATAGGTATGTATGTGACCATCGGCGGCCTGCTTATGAATATCGTGCTGAACTGGATCCTGATCTATGGCCGCTTTGGTATGCCGCAGCTGGGTATAGAGGGTGCGGCTATAGCCACTACCACCTCGCGTGCAGCTATGGCTATTGCTATTATGTTCTTCATCTGGCGCGACAGGCAGGTACTGGATCTGCGCAGGCAGTATGCAGCCTCAGTAGACAAGGCGAAGAGTTTCATCGGTCCCATCCTCCGCATAGGTATACCGGCAGGCCTGCAGTTCTTCTGGGAGGTGGCCGCATTTAATGCAGGCCAGATCATGAGCGGCTGGATCAGTACTACCGCAGAAGCCGCACATATGATCGCTATAGGCCTGGCGTCCATCACCTTTATGGTAGCTACGGGCCTGTCTGCTGCGGGCACTATCATGGTTGGCTTTTCATTTGGTGCCAAGGACCGCGAAGGCATGCGCGTATCCGGCAATACAGTGCTGCTGCTCACCGTAGCTTTTGAGATCGTATTTGCTGTGGGCTTCTTTGCAGGTCACGGTTTACTGCCACACCTGTATACAGACCATGTAGAGGTGGTGGCTATCGCTTCTACGATGATCATCTACGCGGCATTCTTCCAGCTCAGTGACGGGCTGCAGGCTGCCGCTGCCGGTATCCTGCGCGGTATGCAAGACGTGACCTATCCGTCCATCATTGCCTTTGTATCCTACTGGCTGGTCATGATCCCGGCGTGCTATCTCCTGGCCTTTCCGGCACATGGCTATGGCCTGGACCTGGGCCTCGCAGGTATATGGATCGGATTTATCATCGGCCTCACGGTGGCTGCTATTATGCAGCTCATCCGCTTCCGCTGGCTCATCCGCCGCGGTGATCTATTTGATAATATAGATCCCAATAAAAAAGTAGTAGCGCACTAAGTGCTCACATCAAAGACTTTCCTGGCAAAGCTGCCGGAGTGTATTTCTATGTCTCTATTGTGGTCTATGTGGTTCAAATTGTATTAAGCGCTTTCAGCACGGCGGCACTTACTCTAGCTCCCCCAGCACAAACTTCCTCAGCAGATTCAGCGCTGTCACGGACGATATCCTGATATTCTCCATCCTTCGCGGGAAGAATTGAAACGTCTTTGTCACGATCTTATTCCTGTCGCCTACGGCGAAGCATACCGTGCCCACAGGCTTATCTGCCGTGCCGCCATCCGGACCAGCTATGCCTGATACAGAGACGCCGTAGTCAGCCTTGCTTATCTTCAAAAGTCCCTCCAGCATCTCGCGCACGCACTGCTCGCTCACCGCGCCTTGTTTCTCCAGCGTTTCCGGTTTCACGCCCAGTATGGTCTGCTTCATATCATAGGAGTAGGTCACAGTAGAGCCCTCAAAGTACTTAGAGCTGCCTGCCACACTGGTGACCAGGTGCCCTGCATACCCACCGGTACAGCTCTCTGCCAGCGCAAACTTCTTGCCCTGCTCCAGAAATAACTTCCCGATCAGCTCCTCCAGCTTGATGTCCTCCTCTGCATAGGCGTAGTCTCTCAGGATCGTCTTCATCTCTGTGTAGAGCGCATCTATCTCTGACTCGCCCTCGGCAGTAGTCACCTCATAGGCAGAGAGGCGCAGCCGCAGTATGCCCAGGTCCGGCAGATAGGCCAGCTTGATATGCTTCGGCAGTTTGTTTTCAAACTCATCCAGCAGCTTGGCTGCGCTGGACTCACCTATGCCGCAGAGCATCAGGTTGCGGTGTATGATATGCGGAAATTTGAACTGCGCTGCCAGCCTAGGCAGCACATAGTTGGTCACCATATGCTTCATCTCATGTGGCACGCCCGGCATAGACACGTAGATCGTGCCCGCCTCGTCAAACCACATACCCGGTGCAGTACCGCGCTCATTGGGCACTACAGTACAGTTGGCCGGGAGTAGTGCCTGCTTTTTATTGATGTCCAGGACCTCACGGCCCCGCTTGGCGAATATTGTTTTCAGGTTCTCAAAGATATCCTCATGAAAGACCTCGCCCACCTCAAAGTATTCGCAAAGGGTCTTCTTAGTGATATCATCCTTGGTCGGCCCCAGGCCGCCGGTGATCAGTACGATCTCAGATTGCTTTGCTGCGCGGCGCAGGCCGTCCTTGATATGATCCGCATTGTCACTCACAGAGATGATCTCGTGTACTTTGGCGCCTATGCTATTGAGTTGCTGGCCTATCCAGGCAGAGTTGGTATCTACTATCTGGCCTATGAGTATCTCATCGCCTATGGTGAGGATGGTGCAGAGTGGCATTTTGTGATTGATGATTTTTGATTTGTGATTGATGATTGAAGCGACATGGTCGTTGTACAAAGATAGTGTATGCGGTGCTGCCTGCCGATGTATATTTTACTGGTTTTTGGGGGGCGGACCGTGGTTTCTGCCGATTGGCAATATTTTAAAAATAAGTCTACTTTTGCCCGCGCTATGACTCTTACAGTATATAAATCAAAGATACACCGTGCTACGGTGACGCAGGCAGACCTCAACTATATAGGCTCTATCACTATAGATGAGGACCTGATGGACGCGTCTAATATCTACGAGCACGAGCGCGTGCAGATAGTGAATGTAAACAACGGCGAGCGCCTGGAGACCTATGTGATCAAAGGCGAGCGTGGCTCCGGCATCATGTGCCTCAATGGCCCTGCTGCCCGCAAGGTGTCTCTGGGAGATATCGTCATCGTGATCAGCTACTGCCAGGTGACACTGGAGGAGTACAAAAATCACAAGCCGGTGACCATCCACGTCAATGCATCTAACCAGGTGACGGACTAAGCGCCTGCGCACCCAATCCCTAAGCCCATGTCTAAAACCCTCAGCAACGTACTGAAACTCGTCGTCTCCCTCGGGCTGGGTATCCTGATCGTGTGGCTCACTACGCGCAAGCTCACTGCACAGGACATAGCGGATATCAAAGGCATCTTCTCCCGCGCAGACTACAAGTGGCTCATACTCGGCCCGCTGATCGGTATGCTGAGCAACCTGGTGCGGGCAGAAAGGTGGAAACTACTCCTCAACTCTGCCGGCTACACGCCACAGCGCATGAATGTGATCAATAGCGTCTATGTGATGTATGCGCTGAATCTTGTCTTCCCGCGCCTGGGTGAGGTGACCCGCTGCACCCTGCTCTACAAGACAGACAATATCCCCGTAGATAAATCTATAGGAACCATGGTGCTGGAGCGTATGGTAGACATGGTCAGCATACTGATAGTAGGCGCCATATTACTGATCTGGCAGTACCAGTTGCTTATTTCCCTCTTTAGAGACAAGATCTTTGCAAACTATGCCGATAGTATCAATAAACTGACCACCGGCTATTGGGGCATACTGCTCGTCATAGCACTGGTGGCCATAGGTCTGGGAGGCCTGTATTTCCTCTATAGGCTGCGCGAGCATCATATTATTGGCAAGCTTTGGAAGTTTCTGGTCGGCATCCTGCATGGTTTGGCCTCTATTTTGAAGCTGGACAACCCGCTGTTATTTATCTTCTACTCCATCATGGTCTGGGTCATGTACTTTCTGATGATATTCCTCTGCTTCCGCGCACTGCCGGAGACAGCTCCTATGTCGGTTTTCGCCGGTATGGCCTGTCTCTTTTTCGGAGGTTTTGCGTTTATCATATCACCGGGTGGCCTCGGGGCCTATCCTGCTACCATCGGCGCGGTGCTGCTGCTATACGGCGTAGCCTTCAATGTTGGCTTCGGCTTCGGCTGGCTGGTCTGGTCACTCCAGACTGCTGCTGTGATCGTATTTGGCGTGATCAGCTTTATACTCGTGAGTAGAAACTTTCATTTTCATACCGACAAAACCCAAGTAGAATGAACATCATCATCCCCATGGCTGGCTGGGGTACCCGCCTGAGGCCGCATACGCTGACCATCCCTAAACCCATGCTGCCTATAGCCGGCAAGCCAATCGTACAGCGCCTGGTAGAGGACCTGATACAGGCTACCGATGAGAAAATAGACAACATCGTATTCATCATCCGTGAGGATTTTGGCGATAAGATCAAGAACCAACTGCTGGCCCTCTCTGAGACCCTGCAGATAGCCTGCCACGTACGCTATCAGCAGGAGCCGCTGGGTACCGCCCACGCTATCCTCTGTGCCGGTGACTTCCTGCATGACAAGGTGATCGTAGCCTTTGCCGATACTCTCTTCCGCCTCAACTTCAAACTCAAGGCTGAGAAAGAGGGCATCATCTTTGTACAAAAGGTGGAGGATCCTCGCGCCTTTGGCGTAGTGAAGCTGGATAAGGATGGCATCATCACTGACTTTGTGGAGAAGCCGCAGGAGTTTGTATCAGACCTGGCTATCATCGGTATCTATTACTTCCGCGATGGCAAGAAGCTGCGCGAGGAGATGCAGTACCTCATAGACAATGACATCCGTGAGAAAGGCGAATACCAGCTCACCAATGCCATGGAGAATATGAAGCAGAAGGGTGCCCGCTTTGAGCAGGGTACTGTGCAGGACTGGCTCGACTGTGGCAATAAGAACGCTACTGTAGATACCAACGCCCAGTACCTCAACTACCTGAAGGGCACGGAGCTGGTACACCAGTCTGCCCAGATCGTAAACTCAGTGGTCATAGAGCCATGCTTCATAGACGAAGGCGTCAAGATCACTAACTCCGTGATAGGCCCCTATGTCTCAGTAGGCAAGGGTACCGAGATAGAGAATACTGTGATTAGAAAAAGCATCATTCAGGGCAATACTGTTTTGAAAAATAAGTTAATAGAAAACAGCATGGTAGGGAATAATGCTAAATTGGTCGGTAAAATGGAAGATCTCAGCATAGGAGACTATGTCGTGATAAGCTAATACATGAACATACTCCTCAGATATATCTCCTGTGGCCTGATGGTCGCGATACTGGCTACCGGCTGCAAGACTAAAAGCGCTGCTACCAAAGATGGCGCTGCCGATCAGGGCACCAGCCGTCTCACTCCTGCCCAGCGGGATACGGTAGACCGCATCTTTATGGATGCGCAGCGCGCCAAGGCGATAGAGGACTATGATGAGGCGCAAAAGAAGTTTGAGCAGCTCCTGAAGGTAGACCCCAGGAATGCAGATGCTCACTACGAGATGAGCAGCCTGTATTTCAATGCCAATAAATTTGAGGAAGCGCAGGCAGAAGCCGAGACGGCGGTCAAGCTCAACCCAAACAATAAGTGGTACCTGGAGCAGCTGGCCTCGGTACATATGAAGCGTAACAATGCCAAAGAGGCTATCAAAGTATACGAGCAGCTGATCAAACTCAGCCCCGGCGACCCAGACAGCTATTTTGACCTCGGCTATCTCTATCTCGGTACCAACCAGCCCGACCAGGCTATCCGCGCCTATGACCTCTTTGAGAAAAACTACGGCCTGGAAGAGAGTGTGGTACTGCAGAAGGAGCGCATCTATCTCAAGCAAAACAAATTTGACAATGCTGCTGCAGAGGTGCAGAAGCTGATAGACGCCTATCCCGGCGAGGTGCAGTACATGGGCATGCTGGCCGAGCTCTATGCGCTGAATAATAAGAAGGATAAGGCCAACGAGATCTACCAGAAGATACTCGAGATAGAGCCGGACAATGCACAGGCACTCATGGCCACTGCAGACATCAGTGCAGCCAAAGGCGATAGCTCAGCGCGCCTGGAGAGCATGAAGAAGATCTTTGCCAATCCTAAACTGAGCATAGATACCAAGATCAAGATGCTGTATCCATTCGTGCAGTATTATGATATCAAGAAGGATAAGATCAACGATGCCTTTGAGCTGGCCAGGATACTGGTGCAGACACACCCGGCAGAGGCCAAGGCCTATGCTATACAGGGCGACCTCTATTTCATAGATAAGAAGGACACTCTGGCGCTACCAGCCTATCTCAAAGCGCTGGAGCTCAAAAAGGATGTTTTCACCGTATGGCAGCAGGTCATGCTGATCTATAACGCACAGCGCGACTGGCAGAAACTGAACGAAATCGCCACTCAGGCCATGGAGCTCTTCCCAAATCAGGCGCTCATCTATCTTTTCAAGGGTGGCGCTGAGTTTCAGATGAAGGAATATGGGAAATCGGTCAAGACATTCTCTAAGGCAGAACGCATGGCCAATGACAATCCCGCACTCAAGGCGCAGATCTTTGCCGATCTCGGAGATGCCTACCATAGCCTGGAGAATAATGCCGCCTCAGATAGCGCCTATGAGAAATCACTGAAGCTCGACCCTGAGAATGCCTATGTGCTGAATAACTACAGCTACTACCTCTCAGTGCGCAAAGAAAACCTCCCGCGTGCAAAGCAGATGTCTGCCTACGCCAATAAGCTCGATCCGGACAACGACTCCTTCATGGACACCTATGCATGGATTCTCTTCCAGCTGGGTGAGTATGCAGAGGCCAAGACATTTCAGGATCGTGCCGTGCTGAAGAATCCTACTAATCCTACCCTGCTGGAGCACTACGGAGACATCCTGATACAGCTGGGAGATAAGGAGAAGGCCGCTGACTACTGGCGCAAAGCCAAAGCCGCAGGGTCTGACTCTAAGACGCTGGACAATAAGATAGCCCAGCTGAAATATATCGAGTAATATTTTAAGATCTCACTATGCTATCCGGCAGGCTGATCGTAAAAACCGTGCCACCGCCCGCGTTATCACTGATAGCGATACTACCTTCCATACTGTCCACTATCTTTTTGCAGATAGCGAGGCCTATGCCTGAGCCGCTGTACTCCTTTTTAGTGGGTAGCCGGTTGAATATCTGGAATGCTTTCTCCCGCAGGTGCTGTGGTATGCCTATACCATTATCAGCTATGGTCAGCACCAATAGCCCATTTTTTTTCTGAGAGCGGATGGTGATGGTGGGCTGTGCACTTTCATTGTACTTGATACCGTTGCTTACTATATTTTGCACCAGCTGTAGTACCATGGTCCTGTCAGCAGTAATGGTGGGCAGGCTGGCGGCTATGATCTGCGCATTTTTCTCTTTCATCAGCACCTCGGTATTCAGCTTCACCTCCAGTATGATATTGTCCAGCTTTACCTCTTGCAGCAGTGGGTTGGCATCTACCTTGGCCAGGCGCAGCAGGTCGTGTATCATCTGGTCCATACGCGTAGCGCCATCTTTGATATAGTGCATGAACTCCTCCTGCTGCTGCGTGATAGAGTCCTGCATAGTGCGCTGCAGGAGTCCCGTATAGGCGGCTATCATCCGTAGTGGCTCGCGCAGGTCATGAGAGGCTACCCCGGCGAACTGATTCAGCTGGTCATTAGAGTGCTCCAGCTTTAGCACATAGCGCTTGATCTCTTCGTTTTTATCACGCAGGAGCTGTGCCTCTTTTTCCTTCTGCTCTGATTCAAATTCCTTTTTGGCACGCGTCAGCGCGTTCGTCTTTTCTACATCAAAGAAATATCTCAGGCTATCTACATATTTGCGGTAGTATTTCAGCGCGTTCAGGTCCTGCTGCGACTCATAGATCTCCGCCAGCCATTCATAGATCTCTATCACCTCCTGCTTATTGTCCAGCTCCTTAAATATCTCCTCCGCCTCCAGCAGCAGGTCACAGGCCTTTTGGTTTTCTCCTGTCTGGCTGTAGATACGAGCCAGTGATTTTTTCACCATCGCCTTTTCATAGACACGGTTATTGCTTACAAAGTATTCCAGCGCATCATCCACATACTGCTTAGACTTTTCATACTCCCTCAGGTCCATGTGGTAGATACCGAGGTTCGCCTTGGATACGGCTATGCTATAGGGATCATTCAGCCGCATGTCTATCTCGAGCGCCTTATGCATCACCTCTATAGCCTTGTGAAACTCGCGCTTTTTGCCCAGCAGCGTGGCGTAGGCAGTGTATCCTTTAGACAGGCGAAAGTCATCCTGTACCTCCTGATAGAGCGCTATGGCCCGCTCCAGGTACTCCTCTGCCGATATCGCTATGCGCGACGAGGAGAGGAGCAGGGACAGGTTATAGTAGAAAGATGCCAGCAGGCGCTTCTGACGTAGCGTCAGGTCCGTTTCATTCTGTAGCAGCTTCAGGCCTTTCATATATGCCTGCTCCGCAGAGAAGACCTCACCCTTGAGGTGATAGGCATTGCCTACGGTCATGTATATCTTGTAGAGGATATCACGGATCTCATCCGTATTGCCTTTGTCCAGTATCTCCTCGCAGAGGGCTATCGCTTTGTCATAGTCATTGGCCACCAGGCAGAGGTAGAAGGCCATGATGTACCGGGCCTGCGCCATATCACGTGGCAGGGTACTCGTGCGGGCCAGCGCCATGATCTGCTCAGCTATAGGCAGCGCATCAGGGCTGCGCCTGTCCACCAGCTTCTCAGCATCTGCTACCAGCAGCTCTATCTGGCTGCCGCTATCCGCGTGGTTCTCCATGACTCTAATATACTATCTACAATGATCGATATATAAGAAACAACCCCCAAATTGAAACCTATCGCTCTTTATATCGTACATATCAAGTGGCGAGGTATGCTTAAAACATAACTGGCTGATTAAAAATTACTTGCAAATTATTAAATTGAACCCAATACAATCCTTATGAAGAAAATATTGACGCATTTCATGCTGGCTTTCCTGATGGGCCTCGGTGCGAGCCAGGGCTTTGCGCAGGCAGGTGCTATAGATCCTACCTATGGCTTTAACGGTAAGACGTATACCGAGATAGCCAGTGGCGGAGGTGTACTCTGGGGCATGTCCAGTATGGATGGCTGGAGCATCGTGGTAGGAGGCCTCGTGCGCAATAATATAGATAGCGACTTTGCGGTGAGCAAGTATGACCGCAATGGCAAGATCGACAGCTCCTTTGGCGTGAACGGTATAGCTGTGACGCAGATGGGCCCCGGAGCAGATGTGGTCTATGGCACCATGATACAGCCCGATGGCAAAGTGATAGCGGCCGGCACCTCGTGGGATGGCACTAAGTTTAACTATGCACTCGCGCGCTACAGCGCTACGGGTGTGCTCGATACTACCTTTGGTGATCATGGCCGCCGCCTCACCTCTCTCTCCCAGGGCGATAATATCGGCGCAGCCCTCGGATCTCAGGATGGATGGAGCATCGTAGTAGGTGGCATCGTACACGTGGGTAGCACCAGTGACTATGGCCTCATACGCTACACGCGTGATGGCAGCATAGACAGTACCTTTGGCACCAATGGTATCGTGCTCACAGACCTGCTGAGCGGCAGTGATGACCACCTGGCAGCGCTTGCATTTGCACCTGACTCCGGTATCATCGCTGCGGGCACGACTTTCTCAGGTACTTCGGGTTTCTTCTCCGCAGTGAAATACACTAAGAACGGCGCGCTCAATACTTCCTTTGGCACCGGAGGCCGTGTGGTCTATACAGGCACAGGAGATGACGAGACCTACGCCATGGCCCTGCAGCCTGATGGCAAGGTGGTCATAGGCGGCTACTCTACTAATGGGACCAATGATGACTTTGGCCTGATCAGGCTCAATGCCGATGGCACGGCTGACAATACCTTTGGCACCAATGGCCATGTGATCACAGCCGTAGGCGACTCTGACGATGTGCTATATGGCATGCTGCTACAGCCCGATGGCCGCATCGTGGTGGGTGGCTCTTCCTTTGACAGCCTGTGGGAGCACAATGCCGTAGTGCGTTATAACGCAGACGGCACACCTGACAATACCTTTGGCACAGGGGGCATAGTAGGCACCAGCGTGGCCGCACATCAGAATGAGATCTATGCCCTGCATCTGGAGACCGATGGCAAGATAATGGCAGCAGGCTACGCCAATAACGGCGCCAATGACCTTTTCTGCATGGTGCGCTATATATCAGACCTCACCATAGGTGTCATAGACCTCAGCCATAATAGTGACCTGATGGTGTATCCTAACCCCGTACCGCAGGATGCGACGCTGAGGTACACCCTCACCCGCGATGAGGATATCACCATCCGCCTCATAGATGCACAGGGCCGCATAGCAGCTACCCTCGCTGAGAGTGAAAAGCAACAAGCCGGCGACCATGCGCAGCCTATCCGCCTCTCACCATCTCTCGCCTCAGGCACCTACACCATCTGCATCAGCTCTGCCTCCGGCCAGATGAATGTGCGGATAGTGAAATGATAATGACCATTAGCGACTAGCATAAAACAATACAAGCGCCACATCGGGCGCTTGTATTGTTTTAGAGATGTATGATAGTGTGACTTCAAAAATTACACTATCGATCTCACCAATCCTCCCTCGACCCGCAGCGATGCCCCGTTGGTAGCGGAGGCAAGCGGACTCGCCACGTATGTCACCATATTAGCGATCTCTTCCACTGAGGCAAAGCGGTTGATCAAAGATGACGGTCGCGCGGTCTCAAAAAACTCCTTCTCCATCTGCTCTGTCGTGATGCCACGGCTCTTGGCCAGGTCCTCTACGAATGTACCCACACCCTCAGAGCGGGTAGGACCGGGTAGCACGGAGTTCACGGTCACATTGGTTCCTTTGGTCAGCTCTGCCAGGCCACGACTGATGGCTAGTTGCGCTGTCTTAGTCATACCGTAGTGGATCATCTCAGATGGGATCATGATCGCCGACTCACTGCTGATAAAGATGATGCGCCCCCAGTTTTGCGCCAGCATCTGCGTCAGGTAGTGGCGCGACAGGCGCACCCCACTCAGCACATTCACTTCGTAGAAACGCAGCCAGTCTGCGTCAGGGATTTCTTTAAAATCTTTTGGTTCAAATATGCCGACGTTATTCACCAGTATGTCTATTGTAGGTATTGCCTTCAGCAGCGCATCTATTTCATTCACTTGAGTGAAGTCTGCGGCTACACCAGCCACCTGTGCGCCGGGTACCTCTGCCTGTAGCTTCTTTACTGCATCATCTACCCGCGCCTGAGAGCGGCCGTTCATATATACCTTTGCACCCTCGCTCAGCAGTTGTTTGGCTATCGCATAGCCTATGCCGGCTGTAGATCCACTCACCAAGGCTGTCTTATTCTTTAGTTGGAGATCCATTTGTTTTAGTTTTTATCTGAATGATAAGACGAAACTAAAGCATTAATATTTCGCCGGTGACGGGTATAGAAAGGATAGTAAGTGGGGATGGACATCGGTCGTAGCTGCACCGTGACACGCAGATGCTCACTCTTGCGCCATCGGCAAAGCCAGTCATACCAATAGCTCGATAGTCGAAAAACTTGATAGGAAAGGGAAGCAGACCCAGGATGCCGACCCTCGTCACCCGTCCATCGTCCCTAGGACTAACCCTCGTACTTCTTGAAGATAGCCGCCGCATTGTGACCGCCAAAGCCGAACGTGTTTGACACAGCTGCACGTACGGTGCGGTGCTGGGCCTTGTTCAGCGTCAGGTTCAGGCGCGGGTCTATCTCAGGATCGAGGTTGAAGTTATTGATCGTAGGAGGTACGATATCGTTTTTGATAGCGAGTACGCTGGCTATAGCCTCTATGGCGCCGGCAGCACCCAGCAGGTGGCCGGTCATAGACTTCGTACTGCTGATATTCATCTTGTACGATTGCTCACCAAAGACCTTCTCTATCGCCTTCAGCTCGGCTACATCACCTAGCGGGGTAGAGGTACCGTGCGTATTGACGTAGTCTATCTGGTCGGCCGTCATCTCCGCATCCCGCAGCGCAAACTCCATCACCTTGATCACGCCCAGACCTTCCGGGTGTGGGGCAGTGAGGTGGTAGGCATCTGCAGTGAGAGCACCACCGGCCAGCTCGCAGTAGATCTTGGCACCGCGGGCCAGGGCATGGTCGAGAGACTCCAGGATCAACGCACCGGCACCCTCACCGAGCACAAAGCCATCACGGTCCTTGTCATACGGACGAGAGGCGGTAGCCGGATCATCATTGCGTTCGCTCATGGCCTTCATAGAGCTGAAGCCGCCTATACCGCTGTAGGTCACAGCAGCCTCAGAGCCGCCAGCCACCATGATATCAGCCTTATTGAGACGGATATAGTTGAATGCATCTATGAGGGCGATAGTGGATGAAGCACAGGCAGCCACAGCGGCATAGTTAGGTCCGCAGAGGCCGTACTTCATAGAGATATGCCCTGCGGCGATATCTGCTATCATCTTGGGGATAAAGAAGGGATTGAACCGTGGTGTACCGTCACCCCGGGCAAAGGACGTCACCTCCTCCTCAAACACACTGAGGCCACCGATTCCGGATGACCAGATCACTCCGGCGCGGTACTTGTCTATCTTCTCGAGATCTATAGCGGCATCCGCCATGGCCTCGGCAGCAGCCACCATGGCATACTGGGAGAAGAGGTCCTGCCTCTTGGCCTCCTTGCGGTCCATGTGCTTGCTGATGTCAAAGCCCTTGAGCTGACAGGCAATTTTGGTTTTGAGCTTGGTGATGTCTAGGTTGGTGATGGTAGCGCATCCGCTTACACCATTGACCAGTCCGTCCCAGTATGTCGGGACGTCAAGGCCTATAGGAGTCAGGGCTCCCAGTCCGGTGACTACTACTCTCCTGAGCGTCATGTAAAGTGAGGTTTATTAAGCAGCAGCTGTCTTCTCCAGGTAGGCGATAGCCTGACCTACAGTAGTGATGGTCTCAGCCTGCTCATCAGGGATAGAGATATTAAACTCCTTCTCAAACTCCATGATCAGCTCTACTGTATCGAGGGAGTCAGCACCCAGGTCAGTCGTAAAGCTGGCCTCGTTAGTGACCTGGCTTTCTTCTACACCGAGTTTATCTACGATTATCTTTTTTACCCTTTCAGCTATTGTTGCCATGTTTAGTTTGGTTAGATTTTGAGCAGCAAAAATACAATAAAACCCATATTAGACAAGTTAATTTTGAACTCCCTGATAGTCAGCTCGTTTTGGGGTATTTTGACCCCTCTTTTGCAGGGACAAAGTGTCAGTCAACGGTGCATAGACTACAGTCAATGAATGTGCCGCTGTATGATTGATATCAGGCCACAGTCCATGGTCAGCCAAGGACTTCGATGCTAGCCATCCTTGTTGACGATGGAGCGCCGACCGTCGGCGATTAACGCTATCTTCGCGGCATGGCTGCAGACAGGAAGATCACATCAGAGCCCGACCGCCACTTCAAGCTCATAGGTATAGCCACCCCGGAGCGGGACTACCGGCTGTGCTATATGCTCAGCGAGGCGCTGGACTGGGAGATCACCCGCCTGCCCAATCATGAAGTAGAGCTCAAGGAGCGCTCGCTGAAAATGTCGCTCAGTGTATTCAAAGCGGTGCACCATCTGACCAATACTGCCTTCCTGCTCTTTGCCAATAAGAATATGGGCGAGCTGCTGCTGCCCGAGGCGGGCAACTTTGACTACCTGCTCAAGATGGAGGCCGAGTATAAAGGCACTAAAGACCTGCTCAAAAAGATCAAACAGATAGACTCCGTGATCGCCGCCTCTGAGATCACCGTCAAGACACTCAAAAACTACGCCCGCCTGGGCTACGAAGAGCCGGTAGAGAAGCCGGAAATAGAAGTAAAACGTAAAGGAAAATAATGACAGAACTCTGGGACATCTATGATGAAAACGCCAAGCCAACCGGTGAGGTGATGGAACGTACCGATGCTATACTGCCTGCCGGCAAATACCACATCGTAGTACACATTTGGCTCTACAATGACAATGGTGAGGTGCTGATACAGCAGCGCGCCCCGCACGTCTTCTGGATGCCTGGCAAATGGGCTACTACCGGCGGCTCACTGATCAGTGGCGAAGACAGCAAAACCGGCGCCGTGAGAGAGGTACAGGAAGAGCTTGGCATCACGCTGGAGCAATCTGACCTCAAGTTCATCTCCCGCGTGAAGCGCAAGAGTGCTCTCACAGATATCTATGTGGCCAAGACCAAGGCGACACTCGCCACAATGAAACTCGAAGATGCAGTGGATGCTGTCAAGTATGTGAACGTAATGGATCTGCACGAGATGATAGACTACGGCCATTTTGTAGACTACATGGAGGGTGAGTGCTACACCGCACAGGTGATGCAGCGGATATTTGATAAGGTGGAGAGCCGGTAAGAATTATTTAGATTTGGGTGCTATGCAAAGAATAGTCATAAAGAATTTCGGTCCGATCAAAGAAGTGGATATACCTATCCATGACTTTATGATATTCATTGGACCGCAGGCTAGTGGGAAGAGTACTATTGCGAAGGCGATTTATTTCTTCAAGGATAACTTGATTGGCAGTATTTTAAATTCTCTACTTGCTTTAAATAAAACTGGTAATCTAGAAGTAGACAAGAGAAATATTTATGATGCAATCTTAGATAAGTTTGATAAAGTCTGGAAGTATTATCCTACTGGTTATCATGAATTGCATTATGAATATGCAGATGATTATTGGGTCAAAATAAAATATCGGAAACTTGATGAAACAGAATTCAATCATGGAATACAACTTTCAAAAAGTCTTACCGATGCTTTGAATCAGATTATATTAAGCATTTATAATATTATAGAGACAACTACCCCGAAATACGGATACAGCTATCCCGGAGTATCATTAATCGTTTCTGAATTTATTAGTAAGGCCTTTGGTTTGCCAATGACAGTTAACTTCATTCCAGCAGGCAGAAGTGTGTTTTCAATTTTAGCTAATCAGGTCCAACTTGTGGAAGGTGACAGAATTGATGAAACAATCAAAATATTTGCAGGGGAAATCAATTACACGAGAATCAAAGAGTTCCCACCTTTAGGACTTAATTCCCATCCTAATCCGATTCTAACCAAAGCATTAGAATTATATAGAAGCATTCTGAAGGGTTCATTTATCCACGAGAAAAATTCAGACAAAATTCAACTAGGGGAAGGATTAGAAATCCCTATAGAAAAAGCTTCTTCCGGTCAACAGGAAGCTTTGTGGCCACTGCTGATCTTGTTTAGTCTTATTAAGGAAAGGGAAAAGAACTTAATAATATTTGAAGAGCCGGAAGCGCATCTATACCCTGAAGCCCAAAAGCAAATCGCCGATCTAGTCACTTTAGCCGTAAATCAAAAGGGTAATACAGCGATATTAACTACACACAGCCCATATATTCTCGGAGCAATAAACAATCTGATTTATGCCAATGAAGTAGGTAAGATCAATCCTGAGAAAGTTGAAAAAATAGTAGACAAGAATTTATGGCTGGATTATGATCGGGTCATGGCCTATTTTGTAGATAATGGTGGCGTAAGATCTATAATGGATGCTGAACTGCGGACGATCAAAAACGAAGAAATCGACTCTGCCTCAAGAATAATAAACGAAGAGTATGACAAGCTCTCGGATATAGAGTTTTCAAAATGAGCTGCAATCCTTTTAAACCTAAGAAAGCGGAGTGGGATAAGGACTTTACACGGTCGAAAATCGTAGCTAAAGATCCGCATTCTAGTCCGGTTTATAAAGCCGCTAATCCATCTGCCAAGAATTTCAACCTCTTTAAAGTTGATGGCAATCTCATTCATTCAACTACCCAAGGGAAATGTGATTTTCTATTAATTGAATTTCAAAGACATCAAGACCCTACTAAAGATTGTATAGCCTTGCATTCGTATTTTATCGAATTGAAAGGGACTGATCTAAAAAAGGCAACGGAACAAGTTTATCAAAGTATGTTAGTGCTTCATCCAACTATAGCAACTTCAATACCTCATGCTCGTATTGTTTTGAAAAAAGTTCATACCCTTGCTGTTAACTCAAGTGAAGTCAAGCGGCTTACTGCTTTCGTAAAACAGAAAGGAGGCACATATGCACAGTACTCTTTTAATGATAATTCTACTCCAGAAGTTCTTTAACAACATCCTAGGCTAATTTGGCTACGCAAATCCCTTGCGCGGCAAATACCTATCTTCACCGCCAATAAGATCATGGCAAAATCACGCACCCTATATATCTGTCAGAGTTGTGGCAATCAGAGCCCGAAGTGGCTGGGCAAGTGCCCCGTCTGCGGAGAGTGGAATGCCTACGTAGAAGAAGTGATCAACCGTGAAGAAGAGCGCTCTAAGGAGCGTGGCTTCTCACCCAAGAGTGATGTCGTACCTGTGGCGCTGCAGAATATCTCTGAGACCCAGACAGTACGCCTGGTCACACATGATACGGAGCTGGATCGCGTGCTGGGTGGTGGCATCGTACCGGGTTCGCTCGTGCTGATAGGCGGTGAGCCGGGTATAGGCAAGTCTACCCTCATGCTGCAGCTCGCGGCCAACCTCAGTGGCAAGACGATCCTCTACGTGAGTGGCGAAGAAAGCGACCGGCAGATCAAGATGCGCGCCGACCGCATGGGCGTGACCAATAGCGACTGCTATGTACTCACCGAGACCAATACGCAGGCCATCTTCAAGCATGCACACGAGCTGGAGCCTGACCTGATCATCGTAGACTCTGTACAGACGCTGCACTCCATCTATATCGAGTCTACACCGGGCAGCATCTCTCAGATACGCGAGTGTACGGGAGAGATGCAGCGCTTTGCCAAGGAGTCGCACATACCTATCTTCCTGATAGGCCACATCACAAAGGATGGCTCGATAGCAGGACCCAAGACACTCGAGCACATCGTAGACACAGTCCTGCAGTTTGAGGGGGATCGCAACTATACTTATCGCATCCTCCGCACCATAAAGAACCGCTTCGGCTCTACCTCTGAGATAGGTATCTATGAGATGCAGGGCACCGGCCTGCGTCCCGTGCTCAACCCATCTGAGATCCTACTCACCCATCGTGATGAGCAGCCTAGTGGCATCACCATCGCAGCTATGATAGAGGGCATGCGCCCTTTCCTGATAGAGACGCAGGCACTCGTCACGCCAGCCTTCTACGGCACACCGCAGCGCTCCGCTACCGGCTTTGATGTAAAGCGGATGGGAATGCTGCTCGCAGTACTGGAGAAGCGTTCCGGCTTCCGTTTTGGTACGAAGGATGTCTTCCTGAATATAGCAGGCGGTATGTATGTAGATGATCCCGCTATAGACCTCGCTGTGATCGCAGCCCTCATCTCTTCCTATGAGGACAAAGTAGTAGCAGCAAAGATCGCCTTTGCCGCAGAGGTGGGTCTCAGTGGCGAGATACGCGCGGTAAATCGCATAGAGCAGCGCATAGCAGAGGCAGACAAGCTGGGCTTTGACCAGATATTTATCTCCAAGTATAGCCACAAGGGCATCGACACTTCCAAGTTTAAAATAGAAGTGATCAGCATCAGCAAGATCCAACAGCTGGTGGAGTCGCTGTTTTGATTTCGGATGTGCGATTTCGGATTGCGGCAGGTTAGCGCACAAAATGGCTAATAACGCGCCTTCGGGTTCTTATTTTTGGAGAGATGCTGGTAGCATCAGTAAAAATGGTAGTGCTTTAGAGTAATCTAACTCTTCATAGAATACCCCCAGCCTGTTTAGATTTTTGTAGTATTCATTGACATGGTTGTAGTAGTACAACTCACTTTGAAGGTACCATGCTTTTGTGCCTAGCTTCTCCGCTATAAACCATTTCTCTAATAGCCTTCCCGCTCTGCCATTGCCATCTTCAAAGGGATGGATATTGACAAAGGCCATATGGATGTAAGACGCGAAGTAAAACACCTCCGTATGCGTTAGCGATATAGCCTTGAGTGTATCTATGTCCTGCCATAGCTTATCAAACAATGGAGCCACCTGCTGTCCCGGAGCTGCTTCATATTGTATACGGCCTGTATTGTGCTCCATCACTACCATATTGCCAGCCCGGAAGGCACCCTGCTTAGATGCTGACAGGAGGTGTTTAGTGAGTATAGCATGAGCTTGCAGAAAATGTTCTTTGCTCAGGTCGTGCTGCTGCGCAAAAAGATAAGCGTTGTATAAGTCATCGGGTTTTTGCGTCAGGTCTGGCTGATACTCCGTATGAAGCATCTTATGCTTTACGTAGCTGTCTATCTCCAGATTTTCGCCTTCTATTTTACTGGAGGCCATAGCAGAGACTGAAGTATAAAAGCTGAACGTAGCGGTGGAAACTTCAGCGTCCCTCAATGCTTCAAAGTTATCTTGCAAACTAGCGGGTACCTGCTGTAGGTAGGCAGCAAGCATATCGCTGGAGATGATGGATAGTGAATTTTCCATTCAGAAGTATCAAAGATATAATCTGATAGATAAAAAGTTACTAATAGTAACTTTTGGAGGGATTATTATTCCTCCGTCTCTATGATCTCATCTGAGGCTGGCGTCTCCGGAGATGCGGGCGTTTCCTCGACCTCTGTGGCAGGCATGATATCAGAGATCAGCTCCGCCTGTGTACCGATAGTATTGTCATCCTCGGGAGCTATGATGTCTTTCAGCTTAGGCAGCTCCTTAGTGCTATTGATACCAAAGTAATCCAGGAATAGTGGCGTGACACGATAGAGCACCGGTTTGCCTATAGCATCTTCTACACGTCCTGCTACCTCTATCAGTTCTTTCTCCAGCAGCTTCTGTACGGAGTAGTCAGAGTTGACACCGCGTATGGCTTCGCACTCGGCCTTTGTGATAGGGCCTTTGTACGCTATGATGGCCAGGGTCTCGATAGCCGCCGTAGAGAGGCGCTTCTTTTCCTTCTGGCCTATGAGGATAGAGACAGTCTTGTGGTATGCAGGCTTGGAGAAAAACTGGTAGCCACCGCCTATCACACGCAGTTCAAAGGAGAAGAAGTCATCCTTGTACTTATTCTCTATCTCCAGCAGTACACTATCGAGGATATCCATATTGATCACTGCCTCCGCGTCGAGCTTTTTGATACACTCTATCAGGTCAGCCTTGGTGACTGCTGTGTCACTGCTGAAAATCAGGGCCTCGATATGTTGATGGAGATTCTCCACGAGAATGCTGGTATTAAGTAATTAGTATTAAGTAGTAAGACAAATGCCGAAATACAAAAGTGACCATTGTAGCTTGTATTTATCTTAATACTAAATACTAGCTACTAAACACTAAGATTAGCCATTCTCTTCCAGAGCTGCGGCACCACCCACGATCTCGAGTATCTCCTTGGTGATAGCTGCCTGGCGCTCACGGTTGTACAGGATCTTGAGTGAGCGGATCAGTTCGTTTGCGTTATTGGTCGCAGACTCCATGGCCACCATACGCGCACCATGCTCAGATGCATTGGTGTCGAGCAGCGCCTTAAAGAATTGCGTATTCAGGATCTTAGGTGCCAGCTCTTCGAGCAGGGTCTGCTTGTCAGGCTGGAAGATGTATTCGTTCTTGATCTTGGAGCTGGTAGTACCTGTTTCCTCTTGCTTTTCTACCGGGAGGAAACGCTCTACCATAAAGTCCTGCGTCGCGGCGTTGATAAACTTGGCATACACCAGCTCTACCACATCGTATTTGGCAGCGAGGAAGTCATTAGTGATCTTGGTAGAAACTTCCTGAGAACTCTCAAAGGTCACCCCATTCATCAGGTTGACATAGTCAGTAATGAGGGTGAGTTCTGCAGACCTCTTAAATGCATCATAGCCCTTCTTGCCTACAAACATCATCGATACTTTGCCCGCCTTGCGCTGTGCAGCATAGGTCGTATTGAGCAGGCGCGTAGCAGTCTTGATCAGGTTGGAGTTAAAGCCACCGCAGAGGCCCTTGTCAGACGTGATCAGTACGATGAGGATATTCTTTGGCTCACGCTTTACGTTTACAGACAGGCCGATGTCCTCGCCTTTCAGCGCGTCCATGATATTGCCTAGTATGTAGTTCAGCTTCTCTGAGTACGGACGCATCATGAGGATGCGGTCCTGGGCGCGCTTTAGCTTTGAGGCTGATACCAGCTTCATTGCCTTAGTGATCTGAGAGGTCGTATTGACACTGGCTATGCGCCCGCGTACTTCTTTGAGGTTTGCCATTTGTTGATAATTGCGGCTGCAAAAATAGGATAATCTGCCACTTGTCAAAAGGCCGGAGCCCCTTAAAGATCATGGCCGCACCGGGAGATTTTTAAGTGTCAGACTCAATGTATAATTTATTGAGTATTAGGTCTAATACCGCATCCTCTAAATTTTTGAGGTGCCACATGTCATTGCTGTGTCAAATAGTAAATGTATGAACAAGTAATATAGAGTCATCTGCGATTGTAGGAAAAACGTTTTTAAGATAAAAAAGTACAATGATTTTATACACTGAATGAGTAAGAATTATAAAATATCGCCGCACCGGCATTGCAGCTACACGTACATTTGCATCAGATATAATTTAAAAAAACAGATAAAAGCAATAACTATGAGAAAGGACTCCTATCAAAAGGACCGGTCCACGCTCCACAGCTGGATCACTGCGCTACTGCTGGCAGCATTTACCTGGGGCTATGCCAGCCCCCTGACTGTCACCCCTACAGTGACCGGCACCTGTAGCGGCAATGATGCCTCGGTCACCTTCGCACTCACCGGCGGCAATACCGGCACGCACTACTACAGCCTTTATGGGGGCAATGGATACTATCCCTCGCAGACATCTCCGGTCTTTTCCGGCCTGGCTGCCGGATACTATAATGTGTATGTGAATGGAGGCACAGACTCGGCCTATGCCACCTTTACCATAGGCAGCAGGATCAGCATCACGCCTACTGTGATCAATACTACCTGCCCGGTCAATCAGGGCAGCATCACGACCTCCGTCTCCGGTGGTACCGCTCCTTATGTTTACACCTGGAGCAGCGGAGCAGGCAATGTATCGTCTGTATCCAGCCTGGCCGGCGGCCCATACTGGCTCACGGTGACAGATGCCACGGGCTGTACAGCACAGATCGACTCTATCAATGTGATAGCCACCAGTCCATTGACAGTCGGGGTCACAACCTCCGGCCCTTGGTGCAATCAGACTTTTACTGCCCTGGGTGCCAATGGTACCGGTGCCGTATCTTATCACTGGAGCAACAATGCCAATGGTGCCAGTATCACCAGCCTCACTGCACAGACCATGTACACTGTGACCGCCACTGACGCTAACGGATGTACAGCTGTGCACTCGCAGTACTATGCGGGTGGCAACCTGAATATTGATAGCTCTAACGGAGGCTCGGTCTCTATCCAATATCCCGGCTGCGCAGCCAGCACCGGTACTATCACCGTCCATATCAGGACTGGCGTGGCTCCATACACATGGCAGTGGAGCGGCTCCTCCTCTACAGATAGCATCGCCGCGGGCCTGGCCACGGGCTACTATTCTGTCACTGTCACGGATGCCAATGGCTGTACCGGTACCGGGAGCTATAATATATACACCGGCAACGGGATGAGTGCCAATATCTATCCTGTGAGCAATCCTGCCTGTGGTGCCTCAGACGGCTCTATACAGGCATACGCGTACGGAGGCTCATATGTTTACACTTACGCCTGGTCTACAGGACCTGGCACTGCTGCGGTATACAGCAATCTGCCGGCAGGCACCTACACTGTGACCGCCACAGATCAGAATGGTTGTACTGCCACTGCCAGCTATACGCTGCAGGGAGAGGCCACCTACTCGGTGAATGTCTCCAGTACTCCCACCTCGTGCGATACTAGCCAGCATACCGGTACCGCTACAGCTGTCGTGACAGGTACCGGTGGCACGCCGCCGTATAGCTACGTCTGGCACGAAGGATACTCTAATAATCCTGTCACGCTCGGCACCGGCCAGACCATCACCGGCCTCGGTGCTTCCTCCTTTGTGGTGGTAAATGTGACAGATGCCAATGGCTGCATACCTCAGCGCAATACGAGCTATGACAGTGTCTATATCGGTATAGATCCGGCGTGCTATAATCACATCACCGGGTACCTGTATGTAGATGCTAATAGCAACTGCACCCACGATGCAGGAGAGGCAGCTGTCACTACAGGATACATCGTAGTGACCGGCACTGGCGGTACATCGTATGCCAGTGCTGATAGTACAGGATTCTATGATGCGTATGTACTGGCAGGCACCTACAGCGTAGGCCTCCAGCTATCTGGCAGTGGTGCGTGTGTGAGTACACTTTGCAACAGTAGCTACTCTGTATCTTTCCCATCTACGGGGCAGACATCAGGAGGCCGCGATTTTGGTGTCGATATGGGCAGCGCTTCGTTTGACCTGGGCGTACATCCGGGCTGCGCATCCTCTATACCAGGTGGTACCAAGGAGTACTGGGTATATTACTATAATGCCGGGCTTTCTGCAGCCCCGGGCACAGTGGTATCTTTTATCCATGATCCTGATCTGACACTCGTATCCACTACGCCGGCTTATAGCACCTATGACAATGCTACGCATACCGTGAGCTGGAATATCGGCACCATGCCCGGCAACCTTGGCGGCAGCTGGCAGGTAGTGCGTATGATATACAATGTGCCTAATACGCTGGTACTCGGTTCATACCTCACGGGCACCGCGCAGATATCTCCTACTACAGGAGACTGCAGCGCCGCAGATAATATCTCTACCATATATGACGAGGTGCGGGGCTCACACGACCCCAATGAAAAGGAAGTATATCCCGCCGGTCCTCTCGCTGAGGGTGATACTGTACTGCACTATACAGTCCGCTTTCAGAATGACGGCAATGCACCGGCATATCTCGTAGTGGTGAAGGATACGCTGTCTCCATATGTAGATCCGGCATCTGTAGTACCGGGCGCATCGAGTCATCCATACAAATTCTCCCTGTCGGGCAATGGCTTGCTGACCTTCAGGTTTGAAAATATCAACCTGCCGGACAGTGTGCACGATGAGCCAAATAGCAAAGGGTTTGTAAACTATACGGTGCATACCAAGCCTAACCTGCCACTAGGCACAGATGTGAGAAATACGGCATACATCTACTTTGACTACAACTATGCCGTAGTGACCAATACTACTGTCAATACCCGCTCAGACGGTACAGGTATCCATCCTGTCTATGGTACTGGCGCTATGCAGGTCAGCGTCACACCAAATCCTGTGCAGGATCAGGCGCTCGTGCATTTTGCCGGAGCTACAGGTCAGGTCAGCTTTGAGCTGATGGATGTCACGGGCAAGAAGGTAATGGAGACAATGACCAGCAGAGATCTGACTCTGTCTGCAGAAATGTTTGCTGCCGGTATCTACACCTACATAGCCAAAGACCAGGCCGGCAGTATGCGCTCCGGCAAGGTCGCCATCACACATTAAACCACTTTGACCAGAAAGCGGCAAGGCCCTCTCACGGCTGTGGGAGGGCCTTGTTATTTTGCTGATCCGGAGGTAAAGAAAAAAGGCAACAGGCAGGGCCCGTTGCCTTAAATCAAACTCCATTTCTTAGGTTAGTTGATCGTTGCGAATTTATTAGCGCATGTTTCTTTTACAAAGTAGTAGCTCTTGCCATTGATGGTCTGATGATTGACACGATATGGAGCTATCTGCAGCAGGCCGGTATTGTTTGGTGCAGCACCTACAGTAGCCATCTCTGCGGCAGAGAATGTATGAGAAGTAGTACCACCCGGAGCGGTAAAGGATACATGGCCGCTGCCGCCGGATACTACAAAGATCACAGAGTCACCACTGGTATAGCTGGTGGACGTGAGTGTAAATGCTGATGAGTGAGAGATAGAGGTAGGGGTTTGTACATCTTCTACGTACGGGAAGCTAGACTGGTCAGTATAGCTGAATGCGCTGATACTGTTAGCCGCATTGCCGGTTACATTCCATACCACTGAGGAGTTGAAGTCCAGGCCCGAAGGGTTGGTTTGGTTTGGCTGGTAGACATAGCTATTGCTTTGATTGGTCAGAGCATTGCCATCTACTGTCACATTACCTGCATCTTTGAAGGATGTAGAGAGACCAAACCATGCTGCTGCTGTACCGATATTGATCGGCACTGTATAGCCAGCTACCGTCTGAGTGGTGATCACCTTGACAGCAGCCAGGGCGCCGTCTGCATTGGCAGGAGTACTCACAGATGGAGCAGAGTTGCCGTTGTTTGTGGTGTTGGTGCTCGTTGTGCCTTTATTGCACGAGCTGATGCCGCCTGCTACTATGATAGCTGCGCTGAGGATGAGAAATGACTTTTTCATGTTGGAGTGATTTAAGTGAATAATGACACAAAGGTCATCTTCTGTTACTCCCAGCGTATCCCCAACCCACGGTATATTGCCTCCGTACTGGCACGGATATGGTGGCCTCCCGGATCAGCGTATCAGTGTCACAGTCCACTCCCGGCACTCTACGGGATCAGCCGCTTTGCCCTGTGTACACATGAAGCAGCTATAGCTTTCAGCAGGCTGTGGTTTGCCGCGGTAGGTGCCATCCCATGCCTTGGCTATGTCCCTGCTCTCATATACCAGCTGGCCCCACCGGTTGTAGATGTGGATGCTATAGCTGTGTGGCGGGCATAGGTGAGGTATGTGGAAACTATCATTGCGGCCGTCTCCGTTTGGAGAGAATATATCCGGCAGTGCGATACGCGATATACAGCCTGTATCCGGACATGTAGGGCAGCTGGTGTCGCATGGCGAGCAGATAGTATCGCAGAGTCTGGCAGCGATGGAGATGGACGCACCCGCAGTGCACTGACCATCACGCGCGGTCACCTGATAGCTGCCTGCGGTGTGTACCCATATCGCTGCACTATAGGCACTGCTCACCTGGCCGCCTGTGCTCCAGGAGATAGTGACAGGTCTGCCGCTCTGCGAGTCTACAGCCGCGGTCAGCAGCACGCTATCAGCCCTGTTGCTACAGATAGAGGCACTGTCTGCAGTGAGGCTCAGGCCTGTGATAGCGTCAGATGCGATGGTCACACTATCTCTGTGCACTCCACAAGCGTCTGATACTGTAGCGATATAGAGGCCGGGCTGGTGCACTACGATCTGCGGCCCTGTGGCCCCCGTAGACCAGGCCGTACTACTGATACCTGTACTGATCAGCCGGCTGAAGGTATCGCAATAGGCAGTATCCCCGCCTAGCTCAAAGGAGACGGGCAGTACAGCCCGCACGAAGATCTCTGCTGTATCCAGGCATCCGGACACGGCTCCTGATATCAGTACTACATCATGCAGACCCGCAGTAGGGACATAGGTAGTGTGCATACCGCCACTGTAGGAGAGGCTATCTACCTGCCACTCATTCACCACGCCGCCCATAGATACGTCGTACAGGTCTATAGTATCTCCCAGGCACACTACGGTATCTGACGCATGTATGGCAGCTACCGGGCATCCGTGGCACGTATCTATCACACTCAGAGACAGGCTGCGGCTCACACCGCAGTCATCATAGACTATCATGGCATAGGTGCCGGGATGGTGCGAGGGGAATACACCTGTATGATCGCTCACCCGCAGCGTATCCATGCCCGGTATCTCTACAGTGTAGGGTGGCAGGCCGCCCACTATATGGAAATAGAGGCTATCTGTACTATTAGAGTCACATATATTGACGTAGGCGGGGGCTAGGCGGGGTATGCGGTCACTGATCACGTATATGGTACCCGTATCTACGGGACAGACAGTATCATACCGCAGCTCCGCCGGGAATGCATAAGATGGGGGCATCAGGCGCAGCTCATAATGATAGTAGCCTGAATCCGGTACATCAAAGGAAATATGTGGAGGTGAAGGTAAAGGCTCCAGAATAGTGTCTGCTATGAGAGAGTCCTTAAACCAGGCCCTGAGGTTCAACTGAGGCAGGCAAAAAATAGCTTGCGGAAAGCTATAGGTCATGATAGGTGGCCCATTGCAAGGGGCAAAAGAGCCGACAGTGGATATGCCCAGAGTGGCAGCAGGCGTGATCACCGGTAGTGAGCAGCCTTCACTGGAGATCAGCGTATAGGCGCCACCCGGTACCAGGTTGTAGAAGAATTTGTCAAAGAAGCCTGGCAAAGGAGCTGCCGGTATCGTATCTCCCAGCGCGATCACCATGGAGTAGCGCTCAGGTGCTATAGGGTTCACACTTAGCTTCCAGCGGTTTTCGCAGGCACTGTCTTTCATCAACTCGTAGCATCCTACGCCCATAGCTGGCAGGGCTATGGGTATGATCAGGGAGTCCGGGCACTCGCCGGGATGCAGATAGGCAGTCACGGTATAATTGTCATTAGGCAGTGAGGTGAATAGGCCCGTATGGTTTGACTGCGTAGTCAGGCCTGACGCACTCCTGAGCACAAAGGAGTCTACGGCAGGCGCACCGCCAAATGCTCCGCTATATACTGTAGCCTGTATGCTTTTACAGTTGGGCGTAACCAGCTGCATGAAGTCTACGATCGGGGCGATAAACAATGGCGTACTCGAATCCCTGCCACAGGTGCTCAGGCCCGAGTGCACTACCACTATCTGTGGCGTCAATCCTGCAGGCACATGCTGGAAGATAGTATCCAGAAAGGGCCCGCTGCCTGAGCCTGTCAGTGTCACTGATTGCACAGGGCTACAGTTAGTACAGGTCATAGTGGCCGTGTCTCCGTAATCTACGTGCGCATATATGTTGCCGTCATAGGGGCAGTTGGTGATGAAACGCTGCACAGGCCGTGATTCCTGTAGGAAAGTGTAGATGCCACAGGAATCTGTGACAGTGATATACAGTGTGTCACTAGGCCCTAGGCCTGTGAAAACACCATTATGATTGGTATAGCTGAGCCCTGTACGGTTATTACGGCATGTATATGTCATTGGGCCGTTGCCATTCAGGCATGAAACCTGCAGCGAGCCGCGTGAAAAATTGACGCAGGATGCACTGGCCGATATCTGGTAGTCAAAATGCGTGCGATCGGTAAAAATATTGCCGCAGGCATCTCTCACACGTACCCAGTATATACCAGGGCATATATGTGCAAATGTGGGAGAGCTCTGATAGGGACCGAAGCCACTGTTGGATCCTGTAGTAGAGATGGCATAGTCATATGGTGGCACACCTCCGGAGGCTGTGCACTGCAGCACAGGAGGGTTGGCCCAGGGATACGCCGGCGTATCGAGGCGCATCGTAGGGAATGTATAGGTGCCACCCACGGTAGCTGTGAAGGTGCCGGTACCACCAGATCCATCGCGTACAGTACCCGTGTAGGATCCCGCCGCGAGATTAGAAAATGTATTTTGGCCCGGTGGGAGTGTGTATGGATAGGTGATACCCGGTACCACGGGGCCCGAGGTGATAGTATAGACATAAGGAGCAGTACCGCCACTGGAGCTGAGTGTCAGTGTACCATCATTATAGCAGGTAGAGATGGTGGTAGCCACAGTAGTGGTGATGGCATTTGCACTGAATGTGCACAGCCACAGGATAGCCAGGAGCAGGATTGTTTTGTAGGAAATCACGAGTCCGTTACGTTTCATTGCTACAATATAGAGCAGGATCGGATGATTTTAAAATATTATCGGGCAGGCCGGATGCTGTCAGCTGGTATTGAAATAAAAAGCCCCTCACTAGGAGGGGCTCTGGTATATAGAGGTTGGTGTTGCGATTACTTGCTGAAGTGGAGGGATACCTCGCTGGCCAGGTTGGTCAGTGTCTTCTCAGCCTCTTCTGTCAGTGGCTTTGCCATTGCCTTGAGTGTCTCAGGCATGCGGCTCTCCAGCTGTGTGAGGAAGAGGTTTTCAAACTCACGTACTTTGTTCACCGGTACGTTCTTTGCCAGGTTCTTGGTACCGATATACAGTATCGCTACCTGCTTCTCTACAGAGAACGGTGTGAACTGAGGCTGCTTGAGGATCTCCACGTTGCGGGCACCCTTGTCCAGTACTGCCTTGGTAGCAGCATCGAGGTCAGAGCCAAACTTAGAGAATGCCTCCAGCTCACGGTACTGAGCCTGGTCGAGCTTCAGGGTACCGGCCACTTTCTTCATTGACTTGATCTGAGCGTTACCACCTACGCGGCTCACAGAGATACCTACGTTGATAGCCGGACGGATACCGGAGTTGAAGAGCGTAGACTCAAGGAATATCTGACCATCGGTGATAGAGATCACGTTGGTCGGGATATATGCTGATACGTCACCTGCTTGCGTCTCGATGATAGGGAGGGCAGTGAGAGAGCCACCACCTTTCACCTTGCTCTTGAGCGACTCAGGGAGGTCATTCATATCCCTTGCGATCTCGTCGTTGGCATTTACCTTGGCTGCACGCTCCAGCAGGCGGCTGTGCAGGTAGAATACGTCACCAGGATATGCCTCACGGCCCGGTGGGCGGCGCAGCAGCAGAGATACCTCACGGTATGCCACAGCCTGCTTGGAGAGGTCATCATATACGATCAGTGCCGGACGGCCTGTATCGCGGAAGTACTCACCGATAGCGCAGCCGGCAAACGGTGCATAGAACTGGAGAGGAGCCGGATCAGCTGCAGAGGCTACTACCACTACAGTGTAGTCCATGGCGCCGTTTTCTTCCAGTGTCTTTACTATACGGGCTACGGTAGATGCTTTCTGGCCGCATGCTACATACACGCAGTATACAGGCTCACCCTTAGCATAAAATTCTTTCTGATTGATGATGGTATCGATAGCGATAGCCGTCTTGCCTATCTGGCGGTCACCGATGATCAGCTCACGCTGGCCACGGCCTATCGGGATCATGGCGTCTATCGCCTTGATACCTGTCTGCAGTGGCTCATTTACCGGCTGGCGGTAGAGTACACCCGGAGCCTTGCGCTCCAGTGGCATGTCATACAGCTCTCCAGAGATAGGACCCTTGCCATCTATCGCTTCGCCCAGTGTATTCACTACGCGGCCCAGCAGGCCTTCGCCCACCTTGATAGAGGCGATCACGTTGGTACGCTTTACTGTATCGCCTTCTTTTATCTTGTCAGATGGACCCATGAGTACTACACCCACGTTGTCCTCCTCGAGGTTCAGTACGATCGCCTTGATACCACTGGCTGTGAACTCTACGAGCTCACCTGCGCGGGCATTGGTCAGACCATATACACGAGCGATACCGTCACCTACCTGGAGCACAGTACCCACTTCTTCGAGTTCTGCAGCGGATTTGAAGTTTGAGAGCTGCTCCCTGAGGATCGCAGAGATCTCATCCGGCTTTACATCTGCCATATTGTTGATATATTAAATTGTTTGTTAAAACTGCCCCGAAAGGCGCTGCAAAAATAACAGAATAGGGCAGAGTTACAAATGATAAATCAGGATATGGATAAGGACCTTGTTTACTATACTGATTCGATACGACGGGAAATGTATTGCCCATATGCGTAAATCGTTGTTTTGCAAGACAAAATGTCTGTTCTTTTGGACCTGATGGTCGTATGAATATACCGGTTGGCCGATACAATTCGCGCCATCTCAGCCCTATATCTATATTTGTTGAAATACATCCATTGAATAGCCCTCTCCGATTTTACCTGATAGATGATGATGATGATGATAGAGAGCTATTTAGGATCGCTCTGGATGGCGTAGACCATCCTACACACTACGACTCCGCAGCCAGCTGCAGTGATGCTCTGATCGCTCTGCGCCAGGCAGAGGTCAAGCCCGATGTTATCTTTCTCGATCTCAATATGCCGGAGATGAACGGTAAGGAATGCCTGCAGGAGCTCAAGCGCAATGCAGAGTTGCTACATATTCCCGTGGTCATCTTCTCTACCTCAAAGGACCCTAGGGACAAAGAAGAGACCAAGGCCATGGGTGCCATTCAGTTTATCACAAAGCCAGCCCGCACGAGTGAGCTGAAGAATATACTTACAGATTTTATAGCGCAGCTCCACTCACAAAAACCAAACACATCAGCATGAAGAACGAAGCCGTCAAAATATTTCAAAAGAAGAAAAGCACCATCCTGGAAAACTGGATGAACAACCAGCTGCAGGACGATGGCCTGCGCGAGGACCTCATGAGCAATGAGGACCTCCGCCTCCAGTCTGAGGAGCTCCTCTCGTCTCTGGTAGATAGCCTCACCGATGCCAATATAGAGAGCAGCGGTTCCGGAGATTTTGATACCATCAGGGACATACTTGCCTCTATCTCTATCTCCCGCGCCAAGCAGGGCTACAGCCCGCGTGAGACCGGCCTTTTCGTCATCGGCCTCAAGGATGCCCTGCTTAAAACGCTCGGCACAGAGATCAAAGATCCCGAGACACTATATAAGCAGAGTATGATGGTCAATAAAGTCATGGATAATTTTGCCATGCACACCTTCGAGACCTTTATCAAAGGCCGCGAGGAGGTCATACTCCGCCAGACGGATGAGATAGCAGATATCTCTACACCGGTGATCCGCGTGTGGGATGGTATCCTGGCGCTCCCTATCATTGGCACGCTGGATAGCAGCCGCACCCAGATAGTCATGGAGAACCTCCTGCAGGAGATCGTAGATAGCGGCAGCAGCATAGCCATACTGGATATATCCGGCGTACCAGCTGTAGACTCCCTGGTAGCCCAGCACCTGATCAAGACCGTGGCCGCTACACGCCTGATGGGTGCAGAGTGCATCATCAGTGGTATACGGCCTGAGATAGCGCAGACCGTAGTACACCTCGGCATAGATCTCTCGCAGATCATCACAAAGGCCAGCCTGGCCAGCGCACTCAAGACTGCCTTTAATATCATGCAGCTGGAAGTCAATAAAAAGCAAAAACTAAAAGCATAGTTCATCCTCTATGGAGAAGATACCTATTCTAAAGATGGGGTCCTTTCTGCTTGTGACCATACAAGTGGACCTCTACGATCAGCTGGCCGAAAACCTGGAGTCAGACCTGATCAATATGGTAAAAAAGACAGGCGCCAAAGGCGTACTGATAGATGTATCATCTGTATCTATCATAGACTCGTTTATGGGCCGTATACTGGGCAATATTGCCACGATGTCCCGTATCATGGATGCCAGTACTGTCGTCGTAGGCATGCAGCCTGCTGTGGCCATCACGCTGGTCGAGCTCGGTCTGCCCCTAAAGGGGGTGTATACTGCCCTCAATGTGGAAAAGGGCATGGATCTCCTAAGGTCGAAAATCCTGCAGGAAGAGGGACCACAGGATGATGACGACGACGGAGACGAAGATCATACTGAATAAAGACATCCTCCGGATCACCAAGGACTCTGATGTAGTCCCCTACCGCAATAGGGTCAAGGAATATGCTGTCAAAATAGGCATGAGTCTGGTCAATCAGACCAAACTCATCACTGGTGCCAGCGAGCTGGTGCGCAATATGCTGAAATATGGCGGAGGCGGTGAGGCGCGTATAGAGGTCATCACTCAGGGACGCAATACTGGCATCCGGCTTGTATTCACAGATCAGGGACCCGGTATACCGGATATCAAGAGAGCGATGACAGATGGATTCAGCACCGGAAAAAGTATGGGACTCGGACTGCCGGGTACCAAACGGCTTATGAATGAATTTGATATTCAGTCTGAGCCCGGGGTGGGCACTACTGTCACTGTAGTAAAGTGGAAGAATGGATAATACGCTCTTCCGTACCTACCTCATTGAGGATCGCAGCTATGTCTCTTTTATCAAAAGGGAGATACATAACCTGGTCAAAGGAAGTTTTAGTGAGCGGCGTACCGGAGAGATAGATATCATAGTGTCTGAGCTGGCATCCAATGTGATAAAGTATGCGGGTACCGGAGAGTTGCTGTATAAGCTTTATAAGGTCAATGAAGAGCCGGTATTTGAGATCATCTGTATAGATAGTGGACCGGGGATGAAAAGTGTAAACCATTCTATAAAAGACGGGTACTCTAGTACCAATACACTGGGGCAAGGCATGGGTTCTATCGTCCGCCTGAGCAATGATGCGCAATTTTACTCGATAGAGGGCTGGGGTACCATAGCGTACGCTCGTGTGTATGCAGATGCGGAGCATAAGGAGGAAAAGCTAAACCCCGTGATCCGCTGCCTGAATGTGGCAAAGCCAGGAGAGCAGGTATCAGGAGACGGCGCCTGTATACGGCGCTACAAGGATAGGACGGTGATCATGCTGGGAGACGGCCTGGGTCATGGCCCCGGTGCACATGAGGCTGTCACGGAGGCCATACGCTCTGTGCAATTCTCATCCAGTGCAGAGCCTACAGAGATGATCCGGGAAATGAACCAGAGCGTCAAGCGTACACGCGGTCTCGTAGCCACGATAGCGGTGCTGGATCATAAATCGAAAAAGTGGTACATCTGCGGTGTAGGCAATATATACGCCCGCCTGCAACGAGGACTCGAGTATAAAAACTATATCAGCAATAACGGTATCGTAGGACTCAATATCCCCGGCAGGCTGCAAAGTACGGAATACGAAATGGAGAAGCTGCAGTGCCTCATATTATGCTCAGACGGCATACGGGTCAAATGGGACCTGCTACAGTATCCCGGTATTTTGAAATATGACCCTATCATCCTCGCCGCAGTGCTCTACAAGGATCACGCACGCCGCACGGATGATATGACCATACTAACTATAAGAGTGACATGACAGAGGTAGTCTGCATCAATCTGGAAAATGAAATGGACCTCGTACTGTGCCATCGGCGCAGTATGAAGCTGGCAGAGTTGTGTGGCCTGTCGGTTATTCACCAGACCTCCTTTGCCACTGCCGTATCTGAGATCTGTCGCTGTGTCATCAGCCGTGATGAGCGCAGGTCTCTCCTCAGCCTGGGCATACTGCCCGCTGGCAGCAGAAAGCAGCTCATAGCCAAACTGACCACTACCACCGACCTGGAGAAGGACTATCAGAATGCGATCAAATATGCCCGTAGGCTGGCAGACAACCTTCGTGTTTCTTATACATCGAAAAATGAGACCCAGGTCACCATTACAGAGAAGATCAACTTCAGTGGCCTGCTGAACGAATCCCGCATAGAGGCTTTTATCCAGTATTTCAAAAAAGAGCCTCCGATATCACCCTATGATGAGATCCGCAAGAAGAACATACAGCTACTAGAGATGTCAGAGCGGCTCAGGGAGAGCGAGGACAAATACCGCAATCTGACTGAGACGCTGCCTGTCATGATATTCACGACTACAGCATCGGGCTATCTGACTTATGCCAATCAGTCTCTTATGGAGTATTTCAACTTTCTAGAGATCACACCTGGCAAGATACTCTGGACCCAGCTCTCTGATATCACAGAGCACAAGTCACTCTATCCTCTATGGGAGAAAGCCCAACTCACCGAGACAGCCGTCAGGACCGAGATCAGGCTGAAGCCGAAGGCTGGCGGCAAGCCCATCTGGCACCTCATATCTGTGATCCCGGTCAAAAATGAGGCGGGTCAGCTCACTGGCTGGACAGGTATTTTTGTAGATATACAGGCGCAAAAACTAGTGGAGGAAACGCTGAAAAACAATACAGAACTGAAGATAGCGCAAAAGCAACTACTCACTTCTCAGGAGAAGCTCGAAAAGAATCTCCGTGAGCTCAGCCGGTCCAATCATGATCTCGAGCAGTTTGCATACATAGCTAGTCATGACCTGCAGGAGCCGCTGCGCAAGATCACAAACTTCACAGAGTTGCTCAAGATGAATGCCAATGATCCCGTAGCAGTAGCTAAATACCTGGATAAGATAGATGCTGCCAGTATACGTATGTCTGCACTCATCACTGATGTGCTGGACTACTCGCGCCTCTCCAAGGTGGCTGCTAAATTTGAAGAGACCGATCTTAATAAGATCGTAAAGAGCGTACTGACCGATGTAGAGCTGATCATAGATGAGAAAAAGGCGAAGGTCAAGGTAGACCGGATGCCTCACATATCTGCGATACCGCAGCAGATGCACCAGCTATTTTATAACCTCATCAATAATGCACTAAAGTTTAATAACGGTGCACCGGAGATCATCATCACCTGCCGCAAGCTCTCAGCCGCCGAGGTCAAAAAGCAACCGGACCTGCATCTGAGTGTAGACTACACCCAGATAGATGTGGCTGATAACGGGATAGGGTTTGATCAGAAGTATGCTACACAGGTCTTCACTATTTTCAAGAGGCTCAATAATAAAGAGGCCTTCACCGGTACCGGCATCGGCCTCGCGCTATGCAAGAAGATAGTGGACAATCATCATGGTCAGATCAGTGTGGTGAGCAGCCCCGGCCAGGGCACTACGTTCTCACTTATACTGCCTGTCTCTTAAACAAAATTTTCACCCGTCTGATCGCCCACTATCTATCTCTTGGTCGCAGGTCTATCAGTGTATCCTGATCATAAGGAAAAGTACTGAGGCAAAACCTACCAGTACGATCGTATTGAGCACCGTATTTTGCCTGTCAGCACGCTGCCAGCCTACGTAGAGGTAGCTCGGTGCCAGCAGCAGTAGCGCAGATCCTACTGTGAGCAGCCACATACCCGTGCGACCGGGCCAGTGCTGTATGGCAAAGAGATTGGACAGGATAAAGAGGCTGCTCGTCAGCGCAGCTGCGAGTGGTATCAGTTTCTCGGCCAGGGTAGCTTTCTCTGCCGCGCGGAGGATACCCATGAGTGGGAGAAATACGAGCCCCATCAGCGTGATAGCTGCAAAGAAAAAAGCGAACGCTCCCGGTAGCTGAAATGTTTTGAAGACTATACCTGCTATAAAGGCTGCGGCAGATAGTACGCCGCTGGCCAGCATGATCTTTTTCATTGTGTAGTGATTTTTGATGTTTGATAAATGGATGGCCTGCTCCTCTATCTCGCCCAGATCCCGCTCATAAAACTGCCGGATCGTGCGCCGATAGGCTACCTCAAAGTCATCCGTCTCTTTGAGGTCGCGCTCCAGTATGCAGCAGATATGGTCCAGGAGGTTATACTGCAGGTCCTCCAGCCCGATGCCACCACGTCTGATGTCATCGAGTATGTAGTCTATCTGTGCGTCTGTGAGGCGGTACATTCTTATATAGCTTTTAGGTTGGTATCCAGTAGCAGCTGCATGGTAGCTACAAAGTCGGCAAACTCTTTCACCTTCTCTTTACTCCTGGCCTTGCCACTCGTGCTCAGACTGTAGTACTTGCGTACGCGCTTGCCTATATATTCGGTCTCCGTGGTCACGAGGCCCTCGCTCTCCAGCGCGTGCAGGGTGGGATAGAGCGTGCCTTCCGTCATTTGTATACGCTCATTGGTCAGCTCCTTTACGCGCTGCGTGATCTCGTAGCCATACATCTTCTTATTGTCGGCCAGCAGTTTCAGCACGATGGTCTTAAACGTGCCCTTTATCAGTTCCGGTGGAAATATCATAGTCTTTGATTAATACCTAGGGCAATAATACATAAGATTCCAATGTATTTATATAAACGCGCTAAAATATTTTTTAGTGTGCTGTCCATATAAAGTCAGAGGTGAATAATTCCCAAACCTAATTGGGGATAAGATTTCTAAATTTGCGGAGTAGCACTGCTACGCTGCTTCTCCTTAGCTGTTAGTCTTGTCTCTATATGGAGTAGAAGAGATGGGAAATGGTCCTTTTTCACACGGCATACCTCCTTGGTATGCTTAAATCCCTAACATGAAAAGGCTTATAGCTTTAATGGAGGCGTTTTCAACGCTTCTATTTTGTGCGTCTGTTTTTATTGTGGCTCTAGCTATCCTTAAAACGGTTCACTAAAAAAAGGAGAGGCAAAGGCCTCTCCTTTTTTTTACAATATCTATTTGGAATAATCGTTCTATTATTTATTCCTTTGTATTCGGAATGATCGTTCTAAATAAATTCAATCACGTTTTTAATCTCACACAATGAGCAAATTCAACAACAAGACAGTAGTCATCACCGGGGGCAACTCCGGCATGGGCCTCTCCACCGCCCAGCATTTCCTCGCAGAGGGCGCAGACGTATACATCACCGGCCGCAGCGCAGACAAGCTGAAACAGGCAGCAGGCCATCTGGGCAATGATCCTAAACTCAAAACCGTACTCTCAGATATCTCTGATATCAAGACACTGGACGCGCTGGTCACGGCCATAGCCGACAGCGGCAAGAAGGTAGACGTACTCTTCCTCAATGCCGGTGTCGCCCTCTTCGCCCCTATCGAGCAGACCACTGAGGATGTCTATGATGCGATGTTCGATACGAATGTCAAGGGCCTTTTCTTTACCCTGCAGAAGCTCATCCCTCACCTGGCAGATGGTGCCTCAGTAGTGCTCAACTCGTCCGTGGTATCAAACGGAGCCATGGCCAATGCCAGCGTTTACGCCGCTACCAAGGCCGCTGTCACAGCCCTTGGCCGCGTAGCCGCCAATGAACTCGCCGCCAAAAATATCCGTGTGAACGTAGTGAGCCCCGGCCCTATAGACACGCCGATCTTTGACAAGGCCGGTTTCCCTGAGGAGGCCAAGGCACAATTTAAAACCACGATACAGGCAGCTATCCCCGTAGGCCGCATGGGCCGGGCCGAGGAGGTAGCACGCGCAGTAGCCTACCTGTCATCACCTGAGGCTGCGTTCATCACTGGTGCAGACCTGCTGGTAGACGGCGGCATCGGATTGCGCCGCTGATAGGATATCGTATCTTTGTACCCACTATGCCACGGCAAAAAGAGTTTGAACGGGAAGAGGTGCTCGAAAAAGCGCTTGAGGTCTTCTGGTGCAATGGATACAACGGTACGAGTTTCGCAGACCTCACTGAGGGTATGTGTATCAATCGTCAGAGTATCTATGATACCTACGGAGATAAACATACCCTCTTTGTAGAGGTGCTCAACCACTACTCTGAAAAAAATGGCGAGGCGCTCAAAGCTCACTTTGCCCAGAACCTTCCTGTACGTGAGCTGTTCCGCACCTACTTTGCCAAAGGCGTGGCTGTCCATACGCAGGATAAAAAAAATAAAGGCTGCCTGATCAATAATGCAGCACTCGAGATGATACCGCATGATGCTGATGTCAAAGAGATCACCCAGCGCAATCTCAATAGTATGTACGATGTGTTTCTCTCGGCAATCAAAAGGGGCATCAAAACTAAGGAGCTCGCACCCACCCTCCCCGCAGAGACCATAGCGATGCACATCGTCACCACTCTGCAAGGTATGAATACCGTAGGCAAGGCCTTCTCTGATAAAAAGCGCCTGCAAAGTATAGCTGATGCAGCGATGAGTCTTTTAGGTTGATCCCCAAGAAGCTGCTCTACTTTCTATGTCTCTATGTGTTCTATGTGGTTAGAAATGTATTTGGCTGTATTGCATTAAAGCCTCCCTTTAGGAGGTTTGGAGGGTAGCAAATCCGCTAGCTTTCCACCTCTTCCTCTACCTCGTGATACTTCTTCTTGTGAGACGGATGCGACGGTGCCCTGCCCTTCTTGCGAAATTCCCACGGAGCCTCAGGATTTTCATCTGCCCATAGGCCGCGGTGTGCATTGCGCGCTTCGTCCTCCAGCTCTCCATATACAGGATCTTCAGAGTACTGCACATAGCGCCAGCCCATGCCTGCTTTTACTATTTCTTTATTCAGCACGGTCGTATCACTCAGGTATACCAGCGCTATGGTCCTGCCGTAGCGGTCCTTGTTTTTCTCCACGATACTCACCTCTCTGCCAAAGCACAGCCCCGACGTAAACTGCTTGGCCCGCTGGCCATAGGCCTGGCTCTTCTCCGGGCAGTCTACCTCTGCCAGCCTGATCGTCACCTGCTGGCCATCCAGCACCACCACTATGGTATCGCCATCTTTCACACCCACGCACCTTGCGGGCTTGCCTTCTTTGAAGGCATGCTGCTCACAGCCCACTAGCAGTACGGTGAGCAGGAGCAGTTTGACATAGCGATCTAAATTTTTCCTCATTTATTTTCTGCGTTTTCGCGCTTCCGCGGTGATCATAGATTTTTCAAACTCACTCCATCAAACTGCCTGATAAAAGCCGATCCAAACACGGATGCCGGCGTATGGAATCCTGTCGCAGTAAAACCGGTATCCAGTACACGCCTCGCTATCTCTACAGCAGTATCGGCTGTGAGGCTGTAGCCCTCCGGCAGGGTCAGTACAGCGCGCCTGGCAGCGCCGCTCTTATTGGTCACCTCTCCCCATACGAAGCTCTGTGCCTCTGCGCGTTCTTTATCATCCGGACCTGCGGGGCGCGCTTTTATCTTTGCTATCGCACGGTCCTTTACCCAGCGTAGGCGCAGGATCGGGCCTATATAGTTAGATACTTTCATAGAGGAGATCAGCTGCTTTGGCAGCACATTGTATACGCGGATATTGGGTATCCCCGTAGTATAGTACGCGGTGGACACATCACCCCATGGTATCTCCGCCCCCACCTTTTTAGTAAAGCCGAAATCTATCTCGCGCGTGGTGTAGCCCGACTTGGTAGGTGTGATCTTTCCATTTTTTCTGATCGCACTACCCAGTCCCATGCCCTCTGCTATCGTGATAGCCGTGCCATGCGACAGGCGCCCGCCTTTACTCATCAGGCACAGTTCCAGTTTATCCGCATCGGGCATTTGTTCTTTCAGGTACAGCGACATGCAGTCCGTAGGCACCACGTCAAATCCCACACCCGGCATCACCAGTATACCGGCGCTCCGGGCCGCAGCATCATGCTCATGCGCCCCCTCAAAGACCGGTATCTCACCCGTGATATCCAGGTAGTGCGCCTTATTGCGCAGGCAGGCTTCTATCATAGGCTTTGAAGTATAGATAAAGGGTCCCGCACAGTGCAGCACCGCCTTCACATCCTTTAGCGCCATATCTACTGCTGCATTATCGCCCAGGTCAAAGGCTACATATGGCAGTTGCAGTTCCTCAGCCAGCTTTTTCACAGCCGCCTCGTTGCGGCCGCTAAGTATCGGCTGTAGGCCCTTTTTCACCGCCAGTCGGGAGATCAGTGTACCTGTATAGCCATTGCAGCCATAGATGAGTAGCTTATCTTTCATTTGCTATTTTATTTAGTAAATGCTATTTTTATGAGAATTACGATACGATGCCGGATAAAGATAAAGAAATATACATCAGGGGCAGGGGAGCGCAGAAGAACCCACACAACCGCTTCTTCAAAACCCAAACAGTGCAGGATCTGGAGCACCTGGCCACCGAGGAGGAGCGAGAAGAGATGCTGCTGCACAACCCCAAAACAAAGTTCATCGAGGTCTTTCCCAAGACGCTGGTCAACAAAGTAGATAGTCCTGACCTGCGCAATATGTACAGTCTCAATCCCTATCAGGGCTGCGAGCACGGCTGTATCTACTGCTATGCGCGAAACTCTCATGAATACTGGGACTACAGTGCAGGCGCCGAGTTTGAGCAGAATATTATGGTGAAAAAGATCGCCCCCAAACTCCTGCGCCAGTATCTCGATAATCCGAAGTGGAAGGCTACCCCCATGCTCCTCTCGGGCAATACGGACTGCTACCAGCCCGCCGAGCGGCAGTTCAGGATCACGCGGCAGCTGCTGGAGGTATTTTATGAGTACCGCCATCCTATAGGCATTATTACGAAGAATACACTGATCGAGCGTGATATAGACATCTTGTCAAAACTGGCAGCACTCAACCTGGTCCACGTCGTCTTCAGCCTCACCACACTGGATGAAGACCTGAAGCGCATCATGGAGCCGCGCACAGCCTCTGCGCGCAATATTCTACGTGCCATCCGTAGTTTCTCTGAGGCCGGCATACCCGTCAGTGTCAATGCGGCACCTATGATACCTGCCATCAATGACGATGGCCTCTTTGATATTGTCAAGGCTGCATCTGAGGCTGGCGCGCGCAGCGTCCACTACATCGTGGTGCGCCTCAATGGTCAGATAGGGACGATCTTTGAGGATTGGGTCACCAAAAACTTTCCAGACAGGGCCAATAAAGTACTGAATCGTATCAAGGCCATGCACGATGGCAAACTGAACGATTCACAGTTTGGACGGCGTATGAAGGGAGAAGGAGAGTGGGCAGACCTCATGCGCAGCCAGTATGACCTGGCCATGCGCAGGTTTTTTCCGGATCGTAAACCCTTTGAGTACAACACATCTCTGTACGAGCAGCACCGCGACAAGCAATACAAACTTTTCTGATGTGTTTTCACATTTGATTAGTTGTCTACATTTGTGGTCCACCACTTAATAGGGAAAGGCCATGCGCACTCAGGATCAGCTCACCCATCTTATACATTCTCTCACGGCCAGTGAGAAGAAATACTTCAAGCAGTACATAGCGCTCTGGGGTAGCAGCAAAAAGTATGAAGCCCTCTTTGACGCCATGCAAAAGCAGCAGGAATACGATCCCGATGAGCTGAGCCGCCGCCTGCGCAAGACCAAAAAGCAGATAGCAGATGAGAAGAACTACCTGCAGGATGTCTTGCTCAAAGCCCTGCGCAACTATGACGAGTCTGCCACTGAGGAGGTACGCCTCACCAATGCCTACCTGGAGGTACAGGCCCTGCACCGTCGCGGTATGCACGCCATGGCGCTGCGCCTGATGGACAAGATATATCCTGAGCTGATGGCGCTCGAGATGCATGGATTATTTATCTCTGCCTACTTCACCCGGCTGGAGCTGATGTACAAGCTGGGCTATGCCGCTCAGCCCGGTATCGTGCCGCGCGCGGAGTTTGACGCTCATATGGAGCTGATACGTGAGATGGCAGACTACACGCAGCTATACCATGATGTGAGCCCGCTCATTATGAATCGCTACGCACCGGAGCAGATGCAGGCAGCGCTGCAGCGGCCGCTACTGGCGCGGCCTGACGTAGAGATACCATCGCTCAAAGCCCGCGCTATATACTACAGCATACACAATGCACTGCAGACCATCGTACATGGCCTGGGAGGGCCCGGCCTGGAGTATGCCCAGCGGCTGGTCAGGCTCTATGAGGATCATGCATCACTGCGCACAGCACAGCTCTATACGCTGCCCTATGCCTACCTGCGCGTAGCGCTGAGCAGTACGTTTGATCAGTCAGATATTTCCCTGGCCGCACTGCGCCGGGCTATGGATATATTGGAGAAGCATCCACAGTTCTTTCACCCCCGCATACGGGTAGAGATAGAGGGCATGCTGCAGCGCCAGCGCCTCGTGATCCTGAATGGTATCAACGACTACACCGCCTGCGAGAAGGTAGGCAGCGAACTCTACGATGATAAAGTAGATGGCGAGCACTATGGCCGTGTGGTCATGATACACTACGTGTACGCCCATGCCCTCACTATGAATGGCAAAGCTACAGAAGCCAATAAAGTGATACAGGAGATCATAAACTCGTCTCATGGCCAGCGCACAGACCTGCAGCTGCATGCACGTGTCATCCAGCTGCTGCTGCAGATGGAGTTTGGGCACTATACCATCCTGCCCTCACTGATACGCTCTACACGCGGCTGGATCAAAAAGAATAAACTGGAGAGTGACGCTAATGACCACGTCCTGCGCTGGATCACAAAGGTGTCCAAAGCTCCTGCAGAAGAGCGCAAACCTCTACTCGCCGAGATGGCAGAGGATATCCGTGCAGATAAAGTAGCCGGCCTGCGCGACCACTACACCAGCACACTCAATCTCCTCTACTGGATAGAGCGCAAACTCAGCGAAAAGAAATTCAAGCTGTAATACAGAATGTACCCTGCAAGGGCTGTTAAAGTCTCCCCTTTAGGGGAGATTTAGAGGGGCGGCTGTTATTGGCCAACCTTTATGAGAGCTCCTCTCTGTCGCGCGATTATATCGCGTGACTCATCCTATTGCGTTTGCAACGCAATACAGATCAAGCTGCCTCCGCAGTTTCTTTCTTCATCTTATGGCCTACCTTGCCCTGTCCCACACGCTCCACACGAGAGAAGAGTGAGAAGCGCGAGTCGGTGATAAACTGCCACCAGATAGCAGCCCACGAGGTGTGGTACTTCAGGTTGTCATAGTACTCAGGTGCCATGGCGCGCAGCTTAGGCAGGTTATTCCATGGGATAGACGGGAAGTCATGGTGCTCATTGTGATAGCCCACATTCAGCGCTATGATATTGATAGGGCCATAGTAGCTGAAGGTCTCCTGACCACCTTCGAATGTGTAGTGCTCCTGTATCCACCTGCCGCCTACAGGGTGCAGGCCTATGGAGAAGAAGAAAGAACACACCAGGTACAGCAGGCCCACCCAGCCGCAGAAGTAGGTGATGGCCACGTCAAACACGATAGCCATGCCCAGGTTGATCCATGTCCACTTGCTCCACATATTGATAGACTTCAGTCGTGCAGGGCGCGTCACCTGGAATACGGGGAAAAACAGCAGCCACAGTGCCTTGCCTATCGCCGTATTGCCTATCAGGCGTGCCTCCCAGTCATTGGCCATATCGGCATCCTGGTCATAGTCGCCCTGGTGCGCGTGATGCTTCAGGTGAAACACCACAAAGCCCATAGACCCTGGCACAAGGTTAGGCAGGTCTGCCATCATCGCCACCCAGCGGTTAGCCGTGCGGCTCATAAAGACCAGGTTGTGCGTCGCCTCGTGTATGATCACATACATCGTATGGTTGGCAAAGGCCCCGATACACCACGCCGCTATCGGCGCCACCCACCAGTACTCTGCCGGCAGCACACGGCCCATCACATAGGCCATACCCACCTGGAGAGAGAGGATGAAAAGCATGATCGCCGCCGTCCATGGGTTGCGGCCTATCAGGGTACGTACCTCAGGGTGCGCACGCATGATCTCCTTGGTCCGCTGTGGGTGCGGCTGGTCTATCTGAGACTTGTGAAAATTATCTGTTTGCATGAAAACTATTGCAGTTTGCTTAAGCGGCAAAGGTAGGCTTTATATTGATACCCCGTCTCGTGTATCGGTGAAAGGGGGGATAGTGGCGTTGGAGGAGATGTAAAGACTAAAAAGCTTCCAAGTAAAACGGTAATCTAATAAGTGTCTCAACTCGTCTTCGTTTGTAAAGCGAATGCTTGGGCTTTAGCGTCGTAAAGGCGAATATGGGAGAATTCTCGTCACAGATGTTGACTGTGAGTGGTAGGTAAGGGAGCAGCATAGTACCCTTGTGAGTTTAAAAGGGGATTGGGGAAATTAATCGTTGTCGTACCAATATTGTGTCCTAAAGATTTGACTCACCTTTTGTAGGCATTTTTAAAAAATAAATTTGATTTCGCACTCTTTATTGCCAAGATTTACGGTACTAATTAAAAAGCTTATGGCTCAGTTATGAGCTTATCATCTGATAAAAATTTACTCCTATGATGCTCTCTAAATTTTTCTTGGGTTACATCTACAGCCTTCAGCAATCAAAGTTGTCATTCGGTCGCCTTATTATATTTACCTATATACCATTAAGCGTACTGATAGTATACCCAGGCTTGCAATGCCGGGCTCAATCATCGGCCACCCGGTCGGAGTCGCAGGAGTACATCGATCATCAGCATGGTTTCAGATTTCAATATCCGTCTACATGGATTCAAGATGGCGCAGAAATCAGCGTAATAGACTTGTCAGGCAAAATTACTTCTGTCCAAGTCAGCTTTTCAGATTCATCCGCCTCTACCCACCTGATATTAATATATCACTTAGTGCAGGGCATGACTATTTATAATGAATGCGCTGCGCAATTCGATCAATCGAAAGGATGGTATCAGAAAAATGCAGCCAAAATCAATGTGGCCGGTAATACTGCTCTACAAGCTAACCTGGTTGATCTTACTGATGGGCGTGGCAATAAACTTGCCCAACCCGTAAGATCCTCTATTGTTGATTTTCTGGATGAAAACAAAATTGGAGAGTTTCAGATACAATACAAAACTACGGCAGACAATCCTCAAAACGGATTGTTTGCAAACCTCCTTTCTACTTTCAGATTTATAGAAAAAGGGAATACCAAATAAAAATTCAACATCTCAACCTATAGCTTTTATGAAAAGGAACCTATTTACTTTTGCTATCTTATTTTGTTGTTCACGTATTTTAGCCCAGACCATTCTGGGAGTGGATGTCTCTGCTCTGCAAGGCACTATAACGTGGTCTCAGGTAGCATCAGCTGGTAAAACTTTTGCATTTGTAAAAGCGACAAAAGGTACTTGCTATACTGACTCACGTTTCTCAGCAAATATAACGGGCGGGCATGCTGCAAACGTAGTCGTCGGCGCGTATGACTTTGCCCTACCCGAAGATAATACAGCTACTGCCGAGGCAAATTACTTTTTGAATGCAATATCAGGTTACACCGGTTGTGGTTATCTCCCCCCGGTACTCGATTTAGAGGATCCTGCCGGTACTTGTATCGTAAATTCACAATCCCTTACTACTTATTTTTCCAGTAGCGCACTCACTAGTTGGGTCCAGACTTGGGTAAATACGGTGCAGGCTTCTACTGGTCGAGTGCCCATTATATATACTACATCTAGCATTGCCAGTTATCTAGGTAGTTCACTCAATAATTGTAAACTCTGGATAGCTAATCCCGGTACATCTGCTACGACACAACCCTCAAGCATCGGCAACTGGAATACATGGGCATTCAAGCAATATGATTGGTATGGTACCGTATCTGGCATCACAGGAAACGTGGATCTCGACGTGTTCAATGGTACTACTGCAGATTTCAATACGCTGATATGCACAAGCACCACCGCCCCTGTTTGCAACAACGACAATCCATGCTCCCCCCAGTCACTCACTATAAATTCATCATGCTCTCCTGCTTCCTGCTCTACAGTCAATGCAACAGCTTCGAATATTTCGTATAGCGGAGCATCTACCTGTAGCACTCCATATCAGTCGGGTAGATATGATGACGATGTTTGGTTCTCTATCACACCGTCCAATACCAATCCTGTTACAATAACAGTCACACCGACCTCTAATACATCCAATTTTGATGCTTCCGTTGGATTGTACTCGGGAAACTGCTCCAGCCCTACTCAGGTGACATGCGCAGATCAGTTTGGGGTGGGTCAGGCTGAGACCATGACATTTACACCTACAGCAGGTACGACCTACCTAATCCGTGTGTTTAGCTATGGTATAGGCAGCACCTATTCCGGCAATTTTAATATCTGTGCTACCGGCGGCTGTACAGCCCCCACAGCCCCCACTTCCATCACTACTTCATCAGGTAATAACAACTATTGCGTTGGTAGCGCATATCTTACACTCTTTGCCAATGGCCAGCTAAGCAGCGGAGCGCAATGGCATTGGTATACCGGAGGCTGCGGTAGTAATTCTGCAGGTTCAGGGTCTTCTATCAATGTATCCCCGTCGAGCTCTACCACATACTATGTACGTGCCGAAAACGGTACTTGCTATAGTAACTGTGTCAGCTTGACCGTTAATACTTATAACTCTCCCACTACTCCTACGATCACAGGAGATCAAACGATATGCTCAGGAGGTACAGCAGCATTAAGTATCTCCAATCCCTGCAGTGGCTGTACATATAGCTGGAGCGGTGGAGGCAGCGGTACGTCTTATTCACCGTCTACTGCTGGCACTTATTATGTGACAGCTACTAATAGCTGTGGTACGGCTACCTCTACCGGCTGGACAGTCACCAATAGCAACCTGAATGTGAGTGCAAGTGCTGCGCCGGCATCAGTCTGCGCTGGCCAAACCTTTACAGTGACGGCTAATGGTAATGCAAATAACTATGTCTGGAGCGGTCAGGGACTGACCAGCAATACCGGAAATAGTGTCTCAGGAGCGCTATCGGCCTCCGGCAGCTATACCTTCACTGTGACTGGCTATACAGGAGGCTGTACTGCATCTGCTACTACTTCGGTCAACGTTTCTTTGCCTCCTAATATTTCTATCAATCCGGGTGGTCAGGTATCACTATGCTCATCAGGTAGTGGTTCATCGGTAGTGCTACAGGCAAGTGGTGCTAATAGCTACTCCTGGAGCCCTTCGACAGGTTTGAGCTCCACCAGCTCCGCTTCACCTACGGTCAGTGGACTCAGCTCGAATGTGACATATACAGTGACTGGTACCGCGGGCGGCTGTACTGCTACGAACTCAGTGACTGTCAACGTGACGCAAACCCCTGTTGTCTCAATCAGCCCAGCCTCCGCTACCATATGCAGTGGTGGCACTGGTGTGACGCTGACTGTGAGTGGCGGAGCGGCCTCCTACAGTTGGTCACCTTCTACAGGCCTCAATTCTACCAGCTCGTCATCTGTCACTGCCAATCCATCATCTGCCACCACATATACTGTCACAGCCTCTAATAACTCGTGCTCGGCTACCACATCGGCTACAATCACAGTTTCAAATCAGCCAACAGCGTCAATCCTGCCCGCATTACCATCTATCGGCTGCGGCGGAGGAAGCGTGACTCTGACCGCTTCACCAAGTGGCAGCAGTTATAGCTGGTCGGGACCTTCTGGATTTACCGGCTCAGGGCCATCAGTCATAGTGTCTACGCCTGGCCAGTATAGCGTCACTATTACCAATGCGGGTGGCTGCGGTACGTCAGCCGTGGCCTTTACCACAGTCATTCAGTCTGCAGGGTTGATTGTATCTGCCGGCAGCAATAGCACTATTTCATCCGGCAGCAGCGTCACGCTGGGTGGCGCACCTACAGCATCCGGAGGCAATGGTTCGTATACATATAATTGGTCCTCGGTGCCTATAGGATTCAGCAGCATATCTGGCAATCCTCAGGTATCTCCTACTGTTACTACTATCTATACTGTGACCGCGAGTGATGGGGCAGGCTGCTCGGGGACAGCATCAGTGACTATCACGGTCGGCTCGGGCTGTGCTAATCCGCCTACTGCCAATGCAGGGCCTGACGTTACCTATAGCGCAGGAGTACAAATAGGAGGTAATCCCACCGGCTCCGGTGGGACAGGTACTCTTACATACTTATGGTCTCCATCTGCAGGATTGAATTCTGCATCTATACCAAACCCTACGGTATCGAATATTGCTACAACACAAATTTATACCGTCACTGTTACAGATGCTAATGGATGCAGTGCCACTAGTTCTGTCACGGTATCCACTGGCTCTTGCAATAATCCATTAGCTACTCCTACTTTGCAGATCAATGGTTGCGAATTATCTATTACTCCAATAGCTAACGTAGTTTATCAATGGTATTATAACGGCACTCCACAGGCAAATACAAATAGCAATTCATACACCGCGCAAGATAGTGGTCAATTTTATGTATTAGTTACTTCCCTTATTAGCTCTAATTGCGTTGCGCAATCAGCACCGATTACGCTTAATTGCACTCAAACTTCCATATTGAATTTGGAGATAAGTGATTTGTCTGTTGTCCCAAATCCATCCAGTGGTTCATTTATGGTAAGTTTTACCAATTACGAAGAATCTGTCGTAGAGGTTAGAGTGTACGACCTTATTGGTAAATTAATATGGGAAGATATGCAGCCTTCCTTCATAGGTTTTTACAATAAACAGGTATCCCTGAGTGCAGTGGCCAAAGGCACTTATATTCTGCGGATACAGGCTGGCGATAAATCTGAAAACAGAAAAATACTTATTCAATAATAGTTCTGCTGTCTTTGGCCGCCTGCTCAGCAACGCAAGCACTAGGCACGAAACCACCTTACCGGGGCGTGGCCTCTCCCTCAAAGTTTAGCTTAACGCAACTTGTAGTTCAGCATATCTTCAATTGGCTGACTTGAGGCTTAGCGTCAAGCTTTCCTCGCGTTGGCAACTGTACCCCTTCTCATAGTACCGGCCCTTTAGCCGCACAAATCTCATTTATCCGTGATTTTCAATCCGTTACATAAGGGTGGTCATACTCGCCCGCCATACCCCCTTCAGTCGAAAAACTTGCCCCCGCCCATACGCTCTATAGTCGGAAAACTTGCTCTCTACCCACCTGCTTGGTCCCCCTTGCCGCCCCTTCGACCCTCGTCCTCCGCCCACGCCCCCTCACCCCGCTCAGTCGAAAAACTTGCTCTGCCACCTGCTGTTAGACACCCGCCACCTCAGCCGGATTGGCTATCTTAGCCCTCATGGTACGCTTCACAGCCACGATAGACAGGTTCGGCCAGCAGGGTGAGAAGACCGGCTGGACCTATGTGACCGTCCCGGAGGAGGTCGCCCTAAAGCTCAAGCCGGGCAACAGGCAGTCCTTTCGCGTGAAGGGCAAGCTGGACGACTACCCTATCTCCAGGGTGGCACTCATCCCCATGGGAGACGGCTCCTTCATCATCCCCCTCAATGCCGACATGCGCAAGGGCACCGGCAAGCGCAAAGGCGCGAGGCTCACCCTCAGCCTTGAGGAAGACCTTGCCGAGCAGGTCATGAATGGGGAGTTTATGGACTGCCTGGCTGATGAGCCAAAGGCTCAGGCCCACTTCGATAGCCTGGCCAAAGGCCACCAGAACTACTTCTCCAAGTGGATCGACGCTGCTAAGACCGAGCAGACCAAGGCCACCCGCATAGCCCGCGCTATCAATGCATTGGCGCAGGGCATGGGCTACCCCGAGATGATCCGCGCCGCCAAGGCCGAGCGCGACTCCATGCGCTAGCTACAGCAGCCGTACATACGAGGGCGCGATATTTGTCGTATCCTTATGGTATGAGGCTCCCGCTCAGTATATTATCTATCGCACTGCTCCTGGTGTCTGTGGTTTCTGCCCAGCACATAACCCGTATAGACGGCAGCCACATCGCGGCAGACTCCCTGGACCGCCGCATCACCGGCCTCATGCGCAGAGCCAATGTACCCGGCCTCTGCATTGCAGTCTTCAATAAGAACACCCCCATCTATCACAAAGCCTTCGGCTATGCCAATGCCCAGACCAAGGCACCTCTCACTACGGCCAGCGTACTGTACAGCGCCTCCTTTAGCAAGACTGTCTTCACCTACATAGCAATGAAGGTGGTAGAGTCGGGTGCTATAGATCTCGATACGCCACTCGTCCGCTACCTCAGCAGGCCACTACCAGAGTATCAGCTACCCGGTGGCAAGGGCTACGCAGACCTCCGCACCGATCCCCGCTACCAGCGCATCACGGCGCGTATGTGCCTGGATCACACCTCCGGCTTGCCTAACTACCGCAGCGACTATCCCGATGGCCGGCTGCGTATCCTCTTTGAGCCGGGGTCTAAGTATAGCTACTCAGGGGAAGGTATGTATCTGCTACAGTTTGTGATAGAGCAGGTCACAGGACGGAGCTTCGAGCAGCTATGTGAGCAGAAGGTCTTTCACCCCATGCATATGACGCATAGCAGCTTCATGCTGCGGGAGCATATGCTACCCCATCTGGCCTATGGCCACTATGGCAATGGCAATCCCTACACCCTGCGCAAAGACTCAGACATAGACTGCTCTGCCGGTATGCGTACTACACTGGATGACTACAGCCACTTCTTCGGCTATGTGATGCAGGAGAAAGGACTGAAGAAGTCGAGCTATAAGGAGATGTTCACCCCGCAGCTACGGCTAAAGTCAAAGCAGCAGTTCGGAGCAAATAGCAACATAGAGGTGGCAGACAATGACAAGATAGAACTGAGCTATGGCCTCGGCTGGGTGCTGATGAAGACGCCGTATGGACCAGCCTTCTTCAAGGAGGGCCGGGTGAGTGGCTTTGAGCATTACTGCATCGCCTTTCCCGATCAGGATGTAGGCGTGATCATTATGACCAATAGTGATAACGGCGAGAGCATCTTCAAGGCACTACTCGAGGCATCTATAGCCGATACCTTCACACCATGGTACTGGGAGAATTATATCCCGAAGGAGTAGGCATCATTTTCGAGCGATAGCGAAGCAATCTTCAACTTAAGCACTGGCTACTTAAACTCGTAGCCTATATCCCTGCGGTAGTACTTCTTATCATACTGTATCTTGTCTAGTGTAGCATTAGACTTAGCTACTGCATCACTGATGCTATCGCCAAAGGATGTCACAGCGAGCACGCGGCCACCATTAGTAAACACATCCTGACCTGACTGACGGGTACCCGCGTGAAAGATGATAGTATCGCCACCTGCTATATCCAGACCGGTTATCTTTTTGTTCTTCTCATAGTCCTCCGGATAGCCGCCGGAGGCTGCTATCACCGTGCACACCGTATGCTCGTTAAACTCAGCCTTCTCCTGTGAGAGTGTACCATTGCCTACAGCGCGGAGGTGCTGCACGAGGTCTGACTTTAGTCGAGGCATCACTACCTCCGTCTCGGGGTCGCCCATGCGGCAGTTGTACTCTATCACCCATGGTTCACCTTTCACTTTGATGAGGCCGAAGAAGACGAAACCGTGATACACGAGGCCATCTTTATCAAAGCCTGCTATAGTCGGATCAATGATGCGTTCTTTCACCTTCTGCATCAGCTCCTCATCGCAGAATGGGACTGGCGTGATAGCGCCCATGCCGCCCGTATTGAGCCCTGTGTCGCTTTCGCCTATGCGCTTATAGTCCTTGGCCTCCGGCAGCAGCAGGTAGTCCTTGCCATCTGTGATCACGAAGACGGAGAACTCGATCCCATCCAGAAACTGCTCTATTACCACCCGGCTCGATGCCTTGCCAAACTTCGCATTGGCTATCATCTCGCGGAGTTCTCTCTTGGCTTCTTCTTTGGACTGTAAGATCAGTACGCCCTTTCCCGCAGCGAGGCCGTCAGCTTTGAGTACGATGGGTGCCTCTTGTGTATCGATGTAAGCAATGCCCTCTTCCAGATTGCTCCCATCAAACTCTCTGTACGCTGCCGTAGGGATACCATGACGCATCATGAATTTCTTGCAGTAGGCCTTACTGCCTTCTAGTTGTGCAGCTTCTTTGGACGGGCCTATGACGTTGATCTTCTTCAGGTGCTCTTTGGACTGGAAGTAATCGTAGATGCCATTGACCAGTGGGTCCTCCGGGCCTACTACTACCATCTCGATACTGCGCTCTGTCACCAGTTGCTCTATAGCCGGGAAGTCATTGACTCCTATCGGTACATTGTCTCCGCAGAGGGCGGTGCCGGCATTGCCGGGCGCGATGAAGAGCTGCTTGCACAGCGGACTTTGAGATATCTTCCAGGCTAACGCATGTTCGCGTCCACCGGAACCAAGCAGCAGGATATTCATGCTCATACGAGAAGGAGATTATAGTACGGGAAATGCCTGCGCAAAATAGTAAATCTAATCAAGCTCCGAGGTGAGAACCGATATAAGCTGCAAGCTTTTTATTGGCCCGGCGGGCAGTAGGCAGGATCATAAAGAAAGCTTGGAAGACATGGAAGAAACCTTCATACACATCTATGGTCACATCTACACCCTCAGCTTTAGCCTTTTGCGCGAAGCGCAGGGAGTCATCGAGTAGCAGCTCTGCCGTACCCACCTGTATGTAGATAGGAGGCAGCCCATGCAGATCACCAAAGAGCGGCGAGGCATAAGCGTTCTTCAGGTCGGCATCGCCCATATAGTTGGCTGCCCAGTAGGGCATGGCCTCGGCTATGAGCATTGGTTCTATTTTATCATTTGCCGCAAAAGAGTCTCCGGTGTGTGTCAGATCGGTCCATGGCGAGAGGCAGATAGCGCACTGTGGCAGCGGACGCTGATGGTCGCGTAGCCACAGCAGGGTGCCCAGCGTGATACCGCCACCCGCAGAGTCACCGCCAAAGGCGATATGCTCCGGTTTGTAACCTTGTGCTAGTAGATAGTCGTATGCTTTCACCGCATCTTCTATCGGTGCAGGGAATTTGTTTTCCGGCGCGAGCCGGTAGTCTATCATCAGTGTGCGCACATTGGCCAGATGGGCTATCTGTGATATATGCGGACGGTGCGTATTGATAGATCCTGCGGCATAGCCACCTCCGTGAAAGTACAACAGCACTCTGCTGCTATCATGCGCAGCACGGGGTATGAGCCACTCGGCTTTCATGCCATCTATAGTGAAGGCTTCGTAAGTACACTTCCTGCTGCGAAAGTTAAAGCGGCGTCCTATTTTCTCAAATCCACCACGTACACGTGCTATATTGCGCCAGTCAGCCTGGCGCTGCACACGGCGTATCATCCATTTGATAAACCATAAAAGGATCATGCAGCTTTGGATTTAGTAGTGGTCTTGCGGCGCGGTTTGGCTGCATCCAGTTTCTCTCTGAGATAATCTGCCAACTGCTCTATGGCCTTCATGCCCTCAGGCATCACCATCCAGAAGCCCTGCCATGCGTGAAACATATTGGGCCAGATCTCATCTACTATGTCTACGCCAGCGAGCTTAGCCTTATCTGCAAACCGCGTAGAGTCAGACAACAGTATCTCGCACTCCCCTACCTGTATATAGATAGGGCAGAGGCCATGCAGATCACCGAAGAGAGGAGAGGCATAGGGATCTGTCAGGTGGTCTGGCCCGGCATAGTTTTGCGCCCAGAGCGGGATGCCTTTGTATGGCACCATCGGATCTTTGTGCTTATTGCCCTCTATGGTGCTACCCGAGGCAGTGAGGTCCAGCCATGGAGACATGAGTATGGCACAGGCAGGCAGCGGTATATTATGATCGCGCAGGTACAGCAGCGTGCCCGCACAGAGGCCTGCTCCGGCAGACTCACCGCCTATGGCTATCTGATGCGGCTTGTAGCCTTGCTTTATCAGAAACTTGTAAGCAGCTACGGCTTCGTTGATCTGCGTAGGAAAGCGGTGCTCAGGGGCGAGCTTGTAGTCTATAGATAGTGCTGGCAGGCCGGCATGTACTGCTATCTGAGATGCCAGCGCGCGGTGGGTGCGGATAGAGCCGGTAGCGTAGCCGCCACCGTGTATGAAGAGGAGTACGCGGTCAGACGAGGCGCTTTTCTTTGGGGTGATCCACTCGGCAGGAGTGTCTTCTATCATCAGCTCCTCATAGGTGCAGGTATCGAGCTTGCTCGGCAGCAGGTCAGTGAGCCGCTCAAAGGCTGCGCGCGCCAACTTGGGATTGTTGTACGCGCTCTGGCCTATATTCTTGTACAGGCGCAGCATGTTATGCAGTGCCAAAGTCCTGAAATTCATATCGGGAAGTTAAAACCTTTCTTGAAATAGTTTACGATGACGGTTCAGGATTGTTCTTCCATGCCTTCACGCGTGTACTCTACTACCATGAGCACTTTCCATGCCAGCCACACATTGTCCTGGGCTATCTCCTGCTGCGCGAGCAGGTGCATTTCCTTTTCGAAGGCTGTGAAGTCATGGCCATATTTATCTACTATGAGCTGCACCTCTGGTACATTCTTCATCTCAAAGAGTTCCTTCTCTGATGGTATCCTGTCCGAGGCGGCGAGCTGCGCCAGTTCATTGCCAGTGAGGTAGGCAGAGTGCCTGATCCCTTCTGGCAAAGCCTCAAAGCCGATACCCAGCTCATTTGCCATCTTGAAGCCCGGCACCTGAAAGATATTCTCCTCGCCTACGCGGCACCAGCTCTGCTTGCCCATGCGGGCGATGTAGTTCATCCGCAGCGGATCTATACTGCCCTCTGAATCGAGCACCTGGTCGGCTATGTGTATCATCAGCACTTCGCACACGATCAGGTTGCCGGCGCCGCCGTTTTGTCCTGTTTCTATCACATTGATTACTTTGCATTCAAAGCTTACATAGGACTCACTTACACGTGGTGCTCTGACCATCACTGAGGGTACAGGCGTGAGGCCTGACTTGGTAAACTCATCAATGCCCTTTGGATACATACCTGCTGCGAGGTTCATCTGGTAGAGCATTTCGTAGTGGGCTATATTGACCACGCACTCTGCTATGTCTTTTACATTGTCGTGCGTATTCTTGGTAGCGCCGGTGCGGCCGGAGCGGGCAGGAGAGAAGATCATGACCGGTGGATTGGACCCAAAGACATTGAAGAAGCTGAAAGGAGCGAGGTTGACATTACCATCCTTATCTATAGTGGAAACAAAGGCGATGGGCCGCGGTGCTACTGCACTGAGCAGGTGCTCGTGTAGCCTGGCAGGGGTCAGGTCTTTGGGGTCAAACTGCATGATGTCTTTCTTATTATGGTAGCGAATATAGAAAGATCAAACAGCCATTATCACAAAGTCCTAAGAGATATGTAAACAGCCTTTCTGAGAGCACAGAGCTATAGCTGATAGTTACTTTGTGTCCTCAGTAAAGATCGATAAAGCAAGTGACTCTGTCTGCTCTGTGAAAATGGCTGTTTTCATTGGAATGAGGCGCTATAAGCCATTGTGCTTATTTATCCGTACCTTTGCGGCCCTAATTTTATACATGACATTTCAAGAGCTTAATCTCATAGAACCTATCCTCCGTGCACTGCAGACAGAAGGATATACGACTCCTACACCTATACAGGCACAATCGATCCCCCTCACACTGCAGCAGCGCGACGTGCTAGGCTGCGCGCAGACCGGTACCGGCAAGACGGCCGCCTTTGCCATACCGATACTACAACTACTGCATGCAGAGAAGCCCGGAGCGACTAAGCGTGAGATACGTTCACTCATCCTGACGCCTACACGCGAGCTCGCTATACAGATAGGAGAGAGCTTCACTGCCTATGGCAAGCATACAGGTCTGAAGCATACTGTCATCTTTGGTGGTGTGGGCCAGGCGCCACAGGTGTCGGCGCTGAAATCCGGAGTAGACATCCTGATCGCTACACCGGGCCGCCTGCTCGACCTGATGAACCAAGGCTATGTACACCTGCAGCATATCAAGATATTTGTGCTGGACGAGGCTGACCGTATGCTGGACATGGGCTTCATACATGATGTGAAGCGTGTGATAGCCAAGCTGCCAGCTAAACGCCAGACGCTATTTTTCTCCGCTACCATGCCGCCTGAGATACAGAAGCTGGCTGACAGTATCCTGCACGAGCCGGTAAAAGTGGAAGTGACACCTGTGTCATCTACAGCTGAGAAAGTACAGCAAGGTGTCTTCTTCGTAGCGCGCAATGATAAGAATGCACTGCTGCACCATATACTCAAAGACTCCGGTATCAAGAGCGTGCTGGTCTTTACCCGTACGAAGCATGGTGCGGACAAGGTGATGAAGAACCTGACGAAGTCAGGCATCAAAGCACAGGCGATACATGGCAATAAATCTCAGAGCGCCCGCCAGCTGGCACTGAGCAATTTCAAATCAGGCGCTACCCGCGTACTGGTGGCTACGGATATCGCCGCACGCGGTATAGATGTAGAGGAGCTATCTCACGTGATCAACTATGAGCTGCCGAATGTACCTGAGACCTACGTACACCGCATAGGCCGTACCGGTCGCGCTGGTGCGAGTGGTATAGCCTTGTCGTTTTGCGATGAGGAGGAAGCAGAATACCTGCGCGATATCAATAAGCTGATAGGTAAACAAGTGCCGGTCATAGAGGCACATCCATATCCGCTGGCAGGCATGGGTATCAAAACTGCTCAAGCGCCTAACCGCGGCTCGTCACAAAAGACAGGTACCTCTCATAAGGGTGGTGGCCAATCACAGAAAAGTGGACCGAAGCAGGGCAATGGCGGACCTAAGAATGCCAACAGCGGCGGATTTAAAAAGAAGAAGTGGTATGGCAAGAGTGGCGGTAATAAAGGTGGCGGCAACTATCAGGGTCCTAAGGGCGCCTAAGTGCCTTCAGCTTATGCCACTATAGTACCGCTGCACTGGCCAAAGCCGATGCGCACTCCATCTTTCTCCGCATAGCCGGTCATCGTCACCGTATCTCCATCCTGAATGAACTTGCGCTCTGTGCCATCAGGCATCTGGATCGGGTTTTTGCCACCCCAGGTCAGCTCCAGCATGGAGCCATAAGAACCAGTGTCCGGACCTGATATCGTACCGCTGGCATACATATCTCCTACGCAGATGTTGCAGCCATTCACAGTATGATGTGCCAGCTGCTGGCACATATTCCAGTACATGTATTTGAAGTTGGACCGGCTCACGGTCTTAGTATCACCGCCCTTGGTAGTGATCTCTACATTCAGGTGCAGGTCATAGTTGCGATTGCCATGGTACTGCAGGTATGGCAGGACTTCGGGATCTTGTATTGGCCCGCTTACTTTATATGGCTCCAGCGCCTCCAGCGTCACGATCCAGGGAGAGATGGTAGAACCGAAGTTCTTTGCGAGAAATGGCCCAAGTGGCACGTACTCCCAGCGCTGTACATCGCGGGCGCTCCAGTCATTGAAGAGGACGAGCCCGAAGATATGCTGTTCGGCATTGTCAGGTGTGATCGATTCTCCGAGGGCTGTCGGTTTGCCGGTGATGAAGGCGACTTCCAATTCGAAGTCCAAAGACTTGGTAGGGCCGAAAGATGGCTTCTCCTCGGCATCTGTTTTGGTCTGGCCTTTGGGGCGATGGATAGGTGTGCCTGATACGACAATAGACGAGGCGCGACCATGATAGCCCACGGGCAGGTGTAGCCAGTTTGGCAGCAGTGCATTATTCGGATCGCGAAACATGGTGCCGACATTCGTAGCGTGCTCGCGGCTGGAGTAGAAGTCAGTATAGTTTGGTACGTGCACTGGCAGCAGCATGGTAGCCGTGCTCTGAGATACGAGTACTTTTGATCTCAGTTCTGCATTGCCTTGTATCTCCTGGTTGTTGGCATTGAGCAGGTCTGATACGCGCTCACGCACACTATTGGTGATGTGTTTGCCCAGTGCTATAAAGCTATTGAGCGTATCAGAGGAGAGCACATTTTTATCAAAGATGATCCCGTCCAGCAGACCCGCTACTGCTACCGCTTCCAGGTCGAGTATCTGGTCACCTATGGCCACTCCGGCACGAGCCCGGCCTGAAGCCGTTTTGAAAATGCCATAAGGTAAATTCTGTATCGGGAAATCGCTGCCGGCCTTCACCTCTACCCAGCTCCGCAGTGACGGATCATTTGCTCTGGACATACTTATCTTTTGCGCTAACATAAAACTAATACCCTAAACTGTCTAACCGCTAGACGTCAAAGCTCCAGTCAGGGCCACCATCGCTGTGCTCGGCGCGCGTCTTGACTTTCTCTATCTGCCTGGCTATGATGAGATCGGCTATGACCTCGGCATGATTAGCAGAGGTATTGGCTGCGAGGGCTTCTTTTACTTTCTGCTCACTGACATCTATGCGGTATAGCACCCACATGAGTTTCTCTGTATCCTTGTCTATCAGCTCCTCTATGCGCCGGATCAGTACCTTGCGCAGCTCCCGAAAACGCGTAGCCTCATCGCCTGCCTCAGGCATATGGCTCTCATGTATCTCTAGAAAGGAGAATACAGAATCTGCTACGGGGGTGAAACTATCCATACTGCAAGTTAAATAATATAAACTGCAAGGCTGCTAACCTAGCTCAGCTACATTTTCGCTATACTTGGTATTGTATTTGAAAAGCCAACGCCATGAAATACTTCTTTATACTTTTCGCACTGGCCGGAGCCATAGCGGTATCGGCACAGCAGAAGCCAGCTAATAAACCTGGTGCACTACCGGCTCCATTCTACAAGGGATTGGCTGATTCCTGCACGGGTATAGATGTCACATTCTTCACCTCCTCTGCCAGCATGTCTCTGGACAATAGGAACGTACGCTTCTTTGCCAACTTCGTAGCACCGTACCCGGTAGATAAGAATCCAAAGATCAAGCAAGATGGCATCATCATGTGGACGCGCAACGGCGCTGAGTACCTCACTGGCAAAATATACTTCTCAGGCGATAGCTCCGGCTACCTCATCTTTGAAAGGAATAATAAAGAGTATGTCAATGCTTTCTCACCGCAGGGAGCAGCATTTCTGCAAACGCACGGTAAGAAACAATAGGCTATCAGTAGGCAGAAATCCTGTCTCATTTGGACTTTCCTCCACCTCCGCCCAGGCGGCTGTTTTCTTCGATATCTCTACGCTGGATAGGCTTTGTGTCCCTGCCAAAGCGATAGGTGAGCGCGATGTAGACTGCGCGATTGTAATTCTGCCAGGTACCATTTGTGTGAAGATTAGCTGTATTGACATACCAGCCGAACTTCATTGTGTTTAGGATATTCTGACCAGTGATACTCACTGTAAGGCGATCCTTGAGAAGAGACTTTTTAATGCTCGCATTCATGGCTCCGCATGGCTTTGAGCGCCCCTGTGGAGATACATCACCACTATTAAACCAACCATTAATATTGAAAATCGTGTTCTTCCAGAACTTGAAATCCATGCTCGTCCACAGGTTGTACCACGTGCCGGTGATCGGTCCGGTATTGATGCCAGCCTTGTAGTCAAATTTTTGCCATGCCACATAGTGATTCATCTGGATGCTCCACCACTTGGTCAGGTCTGATTTTATATAAAAGCCGCCTCCTATGGTCGTAGACTTAGATCCGTTTCGCACCGATCCCCGGGTCACACGATTGCTGTCCACCGCCGAAGATTCTGTGAAGAGCCCATCGGTGAAAGAGTTTTCCGAAGAAATGCTGAGCATCGTTTTCTTGATAGTGATATTATACTCCAGGCTCAGTATGTGGCTGAATGAAGGCCTGAGATACGGATTGCCCTGCCAGGTGGAGTACTGATCAAAGTATGTTACTGTGTTATTGATCTGCCGAAACTCCGGCCGGTCTACCCGGCGGCTATAGCTCAGGCTGAGGTTTTGCTCTTTCTTCAGGCTCGTATTGATACTGGCACTGGGAAAGAGGCTAAGGTAATTTCGGCTCACTCCATTATTATTGCTACCTATATAGGTATGCTCTGCTCTCAGACCGGCAGAGTATGTCAGCCATTCCTTGTATGCACCGGAGCCTATGATGTAGTAGGCAGCTATATTTTCTATGTACTCAAATCCATTGCTTAATAATGTATTCTTTACCGCATTACCATTCTGTTTGTCGTAGACGTTGTAATCATTATGATTGAGGGTCGTTTCATTTTTGAGGCCGGTCTCTATCTTATATCCTTTTAGTTTGAGCGGCTGCACATAGTCCAGCTTGAAGATGATATTATGGATATAGTTATTGGTAAACATGCTGCGGTCGAGATTTTGAGCCGGCATCTCATTGCCTGCAGTATCATAAGCCTTGGACTGAAGATAATCTCTGTTGGTTCCCTTCACGTAGGTATGTGAGAGGTCAATCATGAGTTCTCTGTCAGTAGAGTCGTATTTCTTTAGATAGTTGATATCATTGGTCAGAGAGAGGCTTAAACCATTGTTCTGTGTACCAGATAGAAAACTGCTCAGGGGATTGAAGTCGGCATCCATATTGCGGGAATCAGAGGTAGAGTTCATCCGGCCCCAGTTATGACTGCCACTGAATGTATAGGTCAGTGTATTTTTGTCATTGATAAAGTAATCCAGGCCTGCCTTAAGGGAGTTGCAGAGATTGCTTTCGGTGCTGGGATTGTGTTGGTAGTAGTGGCTCAGTGTATCATTGATCGTGATGTCTCTCTTGTCATTAAATTCATGGTTCTCTTTCTTGTAGTTTACCGAGTAGGTAGCAAAGAGGTTGACTTTGTTCTTTCGGTAGTTGAGGACGGCGTTACCATTGTAGCGATTCAGGATGCCATAGGTGGCAGATACGGATCCATTTAGTCCATCGCGTTTGCCTTTCTTGAGTTTGATATTGATGATGCCGGCATTGCCTGCTGCATCATAGCGCGCTGATGGATTAGTGATCAGCTCTATACTCTCGATGGTATTGGCAGGTATAGATTTGAGAAAGGCCTGAAGGTTGCTCTCCGCGAGTACAGAGGGCTTGCCGTCTACCAGTACTTTGACACCTTGCTTACCTATCATGCTGATGTTGCCATTGCGGTCTACGGCTACTCCTGGCATATTGCGCAGCGCATCTTCGGCGGTGCCGGTCTGGTGTGTAGGACTTTGAGCCACGTTGAATACGGTCTTCTCCGCGCTTTTGGTAATGATGGGTTTATCTGCTATTACGGTGGCTTCCTTGAGGGAGTGGGAGGCGGTGCTGAGCGCTACATTGCCCATGTCAATATCGCGGTCCACCTTGAGAGGGATCGTTTTGGCATCATAGCCCACGTAGGATATATATAGCTCATAGTCTCCCTGAGTCACCTTGTCAAATGTGAAGCGACCATCCAGGTCGGATACCTGTACGTACTCAGGTGTCTTGCTTTCGGGTTTGCGCAGTTGGATCGTGACCAGCTCGATCACGGTAGTGGTGGCAGAGTCAATGACTTTGCCTTGAACTCTGGACGGCGACGCCTGGCCAAAAGCCATGGCATAGCAAAGCCATAGAAAGCTGGATAAAAGAAGGCCTTTCATGTGGTGGTTTAGGTAGTGGTCCCACAGGTTCGTGATGAATGGGAGAGTTCGCCACAAAGATATGTATATTGGAATGTACTATGCAATACAAGGCACTGTTTTAGTTTTATTGGCTTTAAAATGGGCCGGCAGATCAAGCTGCGAAGTGGTTTAAACGTTAAAAACGGGAGCATTCTAAAAATAATATTATTGAAAATCAATGTAATGTATTTTTATACAGTACTTTGTATTGCATAATACAGGTTAATGAATATATCTTTGCATTGTAAATAATCAAACACCCAAAATCTTCTACAATGAAAAAGCTAATCACCCTTGCTGCGCTGACTCTGGCTATTTCTACCGCCACTTTTGCCGCTAGCAATAACTGTCAGACCACCTCTCAGATGGCAGAGAAAAACATAACTGCATCTATCCGCAGCCAGATACAGTTTCCTGAGTACCTGCGCGAGGCAGACGGCGAGCATGACGCTACCATTCTTTTCAAAGTAAACTCCTGCGGTACTATAGCTATACAGGAGGTACAGACAGATGATGAGGACCTGCGCCAAAATATAATGTCTCAGGCACCGGGCTTTCACGTAGATGCGGCCTGCATAGACAGCCGCGATGTATATAAGGTAGTCGTAAGGTTCAAAACGCTATAACAGACCTTCAGTCCTGCCGGTTAAATAAAAGCAAATATTACGGCAGCATAGTCCCTTCCGAAAGGAAGGGACTTCCGATAAACAGGTAAACTTGACCTATAAAACAATGTTAAGACTTGTAACTTGTGCAGGACAAACTAAATCCAAATTATAATGCAACTCTCCATCCAGAAACTGAATAAGACATACCCAAACGGGGTACACGCACTGCGTGATGTGACACTAGATATCCCAACAGGTATGTTTGGCCTGCTGGGGCCCAATGGCGCCGGCAAATCCTCTCTGATGCGTACCATCGCTACGCTACAGCAGGCGGATAGCGGCACTATCACGCTGGGTAATATAGATGTGCTGCGCCAGAAAGATGAGGTGCGGAAAGTACTGGGCTACCTGCCACAGGAGTTTGGCCTGTACCCGCGTGTGAATGCGGAGATGCTGCTGGATCACTTTGCCCGGCTGAAAGGTATAGCCAGCGGCGCTGAGCGCTCTCAAGTGGTGAAGACGCTCCTGCAGCGTACCAACCTATGGGATCACCGCAAGAAAAACCTGGGAGGCTACTCCGGTGGTATGAAGCAGCGATTTGGTATAGCGCAGGCTCTGCTGGGCAATCCGCGCCTGATCATCGTAGATGAGCCTACAGCCGGCCTCGACCCTACGGAGCGCAACAGGTTTCACAACCTGCTGAGCGAGATATCTGAGAATGTGATCGTGATACTCTCTACACACATCATAGAAGATGTGCAGAGCCTGTGTAGCAACCTGGCCATCATCAGTACCGGAGAGGTGCGCATGACCGGTACGCCCCTGGCTACGGTGGCCAGCTATCGCGGCCGTGTATGGAAGAAACTGATAGATAAACACGAGCTATCTCAATATGACCGCACGAGCCTCGTGTCTAACCGCCTGGTGGCCGGCAAGATGGAGATCACTGCCGTGGCAGACAGTAATCCTGATGGCACCTTTGAGGTGGCAGAGCCGACGCTGGAGGATGTATATTTTTCTGTAGTGGGCAATTCATTGGTAGGCGCATAAATCAGGAACCATGTTTAGCGAAATACTATCATTCGAATTATCCTACCGATTCAGGCGGCCTGCCACCTGGATCTACTTCACACTGCTACTGATCTTGACCTTTGCCTCGATGTGTTCTGACGGTATTGTCTTTGGTGCCGGCAATGTGCATAAGAATGGCCCTTTTACCATCGCGGTAATGATGGGTGTTTTTTCTGCCTTTGGTATGCTGATCAACTCGGCCATTTTCAGCGTAGCTGTACAGCGCGATTTTGAACTAAATGCTTATTCTCTCTTTTTTACCACCCCTATCACAAAGGCCGGTTACCTCTTTGGCAGGTTTTTCGGCGCAACCATTACCGCCATATTTGTTTTCACGGCTGTACCGCTTGGCATTTTTTTAGGGTCTATCATAGCACCGGCTGCAGGCTGGATAGACATAGCTAAGGTGGGTCCTAATTCACTCGTGTTTTATGTGCAGCCATTTTTCACGCTTGTCATCCCATCTATACTCATTTCCGGCTCGCTGTTCTTTGCGGTAGCGACGCTATCGCGCAGGATGATTTTCTCCTACCTGGGCAATGTGGTGCTGCTGGTAGCATACCTCATATCTTTCAACGCTATCAGTGACTTCAATAACCTGAAGACAGTAGCACTGCTGGATCCATTTGGTATGATAGCCATCTTTGATATCACCAGGTACTGGACGCTCTCCGAGCAAAATGCGCAAATGGTGCCTTTCACCGGTACGCTGCTGCTCAATCGTGCTATCTGGATGTCGGTCACAGCTATCCTGTTTGCAGTGTGCTATTACTTTTTCAGTTTTCAGGTGCCATCCGGAGCCAAGGGCAAGAAGATCAGCGAGGCTGATAAAGACACAGCCCATGGCGATCTGTCGCATCTGCCAAAGGTAAGCCTCGTTTACACATTTGGTTCTTACCTGCGGTTTGCGGTAAATGATGCAGTCGTCAATTTCTTCAATATTATCCGACAGCTGCCTTTCTCGGGTATCGTGGTGGCCGGGGTGTCATTTATGTTTTTTGCTGCGCAGAACCTGCAATCGCTCTATGGCACACAGGTGTATCCCGTCACCTACTCTGTGATCGAGATCGCGTCAGGATCGTTCCGCTTGTTTGTCATGATCATCATTACCCTATTCAGCGGAGAGCTGGTGTGGAATGAAAGGGAGCTGAAGCTAAACCAGATCTACGATGCCCTGCCGGTGCCGGACTGGATGCAATTCTGGAGCAAGGTGCTGACCTTGTTTTTCATCAATGTGCTGCTTATGACCGTGGTCATGGCCTGCGGTATCCTGATCCAGCTATCGAAGGGGTATACCCAGATAGACATCATGCAATATGTCGTAGCGCTCTACCTGGTGGCGCTGCCCAAATACATGCTCATCAGTATCCTGGCCCTGTTTATCCAGGTGCTGGTCAGCAATAAATTTATAGGCCACTTTATCATGGTGGTGTATTATGTGGTCTTCCTTATGGCCTTCTCTATGATCGGCCTGGAGCACTATCTGTACAAGCTATTCAGCGTGCCTTCTTTCACCTATTCAGATATGAATGGCTATGGCCCTTATCTGCCACGCGTCTATTACTACCTCATATACTGGGGAGCCTTTGCGCTGATACTCGCTGTCAAAGCTCAACTGCTATGGCCCCGTGGTACGGATGAGAGCCTGATGTCACGCATGAAGGCTGCCAGGATGCACCTCACGAAGGGTTATACAATGACATTTGTGATCGCACTCGCGATATTTATCGGTACCGGAGCTATGATCTACTACAGATCTGATGTGCAGAATAAGTACCTGACGGCAAAGGATAAGGAAAAGCAGCAGTCTGAATACGAAAAGAAGTACAAGAAGTTTGAGGCAAAACCACAGCCTAAGGTGACAGCGATATCTGTACATATGGACCTGCACCCTGAGAGCCGGAGCTATAGCTCTGAGTCGGATATCACACTGCAAAACAGGACCAGCAGCAACATAGACTCAGTGGTGACCACCTACAACAATGATCTGACTACATGTACTATAGCAGGGCTGGGCCAGGTGATCTATGATGATAAGGAGCTAGGGTTCAGAATATACAAACTGGAAAAGCCATTGCAGCCCGGAGACTCTATCACGGTGAAACTACAAGCGGGCCTGGAGCTACATGGATTTCCTAACGGGCAGTTTGATAACTCCATAGCAGCTAATGGTACTTTTATTCATAACTCAGACTTCGTTCCCACATTTATGTATGGTAGGGACAGGGAGCTGACCGAGAAGGATAAGCGCAAGAAATACGGGCTCGGTCCACTGGCCGAGGCACCGGATCCGGAGTCGGCCCGTGGCCGCGAGTACAATCTGCTGGCACAGGATGCAGACTGGATACGCTATGAGTGCGTGGTGAGTACAGTGCCGGACCAGGTCGCTATATCACCGGGATATCTGCAGAAGGAATGGAAGGTGAACAACCGCCGCTATTTCCATTATAAAATGGACGCACCGATCCTGAATTTTTTCTCTATACTCAGTGGGAAGTATGAAGTGGCAAAGGAAACCTATAATGGCATCAGCCTGGAGGTATACTATCACGCCGGTCATACCTATAATGTAGGCACTATGATGCAGGGTATGAAGGATGCGATCAAATATGCATCTGAAAACTTCAGCCCGTATCAGTTTCGCCAGGCACGTATCATTGAGTTTCCGAGGTATGCCAGCTTTGCGCAGTCTTTTGCCAATACGATACCTTTTTCTGAGGATATAGGTTTTATAGCCGATGTATCAGATGCCTCTAAGATCGACTATCCCTACTATGTCACGGCACATGAGATAGCGCACCAGTGGTGGGGACACCAGATATGTGGCTCTGTGCAGAAAGGCTCAGTGATGCTGGTAGAGAGTATGGCACAGTATACCTCCCTGATGGTGATGAAGCAGAAGTACGGCCCGGTCAAACTACGCCGCTTCCTGAAATATGAGCTGGATAGATACCTCGGCGGCCGCCAGTTTGATAAGACGTATGAAAAGCCACTTTATCATGCATCATACGAGCAGCAACATATCTTCTATCAAAAGGGAAGCAATGTGATGTGTGCGATGCAGGACTATATCGGCGAGGCTAATTTTAATAAGTCTATGAGCGCCTTTATCCGCGCCAATCAGTTTCAGCAGGCTCCGTACTGCAACTCTGTAGACTATCTGGATACACTGACCCGCTACACACCGGACTCGCTGCAGTACCTGCTCAATGATATGTATCGCTCTATCATCCTGTATGAAAACCGCTGCACTGCGGCCAGCTACAAGAAGACAGGGGAACACAAATATGAGGTGACGATAGAGGTAGAAGCAGAGAAGCTAAAGGCAGATAGTATGGGTAAGGAAACCAAGGTGACCTTTGCAGACTATATAGATATAGGTGTGCTAAGCGCGCCGGTGAAAGGGCCATACAGTGAAAAGCAGCTCTACCTGGCCAAGCATCTGGTGAAGCCCGGCAAGAATACCTATACCATCACAGTGGATGAAGAACCGGCCCAGGCAGGGATAGACATATACAATAAACTGATAGACCGCAATAGTGACGACAATCTAAAAGACGTCTCTAAAGCATCAGCAAAATAAGAAGGAGAAAAGAAGATGGATATCGAAAATTCAAAAGCGCAGATGCGCAAAGGTGTACTGGAGCTATGTATCCTGGCCATACTCTCTCAGGGAGAGAAATATCCGAGTGATATCATAGAGGTGATGAAAGAAGCTCACCTGCTGATAGTAGAGGGCACGCTCTATCCGCTGCTCACACGACTGAAAAACGATGGCCTGCTCACCTACCGCTGGGTAGAATCTACCTCTGGCCCGCCGCGCAAATACTTTACCCTGACCGATGAAGGACAAAAGTTTCTGGCAGAGATGTCAGCAGCCTATACCGAGCTGAATAAGTCGGTAGATAAGATCCTGAATAACTCTAACCAATCCTAATACCCGAATCAACTCTTAAATCATGAAAAAGACGATCAATATAAACCTGGGTGGTCAGCCCTTCATCATAGATGAACCGGCCTTTGACATGCTGCACCACTACTTTGAGTCGCTGAAGCAGAAGTTTGCTAATGAAAATGAACAGAAGGAGATCATAGCAGATATAGAGAGCCGTATAGCCGAACTCTTCACTCAGCGGCTGGGCAAAACCCGCGCTGTAGTAGGCGAAGAGGATGTGGTATATGTCACTACCCTCATGGGCCGTCCGGAGGATATAGCCGGCGAGTCTGATACAGGCTCATCTGCCAGTGATGCGAAGAAGCCTGCTGCCAGTACCACAGCGCCTCTATCAGGCAAGGTGGAGAAAAAACTCTTTCGTGATCCGGACAATAAGAAGGTGGGCGGAGTCATCTCCGGTCTTTGCTATTACTTTGGCTGGGGAGATCCTACCTGGATACGGATAGCGCTGGTGGGTGTCCTGGCTATCTCTATTTTTCTGAAAATCGGACTTGGATTTCCCCTGGCTGTCATATACCTCATACTGCTGATAGTAGTGCCGGAGGCTACGACCAGTGCTGAGAAACTGCAGATGCGTGGCGAGCCGGTGACGATACAGAACATAGAAAAAGAAGTACGCGAGGCAATGAACACTGCCGGCAACTCTATGACGAATCTGCTCCGTGATGACAAAGTACGCACCGGATTGACTACTGCTACGAGGGCATTTGCCAAGATCTTCCTGATCTTCGTGCTTTTGTTTTGTATAGGCAGCCTGGTAGTGCTGGCTATGGTGTGCCTCGGGCTGTCTATATTCAGCACAGCGTCACTGGCTGACCTGACCAATCTCTTTGTATCCAGCAGGCACATGATCACGATGTTTAATGTCGGACTGTTTCTGGCAGTGGGTGTACCTCTTATTTCTATCATGTATGACTCTATACGCTATCTCACAGATAGCAGTGCCAAGAATCCGATCCTGAAAAGAGTATTGTGGGCGGGCTGGTTTATAGGATTGGTACTGCTTAGCTTTTCTTCCTACAGCATCCTGAAAGATTTTGCCGCAAGCGATACGGTGCAGGACAAGGTGCAGTTGGTAAACCCTGGTGGCGGCACTCTGAAAGTACAGCTGGCAGATACGCTGGGCCATTTCATATCGGTAGGCAAGGATGCAGAGGATGATGGGACTTCCTTTACGCTCATGGCGGGAATGGGTACGACAGAGTATGGCTATTCCTTCAGCGATGTGAAACTGGAGGTAGTACCTAGCCCGGACAGCAACTATTATGTGGAGCGTGTAGCATTCAGCAAGGGGGCCAACTTTGCCGATGCCAGTAAGAATATAAAGATGATCAAGTATCGTTTTTCTCAGTCTGACTCACTGCTGAATCTGGATAGCCGCTTTGAGCTGCCAAAGGACGGCAAGTGGCGCAATCAGCATATCAAAATACGCATCTATGTACCGGAGGGTAAACGCCTGACCTTTGCGGCAAATGTGGATGAAATGGAAGTGAATGTAAAGAGTGAGGATTATACTGATGATGGCGAAGTGTCTGGCAAAATACTGCAGGTGGAGCAAGGGAAACTCAAATGCATCAACTGCAAGGAACGGATGATATCAGATGAGGAGAACGCTATCCCCGAACCTCCGGAAGCACCGGAAGCGCCAGAAGCACCGCAATCGCCCAATGGCCACTTTAGGATACAAGCCAATGGAGACTCTGATGACCTGAAGGACTTCACTGTAGATATCAATGACAAGGGGATGGAGGTAAAAGGCAAGAACTCCAAGAATCAGAACGTGCATGTGCAAGTCAATGAGCACCATATGTCTGTAAGCAAGACAGACTCTACAGGCAAGAAACTCAAGTAATCAATCAACTCAATACTTTAAAACACGCTTTGTATGCAAGTCGTATCATTCAATCGTTATTCCGGGTTTTTCAGACGCCTCTTTGCGAGTATTGTAGATTGGTTCATCATAGGATTCCTGTATGGCATAGCCAGTATACCACTGCATATCTCCCTGTTTGCTGCAGATGATGTGCATTTCTACCCCATCATGGGCTTCGGACTATTTACGCTGCTTTATTACGTATTGCTGGAGAGCTCGTCGTGGCAGGCCACGATTGGTAAAATGGCTCTGAATATGAAAGTGGTGGATGAAAACTTTGCGAGGATATCTCCGCTCAAGGCATTAGTACGTTTCCTGGCATCGTGGCTCTCCAGGTTTATACTGTGCCTGGGCTATATATGGGTCATATTTGATAGTAAGAAGCAGGGCTGGCATGACAAGATAGCCGGGACGTATGTGATAAATGTTGATTGATCTCGAAAAACTAAAAAACTATGAGTAAGCTCTCCATTATAGGACTAATGTTCCTGGCTGTTGTCGGTTATTTTGTTTTCTCGCGCACCTATGATCGATTCTCTCTCAGTGGTACTACTACCACGGAATCACGCTCAGTAAAACCTTTCACAAAACTGAAGCTGGATGGAGTCTTCCGTACCATCATCACGCAGGATGGCGGACCAGAGTCTGTCAAGATCGAGGCGGATAAGAATCTGCAAAAGACGGTGACCATAGATAATGAAGAAGGGACACTGACCATAGGTACCAGGACTAACTCCCGGCTGTCTGAGCCAGCCAAGGTAGTGGTCTATGTGAACGTCAAAGAGCTCGAAGAGCTATCAAACTCTTCTGTAGGTGCAGTAGAAAACAGGGGAGTACTAAAGTGCGCCTCTCTGCAGCTCCAGACCGAGGCGGTAGGCAAGACCACGCTACATATCCAGACAGGCCACCTCAATGCAGACCTGAATAGCGTAGGCGCGATAGAACTCTCCGGTACAGCCACCACAGCAGAGATATCTAATAATAGTGTGGGTAAGCTCAGTGCCTTTCAGCTAAGTACAGAGATACTCGATCTGAAAAATGATGCAGTGGGGGCTGCTGAGATAGCTGCCTCTAAAGAGCTGACCATAGACCACCGTGGAGTAGGAGCAGTGCATTACAAGGGTGGGGCGAAACTTAAGAGCCTCAATGATGATGGTGTAGGAAAGGTGAGTAAGGCTGAAGATTAATCAGCTGAAAGTCAGTCGAATGTTTGGCTTCATCATTTCATAATATCCCGTGGTATCGTTTTTGGTATCTTGAGAGACTATTACTCACCAAAAACTAATATCATGAAACGCACCGCTACTGCACACTGGGAGGGCGACCTGAAATCAGGAAAGGGAAGCCTCAGCACACAAAGCACTACGCTAAATCAGACGCAATATTCTTTCAAAACCCGTTTTGAAGACGGAGTGGGTACCAATCCGGAGGAGCTGCTGGCTGCTGCGCATGCAGGTTGCTTTACCATGGCTGTGAGCGCAGCACTGGGGCAGGCCGGATTCACGGCTACCTCTCTAGATACCACTGCTGCTATCACTATGGAGAACCTCGTCATCACAGCATCGCATCTCAGTATCAGAGGAGCGGTACCTGATATCAATGATGAGCAGTTTCAGCAGATAGTAAAAGGTGCAGAGCAAAACTGCCTGGTGTCAAAGGCACTGAGTATCGCTATCACATCAGATGCTACACTGATCTAGAGATAAAATTTTCAGATATAGCCGTTATGCCAGATCAGTATAGCGGCTTTTTTATGTCAGGTTATTATTATGGTTTAAAGTGTATCTTGCCCGCAAACAACCCAATCGATTGATGACCAGTGCATCCAGATGGATAGCCATAGTCAATCCGGTGTCAGGATTTGGCAAGGCAAAGAAAAAGTGGGGCGAGATCAGTACTGAGCTGAAGGCGCAGCAGATAGCTTTTGATGTAGAGTTTACTACTGCTGAGAGTCGGGGCGACCTGATGGTCATAGATGCTATAGCCCGTGGCTACAGGCAGGTGATATGCATAGGCGGCGATGGTCACCTGCACGATATAGTAAATGGGATCATGGGGCAGGACCTGGTGCCCTCTACAGACATCACAGTGGCTATGATCTCCCTCGGTACTGGCAATGACTGGATCAAGACAAACGGTATACCCAAGGACCCCAAGGCTGCCATAGCCCTCATCTCTAAAGGGAAAACATATATCCAGAATGTGGGCCACGTGGTAGCCAATAATAATGGCGCAGCAGTGACCCGGTACTTTCACAATTTTGCGGGTGTAGGGTTTGATGCCTACGTGGTAGAGCGCACGGCCGGTGCCAAAGCCTACGGCCAGATAGCGTACCTGCTGGTCATGTTGCGTTGCCTTTTCTCATACAGGTTGCCCATACTGCGCATTACTTTTGACAATGCTGTGGTCGAGACGCCATGCTATCTCACCCTCACCGGTATCGGCCAGTATGGAGGTGGTGGTATGAGGCTCACTCCCGGCGCCAGGCCTGATGGGACTACGTTCTTTACGAGCATCGCAAAGCGCTTTTCTAAATTGGACGTCTTCCGTCATATCACGAAGCTGTATGATGGCACATTCCTGAAACTGGAGCAAGCTGAAGCGCATGAATCTACGCATGTGCGCATAGAGGTGGTGACGGCAGATGAGGAGGTCTATATGGAGGCAGACGGTGATATGATCGGTACCGGGCCTTTTGAGATATCACTCGTGCCCCACGCCTTGCGTGTCATCATACCATAGCTATTCTTCTACTATCACGATCTCTTCTTCTTTCACCTGCTGTCGGCGCCCTGCAAAGGATACGAAATACACGCCTGAGAATATCAATGCGGCAGAGATGATCTTCTCCGTGGTGAAATGATCCCTATTGAGTGCAATGGATATCAGCGTGGCCAGTATAGGCTGCAGATAGATGTATGCCCCCACTACAGATGAGTGGACCTCCCGCAGTGCCACGATATTGAAAAGGTAGGCGCAAAACGTAGCAAAAAGGACGACAAAAGTCACACTAAGCCACTCTGTAGTGCCAAAGGCCTGCCACTGTATCTCACTGAACTGCCTCGCCCCGAAGATCAATACCCAAGGCAGGCCCAGAAGGAAAACCCACTTGATAATAGCCATCGGGTGGTACTTTTTCATCAGCGGACGTACGATCACCAGATAGATGGCAAATGAACTCGCATTGAGCAGGATCAGTAAATCGCCAACGGCAGTCTTGGAGGAAAAGTTTAATCCCTTGCCACTGATTATGATAAATGCTCCGGCAGTTCCTAGAATGAGGCCGGTCACTTTTTGCCAGGTGAGTTTCTCATGTCCTGAGAAAAAGGAGATGAGCATGACCAGGATAGGGGTCATGATCATGATAAGTGCGCCATTGATAGGAGTAGTGATATTGAGCCCGGCAAAGAATAGTTCCTGATTGATCACCACGCCAAAGAGAGAACAGAGGAACAACAGCGGGAAGTCTTTCTTTTCTATCTGATCCCTACCCCAAAAGGCACCCACGATCAGAAACAGCCCAACCGTCAATCCTACACGGATCAGTATGAATGCCTGAGGCAAAATAAATGCCGGCATGACCTGCTTGGAGACTATGAAATTGGCACCGTAAAAAAGGTTGACCAGAAAGAGGAGGATATGAGCTATGACTTTGCGGGACATCGCGGGCAAAAATAGGCTTTTTGTACACAAGCAGCGCCTTGCTTGGGCATTCTGCCATATCTATATAAGTTTGTGCAAAACCGCTCCCGTGTATAGCACCTCAGACCAGCAGCATCTCAATCAGCTCACCTCCTCTCTCATAAAGAATGAATCCGCACAGTCTCCGGCAGCTGAGGCTGATGCCATCCGCTCGGTGATACGCTATCACGACTGGCGCTACTATGTGCTGAGCGAGCCGGTAATCACAGACAGGGATTATGATACGCTTTTCCAGCGGCTGAAAGATATAGAGGCCTCACACCCCGAGCTGATCACACCTGACTCTCCTACACAGCGCGTGGCAGCGGGGCTCACAGAAGATTTCGCACAGGTAGCACACCTAGCGTCTATGCTATCTCTGGAGAATAGCTACAACGCAGAGGATGTAGCTGATTTTGACCGCAAGGTACGTGAGCTGACAGGGGCCGAGAAAATAGAGTATTGCGTAGAGCCGAAATTTGATGGTTCATCCATAGCATTGGTATATGAGAATGATCAATTGGTACGTGCGGCCACACGTGGTGATGGTACTATAGGTGAAGACATTACGATGAACGCACGTGCGCTCGCCTCTATACCGCTATCGGCGGGCTTTTCTAAACTGGGCATCTACCGCATAGAGCTGCGCGGAGAGGTGATCATCAAAAAGGAAGTCTTTGAGAAAATGAATCAGGATCGCAAAGAACTTTCACTGAAGACCTTTCAGAATGCGCGGAATACAGCATCTGGCTCACTGCGTCTAAAAGATCCACGGGAGGCCGCCAGCCGGGGACTGGAGGCCATACTCTACCACATCAGCTATGCAGTGGACAGGGATGGGAAGAACCTGATCGGTACTAAATTGCATTCACACTACGGCAATATAGAACTGCTGAATGAAAATGGCTTTAAGACGCCTATTCGTGACATGAAGGTGTGCAAGACCGAAACGGCGATAGAGAGCTTCCTGTCAGAGTGGGAAACCAAGAGGCATACCTATCCTATAGAGACGGATGGTATGGTGATCAAGGTCAATGACCTCAATATGCAAGACCGGTGCGGCTCCACATCACATCACCCACGCTGGGCCATCGCCTATAAATTTGCTGCCAAGCAGGCGCAGTCTAAACTCATAGATGTAGAATACCAGGTGGGACGCACGGGAGCTGTGACCCCTGTAGCTAAAATAGAGCCCGTGCCACTGGCTGGAGTGACCATCTCATCTATCTCGCTCCACAATGCCGACTTTATCAAAGAGAAGGATATTAAACTGGGTGATACGGTGATAGTAGAGCGTGCAGGAGAGGTGATACCCTATATAGTAGGTGTAGTGCCTGACCTTCGCAGCGGTACCGAAGAGGAGATCGTATTCCCCACGGAGTGCCCGTCCTGCCACAATACGCTGGTGCGGCCCGAAGAGGAAGCCGTATGGAGGTGCGACAATGCCGAATGCCCTGCACAAGCAGAGGAGCGTATCATCCACTATGTATCTAAGGATGCGATGGATGTAGATGGCTTGGGTAGAAGTATCATTCTCGAACTCAAAGAGAATCAATTGCTGGCCAATATCGAGGGCATATATGAGCTGGATCGTGCAAAGATCCTAGCTCTGAAAGGATGGAAAGAAAAGTCAGTCAATAATCTATTCAACAGTATTGAGGAATCAAAGGACAGACCTCTGTGGCGTCTGCTAAATTCCCTCGGCATTCGCCATGTGGGTATCACTACAGCTAAAGATCTTTCAAAGCATGTCCAGACAATATTTGATCTGGAAGGGATGAGCGTAGAGAATCTCACGCATATCGAAGGTATAGGCCCTAAGGTGGCACAGAGTATCTTTGACTTTTTTAGCAAGGAGGGTAACGTACATCTGCTCAAAAAGCTGAAAGAGTATGGTGTCAATACGGAGAACAGACCGGAAGATGCCTTGGCGAAGAATAATAAGCTGCAGGGGCAGACTTTCCTGTTCACAGGCTCTTTGCAGCAGTTTACGCGTGACCGCGCCAAGCAGCTGGTAGAGGAAAACGGAGGTACCTTGCTCAGTGGTGTGAGTACAAAGCTGAACTACCTCGTAGCGGGCGAGGACGCCGGTAGCAAACTCTCAAAGGCAAAAGCTATACCCACTATCAAGATCCTGACAGAAGATGAGTTTCTGGCTATGATAGGCTAGCTACTTCACCTTCATATTCTCGCATAGTACCCCCATGTCTATGTGCACCGGAGTAGGGCGGATTTTATTCAATGCTTCTATGGCGTTGTCGAGTCCTTTTTTGCGGATACTAAAGTCAGTATTCCAGACAGTAGCGCCGAGCCACTTTGACACATCCTTAGTATTGATGGCAAAGCGCTTTTTCAACTCTGCCGGTACTGACTGGTCAGTCTTGAATCGGACACTCGCATCATTGATCACTTCCATAGCTATATGTATTGCCTGCTTGTTTTCAGCCATGGCTTTGTCTGACGCTGTGATCAGGAAGCTGGACCAAGGCGCAGAGAACTCTCCTATCAGGCGCAGCTCACCACTATCTACGTGCTTCTTGGTCATAAATTTCTCCCAATAGAAGATCTGCGTGTCATTTTTGACCAGCGAATCAATAGCACCCTCCAGGCTATCTATCACGACAAAGTCATCTTTGGTCAGTTTCTCGCCGCGCTGCTCGGCATGTATCATAGCCATGAGATGCGAGCCTGAGCCGAACCGGGATATTGCATATTTTTTAGGTGTGCTGTCGTACAGGGATACCGTAGGGGAGCCAGCGCCCGTATAGATACCCCACACCAGCGGTGATTCTATGTATACCTTTACGATCTTTGCCTGCAGGCCATTGCTCACTGCGGAGACAAAGCCCTCAGTGAGTAGGATAGCCAGGTCTATCTCGCCCTCAGCCAGCGCACGGGTCATGGCTCCTGTGCCACCCGGATAGTAGGTCCACTGCAGGTCTATACCATGCGCGGCAAACTCGCCCCCCTCTATAGCCATGATGATAGGTAGATTGAAGTGCTCCGGTACTCCTCCTATTTTGATTGTTGTATTCACGTGATCTATTTCTTGAAAAATTCTATGGTTTTGTCAATAATGCGGTGCAGGTCTGAGGGGAGCGCCTCACTCTCCCATGGATGCTTGCCGCCAAATACATGGTTGCCTCCTTCTACGATCATCAGCTCGGCATCCCGTTTCCACTCTTTGAGTTCTGTGGCCGAGGAGACGGGCACTGCTTCATCCTGATCTCCGTGTACGATGAGCATAGGAATGCTGAGTCTCGCTGCCACGTCTGGTATATACAGGCGCTGCGGATTGGCGAAATAATTCTCATACATCTGCCAGTAGACGGGGAGCTGCTGTTTCGTCCTGCCATTGGTCACGTATATCACGCCATCCTGCCTGATCTTATCCATCTGGTCCCCTTTCCAAAAGCGGCCAAACTCACTCACTGCTGCCCAGGTCGCCAGCTTTTTTATCCGAGCATCTTCACCAGCTTTGAGCGTCACTATGCCACCGCCGCGGCTGTGGCCTATGAGGTATATACTTTGTTTATCGCATTCACTCTCTGCTGCTACAAAGGCGCCTGAAAACACCCAGTCTATCACAGTGCCGAGGTCATCCAGTTCTTTTTCAAAGTTGTTTTGACCAAATGCCTCGGGATCTGCGAAGTCTACAGGATGGTCTACCGTAGTACCATTGTGGCTCATGTTAAACTTGACGAACACAAATCCGGCACTGGCAAAATAGGCTGCCATAAGGTTGTACGCTCCCCAATCCTTGAATCCCATAAAGCCATGTACCCATATCACAATGGGTTTGGGCAGCCCATCACTTTGCCAGCAGACATCTGCCAGAAATGGACGGCCATGGCGGGACCGCAGACTAATGTTTCGCTCGAAATGCATCAGACTAGCTAAATAATGAAAACATCACGATATACCTGCTATTCTCCCATAGATTATGAGTGAAATACCTATATACTTTATTACTTTCGTCCCTGCAAATGGCCAATCTCGACGAAATCAAAAAACCTATCGCACGCGAGCTCGATGAGTTTGAGGTACGGTTTCGTGAGTCTATGCGCAGCAATGCTCCGCTGCTGGACCGTATCACACACTACATCGTGACCCGCAAGGGTAAGCAGATGCGCCCTATGTTTGTTTTCCTCAGTGCCAAGCTGTGCGGGGAGATCAATGAAGCTACCTATGTGGCGGCCTCTCTGGTAGAGATACTACACACTGCTACACTGGTGCATGATGATGTGGTAGATGACTCGTACAAGCGTAGGGGATTTTTCTCTATCAATGCACTCTGGAAAAATAAGATCGCCGTACTGGTGGGAGATTTCCTGCTGGCCAAAGGACTATCCCTCTCTATAGAGCATGATCAGTTTCAGCTATTGCACCTCCTGTCCAATACGATCAAGGAGATGAGCGAGGGTGAGCTGCTGCAGCTGGAGAAAGCACGGAAACTTGATATCAAAGAGGATATCTATTTTGAGATCATACGCCAGAAGACGGCCTCACTGATAGCATCGGCCTGCGCCAGTGGTGCCTCTACCAGTACCAAAGACCCGGAGGCAATAGCCAGGGTGAAGACAATGGGAGAGAAGATAGGGATAGCCTTCCAGATCAAGGATGACCTCTTTGACTATGAGGAGGCGGAGATAGGAAAACCACGCGGTATAGATATCAAGGAGCGCAAGATGACATTGCCCCTCATACATACGCTTAATAAAGTATCTGCAGCAGATAAACGCAAGATCATCTACGTGATCAAAAATGAAAATACCAATGCTGAGAAGGTGCGCTGGGTGATAGATGTAGTGCGTACCAATGGAGGTCTGGACTATGCCCGCTCACGAATGACGGATTATAAGGTAGAGGCGGAAAATATCCTGGCTACTTTCCCTGATGGCGATGCGCGACGGGCTATCTATGACATGATCCAGTTTACGATCAATCGAACTATCTGATCACTCCGCCAGTTTGCGCAGGGTCACATCATCACAGCTATGTGATGGATAGATATTATTCTCTTTCTGAAAGTCCAGTAGTGCACTATCTGTCGCTGCATCATAGATGCCATTGATCGTGAGATTATAGTCATTGGCATTGAGCAGTTTTTGAAGCTCCCAAATCTCATTTGGTTTGGAGCCGGACGATACATTTTTACCTTTCAGGTAGTCGTATGCTGCCATTTTATCTTTTTCATTTTCTACAGCTCCTATCGTGATATCCTTGTCCAGGATGATCTTTATATCCTCATTGGTCAGCCCTTGGTCTTTCATATCCTGAGACTGCACGAGCTTCTCCTCCAGTACCTGCGTGTATCTGAGCAGCCTATGGTAGCGATTGATACGAGACTGTGCTTCACCATATGCTTCCTTGGTGGCGAGCACATCTATGCCATCTTTCAGCCACAGGCTTTTGGCTATGTCTGTCAGGGACTGGCAGTTTTCCAGATAGGTATGGAGCGCTCCCTGATCATAATAGTTATAGTCTATACTATCCTTGCTGAAATAATCGAAACGGCTGATATTCTCGTATCGCTTGTGCTTCTCATATCGCTGGTAGATACCAGCAGCTGCGAGGGCGACAATCAAAAAAAGGATAAAGAAAGATATAGGGCTGCGCATAGGGGGATTGGCTTCGGCGCAAATATAGCTCTAAAATGTAATGCCTAGACCGCGACTGTAAAGAATATTGTGGCACCATGGCCGGGGGTAGACTCCAGCCAGATGCGGCCTCCATGGCGCTCTATGATCTTCTTGCAGACAGACAGGCCGATGCCGGAGCCCTGGTATTTGTCCTGAGAGTGCAGGCGGGTGAATATCTGGAAGACCTGCTCCTTGTACCGGGGGTCGAGGCCGATGCCATTATCTTCCACCCTGAAGAGCCAGTAGCGCTCCTGCTGCTCGGCAGATATTTTGATAATAGGTGAGGTCTCAGAGCGGAACTTGATGGCGTTGCTGATCAGGTTTTGAAAGAGCTGTCGCATCTGTAGCTCGTCACAGTAGAGCGTGGGCAGGTCAAAAAGGATGATATCGGCCTTGTTTTCCTCTATTGAGATCTTGAGGTCTGATTTGACCTTGCGGATCAGGTCTGGTAGCTGCACATTAGCAAAAGGCTTGCCGGCGCTGGTGATACGTGAGTACTCCAGCAGGCCGCTGACAAGGGTATTCATCCGGTGGGCACCATTGATGATATTTTCTATAAACTCTTCTGACTCTCGTGTCAGCTTGCCTTCATTGCGCTTTTGCAATAACTGGGCAAAGCCTGTGAGGCTGCGCAAGGGCTCGCGGAGATCATGGGAGGCGATATAGGCAAACTTCTCCAGCTCCGAGTTTGACGTGATATACCGCTCCAGCTCCTGGTTTTTGGCATACAGCTCTTTATTGTAGTGATCTATTTTATCCTGTTGCTCTTTCTGCTCTGCTATGTCACGAGCTACGATCACCACTTTGTCATCTATAAATGGGCTGATGCGGAGCTCCATATAGTAGGTCATGTCCCTGCCTGCATGGGCAAAGTCTATGGTATGTATCCTGTTATCCCGGAGTGCCTGCGCTACAGCCGAAAGGATTTTTTGAGTATTGTCAGGAGTGAGCAGCTGCGCCACATTTTTGCCTATGAAGCTCATGGAACTGAGAGTGCTTCTCAGTAGTTCATTAGGATAGAAATCAAATATCTCGCCGCTCAGATCGGTGATGAGCACCATGTCTGGTATGGTGTGCAGGATAGCCTTGCGGGTCTCTTCGCTACGGTCGAGCCTGGATTCTATTTCCTTGAGGTCTGTGATATCGCTATGGACCATGAGGACCTGTGTAGCCTTGCCATTTTCATCTCTGTGAAAGACAGCCGTGCGTGTCAGCAGGAACTTGATGGTACCATCGCCCTGGAGTGCGGGATATACGGTGGTCTGCACCTGACCATCCTGTAGCTGTGACGCCTGATGGACCGAAGTGATAGCATCCTGTATATAGTCTGGATGGATCACCTCAAAGGAGCGCGGAGGGAAAGTCTCCGGTGTGTACCGAAACCATTCTACCATATTTTTGCTCTGGTAAACGGACGACATTTGCTGCAGGTCAAAGATGCTGATCAGTACCGGTGACGTATCATTTACTTTCTCCTGAAAGGAGTGATAATGCAACAGCTCTTGTTCTTTTTCCTTGCGCGAGGTGATATCCTGTACGATACTGTAGTTCACATGGCCTGAGCCTAGTTTCACGCTGCTGGTGCTGATACTACGGCTCATGAGCCAGCGCCATTTCCCAGCTTTATCCTGCACACGATACTCTACATTCAGAAACTTCTGGTCCCCTACAGCATCTATGAGTGCCTGCCGGAAAGCTATGATCTTAGGCAGATCCTCCGGATGTATTTTGCTTTCTATGAAGGCATATTCGTCCGTAAAATCGCTCGGCTCGTAACCCAGGTTGCGTACCATTGATTTATTGCTGTAGAGTATCCGGCGTGCTGCACGATCAGTCACCAGGAGGCTATCGGGCATGATCTCGAGTATCCTGGTCAGTATTTCCTCTTTCTCCTGTACCTGCTCCAGAGCTTGCTCAGCCCTGTCGAAATTGTAGACATGTATATACCTGCACAGTAGCCCCTCGTATTGTATTGAGATACTCTTCCCTTGTACATTGAGGACATTGCCTACACTGTCAATGACGCGTACATGCAGGATATGGCTCTCATCAGAGTTGTTGTATCTGAGTGCCGCATCGCGGACGGCCTGGACATCGCCTTCATGTACATATTGAAAGAGGTTTTTGCCATTCAGGGCTGCACCTTCTTCTTTCAGAAGGGTTTTAGCTAAGCTATTGCCATACCTGATCGTACCGTTGTGATGGATCAGGGCAGGGTATGGAGCTATATCCACCATAGACCTGATATCAGCATCATATCTGGTGCCGATATCCGTGCTATTGTCAAAAGGGATACTACTCATAACCTACAATTTAAACCCATCGCCGAAAATATGCAAGTCGGTAGTTTCCACAGTCCTCAGCGCATAACTGCGGAAATGTCCTTTAGTTCTTCTATCATTTTGCGTTCGTTGCTCAGGCGCGGGATCTTGCACTGGCTGCCGAGCTTGTTTCTCCTGACCATCCACTCATAAAAGCTGCCACGAGCTAAAGGAGCAACAGATAGGGTGTCAAGTATCAGATTATCAGTTCTTTTTGCGGCATAGTCAGAGTTGAGGGACTGCAGTTTTTGATCTAAAAGGGTAGAAAAGAAAGGCATATCATCAGGCGGGCGGGTAAACTCAATGGCCCACTCATGCCTGCCTGCGCTGTAGCTATCTGTATGGATAGGGGCTACGCTATATTCAGCTATCTCTGCTCTGGTTTCTGTGCAGCAGGCTGCAATAGCGGCGTCTGTATTATTGACCGTCACTTCTTCGCCCCACACATTTATATACTGTTTAGTACGCCCGGTGATCCGGATACGGTATGGAGCAGTACTGGTAAACTCTATCGTGTCTCCTATCTGGTAGCGCCACAGGCCAGAGTTGGTACTGATCACCAGCGCATAGTTCACGCCTGTACGTACGCCCTCTATGCTGACAGCCTCTGCCGTCCTGAGCGTACCGTCAAAGGGGATGAACTCATAGAAAACCCCATTGTCAAGGTGCAGCAGCATATCATCGCAATCCAGTGTATCCTGCCAGGCAAAGAAACCCTCGGAGGCATTGTAGACATTCTGATAGTGTACATACCGGCCTATGATATCCTCAAACTGCCTGCGGTAAGGCCCGAATCCTACACCGCCATGGCAGTATAGCTCCAGGTGTGGCCACACTTCATTTATTGTCCTTTTACCTGTTTTCTCCAGTACTTTTTTGAGCAGGAGGAGGGTCCAAGAGGGTACGCCTGATAGGTTGGTCACATTCTGGTGCATAGTGACTGATGCGATGCGGTCTAGTTTTTCTTCCCATTTGGGCATCAGCGCCACCTCTAGGGTCGGCTCTCTGAAATACTGTATCCAGGTATCCAGGTTTTTCATCAGGATAGCTGATACATCGCCGATAAAGATATCAGGATGATCGGCATTAGGATTACCGGCTCCGCCCATTACAATACCCTTGCCGGTGAAGAATCTGCTGGCAGGATTATTTTTGAGGTAGATACTGAGAAAGTCTTTACCGGTCTTGATATGAGATTGGTGCAGGCCTTCCTGGGATAATGGGATGAACTTGCTGACGTCATTGGTCGTACCGCTGGATTTGGCAAACCACTGTACCTGCCCGGGCCAGAGGACATCGCGCTCTCCATGCATCATTCGCTGAAACCACGGCTTCAGGCCATCGTAATCATGCAATGGCACCTGCGCCGCAAACTGGGAATAGTGCCGTATCGATGAGAACCCATACTCGCGGCCATATACTGTGCCCGCGGCGCGACCGAGCAGGTGAGACAGTACGCGATGCTGCGTCTCGGCTGGCTGGGATATAAACCTGGCTATGGCTGGAGTACGGGTGCTGAAGTAGAATTTTGCTATTTCATTGACCGGATGCATCAGAGCCTGGCTTCACTCAAATTCTTGCGACGCAGTATAAAATTCTGACCCAGGTAAACCTTGCGTACCTGCTCATCTGCGGCCAGCTCCTCTGCTGTGCCGGCCTTGAGAATCTTGCCCTCAAACAGGAGGTAAGCACGGTCAGTGATGGATAGTGTTTCCTGCACATTGTGATCCGTGATCAGCACACCAATATTCTTTTGCTTGAGCTTCTCTACTATCCGCTGGATATCCTCTACTGCTATCGGGTCTATACCGGCAAACGGCTCATCGAGCAGGATAAACTTAGGATCAGTAGCCAGAGCGCGTGCTATCTCTGTACGGCGGCGCTCGCCGCCACTGAGCACATTGCCCATACCGGTGCGCACCCTATTCAGGCCAAACTCTTCCAGCAGCGCCTCCAGTTTCTCCTTTTGCTGAGCCTTGGTGAGCGTGGTCAGCTCGAGTACGGCAGATACGTTATCTTCTACACTGAGATTGCGAAATACAGAAGCCTCCTGCGGCAGGTAGCCTATACCGGCCTGCGCGCGCTTGTACATGGGTAGCGTGGTGATGTCTAGCTTATCGAGGTATACATTGCCGCTATCAGGCTTGATGAGCCCCACGGTCATGTAAAACGAGGTAGTCTTGCCGGCACCATTAGGACCGAGCAGGCCGACTATTTCTCCTTGCTTTACCTCTACAGAGACATTATTTACCACTGTACGGGTCCCGTACTTTTTGATCAGATTTTCTGCACGTAATATCATTCTGCTCTAAGACTATATGCGGTGATGCCAGCTGCCATATGCACATCTATGGACAAGGCAAATTTAAAAATCATAGCCAAAGCTAAAGTAGTATATAGGTTTATCGCTCCATAGACCCGTGTCAAGCCCCCAGGCGGTATCAAACTTCATAAAGTAACCTAGCAGGGATGTACGCAGGCCGAATCCTGTACCTAGTATGACTGGTGTTTTGTACTGCTTGACAGTGACTACAGAGGCCGAGTTGGGATACTTCACAGTGAAAAGAGGATTATTGTCAGAGAATGGACTGAGTCCCTCCCATGCCGTACCACAATCTGCAAATCCAACGATCATAAAGTTGCGTACTATTTCAGATTTTGACGGCCGGTTCATCAGCATTGTGATCAGAGGGATACGCAGTTCGGCATTGATCAGAGCATAGCTGTTGCCATTTCGAGAGTTTGATGTGAAGCCTCTCATAGGCGCAGCTATGGTCTGATAGACGTATCGGTTCTGGTCATTGATAGGCGCCTGTACGATAGCCTGAGAGGAGGTGCGGATACTCAGAAGGTTATTGTCCAGGCCACCCAGGTAGTGGATCATCTTAGAGTTGCCCAGCGAGGTGGCAAAACTCATACGCGCAGCAAATGTCATCTGCCGCCAAATTTTCAGGTAATAACGGGCATCGAATCCGAGCTCAGTGAAATACTGATTGTTCCACCCCGGTACACGTATGCCACCACTCTGCTGCGTGGGGAATTCTTTATGAAACTCGACGAATGCCTTGGCGCGGAAGCCGCGTTTGATATTGGTCATCACGTCAATCGTGTTGTCAAAGACGTATTCCGCTTTCAGGAAGACCCAATTAGTGGCATATGTGGGGATATTTAGGCTGAAAGTGTCTACTGACTTAAAGACATACCGATCATTGCGATAGCCTACGCCCAGGCCTATGCGATGAAAAACATCAAATGGGTATTTGAACTGCGATTCGAGATAGGTGGTTTTGACTGTATACAGTACGCTGCCTATATTCTCTGGAATAGGTGTATTGTAAAATGGTACTTTGTCATGAGCCACATTGGAGAAGCCCTGATAGTATACAGTAAACTTTTTGTCCCACCTCTTTTTGATATTCTCGTAGGTGAGGAAGTAGCCCATATCTTTAAAGCTAAATCCAGCGGCACCGGTGAGCGGAAGGGTGATGCCACCATACAGTCGGTAATCTTCAAAAATGTCTGTGATCCCTATTTTGAAAAGTGCATTCAAAGGCTGGTACATATAGCCCGGATTCTGAGGGTTGAATGGCTGATAGGTAGTGACGATAGGCGTATTATCCAGTTGGGCCGCAAAATTGTCTATCATGAAGCGGACGAAATAAGGCCTCACCTTGGAGAAGCGGAATATATACCCTGTCTGGGCCGGGGTATTGAGCGGCAGTCCGGTGGGAGACTCTGTGATGGCAGCGATACTATCCCAGTCAAATAGCTTCACACCATAGTCATATTCACTCTGGAAGTCATGACCAGAGTACACTTTTTTGCCACCCTGGAAATGCGATTCGTATTCAGCCCTCTTTTTTTCATCCTCTGCCTTTTTGATAGAGTCTTCAGTGAGCATGATATTATTGCGCCGTTTGATATAATCTGTCTGAATATAGTTTTGCCTGGTCGGACGGGTAGTATTGATGTCGTATTTGTAAAATTCGTTGCGGCCTTTATGAAATACCATATCCATGGCGAGATTCTTCTCAGGAGCGAGATTCTGCTGCAGGATATTACCCGAGAAGTTTGAGTACTGAAACGTGCGGCCTTGTATCCTGTCCACGGCTTCCTGCGTCACGCTTTTCAAAGTGATGATCGACGTATCGAGTACCAGGCGCCAGTCCATATTTTCGGGGATACTGATAGAGTCATCTTCGTTTGTTTCCCTATTGAAAAACCTGTAGGTCTTCTGATTGTGATCAAATACATCTTCCAGACCAGACAGCCACTGATTGCGGATACCATTGGCCTCGCTCAGGTATGAGAAATAGTCATCACTGAATGGCTGCGGGTAGCTCTCATTTGCGTTTGGCGTGCGAGTGATCCTGTAGAGTACATTGTCTCCCTCCTCCCCATCCAGCGGGTAAAAGAAGAGATCGGTCTGCTTGTCAAAAACCTGCGAATCATAGCGCTGTTTGTGCAGCGTATCATCTGGCCTATTGCTGGCAAAGACCACGCCCCGGATACTATCTACCATGACCACAGCCGGTGTGAAATCATCATAGTAGTCATCTGTGATCTGTTTCACCGTCTGTGAGGCGATACTATATAGTACGACGTCCGACTGTCCATTGCGCACGGCGGCCATGGCCAGCTGCTTGCTATCTACATAGGTGATGGATGTGACTTTTGAGAACTTTTCTATACGGTGATACTCCTTGCGACGTTTACCCTTTTGTTTTTGTACAGAGTACTCGCCTAGCCTTACGATCATTTTTTTGTCAAAAACGAACCCCACCTTTTCGCTCTTGGGGGACCATGCTATGAGCGGTGTGGCCAGGTCAGTCCACATTGTTTTAGTACGCCATCCTCCGCGGTATATTACCTTCCGCTTGTGGTGCTCCAGGTCCATGAGGTGAATCTTATATCGGCCCAGGTTGTTAGACGCATATGCTACATACTTGCCATCTGGGCTGAGGCGTGGCTGATAGTACTCAGTCTCTTGCCGGCGGCGTATCTTGACCTGATCCTTGTCGTCCCTGGGATTGGTATATTTTACTTCGTTATTAAAACGGGCTACGTAGTATTTGTACCAGTTTTGGAGCGTCTCATTCAGATTAGTACCCAGCGCAAAGAGAAAACCATTATCTACACTACGATTGATACGTACCAGGTACTGAAGATTGCCCACGGCCCCTTTGCCATACACTTCATCTACATAGTGCCATATAGAGTGCCCTACGAATATGGCCTCCTCAGGAGTCAGTTTATTTAGTTTTTTAAACCTGCCGGACATGATACCATCCCGGAGTTGGTTTTCCATGTCTGCGCTCCAGTCCTCGCCTATATAGGATATGAGGCCCTGCTTGTACCACTCCGGCTGGAAACTGATCGCATTTGAGACGATCTCTGTGATGCCATCACCACCCGGCTGCGGCACTACAAACCTGCGAGCTATCCCTTCCCTGATCTGCTTGTCGAGGTGGGCATGATCTCCATTAAAGTAAACAAAGATCTTATAAGAAGGTATGTCTACCGAGGTTCCTTTATTGCCCTCAGGCCGGTGTATACCTATGTTGGTCTGGTTTAGATCGTTGATCGTATTATAGACCATGATGTCCACTTTTTTGTGGAGCTTGATATTGAGCAGGTCTTCTATCGGCTTGAGGTTGTCCTCGGCAGATTTGATCACATACTTGGCTATGTCCTGGCCACCTGGGTAGAAGTAGGTGGTAAAATGGTCTGACTCATAGTACTGCCAGTCAAAGTCTTTATACTGTACCCGATTTTGACCGAATGTGACTGTGGCAGCCTGAGAAAAAACCTGCGAAGATGCTGCCAGTAAAATAAGCATGGCAAGCCCCACCTTAGAAATGATCTGGAAAGCACGGATGCGATCAGGGTGAAGTCTTGAAATAGGGCCGGATAGCAGCATTGAATAAAATTAACACATGGCATCGAAAAACGGCAATAAATGCCGTAGTTTGATACCATAATTAGTTAATAATCTTCAAAACCGCAAAGCATTGAGTCAGGTTGTTAAATTGACGTTCGGGCCTATCACGGAGAATACTTTTGTCATATATGACGAGACCTCAGAGTGTGTGATCATAGACCCGGGCTGTGCCAACGCCCGCGAACGGGAGGAGCTGATAGCAGAGATCAGCAGGCTGCAGCTACGGCCGGTACGCCTGCTCAATACCCACTGCCATGTGGACCATATACCCGGCAATCCGCTGGTAGCCAATACCTATAATATAGGACTAGAGATACATCCGCTGGAGGAGCAGGTGCTGGCCGATGCCCCGGATTTTGCCGATATGTTTGGAATAGAAATGGACCCGATGCCGCCGATCAAAGGGTATCTCAATGAAGGTGATGAAGTAAAATTTGGCAATACCGTATTGAAAGTACTCTTCACACCAGGGCACTCACCCGGTAGTATCAGTTTTTATAATGAGGCAGATAAATATGTGGTGAGCGGTGATGTATTGTTTTATCAGAGCATAGGCCGCTACGACCTGCCGGGTGCCAACGGGCCGGTATTGTTTCGTACCTTGACAGAGGTGATGATGAAGCTGCCGGATGATACACGTGTATACTGCGGGCATGGCCGGGATACTAGTATAGGCCTCGAGCGCGGCCACAATCCTTATTTGCGCATGCAATCTCTGCCATAGCATACTTTTGACGCAGAACTTATTCTGTCAGAAGTTGTTTGATATATTTAGTATTTCAATCCTGATATATGAATAAACTCTGTACGCTATTAGTTTTCTGCATCGCATCTACAGTAGCAAGCGCACAATCATATCCGATAGGCACACTGACCACGACCTACACAGATGCCAGCCGAAGCAATCGTTCTGTACCAGTGGAGATACATTATCCGGCTGTGGCGGCGGGTGCCAGTACAAATGTAGCTAACGGCGCTTTCCCGTTTGTCGTATTCGGACACGGATTCCAGATGACCGCTCCGGCTTATTATCCATTTGCAGATTCGCTGGCGCAGCGCGGCTATATCGTGGCCTTTGCCAATACAGAAAACAGCTTCTCTCCCAGTCATGCTGATTTTGCTAAAGACTTACTATTTATTTACAGTACGCTGATAGCGGAGAATGGCAACAGTAGCTCTCCGTTTTCGGGTCATGTATTGCCTCGCGGCGCTATAGGTGGTCACTCTATGGGCGGTGGTGCCACAGTACTATCTGCTCAGTATGGCGATAGCGCTACTTGTTACTTCACTTTTGCTGAGGCTACTACTAACCCTTCTTCTATCACTGCGGCTCAATATCTGACCAAGCCCTATCTCAGCTTCGCAGGGTCCTATGATTGTATAGCTCCTTATAGTACTAATCAATTACCCACCTACAATGCGGCGGCCTCCTCCTGCAAATGGCTCATAGAGATCACCGGGGCTTCGCACTGCAATTTCGGATTGAGCAATGCGCAGTGCAGCATAGGGGAAACATTCTCCGGATGTAGTAATCCGCCGCTGAATCAATCTGCTCAGATCAGTACTGTGCTCACCTATCTGTATCCATATCTAGACCACTATCTCATGGGTGACACCGCTGCTCAGTCCGAGTTTCAGAATGTCTATGATACAGATAATAACAGCAATAAGATGAGTACCTGTGCGGTACATACAGGTATACCATCCTTAGCTGTGCAAAAAATAGACTTTTACCCTAACCCGGTCAGGAGTATCATTCATGTAGATGGTGAGCCTGGTGTAGTTGTACAGATCTCTGATATGTATGGCCACACTGTCCGGTACTGGACATCTGAGAGGACCATTGACCTTTCCGCTATCGCGCCTGGGGTATATATCATGCAGGTAGGGCAGCAGCGGGTAGATGGCTACATAGTGAAGATCATAAAGGAATAAAGCCTAATTGATCAGGCGCACAAAAATGGACCCTAGTGTGCTTTTGATCTCCAGCTCACTGAGCCGGCCTCTGCTGTAGGTGTAGATAGCGGAGCTATTATCCATCTCTGCAGAGTATTTGCCCTCAGCTTCTTTGACCAGGTCAAAGAACTTACCCATCCGCTCCGAGAAGACCTTTTGGATGTTGGCTGGTTCTGCAAAGTACATCAGCAGGGATGAGTATTTGACAGGGCCGGGCACGCAGCTCTTTTCTCCGTTTTTCTCTACTATTAGTTTGCCCTTGTCCCAGATAGCCTCTGTCAGGATTATACCGTCTTCTTTGATGTTTTTAAAGAGAGAAGAGGTCATGACACCGTCTTTGCCAAAAACCACGTCAGTAGACATAGAAGATCGCTTGTCCATAAAGAGCATTTTGACCTGCGTAGAACTACGGAGTTTGTAGTACTTCACTCCTGCAGAGTCTTTTACCTCTACACTAGTTTCTCCTATCTTTTTGCCAAACAGTGTGACCTCATACCTCAGTTTCTGACCGATCACGGAGCCGCAGCATAGGATACTGACTAAAAATAGTAGGAAGATAAGACGGGTTTTTCTCATGATATGTGCACTGTTACTAGTCGGGCCAGGTCTACAGCCTTTTGCTTCACCGCATCTACATCACTGCCTGGCCTGTCATAGGCCAGTACTACACCCATGCGCCTGTAGGGACGCGTGGTAGGCTTGCTAAATATACGGATATCTGTGCTATCAGTCCCCAAAACTTTCTCTACACCGCTATATGACGGCCTGCTGCCCTCTGCCGATGCGAGGATCACAGCACTCGCCCCTACACGCTCCAGCGTGATGGATGGTATGGGTAGTCCCAGCACAGCGCGTGCATGTAGTTCAAACTCAGACAGATTCTGCGTGCCGGCGAGGGTGACCATGCCGGTATCGTGCGGGCGAGGAGACAACTCGGAGAAATATACACCATCACTGGCTATAAAAAACTCTACTCCCCATATGCCCTGACCTGTCAGCGCCTTTGTGACCTGTGCGGCCATCTGCTGCGCTTCGTGCAGGCGCTCATCACTGATGGCGCATGGCTGCCAGCTCTCCTGATAGTCGCCTCGCTCCTGACGGTGGCCTATAGGCGGGCAGAAGAGCGTCGGCCCATTCTTTTGCGTCACGGTGAGGAGTGTGATCTCAAAATCAAAATCTACAAAAGCCTCCACTATCACCTCGGCTATATCACCGCGTTTGCCGGATTGGGAGTATTCCCAGGCTTTCTTTATCTCATCTGCCGATTTGATGGTAGATTGACCTTTGCCGGAGGAAGACATGAGTGGCTTTACTACACAGGGGATACCTACTTCGGCTACAGCTTTCTCGAGCTCCTCCAATGATGTAGCGTACCTGTAGGCGGCGGTCCGCAGGCCGAGATCCTTCGCCGCAAGGTCACGGATGGCCTTGCGATTCATGGTAAAGTTGGCAGCTTGGGCAGATGGCACTACTTGTATGCCTTGCTTTTCATAGTCATAAAAGCGCTCAGTGCGTATGGCTTCTATCTCCGGTACGATGATGTCTGGCCTGTGCATAGCCACGATGCGGTCCAGCTCTGCGCCATCCAGCATGTTGATCACCTCGCGTGCATCAGCTACCTGCTGCGCCGGAGCATCATTATATGAGTCTACGGCTATCACATACTCGCCCAGCCTTTTGGCTGCTATTACAAATTCCCTACCCAGCTCGCCTGAACCCAGGAGCATGATCTTTTTCATTGCAAATGATTGTGCGCTAAAGATAGCAACAGAAGGGAATGAAACACCCGCTTTTTATGGCTGAGACTTCAGTATCCGCCATTCTTTTGGGAAATAGCTATTGATCCGATTCGGTAGCGCCTTTGCAAAGCCGAGGTTGGATCCTTGATGGCGCATGACTACCCATCCCTTGTGCTCAGTGGGGGCGGATACAGTTTCACCTTTCAGGAAAGAAATAGCACCAGCCAGGTCCAGGTCTATAGCAGGGAATGCAGCGCTAAGTCCTTGGTACAGGCTGAGCTCGTGAGCAGGGATGAGGTCTTTTCCTTTGATCTCGCCTGCGCAGATGCCGGCATTGCGCACATAGAGGCGAGACAGGCCACGATAGTCCTGCCAGAATCTGGCAGGCAGGATATTATAAATACCCTGGTGCTTGATAGCAATAAAATCTTCTGCACCCGGGATATATTGATCCAACTGAGGCCGGATCTCATGTATGGTTTTATCGGCCATTCTCGTAGGAGGTGTTTTGACTTCCCGCCATTCGCCGGCCTTGCGCAGCAGGCTGAGGAAAAAGCCTTCGCCCCGCGTGCGATGCGGGTAGAAAGCATAGCCATGGACACCATCGCTGCTAACATCCGTTAGCATGGGCGCAAAATTTGTAGCTGCTGGTATCTCCACACTGGTGAAGTCTCCATCAAGGGTCAATCTGCGTATGTGGGCCATGTTCTCTGCATCCTCATAGGTGCAGGTGCTGTAGATCAGATAGCCACCGGGTTTGAGGCATTGTGCCAGGTTTTTCAATATATCCTCCTGCCGCACGGAGCACATGGCTACATTGGCTTCGCTCCACTCGTCTATGGCAGCCTTATCCTTGCGGAAAAGACCCTCTCCACTGCATGGTGCATCCACCACGATCACATCAAAAGTTTCACCCAGCCTCGCAAAGTCTTCGGCCTTGTTTTGCGTCACGATAGAATTGGCATAGCCCCAGCGTGCCAGGTTCTGACGCAGGATATGATTCCGGCTGGCTATGATCTCATTGCTCACCAGTAGGCTATCCTGATTGAGGAGGGATAAGATATGAGTGCTTTTGCCACCCGGTGCTGCACACATATCGAGTACGCGGATAGAGTGGGGCAGCATGCCTGTAGCTACCAGTGCCTGCTCCAGAAACATGCTGGAACTCTCCTGGACATAATATGACCCTGCATGGAATAGTGGATCAAAAGTAAAAGACGGCCTCGACGCCAGATAGTATCCATGGGCCGCCCAAGGCAACGGGTCAGCCAAGGGAAGGGTAGTAGTGCTGGTATCAAATTTGACAGGATGCGTGCGTACAGATGTGACCGGCGGCTGATCCAGCGCGGCTATGAATGCATCATAATCTGCACAAAAGAGTGCCATCATACGATCGGTAAAGGCTGCCGGATATTTACTCATCTAGTGCGGGCGGAGTTTCTTCTTTTTTGCCAAAGATAATGTTCAAAACCACTCCGGCCACTACCAGCACTATACCGGTGATGATTGTAGCCGTATAAGATTCTCCAAAGAACATCACACCAAAGATCAGTGCGTATAGGATGCCTAAATAATTCAGGCCGGAGGTGATGGCCACGCGCTCTGTCTGGAGAGCTTTGGTCAGATTGGTCTGGCCCAGTTGGGTCAGCAGCCCCGTAGCTATCAGGTAAAACCAGTCCATCCCCTCCGGCATGCGCCAGTCGAAAAAGCACCCGGCGAGCCCGATCAGCGTACCCACTATCTGGAAGTGGAGCACTACGACTATCGGGTGCTCCTTCTCTTTTAGCGAGCGGACCAGGTTATATGCTATGGCAGATGCGAAGGCAGAGAAAAGCCCCAGCAGAAGGTATCCTATGCTGATACGCCCGTCAAAACCCTTGATCAGGACCACCCCCGCAAAGGACATGATGAAGAACAGGTATTGAATTGGCTTAATGCTCTCCTTCAGGATCAGGATGGCTATCAGCGTAGTGAAGATCGGAGAGGTGTACTGTATGGTGACTGCTGGAGCCAGCGGCATTTTCTGCAAAGTCACGAAGAAGGTATAGACAGCTGTGGTGCCAGCCAAACCTCTCGCTATGAGCCGCCAGCGATTGCTGCCGCGCCAGTCCAGCTTGTCATAAAAGATAATGGCAAAGCAGCAGAGCATGGATACGAGGCAGCGAAAAAACACAGCCTCCATAGGAGGTATGTGGCTGATCTTCTTGATGCACACATTCATCAGCGCAAAAAAGAATGTCGCCATCAGCATATATATGACCCCACTGCTCATCCTCATACTGACCGCAAATATATCAATGTGCAGAGAGGCAGGCCGGAAATATCGCACAGATCACCCATGAAAACCGCCGGCTTATCTATTGTGACAAAGCAAAAAGTGGCCTTCGGTTTATTATGCTTTAATTTTATAATACACTAAACAACTGCTATATGAAAAGTATTTACACACTCATCATCTTAGTATTTTGTGGATCGGTCAGGATTTCGGCCCAGACTATTACCACGTCCGGATTGTCATATTCCCCAAACACTCTCAACGTGCATGTAGGAGATCAGGTCACGTTCAATTGCGATTTTTCCATGCATCCCTTGCAGGAGGTAGACGCAGCTACGTGGACTTCCAACGGCTCTACACCGCTAAATGGCGGCTTTTCTGCCTCATCTGGTACTACGCTGACTGTGCCTATGACACAGGTGGGTACTCGCTACTATGTTTGTACGGTACATGTTTCATCAGGGATGAAAGGTCGGATATTCGTCACTTCCCCAAGTGGTATAGAGGCTATCTCCTCTGTGGCTGCCTCCACCTATCCAAACCCTGTCTCAAACCAGCTGCATATCATAATAGGCCGTGAGACGGACATGCACTACACCCTGACAGACATGACGGGGCGTACAGCTCTGGTAGCGGATCAGCACGTAGGGGCGCAGAGGATGCTGACTGTAGATGTGTCCGGCTTAGCTGACGGAGCCTATATTTTGCAGGCGGTCTCTGCAGATGGCACTACCAGCGTGTCCCGCGTGCAGGTGGCTCATTGATCGCAGTGGATAAAGCTGTCGGCCCGTTTGGATAATTTTTGGCAGTTTCGCGACTGTGAAACTCGCCGATATCATAGGCCATCAGCCGGTCAAAGATAAGCTGTCAGAACTGCTCACTACGGGCAAGCTGCCACATGCCATGATGATACTGGCACCTGAGGGTGCGGGTGGCCTGCCTATGGCACTGGCTATAGCACAAAACCTGGTCTGCGAGCGGCGGTCGGGCAGAAAGGAAGAAGATGCTGGTCTTTTTGGCGCGCCATCCATGTTTGGAGATCCGGAGCCTGCTCCGCAGAGTAGCGAGCCTCTCTCTGATGCCTGTGGTGAATGCCCCGCCTGCCAGAAGGCGCAAAAATTCATACACCCGGATATACACTACACATATCCCGTAGTGACCGGCAGGAATAAGAGCGGCCCACCCGTCAGTGCTGACTATATCACAGACTGGCGCAAGGCCCTGGCTGAGAATCCATACATGAATGCCAATGAGTGGCTACGTCAGATCACAGATGAAAACAAGCAAGGTAACATCACCGTAAATGAATGCCATGAGATCATCAAAGGGATGAATCTCAAAACATTTGAATCAAAGTATAAGATACAGATCATCTGGATGGCAGAGTACCTGCGCGAGGCTGGCAATACACTTCTCAAGATCATAGAAGAGCCGCCCGCTGATACTGTATTCATACTGGTGGTAGAGAATATAGAACTGATCCTCAATACGATCATCTCCCGGACACAGGTAGTCAAGCTGCCAGCTATAGAGGACGTAGATCTGGCTGCATATCTCCGCTCACAGTTTGAGATGGACGAGCGGACGGCACTACGTATAGCCCGTATCTCTGACGGCAATCTGAATGCTGCGGTCGAGTATGCCAATGGCGCAGAGCACCAGAATGATGCCCAGCTCCGCGAATGGCTGTCTGTATGCCTGCGCATCAGGGGGGCACAGGCCTCTGAACCCTCTCTTAAGCTCATGGCCTTTGTAGATGAGATAGCGAAGATCGGCCGGGAAAATCAAAAGATATTCCTGAAGTACTTCCTGTGGTTCCTGCGCGAGAGCAACCTGCTGGCGCTGGGGCTGGAGTCTGATAAGCTGGAAGGCTCGGAGCTGGAGTTTGCCAAAAAGCTGGCCACGCTCCTGGATCCGGATGTGACAGAGAACCTGACCAATCTGATCAATCGTGTACACTACTACGTGGAGCGCAATACAAATCCTAAGATCGTTTTCCTCTCTACATCTTTCAAGATAGCTGCCATCCTCAAAAAGGAACCCGTGGCTTATGACATGTATGAGTAATGCCTTAACTTGTCAGTCGTAATACAGGTACTTGCAATTTAAGGACTCTATCAATTTTTTATCTAAGGTCAATCCCCGCAAAGCGGTGAATGCGGCTGCGGTATTGTCTTCCTTTTATCTCTCACGGTGGACACGGCGGCCTATACAGTGGGGAGTACCTTTCAATGTATCTATCGAGCCCACTACCACGTGCAATCTGGGTTGCCCGGAGTGCCCTAGTGGTCTGAAGAGTTTCACGAGGCCTACCGGAAACATGGAGTATGAATTTTATCGCCGCATGGTAGATGAGATAGGGGATAAGCTGCTGTACCTGTACTTCTACTTTCAGGGTGAGCCATATCTGCATCCGCAGTTTCTGGATCTGGTACGCTATGCCGCCGACCGGAAAGTATACACAGTGACCTCTACCAATGCCCATTTTCTCACGGAGCGCAAGGCCAGGGAAACAGTAGCATCAGGGCTGGATAGAATACTGATATCCATAGATGGCACGACACAAGAGACATACGAGCAGTACCGCGTGGGCGGCACACTGGCCAAAGTAATAGAAGGTGCCAAAAACCTGGTCAAAGCTCGTGAAGAAGCTGGATCACAAACGCCATACATTATTTTCCAATACTTAGTGGTGCGGCCAAACGAGCATCAGATAGAAGATGTAAAAAGACTAGCTAAAGAAATAGGTGTAGATGAGGTAAAACTAAAGACAGCACAGGTCTATGACTATAAGCATGGTAATGACCTGATACCGACTATCGATCAATACTCCAGGTATACTCAAGGGGAAGATGGTACCTACCGCATCAAAAATGAGCTCCTGAATCACTGCTGGAAGCTCTGGCACTCCTGCGTGATCACATGGGATGGCAGGATCGTGCCATGCTGCTTTGATAAAGACGCACAGTATCAATTGGGGGATTTAAATACGAAATCATTTCGCGAGATATGGCAGAGCGACCTCTATCGTTCATTTCGCAGCCGTATACTGAAGGGTCGGGCAGAGATAGATATCTGTACTAACTGCAGTGAGGGCACACAGGTCTGGGCTTGATCATTTGCTGGCGCCGCTCAGGACCATCCCATAGTGTAGCAGGCTACCACTAAACACAAAAACATGCCAGATGGCATGATTGTACTTTAGCCTTCTCAGGATATAAAATGGCACACCTACTGCATATGACAGCCCCCCTGCCACCATCAGTATGAGAGCTGTAGTATTCATCGCTACAGATAGCGGTTTCAGTATGAATAAAACCATAAATCCCAATACTACATATATGATGGTAGAGGCCAATCTGAAGCGCCCGGTATAGAATATCTTGAAAATGCACCCCAGGGCCACTACCCCCCACATAGCGGCCAGAAATGGAATCGAAAAATCATGTGGCATATAATGGTATACCACGGGTGTGTAGCTGCCGCCTATCAGCAGAAAAATACTGGAGTGATCCAGGATGCGCATGACCCTTTTCGTCTCCGTATGATGTATGCTATGATACAGTGTAGAGGAGAGGTATGCAGCTATCAGGGTAAATCCGAAAATAGCAGCAGTGCAAGCATATTCTATAGTACTATGCTGCATGGCATAGGCTACCAGTATAGGCACCGAAACGATAAAGAAAACGGCGCCGATGCCATGGGTCAGTGCATTGGCCAGTTCATCGCGCAGATGTGCCAGGCGGCCCGGCATATGCTCTATGTCTATCTGATCACGAAGCCTGGTGAGCTCTTCATTTAGCTTATCTACCTGTGCCTTTAGTGCCTCGGTTTCCATCCCTGTTATTTTATCCTATCGCAAATATAGGCCAAAGGCCGGACCGCGCGGCTGAAACGCGGAAATATCTGACTATGGCATCGTGAGTACGACACTGACTGTCAGGTGGTCGCTGGGATAGTAGATGCCATTATTGTCAGTATGTACCGTATAGCTTTTCCTGCTGTACTGTGGACTGGCAAAGATGTAGTCTATTCTGCTGCATTTCTTATTGCTGACCTCAAAGCCGCAGTCAGTATAGTTAAGAGCACCCTCCATCCATGTATCATTTAAACCTACACGATAGCCTTCCTTTTGTGTCATAGTGGTGTAGCCTACATCACTTGGCTCCAAATTAAAGTCTCCCGTCACGATCACCGGATCTGTACCAGCCAGTGAATCTATATACTGGCGGATCAGGCGTGCGCTGTTTCTGCGCGCTTCCTTACCCTTATGATCGAAGTGCGTATTGAAGACAAAAATGGTTTTACCTGTACTTTTGTCTTTCAGTTGTACCCAGCTGCATATGCGTGTGATAGCAGCATCCCAGCTTTTACTGCCTGGCTTGTCAGGTGTTTCGCTTAGCCAGAAGTTGCCGCCTTTCACGAGGTCATATTTTGACTTTTTGTAGAATATGGCGCTGTGCTCTCCTTTCTTTTTTCCATCATTTCTTCCTACTCCATACTCCGAGTAGTCCGTCATGGTCTTTTTAATATAATTCAACTGATCCAGCAGGACTTCTTGTGTGCCTAGGATATCAGGGTCTACTTTGCGTACGAGGGCGATCCACGTGTCGCGGCGTTTTTCCCAGCGGTTTACTCCATCTGCGGCATTAGAGTTTCGGATATTGTAAGTCATTATTTTAGTCTGTGCCAGTAGTGGCAGGTATACGGCTGCAAGTAGCACGGCGAGGATATATTTCATAGAGGCTGTGTTAGTATGACTCTAATATAAGTATACTACCTGGTGCGAAAAGAGGGCCTATTAACTTTTAGGAAACCTGATGAAGAAGGAAGAGCCCCTGCCCAACTCAGAATCCACGCCTACCGAAGCATGGAGCACATCGGCTATCTTTTTTACAATAGCCAGCCCCAGACCAGAGGAGTGGGTGCCTGTACGTGGCAAAGAAGAGGCGGTACGAAATGGCACAAACAGTGTACTCAATTCGTTTTCCGCTATACCTGGTCCATTATCCTTTACATAGATCTCGATATTATCAGCGGTGTCGCTGATACCGATATCGACAGTGGTACCGTCTGGGCAGTATTTGATCGCATTGGATACATAGTTATCTATGACCTGTTGTACCCGGGCTCTGTCCGAGAGCAGTATGACCTCTTTATCGGGCAAGTGAATGAACAGGTTTATATGGTTATTGGTAGCCAGCAGGCTTATTTGTTCGCTATAGTCGGATATGAGTTGATTCAGAGAGAAGTTACTCTTGTTTAGCGTCATCCTGCCGGACTCTATCATATTTATGTCCAGCAGGTTGCGGATCAACTCCAGCATACGTTCTCCCGAAGATGAAATGTGATCTACATATTCCTTTTGCTCCTCAGCGGATAAATCCGGATCATTTATGTATTTGGCAAACTCTGTGATGATCAGAGCGGGGCTCTTCAGGTCATGCGATACGATGCGCAGGAAATTATCCTTTTCACTATTCATCACTGCCAGTTTCATGTTTTGCTGCTTGAGTTCATATTGAGCCCTGCGCCTTTGCTTCTCAGATGTGTAAAAAATAGCAGTCACGATCAGGATCAGCCCAAGCAGGGACAGCATGTTAAAAAGGGGGTCCTTTGTCATGTCATAACGTACCGGAAACGAAATACCCCGGAAAGTGAAGTATGAAAAGAAAAGAACAATGCCTACTGCTATTACGAGCCATTTCATTGCGCGCCGGGGGCCCTGCATCAGTATGGCAAAACTAGGGATCACCATAGGCCATGGAGCGAGGTTGGATATGCGTATACCCCCTCCGAGGTAGATCAGCAGGATCACTACCAGTGTGATATCCAGGATATAGATATTCTCCAGTATAAATAGCCGAACACCTCTGCGTAGAAAAAATGGCAACGAAGTGAAGACGATAAAAGAAATAACCATAGCATATGCGAAGATTGGCCCATCTATATACCAGCTCATAAAGAAGTACATGGCCGCAAAAAACGCAGTGATAAAACAGGAGGTAATAAAAAACCTATGCGCGCGAGCCTGCTCCGCATCCGTCAATGCTGATGGAGGAATGAATCCCGCAAAAAGATCAGTGACTCGTTTCAATAAACCTTTATTCTATTGAGGCGGACAAAAAGGATATCAGAATGTATACGATCCGGGAGGATTAAAGTTAATAAAAAGCAAGCATGTGTATAATGTTTGCAGCTTGTGCTATACAATATTTATACTGACTAAAAATGGCATCACCATTTATGGGTATACCCGAATAGTGGCGATTGTTTAAATTCATCACCAATTTTAGGTATATGCTGGTCAAGACATTTGGAGGTGCAGTTTATGGAGTGGATGCTGTGACGATCACGGTGGAAACAAGCGTAGAAAATGGTAAGGATTATTTTCTTGTGGGTCTTCCGGATAGTGCTGTGAAAGAAAGCCAGTTTCGGATAGAAACAGCCATCAAGCACCTCAACTACCACTGGCCGCGCCGCAAGATAGTGGTGAATATGTCTCCGGCCGATATACGCAAAGAGGGGTCATCTTACGATCTCACTATAGCGGTAGGCATACTCGCCGGCTCTGAGCAGATACAAGCGCCGGAAAAAGTAGGAGACTATATTATCATGGGTGAGGTCTCTCTGGATGGTACGCTGCAACCAATCAAAGGTGCCCTGCCTATCGCCATACAGGCGCGCAAGGAAAAATTTAAAGGAATCATCCTGCCCAAGCAAAATGCTCGGGAGGCTGCTATAGTAAACAATCTGGAAGTATACGGTGCTGAAACACTCACGGAGGTGATAGATTTTCTGAACGGTGATAAGGTGATAGAGCCGACCGTCGTGGACACCCGTGCAGAATTTATGGATAATGTGCTACACTCTGAGCTTGATTTTTCGGATGTGAAGGGGCAGGAAAATATTAAGCGGGCTATGGAGATAGCGGCAGCCGGCGGGCACAATGTCATATTGATAGGTCCGCCCGGTGCCGGCAAGACGATGCTGGCCAAGCGGCTTCCTACCATTCTCCCACCACTGACTCTGCCAGAATCTCTGGAGACGACCAAGATACACTCGGTGTCCGGCAAATTACCTCGCAATTCTACGCTTATTTATCAGCGGCCATTTCGGTCGCCACACCACACCATTTCTGATGTGGCTCTGGTAGGCGGAGGGGCCAATCCACAACCGGGAGAGATCTCACTGGCGCACAATGGAGTGCTGTTTCTGGATGAGTTGCCGGAGTTTAAGCGCACTGTACTGGAGGTGATGCGGCAGCCCATGGAGGAGCGGCGTGTCACTATCAGCCGGGCGAAAAGTTCTGTGACATATCCTGCCAGCTTTATGCTGATAGCCTCTATGAATCCTTGTCCATGTGGTTTCTACAACCATCCGGACAAAGAGTGTGTATGTGCACCGGGTGTAGTACAGAAATACCTGAACAAAATATCAGGCCCTCTGCTGGATCGTATCGATCTGCATGTAGAGGTTACACCTGTAGCATTCAAGGAACTGAGCAGCCAGCAACGGGCAGAGCCTAGTGATACAATCCGCGAGCGTGTCATACGCGCGCGACAGATACAGGAGGAACGGTTTAAGGATAAGGAGGGCATGTATGCTAATGCGCAGATGGAGGCAAAACAGGTAGAAGAAGTCTGCCTGATCACTGACGCTGCCAGGAACCTCCTGGACCGTGCTATGCAAAAGCTGCAACTATCTGCCCGCGCCTATAATCGTATCCTGAAAGTAGCGCGGACTGTAGCCGATCTGGCAGATAGCCCTGATATCAAAACAGAGCATATAGCTGAGGCGATACAATACCGTAGCCTGGACAGGGAAAACTGGGCGGGGTAAAACGACAACCAGCCTAGTCCAGCTGCAGCTTGATTATCTCATACTTCTGAGAACTCAGATTTTTGGCTCCTACCCAGTAGTATGTGCCATCATACGCTACACTGTTTATATTATAACCTTCCAGATACCATGCGTCACCAGGCTGCAGGTAGTATGGGTGCACGCGGTATAGCAATCCGGCATGCCCGAAGAATAGGTATCCATTGGCATAGGCCAGATCCTTTACATCACTGCTGAGGGAATGCGGATAATGGCTCCATGTAGATGCTATGGGATCAAAAACCTGAAGATCGCCATAGCTTTGGGCATAGATGCCATCTGACTTTGCGGCCAATGAACTAACATTGACAGACGGATTAGATGGCGAGCTATATGAGTTTATTCCGCTGGTCGTGTTGAGGTGGTACAGCTGATTTGCATTTGATGCCCATAGGGTCCCATCCAGAAAGTCAAGCCCATCGTATCCCTGGTCTGTGACTACTTCATGTACTATGCGCTGCTGTGCAGGGTCAAATTCAAACAATTTGGTATAAGATGTACTACCAGTATAAGTCTTCAGCGCGTATATATGACCGCCATAATAGCTGATCGCAGACACGCCAGCTGTATCGGCAAAGGAAGAAACAACGGTAGGGACATTTACCCACTGAGCCGCTGATTTCGGAGCTGTATTGCTAGGCAGTAGCTTGAGGTAATCTGTATTCCCATCGTTGAGTATCAGGGTGTCTCCACTATAGCGCGTATTATACAGCAGAAGATCTGATACTCCCTGCAGTTTGAGTTGTGTACCTGTGTACTCATATTTATAGGCGCTTATGATCTTATAGCCATCGTAATCCTTTGAGGCGGCATACCACTTATTGTCCGATGTAGCTATATAAAACTCCTCGGTAGTTCCCGCTTTGACCCAGCTCCCGGTTAGGGATTTTGTAGAGGTATTTTCTTTCTTGCAGGAGCCTGACAGTATCGCTATTAATCCTATTGCTATTATGCTTAGTGAGATGTTTTGCTGGTGCATATTTATGGTGATTTATGCTGTCTGATTAGTTAAGAGTGATTTTCTGGAAGCTGCCCGGCACTTGCAACCCGTCAGAGACATATATCCAGAAATCACTGCCGCCCGCTGATGCTATGACATTTGATCCCATACCATCCTTGAGGCGGTAGGTTTTTACGACTTTCAGGGTTGCCGGATCTATTTTTAAAACGGTCGAATTCCTGACCGTGAATAGGTACCCATCGGCAAATGCAAGATCATCATAGCTGTCAGGCATTTGATAAGAGTTGAAGGAATTAGTACCAATGCTATAGACATCCAGTCTATAGCCAGTGATACAATAGATATTGTTCACCCCATCATAGGCTAGCTGACTGGCACCTCCACTGCCATGAGGCACAGCGGGAGAGGTAAAGGTGACCGCATGAGTAGTTACATTCACTTTTACCAGGGTCCTTCCTGCCTGATCATATGCCCAAAGGTCGCTGCCGACGGCTTCAATACCACTTGCGTTAGTGGCCAGGGTGAAACCGTCTACGTATGTGGCCGTGCTGGAGTTATATGCTTTCAGGCCGCCATAGGAGTAGCTCGTCCAGATAGTACCGCCTATAGTAGTCATAGCATCCATCTGCAGATCGGGCCATGGCAGGCTGGTGCCATATACTGCCAGCGGCATCCATGTATCCAGCGTGGTAGATGACGCATCCGGCACCAGTATTAAATTGTTCGAGCTATTCGGATTGTCTACATCCTGCACCAGTTTTAGTGTATCCCCCGATTTACTATACTGGAAAAGAGTGTTGCTGACCAAAACCGTATTGGACTCGATCTGATAGGCTTTTTTTGAGTATTCATGCGCTCCTGTAGAGGTGGTGGTCAGGGTCGTGAGAGTCATATCAGAGCCGATGATCACATAGCCGGGTCCATACGGATTGTTAAGCAGGCGCCACGATCCCACCAGCTGGTTAGATGTGGTATTTCCTTTTTTACATCCGGAGAAGGCGATTGCCAGAAATATAAATGGCAGCAGGCTCTTATAAATAATGGAACGCTTCATGTTTAAGGGAGGTTAAATTTTGCAATATCAATGTGAATGTCATAGGCCGAAGTACCTTGAGTCACCCGCTCTGAGACAAATGAGGTGCCATCATAGCATAAACCAAAGTAAGAGCCATTCAGAGATAGACCGGTGGCACCGCTTTGCAGATTATAAGTTTTGGTAAACTGGCCTGCTGCCAGGTCCAGCTCCATGAGATAGGTGAAATATAGAAAGTATACTTTATCGTCTTTGACCTCTAAATCAATATAACCTGTAGGAATGGACCCGGAGAAAAACTGCGGCAAAGAGGCCAACGGTATAAAATTATCAGATACAGGATCATAATCGTAAAAAGTACCTGTAGCCGTCAGTACCAGGATTTTGCTTCCATGCTTTGCCATAGAGATTACAGCAGCTGGTGCAGCGCTGGACAGAGCGGAGACTGTAGATGTAGGCAGGTCGATATTTCTCAATTTCAGGTCTACAGATGGAGTAGATATCCATGTGCCGGATGCGCTGCTGGCCAGCCCCGTGGCGATACCGCCCATTGCAGTAGTAGAGTCGACTTGCAGTGTGTTGGTAGCATTGACTGAATATAATTTTTTAGTATAGACACTGCTGATCACATAGCTGCTGCCATTATAATCCAGCGGGCCTAACCAAAATCCATTTCCAGCTGAGCTAAAGCTGCTGATAGATATATCCCTAACCCAAACAGCAGGATCCTGGTCTGCATCTTTTTTAAACCTCCAGGTACTGCCGGGGCTGGTCATGTACAGGGTATCGCCTGATACCTGGTAACTATATACTGTGGCGCCCATGCCTGAGAGGGGAAGGGTGATCTCATTCTTTTCTACCACATAGGCTACTCCTTCTTTTGTGTGTAGGTTATATATCAGTGTACCAAGCTTATATGCCGTCTGGTCATTCCTCAGTACCAGGTACTTAAATCCCGGTGATGATACAGTATCGATATTTTTCCAGGTACCAGCCAGAGAGGGGGCAGGACTATTTTTCTTGCAGCCGGGGACCACGGCCAGTATCAGGCTGATACCGCATATGGTGATGGCAGATTTTAATACAGTTCTGAGCATCGAAAAAGGTTTTGTTAAAATTAACTATATCCCGCAATAAAACGAACGGGATCAACTCCAAAAAAACTCAACAAATAGGACGTCAACGAAAACGGCCCCACTTCGGTGAGAAGCAGGGCCGTAACAAAACTCAAACATTTAAGATCACAGCTTGATAAAGCGCTTTGTTATGGTACCATCTGCTGCATGGAGACGTAGCGTGTAGATGCCTGCCGCCAGGCTGCTGACATCGATGGTAGTCTGTGTAGCCATCCTGGTAGTATGATGCACTTTTCCTTGCAGATCAGTGATCTCTACGGATACCGGACCGGCCTGGTGGTTGTCTTCCAGTGTGATGGTAAGATACTGTGAAGTCGGGTTAGGCGCCAGGATGACACTCATTTCGCTGGCTATGTCATGTATGCTAACTCCTGTCACAGTGACAGGAGCTGAAGTAGCATGGCAGCCATAAGAATCGCTCACCTGCACGGAGTAGTCTCCGTTTTGGGTGGCAGTATAGTCACTCGCTGATGCTCCTGAGATCGTGCTACCGCTGAGCAGCCACTGATAGCTGCTAAAACCTGCGGTAGCGCTCAGCAGATTGCCTGACTGAGCGATACTGATATTCAGCGGCTGACGTACGTAGAGCTCCAGTGTGATCACAGAGTCGCAGCCTTCTGAGTTTGGTATCGTACGGGAGTACGATCCGGTGCTGGTGAGTGTTTGTGATCCAAATGTATAGCTCGCGTCATAGCAGATAGTATCATGTATGGTGCTTGCCGATGCCTGATGGATGGTCAGCTGAAGGGTGATGACTGAGTCACACCCTGCCACGTTAGTGATAGTATCGCTGTAGGTGCCGCTGGCGGTGATACTTTGACCAGCAAAGGTGAAGCTACCGCACGCTGATAATGTAATGTTCGCAGCGGTCGGTTGCGCCACCGCTACTGATAGTATGATGATACTGTCGCATCCTTGGGCAGAACTCAACGTGTCGCGGTATTGACCAGCTGTAGTGATAGTTTGACCGTTGAATGTAACGCTTGAACCATTACATATCACCGCACTTTGTTGTGAGCTGAGCTGAGGCAGGACTGTCAAGCTTAGTGCGAGGATAGAGTCGCAGCCCGTTGCGTTTTGCAGGGTGTCTCTGTATGTACCACTTTGCGTGAGCGTCATTCCGTTAAAGGCATAAGAGCCTCCGGCGCAAACTGTGCGAGTGATTGAACCTTGCAGTACCGGCGAAACAGTCAGGTTGAGCGTCAGGATAGAGTCGCAGCCATTTACATTCTGTAGTGTATCCCTATATGCGCCACTTTGCGTGAGGGTCATACCGTTAAAGGCATAGGAGCTGCCAGCGCAGATAGTACGAGCGATAGCCCCTTGTAGTACCGGTGACACCGTCAGGTTGAGAGTCAGAATAGAATCACAACCATTCGCATTCTGGAGAGTATCTCTATAGGCACCACTCTGAGTCAGTGTCATACTATTAAAGGAGTATGAGCTACCTGCACAGATGTTGCGGGCTATAGAGCCTTGGAGTGGTGCAGACACGGTCAGGTTGAGAGTCAGGATAGAATCGCAGCCATTGGCGTTTTGCAGTGTATCCCTATAGGCACCACTTTGGGTCAGCGTCACACCATTAAAAGTATAAGAGGTACCTGCACAGATAGTGCGGGCTATAGAGCCTTGGAGTGGTGCAGACACGGTCAGGTTGAGTGTCAGGATCGAGTCACAGCCCGTTGCATTCTGCAGGGTATCCTTGTATACACCGCTTTGCACGAGTGTCATCCCGTTGAAGGCATAAGAACTACCTGCACAGATGGTGCGGCTGATTGTACCCGCACTAGGACTATTGATAGTCACAGTTGCTGCATTGGACGTGATGCTGCCACAGCTGCCAGCTACCACTACAGTATATGATCCTGCATTGGCCGTGGTCACGTTTGTGAGTGTCAGTGTGGCGCCTGTACCTACATTAGTAGTGCCGCGCTTCCACTGATAGGTAGTATTATTGCCACCCGTGCCTGTCACGGACAGAGTGATGGTACCACCTGCACATGCCACTGCGCTGACAGGCTGCTGTGATATAGATGCTGATGAAACGATAGTGAGGCTGGCCACGGCAGAGGTATCTGTACCACAGCTGCCACCTACCATTACATCATAGCTGCCGGCATCTGCACCGGTTACCGTCGCTATAGTGTAGCTGGACGTGCTGGCAGATGGGATGTTGATCCCGTTCTTACGCCACTGGTAGGCGATATTAGTACCGGTGGCTGCGGTAGTGAAAGTGACGGATGAGCCGGTACACGCACTCTGTGAAACCGGATCTGTAGTGATGGTAGAAGCAGGATTTACTGTCACTGTGACAGTCTGAGATGTATCTGCACCGCATGATCCCGTCACTATAGCCCTATACTGCCCGCTCAGTGCCGGCACAGCAGGACTATTTGAGTAGTTAGGTCCATTGGCAGAGAGCTGGCCCGCACCGAGATACCACCTGTAGGTCAGGCCAGTACCCGCGGCTACCAGAGATAGCCTGATCGTATCGCCGGTACACAGCGTCAGGGGCTGTGGCTCGGTAGTGATAGCGGTAGTTTGAGTCACAGTCAGAGTACCCGGAGCAGATGTGTAGTTTCCGCAAAGGTTAGAAACGATCACCTGGTATTGTCCGGCATCTGAGACGCCGGCATTGCTGAGTGTGAGCGTGTCATCTGTAGCTCCGGAGAGGATTGTGGTTCCTTTCTTCCACTGATAGCTAAGGCCACCGCCTGCTGCCTGCACGGTCATCAGTACAGTAGCTCCGCTACACACCGAGGTGCTGGCCGGAGGAGTGATCACACTCGGCGTAATAACAGATGTAACAGATGCGTATGCAGAGGTGACTGGTGTACCGCAAGTACCCGATACAATGACACGGTAGTTTTGCACCCCGCTGGATACTACTACGCCGAGCGTAGCGGTGGTGACGCCAGAATATTGGAATCCATTGGAGAGGTTATTGGTATTGAGCTGCCACTGATAGGTCAGGCCGGCTCCTGTAGCACCTACAGATAGATTGACAGTGCCACCCGTACCGCAGTATGATACCGATACCGGCTGACCGGTGATAGCCGGAGGTGACAATAGTGAAAGAGATGCAGTATTGGTATTTGTGTTGCCACAGCTGGTAGTGATCACGCAGTCATAGCTGCCTGTATCTGCTGCAGCCACGCTGCTCACAGATAGCGTAGTAGTGGTCACGCCTGCGTACTTCGTGCCATTGCTGAGAGCGACTCCATTTCTACGCCACTGATAGGTGTATGAGCCACTGCTCACGGCAAAGGTAAATGTAGCGTTAGCCCCTGCACACACCGCATTCGCCTGCGGCTGGCTGGTGATGGTCAGTCCAACACCGATGCCCAGTGTTGCCACATTAGATGTGAGTGTTTGGCCTGAGCAGCCATTGGTAATGATGCAGGTATAGTTTCCTGTATCTGCATATTGCACATTAGCCTTTGTGTATGAGGCTGTGTTGGCGCCGGATATATTGATTCCATTCTTCTGCCACTGATAGCTGACGCTGCCGAGCGCTGTCACAGTAAATGTGACTGTAGCAGCCGGGCAGACTGTCTGCGAAACAGGCTGGGAAGTGAAGCCCATTTCTTTAGTGTATAGCTGGTTGACATCAGTAGTCGTCAGCGAGTCGCCATAAAAGCGAACCTCATCTATCTTGCCATTGAAGTAATACGTACCCGTAGTAGGTACGCCAGCCATAGCGCCTACGTAGCCACCTCCTACACGCAGGATGTTTGAGGTGCCTGGATTAGGTATGCCGGTCAAAGTAGCCACAGATACCCCATCCAGGTAGATGGTCTGGCGATTTGTACTGACAGACACTACGAGGTGGTGCCAGTTTGTATCTATAGTGATACCACTACTCCATGGTGATGTACCTCCCTGGTAGAGCCAGCCGCGCAGGATATTATCAGTGCCTATATACGCTATGGAATTCCACGCACCGGGAGAGGCTACCTGATAGGTAAGGAGAGGTGCGGGCGTAGACTGAGTACGGTGCTTAAACCACATGGAGACACTCTTGCGCTGGCCATTGCCTATGAGTGTAGATGGTACTGTGACAGTGTTATTAGCTGCAGCATTGAAATCATAGGCGGCATTAGCTACTCCAAATCTATTGGTGGTAGCGGTAGCACCATTGTTAGTGCCATGGTTACCATTGCCACTGCTATCGGCAGCGTTATTGTCAAATTTATACCAGGCCGCCAGATTAGATACTGTGATCTGTGAGGCGGCTACACCTACAGTAGTAGATTGGGACACTGTATTCAGGCAGCCTTTTGAGACCTGCATCTTATAGCTACCTGTATCAGCAAAGCTGAGCGATGGAATGGTATAAGAGATAGCTGTGGCACCAGAAAGGCTGATGCTGTTCTTCTTCCACTGATAGGTAAATCCGCTACCACCCTGAATGGAATCCCTGATAGTGATCGCAGAGCCAAGACAAGCTGAAACATTGCGTACAGGCACCAATATATTCGGCACCCCGGCCGCCAGCGTAGCCTGAGCATCAGTGAATGCATAATTGTAGAAGCGGATATCATCCATAGGTCCTGACAGGAAGGAAGTCTGGCCTGTGCCCAGAGAGATCACTGGTTGAGCTGAGAAAAGAGGCGCATTTGTACAATTGATCACCAGGTTACCATTTAGATAGACCTTTACATTAGGCCCCTGCTTGGCATATATCACCTGGTACCATGTATTTGCAGTCAATACTGCACCGCTGTTTCCTACCACACTACCATTTCCTATTACAAGAGTATTGTTGAGCATGCGAAGGTGATAGATGTTGGCATTAGTGTAGTTGGCATAGAGCAGCATCGCATCACCGCCGGCAGCTACATACGTAGGCTGCATCCAGAATACAATGGTGGACGTATCCAGTGAGAAAGTTGGGACATTTATGCCTTGATTGGCAGCAGCTACATTTTTCGCCGCAGTAGCATTACCAAAACGATCCACAACAAAAACACCGGCTGTAGATGAAGCTGAGGCGCCCCCCAGCTCATCCAGATAATTATTGTCCAGGCGATAGTGACGGATCAGACCGGACTCCATATCCAGAGTACCTGACGTGATGTATGTCTTGCCGGGCATCACCTTTGAGCAGGCTCCGTGGGTAGCTACTATGGTGAGGGAGTCATTGTCATTGAAAGTAGATATAGTAAAAGTCATAGCATTGCCCGTACCAGCCACAGGGCTGCCATAGGCTACGCCATTTTTGTAAAGCTGGTAGCTGTTATTAGCTACGCTGCCACTAAGGGCCACTGTGACGGGTACTGTGCTGCAGCCATACACGCGCGCAGGTGAGAGATTAAACTCCGGCGTGAAGCAGGAGTCGATCTTAACGATAAAAATATGGGAATAGGACGGGTCAGGATTTGATATCTGATTATAGACCGAGGTAGGATCTATATCCAGCAGGTATTGGAATACACCACCGGTCACTATGCTGCCGTTCAGGCTGCCAGCTATGGCTGTGGAATAGCCGCCTTGCAAACTATTGCCGGCATAAGATTCATTGAGAGCACCTCCTGTGATGAAACTACCTGTCGGAGTCATTTTAGCATAGAAGGCACAGTTGCCCCCGGAGCCGATGTCAAATACGTAGAATGTATCAGCACCAATGATGAGGTCGGTCTTTCCTTTATGATTACCACATACCAGCACGTTGCCGGCTGCATCGACGTCTACACCGAAACAACCCGACACATTGTTTGTACTAAACTGACCGGCCCACTGGTAGGCACCAGAGGCGTCCACCTTTTGGATAAATCCATTGGATGAAGCAGTAGCCCCCAGGTTCGCAGTGCCTGCACCCGGGTCAAAGTCTACCGTGCCAGAGAAATATCCAGCTGAGTAAATATTACCCGTGGCGTCAATATCGATAGAGCGCAATTCAGAGTTTGAGGTGGATGCTGCGCCCATGCTGGTGGCCCATACCAGACCACCTGTACTATTCAGTTTCCAGAGAAACATAAAATAGCCCGTCCCTGTAGGAGTAATATTGGATACTCCGGCCGTAGGATCCATATCCATCTGGCTATTGTAGATACCACCTACTATCACATTGCCACTGGCATCTACCCTGATGCCGCGACCTTGATCCACGTTGCCGAGGCCGGTAGCGCTCACAGCCCAGGCAAATGTACCATTGCTGTTTATCTTGGATACAAATGGATCGGAAGAGGATGCGGTAAGGCTTGTAGTACCGGCACCGAAATCAAAATCTACTGTACCATTAAAATACCCGGTGTAGTATATATTGCCGCTGGCATCAGTCGTGAGCCCCTTGGCCTCATCAGTTCCTGTGCTGCCTATATTCTTTGCCCACACGAAGTTGCCTGCGGCATCTAGCTTTAAAACGAAAGCATCTGATCCGCCGGCTGAGACCAGGTTACTTGTCGCAGCACTGGGATCGAAGTCTGCGGTTCCCGTGAAGGAACCACTTACAAACACGTTGCCTGATGCATCCACAGCGATACTATATCCTGCATCAGCACCGGCTCCACCTACGCCTTTGGCCCATATCACATTGCCATTGGGGTCAGACTTATATATGTAGATGTCCGAATTGCCATAGCCCGCTATGGCCAGAGTACCCGCCCCCGGATCGAAATCGGTAGAGACGGGTGTGAAGGTGCCCGTGGAGTACACATTGCCTGCAGCATCTGTAGTGATGGCAAGGCACTGGTCATCCCGTGTACCTCCCAGGGCCGAACCCCATAGTGGCGTTTGCGCCCGTAGTTTCTGGAAATTTAAAACAAACGCACAGAATAGTGCGAAAAACAAAAGATGCCTTTTGGTTTGCGTCAGATGGTGGTTTACTTTTTTCATCTTATTTGAATTTTGTCTGCCGCAAAAGTCTCCTACTGTACGGGAGGGGTTTTGACCGATTCATGAATGGTAGGTTTGGCTTCATGAATAGCAGCACGGAAATCACCTCCATTACGTTTTTTTTGAATAAACTTGCTGACACTCAAATCACTGATCACTTATGGCTATGTGGGGCACGCCTATTCCTGAGCTTCTCGAGGAGCTGGACCGTACCAGTGGTACAGAGAAAGTAGATGTCTATCACTATCTGGCTCTTGCTCACAAGTTTATTGATAAGGCTGTAGCCTTTGGCTATGCAGATCAGGCGCTGGCTCTTTGTGAAGCAGAGGATCTACGCAAGGAAGTGATGGATAACTATACTGTCCGGGCCATACTGGAGTCTGGGGCTACTGCCGCTGATTCCGAGCGGGCTATCATTCATTTGCAAAAAGCCGTAGAGGTGGCCATAGAGGTCGGCAATGAGGAAGGCCGCCTGGCAGCACTGCAAAAGATCGGATGGCACCGGCTGCGCCAAAACAGGACAGCTGAGGCCGGAGAGATACTGATGCAATGTATCGAGGACTACAAAAAGCTGCCTGATACCATGGCCAAGGATGAGGGCTATAGGAACGCAGCGCTGTACTTGTACAATATAGACCTTCAGGCTGCTGCCCAGCTCAGCCTGAAGGGCCTTGAGCTCGTAAAAGAACATGGCCGGGCAGTAGATCAAACACATCACTTGGTCATGCTACAAAAGATAGCCCTCAAAAGCGGTGATGACGACAAGGCGATAGAATATGGCCTGGAGGTACTGCGCATCAAAGATGAAAACAATGAACAGACCTCACTCGCAGGATCTGCAAAGAGGCTTGGACAGTTATATCTGAAAAAGGGACTGACAGAGCTTGCACAACAATATTTCCAGCGCGAGGTGGCGCTACACCATGCGCCTGTCAATGCTGAACGGAAAAAGCTCTTGCAACTGCGCGATGCTGAGACCTATTTTCTAGCGGGTATGCGGGAGGAAGCTCTTGCATTTGCAAAACAGGCTGTAGAAGAAGCTATACGGGACAACAACCAGCGGGAATTGGGGAGTGCAGAATTTCAGCTGGGGCATATCTGTTTCCTGCTCGGCGATCATCAGGCGGCTATTGATTCTCTCAATAAATCTTTGGCCACGCGGGGTGATGAGCTTCCACCCGCAGATCTCATAGCCACACTGGATCTGCTGCATCAGTGCTATCAGCACGTGAATATGTATAGGGAGGCATATCAGACGCTTCAGAAAAAAGTAGAGATAGATGCCGGCCTGCTGGACGGAGAGCGGGTGCGGCAGGTCACTCTCCTCAATAAGCGCTATGAGACCGAAAAGAAAGAATCAGAACTCCGAGAGCTGAAGATACGGCAGCAGCAGACAGAACTGGAGCAGCGCGAAAGCGAGCTAAAGGCCATCCGCGCGCAGATGAATCCTCATTTCATTTTTAATGCGCTCAATTCTATTCAGGAGATGTTCTTTGCCGGTGATAAGCGCATGGCAAATGAGCACTTAGGTAAGTTTAGCCAGTTGACGCGTGATATATTGCGAGCGAGCACTCGCAGGGAGATATCTCTGAGTGATGAGATCAGTATGCTGCAGAAATATCTGGAGCTAGAGGTACTACGTTTTGAGGATAATTTTGAATTCTCAGTAAGTGTCAATGACGAGAATGCAGCAGATTATATAATGATCCCGCCCATGCTTATCCAGCCCTATGTAGAAAATTCGATCCGCCACGGTCTTTTGCATAAGAAGGGGGTGAAGCGAGTCACCATAAAATTTCGATGGAGCGAGGAGAATCAGCTGCTCACATGCACTATAGCAGACAATGGAATAGGGCGCGCTGCAGCCGCTGAGATAAATAAGAACCGTAAAGGTCTGCACGAGTCATTTTCCACCTCTGCTAATGCAAAACGACTGGAGCTGCTCAATCAGAGTCGCGAGGAAAAGTTGGGTGTCAGGTATGACGATCTGCCAGAGGGAACCCTGGTCGATATTTATATCCCCGTAGATCTGGAGTGATCAGTAGTTTGTTTCAAAATGCACCGTATATTTAAGGACAACCCCCATGATCAAAGCCATAATAATAGATGATGAAGCCAAAGCGCGCCGGATGATGGAGACGCTGCTGAGGGAGTATTGTCCGGATGTAGACATCGTAGCTATAGCAGAGGATGTACCGTCAGGGGTTATTGCTATCAATCAGCACAATCCGGATGTACTGTTTCTGGATGTCGAGATGCCGGGCTATACGGGTTTTCAGTTGCTCGATTTTTTCAAGCAAGTGGACTTTGAGATCATTTTTACCACAGCACATAGCGACTATGCACTACAGGCTTTCAAGGTGAGTGCTATTGACTTTCTGCTCAAACCGATCCAGATATCAGAGCTGATCAATGCCGTAGATAAGGTCAAAAAGAAACAAGGTGCCATAGGTGAGCGGCTCGACGCACTTCGGGAAAACTTCAAGGACACAAGCATCCGCAAGCTGGCACTATCGGTCAGCGAGGGGCTGATATTTGTTGATATATCCGATATTTTGATGCTGGCAGCCGATGGCGCATATACTTTGTTTCACCTGGTCGGCGGTAAGAGTATCCTGGTGAGCAAAAAGATCAAAGAGTATGAGGGCGCGCTGAATCCTGATAACCATTTCTTCCGTCCGCACCGCAGCTACGTGGTCAACCTCAATAAGATAAAGCAGTACGTAAAACAGGATGGCGGATATATTCTCATGAATGATGATACCCAGGTACCTCTGGCCCGCGAGCGCAAGGATGAGTTTCACCAGGTTATACAGAAGATGAGTTTCAATGGCTGAGCAAGTGCATTTTATGGCTAATGCAATCCTGATAGTGGCACCATGAGTGCCCTGATCTTGTCACGAGGCACAGATACTTCTATTACTTTCTTTTCCGCATCATAGCGCCAGTTGTTTCCTTCGGGTGTTTTAGTCCAGTCGCCACTTATACCCTCCGGTTTGGCGCTATCCATGATCCTGATGGTATAGCTTCGTATGGCGGGCTGACCATCATAGTGACTTTCCGATGGGGTCACTGTGAGGGAGGCCCTATCACCGGTCCGCAGATATTTGAAGCGGGTAAATGAATAGCTTGCCTTTTTATAACCCTCAGTGTTGCCATCATCCTCATAGAGGTCAAAGCTGGCTTCGTTACCCGGATAGACGGCCAATATCACTGTGTCTAATACGCTACCTGCTATATGCTGCTTGGTAGTTTGCATAGGTATGATGCTGCCACCCTTTACGAAGGTCGGGATATCATTCAATCCATACTCACCTTCTGTCATTTGATCTCCGGCCAGTTTTTTGCCGGTTTTGAAGTCGTACCACTCTCCGGCTGGCAGCCAGATTTTCTGGCGGATCGTCTGTTTGCCTTTCATGCTCTGATAGATCGGCGCTATGATCATATTGCTGCCAAAGTAATACTGGTGTGGCAGGTGATAGGCGATTTCTGTTTTAGGATTTTCATAGTACATGGGGCGTATGAGCGAGATGCCTGAGTCATAGGCCATCCGCGAATATGTATAGATATAGGGCAGCAAGGCATAGCGCAGCTGAAGCGCACTGCGCATAGCATCCAGATTAGCTGCCGGGTACATCCACATGCGGCGTTCTATTTCTTTGTCATTGGTGGCATGCGTACGAAAGATCGGACTCATAGCGCCCCACTGTATCCAGCGGGTGTAGAGCTCTGCATTTTGTTTATTCTTTTTATTCATGCCCCAGTGACCGCCTATATCATGGCTCCAGAATCCGAAACCTACATTAGAGGCCGTAGCGGTAAACTCTGGCTGATATGCGAGCCCTTTCCAGTTTATGACATAGTCGCCCGAAAAGCCTATCTGATAGCGATGATTGCCCAGTCCACCATACCGGTGAAAGATCAATGGTCGCTTGCCCTGCCTCTGCATATCGCTATAGTGTACATAGTTGAGATAGAATGTGGGGTTGACGCCCTTGATATTGGTATTGCCCCACTGCTGCCAGTCCAGCCACCAGAAGTCGACTCCTTCCTTTTCGTAAGGATGTAGTAATACATCGAAGTAGTTTTTAGCAAAGGTTTTATTGGTGATGTCAAAAGGGATCGGTTTGTGTCCCGTCGTATCCGCATGCATGGCATTGGCAAAAGCGCCATACGCCACCTCATGTACTTGTACGCCGGCAGCCGGGTGCAGATTCAGGCAGCTCTGCAGGTGATGGTCATGCAGCCAGCCGAGAAATTCTTTATGATCGGGAAAGTACTTTTTCTCCCATGTGAACCCTGTCCATCCATTGGGCTTTGGATTATATTGCTGGAAGATTTCCGGGCTGGATTTATCGGTCAGGTGCCAGTCCATGTCTATCACCATTACATCGAGGGGTATGTCATTTTTAGCGTAGCCGTCTACGATGTCTTTCATCTCTGCCTCCGTGTATGCCCAATAGCGGGAGTACCATACCCCGAAAGCATACTGTGGAGGCAGGGATATCTTTCCTGCTACCTGCGTAAAATCAAACAAGGCCTTTTTGTAATGATTTCCATAACCAAAGAAGTACCAGTCCTGCTCCACCTTTTTGCGTGCCTCTACCCATGGCCACTCTGAGCTATCAAACAGAGGCCGCTCAGAGTCATCTACCAGAGTCCAGCCGCTCCGCGATAGTATGCCATCATCCAGATGCACCTTCTTCATGCCCATCAGGCTAAATTTGCCGGTGACACCATCCAGCGTGCGGGTGGTGCCTTTCAGATTCAGCTTGTCCTCTATCCCCGGATGCCAGCTAAACTGGCGCTCACCATCATTATAATTAATGAGCAGATTCTTGTCTGAAAATGGTCCTGATCGCTCCGTATAGCTGACCTGCATCACGCTGGTCTGTATTTGCAGTTTCCCGTCCAGGTACTTCACCTGGTAGCGCGGTACCGGCAGGAGCCTGTTTACAAAGGTCAGGGAAGCCTGATCCATAAATACTGAGTCCTGAGAATACTCCATGCGGATGAGCCCATCTGTCAATACCGTAAATCGTGCTCTACCGCTGATGACTATCGCCGCCGGAGCCGCCATAGGATGATAGTCTTGGCAGATGCCGGAGCCGGCATACAATAAGAACACTATAAAAAAGATATGTTTCATGAACTGAATATAAGTATAAAGGCAGTAGTGATCCCGCAGCCCTGAGAGCGTGAGAGGGATAACGCGCGTTAATTGGCTCATCGCTGAGTGCCTATTCACCGAAAATATCGGTCATTGTACCGCTATTTGAAGTTTTAGCGAAAATTTAACGTAGCAATTTTGACTTATTATCTATCATTGCATCCCTCAAAAATAGCATGCATTCTGCAGCAGTACATATCGCTAAAACGACGGTCAGCCGCAAGCCTTTTTCCAAAAGGGCTTTCTCTCTGACTGGTACTGCATTTACCATAGACGCACATGCTGTGAGCTTCACCCTTTCTACTCCGTTTTTCCCCAGGCGTTGATGCCTGGCTATACCCTTTCCCCGATTTGGTGGGCATGTAGTTTGCCCATGTAGTGTCTCTGGCGAGATATTGTTTTTAGTGAATTTTTTAAATGGTAACTGGAAAAATGGATAAGTCATTTATAGTACTTATTGCTGGTAGCGAGCATGAGCGTTTCGCTGACCAGATATGCACCGAGATGGAGGTCTCGGCGCGGGCGCGGGGTACGGGTATAGCTAAGCGCTCTCCCGATTATGTGCGCGAAAAAATGCGCGAAGGCAAGGCTGTAGTAGCCATGACCGCAGATGGTGAATGGGCAGGTTTCTGCTATATAGAGTCATGGGGCCATGGCAAGTACGTGGCCAACTCTGGCCTCATCGTGGCCAGTGAATACCGCAAGGGTGGACTGGCACGAGAGATCAAGAAGAAAATATTTGAGCTATCACGGACGCGCTATCCCGATGCCAAGCTGTTTGGTCTGACCACAGGATTGGCTGTCATGAAGATCAACTCTGACCTGGGTTATGAACCTGTCACCTACTCCGAGCTCACAGATGATGATGAGTTTTGGAAAGGCTGCCGCAGCTGTGTCAATTTTGATATACTACAGAGTAAGCAACGTAAAAATTGCCTCTGTACCGCTATGCTATATGATCCGGCAGAAAAGGAAAAGCCAGCGGAGGCGCCACCTGCCAAAGCAGCAGGCAAAAGCAATACACCATCCATCTGGAAAGGATTCCTTTCTATTTTATTCTCACCAAATCACTGACCAGGCTATGAGTCAAATCAAAAAAGTTGTTCTCGCATTCAGCGGCGGATTGGATACCACCTTCTGCGCTATTCATCTCCGGGAGGAGCTGGGTTATGAGGTACATGCATTGACTGTCAATACAGGCGGATTCTCCGATGAGGAGCTCGGACGTATCGAGGCCCATGCACTGAAGTTGGGCGTCAGCTCCTTCAGGGCTGTGGATGCACGCGATGACTACTATCGCGATGTGATCCGCTATCTGATCTTTGGCAATGTACTGAAGAATAACACCTATCCTCTCTCAGTGAGTGCGGAGCGTATAGTGCAGGCTATTGCTACGGCGCGCTATGCAGCTGAGATAGGTGCAGAGGCCGTCGCCCACGGCAGTACCGGCGCCGGCAATGACCAAGTACGCTTTGATATGGTATTTCAGATCATAGCTCCGGCTGTCAGGATCATCACGCCGATCCGCGACTTGCGCTTATCCCGGGAGGCAGAGATCGAATACCTGAAGGCACACCAGGTGGAAATGAACTTTGAGAAGGCTGCCTATAGTATCAATAAGGGTATCTGGGGCACTTCTGTCGGAGGCCGTGAGACGCTGACCTCACATGGCAGCCTGCCGGAGTCCGCATACCCTACCCAGCTCTCGGCACAAGATGACTCTGATGTCAAGCTTGTCTTTGAAAAGGGGGAGCTGAAGGGAGTCAACAACACGGCCTATGAGAATCCGGTAGATGCGATACAGGCACTACAGGCACTGGCTGCACCGTATGCCATCGGTCGCGATATACATGTGGGCGATACCATCATCGGCATCAAGGGACGTGTAGGTTTTGAGGCAGCAGCTCCTGTGATCATTATCAAGGCGCATCACCTACTGGAGAAGCATACACTGACCAAATGGCAGCTGTATTGGAAAGACCAGATGGCAGCCTGGTATGGCAACTGGCTCCATGAGGGCCAATACTTTGATCCCGTGATGCGCGATATAGAGGCTTTCCTTAGCTCCACACAGGCCTTCGTTTCCGGAGAAGTGTTTGTCAGGCTCATGCCTTATCGCTTTGAGGTGACGGGTATTTCTTCACCTCACGATCTGATGTCTGCAAAGTTTGGCAGCTATGGTGAGATGAATAAGACCTGGAGCGGTGAAGATGTAAAGGGATTCACAAAAATATTTGGCAATCAGACTGGCATCTATTATCAGGTCAATAACCTCAATGCTGCCCATGAAAAGCATTAAGGCTGGTATCATAGGTGGCGCGGGCTATACGGGTGGTGAGCTGATACGCCTATTGCTCGGACATCCTGCTGCGGAGGTAATGTTTGTACAGAGTACGAGCAGCGCCGGGCAGCTGCTATCTGATATTCATACTGACCTCCTCGGAGATACGGATATGAGGTTTGCGGCCGATTTTAGCACTACCATAGATGTGCTTTTCCTCTGTGGTGGCCATGACGCCGCGCGCCGGTTTCTGCAGGAGAATGATATCCCCGGCGAAGTTATTGTCATTGACCTCAGCCAGGACTTCCGTCATGCAGATACTAGTGCCATCGGTGACCGCAGATTTATATACGGCCTGCCGGAGCTGAATAAAGACAAGATCAGGAATGCCACGAGCATAGCTAATCCTGGCTGCTTTGCCACCAGTATCGAGCTGGCACTGCTGCCTCTCGCGGCAAATAGCTTACTGAGCGGAGAAATTCATATCAATGCCACTACCGGCAGTACAGGCGCGGGCCAGGCACCGGGAGCGACTACACACTTCAGCTGGCGCGATAGCAACCTGTCAGTGTATAAGCCATTTACTCATCAGCATATCCGTGAGATCACAGAGTCGCTGAAGGCACTGCAGCCTGCATTGGCATCAGACCTGATCTTTACACCACAGCGCGGCAACTTCGCCCGCGGCATTCACACCGCGGCATTGGTAAAGTCAGATCGCAGTATTGATGACTTGTACGCAATATATGAGCAGTACTATACCGCTCATCCTTTCGTGCGCATCAGTCGCAGGGAGATCGATCTGAAGCAAGTGGTAAATACGAACAAGTGTTTGCTCCACCTGGAATCTTATGAGGGACGGACCCTGATCACCTCTGTCATAGACAATCTGCTCAAAGGCGCATCCGGGCAGGCGGTGCAGAATATGAATATCATTTTTGGGCTGGAGGAGACTACGGGCCTTTTACTCAAAGCATCCGCATTCTGATCATGAAACTGTTTGATGTATACCCGCTGTTTGACATCACTCCTGTGAGGGGAGACGGTATCTATCTATATGATGACAAGGGGCAGCAATATATGGACCTCTATGGTGGCCATGCGGTCATATCTATTGGCCATAGTCATCCTCACTATGTGCAGATGCTGGAGCAGCAGCTTCGCCAAATAGGATTTTATTCTAACTCTGTCAAAATACCACAGCAGCAAGAGCTGGCAAACAAACTCGGAGCGCTGAGTGGCTATGATGATTATCACCTTTTCCTTTGCAACTCAGGGGCCGAAGCAAATGAGAACGCCCTGAAACTGGCATCATTTCACAATGGACGCAAAAGGGTAATAGCCTTTGAAGGCTCTTTTCACGGCAGGACGTCCCTGGCTGTAGCTACTACAAATGATGCGTCGATACAGGCAGCGGTAAATGACAATGCCAATATCACCTTCCTGCCATGGAATGATGAAGATGCACTACGCATGGCTATGGGCGATGATGTCGCAGCCGTGATCATAGAGGGTATACAGGGCGTAGGTGGTGTGAAGATACCATCAGTATCGTTTTTGAAGTCTTTGCGGTCTATGTGCGACCAATATGGCGTATCTCTCATATTGGATGAGATACAGTCTGGCTATGGTCGTAGTGGTCACTTCTTCGCACATCAATATGCGGGTATCCGTGCTGACATGGTGACCATGGCAAAGGGCATGGGAAATGGCTTTCCAGTGGCGGGCGTGCTGATCTCAGATAAATATAAAGCCCGGCATGGCATGCTGGGTACCACCTTTGGTGGAAACTACCTGGCATGTGCTGCAGCCATAGCCGTTTTGGATGTGGTACAGCAAGAAAGTCTCATGGGAAATGCCACCAAAGTGGGCTCACATCTGATAGAAAAACTCAGAGGATTACCGGGTATACATGAAGTGAGAGGTATGGGCCTTATGATCGGTATTGAGTTGGATGGTCCTTGTGCTCCTCTTCGAGGGAAACTTTTGGAGGATTACCACATTTTTACCGGCACCTCCTCCAATAAGAATACGCTGAGAGTACTTCCCCCACTCACACTGACGCAAACCCAGGCAGATGTCTTTCTCAATGCCTTGTCATCTTGTCTTAAACTAACGAGTGTTAATATATGAAGCAGTTTCTAACCGTAAAAGATGCTGGAAATGTCCCGGCGCTCGTCAGTGAGGCCCTGGCACTCAGGAAAAACATTGGCCAGTACCGGGATTTGGGCAGGGGCAAGACCTTGGGCTTGCTTTTCCTCAATCCAAGCCTCAGGACAAGGATGAGCAGCCAGCGCGCAGCATACGACCTGGGCATGAACGTCGTGGTGCTCAATCTGGATAAAGATAGCTGGCAGATAGAGTTTGAAGACGGTGCGGTGATGAATGGTACTAAGAGTGAGCACATCAAAGAGGCGGCAGGAGTCATTTCGCAATACTGTGATGTTATTGGATTGCGCAGCTTCCCCGGCCTGGTGGATAGGGAAAAGGACTATACCGAGCATATCCTTCATACCTTTCAGAAGTACTGTAGCAAACCACTCATTAGCCTGGAGTCGGGCACCCGGCATCCACTGCAGAGTTTCGCAGATATGATCACGATAGCAGAGACATCTGCTAAGAAGAAGCCCAAAGTGGTCCTCACCTGGGCACCACATATCAAGGCCCTTCCGCAGGCAGTCCCCAACTCATTTGCCGAATGGGCAGTGGCCTCCGGTGCAGAAGTGATCATCACACATCCCAGAGGCTATGATTTGGCCCCTGAATTTTCACAGGGAGCAGAGGTCACTTATGATCAGGATGCCGCTCTCGCTGGTGCAGATTATGTGTATGTGAAAAACTGGTCCTCATACGAAGACTATGGCGCAATGCCGCCGGTGCAAGAAGACTGGCTGCTGACTCCTGAAAAAATGAAACTGACAAAGAACGCAAAGATCATGCACTGCCTTCCGGTACGGAGAAATGTAGAGCTACTAGATGCACTCATAGATGGGCCTGACAGCCTGATACAATTGCAGGCCGGACATAGGGTCACTGCAGCTCAGACTGTTTTAAAAAAAATACTGGAGAGCGTATAGATGGAGAAGCTTACAGTCATCAAGATAGGAGGCAATGTGATAGATAATGCCGAAGCACTGGATAAATTTCTCGGCGATCTGTCAGGCATCAGTAGCCACAAGGTACTCGTACATGGCGGAGGTAAACTCGCTACCGAGCTTAGCGCGCGCCTGGGTATAGAGACCAAAATGGTGGATGGCCGCCGCATCACTGATGAAGAAACGATCAAAGTAGTTACCATGACCTACGCTGGTTTTATCAATAAAACTATAGTAGCCAGGCTACAAGCCAAAGGATGTGACACCATGGGCCTGTGTGGGGCAGATGCCAGGCTGGTACCTGCGGTCAGGCGTCCGGTAGGGGATATAGATTATGGCTGGGTAGGAGATATTCAGACGAATAAGATAAATGACACGCTGCTCCATATGCTGCTACAGAGCGGTGTCACTACGGTCATCGCACCTATATCCTGCACTTCGGATGGTCATCTGCTCAATATCAATGCCGATACCGTAGCACAATCCATTGCTGTGGCTATGAGCAAAAACTATGATACGACGCTCTTGTATTGTTTTGAAAAGAAAGGCGTGCTGAGAGATGTAGCAAATGAGAATAGTGCAATACCTTATATAAAATTGTGCGAAACAGAAGCTCTTAAGAGTGATGGCACTATCAGCAGTGGCATGATCCCCAAAATAGATAACGCATGCAAGGCAATCTCCGACGGAGTGGCGCAAGTCGTCATAGGCCATGCAGGAGATCTCACCGCATTGATAAATGAGCAACCCGGTTATGGCACACGCATCTGTAGATAAGATCACAAGTGATATGATCGACCTCCTGCGGGACCTGATTGCCATACCTTCTTTCAGCAGAGAGGAGCATGGCACGGCTGACCGTATACAGGCTTATCTCGCCGCAAGCGGCATACCAGTTCATCGTAAGGGTAACAATGTCTGGACTCAGAATAAATTCTTTACCACAGGCAAAAAGACGCTCCTACTAAACTCACACCATGATACCGTGAAACCCAATAAGGGCTACACCAGAGATCCACACATTCCTGCAGTAGAAGATGGCAGGATCTACGGTCTGGGCAGTAATGATGCTGGCGGGCCACTCGTATCGCTGCTAGGTGTATTCTTGTATTACTATGAGCGTTCAGACCTTCCGTTCAACATGGTATATGCAGCCACAGCGGAGGAGGAGATATCAGGCGCCGGTGGAGTAGAGAGTCTGATCCCGGATATAGAGCCCATAGATCTGGCCATAGTAGGCGAGCCCACATGTATGCATATGGCAGTGGCGGAGAGAGGGCTGTTAGTGATAGATTGTACTGCTCAGGGAGTGGCAGGCCACGCCGCCCGCCAGGAGGGTGTCAATGCGATCTATAAGGCCATGCAGGATATTGATTGGTTTCGTAGTTATAGATTTGAGAAGGTCTCTCCATGGCTCGGCGAGGTGACTATGAATGTCACGATCATCAATGCCGGGACTGCACATAATCAGGTTCCAGCCGAGTGCACTTTTACTGTGGACATAAGACTGAACGATTTTTATACTCACGCAGAGGTCCTTGAAGTGATAAGGCAGCACGTGTCATGCCAAGTAAAGGAGAGGTCTACCCGTATCAAACCATCATTCATACCGGTGGAGCACCCGGTATTGATATCTGCTCAGACGCTCGGTATCCCACGCTATGGATCACCCACTACCTCTGATATGGCATTGATGCCATGGCCATCTGTCAAAATGGGACCCGGCGACTCAGCACGCTCACATAGTGCTGATGAGTACATCTACATACAAGAGATAGAAGAAGGCATCCACAAGTATATTTCCCTGTTAGATCATTATTTCTCAAAAGCATAAACTCTCAATATGAAACTTTGGCAAAAAAGTACTACCGCACAGGACGATCGCTCCCTGGCTACCGAGCTTTTTACTGTAGGCAATGACCGTCACTGGGATCTGCGCCTCGCCTCTTTTGATGTCCGGGGTTCTTTGGCGCATGCCGAGATGCTGACTCATGTAGGTGTTATTACTACAGATGAGTTTGAGCAGATCAAAGCTGGGCTGAACGATATACTGGCTGAGATCAGCAGGGGGGAATTTCAGATCGAGGCACATGTAGAGGATGTCCACTCACAGGTAGAGAAAACACTGACTGAGCGCATCGGAGAGGCTGGCAAGAAACTGCATACCGGCCGCTCACGCAATGATCAGGTACTGGTAGACCTGAAACTTTACCTGAAAGATGAGCTGGTGCAGATAGCCGCTCAGGTCATAGAGCTATTTGACCGCTGGCAGGAGCTGAGTGAGCATCACAAGGATGACTTACTGCCCGGCTATACTCATTTCCAGCTGGCCATGCCATCGTCATTCGGGCTGTGGTTTGGCGCATATGCAGAGAGCCTGGTAGACGACATGGAGGCACTTGTAGCTGCTTATAAAATTGTAGATAAGAATCCGCTGGGCTCAGGGGCGGGGTACGGATCAGCATTTCCGCTGAATAGGTCCATGACTACAGAGCTGCTGTCTTTTGGTGAAATGAACTATAACTCGGTCTATGCACAGATGACCCGTGGCAAGTCTGAGAAGGCCGTCCTCTCCGCTATCGCTTCAGTGGCTGCCACTATCTCGCGCTTCAGCTATGATGTGTGCCTGTATATGAGCCAGCAGTGGGGCTATATTTCATTTCCGGATTCGCTTACTACAGGGTCTAGTATCATGCCCCACAAAAAGAACCCGGATATCTTTGAGCTCATCAGAGCCCGCTGCAGCAGGATACAAGCCGCCCCAAACGAAATCACGATGCTCTGCAACAACCTTCCGTCAGGGTATCATCGCGATATGCAGCTGACCAAGGATATTACTTTCCCTGCCATAGATAGTATCAGGGAGTGCCTGTCTATGCTGACATATGCGCTACGCGATGTGCAGGTCCGTACAGGCATACTGGAGGATAAGGTTTTCGATCACCTCTTTAGTGTAGAAGAGATCAATAAGCAAGTCGTCAATAAAGTGCCGTTTAGGGATGCGTATAGATCGGTAGGCGATTCTATCCATCAGGGCACCTTTGCTCCATCGCGCCATTTGAGCCATACACACGAGGGTAGTATTAGCAGGCTATGCACTGCGGAGATCAGGGATATGATGGAGCGCACTTATGCTCCTATCCGGCCTGATACTTCCATTCGCTGAAATCTTCCTTTCAGCGATCACCCTTATATTTCTCTGTTCCGCTCAGATTAGTAAATTAGTAATATGGGAAGTCTCGGGAATATATATGCTACGCTCACACCTATAGCTATCATCTTCGTACTACTGGAGCTCATCCTCTGCTGGTACTATAAGAAGGACCTGATCAGCTTTGAGGAGCTGATCGCTAATTTCGGCACGGCGCTGGGCAATCAGACCGTCAATGTCCTCGTGGCGGCCGGGGTATATGTCATATATGGGTATCTATGGACGCACTTCAGGCTCATAGATAATATTGAGATGACCTGGTATAATTTCTTATTGCTGCTGCTGGGCGTAGATTTCATTTTCTACTGGGTACACCGCTGGGGCCATCATGTCAATATCATGTGGGCTGCACATTCACCACATCATTCAGCAGAAGAGATGAATTTTGCCGTAGCCCTGCGCGCCAGTGTCACCCAGCGCCTTTTTTCATTCTTTTTCTTTTGGCCGCTTACCATTATTGGATTCAAACCGGTAGATATATATGCTATGACAGGTATTCACCTATTCATAGCGTTCCTTCATCATACCGAGCTCGTCCCTAAATTGTGGCGCTGGGTAGAGTTCACTTTTACTACCCCATCGCATCACAGAGTGCACCATGGTGTCAATTTTAAATACCTGGACAAGAACTTCGGCGAGTTTTTGATCATCTGGGACCGGGTGTTTGGTACTTTTGAAGAAGAGGATGAGAAAGTAGTGTATGGTATGTACCATCCGCCGCATTCCTGGAATCCGATCAGCATCAACTTTCACTACTATCGCACATTGTGGCGGGATGCCGTGGCGGCACCTTTTATCATTGATAAGTTTAAACTTTGGTTCATGCCGCTCGGATGGCGTCCTCGGGGACTGGCCCCGCTAGAGCCCATCACCGAGGTCACTCCGTCCAATCAACAGAAGTATCGCCCCGAGGCATTTACGCAGGCGCGTCCGTATTTGATACTTCATCTTGTGTTTGGGGTCATCCTGATGATGTATGTGATCAAACCTGATTCGGACTGGGCCACCTGGCAGAGATGGGTAGGCGCCTTGCTGCTTTGGCATACCATTATAGACTGGGGCGGCATAATGGAGAGCAAGCGCTGGGTATGGATATCAGAAAATATCCGGCTGACATATGGTACCATTGTGGCGATCCTATTCTGTGGGCTGACACTCGCATCTCCGGCTACATATATCATTGTTGGAGTAGCCTTCCTTTCTATAGGCTGGAGCTGGCGCTATTTCAGGCAACGGCCCTAATATCCTTTTGACTGATAGATTCATAATCTACCGGTAATACTTCAGTAGAGATCAAATAACAGTACAAAAATACTTTTGGCGGTCCTTAAAATCTGGATTGCTTGAAAGAATTTTCTATCCTCCTTGTATACATTTTTCTCTGGGTATCGATGGCACTCGGCCAGGGTACCGGTAGTATCACCGGCTCTATAGTAGATGGTACAGAGGCCCTGACCGGAGCCTCTGTAGTCATAGAAGGGACAGCCATTGGTACCACAACGAATGAAAAAGGTGAGTTTACTATTATCAATGTGCCAGAGGGCAAACATACCCTGATAATTTCTTACATAGGATATCTGCGAAAGACATTTGAAGTATCAGTGAATCCGGGTGTTGTTGTCCGCCTGGGGCAGATAGGTCTCCTGCCAGACAGCAAGAGCCTGGAAGAGGTTACAGTAAAAGGAAAACATAGGGCCGGGTCGGAGACTCAGGCCATTGATATGACTCGAAATTCCCAGCGGGTGGTGACCGTCATCTCATCTGAAAATATCAAAAAGCTACCCGATAAGAATGCGGCTGACGCACTGAAGCGGGTGTCAGGTGTAGCCATACACAATAATAAAGGAGAAGGAGGCTATGTATCACTCCGCGGTACACCCACTGACTGGACGTCTACACTGATCAGTGGTGATCGCCTGCCTGTGGCAGATGAGGAGAATACATCAAGGTCATTTGAGTTTGAGGTCCTTCCTGCAGATCTCATAGATCGCATAGAGGTGACACGCACAGTGACACCCGATATGGAGGGAGACAATGTAGGCGGCAGCATCAATTTCATATTAAAAGAGCCTGTAGACAAAAGGACCTTTGTCTTCAACTCTGGCCTGGGCTACAATTTGCTCTCGCAGAAGCCAACGGGTAACATCAATCTGCTATGGGGAGACGTGACTAAGAATGGCAAATTCAAATATGTGGTCAATGCTACGCTGCGGGGAAATTTTTATGAGGTAGATGGCTACAAACTGATATACGGCAATAACTTCAATCACGCTATCAATCGCTATGATCTGAAGGACTACTCTGGTAATAGGACCAACTTTGGTACTAATGCGGGCTTTGACTGGCAGGTTTCACCCAAGGTAAAGGTTGGATTCCGAGGTATGGCGGGAGTAATGTGGGATAATAAATATCAGAACAAGATATCCTACACTTATGCCTCCGGAGAGGGGACTACAGTGCAGCCACAATTTATTCATGGATTATTGAACCGGCAACTTTTCGGTGGCAGTATCAGCGCCGAGATCAAGCCTGTCAAGAAACTGCAAATTACTGTCAAGTATTCTTCTTATTACAATCGCTTCTTTTACGGTAGCCCAAGGCAGAATCCTACGGATCCACATGATGGATATTTCAGCGCCGTCTTTACTAATAAAACACCAGTAATCTACTCTGATGTAGATCCTATCCTGCAAAATGGAGCCAGATACGACCCTGGTGCCCCTTATGATCCAAAGAATCCACCGTGGTCTAGCTCTAAACTATTGGACGGGGACAACCCTTACGGACATGGAGATCACTGGACCAATATCCAACCTAAACCATTGCAGCCTTTCAACGCCAGTACGCTGGTGTTTCTGGAGGCCCGCTCTGAGACCAACTATACCTATGAGATCGACCCCGGGGTTCTCTCTGTAGATGCGAAATATGAGATCTCACCAAAGGTGATCCTGCAGGTGGGCGCTAAAGGGAGATACAAACAAGGAGAGCGCAAGCTGGGTTTTCATTGGTGGACACAAAATCCGAACAAAGGCCAGAATTCAAAAGACTATTTCCTCAATATGTTTGCCACTCAGCCTTCGCGCTGGCAGGATTTTTTGTCTAAATACGGCAGCAACTATGCCGGCCTGGATGTGCCAAATATGACCCGCGACCAGCTCAATAACTTTATGGCCGATATGGAGCGCTGGGGAAACTCAAAGATGATCAATCACTATGTGGATTCATTCAATGAGCAGTATCCATATTGGGTAGGCTCCACGTATGATTATAAAGAAGTACAACTGGCAGGCTATGCGATGGTAGACGCCACTATAGGCAAGTGGAACATAGTAGGCGGACTGCGCATAGAGAATACTCGCCTGTACGAACACGCTCTCGACCTTAATTTTTCATCCCTCCCACAGTATGGAATAGATCCTTACGATTCTCAGATGCATGCTTATCAGCCCGTGGTAGATTCTTTCACCAGACAAAACTACGTTTCCATCCTCCCTGCTCTCAATGTCAATTACAAGATCAATGATCGGATGAATTTGCGCGCAGCTATATCCCGCACCTTTCACCGGGCCAACTTTCAAGAGACAAAACCGGGAGCGCCCCTCATCAAGTACCAGGACTATCTGTACATCAAAGGGAATCCGAACCTGAAGCCTTCTTATTCGCACAACTTTGATCTCAGCTATCAATATTTCTGGGGCAATAAGGGGCTTTTCACTCTGAGTACCTATGGCAAGTACATCGTGAACCACATCATTGTAAAGTCTACAGGAGGTATAGATCCGCTCACTTACTTCGTTACCAAAAGCTACGGCAATGCCGATGCGTGGGTAGTGGGCGTGGAGGCCGAGATCAAGCGCAAGTTTGACTTTCTGCCACGATTTGCATCTGGTTTTGGTATTGGAGCCAATATCACGTATTCGTACTCACGCATGCATGTGGCGGGGCGGCCTAAGACTCAGGCTATGTCTGAGCAGAGCCCCTTACTATATAACGTATCACTTCTTTACGAGAAGTACGGTGTCAAGGCAGCACTGGCGCTTAATTATAACAGCCCTTTCCTGCTGGAGCTAAACCTTGCTACACTCCCAAGCAGTACTAATGGTGAGCTGATTCACAAAGACCAGGACTTTGACATCTTCATGGGAGAGCAGTATTCTATGGACTTTCAGATCTCCTACGAGTTTAAAAAACACTACTCAGTCTACTTTGAGGCAAACAACCTGCTCAACTGGAGCTATAAGGAATACGTAGGCAATCCTAACCGGCCACTCCGGGTAGAAGTATACAAGCAACGCGGCCAGGTAGGCTTCCGATATGAATTATAAGATCATCATAAAAACCACAAAAAATGAAAAGTAAAATTACTCTTACACTTATATGCGCGCTGTTGGCATTATCAGCTTTTGCAGGCCACGGCGGGCATAAGCGCAAAGTCCTCGTGATAGGTATAGATGGCTGCCGCGCAGATGCCCTTAAGCAAGAAATGGACTCGGGCCACGCCCCTAATCTGCTCGGTCTGTGTAACACGGGCTTTTATACACTTGACTCATGGCATCTCGATATTACGGTGTCAGGTCCCTCATGGTCCAGCATCATGTGCGGCGTGTATCACGAGAAGCACGGTGTCACAGGCAATACTTATGGCGGTAGTGATTATAATCAATACCCTTACTTCCCCACTCATGCCAAGGAGATAGACACGTCATTCAAGTGTATCCAGTACACAGAGTGGGCACCGATGAGCAATAATGTTTACAATGACGGATGGGATCAGAAGATAATAGGTACGGATGGCTATACCCAGGGCACAGGTGCCGCAGCCTCACAGCTGGTACAAGACCCGGATGTAGACCTACTCTTCACTTATTTTGACAAGGTGGACCTCACAGGTCACAGTAGCGGCTTCAATCCTAATAATCCTGCCTACACGCAGGCTATAGATAGCATAGACTTTCAGATAGGCCGGATACTGCAGGCTATGCGCTCACGTCCTACTTATGCGCAGGAAGATTGGCTGGTGCTGGTCACTACGGATCACGGCGGCACTGGTACAGGCCATGGCGGCGTCAGCTATGAGGAGCGCCATATATGGTGGATCGCAAATTCTGATCGTGGTATACACCTCCAGGTTTCCGGTCCGCAAAATGCAGCTCATAATACCCCTCCTGATCCGGGCACATTCCTCGCCTATCCTATCACTAAGCCCGATACAGCGCTGCAGCATCAATCTCCCGTGCAGGCCGATATCGCTATCACAGCACTACATCACCTGATCTATGGTAGTGGCATTCGCCCGGAGAACCAGACAGCCTGGGCGCTGGACGGCAGGTCATGGCTCTGCGAGATAGGACTCTGTGACGCCACAGGTATAGGCAATGTAACGGAAAATGCAATGGTACAGGTAATGCCAAACCCATCTGCCAGCGGTTACTTCATGGTATCCTTTGCCCAGCTGCAAGGTGATGTAGCACTCTATGTCACAGACGATCTCGGCCGCATAGTAGCAGAGGACAAAATACCAGCTGCAGATCGCCTCTATCAGCTCGACCTGAGTGGCGAGGCTAAAGGTATCTACCACTTGGCGCTCAGGAGTGCAGATCGAGTGGCTACAGGCAATATTGTCATAGAATAAACAAACTTATATTTAGAATCAATGAGCTGCCCGTTTGTGGCAGCTCAGTTTTTATTGTCATTACGATAAATTGTTTCCTTTGCACACCATGGATAAACTGCTTTTCACCCCTGGCCCACTCACCACCAGCCTTACTGTCAAAGAAGCCATGCTTCACGACCTCGGATCGCGCGATATATCTTTTGTCAATACAGTAAAAGAAATACGTGAGCAGCTACTGGAGCATGGCGCGGTATCTAAGGAGAGCGGATATGAGACCGTGATCATGCAGGGTTCCGGCACCTTTGGCGTAGAGGCCATGATATCATCTGCGGTGCCCAAAGATGGTAAACTACTTATTCTCATAAACGGGGCCTACGGCGAACGCATAGCCAGGATCGCCTCTATACATAAGATACCATATGAGGCACTGGTATGCGACGAAGATCAGACACCTGACCTGCAAAAAACTGAGGAGCTTCTCTCCAGCGGCAGCTTTACCCATATGATCATCGTGCACTGCGAGACCACCAGTGGCATCTTCAATCCGATAGATCAGTTTGGTGCGCTGGCTGCCAGATATGGGGTCGGATATCTCGTAGACTCTATGAGTGCCTTTGGAGCCGTGCCGGTAGATATTGCTGCCTGTCACATAGACTTCCTCGTTTCTTCCTCCAATAAATGTATCGAGGGGGTGCCGGGTTTTTCATTTGTCATAGCACGGAGGGATAGCCTCATCAAGTGCCAGGGCCAGGCTGACACCCTAGTGCTGGACATGTATGCCCAGTGGATAGGCCTGGAGAATGACGGCCAGTTTCGGTTCACGCCACCTACGCATGCATTACTTGCTTTCCGCCAGGCCTTGCGCGAACTGGACGAGGAGGGCGGTGTATCCGCCCGCGCCGCCCGCTATCAGGACAATTTCAATACTTTGGCCGAGGGCATGAGTGCTCTTGGGTTCAAGGAGTACCTGAGCAGGGATCGTCAGGGGTATATCATCAATTCTTATCATTACCCTGAGGTCGCTGCCTTTGATTTCAAAGTATTTTACAATAAGCTGAACGACCGCGGCTATATCATCTACCCTGGCAAACTGACCAAAGCCAATTGCTTCCGTATAGGCAACATAGGACGGCTGTATGCAAAGGATGTGAAAGCACTACTGACTGCTATCACAGAGGTGAAGGCCGAGATGGGATTCTGACCAGGCCGATCATTCGTTCTGTTGTGCGTTATAGTCCTTTACCACTGTCTGGAGAAATTCCTGCGGAAAAGGCTCTTTTCGGGTTACATTCATCTTTGCCTGGATCTTATTGGTCAGGGTGTACACCATGTCGTAGTTATCCAGGTATTCAGGCGTATTCAGTACTTTTTTTATTACCGTGATATCTCCAGGAGACAGTTGAGCTACCTCAGGGTAGGTCATTTCATGGTTAGTTTGTAGCCGCTCGTAGATGGTGTCACGCAGCGATACGCTGTCAGATAGTTTGATCACGGTGGTCTGGGCTATCATATCTCCTATCCGTTGCTGGCGCTTGCTCATCGCTACACAGAGCAGGCCTACTATAGGAAAGGCCGGGAAGAAATCTACAAAGATGAAAAGCCAGCGCAGCAGGTAGGAGCTGAATGAAGCCTGCTGGCCATCCAGCTTCACTACTTTGATCTTCATTACCTTTTTTCCAATAGTTTGTCCCTGCATAAAGGTCTCAAGGATCAGGGAGTAAAATATCAGTGGAATAAAAAGCAAGAATACGAGGACGACTAGTATAGAATACGATTTAGCCAGTGCAAAAAAAATGATAATGACATACAGGAAGATGTAGTATCCAAATTTGATAGCTACGTCGATCAGGTCTGCGGCTACCCGCGACCCTAGTCCTGCCAGTTCATATTCGATGGAGACATTCTGAGATGTATCTATGAAAATAGAATTATCGCTCATGCTACGTTTTGCATAAAATAATCAGATGTAAAACCTTACATTAGTAACGAAAATAACGAAAACCTTGAGAGAAATCGCATTTATCAAACAGAATGCAGAGAAGTGGCAGCAGTTCGATAGTATCATCAAAACTAAGCAGGCCATCTCTCCCGATCAGCTCTCAGATCTCTATTTGAGCCTGCAGGATGATCTCTCTTATGCCCGCACATTTTATCCGGGCAGCAATACGACCAGGTATCTTAATGAGCTTACCGCTCACTTTCACAGGGCTATCTACAAGAACAAAGGGGAGCGCAAAGGCCGCTTTATTACCTTTTGGAAATATGAAGTCCCTTATGCAGTGCGGCGCAGCCATCCGCAGCTTTTGTATGCTTTGATTTTTTTTCTGCTAGCCATAGTGATGGGAGTGATCTCCGCTGCTCACGATGAGGATTTTGTCAGATTGGTACTGGGAGATACCTACGTAGACATGACGCTGGAAAACATTAAAAAGGGCGATCCGATGGCGGTATACGACTCTATGCACCGCACAGGCATGTTTTTAACCATATCCAGCAATAATATTTTCGTTTCCTTCCGTACTTACATAGAAGGTATTTTCTTGTCGCTTGGTTCTTACTACGAACTTTTTAAAAACGGCCTCATGGTCGGGGTGTTCCAGTATTTCTTTTACGAGCGGGGGCTATTCTGGATCTCTGCTTCAGCCATATTCCTGCATGGAGCGCTGGAGCTATCGGCTATAGTCATAGCAGGAGGTGCCGGTATAGTACTAGGCAATAGTATTTTATTTCCAGGCACATACTCACGGATGGAGTCACTGGTAGAGGCTGGCAAAAGGAGCCTGAAGATCGCCGTGGGCATCGTTCCTGTTTTTGTAGTAGCAGCTTTGCTGGAGAGTTTTGTGACCAGGCTATACAATAAGATGCCAGCCTCCATACATATCGTCATTATAGGATCTTCATTTGCCTTCATTATCTGGTATTTCATTATTTACCCCATCCAACTTTCAAAAAAGAATGACACAGGAGAGATTTCAACTGTTTAAAGTACGTCCGTTTGGCGATGTGATAAACGATGCGCTTGCCTTTGGCAAAAGATATTTCAGGCAATATGGATACGTCATACTAATCATCGTAGTGCCCACATACCTGATAGGCGCTTTTGCATACGCATCTGCAATCTCTACATATTCCCTGGGTAGCGGCGCTGCGCTGAATAATTTGAAAAACATGGGTGTCGTAGGCATGCTGGCATATCTGGTACTCCTGGTCGGCGGGCTTCTTTTGCATCTCACTTTTATTTCCGCATTTCTGGCTATAGAGCACTCTGAGGATGGGCACATTGATCATACAGATATCATCCGGGGCATCAGGGAGCATTTTGGCCGGATGCTCGGTCTCACTTTCCTTTCCTTTTTTGTGCTTGTTATATTCTGTGGTATCATGGCCCTGATATTTTATTCTCTGGTATCTATATCAGCATACGCCCTGATTTTTTTGGTAGTGATAGGGCTTATGGTACTTATGGTATACGTTATGGTACCGATGTCTCTGGCCAGTATGATCTACATCCGTGAGGGTTTATCATTTGGCGATACGATCTCACGTGCTTTTTACCTGGTCAAGGGGAATTTCTGGTGGACTTTTCTCACGCTCTTTATTGCTAGCCTGATAGGCTATATGGTGGCCATCGTGTTCACTGCTCCTTACATGGTGTTTATTTTTACCAAAAGTATCACCAGTATCCAGAGCGGTCGCGCCAGCTTTGAGATGGGTGTCCTGGATCGGGTGGCCATGGCTATAGGGCAGTTTGGCACTATTGCCTTATCTACATTCATCGCTATTGCTATCAATATCCAATATTACAGCCTCGTGGAGAAGAAAGACGGTGTCAGCGTATTGCAGCAGATAGATGCGATCGGAGCCGGAGATGATAATGTAAACGACCTCGGATAGTGAAGGCTGCATCGCGCTTTTCTCTTTTGCTGCATATATGGTACGTACTGCTATTGATGGTATGTACTACACCTGGCCATGCTCAGGATTCGGCTTCCGGTACGATACGTAGCTTTGATCAGCATGCGTTGGATAGCTACAGGTCACAGCAGGCATTCCGATACGAGACAGATACACCTCCTGAGCAGATGGGTATATGGCAGTGGATCAAGTATAAGCTGGGAGAGATGCTGTCAAAGTTTTCCGGTACAAAAGGCGGCAGCAGAGTGATGGACTTTGTTCTGTATGGTTTTATGATATTCGCCATAGTAGCTATCGTGCTCAATCTGGCGGGTATAGACCTCCGTCGGTTTCTGGTGAGCGATGCCAGGGTGGTCAGCATGCCATACGTATCAGAAGAGAATATTCGTGAGTTGAATATAGATGAGTTGATAGCCGAGGCTGTGGGCAGGGGCGAGTGGCGGCTGGCAGTGCGCTATCAGTATCTCAAGGCCCTCCGCCTGATGGCTGACCGGGAGTTGATACACTGGCGCGCAGGCAAGACCAATATGGATTACTACAATGAGCTGCGTGGAGACAATATGCGCAAGGCTTTTCTCACTGCCACGGATGATTTTGAGAATGTGTGGTACGGCAATAGCGAGGTCACTGAGCAGCATTATCATGACTCAAAGACCGATCTGGGTCGGTTTTATACATTGATACAGGATCAGAAGAGTATTTGAAAACAAGGCGCACATATCTGGTATTGGGGCTCATTCTGCTCGTGCTCTTCGCTACAGCATGGCTCACTCCGCAGCAGGTCAACTGGACTGCCACCTACGACCGTGCTGATAAGATACCCTACGGCAGTTATATAGTTTATGAAAGGCTCGGTGATATTTTTCCGCACGGTAAGCTCACTACATCCAATCAGCCATTTTACCTGTTGGGAGATGCCTTTGAGGATAGTGGCGCTAGTTGTATTATAGTCACTTCAGGTCTCAGTGCAGATGAGCTGGATATTCGGAGCATGGCTGCTTTTGCCGACCATGGCAATAATGTCTTTATCTCAGCTTATTCATTACCCAGGTTTCTGGCTGATACGCTGGGCATCGTGGTCAAAGAGTCTATGCAACTGATGGCTCAGGATTCAGATTATACTGTCCGCGCAGGAGGTTCCTCCACCTCTGATGCTTACCGTTTTCGCCATGAAGATGTGACCTACTGGATAGATGATGCAGATAGTTCAAAACAAGACCCCACGATTACGGGCCTGGCTCAGCGCAGAGTAGTGATGCGCCCACGCATCACGCTGGGCACTGATGGCGCCGGCCATCCTGACTTTGTGAAAGTACCCTTTGGTCAGGGAGCCTTTTTCATACATGTCGTGCCGCTGGCCTTTACTAATTATAATATGCTGAGACGTAATAACAACCAATACGCTGCAGCATGCCTATCCCATCTATCTGACGGCGCCATATATTGGGAGGAATACTACAGGCCTTTTCACCATGAGAAGGCCAGTACGCCGCTGCGGTTTATATTATCAGTACCGGCCTACAAGTGGGCATTCTACATTGCACTTTGTACGGCAGTTATCTACATGGTTTTCGCTGGCAGGCGACTGCAGCGTATCATACCTACGCTGATCCCGCCGGCCAATACCTCACTACAGTTTACACAGACCATTGGTACGATATACTATCAGCAGCGGGACCATAGGGATATAGCAGTCAAGAAAATGACCTATCTGCTGGAGCGCATCCGGCAGTACTATCTGCTGCCTACAGGTGATACAAGTGTTGCCTTTCGTGAGCGCCTGGCCTACAAGAGTGATGTGAGTATAGAAACAGTAAATGCCGTTTTCTCCATTTATGAAAACGACATCAGGCGTACGCGGTACATAAATGAAGAGACTCTGATAGCCTTCAATACGGCGCTGGAGCAATTTTATAACGAATCAGGATTGATCAATAAATAAACCAACTATATGGAAGAAATACAGCAAACATCAGCACCCACACCACCACATGAGCTGGATGCCCTCCGTGATGCAGTGGCTCGTGTCAAAGATGAGGTCCGCAAGATCATAGTGGGCCAGGATAATATGATAGACCTGCTGATCACGGCTATTCTGTCCAATGGGCATGTCCTGATAGAAGGTGTGCCCGGAGTGGCCAAGACCCTGAGCGCAAAGATCATCGCACGGTGCATTTCAGCAGATTTTTCCCGTATACAGTTCACTCCGGATCTTATGCCCAGCGATATTCTGGGCACCAATATCTTCAACTTTAAATCTTCCGAGTTTGAGTTTCGCCGCGGCCCCATCTTCTCTAATATCATCCTGATAGATGAGATCAACCGGGCTCCTGCCAAAACCCAGGCGGCTTTGTTTGAAGTGATGGAGGAGCGTCAGGTCACTATAGATACTACTACACATCTGATGGGAGAGCCTTTCATCGTATTCTCCACTCAGAATCCTATAGAGCATGAAGGTACATACCGCCTGCCCGAGGCGCAGCTGGACCGCTTTATCTACAAAATAGAAGTGGGATACCCTACGCTGGAGCAGGAGATCAGGATACTGACCGATTTTCAGGAGCGTGGTGGTGTCAATGATATCAAAAAGATAAACCCTGTCCTCACAGCTGCAGAGCTCAAGAAGTACCAGGCAGAGGTACGCAAGGTATATATTGAATCCAAACTAGTAGAGTTCATCGCACGCATTATTGCCAAAACACGCGATAACCCTGATCTCTATGTCGGCGCTTCGCCCCGTGCCTCTATTGCGCTACTCAATGCCTCCAAGGCGCTGGCAGCTATCCGAGGGCGGAATTTTGTGACACCCGATGATATCATCTTTGCGAGCAAACCCGTACTGCGTCACCGCATAGTCCTCACACCGGAAAAAGAAATGGAAGGTGTCTCTGCCAATCAGGTGATCGAGAACTTTATGAAAAATATCGAAATACCAAGATAATCACATGTCTGCATTCATACGCTCACTCTATCTCCGTCCCCGCCTATACATGGCCATGGTGGCGATAGTGGTTTGCTTCTGCGTGAGCGCATCAGTGCCGGTATTCTTCTTTGCCTCACAGTCTTTGCTGGCTGGTTTTGCTGTCATAGTGCTGCTGGATATCCTGCTGCTCTATCAGCGCAGGGCCGGAGTGCACGGCGCCCGTGTACCACCCGACCGCCTGTCCAATGGAGATGAGAACGAGATCCGCATTTTTATTGAAAACAATTATCCCTTCTCCATCTCTCTGGATGTGATCGACGAGATACCTCATCAGTTTCAGCGGAGAGACATACTTTTTCGTACCCAGGTGCCGGCCTCTCAGTCCAGGAGTATCAGCTATCATCTGCGTCCTGTAGAGCGGGGCGAGTACAGCTTTGGAGGGGTCAATGTCTATGCCTATACATTTCTGGGGTTGATAGCGCGTCGCTACACTTTCGATGCACAAAAAATGGTAGCGGTGTATCCCTCTTTCCTCCAGATGCGCAAATATGAGCTACTCGCGTTTTCTAATCGGCTCAGCGACTATGGTCTCAAAAAGATCAGGCGTATAGGCCATAGCATGGAGTTTGAGAAAATACGCGAATACGTGAAAGGTGATGACTACCGCACCGTAAACTGGAAGGCTACAGCACGCAAGAACCAACTGATGGTAAATCAATTTCAGGATGAGAAAAGCCAACATATCTACTCTGTAGTAGACAAAGGCCGCCTGATGAAGATGCCTTTCGCGAAGATGACGCTGCTGGACTATGCTATCAATGCCTCTTTGGTCATATCAAACATTGCGCTCAAAAAGGGAGATAAGCCGGGCTTGGTTACCTTCTCTCAAAAGGTTAATACACTACTCCCTGCTGATAGCCGTGGTGCTCAGATGCACAAGATACAGGAAGCCCTGTACAGGGAGAAGACAAATTTCCTGGACTCAAATTTCGAACTCCTCAGTGCCACCATATTAAAGAAAGTCACGCAGCGTAGCCTTATATTGCTGTATACAAATTTTGAATCCATACAGGGTATGCGACGCCAGCTAAAGTATATGCGGTCTCTGGCTGCCAATCACCTCGTGGTAGCCATCTTTTTTGAAAATACAGAACTGCGCGATTTCATAGAACATCCGGCCGGCAATACAGAAGAGATATACCAGAAGGCCATAGCTGAGAAATTTGCCTTTGAGAAAAGGCAGATAGTAAAAGAGCTGAAAATGTATGGCATACACAGCGTCCTGACGCCACCTGAGCAGCTGACAGTCAATGCAATAAACAAATACCTGGAGCTCAAAGCCCGTGACCTGATCTAGTCCGCAGTAGTCTGGTTTTTTACGTTACATTTGCCGCCGCTTATTATGAGTACCAGTCGTACACAATATATCATGCTGGAAGTGGCCAAAGAGCTGCTCTGGTGGCTGCTCAGCGCAGTAGTAGCAGTGATCGTCATGCTGCCATTGACGTCCAAGTTGCACTTCAAGCCATTTTGGATCAATGGCGCTTTTATCGTGATAGCGCTTACTTACTTCCGCTATTCGGTGTTTCTCAAGACCACTTTTGTATTGCGGCCGGTATGGGTACGCTTCCTCCTCGCTGTCATTAGTATCAATTTCTTTGTATATGTGCTCCGCCGCATGCAGGAGTTCATGCACATATATGACTCGTTTACCATAGAGGCTATGGGCACGCCTATCCGACCACTGGCCCCGGAGGAGGTCGATCCGCTTTTCAGGTACTTTTTTGATGAGATCAATCTGGCCTGTGTAGCCTGCTTGTCTTTGTCTGTTGTATTTATTATCAGGATGGTATCAGCCTACTGGGGTAGTGCCCGCCTCAGGCTGAATGCTGGCAGTGAAGAGTAAGAAAATGGCATTTTTGGCACATGTACTTATATTCTAAAGTGCCTTATTAGCCCTATATTTGCAGACTTATAAATTATAGTGATGAAGAAATTTTCGGAGATAGAATATCGCAGGCCGGATCTGGAGCGAGTCCAGAATGAATTTCAAGGACTGCTCCAGCAGTTTGATAAAGCGGCAAACGCACAAGAGCAGGAAAATGTGATCACCAGGATCAATGACCTCAAGGCTGAGTTTCAGACAGCCGGCAGCATAGCTACCGTACGCAATTCGATAGATACATCCAATGCGTTCTATGAGACAGAACAGGAATTTTTTGACAATACAGAGCCGATCTTTCGTGACCTCAATATCCAGTTTTACAAGTCGCTGAATAATTCACCTTTCAAGGCGCAGCTGGAAAGCAAATTTGGCAAGCAGATATTTGATATCGCCGCTACCAGTGTACGTAGCTTCGGCCCGGCCGTCATCAGCGATATGCAGGAGGAGAATAGGCTCGGTACGGAATATTCTAAGCTGGTAGCCACAGCCGAGCTGGAGTTTCGCGGGGAGAAATACAACCTGGCCGGTGTAGAGCCGTTTGAGCAGAGCACTGACCGCGATACCCGCAGAGAGGCTGCTACTACTAAGTACAAGTGGTGGGCGGAGAATGCGGGTGAGTTTGATACGATCTATGACAAGCTGGTCAAGACACGCACTAAGATCGCTCACAAGCTCGGTTACAAGAACTTCGTGGAGCTGGGCTATGACCGTATGCTCCGCACGGACTACAAGGCAGAAGACGTCGTAAAGTTTCGCAAGCAAGTGCTGGATCACGTAGTGCCGCTCTCAAATGAACTGCGCGAGCGCCAGCGCCGCCGCCTCGGACTGGACAAACTTAAGTACTACGACATACCGCTGAACTTCCTCTCTGGCAATGCGACCCCAAAGGGATCTCCTGACTGGATAGTAGATAATGGGAAGAAGATGTATACTGAGCTCTCCCCGGAGACCAAGGAGTTTTTCGACTTTATGATGGACTATGACCTCATGGACCTGAATAACAAGAAGAATAAGCAGGCCGGCGGTTACTGCACCCACTTCTCTCAGTACAAAGCACCATTTATCTTCTCAAATTTCAATGGTACTTCTCACGATATAGATGTACTCACGCATGAGGCGGGCCACGCCTTCCAGTGCTACCAGAGCCGCAATAATAGTATAGAAGAATACCTCTGGCCTACCTATGAGGCATGTGAGATCCACTCTATGAGCATGGAGTTCTTCGCATGGCCTTGGATGGAGCTTTTCTTCAAGGAGGATACAGAGAAATATAAGTTCTCTCACCTGTCATCTGCTATGCTCTTCCTGCCCTACGGCGTAGCTGTGGATGAGTTTCAGCATGTGGTATATGAAAATCCGGATATGACGCCTAAACAGCGTGATGAGGTATGGCGCGATATAGACCGCAAGTACAGGCCATATGTAGACTATGATGGCAATGCATACCTGGAGAGCGGTGGCCTGTGGAAGAGGCAGGGTCATATCTTCCGTTCGCCGTTCTACTATATAGACTACTGTCTGGCGCAGATATGTGCACTGCAGTTTTGGAGCAGGGCACAGCAGGGAGACAAGACCGCCTGGCCGGACTACCTGACCCTCTGCAAAGCTGGTGGCAGCAAGTCCTTTCTCGATCTGGTGAAACTGGCTAACCTCAATAATCCTTTTGAGCCGAGCACAGTACAGCCTGTGATCACAGAGGTGAAAGGATGGCTGGATAAAGTAGATGATACTAAGCTGTAATTATTTCGGATCAGGATATGTGATTTCGGATGCTTTAATGCACTATTGACATAGTGTGTTAAAGCATCTTTCATTTAAGAGCTTACTAAAGAGATCAAGCTCATTGCCCGGATCTGAAGTCCAAACTATTCCCCCTTGCCCGATCCCTTAAATTGATCTTCGGTATACTTAAAGAGGACGTTGAAGCTCGTGAGGGAGCCATAGATGCGCGTGATATATTGCTGGAGGTCTACCTTCTCTTCGTCAGTCAGCACTTTGTGCGCATTGATATTCTGCTCCAGCACACGCAGGCGGTCCCTCACCATCACTATCTTGTGAAAGAAAGTATCGATAGGTAATTCCTTTGACTGTACATCGCTGCTACCCGGTTTGAGCAGGATAGACCCGCCGGTCCATTTTGCACCCAGGGCGATCGTTTCTGATACCGCTGCCTTACGGTCCAGTACATTCTCCAGTGCCGTTTCTATATCAGCCATAGTGAATGGCGTCTGCTCACTCTCCACCTTCTCCAGCACTTGCAGGCCGTCATACTCACGGTCTATACCACGTGTAGAGCCGCCATCGCGAAACCAGATACTGTAATACGAAGCATCCATATCTACTATGACACCCTTGCCATATTTAGGATGCTCCACGCGGGAGCCGATACCGAGTTGTGAGTCGCTCATGAGGATTTTTCTTTTGCTACAATCTTACTGGATAAATACCTATTCTGCAATGGGGCTACAGTATCTTTTCCATCTTGATATTAGCACGCTCATAATGGCCTGGCTCCAGCGGCACCTCGTAGAAACCATATTTGCGGTAGAGATGAATAGCAGACCCCAACTTTGTATTGGAGTAAAGTACAAGCCTGGAGATATCCATGTCTGAGGCAGCATAGAGGGAGTGGTCCATGAGCGCTGTACCTATCCCAAGGCCTTGCACCCGGTCCGTCACAGCCATCTTAGCCAGTTCGCAGGTATTGATATCCACCCTCATGAGTGAGGCTGTACCTACTATTTCTCCTTTATAAATGGCATAGAATATCTTGCCACCTTTGTCTATGATTTCATGGACAGGGTCTGCCAGCTGTATGACATCTCCCGGCTCTACATGAAAGTATTTTTCCAGCCACTCCACATTGAGTGCCCGGATAGCATCGCGATGCTCTTCAGAAAATGGAATGATCTCGATGTCCATATCAATGCTTCCAATAATGCCCCTCGCGCTTTCGGATATCTTCCCGTATATCCTCCCAGAAGAGATTGATGTCCGCTATGTGCAGGTTGTCATATTTTTTGGCGATAGGCGATTGGACATTTACCCAAAGGATGTTTTTATGGATACGGGCCGTAGTTCTTGTATGTATCGGCTTGTTGAAGTTGAAAAGTACGCTACCCTTGTGCTCCGTCACCAGGCTGCAGGTAGAGTCATTGCGCCAGGTCACAGGATTGGTACAGATCGCATCGCCGTAAAATTTATCCATGCCTAGAGGCTCAAATCCATCCCGGTACGATGCCCATGATACGATACATCCTGTTTGCGTTTCATCATTACATTGCTTCAGGTTGCTATACTCCTTTTCGAAAACCGGGAAGCCTACTACATACGCGCACACCAGCTTACTACGCAGTGCACCTTTGTCAAAAAACTCTTTTAGCAGTCGCCGGGCATGGTAGGAGCCCTGAGAGTGAGATGCGATCACTATCGGCCTGCCATGATTGTAGTGGTCCAGGTAGTATTGAAAGGCATTGCGCACGTCGGTGTAGGCCAGGTCCAGTGCCTCTTTGCCATCATTCTTATCTTGTATGAAAAATGACCTGAGGATAGCCTGCCTGTAGCGCGGAGCATATACCCGGCAGGAGCCATTCCATGCAGATGCCTGATACTTTACCGGCCGCTTATCTACCACTTTATTCAGTTTGGCATCACGTACATCAGCATTCCATGTCGCACCGTTGCGGTAGGTGGTAGGGTGTATGTAGAAAACATCTATCTGCTTGGCACTGTCCGGCACTGATGCGATACCGTGGGGCACGGCATCGGCAGCATCCAGCCTGTCGGGCAGGGCCGCCCAGTTTTGCTGCTGGCTGTAGTCTGGTGCGGGAGGGGCTGCCACACTGTCAAAGGGTGGGAGCGGAGTGACATGCCTATGCTTTTTCATCTGCTGTGCAGAGGCACAAAGTGTCGTAGCGCATAGGATCAGCAGGATAATGGGTCTTACATTCATGATACGGGAGTTTGTCTGTAAAGCCGCCCTGTCCCTCGGTAAAGAATACCGTAGGCTAAGCTGGCTTTTTGTATTTTTATCGAAAATAATACAGACATGTCAACCAAGTCTCTGTCAATAGTTTTTTTCAGCCTTTTTATCATAATTATCTCAGCAGCAGGATGCAAAAAGAAATGTGGCGTATGCGACTACGGTACAGCCTGCAATAACGGATACTGCTTCTGCCCCAATGGCTACGAAGGAGACAGCTGCAAAAAGCTCAGCTCTACTAAATACGTAGGCAGCTACACTGTCAGTGACCCCTGCAGCGGCTCATCCAGTTACAATCTCAGCATCTATGCAGATCCTTACATAGCCAATAAACTTTGGTTTAATGGGCTCTTTGGTCAATCGATAGAGGTGGACATCTACTCCGATGCCAGCAAGCAGGGGATCACCCTGGGTATCCCTGACCAAAACTTTGGTGTGGCCGAGGTCACAGGCACGGGTACCTACCAGGCTGTAAACGGATACGCACGCATCACACTAAATGTGGACTACGTATCAGGAGGGGTAGACCGCCCTTGTACTGTCATTTTACAGCAGTATTAAGATGAAAATATGACGGCGGGAGAGCTGCTGGCTGAGTGGGAGGAGCGCTTTCGCGCATCGGACTGGTTTGTGACGCGTGATGGCAAGACGCGATTCAACTATTTCAAGGCTCGTACATTGTATTTCGGAGTATCGTCCCGGGGAGATTCTGCCAAGGGTTTTCAGAAGTTTTATCTGGACTATAATGCCCGCCCTAAGGCTGACAATACCGTCATAGTCAGCGAGGGTATCAGCATCTTCCATCAGGCCGGTATCGATCTGGTGCCCTACTTTGATACACTGACGCGGGACCCCGCATTCATACATCATTGCAATCATATTTTCCGTGCCTTTGCCAATCCGCGCAATCAATACGAGTTTAAAGTTTCGGACCCTTTCAGCATCGTGCGGGATGATATCACAGCTATCGCAGCCATAGCCTCCGGCGAGAAGCAGCCTCCTGCTGCACCGGTAGAAAAGGGCCAGTTCAACCACTACATCACTATCCCCGAGGGCTATCTCAATGACCCCTTTATCAGTGAGCTTTTTAATAAGCTCGAGCATACCAATGGCAACTTTTTTATCACTGGCAAAGCAGGTACAGGTAAATCGACCTTCCTGCACTTCCTCGCCCAAAACTCACGAAAGAACATCGTCATAGCCGCCTATACCGGCATCGCCGCCATCAATGTGGGGGGCACTACGATCAATTCCCTTTTTATGCTTCCCTTCAGGCCGCTGTTGCCACGGGACCAGGAGATTACAAGATTCCATAAATACAATCCGCGTCGGGCCATCATAGCCAATATGGATATGCTCGTGATAGATGAGGTGTCTATGGTGCGTGCCGATATACTGGAGGCCATAGATCACTCCCTGCGCCTCAATGGTGGCGACCCGTTCAAACCATTTGGCGGCAAGCAGGTCGTACTGATAGGAGATGTATTTCAGCTACCACCGGTGGTCAAAACTGACGACCCTACGGAGTGGCAGATATTTGAAGAGGTCTACAAAACGCCGTATTTCTTTAGTGCTCCCAGCTTTCAGATGACCAAGTTCGAATTCGTCGAGTTCACCAGGATACACCGCCAGTCAGACGAAGACTTCAAAAATATCCTCAATAAGATACGGATAGGCGAGGTGGATAGTGACGACCTGGAGCCGGTCAATAAGCGCGTATACCCAAACTATGAGCCCCGCGATCAGGATTTTGTGCTCACGCTGGTCACTACCAATAAGCTCGCTGGTGATATCAATGACCGCAAGCTCAACGCCATCCAGCAACCGGAGTTTACCTACAGGTCTGCCATTACGGGAGATTTCGGCAAGGATAAATTCCCTACTGACGAAACATTAAAACTCAAGGTGGGCGCACAGATCATTTTCATACGAAATGATACTACCAGCGAGAAAGGCGCGAAGGACAATAAACGCCGCTGGGTCAATGGCACCATTGCCAAGATCCATGCACTGGCCGAGGACGAGATAGAAGTGATCTTTGAGGATTCTTCTATCTCCAGGATCACCCGCGAGACATGGAATAATAACGTCTACAAGTGGAACCGTCTGGAGCGCAAGATAATGACAGAGACCGTAGGCACTTTCGAACAGTTTCCTATCAAGCTCTCGTGGGCTATCACGATACACAAAAGTCAGGGTCTTACCTTTGACAAGATGGTGCTCAATATGGGTGCGGGTGCTTTTGCACATGGGCAGACCTACGTAGCCCTGAGCCGCGCCAGGTCGCTGAAAGGGCTGGCACTCAAACGCCCCATCACTACCCGCGATATCATCATAGACGACCGTGTGCAGGACTTCTACAGGCAGCATTTTACCTTCAATGATGAATACCGGGAGTCTCAGGAGACACTGGAGTTTATCCTCGAGCATTCGGATTTCTTTCTGGACTTGCTTACCGCGCACTATCCATTCTCTGAGGAGCAGTCAGAGCGGTATCAGCTCCTGCTCTCTTCGCGGCAAAAGATGCTTCGCGTGCCATCTGACCGACAGGAATACGGCAAGCTATCCTTTGGCGAGATCAAAGAGCTGATGCTCCGCCGAGACATCATCTGGAATGACACGTTCTGGAAAAACAATTTTGCTTACTTCTTCAATGATCAGATCGTAGCCACTATCATGGACTACCTGCTGGAGCTGGACAAGATCACTAAGTGGGAGGAAGGAGATGCGGAGGATGAGTAGATCTTATCCCTTTCTGCGCAGCTCTATGATATCAAAGGCGTATGCGTGCTTCTCATCAGCCGCGTAGGAATCCTTGCTCACTTCTTCCCATTCACTCATATTCAGTGCGGGAAAGTGGGTGTCAGCCTCCGGGAAGGTACCATGCACCCGGGTCAGGTAGATCCTGTCAGTGAAAGGCAGGGCAAGCTTGTATATCTCTCCGCCACCGGTGATCATCAGTTCATCTTCACCGTTTATCTCGGCAAATTTTATCCCCTCTTCCAGTGATGTCACATTCTTGCAGCCCTCATAGCGTAGATCGGGATCTCGGGATACGACTATGTTGGGTCTTCCCGGCAGGGGGCGGTATTTAGGAGGTAGCGCCTCATACGATTTGCGTCCCATCAGCACGTGGTGGCCCCAGGTAGTGTTTTTGAAGTGGGCCATATCCTTGGGTAGCACCCACAGCAGGTCACCATTACCACCTATTTCATTATTGAGTCCTGTAGCTACTATTGCAGAGATGATCATCGGGCTAAGTTATAAGTTATCGCGGAATCACTGCATCTATAGATCTGTCGGGCAGCAAAACAATTCTGCCCATTTAGCAGTCACAGGACTGCCCACTTGCCACCCTCACATTTATTCACTAGATTAGCCATAATGGATCAAGCTCCCGTCATAGATCTCGAAAGTCAGAATAAGCTCATTCTCAAGCATTACAGGGCACTGCTGCGTACACTCAGGCCCAGCACTACCCGTCAGGAAAAGAAAATGATCCGCGAGGCTTTTGAGCTGGCCATGGATAGCCACAAGGACATGCGCCGCAAGTCCGGTGAGCCCTACATACTCCATCCGTTGGAGGTAGCGCGTATAGCCAGCGAAGAGATGGGCCTGGATGTCACTTCTATAGTCTGTGCCCTGCTGCATGACGTGGTAGAAGATACGGATGTGACGCTGGAGGAGATAGAGCGCCACTTCAATAAGGAAGTAGCAAAGATCGTAGACGGCCTGACCAAGATATCCGGCATCTTTGATCTCAATAATCAGAACTCATCCGTACAGGCGGAGAATTTCCGCAAGCTGCTGCTCACGCTGAATGACGACATTCGTGTCATACTGGTGAAGCTGGCCGACCGCCTGCACAATATGCGCACGCTGGACTCACTGAAGCGTGAGAAACAACTCAAGATCGCCTCAGAGACGCTATTCCTCTATGCTCCGCTGGCGCACCGTATGGGACTCTATGCCATCAAGACTGAGCTCGAAGACCTCTCGCTCAAACATACTGAGCCTGAGATGTACAAGGAGATAGCCCGCAAACTGGCTGAGACCAAGCGAGAGCGCACGCGCTTCATCAATGACTTTATCAAGCCTATCAAAGAGCTGCTGGACAAAAAGGATTTTGACTTTGACATCTACGGCAGGCCCAAGTCCATTTTTTCTATCTACAATAAGATCAAGAACAAAGGAGTACCATTTGAGGAGATCTATGACCTCTTTGCCATCCGTATCATACTCCGCTCTGACCCCGAGCGGGAGAAGGCTGACTGCTGGTCCGTATACTCTACCCTGACGGATGTATATAAACCGAGCCCTGACCGCCTGCGCGACTGGCTATCCAATCCTAAGGCCAATGGCTATGAGGCGCTGCACACTACCGTGATGAGTAATAGCGGTAAGTGGGTGGAGGTGCAGATACGTACCGAGCGGATGCATGAGATAGCAGAGAAAGGCTTTGCCGCGCACTGGAAGTATAAGGAAGGATCTGCGGACAGCGTGCTGGATGCATGGCTGGAGAAAATACGCTCAGTGCTGAGCAATGCAGATGGCAATGCACTGGATGTGGTCAATGACTTCAAGTATGAGCTTTTCAGTGATGAGATATTTGTCTTCACGCCCAAGGGTGATCTGAAGCGCATCCGCAAGGGGGCTACAGCCCTCGACTTTGCTTTTGAGGTCCACTCTGCGGTAGGTAAGAAATGCATCGGTGCCAAGGTCAATACCAAGCTCGTACCACTCAGTCATAAGCTGCGAAACGGAGATCAGGTAGAGATCCTGACCTCAAACAAGCAGACGCCAAACGAGGATTGGCTCAGCTATGTGGTCACTGCCAAGGCGCGCTCTGTGATAAAGCAATCACTCAAAGATGAAAAGCGCAAGATAGCACTGGATGGCAAGGCAGAACTGGAGAAGCGTCTGAAGACCCTTAAGATAGAAGATAGTGAGGCGAACCTCATTCTCCTCATGAATTTCTACAAGGCCATGTCTCCTACAGAGCTATACTATGACGTAGCTACCCGCAAGGTAGACCTGTCAGAAATAACAAAACTGGATGTCATAGCAGGCAAGATCAAATTGCCAAAAGTTAACACAGAGCCGAAGCTCAGCCCTAGCGATATAGATGATGCCGTCAAGGAGGCGCTGAAAAAGAATGCAGAGCTGCTCATCATGGGCGAAAGCAGTGATAAGATTGACTACAAGTTTGCCGCCTGCTGCAATCCTGTGCCCGGTGATGATGTGTTTGGGTTTCTCACTGTCAGCGAGGGTATCAAGATACACCGGACCAACTGCCCTAATGCAGTACAGCTCATGGCCAAGTACAGCTACCGCATCGTCAAGACCAAATGGACCAGGCAGCATAATATCGCCTTCCTCACAGGCATCAAGATCAACGGTATAGATGATGTGGGCCTGGTCAATAAGATCACCAATGTGATCACCGGTCAGATGAATCTGAACATGCGCTCCGTATCATTTGATAGTGAGGACGGCATCTTTGAGGGCAATATCATGATCTATGTGCATGATACCTCTGAGCTGGATGATCTCATCGCGCGTCTCTCATCACTGGATGGTATCCTGTCAGTAGAGCGCTATGATACAGATGATAAGAATACAGACCAACCTGTCTCTGCCAAGCGCTAAAGACCAGGGAGATGTTAAAAACACATAGGCATCTTAACATATTTCTGCCATAGGCTTCGATTATACCGCTTTTGTATGCTGCTACGCCGCTGCAAAGCAACCACTGGCCCCATTTTCGCCTCTTTTCTCGTATATTCGCGAGTCAATTTTCAGAGGTGAATAACATATTCAGTAAACTATATATTCTTTTCGGTTTTATTCTTTTTACTACAGGGGTTTCTGCGCAGTTTTCTACCTGTGATACGACGCTCATGAACGCGTACCTCAACCCGCAAGGATACTACCGGGTATGGGTGCCTACACAGCCATGTAGTGTATACTATCACAGCACTGCTCCTAAGACAGGTATAGACGCGCATCGCGATGCTGCCAATCTGGGTATACCACAGCTCATCATAGAGAATGCTCAGGAAAATAGTGATGTGAGTGCCGCGCTGTGGGCACAGGGTATCTATCAGACCGCAGGCTCAGGATCTGCCGTATGGCTGGGTATGACAGACAGCGGGAGCACATACAACTGGCGCATCTTCGCTACCGGTGCTACTCCTACTTACTACAACTGGACATCCGGTGATCCCAATAATCTCCGCCCGGGCTGCTACAATGGTACATTCGGATGCGCACTCTGCACTGGTACCAATGCCTACTGGTGTGCCTACGGTGAGGACTGTGCTGTCATGAATGCCAGCGGCCAATGGCTGGACAATAGCTGCAACGGTACTACCACCGGCAATGTAGGCGGGCCACCCATCCAGCGCATGGTGATCCTCGAGATCAATACCTGCCCGGTGATAGCCAAGCCAAGGGACACAACCATCTGCGCCGGCAATTCAGCCACTCTTTCTACTAATGTGATCTCCGGTGGTACGGCGCCATTTACATACACCTGGGCGCCGGGAGGACAGACTACGCAGAGCATCACTGTATCACCCGCTACTACCACTACTTATACCGTAGAGCTTTCTGACCGCTGGCACTGCAAGACAGACTCCACAGGCACCGTTTCGGTCAGCACACCGACTCCCCCTACGATCAATGTATCGCCTGCGACTATCTGCAAGAACACAAACGCTAACGTCTCCCTCAATACTGTATCCGGCACCGCCACCTATACTTGGAATTTTGGCGGTGGCACTATAGGTAGCGGAAGCGGCGGCGGGCCATATACAATACAGTGGGCCACGGCAGGCACCAAGACGATCTCGGTCACAGTATCTGACAATGGCTGTACGACGACTGCCACACGCACTGTCACAGTAGACTCTGCTACTGCGGCTTTCACTATCGCCCCGACCTCTACCTGTGCCAATCAAAATGTGACAGTCACTGTCTCCGGCGTATCTGCTACAGCAAATTATACGTGGAGTTTTGGCAGTGGCAATGTAGTGAGCGGTACAGGCTCCGGGCCATATACTGTCAACTGGTCAGCCACTGGACCGCAGACTGTAGGCCTGACTGTGACAGACCATGGCTGCACAGCCACCGCATCTGCTACTGTCACTATCAATCCTGCTCCTACTCCTGCCTTCACGCTCTCTCCATCCACTACTGCCTGTCAGGGACAGGCAGTGGCCGTGACACTCATCGGTACAGCGTCAGGTACAGCGACCTACACCTGGAATTTTCATGGAGGCACCGTGATCAGCGGATCCGGCGCTGGCCCATATTCTGTCAGTTGGAATACAGCCGGCAGTCAGAGTGTAGACCTGACCGTGACCGATGGCGGCTGCTCCGGTACGGCAGCTACACAGTCTGTCACTATCACCGGAGGTATCACAGCAAATGCCGGCCCTGATATATCTATATGCCCTGCAGTCCCTGGCCAGCTGGGCGCACCTGCAGTCAGCGGCTATACCTACAGCTGGAGTCCTACATTGGGCCTGAGCAGCGCTACTGCGGCTAACCCTATCATTACCATCCCCGTCAATCCGCTCGGCAGGCCGATAGATACATTCTACGTAGTGACGGCTACATCCGGCTCCTGCTCTGCCACAGATACGGTACATGTCACACTCTATCCTAACCCATCCAGCGCATTCACTATCAATCCGACAGCTACCTGTGTGGGTGTGAATGTGACCATCAACTATAGCGGAGTGGACAGCGGTAGTGCAGCATACAGCTGGAATTTCAACGGTGGAAATGTAGTGAGCGGTAGTGGTGCAGGGCCTTATTCTGTAAACTGGACTGCTCCCGGCACGCCGGCTGTGACACTGACCGTGACCGATCATAGCTGTACCTCTACCACTTCTAATACAGTCAATGTATCAAGTACGCTCTCGCCGTCCTTTACACTCAATCCATCTACTACTGCATGTGCGGGGCAGCCCGTCTCTGTCACCATAGGAGGCTCGCCATCCGGCACAGCTACATACACATGGAACTTTAACGGCGCTACTGTAGCCAGTGGCACAGGAGCAGGGCCATACGCTGTGAGCTGGAATACAAACGGCACGAAAACCGTAGACCTGACAGTGACCGACAATGGCTGCACGGGCACCACCTCTCAGTCTATCGCCATAGCCAATACCGCAGCCGCCGATGCTGGCAGCGATATTCAGCTTTGCCCTGGTGTGGCGGGCGCTCTGGGTAGTACACCTGTCAGCGGCTATACTTATAGCTGGGCACCGGCATGGGGCCTGAGCAGCACGACAGTGGCCAACCCCACTATCACTATACCAGGCAATCCTACAGGCGCTATCATAGATACTTTCTACATCGTGACGGCTACTACAGGCGCATGCTCTGCCACAGATACGGTCAATGTGAGGATCTATCCGGATATAGACAATTCATTTGTGGTGAGTACGCACAGTGCCTGTGCGGGCGATCCGATCACGGTGACATATGCGGGTACTGTGAGTGCGACTGCTACCTATACTTGGAACTTCTCCGGCGCCAATGTCTTGAGCGGCTCAGGTGCAGGCCCCTACCAGCTGAGCTGGACCGCTCAGGGCAGCTATAGCGTATCGCTGAGCACCACGGACAATGGCTGTACCGCTACTGCCAGCGCTACGACCATCACTATCGGCACGCGGCCTACTGCCTATGCAGGCAATGATACTACGGTGTGCTCCGGCACCAGCGTACAGCTCGGCGCAGCTGCGACAGCCGGAGTGACCTATGCATGGACTCCTGCCGCTAACCTGAGCAGTGCTACGGCCGCAGATCCTGTCTTCTCACAGACCAATACCAGTGGTGCTGCGGTGGTAAACAACTACATGCTCATCGCTACTGGCGGCTGCGCAGATACGGCGTATGTGAATGTGACCGTCACACCTGTCTCGCCAATGACTATCGCAGCCTCAGGGCCTGTCTCTTTCTGCCAGGGAGATAGCGTAGTACTGAGCGATAACCTCGCCCCTCAGTCTGACTATCTCTGGTCCAGCGGAGATACCACAGCTACCATCACTGTGAGAAACTCAGGCACCTATACGCTGACCGCGCATGATGCTGCCGGCTGCGCCTATATCAGCAATCCATCCGTGACTGTCACTGCCAATGCAAAGCCGGCACCGGTCCTCGCTCCAAACGGCGAAGTAGACCAGTCCTGCCCGGGCATCAGCGACGGCAGCCTGACAGTGACCACTGCCACGGGTACTGCTCCATATACCTATACATGGAATACCACACCAGCACAGAGCGGCCCTACCGCCTCAGGCCTGGATCCGGGTATCTTTACAGTATCCGTATCAGATGCTAATAACTGCACCGGCTCGGTCTCCTATACAGTACAGGCGGCCCCGGCCATAGCGCTGGACATAGACTCCCTGCAAAACCTCAGCTGCAATAGCCAGTCTGACGGTCATATCCATGCTGTAGTACTCGGAGGCACCGCACCTGCGTCATACCTGTGGTCTACCGGAGCTACTACGCAGGGTATCTATCACCTGCCTGCCGGCAGCTATAGTGTGACCGCTACAGATGCGCATGGCTGCACCGTAGACTCTACGGTAGCTATCACACAGCCACAGCCTATTACTTTCACTACGGTGAGCCCGCTGCGTATCAGCTATGGAGGCTCAGAGTCTATACAGATAGACATCACCCCATCGGGCAACTATAGCTATGCATGGACCCCGTCTACAGGACTCAGCTGTGATATATGCCCTAATCCTGTAGCCTCGCCGCTGCAGACCACTATGTATATCCTGACTGTCACCGACCCGGTAGGCGGCTGCTCAGGCATAGATACCATCACGCTGTATGTAGATGCGTCAAAGCACTTCTATGTGCCTAATGCATTCACGCCAAACAGCGACGGTATCAATGACGTCTTTTATGTCTTCCCATACGGCCCGGTCAAGGTGTTTGAGATGGACATCTTTGACCGCTGGGGCGAGCGGGTTTATTTCTCTAATGATATCGGCTCCGGCTGGGATGGTACCTATCACGGTGTCTATATGAATCCTGGAGACTATGTCTACACGGTGACCATCACCTACGCCGACGGGCAGACCATGGCCAGCAAAGGTACTATCACACTGATCCGGTAAAGACAGTCTGCCGGAAAGCATTACCTTTGTGGCGTAAAAGGTCACGAAATGAAATTTCTGGAGATACTGGAGCGGGCGTGGATGATAGCGGCGATAGCAGCTGTAGCGCTGGGTGTATTTAACCTGGTCACCTACCAGAAGTTTGACCGCCTGGTTTATTTCCCTATCATATGTGCGGGTTTCTGTGTGATGATCTACATGAATATCCGTGGGCAGCGCCGCTTCCGCACCAAAATGCTGCAGGACGAGGCTCAGCGCAAGGCAAACGCGCCTAAAAGCGAATAGCACTATATTTACACTCCCAGATGGAAGTATTCTTATTATTACTCAGCCTGCTGCTTATTGCTTTTTTCTCCGGCATAGAGATATCCTTTGTCTCTGCCAATAAGCTGCGTATAGAGCTGCTCAAAGAGAAATCAGGCAGCGCGCGTATCATAGCGGGGTTCAATCAGGACCCCTCCCGCTTTATCAGTACGATGCTCATCGGGCTCAATATCGTACTCGTACTCTTCGGTAGTATGATGTCCAAGATACTGACGCCGGAGCGCCTGCCATTCCTGCCACATGGCGAGGTACCGCTACTCATGATCCATACGCTGGTCACTACAGTTCTCGTTCTCATACTGGGAGAGCTGCTGCCCAAGCTGCTTTTCCGCATCAATGCGGACCGCATGTTGTTGATCTTTGCCTATCCTGTGCGCGGCGTTTACGTGCTGCTCATGCCGCTGACCAATATTTTTCATACCATCTCCAGCAAGGTGATAAAAGCTGCCTCCGGCAAGGACTATCATGAGGGCAAGCAGGACTTTACCGAAGATGACCTGGAGTACCTGATCAAAGAGTCTGCCGCCAGCGAGGAGAAAGATGAAGATGAAACGGACAACCTGAACTCTGAGATATTTGAGCGCGCACTAAACCTCAAAGAGGTGAAAGTGAAAAGCTGTATGGTGCCGCGACCTGAGATATCTGCCATAGAAGCCGATGAGCCGATAGAAGAGCTGCGCAGGAGGTTCAAAGAAACCAAGCACTCGCGGCTGATAGTATATGACGATACGATAGATAAAGTGATCGGCTACGTACACCACCTCGACCTGCTGAAAAATCCCGTCTCCATCCGCCAGTTCATCAGGACCATAGAGGTGGTACCATCATCTATGAATGCACAAGACCTGATGGTGCAGCTGGTCAAGGAGCGCAAGAGCATAGCCTGGGTAGTAGATGAATACGGTGGCACTGCAGGTATCATCACGCTGGAGGACCTCATGGAGGAGATATTTGGCGAGATAGAGGACGAGCATGACGTAGAGGAGCTCACCGAGAAGAAGATCAATAGCAAGGAATATATCTTCTCTGCCCGCCTGGAGGTAGACTACCTCAATAAGGAATACGACCTAGATATACCAGAGGGCGAGTATGAGACACTGTCAGGATATATAGTGGCGCATCATGAGGATATCCCAGAGCAGGGTGAGACGATCAATGTAGATCAGTTTGAGATCAAGATCATAAAAGCAACAGACAAGCAGGTCACGCTCGTGCAGCTGCGCGTAGTACAGAAAAAGGACGAATAAAACCGCTTACAGGCTCCCGGTCCTGCCGCCATCTACAGGCACATTGATACCGCTGATATATGCTGCCGCCGGTGTAGCCAGAAAGGCCACAGCCGCCGCCACTTCCTCCGGCTTTGCAAACCTGCCGAGGGGTATCTCTGCCAGCATTTCTTTCTCTACTGCATCAGCAGCTATCTTTTGCTTCTCGCTCTTATTAGCTACGATCTCTTTGAGTCTTTCGGTCTGCGTAGCACCCGGTAGCACGTTGTTTACAGTGATGCCATACTCACCGAGTTCATTGGCCATGGTCTTGGCCCAGCTGGCTACTGCGCCGCGTATCGTATTGCTCACACCGAGCCCCTTGAGGGGGATCTTCACCGATGTAGAGATGATATTGATCACCCGGCCATAGCCATCCTTTTTCATCCCCTCCATCATCAGTGTGGTGAGGAGGTGATTGCAGATCAGGTGATTGTTGAATGCTGTGAGAAACTCATCCTCCATAGCGCTGGTGATCTTGCCTGATGGCGGGCCTCCGGTGTTATTGACGAGGATATGATAGGTCTTGTTTGTCTTCATCATGTGGCGCTCCACTGCAGCGCGCAGCTTCTCAGGATTGGAAAAATCTGCCACCAGGTAGTCATGGCGCTGCTCTGCACCGGCGCTGAAGCTGAGGTCTATCAGCCCCTGCATCAGGGCCGTCTCCGTGCGTGCCACGAGGGTTACATTGGCGCCGAGTTTTGCCAGTTCTGTGGCTATAGCCTTGCCTATGCCTTTGCTGCTGCCAGATACGAATGCGTTTTTGCCGGAGAGATCGAGATTCATGGAGATATGTATTTGAAAACTACCGTGGTAAAATAAGCAAAAAATAAGATGGCGATCCGCCTCATGGCACATACGTGCAAAAGTCATTCGTTTCTTATGGCAGGTTGCTTATTTTCACCTTATAAAACTTACCATCATGATAGCACCCGCTTTCAGCTTCAAGAAATGGATAGACGAGCACCGCCATCTGCTCCGGCCACCAGTGATGAATCAGGTAGTGTATAAAGACAGCAAGGATTTCATAGTGATGGTAGTGGGTGGGCCTAATAAGCGCAAGGACTTTCATGTGAATGGCACAGAGGAGTTCTTCTATCAGCTGGAGGGCAATATCGTGGTCAAGACTGTACAGGATGGCAAAATAGTAGATGTGCCTATCGGCGAGGGAGAGATATTTCTGCTGCCGGCAGGTACGCCGCACTCGCCACGTCGGCCCGAGGGTAGTGTGGGCCTCGTCATGGAGGTACCGCGCCCTGAGACTGTAGAAGATGGATTCCAATGGTACTGCGAAAACTGTGGCCATCTGCTCTACGAGGCCAAAGTACCCGTGCAGGACATCGTAAAAGACCTACCAGTGGTCATGGATAAATTCTATGCTGATAAATCACTCTGCACCTGCAGCAAGTGCGGCAGTGTCATGGAGAAACCTTGAGTGGTATTAAGTAGTAGGTATTCGGTAGTAAGACTGACAGCCCAATGCATGGCTTGAAATTCTATCGCAGGAAGACTTTAATACCAGAGCGTTTAATTCAGGGCGAAAGTAGCCTCGAGTTTGAACAGTGGGATATTCACTTCAAATATTTCCTGAGTGGCCTTATTCTGAAAGAAGTAGCTGCCCTCCATCGTGCCGAGTGGCGTGATCAGGTTGCAGCCTGATACATACTCATGCATATCTCCCTTATAGAGCACCGGCTGGCGGCCTACCACGCCCTCGCCCTCTACTATCTCCACACCGCCTATACCATTGGTGATGATCCAGCGGCGGCTTAGTAGCTGCACGGTGTAGTCATTGTGGTTGGATATACTGATCTTATAGGCAAAGACAAAGCGGTTCTCATCCGGTCGGGAGTGCCCGTCCTGGTACATTGTCTGTACGGAGACCTCGATACCTGCTGTGATTTCTGAGACCATGTCGGGGAGATTTATGACCCGAAGTTATAAACGGAAATGATACCGCCAAGCGTCCCGCTAAAAAATAAAAAAGGGAGAAACTGACATTCATTTGAGGCGTGAATATCAATGCGGTACAGATGGCCTAATTACTAGTGTGCAGGATGCGCTTCTGCTTTCTTGAGGAAGTTGGTGATCACATTCTTGACATTCATAAAGGCAATGTCAAAGTCATCATTCACCACTACTTTGTCAGCTTTGTCTTTGTATGCCAGTTCTTGCTCAGCTTTTTTGATGCGCTTCTTGAGGCTGTCTTTGCTTTCGGTGTTGCGGTTTTCCAGTCGGCGTGCCAGAGTTTCCTTGTCCGGGGGTGAGATGAATATCACCAGGGCATCATTGCCATAGGCTTTCTTGATATTTTCTGCACCCTTTACATCCATATCAAAGATCGCGATCTTGCGCTGGCTCCAGATGCGCTCTATCTCGCTGCGCAGGGTACCATAGTATTGGCCCGGATATACCTCCTCGTGCTCCACCAGATCTCCCTTTTGTACGCGCTGCTGAAACTCATTGTGCGTCACAAAATAGTAGTGCTTGCCATCTATCTCGCCCTCGCGCCTCTCACGTGTGGTCAGTGATATGCTAAACTCGAGGTCTATGCGCTGTCTGATCAGCTTTTTGACGATGGTCGACTTGCCGGCACCAGACGGTGCTGTGATGACGATGATCTTCCTGGGCGGTACTACTACATGAAAGTCGTGAGACATAAGGCTATGATTTGGAAGCGCTAATTTGATAAAAAAACGGGAGGTAGAGTAATGACGTTGAAGAGGCCAAAAATGCCTGCGCCACATAGAAACATAGAGACATAGAAATACACTTGTTCTAACCAGCTTTTAAAGGATATTATTGATCTGCTCTTTGATCTTTTCGAGCTCGTCTTTCATGTTCACCACCAGCTTTTGGATAGGTGCATGGCTGGCCTTGGAGCCGAGTGTATTGATCTCGCGGCCTATCTCCTGGCCTATGAAGTTCAGCTTGCGGCCCTTCATATCATCCTTGCCGGCCATCACCTCACGGTAGTATTCACAGTGGGCTTTGAGGCGCGTCAGCTCCTCCGTGATGTCCAGCTTCTCTATATAGTAGACCAGCTCCTGCTCCAGGCGGTTAGCGTCTATTTTATCTTTGCCTATGGCCGCTTCCACGCTTGTTTCCAGCCTGGATTTGATCTCTGCCACGCGGTCTTTGTCCATAGCTCTCACCTCTTGGGCATACTGGTCTATGAGGGCTATGCGCTGCAGCATATCATCCGCTAGTATCTTGCCCTCATCAGCGCGGAAGCCATTCAGCCCGTCCAGCGCCTGCATGATGGCCTTTTCTATCGCCTTCCACTCCTCCTCGTCAGACTCCTCTGCGGCGCTGGCGGCTATCTCGGGTAGCTGCAGGATGGTAGAGATCAGGTTGTCAGACGGTGCGCCCACCTCGTCTGCTATCTGGCGGAGCTCCTGGTAGTAGGCTTTGATCACGCGCTTATTGAGCAGTACCTCGGGGGTATGGTCTTCTTTCTCTATGGTCACATAGACATCCACCTTGCCCCGCTGTAGTTTGTCTTGTATCAGTGTGCGCAGGTTGTACTCTTGCTCACGAAACTGGGTAGTAAACTTGAGGGAAAGATCGAGGCCTTTCTGGCTATTGAGAGAACGTACTTCGGCTATGATCGTCTTGTTTTTGAAGGCTACGTGAGCCTTGCCGAAGCCCGTCATGGAATACAGCATCGCGGATATTTTACGCAATATACAAATGATTATACTTTTGGGCCATGGCAAAAACGCTTCTATCCCTGCTACTCGCACTGGCAGGCCTCACTGCTACCGCGCAGGAGGCTATCGTTAATCAGGCTACCCTGCTCATAGCAGAGGGCAAATACAAAGATGCCGAGGGCTACCTCGACTCTATCCTCCGCTCCGAGCCGCGAAATGTAACGGCCCTCATGATGAAGGGCAACGTACTGCTAAACTATGCTCTCATAGAGACCCCGGCCCTTCATATCATTTCCGCCGATGATGAATCGATCCTGACACCTGATCTGGCCAGCCTCAGAGAAAATATCACCGTGGTGCCGCGCCCGGCAGCACGCCGCATAGCCGGTCTTTGGCTGCAGGGGATAGCCATAGACTCCTCCCGCCTGGACCTGCGCAAGGGGCTCTGCAGCCTATATGGTATGGCGCTCATGTGTGACGAGTTGATGGCATACCTCCCCATCATAGACAGTGCTGCCAGAGGCTTGGGCGATGACTTTGCCTATACGCTGGCAGACTATGCACGGCTCCTGCACGAGCGGGGCGATACTGCAGGTGCATATATGGTGTACCGCAAGGTTATGGCGCTGCACCCCACCATGCATGGATTGAATTGCACGCTTGCATCGTTGTATTTCTCCGCAGGAGATATCACTCATGCGGGTGAGTATGCGGCACGTGGGCTGCGCAGCGCTACATCAGACAGAGATGCCTGTGCAGATGCGCGTGAGGTATACTCTCTCGTCGCTCCCGCAGACTCTGTGCCGGCTATGCTGGCAGCTACTGAGCCGGACACAGTGTATGGCGACCACCTGTTTTATGCAGGGCTGCATAAATTTGCGCATCACGATACGGGCTGGAAGAAGGACATCAATCATTATCTCGACAAGTTTCAAATAGCAGCCGATAGCAATCAGGTTTTTGAGGCGGCCCTTTACCTCGCCACTGATCCTGATGCGGAGACCTATCACGGGCTACTGTCCCTGCTCACCTATCATATAGGAGACTATGGTGCCCGCCTGATCACTACCCGCCTGCGCCACGACTTTGCCGATAGCACGCTCCCATGGATCATAGAAGCACAGATACTGCTCAATGATAAGCGCTATAAAGATGCAGCAGCGCTACTTACTTCATTTATGGATAGGCATGGTGCTACTACAGAGGCGCAGCAGTACTACGCCTATGCCTTGTATCAATCCGGAGAGCACAAGGCTGCCATCACAGCATGGGATAAGTACCTGAACATGCAAAAGAAAGCCGGCAACACATCAGATAGCACTCTGGCTGTGCCTTACTACTACATAGCCCGATCCTATTGGCTGATGGGAGACAAGACCAGGTCCGGCGACTACTTTGCCAAAATACTGGCCGGCAAAGATGATTCTAAATATGCCTATCTGGCCAAGCTCTCAATGGAGGCGCTCAAATGATCAGAGCACCTCGCGGCCTTCTGCAGGAGGAGTGGTATGTGGCTTCTCTTCCGGCACTTCCATCACTCCGCCGGAGAGTATATACTTCATAGCATGGGCTGAGCCCACGTGTGGTAGTGTGCGTACCAGGTCCTTATCTACTACATAGAGGTTTCCCGTGAATCCATAAGAGTCAGGGCAGTATACAGCCACCTTGTCCTTGATGTCAAATTCATCCAGGTCATCCTGTGTGATAAATCCCATGCGGTAGAGCCCCGTACCTCTGCCCATCTCCATGATGACCGGGCGGTTAAACTTCTTCTTGTTACTGATAAAGGCGGAGATAAAGTCTTTGAACGAAGCATAGATGTCCTTGACCAGAGGTGTGTGCTCCAGCAGGTTTTCCATGATCTCCATCAGCGGCCGGACGATCACTGTAGAGCCCAAAAATCCTATCAGCGTGATAAAGGCTACAAAGACAATGATACCTATGCCCGGGAAACTAAAGTGCAGGAAACGCTGCAGCAGCGGTTTCGTATTGCTGTCAAACAGGTCAAAGATCTGATAGATGGCCCAGAAGGTAAAGAAGGCTGGCCCCACCAGCAGGAGTCCCTGCAGGAAGTAGGATCCGAGGCGGCGGCCCAGTGTCTTGCGTTTCTCCCGGAGGTCGGTCAGTGTAGGCATAAGGCCGCAAAGGTACCCCGAAATCGCGGCTCCCGAAAGTTTTTCCCTGCTTTTTCAGTAAGTTTGGAGGGATAGTCATTCAGTGAAACTTTATACTCCCTTCATCACATTGCTACTGATCCTCTCAGGTATGCTGCCTGCATGGGCGGGAGATGCAGCAGGGTCTTTCCGCAGTGGGCGCTGGGGCGTAGAGGCATCCTATCACGGGGGCAAGATCTTCAAGCACTCTCCCAAGATAAATCATGTACCCCGTGAGCTATCCCAAGGGTTTCAGATAGACGTATACAAAAAGACGCTGGGCGAGCAGCCATGGCACAAGCCGCTCAATTTCCCTGAGTTTGGCGGTAGCCTGATGTATCTCCGGTTGGGAGAGCATAAGGTCTTTGGCGATGTGATCGCGCTGATGGGCTACGGCAAATTTTTCATGTACCGGAGTAAGGTCGTAGACCTTTATACACGTGTAGGGGCCGGCTATGCCTACGTCACCAGAAAGTATGACTACCTGAGCAATCCTACCAATAACCTCATCAGCTCAAACATCAACATGAGCGTACAGATCAAGATAGGAGCCGAGTGGAAGATGAGCCCGTGGACCATGCTGAGCACGACTTTTAGTTTCAACCACTTGTCTAACTCAGCTGCGAATCTGCCCAACTATGGGGCCAATCTCCTCATGGGCTCTATAGGGATCAAGGCCGTGCCGGTAGTCAAAGACCTGAGCTACAACTGCGAGCGCAAACGCGATTTCCTGCGCAATGAGATCACGGCTATGTATATACTCGGCATACAGGAGACCTATGGGTTCAACGGGCCTAAGTTTCCTATACATAGCGCAGCGCTCACCTACGGGCGCTATACCAGCCCCGGCAATAAAATATTCGGAGGCTTCTGCTATGAGTATGTCCGTGCCATTCACGATTTTCTCAACTATAATGAGATCACTACCCGCTACACCCACACTATGGAGGCTACTACAGCCAGCTTTATACTGGGAGATGAGATCATGCTCGGGCGTGTAGGTATGTACTACTCTGCCGGTATCTATCTCTGGAAGGACTACGCCACACTCAGCCCTATGTACTTCCGCCTCGGGGCCAATGTGTACTTTGCCCAGTTTGGAAAGAAGAAGGCTTTCAAGCTCTTCGGCGGCAACTATGTGAAAGCGCACACCTCCGTAGCCCAGGCCAATCAGTTTAGCCTCGGTGGCTCGATAGGTTTCAGATAAGACTACTTGATGATGCGGGAGAGAAGCTTGACTATGAGCTCTGAGACATTCTTTTGCACGATGGCGTGGGCGGGCACTTCTTTTCCTTTGCAGATCAGCATGAGGGCCAGCTGCTTATTGGCGGCAGCCAGCTTGACATATAGTTCCGGCTTCTCGTGGCGGTAGCTCTCACGGAGGAGGCGCTTGATACGGTTGCGGTCTGTGGCGTGCTTGAAGTGCTTCTTTGGCACACTAAAGGCCGCCTGAGCAGGGTAGAAGGTAGGCAGGGCGCACTCCAAATAGACGAGGGTAAATCCGTTTTGGGAAACGGACTTACCCTCGCTAAATAGTTTATCCAGTAATATATCACGGCTCAGTCGTTCCTCTTTGCCCAGTGACCTCGGCGCTGAGTGGCGCGTAGCATCATAGGGCACAGGACTGGCTGTGGCCGGTTTATTACTTGAGCCTTGTTTCGCTGGAGACAGTGAGCTTCTTGCGGCCCCTTGCCCTTCTGCGTGCAATGACTTTTCTTCCATTCTTAGTGCTCATTCTCTCTCTGAAGCCGTGCTTGTTGATCCTCTTGCGGCGGCTTGGCTGAAACGTTCTTTTCATCGCTTATGAAGTTATTGGTATTTTCCCAAAAGGGAGGCAAAACTACACATTTTTTCCACAAATCATAAGGATGGGGGCTAAAAAGTTGGATTGCGACTCATTTAGAGAGACTTACGTAAGAAGGGCGGCTGGACGGAGCAAGTTTTGCGACTGATAAGGGGAGTCGGGAGCTATAGTTGGGTAGGGTCAGGTCGCGACCTGACCCTACCCAACTATAGCCGCAGCAAGTTTTCCGACTGATGGGGGGCAGAGGATGTGGGAGCGGAGCGAAAGAATACCACGGGCACGTATGAGATACAATGAGATAGATAAGGGTGGTGATGATCTGGTCAGGTGCGGCGGTGATCAACTCTACTTAAATGACTGGCTATCAAACTTCATGCAAGTAGCTGTAATACAGTTATTTAAGAGCCTTTTTGTGAATAAATAAGAGGCTAAAAAAGACTGCTATTGGCTATGTTTGCACCGGATCAAAAACACTACCTATGTCAGCTGCTACAGGCAATGCCTACGCCGAAAAATGGACGCTGGAGCGCACCTTCCGCACCCTCGCTACGATAGACCAACTCTCCCAAGACCCTACCTACCTCTACCTCGGCCAGGTGCTGAGCGCTGTGGGCACCTACGATGATGTATGGCGCTACTGGCGCAGCAAGTGGCGCCGGCGCGCAGAGATACTGGACCTGATGAAGCAGATCATGCAGCGCTTTGAGAGCCGCATCTTTGTGAAGATGGCGAATAAGGAGATGCCGGAGCGGGTGGGGATGTTTGCGCTGCGGCACCACTATGGCTGGTGCCGGGAGAAGGAAGAGACCACACAGACGGTAGACCACAGCTATATAGACCAGGAACTGGTGAGCGAGCCCGCGTCGGCTGCATCCAGCGCTCCTACACCGCAGCGTCAGGCTACAGCACCTCCGGTGAAAAAAGAAACTGCCTACAACGGCCCGATACACGATGCCGCGCGCTCGCGCCATATGCAGGCTAAGTACAATCAAAAGCACCCCGACCAGCCGCTGCGTGAGCCGCTGCCATACTACAAGGGGGCGCCTCCCAAAGACCTGCCGGCTATCAGGTTTGAGAATGGGTATTTTTTGGGGAGGTGTGCGTGAGAGTTGCGTTATAAACGCAAAGCAGAGGAGTCACGCGTTGGAAACGCGCGACAAATGGCGGTAGAAAAATAAAAACATCTTGGCGGCCTTTTCAATACCCGTGAGTTCTATAGTATCACTTTATATACCTATAAATGGTTAACCTAAAAAGGGGATACATAGCCATCTGTTATATATTACATTTGCCAATGCACATCCACCGATTAATAAATAAGATAGACAGCTAATTTTTTATGAATACTAAAATATCTGAGCTTCTAAGCGCCTTTAAGGCTAAAATATCAACTCTTACTGCTAACAATGAGTTATCCATAAATATTGAAGCCGAAAACGTTGTCGGGTCGTTGTTAAATGATATTTATGATTGGAACCTAGAGAACGCTAATAATATTTTCGCAGCAAATGCGCCTGCTGTCGATTTGGTAGATAATGATTTGAAAATATCTGTTCAAGTTACTGCAAACAACACCTCTGATAAGGTTAAAAGAACAATTGAAAAATTTTATTTGCACAAACTCGATAAGACTTATGATAGGCTTATCTTTTTCTTTTTGAAGGATTGTAAGGAAATTAACTTAACTAAAATAAAAGAGCATGTTATTTCCAAATCCATTTGCTCCAAAGAGCAAATAGATTCTTTAAAAATTGAGTTGGTAGATTTTGAACAGCTATATCGTGACATCGTAAACATTATGGATGTCGTTAAAAAGAGGAGAATCTTAGAAAACTTAGAAATTTATCTTGGTGATTTGTGGAAGGCAATTGTTGTAATAGATACTTTTCGGGCTACTATTTTTCTTTCTTTTTGCGAAGACGACTATAAGAAACTGAAACCAATAATTTCTGCACTCATTAATAATAAAATTAGAGTCATTCATAGCTCTCGACAGCTTCAAACCGATAGTCATTTCAATCACATAAGGCCATCTCTGGATTACAATAATGAAATTGGAGAATCTGACATCATACCTTACTTTTGTTGTACGTTTTTATCGAAGCGTTATTTCGAAAAGTTTGAAGGCCCTTATAAGTGTTCAATTTTAGAATACTCTCAGAAGAAAAAAGCGAAAATCCTAAATTTTCAAATTGAAGATTTCAATATAAAGCCGTATCTCAGTAGGCACAAATTATCTAATTATACGTATGTTACTCTAAAGGAGGAAGATTTAATTCTTGAAGAAATTTTCAATAAAATTAAGCTTTGCCAACAAGTCGAATACAGTGCATTTGAAGATGTTTTGAAGACGGTTATGGAAGAAACAGACCTTGAATTGATAGATCAAGATGTCAGTTTGGGTTATAAATTGTTTAAGAGTACGAATGATATTACAGGATCAGAATTCTACTTCCTCTGCTTTCAAAAAAGAGGTAATAAGGATCAGACATATGAGATTTTCAAAGAACGCCACGACTATATCCTCAAAAATAGGCGCTTTACAATCCTTTTAATTAAAGATTATTCTCAAAAAGATTTTGAGAGAAGGAAGGATAATTTTAGAGAAAAATTCAAACCCAAAAATATTTGGTACACTGATGAATTTATTTGGGAGTATTCATTAAAAAAGAAATTAAAGGGAAAGCGGGAACTTCCGGTCAAGCAGCAACTTTTTATTAGCCCTTTATTCCTAAAAAATGATGAGCTTAGGGAATATAGCACGTTGATCAATTGGCTACATTTGCCCAATATCCCTATTCTAGTTCTTAAAGGGTCTGGTGGCATAGGTAAAACAACAGTAGCTAATAGTCTTAAATATGAGTTTTTTCAACAGAAGCCAAATACGGGACATTGTATCTTTATAGAATTGAGTTCGTTTGTAAGAGAGTTAAGCAATATTCGAATCACTAGCCTTTACGATCTGTATAAACTTTATTCAGATCAAGAGAGTTTAAATGAGAAGGAGTTTGAATTAAACTTCGATAACGGAAATATCCTATTTATTCTCGATGGACTTGATGAATTAATTTTCCGCAACGACATTTTCGATTTGGAAGAGTTTATCTTAGATATAATAGATGCGACAAACAATTTAGGGTACGGCAAAATAGTAATTACATGTCGGGATTATTTCTGGAATAAGGTTACGATAGAACAATCTGATAAAATAAGGACATTTGAGATACTGCCGTTTAATGAGGAGCGAGCTACTGACTTTTTCCTTAGAAAATATCCAGGTAACGATAGAAGAGCAAAACATTGCATTGAGTTGGCTAAAATGTTTACTAAACCAACTGCTGAGTCTCAGTATGAATTTATTCCATTTATATTGGAAGTTGTAGATAATCAATTGGACATTAAATCTTCAAATGCTGCATTGGACGAGAAGCAAGATGAAAAACTGTTTTTTTCTGAAATATTAAAGCCTTCCAATTTTTCGGATTATATTTTTTATAAAATCTGCCTGAGGGAAATAATACGTCAGGGATATAGCAACGTTGATGAACAAATAAAATTATTTATTCAACTTACGCTTGACAATCCTGAATCAGAGAATGCAAAGACCACAAAAGAAAAATTTGAGATTACTTATAACAAAACCTACGATGGGTCATCTAATATCAGTTATGAAAGTATGCTGTCTCATCCTATTCTTTTCGTCTCTGATGAATGCATTTCCTTTAAATATGATTTTTTTAAGGATTATTTTAAAAGTCTAATTGTTTCTAACCTGTTAGACATGACCCCTTACAATCCCAATGTTGATTGCATTAATATTTTGGTTAATCATACAAGATATGATTCGAACTTTACCCAAGAAGTTGCAACAAGATTTGAAACTCTATCCGATAAACTGATTTTAAATATTGTTACTTTAATAAGTGCGATCCGAGAATTTGATTCCACACAAATTTTCTTTGAAAAGAAATGCAAGGCTATTAGTTCTTTATTTATAACTGCATTGAAGATTCATTACAAGGCTCAAAGACCAGATATAGAATCGAATACTAGAATTATGAAGGAGTTATTCGGTAAGGACGAAATTCAAGGATTATGCCTGTGCGACATTACAACATCGGACGATAGTAATCAACTTGTTTTCGACTTTTCAAATTTGGTGATAACTGAAAGTTACATCAATAACTACTCCAGTTTCTTAAGATGTAAAGCCAATGACTCAACACTATTGCTGTATAGTACCATAACTAATATTCCATTAGTAAAACACAAAGAAACCCAGTTTAGAATCCGTCATTTTGATCAAAGTAATAAAATTGATTTTCAATTAACAGACTTTCTTAAGGAAATTGAATACGTTGGAAAGGATCTGGGGCTTTTAATTGTAAAAGATTTAAGAAATCTTTTTTCATTACTTAGACCTAATAATCAATTTGAGAAGGTGAAGATAAAGCGAAGAATTCAGCCTAAATTCCATCATAAAATTATAGAATTACATGATCTTATTGGTCATTTAAATGCAGAGGGCATCACTTCAAGAACCGATGAAGGCGCAGAAAATTCCAGATTATATATAAATGAGAGGTACGAATCCGACATTGCAAATTATTTAAATAATGGCATATTTTCTCCTTTTCTGGCAGGATTCGCAAATCGCCTAGTTACAATATACACTCCAGTGACCAATTAATATTATTCATTCTTATCCTATTAGAAAAGCCCCACCGGATTCGGTAGGGCTTTTGAAATATTGTTTGGTGTGTAATTACGAATTCATCGACACGAGGAACTCTTCATTGGTCTTGGTGCCGCGCATGTGCTGGAGGAGAAACTGCATGGCTTCTTCCGGCTTCATGTCTGCGATATAGTTGCGGAGGACGTTCATACGGGCGGTTACCTCGCGGCCGAGCAGGAGGTCATCCTTACGCGTGCTGGATGATACGATGTCTATGGCCGGATAGATACGCTTGTTGGCCAGTTTGCGGTCCAGGGTGAGCTCCATGTTGCCCGTTCCCTTAAATTCCTCGAAGATCACTTCATCCATCTTAGAGCCGGTCTCGATCAGCGCCGTGGCGATGATGGTCAGTGAGCCGCCATGCTCTATCTTGCGCGCAGCGCCGAAGAACTGCTTTGGCTTCTGCATCGCATTGGCCTCCACACCGCCAGAGAGTACCTTGCCGGATGATGGGGCTACGGTATTGTGCGCACGGGCCAGACGGGTAATAGAGTCGAGCAGGATCACTACATCGTGGCCGCACTCTACCAGGCGCTTGGCCTTCTGGAGTACTACGGTAGATACTTTCACGTGCTTGTCTGCCGGCTCGTCGAATGTAGAGGCGATGACCTCTGCGCGTACGCTGCGCTCCATATCTGTCACCTCCTCCGGACGCTCATCTATGAGCAGGACGATGAGGTAGACCTCAGGGTGATTGGTAGCGATGGCGTTTGCGATGTCTTTCAGGATCGTAGTCTTACCTACCTTGGGCTGCGCTACGATCATCGCACGCTGGCCTTTGCCGATAGGCGTGAAGAGATCTATGATACGTGTGCTGAGACGGTCATGTGTAGTAGTCAGCGTCAGCTTCTCCTCTGGGAAGAGTGGCGTGAGGTAATCAAATCCTACACGGTCGCGGATATCCTCCGGCAGGCGGCCGTTGATGGTATCCACCTTCAGCAGCGCGAAGTACTTCTCACCCACCTTAGGAGGGCGGATGTAGCCCTTTACAGTGTCACCGGTTTTGAGGCCGAAGAGTTTGATCTGTGATGGAGAGACGTAGATATCATCTGGTGACGACAGGTAGCAGTAGTCAGATGAGCGCAGGAAGCCATAGCCATCCGGCATCATCTCCAGTACACCCTCACCCTCTATGATCGCATCTGTCTCTACGCTGAATATCTCCTGGCCCTGACGGTTGCGCCATTGAGCCTGTTGATTGTTGTATTGGTGCTGGTTTTGGTACTGATTCTGCGGGCGCTCGCCTTGCTGCACATCAGTATTGCCCTCTACCTCTGGCTGTGGCTGCTGCTGTCCGTCTGTAGCCTGAGCCTCTGCCTCCGGTGTCGGCATGGCGTTGGTCACTGGCTGCTCGGCCTGTGCCTTTGGTTTGTGTTCTTGCTTGTTTTGATGTTGCTTACGCTCCTGCTGCGGCCTGTCTTGCTGCTGCTGCTGTGGCTTGCGTTCTTCTCTTTTCTGCGGGGCAGGCGCCGGTGCTTTTACTTCTTCGGCTACTGGTGCAGAGGTTTCTTCTTTTTTAGGTTCTTCTACGGCTGCTTCTGGTGCATTCGGCTTTTCGCCTTTTACAGGTTTGCGGGTGCGTGGGCGGCGTGCTTTCTCAGATATCGGCTTATCGTCTCCATCCGGAGCGTCTATAAGAGCCTGTGCGTCGAGTATTTTGTGGATCAGATCAGACTTTTCGAGCTTGGCAGCTCCTTTGATCTTCAGTTTGTCAGCTATATCAGTGAGTTCCGGCAGGATCATCTCATTGAGCTGGAGAATGTCGTACATACGTATGTTTTATGTTTTTAGAAAGCCTTGCCGTACGCGGCAATAGTTGTTTCGGAGGAATGATAACAAGTGAAAGAAAAAAACACTTACGTTGGTTGGTCTTGGTCGCTTCGATCTGAATAAAGGGAAACGGAATGCGCGTGAGTGTTTGCGTATTGCGTTACAATATTAAAGATTCCTTTTGAAACAGCCAAACGGCCCCTAAATATCCAAAGGGGATTTAACAGCCGACCTCACCCATCAGTCTTCGGCAGCTTCCCTCTCCGAGGGAGAGGGAAGCGCCTATTGTCTGGAAGACGGTTTGTGCGTCGCTAATAGTTAGATCGGTCTGTTGTGAATACGCCTGCTACTGCTATCGGTGAGGTGTGCTGTAAAAATTTATCTTTGCCGACCTAAACGCGTACGCGAATATGATAGAGATCAACATCATACGGACCCAGCCGGACCAGGTGAAGAAAGCCTTGGCGAAGAAGCAATTTAAAGACATACAACTGGTAGACGAGCTGCTACAGGTAGATGAGCAGCGCCGCAAAGTGCAGCTATCTCTGGAAGAAATACGTGGCAAAGAAAACGCACTGGCCAAGGAAATAGGTGAGCTATTTAAGTCTGGTAAAAAAGACGAAGCTGACCAAAAGAAAGCACAAGCCGGCGGACTGAAAGAAGAATCTGCAAAGCTCAATGAGCAACTGACCAAACTGGAAAATGACCAGAAGGATATCCTCGTGAAACTGCCTAACCTGCCGCACAGCTCTGTGCCCGAGGGCAAGACACCAGAAGACAATGAAGTAGTAAAGCAGGTGGGCGAGATACCTACCCTGCATGAGGGTGCGCTGCCACACTGGGACATAGCCAAGAAGTATGACCTCTTTGATCTCGAGCTGGGTGTGAAGATCACCGGCGCGGGCTTTCCTGTGTACAAAGGTAAAGGAGCCAAGCTACAGCGTGCGCTCGTGAGCTTCTTTCTGGATCATGCTATAGAGGCAGGCTATGACGAGGTGATACCCCCGTATATGGTCAATAAAGATTCGGGATTCGGCACAGGCCAGCTGCCTGACAAGGAGGGCCAGATGTATCACGCTACGGAGGATGATTTCTACCTGATACCTACTGCGGAGGTACCAGTGACCAATATCTATCGCGACGAGATCATAGACGAGAAGGACCTGCCTAAAAAGAATACCGCTTACAGCCCATGCTTCCGCCGTGAGGCTGGTAGCTATGGCAAGGACGTACGCGGCCTGAACCGCCTACATCAGTTTGAGAAAGTGGAGATAGTACAGATAGTACACCCGGACAAATCATACGAGGTGCTGGAAGATATGGTGAAGCATGTAGAGGTGCTGCTGCAAAAACTGGAACTGCCATACCGTATCCTGCGCCTCTGTGGCGGTGATATGGGCTTCGCCTCTGCGCTCACGTATGACTTTGAGGTATATAGCACGGCACAGCAGCGCTGGCTGGAGGTGAGCTCTGTTTCAAACTTTGAGACCTTCCAGACCAATAGACTCAAGGCACGCTTCCGCGATGAAAACAAGAAGGTGCGCCTGGCACACTCACTGAATGGCAGCGCCCTGGCCCTGCCACGTATCGTAGCATCACTGCTGGAAAACCACCAGACCAAAGATGGTATCAAGATCCCTGCAGCCCTGGTGCCGTATACTAAGTTTGACAAGATCGGATAGCCTCTGCTACACGCCTGAGGAAAAGGCGTCTTAACACGGATTAAAAATCTGATCGGGATAACTTTTATCTCTTTCCGATACTTGTTTCCCGGGCTACGAGTCAGATCAGGGATACATTCCACGATAGTGTTTAGATCACTGTCCAATATATCCTGCTCACGAGCGTTAGCACAAACCCTGCCAAATTATTTGTCACTGCATGGACAGCACGGTGGCCATGTTTTGCTGTGGGAAAGTAATGACACTAGCATGACTATTGCAGCCACTAAAACGGATATGTTTACGTTACAGTAATATAAGTTACCCTCATGAAGTCAACCACCGCTATGAATGTCTTACTGCTGGCTTTTTGCGCTACGCTACTGGTATTTGTGTTCTTCAGCTCCCGCCTCACCGAGCTCAATAAGGTGCGTCAGGCACAGTTGGAGTCCACGAGCAGATAGGACATAAGATCATCCACTTTGAAAATCTCTTAAATGGGGGCACTATACGGCCCCCTTTTTTGTGGGCAGAGGTATGAAGGCGCTGGTCCTTTTTTGATAGTCCTCGTATTCTTTATTGCCTTTGTATTTGCTCTCCAGCATGGTGACTCCGGAGACACGGAGAAGGAGGAAGGTGATGGTAGCAGGTCCGATAGCACGTAGCAGTATATCTATCACACCATGTGCAGATACGCAGCTCAGCAGGAAGATGCCCCACCACATAGATGCTTCACCAAAGTAGTTGGGATGGCGCGTGTACTGCCAGACTCCGTAGCGCATGACCTTGCCTTTGTTAGCGGGGTCTTTTTTGAATTGGGCGAGTTGGTAGTCGCCGACGGCTTCGAAGAAAAAGCCGAGGAGCCAGAGTACTACGCTTACGGCAAAAAGAACAGATACTGACCAGCGCATATAGTGGTGCTCCTGGAAATCTATCGGACTAGCAAACACTAGCACAACTGGGGAAGCAATGATCAGCATCAAGATGCCTTGCAGGAGGAAGACCTGCAGATAAGAACGCCAGTAAACATTCCTTCCCCATTCCTCTCTCCATTTCGCATAGCGCCAGTCTTCGGGTTTCGACCAGTTTCGTGTGAAAAGATAGGTGCCGAGCCGCAACCCCCAGAGAGATACAAATGCCAGAATTGTATATTGACTAGACCAGTCGGGGTCTGGTGTCGTACCACGCCAGATGCAGGCTACTATGCCTACTATCACAAAGCCAAACGGCCAGCCTATATCTGCCAGATCATTTTTCCTTTTGACCAGGGCTACGATATAGAGCAGCGTCTGAAAGATCCATACAGCCAGCCCGCAATAGAGGAAGGAATTCGATGTATCAGAAAAGTTTTCCATCACTATCATCTAACAGCTTTGGTATCGGGATGTTCAGCCCCGCCTCCTTGTTGATCTTCTCGATACTGTATTTGCAGAGAGTAGGGCTGTTCTTCTCCTCGTGTGTATGCATGAAGAAGTATACGGTGTCTACGCCGGCATCGATCCATTTGGCCAGGCGCTTGGCCCAGTCGTCCATGCGCTTGTAGTCTGTGGGATCGCCGTCATTGCCTACATAGCGTACGAATGCCGTTGGTGTGGTGAGCCGCATATGCAGCGCATCGCGGCGGCCCGCAGTATCGGTGATCACTGTAGAGGCTTTGACCTGGCGGAGCATGTCCCAGCCCTCCTCTGCTTCTACTTTATCCTGAAACCAATCAGGGTGGCGAAACTCTACGGCTACTTTGAAATCCTTGGGGAGTGATTGGAGATATTTATAGAGGTTGTCTATGTTGGCTGCATTGGGTGCGAAGCGGTCATCAAACTGCATGAAGCAGTGGCCCATCTTGTCACCGAAACCGGAAAAGCTTTCCAGTATGGCCTCCGTATCTTTCTCTACATTTTTCAGCCGGCGGATGTGCGTGACGATCTGTGGCATCTTGGGCGCAAAGCGGAAATTGTCATCTGCGAAGCTGGCCCACTTCTCTACCGTACTCTTTGGGAAGACGCGATAGAACATCGCATTGAGCTCGATGCTGTTGAACTCTTTTACGTAGAACTTAAGGAAGTCGGCCTCCTTGGTTTTCTTGGGGTACAGTGATCCCAGCCACTCCTTGCGGCCCCACTTGGCGCAGCCGGCGTAGACATGAGGTGCGGTTTTCTTTTTCTTCAGAGACGCCAGTAGCTGCTCCGTGCTCGCATGATCTGCGGGGAGTTTAAATTTTACTTTGCTGAGGTCATCTACCTTTCCAAAATCCATAGTCTTCGTTATTTATTTACTCAAAGCCTGCTCCAGATCTGCGATGATGTCCTGCACATCCTCTATCCCCACAGACAGGCGCACCAGCCCATCTGTGATACCAAACTTCTCGCGCTGCTCCTTTGGCACAAAGTAGTGTGACATAGAGGCAGGATGCTGGATCAGTGTATCCGTAGTGCCCAGAGAGGCCGTCAGTTTGCAGAACTTCAGCCGCTTCATCAGCTGCTCACCGGCCTTGTATCCCTTCTTCATCTCAAAGCTGATCACACCGCCGTAGCGCTTCATTTGCTTCTTGGCCAGCTCGTGGTCAGGGTGCGAGGGCAGACCGAGGTAGTTGACCTTTGAGATGGCTTTATGTTTACTCAGCCACTCAGCTATTTCCATCGCATTGCTGCAGTGCTGCTCCATGCGCAGGCTCAGGGTTTTCATTCCCAGGTTTAGCAGCCAGGCATCAAAGGGAGAGATGATAGATCCGTGCAGTTTACGTATGGTCCAGATATCTTTCTCTACAAATTTCACATCAGCCCCGGTCACCACACCGCTCAGTCCTGTGCCGTGTCCATTCAGGTATTTGGTAGAGGAGTGTATCACAATGTCTACCCCCAGCGCCAGCGGCCGCTGCAGGTACGGAGAGGCGAAAGTATTATCCACCACCATCTTCGTTTTATACTTATGCGCTAGTGTAGCGAGCGCCTTGAGGTCATAGCAGTTGATGGTAGGATTTGACGGCGACTCTGCATAGAGCAGCCTTACTTTTTTGTCTTTCTTGAGTATCGCTTCTACCTTATCCAGCTGATGCAGGTCGGCGTAGTACACTTTCAGCCCGTACTGCTGGGCTATATGATTGACATAGTCTATGGTAGTGCCGTAGATATTGCCCTGCACCAGCAGCGAGTCGCCCGGCCTCACTATGGCCTGAAAGACCGCCGAGATAGCCGCCATACCTGAGGAGAAGAGCAGCGATTTACAATCACTGTTCGTCCCGTACGATTCCAGTTGCTCTATCTTGCGCTCCGCCAGTTCCGCATTGGGGTGGCTCCAGCGGGAATAGATATAGGCCTTCTCTTTCCCTTTAAATACTTCCTGCGCCTTCTCCGGAGACTCGTAGATGTATGTAGATGAGAGATACAGCGGCGCTGTATGCGGCATTATATATTCATCTACTGGCGCATTGTCCTGTGCCGTCAGTGATGCGAACTTTAGATCTTTCTTACCTTTACTCATAGAGCTATTACTATCTGATTTTGTATCTGTCTTAATACTTAATACCATTTTCATGTATACCCTCTCCGACCATCTCGGCTACACCATCTGGGCTACTACCAAGTTATCACAAATATTGGAAAAGGCTGACGAATCACTGCTGCGAAAAGAAACCCCCAGCAGCTTCAATACGATAGAGAAAACCATCCTCCATATCTGGGACGCCGAGATAGCCTGGTTCAAACGCCTTCATGGCATCAGCATCACCGAGTGGCCATCAAAGAATTTCCATGGCGGTAAAGAGGAATTGCTCGCCGGCTGGCTGCAGAGCGGGGTAGAGTTTAAAGAATATATTGAGGCCCAAGGCTTGGATTATTTGCATCAGCAGATAGACTATCGCAATACCGCAGGCAAGCCATTCTCAAACACCGTAGAGGAAATCATCTACCACGTGGTCAATCATGGCACCTTTCACCGCGGCCAGATCATCACCATGCTCCGTGCAAACGGCTGGACGGAGAAACCCGAGAATGAAGTATTGACCAGCACAGACCTGGTCACCTACCTGAGGGAGACGCGGCAGCAGGCCTAGTAGCCCGGCGCTGCACGCTTCATGGCTTTCGTTCCTTTTACGATCTTGACGATGCCTGATATGAGAAGGGGAGTACCCACTAGCAGCCCCAGTCCGCCACCACCTACCTCCGCACCGTGCACCACATAGTCGCGCACCGGCGTATTACTGCCATTGATATCCCGTTTCAGCGCAGGTACACCGGTAGCCAGCAGCACCGACCCGCCTACCGCAAAGACGCTCCCTATCACCGTGAGCGCGATGCCCCCGTTTCTCTGCTTGCGCCCAAACCTGTATTCTGAGCTATTATAGTTAGCTGTCTGGCCGCCGGAGTCTGCCAGCTGTATCCTGCTGAGGTTCGCAGGCGCATTCATAGCCATGAGAGGCTCATTATGATTTCTAAAAAGTATGGAACGCTGCCCCGTCTGTGCAAACACCACCGACACCATACAGAGCAATAAACTGAGAAAGAAAGCCCGTGTCATGACACATCATTTCAAGATGGTCATACAAACCACAAGCCACAAAAATCTGTGTAATAAGTTGCATCCAGCCCCAAAGGGCGAAGTATGTGTAGGATATTGGCTGTTAAAGTCTCCCCTGTTTCAGGGGAGATTTAGAGGGGTAAATCGGAGCACCGTGCTAGCTAAGAATACAAAACTACACCCGCTCCAGCTTGATCTGCTTGGCCCCCTTGATGCGGATGGGCACCATCTCCTCCTCCACGTTGGTCAGCTCCAGGCCAAAGTCCTCTGGAGTGGAGAGGCTGATAGACTTGATCATGCGGTAAAATTTCACCACAAACTGCTCAAATGGCGTCAGCGCATCATCTATCGCCACACGGGTATTGAGGATGATAAATTTGAAGTCTGCCGGCATATTGTATTTGCGTAGCGATGGATAGTGAGACAGTTCATCCACCTCACCGCTGGCCACCATCTCCTCCACTATCTTCTTGAACATCAGGTTCACCTTATGCTCCACCTTAAATCCAAAAGACAGCTTCACAAAGAAGCACCTGCGTGGTATGATCGTATCCACTCCATAGGTGATGCCATACGGCTCATTGGTGATATCTACGTGTACGAACCAGTAAATGTCCGCCCGCTTAGGCCGCTTGCGGAAGATCGAGTAGATGATATTAGAGTCGATATGGCTCTTGTCATTGGCCATGCTGAGGTACACCAGGTTATTGGCTTCCTTGGCTATGGTCTCATCCTTCATCAGGTCTTTGAGTGGAGCGATATAGTCCTTCACTTCTACAAACTCCGTATGCTTCTTGCGCAGCAGGCGCGCCTGGTAGAATACATACATCACCCCAAAGAGCGCTACCGCTATCATAAACGTGAACCAGCCCCCATGCGGGAATTTCTCCAGGTTGGACACAAAGAACGCGCCCTCTACCGTGTAGAGGAAAACCGCCAGCCCCACTACCATTATCAGTGGTTTGCGCTGGATATATTTCAGGTACACCAGCAGGGCAGTGGTCATGAGCATATTCAGCATGATGGCCAGGCCGTAGGCGGCATCCATCCGTGCCGACTCCTGGAAGATGAACACCACCGCCACGCAGCCAAAGAACAGGAACCAGTTGATGAACGGGATGTACATCTGGCCCTGGTGCTGAGTAGGATAGATCACCTTCAGGTTTGGCCAGAGGCGCAGCTTCATGGCCTCATTCACCAGGGTAAAGCAGCCCGTGATCAATGCCTGCGAGGCAATGATCGCCGCCATCGTAGCCACGGCCACACCTATCGGCAGAAACCACTTCGGCATCATATCATAAAATGGGATCTCGGTCACAGTGCCATGGCTCATACAGTCCAGCAGGAAGGCCGACTGGCCAAAATAATTGAGCAGCAGGCAGCCGAGCACAAAGGCCCAGCTCACGCGGATGTTCAGCTTGCCACAGTGGCCCAGGTCAGAGTACAGCGCCTCGCCACCCGTAGTACAGAGGAAGACCGCCCCCAGCAGCCAGAAGCCACCCGGATACACTGTGAGCAGATGGATAGCCCAATATGGATTCAGCGCCTGCAGCACCACAGGGTGCTTGACGATCTGCATCACACCCAGCGTGGCTATCATGATAAACCAGATGGTCATGACCGGGCCAAAGATGCCCCCTACCACACGGGTACCAAACTGCTGGAAGACAAACAGCCCTATCAGAATGGCTATCACGATAGGCACCACGGTAGTGATGTTAGGATTGATCAGGCGCAGGCCCTCTACGGCAGAGGAGATAGAGATAGGCGGGGTGATAAAGCCGTCTGCTATCAGGCTCGCGCAGCCTATCAGCGCCGGGAAGATGGTCCACTGCACCTTGTACCGCCGCACCAGCGCATAGAGCGCAAAGATGCCCCCCTCACCGCGGTTGTCCGCATCGAGGGCCAGGTGCACATACTTGAAGGTGGTGACGATCATCAGCGTCCAGAAAACACATGACAGCCCGCCGAAGATGAGCTCCTGCGAGAGGGCCTTGCCGTGTATGATGGCGCTGAGAACGTATATAGGCGAGGTACCGATATCTCCGAAGATGATGCCCAGAGTGATCAGTACACCTGCAGCACTTAGTTTGTGCAGGTCATTATGGTCTGACATGTATAGCTCCTGATGTAGATGAGGAAAAACGAGAGATCAAAACACTGCCGCCGTAGCGACAATCACAACAATCCATTGGGGAGGTGTTAATTTTGTTACACAAAGTTAAAACCTATTTCAGCAGACTATAAAACTTTGACGCAAATATATTTACCACCTTACACAGTGGCAGTTTTTCGGTTTACCGTTCATACGTATATATTCTTTGTAGAATGTGGCAAAGCGCGGCAGGTCGTCCGCATTCACCCAGTCTACCCCGGCGTCCAGCAGGGTGCGCCATACATTTTCATCTTCCGGTGCGGCGTAGAAGCGTATCTGACGCCCGTGGTCATGGGCGGTCTTCACCAGCGCATCCAGCCGTGCGCGCTGCTTCTTAGGCATCGGCCCGCGCCCGCGCCAGGTGAAGTGGCTCCCATACGGATCGCTCACCCGCTCTATGATATGAGGCGGCACCGAGTCTGCCGCCTGGCTGATGGCCCCGTCTGCCGTGATGTAGAGTTCCCGGTCCGTATACAGGCTCTTCCATGGCCTGTTGCCCGTGATCAGCAGCTTGATAGGCCCGCCGCGGCCCAGCCGGTCGGCAAAGAGCCCCTTGTACTTCGCTATCAGCTCCTTGAGCACTGCATAGCCCGCCTCCGGGTCATTTTTAAACTCGACCATAAAGATGGTCGGCGTCGTATCGCCCACGTACACCTGACCATGATTGGCCTGCACGCGCTCCTGTATGGGGCGCAGGTACAGCTCCTCTATATCCTTCTTGCCGCTATCCAGCGCCAGCCCGTTGTGGTCTACTATCAGCTTGCCTTTATGCAGCCACACATCTATCTCTATAGACTTGTAGCCGTACTGCAGCGCATCCATCAGCGGATGCTCGTGCGTATAGTCATTGTGCGAGTGGCCGCTCTCAAGTATCGTGACCGGAGCCACCGCCTGTGCCGATACCATCGCCGCCGCCGCCAGCAGCAGGCATGTCATGATCTTTCTCATACCGGCAAATATAAGGGATGTGGATTGCGGGAAGGTTAAAATCAAAAAGCGGCTTTGCGACCTGCCGGCAGATAGGCAAAAATCAAAAAGCCACCCAATGTTGACTGGATAAACGGGGATATTTTTGATAAAAGCCTTTGGGATGGTATAAAGGCAAAGTATGGAAAGATTGACTGTATCATTAACAATCCCCCTTTTGGTAAGATTAGTAAGTCTGATGCAGATAGGTCTTGGTTAAAGTATAAAGGAAGCGATATTGATATTGCATCTATAGAAGTAGCAATGATGAACGCTGAATATGTAGATGTGATTTTACCTCTAGGTAGCTGTACTTTTCGATATAGCGGCAGGCAATATTATGAGGAAATAGAGAATAAGAAGGTAGCCAAACTGAAGAAGGAAACAGGGTTGAATTTCGCTATGAGTTTCACAAGTGTCGATACAAGTGTTTATAAGTGTTTTAAGAATACTATGGTTGCAATGGAGTGTGTGAGCCTTGAGCGTGTAACCGCTCCATAAACAGCTATAAACAATCATAAACACATTTGCACATTTTGAAAATTATTTGATTCAAAAACGTTGGAATATTTGAATTTCCTTTTAACCTTTACATCGTCTGAGCTGATTTCCGTTCCGTTCAGAAATAGACTTCTAATAACAAGAAATCGTTTAATATCCAGAAAAGTGTTTCTGGTATAGTATTCGCAAATTCTAACTCAAGACTTAATTATTTCAGCTTTTTAAAGTTTTAAATAAAGTTGCTGATATAACTATGTCTATTAAAGCCATTTTTATGAATCAAGTGGTCTGGATATTAATTCCATTAATTATTAGTGTCTTTATTTCCGCTAAAGCGAAAGCATTTGTGCCAATTATTGATGCCATACTTGAACCCAATAAAGAGTTGAAAGGTATGCGCGTAATTGAGCTATTGGTTTACTCAATCTTAGTTATTGGATTGTTTCTCTTGTTAGCCAAGGTTAACACGCAATAGAAATATCTTAAATTTAGAATTGGACAAACTAACGTTAAAGAATACAAATGAATCAAGAATACGAAGATAAGGACACCATCCTACAGTATATCAGTAAAGAAAGTGGTCAGGAGTGCAACTATTCTCAAATGATGTCTGACTTACAATTGAACAAAAACCGAATAAAGGAAACAGGACAATGTGTTAAGGATGTAAGAGCTGTTGTAGATTCCTTGCAAAGTGACAAGCTTCTTGACTTTGATGAAGTGATGCATTCGGTAAAGTTAACTCCGCTTGGTTGCAGTTTTGCACTTGAAGGTTATTATAAGTACAAAGAAATCAAAGACCAGAAGCTTAAGGAGAAAGAGAAGGAGGAAAAGAAAGAGAAGGAGTTAAAAAACAATCAGTATCAAAATTCAAAATTTTGGTGGGTGTCGTTAATAATTAGTGGAGTTACTTTTTTGTGGACCATTCCATATTCAGCTTACAAGGATTCCAAATCGGATAAGAGAATAGAACAAATAGAAAAGCAAATTGATTCCTTAAAGAAAATCTATGAGCCAAGGGACACTATCCACAGATGAAAAGCTAGATAAAGTGCTTCGTTATCTGAACGAAAAATACACAGAGGCACATAAAATTACCATTACTGAGTTTGAGAATGGAAGCAGTGTTACAAGCATTCCGCCAGGATTCAAAACGGGAGCATATAGGGAGGATATGGAAATCTATGGGGCAATACGAAAAGAGTATATGGAAGATTTGTTTGCGCAGATTCCTCTGATTTTAACCTTCTTAAGGGATGAAGGATATGTGACCGAGCATAGTGAGCCACATTGGGGTCATAAGGTTAAATATAGAATCACTTTTAAAGGAATAAACTTCATTGAGAACGGCGGTTATAGAAAGAAGAACAGAAAGGATAAACTCAAATTCTTTTTTGAAGAATGGGCCAAATATCTATTCTGGGTGCCTCTTATTATAAGTGCAATTTCAACATACTTTGCTGGAGCAAACTATTATAGAAATGCAGCAAAAATTGATGATGTCAATAGGCGTTTGGATTCCTTTGTAGTTAGAATGCCAGTGATGTCAATAGACAAGAACACTATTATTCAATCAAAAAAATAGAAATGATTCAGACCTATGCTTGCTTGTTCGCCTGTAAAATGACTTTAGGCGTTGTACAGATTCCAGATTCAATTATTGTACGGTATCTCGATTCTTATACAAGGAATGAGTCTTTCTGGCATAAAAACGCGGTAGCAATTGTATCTCCCATTATTACTTTGCTTGTAAGTATAACCAGTATCATAGTAACTTATCTTGTTACTAATAGAAATATTAAGTCTTCAAGGGAGAATCTTGAAAGACAATTGGCCCACCAGACTCAACAGTTACGGTTGCAAATTGCAAGTCAGGAAAGGAATTTGGACAGACAGCTCAATTTAGAATATCAAAAAACAGTCTTAAAAGAATGGAAGCAGCAAATCATTGATATCATGAGTGAAATGGTTAAGTGGTGGGATACTCTTAGTGACCTTGAAGCTAATGAATTTGACAGGCGAATTGAATTAACTACGAACATTATTCAAAGTACAGCTATATTGGAATTATATCTTGACAGTGATAATGACGAAGAAGAAGCATTGTTAGATGCTATTACTGATTTCGGGAATATAGTTTCCGAAATCAACTACAATGAAGACAATGCGGATGATGCTTTTGATAATATGATAAGAGCTGCACACAATTTGTTTAATACTAGAAACGAAGAGCTTCATTCTGAAGAGATAAATTAATGAAGTCATGCGGCGAATTCCCCCCGTATGGCGCATGAATGCAGGGTGGGGTTATGTGTGGGGTTCTTGTGCCGGAAGAAAGAAACTAAACCCTGCTGTTCGGGATTTATAATCCCGAACTCCGCTAGCCGTGGATTTTAAATCCACGGTTAGCATACTTTCGGATTACAAATCCGAAAGAGCAGACACAAGAACCACCCCCTGGTCTAAGCTTCCAGCTTAGACCCACCATAAGTTAAGCTTTCAGCTTAACGATAGCGCCCCCCTTAGGTCGAAGATCCTAACACAGTCGGGAGAGGTTTGGAGGGTCGCATTATCTTAATACTTAATACTAACTACTTAATACCCCCTATCCTGATAAATCCCCCACCCAAACAGAATTGTCCTCCCCCACTTGCACTTTTCCACATTTTGTGTATCTTTGCAATCCTTTTTTGGAAAACACCCCTGAACAAGGGGTGGGGTGACTAAACATAGTGGCTGTGAGAAATCTGAGGGAATTTCAGATCCCGTACGTGGGGTTGAGTCTGGGGGTACATGAGTTTCAGTACCATATAGATGCCGGGTTTTTTAAGCATTTTGAGGAGGCACCTATCTCTGACTGCCATGTGAATGTGCGGCTGGAGTTCGAAAAAGCAGAGACGCTCTTTACCTTAAGATTCTATATAGACGGTACGGTCCATGTGGCCTGCGATACCTGTCTGGAGGCGTTTGACAAGGAGATATTTGGAGATTTCCAGTGCCTGGTCAAATATTCAGACGAGCTAAGCAAAGGCAGCAATGACAATGACGAGATCATCTACATCTCACGTGATGAGAGCCATGTAGACGTAGCGCACCTGATATATGAATACATCGTCCTCTGCCTGCCTATGCAGCTGCAGGGCTGCAAGGAGCCGGGTACCGACCCGCGCTGCAACCAGGAGGTGATCAAAAGGCTAAAGAAAAGTCCGCTCATAGAGCCGGGCGAGGTAGACCCCCGCTGGGCAGAGTTGAATAAGTTGAAGTTCAAGAAAGATTAAATAAAAAGATAAAATAACGCGTCATGCCACATCCTAAACACAGGATCTCCAAGCAGAGAAGGGACAAAAGAAGGACTCACTACAAGGCTGAGGCCCCTACTACATCTGTAGATACACTGAGCGGCGAGGCTCACCTCCGCCACCGTGCACACTGGAGCGAAGACAAACTGATCTACCGTGGCAAAGTGCTGGTAGACAAGTCTGCTGCGTAACCACAGGTAGCACCACTCGGTCCAAAATATACACTGACCCCTCACGGCCCAGCCACTGAGGGGTTTTGTGTTTGTATTTAGTTGAATGTAATTAATAAATCGTAATTGATTGCTTGTCAGATAGGTTGAGTGTCGCTCCTAGTCGAAAAACTTAGGATTTTCTGGGTATGCCACCTAGCTCTCTATAGTCGGAAAACTTGGCTCAGCCATACTCCGTCAGGCCGTCCCCCGACCCTCGTCCTCCGTCCCTCTCACCCCTGCTCCATAGTCGAAAAACTTGCCCTAGCCCAGCCTGCTGGCCCTATCACCGGCCACCTCAGAGCTGCACCACCCTGTAGTCCGGCAGGTCTATGACCCGGCTATCTATCCTGCTCTGCTCGGCCATATCGGCATAGACCGCCCGGGCCACCCTTGGTATGAAGCCCTGCCCGCGCTTCTGCTCGTCATGCGTATTGACTATCCGGTCGGGCTGTACCTGAGCCGCCAGGGCCTCGGCAGCCTTGACGCCAGGGTTGACCAGCCCACCCAGCACTGCCGGTATGCGAAACCAGCTATAGGTAGTCATCAGCAGCCGGACCCGCAGGCCCTCCAGCGCCCGCAGCTGCACCCCGCTCAGCTCAAAGCCATGCGGCGCATAGAGGATCACCTCCCCGCCATGCCTGATGGCTATGGCGTGGTAGATCGGGTCTATCCACCGGTCAGGCAGCAGGTCTGCCAGCTGTAGCGGCCCCACTGTGAGCCAGCCCCGGCTGATCTCGGGTATGTCCTGCGTAGCCAGGCCGGCTATCTCCCGCTTCAGCCGCTTGCCGGCGGGAGGCACTGCTACCAGCTGGCCGTAGTCCATCTGGCGGATGGTCTCTGCATGGCAGTGGTCGGAGTAGGGCTGGGACACCAGCACCATATCCAGCCTGCCCAGCTCGCTGAGAGGCACTGGCTCTGTAGTATGCCACTGCTCATTGAACCAGCGGAAGCCATCTACCTCGCTGCCTACCAGCCATGGGTCTATGACTATGCTGGTGCCGGCCCAGCGCAGCAGCCAGCTGCTGTCCATATTTAGTCGTTGTACCTCTATCATCGGGGAGGTTGAGTATCTTTACCTTATGGTACAATGATTGTACCTTTCACCTACATAAATACCAAAAAGACATGAAGACCGTATGGATCTACCTTATCGCTACTGCTATCTTCTTTGCCATAGATATGGTCTGGATCGGCTTTGTAGCGCGCTCATTCTATAAGGAAAAGCTAGGCTACCTGCTGGCCGAAAAGCCCAACTGGGCAGCCGCTATTGTCTTCTATCTCATCTACATAGGTGGCATCCTCTTCTTCGCCGTGATACCTGCCCTGCGTGACCAGGCCTGGACCATAGCCCTGGTCAATGGCGCCGTACTGGGCCTGCTCTGCTACGCCACCTATGACCTGACCAACCTTGCCACCGTAGACCGCTTCCCGCTGGTAGTGGTCATCGTCGATATCCTCTGGGGTATCTTCCTCACGGCGGCCGTGGCTACCATCACCTTCCTCATAGGCTCCCGGCTGGGGTAAGGAAACCTCATGACCGGCCTCGGAGACCTGTGCCGGGTGTATTATATTTGACCTGTGCACCCACCTAAGCCCCATGTGATCACCAGTCTCCGCAGCCTGCTTTGCCTGTGCCTGCTGGCTGCCGCTCTGGTAGTACAGGCGCAGGACCTCAAGAACATCCGTGGCCAGGTAGTGGACCGCGACTCTAAGTATCCCATCTCAGGTGCCAATGTCTATGTGCTCGGCTCTGACCCGCCTATAGGCGCACAGACGGATAGTACGGGCTACTTTACCCTGACCAGTGTACCGCTGGGCCGTGTTTCCATCCGCGTCAGCTACATAGGCTACAAGGATGGCGGCGCCAATGACATACTCGTGATAGCGGGCAAGGAGAACCAACTCACCATAGAGCTGGAGGAGAAGGTAAATGAACTAAGCGAGGTGCAGGTGACCCAGAAAGTCAGCAAGGGGGCAGCCAAGAACGAGTTTGCCACTGTCAGTGCCCGGTCCTTTGATGTAGAGCAGACCAGCCGCTTTAGCGGCAGCCGCAATGACCCTGCCCGCATGGCATCCAACTTCGCTGGTGTAAGTGGCGCCAACGATGCCCGCAATGACATCATCATCCGGGGCAACTCGCCCATGGGCCTGCTCTGGCGGCTCGATGGTGTAGACATCCCCAGCCCCAATCACTTTGCCAGCTTTGGCAGTACAGGTGGCCCGGTGAGCATGCTCAATAACAATACCCTGGCCCGTAGTGACTTCTTTACCTCAGCCTTCCCGGCAGAGTATGGCAATGCTACCTCCGGCGTCTTTGACCTCAGGATGCGCAATGGCAATAAGGACAAGTATGAGTTCCTCGGGCAGATAGGCTTCAATGGTATCGAGCTGGGTGCCGAGGGTCCCTTTGCAAAGAAGAAGAGCAAGGCCAGCTGGCTGATCAACTATCGCTACTCTACCCTTGGCTTCTTCAAGCTGCTAGGCGCCAACTTCGGTACTGGTACCGCTACACCGGAGTATCAGGATCTGTCCTTTAAGGTCAATGTACCTACCACAAAAGCAGGTACATTCAGCCTCTTCGGTCTCGGTGGCCTGAGTAGCATAGACCTGCTGGGCTCCAAGCTGGACCTCAAGAGCACCAACAACCTCTACGGAAACGAGAACCAGAACATATACAACCGTGTGCGCACGGGAGTAGTAGGCTTCTCTCACACCTACTTCATCACACCAAAGTCATTCTTCCGCTGGACCATCGCCGCTTCGCATCAGCGCCAGCTGGCCAATATAGATACCATCAATATCGTGGACCGCTCTATCATCACTGCCTATGACCGGGTCACACTTCGGCAGAATAAGTATAGTGCCCACCTGATGTACAGCAATAAGCTCAATGCACGCAATACGATAGTAGCTGGCCTGATAGGCAATGTCTATGATGTGAAGTTCTCTGACAGCCTCTCGGTCTTCGGTCACTTCTATCCGCTCAAGTATGGCAAAGGGGTGAGCAGCCTCATGGAGGCCTACCTCACCTGGCAGCACAAGTTTGGTGATAGGCTCGTGCTAAATGCCGGTGCTCACGCGCAGTACTTCACGCTGAGCAATAGTATAGCCGCTGAGCCGCGTCTGGGACTAAAGTACCAGATCAATGAGCGCCAGTACCTCAGCCTCGGCTATGGCCTTCACAATGGCATACAGCCGCTGCCTACCTACTACAACTACGACACCAGCGCCGCCAGCAGCGGCAAACCTACTAACCTGCATATGGGCTTCACAAGGAGCAACCATGTAGTGCTCGGCTATGATCTGGTCTTCTTCAAGGACTTTCACCTCAGGACGGAGGCCTACTTTCAGTATCTGGACAATGTACCTGTGGAGCGGCAGAGTAGCAGCTTCAGTATGCTCAATGCTGGCGCAGCTTTCAATACGCCCAACAATACCTTCCTCGTCAATAAAGGCCAAGGCAGAAACTATGGCCTCGAGCTGACCATGGAGAAGTTCTTTAGCAAAGGCTATTACTTCCTGGTCACTGCCTCTCTCTTTGACTCAAAGTATAAGGGCAGCGACGGCGTCTGGCGCAATACAGCCTTTAATGGCCACTATGTGGTCAATGCACTCGCCGGATATGAATACCGCTTTGGCGGCAAGAAGGGCGTGAAGCGCCATGTGATAGCAGTGGATGGCAAATTTACCGTGGCAGGTGGCCGCTACTATACACCGATAGACGTAATACAAAGCCAGCTACAGGGGCACGAGGTAGATATAGACGCGCAGGCGTACTCACTGCAGTATCCTGTCTACTACAGGCTGGACCTCAAGATCAGCTACCGTATCAGCCTGCGCCGGATCACACACGAGTTCTCCTTTGATGTGCAGAATGTGACCAATCACAAGAATGTCTTCATCAAACTATATGACACCCGCACCAATAGCCTGGTGACGCAGTATCAGCAGGGGCTCTTTCCGCTGCCCCAGTATAGGATACTATTTTGAGCATTCACCGAATATGACAATCTCTTGACTGTACGATGACTAGCTTCGATCTTGTAAAATCAGCAACCCTACTAATCAATGTTTCGTCTAAACGCTGCGATGGTGATCTGTAGGGTAATATCTGAATGCGTAAGGTGAAGAAGGAAATTCTCCGGAGGCTAATTTATCATTGCTACTTTTACTTGACAGAATCTTATAAAACCAACATTCTATGAAAAACATTAGTACTATCCTGCTGATCATGCTTTGTGGCATAGGAGCGACCAAGGCCCAGACTGCACTGTATTTCAATCCCTCTTATTTTAGTTCGTGCAATGCAGCAACAAACAGCTCAGCACCTATAGCCGGCAGCATACCTGGACTATCACCTCCGGATAGCCTGCTGCCATGTATGAGTGCCAACGGGAGGTATTACGATACGATCTATTTCAAAAACTTCAGCACTTTATCGGTAGCCACTATCAATTCATTCAAGTTTGACTCTATCTATCTGCCAGCCGGACTCTGCTGGAGTACCAATAAAGCAAACAACACTTTCGCCGCAGGCGAGGATGGCGTGATCATCATATCCGGCACTACAGTAGCGCCTCCGGGTAGCTACAAGCTCAGGATCATAGCAGATGTGAATACGAACATCGCCAACTTTATGGCAATGGATATGGAGCAACTGGCTCATATGCGCTACCACGTGCGCGTGGCCTGTAGCAACAATAGCTGCCCGGTAATAGACCAGTTGGACTCGGTCAGTGTATTCTCGTCAGATACCAGCGGTTGTAATGCATCGCTGTCTGCTTCTATCTATGTCAATGGATCCACTACTCTCTGCCCCGGCGACTCTGTAGGGCTCACTGCCAATTATGGATTCGGCTACAGTTACCTCTGGTCTACCGGGGCTACTACACGCTCCATAGTGGTAGGCAGCTCGGGTAGCTATGTGGTGACCGTAAGCTCTAACAGCAGCAGCATCTCTTCCTCTCCTGTAGCTATATCTGTAAGTACGAGCTGCCCTGTAGATGCTACTATATCACCTGCCGGACCTGTTTACCTTTGCAATGGAAGTTCTCAGACACTGGCAGCACCATATCATGCCGGCTATACCTATCAATGGAGCAACGGGCAGACCTCGCAAAACATCACAGTGAATGCAGCAGGTACTTACAGTGTAGTAGTATATGATGGTACTAATACAGCCACTGATTCAGTGACCGTGATCAGCACTAATTGTGGCGGTAGCTATAGTTATTGGAATACTGGTTATTTTGGCTCCTGCAATGCCGGCACAAATGTGGTCCCGCCGAATATAGGCGTGATACCCGGACTATCTCCTCCAGATACGATGCTGCCATGCCTCTCAGCTGGTGGTCGCTACGCAGACACGATCTATTTTAAAAATTTCACTACATTCTCTGTAGCTGCGGTCAACTCTGTCAAATTTGACTCCATCTATCTCCCCGCTGGTCTCTGCTGGAGTACCAATAAGGCTAACAATACCTTTGCCACCGGAGAGGATGGTGTGATAGTCATAGAGGGCCATCCTACAGCCCCGGCCGGTAGCTACAAGCTCCGGATAATAGCAGATGTCAATACTAGTATAGGTTCTTTTGCATCAGTAGACCTGGAGGCGCTGGCTCACCTGAGGTATCATGTGAAAATAGGTTGCAGCAATGGTTCATGCCCTTCTATCAATATTGCGGACTCGACGAGTCTGTATGCTCCTGATACATCTGCATGTGGTGCGCTCGCAGCTACTATCTGGGCCAGTGGCTCCACTACGATATGCAATGGTGACTCTGTCTCCCTCACTGCCAACTATGGATATGGCTATACATACCTCTGGTCTACAGGGGCTACTACCCAGGCTATCACTGTGGGCAGTGCCGGAAGCTATACTGTGACCGTGACGAGCGGTGGCAATAGCGTGATCTCCTCACCGGTACAAGTAGTGGTGACCTCTAACTGCGTAGCGAGTGCTACTATCTATCCACCGGGACCGGTCAATATCTGTAATGGCAATACACAAGTACTATCTGCCCCTGCTCACTCAGGCTATCAATATATATGGTCTACAGGGCAGACCTCTCAAAGTATCACAGTGTCTGCCGCAGGTATGTATAGTGTGACGGTATCCTATGGCAGCAGCGCTGCTGCAGATACGGTGATAGTGACGGCCAACAATTGCGGCAGCATCAGTTATTACAGCAGTGCATACTTTAATAACTGTAATAACGGCACTAATCAGATCACGCCACAGGTGGGTGCGGTACCGGGCCTCGCTCCTACAGATAGTGCGCTGCCATGCCTGCAAAGGGGAAGTACAGGATACGATACGATCTACTTTAAGAATTTTACGACCTTTTCTGTAGCTACGGTCAACTCGATCAAATTTGACTCGATCTATCTGCCTGCAGGCCTCTGCTGGAGTACCAATAAATCGAATAACACATTTACCAGCGGCGAGGATGGGGTGATCCTCATATCCGGGACTCCGACAGCACCGTCAGGTAGCTATAAGCTAAAGATCGTGGCCGACGTCAATACCAGTATAGGAAGTTTTACGGCCGTAGATCTGGAGGCGCTGGCTCAGCTGAGGTATCACGTACGGATATCCTGTCCATCATCTGCCTGCACTACCATCAATCCTACGGACAGTATGAGCCTCTATGTACCAGACAATAGCTCGTGCAGTACACCTGTGCTCACAGCCTCTATCACAGCCTCCGGACCTACTACCTTCTGTGATGGTGGATATGTAGAGCTGACAGCTAACTATGACACCACCTATTCATACCTCTGGTCTAATGGCTATACGAGTGCAAACACGATAGTGACTACCTCTGGCAGCTATACCGTGACGGTGACTCAAAATGGAAACTCTGTAGTAGCCACGCCAGTCACCGTAGTGGTCAATCCCAGTCCTGTAGCCGCTTTGAGCCTGGTACAGGATCCGTCTACGCCGCACGTCTGGACGGTGGTCAATCAGTGTGTGGGTTCCAATCTGTTTTACTACTGGACATGGGGTGACGGCGGCGTGGATACCACAGGAGCTACCCCTAATCATACGTATGATACTGCCGGCTACTATACCATCTGCGTATTTGTGTCAGATCAGTACGGATGCCAGGCAGCATACTGCGACTCCAATGCCTATCTCTACAAGACCGACGGCCAAATGGTATCTGTCACAGTAGTACAATATGCACTAGGCACTACAGACATCAGCGCCAGGCAGCTTACGCTGAGCTACTATGCCCATGCGGTACACTTCTCAGAGAGTATCACCACTCCATCTGACATCACACTCTATGATATGTCTGGCAGGGTGGTGATGAGCAGGCGCAGCTGGACGGGCGCTACGCTGCCACTGGATGATAGCCTGGCAGATGGTGTCTATGTAGTCAGCCTTCAGAATAACACGATGAGACTGGCAGGACGGATAGGCCTGGTGAAATAGTACAAATAGATAGACGCTAATGGGGAAGCAATATTGATCGCTTCCCCATTAGTATTTTCTACCCATAGTCCAGGCAAGCAACCATTGGCAGATCTTTCACGTTATAAAAGAGTACTATGCCGAGTATTCATAAAGCAACCGGCCTAAAACGATATATTTGATTTGAAAACTTAACTACTATTAAACTATGAAACGAACACTCCTCTCGCTTACGCTTGCCACATTGATGCTATTGTCGGGAAACACATTTGCTCAATACTGTGGCAATTCATCTTCTACTATCCCGGTCTATCCTGTTGGTTATTACGGATTTGGAAATTCTAACAATTACAACTGCATCACGCAGGGCAGGCAGGATACTCTTTATATCCCGTTCAAATGTTATACAACTTTCACATTTGCGGGGAATACCATCAGTGTATATAAGATGCGGATAGACAGTATAGAGAATCTACCGTGTGGGATGTGCTGGTCTACTTCCAACGCGACTAATGAGTTTAACCCCAATGACCAGGGAACAATAATGATCACCGGACTGACCAGTGATCAGGTGGGGCAATATAAAATGCGCCTTATACTAAGCATCAATGCACAAAACCAGGGAGTGTATGATGTACAGGGACTCAATGCGGATGCTGCTAACATCGCCACCTATGTCCGTGTCAAATCGGCCTCAGGTACATGCGATACGGTCGTACCTTCGCTGCCAGGCATCACCGCCTGTGGTGGTAGCTCTCTGGTGGCTACTATCTCTGCAGGTGCTACTGATGTCTGCCCGGGAGACTCCACGCTGCTCTCTGCCAATGCGGGCGCTGGCTATAGCTACCACTGGTCTACTGGTCAGACGACACGCACCATCTACGGCGGTGCAGGTACCTATATAGTCACAGTGACATCAGGCACGGACTCAGCTGTGTCCTATCCCACCTATATAGGCCGCTCGCACAGTTGCAGCGGCCTGTGGAATAGTACCTACTTTGAAAACTGTCAGAGTGCTATCAGCACAGTAGCGTCGCAGACTGGTGCTGCGCCGGGCCTGCGCCCCGCTGCTGACCAGGTACCCTGTCTGATCAATGGCCAGCAGGCACATCAGATCATTTATTTCAAAAACTACACAAATGCAGGTATCGTATCAGTAGACTCGGTGAGGATCGATTCTATTTATCTGCCCAATGGACTGTGCTGGTCTACCAATAAGGCAAACAATAAATTTGCCGCAGGAGAGGATGGCGTGATAGAGATATCCGGTACTCCTATCGGGCCCGCAGGGCAGTATAACATACATATAGTAGGAGCTATCTACCAGCAGGGTACATATTATCCTCACGAGGACCTGGGCAATGATATGTTTCTGCGCTATGGCTTGCGTATAGCCTGCCCGGCAGGCAGCTGTATGGCTTATGACTATGTAGATTCCCTGGTCGGTTTTATCTCTGGAGGAGATACCTGTGGCAATGTACCGGGAGCAGTCCATATCACGGCCAATGGGCCTACGGTTTTTTGCCAGAATGAATTTGTAGTGCTGAGTGCTGATTCTGCTTATGGCCAGATCTACCTCTGGTCTACCGGTGAGACCAGCAGAGAGATCATAGCGAGGGCCACGGGTACCTATGCTGTGACAGTCTACTCTGCAGCGGGAGATAGTCTGGGCCGGGCACAAGTGCCAGTAGTTTCTAATCCGCTGCCGGTAGCTGCATTTACTCTGGTACCAGACCCTTCTACGCCCCACAGCTGGATAGCGATCAATCAGAGCGTTGGGACCAATTACACATGGGTGTGGGGTGACAATAGCCCATCGGGCACAGGCCCCACTCCATCACATACATATGACAGCGCTGGCTTTTATACCATCTGTGTTTATGTATCGGATCAGAATGGCTGCCAGGCGCACTACTGTGACTCAGGCTATCTATCCAAAACAGATGCTCAAATGGTGGGACTCACAGTAGTACAATATGCGCTAGGCACTACGGACATCAGCGCCAGGCAACTTACGCTGAGCTACTATGCCCATGCGGTACACTTCTCAGAGAGTATCACCACTCCATCTGACATCACACTCTATGATATGTCAGGACGTGTAGTGATGAGCAGACGCAGCTGGACAGGCACTGCACTACCGCTGGATGATAGCCTGGCAGATGGTGTCTATGTGGTCAGCCTTCAGAATAACACTATGAGACTGGCAGGACGGATAGGCCTGGTGCGATAAGCAAAGTCATACAAATGCAAAAGGAGCGACGATCATCGCTCCTTTTGCATTTTGCGTGAAGCTTTTGGTTATATTTAAACTCACATCTAACCATCTATGAGAAAAAGTACTTTACTCGCTTTCCTTTGTTTACTGACTTGGATCACCTCTTATGCCCAGCATGATTCTTTGTATTGGGATACTCATTACTTTAATGGTACTACAGGGTATTATTTCGTCACCAATACACCCGCTGTCAGCGGCTATGGCCTGCACCCCGCAGACTCGGTATTGCCACCACTGCCGGCATGGAGTTACAATTATGACACCTTGCGATTCACCTCTACGAGTACTGCGAGTGCAGGTACCATAGATTCTATGACCATAGACTCTATTTATCTGCCTGCCGGATACAGTTTCCTCTGCAGCAAAAGAAATAAGACCTGGATAAGGACGGAAACGGGTACCATCTGGATACAAGGATCTAATGTAGCGCCTCCCGGCCAATACAAGCTCAGGATCATTGCCGATTTCTATACCTCTTTTGGACCTCTGAGAAATGTTGATCTGGAGCAGTTTGCAGGTGTGCGTTATTATATGCGCATACCATGCGCCGCCAATGCTGCGCCTGCTATCAGTCGCCAGGATACGACAAGCGCTTATCAACCTTATATCATTTGCGACACTACTCTGCATGTAAACATACATGGCCGCAATCATATATGCCTCACTGGGGATACTGCCAGTCTCGCAGTGCCGGCCGGTAATGGCTGGAGATACCGCTGGTCTACAGGAGATACGACCAATAGTATCTATACATGGATCCCTGGCACGTATACCGTCACAATATACAGGGGAGCTGATAGCGCAGTGTCTGCACCCTTCACCTTGTCATATGGGACCAACCCTGCTCACGCCGCATTTCAGGTCGTGCCGGATCCCAATGCGCCGCATAGCTGGATAGCAGTCAACCAAAGTACCGGTAACAATCTAACGTACCGCTGGAGCTGGGGGGATAACCAGTATAGTACAGGCCCTACACCGTCTCATACCTATGATAGTGCCGGCAACTATCTGATATGCCTTTTTGCCCAAGACTCCTTTTACTGTTACAGCAGTGTATGTGATAGCGCAAACGTATACAAGACCGATGCACAGATGGTCACGATCCATGTGATACAATATGCGCTGGGTATGACAGATGTGAGAGGTGAGCAAAGGATGGTAAATATGAGTTACTATGCCGGGGCTGTTCACTTTTCGGAGGAGATAGTGGATCCTGCAGAGATCACCGTATCAGATCTCTCCGGCAAAGTAGTACTGCGCAAAAAGGATTGGCAGGGCGTGCAGCTTCCGCTGGATGGTGCCCTGTCTGACGGTATCTATATACTCACTTTGCAAAATAGTAGAGGACTACTCTCCGGCAGGATAGGCATAGTAAGATAAAGCAGATAGGCCATAAATAAAAAGAGGAGCGGTTTTGCCGCTCCTCTTTTTATTTATGGAAGTACCTTATTTGAAACTCCAGTCGTACTTGTCGAGATGCTGTACGCAGAGCTTCATGAGGTCTATATTGCCCCGGATGTCGTTCTTATTGGCCATCTCTATGTGAGAGTGGATGTGGCGCGTAGGGATAGAGACAGCGCCTGCTATGGTGCCATTGGTAGCCATACGCTGCATACCTGCTGTGTCTGTACCGCCGGCAGGTAGTATCTCCATCTGGTATTTCAGCTTGGCATTGTTGGCCTGCTCTTTCATATACTGCACCATGCGGTAGTCGCATATCACACCGCCGTCCATGATCTTGATGGCTACGCCATCGCCGAGCTTGGTCACCATCTCTTCAGGTTTAGAGCCAGGTGTATCAAAGGCGATAGTGGTATCTATACAAAGGCTAAAATCAGGATTGACATGGTGCGCGGCTACATGCACTCCGCGCAGGCCTACCTCCTCCTGTACTGTGAAGACACCATAGAAGTCATAAGGTATATCCTGTCCTTTTAGTTCCTTCAGCGTCTCCAGCAGTACGAATACTGCTACCCGGTTGTCTACAGACTTGCTATTGATACAGTCGCCCATCTCTATCAGATCACTGAGGCGGGTGATAGGCGCACCTATCTCTATATACTTTTCTACCTCTGCCTTTGGCAGGCCCATGTCTACGAAGTAGTCACTGATCTGAGGTGGCTTGGTACGCTCCTCAGGTGTCATGATGTGGATCGGCTTTGAGCCCATCACACCTATCAGATCTTTTTTGCCATGTACCATCACGCGCTGGGCTGTCAGCGTCTTAGGGTCAAAACCACCTATGGTCTGTATCTTGATAAACCCGTTATCATCTATGGCCTTGACCATAAATCCGATTTCATCCATGTGGGCGGCAGCCATTACTCTCTTAGAGCTGTCTTTGCCCTTGAGCACTGCTACGAGGTTGCCCATATTATCTGTATAGAGGTCAGAGACCACGCCTTTCAGTTCCCTGGTCACGAGCTCGCGTACCTTCTGCTCAAAACCTGATATGCCCGGTACCCCGCAGCATTGTTTTAGTAGTTCGACATTGATTGCCATAAAATGGTTTTAGTGTTTTGTAAACCTTTTGAATAGATAAAATTAACTATTGTAGGTATATGCGCAATAGACAATCCTAACCACGGCCCATCAGAAACTCGCGTCCGCGTGACACGGCCTTCCATAGTTCATCGGGTCCGGCCAGGCTGCGCTGGCGTAGCGTGTCCTGCTGCATGCGGCGCTCGTAGGCACGTAGTATATCTACGGTAGATATGATACCGGAGACCTCGCGCGTGTCCCGGTGCACCACCGGCAGGATATCCTGCCTGGTCTTGAGCAGGAAGTGAACGGCCAGCTGTAGGGTATTGTCTGCGTATATCGTGTAGACTTTTGTATTGGCCAGCTCACTGATAGGGGCTATGGGAGACAGGGTTGCATTGTATAGCTCACCACGTGCTACGGTGCCTACTATCTGATGTGCATCATCCTCTATCAGCAGCGTATTGAAACTATAAGAAGAGTGGATGAGCCGCAGCTTTACATTGTGGATGCTTTCGTTCATGTTAAACAAACTGATCTTATGCTCAGCGGCATGGTCAGGCGTAATGTCAGAGACAAGCGTATTCTGCAATACGTCCGGATGGAAACTCTCCGGTGTGACCACTCCCCGGCGGTTGATCTTCTCCGTCATGATAGTACCTTTCATAAAAACGAAGGAGATCATGTAAGAAGTCACACAGCCCGCTATGAGTGGCAGGAGTGTATTCTCCTGCATGGTGGTCTCCAGTGCAAATACGATGGCGGTCAACAGGGCCCGTGAGGCACCTGCAAACATCCCCGCCATGCCTACCAGTGCGCAGAGTGGCAGGCTGATATGGGCCTCTGGCACCCACCGCTGTACCGCTATACCGACCACACATCCCAGCGCGCTGCCTATAGTGAGCAGCGGAGCCAGTGTGCCTCCCGAGGTACCACTGCCCAGTGCGATGGACCAGGAGGCAAACTTCAGCAGGCAGAGAGAGGCGAGTACGTTGAGCGCTACTGTGCCTGAGAGCGCCATGGTGATATTGGAGTAGCCCACGCCCAGCGTGAGTGGAGCGAAGTATCCGATCACACCGACTGCCAGCCCTCCTATGGCCGGCCACCACATCCAGTGGATAGGTAGCTTCTCAAAGGCATCCTCTATCCAGTATACAGCCTTGGTCACTACCACAGAGGCCAGGCCGATCAGGATGCCTATGACTGCATAGGCGATCACAGCATTGCGATCAGGTGCTGTCACCTGTGGCATAGGGAAGGTAGGGGAGGTACTAAAGAGAAGGAAATGACAGCAAGCACCGGTCACACAGGCTACGACTACGGGTACAAAACTCTTAGGTGAAAACTCAAACAGCAGCAGCTCGATGGCCAGCAGGATGGCCGCGAAGGGTGTGCCGAATATGGCTGTCATACCAGCTGTAGCGCCTGCGGCCAGTAGCACCTTGCGCTCACGCGCGGTGGTCTGCAGTGTCTGGCCGCACACAGAGCCAACGGCCCCACCGGTAGCGATGATGGGCCCCTCTGCGCCGAATGGCCCGCCTGTACCTATAGATATAGCTGCAGAGAGCGGCTTGAGAAAGGTGATGAGCGGCGGGATGCGGCTCTCATCAGTGAGTATCTTCTCCATGGCCTCGGGTATGCCATGCCCTCTGATGGCCTTAGAGCCATAGCGAGCCATGATACCGACTATGATGCCGCCTGCTACAGGCAGGGCTATGACCCATAGGCCGAGGTGATTGCCCGCAGGAGAGATACGCTCTACAGATGGCCTGCCATAGAAGCAGATGCTGGTAGTAAAGTTGATGAGCATCTCCAGGCCTTTGGCTATAAAGCCTACAACAATGGCGTTGACAAAAGCAAGCGAGGTGATAAAAAGTGTGCGCCTGACCGAGAATAGTCTCTCGTGGCTATCAGCATCCTGCAATATACTATTGATAGATGGCGCAGGCGGAATGCTCTGCGTGACGTTGTATTGATCTTCCTTCAAAGCGCCGGCAAAAGTACAGGCTACGTGGCGTGATACCTGTTAAAAGCCCACAACTTCGGCCAATGAAAATCTAAGCCGCTGACAAATAGGAGTGAAGTTTTATTCTACCACTGTCACCTTCATCATATTGGCGCGGCCACGGGCAGCCAGCGGCATGGAGCCGATATTGACTATCATGTCGCCTTCTTTCACCAGGTCGCGCTCCTTGAGTATGCGCACCACATCACGTATAGTAGTGTCAGTACCTACGAATCTATCATAGTGAAATGCCCTCACGCCCCAGCAGATGCAGAGGGCATTGAGCAGTGCCATGTTTTCTGTGAAGATGAACACCTCAGCCTTGGGCCTGTAGCTGGAGAGCAGGAAGCCGGTATAGCCACTAAAGGTCATACCAATGATGGCGCGTGCCCTCAGCTCACTGCTCATGCGGGCAGCATTGTAGCAGATAGCATCTGAGAGGAAAGAAGCAGATTCCTTGTCTGGTATCAGTTGCTTATTATAGATCAGGTCGTCAGACGACTCTACATTGTTCAATATCTTCTCCATGATCTGGATCACGCGCACAGGATATTTGCCCATGCTGCTCTCACCGCTGAGCATCACTGCATCAGCACCATCTATCACCGCATTGGCCACATCTGTGATCTCCGCACGGGTCGGATTGGGGCTCTCTATCATAGAGTCCATCATCTGTGTGGCTACTACTACAGGTTTGGCCTTGCGGATGCAGCGCTTTACGATGTCTTTTTGGATCAGTGGCATTTTTTCCTGCGGTACCTCCACTGCCAGGTCGCCCCGGGCTATCATGATGCCATCTGCAGCCTCTATGATCGCATCGATCTCTACCAGCGCTTCAGGCTTTTCTATTTTAGCCATTACCTTGATGTAGCTGTTGCGCTCTCCCACTATGCTTTTCAGCTCTTGTACGTCCTTGGGCGAACGTACGAATGACAGTGCGATCCAGTTAGCGCCATTAGCCAGTGCGAAGTCCAGGTCGCGGCGGTCCTTCTCTGTGAGGGCCGGTACTTTGGTCTTGGTATCAGGCAGGTTGACTCCTTTGTTATTGCTGATCTTGCCACCTACTATTACTTTGGCGGTGAGGAGGTTCTTGCGGTCTGTGGTGAGCACCTTCAACTCTACCCGGCCATCGTCTATCAGGATCGCATCGCCCGGCTCAGCCTCCAGGGCGAGATTCTCATAGCTGATAAAGATCTTCTTGAAAGTACTGAGGCAGTTTTCGGTAGTGATCTCTATCTCGCTGCCGGTCTCGAGTACCTCCAGATTGTCCCGCACGAGGCCGAGGCGTATCTTGGGTCCCTGCAGGTCGGCCAGGATACCGATATTAAGGCCATGCTCATCGCATATTTTGCGCACCTTCTGAAATCCCTCCAGGTGCTTCTCATGCTTGCCGTGAGAAAAGTTGAAACGGAATACGTCTACACCAGCCTGGATCATCTCCAGCATCACATTCTCATCCTCACAAGCGGGCCCCCAGGTGGCTACTATCTTAGTTTTATTGATCTTGACATTCATGCACTTCAGATTCTTCTTAGATCAAAGTAAATAAATCTGCGCCCAATGTCAGCTCAAAAGTGCAGCAACAAAAAAGCCGCTCACTGAGCGGCTTTCCTTTATTTACTTTACTGGTATCTCCAGGTCTATCGGAGCTTTGACCTGCTTGATATGGTCGAGGCTCATTGATATCTCATTGCTTTCAAAGTTTCCTTTGCGTGCTACTATCTTATAGATACCCGGTGTAGCGCGGGTCAGGTCAAAGTAGTAAGCGCCATCAGCCTTGACATAAGACACTTTCTGCTGAAAGCCATCTACCTCGCTGGTCAGGAATACTGCAGCTTCATTTGCCAGCATGCGGCTATTGCCCTTGGTAGTGTATACGGTGCCTTTCAGCGTGATCGTTTCTGATGGAGCAGTCTTGTATACTGCGGTCTCAGTTTTTGTTTCTGCTTTGGCTTCTGCCTTAGGTGCGGCAGCCGGTGCAGCAGATGGCTTGCTGAATATTACATCCTTCTTCACCACTTTAGCTACCGGAGCGTCGTTGCCTTTGGCAGGTGCTTCAGCTGTCTTCTTAGGCGCAGCTGTGGTCTTGGTTTCCTTGACCGGTACCGGTGCTTCTGATGATTTCTTAGCCGGAGCCGGAGCTATGGTCTTGACCTCAGGAGCGGGACCAGACTTTTTGGTCTTGCTGTTTTTGGCCTGCTCCGCAGCTATCTGCTCAGCGGTCAGCTCACTCACTATCTTAAACTCTGTGCGGCGGTTCATAGCGCGGCCCTTAGGGTCATCTTTACCATCGGCAGTCTTATTAGGTGCTACAGGCTGTGAGGTGCCATATGGCTTAGCTATCAGGCGGTCTTTGTTGACCTTCTTCTCATAGCTGAAGTAGCCGATAGCTGCATCAGCACGCTTCTGAGACAGCGCGAGGTTGTACTCCTCAGTACCCTTGCCGTCAGTATGGGCACCTACCTCAAATACATAGGTAGGGAACTGCTGCATGATGTCAAATATCTTGCGGAGGCTATCGCGTGAATCTGCACGCAGGCGCGCCTGATCATAGTCATAGTAGATGCGGCCTATCACCCTGCCAAAGAGAGGATTGGTCTCTTCCTTCTTCTTGAGGAGCAGGTCATACTTCAGCGTATCGCTTTCTGTATTAGCATCCGTATTGAAGGTAGATACACCATCATAGTAGCCATCGCGGCGTGTCAGCACCTTGTAGCCCCTCTTAGGCTGCAGGTCAAAGAAGTACTTGCCATCTACAGGTATGTAGGAAGCGAGCTCAGTACCATTGCGGTCATCATAGAGCAGTACGCTGCCTGCAGATGCCGGTGTACGCTGGCCATCTTTCTCCTCATATACATTGCCTGTCACTGCCAGGAAGAGGCGTGTAGTAGCTACCTCAAAGATATCATCACTGCAGGTAGCGCAGCCACCCTTAAACATGCCCGGCTCGAGCCTGTTAGAAGCCAGGTAGCCGAGTGTCAGCTTGTCATTCAGAGTGAAGTAGTAATCGTCCACGCTGGAGTTGATAGGCGTGCCCATGCTCTCTGGCTCTACCCACTCGCCATTGGCATCCCAGGTAGTCTTGTACACGTCATAGCCACCGATATTGATCAGGCCATTGGAGCTGAAGTAGAGCGTCTTCGATGCAGCATCGTAGTATGGGCTCATTTCATCGCCCTTGCTATTGATCATAGAGCCGGCAGAGTGCGGCTTGCCTACTGAGCCATCAGGGTTCAGCTTGGAGTAGAAGATATCGAGACCCTTGCCCAGGTTGCGATCACTCACAAAGTAGAGTACATCCTCGTTATCCTTATTCTTGCCTACTGCCGGAGCCATGTTATTGCTCAGACCATCATTGAGCAGTGCGCCGAGTGCGGCACCCTTTTCCCATACACCGGCTACCATGTGGCTGCTGTAGATCTGGCACTTAGGTTTTACCTTGCCACCATTGTCATCTGGACATACGGTGTAGTACATCGTAGAGCCATCTGTAGAAAACGCCGGAGTGGTCACGTTAGCCTTGGCCAGGTTGATATCAGCGGCCAGTTCATCTGCGGTAGACCATGACTTGCCATTCTTCCTTGACTTGTATATGATAGCGTGGTCAGCTTTCTGAGAGTTGAAGTAGAGGGCGTTATCCTTTGGCATCGCAGCAAAATTGCTCGCAGCCTGATTGATGCTCGGATCCAGGTGCTTTACTTTAAAATCACGCTTGGTCACACTGTCACGGTAGAAGATACCACGATCGCAGCCCATGGCCTCACGGGTAGCGCGCTTTTTGAGATCTGTAGAGGCATCATCATCACCTGCCAGTTTCTTAAACCTGGCGAAGTTTGCCTTGGCCTCCTCATATTGGCCCAGGTTCTTTTGAGTACGTGCGTATTCAAAAATGTAAGCTGGCTTTTTATGCTTGGCTGAGTCCTTATCCACCAGTACCTTATACCATTTATTTGCAGCTACGTAGTCACGCAGGCTGTATTCTATCTTAGAGAGGTTCTCGGCAAAGTAGACCTTCTTAGGTTTTTTGCCTGCGCCTGCCTCCAGGTATGGCACAGCTGCTTCTATCTGTCCTTTCTTGATCAGCTTCTTGGCTGTCTTTCTGTTTTTGCGCCAGCTCAGAGAGGCCGGGTCGTTAGTTTTCGCTTTGGTGGTGGTGCTGGTAGTGGTCGTAGCAGGCGCTGCGGTCTGTGCAGAGAGCATATCTGCTGACAGGAGGGCTGCTGCGATCATCAGTACAGCAAAGGGTTTCAGTTGCATTATGAGTTCGTTTTGTTTTAAGGATAAACGCGAACGAAAGTAATAATACGCTGAATAAAATAAAACAAAACCTTATACCCGCCAGCCGTGTCTGTGGCTAGGAAAATAGTCTGTTTGCCGAAATGGGGAGCGTGGTCAGCTGCAGCGGTCAGTGATCGGTCACTTACCGATATGTATATTGGTATTCTTGCCCTTGATGTCCAGCCGCTTTTTCTGGATGGTCATGCCACCCTTGCTGCCTTTGACCTCGAGGCCTTTCTTATTGGCCTCCACGCCATGACCGGAGCTGCTCTTGGCGGCTACCTGCCCTTTATGCGCCTCTACACCTCCGCCTTTAGAGCTTTTGGCTTCGGCACCTTTATTATTTACGGTGAGGCCCTTTTGTGAGGTCTGGGCAGAGAGTGGTAGCACTGTGAGTGCCGCCAGAGATAGAGCGATCAGGTAGCGCATGTCGGGAGATTTATGCAATGAACTTAAATGAAAATATCTGTATTACTGAGCCATGGTCTGACGCACAGCTTTCTTCCACCCATCGTAGAGCGGCTTGCGCTGTGCCTCTTTCATTTCTACTTTAAACTTGCGGTCTATCTGCCAGTTTTTGGTGATATCAGGCTTTTTGTAGAAACCTACTGCGAGGCCTGCGAGGTATGCAGCACCCAGCGCTGTGGTCTCTACCACCTTGGGCCGCTCTACCGGTGTGCCCAGTATATCTGCCTGAAACTGCATGAGGAAATTATTCATACTCGCCCCGCCATCTACGCGGAGAGACTTGAGTTTGATCTTAGAGTCAGCTTCCATCACATTTAGTATATCACGTGTCTGGTAGGCCAGTGACTCGAGTGCTGCGCGGACGAACTGATCCTTGGTAGTACCGCGTGTGAGGCCAAATATGGCGCCGCGTGCCGAGCTATCCCAGTAGGGTGCACCCAAACCTGCAAATGCAGGTACCATGTAGACACCATCAGTCCCATTGGCGGCATTGGTGGCGTGTTTTTCAGACTCCGCTGCATTCTGTATCAGGCCGAGGCCATCGCGCAGCCACTGCAGGGCGGCGCCAGCTATGAATACCGATCCCTCGAGGGCATACTCTACTTTGCCATTCAGGCCCCAGGCTATGGTAGTGAGCAGGCCGGATTTAGACTTGACCATCTTGGAGCCCGTATTCATGAGCATAAAGCAGCCTGTGCCGTAAGTATTCTTGGCCATCCCTTCGGTAAAGCATGCCTGGCCGAAAAGTGCCGCCTGCTGGTCTCCGGCTATACCGGCTATAGGTATCTGCTTTTCGTCAAATACATTGCGATCAGTGAGGCCATAAAACTTGCTGGAGTCCATTACCTCAGGCAGGATGATACGCGGTATCTTGAGTGCCGTGAGGATCTTGTCATCCCACTTCTTGGTCTTGATATTGAATAGCATGGTGCGGGATGCATTGCTGTAGTCTGTGATGTGCAGCTGGCCGCCGGTCAGATTGTATGTGAGCCAGGTATCTATCGTACCAAAGCAGAGCTCGCCGTCTTCTGCTTTCTTGCGTGCCCCCTTTACATTGTCCAGTATCCACTTCACCTTGGTAGCGGAGAAGTAGGCGTCTATCACCAGGCCTGTAGAGTCAGTGATATACTTGGCCAGGTCTTTCTTGCGCTTGATCTCATCACAGATCGGAGCAGTGCGGCGGTCCTGCCATACTATGGCATTGTAGAGCGGCTGGCCGGTCTTCTTATCCCAGAGGATCGTTGTTTCCCTCTGATTTGTGATGCCTATAGCGGCTATATTGGAGGCATCTATGTTGGCTTTGGCCATCACCTCACGGGCGGTCTGTAGCTGAGAGGTCCAGATCTCCATCGGATCATGCTCTACATGGCCCGGATGCGGGAATATCTGAGTAAACTCCTTCTGAGCCGTAGCTACCTGATGTCCGTTTTTGTCAAATAAAATAGATCTCGAGCTCGTAGTTCCTTGGTCAAGGGCTAGAATGTACTGTTGGCGCATTCTTCAGGTTTTGGTGTTTTAGAAAAATACCGACATCATATCGGTAGGTTTAAGCACTGGCTAGGCCTAAAGCGGCGACATAGGGCAAGGACAATTTTTTGGCTATATCCTATGTCGTATCAATAGAAATAGCATATTTTAGCACTAAGATATATATTTAGCGTATTTGAGTATCAACATTGCGCTTTATTTATACGTCCGGACAGCGGGCGGGGTCAGGATACAAAGACCCGATAGATAGATAAGTATTTGTCTATCAAACAACTGGAGTAAACTTAATTGTTAAAATTACCTCTACTCCAGGTTAAAATATTGTGAAATAAAATTTTTATGTATGGCTAAGACTAAGTCAGTCAAGCTCATAGAGGTCAAGTCTGAGGTAGGTGCCGGCACCAGGGGTGCGAGTCTGGGGATTGATGCGGTGAAAATAGCAGCACTGGATTTCCGGAGTACATTTTTTAAGCGCTTTCGAGGTATGGCTATACCGGATGATAATGCAGCCCTCTATGGCGAGGTAGGCAGCCGCTACGCCCGTCGTATCAAGAGTGTACTGAAAATGTACGAGCGCATAGCCGCAGGCGTGCGTGATGTGCTGAAAGATGGTAAGTTTCCTATCATACTAGCAGGCGATCACTCTAATGCCGGCGGGACTATAGCCGGTATCAAGATGGCCTATCCAGACTCCAATATCGGGGTGATATGGATAGATGCCCACGCCGATCTCCACTCACCTTATACCACGCCATCCGGCAATATGCACGGCATGCCTATGGCAGCCTCTCTGGCAGAAGACAATATAGAGAACAAGGTGAATGACCTGGACTATGAGACCATAGAGCTATGGGAGATGGTCAAGAATGTAGGTGGCATCATGCCCAAGGTAGAGTACCGTGATATCATGTTTGTAGCACTGCGCGACTATGAGGAGCAGGAGGGATATCTGCTCAAGAAGAATAAGGTCAAGATCGTGACTACAGCCGAGTTTAAAAAAGTAGGTGTGGCCAAGACCTGCCGCGAGGCGATCAAATACCTGAGCCATTGCGACAAGATCTATATCTCCTTTGACGTAGATGCGCTGGACCCATCTATCTCACGTGGTACGGGTACGCCGGTGAAAGGTGGTCTGAATGAACGTGAGGCCGCCGATATGATCCTGGACCTGATACAGAATGAGCGTGTATGCTGCCTGGAGTTTACAGAGATCAACCCTACACTGGACTCTGAGAATGTAATGGCAGAGACGGTCTTTGAGATCATGCAGAAAGTGGTGCGTCAGCTGGAGATACAGTAGCAATATAATATAGTACACCTGTTCTCCGCCTTACCACTCCCAGCCTCTCCTAAAATAGGAGAGGAGGAATACAAAATGCGGAGCGACATATTCATCGGCTGTTAAAGTCTCCCCTGATTCAGGGGAGATTTAGAGGGGTTTAAACTGGGCGCAATATGAAAACGCAAGTACATAACATCCGCATACTAAAGGAGAACCGTCAGGCACTAAGAAATACCTCTACTCCTGCGGAAGCAGCGTTGTGGTTAAAACTCCAAAAGAGCCAGCTCGACGGCAGAAAGTTTCGTCGCCAGCATAGTGTTGGTACTTATATTCTTGACTTTTATTGCCCGTCAGAGATGCTAGCTATTGAGTTAGATGGAGCCGATCATTATACTCCAGAAGGAAAAGGGAACGATACGGAAAGGACTGCCTATCTAAATAGCTTAAACATATCCGTAGTTAGATTTGAAAACCGGCTTGTATTTGAGAAAATAGATTTTGTGCTGGATGAGATAAAGAGACATTTCACGGTGAAAATATAATACACCTATTCTCCGCCTTATCACTCCGGGCCTCTCCTAAAATAGGAGAGGAGGAATACAAAATACAATCCAGGCTGTCCAAGTCGCGGAGATTCAGATGAGGTGAAAGATCGGTACAGATCCTGCCTGATGAACTAATCCTGGTTACAAACTCGCATTCAGTTCGCCATGATTGGGCTGCTTAGGCTCGAATGGTCTGGCACGCTCGTAGGCAGCGCGCTCCTTCCACTCATGCCAGCGCTCAGGTGCCAGGAGGTTAAAGCCCTTATCCACCAGAAAGTGTGATGCGATATTGAAGGCTCCCCTGCCCCTGGTGGCCCAGCTGCTCTGAGAGCGCAGCGCCAGCCCAAAGCTGAAATCCAGGTAGTGCATATAGTGCCAGTAGCGGGTAGGCATAAAGATCATCTCGCCATGAGACAGGATGGTCTCATAGCCCTGCACATTCTGTAGCGCAGGAAACTTCTCATAGTCCGGTTTCTCAGGTGCTATGAGGCTTTTGACCGTATATGGATGATGGTAGATCTTGGCAGACTCCTCCGGAGGGAAAAGTATGACACGCTTGTGACCTACAAACTGTGTGAGGAATACATTAGCACAGTCTATATCATAGTGCATGGTCACCTCTGAGCCCTCACCGCCAAAGAACATGAAGGGGAACCTCTTCAGGAAGCCACGCATCACCGTCGGAAACTGAAAATCATCTCTGAGCTCAGGTGCTGACCGGAATATATCAAACAGGAAAAGTCGCAGGTCCGTGTGTCCTTTCTCAGTCTCTGCCAGGAAGTCGCGAAACTTCATCTCTTTATCAGAAGACATATAGCCGGGTCCCGGCTTGGAGTAGTTGCTGCTGAAAACAGGAACTGTGAGATCACCATACTGACTCTTGAAAAAGTCCAGTGACCATTTATGCATGGCCGGCCAATCCTTTGTGAGATCAGTAAATACCACTGGTTTCTGAGGGCGCAGGTATTCGTTTACAAACTCTTTTTTGGTGAGTCCGCTGCGCCTGTCTACTTGTTTCAGAACCATCATGCTACGCAAAGGTACAGTATAAATTAACAATCTACGAATGGGCTGATAACATTCATGAGGATACGGATCAGGTACCGGTAAAAACAAAGTCTATATGGATGAATCAAAACATATATATGGCATTACTAACCTAAACTTTGACAAACCCGTGACTTGCATCCGCGTATTATTCCTTTAAATTTGCCGACCATCAAAATACGTTAACAAGACCAGCGTATACAGGACCTTATGGGTGGGTTTAATTATTATTACATCTGATGTTTGCCATATTTCAGAAAGAACTGCGCCAGTTTTTTAGCTCGCTGATAGGCTATATAGCCATCTGCGTCTTCCTGCTGCTGGTGGGTTTCATGGTGTGGTTCTCCCCGGAGGCCAATATCCTGGATGCGGGCTACGCCTCTCTGGATTACTTCTTTTATATAGCACCATTCATCCTCATGATGCTGATCCCGGCTATCACCATGCGCTCCTTCTCTGAGGAGATGCAGTCAGGTACCATAGAGCTGCTGGCTACCCGCCCCCTCACGGATACAGACATCATCATGGGCAAGTTTCTGGCGGCGCTCACGCTGGTGCTTTGCGCCATAGCGCCTACGCTCATCTACTTTTACTCTATCAGCCATCTGGCGTACCCCGTGGGCAATGTAGACACGGGTGGTATCTGGGGTTCTTACTTCGGTTTGATATTCCTCAGCGCTGTGTTTGTGGCTATCAGCCTGTTTGCCTCCTCTATCACGCGGAGCCAGATCGTGGCCTTTATACTTGGAGCCTTCATCTGCTTTATATTTTTCTATGCTATAGAGGGACTGGCGAGGCTGGGCGTATTCTATGGCAAGTCTGACTACCTCGTAGAGCAGTTTGGGCTCTATGCGCACTATGAGTCTATGGGCCGCGGCATACTGGATAGCCGGGATGTGGTATACTTCCTCTCTGTGATCATACTCTTTACATTCTTCACCCGTACATCATTAGCTAGCAGGAAATGGTAAAAGGCGTGAAAAGAAATATGAGCAATCGTCGCGATGCGATCTTCATCCTGCTGGTCACGATGGGTATCCTGGTATTGGCCAATGTCCTGAGCCAGTATGTCTACACGCGCTTTGACCTGACGTCAGAGAAGAAATTCTCAGTGATGCCCTCTACGCGCAACCTGGTGAAGAACCTGCACGATGTAGTGACCTTTAAGGTATACCTGGAGGGCGATATGTCTGCCAAGTATAAACGCCTGCGCCAGTCTACGCGTGACCTGCTGATGGATCTGCGCGCCTATGGCGGCAAGAATGTAGAGTTTGAGTTTATAGACCCGGTGAAGGGTAAGAGTGACGCTGAGCGCAAAGCGCTGATAGAGGAGCTGTACAATAAGGGCCTGGCCCCTGCTACGGACCAGACCACCGGTGCCAATAAGCTGAATAATACACTGGTCTTCCCGTGCGCCATAGCCTACTATATGGGCAGGGAGTTTCCCATACAGCTCATAGAGACTCAGGCCAAGACTGACCCCGAGACCATGCTCAGCAGGTCTGCAGTCACGCTGGAGTACAAATTTGCCACAGCCATACAAAAGCTGACTCAATACCGCCAGCCCAAGATAGCCTTTAGCATCGGCCATGGTGAGCTGAATGATAATGACCTGGCAGACATACAGCAGCAACTCATGAACCTGAAGTATGCTATAGCACGCCTGGACATCACAAAGCGGTATAAAATAGATGAGGACTTTGACGCCCTGATCATAGCCAAGCCGATGGTAGCCTTTGATGAAAAGGACAAATACAAGATAGACCAGTACATCATGCATGGCGGCAAGGTGATGTGGCTGATAGATGCTACTACGGCAGACTTTGATAGCCTGAAGACGAATCTCACAGGCCAGTTTGTAGTAGACCGCAACCTGAACCTCGATGACCAGTTATTCAAATACGGTGTACGTATCAATACTGATCTGGTACAGGATATCAATCACTGCAATCCGATCCCCCTCCGTGTAGGCAGTATGGGTGGCGGGCCGCAGGTAGAGCTATTCCCATGGTATTATTTCCCGCAGCTGATCTCTGATAGTGTATACCACCCTATCGTACGCAACCTGGACCCTGTGGCATCACAGTTTGTCAGTACTATAGATACCATCCGCAATCCGGGAGTGAAGAAAACGGTACTGCTGCATACCAGTGAAAACAGCAAGGCAGTCATGACGCCTGCCCGCGTACATTTTGGCATACTACAGCAGGCGCCAAACCCTCAGTACTATAATCAGCCTCGCCTGCCGGTGGCAGTGCTGCTGGAGGGCCAGTTTCAGTCCTTGTATACCAATCGCCTTAGCCCGGAGTTTCTGGCTATGGGAGATAGCGTGGGTAGCCTGAAATTTGCTGACCATGGTGATAATGGCGGCAAGATGATCGTGATAGGAGATGGTGACATCATCCGCAATGAGATGGCGCCGCAGAATAAATTTGCCTATCCGCTCGGCTACTACTCTGTGACCCAGCAGACATTTGCCAATAAAGACTTTATCCTGAACTGTATCCAGTACCTCACTGACAACTCCGGCCTGCTGGAGACCCGCAATAAGGAGGTAAAACTCCGCCTGCTGAATGTGCCGCGCGTGCGCGATGAAAAGGTACAGTGGCAGCTGATCAATATACTGCTGCCGATAGGCGTAGTGATCATACTGGGCCTCGGATTTACCTACTACCGCCGCAAGAAATATACTGCCTGATGAAAAAGCTGCTACCATACATCATCGTCCTGGCCCTGCTGGGCGCAGGAGTCGCGTTCTTTGTGATACGCTACTCGCCGTCTACACTGGCCAAAAAGGAAAGTGAATTTGCGGTACGCGATGTAGATGCCATTACCAAAGTAGTACTGACTGATATCAAAGGGCAGAAAGTGGTACTGACCAAAGAAAGCAAGCGCTGGCTGGTCAATGGCAAGTATGATATCAATGAAGAGTCTCAGGGCTTGCTCTTCACCGCCATACAAAAGATGGAGACCCAGTACCCCGTGCCTGAAAATGCCCAACCCCTGGTGCTGAAAGATATGGCCAAGAAGCGTTTTCGCTGTGAGATATATACCGGAGGGGATCAGCCATATAAGGTGTACTATGTGGGCGGGCCTACTGCAGATGGTACCGGCACATACGTGATCATGGAGGTGGACGGCCAGATAGGCAGCAGGCCATATGTAGTGCATATATCCGGTATAGATGCCTACCTGACCAGCCGCTACTATACAGACGAGGAGTACTGGCGTAGCAAATGGGTATACCGTGACAATGCTGCAACGATCAAGGCACTCTCTGTGACCTATGACCGGGAGAAGCAAAAGTCATTTAGCATCACCCGTGTCGGTGAGCGGGATACCTTTGTGATCACCAATAGTGATGGACTGGCAGATGCCCAGCCGAAGCAGCGTTTTATCCATCAGTACCTTGAGTTTCTGAGTGGCCTCTCGCTGGAGGCTTTTGAGAATAAGAATCCGATCAAGGATACCATCCTGGGCATGCAGCCATTCTGTACTATCAAGCTGAAACGCGTAGACAATACAGAAACGAACGTTGAGATATTCTACATGCCGATCAATGCGCATAGCCGGCAGCAGTTTGATGACAAGGGCCGTGCGCTGCTATATGATGTGGAGCACTACTATATCGCTATGGATGGCCGCCGGGACTTTGGCCTGATACAGTACTATGTATGGGGCAAAGCGCTCAGATCCTATCAGGACTTCTACGTGCGGCCGGGGGTCAAACAGCCTACGGTAGAGACTCACTAGACCATACCGGAAAGGTCTGAAATCACAGGATTATTGCAAAAAGGACAGTCTAACAGCACTGTTTTGAACATTATAGCGGACAAACAGTGATATTTGTCCGCTTTATCTATATTTGTCACTTAACCCATAAAAGTTAACTCAGATGAAATTTATAGTTTCTACGACGTCTCTTCTCAAAAGCCTCCAGATGATCAGCGGTGTGATCAACACCAACTCTGTGCTGCCGATACTGGAAGATTTCCTTTTTGAGATCAAGGATGGCAAGCTGACCGGCTTTGCTACCGACCTGGAGACCTCGATGAGCACTGAGATACGTGTAGAGTCTAAGGAGTCTGGCCGTATCGCTATACCGGCACGTATCCTGATAGATACGCTGAAGACGCTCCCTGAGCAGCCACTGACTTTCAAGGTAGATACCAAGACCTTTGGCGTAGAGATCACGTCAGAGACTGGTAAGTATAAGCTAAGCGGTGAGAATCCGGATGACTTCCCTAAGATACCTCAGCCAGAAGCTGTGACCGAGATCAATATCCCGGCCAACCTGCTGTCAAACTCTATCTCCCGTACGCTCTTTGCCGTATCAAACGATGACCTGCGCCCGGCCATGACAGGTGTGATGATGAAGGTGGACAATGAAGGCACTGTCTTCGTATCTACCGATGCACACAAGCTGGTACGTCTGGGCCGCTCAGATATCAAGACCAATAAGGCATCACAATTTATCCTGCCTAAGAAGGCACTGAGCCTGCTGAAGAGTGGTCTGCCATCATCTGAGACAGCAGTGAATGTATCTTACAATAAGTCTAATGCATTCTTCTCTTTTGAGAATACGCGCCTGATCTGCCGCCTCATAGACGCGACATATCCTGACTACAATGCGGTGATCCCTCAGAATAATCCAAACAAGCTGACAGTGAGCCGTCTGGAGTTTCAGAATGCACTGCGCCGTATCTCTATCTACTCTAATAAGACCACCTATCAGGTCATCCTCTCTATAGCAGGCAGCGAGCTGAAGATCTCTGCACAGGATCTCGACTTCTCAAACGAAGCAAACGAGCGCCTGATCTGCAACTATGAGGGCAATGACATGGACATCGCGTTCAACGCGCGCTTCCTCATCGAGATGCTCGGCGTACTGGACTCCAATGAGATCGAGATCGAGCTCTCTACACCTACCCGTGCCGGTGTACTCCGCCCGGTAGACAAGGCTGACAATGAGGACCTCCTCATGCTGGTAATGCCGGTAATGATCAATGCATAAGTAATAACTACATGATACTAAAAAGGACAGGTCGATAGCCTGTCCTTTTTTATTTATACCAAAAACCAGTTTATTTAAGATAAACTAATTAAATTAGTATTGCTATATTATTTAGCTATGCTAATTCATCAGCCTGATAAAACCATTGTCCACTTTGACCTGGACACCTTCTTCGTCTCGGTAGAGCGCAGGCTCAACTCTGCCCTCCTGGGCAAGCCGCTGCTGATAGGCGGCACCTCTGAGCGGGGTGTGGTAGGCTCGTGTAGCTATGAAGCAAGAGCCTTCGGCGTGCAGAATGGGATGGCCATGAAAGAAGCACGCCGCCTCTGCCCCGAGGCCATCATAGTACGGGGCGACGCCAGCAAATACAGCAAGGCCTCCAGCGAGGTGACTCAGATCATCAAAGAGAGTGTACCGCTGATGGAGAAGGCCTCCGTAGATGAATTCTATCTGGACATGACGGGTATGGATCAGATATTCGGGGTCAAAAAGTACACTCAGGAGCTACGCCAGCGCATCATCCATGAGACACGGCTGCCCATCTCTATGGGCATATCGGGAAACAAAAGTGTGTCTAAGATCGCTACCAGTGAGTCTAAGCCGAGTGGTGAGTTGACTATAGATCCGGGGACAGAGAAAACGTTTCTCGCGCCGCTCTCTGTGCGCAAGCTACCCCTCGTGGGCCATGAGACCTATCAGGTGCTGCAAGAACTAGGCATACGTACCATACACACTCTGCAGCAGATGCCGGTACAGGCTATAGAGAAGGTGCTCGGCAAAAATGGCGAGACCATCTGGCTCCGTGCGCAGGGCATAGACAATACACCACTCAAGCCATACTACGAGCGGGAGTCGCTCTCACTAGAGCGCACCTTTGGCCAGGATACGATGGATCTGGTGCGCCTGCACAATACTCTCACGGCTATGACAGAGGGCCTGGCCTACCAGCTCCGCGCCGGCAATAAACTCACTGCCTGCGTCACTGTGAAAGTGCGCTATGCAGACATGCAGGTCTATAGCAGGCAGGCACGCATCCCATATACTAATTGTGATCACACTCTGCTGAGAATAGTCAAAGAGATATTCGCCAAGCTATATACCCGCAGGCAGCTGATACGTCTGGTCGGAGTGAGCTGCAGCCACCTGGTAGGCGGCGGCCACCAGATGAATATGCTGGAAGACTCCGTAGAGCTGATACAGCTCTACCAGCAGATGGACAAGCTCCGCAAAAAATATCACGACAGCCGTGTGGTAAAACGCGCCTGCACCATGGACCAGCGCAACCTGGATGTCTGGGACCCCTGGAACGGCGAACCACCTGTACCCGGCGGCCATCGTCACGCCTAAACCTTTTATCATGTTTCTCAACTGTCATAGTTATTTCAGCTTTGGGTATGGGGTGATGTCTATAGACAAGCTGATATCTCATGCTATACAAATGGGTGTGAAAACGATGGCCCTGACAGATATCAATAATACAGCCGGCTGCCTGGATTTTTTGAGAAGATGCAAAAAAACAAAGCTACTACGGTCTGTGATAGGGGTCGATTTTCGCAATGGTGATGAGCAGCTATTTATCGGTATCGCTAAAAACAATACTGGATTCAAAGAGCTCAATGATTTTCTAACTAAGCATAAAAGGGCTAAAGAAGATTTTCCAGCTGATGCGCCTCAGTGGGAGCATTGCTACGTGATCTATCCATGGCAGCGGCACACTAAACGAGAATTGCTACCACATGAATACATAGGGCTGCATGCTGATGATATCACATCATATAGGCTTTATGGTCAATATGCGCATGATAAATTAGTAGCGCTGTTGCCTGTCACTATCCGCCATAAAGTAAGTTTTGACCGGCATAGATTGCTAAGTGCTATACGACATAATACATTGCTGAGTAAGCTGGGAAAGGATCAACATGGCAAGAACTCAGATAGATTCTATCCACGCGAATGCATATTGAAACTTTACGAAGAATTTCCTCAGGCACTGGCTAACGCTGAGCACATCCTGCAAACGTCACATGTCGATTTCGAATTCAATAAAGAGAGCAATAATAACAAAGCCTGTTTCACTAAAAGCAGAGAGGAGGATATCCTGCTACTGACTACATTGGCGCGGACAGGACTGGCTATGAGATACGGCGCGCATCCCGGATTCAAGGTCAAGCGGCGATTTATGAAAGAGCTCAGGATCATTATAGACCTGGGATATGCTTCTTATTTCCTTATCAACTGGGATATCGTACAGTACGCGCGCCGCAAAGGTTTCTATTACGTAGGCAGGGGCAGTGGTGCCAATAGCCTGGTGGCTTATAGTCTGTATATCACTGATGTAGATCCTATAGATCTGGATCTTTATTTCGAGCGTTTTATCAATCCAGAAAGGAGGAATCTACCCGATTTTGATATTGATTTTTCCCATACAGATAGGGATGATATCCGTGACTATATCTTTAGGGAATATGATGGCCACGTGGCGTTGGTAGGCAGCTATAGCACCTATGAGCACAAGTCTTCTATCCGCGAGCTAGGCAAAGTAATGGGCCTGCCTGCCAATGAGATCGAAGCACTACAGTCTGAGTGGCTGGACCGCAAAAAAGTAGATCGTATCGGAAAACTAATTTTAAAACATGCCGAAAAACTGAGAGAGGTACCCCGCCAGCTGAGTGTGCATGCCTGTGGTATCATCATCTCGGAAGCCCCCATTACTACTTACTCCGCACTCGAATATTTTCCTGTAGGCTATCCATCTACACAGTACTCTATGCTGGAGGCAGAGGACGTTGGCCTACATAAGTTTGATATCCTCAGCCAGAGGGGGCTCGGTCATATCAAGGATGCAGTAGAACTAGTCCGGACTAACAGGGGAGAAGAAATAGACATACACCGGATACAAGATTTCAAAGTAGACCTGCGCATAAAAGATATGCTGATAAAAGGCGATACCATCGGCTGCTTTTATGTCGAGTCACCTGCTATGAGGCAGCTGCTACGGAAACTACACGTGCAAGATTATCATGGCCTGGTGGCAGCCAGCTCCATTATCAGGCCCGGCGTGGCTAACTCTGGTATGATGCGGGAATACATACTCAGATATCGCTATCCGGAGAGGAGGAAACTGGCTAATAAAAGACTGTGGGACATCATGCCTGATACCTATGGTATCATGGTTTATCAGGAGGATGTGATAAAGGTGGCTCACATGTACGCAGGCCTTACGCTGGAGCAGGCAGATGTGATGCGCAGAGGTATGTCTGGGAAGTTCCGCTCACGAGAAGAATTTCAAGCTGTAAAAGAGGCTTACTATGGCAACTGTAAAAGGAAAGGATATCCTGATGATGAAGCAATAGAAGTCTGGCGCCAGATAGAGAGCTTCGCAGGCTACTCCTTTGCCAAGGGGCACTCTGCCTCCTATGCGGTAGAGAGCTATCAGAGCCTGTACCTACGTGCATATTATCCTATAGAGTTTATGGTCGGTGTGCTGAATAACTTTGGCGGATTTTATAGCACGGAGTTCTATCTGCATGAGGCCAAAATGCTCGGCGCGCAGATAGAACTGCCCTGTATCAATCATAGCAATAATCTGGCAGCACTCTATGGCAAGACCATCTATATGGGTTTTTGCCTGATCAAAGACCTGGAGGTAGCTACGGTAGAAAATATCCTGCGCGTACGTGAGGAGGGTGAGTTTGCAGATCTCAATGATTTTGTAAAACGTGTGCCTGTCTCTCTGGAGCAGGTGCGCATCCTGATACGTATCAAGGCATTTCGCTTCACCGGACGCACTGCCAAGGAACTCCTCTGGGACGCCCACCTGCTCATGGGCAAGGAGAAGAAGTCTGCGCCGCGCCGCGAGCTTTTCCGCGTAGCGGCCCACTCTGATACGCTGCCACCACTAGAATATGATCAGTACGAGGATGCGCTGGACGAGATGAAGATCCTGTCCTTTCCATACACTTCTCCTTTCAGGCTGCTATCGAGAAACTATGATAAGCTAACGCTCGCGAAAGATATGATGACTCACCTCGGCCAGACCATCTACATGGTAGGCTACTATGTCAATATCAAACGCGTGACGACTATCACAGGCGAGACGATGTACTTCGGCTCCTTTATAGATGAGCAGGGATATTTATTTGATAGCGTCCACTTCCCACGGTCTATAGAGCAGTATCCCTTCACCGGGCGCGGCTGCTATATCCTGAAGGGCAAGGTGATCGAAGAGTTTAATGTGCCGAGCCTGGATGTATCACACATGCAGCGGATACCGTGGGCTTTTGGGGTCACGATGCCATCTCATCCTGATATGGTATAAGTATAAATCCCGGGATGGTGCTGTGAGTTACACTACCTTATTGGCACAGCAGCTGGCGGCTACTGCATCGGGCTTTGCCTTGAAGGTAAACCCCATGGAGAGGATATAACCCATCGCCTCACTCAGTGCCGTATTGGACCCAAAGCGCGGATTGGTATTGATGTCCGCATGCACCTCCAGCTCCGTCTTGTACTGGTCAAAGAGCGGGCAGAGATGATACGCTATCTCTATAGAGCGGGATACCTCGTGGAGCATACGCTCCTTGATGGTCATACGCTGCTGGGAGCGCATGGTGTTGATGAACATATACCCACCTTTCCCTTTGCGCAGCAAGAGTATGACCGTGGCAAACTCCGTCTCCAGTCCGTAGACCTGAGAGTCAGTGCCGATACATACTTTGATCTTGTTGCCTGAGTCGCTCTCGTGGATGAGCGCCTTCTCCACCACCTCGCTGATCGGCGCGCTAAATGTCGTGCCGTCCAGCTTCCTCCATCTCCCATTGACTACGGTTGATTGCATAAGCGTTGGTTTTATTAAAGTTAAAACCAGAACTCCTCAGATTCCTAATATCAAGACGTGTTTTTGTGCACAGAGCGTTGTGCGGTGGCCCTGTTTAACTCATGCTTTACAGCTACTTCATATTGTGTTAAAATTTCATTGACCGGCAGCTACCTTACTATGATTGAATCCATGCAGGGGCAAAGGATACCTTCTTTATATTCGCAGCTATCCATCTGTATATGAAGCATAAAATATTATTAGTCTGCCTGTTGCTGTTCGCTCTCTTTACTACCGCGCAAGATGACAAAAGGTTATTCTTTGGCACGCCGGCCTTCCACGGTGCCCAGCTGATAGGCAACTATCCCAATACGCCATTCCTTTTTGCCATGCCGGTCACAGGCACACGGCCTATACAGTACAGTGCTGTAGACCTGCCTATGGGCCTCACAGTAGATGAGAAGACGGGCTTCATCAGTGGTAATATAAAAAAGGCTGGTACCTATAAGGTCACGCTCGTAGCTGTCAATCAATTTGGCAAAACGACGGAGGACATATCCATCGTGATAGGAGACAAGCTCTGCCTCACGCCGCCTATGGGCTGGAATAGCTGGAATGTTTTCACCTCAGAGATCAGTGAGCAGCTACTGATGGAGATGGCAGATGCCATGGCCGGCAATGGTATGCGCGACCTCGGCTATCAGTACATCAATATAGATGACTTCTGGCATGCCTCAGAGCGCGAGGCAGATGGGCGGCCCAAGGTAGATAGCGTAAAGTTCCCTCATGGTATGAAATACCTCGCCGACTATGTACATAGCAAAGGCCTCAAGCTGGGCATCTACTCCTGTGCAGGTGACAAGACCTGCGGCAAGTGTTTTGGCGGCTATGCGCATGAGGAGATAGATGCAAAGGCATATGCCGAGTGGGGCATAGACCTGCTGAAGTATGATTACTGCTTTGCACCATGGGGCAGGCACGCAGCTATAGAGCGCTATACCAAGATGGGCTCCGCACTCAGAAACTCCGGTCGATCTATCGTCTTCAGCGTATGCGAGTGGGGCCTGCGCAAGCCATGGCTCTGGGCAGAGAAGGCCGGTGGCCACTACTGGCGTACTACGCCGGATATCTTTGATACCTGGAATCATGGCAATCCTTTTCAGATGAGTGTGATGCGAATCCTCAAGAAGCAACGCGGCCTGGAGCGCTACGCCGGCCCCGGCCACTGGAATGATCCCGACATGCTCCTCGTAGGCAATCATGGCAAAGGCCGTGCTACAAGCTCTGGTGGACTTTACAAGGGATTGACGCAGGATGAATACAAAGCCCACTTTGCACTATGGTGCATGATGAGTGCGCCGCTGCTGGTGAGCTGTGATCTGCGCACTATCTCAAAGGAGGATTTTGAGATCATCACAGATGCAGAGATGATAGCCGTAGATCAGGAACCGGCGCAGGTGGCAGGACGAGTGATCAAAAAACATGGTGCTGTGTGGGAATATGCTAAAACCATCAATCAATACCAGTGGATCACGATGTACCTCAATACCAGTAAAAAGCCGAAACCTGATCCTATATCAGCAGGGCGCAGTATCCCGGCCCACGGTATATCGTGGCAGAGAAACAGCAGGCTGCCGGACAGGTGATTTATTAGTCCGCCTTGAAATCTATCTTCCTGTGCGTCCCATCGCAGAAAGGCTTATTGTTTGATGCACCACAGCGGCAGAAAGCAGTGACATTATTCTTCTTTGTGAGCTCACCATTTGCATTCTTGATAGTCACATTACCATAGACTAATAGCGGCCCATCCTTTGATGCCTCTACTATGGTCTCCGCATCTACATCTACACGCTCAGGACCGGCATCGCTATTCATATAGTAGCTCAGCGCGCCGCTCGGGCAGCGCTTCACCTGGGCCACTATCCGCTCTGTGGTAGCACCCTCTGGTTTGATCCAGGGTTTTACGAATGGATCAAAGACCTCGCGTAGTTCCGTCCAGCAGATCTTGGAGTGGATACAGATATCCGGCTTCCATATCACGGTTACTTCACCGTTGGTATATTTCTTAGTGATCTCCATTGTATGATGGTTTTAGTTGATCAGGTTAGTTTCTATATGGATGGGATTGGTCAGCGCTTTGTGTATCGGGCATTTATTGGCTATCTCCAGCAGCTTAGCGCGGTCCTCAGCTCCCAGGCTGCCGGTCAGGGTGATATCGCGCTTGATCTCCGTATTGTTTTTTTCTTTGTCCCATATCAGTGAGACGTGTGTCTGCACACCGTCCAGCGCCATGCCTTTGCGATCTGCATACATCCGGACCGTGGCACAGGTGCAGGCGCCCAGCGCAGCTGCGAGCAGTTCGTGCGGATTTGGGCCCAGGTCTGTGCCTTCATTTTCTCTCGGCTCGTCCGCTATCAGGCTATGGTCGCGGGCCTGTATGCTCACGCGGTAGTGATCGCGGGTGATGGATGCAGTGATCTCTGACATGATCTATGGTTTTAGTTTTTTATCTCTGATAGCCTCTGCCAGCCAGACGAACTCGGCGACAAACCGGTCCATGCTCCGCGACAGAAACTCGTCTTTCACTTCACCCCCTTCGCCAAAGGCGTGCTGTACATTTGATACCAGCAGTTTGTACGGCATCGGGAAAGCGCCTAATGAGAGGATAAGCAGCTGCATCTCTGTAGACGCATTGATGCCACCCATACGCCCCGCCCCGACAGACACCACGCCTATCGGCTTGCTTTTAAATTCTTCTGAGAAGTAATCCACTGCATTTTTCAAAGCACCGGAGTAGGAGCCGTGGTACTCAGGCGAGAGAAATATGATAGCATCGGCCTGATCCAGCTTTTGCTGTATGTCTGCGAGGCCGGGTATGGTGTTATCAGCGGGGCTGTATTGCTCCTCCAGTACGGGCAGGTTGTATTCCGCCAGGTCTATAATAGCAGCCTGAGTGTGACCGCTGGCGTGAAACCGCGATGCCAGCGCTACTGATACATCGTGGCTCCGGCGGCCTTTTCTGATACTGCCTGATATGATGACTATATTCATTGCTACCGTGAAATTAGGGCATTATACTGATTCGGGCACTACTGCTCTTGATACCTTGCCCAAATCGTTTAAATTTGAATCAACCCAAAATACTAAACATGACAAGAGAGGAATGGTTGCGGATGGCCGCAATACTTGGCGCAGGTACTATGATGCCGAAGGGACTGATGGCAGAGATGCTCACACCAAATGGTGAGATCAAGGCCAGCGATTTCGGCAAAGACTTTATCTGGGGTACTGCCACAGCAGCCTATCAGATAGAGGGTGCCTGGAAGGAAGATGGCAAGGGTGAATCCACCTGGGACCACTTCTCTCACAAGCATGGCAAAATAGCCCGCCACGAGACGGCAGATGTAGCAGCAGACTTCTACCACAAATATGAGAGCGACATCGCGCTGATGAAGCAGCTCAATATCCCTTCGTTCCGCTTCTCCGTGGGCTGGTCGCGCATACTGCCACAGGGCACGGGCCAGGTCAATCAGAAGGGCGTGGACTTTTACAATCGTGTGATAGATACCAGTCTGAAAAATGGCATAGACCCATGGCTGACCCTCTATCACTGGGACCTCCCACAGGCACTGGAGAAAAAAGGGGGCTGGACCAATCGCGATATCCTAAATTGGTTTGAAGAATACGTGGGCGTGTGTGCGATGAAGTTTGGTGACCGCGTCAAGAACTGGATGGTCTTCAATGAGCCGATGGCATTTACTGCGCTAGGCTACCTGGTAGGCAGCAATGCACCGGGCAAATTTGGCTATCACAACTTCTTTGCGGCTGCGCACCATGCTACTATGTGCCATGGAGTAGGTGGGAGGACGCTCAGGAGGCTACTGCCGTCTACGGCTAAGATCGGCACCACCTTCTCCGTGAGCCATGTGGAGGCTTTCAAAAACCTCTCAAAGAATGAAGAGACGCGCCGCAGGTGTGATGCACTCTTCAATCGCCTCTTCATAGAGCCTACGCTCGGCCTCGGCTACCCATATCGCGACCTGCCGGCGCTGAAGCATATCTACAAGTTCATCTTACCTGGAGATGAAGCGCTGATGCCGTTCGACTTTGATTTCATCGGCCTGCAAAACTACTTCCGTGTCATCGTGAAGCACTTCCCGCTGATACCGATGGTGCATGCCATCAATGAGTCTCCAAAGAAACTCGGGCACCCTGTCACTGCTATGGGCTGGGAGGTTTATCCGGAGGGTATCTACGATATCCTGAAGCAGTTTTCACAGTACAAGGGCATCAAGAATATCATCGTCACAGAGAATGGTACTGCCTTCCCGGATAAGGTGGAGAACGGTGCCGTGCATGACCCGCAGCGCAAAGAGTACATACAGGAATACCTGAAGCAGGTACTCCGTGCCAAGAAGGATGGCATGAATGTAAATGGCTATTTCGTCTGGTCATTCATAGACAACTTTGAGTGGGACTCTGGCTACAGGCCTCGCTTTGGCATAGTGTACAATGATGTGGCAGACCAAAAACGGATCGTGAAGGATTCGGGTTTGTGGTTTGCGGACTTCCTGAAAAAATAAGGTTTAAAGCATCAGAATCACCAATTTTAGCCGGATTGAACCCTACAATTTGGTCTGGCATTTTTTTTTCATATTTTCACGCAAATCAATCAACTAAATCAAAACTCTATGAGAAAGATCTCTCTCTTTTTTTCTGCATTTCTCATGCTCTCTGTCGGCGCTTATGCCGGTGACAAGGGGAACGTAAAGATCACCTGGGGCCAGGAATTTGCGCTCCCAAAGAAGCATTATGAACTCGGTTTTCTCGGTGATAGCAAGAAAGGCTATGTGGAGCTCAGCCACCAGCACGGCAAGTCTATCGCTATCCAGAAATTCACTCCATCTCTCAAGCTCACCGGCCAGACTGATATCTCTACCAGCAATCTGCCTAAAGGCTACATGATCGAGTCAATATGGGACATGGGTGGCAAGGATTATGTCTTCTACTCTACCTGGAGCAAGAAGGAGAAAGTAGAAAAGCTTTACGCTCAATCACTGAATGTGGGCGCTGGCAAGTTTGAAGGTGATGCCAAGGAACTCCTCGGGTCTACAGACAAGCTATCCGGTACCCTGACTATGACAGGTTCTTTTCAGTACAATACGGCTGACAAGTGGAAACTAGTGCGCTCTGCTGACTCCAGCAAGCTGATGATCTACTATCGTATCAAGCCAAAGGAGAAAAAGGATGCCATCAATAAGGATGTGATAGGCATGTTCGTATACGACCAGAATCTGAACTCCCTGTGGGGCAAGCGCTTTGAAATGCCGTATACCGAGAAAATGATGGACAACGATGACTATCAGGTAGACAGCAAGGGCAACGTATACATCCTGGCCAAGGTATATAACTCTGAAGGCAAGAAGAAGGATGTAAAAGACTATCACTATGAAGTCCTCATGTATAGCAAAGGATCCGACAAACCGATAGTCTCTAAATTTAACTTTGCAGATAAATACGTCGTAGATATCTCTCTCAGCGAAGATAGGACGGGCCGTATGATCTGCGCTGGCTACTACTCTAAATCTGGCGAAGGCACGGATGGTGCATTCTTCCTGTCATTTGACGAGGCCAGCAAGTCTATGAAGAATATCAAGAAAGGCTTTTATGAGTTTCCTGCTGATGTGATGAGGGAATTTGAATCAAAGAAGGCTAAAAAGAAATCTGAAAAGAAAGAGAATAAGGGCGAAGATGAAGAAGTATCGCACCTGGTATACCGCAATCTGGAGGTAGGTGATGATGGCTCTCTGACACTATTCGGTGAGCAGTATTCATGGACCATGTATGTTTCTTACAACGGTAAGACTACAACTACTACATACCGCTATTTCTTTGATGATATCTATGCAATGCGCATCAGTGCAGACGGCGAGATGCAGTGGGTGAAGAAGATCCCTAAGGCACAAAGAGGCTCTACTCAGAATGTATATGCACCAAACCGCCTGGGCCTCAGCTACCACCTGCATACTGTGGGCAACGATAGCTACCTCTTCTTTGTAGACAATATGAAGAACCTGAACATCACTCCTGGTACAGCTCCGGCAGTACACGTAGCAGGTGCAGGTGGCATCCTGATGTCAGTGAAGATCTCTGGCGACGGTACTGTGAGCAAGTCAAACCTCTTCGACTTCCGTGAGGAGAAAATGAATGTAATGGTACGTGACTTCTCTGATGTCAATACAAATGAGATCATAGGCCGTGCGCGCAAGCTGAAGGGACCATTCCAGATGAACTTCCAGAATGGCAAGCCACTGCTCATCACAGTAAACTAATACTAAGAATACGATCCAAAAGAAAAGGCCGGTCTCTGCAGACCGGCCTTTCTTATTTCTTATAGTACCTCTACCTGGTTTCGCAGGATATCATCTATGGTCTCGCGCTGGCGTATGAGGTAGTCCTTGCCATCCTTGATCATCACCTCGGCCGGGCGGAAGCGCGAGTTGTAGTTGCTGGCCATGGTAAAGCCATAGGCACCTGCATTGCGGAAGGCGATGATATCTCCTTCTTTGACCTCGGCTATCTTGCGGTCCCAGCCAAATGTGTCAGTCTCACAGATGTATCCTACCACGGTATAGATACGCTGCTTGCCCTCGGGGTTTGAGATATTCAGTATATGATGGTAGGAGTTGTATAGCATAGGACGGATCAGGTGATTCAGCCCGGAGTCTACACCTACAAAGACGGTAGCAGTGGTCTGCTTCAGCACATTTACCTTTACTAGAAAGGTGCCAGCCTCGCTCACCAGAAACTTGCCCGGCTCAAACCACAAGTCTATTTTTTTGCCATAGCTTTTTTCAAACTCTATAAAGCGATCCGAAAGTTTATCTCCCAGCTCGGCCACATCGGTATAGTAGTCATCCGGCTTATACGGCACCTTAAATCCGCTGCCAAAGTCTACAAACTCCAGATCAGGAAAGAATACCGTCTGCTCAAAAAGGATCTCAGCACCACGCAGGAATACATCTACATCCAGTATGTCACTGCCGGTATGCATATGCAGGCCATTGACGCGCAGGCCGGTGCTTTTCACTATGCGCTCTACATGGCGCATCTGATAGATAGAGATGCCAAACTTGGAGTCAATATGCCCCGTAGAGATATTGATATTGCCACCTGCCATCAGGTGCGGATTGATCCGTATGCAGACAGGCACAGAGGCACCATACCGGGTGCCAAACTGCTCCAGGATAGAGGTATTGTCTATGTTGATCTGTACGCCTTCTTTCACCGCGAGGTCTATCTCCTCCATAGAGACACAGTTGGGCGTGTACATGATCTCATGTGGCGCAAAACCGGCCTTCAGCCCCACCCATACCTCCTGTATAGACACACAGTCCAGCCCTGCTCCCAGGCTGTGGAAGAAGCGGAGGATATTGATATTATTCAGCGCCTTGCAGGCAAATTTGATCTTAGGCTCGAATCCCTTGAAGCTGCCCTTGAGCTTTTTGTACTTGTCCTCCATCATGGCTGTGTCATAGACATAGAGAGGGGTGTCGTACTTCTGGCAGAGCTGGAGGGCGTCTAGGCCCCCTATCGTGTAGGCTCCGTTATCGAGCTGCAGCATGGGTATGTGATTGTTTAGGCCGGTGAAAGTAATGCAAAAACCAATACAGGCAGCGAAGGCACCGGGAGACAAGGGATGCTTTAAACGAATCGTACCGGATCATATATAAAATGAGGCGTGGCATGTCATTGTGATATCCTGTTTCGAAGCTTGTTAGATTAAGGCCTTATGGCTTCCGGATTATCGTTTTATGATTACTTTAGGCCAAATTTCAACGCATGGATCAGGATATGTGGCTCGATATATTGCTCATCGTGATAGGCAGCATCTTTAGTGCCGTCATGATCGGAGTAGCGTTTGTCATCAATCGCAGGGAGCAACCCAAGCAGCTATGGCTGCTCTTTTTCACCGAGATGTGGGAGCGCTTTTCTTTTTATGGCATGAGGGCGCTGCTCATCCTGTACATGACGCACATCCTGCTTTTCCCTGACAAGGATGCCAATCTGCAGTACGGTGCCTACAATGCGCTCGTATACACCATGCCGCTGCTCGGTGGCTGGCTGGCAGACAGGATCCTTGGTTTCCGCAAGTCTATCGTACTGGGAGGCGTGATGATGGCTATAGGCCACCTCGTGCTCGCTGTACCGTCCAGTACTACTTTTTTCCTCGGCCTCGGCTTCCTGATCTCCGGCAATGGCTTCTTCAAGCCTAATATATCCAGCCTGCTCGCACAGTATTACAAGACGGACGACCCCCGCAAGGATGCAGGCTATTCTATCTTCTACATGGGTGTGAATATTGGTGCGTTCCTGGGTAGTACTATCTGCGGTTTCCTGGGGCAGAAGGGTGGTGTAGTGCTTTCACATATTGCACAGAGCGGAGACTTCCTGGCGCCGCTCGCATATAAGATAGCTGTGCTCTTCGGATCTCTGGAAAATGGTCAATGGCATGATGAGTGCTGGCACCTGGGCTTTGGTGTAGCGGGTTTCTTTATGATAGTAGGTGTGATCAATTTCCTCTTTTTCCACCGCGTGCTGGAGGACAAGGGCCACTCGCCAGATCCTGTCAAACTCGCCTCAAAGGTGGGAGGCATACTGTCTTTGGAGTGGACGCTGTATATCGGAGCCTTCCTTCTCGTGCCTATCATGCTCGGCCTGGTCAAGTATCACGGCATCATGTCTGTGCTCCTCTATCCGCTGGGATTGGCCGCGCTGGCATACGTGATCTATGAGAGCTTCAAATTTGATGAAGCTGCTCGCCATAAACTATGGGCAGCCTGCATCCTGATCGTTTTTACTATCATCTTCTGGGGATTTTATGAGCAGAGCGGCGGCTCGCTCAATCTGATGGCAGAGCGCAATGTAGACATGCGTGTGATGGGTCACTCCCTGCCATCTGCTATGATCAATAATGCGACAAATCCGTTTTACATTATTTTCCTTACCCCGCTGTTTGCCGCCATGTGGACCTTCCTGACCCGGAAGAACATAGAGCCCAACACTCCTGTCAAATTTGGCCTGGCCTTCCTTTTCATCGGCATCGGTTATTTCATATTCTATCTGGGTGGCCAGGTAGGCCATGATACCGGGTATATGCCGCTGATCTACTTCCTGCTGGCCTATCTGGTCATCACATCGGGCGAGCTTTTCCTATCGCCTATTGGGTTGTCTATGATCACTAAATTGTCTCCTACACAGATGGTAGGCTTTATGATGGGGATGTGGTTCTTGGCTTCTGCATTTGGGCAGCACCTGGCTGGGCTGATCGGCTCCTATATGGCCGTACCTCATGGCCTGAACGGTGCTCCGGCTACTGCTGTCGAATCCCTGCCTATCTATATGAATGGCTGTATGTGGATCGGCATCGTATCCCTGGCAGGCGGTGTAGTGCTGCTGGCGCTGTCTCCTGTCATCAAAAAGCTGATGGGAGAGGTACATTAATTTACTTTTCGGACTATACTATTATGAAAACGATCCTTCTGACCATTGTGTCTCTTTTCTGCTGTATGCAGAGTCATGGCGCTGCCGGTGCCCATCCTGTTAGTTGCGTCTTCCGTAGTGCACAGCCTGACAAACCTGTAGATATGGAAAAGCTACATGCTCAAATGGAGCGCTACCGTGTGGGGCGTGTCACAGGTATAGGCCTCATGAGTGGTGGAGCGGCGGCTGTAGTAGTAGGAGAGGTGCTGACCATACTCTCTGCCGTACATGCAGAGGATAACTCGTACAGGTATCGCAGCTCCTCACAGGACCCTCTCTGGATAGCGGGATTCTCTACGCTCATGGCGGGAGTGGGAGGGCTAGGTAGCGGTGTACCTCTCTATGTGATCTATAATAAGAGGTACAAAGTAGTAAAGCACCGTATCAAGAAGCTGAGCGAGGGCAAGTCGGGCATTACCATAGAATAGTGCCTTTTTAACAGTATCAGATCACATAAAAATCATAAAACGCGCCGGCAGATAGCTATACTGGCTGCGTTATAGTTATTTTTGCCACCAGCATGAGTCCTACACGGCATAGATTTATATACAGCGCATTATTGCTGCTGGCTATTTATGTCCTGCACTTTTTCCTGCTGGATAATTTTCTGGCTACATCTGCTACTACCACAGCACTGAGGGTAGATGCTAGTCTTGCTTCGGCTCAGGTACACCATCCTCACCACCATCGTCATTCCGGGTTGGCATTCTTCCGTATGCTGGAGAAGCATGAAGGCGCTAAGCAGCAGGTATCGGTACCTATAGCTGCTGTGCCGAGGTTGCTATCGTGTATTGTACTTTTCGTCACTGAGTCGCCGGCTCCGGCGGTCTATTGCAGCGATGTAGTTTCGCTGTCTCCATCTTCCTACAGGCTCTACCTACAGGACAGGGTTTTCCGCATTTAGATATCAGCACATTAGATTCTGATGGCTGTCACCACTGAGCGTGACGGCCTGTACCTTATTATTCCTCAAATAATTTATCCAATGAAAGGTATCTCAAGGGCGATCGCCCTGACCATACTATGTACTGCAGTGCTGTGCCCCATGTCCCATCTGCACGGGCAGGGCATATCGCTGCAAGCACTCATAGATGGCATGTCTTCTAATAATGATATGGTGAAGTATTACACCAGCCTCGTACAATCGCGGCAGGCCGAAGTGACCTCTGCCAGATACGAGCGACTGCCTAATATCAATACGCTGTACCAGGCCACCATCGGCTCTGCCAATAATGTGCAGGGAGGCTACCTGGCCATGGGCATCATCCCCTCCGTATCAGGTGGCAGGCGCACCTATAATAATTTTGATCCGCAATCCGGCAATACTGCCCTGGCCGGCATAGACTGGGAGGTGACCAATTTTGGCGGGTATAAGGCTAAGACCGACCTGGCTAAGTCTGACCTCAATGTGCAGAATAATGTGCTGGCAAAAGGGACCTATGAGCTGCAAGGTATCGCCGCCGCCTACTATGTAGAGCTGATGCGGCAATATGAACTGCAGCGCATAGACCAGGACAATGTGGACCGGCTGCAGTCACTCCTCACTTCTATCAACTCACTGGTGGTAAATGGTATCCGCCCGGGTGTAGACAGCGCCATAGCTTCGGCAGAAATATCGAAGTCCAGAGTAGCGCTCTATGAAGCGCAAAAAAACCTGGACCAGCTACGTGTGCAGCTGGCCACGCTCACAGGTCTGTCTGCTGCGCAGCTCCAGCCGGATACTACTGCCGGGGAGCGGCTCATGACTGCCGGACCATCCTATGTACTGGCCGCTAACGTAGATACATTACATCATCCTGATCTGCTATACTACACAGCGCTGCATGACCTGAGCAGCTCACGTCTCAACCTGGAGCGCAAGAGCTACTATCCCAAGCTGATGTTTGATGCAGATGTATGGACCCGTGCCTCCAGTCTGAATACTGCCGATGTCTACAATAACCTCGGCGAAGGCTATATACCCCAGCGCATGAATTACTTCGTAGGCCTCACGCTGTCCTATGACCTGATGAATATCGCGCGGAAGCATATCAATGCTGCTATCTACAAGCGCGAAGTGGAAGCGGCTCAGCACCGCCTCGATCAGGAGCGCCTCGACCTGAATAGCGAACTGCAGAGGGCACGCATAGAAAGCGACTACCAGCTGCGCCGCCTCAGTGAGACCGGGCGCCAGATGCATGCCGCAGATATAGCCTACGGCCAGCAGGCAAACCTCTATCGCAATGGCCTCTCCAGCGTGATAGACCTCAACCTGGCACTCAGCTACTACATACAGGCGCGCAAGGACTACCTGGATTCAAAGACCGGCTATATGCGCAGCGTGCTGAGCTACGCGCTGGTCACACACTCTTTTTCAAACCTGGTGCAAACCTTAAAATTATAAGCAATGAATTTAGTCGCAGCAGCTCTGCGAAGGCCTATCACGCTGGTAGTCATTTTTGCCAGCCTGATGATCTTTGCTGTCATGAGCCTGATGAAGATACCTATCGATATTTTTCCGGCGCTCAATATGCCTACGATCTATATCGTAGAGCCTTACGGAGGCATGTCACCTAAGCAGATGGAGGGATTTTTCTCTACCGGCCTGCAGGACCAGTTTCTCTATGTGAATGGTATCAAGAGTATAGAGAGCCGCAATACACAAGGGCTTACCTTTATCAAATTGAGCTTTTATGAGAACACGAATATGGCCGAGGCCTCCTCTCAGGTGGCCACCTATGTCAACCGTGCGCTGAAGTTTTTTCCACCCGGCGCGCTGCCCCCGCTGGTGGTGAGGTTTGATGCCTCGTCTCTGCCGGTGGGTGAGTTAGTTTTCTCCAGCAGTACCAAATCTCTCAACCAGATATATGACCTGGCATCTACGCGTGTGCGGCCCATGTTTGCCTCGGTGCAGGGACTCTCTGCACCGCCTGCTATGGGTGGCAATGCACGCTCAGTACTGGTCAATATAGACCCGGAGAAGATCCGCGCCTATGACGTCTCTCCGGAAGAGGTGGTACAGGCTATATCAAAGGCAAACGTCATGGCACCCTCCGGAAACCTTCGTGAAGGCAATACCATGTACATGACGACACTCAACTCACTGGAGGAAAAAGTACAGGAGTTTGCAGAAGTCCCTGTAAAGACCAAAGGGGATAAGACTGTCTTTGTGAGTGACCTGGCGAAGGTCTCTGATGGTGCAGATGTCACCGTCAGCTACGCACTGATCAATGGCCGCAGGTCCATCTATATACCTGTGGTGAAAACGGCAGACGCCTCCACCTGGGATGTAGTAAAGAACCTCAAGGCCCGCATACCTGAGATGCAGAGCCTGCTACCAGATGATGTACACCTCAACTATGAGTTTGACCAGTCAGTGTTTGTGATCAATGCTGTGAAGAGCCTCGCTACTGAGGGTGTGCTCGGCGCGATACTCACGGGATTGATGGTGCTACTTTTCTTAGGGGATTTCCGTAGCTCTATGATCGTGATCATCACGATACCAGTCTCTATCCTCATCGGCTGCTTCATGCTCAGCCTGGCCGGGCAAACGATCAACCTCATGACGCTGAGCGGACTCGCACTAGCGATCGGCATCCTGGTGGATCAGGCCACGGTCACGATAGAGAATATCCACCAGCATCTCGAGATGGGCAAGACAAAGCGCGAAGCCATCTACGATGCATGTACGGAGATATCCTTTCCGCTGGTGCTGATCCTGCTTTGTATCCTTGCCGTGTTTGCGCCGTCATTTATGATGAGTGGTGTGCCTAAGGCTATGTTCTTGCCGCTGTCGCTTTCTATAGGGTTCTCTATGATCGCATCATTCATCGCAGCGCAGACATTAGTGCCGATCTTATGCAATTGGTTCTTGCCCGAGCATGATATGACCCATGAAACCAAGTATGCTAATGCTACGCTGGCGCTCAGTGACACAGAGGTACATCAGACCACTCACGATATGAGCGAGGACCACCGCAAGGAGCAGAAAACAGATCTCTTTCACAAAGTCCGGGATTGGTTTAGCGACACTATCGTGCAAATGATGAAGCACAGAAAACTTTACGCTACGATCTATCTGGTGGGTGCTATATCATTGGCCGGGCTGGCTTTTGTTTTCATAGGCAAGGACCTCATGCCGAAGGTGAACAACGGCCAGTTTCAGATGCGACTAAAGGCACCAGAAGGAACAAGACTAGAGCGCACGGAAGAGAAAGTGCAAAAGGCGCTGGCCGTGATAGACAGTACTGTACATGGCCACGTAGAGGTATCGTCGGCCTATGTAGGTCTCGTACCGAGCAACTATGCGACAAGTAACCTCTATGTATTTAACGCCGGTACGCACGAAGCGGTGATACAGGTGCAGGTAGACGAGGAGTACAAACTAAAGATGGATGAGCTGAAAGAAGCGCTGCGCAAAAACATTCATCACTTCATGCCCGATGTCACGATCAGTTTTGAACCGATAGACCTCACAGAGAAGATCATGAGCCAGGGCGCGGCCAATCCGATAGAAGTGCGCGTAGCTGGCAAGGACATGGCACAGATCACCGCCGTAGCTGATACCCTGCTGCACAGGATGGAAAAGATCAAAGAGCTGCGCGATGTACAGATACAGCAGCCGCTACACTATCCTACTATCGCCATCAATATAGACCGCTATAAAGTAGCACAGTTCGGGCTGGATATGGGCAAGGTGGCGAGTTCTATTACTTCTTCCACTACCTCTAGCCGCTTTATAGAAAAGAACCTCTGGCTGGATGAGAGGACGGCCTATACCTATCAGGTGCAGGTACAGGTACCGGAGTATATGATGACCACGCTCAATGAGCTCCGCGAGATACCGCTGGTGAAAGGGCAGAATCGCCCGATGCTGGCAGATGTGGCCACGTTTACTAATACTACCACGCCGGGTGAGTATGACCGCGCCGGACCACGGCGCTTCCTCACTGTAGGGGCGGGAATACATGAGACGGATCTAGGCCGGGCATCTGCAGATGTGCGCAAAGCTGTCGCTTCATTAGGTGAGCTGCCTAAGGGAGTGAAGGTAGAAGTACGAGGTACGTCCTCGTTGCTCGATGAGACGCTGGGCAGTTTGCAGACTGGGCTTGCTTTAGCAGTGTTAGTGATCCTACTGCTGCTTGCAGCAAACTATGAATCCATCCCCACGGCCCTCACTGTGATCAGTACAGTGCCTGCTGTGATACTCGGCGCTATGGTGGCGCTCTTCATCACAGGTGCCACACTCAACCTGCAATCCTACATGGGCATGATCATGAGCACCGGTGTATCAGTAGCCAATGCGATCCTCATAGTGACCAATGCAGAGAAGCTCCGGCTGGAAGTGCATGATGCTACCCGTGCCGCAGTCATGAGCGCCTCTGTACGTTTACGTCCTATACTCATGACCAGCCTCGCCATGATAGTAGGTATGGTGCCTATGGCATCTGGCCTCGGAGAGGCTGGTGAGCAGACCGCACCGCTGGGCCGCGCCGTGATAGGCGGGCTGCTGGCTTCCACTTTCGCCGCCCTCTTTATGCTGCCGCTGATCTATGCCTGGGTCAGGCAGCGGGCTTCATTTGATAGTACATCCTTATTACCTCATCCCAAATCTTAATACACTATAGTATGAATAAGATCATAGTAACCATCATAGCAGCACTGGCGCTGGGCAGCTGCTCACATCAGCATCCTGCCGACCTCACTGAAGGCAAAAAGGAAACCACGGCATCGCTTCCTACCGTAAAAGTGGAGCGCGACACCCTGCGCTCCGTGATCAAACTACCGGGCGAACTCAAGCCCTACGAAAAGGTAGACATCTACCCAAAGATGAATGGCTTCGTCAAAGAAATGTATGTAGACCGTGGCTCGCGCGTGCGTAAGGGAGACCTGCTCATGACACTCGAGGCCCCGGAGATGGCCCAGCAGATACAGGCTGCACAGGGCAGGCTGCTGGAGGCACGGGAGAAGCTAAATGCCAGTCGTGACAGGTACTACCGGCTACGTGCTGCAGCGGCTGTAGCAGGCTCCGTATCAGAGCTGGACCTCATGAATGCAGGCTCCCGCTATCAGGCAGATAGCGCGCTGGAGCAGTCCGAGCGGGCTAATCTCAGTGCCTCTCAGGTGCTGCAGGGCTACCTGGCCATCAAGGCGCCCTTTGATGGGGTGATCACGGAGCGCAATGTACACCCCGGTAGCCTCACAGGGCCTAACTTTAAAATGGACAACAAGCCACTACTGATACTGGAGCAAAATAGCAAGCTACGTCTGGAGCTATTCATCCCCGAGGTATATACAGGTAGTATAGATGGCAAACAGCGGCAGCTCTCCTTTACCACGCAGTCTCTGCCGGGGCAGACTTTTACGGCACCTGTAGCCCGGGCATCCGGATCGCTCTATGATGAGTACCGCTCAGAGGCCATAGAGGCAGATGTGCAAAATCCTGATGGTGTCTTCAAACCGGGTATGTATGTAGAAGTCTCACTGCCCATCCACTCATCTGTGGCCTCCTATCTGGTGCCATCGTCAGCTATCGTGACGAGTACGGAAGGCAAGTACATCATCTCTGTGCAGGATGGCAAGATGCACTTCATCAAGATCAAGGAAGGCATCGCCGACAAAGGCAAGACTGAGATATTCGGTGAGCTGCATGGAGATGAGATAGTGCTGCAAAGTCCCTCTGCTGAGATGAAGGAGGGGGAGCAGATCAAATAGCTCAGCCTCTGCCATAAACAAAAAGCCCTCCGTGTTTGCGGGGGGCTTTTTAGTATGATCTGTAGATGGGGCTGATTACTCAGCTACTACCTCAAAGGTCACAGTTACCTTGTGCTCTTTGCCGAGGCCGATCTCTGCAGTGTACGTGCCGAGCGTCTTTACCTCACCTTCTACGATAGTGATCTTGCGGCGGTCTACCTCTATGTCGGCAGCCTTCTTCACAGCTTCTGCTACGTGGTATGCAGTCACTGAGCCGAATATCTTGTCAGTAGTACCTACCTTGGCACCGATGGTGAGCTTAGTGCCCTCCAGGCGAGCCTTGATATCGTTGATGCTCGCTACGAGGCGTGCTTCTTTCTTGTCCTTCTGCTTCATCACCTCAGCCAGGATGCGGCGGTTGCTATCGCTAGCTACTACAGCCTTACCCTGTGGGATCAGATAGTTCAGTGCGTAGCCTGGCTTCACTGTCACGAGGTCGTCAGCGTATCCCAGTTTCTCTACGTCTTTCTTCAATATGATTTCCATTGCTTGATTTCTTTTTTGTGGTTAGACCATTATTATTTCAGGAGGTCAGCTACGTATGGTAGCAGAGACAGGTGGCGTGCACGCTTGATAGCCTGTGCCACTTTACGCTGATACTTCAGGGAGTTGCCCGTGAAGCGGCGTGGAGTGATCTTGCCTTGCTCATTGATAAAGCTCAGCAGGTACTCCGGATCCTTGTAGTCTATATACTTGATACCGTTCTTTTTGAAGCGGCAGTATTTCTTCTTGATCAGGCCTATCTTAGGCGAGGTCAGATACTTGATGGTGTCTTGTGCGCTCTTGCTCATTATGCAGCCTCCTCTTTTTTAGGTGATTGAACTTTTTTGCCACGGCCTACGAGACCTGCACGCTTGTCATCGTTGTACTTTACAGCGTACTTGTCCAGCTTGATGGTCAGGTAGCGGAGTACCGACTCATCACGGCGGAATGCGAGCTCCAGAGTTTCTACAGCCTTAGGGGCCGCTTTGTACTCTACGAGGTGGTAGATACCCGTCGTCTTCTTCTGGATCGGGTATTTGAGGTTTTTCAGCCCCCAGTATTCCTGGTGGATGATTTCTGCCCCTTGGTTTTTCAGGAGATCAACAAAGTTGCTGATCGCCTTTTTGGCGTCGTCTTCTGACAACACCGGGGTCAGGATGAAAGTAGTTTCGTACTGTCCTAGCATGTTTGTCTGCTTTTTTGTGATTAAAAAAATTGGACTGCGAAGATAGGCTATTTCTCTACATTTTCAATAATATGACTGCTAAAATGTAGTGATAGCGTACATTTCAGTCAATAAGGGTGTGTAAATTACTGAAAATCAATACCCGATTGCCTGGCTGCAGGCAAAGATTCAGGCCTGAGCCTTGTAGTCTGTGCCAGAGAGGGTAGTGGTGGTGCCTTTCAGAAACTGGCGGAAAGACTCACCGAGATTGCTGGTCACACCGGTGCGCAGCAGCACAGGACGGGTCACGACCTCTATCTCGAGGTCTGGCATCAGCTCCTGTATCTCTTCGAGGCGCTCGAGGTACATCAGTTCTTCTTCGGCTGTCAGGGTTATCTTGGCCATTGGATCAAAAGTTTTAGGAATGCTAAGCTACGGGTTTCACAATATTAAATTTGTATAAGGCCTTGATTTTTCCGTGAGTAGGCCAAAAACATAGACGAATAGAAATCTATATACCTAATTCTGGGTATGCTTTTGTGCCTGGTGGATGTGCCGGGGGCATGCGGAACCTTAAAGAAGGTTGCCAGCATTGTCCGTAGTTTTCAGCTACTGTTTTTGGTTAATGCAAATATATGTATAAAAAGCGAGATTTGCAACTATGCGGAGGCACCCTAGGAGCGGTGTAATGTGAGCAATCAAGAATTGTTTGTCCGACGTAGAAGTGTTTTAGTGATTGATTAATAGTGAAAAACAAATTGATTTTTATGTACTTTAATCAGGGGAGGACTTGGATCCTACCGTTTGTGGCCAAAGGGTGAACATCTTTCGGCTAGCACCGCATCGCTTTTTTTCTATTTTCACGGCCAGATGGCAGAGTATATTGTATCAGCGCGCAAGTACCGTCCGGCACGGTTTAAGGACATGGTGGGTCAGGAGCATATCTCCTCTACCCTCCAGAATGCCATCCGTACGGGCCAGCTCGCGCATTCTTTCCTTTTCTGCGGGCCACGTGGAGTAGGCAAGACCACTGCCGCGCGTATCCTGGCCAAGACGATCAACTGTGAGAATATCACACCAGATATCGAGGCCTGCAATGAGTGCCAGAGCTGCAAGTCATTCAACCAGAATAGCTCCTTTAACATCCACGAGCTGGATGCTGCATCAAACAACTCGGTGGAGGACATCCGCCAGCTGGTAGAGCAGGTCCGCTTTGCGCCGCAGGCGGGCCGGTACAAGATCTATATCATAGATGAGGTGCACATGCTGAGCCAGGGCGCGTTCAACGCGTTCCTGAAGACGCTGGAGGAGCCGCCATCATACTGCAAATTTATACTCGCTACTACGGAGAAGCACAAGATCCTGCCGACCATCCTGTCGCGCTGCCAGATATTTGACTTCCGCCGTATCTCTATAGATACGATAGTAGGCCACCTGCGCCATATCTGCCAGCTGGAGGGTATAGAGGCAGAGGACGATGCGCTGCACATCATAGCCCAGAAGTGCGATGGCGGTATGCGTGATGCCCTGTCTATGTTTGACAGGCTCAGCAGTTTCGCCGGAGGCAAGCTGACCTATGAGTCTGTGCTAAAAAACCTGAACGTACTCGACTACGATTACTTCTTTAAAGTCACCGATGCGCTCCTCACAGAGGATATGAATGCGCTGATGGGCTATCTCTCTGAGATACTCAAGAGGGGATTTGAGGGAGACGATTTCGTACTCGGACTTTGTGAGCATTTCCGCAACCTGCTCTTCGCAAAGAATATAGATACCCTGCGCCTCATGGAGGTGAGCGACTCTATCAAGAAGCGCTACCTGGAGCAGACCAATATGGCCTCAGATAGCTTTCTGATCAACTGCCTCTACCTGGGCAATCAGTGCGATGTGAACTACAAGCAATCCAAGAATAAGCGCCTCTCTGTAGAGCTGGCCCTGATCAAGATGTGCTATGTCAACGCGACTGTAGAAGCTGCCGAGGCTTCAAAAAAAAAAGCTCTAGTATAATCATAACCGAGGCCGCCAAGGGAGGTATAGATCCCGTGGCACCCAAAGTACAACCAGCCACTACTACCCAAGGTGGTGCGACGGCCGCTGCGCGCCCTGCCACTGCACAGCCACGTGTGGCATCTGACAAGGACTCTGCTGTGAAAAAATCATCTAAGCTGATCTCCCTGGATAATATCCATGAGATCACTAAGAAGAAACAACAGGCCGAAGAGGATGAGCTGAACGGCTCCGGCCCGATGATCAGGGAGTTTAACCAGGAGAATGTACAACAGCTGTGGGCAGACTATGCAGATAGTATCCGCGAGAACAAGGGGGGGACTGCCTCTATCATGGACGGTATCACGCCCAAGGTATCTGATGCTACCATCTCGCTCCTTTTTGACAGCGATCTCCAGCGAAGCCGCTTTAACGACATATTACCTGCCTTTAAAGCTTATATACATAGAAGGATCGGATTCAATCCTCACATGATAGTAGATGTGGTGCAACAAGCTGAAGCTACCCAGAAATTCTTTACCCCAAAGGATAAGCTGGAGCGCCTGATGGATCTCAATCCTGCGCTGCGCCGGTTTCAGAAGGAGCTGGGGCTGGATCTGGATTATGATTGACAGGCTGGCCTGTACACGGCTCTATTTCAAATACATGTAAATACTTGTTTTCTTTGATAGACAACTGTTAAACAGACATTTGTCACTTTCCGGCAGGTAACCTTATCAAAATTATCCCGTATATGACAGTCCGAACCAGACTTTTATATACCGTGCATATAGATAAAACCATAGGATACAACCCACCAATGACCCAGGCTAAAGGCTTCTACTACAAGAAGCCGGCTGGATCGGTGTGGGACAGATTCAGAGAATGGGTAGACCGTTTTACGGCATTGTTTGGCGACTGGACAGCATCTGAAGCGTCTATCGTCCGGATAGTCATCGGCTCTACCTCTCTGGCGTGTTTCATTTTTGGGATGACGGGTACTGAGCTCTACCACTATCAGAGCATCAATGTGCTGCAGTCCCTGATGGGTCTCGCTATATTACTGGCTACCTATACCACTTTTGGCAAGGCCAATATCCGCAATCTGGGCAATGTCTTCATATACCTCCTCGATCTCTCTAACGCTACGCTGGTAGCTACCAGCCACTTCGACGACAAGCTGAGCTACCAGTATATCATTTACTTTTTTGTATCCAGCCTCTTTTTCAATAGTAAGAATTCACTGCTGGCCTGTATCGTACTCAATACGGCCTTTATATGCGGTATAGGCCTGGTGCCACATCACAATTCATCATCGGTATCAGATTTTTATATCGCATTCGTAGCTTCTGAGTTTGCGCTCATGCTGCTGATGGTAAAGCGATTTAACATGGAGGAGCAGCTGGCGGAGAATGAAGCAAAGTACCGGCTCCTGGCAGAAAATTCTGCAGATATCATCTGCACGCATAAACCTAATGGAGAATTTGACTTTGTAAGTCCGTCTATCTACTCTCTCACTGGCTACCATCCTGCAGAGCTGGCCGGCCGGTCTGCCAGCAGGTTCATCTATCCAGATGACCGCGAGCTGTACAACAGGCATATAGCCAATCACAAACCTCAGGACGAGGATAATATCTTCCAGTACAGGTTTCTGAATAAGGAAGGTAAATACATCTGGCTGGAGACGATCGTGCGTGGCATGGGGGAAGCTGGCGAGAGCAGCTCAAACTTTCTGAGCCAGACGCGTAGCTTCCAGCGCCACCGGGAATACCTGGAGCAGATAGAGAAGCATACAGCCGACCTGCAGGAGAGCTATAAGGACCTGGAGATGTTTGCCTATATCTCCTCTCATGATATGCAGGAGCCGCTGCGTATGATATCAAACTATATGCAGCTGCTCAGGCGCAAGTATGAGTCTAAGCTGGATACGGATGCTATGGAGTATATAGACTATGCTGTGAAGGGCGCATCAAACCTGCAGGCACTGATCAAAGACCTGCTGTCATACTCTACGATCAATAAGAAAGAGATAAACTGCGTACCTGTAGATATGGATGTGCTGCTGGATGACGTCCTCTCAGGACTCCAGCTGCTCATGCAAGAGCGCAATGTGAAGGTGTATATCAATGAGCCGCTGCATCCGCTCATGGCTGATAAAAACGCCATCACTCAGCTGATGCAGAACCTGATTCAAAACGGTATCAAGTACAATACCTCTGCCAGTCCGGTGATCCGTATCATCTGCACTGAGGAGCCTAACCATATCACCTACTGCATACAGGATAATGGTATAGGTATAGACAAGCAGTACGCGCAGCAGATATTTGAGCCATTCCAGAGGCTGCACAATAAGCACAACTTCCCGGGCACGGGCCTCGGCCTCTCTATCTGCCGCAAAATAGTAGACAGGCTGCATGGCAAGATCTGGGTAGACTCAGAGCCGGGTGTAGGATCTTTCTTCTACTTCAGCATACCTAAGGTACAGCCGCAGAAGGAAGCGTGATATACGCAATGTGATGCTTATATAATATTGATGGCTAACGGGTGTTAGCCATTTTTTTTGAGCCTTGATACTACTGCTCCGGCGTGATCTCTATAGCGTCCACTTTAGCATTGAGCAGCAGCTCTTGTGAGCGGATGATACCTTTGTGCATGATGTCTACTGCCTGGAGGATCTGCTCCTGTGTCATGCCTCCCATCATCTGAAAACGGATGATGGATTGATTTCTCGGTACGGCAGGAAACTCGATAAGGTTTGCCACCAGGCCCATAGAGAGGATCTCGCGGGAGAGGAGGCGCGCCAGCCTGGAGTCACCTATCAGTACTGGCACAAATGGACTAGGTATGCCGTTTGTATAAAATCCGCGCTTGTTTAACTCGGAGATAGCAAACTTGATATTGGCCAGCAGCTTCCTGCGTATCTCTTTGCCCTCGTCAGAAAAGGCTATCTCCAGCGCCTTGTAGATGATGGCACATGAGATGGTAGAGATGCTGGAGGCAAAAGTATATGAAGGAGAAAATATTTCTATCTGCTGGCGTATGACACGCGGACCGGCTACGAAGCCGCCCGGATTGCACAGCGTTTTGCTGAAAGACCCCATCACTACGATATCCTTGGCAGCTTTGAGGTCTATGGTCTCGAGCAGGCCACGGCCCTCCTCGCCCATGCAGCCGAAATCATGTGCTACATCTATGATGAGGATAGCCTGGTATTTCTGGCAGAGCTCGTAGACGGCAGGCAGGTCAGGTCCGTCTGAGTTCATAGAGTACAGCGACTCTATGAGCACAAAGATGGCTCCCGTGCCTACGCGGTCTGTACAGAAGCGCAGCTTTTTCTCCAGGTCTTCCAGGTCATTGTGCTTGAATTTGTAGACGTGCTCAGTGGCATAGTTTGCAGCTACATCGGATGAGTTGTGCTGCAGCATATCCATCACGATATAGTCCTTGTGCGTGACGAGGCCTGCTATGGCACCGAAGCAGGCGCTCCACCCGCTGGCAAAAACCTGGGCCTGCTCCATGTGCAGTACCTCGGCGAGTTTCTTTTCGAGTTTATTGGTCAGTGTATTGCGCCCGCCCAGTACAGGTGTGCCACCTGAGGTCACACCAAATTCTTCGATTGCATCTTTGGCTGCCTGTATCACAGCCGGGTGGCTGGTCATGCCCATATAGTCTTGTGAGCCAAAGTTGAGGCAAGGGGTATCTTCATCAGCCCAGGTATTGGTCAGGTATACCTCCGGGCCTAGTGTAGATGCTACAGTGCGGCTGAAGGGATAGACGCCATTTAGTTTCAGCAGGTCCACATATTGATTGAAGGGAGTATAGCGTTCTTCGAGCGTTTTGCCCTTTGGGCTTCTGTAGAGAAAGGAACCTCCAAGCAGTGCGTTTATATCTATATTATCAGACGTTTTCCGAGCCATAAGCCTTGGGGGGTTAACTGCTATTATTTAATTATGTTTGCCTCATTCAGGGAAAACTTCCCCCAAAATAAAGCATTTAATATATGTTGTCAAGAGCAGCAAGTTTCATAATTATAACCACCGCTATGTTTATGCAGTCAGTCATTGGACAATCTGTTAAATCTACGCCTGCGCTATCCAATGATATGTACGGAGTAAAAGAGTATACACTCACGAATGGCCTCAAAGTATTTATATCTATCAATAAGGAGGCGCCGCGCGTGCAGACCATGATAGCGGTCAAGGCAGGCAGCAAGTATGACCCCGCCCAGACCACCGGCCTGGCGCACTACCTGGAGCATATGATGTTTAAGGGTACTCAGAAATACGGTACACGCGATTGGGAAAAGGAGAGCCAGTACCTGAATACAATATCAAACTTGTATCAGCAGCATCTCAAAGAAAATGATGAAGCAAAGAAGCGCGAGATATATCATGAGATAGACAGCGTGTCAAAACTGGCATCGGACTACGCCATACCGAGTGAGTATGACAAGATGGTAGCCTCTATAGGCGCCAGTGGTACCAATGCCTTTACCAGTAATGATATGACGGTGTATGTAAACGATATACCATCAAACAGTATAGACAAGTGGGCTACACTGGAGAGTGAGCGATTCTCCACGCTCGTACTGCGCCTTTTCCATACAGAGCTGGAGACGGTGTATGAGGAGTTTAACCGCAATCAGGATGACGATATCCGCTGGTCGGGATTTGCCGTAGACAGCATGCTCATGCCAAACCATCCATATGGTACGCAGACCACCATAGGCCGTGGTGAGCATCTCAAAAATCCATCGATGGTCAACATCCACAACTACTTTGATACCTACTACAATCCTAACAACATAGCAGTGATACTGGTAGGTGATGTAGATCCGGACAAGGCTGTGGCTGATATAGAAAGGCATTTCGGCAAATGGGCTGCGAAGCCTATCCCGGCCTTTGTAAAGCAGGCCCCTGTACCACTGACACAGATACAGACTGCAGAGATCAAGGGACCTACAAAGGAGCACCTCTTCATAGGCTACAGGCTGGATGGAGATGGCACAAGGGATGCACTCATGGCCCGCATGGTAGATATGATACTCTCCAATGGTACAGCCGGCCTGATAGATGTCAATATAGTGCAAAAGCAAAAGGCCCTCTCAGCCAGCTCATACGTCAATCCGCTGAAGGACTATTCCCTCTTCAAACTCTATGGCGAGCCTAAGCAGGGCCAGACCATGGAGGAGCTCAAAGATATGCTCATCTCTCAGGTAGAGCTGATCAAGAAGGGAGACTTTGACGATGCGCTGATCCCGGCTATCGTGCAGAATATCCGCCTGGCCAAAATGAAAAGCAAAGAAAGCAACCGCGCTGTGGCCGGTGAGATCATGGATGCCTTTGTGAAAGACATACCGTGGTCATACAGGGCGCAGGAGCTGGATCTGCTGGCCAAGATCACAAAGGCAGACATCGTGAAGTTTGCCAATGAGAAGTTTAAGGACAACTATGCTGTGTGCTACAAGCGCGCCGGTGAGCCTAACCGCCATAAAGTAGACAAGCCAAAGATCACACCTGTGACGCTGAATAAAGATAGCACCTCTGCCTTCAAGGCTAGTTTTGACAAGATACAGGTGCCAAACATCAAGGCGAAGTTTGTAGACTTTGACAAAGACATGACTACGCTGAAGAATGCGGGCGGCGCTCCATTCCGCTACGTGCACAATGATCTGAATAAGACTTTCTCACTGAGCTACGTATTCGAAAGAGGCACTGATGATGATAAAAATATAGGCCCGGCCATAGAGTATATGGCGCTGCTGGGTACGGATCAGCATAGCGTAGGCGAACTGAAAAAGGAGTTTTACAAGATAGGAGTGTCCTACAGTATATCTGCCGGCCGCGACAGGGTGATAGTAAAACTATCAGGCCTGGAGGACAACCTGGACAGGGGACTGGCGCTGCTGGCTGAGTACCTCAGCCACCCTAAGGTAGATAAGACAGTATATGACAACTATGTGGCTGATGTGCTGAAGAAGCGCGCCAATGCGAAGACCAATAAGGGAATCATACTACAGCAGGCTATGACCAACTATGTGAAGTATGGTGCTAAAAATCCATTCACAAACATACTCTCTGAAAAGGAGCTGAAGGCTGCTACTCCTGATCAGCTGCTCACTATAGCTGCTACTGCTATAAGTGCGCCAAGTGATATCTACTACTATGGCCAGCGTAAGCCTGAAGATGTGAAAGGCAAAGTGACGGCGCTCTTTGCCGGCCACACTGCTGCACCTGCTGCCAAGTCCGACAAGGTCCCATTTCCGGAGCAGCCACTGGATAAGCCTACCGTTTATTTCTGCAACTACAATATGAAGCAGGCGGAGGTGGTCATGCTGGCGAGGGATGAGAAATTCAACAAGGCTTATTTCCCATACATCACGCTCTACAATGATTACTATGGCTCGGGACTTTCTTCGATACTCTTTCAGGAGGTGCGCGAGAAGATGGGGTTGGCATACTCTGTCAATAGTGGATTCACTGCGCCGCAGTATGCCTATGAGTCGCACTACCTGCAGTGCTACGTGGGCACCCAGGCAGATAAGCTGGAGACAGCTATGAAGCAGATGAACAGCCTGCTCAATAACATGGTAGAAGTGCCTAAGCAATATGAAGGAGTGAGGTCTGCTGCACAGCGTACGTTGGAGAGCGAGTGGATCACGGGCGAGAATATCTTTGCTGCATATGACCGTGCGCGCAAGCGTGGGCTCAACTATGACATACGCAAGGATATGTACACTCAGATACCCGGCCTGTCTATGGCAGACCTGGAGGCGTTCTTTAATAAGCATATCAAGGGCAAGCCGCTGACCTACCTGGTGATAGGCAAGAAGGAGAATGTCGATTTCAAAGTACTGGAGGCACTCGGTACGGTGAAGGAACTGAGCCTGGAGGAAGTATTTAGCTACTAGTAAATAATCAAGATGAGATACCTGATCACTGCCGTAGCCGCTGTGCTGCTGATGACCATATCTACCGGTGCTGTGGCACGCGGTGCCACCCTCACAGCCCAGTCAGAGACAGGCAAGGTAAAGCTGAACGTAAAGCTGGCAGACCATGACGGCCCCCTGACAGCAGCCCAGCTCACCACAGAGCAGGGCACGATAGACCTGAGCGCAGAGTATGATGCCTACTCGGTGATAGACGTGCCCAATCATATCATTACGATCTGCTTTCAAGAGAAGGGCAAACCAGCAGGCGCACCGGATGCAAGGGTGGTGAAAATATGGGCCATACCCAGCAGCTTTGTGAAGCTCACGACGGGAGAATTTGACTGGCGCTTCAAGATCAAAACTGGTGGCAATATGCTGAAGGAGGTGACGACGCTGAGCGGTACTTTTGAGAGCGCTAAATAGTAAGCAAGGCGCTTTTTATAGTAGCATATTATCTATCAGCCGTACCCCACCTATCCAGGCGGCTACCAGTGCTACGAGCGGCGTAGTCTGAGATACAGTCTTTACCGGCTTTAGTGTTTTAGCATTGCGGATAGCTACGTACTCCACCTTAAACTCTGGAAGAGAGGTCAGCCTGTCAAAGGCCCGGTGTTCTACATCTGCGATTCGTTGACTGTCGACCGTCGACTGTCGACGAATTGACGCTTTGACCGAGCGCAGCAGTTTTGATATCTCTACGGCTTTGGCCCGTGATTTCTTGTCCAGCCTTACATTGCGGCTGCTCATGGCCAGGCCGTCCTTTTCGCGCTTGATGGGGCAGAGCACGAGTTTGGTCCGGAGTTTCGTCTGGCGGATCAGGTCTGAGCAGATCATGGCCTGCTGGTAGTCCTTCTGGCCCATATAGAGGCGGTCAGGTGTCACAGCCCTCAGGAGCTTTTCTACGATCTGGGCCATGCCTGCAAAGTGCCCCGGCCGCCACTCGCCCTCCAGTGTATCTGCTAAAAAACCAAAATCGAGCGCCGAGGCGTTCTTAAACCCTTTAGGGTACATCTCAGCCACAGAGGGGAGGAAAAGGATGTCGCATTTGGCCGCGATCAGCTGCTGCATGTCCCCCTCCAGAGTGATAGGGTACTTCGCAAAATCCTTAGGATCATTGAATTGTGTCGGGTTGACAAAAATGGAGCAGACTGTCACATCGTTTTCGCGGCGGGAGTGCCGGATCAGGGACACATGCCCCTCATGGAGTGCCCCCATGGTCGGAGCGAATCCTATTTTTTTACCCTGCTTTTTTAATTCAAAAATTTGATTTTGAATGTCTTGAATAGTGTTAATTATCTGCATACGAAGTGTTCACAATATTACGCACAGTGTAGCGTTTTGTAAACTTTAAAATAATTATTAGTATCTTTGCAGACGCAATTTATACAAGTTTATTAGTTCACACGAAAATTTACAGAGATGGAGAAAAAGAGAATTCTGATAGTGACCCATGAAATGGACCCTTATATCAATCTGACTCAAGCCGCAAAAATAGCCAACTCTCTCCCTAAATACCTGCAAGATAACGGAATGGAAATCCGGGTGCTGATGCCAAAATTTGGAAACATCAATGAGCGCCGCCACCGACTGCACGAAGTAGTACGCCTCTCTGGTATCAATGTGATCATAAACGATGAAGACTACCCACTGGTGATAAAAGTGGCCTCCCTGCCCGGTGCACGCCTGCAGGTCTACTTTCTGGATAACGAGGATTTTTTCAAGCGCAAGGCTGTATTTGAAGACGAAAACAACCATTTCTACGAGGATAACTCAGATCGCATGATCTTCTTCTGCAAGGGAGCACTGGAGACCGTCCGCAAGTTTGGCTGGGCTCCTGACCTGATCCATTGCTTTGGCTGGATGACCAGCCTCATCCCTATGTTCCTCAAGACCACCTACAAGGATGATCCTATCTTTGCCAATAGCAAGGTGATCTACACCCTGTCAAACAACTACTTTAAGAGCAAGCTGAAAGCTGACTTCTCTACGCAGCTCCAGATCAGTGATAATATCACTAAGAAGCATGTGGACTACTTCAAAGAAGGCGACAATACCAGCCTCAATATCGGTGGCTCTGAGTTTGCCGATGCGCTGCTCGTGGAGAACGACATAGACGAGTCTATGGCAAACTACGTGAAGAAAGCGAAAGGCAAAATAGTGCTGAAGCTAAAGAGTAGCGATGATGAGGAAGCGCTGCCACTCGTAGGAGATTTCTACAAGAATGTCCTGGCCAACTAATATTTCACGTCCCAAGCCCTACCCATTGAAGAAGCATCTTGTCCGGTTTTGCCAGATCGCATTTGCGGTCACATTGGTATGCTATCTTAGTGCCTGCAAGGATCCTGCCATAGCAGACAAAAGCAATACCCTGGGTTTTGACCCTATCAATCTGGAGCACCTGGATACTAACGCGGTGTATATCAATACACTGGCAGAGGTGCCGCTACAGTCATCGGCAGTCTCTACGGGAGTGCTGGGATCTATGGATGATCCGATCTTTGGCAAGACATACGCCAGCTTTTATGCGCAGTGCCTGCTGAGCAGCAGCGGGGCAGTATTCAATAATACTCCTGTAGCGGACTCTGCGGTACTCTACCTCCCATTTATCAATGACTCATCTAAATACGGCCCATGCAAAAAGCCTATAGATGTACTGGTATATGAGGTGAGCCAGTATATGGATCCCACAGCAGTCTATCACCAGAATGATGCATTTGGGGTATACGGCCAGCCTATAGGCTCCCTGAGCAACTATACGCCGGACCTGATAGACAGCACCTTTGCATGGCACAATACACAGGCACCGCAGATAATAGTCAGGCTGAACACCAGTTTTGCACAGAAGCTGCTGAACGCGGACTCTATATCGCTATCCAGTTCTACAGATTTCATCAACTATCTGAAGGGGATCTATGTGACCACCAATAGCTCAAAACTGGGTGATGGCGTGAGCTACCTCAATCTGCAGAGTGCCCGTATCAGCGTGTACTATCACAACTCTACTTCAGATACCCTGCGCTTTGACTTTCCTATCAGCTCATACTCTACTACTGTCAATCACTTTGACCACCAGAATAGTGGCAAGCCTGTGAGCACGGCTATCAACGCCGGTCTCAGTACTACTACCCAGCTGGCCGGCTATATACAGTCAGGCGCCGGTGTCAAGCTAAAGGTGCGCATACCTGGCCTATCCAGCCTGCCGGCCCAGATCGGTGTGACCAAGGCTGAGCTGATCCTGCCGGTAGATGTGTCTGATACGGCCAACTATCCCCTGCCTCCTACACCTGTCATATACAGGCTGGGAGATACGCTGGATATCAATGTATTGAACTCATACAACCTATCCGGTGTGGGCAAGCTGAGTACCAGGCAGGATAATGCCGGAAATAACTATTATTGTTATGTATTCAACTTGACAGAGTTTGTACAACGTATGCAAAACGGATATTATAATAACAATGGTTTCTACGTGCAGTACTCCTACACGGTGAGGGCAGACAGGGTCAAGATCCTGAATGATCCTGCCCAATACGCACGGCAGTGTAAACTGAAGATAACATACACAAAACTGCAATAGCTATGTGTGGAATAGTAGCATACATCGGGCCCCGTCAGGTATACCCGATCCTGATCAAGGGCCTGAAGCGCCTGGAGTACAGAGGATATGACAGCGCAGGTATAGCCCTGCTCAATGGAGATATGCGTGTGTACAAGACCAAGGGAAAGGTCTCTGACCTGGAGCATATAGCAGAGGGCAAAAATATACAGGCGCACCTGGGTATGGGCCATACGCGCTGGGCCACACACGGTGAGCCCAATGATACAAACTCTCACCCCCACCTCTCTCAGGATGGCAATCTGGCCATCATCCACAACGGTATCATAGAGAACTATGCTACGCTGAAAGAGGCGCTGGCAGAGCGCGGGCATACATTCAAAAGCGATACAGATACTGAGGTGCTGGTACACCTGATAGAAGAGATCCGGAAAAACACCGGCACTGACCTGGATGAGGCTGTACGCCTCGCACTCTGCGAGGTGGTAGGTGCCTATGCCATAGTCATCATATCAAAGGATGATCCGACCAAGCTGATCGGTGCCCGCAAGGGAAGTCCGCTGGTGGTAGGTATAGGCAGCGATGGAGAGTATTTCATGGCTTCGGATGCATCACCTATCATAGAGTACACTAAGGATGTGACCTATCTGGAGGATGGCGAGATCGCATTTATCAAGGACGGATCTCTGAGCGTAAAGACAATAGACAATGTAAAGAAGACGCCTTTTATCCAGACCCTCGAGATGAACCTGGAGGCGATAGAGAAGGGCGGCTATGAGCACTTTATGCTCAAGGAGATCCATGAGCAGCCAAAGTCGATACATGATTCACTCAGGGGCCGCTTTGACACGTCTACGGGCAATTTTGCCATGCGCTCGCTAAAGGAGTATGAGCATAAGATCAAAAACCTGAAGCGCATCATCATCGTGGGATGCGGTACATCATGGCATGCAGGCCTTGTGGCCGAGTACCTTTTCGAAGATATAGCACGCATACCTGTAGAGGTGGAGTACGCATCTGAGTTTCGCTACCGCAATCCTGTGATCACGGAGGATGATCTGGTCATCGCCATCTCACAGTCAGGCGAGACCGCAGATACACTGGCCGCCATAGAGATGGCCAAGGAGAAAGGGGCTACGATCTTTGGCCTATGCAACGTAGTAGGATCATCTATACCCCGCGCCTCTCATGCCGGGGCATATACACATGCCGGCCCTGAGATAGGCGTGGCATCTACCAAGGCATTTACCGCTCAGGTATCAGTGCTCATTCTCTGGGCGCTGGCATTTGCAGATATCAAGGGTAAAAAGAGCAAGTCAGAATTGAGGAACATCATGGCAGAGCTCGATGCCATACCTGGCAAAGTAGAAACTACGCTGCAATGTGAAGACCAGATCAAAGACCTGGCAAAGCGGTACAGTGAGGCGAGAAACTTCCTGTACCTGGGCCGGGGGTATGGATTCCCGGTAGCGCTGGAGGGTGCTCTGAAGCTGAAGGAGATATCCTACATCCATGCAGAGGGCTATCCTGCTGCCGAGATGAAGCACGGACCTATAGCGCTCATAGATGATGAGATGCCGGTAGTGGTAGTAGCTACGCGCAATGCACACTACGAAAAGATCATCAGCAATATACAGGAAGTCAAAGCCCGCAAAGGCAAGATCATAGCTATCGTGACCGAAGGTGATACCAAGGTCAAGGGCATGGCAGACTATGTGATAGAGATACCTGATGCACCGGATATCATGGTACCGCTGCTGGCCACTATACCACTGCAGTTGCTATCGTACTATATAGCCATAGAGCGTGGCTGCAATGTAGACCAGCCGCGAAACCTGGCCAAATCAGTCACAGTAGAATAACACTTTAAGACATAAAAAAAGGGCTTCAGCATTTACTGAAGCCCTTTTTATTTATCTGAAGAGCGTCACCCGGCCGGCCTTTTCTACCGGTTTCGTTTTATTGATACCCATGGTCACGTGCCACCAGTACACCTCACTCGGCTGTGGAGTGCCTTTGTATTTGCCATCCCATCCCTGATTGATATCTGTAGAGCGGAAGACCAGCTCACCCCATCTATTGTAGATATGCATCTCAAACGGGTCGAAGTCGCAGATATGAATGAGGTGGAAGGTGTCGTTTTTGCCGTCACCATTCGGGCTGAATGCGTTTGGTATGGCTATATGCACCAGGCAGAGAGAGTCACATGACTCGCCCAATACTATGATACTATGGCGTACCGGGCAGAAGGTATCTGAGATCAATACGCTATAAGTATCGGCCTGGTAGACCACCACCTCAGAAGCATATACCGAAGAGTCCGTGAACCCCGTGCTCCATATAAAGTTTCGCGGCAGGCCGGTGGTATCTGTGAGAGATGCAAAAAGGATGACACTATCCCGCTCCTCATTGCACAGAGCGGAGTCCGGCGCCATGAGGTCAAAGGCAGGTGCCTGGCGCGTATAGATATAGAAACTATCGGTGGCAGCACCACAGCTATTGGCCATGCGCACCCAGTAGATACCCTGCGTGCTGATCTGCACTACGGAGTCAGTAGAGCCTGTAGACCAGACGGAGTGTGCATTGTGGCTATTCAGCGTAAGGGTGGATGGCAGGCATATAAAGGTATCTACTGTGGCCGCGCTGCGGAGTGTGTCTTCTACCACCAGCGTATGTTTTGAACTATCTACGCACTGGGCCAGGTAGGAGTAGAGTGTGATATGATAGGTGCCGGGAGTAGAGGCTATAAATGCGGTATCAGTAGTATATCCATACGTCACGCCATTGATCACCCATTTGTAGTGCGAGGCTGCGAGGCTTTGATTGGTCATGGTCACACGGACTGCCGGGCCACGGCATACCACGCTATCTGAGAGTGCAAACGCGCTGCCTATGGCGCACGTCGTGGCACAGGTATCTACTATAGCTACGGAGAAGCTGCGGCTCGTACCGCAGTCATCAGCTACGATCATGGTGTATACACCTGCACGCAGGCCCGGGAAGGTATCCTGTGTGCTGGTCACCGTGCGCGTAGGATAGCCGGTGATAGAGATAGTATATGGAGCCGTGCCTCCTAGTATCGTGTACGGCAGATTGGCAGTGGCAGTGCCACCGCAGACCTCCTGCTGTACGGATACCACATTAGGTATAGGGCGCACGTGTACGAATATCATGGCTGTATCCAGCGGGCAGAGCGTATCATAGCGCGCTGGTAGATTGAAGATGGTAGTATTGGACAGGTACACACTGACTGTAAAGAGTCCCGTATCAGCTACTACGAATGTGCCGGTGTTATTGCCGCCATAGTACACACCATCTTTCACCAATGTGAAATATTGGCCCTGCGATGTATTGCAGGTCGATATGTTAGGTGTCACACTTGCATTGATCTGAGACTGGCCGGTACACTCGAGGCGGTAGGTCACATTTACATCATAATGATATGCGGGCAGATTGTATGGTATGGAGCAGCCACTGTCGGATACGAGGTTGTAGTTGCCCACAGGTACATTGGAGAAAAGGATAGGAGAGCCGGTAGGGCGCGGCAGGCGCTCTGAGTATATCTGGCCGCTGGCCGTACTGACCAGGGTAAACGTCTCAGGAGATGCCATATAAGGCTGGAATATAGCATAGGCAAAATGGCACGAGGAGTCCATCATAGGCGCTGCACATTTGCCACCAAAGAATGGCATGGTGATATATGCCCGTCCGTCCCGGCATAGGTCATGGTGCCCCACTACGGTCAGGCTGCCGGCAGGCATGTGGTAGAATATAGGCCTATTGGCGGTCTGGGTCTGTATCAGTGTCGTACCGTTATAAACGCTGTATTGCACCGGAGGGACAAATACAGGTGGGTCAGACATAGCCACAAAATCACTGCAGGTAAAAGCACTATCTCGTATGATCAGCTGGCCCCAGTGCGTAGTATAGTGCGTAGTGTAGTCAAAGCCGCATGCATCCTGTATCCTGATAGTATAGGCTACACCGGTATCTATATTTTGAAATACTGGTACGGGAGTGGAGTACACAGTATCCTTTTGCACAGGAGTACAGCTCAGGCAGGTCAGTATGACCGGATAGCAATAGTTGATCTGATTGTGCCGGAAGTGCAGCATGCTATCAAAGGGGCATACGTCCTCAAAGAAAAGCGTGTCATCCTGATTGCACGGCAGGGTGATGCTCTGGGTATTGCCACAGCTATCAGTGACGGTGAAAGTATAAGGCTGATTGAGCGGCAGGCCACTGACGGAGATATTGTGATTAGGGCTATGCTGTGTGCCTGTAGGGCCAGTCACGGTGAACGGACCCAGGGAACTACCACCTATGGATACCACTGCGCTACCCGTGGAGCAATCGCTGAGGCCGTTCAGGTTCAGGTCATGGGCATTGAGCACGGCTACGGCCCGGGTACCACAGCGGTCAGTCATGGTGACTGTATCCGGCTTGCAGCTCTTAGGTACGCCAAAGATGCCTGTCGTATTGGTATAAGACTGGCCACCGCTGCTGAGGTGAAAACTGTATGGCGGCGCGCTGCCTGTGACGATAGTAGTGTAGATACTGTCCAGTGTGCCGGATGTATTGGCCGAGATCTGTATAGCAGGCGAGGGGATGATGAGGTCTATCTGCGCTGTGGTAAAGATATTGGAGCAGGAATCCATGACCCGCACCCAATAGTGGCCTGTGCAGACACAAAATATATTTGAGCTCTGATATGGTCCAAAGCCGACATTGGTGCCCTGAGAGGAGATGGCGTACTGATAGGGAGGCCGGCCACCGGACACGGATACCTGTATACAGTTATTGGGTGTGATAGAGGCGGTGAGTACAGGGAAAGTATAGTTGCCCCCTACTGTGGCAGTGGCAAAGGCTACCCCACCGGCGGCGTCTACCACCTTGATAGTATAGGTGCCCCTGGGCAAAGTCTGAAAAGTAGAAGCCAGCGGCGGCAGAGCTATAGGATAGGTGATATTGGGGTAAGACGGGCCGCTGACTATCGTAAAGACATATGGACCGGTACCTCCGGAGGCTGCCACATGTATCGTGCCGTCATTGAAACAGCGGGACACCGTACTGGTAGTATCTGTGATAACTACCTGAGCCATAAGGTTGAAAGAGAAAATAAGGGCTACGAATGTGTATAGTAGTCTGGTCATCATAGTGGGCTATTGCCTCAAAAATAAGTCATTTGTGGCTCCGATCAGAAACTTTATTTTTTCTGCTATGTGCAACCAAAATTTAACGATTTGAGTCGGAGGCACCCCCTCCCAAATTAATTGTACATAAAAATTTGTCGGCTTGTTGATAAGTTATATATTTGCAGTCCTTTTATAAAAGGGGTAGTATCTGCATGGCAAAACAAGACTTGATCGTACAAGACGGAACAATCATCGAAGCGCTTAGCAACGCTATGTTCCGCGCTAAATTGGAAAACGGTCATGAGCTCATCTGCCACATATCCGGCAAGATGAGGATGAACTATATCAAGATACTCCCCGGAGACCGCGTACAGGTAGAAATGAGCCCGTACGATCTCAATAAAGGCAGGATTACATTCAGGTACAAATAATAAAGACAACCGAAAGCAATGAAAGTAAGGGCATCCATCAAGAAGAGGAGCGTAGACTGCAAGATAGTCCGCCGCAAGGGAGTTCTCTATGTGATAAACAAGAAGAACCCTAAATTCAAACAAAGACAAGGTTAATTAACAATTAAACACGCACAATAAAGCATGGCACGTATCTCAGGCGTAGACTTACCAAAAAATAAAAGAGGCGAAATAGGCTTGACCTATATCTATGGTATCGGCAGGACCACTGCTAAGAAGATCCTCGACTCTATCGGAGTAGATGTGAATACCAAAGTAAAGGACTGGAATGATGAAAACATCAACGGTATCCTGACTTATATCGCCAATAATCTGAAGCTCGAGGGTGAGCTCCGTGGTGAGACGCAGCAAAACATCAAGCGCCTCCAGGACATCGGTAGCTACCGTGGTATCCGCCATCGTAAGGGTCTCCCTGTGCGTGGCCAGCGTACCAGCACCAATGCACGTACTCGTAAGGGTAAGCGTAAGACGGTAGCAGGCAAGAAGATGGTAACTAAGTAATCTGAATAAATAAACTGCCTGTAGGGTTCTTAGTTTCCCATCAGGTCGAAAATCTCAAAATCTAAAATGGCAAAACAGCAAACAAAGCAGGACTCAGCTAAGGCGAAAGCCAAGAAAAGGGTCGTGAAAGTAGACAGCGAAGGCAAAGTCTTCATCAGCGCTACTTTCAATAACATCATCATCTCCTTTACCAACATGAATGGTCAGGTGATCTCCTGGTCTAGTGCAGGTAAGGTAGGTTTCCGTGGTTCTAAGAAGAATACTCCATACGCCGCTCAGCTCGCTGCTGCAGAGGCTGCCAAGGTGGCTCATGACGCCGGCCTGCGCAAGGTAGAAGTATTCGTACATGGCCCGGGTGCCGGCAGGGAGTCTGCTATCCGCTCGGTACATACTTCTGGTATCGAAGTGACGCTGATCAATGATACCACACCTATTCCTCACAACGGCTGCCGTGCCCCTAAGAAGAGGAGGGTTTAGTCACTGATCCATTTAGATAAACACAAGAAGAATAAAAAGATATGGCAAGATATACAGGCCCTAAAACGAGGATCGCTCGCAAATTTGGTGAGGCAATTTTCGGTACTGACAAATACTTTGACAAAAGAGGATATGCTCCGGGCCAGCACGGTCTGTCTAAGAAGCGCAAAACTCCATCTGAGTACGCTATACAGCTGGCTGAAAAGCAAAAAGCTAAATATACATACGGTCTCCTCGAGAGGCAGTTCCGGAATCTGTTTGAGAAGGCTAGCCGCAAGAAGGGTGTGACAGGTGAGAACCTCCTGAAGCTGCTCGAAGCAAGGCTCGACAATACCATTTTCCGTCTCGGTTTCGCCAAGTCGCGCAACCAGGCCCGCCAGCTGGTAGGCCACAAGCACGTGACTGTGAATGGTGATGTGGTAAACATCCCGTCATACACCCTCCGTCCTGGTGACAAGGTAGCTATCCGTGAAAGGTCTAAGAACCTCGACGTGGTACAGACATCTATCACTGGCAAGGGCAAGAAGTTTAACTGGCTGGTAGTAGACGAGAAGGCTGTAGAAGGTACTTTCGTAGACTTCCCTGATCGTGACCAGATCCCTGAGAATATCAACGAGCAGCTCATCGTCGAGCTTTACTCTAAGTAATTCTCTGAGTGGAGCTGACCCGCCAGACCAGGGCAAAATGATCTGAGGTATTAATTTTCAGAACGAAACAAACAAAACATATATGGCAATATTAAGCTTCCAAAAACCAGATAAAATAACATTACAGAAGTCTACAGATTTCGAAGGTACTTTTGAGTTCAAACCTCTCGAGCCGGGCTTTGGTGTGACAGTGGGCAACGCTCTCCGCCGTGTACTGTTATCTTCTTTGGAAGGCTATGCTATCTCTGGTATCAAGGTATCAGGTGTGGACCATGAGTTCTCTACCATAAAGGGTGTGATCGAAGACGTGACTGAGATCGTACTGAACCTTAAGCAAGTTCGCCTCAAGAGGGTAATGGATGACGACAACAATAACGATAAGATATACATATCGCTGAAGGGTGTAGAGCAGTTTAAGGCTGAGCACATCGAGAAGCACACTAACGTATATCAGGTGATGAACCCGGACCTCGTGATCTGCAATATGAATAGCAGCGTACACGTAGAGATGGAGCTCACTATCAGCAAGGGCCGCGGCTATGTACCAGCTGACGAAAATGCAGGTGGTGGCCAGCCAGGCTTCATCGCTATCGACTCTATCTTCACCCCTATCAAGAATGTGAAGTATGCAGTAGAAAACTTCCGTGTAGACCAGCGTGTAGACTTCGAGAAACTGATCCTCGATGTGACCACAGATGGCACTATCAATCCTGAGGAGGCAGTAAAGGAGGCATCACGCATCCTGATCCAGCACCTCATGCTGATCACTGACGAGCATATCACTTTTGACGCTCCTGCAGCGGTAGAGAATGAGATGGTAGATGAGCACATCCTGCACATGAGGAAGCTGCTCAAGACACCTCTCGAGGACCTGGACCTGTCAGTACGCGCATTCAACTGCCTGAAGGCGGCTAAGATCAACTCTCTGGAAGAGCTGGTATCTTTCAATACAAACGACCTCCTGAAGTTCCGCAACTTCGGTAAGAAGTCACTCGTAGAGATCGAAGCCCTGCTGCATGAGAAAGGCCTGCACTTTGGCATGGAGCTCAGCAAGTACAAGCTGGACGAGTGATCCTATTAGACAAGAGATATTAGACAAGACATTAGACAAAGAAAGACAAGAAAATCTATAAGAAATGAGACACGGAGATAAAGTAAATAACCTCGGACGTACTACAGCTCACAGGCATGCCCTCATGAGGAACCTCGCCATAGCGCTGTTCACTCACAAGAGGATCTTCACTACACTGGCTAAGGCTAAGGCGCTCCGCGGTTTCGCAGAGCAGCTGATCACCAAGAGCAAGACTGACTCTACACACAGCCGCCGTCTGGCATTCAGCTATCTGAATGACAAGGATGCGGTGAAGGAACTCTTCGGCGTGATCGCTGCCAAGGTAGGCGAGCGTCCGGGTGGCTACACACGCGTGATCAAGACTGGCTTCCGTGCAGGTGATGCTGCAGAGATGGCCATGATCGAGCTGGTAGACTTTAACGAGATCTACACTCAGAATAAGAACGCTGCCAAGTCTGCAGAGCCTAAGAAGAAGACCCGCCGTAGCGGTGGTGCTACCAAGGCTGCTGGTACAGCTAAGAAGGCTCCGGCCAAGAAAGCTGCCGCTGCTGAAGAAGCTGCTCCTGAAGAATAATCATAACCTTTCAGGTTTCGATATTACAAAGCCCTCCAGATGGAGGGCTTTGTGTTTTATGAGGTAGCTCAAGCATGATGATGAGGAATGTCTATCCGCCCATAGACAAAATCTATGCACAGGCAGATAGATATTCACTAGCTTCACAATCGCAAAAATCAAAGAAATGGCAGTAAACACGCTCACAGACACAGACTTTCAGAATAACCTCCAGCAGCACGATAAGGTGATAGTAAAATATTATGCCGACTGGTGTGGCTCATGCAAACTTTTTGCTCCTAAATTCAAAAGGCTGTCCGGCGATGAGCGTTTCGCAGGGGTGGAATTTGTAGAGGTCAATGCTGAAGAAAATCCTGAAGCGCGCAAGGCGGCAAACGTAGACAACCTGCCATTCATAGCTACTTTCAAAAATGGCCAGCTGGTCAAGGGCGAAGCTACCTCCAAGGAAGATTTTGTAGTCGGCATGCTCACAGAGCTGGCATCCTGATCCTATTTTACCTAACCTCAAAACTAAGATATATGCAGATCCCAGTGATCAAACATCTGTCAGAAACCTATACAATAGATGTGCTGCGCGCAGCTGAAGATGCGATCATAAATGAGCAGGCTCCCGCCATAGAGATACAAGGCAAAGATGAAGGCGAGCAGCTCACACATGTGCTGGCCGCCATAGAGATACTGAATGATATGGAGAAAAGCGGTATAGACTATCGCACGGCACTACGCAACTATACTCAGCGGGTGCGCAACTCTATCAGCTAGGCTCAGGGTTTGAAATTAGGATCTGCAGCGCTGCGGTTCTTCTTGATATTATTGTATATCGCGCTGATGGGGTTGTAGAACTTAGCTTTTTCTTTGTGTATATACTTAGGAGCATCAATACCGGCTATAGTTACCGGTTTGCCCATTCCCGTTCCTTTTATAAACTGATCTGCAAACTCCTCCTTATTGTGAAAGGGATAAATGGTAACCTGTTTCAAGGAGTATATGTCTTCTACTAGTTGTATCGTAAATGTGTATTTGTCCCTCTCTGATATGGCACTGACCGGTATAGTCTTGGGTATGTACCCGAGAGCCGAGAATCGCAGCGTATCCGTAGGATAAATGTACATGGTAAACTTGCCATCCTGATCAGAGGTCACGCCCTTCTTTTGATTGGTGATCCATACGTTAGCAAAGGGCACGCTCCCGCTGGTCTTCAGGTCAGCGACCTGGCCTTTGATCATGTATTTACCTTCTGTAAACTCGAAGTTCAGCTGGGCATGTGCCATGGTGGCCATGAGCGCCAGCCCGATGATCAGGCACAGCCGGTGCAGGCGGGGATAGGCCAGAAAGAAAGTATGGTTCGGGATTTTCACTGTATCAAATGTAGCAAAAACGCCAGCACTGCCATCGTAGTATATCTGCATTAAGGATATTTGTGAGCCATGATAAAGCGCCTATATTCATGTCATGAATAAAAGTGCATTTGCCTCTCTCGGACTGATACTTATAGCAGTAGCTATCCTCTCATCCTGCGCCAAAACAAGCAATGATCCTTTCGATCCTTTTGTAGGAGATTTCAAAGGCACACTGTCTGACTCTGATCTGGTGACTCACCAGGTCAAACAGCATCCCGTCTATCCGGTTCATATAAACAAGCTCACCTCTGACCGTATAGGCCTGGGCTCTGACAGTGCAGGGCTCATCGACTTCTATGCCGATGTCACGATCAGTGGTGCAGATATGAGCGGCGGGATACCAGGTCAGTCTGCAGATACTATCACGCTGCAGGGTATTGCTGCGGCTGGCCTCGGTCTGCCATCTGGTACTACCCTGGCCTATACCGGCGCGTCAAAGCAACTCGTATTCGCATACAGGGTAGGCTATACCACTATGCCTGGTGGCAGGATACTGGTGTACAAGGGTACGAAGCAGTAGACGTTATTTGCCTTTGAGGGCCGGCACCAGTTCTTCTGTAGTTTTATACTCCTTTGAGGCCTTGATGATCTCAGTGAGCGCATCCATAGGATCGGAGGTCTTGGAGGCTTTGAGCAGCGGCGCGAGGCCTTTCAGCTCGGCGTGGTCCTGAGTCAGTTTCAGCAGGCTGTTTTTATCCCAAAATCTATAGCTCGGACTGTTGAGGTCTTTTGATACGAAGTACTCACCGGTCTGGTAGCCTGATACAGTGCCCGCAGTCAAAGTGTAGTATACAAAATTGCCGGCAGCGACCACTGCACCAAAATGGTAGCGGCCTACATTGATGGTCCGTACCAGATTGCCCCGGAAAGTAAAGCCCCAGAATTCTTCAGACTTAAAGTTCAGTTTTTCACCGTTGGCGGTGAGTTTGATCTTCCCATTATCAAAATAGGTAAAGCTATTGCCTTCTGCTACGAGCGCTTTCTGGTTTTTAAAGTCGTCATAGGTCTTCCAGACGAGATTTTGAGCAAAGGAAAAGGAGGAGAAAAGGAGGCAGATAGATGCCAGCAGGGTGTTTTTGCGTGTGATCATATGGTGCGTTTTTTTCGAATATCTATCTTTTCAAGCTCTTTTTTTGTTAAAATGAACGTTTTTGGTCAAAAAATGCTTTGAGACTCGTTTTTTCTTACCTTCGTCATCCATTCCTTTTAAACCTTTACATATGGATTTAAAGCAAATACAAGAGCTGGTCAAGCTGGTCAATAAATCCGGCATCAGCGAGCTACAAGTGAAAGAAGGTGACTTTGAGGTCACGATCAAGACAGGAGGTGTGATGCAGCCTGTACAATATACCCCTGCATATGCGCAGCAGATGCCTCAGATGGCGCAGCAGCCTGCGGCTGAGAGCAGGACAGAGGCGCCAGCCCAGGCTAATGCAGCGCCAAAGGCTGAGTCAGGCACAGCATTCAAATCTCCGATGATAGGCACCTTCTACCGCAAGTCGGGCCCGGACAAGGATCCATTCGTCAAGGTAGGAGATACTATAAAGAAGGGTGACGTACTCTGCATCATAGAGGCCATGAAGCTCTTTAACGAGATCGAATATGATGGGGACGGTGGCAAGGTAGTAAAGATACTGGTAGACGACGCCTCTCCGGTGGAGTATGACCAGCCGCTCTTCCTGATAGAGAAGGCCTAAAGCCATGTCAGCCTTAGTTTCAATTTTTAACCAATAAAACCGGTCCGCCGGTACTGATTTCCTCCCCATGGGAGGGTTAGGGAGAGGTTATATGTTCAAGAAAATATTAATAGCCAATAGGGGAGAGATAGCCCTGCGTATCATCCGTACGTGCAAAGAGATGGGCATCAAGACAGTGGCAGTTTACTCCACTGCAGATCGTGATAGTTTGCATGTTCGTTTTGCCGATGAGGCCGTGTGCATAGGCCCGCCGCGCAGCCGCGACAGCTACCTGAATATGGTGCACCTCATAGCAGCCGTAGAGCTGACAGGTGCAGATGCAGTACACCCGGGGTATGGCTTCCTGGCAGAGAATGCAGAGTTTGCAGACCTGTGCATGAAGTATGGTGTGAAGTTCATAGGTCCTACCGGTGCGCAGATCCGCGCCATGGGTGATAAGATCACCGCCAAAGAAACCATGATCAAGGCCGGCGTGCCATGTATACCTGGCTCAGGTGGCCTGGTAGAGACACTCGACGAGGCAAAGAAGCTGGGCAAACAGATAGGCTACCCTGTCATCATCAAGGCTACCGCCGGCGGTGGCGGCAAAGGGATGCGCGTAGTACACTCAGAGTCTGAGATAGAGAAAGCATATACTACCGCCCGCGCAGAGGCAGGTGCGTCATTCAATAATGACGGTGTGTATATGGAGAAATTTATAGTAGAGCCACACCACATAGAGATACAGGTAGCCGGCGACCAGAATGGTCGTGCCTGCCACCTCAGTGAGCGCGACTGCTCCGTGCAGCGCCGCCACCAGAAGCTGGTGGAGGAGGCACCATCCCCATATATCAGTGAGGCCGTGCGCCAGAAGATGGGCGAGGCTGCTGTGCGTGCCTGTGAGGCTATCAAATACGAGGGTGTAGGTACGATAGAGTTTCTGGTAGATATTCATCAGAATTTCTACTTTATGGAGATGAATACGCGTATCCAGGTAGAGCACCCGGTCACTGAGGAGGTGATGGACTTTGACCTGATCAAGGAGCAGATACTCCTGGCGGCAGGTACTCCGATATCAGGCCAGATGTATTTCCCTGAGAAAATGCATGCTATAGAGTGCCGCGTGAATGCAGAGGATCCGCTGAATAACTTTGCTCCATCTCCGGGCAAGATCACGGCACTACATACCCCTAAGGGATATGGCGTGCGCGTAGACACACACATCTACGCAGGCTACACCATCCCACCATATTATGATTCGCTACTGGCCAAGGTGATCTGCCGCGCCAAGTCTCGTGAAGAATGTATCGTAAAGATGGAGCGCGCTATGAAGGAATTTATCATAGAAGGCGTGAAGACTACAATACCATTCCATATTGCGCTGATGAGTAATCCCGAGTTTCGTGCAGGCAAATATGACACTGGACTACTGGAGCGCTACGACTACGCTGCCGCGATACGCGAGATGGAGTTTATGCCGTAGATGAATTAGTACTATGATTACCTTTGATCAAAGCGGATATGATATTCGCCTCGAATGGGGTATCAAAGGTGTAGAGCTACTGGCTCCGGTTTCAGAGGTCATTATCATCATAGATGTGCTATCTTTCTCTACTTGCATAGATGTAGCTCTCAGTAGAGACGCAGTAGTATATCCTTATGAATTTTATAATGATGCTGCGATTGCTTTTGCAGCTGAGAAGAAAGCAATGCTTGCTTCTAAACGAAGTGATCCAGCAGGTGAATTTTCTCTAAGCCCCGCATCTCTGCAACATTTATCTCAAGGCTCCAGGCTTGTATTGCCATCGCCTAATGGTTCTACGCTTTCTCTTGCGACAGGAACTACTGTTACATTTAGCGCATGCCTGCGTAGTGCAAAGGCTGTAGCACGGGCTGCTATGCAATCAGGCAAGACCATCGCTGTCATCCCCGCCGGAGAAAGATGGCCGGATCGATCACTGAGGCCAGCATACGAAGACCTGCTAGGAGCTGGAGCTGTCATCTCATATTTGTCAGGGTCTATTTCACCGGAGGCATCAGTAGCACTGGCTACGTTCAGATCCTGCGTAGATGTCCATGCAGTGCTAAGGCGATGCTCCTCGGGTAGAGAACTTAATGAGATGGGATTTGAAGAAGATGTACATATTGCCTCACAGCTAAATGTGAGCGATATTGTGCCACGCATGATCGAAGGTGCTTATCGCCCAGGTTAAATTTTACTCATGAAGGGATTAAGATGTTTTACTGCACTTTGCCTGATACTAATTGTATTTGTAAAATCCACTTTAGGTCAGCTCACAAATGTGCCTGCAGCCTTTGACAAAATCAGCACTAGGCCGGAAATCTTTCAACTTTCCAATAACATCAAAACGCCAGCCGGCGGCCATCTGCAAGGAATACAGCCGCTAAATGATAGCCTCCTGGTCCTCACGGCCAGCTCCGCAGATTACTCTTACTATCTGCAGGCCGATCATCATCAGGTCCGGTCTATGCAGAAAATCTCTGATGCACCCTTCCGCCATGCCGGTGGCTGCCAGCTAGCTGATAGAACCCTGGTAGTAGGTGTGGAGGACAATCATGCCAAGGACAGATCATTTGTCTATATGATCTTCTTTCAGGAAAATGGCAAAGAGAATGAAAAGGGTATTGTGATCTATCGCAATGGGGTATTCAAAAGGTCTACAGCGGGAGCTGTAGGGTATACGCTCACGCCTGCCGGCAAGACATACATAGCGGTGGGAGACTGGGACTCGCGCAATATCGATCTCTACTCAGATATGCGGGACAGTATAGTGCAGGTAGCCACCGCTACGGCTCCAGACTCACTGCACTGGTGCTCCTACCAGTCCATCAATCTGCTGGTGGATACTCAGGGGCAGCTTTATCTCGTAGGCCTGGGCCTGGATGGTGGTCGTGATCGTGCTGATCTTTTTGCCGTGCAGCTGAGTAATGGCCAGGCAGTCCTGCGGCTGGTCCGGACCAGGTATTTTAAATGCAAGCGGGCCGGTTTCCGCTATGGTGCCGGTATCCATGTGACATCAGATGGGAAGCTGGAAATCTACACCTGCGCCCGTAATCCCGCCGCTAGTATCGCGATCAACATTTTTAAATAGAATCAGTATCTTTATCCTATGGAAAAGTTCCGCAAGCTCACCCCGCATGATCTCGCCTTTGGTATCGGCCGCAAGGCTACTAAGGAGGAATTGGAGGAGTTGGTCAATCGTCCACAAGGGCCCGGAATAGAAGCACGCGAATTTCTGAAGCAACTGAAAGAGCGTAATGCTGCTAAAATCAAAAAGGCTTCATGACCTTTATTTTATTGCCTGAGGCACAAAGGTCACTTACTGAGATCTCTGACTTTATTGATGCAGTCAACACTTCAGGCGCCGGTGAGCGTTGGGTAGAGCGTTTGATCGACTCTATTGAATCCTTTGCCAGGTCCGCTGGGCATGCTACTTATGCCTTATGCACTAACGAAGCATTTGCAAGCAAAGGCTTAAGTTGTTTCAATTTTAATGATTGGATCATTGCGTTTAAAATTAGTGATGACGTCTTTGAAGTACATTTCATAGTTAGAGGCAGCATCCTGCCTTGACAAGTGCGTTCGACCGCACTTATTTCCCCCTTTTGTACTTTATTTCAAAAAACATTTGGAGAAATGTGGATAAAGGGTATCTTTGCAGTCCATTTTTCAGACGGACGGTTGGAATCGTCCACATAAACATAGAAAATGAGTCAGACTAAGTATACGCCGCGCTTAAAGCAGCGCTATGCGGAGCAAGTAGCTCCCGCCCTCAAGAAGAAGTTTAACTACTCTTCTGATATGCAGATCCCTCGCCTCGAGAAAATATGCCTGAACCAAGGCGTAAACGGCGCGACCTCTGATAAGAAACTCGTAGACATCGCCGTACAGGAAATGACGACCATCGCAGGTCAGAAGGCTGTAGCCGCTAAGTCTAAGAAGGATATCTCCAACTTCAAACTCCGTAAGAACTTCCCGATCGCAGCTCGCGTCACTCTGCGCAGCGACAAGATGTTTGAATTTCTCGACCGCCTCGTGTCTATCTCCCTCCCACGTGTACGTGACTTCAAGGGTGTGAATGGCAAGGGCTTTGATGGCCGTGGCAACTTCAACATGGGTATCAAGGAGCAGATCATCTTCCCTGAGATCGATATCGACAAGGTGACCAAGCTGAATGGTATGGACATCACTTTCGTCACCTCTGCCAAGACTGACGAAGAGGCTTATGCTCTCCTCGAAGCGCTCGGTATGCCTTTCACTAAAAAACAAGCACAACAACAATAATACTATGGCAAAGAAGTCAGTAGAAGCAAGACAAAGGAAGCGTGAGAAGCTTGTAGCCCAGTACGCTGATAAGCGTCAGGCACTGAAAGACGCAGGTGAGTGGACCGCGCTCGATAAGCTGCCTCGCAACTCGTCTAAGGTACGCCTCCGCAACCGCTGCCAGCTCACAGGCCGTCCACGCGGATATGTGAGGATGTTTGGTATCTCTCGTATCAAATTCCGCGATCTGGCCAGCGAAGGCAAGATACCTGGAGTGACCAAGGCAAGCTGGTAATAACATTAAAGAATAATATCAAAAGATAAACCAATATGGTAATCGATCCAATATCAGATTTTCTGACACGCATCAGAAACGCTCAGTCTGCTAACCACAGGATGGTAGAGATCCCTGCGTCAAACACGAAGAAGAAGATCACTGAGATACTGTACAATAAGGGCTATATCCTGAAGTACAAATTTGAGGAGACAGAAAACAAGCAAGGTGTGATCAAGATAGCGCTCAAGTATGATGCCGCTACCAAGACACCTGTGATCAAGAATCTGAGCCGTATCTCTACTCCTGGTCTCCGCCAGTACCGTGGTAGCAAGGAGCTGCCTAGGATCCTCAGCGGCCTCGGTATCGCTATCGTGTCTACCAGCAAGGGTATCATGACAGACAAAGAAGCTAAGGCTCAAAACCTCGGCGGCGAAGTACTCTGCAGCGTATATTAATTAGAATTTTGATTTGGCGCGTGAGCGCAATAAATAAAAGAAAAAGCAAGAAATCATGTCACGTATAGGAAGAGCTCCCATCACTATCCCGGCCAAGGTGACCGTATCGGTATCATCTGGTAATGTAGTGACCGTGAAAGGCCCTAAGGGCGAACTGCACCAGGCTGTAGACCAGGACATCAAGGTAAAGGTAGAGGGTGATACCCTGACTGTAGAGAGGCCGACTGACCAGAAGCGTCACCGCTCCCTCCACGGTACCTACCGTGCCCTCATCAATAACATGGTGAAAGGCGTATCCGATGGCAATACCCGCGTACTGGAGCTGGTAGGTGTGGGATACCGTGCTACCGTGACAGGTCAGATACTGGAGCTCGCGCTCGGCTACTCTCACCCGGTAGTATTCCTCCTCCCTGCAGAGATCAAGGCTAGCACAGAGCAGCTGAAGGGCCAAAACCCTAAGGTGACCCTGACATCATCTGACAAGGACCTCCTCGGCCTGGTATGCGCCAAGATCCGCGCTCAGCGCAAGCCAGAGCCATACAAGGGTAAGGGTATCAAGTTTGAAGGTGAGCAGCTGCGCAGGAAGGCTGGTAAGTCTGCAGCTAAGAAGTAATCATTAAGTAAGAAAGCTATTAAATCCAAGATATATCATGGTAACTAAAGAATCCAGAAGGGCAAAGATCCGCAAGAGGATCAGGGGCAAGATCAGCGGCACTGCACAAAGGCCACGCCTGTGTGTATTTCGCAGCAACGCTGAGATCTACGCTCAGCTCATAGATGACGCATCAGGTACTACTATCGCTGCGGCTTCTACCAGGGATAAGAGCTTCAGCCGCTCTGGCAATAAGTCTGAGCAGTCTAAGGCTGTAGGTGCTGCTATCGCAAAGCTGGCAGCTGACAAGGGTATCTCCGAGATCGTATTCGATCGCGGTGGCTATCTGTACCATGGCCGTATCAAGTCACTCGCTGAGGGCGCACGTGAGGCCGGACTGAAATTTTAATTGATCACAAGCAATAGACAATAAAGAACATGCAAAAGGCAAACGTTCAGAAATTCAAAGCCAGCGAACTCGAACTCAAAGAGAAAGTGGTAAATGTCCGCCGTGTTACTAAGGTGACTAAGGGTGGCCGTACATTCAGCTTCTCAGCTACAGTCGTACTGGGCAACGGTAACGGTATCGTAGGCGAGGGTCAAGGAAAGGCTAAGGAAGTACAAGAGGCTATCCAGAAGGCGATAGATGACGCTAAGAAAAACCTCGTGAATGTGCCTGTATACAAAGGTACAGTACCTCACGTACAGCATGGCAAGTTTGGCGCGGCTCGCGTGATGATCCAGCCAGCTTCTCACGGTACTGGTGTAATAGCCGGTGGTGCGATGCGTGCCGTACTGGAGAGCGCAGGCGTAAAGGATGTACTGGCCAAGTCTCTCGGTGGTGCAAACCCTGCAAACGTGATCAAGGCTACGATCAATGCCCTGACTCAACTCCGTGATCCGTACACAGTATCCCGCAATAGGACTGTATCTATGGACACCGTATTCAAAGGATAATCAAGAACTCAATAAACTAATCCGTCATGGCAAAGGTAAAAGTGACCAAGGTCAAGAGCACTATCGAGAAGGACGAGCGTGTCAAGAGGACAATGAAGGCCCTCGGTCTCAATAAGATCGGTGATACAAACACCATCGAAAATAACGCGGCTGTAGCTGGCATGATCCGCAAGGTAGGCCACCTGCTGAAAGTAGAAAACGCGTAATCCAAACCAATTAAGCAAAAGCAAAAGAAAGTATAGCAATGGAACTACATAATCTCAAACCTGCAGCAGGATCTACGCACAAGGGTTCTAAGAGGCTCGGAAGGGGCCAGGCCAGTGGTCAGGGCGGTACAGCCGGACGTGGTCACAAGGGCGCAGGCTCTAGGTCTGGCTACAAGTCTAAGAAGGGCTTTGAAGGTGGTCAGATGCCACTCCAGAGGCGTATACCTAAGACTGGTTTCAAGAACTTCAACCGTGTAGAGTTCGAACCGCTGAACCTCGGCAAGATCCAGGAGCTCGTAGACTCTCTGAAGCTGTCTGAGATCACTGTAGAAAACCTCCGTGAAAACCGTGTGATAGGCAAGTCTCACCTCGTAAAGGTACTCGGTACCGGCGAGCTGAAGTCTAAAGTCAATGTCTCTGTACACGCGATCAGTGAGACTGCAAAGTCTAAGATCGAGAGCCTCGGTGGTACAGTGAATATCGTAAAGTAGTTTTTAGCCTAAGATATTATTGTATTATTGCAGGAAGGATTTCTCTCCAGGGAAATCCTTTCTTGATATAAAGAAACAAGAATTTTAAATGAAAAAGTTTATCACCACTGTCCAGAATATCTGGGGTATACAGGAGCTCAGAGAGCGCATCCTGCTCACCCTGGGTCTGGTGCTCATTTATCGTATCGGTACATTCATCGCTCTGCCGGGCCTCGACCCTAATGCACTGACCAAACTCGGCAATGCAGGCAAGACCGGTATGCTAGGCCTCGTAAACCTCTTTGCAGGTGGCGCCTTCTCACGTGCGTCTATCTTTGCACTGGGTATCATGCCGTATATCTCTGCGTCTATCGCTGTGCAGCTCCTTACCATGGTAGTGCCTCAGTTTCAGAAAATGTCAAAGGAAGGTGAAAGCGGCCGCAGGCAGCTGAATCAGTGGACCCGTATCCTGACTGTTATCGTTACTGTATTTCAGGCTTTCGCCTATGTGCAGTACCTGGATAAGACTGGCAGCGGACCGATCATCCCTAAGGCACTCTTCACCATCTCTACAGTAGTGATCCTGACGGCAGGTACCCTGTTTGTAATGTGGATGGGTGAGCGTATCACTGACAAGGGTCTCGGCAACGGTGTATCTATCCTTATCATGGTAGGTATCCTCGCCCGCTTCCCGGGCGCTGTGATCCAGGAGTTCACTACCCGCGCTACACTGGGCAATCTGATCGCTCCGGTGATCGAAGTGGCATTCCTGATCTTTGTGGTAATGTGTGTGATCCTCCTCGTACAAGGTACCCGCCGCATACCTATCCAGTATGCCAAGAGGAACGTGATACAAGGTGGCCGTATGATGCAGGCAGGCGGTACTCGTCAGTACCTCCCACTGAAGCTCAATGCCTCTGGTGTGATGCCTATCATCTTTGCTCAGGCTATCATGTTCATCCCGGCTACACTCGGCCAGGTATCTGGTATGGAGAATGTAGGCTTCATCCGCGCACTGAACGATATCCGTGGTTTCTGGTATAACCTGTTTGACTTCGTTCTCATCGTAGCATTCACATACTTCTATACAGCCCTCATCGTAAACCCTACTCAGATAGGAGATGAAATGAAGAAGAATGGTGGATTCATCCCTGGCGTCAAGCCTGGTACCAAGACTGCAGAGTTTATAGACGCTGTGATCTCCCGTATCACGCTGCCGGGTGCTATCTTCCTCGGTATCGTAGCTATCATGCCTTCTATCGTGATGCAGTTTAATGTAGACCAGCAGTTTGCACTCTTCTTCGGTGGCTCATCTCTCATCATCATGGTGGGTGTGATCCTGGATACCCTCCAGACCGTAGAGACACACCTGCTGAACCGTCACTATGATGGTCTCACATCATCAGGTCGTATCAAGGGCCGTCAGGGTCTGGCTCAGGTGAGCATCTAAGCGACCATATCGAATCAAAATATTGTAAACCCTGGTCTTGTGACCGGGGTTTATTTTTGATAGGGTTAGCAAAAGATAGGCTCAATGTTGTATATGTATTTTTTGTGTATTGACCTGTAAAAGGCTTTTTTTATACATTCGCGTTCTCAATTGATACATGGCTATTAAGATCAAAACACCGGAGCAGATAGAGCTGATGCGCAAAAGCGCTCAGGTACTCGCCGCTACACTCGCAGAGGTCGCAAAGGAACTCAAGGCGGGTGCCAATGGACTGCATCTGGATAAACTCGCAGAAACATTCATCCGTGATCATGGTGGCGTACCTTCCTTCAAGGGGTTGTATGGCTGCCCGTCATCCTTGCTTATATCAGTAAATGAAGATGTCGTACATGGTATTCCAAATGCAAGGGCCTACCGCGATGGTGATATCGCCTCTATAGATGCAGGCGTATTTATGAATGGCTTTCATGCTGATAGTGCATATACCTTTGCCATAGGCAATGTGAAGGAGCCGGTGCTTCAGCTTCTTCGCGTCACCAAAGAATCCCTGTACCTCGGTATAGACAAGGCAGTAGCAGGAAATCGTGTAGGCATGATCTCTGCTGCTGTGCAGGAGTTTTGCGAGCGTAAACATGGTTATCGCTGTGTACGCGAGCTGGTCGGCCATGGCTTGGGACAGTCCCTGCATGAAGATCCTCAGGTTCCTAATTACGGCAAACCAAACGACGGCCCTCAGCTGCCCGAAAACTGCGTCATAGCTATCGAGCCTATGGTCAATATGGGCCGCAAGGATGTCTATACCAAGAGTGATAAGTGGACGGTAGCTACACAGGACCACAAGCCTTCAGCGCACTTTGAGCATACTGTATGGGTGCGCAAAGACAAGGCAGAGATACTGACATCTTTTGAGCTGATAGAGGCAGCGATCAAAGCAAATAGTGACCTGACTTTCGTCTAGGTAAACGATACTAAAAAGAAAAGGCCCGGTCATCCGGGCCTTTTCTTTTTGAGGTTAGAATGATTGCTCATCCGCGCTCGGGCCGTAGCTGCCCGGTATAGGGATATCGAGCAGGCGCAGGTAGACGCCCAGCTGGGCGCGGTGGTGTACTATCTGGCAGTAGGCCATACGTATCACTTCCACTTTTTTGCGCACCTGATAGATGATCTCGCCATTGCGTAGCGTCCATGTCTTCAGCAGTTCTTCTTCGTTGGTTTTTTCCAGATCAGCTTTTGAGGCAGCTACATTCTTTTCGTGAAACTCCAGCAGCGCTGCATTGGTCTTGATATCAGGCAGTGTGTAGGGATTAGTAGCAAAGTCCAGCTCTGAGGTATGCAGCGTGAGGCTCACCCAGGTAGATAGCTCCGCCAGGTGCAGCGCGAGATTGCCCATCGGCATGCTCTTCTCATGTGGCTTCCAGCCGTACTTATTGTCAGGCACGAGTGCCAGCATTTTGCGTGTAGTTTGTGCTTCGTTTTGCAGCTCTGTGACCAGCATTGGTATGATCTCCATTTGTGTTTGGTTTTGGTGTGATTGAATGACACAAAGAGAATACCCCGCACTGACAACCCTATGGCAGTCCGATCTGCTCGCTTAAAAAATTAATGCAACTAAAATGCGACCGGTAGCTGTGGCATATACTCCGCCAGCGAGATATGGGTAGTGATGGTAAATGGCTGCTCCAGCGCTCTCAGGCGGATGAGGCGGGATATTTTGAAATCACGATACTCCTGCCGCAGGTGACACCAGGCTATCATATGCCAGCTAAAGGCGTAAAAGATCAGGCCGATAGGTTCCACACGGCGCGCGCTCACTTCGTCCTTCGTGTTTTTATATTCTATCTCTATCATGGTCTTGCCGGTGATGTGCTGCTGTATGGCAGACATATATTCGTAGTCAGGCATCATACGCTCCGGCAGTTGCATATGGATGTTATCTGTCAGCGTCTCCGCTTGGTCTTTCTGAGTACTGCGCAGGCTGGCCTTTACCTTATTCAGCGCGGCCGAGTAGTGCTTCTTGATAGACTTGTCTGTAAATCCCATGGCTATGCTCTCCAGCAGTACGAGCGCATTGGCCTCCTCTGTGGTAAACGAAACCGGCGGCAGGAAATAACCCTGCGTGATAAAATATCCTTTAGGCGCCTCAAAGCCTACCGGTATGCCCGATTCTCCCAGCGCCTTGATATCGCGGTATACCGTGCGAATGCTGATAGCATAGCGCTCGGCTATATACTCGGCGGTGACGTGCTTTTTAGATTGCAGCACGGTCATGATCGCTATGAGGCGCTCCATCCTGTTCATGGCAAAAACTTTTGGGTGCAGCAAAGAAAGCTATCTCTCTGCGATTTTTATATTCCTTTGCACCATGGCCAAAAAAGTGATCGTAGTAGGAGGTGGTGCCGCAGGATTTTTCTTTGCGGTCAACTGTGCTGAGCAGCATTCCGACTACCGCATTACTATACTGGAAAAATCTGGTAAGCTGCTGGAAAAGGTCCGTATCTCAGGCGGCGGCCGCTGCAACGTGACCCACGCATGCTTTGAGCCAAAGGCACTCACTAAGTTCTATCCGCGCGGAGAGAAGGAGCTGCTCGGGGCCTTTCATCGCTTCATGACAGGTGATACCATCAGCTGGTATGATGCGCATGGTGTAGAGCTGAAGACAGAAGATGATGGCCGTATGTTTCCCACTACGGATGACTCAGAGACGATAGCCCAATGCCTGCTGAACCTGGCTGAAAAGTACCGTGTTCGCATCCAGACGCACCAGGAGGTGGATACGATGGAGCACAAAGATGGCCAGTGGCACATCACTACCGGCCATAGTGATCTGTATACAGCAGATATCGTGTTTATCGCCTCCGGCTCCGCGCTACGCATGTGGGATATACTGCGCCGCATGGGCTACCGGGTGGCAGAGCCGGTACCTTCGCTCTTTACGTTTAATATCAAAGACCCGCGTATCAAGGATCTGCAGGGCCTCTCAGTAGACAAGGCCACTGTCAGTATACCTGACGCTAAACTAGAAGAGGCTGGCCCGCTGCTCATCACCCACTGGGGCATGAGTGGTCCGGCTATACTGAAGCTCTCTGCCTGGGGCGCGCGTATACTGAAGGAGCAGAAGTATAGTTTTGATATCAAGGTCAACTGGACCGGTGTACTCCCTACGCACGAGTGCGCCGAGCAGCTCAAGGCCTACCGCGCGGAATATCCTAAGCGTACTATCCTGAGCAAGCCACAGTTCAAACTGCCATCACGCCTGTGGGAGCGGCTCTGCCTGCATACTGGTATCACAGACAAGAACTGGGCAGATGCTACCAATAAAGAAATAGAAATGCTGGCAGCCGAGCTGACGCGGTCTGCCTATCATGTCGCCGGCAAGAGTACTTTCAAAGATGAGTTTGTGACCTGTGGTGGGGTAGAGCTGGACCAGATCGACCTCAAGACATTCAAGAGCAAACTGCATCCTGATCTTTACTTCGCTGGAGAGGTGCTGAATATAGACGCTATCACAGGCGGCTTTAATTTTCAGGCGGCATGGACAGGTGCCTGGATAGCCGCGCAGAATGTGTAGATCCTAAAGCGAATTGATCAGCTCATGTGCACTGGCCAGGGCGGCTTCACTCACTTTCTCTCCGCCTATCATCTTAGCCAGCTCCTGTATGCGCTCTTCCTGGTTTAGTGTGCGGATACGTGTGTGGGTCTTGCCTTTAGAGACATCCTTATAGATATAGAGATGCCTGTCTGCTATCCGTGCCATCTGTGGCAGGTGCGTGATGCAGAGGAGCTGATGCCCACGGCTCATAGTGCGCATGATCTCTCCTACACGGAGCGCTACCTCACCAGAGATGCCCGTGTCTATCTCATCAAAGATCATCGTAGGCAGGTGATCTGCGGCTGCGACCTGAGATTTGATAGATAGCATCAGGCGTGATAGCTCACCACCGGAGGCCACTTCTTTGATCTCTTGCGGAGCAAAACCTTTATTGGCGCTAAAGAGGAATTTAACCTCTGAGATACCGCTATCGCTCAGCGTGTCATTTTTTGTCTTCTGTATATCTACCTGAAAGGCCGCATTAGGCATACCGACCTTGTGTAGCGCAGCCTCCACATTTTTTTGGAATGCAGGGATAGTCTTTTGCCTGTTTTGATGCAGCTTATCAGCTGTACTGCGCAGCTCCTTCTCTACCTGCTCCAGCTGCTTTTGCAATAGCTCTATGGCCTCTGTGCTGCTACCATAGGAGGATACCTTCTGCTCGAGGCCTGTCTGTATGTCTATCAGCTGCGCCGTATCAGTCACACTATACTTTTTCTGCAGGCGGTAGAGTACGCTGAGGCGCTGCTGCACCTGCTCCAGGCGCTCAGGATCGAGCGCTGCTTTATCCTGTATATCTTCAAACTCACCGGAGATGTCCTTCAGCTCTACGATGGCAGCATCTATACGCTTATTGAGATCTGCTATGCCGGTGTGTACTTTGGCCACTGAGCGTAGCTGCACCTGCACCTCATGCAGCAGGTCTATGGCCGAGGCCTCGCCCTCCTGTAGGATCTGCATCGCAGCCTGTACGGCTACTTTGATACTCTCTACATTCTCCAGCGTCTTCTGCTCTGCCTCCAGCAGTCCTTGCTCGTCGGCCTCCAGTTTTGCCTCAGAGAGTTCATTCAGCTGAAAGTGTACATAGTCAGCTTCTGCCCTGGCCTTATTGTATTCAGCTATCATGGCCTCCAGCTTCGCCTGATCCTTTTTATAAGCGAAGAATGCTTTTCTGTAATCTGCGAGCAGGTTTTGATTTCTGGCCAGCGCATCGAGCACCTCTTGTTGAAATCCGGATTGCACCAGGTCCAGCGTCTCATGCTGGCTATGCATATTGACCAGCTTTTCACCCAGCGCCTTCAGCACAGTGAGGGTTACCGGTGTATCATTTACAAAAGCTCTGGATTTGCCACTCTGGGCTATCTCCCTGCGTATGATGGTGACTGGCTCATAGTCCAGATCGTTATCCTTGAATAGAGCTTTTGTATCACTCACAGAGTCAAACTCCGCCTCTATCACACACTTCTGTGCCTGGTCATATAGTACCTTGCTATCTGCCCGCTCACCCAGCAGCAGAGACAGCGCACCGAGCAGGATAGATTTTCCCGCGCCGGTCTCGCCTGTGATAATATTTACGCCTCTGTCAAAGTCGACCTTGAGGTCGTCTATGATCGCATAGTTCTGTATAGATAGGTGCCTGAGCATGGCAGCTAAAATAGGGCAGTTTCACTAATTGTTCTTTCTCAAAAGCTACTTGTGGATATGTCGCGCCGGTTTCCCATTTTTACTCCCAGATCATAGCATATGAGTACCACTTTCCGCAGGGCCACTACGGCAGATATCCAGCTCATCAACGAGCTGGCACACAAGATCTGGTGGCAACACTATCCTGACATTATTTCTGATGACCAGATCCGCTATATGCTGGATCAGATGTATTCACCGGGAGCTATACTCGCGCAGATAGAGGCCTCCCAGCATTATACGCTGATATACGCTGACGATACACCCGTCGGATATTACGCTTTGAGTGAGAAGAGTCCAGGCCATTTTTTCCTGCATAAGTTTTACATCGATACAGCCCTGCACCGTCGCGGTATCGGTGCAGCTGCGTTTCAGCAGATACTCTCAGACTGCGGAGAATATGATGAAATAGCCCTGCAGGTCAATAGGCGTAACATCAAGGCGGTCAACTTTTACTTCAAGCAAGGTTTTACCATTGCCTTTGCGAAGGATTTTGACTTTGGTGGTGGATATACCATGGACGACTTCTGGATGGTAAAGAAGCCGTAGCGCCTCGCTTTTCAAATTGTATTAGCTTCGCACAATGTCTCACGACCACCAGCACAGCCACGAGCACTCACACTACCACCTCCATACCAATCACCGCAGTACGCAGATAGTCGTGCTGATATCAGTAGCTACTATGCTGCTGGAGCTGTACTTTGGCTATGCCTCACAGTCTGTGGCGCTGATGATGGAGGGCTGGCATATGCTCTCTCACGTGCTGGTACTGGCGCTGGCCTGGGCTGCCTATGGCTATCTGAAAAACCGCCACAAGGAGAATAACCACAAGCTGGAGAAAAGGGTTTTATCCCTCAGTGCTTTTGCCAGCTCTATCGTACTGCTGCTGGTGACCATTGCAATGATCTATGAGTCCTATGAGAAATTTCAAAACGCCGATATCGATGTGACTGATGGCGCACTGATAGTAGCAGTGATCGGCCTCGTGGTCAATGGCATCAGTGCCTTCTTCCTGCACCGGGAGGAGGAGCATCATGATCTCAATATGAGGGCCGCATACCTGCACGTGGTGAGCGATATTCTGATCAGCATATTTGCTATTATATCATTGTTTGCCGCGCGTTGGTTTGGCTGGAAGGTGATAGACCCGATTTGCGGCCTGCTCGGTGCTGTTATTATCCTCAAATGGGCCGTAGAGCTCATCCGTAAAAGCTGGGTAGAGATAGTCGGATAACATTTGTGTTTCCAGTGACCAGTCGCCCATCACCATCCACCTGATTTTTCCGTAGGTTTGCCATATGGATTTCAAAAAGATAGACGAGCAGGATCTCGTGTTTTTTCGCTCTGTAATAGGAGAGGAGTATGTCATTACCTCTGGGGATGGCCTGGCCAAATATGCCAAGGACGAAACAGAAGACCTCCGCTTCCCTCCGGAGGCAGTGCTGAAGCCTGCCAATACAGAAGAAATAAGCCGCATCATGCGCTATTGCAATGAGAAGAATATTCCGGTGTCGCCTCGCGCTGCGGGCACCGGCCTCTCTGCCAATAGCCTCTGCATCTACGGCGGCGTGATGCTCACCATAGAGCGCCTCAATAAGATACTCAACATAGACGAGCAAAACCTGCAGGTCATCACTGAGCCGGGTGTCATCACCGAGCAGCTCCAGAATGCCGTGAAAGAAAAGGGCCTCTATTATCCGCCAGACCCATCCAGCCGGGGTAGCAGCTTCATAGGCGGCAATGTGGCCTGCAATAGCGGCGGCCCCCGCGCTGTGAAGTATGGTGTGGTCAAAGATTTTGTGCTCAATCTGGAGGTGGTGCTCGCCAGCGGCGATGTGATCTGGACCGGAGCCAATGTACTGAAGAACTCGACCGGTTATAATTTTACGCAACTCATGGTGGGTAGCGAGGGTACTCTGGGCATAGTGACCAAGATCGTCCTTAAGCTGGTGCCTCATCCTAAATACACACTGGTCATGCTCGCGCCATTCCCATCTATGGAGAAGGCCGCGGCAGCAGTCGCTGCTACTTTTCAGGCCGGCATCATACCGTCTTGCATGGAGTTTATGGAGCGTGATGCGATAGACTGGGTATGCGGCTGGCTGGGAGATGTGACCATACCGATAGCAGATGATGTCCGCGCCAATCTGCTCATAGAGCTGGATGGCAATGATATGGATGTACTATACAAGGAGAGCGAGCAACTGTATGAGGTCCTGACACGTTTTGACTGTGGGGAGATACTCTTTGCAGACTCGGATGCTCAGAAAGCAGACCTCTGGCGCATGCGGCGCAATGTAGCCAATGCCGTCAAGACCACCGCCGTGACCATAGAGGAAGATACAGTAGTACCACGCTACCGCCTGCCGGACCTGCTCACGCATATCAAGGCGGTGGGACAGAAGTATAACTTCCGCTCTGTCTGCTATGGCCACGCGGGTGATGGCAATGTACATGTGCGCATCATCAAGGACCAGCTCACAGATGCGCAGTGGAAGGAAGAAGTGCCGAAGGGAGTGCGTGAGATATTTGAGAAAGTAGTAGAGCTGGGTGGCACGATCAGTGGCGAGCATGGCATAGGCTGGGTACAGCGCAGGTATATGGATGTGAAGTTTCCTGCTATGCAGCTGGACCTGATGCGGAGTGTCAAGGCGGTCTTTGACCCAAAAGGCATCCTCAATCCGGGCAAAATATTCTGAGACGTGCTCCGTTTTATGATGTCATCGGGACCAATGAACGTAAGATTTTTTAACATGCCCATGACAAAGGCAGGTCACCCTTTACCGTCTATTTGACGTATATTCGTTAAGCTCATGAAGTTCAAATATCATATCCACCGCTTCGCACAGCATGCAGCACTGATCCTGCTATTGGTAGTATCTATCACTGCTGTGGCGCAGGATGATGACAAGCCGGCACCCTACAAGCGCCCCGAGCAGTCGTACTCCAAGGATACAGTGAGCACAGATTTTGGCAAGACCAACTCATTTACCCCAAAGAAGAAATTTGATATCGAGAAGCTACTCATAGAGCCCAATATCCAGTTATTCTTTGCCAATAACTACTACCAGTTTGGCCTCATGCCCTCTCTGGGGTACAAGACCTGGAAGAACCTCTATCTGGGTGGTAGCCTGAACTATAACCTGCAATACGTGCCTCACGTAGACGGGCCAAATACAAACTCACCTCACGCATCGATACAGGTATATGGTGGTGGCCCCTTTGCGCACTACAAGATCTGGAAGGGCTTCTTTGCCCGCGTGCGTGTAGAGATGCTGGCGGTGCGCTACCCTACGTCGTATGCGATGAATGGCACTGACCTGGTCTACAATACACGGGGTATACCATATCTGTGGATGGGAGCAGGGTACAACCTGACCGCCAGCAAGAATTTCTTTATACCCGTAGCGGTTTATCTCAATCCGCTCTATGCTACCTATAGCGGTGGGCAGAAGCAGGTATCGCCGTACCAGTCATTTGTATACTTTCAGGTAGCGTTTTACATCTTCTCTCCGGGCCATTGATGTATGGCTTCCAAGTTGCCTTTATCTTTTTATCGCAGGGACGACGTGACCCTCATAGCACGGGAGCTATTGGGCAAGGTCCTTTGTACAAATTTTGATGGTGTACTCACCAGTGGTATCATAGTAGAGACAGAAGCATACTCTCAGCGCGAAAAGGCCTGTCATGCTTTTGGGGGCAAGCGGACCCCGCGTACGGAGGTTTTCTACAATGATGGTGGGCTGTCTTATGTCTATCTCTGCTACGGCATTCATTACCTCTTCAATATCATCACCAATGCAGCTGATACAGCAGATGCTGTGCTGGTACGCGCTATAGAGCCGGTAGATGGTGTAGAGACCATGCTCCGCCGCCGCAAGATGAACAAAATGGAATATCGCATAGGCGCAGGCCCCGGCTCGGTCAGCCAAGCGCTGGGACTGAACAAACATCACAATGCCCTGGACCTCACCGAGGATCACGTATGGCTGGAGCGTCGCGGCATACGTGTCCCAGAGGATCAGATCATAGCATCGCCCAGAGTGGGGGTAGACTATGCCGGTGACGATGCCCTACTGCCATGGCGCTACCGTATAGCAGGTAGTCTGTGGGTGAGCAAGGCGAAATAAAAAATGCTGAAAATCAATAGACTGCAATAATTATTCATTTTTCCCTTGACAACGGGTCGTACCGCATTTACCTTGTAGGTATAAGCTGAGAGTGATTTCAGTTTTTCAGGGTTAACAGGCCGGTAGCTTTAGAAGTGCCGGTCTTGTTATTTTATACCGGCCCTATATGCCGATACGGCCAATGCCCTTGGTTTTTCCTACTTTGCCGGATACAAGCACTCGAATTGATATCCAGTCAAACAGACCCGCATGGCATCTCTGCCCATCGCTTCCTGGCCTGGGCTATGGCTCTGGTTCTGCTCGCGGTGATGTGGCTCTACCCCCGGGCTACGTATGAGGACCGGGTGGTACCTATCGGTGATACGCTGGACTATCAGATCATAGCTGTCAACCTGGCCCGGCTCAATATCTTTCCTTCTGATGCGATCTTGCTGCCGGACTCTGCCTATCATTTTGATACCCGCCTGGCAGCTGATGCCGAAAGGATAAACGAGCGCAAGCAACACACCGGCCCTGGCTACAACTTTGTACGCAATCCGCTCTACACACTTTTCTGCGGCGCGGTGTATAAGGTGTCTGGCGTGCATATCAGCTGGCTGTATAGCATACAGTTCCTCATCCTCATTATAGCTCTTTCTTTGCTGCCTGTGGCGGGTGCTGCGGTAGCGGACCAGCGCGGCGTATGGGTGGGCAGTCTGGCAGCACTTGTTATATTTCTGCTCAGCAGAAGCTTTGCTACGGAGGTGCAGACTCAGGCATTGGTGCTACCATATACTATCGGCTTATGGTGGCTATTATCCGTCAATCTTAGGAGCACGGATGTTTTTTCGATAGTGGTGATGGGTATATATCTGGGTATCGGACTATTACTTAAGAATTTTTTTATACCGGTAGCTTTTCTTGCCACTGCATATTATCTATACAGGCATCAGCGCTTACGGTCCTTATTTCTGGTTGCGGCGATACTCATTACCATAGCACCCTGGACCATCTATGCAAACCGCCTTACGGGTCCATCGGATAGGTTCTTTTGGCTCACCACTCAGGGCGAGGATGTCCTGCTGGCGTCTAACAATGATGCTGCGACAGATGGAGACTGGCATCCTGAGGGAGTAACGCTGACGGCGCAATATCAGCAGCTATCTGGCACTGGCGAGCCCATCGCGCTGCAAGTATTTACCTATTGCGTCAGTCATCCTGCACATAGTATCGCGATGCTATCGGAGAAGGTGCACCTCGGGCTGCTCACGCGCTGGCCTCCGGTACTGTTTATACTACTGCTCTGGACCTGTGCTTTTCTTGTGGCTCTTGCACACAGGATGAGACCAGCCATAGCAGTCCTGGTAGCACTGATAGCAGCAGTGGCGCTCGCCTGTTATCTGATGCACCGCGGCACCTTTTATGCTTTCCAGCAGCGGGCAGATCATTTGCTCCGGATCACTGGCTTGCCATTGTTATTGCTTGTCAGCAGCGTCCCGCTTAGCATCTGGCTATCCAGGCATGCATTGCTGAGATTATCGCCCGCTACTTGCATAGTGCTGGTTAGTTTTATCTTACTCAATATGATCTTTTATGGCTCGCCACGTATTGTAGGGATGATAGACTTCCTATGGATGTTTTATGCCGGTATGCTCATGTATAGTATCGGCGATCTGCTGGCAGAATGATGTATCTTTAGCTCAGTGCCACCAATCAGAGACATACTCCGATACTCGCTGATCATACTCGTGGTCATGGTGCCATTCCTGTTCTCGCCGCAGCCTGCTCCGGATCAGCAGTTCTGCGGTACATTTTACCATATAGGCCGCCAGGCCGGCTTTGTGATCAACTGTGACTCCTACGAGTACGCCCGTGTATCTGTGAAGCCATCCTGCCTCTTTGAGCCGCATTCCATCAGGCAGTCGCGTCCTCTTTTTATCCTGGCCGGTTCGGCACTGGGATATACACTTTATCCTTTGCTATCCCTTTTTCATTTTAATATTTACTACGCACACTTTGCCGGCTATCTTTTGATCAATCTATTGCTGGTATTCGCCACCCTCTTACTGCTGGATCGTCTCCTGACCAGATTTACATCTCTATTTGCTTTAGAGCGCTCCCTGATAGCCATTCTCCTACTCTCCAATGTGGTCAGCAAAACCTTTTTCTGGACCGCACATCAGCAGATGTTCATTTTCCTCACGCCATTGCTATGCATCCATGTAGTACTATGGCTAGGTACTGCTGACCGTCCTCGTCGCAATGCTATATTGGTTGTATCCCTTTTCATTGGACTCAGTATGCTGGTATATGGCAATTTTGTTTTGCTCGTTATCAGTTTTCTTGCTGCCATGCTCAGGTATCGATATGATATGCGCACTGCGTTATTGAGCCTTGCTTTGATCGCGCTCCCATCTCTGGTCTGGATACTGATCCTCCGCCTCAATGGAGTCACATACTACAATCATGAAGTGAGCTACTACCGGCAGTTCATCTGGGTGGCTGATGCCATGCAGGTATCATGGCCTGCCTTAGTGGCAAAATCAGCAGCCTATTGGCAGCGTTATTTGTTTTCATTCAGCTCTATCTCTGTATTGTTTGCGCTGCTGCTGATGGCTGGTATCATTGCAGCTATACGCACGCGTGCTGTTGTCTTATCGACACTGCCATCGGTCTGCCTATGCCTGCTGCTGCTGGTGTTCGTATTCTTATACCTGATGGGATATTATGAGGAGCGGCTGCCTTTCACACTGGCTGCACCGCTAGCCGTTCTGTTTGCTTTCTACTATGACCGCGACATAAAGCAACTGCTGCCTTATGCCTGGATTCTTTTAATGCTCGCCGCTGTCGGCTGGCATCTGTACAATGTGACGCGCTATGGCCCATTTTCATAAAATAAAAAGGCCGGTATAAAACCGGCCCTAGATATTCAATCTATGCTTATTGTAAGATCAAAATTTTTCGTGACCGGCTTTGACCTTGACTTTCTATATGCAGTAGATAGGCACCTGGAGCGATGGCCTGGCTTGTTTGCCACACCAGCCCTGATATACCATTTTGCTCTGCTACCTTTCTTCCGGACATATCATAGAGGCCAATCTTTGTAGGTATTGCCAGTGCCTGGCTAAAATGAAAGGCCCCCTGATAGTAGGAGATCTGCAGCTCATCATCATTGATGTTTTCTATCCCCGTAGGTATTTGTTTCACCACATCCAGCTCTACTGTGCCCCCTGCGTTCTTGGACATATATACAGCCGTATCGCAAAACGTAGCAGTACAACCCAGACTATCAGTCACCGTCACACAGATATCGTAATATCCTGCAGTGTCATAGATGTGTGTAGGAGTAGCGCCAGTACTCGTAGGTGTACCATCGCCCCAGTTCCATACGTATGATAAAGAAGGACCTACACATTGATTGAGTGCGTACCATAGCTGTGGTATGGCGGCTGGCTGTATGGAGAAATAGGCTGTCGTATTATTTAATACAGCTAGATAGAGTGTCACGATACTATCGCAGCCATGGGCAGAACTACCGGTAAGTGTATCTACATATACACCTGAGGTAGAAAATGAATGCGCGCCCACCGTATAGCTGCTGCCAGCACATATGGAGGCAAAAGTTGTATCTCTGATGGATGGATAAACCGTCAAGGACAATGTGCTAAAACTGTCACATCCGCTCACAGAGCCTGATACTATTGTATCCGTGTAAATACCCGTAGATGAGTAGTGATGCGTGCCTGATGTGTAGCTTTGACCAGCACAGATAGCGGCTGTGATCGTGTCTTCAGCTTTCGGATAGACACGCAGATCAAGTTTGATAACACTATCGCAGCTATGCACTCCTCTTCCTTGGCCAAGGACAATGTGAATGCCGGGAGTATAATAGTTGGAATACAAGACGGAGACTGACTGACCGGCACAGATGCTCTGAGTGAGATAGGTCGTGTCGAGTGGATAGACGGATAGTTTAGCTGGCAGCGATGTATCTGACTGTCCATTATGATTAAAGACAGCTCTATACAAATTCCCATTCTGTATATTGGTCGCTGTGAAATAATACATACTGTCTGTGGCACCGGCTACGTTGGCATAGGTTGTTCCGCTATCACTGCTCACCTGCCACTGTGTGGTAGCTGTACTGGCAGTATCCACAGATACGAAATAGGCAGTATAGCCGGCACATAACGAAGTGGCAATGGGATGCCTGCGTACTGGCAGTACTTTATACTCAATAAAATGCCCGTACGTAGCCATCGCCATCGATTGCATATTCACATTCACTTTATAGGTGCCTGTGGCTATGTCATATTGAAATATAGTCCCCTGACTAAAAGTACCACCATAGGCAGTCATTCCATAAAGGATTCCATCACTCGCCTGATACAATTCTCCCGTAGGATTACTGGCATCAGTACCCGCTCCAAAGTTGTGAAGGGTATCTATATTTCCATTTGCCATATTATACCTAAACAAAATTCCTTTAGAATATAGCCCGGCGGAATATGTCATACCATAAAGATTGCCGTCTGTAGCATGGGTCAGGCCACCCTTAGGAAAGCTATTATAAGGCAGATTAGCCAAAACGGTGTACGCACCTGTAGTTGCTATAAATCGGAAAATGACAGGCGGTGTAGAAGACGGATTTGCACCATGGGTCACTCCGTAGAGGGTGTCAGCGCCTACCTCCAGCAGCGTCGCTTTGGGATAGCAATAGTTAGGAAAATTATGAAGCACTGTATATGTATTAGTAGCGATATCATATCTATATATTGTACCGCCGGTATCTATGCCATCAGCTTGGGTGACTCCGTATAGAAAACCATCAGCTGCCTGGATCATCGCAGCGTATGGGTTTGCTCCCGGAGGGAGGTTGATTAATTTTTTTATAGAGTCTTCACCAGGCGTAAAACTGAAGATCGTACCGGGAATATTGGTGCCGGCATTTGTATTTGTTCCATACATTTTGCCATCATGCGCTAAGACCAAGGGCGCTAAAGGGCTGGTCCCATTACTGCCACCAAAATTGGAAGTGCCACTCTGTGCATCAGCATTTATAGTATAGTCATATGTAGCGATAGCGCCACCACTTGGGTTGCTATATCCTGTCCCATATAGCAATCCGTTCGGTGCTTCGATTAGTGTAGCGGACCAGGCAGAGGAGTGCAGCGCTTGAGCTCGTCTGGTTATGACAGAGTCTCCACCCATGTACTGGAAAAAAAATCCATCTGCGGCCGCTACTAGCCTCGGCCCTGACTGAGCGTGGGATAAAACTGCAACACAAAAGAACAACAAGCTTAAAAGTGCCTTTCTCATTTTCATATTTATACTAAATACGCGAAGTTTCGGCAAACAAAAAAGGCCGGTATAAAACCGGCCTCCGTAGTTGTCTAATGTCTATCGTCTAAAGTCTCTTGTCTGGTTTATGCATCCACACGCGCATACTTCGCGTTGGCCTCGATAAACTCGCGGCGTGGTGGCACCTCATCGCCCATCAGCATGGAGAAGATATGATCGGCAGCGGCAGCGCTATCGATCGTCACTTTCTTCAGCGTGCGTGTCTCAGGATTCATGGTAGTCTCCCAGAGCTGCTCAGAGTTCATCTCACCGAGACCCTTGTAGCGCTGTACTACTACGTTGTCCGTGTTGCCGCCTTTGGCCAGAGCCAGGGTAGCGCGCTCACGCTGGCTGTCATTCCAGCAGTAGGTTTGCTCCTTGCCTTTCTTGACCAGGTATAATGGCGGCTGTGCGATATAGATATTGCCGCGCTCTACCAGGTCCTTCATATAGCGGAAGAAGAATGTCAGGATCAGCGTGGTGATGTGGCTACCGTCTACGTCGGCATCGCACATGATCACGATCTTGTGGTAGCGCAGGTTGGTAATGTCCAATGCCTTGGTATCATCCACGGTACCGATCTTGACACCCAGCGCGGTGAACATATTCCTGATCTCCTCATTCTCGTAGATCTTATGCTCCAGCGCTTTTTCTACGTTCAGGATCTTACCACGCAGTGGCAGGATAGCCTGGAAGGCACGGTTGCGGCCCTGCTTGGCAGTACCACCTGCGGAGTCACCTTCCACCAGGAAGAGCTCGCTCTCGCCAGGATCCTTTGAGGAGCAGTCGGCCAGTTTGCCCGGCAGGCCACCTCCGCTAAAGGCGCCCTTGCGCTGCACCATCTCACGCGCCTTGCGCGCAGCATGGCGGGCAGTAGCAGCCAGCACCACTTTGTCAAATATCAGTTTTGCTTGCTTCGGATTTTCCTCCAGGTAGTTTTGCAGTACTTCTGCGAAAATTTGATTCACCGCGCCGGATACTTCATTATTACCCAGCTTAGTCTTGGTCTGTCCTTCAAACTGCGGCTCAGGCACCTTCACAGATACGATAGCCGTGAGGCCTTCGCGGAAGTCATCACCCACGATCTCCACCTTCAGCTTTTCGAAGAACTTGTTCTTCTCACCATAGCTCTTGAAAGTACGAGTCAGCGCACTACGGAAGCCCGCTACGTGCGTACCGCCCTCTATGGTGTGGATGTTGTTGACGTATGAGAAGATATTCTCGCCGTATGACGTATTGTACTGCAGTGCCACTTCTACCATGATATTGTCACGGGCGCCCTCCACGTGGATAGGCGTAGGGATCAGTGGCTCACGTGTAGAGTCTAGATATTTCACAAACTCCACGAGGCCACCCTCGCTGTAGAAATGCTCAGAGCGGAAAGTACCGTCTTCGTTCTTGTCACGCTCATCTGTCAGGGTGATGCTGATACCCTTATTGAGATAAGCCAGCTCACGGAGGCGCGATGCCAGTGTTTCAAAATTGTAGGTAGTGACCTGGAAGATAGTGCCATCCGGGTGGAAGGTCACGATCGTACCGCGATAGTCAGACGTGCCGATCTCCTTTACGTCATACAGCGGCTTGCCTATAGAGTATTCCTGCTCGTATTTTTTGCCACCGCGGTGAACTTCCACCTTCAGGTGATCGGAGAGTGCATTCACGCAGGATACACCCACACCGTGCAGACCGCCTGATACCTTATAGGAGTCTTTGTCAAATTTGCCACCGGCGTGGAGTACAGTCAGTACTACCTCCAGTGCAGATTTACCTTCCTTCTCGTGAAAGTCGACCGGGATACCACGGCCATCATCCTTTACACTGATAGAGTTGTCCGGCAGGATCTTCACAAAGATGTTTTTGCAATGACCGGCCAGGGCCTCGTCTATCGAGTTGTCTACTACTTCATAGACCAGGTGGTGCAGGCCTTTCACGCCTATATCACCGATATACATCGCCGGGCGCTTACGCACCGCCTCGAGGCCTTCGAGCACCTGTATACTATCTGCTGAATATTCTTTCTTTTTCTCAGGGACTAATTCATTTTCTACCGCCATTTGCGAACTCATTTCTAGTTTAGTTTTTGGAACGGTCGAAGATACTCAAAACCTGCGTAAAATCTATGTTTCAGCCCTCCCAAAATCCCTTAAAAATGAGTTGTTTTGTGGATAAATATTTCGCAAAAAAGATCAACCTGAAATAGCTGGGGCAAATGCTAAATTCAACCCAGTTTTGGTGCAAAAACGGTGGAAAAACACTTGTTTTTTGCGGTGATTAAGGTCCAAAAAAACAAAAGAGCGGGAGTTTTCACCCCCGCTCTGCGTCTCATCATCCCTAAAATCTTACTTGTCCGTCTTGACCAGTTTGGCCACATAGCGGCTTTGGCCGGATACCTCTATGCTGTACACACCTGCAGGCAATGCAGCCGTATTGAGCAGTAGTTGTTTCCTGCCTGCTATATCTGTAGATGGCATCTCCATAGCCAGGCGGCCCATCATGTCATAGGCGCGTACCTGTATCCTATCCTCTGTGATGCCCGGGAGGTCCAGTGTAGCATTGCCCTGAGTAGGGTTAGGGTAGATGCCCAGGCTACCCACAGCTATCTCTGTGATACCATTAGGATCATGTATGGTGTTCAGCGTAGTATTGGTAGCTACAGGGGTATTGAAATCAAAATAGATATTAGCCTGCTCGTTGATCACGTTGCCCGGATTGAGGCCCCTCTTCTGCCGCAGTGTAAATGCTGCGAATCCCTGACTGCCGAGCTGGCTCACGCTGCTGTCTACCAGATGTATGTTATCAAAGCGGATGGTCAGTATGCGTGCGGCATCAGCGCTGATAGAGGTCACCGTATGGCTGGCACCGATAAACTGGAAGGTAGACAGGTCCAGATTGTTGTCTATAGGCAGTTTGAGCGTGACGTATGTGGCCGGATAGGTACCAGTATTCTGAAAGTGAACTACGTATCTCAGCGTGGTGTCTGTCGTAGTAGTGATGTAGCCCGGAGCGCCAGAACCCTTTGGCAGTACATCTACATAGTTAGGATCGTATGATCCTACTACGAGGCCCTGTGCATCCTCATAGTTATTGAAGGTGTCGATATCATTATCTATCGGGTACACTGTATCTGAGTTATTCAGGATATGGCCGATAGGGAGTGGCGCAGGTATATCAAAATACAGGTCTATCTCATCTGTAGCTGTAGATACCAGCGATGGACGGCTCCATTTGAGGATACCGGTGGTCGGATCATAGCTATCTGGCGCCGGAGAGGCTGAGTGGAAGTTGATATCCAGTGCGTGCTTGTATACCACATCCGGGCCTAGCATGATATTGCCGAGATTGCGTATGATCAGCCTGCTGTGCTGTGTGAATCCATGTACCGGTGGTGTGTATGGTATGCAGGTGATGGCCAGGTCGCGGGCCGTGTCCGGTTGATTGAAAAAGTCATTGTTCAGGCTGCTCTGGCCCGCAGTGAGCGTGAGGGTAGGTGAGGTGGCAGGGCATGCCAGGGTATAGTTCACCGGAGGTGCCTCATATACAGTGTAGGTGCCGGGAGGCAGGGTAAACTGATAGTGGCCACCCTGTGTCCACTGATAGCCACCGCCGGGCTGGCAGCTGACCCATACATTATCTACGTGTGTAAACTGCACATTGCAATTGCGCTGATCATCTTCTATGATATCGCCGGCTATGATGACTGCACATGGCGCAGTAGAGGCATATCCTATATGGTAGTTGCGAAAGGCACCGCAGCCGTTAGCATCGTGTACATAGAGGGTATAGTCTCCCTGTGCCAGGCCTGTGACAGATGAAGAGGCACCCCAGGAATACGTATACGGTGCTGTGCCCCCGCTGACTATAGCGGTAGCGCTGCCGTCAGAGGTATAGATACAGCTCGCCGCCACTGTAGATACAGATAGCGATACCGGGCTGATAGATTGCATGTAGGTGCCGGAGCTGCTATGGCAGCCTGCATTGTCTGTGACCACGCAGGTATAGTAGCCCTGCTGCGTCAGGTTTGAGATACTGGTACCGGTAGCTCCATTGCTCCAGAGCAGGGTATAGGGACCAGTACCGCCGCTCACAGAGGCGCTGGCACTACCCGGAGTACCACCACAGTGTGCATCTACGTGTGTGGTGCTGATGGAGAGGTTGGTATTGAACCCCACCTGTGCGGATTGATTCTGAAAGCAGCCTTGCGCATCTACTACATTGACTACATAGTAGCCGCCGGTCAGGGCGCTGGCAGTGGCAGTAGCCTGCGGAGGGTATGTATTCCACGAGTAGGTATATGGTGCTGTGCCGCCTGTGGCTACTACAGTAGCAGACCCGGTAGGAGAGGAGCATGATGTCAGTGTGGTACTGGTGGTCAGTGAGATCGGGGTTGACTTTTGTACCTGGCCATAGTTTACTCCCGAGCATCCGTTATGATCGGTAAAAGTGACCTGATAGTATCCTGCATTCAGGTTCGTAATATGAGCGGTGGTCTGCCCGGATGACCAGGTATAGGTGAATGGAGAAGTACCATTCACAGGACTGATGCTGAGTGTACCATTGCCGTCATTGCAGTGCTCGGCCGTAGTATTGACCTGCGATGTGAGCTGGATAGCCTGAGAGATATAGCCGTATCCCTGTGCAGAGCAGCCTATGGCATCTGTCACAGTCACTGTGGCATATCCGGCAGATAGGTTAGTGGCAGTGGCGGTCGCATTCCCATTGCTCCATATGTAGCTGTATGGGCTGATACCATTGGTCGGCGCTGTAGTAGCAGTACCATTGCGGCAGTTAGCGGCAGTGGTGGTGACGTTTGGTTGTATGCTGGAGATCTGATACATGCCCCCGGAGTCGCTGGCCAGCACTGTACATCCTGTAGATACTTCAGTGACAGTGCACTGATAGTGGGTGCCTACCGGCACATTATAGATACTATCTGTGGTAGCTCCCGTACTCCATAGGTAGGTGAAACTACCGCTACTGCCATTATTGGTATACCCAAACGCTTTCTCTGAGCCCAGCGTAGAGGGACACACAGCGGGGTAGACAGATACATAGCCAGAGATCCTGCTAGATATATATATGTATAGAGGCTGGGTGATGTTGCTGACGCCATTGGCATCACTCACTACCGCTTGATAATAGCCCGTAGGCAGGCCGGTAAAGGTATTAGATGTCTGCGTCACCGGTCCGTAGGTGACGTTGTAATAGCCGGTGAGGGTATATGTATACGGAGCCGTACCGCCATATACTCTGAGGGTGGCGGAGCCGTCATTATTGCACGATGTCGTGACTGTGTCTGACAATTGCAGTGTCTGCGCACCGGCTCTGTAGGTGGCTGTGCCGATCATGACGAGTAGCAGCAGCCGGATCATTTTGGGCCAAAGGTTTTTCATATGCATGGATTTAGTTAAGTAATTAATTTAAATGATGGTACAAATCTCGTCATCGTTGCATTAAAAATTCTATAAAAGGATAATAGTCTTACGCATTCAGGTGTTTGCATTTTTCCTCGATCACTTGGACATGACCACGAAGTAAGTCACTAACCCCATCTATTACAAAGAGATGGTCCGATTAGCGAAGTCTTACGATTCCCATTGAGCTTACCCTTCGAGAAAAAACAATGGCTGATCTGTATGCCCCTGTCACTCAGGCCGCAACGCAGTTATCTTGTATTAATTGCCTGCCATCTTCTTCTGTTTTTTTTGATTATCCGAGTCAAATGGTATATTTGAAACAAATCCTTATTTATGAAGTTGAAAAGTATACTCTTTTCTGCCATCTGCTTTTTTGCCCTATCTACATCCGTCGCCCAGACTGTGAACCTGCGTGTCAATATCACCGGTGTAGAGCGTACCAACTATGGAGACTGTACTGCCTGCGGCAACCCCGATCCTACGTGGAAGATCACAGCCACGGACAATGCTCCCGGATCAGTAGTCAATGGCCCATATTGTATCCACTACGAGGGTGACCCAAACACCTTTGAGTCTCTCGGTACATTTAATGTGTGGAACGTGACCAATAGCGCCGCTACCACTTTCACGCTCGGCATGAATGATGCCTTTGAGAAAAACTGTAGCAGTGGCAATAATTGTGACTATGAGTCATACAATTTTGCCCGTTGCTTCCCATCTGTATACGGCGATGCTAACCGCTGCCAGAATCCTAACCTGGCTGTGATCAACTTTATGGATTCTTCACCATGCCAGCTACACTCTGGTGTGTCAGCATGGTGTGGCAACTATCGTTTCTTCTACAGTTTCACCTGGTCATTTAACTATGCACCTACTATCACTACTCAGCCTACGGCATTTCAGGGCTGTATAGGTACACCTACCACCCTTTCTGTAGCAGTCAACAATGACCCTCATGGATGGACGCTGGGCCAAAACTACCAGTGGCAGGTATCCAGCAATACTTCTTGCCCGGGATCCAACTGGACCAATGTGACAGGTGCTACCAGCTCCAGCTTCTCTCCGCCACAGACCGGCGGCACACGCCTCTATCGCGTACTGGTCACCAGCAATTGCAGCAATAACTTCAATACTAATACTACTACCTCAAACTGCGTGGTAGTGACCTACAATCCTATGGGTGGCTCCGGAGATCCTGTGCCGCCTATCGTATCCGGTATCTGCGGCTCTACTGTGCTACCGGGGTCTACCCACTCGCTCAATATCCTCACACCTCCTACGGTCGGCGCACTGGTAGGGGCTACGGGATACAACTGGACCGCCACAGGTGGCTCTCCTACTACAGGCTCCACGTCCACCTTCACATGGACAGCACCTGTCAATCCCGGTTCATATAATATAAACCTGACCTACCTCACTGCATGCCCGCCAAATGTGGCAGCTAATACGTGCGTGGTGATAGTTGGTTCACCTACCTGCGATTTCGCATATATCGCTCCTACGGGCAAGGACTCGGTATTTGCCGGTGGTCCGGACGTACCGTACAAATCTATAGCCTATGCGCTCACGCAGCTGGGTGGCCGCACCAAGCTCAGGCTGGCAGTAGGTACCTACAATGAGACCGTACCACTCAATATCCAGAACAACCTCGTGTTTGATGGTGGCTATGTGATCAATAGCGGTATCTGGAGCAAGAGCAATGCTGACAGTACATATATAGTATGCTCCGGTACAGAGGTGATCAATGGTGACGTAGCGCACCGCGTGGGTTTCAAATCCAACGGCTCTGACAACTGGGAGCTGCAGGACCTCGTGATCAAGACCACTGATATCAACCAAAGGACTACAAACGGTGAGGGATACTCTAACTACGGTGTCCTGGCATACAATAACTCAACTAACTTCAAGATCGTACGTACTAAGGTCTTCGCAGGTGCTGCCTCTACCGGTACTCCGGGTACTACTCCGGGTGGTGCAGGTGGTGCCGGCGGCCATGGCAATGGCGGCAGCGGCGGTGCAGGTAGTAATAACCGCTGCGGCTGCAGTGGCAATACTCCGGGTACAGCCGGTAGTGCCGGCAATAACGGTGCCAGCGGTGGCGGCGGTGGATCTACCGGCTGCGGCGGTGGCTGTAATACAGTAGGCTGCAATGCCAGCTCCGGCACAGGTAGTGGTGGCACTACCGGTACACCAGGTGCTAATGCGGCGCTCAGCTATGTAGCTGGTGCGAGGCCAGCCTCTCCTTCATTCTCATCTCCATATTATATCCCTGCCAGCCAGGCTTCTAACGGAAGCAACGGCTTTGGCGGCGGTGGCGGTGGCGGCGGCGGCGGCGGTGACATCGGCTCCTGCTGTACCTGCGGTTGCGGCGGCGGCTCTCCTGATGGTGGTCGTGGTGGCAATGGTGGTGATGGTGGTATAGGCGGTAGTGGCGGTTTCGGTGGCGGTGGCTCTTTTGCTATCTACGCCAGCGGTGCATCTACTACGGGTACGATCATCACTTCAGCTATCCTGCCTGGTGCTGCCGGCCTCGGTGGCAATGGTGCAGCCGGACAGCCCGGCTCTGCGGCTCAGGGCGGCTCTCCTGGTACTGACCACGGTGGCTGCGATGGTGGCCGCGGTGGCGATGGTGGCAACGGTGGTAGCGGTGGCTCAGGTGGCCGCGGCCAGGACGGTGCCAATGGCCTCTCTCAGGATATCGTGACTGTGAATGGCGCTTTCATCAGCGGCTCTTCTACAGCTGTGCCAAACAACTATATAGTAGGTGTCAACTATAATAACGCTAAGGCGTGTATCTACTCTGAGATAGCCCTGACCAAGAATACTGGTGTGTGGTCATTCCCTGGCTCCCTAAGTCTGGAAAATGATATGCGTGACCAGCCTGCAGGCTCACCACTGTCATCATACAATGCCAGCTCAAGCCCGGTAGTAGTATATGCTACTACGCCCGATGCTGAGATAGACCTCACGGTAAACGGCCTGCAATATGCAGCCTACCTCAAGATAGCAGTAGACAACCGTCAGAAGCCGGTCATCACACCATCCAGCCACACTATATGCCTGGACGGATCAGTATCTCTCTCTGCTACTCACTGGGGTACAGAGCAGGAGTATGACTGGAGGATATATCAGGGCGCCAACGTGAATAGCCCACTATTCTCATCTACCGTAGCATCGCCAAACGTAGACTTCACAGGCTATGCTCCGGGCAACTATATCGTGCGCTACAAAGTGCGTGAGAGCTGCTGCGGCTGGTCTATACCTATATATGATACGATCAAGATATTGCCTCTGCCGGTACAGTTTACCGTGCAGGGTGGTGGCAACTACTGCCCGGGTGGCAGCGGCGTGCCTATCACGCTGAATGGCTCTGAGCCGGGCGTCAAGTACATCGTGTACTACAATGGCGTACCAGTAGATAGCGCTATCGGTACCGGAGCCTCTCCGTTCGTATTTGCCAATGAGACCCAGGTAGGTATCTATACAGTAGTAGGATACCGCTTCACAGGCTGTGGCCAGAATATGCTTGGCTTTGTGAATGTAGGCCTGAGCCCTACACCGACCCTCTTTACCGTACAGGGTGGTGGCAATGCATGTCCGGGCTCTTCATCTGGTCCTGCTATCTTTCTGAGCGGATCACAGCTCGGCGTGACCTACCAGCTTTACCTCAATAATACTACTCCTGTTGGCAACCCTGTGCAAGGTACAGGCAACCAGATACCTTTTGGTAATGCCGGCCAGCCAGGTGTCTATACAGTGATAGGTACATTCATAGCCTCTCCATATTGCTCGTCTAAGATGACTGACTCTGCAGTGATCACACTCGTGGTACTGCCTAATGCATACACTGTGACAGGTGGCGGCTCATACTGTACCGGAGACTCCGGCAGGGTGATCGGCCTGTCAAACTCTGATGTGAGCGTGACCTACTCGCTCTATACCGGTGGTGTGCTGGTAGCCGGCCCTATAGCCGGTACCGGTGGCCCGCTCAACTTTGGTACATTCACCCTGGCAGGATCATATAATGCGATAGCTACTAATATCGCCGGCTGTGATACCGCTATGAATAATGCGGTCATCATCAATCCACTGCCACTGCCTGTGATCAGCAGCGTGACCTTCAGGGATGCGAGCTGTTTTGGCGGAGCCAATGATACGATCAATGTCGTAGCTACCTCACCTGACGGAGCTATATCGTACTCTATAGACAATGGTCTCACTTATACTAATACAACGGGACTTTTCACCGCACTCCCTGCAGGCAACTACTACATCGCTGTAAAGGATGATAGCAGCTGTACTGCCAGGTATGCTGCCAATCCGGTGGTCCTTTCGCAGCCGGCTGCAGCCCTTACTGCTACTGCAGTAGTGACAGATATCACATGTAACGGTGCTGCCAATGGCGCTATCAATCTGCTGGTGAGCGGTGGCTGGGGTGCCTACACCTACAGCTGGAGCAGCGGCCAGTCTGTATCATCTATATCTGGCCTCTCTGCAGGACCATATACTGCTACAGTGACCGATGCCAAGGGATGTACCGTACCGGTCAATGCGACCATACAGGAGCCTACAGCTATCACATCCAGCATAGCCGGTACTAACATACTGTGCGGTGGCGATAGCAGCGGCGCGGCTGTACTCACAGTGAATGGAGGTACACTGCCATACACATTCCTCTGGTCAGACTTTGAGGTCACTCAGAATCTCGGTCACCTCAGTGGTGGCATGTACAGGGTGATCATCACTGACGCGAGGGGCTGTGAGCACAGGGATAGTGTCCAGATCATAGAGCCGCAGCGCCTGGTAGCATCCATAGCATCTACTGATGTACGTTGCTTTGGTGGTAGTGATGGTAGCGTGACGGTGACTGCCACAGGTGGTACCGGTACACTGACCTACACATGGTCTCCATCTTCTGCCGGCAGCGGTCCGTCTGTGACAGCTGCTGCGCCGGGCACATATACTGTGACGGTAAAGGATGCAAACAACTGTAGCGCTGTATTGACAGCTACTGTCAATGGACCTACAGCTGCACTGGCAGTAGGATCTGTAGTGACTACTAATGTGACCTGCTCCGGCGCCAGAAATGGCTCCGTGCATCTCAATGCAATCACCGGTGGTACAGCTCCATATTCCTTCCTCTGGTCAAACTTCTCTATCTCTCAGAATATAGATAGCCTGACCGGTGGCACCTACTATGTCATCATCACTGATGCCAATGGCTGCCAGCTGAGGGATAGCGGCATCGTGCGCGAAGGTCTGCCTATAGCAGTCACAGATACATTTGTGCCTATATCTTGCTCCGGTGCTCATGATGGGTCTATACACGTCATAGCCAGCGGAGGTATAGGTGGCTATACTTACACATGGTCTCCATCAGCGGCCAACTCGCCTGATAACCTCAACCTCGGCCCTAATACATACTATGTGACAGTGACCGATGCCAATGGCTGCTCTGCTGCCACATCTGTAGTGATCGTAGACCCTACACCACTCACACTGTCTCACATCTTTGCCAATCCTACATGTAGCTTTGCAGGCAATGGTACTATCACTATGCTACCTGCGGGCGGTACTCCGGGCTATACCTTCCAGTGGTCGGGAGGTCCGTATACCGGCAGCACAGCTACTGGCGTATCTGCAGGGGTATATCATATCACAGTGACGGATGCTCACGGCTGCAGGGCGTATGACTCTGTAGTAGTAGTAGATCCGCTGCCACTGTATATCAGTGGTACACCTAAGCAGGTGACCTGCAAGGGCAATCAGGATGGCTCTGTGATCACTACAGGCTACGGTGGCACACTGCCATATAGCTACCAGTGGCACTACGATAGCCTCTCAGGCATCCTAGGTCCTATCACCAAGGATATCTTCCAGCTGTCTGGTGGTGACTACTACCTCGTACTCACAGATGCTAATAACTGTACTGTATCATACCACGCCGTGATCAAGGAGGCAGACTCCCTCAGGCTGAGTCTGGTAGAGACAGATGCTACCTGCCAGAGTGCAAACTCCGGCTCTGTAGCGGCTATCGTGACAGGTGGTGTGAAACCATACGAGTTCCTCTGGAATAACTTTGTCACGGACTCATTGCAGACCGGCATCCCGGGTGGTACGTATGGAGTACAGGTCACTGACTCAAACGGATGCCACCAGACCGAGACCATCGTCGTAGGCGGACAGTCCAGCCCGATGACAGTCAATACAGCAGTGAATAATCCTACGTGCAACGGAGGTACAAATGGATTTGTGTCTCTCGATGTGCTCGGAGGTACCCAGCCGTACACCTATACATGGAGCACCTCACCGGCACAAAGTGGCAACGTAGCCTCCAACCTGACCGGTGGTACCTACTACGCCACTGTCACAGATAGCAAGGGATGCCAGGTACTGGATACAGCTACCCTCGTCTCACCTACAGCCATATCTGCTACTACAGCTATAGGTGGCGCTACCTGTGTGAGCGCAGCAGATGGCTACGTAGTGGTGAATGTGACAGGAGGCAATGCGCCATACAGCTATCAGCTCGGCAATTTTGTACAGAGCACCGATACCTTCCGCAATCTGGCCGTAGGTCAGTACACACTGATCGTACGTGATGTAAATGGCTGCGAAGGGTCTACCGCACTGACTGTAGCTGCACCGGGCTATTTCACAGTAGACCTCACTGCCAATCCATACTATATACTGGCCGGTGAGCAGGTACAGCTCTCTGCTACTGCCAGCTCTGATACGGCTCCGTCTCAGATCAGGTATATCTGGGATCCGAAGGACTCTCTCAACTTCCAGGGCTGCGCAGACTCGGCTAATTGTAATGACCCTATCGCTACACCACACGTGACACGCACGTATGTGGTCACAGCAGTCAATGCACGTGGCTGTATCGTCACAGATACTGTGCTGGTCACAGTGAGCGATCATCCGTCAGCATTCATCCCATCGGCCTTCACACCAAATGGTGATGGTCTGAATGACAAGTTTGAATTTGATATCCTCGGAGCCAAATCCGCAAGTGTCAATATCTGGAACAGGTGGGGAGAAAGGGTATTCAGCAACCCTACTCAGCTCAATGGTATAGGCGTATCTGGCAATAATAGCTGGGATGGATCCTTCCGTAGCAAGAAGGTACAGTTTGACTCTTACGTCTACCAGATCGAAGTGCTCTACTCAGATGGTCACAAAGAGACCATGTCTGGTACTGTCACTGTAATGGAATAATAGAACGGCGGTCCCGGCTGTCTTCGGAATATGACATAGCTTTAAACGCGATACCCCTGATTTTCATTGAATCAGGGGTATTTTTTTGATAAAAAGCTCGTTATAAACAGGGCATTGTTTATATTTGAAGCAAAACCCGATTTCATGAAGAAAATCTCAACCCATTTTCGTCAGGCACTCCTATCTCTATTCTTTTCCGTTTCGATCATTTCAGTAGCTTCCGCGCAGTGTATTCTGCAGGGATCTATCTCAAATCCTTCATGCGGAGCTACGGTCAATACCCCGAATGTAGGTGGTATGCAGGAGTGGAGTATGTCATCTACTATCGGCGCTGACTATACGGTCAGCATCAGTGGGTCAAATGGTTGCGGTGGTTACTCGGCCTCGCCGGGCTCCTTCACTGCTACAGGTACCAGTACGATAGTAGACATCCTGGCTGGCGGCGCGTGCTGCTGGACCGCAGGTGGTACATCTGCCACGCTCACCTATACACGCATCGGGTATACTAATACTACAAGTGCAGCTACTATGTGTCAGGGTACCACACGTAGCCTCACGGTATCACCGGCACCGTTCACAGCGGGTACATGGTCTGTGATAGCGGGCACTGGCAATGGTACTATCAGCGGCACTACCTTTACAGCTACGGCTGCCGGTACTGTCACAGTGCGCTATACCAAGGGTGGATGTAATTCTGACGTCAGCTTCACTATAGATGCAGCACCTACTACAGCTACAGTAGGCGGTACGCAGTCTATATGCGGACTGGTGAGTGGTGGCCTCGGAGGCAATACCCCGGGCGTAGGCACGGGCACATGGTCTAAGATCAGCGGCCCCGGCACAGTGACATTCAGCAATGCAAACACTGGCAATGCTACAGCCACAGTATCGGCCTATGGCACATACGTGCTACAGTGGAGCATAGCAAACGGAGTCTGCTCACCTAGCACTGCTACAGTGACAGTCAACTACTATCAGACGCCAACTACTGCTACCGTAGGGGCTACACAGGATGTCTGCGGTACACTGACCACAGGCAGCCTCGGCGGCAATACTCCTGCAGTAGGTACGGGCACCTGGACACAACTGTCCGGCCCGGGTACGTCTACATTCAGCGCAGTCAACTCCGGCTCATCTACTGCTACCGCCTCCGTGCCTGGCACTTATGTCTATACATGGACCATTGCCAATGGCGTATGTCCTTCCAGCTCGGCTAATATAACGGTGAACTATTATGCCTCTCCGACCACAGCTACTGTAGGTGGTACGCAGAATCTCTGCGGTACCCTGACCAGTGCCAACCTCGGTGGCAACTCCCCTACAGTAGGTACGGGAGCATGGAGTCAGACCAGCGGTCCCGGCACTACTACCTTTAGCAATCCGGCTTCCCCTTCTGCATCAGCTACCGCATCTGTGGCAGGCACCTATACCTACACATGGAGTATATCAAACGGTACCTGTACTCCGAGCACCGCAGACGTTGTGGTAAATTTCTACGCAATACCACCTGCTGCGACAGTAGCTGCACCATCTCTGAATGCCTGCGGTACGCTGACATCACCTGCACTGGGTGGTAATGTAGCTGCACCTGGTACCGGTACATGGACACAGGTATCTGGTATCGGCTCCAGTACTTTCAGCAATGTAAACTCTGAATCCTCTACAGCCACGGTGACCATGCCTGGTACATATGTATTCAAATGGACTATCACAAATGGCAACTGCCCTGCTACATCTGCCAATGTCACAGTAAACTACTATGATGCGCCGACCACAGCTACTGTAGGTCCAAATCAGGCTGTCTGCTCGCTGACCAGCGGCCAGCTGGGTGGCAATGCGCCGGGTGTAGGTATAGGTACATGGACACAGGCTGCAGGCCCGGGCGTTACATTCTTCAGCAGTGTAAACTCAGGTAGCTCTACGGCCTCAGTATCTGTGCAGGGTACTTATATATTCACATGGACCATAGCTAATGGGCCTTGTACCAGCACAGCAAATGATACCGTAAACTTCTACTCCAATCCGACTATCGCTACAGTAGGTGCTGACCAAAAGCTCTGCGGTACACTGACCAGCAATGCACTGGGTGGCAATACCCCGGCTATCGGTACCGGTACCTGGTCTCAGATAGCTGGCCCGGGCACCACTACTTTCAGCAATGTTAATGCTGGTTCGTCTACAGCTACAGTATCTGCCTACGGCATCTATACTTATGAGTGGACTATCTCAAATGGTACCTGTACGCCTACCACGGCAGACATGACGGTGTTCTTCATCCCATCACCTACAGGTGGTACTATCGCTAATGCTGCATTCTGCTCTGCTGTAGGCTCTACCAGCATATCGGTGACAGGTGTATCTAATGCCAATCAATATAGCTGGGCACTGCCTGCCGGCCTCACCGGTTCGTCTACTACCAGCAATATCGGCATAGGCGGTACCACACCAGGCACATATACTGTGACGGTGACCCCTTCTAATGTTCAGTTTGGTGTGACATGTACAGGTACGCCTATCACCGGCACCGTACAGATCCTGGCACAGCCGGTCATCGACTCTGTCAATATGGGCTCTGTATCCTGCTATGGCGGTAGCGATGATACCATCCGCATCTATGCACACACATCTAATGGCAGCCTCTTCTACTCTGTAGATAATGGCCTGACATTCCCTAATAGCACCGGTGTTTTCCCTAATCAGATAGCTGGTGCGTACAATCTGCAGGTGCGTGACGATAGTACTTGTACTACCTCTTACAGTGGCAACCCTGCCCTGGTCACACAGCCTACAGCCCTTCAGGTCACCATAGCTTCTTACAGCAATGTAAGGTGCAGTGGAGACTCTACAGGATTTATCAATATAGCTGTATCCGGGGCTACACCTCCATACAGCTTTGCTTGGAATAATAGCGCCACATCTCAAAATATCATAGACCTGGGAGCTGGTTCCTATACAGTGACAGTCACTGATGCCAAGGGCTGCCAGCAGACGCTGACACAGGCCATCGCATCGCCTGCACTCATCACTGCTACAGCTACCGGTACTAATATCAGCTGCTACGGTGCCAATGATGGTACTGCCTCTGTCACCGCCAGCGGTGGTGTAGGTACGCTCACCTATACCTGGTCTAATGGTAGCAGCGCTACATCTCTTACCAATCTCGCTGCGGCACTCTACTCTGTGACCATCGCTGATGGCAATGGCTGCCAGGTGGTCCGCGCATATACTGTGACAGAGCCGGCTCCGCTCCGCCTCACCCTCAGCAGCAGCAATGTGACCTGCTATGGCAATGGCAACGGCAGCATAGCTGCAAACGTGACCGGAGGTACAGGTGCATATACATACACATGGTCTCCGGCAGTGAGCGCAGGCCCTACTGTGACCAATGCTGGTCCGGGTACATACATCCTGACCGTGACAGATGCCAATAACTGCAGCGCAGTAGATAGCGTAGTGATCACACAGCCGCTCTCAGCACTCTCAGTATCATCTATCGTCACACCGGTGGGCTGTACCGGCCAGGCCAATGGTGCCATACAGCTGCTGCCTAGCGGTGGCGTAGGTGGCTATACCTATGCATGGTCTACAGGCCAGGCACTACAGATCATCAGCGGCCTGTCTGCCAATATCTATACTGCCACTGTCACAGATGGCAATGGCTGCCAGGTCATCGTATCAGATACACTCACAGATCCTACACCTATCACATCCAGCGTGACCGGTACGAGCGCGAGCTGCGTAGGCGCAGGTGGTGGCTCGGCTACCCTCACTGTGAGTGGTGGTGTGGCTCCTTATACATTTCTCTGGTCTGATCTAGAGACCACTCAGAATATCAGCAATCTCAGCGGTGGCGTATACCGCGTCATCATCACTGATGCCAATGGCTGCCAGCACAATGACAGCGTGGTCATCACTCAGCCTCAGGCCCTCGTAGCTACATTCAGCGTGAGCAATGCTACATGTAATGGCGCTGCAAATGGCTCCGTCACGGTCAACGTGACAGGTGGTACCGGCGCAGGCACATATACATACGTATGGACCCCATCCGGCAGCATCAGCAATAGCGTATCTCCGGCATCTCCGGGTACCTATGTAGTGACTGTCACCGATGGCAATGGCTGTACTCTCGTAGATAGCGCTGCTGTAGGCCAGCCACAGGCTATCTCAGCACTGGTCTCTGTGACCAATGTGAAGTGTTTTGGTGATACTACAGGCTCGGTCACTGTGAGCGCATTTGGTGGCTCTGGTGCTTATACATATACATGGTCACCGAGCGTGAGCACAGGTGCTACAGCGCTCAATCTGGACAGCGGCGTATACTATGTCACCGTCACAGATGCCAATGGCTGCTCTCTGCAAGATAGCGCAGTGGTATCCCAGCCGGCATCACCTATCATCATTACATCAGTGGTTCACAATGTGACCTGTAATGGTGGCCATGATGGCTCGATACTCGTCGTAGCCAGCGGCGGTACAGGTTCATACACTTATCAGTGGTCTACCGGTGATACGATCCAGTACATCACAAACCTGGCAGGCAATATAGCCTCTAGCAGCACCTTGTACCACGTCACTGTGACGGATGCCAGCGGCTGCCAGGCCAGCGCGGTAGATACGCTCAGGAGCCCGCTGCCTATCATCACTGCTATCACAGGTACAGACGTGACTTGCGCAGGCGCGAGCAATGGTTCTGCTACTATGACAGTGACTGGCGGCAGGAGTCCATATACATTCTTCTGGTCTAATGCTACTGTCTATCAAAACCTCAGCAATGTAGGCGGTGGCACCTATACGGTGATCATCACTGACTCCCTGGGATGCAGGGCAGTAGACTCTGTGACTATCAGTGAGCCACTGCCACTCGTCCTCTCAGTCACTTCTACTAATGTCAGCTGCTTCGGCGCCAACGATGGTACTATCACAGCTACCGTCACAGGTGGTACAGGCGGCTATACATATACATGGTCACCTGCCGTGAGCACTACCGGCTCCGTGACCAATGCAGCTCCGGGTACATATGGCCTCACTGTCACAGATGGCAATGGCTGTACGGCCACGGCTTCTGTCTCTATCACGCAGCCTGCCTCTGCAGTGGCGCTCAGCACCAGCGTGACAGACATCACCTGCCACGATGCTGACAACGGCGCTATCTCTACTCAGGTGAGCGGTGGCTCCGGTGCATATACATATGCATGGACAGGTGTCGTAGCTACTACACCATCTGTGAGCGGACTGGCTGCAGGCACCTACACCGTGACTGTGACAGATGGTAGCGGATGTACTGCTACAGGCACCGGCACTATCACAAACCCTGCCGATATCACCTCTACTACTACGGGTAGTAGCATCCTGTGCGCAGGTGCTGCCAATGGTACAGCATCTGTGACCACCGTATCCGGTGGTACAGGTCCATATACTTACCTCTGGTCAAATTTTGCAGCGACGCAGACTATCAGTGGTCTCAGCGGTGGTCTCTACCGCGTGGTCATCACAGATGCACACGGCTGCCAGCATAGGGATAGCGCATTTGTGTCAGAGCCTCAGCCGCTGTCACTGTCGCTGACCTTTACCAGCCCGGGCTGCGCAGGTGGCTCCAATGGTACTATCAGTGCTGCCGTATCCGGTGGTACAGGTGCTTATACTTATACATGGTCTCCTGCAGTGAGCACAGGCCCTACCGCTACAAACGTAGCCGCAGGCACATACCACCTGACCGTGACCGATGCCAACGGCTGCTCTATCTCTGATAGCGTAGTAGTGCCTCAGCCTGCTGCCGTACTCACAGCCAGTGTGCTGGTCACAGACATGACTTGTCACAATGCTGATAATGGTTCGATCACTACACTCGTGAGCGGTGGCTCTGGTTCATATACTTATGCCTGGACCGGTACTGCTGCTACTACCGCTACTATCAGCGGCCTGGCTGCAGCTACCTATACTGTGACAGTGACTGACGTAGGCGGCTGTACCGCTACTGCCTCCGGCACTATCAATAACCCTTCAGACATCACCTCCACCACTACCGGCTCCAGCCTTCTTTGCGCAGGTGCTGCCAATGGTACAGCTTCTGTGACCTCGGTATCCGGTGGTACAGGATCTTATACTTACCTCTGGTCAAACTTTGCTGCTACGCAGAGCATCAGTGGCCTGGGCGGCGGCCTCTACCGGGTCATCATCACAGATGCCAATGGCTGCCAGCATAGGGATAGCGCATTTGTGTCAGAGCCTCAGCCGCTGTCACTGACGCTGACCTTCACCAGCCCTGGCTGCGCAGGCGGGTCTAACGGATCTATATCCGCTGCCGTATCCGGTGGTACAGGTGCTTACACCTATACATGGTCTCCTGCTGTGAGCTCCGGCCCTACAGCGAGCAACGTAGGCGCAGGTACATATCACCTGACCGTGACTGATGCCAATGGCTGTGCTATCTCTGATAGCGTAGTGATACTTCAGCCTGCTGCTGTGCTGACTGCCAGTGTGCTGGTCACAGACATCACATGCCACGATGCTGATAACGGATCCATCACTACACTCGTGAGTGGCGGATCGGGCAACTACTCCTATGCATGGACAGGCACCGCAGCTACTACCGCTACGATCACTAGTCTGGCTGCTGGTTCCTATACTGTGACCGTGACTGACCTCGGTGGCTGTACTGCTACCGCCACAGGCACTATCACAAATCCATCTGCCATCACCTCTGCCGCAGCGGGTACTAACGTGACCTGCGCAGGCGCGGCAAACGGTACAGCCTCTGTGACCTCTGTATCCGGTGGTACAGGTCCATACACTTACCTCTGGTCAAACTTTGCAGCTACACAGACCATCAGTGGCCTGAGTGGCGGCGTATACCGTGTGGTCATCTCTGATGCACATGGCTGCCAGCACAGGGATAGCGTGATCATCACTGAGCCACTGCCGCTCGTAGCTACCCTCAGCGTGACTCAGATCACTTGCAACGGTCAGAATAACGGTGCTATCACGGTAGCTACCACAGGCGGTACCGGTACGGTGGCATTTGTCTGGACACCTGGTGGCCAGACCACACCTACCATTTCTAACCTGTCTGCCGGTACATACAGCGTAGTAGGTACAGATGCTAATGGCTGTACAGCTTCAGCTTCCGCTACTATAGTCAATCCGGGCATTCTCACATCGGCTAGTGTGGTCAATAACCCTACCTGCAATAATGGTACAGGTACCGTAAGCCTCGTAGTGAACGGTGGCACACAGCCATATAGCTACAACTGGTCCGGCGCGCTCGCCGGTTCTGGCCAGTCAGCTACAAACGTGTCTCCGGGTACGTACAATGTCACCATCACTGATGCTCATGGATGTACAGTGGTAGACTCTGCCAGGGTACTGGCACCGGCACCTATCTACATCAGCGGTATCATCTCCGGCGTGAGCTGCCATGGCAATGCTAACGGCTCTGTGATCACTACCGTATATGGTGGTGTGCAGCCATACAGCTACCAGTGGCACTATGATAGCCTCGCAGGTGCTGCAGGCCCTATCACAAAGGATTGGCTGCAGCTGTCAGGTGGTGAGTACTACCTGGCCGTGACTGACATCAATAACTGCTCTGCTTCATTCCACGCGTCGATACATGAGGCAGACTCGCTGAAGCTCACCCTGACTGAGACCAATGTGACATGCTACGGCCTCAGCAATGGTACGCTGCAGGCGTCACCTGCAGGTGGTACTACACCATACCACTTCCTGTGGAATAACTTCGTGACAGACTCTGTGCAGTCTGGTGTATCTGCGGGCAGCTATGGCGTAGTAGTCACCGACTCAAACGGCTGCCAGCAGACGAAGACCATAACTGTAAGCCAGCCTGCTGCGCTCATATCTCATGTCACAGCTGTCAATCCGGCATGTAGTGGCCAGTCCAGCGGTACAGCTACGGTAGCTGTGAGCGGTGGCTCCGGTACCGGTACATATACCTACGCATGGAGTACTACTCCGGCGCAGAGTACAGCTACAGCTACGGGCCTCTCCGCAGGTGCATACTATGTGACAGTGACAGACGGCAACGGCTGCTCACTCACAGATAGCACAGCACTCACAGCACCTCAGGCGCTGGCTGTCAATACTGCTATCAGCAATCCTACCTGTGCAGATGGTAGCAATGGTTTCGTATCTCTGGATGTACGCCAGGGTACTGCACCATACAACTACAGCTGGAATACATCTCCTGCCCAGGCAGGCAATGTGGCCTCCGGCCTCACAGCAGGTACCTATGTGGCTACCATCACTGATGCTGCAGGCTGCCAGCTCCTCGATACTGCTATCGTAGTAGCACCGGCACCTATCACTATCAGCCTGACTGGCTTAGGTAGCTCTACATGTGTCAATTCTGCCGATGGATTTGTAGTAGTGAGCGTCACAGGTGGCCTCGCTCCGTACATCTATCAGGTAGGTACATTGACACAGAGCTCTGATACATTCCGCAACCTCACTCCGGGTACATACAACCTGTCTGTGAGGGATGCCAATACCTGCGAAGCGACTACCAACTGGACTATCTCTGCCTCCAGCAGCTTTACAGTAGACCTCGCAGTAGATCATGATGTGATCCTGGCGGGTGAGACTATACAGCTCACTGCTACACCTACATCAGATACCACTGTCACTGGCTACACATGGATCACACAGGACTCATCGCTGAACTTCAGCGCATGCGGTAGCGCGGCCAACTGCCCTAACCCTACTGCTGTGCCACAGGCTTCATACACCTACATCGTACAGGCTGCCAATGCACGTGGCTGTATCGCATCTGACACAGTACGTGTCACTGTGAGCAATCAGCCTTCTGAGTTCATGCCGTCTGCCTTTACACCTAACGGTGATGGCAATAACGACCGCTTCCAGATGGATATCCTCGGTGCCAAGGATCTGCATGTACAGGTATGGAACCGTTGGGGTGAGAAGGTCTATGACAATCCTACTCAGAAGAATGGTGTGGATCAATCTTCTAGTGAAGGTTGGGATGGTTTCTTCCGTAGCAAGAAGGTAGAGTTTGGCACATACATCTATCAGATAGATGTCAACTACCTGAACGGACAGAAGAAGACGATCTCCGGCTCTATCACTGTGATGCCATAATATCAAGCGACAGATACTACAAAGCCCTCATGATACCATGAGGGCTTTTTTATTTATCAAAAGTGCAGGGTATCATTTGCCCTTTTCCACCTTGTCTACGATAGATGCTATAAAGGGCGATACCTTTATCAGGCGGATCATGGCATCATTCATCACATTTATGGGAAAAGGGAACTTTCTCTTGAAGTCTACGAAAAGGACGATACGGATGTCATCGCTGTTATTCCACGCCTCGTGCGTCACCGTATCATCAAATATCAGGCTGCGCCCCTGCTGCCAGTGGTACACGCTGTCTCCTATCCGTATGCCACAGCTATCTGCCGGTATAGGCACCTGCAGTGCCAGATGGTAGCGGAGCACACCCTTGTAGGGGCCGCGATGCGGCGCTATAGCAGTATGAGGCTCTATGATGGAGAAAAACGCCGTGACCATGCCCGGTATTTTTTGTAGCACGCTATCTGTGTCCGGGCATTGAGAGAGATTCTTTTCAAAGCGGGCACCATAGGCATAGAGCATGTAGGTCTTCCAGCGGCGCTCACCTGTCACTATCCGCCGCTGCTCGGCAGAGAGATCATCAAAATTTGGAATCGAATCATAGTCCGCCAGTATAGTATTCAGTTCGGCCCGTATGCGGTCATATCCTTGCTCCACGTCTTTGGTCCATGGATACTGGCGTGTATTCATCACCGCTTCTTTCTCAGGGCCGAAGAGGCTCAATACCTGCTCTATACCAAAGATCACCTGCTGCCCGGTAGCTGATATGATCTTGTATATATTAGAATCCTGCTGCATGGATAGATTGTACGGTCGTCATTTCAAATTTATTAATACTTTTATTCGGAAAGCACTAATCGATATCATGACCACCATATATAGCCATCTACGGTCCTTGAGCACAGCGGTATCCGTGACAGTTCTCTTGGTAGCAGGTATGTCTTCTTGTACTAAGCACTATGCCAGTGCTACTACGGCTGCTGCCCCTGCGGCGGCTACCAGCCCTGTAGTGGAGAAGAGGACAGAGCCCGTAGCCACTACGCCGATCACCGTTGATACTACTACCGGGCCTTCCCTGCATGATAGCCTCGTAGGTACCTGGCGCCTCCGCACAGTAGAGCTGGACAATGCAGTGAGTGCGCTCAGCTCCTATGGCACTCAGGCCGAGCGCGACCAGATGGTAGAGAAGCAAAAGCAGTTTCAGGATGCGCTGAAGGGCCTCGTGGCTACTTTTGCTGCAGATGATACATATACCTCCGGATATGCAGGCAGTAAAGATACCGGCACCTGGCGCGTGACCCGCCGCCGCGGACTGGATACTATCAGCAAGACAGATGGCAACCCATCATCCTATCAGGTGCGGTCTGTCACTGCCTCTACACTCGTCGTCATGCTCGATGCCAGTGATGTGAAGCTGGTGCTCACATTGGACAGGCAGTGACCATCACCACGGGCGTGAGCCGCAGTTTTATTCAGATTTATTGATACTTTTATCCGTATGATAGAGTTTTCTGCACGGGAGAGTGAGTTGTTTGGAGTCCGTTTTGGCAGGGCTACTATCACGTCAGACTTTCGGGACTGGGAGCGGGTCAGGAGGCTCAGTACAGAGATGCAGCTGGACTATCTCCGCCTGAAGATCGTAAACCCCGATGATAGCTTCCTGGATCATTTCAATAGCATAAAATGGCACGCCGACCTCATGGGCGTGATACGTCTATACAAGATCGTAGCCAAAGAAGCGCATGCCACATACGAAGCACCTGTCGCTACATTCAAAAAGGCTACAGAGGCTGACAAACAATTGCTGAAAGACCTGCTGATACAGACATATACAGAGGTGCCGTTCGGCTTCTTTCAGTATAAAGCCCTGCTGGAGAAGTTTCCTCATCACAAGCAACTGGAGAATATAGGCACCTACATAGCAGACAATTTCTGCGGTCAGCACAAAGACCGGGAGGCTTATATCGGCTATGTGAATGGCAAGCCGATCGAATGCTTCGCCTCAGACTTTACGGATGGGAGCACAGCGGTCACACTCTATGCCGGTATCCTCACAGAGTACAGGGACAATGATCTGTTCAAGGATATGATCCGTTTTTTCAAACAGCTGTGCTGGCAGAAGGGGATGAAGAAATCTATCTGCGGTGCCCGCCTGGAGAATCTCTCCAGCCAGTACGCCATGGAGCGCGAGGGCTCAGTCTCCTACGGTACGGAGTGGGTATACATGATCAGCTTTGACAAATAGCAGCAGTGAAGGATCTCAAAGATATACTCGTACTCAGTGGCCTGCGTGCCCGCATCCTGCTGATCGTAGCCTGCCTGGTCTGCTATGCCGGCTCCCTGTGCAATGACTACGCATTAGACGATGACTTTGCGTTTTATGCTAATCAGTATGTACAGAAGGGCTTTAGCGGCATACCGGATATTCTCACGCATCCCTACTATACCAGCAGTACCCTCACCTTTGATTATCGCCCTGTAGCATCGGTTACCTTTGCTGTAGAGAAGGAACTCTTTGGCAATAACCCCCACATCAGCCATGGTATCAACCTCGCCCTATATATCATAGCGGTGTTGCTATTGCTTGGTGTACTCACAGAGGTGATAGGCCTTGGGCTTGCGCCGGCCTTTATCACCGCGCTGATCTTTGCGGTGCACCCCGCGCATACTGAGATAGTAGCTTCTATCAAGAATCGGGAGGAGCTCCTCAGCTTTATATTCTGCATGCTTGCCTTCTTCACCGTGCACAGGTTCTTTGGTCAGAAGAAACTCACCGGCTGGCTGCTGTATGGCATGCTCACTATCGCCTGCCTGCTGTTATCCTTTGCCTCCAAGCTCACCAGCATCCCTGTCATCGTCATCTTTGCGGCTATGCTCTACATGCAGAGGCGCTACCGCTCTGCGCGGCAGTTCTATCCTCTGTTTGCTGCCATCGCTTTGGTCTCTCTCAGCTACCTGGTGGTCATACTCCGCATGTCAAACCGCCCGGTCTATGACCTCGAGAATCCACTCGTCAGCTATCCGGGAGATATCTCTGCCAAGATCGGCACCACTGCTATGGCGCTGCTGTTTTATTTCCGCTTCATGTGGGTGCCTCACCCGTTCTCATTCTTCTATGGCTACAATACGATACCGGTAGTGCATCTGGGAGATCCTGTGGCCATGCTGTCTATCATGCTGCACCTCGGGCTGTTTATATACGGCGTTATCTTATTTTTTAGAAAGAACCTCACGGGGCTTTTCATACTGTCTTACTTCTTTGCCATCGCGCTATACAGCAATATCCTGATCCCATATACCGGCATCGTCTCAGAGCGGGCGCTATTCTTCCCGGGGCTTTGGTTTATAGGGGCTATTGTCCACTGGTGCTACGAGAGGCTATATGGCAAAGCGGTGTCTGTGATGCTGCGAAATGGCGCACTAGCGCTGCTGGCCATTGTCATCACTGCCTATGGTGTACTCGATATGGATCGTGTAGCGCAGTGGCATGACACGATCACGCTCATGAGCAGCGATATCCCACACCTTGACAATTCGACCCTCGCCAATTATTTCTACGGCTGCGTGCTGAAAAACAACGCCGAGGCCCAGACCGATACTGCCGGCTACAGGCGCTACATGCGTCCATCTAAGGAGGCATTCTACCGTGTCAATACACTCAGCCCTACTTATCCATACGGCTACTTCCGCCTTGGGCTGATCTACCGCTACGATGAGTACAATGGCGACTCCGCCTTTTACTATTTCAACAAGGCTTACGAATACAATAAGGAGCAGACTGATATCCGCTATCAGTATGGGCGTACGCAGTATGAGTTTGGAGATATGCGCCGCGCAGCAGATGTTTTTGCCGCGTTGTACAAGGACCTGCCTACAGATACATTCACCGTATTCTACCACGCATTGCTACAGCTGAAGCTGCACAATATGCAGGAGGGCAAGCGTGCCGCAGATGAGTTTATGCGCATGGCGCCGGGGTACTACCAGTCGCATTTCAATATGGGTATCTACTATGAGCTATCCGGAGATGCAGACAATGCAGCCCGCGAGTACCAGCGCTCCGTAGATCTCGGCTGTACCGATCAGCTGGTATACAACTATCTGATAGACTACTACAGTACTCACGGCCGTGAGCAGGACGCTGACCGCTACCGCCGCCTGCGGCAATAAAGATGCGCTCCATTACGTTGCTCATGTATGTCTCATATTTCACTTAGTTTAGTCCGGTGAAGCTGTCCATCATCATGCCTGTATACAATGAGTCCGCCACGATCCGCGAGATAGTGACACGGGTCATGGCAGTACCACTGGAGATAGAGCTCGTCATAGTAGATGATGCCTCTACAGACACTACAGGCACCATACTGGATCAGGAGATAGCAGCACAATATCCAGCTGTCAAAATACTGCACCATCCGGCTAACCGTGGCAAAGCCGCCGCAATACGCACTGGTATACCATATACCTCGGGAGAGATTATCACCATACAGGATGGCGACCTGGAGACCGAGCCGCAGGACCTGGTGCACCTCACCGCGCCTATACGGGAGGGTAGGGCAGAGGTAGTATATGGCTCGCGCTATCTGGCGCCAAAGGAGCAGCATCTCTACCGCAGCTATCAGTTGGGAGGCCGCATCCTCTCCTGGACTGCCAATCTGCTTTACGGCCAGCACATCACAGACGAGCCGGCATGCTACAAGGTTTTTCGCGCTGAGATACTCAAGAGTATCAAGCTCGAATACGACCGCTTTGAGTTTTGCCCCGAGGTCACCGCCAAGGTCTCTAAGATGGGCTACAAGATACAGGAGCTGCCTATGCACTATTATCCGCGGGGCTTTGACGAGGGCAAGAAGCTGCACTGGATAGATGGACTAAAGGCGATATGGGTACTGCTGAAATACAGGTTTACTGACTGATGTAGAAAAGTGTGTTTTGAGACTGGCAAATAATTGTCAATTTTGATCGAAATGGCAGAGGCACAAAAAAATAAACCTTTCACAGATACACAGGTCCTGCGCAGGAACCTGCTGGTGGCCTTTGTGCTGGTCATAGTGTTGGTAGCATTGTACGCCACCATACCGGGTTACAACTTTGCCGTAAAGGATGTGGCAGTGCGCAATAAAGAACTGATGGACCACATAGAGACCCGCCGGCTCAATGCCAACCTGCCTGAGCTCACCCTGCAGCAGAAGCGCCTCTTCAAGATCGAAAGCTACTGGTATATAGATTATCTGCGTGAGAGTACTCCGAGTGATGCTGTGATACTGCTACCACCTCACGCTGCTATACCTGATACCTCTGAGTTCAATCTGGTCTATAGCTCGGAGTGGATGGAGTACTTCCTCTTTCCCCGGCTATGTGTATCCGAAGATGACAAGGATAGCAAGCCCGAGCTATACAGAAAGGCTAACTATGTGGCCATCGTACGCGGCTGGGGCTATGACAAGCTGAAGTATCAGCCATCTAAAAAAGAAAGCGAGGCAGTACTACCTATCGAAAAGCCTAAAGCAGACTCGACAGCTGCCAATACCGCACTGAAGCCACAGCTGCTAAACGATCCATCTTTCAAACCTAAAACCAATACGCAGGAGTAATGTTGCTATTTGTAGGCATATTGATGGTGTACCTGATAGGAGCGGGCATACTGACGCGCATCAGCCAGGCCTGGAGCTGGAAGGAGCTGATCGCTTCCTCTTTTCTCATCGGCATAGCGGCAGAGACTTTCTTCATGTTTGTGTTTGACCTGATCGGATTCCCATTCTCTTATTACGCGCTTTTCTTTGCCGGTTTCGCCGTCATCGTTTTCTGCTATGATAGCATGTATAGCTACTGGCAGGCCAAACGAAAAGACATCAACCTCGGCTCCTGGTCGCTCCAGACGGCCAACTACCCAGCGGTGATCCTCGGCATCGCCATTTTTTATATGCTCTACCTCATCACTGAGAAAAACCTCTTCTGGCCTACCACCGAGCATGATGCCATAGGCTCCTTTGATAAGCTGGGCATCGTCATGGCACTCGAGGGCCGGATCAAGATCAGCCTCTTCCAGTGGGGCCTGGAGGGTGCCGGAGGTATATATCCCCCTTTGTTTCACGGAGGTATAGCATACATGTATCTCTACGGAGCGGCTCAGCCCAAGATCATCACCACACTATATTTCATCTCCCTGCTACTGGGTTTCTATGCCATCCTCAGTAGGTATGTCAGCACTATTACGGCGCTCTTTTTTACGCTACTGCTGGAGATGGTGCCTGAGATGTTTAGCCACGCCGCCCTGCTGCTGGGCAATCTGCCTACTACAGCATACGTTGGGCTGGCCTCCCTCACACTATTCGTCTGGATACAGACCAAAGAGCAGCGCTACTTTATCCTGAGCTGCATCCTCACGGGCCTCAGTCTCTGGATACGAAATGATACCATCGGCTTTGCCCTCGCAGGCACCCTCATCATAGCAGTCTACGCACAAACCACAGACAAGTGGAAGAAAGCTGCTATCTACTTCGGATCTGCTATCCTGCCTTTCATCATCTGGACCCTCTACCTCAAGCTGAAGATCCATAGCACCCAGGGCGGCCGTTTTGTAGATCACTTTGGTTTTGACACGGCTAAGATGAAGTTGATGTTTGCCTATGTGCTCAGCTACTTCAGCTGGATACAGGTGGGCAGTATGCCGCCGGGTATACAGCTCTACGGGCTGTCGTTTCTGCTCGTATTCCTCATCATCGCGCTGAATGCAAAGAATCTGACTAAGGATAAACCGTATATCCTCGTATTCTTCCTCGCATCCTTTGCAGTTTACTTTGGTATCTTCTACCTGATAGATGAGAGTAAGCAGCACGCACCCATGTCCAGCCTTATGGAGAGCTCCTTCAAGCGGGGTATGTTCTGCTTTATCCCGGCGCTATTCTACTATGCTGCTACCTCGCAGGTCATGCAGCGCTTCTCAGCCTGGCTGGAGACTTTCCGAAAGGGCACTACAGCTTAAAGCCACCAATGTAGAGACGCAATATTTTGCGTCTTCACAAATCCGACAAGGTCCCCATCGTAGACAGGCAATATTTTGCGTCTTCACAAATCCGACAAGGTCCCCATCGTAGACAGGCAATATTTTGCCCCTTCACAAATCCGCAAAGGTCCCCATCATAGGCAGGCAATATTTTGCGTCTTTACTCATGAGAAAACTCCATGTCCACCCGCACTATCCGCCTCTGCACCATATATCTTTTGAGTTTCCGCGCCATTGCGGTTAAACACTATCGAAAACAGAAAACCCGCTCAACGAGCGGGTTTCAATATGATTAAGGGTTAAACCTTGTATTAGTCGATGTTCTTGCCTGTCTTCTTAGACACGCGTACAGTAGTACCCTTTACATCCTTGCGGCCTACGCGGGTAGGAGCGCCGTCAGAGAGCAGGGCTACGTTTGATACGTGTACACCACCTTCAGTCTTTACGATACCGCCCTGAGGGTTTTGAGATGTAGGCTTGCTGTGCTTTGTCTTCACATTTACGCCTTCTACTATTACGCGGCTTTTCTCACGCAGTATCTCTGTGACACGGCCTTTCTTGCCTTTGTCTTCGCCTGCGATCACTACCACAGTATCACCTTTCTTTATATTCCACTTCATTTTGGTATCGTTTATTGCTTTTATTTATTGGGATTGTCTGATTACAGTACCTCAGGGGCCAGTGATACGATCTTCATGAAAGACTTGTCACGCAGCTCACGTGCTACTGGTCCGAAGATACGCGTACCGCGTGGTTCGTCCTGGTTATTCAGGAGTACTACCGCGTTATCGTCAAAACGGATGTAAGATCCGTCTTTCCTGCGGATAGCCTTCTTGGTACGTACTACTACAGCCTTAGACACTGTTCCTTTCTTAGCGCCACCGGTCGGGAGAGCCTTCTTGATAGATACGACTACCTTGTCACCTATGCCGGCATACCTCCTGCCTGATCCTCCGAGTACACGGATCACGAGTACTTCCCTCGCACCGCTATTGTCAGCTACATTTGCCCTTGATTCTTGCTGTAACATTTCTTCTGTTTTTTATGGGTATTTAGTATTCAGTATTTAGTATTAAGACTGCTCAAAACTAACTACCAAAAAACTATTCTTTTATGACTTTCTGTATTCAGTATTATCTGAATACTTAATACTAATTACTTACTACCAGCTAAAATTACTTAGCCCTTTCTACTACCTCTACCAGCCTCCAGCGCTTGCTCTTGCTGAGTGGGCGGGTCTCCATGATACGTACGGTATCACCGGTCTTCGCGTTGTTCGTTTCATCATGAGCCTTGTACGTCTTGGTACGCTTCATGAACTTGCCGTAGATAGGGTGCATGATCTTGGTCACTTCAGATACAGTGATGGTCTTTTCCATCTTGTCGCTGACTACTACACCGAGACGCTCTTTCCTGAGATTTCTTTCCATTTTATTATAGTTGATAGCTTTGGTCTTAATTATTTAGCTGCTGTAGCTGCTGTCCTTGAGTTCAGGTTAGTGAGCATACGTGCTATATCCCTCCTCTTGGCGCGGATAGCCATCGGATTCTCAGATGATGATACAGCGTGGCTGAATTCCATCTTGCCCAGTGCTGCCTTTTCTTGCTTCACTTTCTCTGCCAGGTCTTTATTGTTCAGCGCGTTGATGTCCTTGGTCTGTATGGCTTTATTAGCTCCCATTGTCTTAGTATTGACTTAGTAGTTTTAAAAATGATTAGGCGAGGATCTCTACGGCATCCCTGCGGGTTACAAACTTGGTCTTCACCGGGAGCTTCTGAGCTGCCAGGCGCATAGCCTCTTCAGCTACCGCACGTGGCACACCATCACACTCAAACAGGATCGCACCTGGACGAACCGGAGCGCCCCAGCCTTCTGGGTTACCTTTACCTTTACCCATACGTACCTCGAGAGGCTTACGAGTGATTACTTTGTCAGGGAAGATACGGATCCACACCTTTCCTTCACGCTTCATAAAGCGGGTCACCGCGATACGCGCAGATTCTATCTGCTTATTGGTGATCAGGTGAGTATCGAGGCTCTTCAGACCGTAGGTACCGAATGCGATCTCACTGCCACGGTTTGCGTTGCCTTTGATCCTGCCTTTTTGTGTCTTCCTGAACTTTGTTCTTTTAGGTAATAACATGACCTAATCTTTTTATCTCTTATTATCTAATTCAATTTCTTACTTCCTTGGTCCACCGCTGCGGCCCTGGCCTTCGCCAGCCCTCTTGCGTGGAGCGCGCCTTTCGCCATCACGGTCACGGCCACCACCACGGCGGTCATCACCACCACGGCGGTTGTCTTCGCCACCCTGATTCTCAGCCTGAGAGCCTGAGAGACCTGCAGTCAGGTCACGCTTGCCATATACTTCACCCTTGCAGATCCATACTTTCACGCCGATCTTGCCATATACGGTCAGAGCTTCGTAGAAAGCGTAGTCGATATCTGCCCTCCATGTGTGGAGTGGGGTACGTCCTTGCTTGTATTCTTCGGTACGGGCCATTTCTGCACCACCGATACGGCCTGATACGCGTACCTTGATACCCTCGGCACCCATCCTCATCGCTGAGGCGATAGCCATCTTGAGGGCACGGCGGTAGTTGATACGAGCCTCCAGCTGCTTAGCTATGGTCTCAGCTACGATCATAGACTCTACCTCAGGGCGGCGGATCTCAGCGATATTGATCTGTACATCCTTACCAGTGAGCTTCTTCAGCTCTTCCTTCAGGCGGTCCACCTCATTGCCACCACGGCCGATGATGATACCCGGACGGCTGGTATGGATAGTTACGGTGATCCTTTTCAGGGTACGCTCTATCACGATACGGGCTATACCGCCCTTATTGATACGGGCATTGATGTAGGTACGTATTTTTACGTCTTCTACCAGCTTCTGTGCGGCGTCTTTACCACCAAACCAGTTGCTGTCCCATCCTCTGATGATGCCGAGCCTGTTGGCTATTGGACTTGTCTTCTGACCCATTCAGTTGTGTATTTTTTGAACCTTTTTTCCGAAAAATGGACTGCAAAGATAGCTTTTATCCACACTAACACAAATATTTCGTAGAAAAAATTGACCGACCTCTGATACTAGCTGCATGACTACCTCAGATGCACGCATATAGGTGCCCCGCAGCCGCACAGAAACCCTGACTATCAGGCCATTTTTTTTCTTCCAGACCATATTATCTGTCATATTTGCCGCTACATGAGGTTGAGAAAATGGATTTGGGCACTGGCAGGCCTGGCATGTATGCTGGCACTGACCGTGCTGGCAGCCATCTTTTATAGAGAGAGGGGCACCTTTTGCGACATGGCATATGCCGTGGTACTCAATATAATAAGCAGGAAACCCAGCTGGTACTATGTGCGTGTAGGTGCGGTAGGTCCCCAGTTTTTTACCCTGGCGGCGGTATACCTCGGAGCGCCGCTGCGTGCTGTGATGGTGGTACACAGTATATCTTACCTCCTGCTTTATCTCATTGTCTATTTTATTGCGCTACGCTATTCCCGCACGCGGCTGCTATACCTGGCCATACCGCTGCACCTGCTTTTGCTGGCCACAGATTCTTTTTTCTGGCCGATATCTGAGGTGCAGCAGGGGCTCGTTTTGCTTTGCCTCTATGCCGTTGTCTTATATGAGGGGCTCTGGGGCCATCCGCAGGGTGGGCGCTGGTACCTGCATCTGCTCGCGCTGATCTGGATCCAGTTTCTGCACCCGCTGCTGCTATTTCCTATTGTATTCCTGATACTGTATTTCTACGCCGGCCGCCGGGCCCTGCTATCACTGCAGGCGCTCAGCCATCTGCTCATGGCTATTGTGGCCTTTGGCCTCCGCTATCTCGTATCCAGCCACGACCCCTACGAGTCGGGCAAGATGGACGTGGCCGGTGCCCTGGCAGCACATCTGCCGCACCTCTGGCAGCTGGATACCGTACATCTATTCATAGGCCGCCTGGCATCTTCCTATCTATGCTACCTGATCCTGCTGGTGACGGGCATCATCTGGCTGGTATACCACAGGCGCTACCTGAGTGCCGCACTGGTACTGGTCGCTTCGGCGGGCTACTGGGTGCTCATCATGGTGGTGGCTACCGCAGACCAGCGGGCCTACATGGAGAATATGCTCCTTTTCCTGGGATTTATAGTAACGCTGGTGATGGTGGCAGATGTACTACCCTCCATACCCTTTCGGATGGCCGTGGCGGTTTTTGTGCTCATAGCTGCCATCCGCCTCGGAGGCATCTATACGGCAGCAGACCGCTACACAGAGCGCCTGCATATATACGACCCGTATCTGCGCTATGCTGAGCAGAAAGACCTCATAGGAGTATGGGTGCCTGACTCCCTGATAGATGAAAAGAAAGCTATGGTACCCTGGGCCGCCTGCTACGAGACCATGCTGCTCACCGCACTGGATGACTCCGGCGCCTGCCGCATCGTGCATGTGGATCACGACTTCTCCGGCATCAGCTGGGGGCTCACAGCAGATACTACCCTTATCACAAAGTACTGGTCATGGGATCGGTCACAGCTGCCACAGCGGTATTTCCGCATGGTGGGCAGGCACTACGAGATCGTCACAGAGAGGCGATAGATTTTTCCCCGCCGGTCATGGTAAAGCGGGTCCAGATCGTCTTGGTGCGGCGGCCTATCCTGGCCTCTATCCGGATGTAGGTGAAGAACGGATCCCGCTGCTTGCGCATCTCTGAGATGACCTCCTGCGTCAGCTGATCCCCTTTGATATAAAAGTTCTTGCTCATGTTCTGATTGACCATGGATATGGTCACAGACAGCACCTTCTTCTGGCTGGCAGCTATCGTATCATGAGATATAAAGTGGAAGACAGCATTGGTGTGAAAGTTTGTCTTGCTGTAGTTCAGGTTGCGCTCCAGTACCATATTGTCCATGGCTACCTCGTCAGGCTGTTTGCGTATTAGTTTCTGGTAGTCCTTAGGTGATACCTTTACGTAGATATGCTTATAGAATAGTATCCTGTTGCCATTACCAAAGAGGATGATGCGCAGCGTCATGGTATCATAGCCATTCTGCTTGGGGCTATTGGGGGTGATACGGATAAAGTTATCAGTCCTCACGGCCAGCCCCTTCTCACAAAAAAGCTCCGAAAAGGTAAACTGAGGGTCTATGGTCAGCTTATAGGTATACTCTTCATTATTGCTCAGGGTATCTACCTTGGGTGCCAGGCGTATCTCCCGGCGGCCGTCCATGGCTATATAGATGATATTGCCACCAGGCTGGGCGTAGGCCATACCGCCTCCCCACGAGAGCAGGGCAGCGAGCAGTAGTATCCTATGGAGCAATATGGTACGCACAATCAGTTTGTTGTAAAGCTTAGATTCGTATTGGAGGATAAAAAGTTTCAATATGACATAAAAAAGATACAGAGATCTCTCATATAGATGCTCCGGCAGAAGGCACGGGTGACCCTGACGGGTCTCCCAAACATCCGATTTTTCAAAGAAACTCTACTTGCTCCTATCATTCCCAAAGGATATGTTTACCTCCTAATCCCTAACCACCATGACAGTACAAACACACGAGATCACGCTGCAGAAACGCAAGTTTAAAGCCGTTCTGCTATTTGGCGCACTTATATTTTTCTCCCTCATGATAATACCTGCAGTACAGATGGCCATCAGCGGCGCCTGGGAGGGTTTCGTATTTCTGGCATTCGTCGCATTCTTTATGTGGCTATTCATCACCCGCGTGCGCGAATACCTCTATAAAGATGTCCGCCTCGTAGTAGAGTCTGACGGCCAGTCCATTACTTTTTATAATATCAACGAAGCCGGCAAGATCTGGAACAAGAAAGAGATAAATGAACTCGCCAAGCTCACCCGCTTCTATACCGTGCGCACCCGCACCCGTTACTTTATGTACAACTATTCCTATGCCTTTGAGGGCACCGGCTGGCTCACCGGGGAGAAGGTAGAGCCCTTCCCATCCCTCTATGATGCTCCTGAGCAGGACCGCAATAGTATTCTCGCCTTTGTCCAGCACGTACACCCCGATGTAACCCTGGGCTACGAGAGCGCCTGGTCCAAACTCACCAAAGGCAAGTAGTACTGTACGATCCCTAAACTACGCTCACAAGGTTCTTCCCGCTCCTTGGGAGAGGGAAGATGCCGAAGGCAGATGGGTGAGGTGTTTTTCTCCCAAAATCTCCCTATACTTGTCAGGTATGAAGCCAGCTGACAAGCCAAAGAAAGCAGCCCCTGCCGCTGCCAGGCCCAGGCCCGGACAGACTGCCACAGGCGGCCCCGGATTCAAAGCCATCCTCTTCAATCTGGCAGGCGCCGCCGCAGCGGGTCTGCTGGTCATGTTCCTCTTCCAGCACAATGAGCCCACCAGCCCGACTGATACCTATATCAACTCGGGCTATGACTGGCTGCTCAATACCATGCTGGAAAATAACCTCAAGACCATAGAGCAGTTTCCTGACAAGACAGTGCAGGAGCGCTACGTGCTGAAGTGGGGCCCGGGAGAGATACTCTACATCGACTCCCTGCGCAAGCTGACACCCGAGACCGCCATCGTGATGATACCGCCGCACACTGTGCTGAGCCAGGTAGGATTCAAGAGCTGTGGTGACCTGCCGTGGGTCACCTACTTCCTCTATCCACGCCGGGTAGTATACGGAGACTCTGTCAATAGCCCGCTGTATGCCAAAGCAGACTATGTCATGTCTGTGAATGGATGGGGCCTGGACAAAGCTGCTACCCCTGTCACTACTCCGCAACCTTTTATGGTATTGCCTCTCAAAAAATAACTGACGCCAATGATCTTCCTCCTCATATTCCTGCTCGGCCTATCGCTGCTTGCAGCTATCTCCCGGGATTTTAAGGGCCGCGAGCTTCTGGCCCTCGCTATGCCTATCGGGCTGGGCACTACCACGTTTATTATGTTTCTGCTGGACCGCCTCACACACTCCATCACCCTCGGCGCTGTGACCGGTGTGGTGGCTGCGCTGGTAGTGGTATTTGGCGTGCTGCGATTGTACATAGATCACAAGCACAATGACCTGCCGTGGAAACGCAAATACTCCAGACCGGACATGAGCTGGCTCACACTGACATGGGTAGTGCTGGCTGGCACTACGGCCTACCTGGCCTGGGGCATCACTCAGAAGTGCATGTACTGGCCGCCGGCAGAGTTTGACACCATACTGGGCTATGACCTCCTGTCTAAAGCTGTGGCGCGTGAGCATGTGATCACAAACTCTATGCTGACCAATCCGCAGATCGTAAATGGCTGCGGCCCGCGGATGCTCTACCCGCCGCTGCTCACGCTGTGCAACTCGCTCTGCTATATGAATGGGATGGAGACACCCAAACTGATCAATAGCCTCTTCTTCATCTCCTGGATCTTTATCATGTACCAGCTGCTCAGGCGGTTCGTAGGCTCTACAGGTGCTATGCTCGTGACCTTCATGACAGTCATCGTGCCGGAGATGTTTGCCCACGCATCTTTCTCCCTGACCAATCTGCCTTGCGCTATCTATACCTCTATCGCAGTACTGTCATTTGTGATATGGTATGAGCAGCGCCGTGATGGCTTCTTTTACCTCTCCTTCCTGGCAGTGATATTTGGTATCTGGACGCGCTCTGAGGCCGTACTCTTTGCCGGAGGCATCCTGATCGTACTGCTGTATGTAGCGGTGCGCGAGCGCAAATTCAAATACCTGCTCATCTATGCTACCAGCATCGTACCATTCCTGCTTTGGAATGCATTCCTGAAAGCCTACGTACCACGTGATCAGACCGGCATCTTCATTCCAAAGGCTTTTTATGATCCGACCAAAATGAAACAGGTGATCACCAGCGCCTGGGAGATCATGGGTAGCTACAATATCTATGGCCTGACCTTCTACATCGGTATAGCCGGCCTCATCCTCGTCTTTGCGCTGAATGTGGGGGTGAATTTCAGCAAGATGAAAAACAAGGTCCTGCTCGGTGGCTTTATACTCTGGCTGCTTATATGGTATGTAGCGGGCGCTAGTTTCTTTACTATCGGCCTGTTCATGCTGCTGATGCTGGCCGCCTCCTACCTGAATGACGACAAGTGGGAGTTCCTGCTCATCTTCTTCTTCGCCTATGGCGTCTACACGCTCATGTTTTATCAGATGAAAGAGGACGGCACCCTCTTCTCGTCCGGCGGCTGGATGCAGTCAGGCTACAAGCGTGGCCTCTTCTGCTATGCACCGCTCATACTCTTCATCTTCATCACGAGCAAGTGGGTGTCATACGCCTTTAACGTGCTGGATGAACAGATGACGATCTTCAAAAAGCCGGCCGGCGAAAAATAAAGCTGCTTGGTATCCGTCTCCTTAGTTTATCCAAAGGAGAAACCCAACACCATGAACCCCGAAGCAACATACACCACCGACAAGACGCCTGCCTACGTGACAGGTATCGTGGCAGCTTTGCTACTCATTCCTATAGGTTATTTTATCACTAAAGGCCTGTATGTTATTGCTGGCTTTTTAGCTTTTCTGATATTGGCAGCTATACGCTTTATCGTCACTGGCCGCCAGGATTACAGGGAGGTACATATCTACAGTCAGTACCTGACCATAGGGGCAGATGAGGGCGACGTCCAGACGATCTACTACACTGATATCACCAGTGTCGGTTTCCTGCACAGCGCTCAGTTTAGAAACCGTATGGACCGGGGCCAGAAATTCCGGAGTGAGCAGCTGATCATACTCCTTCGTGGCAATGGCAAACTGGAGCTGCCGGGAGACCTTCGGAATGCGCACGACCTATGCGCTATTATTCAATCCAGAATAGCTTCATAATGCAAGATTACTATCAGTTCCGGTTCCAGACTGGGAAAAAAGGCATGGTCGTATGCGGTGTCATAGCTGCCATATTTGGTATTGTTTTCATCATCTCATGGTCCTTGCCAGAGCTCTTTCCCATTGCAGTTATTGCATTTCTTTTTGCTATCGGCTGCGAGGTTCATTTCCTGCGCAAATACCGCGAAGTGCTTCTCTACAATGACCGCATGGAGATCTCTACGTTATTTGACGGCACTGTTTTGACCCTGCCATTTGCAGATGTCAAGCACCTGGGTTTTGTAAGGGCTCAAACAGATTATAGCTACGGGCAGCGCTTGTCACAGGGAGCAGTGGAGAGTGTAGAAGTCTCAGAGCTGATCATCCTGACACATGATGGTGGTCGCTATGAGTTTTGCGACGACGACTATGATCACCTCCATGAGATCTGCGCCTTCATCCAGGAGCGCACCGGCCTTTAGCATTCGGTCACCACAATATTATACGCACCAAACCGACTAAACTAATATGAAAGTAAAAGCGATCATCACAGGCGTGACAGGTATGGTGGGAGAGGGCGTGCTGAAAGAGGCGCTGCGCCATCCCGATGTAGAGAGTGTACTCATCATCAATCGCCAGCCCAGTGGCTTCAGCCATCCTAAACTGAAAGAGATCGTCCACAAAGACTTCTTTGACCTCTCCGCAGTAGAAGATCAGCTGGCTGGCTACAATGCCGTTTTCTTTAACCTCGGTGTGTCATCTCTAGGTATGAAAGAGGACGACTACCGCCACATGACCTACGACCTCACTATGCATTTTGCACAGACAGTAGCAAAGAAAAATAATGATGTCACTTTCATCTATATATCGGGTGCTGGTACAGATAGCACAGAGCAGGGCGGTACCATGTGGGCCCGCGTGAAGGGTAAAACAGAAAACGACCTGATGAAGCTCTTCAAAAAGGCCTATGCCTTCCGCCCCGGCATCATGCGTCCCGAGCCGCGCTCAGTAAATGTACCATCGTGGTATAAATACTTCGGCTGGCTTTATAGTCCTATCAAGCTCATAGCCCCAGGTGTAGCCTGCGAGCTCCCCGAGGTAGGCCGCGCCATGGTCAATGCCGTGACCAAAGGCTACGAAAAACAAGTCCTCGAGGTCAAAGACATCATCGAGCTATCTAAGAGGTAAAAAAGGCGAAGCAGCTTTTGCCTTTTTGTAGTAAGCCTCCCTTTAGATCGCAGATCCCGATGCAGTCGGGAGAGGTTTGGAGGCTTTTGTTTGTATCATTCAGCCAATTCTCAAATTCTGAAAATTCTGATTCAGACTTTAAAGTCCCCTTCATGAGGATTTAGGGGTGGCTGTTTTGTATTATTCTGAATCATTCAAAGCATTCTGAAAATTCTGCTCTAGAATGCCACACTGATACTACCCTTAGGGATGAAGTTCTTCGCACTGTGGTTATCCCTGTATGTCACACGCCAGATAAAGTCGACACGGAGCACCTTCAGGATATTCTCAAATCCAAATCCCGCCTCCACATAAGGATATTTGGATGGCGTGTTGAAGTTGAACAGCGGGCCGGGATTCAGCAGATTCTTATTCTTGTCACTATAGCTGCCCCATAGCGCACGTATGTATACCAGCTCACGTAGCTGCAGGCGGTTCACGTACGGTATCTTATTGAGGAAGAAGCCATCAAAGTGGTGCTCCAGGTAGACCGATACATACTGGTCTGTCACAAACTCAAAAGAGCTGAGCATATTGTAGTCTGCAGTATTGAGCAGGTAGCCAAATCCGCCGGGTGTCACATAGCTCATAGGGTACGGGCTCAGGCCAAATATCTTGCCACCCTGTATCTGGTACCAGGTATGCCCGAGTGTCCATGAGAGGCGCTGGCGTATAGTGGCCTGCAGCTTGCTGTACACGCTCCTATTGCCCGCTACGGTCAGGAATCCGAGTTTATAATTGAGCGTGAATACAGGATTCTTATTGGCCAGGAAGTAGCGATAGAAACCTGACTTATAGTACTGATCCTTGTAGCAGTAGCGGCTGTCTATACCTACTTCAAAGGCATTGAACTGAGAGAGGCGCACCTGTGTCTGGTCCGCCTTCCGGGTATAGATAAATTCATTCTTGCCCGGTATAGCATAGAAGGTCTGATTGTGCAGCGACATGGTGCTGGAGAAGCCCCGCAGCCATTCATTCTCCACGCTGATACCCCACTCGCGTATCTTCATCGCCTTCAGCTGAGACCTGCCAAAGATGTTACTGAAGATATTATCAAAGGTCAGGAGCTGATTGGTCTGGCCCAGCTCATTGATATCATACTGGTAAAACATCTCCATCTGCCGCCACTTGTCATTTTTCGACGGCAGTACAAAGTGGGTGGTCAGGTTATATTTGAAGACGTGGTCCTTGGTACCATAGGCGCCATAGCCAAAGAGGTGTACCTTCTTGCTAAAGTCATTATTGGTCTGTATACCCAGCCTGAGGCGCACGCCATCGATATCATTCAGGCTCACAAATTTGTAGAAGCGACCAAACTCTATCGGACCGGCCTTGAAGTCTGCCGTGGTGGCCAGGTGTATCACCCAGAGCCAGTTCTTATAGGCACGCATCTTGGGCAGGGTATCGTGTATCTCTATGAGGCGGTGCTCCGCATTGGTGAGAGGGTCCAGGCGCACGGTATCCCACCAGTCACGGCTATGGTAGCGGGCATCATCCAGCATCATATTCTGCTCTGCGGTGTGGGCTATAGAGTCCGGCACGTATGGGTTAAACTCGATATTCTTGCGCACCAGGTGCTTCTTCACCATCACCGCCATGGTGTACTTCTGCCTTTTGAAGAGTGAGCCTACCGTCTGCAGGTCCTCCGTCTTGAGCATCCAGATACCCTGCAGGTACTCGTAGGATTGCTTTACGGTATATTCTTTCAGGTAGTTGAGGTTGGCGCGCATATTGGGGCGCATCTCTATGGCGCGGATGGCCCAGGTAGCAGAGTCTATCCACGCATAGCCTTGCAGCGCCAGGTCCACTTTAGACTTGCCTACGAAGTTCAGCTTGTACGTAGTACGCCCATCCATTTTCACCGTATCACGCAGGAAGTAGTCATAGGTCAGTGCATATGCCTCCGGCGCAAATGGCGACACAAATGATTTCTGCACGAGCACAAAGATATCGTCATACACATTGACCCGGTCAAAGGTGTAGCTCAGCAGGTTGCCCACAGAGTTATTGTCTATACCCGTAAACTTATCTCCTATCTGCACCCGCTTCGTCACCTTCTTGTCATGCCGGTAGTAGACATCTGTCAGGTCTTCCTTCATCAGGTTTGGCACATAGGTAGTCGTGTCAAAAGAGTTGAACCCGGCATAAGACAATGCGGTATCCCGATTGTTGAATACAAAACGGAAAGGGCGGATCAGCCTTAGGTTTACCAGCCACTTCTTTGGATTGATGAGGCCTATCTGCAGCTTCTGGTATTCCTGTAGTTTATAGTCCGGCAGGTTATCCTCGCGGTTATATTTTTTGTGGGCCAGCACCTGGCGGTAGACCATGAGGGCCGGTGTGTCTACTATTTTCTTGTGCTTTTTGGAGCTGACTACCACTGGCGGGAGCTGCCTGCCACCGCTAGAGAGGTCTACTGTGATGGTCTGTGCCTTGCCGCGCTCTATTTTCACTATCACGCGGTCACCCACGTAGCCTACCTCCAGACTATCGCCACGCTCTAGTGTGCGGATGTAGAAGAAGCCATCACCATCTGCCGTAGTACCTACCGTAGTCCCCTTGAGACGTATACTGGCATAGGCGGCCTTGCGCATCGCGGTGTCTGTCTGCTTGGAGTCTATCACATAGCCCTTGATCTCAGTATACTGGGCTACCGCTATCTGACACACACATGCTGCTATGAGGACGAGGATAGTTCTCAGGAAAAATGGCTTAGGTGGCTGTGTCATTGCTTTTAAGGCCTGCAAATGTAAAAACTTACAGGCGTTCTTCTCAATAAAATGCGCGTCCCGACTGACAAATACTGTTAAGCACAAGGCGCACAATGTCAGTTCTTTAAACGTTTGTCATCAATAAATATGCTGTAAACAGGATGCCTCTTGCACCGGAAATGCATAAAATTAGCCTCGAAACCTCAAAATCAGCTCGGCAATCGCACTGATATTACCCGGCATGGCACAAGCCATTTACTTCGACGCAACTTTATTGTCGATGTTATTTCCTGATATGTATTGGATTCCCTCTGCGCCTCAGCGTCTCCGCGGTGAAAAATCAGACATTCAGGTATTTCATAAAGGCATCATAGCGATCCTTTACATCCTCCTGATAGTGCTGGTCCTGGCGTACGTCCTTCACCTCATACTCATACCGCTCAAAGGCGGCAATGATAGGAGAGAGCTCATTGGTATTGATCTTCATCGTCACTTCTACAGTGCTGCTCTTCTGGTCTATCTCCGTATAGAGGTTGAGTATATTGGCGCCATTGTCCTCTACTATGCGGGCTATGGGAGATAGCTGATAGTCGCGCACGGGCACAGACAGAGTCAGCATACCACCTTCCTCCATCACAGACTGCATTTTGGCTACAGCCTTCAGGCTGCTCTCTGCGGTGATCAGGCCTATGTAGAGGTCATCTTTGTCTAGTACAGGCACCAGTTTCACATTATACTCTACGGCGGCTTTTATCACGTCGTAGAGATGAGCGTTCTCCAGCACATACGGGCGCCTCAGCGGTATCTTCAGTGATTTGATAGAGTCGTTCAGATGCTTCAGGCTGATGATATCCTCCAGGCTGATGATGCCTGCGTATTTTCCATCCTCCGTCACCGGCAGCTGGTTTACATTATACTCGTGCATGTGCACGATGGCATTCTCACCGGTATCATTGTAGTCGAGTGGTTTTATTCCTTCTGTTACTATATCGCGGGCGTACATGTCTCTCTCCTTTTTTATCAAACGTGCGGAAGCTATAAACCGCTGCCTCTATATCAAATATAACGGCAATACGCTTATATACGTATATAGACGTACAAAAGTCGCTCCCGATTACGCTTTACTGTAAATTTTATGTAAAAATCGCTCCATGCAGGCGTTGAACTGATCGGGCAGCTCCATCATCGGTGCGTGGCCGCACTTCTCCAGAATGGTCAGCTCAGAGTTGCTCAGCAGCTTGTGAAACTCCTCACCCACGAATGGTGGCGTGATCGTATCAGTAGCGCCCCAGATCAGGTTGCATGGGATGGTGATCTTGGCCAGGTCTTCGCGCAGGTTGTGGCGCAGTGCCGATTTGGCTATAAAGATCGTGCGCAGTGCCTTGTCGCGCGTATTGACTATATCGTAGACCTCGTCTACCAGCTCTTTGGTAGCCATAGCAGGATCATAAAAGGTCTCTGCCGTCTTGCGCTTGATAAATTCGTAGTCACTCTTGCGCGGGTACTGGTCTCCGAGAGAAGCCTCAAAGAGGCCTGAGCTGGCAGTCAGCGTCAGCGAGTTCACATTCTCCATGCGGCGCAGCGTATACAGCAGGCCTATGTGGCCGCCGAGGGAGTTGCCTATCAGGTTCAGGTTTTTCAGGCCTTTCCATTTTACAAACTCATCTACGTGGTCTACCATACCCATCACTGAGGTGCGCTCCAGCTCCAGCCTGTAGAGCGGCAGCAGTGGTATGATCACCTTGTACTGACTCGAGAAATGATTGATCGTATCAGCAAAGTTGCTCAAAGCACCAAAGAGCCCGTGCAGCAGGAAGATCACCTCTCCCTCGCCCTGCTCTACCCACTTAAATTCACCTTCTTCTTGTATCTGAAACTGCATGATGGATGCGAATGCGCCAAATATAATTGAATAAATCAAATTCAGAGTTAACTATCAATGACCGCAAAGTATAGCGGCTCAATCATATATCCCTTGCATTTAAAGACTCTGCTTATGCTGTTTTATTGTACCTGAGAAGCTGATTTTCGACATAATGTCTTTGAGCCTTCGCGCGCTTAGTGCGAGTGGAGCGGAAGAGGGCTACGCAGATACTGAAACCAATTCCGGATCATATTCAGACCATGCTCCGTCAGCACCGACTCAGGGTGAAACTGCAGCCCCACTACAGGATATTGCCGGTGCGCTATTCCCATCACCTCACCATCAACTGTCTGCGCTATCACCCGTAGAGACGCAATATTTTGCGTCTTCCCAATTCCTTCATTCCCCTCCTGTGGCATGATCGCAATATTTTGCGTCCTCCCAAATGATTCACTTTCTAGAATCAGGGAATGATACCGCATCACCTTCGTACTTTGAGGAATGCCAATAAATATCGGATGGTCCTCATGCGAGATAGTACTGGTCTTGCCATGCATCGGCACCCGTGCCCGCACCAGCCGCGCACCAAAGAACTCACCTATAGCCTGATGCCCCAGGCAGATACCCAGTATAGGCTTCTGCTGCCAGTACGTGCGGATCACATCTATCGTGATGCCTGCATCTGCAGGAGCCTTAGGCCCCGGCGAGATCACGATAGAGTCAAAGGAAAGCTGATGAATGTCATTTAATGTCATCTCATCATTGCGCACCACGAGACACTCCTCACCCGCCTGCAGGATATAGTCCCGCAGCATGTAGGTAAATGAATCGTAATTATCAATGAGGAGCACCATCGCTGCGAAGATGCAAATTGTAGTTCTAAATAAAACAAGCTGATTTGCGAGCGGAGCGAAGCAATCTTCAACTTAGGTACTACGCCTGATGATGGCTTTTGCTTCCGTCCCTCGACACCCGTCCCTCGTCGCTTTCTTACGCCCCCTTGATCAGCGAGTCCAGATTGTGAAACGCATCCTTAAAGAAGGGCACCACATTGCCAGAGTACTCCACCACCTTCGGTCCCGTATCGGCTATATATGGATACACATGAGACGAGACCTTCTGGCTATCGGGAAATACCTCCCACTTATTCATAAACCAGATCATGATACACAGCGTGTACAAACCTATCAGGGAGTACAGCAGGCCACCCACCAGCTGGTTAGTAAAGTTCAGCGAGAAAGACTGCAGTATTTTCTCCAGCCCCCAGGCTATGAAGCGAACCAGCAGCACCACGAGTATAAAAACGAGGATGAATGCCAGGATAGATATAGCCTTCGGCCCCATATGTACAGCGCCATTCAGGTACTTTACCGCCACATACGAGAACTTCAGCGCGGCGATCACCCCGATGAAATAAGCCATCAGCGAAAACACCGCATAGATGATGCCCTTCTGGTAGCCCCAGTAGAAACCGGCACCTATGAATATCAGGAACAGGATATCAAATACCATAGCGAAAGGATTTTAAAAGAACCTTTTGCGTTTTTGCGCTTTAGCGGTTAAAACTGTATTACGCCAGTAGACTTTTAACGATCTCTGACACCTTCTTATTGTCTGCCTTGCCGGCCAGCTCCTTTGAGGCAGCGCCCATTACCTTGCCCATTTCTTTCTGAGAGGTTGCGCCGGTAGCAGCTATCACTTTCTCTACCACAGCCCTTATCTCATCATCACTCATCATGGCAGGCATATAGCGCTCTATTACCGCTACCTCCTCATGCTCCGTAGTGGCCAGGTCTGCGCGCCCCTGCTTTTCAAATACCTCTATAGACTCCTTACGCTGCTTGAGCATCTTGGTCAGGATCTGCATTTCTTTTTCTTCGCTCACCTCTCCGGTGCCGCCTTTTTCTGTTTTGGCCAGCAGGATAGCCGCCTTGATAGCGCGCAGTCCGCGTATGCCTGCCTGGTCCTTTGCCAGCATTGCTTTCTTCAGGTCGTTATTGATCGTTTCTTCGAGTGCCATTATATGGTTTTTGCTTGTGTAAAAATATCCAATAGACGCAACAATGCCAGTACCCTTTCGCACATGTCACGCCTGATAAGCATCCACCCTGTCCGTTTCTCAGGTCACGCTCACCATACAAGAGCAACTTATGCGCCCATAGTTCTTCCATCTCCTTGGGAGAGGGAAGATGCCGAAGGCAGATGGGTGAGGTGTTTGCTTCCTACCCGATTTTCCCTGACTTTTGCCCCCATGTCAGAAAATACAACTCCTACCACCAATATCGACCAGCTCGGCGAGTTTGGCCTCATAGACCACCTCACCCGCCGGTTTAAACTCAATCAACCATCATCGCTTAAGGGCATAGGAGATGACGCCGCAGTCATAGATGCCTCTGGCAAAAGAGTACTGGTCAGCACCGATATGCTGGTGGAGGGTGTACACTTTGACCTAATGTACACACCCCTGCGCCACCTGGGCTACAAGGCCGTAGTGGTCAATCTCTCCGACATCTATGCCATGAATGGCACACCGCGCCAGATCACCATCTCACTCGCGCTCTCGAGCCGCTTCACCGTAGAGGCGCTGGACGAGATATACGAGGGCATCTACCACGCCTGCGAGATATACGGCGTAGACCTGGTAGGTGGCGATACTACCTCTTCCCAGAAAGGCCTTGTCATCTCAGTCACCGCCATCGGCGAGGCCGATGCTGACAAGATCGTCTACCGCAGCGGTGCCAAAGCCGGCGACCTGATCTGCGTGACAGGCGACCTCGGCGCTGCCTTCCTCGGTCTGCAGCTGCTGGAGCGTGAGAAGCGCCTCTTCCTCGAGGACCCCAACATACAACCTGATCTAGGTGATCAGAAATACCTCGTAGGCCGCCAGCTCAAGCCGGAGGCCCGCCGCGATGTCATAGAACTGCTGAGCGAGATAGACCTGAAACCTACCGCTATGATGGACCTCAGCGATGGCCTCTCATCAGATATCCTGCACATCTGCCGCCAGAGCGGTGTGGGCTGTGAGATACACGAGAGCCGCGTACCTATCTCTGAGGATGCCTATCACCAGGCCCTGGAGTTTAATATGGACCCGATCACCTGCGCGCTGAATGGCGGCGAGGACTATGAGCTCCTCTTCACCATAGAGGCTGAGGACGAGACCAAGATCGCCGACCACCCATCTATCTCCATCATCGGCCAGATCACTACAAAAGAGGACGGCACCATGCTCCTTACCAAAGGCGGCAACCGCCACCACCTCACCGCACAGGGCTGGAAGCACTTCTAAGGACAGTGTTTAGCTCTAATAGGCTCATTAGCTCTATGGTTCTTTCCCTCCTTCAGTAGGGAAAGGTGCCGAAGGCGGATGGGTGAGGTGAACAATTTACTCCCACAAAATGTTAATCCTCTGCAAGGAACCATATCCTCATACGTATATACTGACATGAAATACCTCCTCATCCTACTCCTCATGGCATCAGCGGGTATCGTATTTGCCTCCTGCCGCCACACCGGCGGGGACCCGACACATTCTCAAACCGATAAACCAAAACAGACGATGGATTTTGAAGTCAAAAAAACAGATGAAGAATGGCAAAAAAACCTCACTCCCGAGCAGTACTATGTGCTCCGCGAGAAAGGTACCGAGCGCCCTTTCACAGGCAAGTTTTACCTGACCAAAGACAAGGGCGTATATAAATGTGCTGCCTGCGGCAATGAGCTCTTCACTTCAGATATGAAGTTTGACTCGCACTGCGGCTGGCCTAGCTTTGACCGTGAGATCAAGGGTGGCAAGATCATCACCAAGACGGATACGACTCATGGTATGGTGCGCACCGAGATCATGTGTGGCCGCTGCGGCAGCCACCTCGGCCACATCTTTGACGACGGCCCTACCGAGACCGGCCAGCGCTACTGTGTCAACTCGCTCTCTCTAGAGTTTACCCCGGCAGACAGCATCAAAAAGTAATTGAGCACACATGCATTAAAGCCTTCCCCTTGGGGGAAGGTTTGGATGGGGACGGCATTTGGTTAGACCCCAAAATTCCAACCTTTCAAAGGAAGCTTCTGTCGAGCCAGGCTCACCATCAATCAAAGACCTCCAGAGTTAAAACAAAGCGCCCCTGATTCATCAAGGGCGCTTTGTCATTTTATATTTAGCCCTCTCCTTCGGAGAAGGTTGGGAGAGGTGACTGTTTGTATTGACATTTCCCTTCTAAATATTGATAAAGGTAATGACACTGTACTTTCTATGTCTCTATGTGCTCTATGTGGTTCAAAATGCATTTTGCATTAAGTATCCCTCTAGCAAGGGTTGCCTTACTTCAGCAGGCCGCCCAGCAGGCTGCCTATACCACCACCACCGCCAGAGTTGGCACCACCGGTCAGCGAGCTGATCACATTATTCAGGTCAAAGGTACTATTGCCCGGATCTGTCGTCTGGCTGGCAAAACTGCTCATGACCTGTGGTATCAGCGAGGAGGCGATAGACGCTGCCTGATTGCTATCCACGCCAAACTTATCGGCCAGGCTGCCTGCAGCGCTATTGATGATGTTTTGCACCATCGGGCTCTGTGCCAGGTTACCGTTTTGTATCATGCCTACCAGATCGCTCAGGTTGCTGCCTGCCTGGCCCTGCAGGCCGCTCTGGATGGCATCTGTCACGGACTGTATCGCTGCGTCATTGTGCTCATTGGGCACGGCGCTGTTATTCACTATCGCATCTTGTGCGTGTTGTGATACGAGGTTGAAAAGTTCTTGTAGCATAGCTTTGTATTTTGTGGGTGTGAAATGAATGATAGTACAAGGTACAAATAATTGGTAGTAAGAGGATTATACGGTCATCAAAAAAATTTCTTTGTTTGTAGTACCAAAACTCCCTCACGTGTCTCTCAAGATAGATATCCATACGCACATCATGCCAGAGCACCTGCCGCGCTGGAGTGAGAAGTTTGGCTACGGCGGCTTCATACGCCTGGAGCATCACAAGCCCTGCTGCGCTCGCATGATGAAAGACGATGAGTTCTTTCGCGAGATACAGTCCAACTGCTGGGACCCTGCTGTGCGCATCACAGAGTGCGATCATCATCATATAGACGTGCAGGTACTATCTACTATACCTGTGCTCTTCAGCTACTGGACCCGCCCGCAGGATGGCCTCGATGTAGCACGCTTTCTCAATGATCATATTGCAGAGGTAGTAGAGCGCTATCCGGATCGTTTCACCGGCCTCGGCACCCTGCCTATGCAGAGCCCCGAGCTGGCGGTCAAGGAGCTGGAGCGCTGCCACCGGCTAGGCCTACGCGGCATAGAGATCGGCACCAATATCAATGACATCAATCTGAATGAGCCGCAGTTCTTCCCCGTCTACGAGACGGCGGAGAAGCTCGGCATGTGCATCTTCGTACACCCCTGGCAGATGATGGGGGCCAAGAGCATGGACAAATACTGGCTGCCCTGGCTCGTGGGTATGCCGGCAGAGACCTCCCGCGCTATCTGCTCTATGATCTTTGGCGGTGTGTTTGAGAGATTCAAGAGCCTGCGTGTAGCCTTTGCACATGGTGGTGGCTCCTTCCCATCTACCATAGGCCGCATAGAGCAGGGATATAAAGTGCGCCCCGACCTGACTGCTATAGACAATGATGTGAACCCGCGCGACTACCTGGGCAAGTTCTACGTGGACTCCCTGATACATGATGCCAACTTCCTCCGCTTTGTCATAGACCTCCTGGGCGAGGACCGTATCATGATAGGCAGCGACTATCCCTTCCCCCTGGGCGATGATATCCCCGGCGAGATCATAGCCGAGCTGAAGATATCACAAGAGACCCGCGACAAACTACACTACCGCAACGCCCTCGACTGGCTGGGCATGAAGGAAATGCCGCGAAAAAAGTAGTCGAACCCCATTGTATTTGTATTAAGCCCCAACGGGGCGACGCGTCACTAGAATCGGGCATCGCCCTACGTTTTTTGTATTGGTATTAAGCCCAAAGGGGCAACACGCCTTCTGGATATGGCATCGCCCTATATTCTTTGTGAGTAATTCTTCAGCCCCAAAATGCCTTTGTGAACATTTCCGCTAAAAATTAAGCCCCCTCTTTCAGACCTTTGTACCATCCTCATCGAACCTGAGCGCCACTGCATTTTCTATGTGACCTATGTGTTCTATGTGGTTCAAAAAATGTATTCATGAAGTAACCTTTTGTTTGGATATGCAAGGTTGAACTTCTATGTCTCTATGTTTCTATGTGGCCCCATAGCGTATTTGTATTTATTCTGAATTATTCAAAACCATTATGAAAATTCTGCTCCGTATTCTTTCACTTCAAAATAAACACCTATGTCCGCACCTACCGGCAATACCAACGCCTCCAATGGAGCAAAGCACAAACCAATCATCTGCTCGATCATATCGAGACCCTGGCTTGGGATGAGTCCATCCACACGCTCTCACAGGCCCTGCTCCGGGTCAAAAGCTACAAGCAACTGTGGTCCTATTTCAAAAAGATATGGGAACTCGATGGCGACATCATGGACCGCATCTACTACATAGAGCAGATTTTTATCACCAAGCTCGAAGAGGGCGCCCTTTTCAAAAGGCTCAACCCTTCAGCCTGCTTCTTCATCCTGAGGCAAAACTATGGCTACAATACCACGGGCGAAAGAGAACTACCCTCTCACCTCCGCGCAGAATTCGAACAGCCAATGGAAACACCCCAACCTCCCGCTGCAGATAATAAAGCTAACACCACCCCAGCTAAAACTACCGCCCCTGCACCGCGCAAAGACTTCACACCTCAATACACCGCCCATGAACTATCCGACAGATTCGGCATGGACATCCGCAAAGACCCGCAGATATACAATAGCCCCAAACTACAAGCTATAGCGATCAGGTAGCAAAGGATACTTCCGTAAGGTGCATTAAAGTCTCCCCTGCTTAAGGGGAGATTTAGAGGGGTTGATAAAAAGCGCAAAATTGCGGCAGGTAAAGAATAAAGCTACTCAGTAGCGTAGACCTTTTTTTGTATTAAAGCCTCCCTTTAGGGAGGTTTGGAGGGCCGGCTGCTTATATTATTCTGATAATTCTCAGATGCTGTAAATTCTGATTCAGACAGCATTTCTATGCCTCTATGTTTCCTTTAGTTTGTCTC
>DDEZ01000008.1 GCA_002336805.1 Bacteroidetes bacterium UBA1941
GGCCGAAGTTTGGGGAAGCTGACAGTTATAAAAGCTACAAGTGTTCACGTTCACGCTACCGTGAACACCCACCGTTCACACCGTGAACACTTCCCCCTTGATAATCAATACCCAACCGTTCACGTTCACGTGAACAACCGCCGTGAACAGACAGGGTCGTGAACACCTTGAACGCTTTACCATTGATTATCAGTACCCAAGTGTTCACGTTCACGATGAACACCCTGCGTGAACACTGTGCGTGAACACTACCGTGAACGTGAACGCTCTAAGGGAGTGAGGAGTGCCGCCTACTTAAACGACGGCCTGTAGATGCTCTCTGAGTGTTTCGCTGCCTTACCCTCCAAACCTCCCTAAAATAGGGAGGCTTTAATACAAATACATATGCGTGCAACGGCTGTTTAAGTCTCCCCTGATTCAGGGGAGATTTAGAGGGGTTAAAAACGAGCTGATGAGCGCTGTTTTATCTACTAACCTTAGTCACTACTTAAACGACGGCCTGTAGATGCTCTCTGAGTGCCTGAGCCAGTAGCTGCGGTCAAAGGTCTGGTACTTCGTCTTGTGCCCGGCGAAGATCTCCATCTGGTCATTGTAGTGAGGCGAGGTGGGGTCGAGGCTATTGCCTACCGGCTGCAGGCTCTCTATGCTCTCTGCGCCGTTCTTGCCATACTTGACGAACATGGTGTACGTATCTCCATACTCGGGGTTAAACTCCAGCTTGCCATTGTAGGTGTGCGGCTTGGGATAGCTAGGGCTGAGCATATCTGCAAAGCTGCCTACCGGCACGGCCTTATTACCGCGGCGCAGCTTGTGTACGGTGCCCCACTTGATATTGATCGAGCCGAAGTTGCTGAGCATATACTGCTGGGCATCGCGCAGGTACTGCACGGCGTCCTGCTCCGACAGCGGGAAGCCCATAGCAAACTGCTCATCGTCATAGTTGCGCTTCTTCCACATCTGGTCTATGAAGCAGCCGAAGCAGGTGATGCCCGTAGAGGCCGTGTCGGTATTGCGGTCCCAGTCTTTGAGCGCGGTGATATAGTTGGCTATGTCGGGATATTTGCCCGCGTCTAGCTGCCAGAGCGGCTGCAGGCTCTTCATAAAGATGCTATTGCTATACAAGTGGCTCTCAAACTTGATAGCGCGAAACTGGTCAAAGGTGACCCTGTCATGCGTCTGGAAGAAGTTCTTGAGCGTCTCTGCGCGGTTGTTATTGCCGGGGCGCTGATTCACATATTCCGGCAGGCGCTTAGGATTGTCATTTTGCCCGGCGCAGGTAGCGTCGTAGACGTTGTTATTGGTATTGTATACATAGCCGCACTGCGGGTCTATGACGTGCGGCATACTATCCAGCGGCACGAGGCCGGTCCAGAGTGTCTCAGAGGTATTGCCGGGCAGGATGCCGCCCCAGTTGTACTCCTGATGCCGGCGGTCAGGCATGGTGCCGTGTGATAGATAAAATATATTGTCCCGGTCATCCGCATAGACCATATTGAAGAGGGCAATGGCATGATTGCTCCGCAGCGCCTGCCAGAACTGGTCATAGTTCTGAGATTTGGCCATCTCATAGAGCTGCTGTCCGGCCTTGACATAGTAGTCGCTCGGATATTTTACAGCAAAGTAAGTGTCAGACTTGCCCGACTTCAGCACGAGGCCGTATTTGCTCCAATAGGCCATCTTGCGTACCGGCACTACTATGCCGTGCCAGTTTACCTTGAGCCATACAGGGCGCTTCTCCAGCTTCTCGCTTTTGCCATCCAGTATATAGTGCAGTTTGTGCTTCGGGTCATTCTCCAGGCGGTACACATCTACGCGGTCAAAGTAGTTCCACGTAAAGGCCCAGCCGAGGTGCTTATTCGTACCCATCGCATTGCTCGTACCACCATAAAACATATTGCCGATAAAGTCCAGCCCCTCATCGCTGCTCAGGTGGCACTCGTAGAAGCTCAGGATGCCATCTATCGGCATGTGGGGATTGACACAGAGGTAGGTCTTGCCATCGGCAGATTTATTGCCATTCACGGCATAGGCATTGGAGCCCATAGGCGGCTGGCGGTGGTGCATGTCTACGGCGGTGCTGTCATATTTGCCATCCACTATATCGCCTATCTGGCCCTGCACACCTATCAGGAAGCTCATGATGGTGACATACTCTGCACACACGTCCTGCTCTGTGATGGGAAAGGCGCGGCGTATTTTGACCTGCTCCGGGTGTGCGGCAGCATAGGCGTTGATGCCCTGTACGTAGCCATTCAGGTACTTTTTGAAGGCGGGTGTGATATCCTTGTCATAATGCTCGGCCACGATCCTGCGGGCACCGATAGCATGCTCAAAGAAGTCTGCCTTGGCACCCTCTACACCCTTGGCGCGGCCCATGTAGCCCTTCACGGTATAGATCAGGTCCTGCGTCTCGCCAAAGGCGTCCTCCGCATTGGCCCATGCCAGGCCGTAGGCTACCTCAGCATCCGTCTTGGCAAAGATGTGCGGTGTGCCAAAGCTATCCCGCACGATGGAGATATCCTTAGGGTCGATAGGAAGGTAGTCGGATTTGGTCGTACGGGCAGAGAGGCTGAGGCCAAAAGCTAGGAAGCACAGGAGCGCAGTGTATTTCATCGGGTGATTATTTGCGGTGCCGAAAATAGCGCATCTCCGTGACACTGGTGCTACCGCAAAGCCGCAGGCGCGTTAAATGTTTCGGGCTTTTTGGTGAAAGGAGGGAAGAAGCAGGGTGAAAATGAAAAAGCCTCCACTGAGGAGGCCTTTCAATATGGTATGGTATAGAGTCAGATTACTTAGTACCTGGAGCAGTGTTATTCTGCGATGGCTGAGTCGCTACACGGTTTGCCGGAGAGCTGGCACCCATCTCGCGGGCACGCCTTTCTGGTTCTGTTTCATTTTGAGTACTGGTAGCAGCCGGAGCTTTACCGTTTGGCGTAGCAGCGGTCACAGCGCCAGTCTTAGGCAGGAATGCGGCAGAGAAAAGGCTGATCACGAGCAGCAGCACACCGAGGGTCCAGGTGGTCTTCTCTACCACGTCTGTAGTGCGCGATGCGCCAAATATCTGCTGGCTGGCGCCACCGAGGGTAGAGTTGACTCCACCACCTTTAGGATTCTGGATGAGGACTACGAGGCCGAGCAGTATGGCTATTACGATCAGGATTACGGTCAGGAATACGTACATTTCTATTTGGTTTTTAATCTTTCAATCTGGACGGCGAAATAAGCACTTTTTTCCGGATTCTTCAAACTGAGCTGCTCATAGACACTGATAGCCTTATCCACCAGTCCCTGGCGCTCGTATATTTTTGCCAACGTCTCGGTGACGAGGCTATAGTCTGTGGCCCGGGCCGCAGGTGCTTTTTTCTTCTTTTGCTTCTCTATAAATCCCTCCAGTCCCTTGGCGTACTGGGTCTCTGACTCCAGCTTGTCATGAAAGTAGGTGGCAGGCAGGCTGCTCTCTATGAGGCGGTCCAGCTCATCTGCTGCCTCCTGGCGGGCCTGCGGTATCTCCTCTATGGTCTTCTTCACACTGTGCTTGCCCTTCTTGAAGTGATCCAGCCACTCATCAAAGGTATGGTCAGCTATGATAAAGCGGCGCTCATCTACCGGCTCCATCTCTGGCAGCGGGTGGTCTTCCTCGGGTTCTTCCTCCATGTCTTCGGCAGGAGGGAGGGTGGCCTCTTCTGTGAGTGCATCTGTGGTAATGACCGCTTCTTGCTCCTTTGTGATAGTGGCCTGCTCATGGGATATATGCTCAATTTCCTCTTCGGCCAGTATTTCTATGTCAGCCGTCTCTTCAGGTGCTACGACCGTCTCCGTTGGGATCACTTCAGGTTCGGCCTCTACTGATGTATCAATAGGAGCAGAGGCGATTTCTGCAGCAGTACTTTCTATAGCAGCCTCCTGTATTGGTTCTGTTACCTTTGGCAGTTCCTCTGCGGGAGCTTCAGCTTCCTTTTTCTTTTTCAGATAGTCGTAGAGGTCACGGCGGTCATGGCTGTGCACGGCAGTACTGGATAGGTCCTGGTCTATGAATTTGCCTGCCTGCTGGTCGCGCTTCAGTGCCAGCAGCCTGGCCGGCTGAAAGTACGGAAACTGCTCCTTGATCTTCTCCAGTTCATCCTGAGAGAGGCCGAGGAGACGCTGAGGCGTTTTATGTATGAGCGACTTTGACACTACTGTAATATTAAAGAATCTCCTTCGCTTTTACCACTTGACCAGTGCCTTATTGAATATATCGTCTATCAGCTGCTTGGAGATATCTGCGATCAACTGGTCCTGCACATCGCTCAGGTTGGTATTGCCCGGGAAGTCTGCAAAACGGCTGAAGCTCTCGGGTGCTTTCCAGCTGTCCTTTGGATATTTCTTATTGGTGTATGATATCTGCAGGGTGATGGTCAGCCTATTGACACCGGAGAGCACCTGAGCTGTAGGTGCCTGCGAGGTGACGCTAAATGACGTGACAGAACCCTTAAATACGAGGTCTCCATCCGTATTGACCTGCGTGAGGCTGGCCTCGGTGACAAATTTCTGTTTGAGCCTGTCGGTCAGTGTCTGATTGAGAGAGACGGGACCGTTAGCCGCGAGGTTGCGGATGGTCTCTACGGTCACGGTCTTGACATCTGCCGGCACAGACGCACCGGTAAAGGAGTATATCTTGCAGCCGGAGAGTGCGGCAGCGATGAGCAAGAGAGTCAGAATCCCTCGGCCTGCGGCCACCCCCTTTTTAAAGGGGGACTGGCAGCAAGTAGTGAGAACTGCTTTCAATTTGGTGCTCGCTGTGGTAGCTATCTGCATAGTGCCTTAGTCTATTGTCTACTATCTAACGTCTATTCTCTATTTCTCCAGATCGTACTCCTTGATCTTGCGGTACAGTGTGCGCTCTGAGATACCCAGGTCAGCTGCCGCATCACGGCGACGATTACGGTGCTTTTTCAGCGCCTTGGTGATCAGTTCCTTTTCCTTGTCGGCCAGTGAGAGTGATTCTTCTATCGTCTCGTGTGCATCGTAGTTGGGGCTATTGATCACATAGCTCGGCTCCTCGTGTACCGGCTGTGCGGGCATCACGGCGGGCACATTGGCCACAGGCTGTATGTAGGAGGAGGTACCATTAAATACCGGATGCTCCATGCGCTCCATCTGAGGCGGCATAGCCATACCACCGCCATGCTGCGTCGCATCAAAGACAAATTGCTTCAGGTCATTGAGGTCCTTCTTGAGGTCAAATATCAGCTTGTACAGTATCTCGCGCTCTGACATACTGCCACTAGCCTCAGTGATGTGATCCTTGACCACCGGCAGCCGGTTTTGGGTGATATCCGGCACGATCTGGATCAGCTCCTGAGCGGAGATCTCTTTATCTACAGAGAGGATAGATACCTGTTCAGCTACGTTTTTCAGCTGGCGTACATTGCCCGGCCATGGGTACTTCAGTATCAGCAGGCGTGCCTCCTCAGTCAGCTTCACCGGCACCATCTTCATCCTTTCGGCAAAGTCGATGCAGAACTTGCGGAAGATAAGGTAGATGTCCTCCCCACGCTCGCGCAGTGGTGGTATGTAGATAGGCACGGTGCTGAGACGGTAGTACAGATCCTCGCGAAACTTGCCCGTACGGACAGCATCCTGCAGGTTGACATTGGTAGCTGCTACTACGCGCACATCAGTCTTGGTCGTCTTAGACGATCCTACACGGATGTACTCACCTGTCTCAAGTACGCGGAGCAGACGAGCCTGTGTGCCCAGCGGCAGCTCACCTACCTCATCGAGGAAGATGGTACCGCCATTTACGGTCTCAAAGTATCCCTTCCGAGCATCATGCGCACCAGTGAAGGAGCCCTTCTCGTGACCAAATAGTTCCGAATCTATAGTGCCCTCAGGTATCGCGCCACAGTTGACGGCTATGAAGGGACTATGCTTGCGGGTGCCGAGCTGGTGTATGATGTGGGAGAATACCTCCTTGCCCACGCCGCTCTCCCCGGTGATGAGCACGGTCAGGTTGGTCCCTGCCACGCGCTCTGCTATGCTGATGGCATGATTGAGCAAGGGTGAGTTGCCTATGATGCCAAAGCGATTTTTTATTGATTGAATTTCCATTTATCTGAGACTTGAGATGTGAGACTTGAGACCCAAGAGAGTGCCTTGTCTATTTTGTCGACTGTCGACTGTCGACGGTCCACTGTCAACGAGACGGCGATATTGTTTTGTACTTTCTAACTACTACTACTTACTAACTACTATTTATTACCCTCTACTACTTCTCCGATCAGGGTTCCAGAGGTACAGTCTGTCACTTTAGCATAGACGTATTGCCCCATCTGCAAATTGCCTTTGGGCACGATCACTACTTTATTATGCGTATTGCGGCCATAGTAGTGCTGATCACTTTTGCTGGATACGCCTTCTATCAGTATCTCATAGGTCTGGCCGAGGTTCTCCTGATTGCGCAGGAGCGTGTGGCCACGGTGCAGTGCTACTACCTCTTGCAGGCGACGCAGCTTTACATCTTCTGCTATATCGTCAGGGTATTTCTTCGCTGCTGTAGTACCAGGGCGCTCATTATACGCATACATATATGCCAGCTCAAACTTGACTTCGTCCATCAGGCTGAGTGTGTCCTGGTGCTCCTCCTCAGTCTCTGAGCAGAAGCCTACGATAATATCTGTAGAGATAGCAGCCTCAGGCACGATACGCCTCACAGCTGCTATGCGGTCCAGATACCACTCGCGGGTATAGGTGCGGTTCATCAGGTCCAGTACGCGGGTATTGCCGCTCTGCACGGGCAGGTGGACGTACTTGCAGATGTTAGGATACCTGGCCATGGCGTGCAGTACGTCATCGCTCATATCCTTGGGGTGTGAAGTGGAGAAGCGTACCCGTAGGTCTGGCGCTATCTCTGCCACCATGATCATCAGCTCCGCGAAGTTGACCACATGGTCTTCATACTTGGCATCCACCAGCTTTTTGCCGGTCAGCTTTTCGTCATCTGAGTAGCGGTAGCTGTCTACGTTTTGTCCCAATAAGGTCACCTCACGGTAGCCATTATTATATAGCTGTCTTGCTTCTTCTACTATCGTCCGCCAGTCGCGGGACCTTTCGCGGCCACGGGTGTGAGGTACCACACAGAAGGAGCACATATTATCACAGCCACGGGTGATAGACACAAACGCCGTCACACCGTTAGAATTTAGCCGCACAGGATTGATCTCGGCGTAGGTCTCATCACGGGAGAGGAGGACGTTGACCGCCTTTTGGCCTGTCTCAGCCTCCAGCACGAGATCCGGCAGGCTGCGGTAGGCATCAGGACCGGCTACGATGTCTAGTATCTTTTCCTCTATGAGAAGCTTCTCCTTCAGGCGCTCTGCCATGCAGCCGAGTATGCCTACGAGGGCACCTTTCTTGCGTTTCTTCACAGAGTTGAAATGCTGGAGCCTGTGGCGGATGCGTTGCTCCGCGTTGTCACGTATGGCGCAGGTATTGATCAGTACAAGGTCGGCATCATTATGATCAGTAGTGGCATCAAAGCCGGCTCCAGCCAGGATAGAGGCTACCACCTCGCTATCGGCGAAGTTCATAGCACAGCCATAGCTCTCTATATAGTACTTCTTGCCATTGCTCTGGATACCTGCGGGGCGGGCTGCGGTCAGGGTCTCGCCCTGCCGGGATTCATCTATCTTCTTGGTTTGCAGCTCAAAGGCTAGTTCATTCTGATATATTTCGCTGCTCATTAGTGCACTGATTGGCCTGCAAATATAGGCAAAAGTGACAAAATGTCATAGCTTTTGGTTTGACCGCAAAAGCGCAGAAATGCAAAACGATTTTACCGCAGAGGCGGAGAGACGCAGAGAGAACAAGATGTTAAATGTATTGGTAAAGGTTTCGGTAACGGATCAACCGATCTCCTGATCTACATATTACTTCTGCTTGCAGGTATAGCGGCCATTGCCCTCATAGTACAGGGCGTATTGGTCAGAGCCGTCTTTTACATTGACACAGTAGTCCTGGCTGTAGTTAGGGTTGGACTGGACACAGTTGTACCCTGCTGCCGTATAGTGGTCCTTCTGCGTCTTGAAGGTCTTGATAGAATCCGAGCAGATGACCTGATGGTCCACAGTCACGCCGAGGCTATCACGCAGCGTACAGCTATAGCAGGTAGTAGAGCAGGTATAGCACTTCTTGCAAGAGGGCAGGAGGCATAGGATCACTGCTATCAGAGCCAGAGCGGAGAGGACTTTCTTCATGCTTTCAAATGTAGGATTAGAGTGTAAGATTTCAAAATTTATTATCGGCTTTCTAAAGTTCTTTTGCGATAGAGTCAGGGAAGAGGTGCTTTATTATTGTGCGTCGTCATCTGAGGTTTTTTGATGGGAAAGAAACATCATTAAGTACCAACGGGTGACACAACATTATACTATTATCTGCTGGGACGGGGAGCAAAGAATGAGGATCGTACATCACGCCCCTACCGAATATTTCCTATTTTTAACACTCATTCATTTCATCACATATCTTATGCATGAGTTCCGACGACCCGATCGAGTTTAGTATCATCATGCCATGTCTCAATGAAGCAGAAACACTGGCCATCTGTATCCGCAAAGCGCTTGGATTCCTGCAAAGGGCCGGGATCAATGGCGAAGTGGTGATAGGTGACAATGGCAGTACGGACGGATCTATAGAGATAGCTATCAAAGAAGGAGCCAGGGTAGTAAATGTATCGGTAAAAGGCTATGGTGCAGCGCTGGCAGGCGCGATAGAGGGCTCCAGGGGCACCTTTATCATTATGGGTGATAGCGATGATAGCTATGACTTTGAGAATCTGGACCTGTTTGTAGAGAAACTGCGTGCCGGCAATGATATTGTGATGGGCAATCGTTTCAAAGGTGGCATCAAAGAGGGCGCTATGCCGTTCCTGCATCGCTACCTGGGCAATCCTGTATTATCTTTTATCGGCAAGGTGTTTTTTAATATCAAAGTGAATGATTTTCACTGCGGGCTCAGGGGCTTTCGCAAGACCTCCATACAAAAGCTCCAGCTGCTCACTCCGGGTATGGAGTTTGCATCTGAGATGGTGGTCAAGGCAGCTCTTTTTGACCTGAAAATGGTGGAGGTGCCTACCACACTCTCGCCTGACGGCAGATCCCGCCCGCCGCATCTCCGTACGTGGAGGGACGGCTGGAGGCACCTCCGCTTTCTGCTACTATACAGCCCACGGTGGTTATTCTTATATCCTGGCCTGGCACTGTTCGTCTTTTCCAGCATTTTCTTTTTGCTGACATTGATGGGCCCACAGCATATCGGCTCGGTCATTCTTGATGTCCACTCCATGGCATATTTTGCAGCTATGATCATAGCCAGCTTCCAGATCATCATGTTCTATATCATGAGCAAGGTATATGCTATCAATCAGGGCCTCGTACCTGTCGATCGAAACTTCAACCGCATATTTGACTATCTCACGCTGGAGAGGGGGCTGCTGGCAGGTGGTGTGCTGGTGGCCTGCGGCCTGGGGCTGAATATCAAACTCATCATAGAGTGGGAGGGACTGCACTTCGGCAATATAAACGACATATCACAGACAATCAGATTGTTACTATCATCAATACTGCTCCTAATCATGGGCATCCAGACTGTCTTCTCCAGCCTGATGCTCAGCATACTGGGTATCATCAAAAAGGAAGAGTATATCGCATCCTGAGTCCTGGTCTATCCCTGCTGACCCTGGCAGTGCAGCGCATTCCCACCAACGGTTGAATACATGACTTTTTAGCCTGAATAAGCGGCAATGTGCCAAATAGACCAACTATTTTCTGACAAAAAATCAGACAAAACCCGTTGGCATAACTTATGATTGCTAGCTTCGCACCGAATTTTTAATCAAAAATCAAATAAACTCAAGCAATCATGGCAGACGTTAAGATCAAGCCTTTGGCAGACCGGGTGGTCATCAAGGCAGCAGAAGCAGAAACCAAGACAGCTGGCGGTATCATCATACCGGACTCAGCTAAGGAAAAACCGCAAAAAGGCACTGTAGTAGCAGTAGGCCCGGGCAAAAAAGACGAGCCAACGACTGTGAAAGTAGGAGACTCTGTACTCTACGGTAAATATGCAGGCACTGAGATCACCATAGATGGTGGCGAGTACCTGATCATGAAAGAGAGCGATATTTTCGCGATAGTGTGAGGTGATTTATGATTTGTGATTGTTGATTTATGATTGAAATGCAAACGGCATTTATTTCATGTCTCAAGTCTCCCATCTCATGTCTTAGAAGAATTTAATACCAAAAACTAAAATCAAATAAAAGCAATGGCAAAACTGATCCTTTTTCAAGGTGATGCCCGCGATAAACTCAAAGCGGGTGTAGACAAGCTGGCTAACACAGTAAAAGTAACCCTCGGTCCCAAAGGCCGCAATGTGGTAATAGATAAGAAATTTGGCGCACCGACTGTCACTAAGGACGGCGTGAGCGTGGCTAAAGAAATAGAACTGGAAGACCCTATCGAGAATATGGGCGCCCAGATGACCAAGGAGGTAGCCTCCAAGACTGCCGACCAGGCTGGTGACGGTACTACTACCGCTACCGTACTGGCACAGGCTATCGTAGGCCCGGGCCTGAAGGCTCTCGCCTCTGGTGCTAACCCTATGGACCTCAAGCGCGGTATAGACAAGGCTGTCACAGCCATAGTAGGGAGCCTCAAGGCTGCCTCTGAGACCGTAGGCAAGGACAACAAGAAGATAGAGCAAGTAGCGACTATCTCTGCCAATAACGACAGCGAGATAGGCAAGATGATAGCTGAGGCTATGGAGAAAGTGACTACCGAAGGTGTGATCACTGTAGAAGAAGCCAAAGGAACGACTACAGAGGTGAAGATCGTAGAAGGTATGCAGTTTGACCGTGGCTATCTGTCTCCATACTTCGTGACCAATAGCGAGAGCATGGAGGTAGAGCTGGAGAGCCCTTTCATCCTCATCACTGACAAGAAGATCTCTAACCTGCAGGAGATCCTGCCGGTACTGGAGAAGACCGCACAGGCTGGCCGTCCGCTGCTGATCATAGCAGAAGACGTAGATAGCAACGCACTCGCTACCCTGGTAGTAAACAAGCTGCGTGGTACGCTGAAGGTGGCTGCTGTCAAGGCGCCGGGCTTCGGTGACCGCCGCAAGGAGATGCTGAAGGATATCGCCATCCTGACAGGTGGCATAGCTATCAGCGAGGAGCAAGGCTACAAACTGGAGAATGCTGACCTCAGCTACCTCGGCACCTGCGAGAAGGTGACTATCGACAAGGATAACACGACTATCGTAAACGGTACTGGTGAGAAGGAGCAGATTAAGGCCCGCATCAATGAGATCAAGGCACAGATCGAGAAGACTACCTCAGACTATGACCGTGAGAAGCTGCAAGAGCGCCTGGCCAAGCTGAGCGGTGGTGTAGCAGTACTCTATATCGGTGCCCCTACAGAGGTAGAGATGAAAGAGAAGAAGGACCGCGTAGATGACGCACTGCACGCTACCCGCGCTGCCGTACAGGAAGGTATCGTAGCCGGTGGTGGTACTGCCTTCATCCGTGCACAGGCGGCTGTAGACAAGCTGAAGGGCGACAATGATGACGAGACCACTGGTATCGCTATCGTACGCCGCGCTATAGAGGAGCCACTCCGCACCATAGCTGAGAACGCAGGTCAGGAAGGCTCTGTGATCGTACAGAAGGTAAAAGAAAGCAAGGGTGACGTAGGCTACAACGCACGTACCAATGTATACGAAGACCTGAAGAAAGCTGGTGTGATAGATCCTACTAAGGTAGCACGTGTAGCGCTGGAAAACGCTGCCTCTATCGCCTCTATGCTCCTGACCACAGAAGCTGTGATCGCTGACAAGCCAGCTCCGGCAGGCGCAGGCCACAGCCACGGCGGTGGTATGCCAGACATGGGCGGCATGGGTGGTATGATGTAATACCCGTTGGCTGGTGGCAGGCAATAACAATACAAAGGCTCCTTCGTGAATAGCGGAGGGGCTTTTTTGTTTACGGGGGTAAGTGGTCCCTCGTGGACGGACAGTCAGTCACTTTACCTAGTGTCTGTGTCTGACTGTCCGTGATAGCTCCTCTCACTAATATGATATAGTCTATAAAACTGGTCGTTCAGTCAGTCACTGTCCCTAGTGTATATGACTGACTGAACGGTATTTTTTTGTCATTCCGAACGAGAGTGAGGAATCTTTGTGGCTAGTCTTCACTCAGGATGACAAAAGGGGAGAAGCATATTCATTCATTCAGTTCTCCTTATGAAAATGAATGAATGAAGATTTAGATAGAATGGACAGTCAGTCACTTTCCCTAGTGTCTGTGTCTGACTGTCCATAATGGATTAAGAAGATTACAGTATAATTGCCTTATGAAAACTATTATACCCCTTGCGTCTTTATTCTTTGCCCTCAGTTTGTTATGCTCCTGCAAAAAGGAAAGTATAAATGAGAACTATGTGACCTACAAAGGGGAGAAATTCATTGTAGACTCTTGCTATGAACGAAGTGGTGATGTCCTGGTAGCAGAAGGCTACACTGATAATAAAACTAAGTATATTGATATGATAGTCTTTTTTCCCTCTTTGCCTACGGCAGGAGGAAACTATTCTGTTTCAAGTGGTTCAAATGCTGTGTCTATCAGTATGATAGTTTTGCAAACCGACTCGTTGAGAAAGTATTATACGTCCACCGGCACGGATAATGCAGTATTGAAGGTGTCTGTATCCAATGGGGGGCTAGCAGCATCATGCGACAAGGTGCGAATGGGGATCACACCTATACCTTATTCCCAAACCCCTTCACCTGATACCACAGATATTACCATTCATATCGTACAAACAAATTGATCACATGTCTTGTCACGGACAGTCAGTCACTTTCACCAGTGTCTATGTCTGACTGTCCGTTACTCACTTGTTCCAATGATATGGCGTTGTCTATAAAAGTGGCCGTTCAGTCAGTCACGTACACTAGGGTCAATGACTGACTGAACGCTCGTCTCCATATTCATTCATTCATTTTCACCAGGAGAACTGAATGAATGAACAAGATTACCTAGATTGTCATCACCAAAACCACTACACAATGGCTAAACTCATCTCATCCCTACTGCTCACGCTGGACGGCTATGCTGCCGGGCCTAATGGCGAGCTCAATATCTTTCCGGTCAATCAGGAGTTTTTTGACTACAGTCACCAGTTTACGGATAGAGCAGGTACCGCACTGTACGGCCGCCGCACCTTTGAGATCATGAATAGCTACTGGCCTACCGCCGCAGACGGCCCTGACGCCAGCGAGCATGACCGCAAGCATGCCAGGTGGTATAATGCTGTAGAGAAAATAGTCGTCTCGCACACCGTAGCCGATGCCGGCCCGGGTACACGCATCATAGGCGCAGACCTGACCGCCCAGATAGGCCAGCTCAAGCAGGAGAAGGAGAAAGACATCGTGATGTTTGGCAGCCCGTCTACCGTCCGCTCTCTGATGTCCTTAGGCCTGATAGATGAGTATTGGATATTTATGGCACCGGTGGTGCTAGGGCAGGGGTTGCCATTCTTTAATTTGGATACCAAGCGGGCTGATCTGCACACAGTCTCTAGTCAGAAGCTTTCTACCGGCATGGTAGTGCTGCATCTCGAGCCGAAGGTATAGATCAGGGTATCCGGGTCAGGTGCTCTGCTATCAGCCGCCATTGACCATTATCATGACGTATCACCGCGGTACCCCTGCCCGAGCCGGAGGCCGAGCCACCATCTATCAGCCCGCGCCAGTGATAGGCAAAGGTGTAGATAGCTACCTCTGCGCCGGTATCTATCCAGTGTACATCACTCATACGATAGTCTTCACTTTTGATCAGTGAGAAATTGCGCTCATAGGCTATGCGGATAGCTTCTGCGCCTATATGCACCGCACCGGTAGAGAAGGTGACCACCGCATCCGGATGTATGAGCGGAGATACCTGACTCCAGCTCTGTGACGCCAGAGCAGCACTATATGCCGTGATGAAATCTGATGGTGACATGATGGATAGCAAAGATATTCTTTCCCATTCCTACAGGTACAAAAAAATGCCGGTCGTGGTAGTGACCGGGATCTCATTAAATGTTTCGTTTAGCTTACTGCTTTACCACCTTGGATACAGCAGTGTGAGCGCCAGCCTGTACCCGCACGAAGTAGATGCCGGCAGAGAGATCGCTCACGCCAAAGGTGCGTGCCTGCGTACCCGTAGCCATAGCCTCACCAGATAGCAGCGTACGTACCAGCTGACCATTCAGGTTGAGCAGGTCGATGCTTACCTTGGCGTCCTGGCGCAGGTCAAATGCTGTAGTCAGGGTGTTGCTCATCAGCGTAGGATAGGCATTGACAGTGCCGAGATCAGCAGCTATCTCAGCGATAGCCGTAGTGCCAGCTTCAACGATAGTAGTGCTGGTATTGTTCCATTTGTCTGCACCAGTTGCCTGGCCGTCACCATCAGCCGCATTGATCACTGCAAATAGTTTAACAGCGCCTGTACCCGCCGCCGGGGCTGTCCATCCTATAGACTCTACATAAGTAGTGCCTGCTGTGCCCGTACCGGAGGTCTTAGGCAGCTGCACCTGATGCTCGATCACAGTAGTGAGAGCTGTACTTAATTCGATAGAGTTTTGCACGCCATTAGGCAGGGATGAGGACCAGGTGCCGGCCTGATGTGTGGCAGTAGTACCCGCACCGGCTGCTGTCACTGAGGATAAGCCAAAGCCAAACACCGGCAGATTGTTTGAGGTGGTATTTGTAGCGACCATTTTGACAGTGTATGACGCACCCGGATGATAAGATGTGACCGGTACTCCGGCAGAGTCAAGTTCTACGGTGATAGTGATGCCGGTAGTAGCACCAGTACTATGACAGCCGCCGCCACCGCAGCCTACTGTAGCACTGACAGCGCCTGTACGGCAATCTCCGGTAGACCCATTGGTATACCCAGCCTGATAGCTGGATAGCAGCAGGGAAAATGCACCTAAAAATACAGCAAAAGATAAATGTTTCAATTTCATGAGGGAGTGAGGTTGTTTAAAGAGTGAAAATTGGTCGCTGAAAATAGTGACAAATGCTTTGTCATACAAATGTAAAATTTCACTTATCAGCCACATTGTAGATCCGGTGTGGATTGTTGTCAATATGTGCCTAACTGGCTACGGAAACAAAACGGTTACTATATATATTTGACGCCTTATGATGAGAAGAGACCCCTTTCAGGCTATAGCCGATCCTAATCGTAGAGCCATATTGGCGCTGATAGCCCGTGAATCCATGAACCTGAACACAGTAGCGAGCCACTTCAAAGTAAGCCGCCCCGCGATATCCAAGCATATCAAGATATTGCGCCAGTGCGGCCTGGTAGAGATCAGGCAGAAAGGCCGTGAGCGCTACTGCGAGGCACGCCTGGAGCGCCTGAGTGAGGTAGTGCTTTGGCTGGAGGATTACCGTAGTCAATGGAGTACCGAGATAGATACGGCGCCAGTGTCAAAACCAGCTGAACCTGCTCCCGCGCCTATAGCAGAGATCACCGTAGATGCAGAGCAAGCGGCCAAAGCTGCTTCTGTGGCTGCTGCTACCGTGACAGCCATGGAGGTAGAAGCATCACAAGTGAATCTGGATCGGGAGGTAGTAGAGGAATATCAGGCATCTGTGGTAGATGTGGAGGCGCCTGCTACAGAAATCTCGGAAGTGTCAGAAATAACAGTTGTAAAGGTAGCAGACGAGGTCACCACGGATGCACCTGCTGCGGGTGTAGCTGTCAAGACAGGTCTGGTGCCATGGGAGGAAGGCTACGATGAGACTGCCGATGCGCTCGTGGAGGATACGACAGAGGAGGTGAGCCTATCTGCCGATGCGGTGGCGGCAGAGTCGCCAACTGTATCAGTCGTATCCACTGAGGAAGTGCAGGAAGACGAAATAAGTATGACACCGCAACCAGTCCCTCAGCCTGAGCCTGAGATCACCCCTCCAGTACCAGCTACTACCGGCACCAAGCCTTCGCGCAAAAAGAAAAGCCCCCCACCAGCAGATACGCTGCAAGGGAGCTTGTTCTAAATTTCTAATGCTTGGGATGAGGATTCTTTTTCCTGCGGATGATGCCGCCCCACTCTCCCTCATAGAAGAGCACAAAGCAAAAAACGGCTATGATGGCGAGCGGGATGATAAAGTCCCAGACCATGGGCAACTGTGCGATGGTCTTGAAAATATTGAGTACCATGATTTCCTGATTTAATGGTTATGAAATAACGCCTTGATCAGAATGCTAGGTCCGAAGAATATGGTACAAAAGCGGGGCCAAAGTGATAAAAGAACATCAATCCTCCAGCATATCCGGCCTCCGCGTCTTAGTACGCTCCAGCGCCTGATCGTGGCGCCAGTCGGCTATTTTCTTTTCATGACCAGAGAGCAGTATATCAGGCACCTTCATACCGCGAAAGTCTTCAGGACGTGTATAGACGGGCGGTGATAACAAATCATCCTGAAAGGAATCTGTGAGGGCAGAGGTTTCGTCATTCAGTACACCAGGGATCAAACGGCCTATGGCATCTACCAATACTGCAGCACCCAGCTCACCGCCACTGAGTACGTAGTCTCCTATGGATATTTCTTTGGTGATATATAGCTGACGCAGCCGCTCATCTATGCCTTTATAGTGGCCACAGAGGATGATAAGGTTGCCCTTCAGTGACAGGCTATTGGCCATGCGCTGGTTCAGCGTTTCGCCGTCAGGCGTCATATAGATGATCTCATCATAGTCTCGCTGAGATTTCAGCTCATCTATGCAGGCTGCTATCGGCTCACACATCATCACGAGGCCTGCACCGCCACCAAACTGGTAGTCATCTACCTTCTTGTAGGTGCCGAGGCCATACTCGCGCAGGCTTACTACATTAACCTCCAGTAGTCCTTTGGTCTGTGCCCGCTTCAGTATAGAGTGGGAGAGAGGGCTGGTGAGCAGGTCGGGTATGATGGAGATGATGTCTATGCGCATGGCGCAAAGGAATAAAATATTAGTGATACAGTGATCGGTCAGAGCGCATTGATAAAATGTGCAGATGCATTCAGCGTCGCTGCCGTCGCCTCCTTATGCGGCGTATGGCCCACACCAGGCACGATACACTCCTCTGCGTGACCGGTCACCTGTGAGACAGTCCGGCGTACCTGATCCAGTGATCCATATTCATCCGCATCGCCTTGTATAAAGAGGAGAGGAGCAGTGATAGCTGGCAGGAGTGATTCGATATTCCAGTCGCGGTAGTCACTGCGGGTCCATGTCCCGGTCCAGGCTTTGAAGAGTGTATCTACTTTGTCTCCGTGGTATTTTGCCAGCCGCTGTGCGAGGTCGGTGGTTTTATAAGTCTCCATCGCTGCGCGTATGCCTGCCAACGTGATGTCTTCTACGAAGATGTGCGCCGCCTCGCAGATCACAGCTCTGATGCGAGCGGGATATTTGCTGGCCGCGATCAGCGCTATAGTGCCACCGTCACTGTGACCGAAAAGTATCGCATCACCTATCTTTTCAGCTACGAGCAGGTCATTGAGCCTGTCAGCCTCCAGCTCCATATAGTTTACTGGACGCTCATGAGTTGACATAGGCGCGGACTGGCCATATCCCAGCCGGTCATAGATGAGTAGATTGCACTGTGTGGCATCTGCCAATCGCTGCGGGAAGTCCCGCCACAGCACGGTGCATCCCAGCGAATCATGTAGGAATACGATGGTAGGCCTGCCGGGATAGATGTCCCGCCGGGCTATGTAGATGCCATCTGCAGATAGGGTAGAGGTGACGCTCATATATGGACAATAAAAAAGAGGCACAATGATCCATCATGCCTCTCTGATATGCTAATGAAGCTTAAGCCATCTTCCTGAAAAGGCCCATGAATTTCATCATTTCGCCCAGGTTGCTGATCTTGATCTTGCCCATCATAAATGCCATCTGAGGGTTGGTCTTGCCAGTCTCGATATCGGCATAGTCCTGCGCCTTTGCCTTGACCTCGCAGGTAGGAGTGCCGTTTAGCCCTTCTTCCACAGTCACTTTCTTATCCTTGATAGTGATAGTGAAGTCGCCTTCACCTTCCATCATAAAGTGGAACACGCCGTAAGTAGAATCGTCTACTTTGTCATCTTTCAGTCGGCCCGGGAGAGAGTAGAGGATCTCTTTTGCTGTCATGTCGCTCATTGTTTGTGTTTGATTTTGGTTATTGTTATGAATTGATTTCGGTTTGTGGTCTTGCGCCAGTGGGGCAGGAGTGGCCTCCGCGGCTGTGCGCATATTCTGATAGGTGCTCTCATAGTTGATACCATCTATCACCGTCTTGGAGATGATCTCTTTCATGATCTCAGTAGTACCGGCCACTATCGTACCCAGGCGGGCATCACGGTAGGCACGCTCTATAGGATACTCGGTCATATAGCCATAGCCTCCAAATATCTGCAAGCACTCGTCAGACGCTTTCTTGCAGAGTTCTGTGGCCTTCATTTTGGCCATGCTGCATTCCTTTACGGCAAAGATGTTATTGGCCTGCTTCCAGCAGCAGTGGTAGACAAATTGCTTGGTCACCTCCAGTTCTGTGACCAGGTCCACTATCTTATGACGCAGCACCTGAAACTTTGCCAGCGGCTTGCCAAAGGCTGCACGCTCGTGCATATACTTCAGTGTCATGTCTATGATATCCTCTGTGGCAGATACACCGAGTATGCCGGCTATGAGACGCTCCAGTTGGAAACTCTCCATGATATAGAAGAAGCCCTGTCCTTCTTTGCCTACCAGATGGCTGACTGGCACACGCACATTATCAAAAAACATCTCAGCCGTATCTGATGAGCGGAAGCCCATCTTGTCCAGCTCCTTCACAGTTAAGCCTGGTGTACCCTGATCTACCATGATGAGGCTGATACCGCCTATACCGGCAGATGGATCGGTCTTGACCGCTAGAGTCACAAAGTTGCCATACACGCCATTAGTGATGAAGGTCTTGCTGCCATTGATGACATAGTGGTCTCCATCGCGCACAGCTGTGGTGCGTATATTGCCTACGTCAGATCCGGCGCCCGGCTCTGTGATAGCTATGCTACCTATCCACTCTCCGGAGATCGCTTTAGGCAGGTATTTTTGTTTCAGAGCTTCGCTGCCAGCTTGCGCCAGGTGATTGGTAGCCATGTACTGATGCACACTCACAGCACCTGATATACCTGCAAAACCTGCTTTATTGAGTTCCTCCAGATAGACTACCGAATACCAGAAGTCATTATCCGTACCACCATATGCTTCGGGAAAGTTGATACCAAGGAAACCCTGCTCACCCATACGGCGAAAGATATCTCGTGGTACCCGGCCATCGGACTCCCACTGTACTACATGAGGTTTGACCTCTGTCTGTATAAATTGCCTGACTGACTGGCGGAAGAGCTCGTGGTCCTCGGTGAAGTATTGATGTGCCATGCAGGTGCGGTGGAGTGCTTGATTACTCTATAGTGGCGTTGATCCCGCGCTCTGTGATCGCGTCCTTCATCGGTTTCAGCTTAGAGAGTGCGCCGCTCTTTACTGCATACTTGCCCTTGTAGTGGATCAGGTAGCTACACTGCTCGGCCTGCTCCACGGTATGCTTGCAGACCTCTATCAGCGCCTGTATGACCCAGTCAAATGTATTGACCTCATCATTATGCACTATCAGGCGGCTGGTAGTCAGCTCCAGCTCGTCTACCATTACCTCTTCCTCAAACTGAATGTCCGCTAGTGTATTCATCCTCTATCTTATGAGCATATCAAAAGTAGAGAAAACCTATGATACGGAGATAATAATTGAGCGATCAAATTTCCCTAACGGCGGTAGGGAAAGAACGCCTTCCTTCTGAGCAAAGTTGGTATACCGTCCTGCGGTATCGGCACATCCCTGCCACGGTTCTATGCATACATAGTTGGCGTTTGGCTTGGCCCAGATACCGAGGTACTTGAAATGCTTGAAGGCCACTGAGAGGCTATGTGCATGTTTGTCAGACTTGATAGTGACCTTGCGGGATTTCAGGTTTTTGAAGATCAGCGCATCATCGTCAAACATACTGCCCTGGAGCGGTATCTTATTGGTATCGACCATGGCCTTGGACCGGCGCCCGTCAAAGAAGCCATCGGTATTGATATGATCGCGCTCGAGCTCTGTGTCATTGTCAAACTCGAGGTAGTAATCGTCGTACTTTTCACCATCCCGGAATGGTACTGCAAAGGCCGGGTGCGCACCGATACAGAAATGCATCTGCGCAGTTCCCTTATTGACTACTTCAAAGGTCTGGTGCAGATTATTCTCCTTCAGCTCAAAGCTGATATAAAACTCAAAGTGGCTAGGATAGATCTCGAGTGTCTGGTGGCTGCTATGTAGCGCAAAAGTAAGGCTATCTACAGTCTGATTGACCAGCTCAAAGTCCGCATGACGGGCAAAACCGTGCTTCTCCATATTGTAGCTGCGGCCATCTATTTCCACCTTATCATCCAGACAGCGTCCCACCACGGGGAAGAGGACAGGGGCATGCCAGCCCCATACGGATGGATCAGCCTGCCAGAGATGCTCAATGTTATTTACCTTATCATATATAGAGGTCAGCTCAGCGCCTTTGGTGCGCACGTTCACACGGAGATAGTTATTTTCTATAGTATACATAGTGAGTTGGTTATGGGTTAAGTCTATTATTTAGGACTGACAGGATACTAGTGTCAGGAAAAGCAATGTACAAAAATCTACGGACAGGTGAGAGCCTTTTATCTTTGATTTATATAAAACCAACCCATGTACAAGTATATCCTGGCATCACTCGTGACCCTGACCGTAGCTACCTCGGTATGCGGCGCTGAGCTGACCAAAGAAGAAAAAAAGGCTATCAAATCTGAACTGAAGCAATACAAGAAGAATCCCGCCAGCTACAAGGCGATGATGGATAAGAATAAGGAAGACCTGGATGCAGCCGAGGCTACCATCAATAAAAACAAGGAGCAGATCAACCAGCTGACCAATGACTTTGCCGATGCGCAGGCCAAACTGATAGAGCGTGGCAATCAGCTGAAGGAGTGCCAGAACAAGCCAGTACCAAAATGCCCTGAGCCGGTAGATATGCTCGCAGCACCAGCCGGAGGTACAGTTTACAAGGTGCAGTTAGGCCTATACAAAAAACTAGACATCAATCAGGATTTTGTAAAGCCCAAAGTAGTGGGATTTGAGAAGACCGATAACATGAACAGGTATGTGGTCAGCTACTTTGATACCAAGGAGGAGGCTGAGCATGTGGCCGGCGACCTGCGTAAACTGGGCCTTAAAGGCGCTTTTGTAGCAAAGTATGAGAACGGGGAGAGGGTGTTTGAAAAAGGAGAAATCAAAAAGACAACTACCAAAAAGAAGGTAAAGAAAGCACTGAAGGCTGAGTGATCAGCACCATCCGAGATAATAAAAAGCCCGATCTATCACTTTAGATCGGGCTTTTTATTCTACTAAGGTCTAATGCTTTATATAAGAAACAAGCCTGACCACTTAACATAACAGTAGAGCCTATTTTTTAGCAGCCTCATCCTTGGCATTCAGTGCTTCTAGTACCGGGCGGGTGATATCCAGTGCCTGGTCTTTGTATAGAATAAGGCTGGTAGCTGAGCTATAGGATATGACGTAGGTATACTTCTTATCCTTATTGATATCACGGATCACGGTGTCTATTTTTCCGTTTATTTCCTTGAGCAGGGCAGCCATCTCTGTCTGTATCTGAGCGGCGCTATTGTCACGTTCCTGCTCGAGCTGGGCGCCACGGTTTTGGAGATCAGTCTGTGCGGCTTCACCTTCAGACTGGGTGAGGGTGCCAGCCTGGGCACGCTGCTGCAGGCTCATGTAGTCACTCTGCAGGCGGGTAGCCTTGGCTTTGAGGCTGGCCTCCAGGTTGGATTGATTTTTTTCCAGCTCAGCTTTTTTGACCTTGTAGTAGTTATAGTAGATCTCCAGCGTATCTATATCCACGTAGGCTATCGGATTAGTACCGGCAGAGGCCGGCGGGGTAGGAAGGCTCGGGCCTGACTTCTTGCAATCTTTAAAATGAAGATAGAAGAGAACTGCAATAGCTACTGCCAAGACTCCGTTGATTCCGATTGAGAGATACTTCATTGTTTATGGGTTTATCAGAGGGAGGCTATCCGCTCAGCTTTACTTAACATAATATTAATTATAGTCAGAAATACTTAATTTCTGAAAGGCGACTACTTAGATATTGCTTCTATAGTTGTAAGGGCCTTCTTTACCTCCGGATCCTCAGGCTTTGCGGCCTTTGCCTTTTCCAGATATGGTTTAGCCTGATTAAAGAGTGCATTGCGCTCTACCTTCATTGTTTCATACTTTTTCTGGTCAGCTGCGCTCATTGACAGTGTATTCATCACTTTATTGATAGCATTGGCCTTATTGAAAATCAGAGCACCCAATCCCAGGTTTGCATCAAAATTATTAGAGTTTATTGCCAGAACCTTTTCATATCCCTGACGTGCGGCTACAGTATCGCCGGTAGTCTCATAGGCCACAGCCAGATTGTACAGCACAGACTCGTTGTTTGGATCTTTGGCTGCCAGTTTCTTCAGAAACTCAATAGCTTCGCCTTGCTTCTGCTCACTAAAGAAGAAATTAACCTTGTCTATCAGCAGGTCACGATCATCTGGAAACTTAGCCAGGCCCTCGTCAGTCAGACGCTTGGCCTCCGCCAGGTCACGCTTCTTATTGAGAGACACAAGTGTCTGATACATAGCTGGCTTCAGAGAATCCGGGCCTACAGCGAGAAAACGCTTGTAGGCATTGATGGCTGCTGTAGTGTCCTTTGCGCTCTCAGCACTGAGACCAGCATTGCGGAAGGCTGTATTCAGCGTATTTTCAGTTACTTTACTATTGTGCGCCAGCAGGATTTCGTTCAGGTCACCGATCCCGAGAAAGAAATCGTAAGCTGATTTGTAATCCTTTGCCTGATATGCCTCTACGCCATTATTAAATAATGTGGCGGTGAATCCTTTCATAGCTTCTACTGCGTCAGACCAGTCCTTAAACTTAGGCTCATTGAGCTGTTGCATCATTTTATATGAGCGTACAGCCTCCAGTGACGCTTTCGGATACTTGCTGTGCACTGCTTCGTCTGAGGCTATCAATGAGTAGATCTCCGCCCTGTACCACCATGTTTTAGTGGCTTTTGAGGTTGTTTCGTCCTGGATAGCGATGTCAATGTTTTTGGCTGCGTCCTCCAGATAGCTGGCGCCTTCCTTGTTGTTATAAGATGTCATGGCGTTGTATGCCGAGATCACCTTGCCACTCTGAGCCGAGGCTGAAAAGGCAAAAAGAGCAGAAACTGATACAAAAAATAGCTTTTTCATGTTAAAATGCTGTTTTTGGATGAAAATATTGGTTTAGACCCGCTTTCATGGTGCTGCAAAGCTATCTACCCGCACTCTGAAAACCAATGATCTATGTTTTTATGACAAAAAAGTTACTCTGCGCTCTCACCGCTGGTATCGGCAGCACCCAGCTCGCCATCTTCCTCGGCGTTGTAGTTCAGCTTACCATTTACGATCTTGGTGATAGCTGCGATGCTGTCTTTAGCGTCCAACTTGATCAGACGCACGCCCTGTGTAGCACGCCCCATCACGCGGAGCTGCTCTACCGCCAGACGGATCGCTATACCGGATTTATTGATGATCATAAGATGGTCATTGTCAGTAACATTTAGGATACCAACTAAACCACCGGTTTTATCAGTGCGCTTGATGGTCGAGACACCCTTGCCGCCACGATTAGTGATACGGTAGTCTTCTATATCTGTACGCTTCCCATAGCCTTTCTCAGATATTACGAGGATAGTTTCCTCCCTATTATCCGGATTGACGGTGATCATGCCGATTACTTCATTCTTTCCATCCTCGTCATCCAGGTCTACAGCGCGTACACCTGATGCGGTACGACCCATAGACCTTACCTTTTCCTCATTGAAGCGGATCGCCTTGCCAAAACTGGTGGCCATCACGATCTCAGACTTGCCGTGGGTCATAGCTACTTGCACCAGATCATCGCCTTCGCGGATCTCTATGGCATTCACACCACCCTTACGCACATTGCTGTAGGCTCTTAAAGTTGTTTTCTTTATGATGCCATTCTTTGTGCAGAATATCAGATAGTTATTATCCAGATAGTCATCTTCTTTCAGATTGAGTACCGGCAGATAGGCTACGATCTTATCTTCTTTAGGGATATTCATCAGGTTCTGGATCGCACGGCCTTTTGAGGTCTTCTCTCCTTCCGGCAGCTCATAAACCTTGATCCAGTAGCAGCGGCCAGACTGGGTAAAGAACAAGATAAAGTTGTGGTTATTCGCCACAAAGAGGTGCTCGATAAAGTCTTCATCGCGGGATGATGATCCTTTGGATCCACGCCCTCCCCTATTCTGAGTCTTAAACTGACTAGACAGTGTCCTTTTGACATAGCCCAGGTGACTTATTGTCACTACAACCTCTTCATTAGGGATCAGGTCTTCTATATTGATATCGCCTTCGGCAAACTCAATATCGGTCCTGCGCAGGTCACCATACTTATCTTTGATCTCCAGGAGCTCAGTCTTGATGATCTCATAGCGGAGCGGCTCCTCATTCAGTATACGGTTCAGATAGGCGATGGTTTTCATCAGTTCATCGTATTCTTCGCGTATCTTATCTCGCTCAAGGCCAGTGAGTCTCTGTAACCTCAGGTCAAGTATCGCTCGAGCTTGTATATCGCTCAGTCCGAAGTTTGAGATCAGGCCCTCACGTGCCTCCTCTGGCAGGCGGGACTCACGTATCAGCTTGATGACCTCGTCCAGATGGTCGAGGGCTATGAGGAGACCCTGGAGTATATGGGCACGCTTTTCGGCTTCTTTTAGTTCATACTTTGTCCTCCGGACTATCACCTCGTGGCGGAAGTCTACAAAGTGACGGATCATGTCCCTGAGGTTTAGCAGCATAGGACGGCCACCTACCAGAGCCACATTGTTCACTCCATAGGACGTCTGTAATGGGGTCAGGGCGTAGAGCTGATTGAGCACTACACTGGACATAGCATCCCGGTGCAGTTCGATCACCACACGGATACCATCACGGTCCGACTCATCACGCACATCAGTGATGCCTTCTATCTTCTTCTCCTCTACCAGGTCAGCGATCTTTTTGATCATATCGCTCTTGACCACTTGGTACGGGATCTCATTTATAATGATCTGCTCGCGGTTGGCACCCATCGGCTCGATAGTGGCCTTACCGCGGAGTACTACACGGCCGCGACCGGTCAGGAAGGCCTGACGGACACCCTCAAAACCGTGTATAGTGCCCCCTGTCGGAAAGTCTGGCGCCTTCACATATTGCATGAGGTCCTCGACAGTAGCTTCTTTATTATCAACATAATGTACGCAGGCGTCAATGGCCTCGGACAGATTGTGCGGGAGCATATTGGTGGCCATACCTACGGCTATACCGGAGGCACCATTGACCAGCAGGTTTGGTATACGGGTAGGCAGTACGGTCGGCTCCTCGAGGGTATCGTCAAAGTTCAGACGCATGTCCACGGTCTCCTTCTCTATATCCATGAGCATCTCCTCGGCTATCTTGCGAAAGCGGGCCTCGGTATATCGCATAGCTGCCGGTGGATCGTCGTCTATCGATCCATAGTTACCCTGACCGTCTACGAAGGGATACCTCAGGGACCAGTCCTGGGCCATACGCACCATGGAGTCATAGATGGCAGAGTCACCATGCGGGTGATACTTACCCATCACCTCACCCACTATACGGGCTGACTTTTTGTATGGTTTATTAGGCGCCATGCCCAGCTCATTCATACCGTAGAGGATACGGCGGTGTACGGGCTTCAGGCCGTCACGGGCGTCTGGGATGGCACGGGACACGATGACGGACATCGAGTAGTCGATGTAGGCCGTCTTCATTTCGTCCTCGATATTGATCTGTATGATCCGGTTTTCCGGAGTCTCAGGGGTTAGTTCTGTGTTTTCGTCTTTAATCTCGTCACTCATATATTATAGTCAGGTGCCTTTCGGCAGTTATCAGGGATTTTTCTGGTCAGCAAAACGACTCTTGATCCACATTTTTTCAGAAAAACGCATTTTAAGCCATTTTGAGGCACGAATGTACAGAATAAACACCCCCTCGACAAAGTATCGGGAGGGCTATTTTTCCACATTTAAGGCTATTTTAGGAAGATTGACAGCCCGACCTGATCGGACGTAGCTGCAGCATGCACCTAGGACATAGTACTAACCTAGCCGGCAAGTAGTATATGGTAGAAGTAAAAAATCTCTGGCAGTAAGAATTACTATCAGGCCTTGTCTATCTGCAGCTCCAGACGCTGGATGACCCAATCAGTCAGTCCCAGTCCTGCTATGGCACCATTTTCAAACCAATAAACGGTTTTATCCTTTTTGTAGCAAAGCCTGCCGTCCCGGCGGAGTGGCTCAAAGCCGATCTTCATCAGACCCTGAGCGGTGATTGTATTGTGTTCCATATAATAAAGATACACTAAAACGGCCGCATTACCTATTTTGACCGGATAGCTTACTATATGGCCACTTTGATCAAGATGCTGTACCTCATCTACAATCCTGCCATACTACGGGCAATTCCACAGGAATAAATATACTACCGTCAAGTCTGTTCTTTCCAAAGGATGCAAGTTTGTTTTCATTTGTTCAGTAACACCCATTGGGTTGTTAAATTCATAAAAGCCGTTAGTTTTGCCGCCATTAAATCACCCAAAATTTCATCAGATCAATTATGAAAATGTTCAAGCACTTTGCCATCGCCAGCCTTAGTATCATGCTCCTCACAGCGGGATTTATGATCGGCTGCAAAAAGGATACTACCGCCAATAAGCCCGTGACATACTGCGATACTGCCCACTGTGGTGCCGGCACATGTGACAGCGCCAGCCAGACCTGCCTCTGCCCTGCCGGCTACGAAGGCTACGGCTGTGCTACAGAGATCAGGACCAAATTTATAGGTAACTATCTGGCTATAGAAAACTGCTCTGGCACGGCATCTACCAACTATAACTTTACGATCACCAGCTCATCGCAGGGTGTGGGATATGTGACCATCAATAACTTTGCTAATCAAGGCTACTCAGTCACTGCGACCATATATGATCAATACCCTGGCAGCAATAGCTATTCGATCAATGTAGGTCAGCAGACTGTAAGTAATGGTACTGACGTGGCTACCTTTTTTGGAAATGGAAACGTATCCGGCAACAATCTGACGCTGAGCTATCAATACCAGGTGAGTGGCAGCAGCAGCGGGACCAGCTGTGGCATCACTGCTACCAAGCAATAAGATAACTATCAACTTATAATGAAAAGGCACCTCACACGGGTGCCTTTTTTATTGCCACCTGGCGGCATATCTGACAGCTATCTGGCTGTCTCAGTCGTAGTCATTGTCTGCTCCGGTTCCCGTGAGTTAAGGACAAAAAAAGGGCAGGCGCTGAGGCCTACCCTTGTATATTCATGTATGTAGGAGGATCACTCCTTTACGATCTTGCGTACTACTGTACCCTCTACGGAGTGGAAGTTGACAAAATAAACACCACCTGTCAGTGAAGATAGGTCGGCCTGCAGCTCATGGGTACCATCTGCCTGTATACCACTGCTGAGTGTGGTGACCATCCGGCCCATCATATCTGTGAGGTAGATATCCAGTGCCTGACCATGACGCAGCGTATAGCTGATGGTGATAGCCTGACTGGCCGGATTGGGATAGATGTAGGTCATCAGTGTCTGAGCCAGCTCTGAGATACCTATGATGGTGATGGTCTGCGGAGCTGATGATCCGGAGCAGTAGCCCAATGTCACTTTCACAGAGTAGTTGCCCGTACCAGAGGCATTGGCATCGTAGGTCTGGGCTGTAGCACCGGGTACCGGGGTGCTGTTTTTATACCACTGATAGGCACCGCCTGCTATGGCAGATGCTGTCAGTACACCATTGCTGGCAGTGAAGGTCACCACAGGTGCAGCATCAAAGGTGACATGTACGCTGTCAGTGCTGGTGCAGCCATTTTTGGTCACGGAGACATAGTACTCTCCGGTGGCAGTCACTGAGGTGGCGCTGGTAGTGGCAGCATTGGACCAGAGGTAGGAGGTGCCATCATTGCCGGCGCTGAGGGCTATGGTATCTCCTGCACAGGTACCGGTATCAGTACTCACTGATACGAGTGGCAGGCCAAATTTCACCACAGTATCGCTCTGAGAGACAGCACTGCCGCAGGTACCACCTACGGTCACGCTATACACACCCGCATTGCTCACGGTGATAGACTGTGTGGTGGCAGAGTTGCTCCACAGATTGCCGGAGGCAGCAGAGGAGGTCAGGACTACGCTGTCTGTGCCGCAGAGGTGCAGCGATCCCTGCACAGAGATGACAGGTGTAGGTGTAGCCGATGCCTGAGTAATAGTGATAGTAGCAGTACCTACGCACACACCGTTTGCCACGGTCACGGTATAGGTGCCGCCTGCGGTCACGGTAGCTGTAGCAGCAGTACCGAGGCTATTGCTCCATGTATATGAGGTATAGCCTGCGCCTATATTCAGCGTGTCGGTCTGGCCAGGGCATAGCGCCTGAGACGTAGCGGTGATAGTAGGTGTAGGCGGTGTGCCACTCACGGTGATAGTAGCCACATTAGATGTATCTGAGCAGCCATTTACCGTCACTACGGCGCTGTAGCTGCCGGTGGCTGAGGCTGAGTAGGTAGCAGCTGTCTGGCCGGAGATAGGGCCATTGGCATCCAGCCATACGTAGCTGCCGGCAGGTGTAGCGGTGAGCGTCTGAGAGCTGCCACCGCAGATCAGCGTAGAGCCTGCAGGGGTGATCTGTGCATTTGGGATCGCATTGACGGTCACCACGGTAGCAGCCGATGTAGCAGCGCCGCAGCCATTGTCATTGGTCACGGTGTAGCTGCCCGCTGTGGTCACGGTGATAGCCTGTGTGGAAGCTGAGTTGCTCCATACATTGCCGGAGGCAGATGATGAGGTCAGTACTACTGAGCCACCCTGGCAGAACGTAGTAGCACTACCCGCAGTGATGGTAGGTGTAGGTGTAGCGCCGCGGGCTGTGAGCGTGATAGTGGCAGTACCTGAGCAGGCACCATTGGTCACGGTCACGGTATAAGTGCCGGCCGTGGTGGCATAGGCATAGCGGGTGCTGCCCAGGCTGGAGCTCCAGGCGTAGCTGCTGTAGCCGCTGCCTACATCCAGTGTATCAGTAGCGCCGGTACAGATATAGGTATGACTGGTGGAGATGGTAGGGCTAAGCGCAGAGCCAATCTGCACACTCACCGCAGTGGACGTATCGGCGCAGCTGCCGGATGATACGACGACCGCATACGAACCCGCAGTGGTAGCAGTGTAGGTACCAGCCGTCTGGCCTGAGAGCGGAGCACCGTTCTTGAGCCACTGGTAGGTACCGGTGCCGGAGGCAGTGAGTACCTGGCTGCCACTACCGCAGATGATGACCGGGCCTGCCGGAGAGATACCCGCTACCGGAGTAGTGGTGACGGCGATAGTAGTAGCCGTAGACGAAGCTGTACCGCAGCGGCCTGTACTGGTCACCGTCACGGCGTAAGAGCCGGCCGCAGACACAGAGATGGACTGAGTGGTCTGGCCACCGGTCCAGTGATAGGTAGCCGCGGCAGAGCTGGTCAGGGTCACACTACTGCCTGAGCAGATGGCTACGGTACCAGATGGTGTCACGGTAGGCGTGGTCGGTGCCTGACCCGCAGAGATCGTGATAGAGGCAGAGCCTGAGCAGACACCATTGGTCACGGTGACGGTGTAGGTGCCGGCGGCGGTAGGGTATGCCTTCTGAGCAGTGCCGAGGCTATTGCTCCAGAGGTAGCTGCTGTAGCCTGCGCCTGCATCCAGCGTATCGGTAGCACCGGAGCAGAGGCTGAGGGTGGTAGCTGTGATGGCCGGTGTAGGTGGTGTGCCTGTCACCTGTACGCTCACCGTATTGGAGGTAGTCGTACACGAGTTGAGCGTGCCGATGGCGTAGTAGCTGCCTGTAGCGGATGCGGTATAGGTAGTGCCTGTCTGGCCGGAGATAGCGCCGGCGCCATTGTACCACTGCAGGGTGCCGCCGGAGGTGGCAGCGGTAAGCACCTGCATGCTGCCGGTACATACTACCACAGGACCCGCAGGGGTCACTGATACAGTAGGGCCGCTATTGACTGTGACGGTTTGTACGGCAGAGGTCACGGCGTGGCAGCCTTTCTCTATATATACTTTGTAGGTGCCGGCTGTAGTGGCGGTATAGGTGCGGGAGGTGGCACCGGCTATGGCGTTGGTCCCGTTGAACCACTGATAGGCTGTGGCACCCGCCTCGGTAGCGGTAAAGGTGACCGACCCGCCGGAGCAGAAGGTCAGCGGTCCGCCCGCGGTGACTGCACTGCTCGGTACAGCGCCTACGGCTATGGCGGTATTATTCACAGCGGTAGGCAGTGTATCCAGTGGTGTACAGGTGCCGTTATTCTGCTGCACGCGTACCCAGAAGTTGAGTCCCGCCGCGCTGGCATCTGCAGCCTGCGAATATGTAGTATTGAGAAAACCCGTGTAGACAGTAGCCGTCACGAGAATATTGAGTTTGAACTGGCCCGGATTGTCATACGTGATGCCGGCCACCTTCAGGCAAAACTGCTCACTGGAGTCAAAAGTATTGTTTGCCTTATTGGTAGCCCAGCAGAGGCCGCAGGGCAGGTTTCCTATCGAGTCTATGCGGATATTTTTCAGGCGGTAGGTGGTGCCACCGGAGGTCACAGTGTTAGGCATTTTGACCTGTACGGTCTGAGAGTAGGCCACGCCGCGTACAGCACAGGGCACACTATCTGCAGGTGGAGAGAAACCGGGTGCAGTGAGCGTAGTACCTGCGGTACAGATAGACGGGCCGGAGCCGGTGCCTATGTGACCGCAGTACTGCGCCTGAGCGGTGTAGCAGATGGCTACGAGCAGCAGCGCTGCCGCAAAGATCTTGCGTAAAGACTTCATAAATGGGTAAGTAATTGGTTTGTGATAAAATGGGGTTTGCAACATATCAAAGGCAGGCCAATATATCCTTTTCCACACAGCGGCAAGAATCTAATTTGTTAAGCCTGTATTATTAACAATGAGCGGCTTATATAAAATAAAAATCCCCCCGGCCGAAACCGAAGGGATGCATATTTTGCCGATAGGCGTAGCATGTATTTGTCTATCATCTAATGTCTCTGGTCTATCATTTCATCTGTACCATCTCGCTGCTATATACCACACCGTCTACGCTCACCTTGGCTATCAGCACGCCAGCAGAGAGGCCGTAGGTTTTAGCACTGAATGGAACCGAATGGCTACCGACACTGCGCTGTGCATCACTCTCCAGCACAGCCACCCTCCTGCCGGTGATGTCATACACCTCAGTGGTCACGTGTGCCGCATCAGTAGCCAGTGTATAGCTGATCTGCGTCTGGTCTACAAATGGATTAGGATACACGCTCATGATGCCTGAGGCGGGCAGGCCGGTGGTGCCGGTCTTGACCAGGTCAGGATTCAGCGTAGGGCTGCTCTCCACTTTGGTCAGGTCCGTCTCGCCGCCGGTGCATGGCAGGTAGTACTCGGCCATATAGCTATTGGTAGCGCCGGTCAGCTTGACACGGTCGACGTCCTTTTTGATAGAGAGGGCGCCGGACTTGAAGCACCACACCATATTCTGGTCCTTGATCTGATTGGCTATCTCATATTCCTCAAAGTAGAGCTTGTCGCCCACTATCGTGCCGCGCAGCTTGATATCGGCATAGTCTCCATTCTCCTTGATGATGGTAGAGGTGCCGGTGATGCTGCTCCCCTCCTGCCTGAGCTCAAACTCATACTGGAAGGTCTGCATGATCGTCTTCTTGTCAGCATTGTACTGGTAGCGCTTGCCGGTATAGTGGCCTGAGAGGTCGGTGGCTTTGAGCTCGGCAGCAGAGAGATCACTGATCACACCGGCAAAGGCACCGCTGGTCAGCATCAGAAAAGTAGCAATGGTAAGGGTAAGTTTCTTCATGGTTGAAATGTTTAGGTGATAGATGTATCTCTAACGCTTTTTCCATACGGAAATTACAGCGAAAAAATCAGACTGTCTAATCTGTAAATCAGAAATGACAGAAAAGTAACAAAGCGGCGTGGGGGATTTACAGAATGACAGACCTGCCTGCCGGCAAAGGCAGGTTTACGGAATGACCGATTTTGAAATATACGATGTAGTACATGCCGTCTGTGCATCTACGATTCGGCAAATGACAGGAAAACAACTACCTTCACCGCACCAAAAAGGAAACAAATGAAAACGACTACCCTCCTCGCGCTGGCGCTATGCCTGGCCATTGCCTCGTGCAAGAAAGACACTCCCATCCCTACCACCGCTATCACCGGCACGGTGAACCTGAACGGCTCTACGGATAGCAATGGGATCACCTACTCTTTTAACGATAGCGTGCGCGTATGGCTGACCAATACCAGCGGACAGACGCTATACTACAATAACCACGTGTACCGCTCCGGCCAGGTCGGGCTCGGTAGCCAGCCTGCCGGCACCTACACCATCCATGCCGCTACCGTAGAGACGGGCTCCTATATGGGCGCTACTATGTACCGCGACCGCGAGGATAGCTGCACCTTCACCGCTCCTGCACAGTCGGGCTGTACCATCACCTTTCAGTAGACTGACGCACCAGCACATCGGCTATATCCATCCCTTCACGCCCCGGCTCTCTATCAGGTCATTCACATGCAACGGTGGAATGTGCATATACTTATGCCTTACTATTCTTTTGCCTCTATTTGTTCCTCTTCTCGCGATATAGAAACTCTGTATCGCTTGTCTCAATGTCGTCGTGAGCCTCTTTGCCCACTATTATTGACACTTTTCAATACCTCCGGTGCAAAAATTCTACCGCCGTTAGATTTTACCGTCAGGGATAAAATTTTTGGGGGCCTCCGGACGTTAAATACCTTATAAACACTGGATTGCAGGCTACAGAAAAGACCGAGACGAGCCACTGGCGCGGGTTTCAGGGTGCTAATTTTTATTAACACGTGCAACCATGCACTTTTTACCTTGGCGGATTTATGTAGATTTGGGCTACCAGAAATGTTTTACTGACCCGAAAAATTTTTAGAAATCACTAAAATGGTTTTAAAAATGAAACTCTTAAAAAGGCTTCTACCTATGGCCGTGGCTACTGTCATGGCATCCGTACCTGCCTGGGCGGTCAATCCGTTCACGCGCGATAGCGTGACCCGTGCGGATGTGGATCCGGTGGTCATATCGCTGGATAGTATGTCATTCCAGCTCTTCACGCGCAATAAGCTATTTGGCACCAGCGCTGAGCTGGAGCGCTGCGTGGCCATACCGCGTGATCAGCTCCCTACCTACTCTGCCGCCGAGATGAAGCGCCGGATGAAGGAGATACCTGCCCTGATCCCCATGGATTACAATACTGACGTACAGGCATTTATAGACCTCTTTGCCTTTCGCAAGCGCGACCTGATGACCAAGCTGCTGGCCAGCTCTCAGATCTACTTCCCGCTATTTGAGGCGGAGCTGGACAAAAATCACATGCCTGACGAGCTGAAGTACCTGCCCGTGATAGAGTCTGCGCTCAACCCGCAGGCTGTCTCTCCCGCTGGCGCTACCGGCCTCTGGCAGATGATGTACGGCACCGGCAAGATGATGGGCCTCGATGCCAATAGCTACTACGATGAGCGCCGCGACCCGGTCAAATCTACCATGGGCGGCGTCAAGTACCTCAAGCAGCTCTATGACCTCTACGGAGACTGGCAGCTGGCACTCGCCGCCTACAACTCCGGCCCCGGCTATGTCAATAAGGCCATAGCCCGAGCAGGTGGCGTCAAGAACTTCTGGGCGATCAAGAACTTCCTCCCGGCCGAGACGCGCAGCTACGTGCCTACCTACCTGGCCGTGGTCTATGTCATGCACTACTACCGCGACTACAAGCTGGTCTCTGCCGAGCCGCGCCGCGAGCTGTATGCCGTAGATACGGTGTCTGTAAAGGGTCACGTGACGCTGAAGCACATAGCCCAGACCCTCGGTATGCCGCTGGAGGAGCTACAGTTTCTCAATCCCGCGCTGAAGGCCAACATGGTGCCGCTCATGGCTGCCGGCTATCCGCTCAATATACCGGTCAACTACTTCGCGAGCTTTGAGGCTAAGAAGGAGATCCTGCAGAATGACCCAGAGCTGAGCGCTCTGGCCAGTATCAATGATATGTACGCCAACCCTGTGATGGTGCGCGTACCCCGCTATATCTACTACAAGGTGCGCCGCAATGAGACCATTCACAACATCGCCGCCCGCTATGGTGTGTCTGTAGCTGAGATACGCGAGTGGAACCACCTGAAGAACAACTATATAGCAAAGGGCCAAAACCTGAAGATCCTCACCTTCCCGGAGGTGCCTAGCTATCAAAATCAACAGAACGTAGCTACCAATACTCCTGCTGCTCCCGTGAAACCGGATAGTAACACGACGGCATCGGAGGGCGATACTGCCGGCCATGTGGTATCAGAGCAGGTGGTCTACTACTACGGCCAGGATAAGATAGATACTGCCAAGAAGGTGACCACGCCTAAGAAGCTAGTACCCGTAGCGCAAGCTCAAGCTTCTAAGACACCTGCAATCCGCTACTACAAGGTGCAGAATGGCGACAGTCTCTGGAGCATCACCCAGCACTATCCAGGCCTCACTATTAATAAGCTAAAGGCTGACAACCGCCTCAGCGGCAAGACCCTGGTAAAGGGTCAGGTACTCAAGATCATACTATAACTGATAGGTAACTGTTGACTGGTGACAGGAACTACAAGAAATAGAGAAGCCCCGATGAGGGGCTTTTTCTTTTATGCCCTTCGGGCAAAGCCCTATAGCAGTATATAGCAACCAAAAGGTTTCCGACTAAAGAGTGATAGCCTATTGCTTTGGGTGTACCTCACTGGCTGCTTTCAGCATAACCTCTATCTGCTTTTGGGTAAAGACGTGGCCGTCTATCCACTGGTCATGCAGGTAGTAGCGCTCACCCCTGATATCCCGCGCTATCTCAAAGTGGTATTCGCTCTTTCCCATACTCTTAGCCTCATAGAGCAGAATATCCGGTTTGTCTATGATGAATTTTGAGAAGACAGACATCGGATTGTCCAGTGCGTCCTTTCGCCGCCGCGCTATAGTGGCAGGCACCTCCGTATAGCTCATATCTATCAGTATGGAGAAAGTAGTATCCGGTGCCGTGATCACCACACCCTGATCGAATGTGACGACCGATCCCACCGGCGCCCGGATGATAAACGGCAGTGGAGGGTTGACCGTATCGAGGTCTATCTCTGCATATTCTACCGCTTTGGGTTTTAGGGGGCCTTTGGCCGTAGTGGTGCTGTCTTTTTTTGCCGGTACGGCAGTAGCTGGTTTCACCGTGGTAGCAGGCCTGGAGGCAGCTGGCTTTGTAGCAGGTGTGGCGGGCCGCACGGTGGCAGGCTGTGTCTGAGCGGCGCACGTGCATGTCACCAGCGCCAGCGCACAGATGAAGACTATTTTCATAAAGGAGATCGGTTTAGGTACCAGCAAATATAAGAGAATCAAGGCTTCGTTTATATTCGCAGCAGATGCCTCCCGTCACACTCGTCATACCTACGCTGGATAGCAGCAGTTTCATAGCCGAGACCTTCGCGCACTATGATGCTATGCTGCGCCGTGGCCTGCTGTCTGGTGTGGTCATAGTCGACGACAGCAGCAGTGACGATACCTGGCCCCTGCTCTGCCGGCAAAAGGCCTCCCTCTCCTCCTCTATCCGGCTCGTGCGCCTGGATGCACGCTACGGCCAGCTCATAGCATACAGTGCAGGTCTGGGCCTGGCCACTACTGATGTGGTCATGCACTGTGACGATGATGTGCTGCTCTCAGAGGCAGACCTGCGTGCTTTTGCGGCAGAGTTTGAGCGTACGAGCGCCGTTATACTGTACGGGCTGGCCCGAGGTAAAAGTGACCATCCGCGCGGACGCAGCACCTTCCTCTGGCTGGTCAAAACGTTTGTCTTCTACCGCCTGCAGGGCAAGGAGTTTTCAAGCCTCGTGATCTACAGCCGCAGCCGCATAGCGCCCATATATCGCCGTGCATGGGGCTTTCGCGGCAATCTGTTTACGCCATGGGTATTTCACCCGCATGAGCTGCACCACACCTATCTGGGAGATGGCTCGCGTGTCCTGCCTCACCCCAGCCGCTATAGCCTGGCAGGGTATATCCATCACCAGAAGTTCCTCTTTATGATGCTCACGCGGCTGCTATCACTGCTGGTAGTCATAGCCATGGCAGGCTGCCTGGTGCAGGGCTGGAGCGGCACAGCGCTATACACCCTACTCACTGTAGCTGCTGCCGCCTTTGCTGTGAGTACATTATTATTGAAAATAAAATCCAAGCTACAATACACTGTGGCTGAGCAGCTTTAGCGCATACAGGCGGTTTCATTCATATATAATATCGCATACACATTTTGGGGAAATGGGTGCTTTGGCACAGCGTTCGTTTTATGCCTAGGCAAAACTATGTGTCATGAAAGCAACCATCTCAAAAGCACTACCTGTGATGATGTTATTTGTAACCCTCTCTATATCCGCTCAGATCAATAGTGGCGTAGGCTACATGCACGGCACCAACAAGAAAGGCGACACCGCCACCAAATCTGAATACGATGCCGATAAAGCACCTGTCAAAGACAAGGCAGACACTACCGTGATCAGCCGCAGGCAGACACGAGCCAGTGAGGCACGTCAGGAGCGCATGGAGCAGCAGGCCCGTGACCAGGGCAGAGATACTGACGATACGGCTGCAGAGGGCACTTGCGCTGGTACAGACGGTAGCTCACAGACCACCACAGAGACCTATATCAATACTAATAGTGCAGAGTGCGTCTCACCTGCATGGAGGTACGCAGCCGTAGGGTTTGGACTGCTATCCCTGCTACTTATACTACTACTGGTGATGGGCAGGAGAAAAGACGAGCCCCGCAAAGTTTAAGTCACTCCAGCCTGACCCGCTTCAGGTCTAGCAGATTCAGGCCATTGGGCTTGAGATTTTTCACACGCTTTTGAGTAAAGCGCAACACTTCATCGTAATACAGGGGCACCACTGGTGCCTCTTTTAGTATGATCTGCTCCAGCTGGTGGTAGAGCGCATAGCGCGCACTGTCATTTGTCTCCTGCAGTGAGCGCTCATATATCCTGTCATACTCAGCATTGTGAAAGCGGGTATAATTTGGCGGAGCCGTATTGCCACTATAGAAAACGGTGAAGTAGCTCTCTGCATCCGGATAGTCTGCTATCCACGACCCGCGAAAGAATGCCACCTGCCCCTCACTCATGCGCTGGCGCAGGATAGCGGGCTCTGTCACCTCTACCTTGAGGTGGATGTTTATTTTCTCCAGCTGCTTAGAGAGCATGAGGGCCATCTCTTTGTATGTATCATTGGTGTAGAGCGTGAGCCGTAGTGTGCGGTCTCCATAGCCCGCCTCACGCAGCAGCTGCTGTGCCCTGGCCGGGTCATACCGAAAGCCTGCAATGCTGGCATCAAAACTAGGCAGCCCCGGTGGTGTGAAGCCCTGCTCTGCCGGCCGGCCTATGCCATTGCGCAGGTAGCGTATCAGCTCCGTCCGGTCAAAACCATAGTTGATAGCCTGGCGTATCCGTACATCGTGCAGTGGCTGTATGCTATCGCCTTTCATCAGAAAGCCGAGATACTCTGTATTGAGGTAGGGTGCCTTGCTGAGGTCAAATCGCTGCGTGAGGTCCTTTTTCAGTGCGCCATTCTCATCCAGCACCTCATCCTGAAAACTCGCATCTATACCTGATATCAGGTCCAGTTTCCCCTGCTTGAAGGCTACAAATTCTGTCTTTTTATTCGCGATAAAGGATATACGCACACCCTTGATATATGGCAGCCGCTCACCATCTTCCTGCTCAAAGTATTTGTCATTTCGCACCAGTATCATGGCAGACCCTTCACGCCATACCTTGAGGCTGAATGGCCCCGTACCGACAGGGTGAGAGCGGAAGTCCGGCCCGTACATCTCCACAGCCTCATATGGTATCACAGAGCAGTACTGCATGGTGAGTATGCCCAGCATGGGCCTGAAGGGATGCAGCAGGTGCAGTACGAAAGTAGAATCATCCCTCACCTCAAAAGGACGCACCGTATCTACCCTGTCATGAAAGACCCAGGCACCCGGTGAGGCAGTGCGCGGATCAGCTATGCGCGAGAGTGAGTATAGTACATCCTGTGCAGTCACATACCGCTCCTGCCCGTGGAAGCATGCGTCAGCATGAAAAGCCACATCCCGGCGCAGGTGAAAGGTATAGGTACGACCACTATCTGCCACATCCCACCGGTAGGCTATGGCCGGCCTGACGTGCAGGCTATCATCCAGCTGTACGAGTCCATTGTACAGGGCATCGCAGGCCCAGATACCCGACTGATCCCGCGCAAAGGCAGGATCGAGAGAGGAGATGCCGGCAGCCTGATTGTAGTGAAAGACCTGCCGGTCAAACGGGCGCTGGTCCTGGCCACAGGAGTACAGGCATAGCGCAGCTACAGCACATAGCAGCAGCGAGGCCAGAGGATATGAATAAGAGAGCCTGTGAATCATAAGCGTCTAAACTCTCAAATCTGAATGATATTCTGGTGAAAGTAATACACATCCTGCTGTGTAGATTACTTCGGATTTTCTCCTATATTTATTCAACGTTAAGATGCATATTTATCTATATTAACCATCGGAATTTGCAAACCAAAATCACTCAATTATGAAAAAACTCAACTTGCTCCTGATCCTTGTACTGGCTGCGGCTACCTACTCGTATGGGCAGTATTTCACTATGAAGCTGGGCGGTGGCTACTCCTGGCCAGGCCTCCAGAATAGCACCAGTGTGCTGACATTCCAGCCGGGTGCCAGCCCGGATCCTGCAGATGCCTCTATCATCCCGCTGGTAGCCTACAATACTACGCAGCTGGACTCTGCCAAAAACAGGTATAAGAAAAACCTCTACGGCACATACGGACAAGGTGCGCACATAGACTTCTCATTCGGCTATATGATCAATCCATACTTTGGTGTGGAGATAGATGGTGCCTACCTCTGGGGCTCTACCATCACCGCTACTCAGATAGGTGACGTGGGCGGTGTACTGGGCAATGGTGCTACTATCGTGACCAAGACACACTCCAATGGCCTCAGCCTCAATCCGTCTCTCTACTTCCGTGCAGCCAAGCCAGGTGCCAAGGTGGCTCCATTCGCACGTGTGGGTATAGCGCTGCCGGTATTTGGCGCACTCTACCATTCACTGGATATCACAGCCCCGCACTCCATACTCAATCCTGATGGCGTGACAGCTCATATCGATGTGAAGACTGAATCTACAGTGTCACTCGGATTTCAGGGTGGTGTGGGTGTAGAGTACACTCCTATACCGCTGATCAGTGTGTACGGCGAGGTGAATGCACAATACCTCATGGCTCGCGCCAAGCAGTCTACACTGGAGGCGTATACGCTGGCACTGGGCAATACCCCTGCTACCAGCACTCTGGGCAGCTACTCCGCGTATAGCAAGGTTACCAACTTTGTAGACAACCTGACCTACGCCAGCAATACAACTGACTTTGGCAAGCACCGCGACCCATCAGGCGCGCACAATAGCGATCCTAACTACGTGAATGAGGATCAAGGCCACGACGTACTGCGCCAGGTAGCCAATATCACAAACTTTGGTTTCACCATAGGTGTGAGGATCAACATGAGCAAGAAGACATTCCAGAATCCTACCGGCAAGGTGAGGACTGAGAAATAATCTGATCTTTAAATACTTTGAGAGAAAGCCGGATCCGTCCGGCTTTTTTTATTGCCCTGAGGTACTTAGAGAAATACCTTGTTCATTAGTTTGGGATAGCCTATGACCTTCTCCAGGTATGGCAGCTTCACCGACTCTCTGATATAGCCCAGGTGGCGCATATTATGCAGGTCAGTGGCTACAAAGTCTATCATTTCACTATCTATCAGCTTCTCGGCAGTAGAGCGGGCACCCTGGCCATAGGTACCCGTCAGTGAGGATATATTGAGCTGGAAATAGACGCCGTGGTCCTTGAGCATTTTATACTCGTCCAGATCCTGACTATAGTAGTATGGATAGCGCTCCGGGTGCGCCAGTACCACCTTGTAGCCGTTTGATATCAGATTGTAAAAATAGGTGGTCGTGCTGAATGACTTCATCAGATATGACAGCTCCACGAGCACATAGTTATCTCTCATGGTCAGCAGGTTTCGCTTTTCTATCTTAGGCATGATGGTCTCATCCAGATAGTACTCCGCCCATGCGTCAAACTCTACATTGATGCCCGCCTCTTTTAGGGCTTCACGCACCTTGTCACGCCCGGAGAGGATGATCTCAGGTGTATTATTATAGCCGCCGCTCATGATGTGCGGACTGGTTATGATCTTGCGGTAGCCCAGGTCGCATAGTCCTTTGATGAGGATGAGCGACTCTTCCATGCTTTTGGAGCCATCATCTATGCCTGGTAGGAGATGCGAGTGCAGGTCCACACCTATGGCAGAGAGATCTGTGAGAGAGGATACAGGTTCCTTTTTTTTGAAAAGATTACTAAAGAGTCCCACGGGGTCATTATTATTTGGTACAAAGTTAAGACAATGATACTCGCATCCCGCAAAGCCCCGTCGGACTTAATAACATGAAACTGTTAAAATCTAAGGCGCAGTACCCGGCACCTCAGCGTGCGTCACCGTCCTGATACCAGCAATAATAATTATCTTGGCGGTTCGTTATGCTGTGTAATATTCCTGAAAGAATGAAGTATCTGTATACCATCTTATTTGCGCTCATCGGCCTCGGAGCCTATGCCCAGGAGGAGCTGACCCCTCTCCCATCCGACCCGCGGCTCTATCATACATTTCCCGCCAGGCCACTGTCCGCAGGCCTGCACAAAAGTGGCCTGATCGTGCAGCATGGTAGCTTTCTGATAGAGACAGACACTTTGTCTATCCCTTTCATAGATGACTTTTCGTACAATACGCTGAAGCCCTTTCACTTTGAGCAGTATATCTATGATACGATCTATCGCACCTACGGACCCTGCGATAGTGTGATGGGAGTCTCTGTAGATACCGTGCGCCTCAGCACCGTGCAGTCATATACCTACTCCTATGATCTCACGCTGCATCAGGTAGACTCTACACCTACTCAGCCTATAGTTTTCCACTACTATCCTCAGCTGGGCACCGATTGCTTCAACTATCTGGCGGATTCTATCACCCTCTATCCGCTCTGGTATCACTATACTTTTGACTCTGCCGGCAATGCTTTTCGTCCCGTGCTGGATAGCATAGCCAGAGATACAGTCATCACCTACTCTGCTATGCTCCTGCGTGCCAAGATGCCCGCCTATACCAAGTGGCTGGACAACTATGCTACACACAATTACAACTTCCCTTACCTGCCACCGTCTATAGGCGTAGCTACGCTGGATGGGCTGAATGAAAAAGGGCGCCCATATGATATCACCAGCCAGTCTATCTATCGCTCTGCAGATACGCTGACATCGAAGCCCCTGGATCTTGGCGGCTTGGGAGACGCGGATTCGGTTTACCTTAGCTTTTACTATGAGGCTCGCGGTTTTGGCGACTGGCCAAACCTGTATGACTCATTGAAACTCCAGTTTTACAATGGGTATACTAGTACCTGGGACCAGGTGTGGGGTATACCGGGTTATCAGGTAGTTCCATCTTTTCCTGATACTTTTCGCCAGGTAATGATACGCATCCCCACTACTATCCTGCCTACGCAGCTGTATATGTACAAGGGCTTCCAGTTCCGTTTTCTCAATAACGCATCGTCTACCGGTATGAATGACCACTGGCATATAGACTATGTGAGACTGGACAAAAACCGTTCGGTCACAGATACATCTATCAATGATATTGCGTTCCAATACCAGTTTCCCTCTATCCTGAAAAACTATAGCGAGCTGCCCGCCTGGCAGTACGACTCTACCGAGAGAGCAGACTCTATACGCCTCTATGTGACCAACCTGAACCCCGACCAGGCTGTCAATAACCCACCGGCCACGGCGTATTCCATAGTAGCTACGGAGCTATATCCTACAGCGCAATCTACGTACGCCACCACCAGCTCATTCAATGCTACCCTGGAGAATACGATCGAGCTATTCCCCTCTACAGACTATCAGATCGCAGCCGGTCCGGATAGCACCGTAGTCACCTCACTCGCTACCATCAATGTGCCAAATGCACTGCGCCTGAATGATACAATCAGAGGTACACAGACGCTCAACAATGTACTGGCCTATGATGACGGCACTGCCGAGATGGCCTACGGCCTGCGTAACCTGTATCTCAAGAAATTTGGATATGAGTTTAACCTGCACCAGCCTGATGTGATAGTGGGCTATCAGGTCATGTTTACAAATACGGAGCAGGACGTGCATGACCTCGTTTTTTTATTCAACCTGTGGGATAGCATCAGCCTGAATAATCCTCAGGCAGACGATACCCCACGCTATACCTCAAATAACCAGATACCTCTCTATGTGGACTCTGTGAGCGGCTATGCCACGTACCGCATAGATCCGCTGCCGGTCGGCACTCACTTTTACTTTGGCTGGTCGCAGACTGACACACGCAACCTGCAGATAGGATATGACCGCAATAGCACAAAGGGCTTTAAGCATATGTATGTCTACTCTAATGGTGTATGGCTACGCACAGGTGTACAGACGCAGGGCTCGCCTATGATACGCCTGCTCATGCGCCGCTCCAGCCAGATAGCCACAGGTATAGAGCAGCCACAGCAGACCACCATCAGGGCCTATCCTAATCCGGCCACCGGCCTGGTACACTTTGAGGTGCCTGATGAGCATGGCAGCTACCAGCTACAGCTGTACAGCGCTACTGGCCAGCTGTGCATGGATCAGACGCTCGGCTCTAGCCATACTACAGATATACAGGGCCTGGCTACCGGCGTATACATGCTGCGACTCACAGACCTGCACACCGGCATCACATACCAGAATAAGATCGTAAAAGCGGATCAGTAACATCAGCTCAGGATCACTCGCTCTACCATGTTATTGGCAAAGGAGTAAGGCATAAAAGTCAGTGATGGCATTGGCTTTGTGATCATGACACTAGCTTTCTTACCGCGGGTGATACTTCCCATTTCATCATCTACTCCCATGGCGTAGGCCGCATTGATAGTAGCGGCATTGATGGCTTCTTCAGGCAGCATTTTCAGCTTGATACTAGCCAGTGATAATATAAACTGCATATTGCCGGATGGAGACGAGCCCGGATTGTAGTCAGTGGCGAGTGCTACAGGCAGCCCGCTGTCTATCATGTGCCTGGCCGGCGGCTCATGCAGCCCCAGGAAGAAGGCAGTAGAAGGCAGTAGCGTAGGCATGGTATCAGAAGCCAGCAATGCCCGGATCTGCTCATCTCCTGTGTACTCCAGATGGTCTACTGATAGCGCTTGATATTGGACCCCTGTCTCTATACCACCGGAGTAGTCCAGCTCATTAGCATGTATCTTGGGGCGCAGGCCATAGCGGGCTCCGGCCTCCAGTATCCGCGCTGTCTCATCGGCAGAGAAAAATCCCCTGTCGCAAAAAACGTCTATATAATCTGCCAGGCCCTCATCTGCTATGGTGGGCAGCATCTGATCTATCATGAGCCTGATGTAGCCTTCGTGATCCTGTTTATACTCCGGAGGATAAGCATGTGCGCCCAGAAAGGTGGCCTTCAGCTTCAGACGAGATAGGTCCTTTAGTTTCCTGATCACCCGCAGCATTTTGATCTCTCCGTCATAAGACAGGCCATAGCCGCTTTTGATCTCTACAGCACCCGTGCCAAATGACTCCATCTCGGCCAGGCGGCCCAGTGCCGCATCGATGAGGGCACCCTCCGGAACTGTCTGCAGCCTCTTGGCTGAGTTGACTATTCCTCCTCCCCTCCTGGCTATTTCCTCATAGCTCAGTCCATTGATCTTGTCTACGAACTCCCCCTCCCTGCTGCCCGCATACACGATATGCGTATGAGGATCACACCAGCATGGCAGTACATATTTGCCGGAGGCATCTACGATCTCATTAGCCCTGTCAGGACACTCTGACATAGGACCAAAGGCCTCGATCACACCATGGCTCATCAGCAGGTATGCGTGATCGAGCACGGGTAGCTGCTTCATAGCATTACCTTTGACCTTAGAGACAGCCTCAGGGCGTACCTGTACGAGGCCTTTTATGTTTGTGATAAGAATAGACATAAGGTGTAATATGCGGGCAATTTACAATTTAAGCCCATAGTATGCACCAGGGAAGTATGCTTTCTATTCTCTACTTTTGGCTTATGGCAGGCAATAGTTTCGGGCAGTTATTTCGCATCACGACATTTGGTGAATCTCATGGGCCAGCTATAGGGGTAGTGATAGATGGCTGCCCTGCGGGATTGGAGATAGACGAGTCTTACATCCAGGCAGAGATGGACCGGCGGCGTCCGGGCCAGTCTGCTATCACCACTCAGCGCAAAGAATCTGACACGATCCGCATCCTCTCCGGCATCTACGGCGGTCGGACTCTCGGTACTCCTGTCGCCATCACTATATCAAACGAGGATGCTAAATCTCAGGATTATAACCAGCTGATAGATACCTATCGCCCGTCTCATGCCGACTATACCTGGGAGGCAAAATACGGCATGCGCGACCACCGGGGCGGCGGCAGATCCTCTGCACGGGAAACTGCCGCACGTGTGGCAGCCGGGGCCATAGCTAAGGTATTGCTAAAAGAAAGCGGTATAGACATAGTAGGATATGTATCATCTATCGGCCATATCGCGCTGGACGGGGATCACACCAAACTGGATCTGACCCTCACCGAGAGTAATATGGTGCGCTGCCCCGATCCGGCCATAGCACAGCAGATGATAGACCTGATACAGGACGTACGCGCAGAGGGGGATACACTCGGTGGCACCGTGAGCTGCGTGATACGCCACTGTCCGGCAGGGTTGGGGGAGCCTGTATTTGACAAGCTGCAAGCGGACCTCGGCAAGGCTATGCTGAGCATCAATGCTGTCAAGGGTTTTGAATACGGTAGCGGATTTGCAGGCACGCGCCTGAGAGGATCGCAGCATAACGATACATTCACACATGATGTCTCCGGCAAAGTGACCACGCAAACCAACCACTCCGGAGGCGTGCAGGGAGGTATCTCAAACGGTATGGATATTTACTTCAATGTGGCATTCAAGCCTGTGGCCACTATCATGCAGGACCAGCAGACCATCAACCGATCCGGAGAAAATGTGACCCTGCATGCGAAGGGCCGCCATGATCCATGTGTAGTGCCACGTGCAGTACCCATAGTAGAGGCTATGGCAGCCCTCGTGCTGGCAGACCACCTGCTGCGCTCCCGCCTGAGCAGGATATAACAGAAAGCAGAACGCCATCCTGGTAAGATGGCGTTGCTTCGATTTCAGAGAAAGTTTCTTTTCAGTGTTACTCCTTTATGATCCGTGTAGTATATATGGATGTATTAGTCGCGTCCCGGAGGGTCAGCAGATAGACCCCGGCATCCAGGGCTGCTATATTTACTATCTGGCGCGCAGCTGAGACCGGCTGTGAGGCGATAGTCCTGCCTGTCAGATCGGTGATCTCGATAGATGAGTAGACGGTAGTGCCTGTCTCTACTACCACTTTGTCATTGCTTGGCACCGGATATACTTTAATTGCTTCATTCGTGGCGGTGGTGATCACACCTGTAGGGTAGCCTATAGTGAGCGGTGCAGACTGCAGACTGCAGCCATTGCCCGTAGTCACATTGACCACGTAGGTGCCGGCTGTAGTCACAGTGATGGTCTGTGAGGTAGCACCGGTATTCCATGCATAGCTGGTGTATCCAGCTCCGGCATCGAGTACCACGCTGGACAGAGGGTAGTCGGTAGGACCTTGTGCCGTGATATTGACAGAGAGGCCTGCACACTGCGCATTGGCACGTGTACCCTTGGTAAACCATACGGAGTACTGAGAATTATTGGACAGCCACGTGATCTGTCCGCCGCCGTTTATGAAGTCCGAAGCCACAGGCTCTATGCCCACCAACGGTACTGAGTTATTATCTACAGATGTAAAAGTGATCGCATCATCATTTGTACTGTATGACGGGATATTAGCCACAGAGTTTCCTGTCACGATAGTACCGATATCACCACTGGTGAGGTTTGCTGCCTGGATATCGAAAGTACTGCCATCACTCACATCAAAGGCTACCACATCACTGTGATTTTTTGAGAATACAGGATTGCCTATGCTGATACCATCAGGCAGATCATTGACCAGCTTGCTGATCTGTCCATTGGCAAAGGTATTGCCCGATATATCCCATGCATCCAGCACACCTACATCCCAGTAGCTGATATTTGTGGTGCTGGAGGTGTTATTGAACTCGTTATACTCATCGTAGATCACAAACTCTCCCGTAGGATCCCAATCCAGTGCATCAGCATAGAGAGGCCCATTGGTGACTACTCCCTGCGAGTAGGTCGGATTGTAGAGGTGATACTTCATGAACTGCTGACTCACTCCATCATAGATATAGATGGCCGTATCCTGGTATTGCGACACCAGCGCGAGCCTATTGCCATCGCGGCTTACGGCTACATTGTCCCAGTCTCCGGTGTTGGTCATCTGAGTTTGCACAGGATTATTATAGTCTGCAGTCAGACTGTAGATATTGTGATCAGTACCTACAAAGAAAGCGTAAGACCCATCATCAGTGATGGATACATTATTGAGTGCAAAAGTGCTATTGAGTGGATGAAAATCGCTCGCCTGCGGGTTTTGCGGTTTCACCATGTACAGCGCGTTGGCACCGGATGTATTGCTATTCTGCAGCATGATCCAGTCCGTTCCTGTCACTGGGTTGTTGTTCGTAGGATTACTATTTGTACCATCATATATCTCTACATTATCAAAAGCTGTTTTTGCAGCCTGCACCTCTGTAGTGCCGTATAAGTCCTGAGCAGCCTGTACCACGGCCAGGCGGGCATCGAGGAACTGCGAATTTTGGGTAAGGTAGTTCTTTAGCGCACGATAGTACACCTGCTCTGCTTTTTGCTTCGTCACGGCTGTAGCAAAATAGTAGAAGGCATGGTTTGGTATACCGCTATTGGTATGTACACCTCCATGATCGCTCGTTGTATTTACAAACTCACTCATAGTGGCCGGCTGCCATCCATTGCCACCCTGAGAAGCTCCATTATGCGGATTGGAAAGGTCGCGTAGCGCATTAGACGGGAATACGCCGGGCAGGCAAACCTGCTCGCCGATGGTCCAGTTATTACGGTCTATCATCGTACCAAAAACATCTGCCATGCTCTCATTCAGGGCACCCGACTGATCCTGATAGGCCAGATTGGCCGTACTCTGTATCACGCCGTGGGTCATCTCATGTCCCGCTACGTCCAGTCCTCCGGCCAGCGGCTTGAATGCCTGATCACCATTGCCATAGGCCATGAGCTGGCCATTCCAGAAGGCATTGTCCATCGGCTGGCCCTGATCATCATTCACATTGATCACCGAGATGATCGTACCACCATTACCATCTATAGAGTTGCGGCTGTGAGTGGACTGGTAGTAGCTATAGGCAGCAGCACCGTTAGCATAGGCCGAGGCGGCATTCTGAGAGTTTGGCCAGGAGTTGATATTGCTGGTAGTGATATGTGCTACCTGGATATTGGAGGCGGATGCTCCCTGCGCATCCAGTGTCCAGATCGCTCCTACCGGATTATCAGGCAGTTGAGACTGTCCCGAGTTGTACATGCTACGTGATATATCTATCATATAGTAGGAACCATTACTATGCTGATATACATTCACAGTTTGGTTCACTCCGTTCAGGTCATTGAGATGCGTCACTGCGGGCCCCGTGGTGCAGCTGATATTATTGCTATGGAGTACGGCGCCGGTCTGCGCATCAACCATCACTTCATACATATTGATGAAGTCTGTCCTCAGAGTTACTTTGTAGGCCCAGCGGTCTTTGTCATTATTTTTATCCTGAGGATATAGCACCAGTTCAGAAACCGGACCACTATACTTCAGTAGATCCCTGGTGTATTGATTCATTTGCTTGAGCCCTTTACCAGCCGTTAGCACAGCGATAGTTTGGCTGATCGCAGCCTGATCACCTATGAGGCCTGCCGGAGCAGCTACCACAGGCGTAGCTGACCACCGGCCATTGACTACAGTAGAGTGTGGGGTGAAATGCACGATCACTTCCTTGCCCATCACCGGATATCCCTTATAATTCTGAGAAAACTTGATATGCGTAAAACCTATGCCATCCCGATCTATGCTTTTCACTGTGAGCTCGTGAGCAGGGTCCTGCAGGTACAGGATAGCTTTATTCTGATCCAGAAATCTGATGGCTTCGTTTGCCACTTCAGCAGAGCCCGCAGCACCTGAAATATTAGCGACATGATCACTCGTCACAAAGATTGGATTCTTCTGATCCTTAGCGTACTTCACATCCCTGATCGCAGACGGCTCATAGCTGGTCCTCTTGTATGGGATGGCATTAAATTTCAGAGCAGAGAGCGCCTGCTGCACGTGAGCCAATGAGCCGAGGCCGCTTGTGTTGGCCTTGCCGGTAGCTCTGGTCACTGTCTTGAACGGATGTGCGCCTACCTGGCTGGCGGCCGGCGTTCCGGCCGCGCTCACGGACAGCGTAGCAGCGATTGATAGTACCGTTAGTAATTTTTTGGTCATGATGTAGGGTTTATTATTGTTTTGGAACAAGCGAATTCAATTTAGTCAGCAGTTCATCCAAAGCCGTATTGCCAGAGGAGCTGCCAGACGCCCATGTATTTGTGTATGCTCTGCCATCACGGGTCAGATTCACAAAGGAAGACATGTTGCCTGGTTGATTGACTGAGGCTCCCGCGAAATTAACCTTGCTGATCAGCGCTTCGACCTCCTTCAGGTCCTTTTTACTTACTGTGGTCAGTTCCTTTTTGCCATCTGACATACTGGATGCCTTTGTTAGTTTTCCATCTTCCTGCAGGGTATACGTAGTCACCACATTGGTAAAACCGCCCTGATTACCAAAGGTAAGCTGGAAGGGCTGCAGGCTTTTGCAGGATGTGAGTATCATCACTGCGGCAAGGGTTATCAGGGTTTTTCTCATAGCTGCAAATTTAGGAAGCAAGATACAGTTTATAGAAATAAGTAAAAACAACTTGTTGATTGCACACGGCTTATCAAATGCAATGCCAAAATGATGTGTATTAGCTCCGCAGGCCCCTTTGCTCAATTATTCTATCTTTAGCCGACTAAAGCATGATCAACGATATTTTCAGAAAGAAAACCGTAGCGAAAGTCATACGAGATGCCGAGGAGGGATACGGTGATGGTGAGGCGCACAACTCCCTGCAGCGCTCGCTAGGGGTACGAGACCTGACAGCTCTGGGCATAGCAGCTGTAGTCGGAGCTGGTATATTCTCCACCATTGGCAAGGCTAGCTATGACGGCGGGCCCGGTATCATACTTCTATTCCTTTTTGTGGCGGTGGCATGCGGGTTTTCCGCGCTTTGCTATGCAGAGTTTGCCAGTATCGTGCCGGTGAGCGGCAGTGCTTATACTTATTCCTATGTTGCTTTTGGAGAGATAGTGGCCTGGATCATAGGCTGGGATCTGCTGATGGAATATGCGATAGGCAACATAGTCGTAGCCATATCCTGGAGCGATTACTTAACCTCTTTTATGGCTGGCATAGGTGTGCACATACCAGAGTGGCTCACCATGGGCTACATGACAGCCGCCAGAGGAGCTACACCTGATGCGGTAGCTGCGCTGAATCAGGCTCCTACCCTGCTGGGCATTCCTTTAGTATTCGACCTTCCGGCTGTATTCATCGTGATAGTGATCACATGGGTCACCTATATAGGCATCAAAGAAAGCCGCAACTCGGCCAATGTGATGGTAGGAATAAAACTGGCCGTGATAGCGCTGGTCATCTTTGCCGGAGCCTTTTATGTCACGCCGAAAAACTGGGTACCATTTCTACCCAATGGAGCCGGTGGCGTGTTAAAAGGGATATCATCTGTATTTTTTGCCTACATCGGATTTGATGCTATCTCTACCACGGCAGAGGAGTGCAAAGATCCTCAGCGTGATCTGCCGCGCGGCATGATGTACTCCCTGGTGATCTGTACAATTATCTATGTGGCCATAGCGTTAGTATTGACAGGTATGGTCAGCTATCAGAAACTGAATGTAGGGGAACCTCTTGCGTTTGTTTTCCAGCAGGTACACCTGCCGTGGATGGCCGGTATAGTGGCTGTGAGTGCGGTGATCGCTACTGCCAGTGTGCTGCTGGTTTTTCAGGTAGGGCAGCCACGCATCTGGATGAGTATGAGCCGAGATGGCCTGCTGCCGCCTGTTTTCAGCCGCATACATCCACGCTTTGGCACGCCCTCGTTTTCTACCATATTGACAGGCTTTGTGGTCGGCATTCCCGCCCTCTTTGTCAATATGGACGTAATGGTGGACCTGACCAGCATCGGTACTTTGTTTGCCTTTGCCCTGGTGTCCGGAGGCGTGATGATGCTGGATAGCATGCCCGATAGGCCTCAGTCTAAATTTCGCACACCGTATATCAATTCTCGGTATATCTACCCGATTCTCCTTATCGGAGTGATAGTCTTCTGGATCGTAGAATACCAGCCGGTATTTATAGAATATCTGGGCCTACAAGAGGGCTGGATATTTGACAATGTTCGTAAGGCCGTCCCTCATTATCTATTTCTGGTACTGCTGGTAATACTGGCGGTACAGGCATTCCGCAAAAACCTCTCACTGATACCATTATTAGGACTCCTGGCCTGCTCGTACCTGCTGTCAGAGTCAGGCGCGACGAATTGGGAGCGCTTCTTCATATGGCTCGTGATAGGTCTGGTATGCTATTTTCTCTATGGCCGCCGTCATAGCAAACTGAAAACAAATGCATAAGATAAGCGCAAATATCCTTCTGCAGTCTGCACGCATCTCTATGTGGCGGATACTGATCATGTGCTTGCTTTTTTTCAGCCTTGGTACCGACCTCGTAGCTCAGGATGCTGCAGCTGCAGGAGACACTTTGGATTATTCCTATCTGAGTTTCACAGATCTGCATACCTACTATCAGGGCAATGCTATCAACATCATAGAGGCCGAAGATCCAAATCTGTATTTTGAGACGTATGCCTGGCTGGGTACACCATATCGCTGGGGCGGCAAAAGCAAAAAAGGCACTGACTGTTCCGGTTTTGCGTCATCAGTTTACAACAGGCTGTACGGCACCGATCTGGGAGGATCAGCCGGAGATATTTTCAAAAAATGCGATGTGGTAGTCCCGAGTGAGCTCAAAGAGGGTGACTTTGTATTCTTTAATATAAATGGCCACTATCTCTATCACGTAGGGATATACCTGCAAAACGGAAAATTTGCTCATGCGGCTGTGCATGGTGGCGTGATGGTATCCAGCCTGGATGAACCATACTACAAGCGCTGGTTTTACAAGGCCGGGCGCCTGCGTACAGCCGAACCACCCTCCGAGGCTACAAATCCCTAATAAAAAAGCCTCCACGAGGGAGGCTTGATCTTGATAGCTTTATCCAGGATTAACTTTGCTTCCATTTGATGGTGCAACCCACAGACTTGGTTTCTGTCAGGGTAACAGCTTTTCCGGCCATCACCTCTGCGATCGCATCTGCCAGATAGTTTTTGGTCACCTTAGATGCATCTTCTGTGTTATCATCTATAGCGCCGGCATATTTGAGCACCAGTTTACCTCCTTCTTTATTGACCAGAAAAACATGTGGTGTTTTGGTCGCTCCAAATGCCTGGGCCACTTGCTGCGTTTCGTCAAATGCATAAGGGAAAGTATAACCTTTCTCTTTGGCATGCTTACCCAGTTCATCATACGAATCTTCCGGAGTCACGGCAGGATCGTTTGGGCTAATGGCTATCACAGGATATCCTTGTGCAGCATATTTCTTATCCAGCCCCATGATACGCTGCTCATATTTTTTGGCAAAAGGGCAGTGATTACAAGTGAATACGACAATAAATCCTTTTGCAGCAGGATATGAGGCCATCGATACATACTTGCCATTCTCCGTATTCTTGAGTTTGAAGTCAGCTACCGTATCCCCTATCTTGTAGCTTTTGCCGGGAGCAAAGGACATGAGGATAGCCGCTACCATAGCGAGGGCTATACCGCTCCATGATTGAAATTTTGTGATCTGTTTCATTTTTGCTTATTTATAGTTTTAGTAAAAGTTTCTTCCAACGATAAGGGAGTAAAGTCGTGATCGAAAAAGCTATGAATGCCACCCGCTCCATTCACTATCATTGTGACCGGAATCTCTCCTCCCCACGTTTTCTCTACTTTATCTATCCACGCATTATAGTCAGGCTCATCCAGTAGCATCACCTTTGCAGCTATAGGATGCTTGATCAAAAACGGAATCAGTGTCTTATCCTTTTCACTGGCAAAGTCCAGACTGACCATGACCACTTTTACCTTCTCGTCTTTATGCTTCTGAGCCAATGACTGAAAGGCAGGAAACTCTTTAACACAAGGTACGCACCAGGTAGCCCAGAAATTTACTACATAGGTGGTGTCGCTATTTGATGATAGCACTTTCTGCAGATCATTAAATTTTACCACTGACACATTTTGTGCATTTGTAGTCAGCATTCCTGCCGCAAGCAGTATAGTCCAGAATGATCTCATCGTACTCAAAGTAAGGGCATTCTGATACGACTAAATATTTAAAGATGTTAATAACGGCAGACCGCTCAAATCATAGCGCCAATGAAAAATATGCCTAAGTCGGCCATACCCGGATAATCGTTATCTTCGGGCAGTGAGATCCAAACTGCTATTACTTCTATCCATGCTATGCTTCTATAGCGCTATTGCTACGCAGCATGGTTTGGCCAATGGTAACCTGGAGGGATGGCGGCGGGGCCAGTTTCGCTGCTGCGGGCAAAGCGTGGATGTGCCCTTTGACTGGGGGATACCGGAGCAAAGCTGCGGGATCAACTTCAATAAGTTTGTCTATCTGGAAGACGATCCATATTACGTGCACTCCGGGCGCTATTGTGCCAGGCTCTTCAGTGATACGACGTTCTTAAATAATGTAGGACTACAGCCAGGCATGCTGGTCTATGGAGGATATCAGGATCCTCTCGATAGTGCTATACGCATAGGCCAGGCAGTACCTCTGTACGGCATGCCTATAGACAGCAATCCGGTCCAGCTGGATTTCTGGCTGATGATGAGCCATGACCTTTCAGATACGTTCACATACATGTATCTATTTACGCGGTGGGATAGCATAGCTCACAGGGAGGACACACTTGCTTTTGCCAGCGTAGACGTACCTGATACTCACGTTACATCAGATTTGTGGTTTGAGGTGAAAGATAGCATCCATTACCTGCGGGCTGGTCAGGCGGACAGTGTAAAAATGATCTTCTATGGAGGGCGCTTTGGCAATCCTGATCTGGCGGGAAACATGACCTGGATCGATGACATACGCCTGCTATACGCTGGAGAGGACACCACCGGTTCTGCTACGGGAATAGCTGAGTCTACGTCAAAGGAATTTGCTCTGTACCCAAACCCTGTTTCAGGTTATTTGCTATTGCAAACCAGCTATCCTACTTCTGGATTGTCTCTAGCCATATCCGATGAATTAGGCCGCCAGGTGCTTGAAACATTACTCACTGGCGGGAACTCGTCTATAGACATATCACCCCTAGCGACTGGCACTTACCTGACCCGCATCTGCGATGCACAGGGACAGACAGTGAGTCATCAAAAAATAGTGGTAGTCAGATAATCTCCGTGGACTAGAACATCTTCCTGGCAAATGCTCCGGCATCATATTGAGCGCGCAGGGCTTGCAGCTTTTCCTCCTCCGGCAGTACAGGCTTAGTGCCATAAGCCAGTCGGTCTATATCAGCGCGGAACGGAGCAGACTGAGCCATAAAGTCGCCTTTGTATTTCTTAGCCAGAGGCTCGCTAAACTGTAGTTTTTGTTTGAATGGATCTACCTGCTGGCCATCCTTCCAGAAGCGGTAGCAGACGTGTGGGCCTGTAGCCAGTCCTGTACTGCCCACATAGCCTATCACCTCTCCCTGGTGTACATGCCTGCCATGATGCATGCCCTGGGCTATCTTACTCATATGCAGATATTGAGTTTTATACTGGCCATTGTGGCGTATTTTGACATAGTTGCCATTGTAGACGCCAAATTGAGCCTCCTCTACTATACCATCTGCTGTAGCCAGGATAGGTGTACCATAGGCCGCTGCATAGTCCGTGCCCAGATGTGCCCTCCACTCCATAGCTACCGGGTGAAAGCGGCGAAGATTATAGTGTGACGTGATCTGGAAAAATTTAAGTGGAGCTTTCAGGAATTGCTTTCTCATGCTATTGCCTTGTTCGTCATAATACTCTCCTACGTGTGCTTTATCTTTTTCATAGTAGAACGCATAGTAATCCTTGCCACTGCTGGTAAAACAGGCTGCACTGACCTCACCTACACCTATCGGCTTGTCATCTACAAAATCCTGATCATAAATGATTTTGAACTTATCTCCCTTTTGGATCTTGTAGAAATCTATCGTGCAGGAAAAGATATCTGCCAGCCTCATAGCCAGGCTGGATGGTACACCCAGGTCGTCAAAGGTCTCATAAAGAGAGCCATTGATCACACCCGCCACCTCCTGCCTGCGGCGCTTCACCTGATTGGTACCACGGTAGATATATAGTGAGTCCTCCAGATTGAACACCACATAGTTTAGCTTACTTTCCTCATACACTATTTTCTTGGCTACGAAGCCTGTATCGGTATTGGCCCCTAGCACCGTGTATTTGGCACCAGCTTTCATTTTGCGTGAATTGAAAATTTCCTGCGAACCCTGCAAGAGAATCTTGGCGGTCTGGAATGCCACATTATGCTTTACCAAGATATCAGCTAGTAGCTCATTGCGCTCCACTTTCTGATCTATCACTACAAAGTCATTCAGGTTGAGTCCGTATTTATATATCGGCTCTTTGATTTCCTCTACAGCTCCTTGCGTCTTGGCCAGGGCTGTAGCGTAGATAGTGGGATCCTGATGACCGCGTATGGCTATACCAGTGATAGAGGCTACAGCTACTACAGACAGAAATGATATAATGATGAGGTATGTTCTTTTCATGAGCATAGATTGAGAATGTAAAACTATCTCAATACACTCAGCTACAGAACGCTATAAGTACACCGGAGAAAGCGTAAAGTGTACTAAACAGGACAAAAAGAATCAATCAGCCTGAGTCCAGACTGAGGTCCTGCCCAGAAAGGACATGCCCAGTACAAATCCCCTTAGTTCTGCCGTGTTGCCCTTTAGGGTCAGGTGACAGTCATAGGTCTTTCCATTTTTCGGATCGTAGACCTTGCCATTGTCATAGTAGTTAGGTTCATCTTTACTCTTCACCAGGCCACGCAGGATCACCATACCCAGGGCTGGCCTTGAGCGCAGCTTTTCATCAGGGTTATTCTTGTCTACCTTAGGCTTGCCATTCTCATTGGGCTCTTTTAGCCAGATGATCTTTGCCTCAAAGCTGTTGCCCACCTGATATACTTCCAGTTTGGCATCCTTCTCCTGATTGTACCAGATTTTGCAAAATGGATCTTTCTCTGCATGTACTGCTATGGATACTATGCAAAATAGAACAAGAGATAAAGCTAGTCTGAAGATGCGCATGGACCGATTATTGAGTTTTAGTAATATGGAGTCTTTCCAAAGATGTGCAATTTTATCGTATCTCAGTAAAGCTATTTCATATCCGGTCACAGCTCAGCATAGAGACCATCCACATCTGGGTATCTGTATCACGGGATAGCTGGAGTTTCACCTCTGCAGTTTCTGATTTGAACCGACGGCCTTTTTGTGTCTGGGTACGGTATTCTGCAGTGACCTCTACCTGCGCTCGTGTCCGGTCTTCAGATATATCCAATGAGTGAAAGTCTGCCCCCATCAGCTGCATCTGATTGAATCCCAGCTTGAACGTATCTATCCGCTCTATCAGCTCCTCTCTGTCTGAGCTCAATCCGAGCTCATTCTTCATCTCTTCTGCCAGTACGAAATCGGGAGAAATAAATCCCTTGTCAAAGATAAGGGCCAAGGCATGCCCTGCCTGATTTTTAATATCAAACTCATCACTCGGGTGAAACTCTTCGTAAATGAGATGGATGGTCCAGTTGGGCATCCGGATATTCTGTATCTCCTGCTTGAACACCTCCTCTGTAATGAAACGGTACAGCTCCCGGTCAGGGACACCGCTCAGGGTATCTACTACTATACCCTTGCGGGCCAATAGCTTGCGTAGCTTTTTGAGTTCCTTTGGCACCTCACGGTCAGACAGGTCATGCACATGATTGTATAGTGGCTCACCTACGAAATCGTAGATCCGTATCATGCCCGCCTTGTCATGCAGCTGGTGAAACTTATTGATCTGCCGGAGGAAGGCATTTTCTACATCAGGAGGCAAGTGCTCAGAACCTGCAAAATCTCCTCCAAACTGAGCCATCATCTTGAGTTTCATCAGTTCATTCTCAGTGTTCAATTCGTCATTAGTCTTTTTGCGTCTCTTTGCCATCAGACCCTAAAATTACAAAATGATGATAAACATTGTTAGGCTTTAGGCTATTTTAGCCCTTCTAGAAGGTCATTCCTATGTTTAAATTCTTTGGTCGCAATCCCTTTGTTCTATTCTATATCGTATCGGGGTATATCCTCGTGTTTACCCTATGGTGGGGCTACCTCCTGGCCTCCAAAAATGAGCAGGCGTTCACAGAAAAAGTCGAACTCAACCATGTAGCCTATGAGGCCCAGGGCAATAAGATGAGGTATGAGGATACAGACAGCTACCTGAAACTGTACAGCAAGTACGAGCGCCAAAAGGTAATGATACTGGGCGAAGGGCTTTTTTTTCTGATACTGCAGGTGCTGGGCCTGCTGCAGGTACGCAGTATTTTCAGCAAAGAAATAGAACTGGCTGCCCAGCAGAGAAACTTCCTCCACTCTATCACGCATGAGCTGAAGTCTCCCCTATCCAGCGTCAAGCTATCGCTGGAGACCATGCTGAAACGCCAACTCACACCAGAGCAGCAAGGGAAACTGATCAATAACGCTTTGAGTGATGTGGTGCGGCTGGAGACACTAGTAGATAATATTCTTTTTGCGGCAAAGATCGAGCGCGATACGCATGGATTTGCCAATGAGGAGGTCAACCTTTCGGATATTGTAGAATTAGTAGCAATCAAATGTCAGGAGAATAAAAAGAATATCGCCATCAGGAGCGAGATAGAAGAAAGTATATACTACTACACTGACCAGATAGGCTTCACTTCGGTGGTAATGAACCTGGTGGAAAATGCGATCAAATACTCAAAACCGGATACAACGGTAGAAGTATGCCTGCATCAGTCCGATAGTCATATCCTGCTGGAGGTAAAGGATCAGGGTCACGGTATACCTGATAGTGAAAAGAAAAAAGTTTTTGAGAAGTTCTATAGAGTAGGGAGCGAGGATACGCGCAAAACCAAAGGAACAGGGCTAGGCCTTTTCATAGTCAAACGCTTTGTCGAAATATACAAAGGTAAGATAGACCTCACAGATAATAACCCAGCCGGGGCCATTTTTACACTATCCTTTCCTAAATAGCTTATAGCATCTGACGGACCTTGTCCAGGTCCTCCTGCACATCTATAGCTATACTCTCGTGCTCCGTCACGGCTGTGTGGATTCGATAGCCATTTTCCAGCCAGCGGAGCTGCTCCAGACTCTCAGCCAGCTCTAGCGGTGATGGAGGCAGCTGGACTATCTCACGGAGGATATCTGAGCGATACCCATATATTCCTATATGCTTATAAAAAACAGGACTACTATCCTGATTTCTCAAAAAAGGTATGACACTGCGGCTGAAATAAAGCGCCCGGAAATGACGGTCTACTGTAGCTTTTATAATAGATGGTCGCTCCAGCAGAGTCATATCGTGACACTCTTTCACCAGCGTACCGAGCTGACAGTCTGCCTGCTGAAACAGTGCTGCTAACCTGTCTATCTGCTGAGGATGGATGAATGGTTCGTCACCCTGGATATTGATCACCACATCTGGCGAGCCATCCACCTTTGTCATCGCCTCAGCGCATCTCTCTGTGCCGTTGTGATGATCCGGAGAGGTCATGACCGCATGGCCTCCAAAACTGAGCACCTCATCATAGATGCGATCGTCATCAGTAGCTACCACTATCTCAGATAGGAATGCAGACTTATGTGCCTGCTCATACACACGCCTTATCATGGTCTTGCCGCCTATGTCTGCGAGCGGTTTGCCCGGCAGACGGGTAGAGGCATAGCGCGCTGGTATGACGCCTAATATTTTCAGAGCTAGAGAGTTTATTTGACTACCGTAAAACGGGAGCTGCTGATCACTTTGCCTTCGGCACCAGTGAAGCGGATTATGTAAACACCTTCATTAAAAGAAGATACATCTACGCTCATGTTAGAAACTACGGCATCTGTCTTCACCAGACTGCCCAGCATATCATAGATAGACAGGGTGCTGATATTAGTATTTCCGGTGGTAATGTGCAGTTTGCTGCTGGCCGGATTGGGATAGATGCTGGTCTGACCAGTAGCAGCTACATCGAGTACGGCAGTATTGGGTGTCACCTGCATGATCACTTTAGCTGGATTAGACTGGTTACTACCATTCACGGAGGCAGTATAGTAGAAAGTATCAGCACCTGCATATAGTGAAGACGGCGTGTAAATAACACTATCGCCAGATACTGCTGCAGTGCCATGCTGAGGTTGACCTGATATAGTCACTACCTGTGTACCGCCATAGCAGTTCTGATCGTTTGCACTCACTTTGACAGTGACAGGATGTGTACCCATGGCACTACCGGCATCATCTACCACCAGCGGAGGCAAAATGAATCCGACAGCCGTATCTACTGTATATACGCTATCTACTAACAGGGAAGAACCCTGATGCAGGCCAGTAGAGCCGCTGAGTACTACTCCACCTATGCCGTATGGATTGCCAGAGGAGAGGGTGTATACCAGTGTGTCCGGCTCCAGACAGTTGTAGTATGTAAAGGGCATTTCAAAACGCTGATAAGATGCATCTGTAGAAGAATGCAGGTATTTTGCTTCTGCTACCACAGTTCCGCCTTTGCGCAGTACAGCTACTATGTAAGCAGTGTCACCACCTACAGGCGCATACTTGATATAGCCACCTATCTTGGCTACGCGTCCGCTCACAGGGATACCAGATCCCGGGAGCAGGGCAGGATTAAAATTACCACTAAGATTAGCCAGGGCAGAGAGATTTATAGCAAAATTGCCATTGACTGCAAAGCCAGGACATACAAAATGAAGATTGAAGCTACCCAAACCAGGCACACCGTTTATCACACCTATGACAGAGTCACTGGTCAGATTGATAGCCGATGATCCGGAGAAGCTGGTGGCAGACTGAGTGACGAGCGTCTTGTGGAAGATCACTCCGGATGTGATATCATTAGATGTAGTCCAATTCACAGGGCTATTGCTGATAGCAGTATCATAGGTCACTGGATTAGTGAGCGTCAGGCTCAGATAATTAGTCTTCTGGGCCCAGTTTTCAAAATCAGCATTGAGCAGCTGCGCGTGGGCAGAAACCATACATACCATCAGGACAAGGACAGAAAGTACTTTATTTTTCATGTGTCGGATTTATAATACCGTAAATATAATTCATACACGCCATAAATTGTCATAAGATTATCATTTTTTAGCAGTCAGCACGATTGCTATATTCACAGGCACAAATCTAACATGCTCACTTCTGCCAATATCACTATACTGCTCATCGTGGTCAACCTTGTCGTATCCTTTGCAGGATTTCAAAACCGGAATGTTTTTGACCAATTGTGCTTCTCCCCTACCCGCGTATGGTATCATCGCGAATATTGGCGCCTGCTGACCAGCGCATTCCTACATGCAGACTGGATGCACTTTCTTTTTAACATGATGGCGCTCTATAGTTTCGGACCCATCATTGAGTACTACTTTGGTGCACAGCTCGGTAGCTCAAACCATCTCGGGTATCTGTTTTTTTACATCATGGCGGCCATTTTGTCCAGCATACCCGATCTGATAGAGCAGCGCAATAACCAGTACTTTCATGCCGTGGGGGCTTCAGGTGCTGTATCGGCTGTAGTTTTCGCCTCTATTCTTTTCACACCTATGACCGGCATTAGCATTATGTTTCTGCCCGGTATACCAGGCTTCATCTTTGGCCCTATCTATCTGGCATACTCTGCGTACATGGCCAAACTGCGTCGTGACAACATAGGCCATATGGCACATTTTTCAGGTGCTGTTTTTGGGTTCATATTTCCTTTACTATTTCGCCCTGAGCTCTTTTCTTCATTTATCACTCAAATAATACACAGATGATCATAGACCTGCGTAGCGATACTCTGACCAAACCCTCTCAGGGCATGCTGGATGCGATGTATAGGGCTGAAGTAGGAGACGACGTTTTTGGCGAGGACCCCACTGTAAAAAAACTGGAGGAAATGGCTGCTGCTATGTTTGGTATGGAAGCCGGCCTTTTCTGTCCCAGCGGTACGATGACCAATCAGATAGCTGTCAAATCCCACACCCAGCCGCTCGATGAGATCATCTGCGATAAACTGTGCCATATTTACAACTATGAGACTGCCGGATGGGCCTTTCACTCCGGCGTCTCAGTGAGGCTCACGGATGGCGACCGCGGCATCATGACCGTAGATCAGATAGAGCGCTGCATCCTGCCTGACTATGACTGGTATCCCAATACACGGATGATCTGCATAGAAAACACCGTAAACAAAGGCGGCGGTGCCGTGTATAGCGTAGAAAGGATGAAAGAAATTAGCGACTTTGCTCGCTCCAAAGGATTGATATACCATCTGGACGGCGCTCGTATATTCAATGCACTGACGGCACTGGGGCAGGCTGCCATGGCTCTATCCGGTGTTTTTGATAGTATCTCTGTGTGCCTGTCCAAGGGCCTGGGCACACCAGCGGGTTCGGTACTACTCGGCTCCAAAGACTTTATCAAGAAATCACGCAAGATCCGCAAGGTAATGGGCGGAGGCATGCGCCAGAGCGGCTATCTGGCGGCAGCGGGTGTTTATGCGCTGGAGAATAATATAACGCGGCTGGCCGAAGACCACGATCGGGCCAGACAGATCGAAGTAGTGCTAAACAAATGCAGCTGGGTAAAGCAGGTGCTACCTGTAGAAACAAATATTATAATATTTGAAGTAGAGAATAGTGCCGAGACGGCTGATAAGCTCGCGGCAAAGGGAATCAAAACATCGCCCTTCTCACCCACACTTGTGCGGATGGTCACACATCTGGATATCACTGACCACATGGTATCCCAGCTGGCAGATCTGCTCTAGCCTACCTGAGCGCCCGCCCCCTGAAAACTATCCAGATCACAAACGGAGCTCCTATGAGTGAGGTGATCGTATTGATAGGAAACACCAGGCCATGGATAGGTATGGCTGTCAAAAGATTGCATATACCGCTGATCGCAGCGCCAAGCAGCACCACTCCGGGCAAAAGCACTTTATGATCTGAGGTGCGGAATATCCCCCTGGCCAGATGTGGTACAGCCAGGCCTATAAATCCGATAGGCCCGCAAAACGCTGTAACTCCCCCCGTGAGCAGACAGGTGCTTATCACTATCCAAAATCTGCTGCGGGATACATTGAGGCCCGTGAGACGCGCATATTCCTCTCCTGTCAATAACAGATTGAGTGGTTTCACCAGCGTGATACTGATGAGTAGCGCCCCACCAGTGGCCAAAAGCATTACAGGTATCTGCGTCAGTGTCATAGTGCGAAAACTCCCCATGGTCCAGAAGAGGTAGCTCTTGATAGAATCTGCTGTAGCTATCGTTTGTATAGCCTCTATGATCGCATTGATAAAAGATGCCATCATGAGGCCGATAATAAGCATGGAGACAGGGCTATTCAGCCGGCTAGCCATGAGCATCACCACCAGGAAGATCACTATCGCGCCCACCGATGAGGATACGATGACTCCCCACTCGCTATCGGCCATCGTGCCCATCGTACCAGCCAGCATGATAAAGATGGCTACACCCAGCGAGGCCCCTGAAGAAATCCCCAAAACAAAAGGTCCCGCTACCGGATTGCGAAAGTAGGTCTGCATCTGCAGGCCTCCTACAGACAAGGCTGCCCCACCCACCGTGGCGGCTATGGCAGCTGGCAGTCGTGACTGCAGGAGTATATTTCTGACGCCTGTATCCTCCAGGTCAGAAAAATGTAGAAGATCACCAAAAGACACAGGATATGAGCCTACAACGAGCTGGAGCACAAAGATGATCGCTACCAGCGTAAGCAGCATCCACCACCAGGCCATATATTTGGTCTCATGTTTCACTTTAGCTGCTTATAATAATATAACCCATCAGGCGATGCGTGAGCATGAAAAATACTGGCCAGGTCGCTGAGTACAATATCCGGCCTGAATGTACCCGTTTCCCACATATCCATACCACCTCCGGCCGATAGCCTATTGATACAGTTGTACACTCTTCCTGTCTTATAGGCTTTTAAGAGTTTGAATTTGGCATCCTGGTCACTGAGTTGTTTCAGCGAGTATGTTACACCAGGATTCATCCAGAAATCCGCCTGTGCAGCCCTCTGGTATACTTGCTCAAAATTCAATGTAAGATTAAGTCCATTAACAGGGGTATCCTTTTCCCACAAAAAATCACCTCCGGCATCCGCTATCAGCCTCGCTACATAATTCTTGCCACATGGCATGTACCACATACCGTTATATGGCAGGTTGCAAAAAACAGTAGGACGCTCGCCCGTTTCAGCCACATTGCTGCGCGTCAGTCCATAGCCGGCCTTTACCTTTTCAAAAATGCTGTCAGCTGTTGCCTCCCTGTCTATGAATGCGGCGAAAAACTTGATCCATTCTGCACGGGCCAGTGGCTCCTGCTCAAAATAATCACGAGAGGAAGCTACATTGATATGCAGGGCTTTGAATTTGCCATGTATCTGTGAGGAGCTGCCACTCTCCCCATCTGAGAAAAGCACCTGCGGCTGCACACTGGCTATCATCTCATAGTCCGGCTGATAATCATGCCCGGCATTTTTGATGCTGCCATCCGCTATCATTTTGGCGACTCCTGAGTCGCAGATCAGTTCTGTGTTTGCTGCCACCGCTATCATTTTGCGTGCATCCAGCAGCTGCATAGCGCCGATATGAGTGGTAGAGAGGCAGGCGACCCTGGTGACGGGTGTTTCTATACGCACAGCACCGCTTAGATAGTCAGGCAATATTACATCCTTGCCACAGAGTACATACTCCGCAGGTAGCTCCCTACCCGGCACAAGGACCTTTACTATTTTATAGTTCTTGAAATATTCTACGCGGAAGCTACGAGAATACTGGGGCACAAGAGAGTCGACCATGACATCCTTAGCTCCAGCAGAGGCACTACCCCGCTGATGGCATGCTGCGATAAACACGCAGTACAGTCCCACAGTGATCGCTAACAATACGCTTCCCCTTCTCCCTTTCATACTATTTAAAAGTAAATCCATTTGTGATAAGCCCGGCATTAAAGGCATCTATCTGCACCCCTTCTTTAGAATACCTCATGATACGGGAGGCCTGCTGGTAGTCTATTGCATCACTGATATAGATATCGCCATTGGCCGGGTCTGCATTCAGGCCATACACATTCCAGCCGCCGGAAGGTATAAGGGGTTGGCTGGGGAGTATTGTATCAGTCGAGGTCATGGCATAGATACCATTGCCCGCAAAAAGCAACTGATGAGTGACAGAGGAATACCTCAGGCGGGATGGTGACTGAGTGGAGTCAAAATCTATCCTGGCGGAAACAGCTAATGTGGCAGGATTCAGCTGATATAAATTGGCCGGCACAGCTGGTGAGCTTTGACGTGAGGTGAGGACAAAGAGCCTATGATCATCCGTGACAACTAAACTGGAGGGATCTGTAGGCAGGTCTACACTATTGAGTACCTGATCAGTAGCGGGATCTATCATAAGTATTTTATGAACAGCTGTCCCGCCGGGCTTGGTCTGCTCCAGTACATACACCTTCCCGTTATAAGACAGTATCTGTTCTGTCCAGCCACTAGTAGGGATACTGCCGGTGAGTGCGGCGTTCTTATAGTCTACGATCCAGATTTTATTAGCATACAGTTCTGTGACATATGCCTTGGTAGCAGATACTGGCATAAAGTACCTCGGAGATGAATTAGGTATAGCTATGTGCCCTAGGTACCGGAAGTTCTGAGTGGCGTCAGCTATCACTATATCTCTGGAGTTATTCATTACGACATACGCCGTATCACCTTGCAGGTACAGACTTTGAGCTACATCACCCAGTACGAATCCATTCTGCGCAAGGAAAACATCGTTGCTCACGACCTTAGTGGCCGGGTCGTATACAGATACTGAAGCATCTCCATGCCCATAGCCACCCTCATTGAGCACTATGACACGTCCACCGGCCTGCTGATTTGTTTTGTCCTTGGCACACGACGACAACAGTAATACTATGCCTGACAGTATGATATAAATTCTTTTCATCTGGATAGATTTAATCTTATGGTTCCTTCAAAACTTCTGCCCGGCATTGCCCGCTGGGATACGAGTTGGTATTGCTGATTAGTAATATTAGCTATGCGCAGCGATAGTCCTATACGCTGCTGCCTGATATAGAAATCCTTGCCAACCTCTACATGGGTAAGGAAGTAGGGTTTAAGGTACTGAGAGTTGTCAGTCGTGATGAAGCGCTGGCCAGTGTATGTCTGGGTAGCCTGTACAAAAAAATACCGGTACTGTAGCTTTACCATAGCTATCAGATTATGCAGGGGTACGTATATCAGCTGCTTGCCTTTAGAATTATCATTGAGTGACATGGCATCCAGTGAGATCGTATTGGTATAAGTATAGCTCAAACCTCCGCTGATTGAAAATCGTTTGTCATTCAGCTCTCTCCTGCTTTGCATTTTGACTTCAGCGGTCACCCCCCGTGACAAGACTCTTTTCACATTCTGAGCAGACCAGATAGCACTACCGGCATCCGGTGCCCAGAGTATCCAGTCGCTTACATAATTGTAAAATCCATCCGTCAAAACTCTGAGCCAAAATGAATGTGCGTAAAGCACATGAACGCTACCCTTCCAAGCCTTCTCCGGTCGCAGAGAGGCATTGCCTCCCGTGCTCCAGTAGAGATCGTTTAGCCCCGGCAGCCTGTACGCATGAGCACCAGAGAGCAGAATAGAGAAAGCGTCCTTTCCCAGTGTCCGGCTATACCCTACACTCACTGCTGCCGGCACTGGCAAAGCTTTGTTAGCCAGTAGTTCGATTCCGATACTCCCTTTTGCCATAAACCCTTTGCGATGGCTGTAGAGCAGCTCTGCCAGTGCTCCTGACAGGTCGCGGCTCCATGCATGATCAAATCCGGATGAAGTGGCTATCTCATGGTCGTAATGTAACTGGCCGGTCAGTACTAGGCGCTTCTTTATCTCGTATCTAGCGGTAAACAGGTTGCGTATAGCATGCGTAGCCGAACGGCTATTTATGGTCGCACTGGAGTCCTGATACCTGAGTGCATCATATAGATAAGCCGACTTTAGTGCATAGCTAAATCTAGACTTTTGACCAGCCAGATGCAGAAGTGCCCTGTATGACCTGTCCCATTGGCGCTCTACACTGCTATATGCAGCCATGACCGGTGGCAGCTGTCTGTCAGCATCGGTCACCCATAGGTCCAGACCTATTATAGTCGATTTGGGCAAAAGATATTGCAACTGCTGCATAGCAGATAGTAGCCTGGTAGCAGCATTGTGCTGGTGCTCTAAGGGCCGACCGCGGTGCATAGCGTTTACAAATGAAAAATCATTGTCGGCTCCCAGATAGCCAAGCTTTGTCGCACCAAGAAAGTTATGGATGCGATAGGCGTTGTAGCTGGATATCACCCGCTCGCCAAAACTCCCGATGCGAATAACATTATCTGTACTCAGGGAAGCGGATTTGTCTATGCTCAATTGATTTTCCAATCCTATGACTCCCCCCAGATTCGTACCATTGGCACCGCCGTCAGAAATCCGTAGCCGATCTCCCCCACCCATATCAAACAAGGCAAAATCAACTTGCCCAGTACTGGGATTATTAAGTTTGATGCCATTCCACTGTAGCTCTGTCTGTGCAGCGGAACCTCCGTTGAATGAGATAGAGCTGAGCTGCCCCAGACCATAGTTTTTCAGATATATACCCGAAAAATCAGATAATACTTCTGATGCTTTCCGGCCTTCTATATTCCTAAAGTCTGTGATCGTACTTGTATTCCACTTCCATTCATTACGACTATAGCGTGTAGTATCTATGGTGACCGTACCCAGCTGCACAGTAGTATCAGTCATGGTATGGGCGTAGCTACTCTGGCATATACATACCAGAGCTATCGCTACTCCATATTGTGACCAGATGTTCATTTTTTGTTCCTGTATCCATAGGGGCAGTGACGGCATCCATTTTTACAGCAGTACCCGCGCGCGCGGTGATGTGCCTCAGTAAACACCAGCAGCCCACGCTCCAGATAGTACATCACGCTATCATTGGTAGCTGCTACCTGAGCCGGAACTACCTCTTTATTCTTGACAGGCTCTCTCATTGCTTTATGATCAGATGCGTGAAAGTTCTGGTGTCCGTAGTTACATTCAGAGTATATATCCCTGGTGACAAGTCTGCTACATCTATCGATGAGGTGCCAGTGAGCTGCATTTCGCGATAGAGTCGCCCACTCATATCAGAAATACTGAGCGCAGCTGTTTCATTTGAGTTTAACTGTATATAAAGCTTCGTTGATACAGGGTTGGGGTAAACCTGTAGCCCGGCCTGATGCAGATCCTCTACGCCGCTGATACCGTCTGCATGCATCACACCGACCGCATCCAGATCAAAACCCGATGAGGCAAATGGCGTAGGATAAGGATCGTTGATCTTATGCCCACGGCTGTCATGCGTAGCAAAATTATCGTCCAGAGCACCAACTACGTCTATGACCCGCACATGGGTGATATGCTGCAGATCCAGACCCGTAGAGTCTCTGAGCTCCGCCAGGTCAAATGGCGTACCGAAACCGCTTGTATATTTGCCGGCCAGATTGTAAAGACTGCTGGCATCCATAGTGCCTCCATTGGCTATCTGTACTGAGTCCTGTGTATGGTCTACCGCTGGAAAGCGGACAAAACGTAATCCATCACTGCTCACCTCTACAAACCCCAACTCCAAAAACGCCATGTCTGGCCCGCCTGCGATAAAACCATTTTCAAAAACAGCAAAATCAAAACCTGGCCTATCTACGATAGGATGGGCAAAGGTAAGTGTAGCCACACCTCCATCTCCGAGACTTACGATCGTATTGCCACCGGCAGGACCGATAGCTTGAGATGAGTCTCCGGCAGAGGCATAGCCAGAGGTGGGCACAGCTATATCCTGCAGGCCACGGATGACCGAGCATCCCGAGGCCCACATGACTATAGTATCAGCAGATGCAGGTATGGCAGTAGTACCAGGCACCCCGGCAGCAGGTGCGTATTGGGCCTGGCTTGATATCATGACACCCATAGTGAGTATCAGCCCCACAGAGCGTCTGAGTGAGCTATTGAGATCCAATATCATGATCCCGGCTTTACTCTTTGATCAATTTCTTATTGACTATACCCGATGCACTATACACAGACACCGTGTATGATCCGGCACTCAAAGAGGAGATATCGAGTACCGCTCGGTCCGTCTGTACGTCACGCATCAGTACTGTGCGACCGGAGATATCAGACACGCTGATATGGCTGATAGATAAATCTACTATCACTGTGACCTGCGTAATAGCCGGATTAGGATACATCGTCAGTGATGTAGTCTGCACATCCTTGACTGCAGTATTTGTCAATCCATTAATATTGATGGCTACCACTGCCGTGTCACAGACGTTAAACTCATCACAATAGCTATAAACGATCGTATCCTGCGTCCTGAGCCCTACCGCCGGTACATATTCCAGCTGGTCATTTGCGTTGATATATGCGGTGGCGCCGGCTACCTGAGGGCCGGATAGGATCGAGATACTGCCATACAGGAATGAAGAATACACATCATTCGCCTGAATATTTACTGCTATGGAGTCTGTATATATTGTACTGGCTGTATCATCTACTGCTATAGGAGCTGATACTATAGTCGCACCATCAGTGGTCATGAAATTATCCATGCAGAAAAAAGCCGGCGTATTCATGCCAAATGAGCCATTGTCTGTAGAGCTGAGAGAGAAAGACAAACTATCTACATTGCCGAGACTAAGCAGGTTCACAAACTTCCAGGTTTTGAGTATGTAATCATCTGAACTATTGGCAGACCGAAAATCAGCCAGATAGGCATCTACGGAATCTATAGTAGCTACGCCATTACGCCAGCCTTTTATTGTCAGCTTAAACCAATCCGGATCATTGCCCGATGGACCTCCAAATTTTTTGGCAAAGGCATCACCGTTTTTCATGCTGAGGTATGCATATGTGCTGTTTGTCACATAGAAGCCAAGTACAGGATGTCCCGGTGCGAAGCCACGCAGACCGATATTGATAGTGCCACCGGCAGAGTTCGCCACTGCATAGTTATTGCTTCCAAATACACCACCTGCAGTAGCAGATGCATATTCATTGCCAAAACCCGAAGTTGTATCGTCTTTTACATTGCTGTAAGCAAAGCCGCTGGCCCAGAAATGATAATTGGTATCATACTGATTGTAAAAATATGCATCACCGGAAAGGAAACCTCCTGCCAGGTCAGCACCCTCATAGTAACTATTGGGCGATAAAGTGAAATTGTCAAAAGTAGCCCTGTTTTGAGCTGTGGCCGAAAGAAGGCACGCAAATGCCAGAGTGAGAGTAAAGCTGATTTTTTTCATGTTTAAATCATCAATGAGTTAAAAAATCAACTTCGGAGCAAAATGCAAAGGAAGAATAACGTTGTACACCGTATCCTGCCCAACTTTTTTTCCCGAAAGTTGTAGTACTGTTTTAGCCTTGGCAGGTCTTCTGACTTACTCCAGTCTGAGCGCCTTCCCATCCGGTAAAGACAGTGGCGTGTGTGCTCAGACACTTACGGAGCTTACAGCAGCGGGAACTGTTCACGACTTACACGTGATTCCCTTTTAATACCGGATCATTGACAATGACCCTGTAACCAATGCTGGTGCAAAGGAAACAAATAAAACCAATAGCGGAAACTATTTTTGGGATACAGTCTTAAAAACAGGAAAGGGCTCCCAAGAGAGCCCTTTCCTATTAATATATGATCTGGTTATTCTTTTACCAGTCGTGTTGAGTAGTACTTATCTCCCGCCTTGAGTTTCAGGATATAAACACCTCCGGCAAGATCATGCAGATCTATCTGCTCCGTGGCCGTGCGTACATGCCCCAGCTCCCTCGTCCATACTTTCTGACCGAGCAGTGTATAGAGGCTGAGGTCTACCGGTAGTGGCTCATTCATCTCTACAATCACAGTGCATTTGTCTGTAGCCGGGTTAGGTGCTATTGTGTATTGCAGATTATTAGTCACATCTGCTATAGCATTAGGCCCCTGCCCTACCGTGACCGATGCTATGGTCATACAGCCAAACATATCTGTGACGGTACAAGTATATGTACCAGGCGCCAGCTGCGTAGCAGTCTGGGTAGTTTGATTATTATTCCATACATAAGTATAGTTAGGCGCACCACCTACAGGGTATACTGTAGCACTACCATTATTGGATGTAGCTGTAGTAGATGGAGTAGAGTGTATTGAATCGGTAAGCGTAGATGCCTGCTGAGTGATAGCTGCAGTAGCTACGGCAGTACAATTGTGACCATCCTTGACAGTCACAGTATAGCTGCCCACAGCCAGCCCGCTGATGGTCTGCGTGGTCTGCGTATTGCTCCAGATGTAGGTATATCCGGATCCGCTACCGCCGGAGCCGGAGGCCGTAGCAGTACCCATAGTGGTACAGATCACAGGAGATGAGCTGGTAGTCACACTGACTGAAGTAGGCTCTGATATACTCACACTGGTAGTGGTAGAGCATCCCGCGTTTGACACTGTTACTACGTAGGTAGTAGCGCTCAGTCCGGTAGCCTGTGCAGTTGAGTTACCATTACTCCACTGATAGGTATAGCCACCGGTACCGCCGGTAGCAGCTACTGTAGCAGTACCATCTGCACCGCCGTGGCATGTAGCATTGGTCTGAGCAGAGATACTGGCAGACAGGCCTGATGTGGTGCCTACAGAAGCAGAGGCAGACGCACTGCAGCCGTTGGCATCTGTGATGGTCACTGTATAGGTACCTGCACCCAGATTGCTGAGCGTACTGGTAGTAGCACCACCCGGTGCCCAATGATAGGTAACACCCGATGCAGTAGTGCTGGCAGCCGCAGTACCATTATTACTGCCGCATGTAGCATCCGTTTTATTGACAGTGACTGTCAGCGTCGGAGATTGGTTTGTGACAGCCACTGAAGTCACAGCCGAGCACTGCTTGCTATCCTTTACAGTCACAGTATATGTAGCTGCTGCCAGGCCGGTAGCAGTAGCCGTGGTCTGAGTATTGCTCCACAGATATGTATAGCCTCCAGTATTGCCACCAGTTGCACTGACAGTAGCTGTGCCGCTTGTATTGCATATCACTGCGGTAGCAGTGGCCGTAGCGGCTACTGCTGCAGATGGGCCACTTATCATTATCGTAGCTGTGGCAGGGCATGCCGTACCGTCACTCACTGTCACAGTATAGCTGCCAGCCGGTTTGCCCGTGATGCTGGCAGTAGTCGCACCACCCGGAGCCCATACGTATGTATAGGTGCCTGAGCCACCGCTGGCTGCCACACTAGCACTACCGTTAGCGTCACCATAGCAGGTCACAGGCGTAGAGGATGGTGTTACGTTCGCGCCGTTTGAATTCTGCACATTTATCGTTGCACTGGCAGAGCAGCCATTCGTATTAGTGATGGTCACGCTATAAGTACCAGCAGCCACATTGGAAAGTGATGTAGCATGAGACCCACCTGGTGCCCATGTATAGGTCACACCGGTAGCAGTGGTGCTCGCTGTCACCGTACCATTGCTATTGCCGCATGTGGCATCGGTCTTGCTCAGGGATACAGAGAGTGTCAGGGATTGGTTAGCCACGGTAGCAGAAGCTGTGGCAGAGCACTGCTTACTATCTTTCACAGTCACAGTATAGGTGCCTGCGGTGAGATTGCTGACAGTGGCAGTCGTCTGAGTATTGCTCCAGAGGTATGTATAGCCACCTGTATTGCCACCCGATCCCGTCACTGTAGCTGTGCCTGCAGTGGTACAGATCACAGCGGTAGACGTAGCACTGGCAGTGAGCACACCAGGCTGCGATATAGTAGCAGATGCGGTAGTCTGGCAGCCATTGCCGTCAGTCACAGTGACTATATATGTACCAGCTATTTTATTGGAAATAGTAGCAGTAGATCCGCCGCCACTCCATGCATAAGTGAATGGCCCGGTACCCGTAGGAGTAGCAGTCGCAGTACCATTGTTGCCACCGTTGCAGCTCACTGGTGTGGTAGACACTGCTACCGTAGCACCTGTGGTGGACTTGAGTGTATCAGATTTGGAAGCGGAGCAGCCCAGGGCATTTGTGATGGTCACTGTATATATACCGGCGGCTATATTAGAAATAGAACCGGTTGTATCACCATTGCTCCAGTGGTAGTGTGCACCATTGCTTGAGCCGTTTATGGTAGCTACTATGGAGCCATTGGACTGGTTGCAGGTACTATTCGTATTGCTAAAGCTGATAGTGACGGTAGCCGTCTGGCTGGTCACAGCCACAGAGCCTGTCACGCTACAGTTCTTAGAATCCTTGACAGTGACCGTATAAGTGCCGGCAGCAAGGCTACTGACACTGGCAGTAGTATAGCTTCCAGGACTCCAGCTGTAGGTAAAGCCACCATTACCACCCGTAGCGGCTACTGTCACAGAACCATTACTGTTGCCACAGTAGGCGCTGGTAGCAGATGTCGTAGCACTCAGCGCGCTGAAAGGCTGGCTGATAGCTACAGATGCAGTAGATGAGCAGCCATAGTTGCTGGTCACAGTCACCGTATATGTTCCAGCTGGCTTATTGCTGATAGTAGCTGTCGTAGCACTGCCAGGCGCCCATAAATATGTATATGAAGTACCTCCGGAGGCCGTGACTGTAGCAGTACCATCACTGCCACCATAGCAGCTCACCGGGGTTGTACTCATAGACTCCGTAGGCAGTGGCCTCACCGTGATGTACGACGTTCTTGGCAGTGCATTGCTGCCACCTGCATTGGATGCAGTGAGTGTGACAGAGTAGGTGCCGGCTGTAGTAAAGGTAAATGTCGGATTCTTGCTGGACGACACCATATTCACCGGGCCTGTCACCTGCCATGACCAGCCGCTAGGGCAGCCGGTAGATTGATCTGTGAAGCGTACAGAATCACCTACGCAGAGTGAAGTCTTATTGGCTGTGAATGCAGCTGTAGGAGCTGTCTGCGTACACTGCACCGGGAATATATAAAAGCTAAAAGGGAACCAATCGCTATCTACAGCAGCCCACTGGCTGGTGGTAGCGTTTATATAGTTCAGCTCATATCCCTGATACGGGTGGTTAGCACTATTATAGTAAGAAGTAGTACCCATCCAGATAGTATCACCGGCCAGGTAGTTGATATTAAAGCCTACATAGAATGTGCTGCCCGTAGCGACCGGACATGGGAATGTAGCCTGAGTAAATCTGCTGTTGGCCACATTGGTCACCACAGTACTCATAGCCACCTTAGTAGTGCCTAGCACTGTGCCTGGCAGGCCGTTTGCGCCATTTGCATCCCACACATTGATGGTTACGGAGTCAGTAGCGCCGGCAGAGCGGGCATATACGAATCCGAGCAGCACCGAGTTGAGCGGGCGTCCGTTTACGTTAGTGTATTTTTCCGCCTTGGCCAGGTCATGATAGCTATTGGTACCAGCTATGACTCCCCATGTGGAGTTACCATCGCTATACACGCGGAGGGAGTCATTGGTCAGCAAGTGGCTGAGAGTATCACAGCCGGACTGGGCACTGGCCGGTACCACAGTGATAGTGACTGTCATAGAGTCAGAGCCGCAGCCATTTGTCACACGCAGCTTAGTAGTGTACGTACCTACAGTACTATAGGTGATCGCCCCCGGAGCCTGTGCTGTAGAGGTAGCAGGCGTACCACCGCCAAAGGTCCAGGCCCACGCTGTCGGGCTATTGGCAGACTGATCGGTATAGGTCACTGTGCTGCCTTGAGTCACTGTAGTCGGCGAAGCGACAAACGATGCAGTAGGACGTGTACAGCCGCCCGTCGTAGCTACAGTATCTATATTGATATTATCCAGCAGCAGTGACTGACCGTATTTGTTGATATTGATAAAGGCAAACTGAACAGAAGACATCCCTAGATATGATGCCAGGCTGATAGTAGAATCCCGCACCCATTGTGTAGCCGTAGGCACAAACTGGTTGGTGTATGCCGTAGTAGTAGTGCGTAGCTGGCTTCCACCCTTCTTCCAAAGGGATGTCCATGTAGTACCGCAGTCGGTTGAGACCATTACCTGCAGTGTGTCTGCGCTGGTTGCGTTGTAGAGTGCATATGCGTAGTCAAACTTGAGTTTAGAAGTTGCATTCAGGCCACGTGTGAAACTGTAAACCGGAGTATACAGATAGTCCTTTTGGCCGGAAGCATTGTAGTTATAGTTATCCAGGAAAGCACTGGCTGTAGATTGGCCAAAGCCGCTCGCACTGGTAGTACGCACCCATGTAGTAGAGGCGTCAGGATTATTCAGAGACCAGCCCGCAGGAGGGAATGTCGTACCCTCAAAACCCTCTTTGAGAGGAAGTGCTGTAGTGCCTAGTACTGTAATATAGTTAGTCCTGGTGAGAGGGGTAGATCCACCAGCATTGCTGGCAGTCAGGGTCACAGAATAAGTTCCCGCCGTATTATAAACTATGTTTTGAGGGTTTTGTGTAGTAGAGGTGGTAGTAGCTGCGCCAGTGAAAGACCAGCTCCAGGATGTAGGACTGCCCGTAGATTGATCCGTAAAGTTGACAGACTGACCGACGCAGATAGTAGTTTTATTGGCCGTAAATGCTGTAACTGGTCCGCCGGATACTGGCACGCATCCCTGCGAGTTAAGGAGGGCAGCGCGCGCACCTCCGGTAGCAAAGTTAGCCTGGATACGGGTATTTTGACCATTGGTGAACATATACATACAGGCATCGTCTGTATAGTCCATATAGTTCATAAACATGGCTCCGGGACTGGTAGTCGCACAAGCATCTGTATGCGGGTAGGTAGGGCATCCGTAGTTCATGTCAGCCTGATTAGGTGTATCATTCACCTGATCAGTGCCTGAGCACGCACCATTGTCATCACCCCATATGTGGTATAAGTTTAGCCAGTGGCCTACCTCATGGGTAGCCGTCCGGCCCTTATTATATGGTGCCGTAGATGCTGTACCGGTACTACCAAAAGCAGTATTGAGGATCACAACGCCATCAGTAGCCGCAGTTCCTCCCGGGAATTGTGCATAGCCCAGAAGGCCACCGCCCAGGTCACATGCCCAGAGATTCAGGTATGAAGAGGCTGGCCATGCGTCATCACCTCCTTGACTGGTATACTTCACTTTATCATCATCTATCCATGAGGTTGCGGTATTGATACGCTTCCTTACTACCCCATTGGTAGCTGTACCTGTGGGCGTACGCTGCGCGAGGCAAAACTGGATGTTACAGTCTGCGGCGATACTTCTCCACGGGGCAGGAATGCTGGCTGTATCTGCGTTTAGCTTATGATAATCGAGATTGAGGCGATCTATCTGAGATTGGATCTGGGCCATACTGATATTGCCCGCAGAGTCATGATAGACCACATGCACTACCACAGGTATAGTGATCACGGCACGCTGGCCATTGCTAGACATGTGATAGTTCTGAGCGAACTGGTCTATGGCCTGCCTGTGCCCCGTGTAGTGAGGATCACTCTGCATGAGGAGCTGCTCATGATGCATCGTACCACATGTACGCTGCGCATGGCTACTGATAAAACATAGGAACGCAACTGAAAGGAGAAGAAATTTCTTCATTCTGTTTGTTATTGATTTGTAAAATATTATGGGCGCTAAAATTACCCCTTAAAGAATAATAATCAAACAGAACCTGTGGATAATAGAGGCTATTTTGTTAAATGTATCGGTTATAAGACAAAAATCGACTTGTCATTTTAACACATTACTTTTTCTTCAAAAATACAAAGCCGTTTTTTCGATAGATCTCAGTATATCTGTCCATAAAGTCGATGGTCGGTAATTTGTCTACTCTTGTGATGACATATACCGGTTTTGTGGTAGGCCCTGTCAGGATAAATGATGGGTCGCTATCCTGTGCCGAAGCCGGCTGGCTCTTACCTTTATAGAATAGCTGCGCATAACTTTTAAAACCAGCCACCTCCACGTAACAATCTTCAAGTTTCTTGGACTCCAGAAATTCGATCATGGCGGCCTGAGAGTACTTTTCTATGCGCGGCACGATCAGCGCCAGAGAGAGGTTAGTAAACAAGCACGTGCTGATGAGCAATACCGCCATACCTATTATGACCCGCCCTCTACCCAGTAGTATCGCCGCAGCTATCACCCCTGCCAGCAATCCGGCAGGTACCGCCAGGTCGTTTACAGTCCAATATACTTTGGCCTTGACAGCTTCGGTCGCAAAGGCATCCATTTTGATGGATTGAAATATCTCAGGGTGCAGTCCTAAGCCAATAGCACCGGCCACAGCTGCGGCAAATGCAATACCTATCACCATCAGAGGCACTGCCTGCCTCCATGTCCAGCGCCAGCGTCCAGACTGCAGATGGTGTATGAAGTAGGCTCCCAGAAATGTAACCGGAAAGTAACTTAACGAGGAATAGTGTATGATCTTCGTCTTCACCACCGAGAATATGATCAGGACCACGACCAGCAAAACGATCATCCACCTTTTCAGAGAAACCTGGTGGAGCGTATCGTCCGGCTGCCTTCTGAAAGAATCCAGACATAAAATCGATGCCGGGAAACACCCAAGAAATACCGCCAACAGATGAAAATAGACAGGACCACCATGACCGGCATCCTCGGTAGAGAATAGTCGTATCTGATAGATTATAAAATTGTGTACAAAGGCAAGGCCGTTTGCCCGGATCTCAAAGGAAAGCCACGCCCCTATCACTAGCGTGACCACTACCAGCCACAGTATCAGGTCACCTAGATTAAAGTTGAGTTTCCCCCTATTGATCAGAAGTATGATGGTCACTACCAGCACAATGATGCCTAGCGCTACAGGCCCTTTCGTCAAGACTGCCACACCGGCTGCCAGTGCTGAGGCTGTCAGGTACCACCTGTGATTGTTGCGTCGCATCTTATTAGGCTCAAAGTCGTCCTTTATCGATATAGCGAACAGGAAGTAAAGACTCAAGAAGATAAAGTAATTAAACACCGGATCTATGATACCAGATTTGAAATACATCTGTGGCAAGATGGAACAGGCAAACAGCAATGCCCACCAGATACCCATACTTTTATCAAAATACCTCCGGCCTACATTGTAAACAGTGATCATGGTCACTATACCAAATACCGCATTAGGTATACGTGCCGCAAATTCATTGACCCCAAAGTAACTCATAGACAGAGCCTGGAGCCAGATAAAGAATGGAGGCTTTTCATAGAATGGCTGAAAATTGATCTGCACGGTCCTGTAGTGGTGGGTGAGCAGCATTTCACGAGCCGACTCTGCAAAGTTGATCTCATCCCAGTCGAAAAGGTGGGCATTGCCCAGAAATGGAACAAAGACCAATACGCCAATAATAAAAAGGAAGACCCAGTGGGGCACATCAGAGAACCGCTTCAGCACATTATTCATTGTTTCACTTGCCTTTTTGTAAAGCGCTCCCACAGGGAAAAATCAAGCACCCTGCTCTCGCGGTGCATAATGGGACGCTGCAGCGCAATATACACCAAAAGCGTAATAGTGACGCCCACCAGTGACCCAAAGTAAACGTCTACCCAAAAGTGCTCCAACAGATAAATACGGGACAATCCTACCAGCAATGCCAGGCACAGCAATACTAAACTGGCCCAGGTCCGCCTGATAAAGATGGCGAGCATCAGTGCAGAGGCAAATGCCGTGGCGGTGTGACCGGAGGGAAAGCTATATTGGGATAAGATCGGCCTGCCTTTGATAAAATTCAGATGCTGCGCACTCCCAAAGAATAATGCAGGCCTGACGTGATCAGCAAACACGACATACTTGAGCCAGATGATCACCGCACCCACTACCATCATATTGATAGCAAACATAATGAAATAGCGTAACCGGGCGGCTACGAGTACAGTGAAGATCACAGAAAGCGATATGGCCTCAGCCAGCTGAGTAAAAAAAACAAAAATGAAATCCATCCACGGTGTATGATGACTATCCATAAATAGTGTCTCATGCCCCTGCTGATACCATATAAAACTAAATGCCCCCGCTATAAGGTATATGGAGAATATGCCCAGGAAATAGCGATTATGATATATGAGCTGGCGAGGCATGATTCCTATATATAGTTTACAAAATGAAGTTATGAACTAAATTCATAGGTGAAATAATATGCTTCACTTATACTTAACATACGTCCGCTATCATGCACACTATGAGATACATTTTAATCTTACTATCTGGCCTGCCCCTGTCTCTGTTTTGTCAGTCATTAGCCATTATACCGGCCCCAGCCAGCTCTCTCTTGCTTCCTCCGTATGATTCGCTACCTGTAGCAGAACTGCGGCCGGTAAGATTGGATACTCCACACACAGCCACATGTTTCGGTCCCGAGGGCTATGTGCTGATCATATCCCATGATGAGACTACGATATATGCCAAAGCTCCAATAGGATTTGAAAACGGAAAGCGCACCCTGCAGCAGATCACATCAGTATCCCAAAACGGCAAAATCTCACCGATCGAGATAGTAGACTATCCACGGTATGCCTACCGGGGTATGCATCTCGATGTCTGCCGCCATTTCTTTTCCAAAGACTTTATTAAAAAATATATTGACCTTCTGGCCGGGTATAAAATGAATACTTTTCACTGGCATCTCACTGACGATCAGGGATGGCGGATCCAGATCAAGAAATATCCCCGGCTGACCGAGGTCGGTGCATGGCGTACAGAAAAGGATGGTACTCAATATGGCGGGTACTATACGCAGGAAGACATAAGGGAAATAGTGGCCTACGCGGCAGAGCGGTACATCACGGTGATACCTGAGATCGAGATGCCGGGGCACTCTTCCGCTGCGCTGGCTGCATATCCGCAGCTAGGCTGCACAGGTCAGCAGCTCACAGTACCGAATAGTTGGGGCATCAAAAAGGACATTTACGCTCCCGGGGATAGTACATTCAGGTTCCTTGAAGACGTCATGGATGAAGTGTGCGACTTATTTCCCTCCAGGTACATACATATAGGCGGCGATGAGGCGCCTAAGGCACAGTGGAGGAATAGCCCTGTGGCTCAGGCTGTCATGCAGGAGCAGCATCTGAAAAGCGAAGAGGAACTACAGCACTATTTCATGCATCGCATAGAGAGCTACCTCAATAAAAAAGGGCGTACCGCCATAGGCTGGGGAGAAGTAGTGCATGGAGGACTCAGTGATAGTATCGTGGTGATGAGCTGGCTGGACAAAAGCGCCGGTATTAGGGCAGCAAAGCAGGGTAATAGAGTGATCATGGCACCACGGGCCTACTGCTACTTTGACTATCCCCAAAAGGGAGACAAGTCAAAGGCAATATGGATGCTGCCCCTGCCGCTCAGAAAGGTATATTCTTTCCGGCCCGCATCCGGTCTACTCACTGATGCTCAAAACGAGCTGATCCTGGGTGGGGAAGCGACGCTGTGGACAGAATACGTGAAAACAGAAGCTGATGCGCTGCATCAGCTCATGCCGCGTATGGCAGCCATGGCCGAGGCGCTCTGGACAGCCAGCGACAAACGAAACTACCGGGACTTCCTGCATCGTCTCAAACTTCAGCGCGCAATTACCTCAGAAAAATAGTGTCAGAACCCTACATTTGCGTTCATCAATTTCTATACATGAAGTATCTGATCACCACTACCCTCCTGCTGTCTCTATTTTGCATCCCGGCTTTTGCCCAAAAGGATTCTACCATTTCTGTCAATGTAAAAGCTGATTCCATCACTTTTGCTATAGTCGGGGATTTTGGTGAAAACAGTAAAGCTGAAGGCGCTGTAGCAGACCTGATCAAAAGCTGGCCTATTGATTTCATCATTACGATGGGAGATAATAACTACTTCCTGGGTGCACGCAAGAGTTTGAAGAAAAATATAGGAAAATATTACGGCGACTATATCTACAATCCGGATGCGCCCGTCACTCTGCGCTGCGATGGCAAGGCAGCACAGGATAAAACCAATCGCTTCTTCCCCGCACCAGGCAATCACGACCACTACTCAAAGCATATGAAACCATACTATGAGTACTTTACACTGCCCGGAGATGAGTCTAACTATACCTTTTCATGGGGACCCGTACAGTTTTACAGTATGAACTCCGGCGCCGATGGCCACGTAGACTGCTGCGACTCTCCGGAGTCCAGGTGGCTGAAAGACAATCTTGCAAATAGCACCGCTCCGTTCAAATTTGTATACTTCCATCACCCACCGTTTTCACCCGGAGATCATGGCAGTGCGACACACCTGCAGTGGCCATATGCTCAGTGGGGTGCCAGTGCAGTGCTGGCCGGCCATGAGCACTTCTACGCGCGGATAGAGGACATGACCACGCCACAGCTCCTCTACATGATCAGTGGCAATGGAGGCAATACAAAGCTCTATGACTGCAACGCGCACCCCCTCGACAGTACACGGTTTAAGGTCAAATGCGATGGCAAAAACTTCGGAGCAGTCAAGGTAAAAGTGACGAAGGATGTTGCCATCTTTGAGTACTACATTACTACTGACCCCTCCCATCCTATCGATACCTATATCCTGCACAGATGATCTATAGCAGATATATAATGAATCAGCATTAAATTCGTTATAACATTGACGATTAGCTGGTTCATGAGATCTGCCCTACTTATACTTCTTACTGTCCTCCTCGGTGGGTCCGCATTGCGGGCGCAAAATCCGGCTGACACGATCGATCCCGACCATCTCAATAAAGGGCTGATCCAATCTCTTTTCATGGATGAGCTCAACGCACTTCGTGCTCAAAAGAAAGTCCCCATACTGAGTAGCGACCCTATCCTGCAAAAAGCAGCTCAGGATCAGTCTGACTATTGCAATAAAAATAATCTGGTCACGCATCGCCAGTCGGAGTTTCCCAGGAAGTACACGCCCAAAGATCGTGTCATGTTTTACCGTGGCAATCATGCCGTAGTCGGCGAAAATGTCCTGATGACATATCTGAAAACTACCGCTACTGATCCTAACACGCAAAAGGATTACACTATCTGGACATACCGTGACCTGGCGCATGCCTTATTTGATCAGTGGCAACATAGTCCGGGCCACTATGCCAATATGATAAACAGCGCCTACACGCGTAGCGGCCTGGGCATTACATTATACAGAAATAAGAGAGTCCTTTACGCTGCGCAGGTATTTGGCTGCGACCCCTATACGCCTTCTGCCAATGGCGGCCTGGCCTATTCTGACACTACCTGGGGGGTGAAAGAAACTGAACCAGGCAAATGCCGCACCTATGGTCAATACGACTTCCTGGCCAGTATATTTTCCAGCTATCTGATACAGGTAGATGATACAGTCTATCAATACTACCAGGATGTAAATCCTATCAAGCATATGCTCACAGAGCCGCGTGATGGCCTGGCGCTGGATCTGGTATACAAAAATCAATTTTCCTGCCCGCTGGATAATAACCTGCACCCTTCCACAGTCTTTGACGGGTACATGCTCGCTCCACACTATCGCGATGAGATATTTAGAAACAATAAATACAAAAATGGTGAGCTACTGAGCTATCTGGGCACTATACCCAAAGAAGCCCCGCGCGAGTCAGCCGGCCTGCAGGTCAATACGATCCTTATACAAAACGGCATGATGTGCCGCTACTCCTATCCTATCCGGGTAGAGCAGGATATACTCAAAGATCTACCCATCTATCCGCAGTGGTGTGAGGCAGCCGGCCGGCTAAACCATGGGGTGGCAGATTTCGACAAGGAATTTTACATTCCATTTGCCAAAAACGAGACACGTCAGGACACGTTCTATTTTAGAAAGCTAAAAGAACTGATCTCTACATTTGACGGTGCCATCACAAAGGTCGAGATCACAGCCTACAGCTCTATAGAGGGCACTGCCGCAAATAATCTGCAACTCCAAAAAGCCAGAGCTGATTTTATAGAAAGGTTTGTAAAGTCAAATATGGCACAGCCGACACCTGTGGAGAAAAAGACACTGGAAAACTGGCCACGCATGATGGAGCAGTGCGGACTGGACCCGGCCAAATCAGTACTGACAGCGTATCAGAAAGACACCATCCGAAAGCGCATCAATGCACACATGTACGATAATGATGTAAGAGCCATGCTGGACGATCAGCGCGTAGCCCGTGTGCGTATACACCTGCACAAAGAGTACGACGACAATACGGAAGTCCGCTTCATGCCCCTGATCATCCAGGACAGGATATACAAAGGGGACTCTGCGCAAGCCATCATCGCCTACTCACGCGTGATAGATGCCTATCGCAAAGGCAACCTGAGCAAGCATTTTCTTTCAGCTATTGAGATACCGCTCGAGCGGCAGTTTGCACCAATGGTCAGCAACTATCTGGCATCCATCATCGTTCAGTCTGACATATTTGACTACAGTGCATTTAGTGGGTCTTATTTCAGATACATAGACAGTGCGGAGCGCGTATTCCCAGATTTCAAGCCACTCAGATTTAATATGGCCGTGTACCGTACGCACCTTTATTTCCACCAGCAGCTTATAGATGTGGATCAGTTTCGCAAGTTAGGCCGCGTAGTAGATTCGCTGACCAAAGATGAAAAACTGGAGAAAAAACTGCGCTATCAGTTAGAGTTCAACTATTACTTGTCAGGGAGTATTTTCTATTTCCACCAGCGGCAGTTCAAGGATATGTTCGCCAGCTTTGACCATGTCAAGCAGTTGCTTCCTATGGCCTCACTGCGCGCTCAGGAGGTGTATGATATCGGTCGCTATTTCAACTATTTTGCCCGGTATACGGAGACCACGAAACTCCTGGAGACATACCTGGAGCAATATCCTAATGATGAAGACCTGATATACCTCTACGTCAATACCGGTGCGATAGTCAATTTCAACCTCAATCAAAAGATCGACTTCTACTACCAGCAGATGGATAAACTGGCAGCTAAAAACCGACCACGCCTCTGCCGCTGGTTCAATGAAAACTACCAGTTACTCAGATACCCGGATTTCAAGGCTAAGATCTGCCAGCAGTGCCAATTGAATGGAGGACGTAAATAAAATATCCGGCCGATTGTAAGGCGACCAGATATGTCCCGTCCAATCCTCCATTAATTCATCTCAAAAATTAGTTTTTATGAAGAAGACATTTGTAATGCTGGCGCTCGCCGGCACCATGCTCTCTGTCCAGGCTCAGGCTGACAAAAAAGAAGCCCCTAAGCAGGAAAAAAAAGAAATGACCGCTAAAAAGCATGTATGCACTGACGAGTGCCACAAATCAGGCAAGCACATGTATGCACACGGAGAAAAGGGCCATGTATGCACCGACGCCTGCAAGAAAAAATAGGCCACTTTGTACGAAAGGGAGCTATCATCAGATAGCTCCCTTTTTTTGTCTCCAAATAGAGTTGTTTCTTTGAAGGTATAAGCGTGACAAATGATACGAAAACTTATACTACTTCTCTACTTTCAGATTGCTACTACCATTCTAGCCTTTTCTCAAAGCGATACTGCTGATTACACACGTTATGCAGATCCTCTGAATGGCACAAAAGGATTGATCTTCTACTACGGGCGCACCACCCCATTCGTAGGGCCGCCTTTTGCCATGACCAAGTGGTCTGCCTGTACACAGCCCGGCAGGATAGGCCGCCCTATCTACCAATATTTGAATACCCATATTACCGGATTCCGCGCTACGCACAAACCGGCTATGTGGATGGGCGACTATGGCCATGTCACACTGCTACCCGCTGTAGGTACTATGAGCTCTGATAAATTGACGCAAGATCTCACCTACTCCCATCGCCACGAGATCGCTACACCACAATATTATTCTCTTCAGGTGTCTCAGAAAGGCAAAAAAATGACTGTAGAAATGACCGCTACATCACGCTGCGGCATACTACGGTTTTCTTACCCGGAGAGAGAGCAGAGCGATGTGGTCATCGCAAGGCTCCATGGCCACATAGAGATAGACACCATACGCAGAGAGATACGCGGCTGGAATACCGAAAGGGAGTCAGAGGCCCTGGGTCCTCCCCTGCCCTCTTTCAAAGGTTATTTTATCATCCGTTTCGACCAGCCATTCACTCAGTGGGGTACCACGGATAGTGGACAGCTACACGGCGGTACAGCGTCCATTTCCTCTGGCGCCTGTGGGGCTTGGGTTTCCTTTGGCCAGCATCGCGTAGAGGCGCGGGTAGCCACTTCCTTCATTAGCTTCGACCAAGCCCGTGATAACATGGCTAGGGAAATCGATGATCAGGGCTTTGACCAGATCGTATCACGGACCAGGGCCGAATGGAATAAATACCTGAGCCGAATACAGGTAGATGGTGGCGACCATCATGCCAGGGACATAGTCTATGCAGGGATGTATCATGCACTTCTTTTCCCGCGCGAATTTTCGGAATACGGACGTTACTATAGCGCATTTGACGACAAAATTCACGAGGGTGTGAGTTACAATGATTATTCCCTGTGGGACACATATCGTGCAGAGCACCCACTTTTTCTTTTCATCGCACCGGAGCGTGTGCCGGGTATGATCCAGTCACTGGTGCACATGTATCAGGAGGGTGGCTGGATGCCAAAGTGGCCAAATCCCACCTACACCAATATTATGATCGGCACGCATGCAGATGCCGTTATCGCAGATGCCATGGTCAAGGGTGTCAAAGGTTTTGATGAGAAGGAGGCATACCGGGCCTGCCTCAAGGATGCGATGACTCCGCCAGACGGCGATGCTCACAAATACTGGGGTGACCGCGTACCTTGGACAGCTTATGAAGCCCGGCAGGGGCTCACCTATTACGATAAGCAGGGCTATGTGCCGGTAGACAAGACTGCGGAGTCAGTATCCTGCACCATGGAGTATGCGTATGATGATTTCTGCGTGGCGCAGGTGGCAAAAATGTTAGGCCACATGGACACTAGCCGGCTCCTCATGCAGCGTAGTCTCCATTATAAGAACCTCTATAATAGCGAAACCGAATTCTTTGCACCTAAGAAGTATGATGGCACCTGGAGTGAAGATACCAGAGCCGGTTTTACTGAGGGCAGCCCGTGGACCTATCTTTTCTCTGCCTCTCATGATATACCCGGCATGATAACCCTGATGGGGGGCCGGGAGCATTTTATGGAGCGGCTGGATGAGATGTTTCGCGGCTGGCACTATGTGCATGAGAATGAGCCGGGCCACAATTATACCTATCTGTACGACTATGCAGGCGCTCCGTGGAAGACACAGCGGCGGGTAGCGCACTACCGCCATACCAAATACCGCGACCAGCCTAATGGCATGAATGGCGATGACGACTGTGGTCAGATGTCTGCCTGGTATATATTCAGCTCGCTTGGCTTCTATCCTGTAGTGCCGGGCACGGATGAATACGCCTTGGGATCGCCGGCATTTCCCAAGGCAACCTTATATCTGGATCCTGATGATCGCAGCAAAAAATTTGAGATAATAGCACATCATGTATCCCGTATAAATAAATACATCCAGTCAGTCACTATCAATGGCCACAAACTGGACCAGCCATTTATACATCACCAGGACATAGTATCAGGAGGACAGATGATCTTTGAGATGGGTCCGCGCCCCCAGAGAAAGCTCTGGAAATAGCTCTAGGCAGCTTGCGCCATTTTATTGTATTTATTACGGTACTCTATGGGTGTCAGGCCCGTTATCTTTTTGAAAATAGTGCGGAAAGCCTTTGTATCCGTATAGCCCACTTCATACATTACTTCGCTTATATTCTTACGGCTGCTTTCGAAACTCCTTTTGGCAGACTCTATGCGCACCCGCTGGATATATTCCAGCACTGAGTTATTAGTAGCTTGCTTGAATCGGCGCTCAAAGCTGCGCCGACCTATTGACACTTTGTCTGCCAGCTCATCCACACTGATCTTATCCTTGATGTTAGACTCTATGTATTCCTGCACCTTCAGGATAGCTGTATCATTATGCCCCTTTTGCCCTTGAAACATGGCAAACGCAGATTGATTGTCCCGGTCTATATCTATGGCAAAATACTTAGACGCCAGTATCGCTGTATCCCTGTCTGTATATTTCTCCAGCAGGTGCAGCAGCAGGTTCCAGTATGAGTTAGCCCCGCCACTGGAGTAGAGCCCGCTATCCTCTGTGATCACCGCGCCATCTACCACTTCTATCTCGGGATACAGCTCTCTGAATTCATTGACAAAAACCCAATGTGTAGAACATTTGCGCCCGTCCAGCAGGCCCGTCGATGCTAATAAAAATGCACCTGCACAGAGTGAGGCCACCTCAGCGCCAGCCAGATACTGAGCTGCTACCCATTCCATCAGTTTAGCGTTCTCAGCTATCGCCCTCTTCTTGTCACCAAAGACAGCAGGTACAAGAATAAGATCGGGCTTAGGAGCATTCCCATAGAGACTATCCGTGCGCACCAGGTAGCTTCCTTCATTCAGCGCTACCAGTTCTTTGGCCCCTACCAGTTGTACATTGAATAAACGTGGCCTGCCGGAGGCAGCCAGAAACTCATTTGCCATGGCAAACAGATATTGTGGATCAGCTATAGCCTGCATCACAGAGGCCTCAGGGACCAGGATGGCGATATTTTTCATGAATTAAAGATACTAAATCAGACTGTCGCAAACTGCCCTCGTGATTGTCGTTTGCGCACACCTTCATTATCTCCGAATGGCCGCATCTTTGCTGTGCAATTGTTAACCCTTCAATACTAAAACGAAATACACATGAGCACGACTATCACGATCCAAACACAGATCCACGCCCCAATAGTTAAGGTCTGGGAAAATTGGACAGAACCCAGGCACATTACCCAATGGAACAATGCGTCAGATGATTGGCATACACCGTATGCAGCAAACGACCTTCGCGTAGGTGGATCATTTTCCTCCCGCATGGAAGCCAAAGATGGCAGCATGGGGTTTGACTTCGGAGGTATATATGATGATGTACGAGTACACGAGAGAATAACATATACACTGGGTGACGGGCGCAAGGTAGACATTCTCTTCGCCCAAGAGGGCGATCAGGTGAAAGTGACAGAAACCTTTGAAACCGAAAATACGCATCCGATAGAGATGCAGCGCATGGGGTGGCAAAGTATCCTGGACAATTTCAAAAAATACACAGAATCAAATCAATAATATGGCACAGATCAATCCCTATCTGACATTTGCGGGCAATTGCCGCGATGCAATCACTTTTTATCAATCCTGCTTCGGCGGAGAAATGTTCTTTCAGACCGTAGGCGAGTCTCCTATGGCAGACCAGCTACCACAGGAGATGCGAGGCCTGGTCATGCACTCCTCACTCACCAGTGACAAAGTGATCATAATGGGCTCAGACATGACTCCGAAAGGAGGAGTCTATACAGGTAATAATCTATCCCTGCTGGTGGACTGCAGCAGTGAAGACGAAATACGAAAACTCTTCGACGCCCTGGCTGAAGGCGGACAGGTGAGGCATCCCGTCGAGAAAACTTTCTGGGGCGCACTCTTTGGTGATCTCACTGACAAATATGGTATCCAGTGGATGCTAAATCTGAATCAAACCTGACTATTTTGCAGCAGGCTCTTCCAGCAGTTTAAAAGTACGCTCTACACCATTATAACCACAAGGTACTAGCTTGCCATTCTTGTCGACGAGTTCTAGCTTGACTTTATTATCCCCAAGAGATAGACCTTCCATAAAATAAGGCTCCCACCTGGTCAGCATAAACTCATTGCCATTGATAGTAGCCTTTACTTTATAGCCTTTTTCAGACAGCTCACAGTTGATGAGATAGAAGTCGAGTAACACCTTTTGGGTCTCTTTCTTGCCTACATACTCTCCCTTGGGCCTGCTGTAGAAAATCTGAGGTGCCTTGGCATCAAACTGATCAATGCCTTTCTTACCTGCGTCAAATTCTTTCACGATGAAAGCATTTTTAGCCTTAAGGCTTTCGTGGTATGAGCGTGACAAGAAGGCTAACAAAACATGATGTCCCGGCTTGAGGCTAGCGCTGATGTCCGGCGAGTATGAGGCCGTATACGGCTGATTGTCCAGGATAAAGTGGATATGCTGGCCTTTTGCAGAGTTGGCACACAGCTTCTGGTCTGCATCAGGCGTCTGAGCGCCGAGCGTATAGCCTTCTACTTTAAACTTGAATTCCGTTTTGCCCGTGTCCAGCACCTCCTTGCCTGTAAATAATGTATTGTCCAGAGTGAGCTTTGCGTCCAGGAAGGTCTTAGGATTTTCTACACCCGTCACCTTTATACCGCCTTTTTCAGCAGTGAAGTTTGATGTTTGTGCCGCAAGGCCGAGAGTCAATAGGCTCGTGGAAAGTAACGCTGCAATCTGCTTCATTTGATTATCCTTTTTTGTACGTACGAAAGTAAAGCATACTAGTCAATAATCAAGCCAGTAATATCACAGGCGGGTATGCGTTATCGCTTGTATATTGCCTATTCATGGATTTTTAACGACTTTGCAGCACAATTGTCCCAGCATTTGATAGACAAACTGAAAGCCCTTTTACGCCCTTCTACCCTATCCAGCCTGCAGCTATTTCAGTTGACCAGGTACTCAGGCTTTGTCCTTATCGGCATCACCTTCGCCAAACTCGGGATCCCCAAAGAAAAGATAGGACAGTTTGAGTCATTCCTATGGCTGATGGGACTGTTCAGCTTCTTCTGGATAGCCGGGCTCATGAACTCTATGCTCGCCACCTATCCCGGTCATACCCCGGAGGGCAAAAGAAAACTGCTCTTTGCCACCTTTAGCCTGATAGTGATGCTTAGTGTAGTAGCCGGGGCCGTGCAGCTGGCTACAGGTGGCAGTATCTTTGGCCTAGCTTACCTCTTGTTTAATAATGCCGCCTATGTCATAGAGTACATCTTATTCCTGTCGGACCGCAGGCGGCAGCTCATTGTCTATGGCATCAGCATGGCGCTGATCCAGTTTGCACTGTGTGTGGTCCCTGTCTATATATATGGCGATATACAGCTATCTATATACGGACTGATAGCCGTGTCGATCATAAAGTTCCTCTACGTGGTCTTTCTCCTGCGCCGGCATACCATTACGCGCTATGAGAGAGCCCGGGTACAGGAGCTGTTTGTAGCCTCCCTCCCGCTCATGCTCAGTTTTTTTGTAAACGGCTCTGCAGAGTATATAGATGGCAGTGTGGTGAAACATTACTTCTCCATGGCAGACTTTAGTGTCTTCCGGTATGGCTCTCGTGAGTTTCCCCTTTTTACTATACTGGGAGCTACGCTCAGCATGAGTATGATACCCCGCGTATCTGCAGACCTGGACGCTGGCCTGGATGCTATCAGGAGAGAATCCCTGCGCTACATGCATATCTTTTTCCCGATAGCCATAGTCTCTATGTTATGCGGGCGCTGGCTATTCTCCCTGTTTTTCTCCCCACAGTTTGCCATGAGCGGGCATATCTTCGCCGCTATGATGCTGCTCACTATACCGAGGCTGGTGTTTCCCCAGACGGTACTGACCGCACTCCGTGAAAACCGTATCATACTATATTGCGCTATAGCAGAGATGCTGGTCAATATAGTAGCTAGTATCCTCCTCGCGCAGTGCTTCGGCCTCGTAGGGGTGGCCTATGGTACTGTTGTAGCATTTATAGTAGAAAGGATACTCATGGGCACCATACTGTATATCAGACATGGTATTATTTTGACCAGGTATCTCCAGATCACACCTTTTGTCACTTACAGCATAATCACCTGTATATCATACGCATTATCTCTTATATTCTGATGGCGCGCCCTCCTTTTGGGCTCCTATCTCCAGATTTTTTTCATTTTTTTTCGATCAGGTGTAACCATTTCTGGTGAGTACCGTAAAAGAAAGCATAAAACGCTTGCAAAATGAAACAGATCAACACTAACACCCTGAAAAACCTGATCACCCTTGCAGCAGTTTTCTTTCTCATAAATATCACAGCTTCCGCTAAAACATATGTAGCGATCAACTCCGGCAGATGGACTGACGCAGCTACCTGGGAAAACGGTGCTCCAGGCAATGAGATCAAAGCCGACGATGAAGTGATCGTAAAGAATCACATCACCATGAACACAGATGTGACTATCAAAGGTAAGCTCACTATCGAAAAAGGTAAGACTATGATGAGCAATAAGAACCTCTTCGTAGCGACTACAGGCCACGTAGTAAACAACGGTAGCCTGACAGTAAAAAGAATAGTAAACGAAGGCTCTATAGCAAACAACTCTATGCTCGAGTCTATGAATGAACTGGAAAATAAAGGTACTCTGGCTAATAACTCTAACATGGTAGCCGGCACAAACATCCTCAACTTTGGTGGCAATGTAACTGGCAACAAAGGTACCTATTTTGCAAACGGCTCTGTGATCTCTACAGGTGACGCTAAGTTTGGCTCTGATGTAAAGATCTACGCTAACCCATCCGAGAATGGCGCAGCAGCAGCTGACCTCGGTGATGACGAAAAGTAAATAAGAAACGGACTACTTGCCTCGGGCAAACTGGTAAGCGGGTTAAAGCAGCTATCAGACTAGGAATAAGGGTTCGGGTTTTAATAATGAAAGATCGGTCGAAAGGCCGATCTTTTCATGTTTTATAGTATTTCTAAACCTGGGTTCTCACGACTCTACTGGTACAAATAAGATAGGCTACCATCTCTGGCAGCCTATTTCATTTAATGTCTATGATATCTTAAAGACCAAACTTTTGCCTGACCAGCTTATCGAAAAGCTTGGCAGACTGCATATCTCCCTTCCACTGATACTTTGGCAGCAGGTCGGTTTTGATATATTCGAAGGCCGCCTCGATAGTAGGACTCTCATTGATCCTCCTGATCGCCGTCTGGAATGCCTGGCTATCACCGCCAAAAAGTTCATTGGTCAGTACATGCTTCCTATTCAGGTCCAGCAGGCTATTGAGATCTGTACCGGCTATGCGGTCATTGAGCGCACGCTTCTTCTCTCCTCCTGCCATAGTATTGAGTGAGCGCTCCTCTGCGGTGAATACTTCATTGAGCGAACCGGGCTTAGGCCCGCGCACAGGAGAGCCCTCGTGGTAGTGGATACGGCGCGTCTCCAGTTGGATAGGTTCTTCGGCCTTCTTCACAGATGGTTCCACTTCTTCCTTCGGGGCTTGCTGCACCTCTTCTATGACTGGTTCTTCTTTTATAAACTCTATGACCGGCCTGGCAGGAGTCTCTGCCACAGGCTCCGGTTTTTCTACTACCGGTTTTATTTCCGCTGCAGATACCACAGGTACAGATGCGGTGATCGCTTCGCGCACTATGGTTTGAGGGCTTGCCACTTCACCTTTGGCCAGGATGTATAGCGCGCGCAGGTCAGACAGCAGGATATCCCGCTCTAGCTCACTGAGTGTACCCTGAGATAGCTGTTTCGAGTATTCGCTGATGCGGTCGGCCAGTGTCCTGATATCCATTTCTTTAGTATTATTTGCACAAAGCTACGTCTGTTGCTCTATACACTAAAATGAATATCTTCACCTTTTAGTATCTACTGTGCAAATTATTAGAAAATGTTCATAGAGCCGGGCAAAAACGGTAACGGAAAAGGATGGATAGAGGTCGTGTGCGGCTCTATGTTTAGCGGCAAGACGGAGGAGCTGATCCGCCGGATGAAACGCGCTCAGATTGCTAATCAGTCCGTTGAGATATTCAAACCTGCCATAGATGTACGCTATGACGATATCATGGTAGTGAGCCACGATGCCAACAAGATACGCTCTACGCCTGTGACTCACTCTGACAATATCCTGCTGATGTCTACCAATATAGATGTGGTGGGCATAGACGAGGCCCAGTTTATGGATGCAGAGCTGCCAGCTGTCTGTGAGAAGCTGGCTCAGGGAGGCACCCGCGTGATCATAGCCGGCCTGGATATGGACTTTGAGGGCAAACCTTTCGGTCCTATGCCGGCACTGCTCAGCATAGCTGACTATATCACTAAAGTACACGCCATCTGTGTCAAGTGCGGAGAGATAGCCCACTTCTCCTATCGTACTGTATCAGATACCTCTAAGGTACTCCTCGGCGAAAAAGAAAGCTATGAGCCACGCTGCCGCAGCTGCTACTACAAGGGCCCAAAAGCCTGATCCTGTATTACTTTTTGTATTTGTGCAGGCTCTTCTGCATGATCATGTCTGAGAAAGAGCGGAAGTCTCTGATCGTATTTTCCAGGTGGATCTTCTTCTCGCCTCCCAGTTTGAGCTCTTGTATCGGGTCTACACCGCCCCCCATAAAGTTGAATGTAGGCTCTATACCATCGGTAGCCACAGGTGCGTACATCCATTTATCTCCACGCAGTACATAGCGGTCATTGCCATCTATGAAGCAGAATTGATTGTACTTGTACTGTTCTTGTGTCTTGCCTTCATTATTGTACCAGTAGCTTTGCAGCATGGGCATGGTGACTGGCGTTTCCTCAAAGAGGTTGCCATTCTGCTTCTCACAGCCTGCAGCCTCCAGTATAGACTGGTAGATAAAACGCGAACTCACATTATGCCGTAGCGTCTGTCCTCCGGGATGGTCGTGTCCCATCCAGAAAAGCGGTACCCGGTTGCCAGCATCGGTCACATTATTGAAATGATACTGCCAGCCCTGATCGCCAAAGTTCTCACCATGATCTGAGCAGAAGACGATCAGGTTATCCTGGTCGCGGTGTATCTCCTCGATGAATTCATCTACATGCTTGCGCACCAGCAGCCATGCCTGCCTCTGACGCTCTTTGAAGAGTGCCAGCATATCATCGGCTATCGTCTGCTTACCCGTTTTCATAAAGGTCTGCGAGAGCAGGTGATAGAGCGTATACCACTCGCGTCCCTTGCCATAGATAGATTTGCTCAGTAGCTCAAACGTATCATTCACATGATAGGGATAGTGTGTCTCCATCATGTTTAAGAAAAAGAAATTGCTCTGGCCCTTCTCATTATTGGCCTTCATCAGCTCCTTCGTCTTGGCAAAGAGGTCCGTGCAAGTCTTCTGCGCCCAAACGAGCCCCTGAGACAAATCTTCAGACAGCTCACTGAATATTTCATCATTCGGCTTCAGGACCATACGGCGAATACGCGGCCTGTTGAGCATCAGTACCAGGCGCAGCAGCATAGGATGGCGGCTATCTACATAGTTCCAGATCTTATACAGCTCATCAAAATCTTTGGAGAGATTGAATACCTCAGTAGTCACACTATTGGCTGTGACCATGATAGGTTTATAGCCTTGTCCCTTGAGCCTGCCCGCCAGAGAGGGTATCTCATCTCGAAACTTGCGTGAGTGCGTATTAGTACCATGCTCATGCGGCATCAGACCGGAGAAAAGACTAGAGGTAGCAGGCAACGTCCAGCAGGCAGCAGAGCGGGCATTTGAGAACTGTATGCCGTTCTCCTGCATGTATTTCACTCCGGCCTCGCCATCACGATATACATTATCGTAGCGCAGGCTGTCAGAGACCAGCAGGATGATATTTTTAGGACGGGACGCCATCGTTTAGCCCGCGAATCTATGATAATCACAGTAATTTAACAGCTCTTTACCTCATTTCTTAACGACTTACGCATTATAATCGGTCATCGGCCTGTATTAAGCGTGCAAACGGCAATACACTTTATGGAGTAAATCCATTTCATCTATTTTGCACTTATGAAACAGAAAATAGTAGTTCTGACAGGTGCAGGCATTAGCGCCGAGAGTGGTATCCAGACCTTCCGGGGGCAGGATGGCCTCTGGGAGGGGCATCGGATAGAGGATGTGGCCTCACCTGAGGGCTGGCGCCGAAACCGCGACCTGGTACTGGATTTCTACAACAAGCGCCGCCGCCAGCTCCACGAGGTAGCCCCCAATGAAGGCCACAAAGCGCTGGTAGACCTGGAGCAGCACTATGACGTGACCATCATCACCCAGAATGTAGATGACCTGCATGAGCGCGCAGGCTCCTCGCATATCATCCATCTGCACGGGGAGTTATTTAAGGTGCGCAGCTCATTGGACGAGTCTTTGGTATACGACTGGACGGGTGACCTGAATATCGGCGACAAATGTGAGCGGGGTTCGCAGCTGCGACCTCACATTGTATGGTTTGGAGAGATGGTGCCTATGATAGCCGTAGCGCAGGAGATAGCCGCGCAGGCAGCTATCTTCATCGTGATCGGGACCTCACTGGTGGTTTATCCAGCTGCCGGCCTGCTGCACTACGCTCCCCGTGACAGCCGCAAGTTCCTGATCGATCCCTTCGCAGATTCTCTCGGCACGTCCGGCATCCCGCATCTGCGCACTATCACGGCGCCGGCTACCCGTGGCGTACCTGACGTTGTTCGACTATTGTTAGACGAGGCGGACGGCCTTTGATACCTGCCGTTGGCTTATATCCCTTTGGCACTTTACGGCTTATCTTATATTTTCGGTCCATGCAAAAGATCGATACAGCGCTCACCCGGATGCTCCATCTGGACTATCCTATTATTATGGCACCTATGTTTCTGGTGTCTAATGCCAGAATGGTCGTAGAGGCCTGCCGCTCCGGCATAGCCGGCTCTGTACCTGCGCTCAACTATCGGTCGGATGCAGACTTTCGCAAGGCGCTGGATGAGATCAAAGCTGGTGTAGGTGACCGCGCCTACGGCATCAATCTCATTGTCAATAAATCTAATATCCGCTTTGAAGAGCAACTCAAAACCTGTGTGGACTACAAGGTGCCTTTCATCATCACCTCACTCGGTAGTCCGCAGCGCACCATAGAGGCCTGCAAGCCACTTGGCATCAAGGTGTTTTGCGATGTAGTGGATGTAGCCTATGCCAAAAAGGTAGAAGAACTGGGCGCAGACGCCGTGATAGCGGTAAATAATGAAGCTGGTGGCCACGCAGGCGATATGAGCCCTGAGCAACTGCTCCCGCTGCTGGTCAAAGCCTGCACGATACCGGTGATCTCTGCTGGTGGTGTGGGCAATCGCAAAGGCCTGGATCGCATGCTCTCACTAGGCGCGGCTGGTGTATCTGTAGGTAGTCCGTTCATAGCCTCTCTGGAGGCTCCGGTATCCAATGAATACAAGAATGCTATAGTAGAATACGGAGAGAAGGATATCGTACGCACTACGAAACTCTCAGGCACACCGTGCACCGTGATCAATACCCCATATGTACAGCAACTCGGCCTCGATCAAAACTGGCTGGAGAAGATGCTCTCCCGCAATAAGAGCCTGAAGAAGTATGTCAAGATGCTTACCTTCTACAAGGGTATGAAAGCGCTGGAAAAAGCGGCTTTCAGCGCCACCTATCAGTCATATTGGTGTGCCGGCAAATCCATAGAGCATGTGAGCGCGATCAAACCTGTAGCCGAGATCACAAAAGATCTCGTAGAGGCTTAGTGAGGCTCAATAGGAGCGGATCAATGTCCTATGGTAGGCAGCATACCACGTACGCCCATATCCACTACATTCTCTCCGCTTAGCGGGTCCCACTTGCCATTACCATTCAGGTCTTGCCATTCGAAGCTTTTATTGGTAGATAGTCCTACTGTCACCACGATATCCTGCGTTTCATTACCGGTGATGACCAGGCTGCCAGACTGAAAGGCGGCAGTGACCACACAAGAACCCGCTGGGATGGGAGATGTCGCAAAAAGCGGATTCACGACTGTAGTAGAGGCAGCCTGTCCGGTCTGGGTATATACCTGAGAATATCCATAAGCAGGCAGGTCTATTTTCTCTTCTGCGCCCCAATACCCTTGCAGTTTGTTTCCATTGACAGTGACCGACTGCGTATTAATAACGTAGCTGGAAAGGAAGGTATTATAACCTACGAAACTTGCAATCGTACATGGGAAATCCTGATGAATAGGCACCGCTACTGAGTTATAGTAGAGCGTAGTATCTACTCTGAATGTCACATCATAATTCTGATACGCCAGTGACACCCGCAGGTATTGATAGGAACCAGCCGGTACACTGTCCAGCTCTACAGAGTAAATGATATCTCCTGTATTTCCCTTGGCCTCCTGAGTAAAATCTATTGCAGATGCCCCTCCTGCAGTGGTTGTGGCTGTTTTGTAGAGTACAGCACCGGCGCCCAGTGCTGTGTTGGCATTTTGCGCCAGCTCGATATAGTGCGACGCCATAATGTGAAACATAGGGCTTTGTCCCGCATGTCCGGATGGAAGTGTAGACGCATTGCCAAAGTTATCCAGTCTGGCCTGAGTGGAGTCCATTTTATATTTGAAGATGAGGCGTGGATGATAAGTGTTTATCGTAAAGGTCAGACTATTCGATACTTTGACACCTGTGGCAACGGATACCGCAGCGGAGCCTGCCGTGCTGACATCAGCCGCAGTAATTGCAGCCTTCAATTGTGTACTACTTATAAACGTGGTAGGGCGCTGAGTTCCGTTCCACGTCACGATTGATTGTCCTGATACAAAATTGGCTCCTGTCACAGTCAGGTCAAACGCCGGACTTCCCGCAGTTATAGAGGCAGGGCTAAGAGATGATATGGTCAACTCTGAACTGGATGCAGAGTCTTTTTTACAAGAAGTAAGCATCAATATAAGTGACAGGACGGTGCCTATGATGATACTGTTACGCATGTAGTGTGTGGTTATAGAGCTCAATATTATACTTTCCCAGGGCATAAACAAAAAATCCCCCCGGCTCTGACCGGAGGGACACCAAACCTAGTTTAACCCTTAAAACTAAACTCTGACTATAAGACGTGCGAGATCGGCGTCACAGTTGCAAAACCATGTGGTTTAACGCATTATTAACGATTCTGACAATTACATGACATTTAACCATTTGGTATTACTTCACATAATATTGATAATCAAACAAAAAGCAATCTAACAGTAACCATCGATGTTGATTTAAACAAAGGAAAATTATCCTTGTTTCTCCCTGCTAAAGCCTATTATTGCCATTCTAAACAACTAAACAATGGCACTCACTCCCGGACAAAAAGCACCTGATTTTAAACTCTTCAACACAGAGAAAAAAGAGATCGCACTGGCTGACCTCAAAGGCAAGAATGTGATCCTCCATTTCTTCCCGCTGGCCTTTACAGGCGTATGCACCGCGCAGCTGTGCAATATGCGCGACAACCTCGACTACTACACCGGCCACAATGCTGTGATACTCGGTGTATCTATTGATACTATCTTCACGCTGGAGCAATTTAAAAAGCAGCAGAATTACAACTTTGACCTACTCTCCGATTTCAATAAGGAAATGATTCAGGCATATGACATGTATATCCCTGAGTTTGCCTTTGGCATGAAGGGAGTAGCTAAGCGTGGCGCTGTGGTGATAGATAAAGAAGGTACCATAGTGTATGCAGAAGAGACTGCCAATCCGGGCGTACAAGTGAACTTTGACGCGATCAAAGAAGCAGTAGAAAAACTGGGCTAAGCCAATTATCATGACATTGCATCGGCGTGGGCTATGGCTCACGCCGATTTTTCTATATTTACCGCCATTAATACAACGCTAATCATACTACATATATGGCATCTTATGAGCTGATCATGCCCAAAATGGGCGAAAGTATCACCGAGGCTACGATCCTGAAGTGGACTAAGAAAGAAGGCGATGCGATCAAAACCGACGAGGCTGTCCTTGAGATCGCTACGGATAAAGTAGACTCAGAAGTACCATCGCCCGTAGCAGGTACACTCGTAAAAATGCTCTACAAAGAAGGCGACGTAGTAGCAGTAGGCAAGGCCGTAGCGGTCATAGAGACAGGCGGCGGCGGAGCCTCGGCGTCTGCACCGGTAGTCACAGAGAAGGCAGCAACAACGACGACTGCATCTGTCAGCAAACCTGTACAGACCAATAGCGCTGCCGCAGGTGGTGACCGGTTCTACTCCCCACTGGTGCTCAATATAGCCCGCCAGGAGGGCATCTCTATGGCAGAGCTCGAATCCCTGCCCGGCACAGGTGCTGGTGGCCGTGTGACCAAAAAAGACATCCTCTCCTACGTAGAAAATCGCGGCAATGCGCCGGCCCAGCCAGCGCAAACCGTGCAGCAGACCCCGGCACAGACACAGGCCGAAGCACCTAAACAAGAGGCAACGGTAGCCCCTGCCAAATCCTACTCCGGCAATGTAGAGATACAGGAGATGGACCGTATGCGCCGCCTCATAGCTGAGAATATGGTGCGCTCCAAGTCTACATCGGCACATGTCACCTCATTCGTAGAGGCCGATATGACCAACATCGTAAACTGGCGCAATAAGATGAAGAAGAAGTTTCAGGACATGTATGGTGAGAATCTCACCTTCACTCCTATCTTCATAGAGGCTGTGACCAAAGCCCTCCGTGACTTCCCGCTGATCAATTCATCTATCGATGGCAATAACATCGTAGTCAAGAAAGATCTCAACATAGGTATGGCTGCCGCCCTGCCTTCGGGCAATCTGATCGTACCAGTGATCAAGAACGCTGACCTTCTCAACATAGTGGGTATCGCGAAAAAAGTAAACGACCTGGCCAGCCGCGCCCGTATCAATAAACTGAAACCTGATGAGATCGAAGGTGGTACTTTCACGCTATCTAACGTGGGTACATTTGGCAATGTGATGGGCACACCTATCATCATGCAGCCGCAGGTCGCTATCCTCGCCGTAGGCGCTATCAAGAAGAAGCCTGTAGTGATCGAGACACCGGACGGTGATGTGATAGGCATCCGCCACATGATGTTCCTCTCCCACTCTTACGATCACCGTATCGTAGATGGTGCGCTGGGTGGCTCTTTCGTACGCCGCGTAGCAGACTATCTGGAGAAGTGGGATGTGATCAGGGATATATAATTCCGACCCGGTATTGCTCAGGATAGCTAAAGCATCCTAAGAACATCATCTTACAAACTAACATCAGTATCCGGCTGCTGCATCAATTTCCTTATTACTACTGCTGCCATGCCTATAAAGGAGCTGGTCGCCAGCATCTGAAGTACATCTGCTCCGGGCCAGTGCATGATATGATTTAGCGCTGCGAGTATCCAGCTACAAAAAAAGATAACCTTGAGATTATCCAGCAGATCTTTTCGCGGTTTGAAGGCATAGCGCGCCGCATATATCACCATTAGTCCAGACAGCGATAGGATTAGCATCATGTTGGCTCCGGGCCAGTGCATTATTTTAAACATCGCCCCCACCAGCACTATCGGCAAACAGAGCAACATCAGTATATTATATGGTTTGGCGTCTGTGATGGATCCATCGCGCAATATGATGATCAGTGTTATTACTTTGACCAGCCAGATCGCATTAGCCACTACTGGTAGCTTCCATATAGGGAGCGGAGCCAAGGATAATATTACAGCTACTGCACCTAGACCTACGATTGCGGCCTTGATCTTATTGTTGGTATTTTCCATAGCCATCCAAAGCTAAAACAATCCATTCTACATTATATTAGCCTTCTCACATATTTCTTTGTTTTGGACACTACTGACTCTACACTCTTACATACTATAGCCCTGACCCTGGTGCCGGACATCGGCAGCGTGCTGGCGCAGAATCTCATAGCCTACTGCGGCAGCGCAGCGGAGGTATTCAAATGCTCTAAGAAGAAACTCCTCACCATACCCCAGATCGGCGAGGAGCGGGCAAACAGTATCCTCTCTGCAGACGTCATGCGTGATGCCGAAGCAGAATTGAAATTTATCCAGGATTACAAGATACAGCCGCTCATCTACACGGATGCGGCCTACCCGCAGCGACTGCGCGACTGCAATGACCTGCCTATCATCCTGTACTACCGCGGTACTGCAGATCTCAACGCATCCAAGGTAGTGAGTGTAGTCGGCACCCGTCATATCACCGACTATGGCAAGGAGTTCACAAAGAGGTTTATAGAAGAACTCGGCGATCAGAATATATTGGTGGTCAGTGGCCTCGCCTACGGCATAGATGTAGCCGCCCACCAGGCAGCACTGGACCATAAGATGAATACCGTAGGCGTGCTGGCCCATGGTCTGAATACGATCTATCCCGCGCAGCACAAGAATGTAGCCAGACGTATGACGGAGCAGGGCGGCCTGCTCACAGAGTACACCTCCAGTCATGAAATGTCTCCGGGCAATTTCCCTGCGCGCAACCGCATAGTAGCGGGCATGGCAGACGCTACAGTAGTCATAGAGAGCGCCGCCAAAGGTGGCGCCCTGATCACAGCAGGCATAGCCAATACATACAACAAAGAGGTCTTTGCCATACCTGGTCGCGTAGGTGATAAGTATAGCGCCGGATGCAACTTCCTGATCCGCACTTTCAAGGCTACCATGATAGAAAGTGCTGCACAGTTTCTCGATGCTATGAACTGGCAGAACAATGCGACACCCAAAAAACGCAAAGCACAACTCTCCCTGCATCTCTCCCCGCAGGAGCAGAAGATATACCAGCTGCTCTCTCAGGAGGAGCTGGAGATAGACCGCCTGGTGCTCCTCTCTGAGATGAGCGGTGGCGAGATAGCAGCCATTTTGCTGGAGATGGAGATGAATGGCATGGTACTCTCCCTGCCCGGCAAGAGATATAAACTCGTTAACGCCTGACACCTTATCTTTACCTCTATGGCCTCTGCGTTTTCACATGCTGTCGCTTCTCTCGCCATAGGCCGTGTCACGCCTTTAGCCCGTGATTGGCGCTTTTGGCTCATAGGCGCTGTCGGAGCAGCCATACCTGATCTCGATGCGCTGGGCTATTGGGCTGGTGTACCATATGACTCTATGTGGGGCCATAGGGGCATTACCCATTCCTTTTTCTTCGCTGCTTTGTACAGCATTGTTGCTATACTGCTGTTTTACCGGTCAGGCAGTATAGATTTTCGTACGAGGACTATACTCTTCATATCCTTCTTTGCCTCCGTGTCATCTCACGCACTGCTGGATGCCTGTACTACAGGCGGTCTCGGCGTCGATCTTTTTGCTCCGTTTCACGATCAGCGCTACTTTCTACCCTGGCAGGTGATCCGCGTCTCTCCTATCAGCGTCACCCAGTTTTTCTCACAGTGGGGCCTGAGGGTTTTGGCCAGTGAGTTTCTGTGGATCTGGATTCCGACCATTATAGTATTCGTACTGGCAGGGATATGGGACAAACTGAGAGACCGGCAGAGCATTTAGCCTCTTGACTACTATCGCCTTTTAGTATAGATTTGACCAAAATGTAAAGCCCGTGGCCGCATCTAAACCAACCAGAAAACCAACACCACCCGCCAGAGCTACTGCTACTGCTACTGCCCAGCCAGCCGCCGCCTCTACGACTAAATGGTATGAAGCATCTTACCTGCCATACCTGATCATCTTCCTTTTTACCATGGGCATATATTTCAATTCCATCTGGGATAAATATGCCATAGACGATACACTGGTACTGACGGATAATAAATTTACCCTGCAGGGCGTAGGCGGTATCGGAGACCTGATGACCAAGGATGCCTTCGTTGGTTTCTTTGGAGAGCGTGGTGCCAGCCTCGTGAGCGGTGGCCGCTACAGGCCACTGAGCATCGTGACGCTGGCCATAGAGGTATCTGTCACGGGGGGCCTGCATCCCGGCGTCAGCCACTTTATCAATATCCTTCTGTTTGCCCTCACCTGCATGCTCATATACCGCCTGCTCAGAGACATCATACCACCGCGCAAAGGAACCGCCTTCTACCTCACCATACCGTTCATAGCTGCTATGCTGTATGCCGGGCACCCCCTGCATACAGAGGCTGTGACCAATATCAAAGGCCGTGACGAGGTGATGGGCATGCTTTTTTCGCTGGTGGCGCTCTATGCTGCCGTCAGGTACGTGCGTACCAATAATTTACTCTACATAGCCGGAGGCACAGTAGTTTATTTCCTGGCGCTGCTCTCCAAGGAGAACGCCATTACCTTCCTGGCTATCGTCCCGCTCACTTATTATTTCTTTACCAAAGCACAGGCCAGGCACTACCTGATCCTCATACCATATTTCGCAGCAGCAGCGGTCTTCCTCTTCATGAGGTCTATGTATACACAGGCTGGATTTGGTGCAGAGTCTACAGAGATACTCAATAATCCGTTCGCCTATCTGCCTAAGACCCTGGAGGGCTCTGTGACGCGCTACGCCACGATCATCTATTCATTTTTGATGTATTACAAGCTGCTGATTTTCCCGCATCCGCTTACGCATGATTATTACTTCAATGAGATCCCATACGTAGGTGTCAATGATCCCCTTTTCATCATTTCATTACTGAGTACACTGGCACTCGGCGGTTATGCAGTTTACGGCCTCTTCAAAAAGAGTATCCCGGCCTACGCTATCCTGTATTTCTTTATCACCTTCTCTGTGGTTTCCAATCTCTTCTTCACCGTAGGTATCATTATGAATGAGCGCTTCCTCTATATGTGCTCACTCGGTTTCTGTATACTGATAGCATATCTGTTGGTCAAGGCATTGGACAGAAAATATATCAATGGCACAGTACTCTCCGGTCTGCTCATAGTGATACTGGGCCTTTATTCCGTCAAGACCTTCTCGCGCAACTTTGCTTGGCATGACAACCTGACCCTTTTCATCACAGACTCTAAGATCAGCACCCGCAGTGCCAAGGTACAGATGTCTGCCGGTGGTGATCTGGATAAGCTGGCAGATCAGAACTTTGATACCCTGCGCCGTACCGGCGAACTCCAACACTACGTAGACCTGCTCGACTTCAATGAAAAAGTAAGCGACTACCCTGACTCTACCCTCAAAAAGCAACTGCGCAAGCGTGCCATTGAGTTTATAGATACATCACTCGCCATCTACCCTACTCACTCCAATGCTTTTGTGCTGCGCGGCAATGCAGCCTACAAGCTATACCATGACGTACCGAGTGCCCTGCGCGACTATGCAGACGCTGCCAAATACCGCGTAGGAGGCTACTATGATGCCTGGTACAATATGGGCTGCGTAGAGATAGAGAATGGCATGCCACTGCAGGCCAAAGACCACTTCCTCAAGGCGCTGGCCATAGACCCGGAGGTATTTGCTGCGCGCTTCAATCTGGCCGAGGCATATGACAAGATCAATATGCCGGACTCAGCTATCTATTGGTTCAAAAAAACACTGGAGCTGAAACCACTGGATGACAAATCCTACTACAAAATAGGCACCATCTATGGCAAGAAGCTAAACAACCTGGATCAGGCCATCATCAATATATCAAAGGCAATAGACTGCAATCCGAATGAGCGTCTCTACTACGAAGACCTGGGCGTGGCCTATGGCCTGGCCCACCGTTTTGATGATGCCATAGCTACTGCACAGAGGTGCCTACAGAAGTTTCCGGACTATCTCCCGGCCTACATGAATTTGTCTGTCTCATATCGCAATAAAGGCGACATCAAGACAGCAGATATGTACCTGGCCAAAGCCCGGGAGATAGAACAAAGAGGAAAACCAAGGTAACCTAAACTCCCTCGGTAAATAGCGAGCGCAGCTCTGTAGCATCAGAGGCCTTGAGCCTGCCAGCCAGTACAAGGCGCAGCTGACGGCGGCGCAGCGCACCATCATAGTGCTTTTTCTCCACCTCTGTCTCAGGCATTACCTCCGCGCTCTTCATGGGCCGGCCATTGCTATCCAGCGCTACGAAGGTGTAGAATGCCTCATTGCAGCGGTAGCGGGTCTGCGTCGGGAGGTTTTCTGCCCATACCTCTATATGGGTCTCCATAGAGGTATTAAAAGCACGCGTCACCTTGGCCGTGATCGTCACTACATCACCCAGCTTTATCGGATTTTCAAAGGAGACATTGTCTACAGAGGCAGTTACGACCACAGCATTCGCATGCTTGCCGGCAGCGATAGCAGAGGCGATATCCATCCAGTGGAGTATCTTGCCGCCGCGCAGGTTGTGCAGTGCATTGGTATCATTGGGCAGGACGATCTCCGTCATCACGGTCATCGATTCCTTGGGAGTCTTAGAGGTCATATTGTGAGATTGATTCTATTGTTGTTTTACTATTGCTTTATGCGCCTTGCGCCTCCGGGTGGTCTTCTTCTTGTAGTCATCAGATACGACACTGATGTTGCCATCCACTTCCAGTACCGCCAGGTTCACATCTTCTATGCTTTTCACACCGTGCTCGCGGACTGCCGCCTCCACTTCTTCTTTTGATATCATGGCCTTTTTGCAATGCTCTGTCAGCAGCTTGCCCTCATAGATCAGCATGATAGACTCACCCTGCAGCGCTTTATTCACAGAGGCGTACCTGTAGCTCAGTGTCTTCAGGATGTAATTCACTATAAAAAGCCCCAGTGCCGCTGCTATTCCGCCCTGCAGGCTATTATCGCTGCCCACCATGGCATTCTGCACAGAGTTACTGATCAGGAGGATAAAGACCAGGTCTACCACTGATAGCTGCGCCAGCTCCTTCTTGCCAAAAAGCCTGATAGCCCCTAGTATAAAAAGATATACCACAGACGATTTAGCCACTATGATCAGCAGTCCCTGCCAGTCAAACATATCAGTTGAATTCTTTCAGCCAGTAATGTAAACAGAGTATCCTCCACACAAAAGCAGCATTGGAGGTATCTCCTTTTTTATAGTTTTCTATCAGGCCCTTCACTCTGTCCTGATCCATAAAATGTAATCTGCTATAGTCCACGTCCAGCAGAAACTTCAGCGGCCCGTTGAGCCAGCGTATCTCTCCCGGTGTCACGAATCCTTTCTTGTCCTTGCGCTCATATATAGCCTGCGGCAAAACCTTCTTGAGTGATTCGCGCAGTATAAATTTAGTTTCAGCTTTATTGCTGATCTTATCTTCATTGCGCAGAGAGAAGGCAAACTCCACTAGCTTATGATTCAGAAAAGGCACACGGGACTCCAGAGAGAATGCCATGGAGTTGCGGTCTTCAAAATGTAGCAGCGTCTGCAGTGTCGTATTGAGCAGCAGGTGATACAGGAAATTATCTACCCTGTCATCCGTTTTCTTTTCAAAACTGACAGTAGCTGTATTCTTAAAAAAGTCCTTCTTGCGTGAAAGCTCAAGATTGTAAATCCCATTCTCATCATAGAGTACAGACGCCAGCGTCTTCATCTTGATATCTATAGCCTTGCCAAATCCATAATGCTCTCGCGACAGATGCGAGGTGAAGGTGCGTACATAGTCTCCCCAGTGCAGCGAGGCTACATCCTGTGCCAGCAGACGATAGAAGGAATGAAGGTACCCTCCCAGGTACTCATCAGATCCCTGGCCATCCAGCACTACCGTCACACCCTCGCTCTTGGCGAGCTTCATCAGAAAGTACTGAGACAGATAGGATGAGCCCAGCAGCGGGACATCCGCATGAAAAGCCACCTTATGAAAACTATCAGCTATATCCTGATCCGTAGGTGTAAAGTAATACGGCTCAATATTCGGATACTTGTTTACGACTTCCTTTACAAAAGGCCGCTCATCCACCGCTCCTGTTCCCTCATAGTAGATCGAGAAAGACTTCATCATCGACTCAGGAAACAACGTGGAGTAGACACTGGATATAGCCGAGCTATCCAGTCCGCCACTCAGGCAGGTGCCATTGCGTACATCACTGCGCGAGTGCAGCTTTACACTCTCTTCAAAAAGCTCATAAAAGCGAGCCTCCTTATCCTTCCTGCTCAGAGTAGATTTTGGGGCAGTCAGGTCTACATCCCAGTAGCGTGATATGGTGATCCTGTCATTCTCATATACGAGGTTGTGAGCCGGCATCAGCGCACTGATACAGCTGTAGTAGGTCTGATCACGGTACACAGCCCACGACATGGTGATACCACGCTGTACCTGCTCTACATTCAGCTGACCATCAAATACGGGCAACTCCTTTAGCGGCTTGTATTCTGAGGCAAAGTACAGGTCCCCGCCTTGCGAGATATAATAAAACGGTTTGATGCCAAACCTGTCACGGGAGCAGAAGAGGCGTTTCTTTGTAGTATCCCAGATAGCCAGCCCCCACATACCTATCAGGTGGGTCACACAGGCATCACCCCACTCCTTGTAGGCCGCGCCTATCACCTCAGTATCACCATTCGTCCGAAACTGGTAGCCTAGCTTCCGCAGCTCCTCGCGTACCTCTATATAGTTATATACCTCTCCATTGAAGATGATCACGAGGTCCATATAGTCAAAAGGCTGATTGGCGGCATCAGACAGGTCTATGATCTTCAGGCGGTTTTGTCCGAGAGATACGATCCCCTCTGTCCACACGTTACTATTCTCGGGACCACGGTGTATGATCGTGCCGAGCATTTTATAGTTGAGTGCCTTCTTATTTTCTTCGCTGAGACTATGGTTGATAAAGCCGGCTATACCGCACATCGGGATGGATTCCTTTTCAAAATTAAAATTAGCAAAACCACCATTATTAGCTATTATTGTTTTACATGTCTTTGAAGATATATCTGGCAAATGACCTACCCGGTAGGCATTTCATTCACTATACGCTTCAGTTGATCGCATTCAATAAAGGCGTGGCTTTCAGCTATACTGATACTGCAGCCGAGGCCGACCTCGTGGCAGCAGATCAGTTCGAATCCGATATTCTCCACTGCCCCTCCTTTTATCAATATTTAACCAACTGTGATTTCCGGTCCTTGCGGGATCTGGCCCGCGGTTCATACTTCTTTTATACAGCCAATGGCGGCAAGGATCTTATTGCCAGCATTTTTTACCTGGTCAACTGTGTACAGGAGTATGCAGTCACTGATTTTGACCAGTATGGGCGTTTCCCATTCCAAGATAGCCTGCAGCACCGCACTCAGACCCTGCATGACAATCTTGTGCAGCAGTTGATGGACGAGTTTATGATGTCCCATCCCGCACTCGCCAGGCTCAAGACGACCAAGCGCAGGTCTGGATTCTTCCTCACACATGATATAGACACCATCTACGGTGCCAAAAATCAAAATGGAGACTACGCCCTTCGCACCCATCAGTATCACAAGATACCGGGCTTGTTGTGGCGCCATTACACGGGCCAGCCCGACTGGCTGAATATGGACCGCATCATGGATCTGGAGGATAAATATGGCTTCCGGTCATCTTTCTTTTGGTTGACAAATAAAGATGAGAAGAATGCTGATTACCATTTTCACCACGAGAAAATCGCTCAACAGATAGCACGTATTGAGAATCGTGGCTTTGAAAATGGTCTGCATAAGTCTATCAGCAGGGAAACTATGGCGGATGAATTAGAAAATTTATCCCTGATAGGTACCCCGCGAGGACAACGATATCATTTTCTCAAATTCACTCTGCCTGATGCCTGGTCCGAGATTGAATCTGGAGATATCCTTCTTGACACATCTCTCGGCTTCTCCGAGGACTTTGGCTTTCGCAATAGCTACGGCCTCCCATTCATGCCATACCACGTAGTAGAAAACCGTGTATGCGACCTCATAGAAGTACCTATGAATATTATGGATGGCAATTTCTTCTATAAGGGCAAAACCGTAAAACAAGCGGAGAAAGAACTGCTGGCCTGGCTGGAGCGCAATAAAGAAAACACCGTGGTCACCATCAATTTTCACAACAACTTCTTTGACGATATGCTCTACGCAGGATACGGCGCGCTATATGAGGTGCTGCTCAGGTATTTCGCAGAGGAGAATTGGCAATGCATGACGCAGGCATCCCTCCTAGCAGAGTTTTACAAGCCTGAATTATTTAAGTAGCGATCAGTCCGTCAGCTGCTTCAGAAACGTAGCATAGTTATCCAGCGTATGCCCGTTCAGAGAGTAGTAGTGATTCCTTCCCATCTTTTTCTGCACGATCAGGCCGGCCTCCAGCAGTATTTTGATATGGTGCGAGATAGATGGCTGCGCCAGCTCTATGAAATTCTGTATCTCAGAGCACTGCCCCTGTCCCTCACTCTGTGAGATATATTGCAATATTTTCAGCCTGTTGGCATCGCCTAGAGCTTTAGAAACTTTTTCTACTGTGGGTATCCTGTGAGGTGACATGCGTTGCTAAATAAGCCAACGCTAACATATAAATTAGCTGTGATATGTCCGATACGGTATGCTAGGCATAATCAGCATTTGATTGAAATCAGTCCGATGCATTTAAAACGGTACAAAGTCATCCTCCGGCCCGGCAAAATCATCCTTGCCATGCTTCTTCTCAGCGTCAAACTCGTCATTCATCTTTGATTGTATCTTCTTGAAGATACGCTTCTCCCCTCCTGCCTGCACTTCTATGATCGCATCGTCCTTCTGGAATTCATCAAAGTCCGCAAACTTCGCAAACCGATCTATGAATCGTGCCTTGACCGTCTTCAGCGGACCATTACGGTGCTTGGCTATGATGATCTCAGCTATACCTTTCAGGTCCATACCATCCTCATCTGTGAGCAGGCCATAGTACTCACCACGATAGAGGAAGATCACGATATCTGCATCCTGCTCTATCGCACCGGACTCACGGAGGTCAGAGAGGATAGGCTTCTTAGAGCCACCACGCGTCTCCGTAGCACGGCTCAGCTGTGAGAGCGCTATCACGGGCACGTTCAGCTCCTTGGCCAGGCCCTTGAGTGAGCGCGATATCTGCGATATCTCCTGTTCACGGTTGCCACCTCCTTTGCCCTCGCTGGTACCGCTCATCAGCTGCAGGTAGTCTATGATGATCATCTGTATGTCATGCTTCTGCTTCAGCTTGCGGCACTTGGACCGGAGCTCAAAAATGTTGATACCTGGCGTATCATCTATGAAGAGCTGCCCCTTGCTCAGCGAGTCGATCTTAGACGTGAGCTGCTGAAACTCATGCTTCTCCAGACTACCTCTTCTGATCTTCTCCGCCGGTATCTCAGACTCCATAGAGATAAGACGCTGTACCAGCTGGTTGCCACTCATTTCAAGGGAGAAAAACGCCACAGGTTTCTTATAGTCTACGCTACTGTTTCGCGCCAGTGCGAGTGTAAATGCCGTCTTACCCATACCAGGGCGGGCTGCCACTATGATCAGGTCAGACTTTTGCCAACCACCTGTAGCCCTGTCCAGTTCCATAAAGCCAGTCGGCACGCCATTCAGATGCTCGTCATTATTCATCCGTACATCTATCTCCTCCAGCTCCTTGCGGATGATAGAGGCGATATCCATACTGCTCTTCTTGGCGTTATTCTCAGAGATGAGCATCAGGTTGCTCTCCGCCTTATCCAGCAGGGAGAATACATCTGCACTATCCTCATATGCTTCCCTGATCGTCTCGCTGCTGCTGGATATCAGCATACGCTGTATGTACTTCTGAGATACGATGCGGGCATGGTATTCCAGGTTAGCCGCAGATCCCACCTTATTGGTCAGCTGCGCTATATAGTACGCACCTCCCACAGCCTCCAGGTCGCCATTCTTGCGCAGCTGCTCGGTCACGGTCAGCAGGTCTACCGGAGCCTCTGTGAGGTACAGCTCCTTCACCGCCTTGTAGATACGCCTGTGAGCGTCTACGTAGAAGGCATCTTCCTGCAGGAACTCTATGACATTATCTATCGCATTGTCCTCGATCATCACAGCGCCCAGCACCGCCTCCTCAAAGTCACGCGCCTGAGGTGGCAGCTTGCCAAATTCGCCTGCCGTAGCATCGATATTATTAGCGCCTGAGCGGCGTTCAAACTTTCTTTTAGTACCAGTATCAAATTGGTCAGCCATGTTCTATCTCTCCTAAATATTTGCGGGGGTGCAAATGTTCATTTTAGCACTCATTTATCATAGCATAAGCTACGAATAATTTCTGAACCCGCCGCCCACACACTGCACCTTAAAATGTTCACAATCCTATCGTGGAACCTAGTGGAAACGCCAATGAGAATCAGTCCAATGTGAATAAATTATAACCTCATAATTTGGAGAATGAGAAATGATGGTGTATATAAAGAAGCCCGTTTTTACCACCAGACATTTCTTTGTACTAGCTTCGCAGCAAATAGCTTATACATGGCCCTCACACCCTCTCAGATGATAGACCTCGGCTCCGCCGCCCCTGATTTTACCCTGCCTGATACTGTCAGCGGTCAGGCCTTATCTCTGCAGGGATCAAAAGGTAGCCAGGCTACTGTCATCATGTTCATCTGCAATCACTGCCCCTACGTAAAGCACATCAATCACCAGCTCGTACAGCTGGCTAATGACTATAACGCACGCGGCATCTCATTCATTGCCATCAGCGCAAATGATGTGACAGCACATCCTGATGATGCACCGGAGCAGATGCAGCGCGTAGCCGTAGAGTTACAATACCCTTTCCCCTATCTGTATGATGAGACTCAGGCTATCGCCAAAGCCTATGAGGCAGCATGTACGCCCGATTTCTTTGTCTATGACAAAGACCTGAAACTAGCTTACAGAGGCCAGCTGGACGACTCCCGCCCCGGCAATCAGACACCGAATGATGGAAAGGATATCAGAGCAGCACTCGATGCGATACTGAGTGGTGATAAACCATCACCGCGCCAGCGCCCTAGCATAGGCTGCAATATCAAATGGAAAAAATAGGAATTATTCCTCAGGCTCAGAGTCAGACTCCAGCTCTTCATCAGCATCCTCCTCATCTGGTTCAGTAGCCTTGGTAGTACCGGCGCCTGCTTTGCCCCGGCTGTGAAAGTCCTTATTAGCCTCTTCTATGAATTTGAGCAATATTTCCTTGCCCATCCTCTTTTCTGATGAGGTCACAAACATATCCGGCAGGTCGTCCCATGTTTCCTTCAGGGCGTTCTTGAAGTTCTCTATGTTGATGAGCATCTCCTTGCCAGCAGGTTTATCAGCCTTGGTGAAGACTATCACAAAAGGGATATTCTTTTCTCCCAGCCAATTAATGAACTCCAGGTCTATAGCCTGAGGCGGGATACGGGAGTCTATGAGCACAAAGACATATTGCAGCTGCTCACGAAACTCCAGATAGTTATAGATCATACCCTTCCACTTTGCGCGGTTGTCCTGAGAGGTGCGTGCATAGCCATAGCCCGGTAGATCCACCAGGTGCCAGCTATGATTGATCACAAAGTAGTTGATCGTTTGGGTCTTGCCCGGCGTAGCAGAGGTCTTGGCCAGTCCCTTATGATTGCATATATAGTTGATGAGGCTTGACTTGCCTACATTGGAGCGGCCTATCATGGCATACTCCGGCATAAATGAGTTAGGACACTTTTTGACGTCTACGTAGGTAGCTACGTACTCTGAATTTTTTACCTCCATATGGAGCCGAAGATATTAAATAGATGGCAGATACTACTGTGTCAGTTTCACATCCTGCCAGGCAGGCACAGCGCAGTCCATCTTGGTCACATCGAGGCTCATATTCTTGCTGCCTCCGGCAAAATCCAGATTCGCAAAACTTACGTCACCATTGGCATGCAGGCATATCTTATCATCTTCTTTGATAGAGCCATCATTATTCTTGTAGGATGGATTTACACTACCGTCATATATGATATCTGGTATCTTATCACCAAAAAGTGCTGTGAGGAGTTTGCCCAGCGTCACACTCGCATCTGCCCTGCCGCTACCGCGCTTCACGGTATTGTCATGTATAGAGATCCCTCCGCAGTATGGATCGTACGCCTGATCCTTATACGGCTTCTTCAGCACCAGGTAGCTGATGATAGCGCCGCTGGTAGTGTTGTGACCTATGATCTCATTAGAGTATATCTCACACTGATTGGTAGCCATGATGATGAAGCCTGTACCGGCAGGCACCTCTGCTACAGACGTACCCTTAGCAGCAAAGTTCACCGTATTATTATTGGTCAGCTTATTATTGTGCACGCGGCAGCGCATACCATTCTTTACCGGCAGGTCCGGATTGTCAAATACCAGAAGGCCACCGGTATTATCATGGCTGTCGTTCTCATACACATCAGCGTCCACACAGTTTTCTATCTCTATGCCAGCTACGTTGTCATGCACCTTATTCCTGCGCACGATGATATTTTTAGACTGGCCTACATATACACCCGCATCAGATGAGCCAAACACGTCACAGTCTTCTATCAGCACATTGGTACACGAGACCGGGTATAGCGCGTATGATCCGTTGTCTGTAGAGTGCAGATTGTTCCAGCCGGTCTTGATACGGCGTATCGTTACATTTAGTACATCCTCCAGTTTGATGCAGTCACCCTTAGCATTGATGATAGCAAAGTCTTCCAGCACGATACCATTAGCAGTCACGCGCAGGCCCTCAGCGCCATCCTTCTGTCCTTTGAAGTTCAATACAGTTTTTTCCATACCCTTGCCGCGTATGGTCACATTCTTCACACCATCCAGTATCAGCGGGCGTGACAGGTTGTAGGTGCCCTCCGGCAGTTCTATCACATCGCCTTCCTTGGCATTGACCAGTTTTTCTTGTATTTGTTTTTCAAACTCGGCAGAGACAGTAGCGGGCTCTTCTTTCTTAGTGTTTTGGCAGCTGGCCATGATCAGTGCTGCACAGGATACCAGCAGTAGATGCAGTGGGTATTTCATGTATTTGATTTTGGGTAAAAGCGAATATAATCGCTCACAACCATAGCGCGAAGTTCTTTTCGCTGAAAGGTAATTATAACCCGTCCAAAAAAGGGAGTACTTATTACTTGCTGGCCAGCTGGGTGATAGATGGCACCAGAGATGGCAGTATGCCCAGAGCCAGTGTCACTACCAGGCAGATAGCAGCTATAGCTACGTATGACATAGAGCCTGTAGTAGCCTCTATGTCTTCGCTGTCCTTGGTCCACATAGCCAGTATCAGCTTAAAGTAGTAGTACACGCTGATAGCAGAGGTGATCACTGCTACTATGACCACAGCCAGGTGCTGTGTCTTGATAGCCTCGAAGAAGACATAATACTTTGCAAAGAATCCCGCCAGTGGTGGTATACCTGCCATAGACAGCATAAATACCGTGAGCGCTACCGCCAGGAATGGATTGCTCTTGCCCAGGCCATTAAAGGCTTCGATCTTTTCACTCTTGCGGCGCTTCATCACTGAGATACCTACAGCAAACGCACCGAGAGATGCAAACGTGTACGCCACAGTATAAAAGAAAAGCGCATTAGCAGAATTGTGATAGAGGGACATGATGGCCAGCAGCATATATCCTGCATGAGCCACACCTGAGAATGCGAGCATCCGCTTGAATGAGTCCTGATTGAGGGCGGTCAGGTTGCCTACCAGCATGGTCATGGCAGCCACTACACTCAGTATCCAGGCAAATCCCGCAAAATTATTCACGAAGCTCACGCTGAATAGCCTGTAGAATGCTGCCATAGCTGCCACCTTAGACAGCGTAGCCATCATAGCAGTGGTCAGTGTCGGCGAGCCCTCATATACATCCGGCGCCCAGAAGTGGAATGGAACAGCAGACACCTTGAAGAGCATCGCGATCAGTATCATGATCACACCCACCGTGAAGATAGGATCTACATTAGGGCCTGACGCATATACTGCTATCTGAGCCAGGTTAAAGCTGCCCGTAGCGCCATACACCAGCGTGATACCAAAGAGCAGTATACCAGAGGCAAAAGATCCCATGAGGAAGTATTTCATAGCCGCTTCATTGGAGCGGATGTCGCGCCTCTTGCTACCGGCCAGGATGTACAGGGAGATAGACAGCACCTCCAGGCCTATGAAGAGCATGGCCATATTAGAGAAGCTCACCAGCGCGATACCGCCGCAAAGTGTGAATATGATCACAGAGATGTAGTCAGCCAGTTTCGTTTCCTCTGCGTCATAGAAGCTGCCACTCATAGTCACGAGGCCGGCAGCAGTCACGATGAGCAGCCCGGTGAAGGCCAGCGCAAAATTATCAGCACGGAGCATATCATTGTAGAATGATACAGATGAGCCATTCCACTCTGTAAAGTTGAGGCCGAGGATCGCCAAGAGGGCCAGTATCACTACTGGCACCACGATCTTGCGGAGGTTAAATATCTCCAGCACCAGGCAGGCGATACCGAGAAATGATGTATATGTCAGTGCCCTCATTTTCTATCCCAGAGTATGTTTCAAAATTTCCGACAGCGCCGGTTGTGCTATCTCCATGATCGGCTTAGGATACACGCCACATACGAATATGGCAGCAATCAGTATCGCAAATACCGCCAGCTCACTGGCAGTCAGATCAGGGAATGCTGATACAGTAGCCCGCTTCTCTCCCAGCATCACATACTGGTACATCTTCAGCATATATACTGCGCCGAGTATGATGGTCAGGCCTGCTACTATAGAGAGCCATGTGTTGTATTCAAACACACCAAAGAGCAGCAGAAACTCACCGATAAATGCATTGGTAGTAGGGAGTGCCACAGAGGCCAGCACGATGATGATGAATGCCGTGGCAAACCTCGGGGCGATGCTCCTGATCCCACCTAGTTGATTGATCTCAAGCGTTCCCGTCCTGCGCAGGATCACCTCACCGGCAAAGAAAGCGCCGACCACATTCACACCGTGAGCCAGCATCTGCACTACCGCACCTTGCAGACCCTCGTTTGTGAGGGAGAAGATACCCGCAGCGATCAGGCCCACGTGAGCAAAGGAGGAATAAGCCAGCAGGCGCTTTATATTCTTCTGCTGTATAGCCAGTATAGAGCCATACACCACACCTATCACAGATAGTACAATGAGGTATGGGGTCAGCGTCAGCACACCCTGTGGTGCCACCGGCAGCAGCCAGCGCAGCAGGCCATAGAGGCCCATCTTCAGCATAATACCTGATAGCAGCATCGTACCTACGGTAGGCGCCTCAGTATAGGTATCTGCCTGCCATGTGTGAAATGGGAACACCGGTATCTTCACAGCAAATGCAAAGAAGAACGCCAGCGCTACGCAGAGTTGCTCCATAGGCGACAGGCTCAGTCCATACAGTGACTGCAGCGAGAGGCTGCCTGCCTTGGTATAGAGAAAGATAAAAGCCACCAGCATAAACAGAGAGCCGATGAGCGTGTAAACAAAGAACTTGAAGGTAGCGGTCTGGATAAAGGCCTTGTCCTTACCTTGTCCCCACAGCAGCGCGATAAAGTAGATCGGTATCAGGGCCAGCTCCCAGAAGATATAGAACAACAGGCCATCTGTAGAGATGAATACGCCGATCATGGCAAACTGCATGAGCAGTATCAGTGCATAAAGTGAGCGGGCATTGGCCTGCTCGGTGCCAAAGGACGACAGGATGATGACAGGCACCAGGAAAGTAGCCAGCAGCACCAAAAGCAGGCTCAGTCCATCACAGGCGATGCTGAAGTTGATATTGGGATTGGCGATCCAGGCATGGGTATATGACAACCCTTCAAACTGGCTATGCGCGAGATGCTGCAGCGCTACCAGCGAGATGCCAAACTCTGCCACAGCAGCCACGAGAGCTACCTTGGCTGCCAGCTTATTGCCGGACAGATAGACCGCCAGGGCAGCCACCAGAGGGAGAAATAAAATGACTAATAGCAACATACTTTGTTCTCTACTTCTTTATTGCAGGTAGGTCAATACGTAAATAAATATCCCGACTATACCCAGCACCATGGCCAGCAGGTAGAAGCCGATATTACCACTCTGTATCTGGCGGAGCTGTTTGCCGGTCGCCAGGCTTAGCCTGCCTGACCATACTACTACACCATCCACCACTATTTTATCCAGCACACTATAGCCCCACTCAGACATAGCGAGCAGCGGTTTCACCACAGCTACATTATAGAGCTCATCTACATAGTACTTATTATACACTACAGCGGCTGGTCCTGACAGTTGCCCCTCCTCAGCCGGCAGCGTCCTCTTGCTCACAAAGCGTACATACGCCCATGCGATAGCCGCAAAAGCAAGAACCGTGGCTATCCCCATCAGCATGAGCTCCTGAGAAGCAGCTTCTCCGCCTTCGCCCTCTGTCACAGCAGGTATCACCGGTGCGAGGAAGTGAGACAGCCAGTGTGTCTGGCTGAATACTGCAGGCAGGCCAAGGAAGCCACCAAAGACAGACAGGATAGCCAGTACGATCAGTGGGATAGTGATGCTCAGCGGAGACTCATGCAGGTGATGCTCCTGATCATGCGTACCACGGAATGAACCAAAGAAAGTCAGGAACACAAGCCTGAACATGTAATAAGCCGTCAGCAGTGAGGCAAAAGAGGCCACTACCCACAGTACCTTATTATGTTCGTAGGCGTGCGCCAGTATCTCATCCTTAGAGAAGAAGCCTGACAGGCCCGGCACACCGGATATAGCCAGCGTAGCCAGCAGGAAGGTGCCAAATGTGATCGGCATCCATTTCTTCAGTCCACCCATACGGCGGATATCCTGCTCGCCACCCATCGCGTGGATCACAGAGCCGGAGCCGAGGAAGAGGCAAGCCTTGAAGAAAGCATGTGTCACTACGTGAAAGGCACCTGAAGTATAAGCACCAAAGCCCAGCGCCATAAACATCAGGCCGAGCTGAGATACAGTAGAGTATGCCAGCACTTTCTTGATGTCATTCTGCATCACACCTATCGTAGCCGCAAAGAGTGCCGTAGCAGCTCCTACTATCGCTATGATGTGGAGTGTCTCCGGTGCGAGAGTAAATAGGAAGTTGGCACGGCAGATCATAAAGATACCGGCTGTCACCATCGTAGCTGCGTGTATCAGTGCCGATACCGGTGTAGGACCGGCCATCGCATCCGGCAGCCAGGTATAGAGCGGTATCTGAGCAGATTTGCCGCAGGCGCCGATGAAAAGGAACAGCGTAGCCCAGAAGATGATATGATGATTTGCACCATCGGCTACCGCAGCCTTCAGTCCGTTGAAATCTAATGTGTGGAAGTTATAAAGCAGTATGAACATCCCAATCAGGAAGCCAAGGTCACCGATACGGTTCATTACAAAAGCCTTCTTCGCCGCATTATTGTAGTCCTGATTCTTGTACCAGAAACCGATGAGCAGGTATGAGCAGAGGCCCACACCTTCCCAGCCTATAAACATCACTACAAAGTTATTGCCCAGCACTAGCAGCAGCATGAAGAAGATGAAGAGGTTGAGGTACGCAAAGAAGCGCTGGAAACCTTCATCGTCATGCATATACCCTGTGGAGTAGATATGTATCAGGAAACCGATACCTGTCACCACCATCAGCCACAGCGCCGAAAGCTGGTCTATCAGGATACCAAAGTTGATATGGATATTGCCAAAGGAGATCCAGTCAAATACCTTGACCTCTGTAGGAGCAGCGCCGCCCACCAGGCCAAAGAAATACATGCAGGAGATAAGGAAAGAACCCAGTATAGTGGCCGAACCGATGATACCGGAGAGTCCCTTTGACAGCTTGGTGCCCAGGAGCCCGTTTATCAGGAACCCGGCCAGCGGCAGTAAAATGAGTAAGTATATAGTAAGCATCTCTATCCTGGCTCTTTTTTAGTTCTTCAGGTTTTTCAGTTCGTCTATGTCTATCGTATGCAGGTTCCTGAATATGGTCACCAGGATCGCCAGCCCCACCGCGACCTCCGCAGCAGCTACCGCCATGATGAAGAATACGAATACCTGGCCGCTATTGTCATGATGATAGGTAGAGAATGCTACCAGCAGCAGGTTCACAGAGTTGAGCATCAGCTCTATGCACATGAAAATCGTGATCGCATTGCGGCGGAATAGTACCCCGAATACACCTATCGTAAAGAGCATAGCGCTCACTGCGATATAGTGGTTGATCGAGATATGCGGATCGGCAAATATGTTGAGTAGCGTCATTTCAGTGCCGCGGTTTTATCTTTTTTCATCAGCAGTACTACACCTACCATAGCAGACAGCAGTAGTACTGATATAAATTCAAATGGATAGAAGTACTCGCTCAGCAGCACAGTGCCGAGTGATTTCACATCACCTATGCTGCCCGTTATAGGCCCCATGGTCAGGATCACATTAGCCTTGCGCACTGCCAGCATCAGCACGATACCGAGTGCTACTGCTATCACCAGCGCAGCTATCTGTGCTATGGCCGGCTTATGCTTCTCCGTTTCCTCATTGAGGTTCATGAGCATGAGCGTAGTGAGGAAGAGTACCATGATAGCACCCGCGTAGACGATGATATGTACGATGAAGAGGAACTGTGCATTTAGCAGCAGGTAGTGGCCGGCTATGCTGGCAAAACAAACGAGCAGGGAGATAGCACTAAAGATCGGGTTCTTGGCGATCACAGTGTAGATCGCAGTGATGAAAGCGATGGTAGATAAGCTCCAGAATATGATTTCCTTTATATCCATTCCTCCTTGATTATAGCACCTGCTGTTCAGGCTTCAGTACCAGTTTGTCCTTACCAAAAATAAATCCCTCGCGGCTGTAGTCTGCATTAGATATTTTCTCCGTCAGGAATATCGCTTCCTTAGGGCAGGCCTCCTCACAGAGACCGCAGAAAATACAGCGCAGCATATTGATCTCGTATACTGATGCGTATTTTTCCTCACGATAAAGATTCTCCTCTCCCGGCTTGCGCTCGGCAGAGGTCATCGTGATCGCCTCAGCAGGACAGGCCAGCGCGCATAGGCCGCAGGCAGTGCAGCGCTCAGCACCGTTCTCATCACGCATCAGGATATGCTGGCCGCGGTACACCGGGCTGAATTCCCTTTTCTCATCAGGGTACTGCACTGTCACCTTCTTGCTAAAGAAGTGCTTGAGCGTGATACCCATCCCCTTGATGATACCCGGCAGGTAGAGCTTCTCGCTGAATGTCATCTCCTTTTGAGAGACGTCTATCTTGCGACCTGTGAGCGATATGGAGCCGTAATCTGTCATACTATAAGCGCTGCAAAAATATATTTAACCTTCAAATACCCTAAATCTAAATTCCTAATTTGTCAACAGTCATCACGCACCTGTAGCGATGAGTACTATGCCAGTGATCACAATATTCAATATAGCAAGTGGCATCAGTATCTTCCATCCCAGGTTCATGAGCTGGTCATAGCGGAAGCGCGGTACCGTCCAGCGCACCCACATATAGAAGAAGATAAAGAAGAATATCTTGGCAAATAGCACCAGCGTACCGATGATCGTCTCTGCATTGCCGCCCAGTGTCGAATGCACCCAGTCCATGCCCGGATAGTTGTACCCGCCAAAGAAAACGATCGCGATGATCGCAGAGGAGATGAACATATTCACGTACTCGGCAAAGAGGAAGAAGCCCAGCTTCATAGAGCTATACTCCGTATGGTAGCCACCCACCAGCTCAGACTCGCACTCCGGCAGGTCAAATGGTGTGCGGTTCGTCTCTGCAAAGGCACAGATCAGGAATATCAGAAATGCCAGTGGCTGCTTGAATACATACCAGCTAGGCCATGCGAATTTGTGTCCATGCCAGTTCCAATCGATAAAGCCATGCTGATTTTCCGCTATCTCGTGCATGCTCAGTGAGCCGGATACCATCAGCACCGCGATCATAGAGAGGCCCATGGCCACCTCATAGGAGATCATCTGTGACGAGGCACGTACCGCCCCCAGCAGGGAGAACTTATTATTAGAAGCCCACCCTCCTATCATGATACCATACACACCGATAGAGATCACGCCAAATACGTAGAGTATAGCGATATTGATATCCGCAGCCTGTAGCGTAGCAGTATAGCCGAAAAGTGTCAGCTGCCTGCCCCATGGTATCACAGCGCTGGTCATCAGCGCGGTGGTCATGGCCAGGCCCGGCCCGAGTATGAAGAGGAGCTTATTGGGAGTTTCCGGTATGAAATCCTCCTTGGTAAACATCTTCACACCATCCGCCAGCGGCTGGAGCAGGCCACCCGGACCCGCACGGTTTGGACCGAGGCGGTCCTGAAAATATCCTGCGAGCACACGCTCAGCAAAAGTGGAGTACAGCGCGATCAGCATCGTGATACCAAATACCACGAGTATGATGACTCCCTTCTCGATTAAAAATGCACTTTCCATGTTATTCTTTGCTGACGGCCTCCCGTCTCTTTTCTCTGTTATTTCTTCTTAGCTTCTTCTGGTGCTACCATGCTCAGGCGCTTGCGGTCTTCATTGCGGCCCAGCAGCAGCGCTTTCTCTGTGTCTATATTCACCTCGGCAGTACGCTTCATGTACTTGCCCTGGTTTATCACAGACCACTTCTCCAGTTTGCGCGGCCCTTCTATGGTCCAGTCAGCATTATTCTTGTGGTCAAAACGACACTCGTTGCAGATGAATGACTCCACCTCATGGTAGTCATCCTTGCGCGCCGTGACGCGATAGATCTCATTGCCAAACATCCATACATCTACCTGGCCATTGCACTTCTCGTGAGAGCACTGGCGGTGTGCACGGTATGGCTTTAGGAACCATACACGCGATTTGAAGCGAAATGTCTTGTCAGTCAGCGCACCCACCGGGCACACATCTATCATATTACCTGAGAAATCGTTGTCTATCGCGTGGCTGATATAGGTAGAGATCTCTGAGGCATCTCCCCTGTTCAGTACGCCGTGGTCGCGGTGTGGCGTGAGCTGGTCAGCCACATAGGTACAGCGGTAGCAGAGGATGCAGCGGTTCATGTGCAGCTGTATCTTGTCGCCTATATCTATGCGATCAAAAGTGCGGCGGCCCTCCTGGTAGCGCGTGGTCTGCGCACCGTAGTCAAAGCCTAGGTTCTGCAGGTCACACTCACCGGCCTGGTCACATATAGGACAGTCCAGCGGGTGATTGATGAGCAGAAACTCTACTACACCTTTACGCATATCCTGCACCTTTTGTGAGGTCATGTTCTTCACCTCCATACCGTCGGCTATCGGCGTGCAGCAGCTAGCCTGTAGTTTAGGCATCGGGTTAGGATTCGCTTCGCTACCCTTTGATATTTCTACCAGGCATACACGGCACTTGCCACCGCTACCCTTTAGCTTAGAGTAGTAGCACATAGCTGGCGGCACCAGGTCACCACCGATCTGTCGGGCTGCATTGAGGATCGTGGTACCAGCCTCGACCTCTATGGATACTCCGTCTATTGTTACTTTAGGCATTCTTTATTCTTAAAAGTCAAACTTAAACTGCTACTGCTTCTTTGGTTCCCATTAGATGCTTCACTTTCTCCCAAGGCTCATATTCAAAGTGCTTGCGGTCCTTGATCTTCTCAGGATAGCGCACGTGATATTCAAACTCATGGCGGAAGTGGCGGATAGCCGCAGCCACCGGCCATGCAGCAGCATCGCCCAGCGGGCAGATGGTATTGCCTTCTATCTTGCGCTGTATATCCCACAGCAGGTCTATATCCTCTTGTGATCCATAGCCATGCTCCAGTCGATAGAGTATCTTCTCCATCCAGCCGGTACCCTCACGGCACGGCGAGCACTGCCCGCATGACTCATGGTGGTAGAAGCGTGAGAAATTCCACGTATTGCGCACTACACAGGTAGTATCATCATATATTATGAAACCACCCGAGCCGATCATCGATCCCGTAGCAAAGCCACCATCAGACATAGACTCATAGGTCATCATACGCTGCTCACCTTTGGCAGTCTTGAAGAGCAACTCCGCCGGCAGGATCGGCACTGACGAGCCACCCGGCACACAGGCCTTCAGCGGACGGTCAGAGTACATACCACCCAGGTATTCATCACTCATCACAAACTCCTCTACAGAGATACTCAGGTCTATCTCATATACTCCCGGCTTCCTGATATGACCGGAGGCAGAGATCAGTTTCGTACCGGTAGATTTACCTATACCGATCTTCGCAAATTCATCACCACCATTCATCACGATCCATGGGATATCCATGATCGTCTCCACGTTATTTACCACAGTAGGATTGCCATACAGGCCCACCACCGCCGGGAATGGCGGCTTGATACGTGGGTTGCCACGCTTGCCCTCCAGCGACTCTATCAGGGCAGTCTCCTCGCCGCAGATATAGGCACCGGCACCACAGGTCACATAGAGGTCCAGGTCATAGCCCGATCCTTGTATGTTCTTGCCCAGCCATCCCTTGGCATAAGCCTCGTTGATAGCGCGCTCCAGTATGCGGTACACCCACATATACTCACCACGGATGTAGATGTAGGACAGATTTGCCTCCAGCGCGATAGATGATGTGATCATACCCTCCACCAGTAGGTGCGGTATCTTCTCCATCATATAGCGATCCTTAAAGGTGCCCGGCTCAGACTCATCCGCATTGCACACCAGGTGGCGAGGACGGCCGGATTTCTTGTCTATGAAGCTCCACTTCATACCCGTAGGGAAGCCCGCTCCACCGCGACCACGCAGGCCGCTTTTCTTCACCTCTTCCACTATGTCATTAGGCGTCATCTTGAGCGCCTTCTCTACAGAGCGGTATCCGCCGTGCTGGCGGTACACTTCGTAGCCCTGTATGCCGGGTACATTGATGTGTTCTGTTAGTATTTTCCTACCCACTTATATAGATTTATACTTTGCTCAATTTTTCTACTTTGCCCGCGCGGCAGTCTTCTATCAGCGCGTCCATTTTTTCCTTGGTCAGAAACTCATGGTAAAAGTCTCCCAACTGCAGCATCGGTGCATAGCCGCAGGCACCGAGGCACTCCACTCCTTTCACCTGAAACATACCGTCCGGTGTCACTTCATTCATACCTACACCCAGCTTCTGGCAGGTATACTCCATCAGGTCCTCTACTCCACGCGTAGCGCAGCATGACGTACGGCAAAACTCAAACACGTATTTGCCTACCGGCTTTTGATTGTACATAGAGTAGAAAGTCACTACTTCATATACCTCTATCGGTTTGATGCCGAGCACTTCTGCTACTTTGTCCATCACCGGTACGCTGAGCCAGTCCTGATGCTCGTCCTGCACCTCGTGCAGCACTGTGATCAGGGCTGATTTCTTCTTCCCATCCGGGAAGTGGGACTTCAGCTCCTCTATGCGCTTCATCAGCTTCTCGCTGAATACTACCTGCTCCGGTTTTACTTCTGCTAATGCCATTGTCTTCTGTAAAAATTTATGCGTCCAACTCTCCTGCTATCACATTCAGCGAGCTCAAGATGAGGATCGCATCAGAGAGATAGCCTCCCTTGATCATTTCTGTGTAATACTGATAATAGATGAAGCACGGCCTGCGGAAGTGCAGCCTAAACGGCACCCTGCTACCATCGCTCACCAGGTAGAAACCCAGCTCGCCATTGCCGCCCTCTACGCAGCTGTATACTTCTCCCTTAGGCACCGGTATCTCACCCATCACTATCTTGAAGTGGTAGATCAGCGCCTCCATGTTATTGTACACCTCCTGCTTTGGCGGCAGGTAGTAGTCTGGCACGTCTGCATGGTAGCCACCTTCCTTTGGCATCTTGGCCAGTGCCTGGCGGATGATCTTCAGTGACTCACGTACCTCCTGCTGGCGCACCATGTAGCGATCGTATGTATCGCCGGTTTTGCCCACAGGTATATCAAATTCGAAATCTTCATAGCTGCAATATGGCTCTGCCACACGTACATCATAGTCCACACCCGCTGCGCGCAGATTAGGCCCGGTGAAGCCGTACTGCAATGCCTTCTCCACGCTCAGCGGACCTACATTGATACAGCGGTTCATAAATATCGTATTGCGCGTGAGCAGGCGGTCAAACTCCTCCCAGGCATCCGGAAACTCAGCCATGAACTTATTGATCTTAGCCCATGCCGCATCGCTCCAATCTCGCTCAAAGCCACCTATGCGGCCCATGTTCGTAGTCAGGCGCGCACCCGATATCTCTTCAAATATCTCATAGATATGCTCCCGGTAGGTAAATATGTGCAGAAAGCCAGTGAAGGCACCCGAGTCCACACCCAGGATCGAGTTGCAGATCAGGTGGTCAGCTATGCGGCTCAGCTCCATCACTATCACTCGCATGTACTGCACGCGCTTAGGCACTTCTATATTCAGCAACTTCTCTACGGTCAGCCACCAGCCCATGTTATTGATCGGCGAGCTGCAGTAGTTCATCCGGTCTGTGAGCGGCGTGATCTGGTAGAAAGGCCTGTTCTCAGCTATTTTCTCAAAGGCGCGGTGGATATAGCCCACGGTAGACTCTGCGTCTACTATGCGCTCACCATCCATGAGCAGTACATTCTGAAAGATACCGTGTGTAGCAGGGTGAGTCGGTCCGAGGTTGAGGATCGAGAGCTCGCTACCGTCCTCATTCTCACGTACGCGGATCTCCTCATAGTAGCGATCCTCTATTTTTTTGGTCAGCGGCTGGCTCATCTTAGTTCGTTGTTGGGTACATTATTGGTCTGCGGCACTCTGCCAAAATATCTGTCATCCTTGTCAGTCCGGCCCGGATCCTCCATTGGAAATTCCTTCCGCATAGGGAAAGACTCCATCTCATCCATATTCAGGATGCGGCGCAGGTCCGGATGGCCCTTAAACTCTATACCGTAGAAATCATACGTCTCACGCTCCTGCCAGTTGGCCGAGGCGTAGAGATCAGACATGGTATCTATAGCTACATTATCTGCAGGCAGAAAGGCCTTAATGCGCAGACGTACATTGTCTATCCAGTTGTGTATATGGTATACCACGCCAAACTGCTGCTCAGGAGCGCTGTCAGCATAGTGCATACCGCAGAGGGTGGTCAGGAAGTTGAATCCCAGTTCATCTCTCAGGTACTTTACCAGGTCGTGGGCCTTGGCCCTGTCTATGATCACAGCCGGCAGGTCCAGAGAGTCCTCATCCGTGCGGATGGCCTCTCCATATCTGGCTGTCAGTTTTTCTAGCAATTCTTCTTTGGTCAGAGCCACTTCTTATTTGGTTTGGTCTTGGCTAAAATTAATTCACAGTGATTCCGTAGCTGGCCAGCAGTGCCTTATACTCAGGCGTATTGCGGCGGCGCATGGATTCATTTTTTACGAGGTCCTGCAGCTTTAGTATACCGTCTATGATCTGCTCAGGGCGCGGAGGGCAGCCAGGCACATATACGTCTACCGGTATGATCTTGTCTATACCCTGCAGCACAGAGTAGGTATCAAATACACCACCTGAGCAGGCACAGGCACCTACAGAGATCACCCAGCGTGGCTCGGCCATCTGCTCATATACCTGGCGCAGTACGGGGCCTAGCTTTTTGGATATCGTCCCCATCACCATCAGCATATCTGCTTGGCGCGGAGAGAAGCTAGGGCGCTCTGAGCCAAAGCGCGCAAGGTCATACGTAGAGGCCATCGTGGCCATAAACTCGATACCGCAGCACGATGTGGCAAACGGGAGTGGCCACAGCGACTTGGAGCGTGCCAGACCTACCACCTGGTCCAGATTGGTAGCAAAGAAGCTGGGGCCCTCTACACCTGCCGGTGCGGCTACCATCTTTACCCCGCTGTGATTGTTTACACTATTATCTATTACTTCTGACATGGCCGTTTTAGTATTTTATATTGGTTATGCTGTCACGTTGTTTAGACGCTCAGCTTTACCGTAGGCTTACTCCCAGTCCAGGGCTCCCTTTTTGATGATGTAAAAGAATCCGATCAGCAGCAGCCCCATGAAGAGTAGCATCTTGTACAGGCCTATCACGCCCAGCACCTTAAAGTTGACCGCCCATGGATAGAGGAAGATCACCTCCACGTCAAACAGTACAAACAGGATAGCTACCAGAAAGTACTTGACAGAGAACGGGATACGGGCGTTGCCATAAGACTTGATACCGCACTCAAAGTTCTCGTCTTTGATCTGCGATTTGCGCTTAGGGCCCACCAGGTGTGACAGTCCGAGCATCGTAGCCACAAAGCCCGCCGCAAAAACCGCCTGAATGATGATAGGAATATAACTGGACTGTGGAGTCTCCATTTGCTTAAGATATTAGATGACAAAGCAATACACGGGATAGGCCCCGCTCGTGATCACTTATACTTTATAACAGGCAACAAAAATAAGATACGGTCACTATTATCCAATCATTTTATCAACAAAACAAATACTAACTGTCAGAACGCATACATACTGATAAAAGGCCCTACTTGTACTCGCGTTTCAGCCCTATATTCGTCGCGGTTTTCCATTTTTACACTTCCCGCGAGGGAAGCATTTTAACAATCCATATGCCTCAAACCAATCCTTCTCTGCAGATAGCCATCATAGGCGCTGGCTTTAGCGGTATGATGACCGCCGTACAGCTGATGCGCAAAGCCACCTCGCCGCTGACCCTTTACCTCATCAATGACAAGTATGAGTTTGGCAAAGGGCCGGCCTACAGCACCACACACCCTAAGCACATCCTCAATGTGCCCGCAGCCAAGATGACCGCCTATCCTGACCAGCCCAATCACTTTCTGGACTGGGCCCACCGTCAGGAGGCCTATCGGGATATGGACAAGGAGGTCTTAGGCAAGGTTTTCCTGCCGCGCAGGGATTTTGGTCGCTACCTGTCCGAGGTCTGGGCAGAGGCACTGGCCGGCAAGCGGGATGATACTACCGTACACACCATCAGTGACAAGGCTGTGGACATCACCACAGCCGTGGGCCAAAACAATATTGAGCTGGCCTCCGGCCAAACCATCGCCGCAGACTATGTGATCCTTGCTACAGGCAATGAACCTCCGCGCAACCTCCCAGTCTCCGACCTTGGTCTATATGATGATCCAAACTATATCGGCGACCCATGGAATAACAAAGCCGCCGAGAACCTGGACCCGGACCGCGACATCCTGATCATAGGCAATGGCCTCACGATGGTAGACATCGTGATAGGCATCATGGATACCGATTTCCGTGGCGTGATACACACTTTGTCGCCTGACGGACTCGCCATCCTGCCCCATCGCTACGGCTATATTACTTACGGCCGGCTGGCAGAAGAGATTAAAGCACCATACAAACTGAATGAACTTTACTCTCTGATAAACAAACACATAAAGACATTTAAAAAATCAGGGCTTTCGCCTGAGCCGGTCATAGACTCTCTCCGTCCGCTCACGCAAAAGATCTGGCAGGGTCTCAGCCTGGAGGACAAGCAGCGCTTCATGAAATACCTCATGCCGCACTGGAATAAGATCCGCCACCGCATGCCCGGCCACATGTATGACTACCTCATGCAGCAGCAGATAGCCGGCCGCATGATCATACACCGTGGCCGCCTGCTCAATATGACGCAGACCGCCCATGGCCTCTCAGCCGAGATACTGGAGACCAATACAGATACCCCTATCAAACTAGAGGTGAGCCGCATCATAAACTGTATAGGTCCCAATACATATGTCTCTCAGTCACTAAACCCGCTGCTCCAGAAACTAGTCTCCAAGGGGATGCTGCAGGCTGACCCGCTCCGTATAGGCATGCAGGTCACAGACCACTGGACACTCGTCGGCGCAGATAGCCAGGAGATCCCCTCACTCTACACCATAGGTGGCAATCTCCGCGGCCTGCTCTGGGAGACCACAGCAGTACCCGAGCTGCGCGGCCAGGCAGAGAAGCTGGCAGGCGAAATCCTTTCCAAAGCGGCGAAAGTCTGACGGATTCCCTTTATTTGCAGCAAAGCGCTGAGAGTAGATGAGTTTTTACCATAAGGTAACTGATAAAGTATACCGTACATACCTGCAGGCCAGGATCGCCGCTCACAACCGCCGTGAGCAGCGCAATGGCCCTCTGGCGCTGCAAAAACATATCTCAGACAATAAGCCAACACCCGGATTTGAGACCATCAATGCCCCTGTGCCACGTGATATTGAGATACAGCCGGCAGACCTAAGGCTGCAGGACGTGGTCCTCTCCTGCTATTTTGTCAATCAGAAAGACCCACAGTCTGGTATCATCCGCCACAAGGCAGATATAGAGTATATAGCCCCATGGTACCGCAGTGTCGAGCGTCTCGGTTTGCATGGCGTGATCATACATGATGGGCTCGATCAGGATTTCATAGACCGGCACCAGACAGAGCGCATTCAGTTTCGCCGCTATACCGGGGGCGACTACTCCATCTTTGAGGAGCGCTGGATAGCCTACTACCTCTTTATCTTTCGCTCAGGTATACAGCGCGCCTTCTGCACAGATATCAATGACGTGTACATCACAGCTGATCCATTTGCCATCATCAGCAGTGACATGGCCATATATATAGGCCGCGACAATGCTAATAAGATCAAAGACTCTGGCTGGATACTCGACGAGCTGGCCAATTTTGAAAAGGAATCCGGCATCAAGGCTCCGCCACTTTTCCACCATCAGCATATATACAATGCTGGTGTACTGGGCGGCAGCCGTCAGGTATTGCTTTTCTTTATGAGCCGCGTCATAGACTATGTGGTGCGCACGCACAGCAGTGTACACAAAGATATGACCATATTGAACCTCTGTATATATGACCACTTCTTTCCATATATAGATGAAGACCTTTACACTCCTCGCCTGGTACAGCCAGACCGGGACCGGCAGGCATCTCATGCATACCTTGTGTCAGGATATCCGCTCAATAGCGCCTTCAAAGCCTATGACATGAACTCTGACGCTTATTTCATTCACAAATAAAGGCAGTATGACCGCACCCAAAGTATCATTCATCATACCTTTCTATAATAATGGAGAGACACTGCCTGAGACCATAGACAGCATACACCGCCAGGACTATAGCCCATATGATATCTGGATAGTAGATGATGGATCTACAGACCAGTACTCCCTGCAGGTACTGGAGCGCTACAGGGCAGCCCCGGGCATCACCGTATTGCACCAGGTCAATGCAGGCCCCAGCGTAGCACGCAACCTGGCCATACGACAGACAGAGGCAGACATCATAGTACCGCTAGACTCTGACGATCTGATCCGGCCCGGCGCTCTGACCATCGCAGTGAAGGCACTAAGTGAAAACCCTGACGCAGATATCATCTATAGCGACCTGCATCTCTTTGGAGATGTGGATGAGAGCCGCCATCAGCCACCGGTGCAGCTCCGCCGCCTGTTGCTCTACAATACTGTTGCGTTATGCACTTTTATCCGAAAGAAGGTTTTCGATGATATAGGCTACTTTGATGAAACTATGAGCAAGAAGGGACTGGAGGACTGGGAGTACTGGATCAGGGCACTCGCCGCAGGCAAAAGGTTTCATCATATACCGGAGCAGCTCTTTGATATCCGCGTCCGCTCCACCTCGCGTACCTTTACCCAGGCCAATGTCCACCTCCAGGAGCTCAAAGCATATGTGTATCAGAAGCATCTCGGTACCTTTGCTAAAGAGTACGAGCAGATGTTTTATCATATCCGCTGGCTGGAGTCTACACCCGGCGTACGCCTTATGGATCTTGCCTTGTGGCCATGGCGTCGGCTCAAAAAGGCCATGGGCAAAAGCTAATGATCTGCACTGCTATTTTACCACACCTTCCTTCGTCGGCACCACTTTTTTGATCGTCCCGTCAGCATTGTAGTAGAGATGGTCTACACAGGTAGAGCGGCTATAGTATTTCTTCAGGCTCAGCCTGCCACCTTTATGCGCGTTGATGTATTTATCTGAGGTGTGGTAGAAAAGATACCATTGCCCTCTGTACTGCGTGATAGAGGCATGATTGGTCACACTGTTCACCTTGCCCAGCACCACACCTTTGTAGGTGAAAGGGCCATACGGACTATCACCCATGCCATAGAGTATCTGTCCTTTGCCAGAATACGAGATATAGTACTTGCCATTATACTTATGCATCCACACCGCCTCAAAGAAATGATCGACGCCCCTCACCTGCCGCACCGTATCTGAGAAGGAGATCATGTCCTCATTCAGCCTTACGATGTTGACCTCATTCTGCCCAAAGATGAGATACGCCGTACCATCATCATCTGTAAAAACACAAGGATCTATCAGTGACCGGCCCTCCACCACACCCGGCGTCTGCCGCGTCACAAGGGCTCGACCCAACGGATCATGAAAAGGCCCATACGGCCTGTCAGACACCGCCACACCTATCGCATCTCTATCTACAGGATAGTAGAAGTAATACTTCCCATTCCTATAGGCACAGTCTGGTGCCCAGGCATATTTCCTGGCCCACTTCAGACTATCCAGGCTCAGCGCCACACCGTGATCGGTCCAGGCCTGCATATCTGTGGTAGACAGCACATGCCAGTCCCGCATATCAAACCAGTGCGAGCCTTCTATATCATGAGAGGGATAGATGTATAGCGTATCATTGAAAACCCGGGCGGCAGGATCGGCAGCATAGATATCCGTAGCGATAGGGGTTTGCCCAAAGCTATTCTGCAAAGTGGTAAAAAGCAAAATAAAAGATACAATTCTCATACTGACACCTTTAAACTCCCTTGACCGTGGTCAAATCAATTGCTAATGCCTGATATCGCTGACACGGATGCGAAGTATATGCGGTTTTGCAAAGTAGTCAAAGACGAAGTGAAAATACCATCTGCTTCATAGAGTTTTATATTTTTGATTTCAAAGAATTTCAGTTAGTCTCTATGAAAAAACAACTGCTGTGGATTTGCGTCACCTTGATTTCCCTGGCCACCTACGCGGGTAGCACCGCACCTCATGGCTTCTCGCATCAGGCTCCGGTTTCCTTTGTGGAAAACAAAGGACAGATCACAAATCAATATGGCAGTCACCGGAGCGATATCGGATACAGTATCAAAGCTACCGGCGGGTTGCGTATTTTCATATCTGCTGGCAAGATCATTTATCAGTTTGCTCCTCCATCCCCACATGGCGACAATAAAACAAACCTCCTGATGGCAGGGTGCCCGGTGACCGGTAGCTGCACAGACTACGCCACCAGCCGTATGGAGGTGGAGCTGATGGGGGCAAATAAGGAGGCCAAAGCCATCGCCGCAGATACTTTAGCATATTATGAAAACTACATGAGGGACAGCACAGGTGCTCAGTCACTGGTATGCCGTGCATATCGGCGTATCACCTATCGCAATATTTATCCCGGCATAGACTGGACATTGTATATCAAAGATGGCAGTCTGGAGTATGAGTTTATCGTACATGATGGTGGGCACGCCAGTGACATCTCTGTCCACTATGGCGGCTGTACAGATCTTAGCCTTTGTGCTACCGATGGCAGTCTGACCGCTACTACCCCGCACGGCATTATCACCGAGCACGCACCGCTATCTTTTACCACTGGTGGTATCCCTGTAGCTAGTAGTTACCGCTTGCATGATCGCACTATTACCTATGATATCGGCAGCTATGATGGCACTCTGATCATAGACCCGGCTCTGTCCTGGGCCACTTATTTTGGTGGTTCCTCTGAGGACATATGCACCGGAGTGGCAGCTGATGGATATGGCAATGTCTATATAGCCGGATACACTACCAGTAATGATAATATAGTAACGGAAGGCGCTTATCAAGACACATTCGGTGGCAATGGCTTCACAAATTTGATCACCTCCAGCTCGTTCCTCGCCAGATTTGACAGCTCAGGCAATCTTCACTGGAGTACATACTATGCCGGTACGTACAGCTTTAATAGCTTCGTAGATGTCACAGTAGATAGAGACGGAGATGTATACATCACTGGCACGACTACCTGTAGCAGTAGCGTAGCGACGCCGCACACCTTTCAGACCAGCTATGGCGGCGGCTGGGATGGCAACAATTCCTATCTGGCCAAATTCAGCAATACAGGATCGCTGATATGGGGTACGTACTATGGTGGCACAGTGACGGGATATGGCAACGTCAGCAGTATGGGCGTAGCTTTAGACCCAGCAAAGAACATTTACATAACAGGCTATACCGATAATCTCGGCATAGCTACACCCGGTTACTATCAGGGCTACCATGGCAATAATGATGCTTTTCTCGCCAGTTTCAATCAAAACGGCATGATCAGGTGGTCTACTTATTATGGTGGCACTGATATCGACCAGAGCTTTGATATAGCTACTGACGCCTCCTGTCATGTCTACTTTACAGGCATGACTGCGAGCACCTCCAGCATAGCCTCTGCAGGCTCTTATCAGGACACGTTTGGTGGAGGATCCAGCTATCATGGAGATGCATACCTTGCCAGGTTTGATAGCTCTGGCAGACGCGTGTGGGGCACATACTATGGTAGCCGCGATGATGAAAGTGGACGTGGTGTAGCTACAGACATTTATGGCAATGTCTTTATCACCGGCATTGATGAGACGTACTTTGGACCTGGGTTTGTCTGCAAATTTGATTCCGGCGGTCATAAGCAATGGACATATAGTAGTACGGCGTTTCTGGGTTTTGCAATGAGTGCTAATGATTTTGGGGAAGTTTTCGTGGCTGGTCGTGATTCTGGTTTAGCCTATTGGGCCACATTTGACCATGCAGGTCATATTAATGAGCAAGCGTACTTTGGCACTTATCCTACTGATGCATGGGCCATCGCCGCCGATGACAATCATAATGTATATCTGTCGGGAGGCACCATGGCTATGTCAGGAGTAGCCACTCCGGGCGCCTATCAGACAGTCTATGGAGGCAGCGTAGACGGAGACGGCTTTCTGGCCAAGTATCATACGGCCGTATTGGGGCTGGACAATAATGAAGCATATGACTACCATGTGCAGCTATCTCCAAATCCTGCTTCAGGCTCAGTGCACATACATACCGACTATCTTGGGCCAGTGACCATGCGGATCACGTCTATATTGGGGCAAACATTGATGAACTATACCTTAAACACTACAGATGAGGTCATAGATATCAGCTCTCTTTCGCATGGCATATACCAGATGGTGTTTAGCGATCAGATATCGCAACACACGGAGAAATTAATCATACAATAACCTGATAGTCAACTCACAAAAGAACTCATTCTCCGGTTCAAAATCAATTCCCCTTAAAACTGCCGCTCAGTCGAAAAACTTGCGCTCGCTAAACCCTTCTACGTCGGACAAACAATTCCGGCCTGCCATCCTGTCTCTTTATTTATACATCCACCTGACAGGATCATACCGCCTTTGGTCACAAATCTTCATTTACCTGCCATCATGGCGGGCATTTTGCCGTGGCATACAGATTGAGTAAGGGGAAGAGACCTTTAAAATTTAAACAACAAACCAAAATACAACAGCAATGGGAAAAGTAATCGGAATTGACCTGGGCACTACGAACTCCTGCGTGGCCGTAATGGAAGGAAATGACCCTATCGTCATAGCCAATGACGAAGGCAGGAGAACGACGCCATCTATTATTGGATTTCTCAATAATGGTGAGCGTAAGGTAGGTGATCCGGCCAAGCGCCAGGCGATCACAAACCCTACCAAGACCATACAATCTATCAAGCGATTCATGGGTATGAACTACTCCGCTGCGGGTAGCGAGATACCCCGTGTACCATACAAAGTAGTAAAGGGCGACAATGACACCGTACGTGTGGACATAGATGGCCGCCTCTACACAGCGCAGGAACTCTCAGCTATCATCCTCCAGAAGATGAAGAAGACGGCAGAAGACTACCTGGGCCAGACAGTGACCGACGCGGTGATCACCGTACCGGCCTACTTCAATGACTCTCAGCGCCAGGCTACCAAGGAGGCCGGCGAGATAGCAGGCCTCAATGTACGCCGTATCCTGAATGAGCCTACTGCAGCAGCCCTCGCCTATGGCCTGGACAAGCAGCACAAGGACATCAAGGTAGCAGTATATGACCTCGGTGGCGGTACCTTTGATATCTCCGTACTCGAGATGGGTGACGGCGTGTTTGAGGTCAAGTCTACCAATGGTGATACGCACCTCGGTGGTGATGACTTTGACCACGAGATCATGACATGGCTGGCTGATGAGTTTCAGTCTGAGGAGCGCGTAGACCTGCGCAAGGACCCTATGGCCCTCCAGCGTCTGAAGGAAGCTGCCGAGAAGGCCAAGATCGAGCTGTCTGCCTCTCAGGAGACAGAGATCAACCTGCCATACATCACTGCCATAGACGGCGTGCCTAAGCACCTCGTAAAGAAACTGACACGTGCGAAATTTGAACAACTCTGCGACAAACTGGTCGAGCGTACCCTCGAGCCATGCCGTCAGGCGCTGAAAGACGCGGGACTGAATGCGAGCCAGATAGATGACGTAATCTTGGTCGGCGGCTCGACCCGTATACCTAAGATACAGGAGGTCGTAGAGAAGTTCTTTGGTCGCAAACCTAACAAGGGTGTAAACCCGGATGAAGTAGTAGCCGTAGGTGCAGCCATACAGGGCGGTATCCTCAGTGGCGAGGTGAAAGACGACATCGTCCTCGTAGACGTGACGCCTCTCTCCCTCGGCCTCGAGACCCTCGGTGGCGTCATGACCCGCCTGATCGATAGCAATAGCACCATCCCTACCAAGAAGTCACAGGTGTTTACCACCGCTCAGGACAATCAGCCATCTGTAGAGATCCACGTCCTCCAGGGCGAGCGCTCTATGGCCAAGGACAACAAGACCATCGGCCGGTTCCACCTGGGTGACATACCACCTGCCATGAGGGGCACTCCACAGATCGAGGTGACCTTTGATATAGACAGTAATGGTATCATCCATGTATCTGCCAAGGATAAAGGCACTGGTAAAGAGCAAACTATACGTATAGAAGCTTCATCAGGTCTGAGCAAGGAAGAGATCGAAAAGATGAAAGCCGAGGCTAAAGCCAACGAAGACAACGATAAAAAGGCTCGCGAAGTGGCTGAAAAAGTGAACATGGCTGACAGTTTGGCATTCCAGACAGAAAAGCAGTTGAAAGAATTTGGCGATAAAATACCCGCCGACAAGAAAACTGCCATCGAAAATGCTTTAACAGAACTCAAAAATGCATTAGGTTTGCCGGATAAAGATCTGGCAAAGATCGATGCGGCATCAGAAGCTCTGAACACAGCCTGGAACGCAGCCTCTGAAGACATCTACAAAGCTCAGCAAGCACAAGCTGAAGCCGGCGCACAAGGACCAAATCCGGGTGAAGGCCAGCAAGCTCAGGGCGGCGAACAGAACAACGTGAGCGATGTAGAGTATGAAGAAGTAAAAGACAACAAGTAAGACTAGAGACGCTAGACTTGAGACAATAGACAATGCAATTGTCGTCCCTCGTCACCCGCCCCTTGTCCCTCTTATAAAGACGCTGTTGACTTTGTTGCCATGTATTTCACTATACTGGCACATTTTCAGATCCCCCCGGCCTTCCGGGGGGATTTCTTTTTGGACCACACTCTCCCCACCTTTGTTGTTCACTTTAGCATAGACTGCCACATTCTTTCCCCATCCTGTCCGGTCTGGGCCGGGGCACGCTAGTTGCCTTATCCATCAGTGTGATGATTTACTGACTCTCAAAGCACTGCATTATGAAAAAGATACTACTCTCCGCCATCCTCCTCACACTCACCACTATCTCTTTCTCACAGGCGCTCACCCGGTCTCAGCTGCGCGAGGGTTTCCTCCGCGCGGTCAAGACGCGTGCAGCACTGGATTCCTTTACACTGACACTCGACCTGCGTACTACACGTACCTCCACCGAAGAGTGCTACCTGGGCATGTGCGATGCCCTGCAAATCAGCTACATCAGCGGCATGTGGAGCAAGCTCAAAATGCTGGACCGCTCTCGCACCCATATAGGCAAGGCTATAGCCGCCGCTCCTCAGGATGCAGAGTTGAGGTTCCTTCGCTTTATGCTGGAGCACAATATCCCTTCCTTCCTCGGCATGAGTGCTCATATCCGTGAGGATGTAGCCTTTGTGCTGGACCACGGCACCTTCATGGACGAAGATGCTGAAATGAAGAAGATGGCTATAGAGTACCTCATCTCCTCCAGGAGGTGTAGCTCTGCTCAGACAGCCATGCTGCAAAAATCTCTCGACGACCTGAAGCGTAAGCAGTACGCCCAGCGCTAAGGAGGTGGATAGATAAATTTGGCAGAGCCGTTTAGCGGCGTACATTTGAGTAAACCAAAACTCATAAGTATGCTCAACTTCACACTCCCCGCCCCGGCTACCATAGGTATCGCAGCGCTCGTACCCACTATCTTAGGTTTCATCTGGTATCATCCTAAAGTATTCGGTACTGCCTGGATGAAGGCTGCCGGTGTCACCCCCGAGAGCGCCAAAGGAATGAATATGGCTGTCGTATTCGGTGTATCCCTCCTGCTCAGCTTTATGCTGGCGGCTTCTCTCCTGTCAGCTACTATCCATCAGTTTGGGTTTATGTCTATGCTCATGCTGGGCAAGGATCAGAATCCCGGCATGACCGACAAAAGCTCCGAGCTCTACGGCCATGTCAAGTTTATAATGGACCACTACGGCACAAACTTCCGCACCTTCAAGCATGGTGCACTGCATGGCACCATACTAGGCATCATGACCATACTACCGGTGATCGCCACAGGCGCTATGTTTGAGCGCAAGGGCTTCAAGTATATCGCTATCAATGCAGGCTACTGGATCGTAGCGCTGGCTATCATGGGTGCTATCATCTGCCACTTTTTCCCATATCCGCCGGCTATGTAGTAGCCCGGCTTCACTGATATTATACAGGCCTGTAGCGATACAGGCCTTTTTTGTCTGTGTATATCATCGGTGTATTTCCTCGCATATTATGGGTTACTTCGCACAGCAATGTCAAAACCACTCATACTCGTAGTCAATGATGATGGCATCACCGCGCCGGGCATCCGCGCGCTGGTAGAGGCCGTGCGCCCGCTGGGCGATGTAGTAGTCGTAGCGCCAGACTCTCCGCAGTCTGGCATGGGCCACGCTATCACGATCAATAAGCCTCTCCGGCTGCACCAGGTAGACCTCTTTGAGGGCATCCAGTCATATCACTGCTCAGGCACTCCGGCAGACTGCGTCAAGATAGCTGTAGACAAGGTCATGCACCGCCACCCGGATCTCTGCGTGTCTGGCATCAACCATGGCTCAAACTCATCTATCAATGTGCTCTACTCCGGTACCATGTCTGCAGCTGTAGAGGCTTGCCTGGAGGGTATACCATCCGTAGGCTTCTCTCTATGCGACTACAGGCATGAGGCAGACTTTGCTGCGGCAGCGCACTATGCCCGTATCGTGAGTCAGCAGATACTGGCCAATGGCCTGCCTAAAGCTACACTCCTGAACGTGAACATACCTCAGCTACCTCTGGACCGTATACAGGGTGTGAAGGTGTGCCGCCAGGCGGTGGCCAAGTGGGAGGAAGAGTTTATAGAAAGACAGGACCCCTATGGCAGAAACTACTACTGGCTGTCGGGCAACTTTGTAAATCACGATCACGGCACTGATACCGATGAGTGGGCACTGGCTAATGGCTACGTAAGCATCGTGCCGGTGCAGTATGACCTGACTGCGCATCACGGCATAGCCCACCTGAACGCTAACTGGAAACTATAATACCCGCTCTACCATGTTCAATAAAATACTGTCACCACACCCGACCATATACAAATGGGACCGCCCATGGATAGGTATCCTGCTCGGATTGACCGTACCATTTGCCGGCATATTCATAGTCTATCTGATATCCGTAGGTTCGCACTTCTTTGGTGAGGGGCAGCCGGGCATCGTGTCCTTTCAGACCATATTGCACTCTATGAGAGACACCACGCTGCTGGTCCGCTACATGAGTGTAGGCTGCGTGCTAAACCTCGGCGTGTTTTACCTTTTTATCAATAGGGACTACTTCAATGTAGCACGCGGTGTGATCATGGCCACTATGATCATAGCCCTGCCGGTCATGCTGGGTATCGTGCGCAGCTGGTTCCTCTGAGCAGACAAATAACGCTATCTTTCCCCTGTGAAATACTACATCATAGCCGGCGAGGCATCCGGAGACCTGCATGGGTCTAACCTGATCAAAGCTCTGCGCGCTGAAGACCCTCATGCAGATATACGCTGCTGGGGTGGTGACCGTATGGCAGCAGCCGGCGGCCATGTGGTGAAGCATATCCGTGACCTCGCCTTTATGGGCTTCGTAGAGGTGGTGAAACACCTGCCCACCATACTCAGCAATATCAGCTTCTGCAAAAAGGATATACTGGCCTATCAGCCGGATGTCGTCATCCTCATAGACTATCCGGGCTTCAATTTCCGGTTGTTTCCTTTCATCAAGGAACATGGCTTCAGGCTCTTCTACTATATCTCACCACAGCTATGGGCGTGGAAGGAAGGCCGCGTCAAAAAGGTGAAACAGTACGTAGACCGGATGTTTGTGATCTTTCCCTTTGAGAAGGAGTTTTATGCGAAGCATGGCATAGAGGTAGGCTTCGTAGGGCATCCGCTGCTGGATGAGCTAAAGGAGACAGAGAACGAAGGACGAGGAGCTAAGACAGACAGCAGAATCATTGCACTGCTCCCCGGTAGTCGCCGGCAAGAGATCAGTAAGCTGCTTCCCGAATACATAAAAGTCATCCCGCATTTCCCAGGTTACAAATTTGTGATAGCAGGCATCAGCGGATTGGGCCGCGACTTTTATGAGAGCCTGATGGGTAATGCCCAATGCGAGATAAGATGGGATGATACCTACGGGCTGCTGCATGAGTCGCACGCCGCTATCGTCACATCGGGCACAGCTACACTGGAGACTGCACTACATGGTGTACCTGAGGTGATCTGCTACAAGGCGGGTACCATCTCCTACTACATAGCACGCCAGCTGGTAAAGGGTATCAAATATATCTGCATCGTAAACCTGATAGCAGACAAACCGGTGGTCACCGAGCTGATACAGCATAATGTAAATGAAGCCAGACTGGTGCGAGAGGTGAAGAGTCTACTAGATGCAACTCAGAGAGAGAGGATATTCAAAGATTATGAAGAGGTAAAACAAATGCTGGGCTCTGCGGGAGCATCGGCCAGAGCGGCTCGGCTCATGGTAGCCTACCTCAGAGATACTACTCCGGCAGGTCAATAAAAAAATCAGATACCGGCACCTTCAGCACCTGGCTGATAGTATAGAGTGTACCCAGGGTAATATTGGTTTTACCAGACTCAATACGCGACAGGTTAGACTTTTTGATATCACTCAGCAGAGACATTTTGCCCAGTGATAGGTTTTTTCCCTTCCTGACCTCGCGGATACGCTCACCCACTTGCTTTATGAAAAGCTCTTTGCTCAACTCGCTTGTTTAATGCATCTAAAGTGCAAGTAAAGCGTATTCTATTTTATAACAACAATCAGCTTGTCGCATGATATGAGATTATACACATTGCTCCAAAACGTAATAAATCAGATGAATATTTCCCCCAATATTACTATTAGCAATGGTTCAAGACGCGTGCTAATCGATTGATTTATAAAATATCGTATAGGGTGTATGATAATTGTCATGCTCTATTGTGAGAAAATACAGTTTGCTGGAAAACTAACATCATTCCGCTTGATAGCTCAAAAGCAAACCTTGCACCCACGAAAACTGGGACATGAGAGAAAAATCATCACAATTAAAAGCTATAACCCTGAAAGATAAACTAAAGGTCAGCCAAACACAACTAAACAATGCGCGCAAAGACTACCAGAGTCTGATAGATAGCCTGGATGAGGTGATCTGGTCCGCCGATGTGCGGCAAAACAAATTGACATATATATCGGCTGCCTGCATAGATGTATTCGGAGACTCCCCCGAAAATCTCATAAAAGATATCAACTTCTGGAAGCGTCTCGTTTTGCCATCAGATTTAAAACTATTAGACCTGCAACCTGAAGATTTTGCCGAAGGCAAGACCGTAAAAAAACAATACCGGATCTCTCTGAATAATGAGATCAAGTGGCTCGAGACTAAATTCACCCCGATAGTGAATCCATCAGGAGCGCTAATTCAAATGAATGGTGTGACGCGCGACATCACCCGCGGGAAGAAGGGACAAAAAGCGCTACTAGAAAGCGAGACGCTTTTTCGCCAGTTTTTTGACGATGCACACGAGGCCATTCTGGTACTGGATGTTGCTACGGGATTTATTTGCGACTACAATAAACCAGCACTATCCCTATTCGGATACACAGGCACTGAATTCCTGAGTTTTACTCCGGGTATGCTGAGTACACAGTATCAGCCGGATGGGCAGCTCTCTATAAATAAAGCAGAGATGCTCATAGGCCGCACAGTAAATGGCGAGAAGCCAGTATCGGAGTGGCAGATCAAAACCGCAGAGGGTAAAGAAATCATATGTGAGGTGCGCCTCAGCCGCATATCGGTGCAGGGAAGAAACATGATACGGGCTATGATAATAGATATCACTGAGCGGAAGACAGCAGAAGCCGAGATCAGAGCACTGAACGAGTCGCTGGAGCAGAAAGTGAAAGAAAGAACTGCGTCGCTCGCAGAGGCAAATGCACAGCTGGAGTCCTTCGGCTACACGGTCTCTCATGACCTGCAGGCCCCGCTCCGCATCATCAGCAGCGTAGCTATGATACTGAAGGGGCAGTATGATAATAAACTGGATGAAGAAGGAAAAGAAATGCTCCAAATGCTGACCGCCAGTACAGGCAAGATGAGCAGGCTGATAAAGGAGTTGCTGGACTTTGCCCGCCTGGGCAATGAGACCTGCAAGCAGGAGTATATCAATATGACAGCACTGGTACACGATGCTATAGATGAGGTATCCTTTACTATGCCGCAATACAAACCGAAATATGTGGTAGGTGAGCTCGCAGATACGCGCGGTGATAGCCATCTGATGCGCCAGGTTTTGTTTAACCTCATAGGCAATGCCGCAAAGTACTCATCTAAAAAAGATAATGCAGAGATAAGCATAGGCTCGGAGGTAAATGATGGTGTCGCCACATACTACGTAAAAGACAATGGTGCAGGCTTTGACATGCGGAGTGCAGACAAGCTATTCGGGGTATTCAAGCGGATGCACTCGGACTTTGAGTTTGAGGGTACAGGTATAGGCCTGGCCACAGTGAAAAGTATCATCCTACGCCATCAGGGACGCGTATGGGCAGAGGCAGCACGGGGTCTGGGGGCCTGTTTCTATTTCACCCTACCGGCTGTAGGGTACGGCGCCGCTGGTCCGGTAGGACTGGCAGAGCCAGCTGCGATGTAATGCAATAAAAACCATTGGCCGATTTGCAGAAATGGCAAGAAGGATTAGATTTGCACCACCTTGGGGGATTAGCTCATTTGGCTAGAGCGCTTGCATGGCATGCAAGAGGTNNATCGGTTCGACTCCGATATTCTCCACAAAGCTCCTGTTACGGGAGCTTTTTTATTTTCCCTCGCAATAGTCTTTGATATACTGGTCTGCCTCTTTGCTGCCACGCAGCCGGGCCTGGTGAAAGTCTGCACAGGCGGCATCCTGATCTTCCATACCGGCCTCGGCCATGCCACGTATCAGGTAGGCACGGTCATTCTTCGGGTCATCGTGCAGTACGCGATTGAGGTCCATCTTAGCGTCTGTGAAGCGATGTAGTTTAGCTAGTATGGTACCGCGATTGAGGTAGGCGCGCGGATAGGTAGTATCCAGCATGATGGCCACATCCAGATCCATGAGTGCCTCGTTGTACTTTTTCACATCACCATAGGTAGTACCCCGGCTGAAATACCCCCGGCTGAAAACGGGATCTAACGCTATGGTACGTGTATAGTCCACTATAGCTGAGTCAAAGCGCTGCAATTTGACGAGGGTATTGCCGCGATTGTAGTATGCCTCCTTATATAGGGAGTCATATTTGATAGCCAGAGAGTAGTCCTTTACAGCCGCGTCATATTCATGCAGCGCAGATTTGGCATTTCCCCTATTGTAATATGCCTTTGCAAACCGGGGCTCCAGCGTGATGACTTTATCCAGATCGGCTATGGAGCCTTTGTAGTCATGCGTCTGAGCCTTGGCATTACTGCTTTCAAAAAGCTGCTGCGCGGTCTGGCCGTAGCACCGCGCACAGCCACTATAGCAGAGCACAAAAAGTATAGTAAATACGAAGCGATGCACAAGCCTACCGTTCATGATAACAATCCTTAAACATGCTGATAATTTGCCACAATAGGAAAATCCGTGGGCGCATCTTTCGTCGTTTATACCATTGCAAAAGCTCCGCTATGTACAAGAAAATATCGCTCAAACCTTATCCTAACGGCTGGTACGTTTTAGCCAACTCCGATGAAGTGAAAACGGGAGACATCCTGACCAGGCAGTTTGTAGGTAAGGAACTGGTCATATTCCGGACTGCATCCGGGCAGATAGCCATATCTGATGCGTACTGCCCGCATATGGGCGGCCACTTTGGCTACGGCGGATCTGTGGAGGGTGAATCTATCAAATGCCCCTTCCATCATTTCTGTTTTGATACCAAAGGGGACTGCACGGCTACCGGCTACGGCACTAAGCCCTCTCCAAAGCTGAAGCTACCCATCTGGCACTCCCGTGAGCGTAATGGATTTATACTCGTGTACTATGATGAGCACGGCAATGCACCGATATGGGAAGTGCCGGACATAGATCAGACAGGTTGGAATAAAACTATCACCCGCGACTATGAACTGGAGAGCCACCCACAGGAGACTACAGAAAATAGCGTAGACATAGGCCACTTCACCGTAGTACATGGCTACAGCAATGTAAAGCAGCTCAAAGACCTGATGCTGAGTGGTCACTATCTCAATACCCGCTATGCCATGACGCGGCAGGGTACCCTACTCAGCCGCAAGGGTACGCTGTCTACTGAGTTTGACGTGCATGTGTATGGGCTCGGATACTCTTATGTAGAGGTAGATATACCAGCGCTGGGGCTCAAGACCAGGCAGTTCGTCTTCCCTACGCCGCTGGGAGATGGCCGGATCAATCTCAAGATAGGCATGAGCGTAAAGTATATAGATAAACCCTCCACTGTGCATCCCCTGCTATCTCTGGTGCCCGCACCGGTATTTAACCGTATCGTATCTCAGCAGGCATTCAAGGGCTATGCGCATGATGTGAGCCAGGACTTCAAAATATGGCAAAACAAGATCTACATAGACCCGCCTGTGCTGGCCAAGGGTGACGGGCCTGTAGCACAATACAGGATATGGAGCCAGCAGTTTTACTACCCGGACTAGATGCGTGAGATGCCGGACACTTTGGTAAAGATGCCACCCGTGATCAGATAGACCGCGCTCAGCCCTGTCCTGAAACCCAAAGGTATCAGGTACCATATGCTACGCTGCTGCGGCAGGAAGTACCGGGTAAACTCAGGGCGCGACTCCAGCAGTGTGAGCATGATGAAAATACGTTTGCGGAGCGGCGACTGAGGGTGGGTCACTGCCAGGCCACTATCCACCAGTTTCATATAGAAGGACGAGCGCAACATGGCATCCCAGGTGCGCTGCTGGTCTGGCGTGAGGATAGCAAAGAGCTCCTGCACAGCCGCCGTATAGTGCTGTACGGTAGCCTCGGGGCAGTCCTCCCCTATCAGGTAGCGCGAGAGTTTCTGCGCCTCGCCAGGTGCTATATAGAGTGGCTCTCTCATGCTTTGATCTTTGAGGCGAGATAGTGGTCGTAGCGCATCACTACGGCACCGGTCTGCTCTATCAGGTTTTCTGCCTTGGAGAAAACCTTACCACGGTTCACGTACATGAGCCAGTTCAGCGCCTTACTATCATTCATGTGCGGATGCATAAATGGCTCCTGATCTGTATCTACATCATACGGGTGAAAGTAACTAAGAACAGCGCCTCCTTTTGCAAAGGTAGCGCGAGCCTGGCTATTGAGTATAAAAGATGGAAAGAACCTGAAATACACGCCGCCACCAAATGGCACCTTGACAGGCCAGCTACCGATATTCATAGGTAGCTCGTAGATGCCATCATAGATACCTTCTCCTTTAAACTCAGGCCAGCCGAACAGTGGATTGGTAGACGGCAGCACAGAGCTGGAATAGGTGAATCCAAACTCACGCAGTACGCCGTAGGCCCATCGGCTCTGCTCAGTCATAGAGAAAGTCGGCGCACGAAAGCCTTTCACAGCAGTGGCTCCAAGGCCCGTAAGCGTAGTCAGGAAGTTCTCACAGTCCGTGCGAAACTGATCGGCTGTCATCTTGGTCAGATGTATATGAGTATCCGTGTGGCAGGCCGTCTCATGGCCACGACGAATGATCTCGCGGATCAGATCCGGATAGTCACGGGCAGTCTTGCCGACTATAAAGAAGGTTGCCTTAGATTGGATCTTATCCAGCCAGTCCAGGTATTTCAGCGTATTGGCAGGCACGGCCTCGCGGTACTGATGACCGCCGGGTATGAAGTCACGGACGTCCTCCAGATCGATGCTAAAGAGAAATACATTGGCCGGAGACGCACTCATTTTTTCACCATCATTTTGCGCATCTGAGATAGCTGCTCAGTGACCAGGCCCAGCATAAAGAAGATAAAGCCTGACACTACCAGCATACCGGAGCCCGTACTGATACCACCGCCACGGCGGAAGATGTGTATATCCCACGCTACTGCAAATACCACGCAGCAGACTGCTATAGTGAGGAAGATGCGCATAGGGTTGAAGAGTATCACCACATTGATGATCTCCATGATGGTCTCATAGGCTGTCTTGACATTGATCGTACTATCTCCGGCTACGCGCGGCTTGATGCGGATAGGCTCCTCCAGTACGCGGTGGCGCTGGCTGATAAAGACCAGCGCAATGATATCGCTATAGGCCATCGTATCAGGGCACAGCACAATATATTTGCGGGCCAGCTCTGTGCTGTAGATCTTCATACCAGAGTTGATATCATAGATATCCATCGGCATGAGGAAGCGGGCGATGCCGCGTATGATTGATTTGCCCAAGCCACGGAAGGCCGAAGCCTCTGCCTGCCCCTTGCGGCTGCCTACTATCATGTCTGCGTCCTTTTCTACCACTAGTTTGAATAGCTTATCTACATCATCCAGGTAGTGCTGGCCATCGGCGTCTATGGTGATCACATAATCAGTCTCCGCAGCCTGTATACCAGACTTGATAGCGCCACCGTAGCCGCGGTTCACCTTGTGGTTTACCACCTTGCAGCGAGGCTCATTGGCAAAGTGCTCCTGCAGCATTATAAGCGAACCATCGCGCGATCCGTCATTGGTGATCACGAGGCGGTAGTCGCGCTCATTCACAAAACGGATCAGCTCCGGCAGGACTACCGGCAGGCTCTCCGCTTCATTGTAGCATGGTATGACTATGGATAGGGTGGGTTTCAATGTCTGTTATTTTTGCTCCTTCAAACCTTTCTCGGCCAGTGCCAGGTTGTTTTTGGCCAGCTGTGATGATGGGTCCAGTTGTATTGCTTTTAGCAATGCCTCGCGGGCCTCTTTGTACTTCTTCATGATATTGTATGCCGAGCCGATATTATTGTACGCGGCGGCATAGTCGGGCTTCAGCTCCAGTGCCTTCTGCGCAGCGTCTACACAGCCCTGGTAGTCTCCGGCATTGTAGTATTGCAGGGAGAGGTTGAGATAGTTATCGGCAGACTTGGTGGTCTCTGCAGTTTCTTTAGCTACATCCAGCATAGACTTGCCTGAGGAAGCTAACTTGAGGTATTGCCCGGCCTGAGCGTCTGAAGGCGAGATGGCGAGTGTAGAGTTTGCGACCTTCTTGAGTTCCTCAAAGCGCTTCTGGGCATATAATAACTCCATGAGCATATAGCGGCTATCCAGATTGGCGCCGGACATATCCAGTACGGTATTCAGCATCTTGATGGCCTCATCATTACGTCCCTGATTTTTCAGGAAGCGGGCGTAGTAGTAGTATGAGCCAGGATAAAGATTACCACCTCTGTAGACACCTGCCTTGAAATACTCCTCCGCCTCTTCTTTCTTGCCTAGCGACTCTTTGAGTATGGCCATATTCACATTGAGGTAGGCATAGTTTGGCCAATGCTCCAGGCCACGGCTGTAGTAGCGCTCGGCTCCCTTCAGGTCACCTTTGCGCATCAGTGCCAGACCATAGTTCATCAGGCCACGGCCATTCGTAGGAGATTTCAGCGTACAGTCATACCAGAGGTTATCATCATTGCGCCATACCTCATTGCGTGTATGGGTGCCATAGGCGTAGCCAGACAGCAGCACCATGAGAAAGGCATAAAAGGTCCACTTGACGCCCTCTGTAGGCGGCCAGGCCTTTGCCACCAGCCTTACTATCAGGTACAGTGACCATACCACAGCGAGCGACAGACCCACAAAAGGGAAGAACATCCTGTGATCATTGGTCACCTCAGAGAATGCGACGATAGACGTAGGAACATTGGCCAGGAGAAACCATGACAGACCAAAAGCGATAGGCCTTGTCACCTTATGCTCAGATGTGATGATAATGAGTATGATCGTGAAAAGCAGGAAGGCGTAACCGAGGATAGCGTAGGGATCAGCGGCGGATCTGAAAATCACCCAATCGGTATCTGCCGTCAGATGCACCGGTGCAAACCAGGCTGTGAAATAATAGAAGATGATGTATGGCTGTGTGAGGCGGTACATCCATGTCTCTGCCTGTCCTTCAACATAGGTAGATGGCTGCATCTTGCTCACAAACAGGTAACCAGCCACGCACACTACCAGCGCCACTGCGGCAGGCAGGATGAGTTTGCCCAGCTCCTTGCTGCGGCTCGTCAGGATAGCTATGTACCCGGCATCTGCCTCAAAGAGTACCATATAGCACACCAGCAGCGGGCCAAACATGAGGGCAGATGGCTTGGTCAGAATGCCTATGACTACCGGTATCAGGTAGAGGAAGAATTTGCGGCTCACCGGTGATACTGCATACATGACAAGGCCCAGCACTACAAAGAAAGTAGAGAGCGAGTCACCACGCTGAATGATATAGTTGATAGTCTCGGCGCATACAGGGTGCAGCATAAACCAGGCTACCGCAAAGAGCGCTGCCCAGTCACGGTATTTATCATCAAAAGCTGCGATGGACAAGATACGGCTGAAGAGGACAAACATCAGTACGCCGAGCAGGATGAAGAAAGTAAAACTGGTCACGTGAAAAGGCACCATATTCTTCAGGTCATCGCTGAAGTGGTAATCTATGGCCAGCGTGGTGGTCAGCACGGGGCGGTAAGACTGATTTGGCGGCAGAGAGCTAGAGGTGGTGCCGTCTTTGAAAAAGAGGGGTATATTCTTCAGGTCCCTGATATAGGCATTGTTTTCTATCGTATGTGCATCGTCAAAATGCAGAGACCCCTGAAAATGATTTGAGTAGGTGATGCCCACGGCCATCATCACAGCTGCCAGCACCATCCATATCGTCCACTTGCTCATCTATGTATATCTGTTTTGGCCAAACCTACATGAAATTTGGTTAAAAATCATGCTCTATAGGCTCTGTGTCAGTACTGCGTGGATATTTTGTACAGGGTCATTTATGACCGGTGGCCAGGCCGCGCTCAGCAGCAGCCAGATTGATCTGTGCAAACCGTGACTGAGGATCCAGTTTCAGCGCCTGTAGTGCGGCTTGCTTTGCCTCATCGTATCTGCCCAGTTTATTATTGGCGGCAGCCAGATTATTATAGCCTTCGGCAAAGTCGGGTTTCAGCTCCAGCGCCTTTTGGGCATTGTCTATGCAGTCCTGATATCGTCCATCACGGTAGGCCTGACCGGAGAGATCGAGGTAACTTTCTGCGGTAGCAGGCATGGCTGTCGCAGCAGGTGTGTTGGCTATCAGACTTTGATAGTAGCTGGCCCTGCTATCTCCCGGAGAGACTGTCAGCACGGCTGCGGTCACCTTGCGCAGTTCCTCTACACGATGTTGCTTATACAGCAGCTCCATGAGCAGCTCACGGCCTTCCACATTGGCGCTGGAGAGCGCATAGGCTTTGTACAGGATGCTGATCGCCTCATCTACCTGCCCCTGCTGATTGAGGTACATGGCGTAGTAGTAGTAGCAGGGTGGGCAGGACTCACGGCCGCTCTCCACGGCATGCTTCAGGTACTGCCCCGACTCATCGTCCTTGCCCTGCTCATGCTTTACGATGCCCATATCGAGATTGGCGATAGCGTAGTCTGGCCTCCGGCGCAGTATCTCTGCAAACTGAGTCTCCGCCTCCGGCAAAGCCTTGCGTCTCAAAAGTGCCAGCCCATAGTCCAGATGTGCCCGCTCGCTCTGCGGCTCTTTGGCCACGGCATCAGCCCACAGGCTCTCCTCCGTCTGCCACACCAGTGTGCGCTCATAGGCACCATAGGCGTACCCTAGCAGACCGATAGCACAGATACCTCCTGCGACATAGTGGGCTACTTTGACTGCCTTAAACCGATGCCCCAATGTATCTACGAGCAGGTAGATAGCCCAAGATACAGCTATAGCGAGACCGATATTGGGAAAGAACATCCGGTGGTCGGTGGCCACTTCATTCAGCGCTATCCATGAGGTGGTCAGGTTGGCTATGAGGTACCAGGCGAGGCCAAAGGCGATAGGACGCGTACGCTCCCGCCTGGCGGCGAAAAAGATAGCAGCCGCCATAGCGACTATAAAGAGATACCCCACCAAAGCCTGCACCGCAAACGGCGACTCAAACACCTGCCAGCCATGATCTGCCGCCAGCCACAGCGGGGCAAACCACTCCACAAAGTAAAACCCCAGCACATACGGCTGTGTGAACCGGTACAGCCACGCATCTCCCCCACCCGGCTGATAGCTGTCTGGGGTCATCGCATTCACCAGCAGGCCTGCGGCGATAGCTGCGACCATTGCAATAACAATTTGAGACCATGGGAAAGCCCTAGCCGCTCCTGCTTTCTTTCGCTCGAAGAGCAGGATGTAAGTGAGCAGTAGTAAAGGAAAAACGACCGCGATAGGCTTAGACAAAATGCCTAGCAAGACAGGGATAACGTACATGCCGTATTTCCGCGACAGCGGTGATGAAATATAAAGTACCATGCCTAGCACGACAAAGAAAGCAGCCAGCACATCTCCCCGCTGCACGATGTAGCACACCGCCTCTGCACTGACAGGATGCAGCATAAACCAGCCTGTGGCAAAGGCTGCCACGATACCCGCATGCCGCTCATCTGCGCTGCTATAGACAGCACGGGTGAGCTGAAACAAACACAAGCCCAGACACAGGAAGATGACAAAGCTCGTGATGTGAAAAGCCAGCGTATCTGCCGTACCGCCACCGAGCTGATAGTCTATGGCCAGCGTAGTGGTGAGGATAGGCCGGTAGGTCTGATTGCCCGGCTGGGAGCTGGAGGTGGTGCCATCTGTGAAGAACTGCGGCACATGGCTCAGGTCGCGGATATACGCATTATTGACTATCGTGTGTATATCATCTATATGAAATGCACCATGAAAATGCTCCGAGTACACGATAGCCGTGAGTGCCAGGACCATAGCCAGCCCTATCCACTGCAGCTGCCTCATGCCTCCCGCGATTGACGGATCACCAATACATTTTGTGTTTTGTCAGATACTCTAAATCGCTCATCTATCCGCTCTCCTACTATCCAGACGATGCGCTGATCGCTCTCCAGTATCCAGACGGACTCCTTCTGATGGATGGCGAGTTTCTGGTCTTTGAAGTACTTGCTGACCTTTTTCTTCTTCAGCTTCATGCCAAAAGGATAGAAGTAATCTCCCTGCCGCCATGGACGCAGCAGTAGCGGAAATTTTACCTTGTCCAGATCGAGGAAGGCGTGTGTTTTCTCTTTGCCAATAACAACAGCCGCAGCCTCTACAGCAGCACACTGCAATGAGAAACCATCCAGCTTCACGAGGTCATTTGCATGCTCTATATAGATCGCTCCCCTATTACCTTTTGCCAGCTCGGTGACGATGAGGAAGCGGCGGTCCTTGACCACACGGGCCTGCTCTGAGAGAAACTGTTTGCCGCCATCGCTATCCAGCGCACCCAGCATATCATCTACCTGCGCGGCATTGAAACCGAATGATTTCAGATAATTAAAAAGTATTGACCTTCTGTCCTTTAGCTGCCTGAGCTTCAGTATTGGTATATAGATATCGCTGCCTCTCTGGAGGAAAAGTTGCTTAGCTACTTTACGGAAACGCGCCTCGTACAGATCCTCCAGATCAGAAAAAATACGGAGCCTGTCGGCAAAGCCTTGCTCCAGGCCGGGGTTGATCTCCTCTATCAGTGGCACCAGGCTATGGCGTATCTTATTGCGTGTATATTTTGTAGATGCGTTTGAGGCATCTTCCCGGTATACCAGGCCATGCTCCTTCTGAAAGGCGAGTATCTCTGCGCGGCTCACCTCCAGCAGGGGGCGTATCAGGCGGCCATTCTTTGGCAGCATGCCGCGGAGGCCTTTGATACCCGTACCTTTTATGAAATTGTAGAGGACCGTCTCAATGTTATCATTCAGATGATGGGCCGTAGCCAGATAGTGGAAGCCATGTGCCTCACGCATCTCGTGCAGCCACCTGTACCGCAGCTCGCGGGCGGCTACCTGCACGGATACCTTGCGCTCAGCCATGTACGCAGCGGTATCAAAACGGGTGCTGTAATGCGGTACGCCATACTTTGCAGCTATCTGCTGCGCCAGTGCCTCATCTCCATCGCTCTCCGCTCCCCTGAGTTGAAAATTGCAATGGGCGATGCCAAAGCGGACGCCCAGCTGGTGTAGCACCTCTGCCAGCACCACTGAGTCTACCCCACCGCTCAGGGCCAGCAGCACCCGCCTGCGGCGAAGGTCTATCTGGTGGTCTGCAGCGAGTATACGGACGGACTGGAGGAGCGACATAGTGGCACAATTTCACAAAAAATGCTCAAAGCACCAGCCCCTGACATAAAAATCATGCGATCCTGTCACAAAAGCATTTCTCACTGATATACCCGGTCCTGCGAGAGCGACGTACAGGTTTCCTGTTTCCCAGCCTGTGAAGGTGGGATAACAGGAAACGTGTACGAGCCGAGCGAGGACCTTATTAAATAAAAAAAGTCCGCTTAATGCAGCCCCTCTAAATCTCCCTAAAGGGAGACTTAAAAACCCCAAATGCACTTTCTGTTTTGTATTGAAGCCTCTCTTTAGGGAGGTTTGGAGGGCTAAAGCTAGTTACTGCTTTATAGTAAAATACCTACCCATGTACACCTATGTATATAGGTATAGCAGTTCGTTTTCAATACTATGCAAATATAGCAATTTTAACCAATTTAACCTTATCACAACATAAGGAGTTATTCACAAAAATGAAGATGTGCTGTCGTAGCCCGTTCCTCGTTCCTGCCTGTATAGAAAACGGAACGCGGAACGACGCACTTGATATCCGGGATACCTTTTGTTGCTTGTTGCCGTTTGTATAGAAACAGCAACAGGCAACAAACTTTATTACCCTCACAGGTTTCCGTTTGCCAGGAAACGGAAACCGGAAACAAGCCCCCTTTGTCTGGAAAGAGAACCGGAAATCAGATGCAGAGGTTGGTTGTTGTTGGGATTTGTATAGAAACAACAACAACTCCGGATAAAGATCTTGCGGGACAGTGTTTCCTGTTTCCGGTTACCAGGAAACGGAAACAGGAAACACCTGATCCGTCAGCTTTGGACAGGCGCAAAATGACTGTTGTTAATATTTACCGGATAAAAAGTCCTTTTTCCGTGTCATTTTAGTGTCAGGGCTATTAATATTTCGAAAAAAGTGGCGGCTGGCAAGCATTTAGCTGGACAAAACGCAACGATTGTTATATCGCCTCACTCTTTATAGCAAACGAGGACTAGGGATGAAGAACTATAAATTTAAGACGCTGAAGATTTTTGCCTCGGATGAATGGCTCGCAAACCGCACCCGTGAGTACCGCACCGTCTATGACAAAAGCGAGCTGAGCTACGTCTCTGCCGAGCTGGCTTTCTACAATAAGCAGTTTGACGAAATGGACTGGGAGGCGCATGTACGCATCAAGGCCTACGCCCACACGGGCACCGAGAAGCGCGAGATATGCAACCAGGAGGAGCGCCGCAAGATACGCCTGGATGAGAACGTGGTCTACGTCAATAAAGGCTGGGGCACGGCCACTCCGGGTACCTTCTGGGCAGAGGGTGAGTACAGCTGGGAGGCATATATAGATGAGGAGCTGGTGGGCAGCCGCCACTTCTTTGTGGAAAATGCCGGCGCTGTGACGCTGCAGAATAACCCATATTTTGATATCAGGTCTATCCGCTTTTTCACCGGTGACTACAATGCGGTCAACAATGACCACAAGGTATACCTGCGCACCATAGACCGCGAGCATACACAGTACCTGTACATAGAGTTTCTCGCTCAGAATAAACTGCTGAAGCCGTGGAACTGCGAGATCGTATTCAACTGGTACAATGCCGCCGGGCTCCTCAAAGCCCGCATAGAGCGTTTCCGCAAGGTAAAGGGCGAGGAGAATGAGGTCATCACCTTTAATGAAGGCTGGGGAAACGATACCCCCGGCACGTGGAAAGATAGCAACTATCGCCTCGAAATCACCTTTATGGACTGTGTGGTGGCTATCCTGCACCTGACCACCGGCGAGGATGACGTAGAGGGCGATGTGAGCATAGAGCATGTGCCGCATGCGCATATAGCTATAGCCACGCCTGATGAGCCGGAGGAGACGCTGGATATGCAGCTGCTGCGTCTGGGTGAGCTGGTAGGCCTGGAGGAGCTGAAGAAGGAGATCACCAATCACATCTCCTACCTCAACTTCCTCAAGATCCGCAAGGAGCGCGGATTCAACGACTCTGAGAGTATCAACCTGCATTCTGTATTTGTGGGCAACCCCGGTACGGGCAAAACCACTGTCGTGAAGCGCCTCGGCCAGATATACAAGTCTATGGGCCTGCTCAGCAAGGGTCATGTGAAAGAAGTGGACCGCAGCCACCTGATCGGTGAATACATAGGCCAGACCGCGCCTAAGGTGAAGAAGGTACTGGAGGAGGCCAAAGGCGGAATACTCTTTATAGACGAAGCATATGCGCTATCGCGCGAAGGCGAGGATGCGAAGGACTTTGGCAAGGAGGCGATAGAGGTACTGATCAAAGAGATGAGCGATGGCGGTGGCGATATAGCTGTGATGTTTGCCGGTTACCCTAAGGAGATGGAGACCTTCCTGAAATCTAATCCGGGCCTCAAGTCGCGCGTTGCAAATTATTTCCACTTTGAGGATTTCACGCCTGATGAGCTGCACGCGATAGCTATCAAGGCTGCACTGGATCGCAACGTGATACTGACCGATGACGCGAGCGACTATCTGGGCGAGCAGCTCATGGAGGGCTTTAGAAACCGTGACCGCACCTTTGGCAATGCGCGCTACGCGATCAGCCTCATAGAGGAGGCCAAGATGAACCTCGGCCTGCGTATGATGAAGCAACCCGACCTGAAGGATGCGAGTAAGGCTGAGCTATCTACTATCGAGAAAGAAGACATCGAGCTGGTATTCAAACAGCGCGATAAGAAGAAGTACCACATCACGATCAATGAGCGCCTTCTGCAGAGTGCTATGGACGAGTTGAATGAACTCGTGGGCATAGACAATATCAAGAACGAGATCAATGAGCTGGTGAAGCTGATACGCTTCTACAATGATATAGGCAAGGACGTGCTGAATAAATTCTCACTGCACACCGTCTTCCTGGGCAATCCGGGCACGGGCAAGACCACTGTGGCGCGTATCATGGGCAAGATATTTAAGGCGCTGGGCCTGCTGGAGCGTGGCCACATGATAGAGCTGGACAAGCAGGGCCTCGTAGCCGGCTATGTAGGCCAGACAGCCATCAAGACCGACGAGAAGATACGCGAGGCCAAGGGTGGTGTACTCTTCATAGACGAAGCCTACTCGCTGAGCGAGGGCAATGACTTTGGCCGTGAGGCTATAGAGACGCTGCTGAAGCGGATGGAGGATATGCGTGGTGACTTTGCGGTGATCGTGGCGGGCTATACCGAGCCGATGAATCGCTTCCTGGAAAGTAATCCGGGCCTCAAGTCGCGCTTTGACCGTATCTATACTTTCAGCGACTATACACACGAGGAGCTTTTCAAAATAGCGATCAATCTCTTCCGCTCTGAGAAGGTGCGCCTCACAGATGCAGCCTATGACTATCTGCAGAAGTATGTGAAGCACCTGTACGAGACACGTGACAAGTACTTTGGCAATGCACGCGAGATACGTAAGATGGTGCAGGATATCATCCAGAATCAAAACCTGCGCCTGGCCAGTATGGAGAAGGCTGAGCGAACACCGGAGATGCTGGAGAGCATCACTCTGGAAGACCTCTCCGACCTCAAAATGGAGGATGGCAAGAAAAAGGGTCTGGGTTTCAAATATTGACACCTCTCCGACGCGTATTTCTCACAATACATTTATAGTAGACTTACTACAAACCACTCTATAGCAGTACCGTAAAACTAGTAGTGGCCAAAGCCCTCCCCTGGCTTTTGCCGCACCTATTTTCCGGTTCTGACGAGTACCCCCATTATTCTTCATGACCTGAGTTTTTTATTCTGCGCCTGCCTGTGCGGGTGTTTTGCGAGCATTAAAACCTCAGACCATGTACCTGCTGCTACACTATCTGCGCGCCTCCTGCCTGCTGGCCATGCTACTCTGCGGCTGTCATGCCGGTGCGTCTACTACAAATTATTTTTACGCCAGGACCGAGTCACACACGACCAGTGGCCTCTGCATAGGCTGCTCTATTCTGACGCCTTCTAATGCGGTGGATACGGGCGTCAAGACCACCTTCAGCACCATGAAGCTCACCGTGAGTGTCCTGGGCGCGTACGTGACACAGCGGCTCACCTTTACTACCACTGCTACAGCCAATCAGGATGTGTACATACTGCTGGAGAGCACTACCGGCAGCCTGCTCAGTGTGACCGGGCTGGGAGGGCTGGATATCACGTCCTATAAAGCTGGTGTATCAAACCTGGACACTAAAGCATCCACGTCCTTTGCCATAAGCCTGCTATCCGGGTCTGCTACCAAGTACGTGATCAAGGTCCACCAGACGAAACCATTTGATGCTATAGAGCTGAAGCTGAAGGCCGGCATAGTCAGCGCCCTGACCAACCTGCGCGTCTACTCTGCCTGGTATACCACTGTGACACTGCCGGTGGAGCTGGCTACATTTGACGGCTACAGTGCCGGTGGCATCAATACGCTGAAGTGGTCTACAGCCTCTGAGATCAACAATGCCGGCTTTGACCTGGAGCGCAGCATAGATGGGGTAGATTTCACCGCCATAGCCACCATACCGGGAGCAGGCAATAGTAATGTGAGAACGGACTACAGCTATCATGATATAGATGCACCTGCCCTCTCCTACTACAGGCTACTGCAGCGTGACTATGATGGTCAGGTAGACTACTCTCCTGTCATATCTGTGCATGCAGCATCAGCCTATATGGGGCCTGTCACCATCGTATCCAATCCCTTTGAAGATCGTATATCAGTCCGGTACATAGCTGCTGAAGCAGAGACTGGCGAGCTGGCACTATATGACCTGAATGGGACAGTGGTGGCTACCACCTCACTAGCCGCTGTGGCAGGTCAGAATGAGCTCTCTCTGACGCATCTGGAGCAGCTCCCTGCCGGGCAATACATCCTGGCTCTCACTACAGCCACCATCTCCAGGCGTCTGCCTGTGATCAAGCTGTGAGATACCCTGATACTAGCGTAGGAAAATTTACTGCTTCACCACGTGTATGGTGCGGGTACTGCTACCGGTGGTCACCTTGAGAAAGTACTGGCCGGCGGCAAAGCTGCTCATGTCTATCTTTTGTACAGTAGTGCCCTCGTAGATATCTACATCACTGTGATACATGATGGCACCTACCACATTAGTGATCGTGATAGCACCGGATGCATTTTGAGCGTTGCGTACCAGTACATTTACGGCATCGGTCACAGGCACCGGGTAGACGCTCACTGTGGTAGTGATAGCTTCACCATTATAAATGGATATGACATCACTGTACGTGAAATTGCCATCAAAATCTATCTGACGGAGACGATAGTAGTTGTCTCCCAGCAGTGGCTTATCATCATTGAGCTCGTAGTCAGTCAGGGTATTAGTATTGCCATGCCCTGCTACATAGGCTATCTTCTGAAAGTCGCCTGCTGTGCTCATACGCTCTACGTCAAATCCGGCATTGTTGATCTCGGAGGCTGTCTGCCATACCAGGTGGTTGACACCATCTTTATTATAGCCATCAAAATTGATCAGCTGCACCGGCAGCGATACAGCTTTGAACTTGACATAATCGCCCTGCTGAAAGCCCTGGGTGAGATAGTGGCCACCCGCATTGTATACGTCTACTATGGCCAGCTCACCTATGGTACTGGTCAGTGTCCCTTTGTCTGTCACAAAGGTGCTGCCGCCTGCGGCGAAAACATGATAATCTGATATCTGTGCGTAGCTAATGCCACTGAGTGCAGCTGTAGCTAATAAGAGGATAAATTGTTTCATAACAGATAGGGTTTTATGATGCGTGATGAGGGTTGATACGGAATGCGAGGATGTCGTTTCGGAAGGTGATGCGGAAGGTCGTGCCGCCATTGTGGCCATCGCTGATAGAGATGCGACCGCCCATACTGTCTACTATCTTTTTGCAGATAGAGAGTCCTATACCGGTGCCGGCGTACTTCTTCTCTGTAGGCAGCCGGGTGAAAATATCAAAAACCTTATCACGGCTCTGCGCTGGTATACCGATACCATTGTCAGAGATGGTGATCTCAAAGCCCTCAGCGCCCATAGCCGTCTTGATCTTGACCATCGGGGTCTGGCTCTCGTTATATTTCAGACCGTTGGCTATCAGGTTTTGGAATAGCTGGAGCATCTGCGTACGATCTGCCTTGATCTCAGGGAGGCCGGCAGTGATGATCATGGCATTCTTCTCAGTCATCATCACCTGTAGGTTGAGCCGTATCTCTTCTATGATCTTTTCCAGCTTGATATTTTCTATCTGCGGATTGGCATCCACCTTGGCCAGTCGTAGCATGTCTATGATCAGGTGGTCCATGCGCTTGGCCCCATCTATGGCAAAGTGCAGGAAGTCACGCTGGTGCTCCGTGATATTGTCTCCCATACTACGCTCCAGCAGGCTCATGTAGCTATGGATCATACGCACAGGCTCGCGCAGGTCATGAGATGCCACATTGGCAAATTGCTTCAGGGCATTGTTTGACACCTCCAGCTTGTCTACATACTGCTGTATCTCTTCATTCTTCTGCTTGAGCAGTTGCGCCTCTTTCTCCTTCTGATCAGACTCAAATTCCTTCTTGGCCCTGGTCAGCGCATTTGTTTTATCCGTATTAAAGAATTCTTTCAGCAGCTTGTTGTACTTCTCCATGTAGACGAGCGCCTTCTCATACTGGCCATCCTGCTTGAGCAGGGCTGCCAGTTTCTCATAGCAGTTTGACAGCTCTTGCTTATTGTCTATTTCTAAGAATACTTTCTCAGCAGCATAGAGCATGCCGATACCTTTCTTGCGCTCTCCTATTTTGAAGTAGCAATCGCCGATACCCATCTTGGTCATGCCGCGCTCGTACTGCCTTTGATTCTGGCTGAAGTAGAGCAGCGAGCTATTGAAATGCTCAAGGGCCACTGCATAGTTGCCCAGGTTATTGGCCACGTAGCCCATATTGGCCCTGACTAGGGCCATGCTATATTGATCATTATTGGCAGTGTCTATAGCCAGTGCCTTTTCAAAGACCTCCTGCGCCTCCAGGTTCTTGCCCGCCTGCTCGTAAAAATTGCCGTACAGCAGGTAGCACTTGGAGAGGGTAAAAGTGGCATTGATCTCTGTGCTGATCTCGATGGCCTTCTGGAGGTATTCCTCGGTATCCATCTTGTATTGTGAGGCAGAGAGGAGCAGCGCCATATTGTAATAGTACGATGCCAGAAAGCGCTTCTCCTGCGCATTTCTTTCCTCTTTGCCCTCCAGCAGGCGGATACCTTTCAGATAGGTCTTCTGCGCCTCATGCACGTCTCCTTTAAACTGGTAGGCATTGCCTAGTGTCATGAAGAGCTTGTGGCCTATCACGAGCAGGTCCTCCCAGTCCAGCGACCGGAGCTGCTCTATGATGATGTCTATACCACCATCATAGTCACTGAGTACAAAGGTCTTGTAGTATGCCTCCAGATACCGGGTAGTAGCTATATCTATGAGGTCTAGTGAAAGCCGCGCTTTGACTATAGCGGCGTTGATGTATTCGATCGCATTCTTATTGCGTGCATCGCACAGGGTCTGCGCCTCGGTCACGAGGTCGTCAAAGGTCATCCTTTGATCTATTGTTACGGATTGGGCTGACATGGTAGTGAGGGTGGGGTTAGTTATCACTACGGCCTATCTGTGTCCAGTAGCTGCCATCCCAGATCAGCATCAGCGTTCCGTTAGGATTGAGCTGTGAGGAGTAGCCACTGGTAGATGTGAGCAGGTGCGTGGAGGCACCATTATTCAGCTGTATGCTGTGGCCGCTACCACCTATATTCTGACATTCTACGATCAGCATCTGGCCGACCTTGCTGCCCGGTGCGATGCTCATGCCAGCATTGCCTACTGAGGTTTTGACTATATAGAGGGAATAGTTTGGATTGATAGTGAAGCTACCACCTACGGTGAGTGTAGTATCGCTCACAGATACCGTTTTGGTGATGAGGTTTGCTGCTACCACTTTGCCGGTCTTGCTCACGGTGAGTGCATTGCCACGGGCTGTGCTGGTGCCATTGCCTACCTGAAAGAGGACATCAGATGCCGGTACACTGTCTACTGCGTTGGCAGAGGTATCGTTGTATGCACCTACTACCATTGAGTTTGGATTTTTGGCTATGACATTGTTACCCATTGCAGCAGAGTTAGTGGCCAGTGCAGCCGTATTTCTGCCCATGGCCAGAGAGTTGGCACCAGAGGCCAGCGCGTCCGTACCCATGGCTATGGAGCCTGATCCTATATTGGCGTCATCCCATGCAGTACCAGTCACGGTACCCGCGCGGAAGGCACCCTTCGCAGGTATCCACTCCATACGCTTGCCGGGGCCTGAGGCTGGTGTCACACCCGTATTGTCTCCCGTGGCCAGAAAAGCGCCACCTGTAGTGTAGCGAATCCCTTCTACTCCTCCCCTTTTGATGATCACGTCCCTGTTATCTATAGTGCCCAGCCAGTTATTCTGAGTACTGAGGCCGCTATTGCCACCGGCCATCCAGACCGGCTTATTGATCGTAAAGGTATTGCCAGCAGTCTGGATATTGAGGATACCTGTGGTGTCGTACTTTATATTTCTGATATCAGCAGCTGAGGTGCCTGCGTAGAGGGCAAATGGCACACTGAGCAGCTTTGAGGTGCCCATATTGGTATAGCTGGTACCACCTGTGAAGTCCATCTCGACCTGCACATACTTATCTGCTGAGCCCCACTGTATACCGCCAAAGTTGCCCTGCACGAGACCTCCTGCGCCTATGACCACGCTGAAGGTACCAAATGCGTTGGTCACCACGGTGTGGTGCTCCTGGTAGACTATGGCACCTGCGGCAGTGCTATCGTGTATGGTGATCTGGAGGCCTATGGGCTGATTGGTCAGGATCTGACCGGCATTATTCCTGGCTACAGATTGATAGTTGATACCCTGAGGAGCTGAGGAGACAGCTGATACCTGGGCACGGGTGGGCAGTATAGTCAGCAGAGACGCTACCGCCAGCAGGATTCTGGTAATTCTTTGTTTCATGTGTAAGGATTGAAAAGGTTTAGGGAGTATTTTATATCAAGGTTAACTCCTTTGTCAATTCTCTGTTTGGCTAATTTTATGCCATCATTTTGTTAATCAATTATTTAAGAAGCTTTTATAGGTTAAACAATAATTACATGTAATAGATACCCTAGGGCGAGGACCTACAACACCCGTACTGTACGCATATTGCCTGGGGAAGGTTGTGAAATTCCCCAATGCTTCGGTCAATCATAGAAAACTCTCGATTTTTCTTGTAACAATATTGTACTGAAAAACAACACGAGTATTTATTTACCCGCCTACTATTAGTTATGGCTCCAGTTTAGCTGGACCCATGCCGCACCATCCCATACCAGCGTCAGCATATCTCCATTATACATGGAATAGGTTTGACTGAGTTTAGTGTTGCTGGTGCTTAGTATTTTAAATCCATAGTTTAGGGATATGCCTAAAAGCGACGCCACAGACTGGATCACCAGTATCTGGCCGGTCTTGCTGCCATTGGAGAGATTGAGCGTACTGCTTAGGGGTACTCCTATTGTATTGACCTTAAGAAATGATACATGGCTCACATCTGCGGTCACGGGGCCGATCAAAGTAGAGACAGATGCAGGTGTCGTAGTGAGTGTCCTGGACAGGATAAGCTGCTCGGCGTACACATCACCATCGCGCTGCACCTGGAGGGCATTTGCCCTATTCAGATCGCTCGTGCCACGACCCACCTGAAAGAGCGCCTTGTCACCCGCAGTAGTATCTGCAGGGGCCAGCGCTGTATCGTTAAATACTCCCGTCACTACAGTGCCGGAGCTTTTAGCTACTGTGCCACTGCCCAGAGCGATCGTATTGGTATCTAAGGCTTGTACACTGGTGCCCATGGCTATAGCTTCCACACCAGACGCCAAAGCATTGGTCCCCGTGGCCACAGAGCCGGTACCTATATAGGCGTCATCCCACTGGCTGCCGGTCACCATACCCGCGCGAAAGGCGCCTTTGGCAGGTATCCACTCCATACGCTTGCCGGGGCCTGAGACGGGCGTCGTGCCGGCCGGGCCACCGGTGGCGAGGATAGCTCCCCCCTTGGTATAGCGGATGGCCTCCACGGATCCTTGCTTGATGATCACATCGCTATTATCGAGTGTACCGAGCCAGTTATTAGCTATGGTCAGGCCGCTATTGCCGCCGGCCAGCCATACTGGTTTATTGATCGTATAGTTATTTCCTGCCGTTTTGATATTGGTGACACCAGTAGTATCGTACTTGATATTGCTGATATCTGCAGCTGAGGTACCCGCGTATAGGGCATATGCTACACTTAGTATTTTAGTAGTACCGAGGGGGCGGTAGTTATTGCCTCCAGCAAAATCCATGTCTGCCTGCAGGTATTTGTCAGCTGCTCCCCAGGCTATACCGCCAAAGTTGCCCTGAATAATGCCTCCCGCTCCGATCACTACGCTGAATGTGCCAAAAGCATTGGTCACCACCTGATGGTGCTCCTGATAGACAATAGCTCCCGCAGCTGAGCTGTCTCTGATAGAAAGGCGAAGGTGAATGGGTTGATTGGCCAGTATCTGGCCGCTGGCATCGCGTGCGACAGACTGATAGTTGATACCCTGGGGGCTCGACGAGGTGGCATGCACCGGGTCGGCAAAGGGTGCCATAACTATGACGAGCATAGCTATAGCCAGGAGCCGTAGTTTAGTCATCTTGGGGTGATGAGTTGATAAAGGTTAAACAAAGTACAAAGGGTCAATACGTCTTCACTGATCCGGTAATTCTTCATATCACTGAGCTCATGGGGTGAGTTTTTCAGTGCTTTTTGTTACCTACCCGGCGTATACCCTTTTCTAGGTATATACAAGGTTTGTGATGTACGAATCGCAATTGGAAAAGGTTTCCTCATTTACATGACAAAGATCATTATTCAGATTTTTCAACTCATTTTATACATTCAATATGAATGAGTTAGCATAAATATTCACTTATCGAAAGATTTAGTTTTAACAAAATAAAAAGATCCCCTCTATTAAAAGTTTGTGATTACTTTTGTGAATGAACATTCACTCACATGACAGGTAAAGACAAAATAATAGCCAGTGGCATTACCCTATTTGCCAGCGAGGGATACGAGCGTACCAGTATACAGCGCCTGGCAGAGGTCAGTGGTGTATCGCAGGGCCTGCTCTACCGCCACTTTCGCAGCAAAAACGACCTGCTCCTCCATCTGCTACAGATAGGCATGTCACAGATAGCGGGTACCCTCCTACCCTACAGCGACCAGTCCCTCACACCACCCCAGGCATATGAGCAGCATATAGACCTCTGCATGGCACTGCTACCAGCCAATAGGCAACTATGGAAGACCCTCCACTCTGTGCGGCACCAGCCGGCACTACTATCTGAACTCGGCATCATAATTGACTTTGAGCAGGAAGTGATACAGCCTATCAGCACGGCTATAGTTCGCGGGGGGTACGCAGATAGCCATACGCTGGCATGGACCATAGTGAGCCTGGTAGACGGCATGACTGGTATGTACCTCTTATACCCTAACGTATATCCTCTTGACAAAATAGCTAACCTCCTAAAATCAAAAGCAGATGTCCTCTTTGACTCCTGAAACTCCTACAGCCCCGCGCTACATCACTATCCACGGTAAACGGATGCACTACATGGATGAGGGCACAGGCAAAACAATCCTCTTCGTACATGGTATACCGGAGTGGTCTGCGGTCTACCAGCCCATAGTGGCTCAGCTCAGTGACCGCTATCGCTGTATCGTACCCGACCATTTGGGTTTTGGCCTGTCTGAGCGTGATAGCCGTATAGCCCTCACCCCACTGGCACATGCACAGCGCCTGGTCTGCCTGATCAAAGAGCTGGACCTGACCGACATCCACCTGGTAGTGCACGACCTCGGTGGCCCTATAGGACTGAGAACGGCTGTAGAGGTGCCAGAGCGCATCAGCTCCGTCACACTGACCAATACCTTCTGCTGGGATCTGAAAGGCAGCAGCGCTGCCCGTGGCCTCTCCCTGATGGATGGCCGCATAGGCCGCTGGCTCTACCTGGACAAAGGCTTTTCAGTAAAGGTAATGGCGGCCAATGCCTTTGCCCATCGGGGTGTATATCATAGGTATCAGGATACTTTCCTGCAGGTACACCAGACGCCCGATGATAGATATGCTAACTATATCCTGATGATGGAGATGCTCCGCTCCGGGAAGTTCTATTCAGAGACGCTCACTAAGTTTCACAAGCTGCACCTGCGGGGGCAGATCGTCTGGGGCATGCGTGATACATTTTTCTCAGCCAAGGAATACCTGACCCGCTGGCAAAAGGAAGTACCCGGGTATAAAGTGACTGAATTGCGCACGAGTGGTCACTTCCCTCAGCTGGAGGTGCCGGTGGAGTATGCGCGGGCTATAAGCACTTTCGCCAGTTAAAGCCATGTATTGGGAACCTCTATCCCGCCCCCATCATTCTTTGCATATCACGCATCGGCGGGTAGCTGATGTATCACAGCCTCTCAAAGATCATAGTGATACCAGCGATAGAACTAAGACGGTAACCCTGCTCAGACATATACACATAGATAGGAGAATCGCGTAGAGCAGCATAACCAAATAAATCACCATCCTCTACCAGCACCAGTGCCGGCCTGTAGAGCTGCCAATCGTTAGACTGCAGCACCTTCAGATCCATGCCCTCTACATCGACTGACATAAAGTCGATCTGGCGACCTTTTAAATTTTGCGCCAGTATATCGCGCAATGGTACAATGTCTACTTTCAATTCCTTTTGGATCTCAAAGCCCGGCTGAGCAGCCCAGTGATCGGCATGTTTTTTATCAAAAGTATTGACAGCGCCATTGTTAAAGCTGTAATACGTTAGCTTCCCAGAAGATTCACCAACCGCTACATTCAAATTGATATCATGTGGCCTTTCCTTTTGAAAGAGAGGAAAATTATCAGGGTTAGGCTCTACGTTTATGCCTCTCCACCCCATTTTGTAAAATAGCTTGGTATTAGAGTATTTGCTAGGATGGAATGCACCAATATCGACATAAGTCCCCCCCCACCTTCTACCAAAGTGCTTTAAAATAGCGAGGTCCTCACTCTGCTGCGAATAGCTCAAAGCAGCCCGCCCACCGAGCAGATCACTGATCACAGCGATAGGCTTGAGTGCATAAAGATCCAGCAGAGATTTAGGTATAAGGCCCGCGAGCAGTTTTTTCATGTCACATGATAAGGGCTACAATATAGAAAAAAAGAGAAGCATAATACCTGACCACCAGGGAGTCGGGCACATAAAAAACTCCCGCCTGAATCATCAGACGGGAGTTTCTATTTCAAACCTCGGGTGAGGTCAGGATATTATCCTATCAGCTCGATGCCGCTCTCCTCTTTCTTAGGAGCGCTGTTATTCAGGCGATCTACGTCCTCCTGATTGGTCACGAGCATGCGGTCAAACCTGCGCTGGCCGGTACCTGCTGGTATCCTCTTGCCTACGATCACGTTTTCCTTCAGGCCTTCGAGGAAGTCCTGCTTGGCTGCGATCGATGCAGATGAGAGTACCTTGGTAGTCTCCTGGAAGGAAGCCGCCGAGATCCATGACTCAGTAGAGAGGGACGCACGGGTGATACCCTGCAGCTGCGGTGTAGCAGTAGCCGGGAATGCATCCCTGTACTCTACCAGCTTCTTATCCGCACGGCGCAGTATGGAGTTCTCCTCACGTATGCGGCGCAGAGATACGATCTGTCCTGGCTTCAGTGTCTCAGAGTCTTCTGCCTCTGTGACCACCTTCTTGTCAAACAGCTCATCATTAATAGCGAGCAGCTCAAACTTATTCACTGACTCACCTTCCAGGCACTTAGTATCGCCCGGATCGTCTATGATCATCTTGCTCATCATCTGGCGTACTATCACCTCGATGTGCTTGTCATTGATCTTGATACCCTGCAGGCGGTATACCTCCTGGATCTCATTCACCAGGTACTCCTGTACGGCAAATGGTCCCTTGATGTAGAGGATGTCGCTCGGCGTGATAGCACCGTCAGAGAGCGGTGTACCGGCACGTACGAAGTCCTGCTCCTGTACGAGGATATGCTTGGACAGCGGCACGAGGTATTTCTTGGTTTCACCCTCGCGGCTCTCGATGATGATCTCACGGTTACCACGCTTGATACCTCCGAAGCGTACCACACCGTCTATTTCTGCTACTGTAGCAGGGTTAGATGGATTACGCGCCTCAAAGAGCTCAGTCACACGTGGGAGACCACCGGTGATATCCTTCACCTTGCCCATCACACGTGGGATCTTGGCCAGGATCTGTCCTTGCCTTACAGACTCACCATTGTCTATCACGATGTGGCTGCCCACAGGGATATTGTATTGCTTGCCTTCTTTGCCTGCATCTACGAGGAGGGTCGGGATCTTGGTCTTATCCTTGGTCTCGATGATCACTTTCTCACGGTGGCCTGTCTGCTCATCCATCTCATCGCGGTAGGTCACGTTCTCTATGATGTGTTCGAACTTGATCTTACCAGCTACTTCAGATACGATGACGTTGTTGTATGGATCCCACTTGCAGATCACATCGCCCTTCTTCACCGGCTTGCCATCCTTCACATAGATGAATGAACCGTATGGGATGTGATTTGAGATGAGCACCTTGTCAGCGTTATCTTCCTTCACGATACGTACCTCACCTGTACGGCCTATCACCACATTCACCTTCTCGCCCTGCTCGTCAGTAGTAGCGATGGTACGTACACCATCAAACACTACTACACCGTCAAACTTGGCTGTGAGCTGTGACTCAGTAGCACTCATGGAGGCGATACCACCCACGTGGAAGGTACGGAGTGTGAGCTGCGTACCCGGCTCACCGATAGACTGAGCGGCGATGATACCTACGGCATCACCTGTCTCAGCAGTACGGTTATTGGTCAGGTTGCGGCCGTAGCACTTCACGCAGACGCCCTTCTTGCTTTCGCAGGTCAGTACGGAGCGTATTTCTACTTCCTCTACACCGGCCTCTGCTATGATACGGGCAGTAAATTCATTGATCTCTTGTCCTGCTTCTACCAGCAGTTCATCATTCTCCGGATGGTAGATATCCTGCAGGGATGCACGGCCGAGGATACGGTCTGTCAGTGGCTCTACTATATCGTCGCCATCTTTCAGCGCTGAGATAGTGATACCACGCAGTGTACCGCAGTCTTCGTCTGCTATCACCACGTCCTGTGCTACGTCTACGAGACGACGGGTCAGGTATCCTGCATCCGCTGTCTTGAGGGCCGTATCGGAGAGACCCTTACGGGCACCGTGGGTAGAGATGAAGTACTCGAGTACGGAGAGACCTTCCTTAAAGTTTGAAAGTACCGGGTTCTCGATTACCTCGTTTCCGGTAGAGCCAGACTTACGCGGCTTGGCCATCAGACCTCTCATACCTGAGAGCTGCTTGATCTGCGCCTTAGATCCACGCGCACCTGAGTCGAGCATCATGAATACAGAGTTGAAGCCCTGACGGTCTTCACTGATCTGCTTCATGAGGGAGTTGGTCAGCCTGTTATCCGTAGCGGTCCAGATATCTACTACCTGGTTGAAACGCTCCTTGTCAGTGATGAAGCCCATCTGGTATGACTCGGTGATCTCGTCTACCTTGGCATTTGCTTCTTTCACCAGCTTTTCCTTCAGCGTAGGTACTACCACGTCCTTCAGGTTGAAAGACAGGCCACCGCGGAATGAATAGGTAAAGCCGAGCTTCTTGATATCATCCAGGAAGCGTGCAGTAGTAGGGATATCCGTCTCTGCCAGGATCTGGCCGATGACGTCCTTCAGCTGCTTCTTGCCCAGGAGTTTGTTTACGTAGCCTACGCGCTCAGGTACGGCCTGATTTACGATGATACGGCCTACAGTGGTCTCGATGATCTTCGTTACCATCTTGTGGTTCTCATTCTTCACACGTGCGCGGCACTTCACTACAGCGTGCAGGTCTACACGGCCTTCGTTGAATGCTATCACAGCCTCCTCTGCACCGTAGAATGTCAGGCCTTCGCCCTTCACCTTGTGGTCTGCCACAGAGCGGCGCTCCTTGGTCATGTAGTACAGACCGAGCACCATGTCCTGAGATGGCAGGGTGATAGGTGTACCGTTTTGCGGGTTGAGGATATTGTGTGAAGCGAGCATGAGGAGCTGAGCCTCGATGATAGCTGCATTGCTCAGTGGCACGTGTACCGCCATCTGGTCACCGTCAAAGTCGGCGTTGAATGCCGAGCAGACGAGTGGGTGCAGCTGGATCGCCTTACCCTCTACCAGCTTAGGCAGGAATGCCTGGATAGAGAGCCTGTGGAGTGTAGGAGCACGGTTGAGGAGTATCGGGTGTCCCTTGAGGATATTCTCGAGGATATCCCAGATCACGCCTTCCTTCTTATCTACGAGTTTCTTAGCTGATTTTACAGTCTTGACGATACCTCTCTCTATGAGCTTGCGGATGATAAATGGCTTGAAGAGCTCGGCTGCCATATCCTTAGGCAGGCCGCACTCATGCAGCTTCAGGTCTGGTCCTACCACGATGACCGAACGGCCAGAGTAGTCCACACGCTTACCGAGGAGGTTCTGACGGAAGCGGCCTTGCTTGCCCTTCAGTACGTCAGAGAGAGACTTGAGTGCGCGGCCGCCTTCTGCCTTTACGGCGTTAGACTTACGCGAGTTGTCAAACAGAGAGTCCACTGCCTCCTGGAGCATGCGCTTCTCATTACGCAGGATCACCTCAGGGGCCTTGATCTCGATGAGCCTCTTCAGACGGTTATTACGGATGATAACGCGGCGGTAGAGGTCATTCAGGTCAGATGATGCGAAACGGCCGCCATCCAGTGGCACGAGCGGACGCAGCTCAGGTGGTATGACAGGCAGGTACTGCACTACCATCCACTCAGGCTTATTCTCATGGTGCTCATTGGCCTCGCGGAATGACTCCACTACGCTCAGACGCTTGAGCGCCTCCGCCTTACGCTGGCGGCTGGTCTCAGTAGCAGCTGCGTGGCGCAGGCTGAATGAGAGGTCGTCCAGGTTGATCCGGCTCAGGAGGTCCTTTACAGCCTCGGCACCCATGCGTGCGATGAACTTATCCGGATCATCGTCGCTCAGCAGGTGGTTATTCTTAAATTCTTCGTTGTCAAATACGGACAGGTACTCCTCCTCTGTGATCAGGTCGAGGTAGTTGAGGTTTTTAGTTTCCTCACCTTTCTCAGTCTGTACGAGGACACCCCTTGATGCCTTGCCCGGCTGCACTACAATGTAGCGCTCGTAGTAGACCACGCTCTCGAGCTTCTTAGAGCTCATACCCAGCAGGTAGCCTATCTTGTTTGGCAGGGATTTGAAGTACCAGATGTGTACGATAGGCACGGTGAGCTTGATGTGGCCCATGCGCTCGCGGCGTACTTTTTTCTCTGTCACCTCCACACCGCAGCGGTCGCACACGATGCCTTTGTAGCGGATACGCTTGTATTTGCCGCAGTAGCACTCGTAGTCCTTGGTAGGGCCGAATACACGCTCGCAAAACAGGCCTTCCATCTCAGGCTTGTACGTACGGTAGTTAATGGTTTCAGGTTTTTTGATCTCACCGTGGGAACGGCTGAGAATTGCGTCAGGCGACGCCAGCGTGATCGTGATCTTGGAAAAATCCAATCTCCGCTGTTCTTGCTTTTTAGCCATGCAGAACTTATGTTTTTTTGAGTGATCACAGTGCCTACCCGAAAGGGAACATGACACTACTTTCCAAAAATTTGGAGTGCCAAAGATAGATGATACTGTCTGATTTTCCAAACAGGGGATTATTATAAGGTCTTAAAGGGTGTTAAAAGGGCGGTTTTGGGGCTTGTTCACGCTGTACAAGGGACTGGAGGGTGTGAATAGGTGTGACCATAGGACTTTTGCCATGCTGAATGGTAGTCAAGGATCTTTTGCTGTCTAATAAGGCTCCAAGCCTTCCACTCAGGAATGCTGCGCGTCGGTCTACTCTGCAGACTTGCGCCATAGAAGAGACTTTCCAAACTGAGGCTAATATAAAGTGCTAGAAGTGCTAAAAAGACTTGCTATGCAGGGCGAAGCACAGCTCCTAAGGTTAGTTGAGTATGGCGCCTTGAAATATAATAAATTAAATTTTCAAATATCTTTTTTTTCTTAGCGAATAAATCAATATTTATATATCCAAAGACGTAAATTATAATTCATTATGAACCTACCTTATAACTTCGCTGATTTCGTAATTAACTTGAAATCGCTTCAAAAAATATCAGATTCTTTAGCTAGATATTTTATAAAAAACCATCAAGAACTTGACCAATTTATTCAGCTCGAAATTCTTGACTTGCTTTCCTCTAATAGTGAAATTAACATTAGTGATTTATGGAAATTAAGATCACAAGTGAATAGACTTCATCAAGCTTTTTTAGATAGAATTATATTGGTGGCTATAGTCGTTGAAGCGAGGAGAAAGCTCCGAAATTTCAGTCGGGAGGAAACTGATTTCGTGTGGAAGTTGATCTATAACTCAACAGTAACTATTGCAGGTAATACTATTGGCTCGATCGGCTCTCAGGGCTTTTTGGTCATTCCGCTTTTCCGATATGAGGAAAAGGGTGTAGTACAAATTCTAAGATTACATATTTGGTGCAGAAAGATTGACGAAATGGTTAATTTAATTGATAATCATAGCTTTTCAATCCACAGCCATTTATATTTTGGGCAAAGTTGGATTTTGCAGGGGAACCTGGTAGACGAGCGGTTTTCTATTATTGAGACTTCAGAACCATCAGTTACTTCGAAATTTAAAATAGACTGGGATAGTACTACACACAATTCTACTGATTTTAATAGAAAATCTCATTTAGTAAATACGGGAAAACATGTTCAAGTTATTCAAAAATGGAATCAAGTTTATAATAGTGAGGAAATGTATACGATAGATGCGGGGGAGTTTCATCGGAGCACTAGACCGCCCTCTACAGAAATGAGTGCAACACTTTTTCTTTTTGACAGTATGGAAGGGCAAGCCGAAAAGTCCTTTGTACTCGGGCCTTCCAAAGATATACATGGGCCTAATCACAACTATAATAGTTTGGATTCATATCCCCTTCTTAACACAATAAATAAAATCTTCCAAAATGAACTCGAATAAAAAAGCTGTAGCATTAGATTGGATGAGAAAAATACACATTCTGGAGCACGCCCACCGACTGGAGTCTGTGAAATGGAATAAATATAATACTCGACTTGGGATTACATCTGTAATCATTGCCGCAATTATTACATCTATAAGTTCCGTTCCAGAGTTAAGAAACACTTTGCTTTCAAATTTGATATCTTCTATAGGTGGCGTCTTGGTTGCAATACTTGCCGGCATTCAAACATTTCTAAAACCATCTGAGTATGCTGAAAAGCACAGGGTTGCGTCTATGACTTTTGAAAGTTTGAGGCATAAAATGGAATTTATTCTGGAATTTATCACCGATGATTCTGAAACCGAGAGAGAACTTCAATCCTTTCGGTCTGAATGGGATCAAGTTGATAGTATAAACATTGCTCATGAACATTATAATTTAGCTTCAGATTGGGTATCTAATTTGCCTCGATACGCTCCGCTATCCGTAGCAAAATCCTCTGCTTCGCTATAAAATAAATCCCCTGCTATCCGTAGCTCATTCCACTGCTTCTCTCTAAAACAGCGCTGTCCATAGATAAAGGAAGGCTTGAGGGATAGCTTTTACCCCACTTACCTGGCTTCGGACTACGAACAGTTTTTTTGATTAGACTATGGAGAGCGAGAAAAAAAGGGTGAAGAAAGCAGACCAGTAGCATTAAAAAAGGAGCTGAAACATCCAGCCCACGCATTCCCATCTGCTTTTACGGGACTTTGGACCCTGGAAAAGTCGTACCTCTAAAATTTAGGAACCACCCAAAGCAAAAAATTTGCGACTCTCCAGATGATGCTAACCGCTTTAGATACAGGAACGACCCAGCAACTGCTCGGCTTGCCAGATGAAGTCATTTCTAACTTCTCAGAATAAAACTGAATACTTAAAGTAAATCCAGCTTTTTTCTTTGACTCTTTCGTTGAAAGTTTAGCCATATAGTACGCGCACGGCTTTTATACTTTCTCCACCCCGAATAAAGAACTACTTAAAGGTAATCAGAATTCTACTATTTAGCAATACAAGAATGCGACAACAAAAAACCAGCGAAGTCCAACGACAGTAGCCACGCCGCCTCATCGCCATCTTCCCAGGACAAATTGCTGATCGTTTGCTCACGGTTGTTCACGTTGTTCACGGTACCAGTGAGTGTGAACACTATGAACAAGCGTGAACAAGAACAATCGCGGCAGCCCGCAGCCTAGTAGCCGTAGCCCCAGTCATCGGCACGCCTGCGGCCTACGATCTTGTAGTCCCTGTCTGTGATAGCCTTTACTACCCTGGCCCTGTCTGTGTAGAGAGAGTAGCGGCTATAGGCATACCTCGCGATACCGATGTGAAACAACACCCCCAGCACTACCATCACACCAAACACCCGCTGCCACAGCACCGGCCGCTGAGCCAGCAGCCGCTGGTAGCAGTACAGAGAGTAGAACATAGACAGCGGAAAAAGCATGTAGAAGGTATGCGGGCTGGGCCCCTTTAGCGAGAAGAGGAACGAGAGGGACACCATACCGATAGTGGCCAGCACGAGCACCTTCAGCGGCTTCCACTCCGGTAGCTCGCTTTTCAGGAAGAAGCAGAATGAAAAGTACACTACCTGCACCCATCCCACCACAGTGAGCACGATCACGATAGGCAGCATCCAAACCTGCTCTGCTGTGATATCGCCGGAGGTCCTGGCCACCGCCAGCATCACATAGTTTACCTCAAAGCTGGCAAAGGACAGGAACCGCAAAAAGATATCTCCTACCCTCTTCAGATTAGATAGCATGAAGACGACGTTTTTCTCCGTGCCTCCCGTGCTGTGCACGCCGTAGCGCGAGATGGTGGGCAGCAGCGTGATAGCCCCTATACACAGGCCACACAGGTATATGGGCACCAGCCTGAGCGCCCTCCTCCTATCCTCTCTGAGCTGGTACAGCAGGGCCACCAGGCTATATGGCACCAGCAGCACCCATGACATGTGCAGCTGCATGATAGCAGTCACACACAGCCCCATAGCCCCCGCCGCTATATACGGAGAGATGACGCGCGTACGGTACAGCGGTAGCAGCTCCAGCAGGCAGACGAAGAAGAGGGTGGCAAAAGGCAGTACATAAGAAGGATTGACCACTATGGTGCTAAAGGCCATGGCCCACGGCGCACTCATCAGCCACAGCCAGACCAGCCAGCCCGGCACAGCCGGCAGCCGCTGCCTCACATACCATACGAGGAGGACCTGAGAGGCCAGCACCATGACCTGCAAAACAAAGAAAGGCGACTCCGGTATGCTCAGGATGTAGAGCGGCAGCCCCACCAGCAGCCCCTGCAGCGCGCCGGGTATTTGAGAGTCGGTATACGTCACATCCGGGCCGAAGTAGGGCCAGAGGCCGGTGGTGTAGTACTTGAGCCCGAGGAGGTAGATCTGCAGATTGTCCGGCATCCAGTAGCAGCACAGGCCATAGCAGATGCGCAGGCCAAAGAGCAGCACTATCAGCAGTATCAGTATGCGGGTCTTCATCTGGCTACCAGCGGGTTTGATGGGTGAGGGTGTTTTAGAGTATGCACTATGGCTTCCGGCCAAATATACCAAAATAACCGCCGCGCTGCCGCAGCCATGGTACCATGCCATACCGGAGGCTGCGACTTTGGACTCAACTTTGTACCACACCCCGCATTGTTCATCAAACCAAGATCGATCATGAAAAGCATAATATTAAAAGCAGTGACGTTTGCCTCTCTCACACTCGGCGTATCTGCCGCTGCATCTGCGCAGGTATATGTCAAGGTAAGGCCTGTGGCACCCGTCATAGTAGAGACCAAGCGCCCCAGCGCAGCACATGTCTGGATAGGCGAAGACTGGCGGGTAGAGGGTCCATCCTATGTATACATAGGTGGCAGGTGGGAGGCTCCTCCTCATCCTGGGGCCGTGTGGGTGCCGGGCCACTGGGTGCGCAAGGGACACGGAGAGTACTGGGTACCGGGCCACTGGAGCCGCAGATAGTAGCACCAAGAGGCTGATCAGGGCTGGTCGTCCGCACTGCTACTCAGGTAGCAGCCGGATGGCCAGCACATTCTTTGTACAGGGCAAATCTGCTATCTTGCCACATCTAAAGCTACATAAGCATGACCACCACACAGCAGATAGCAGACCACCTCGCTACACAGCCTGAGGCCAAGCAGGCTGAAATGCGTACCCTCCATGAGCAGCTACTTAAAGCACTACCCGGCACGCGCCTGTGGTTTGACACCGGTGTGGATGACAAGGGCAAGGTAGTGGCCAATCCTACCATAGGCTATGGCTTTCAGGTACTGCAGTATGCCGGGGGCAAAACAAAAGACTTCTTTCAGATAGGGCTGAGTGGCAATACGACCGGCATATCTGTCTATATCCTCGGCCTCAAAGACAAAAAATACCTGACCGATACCTATGGCCAGCGAATAGGCAAAGCCAGCGTGACGGGCTACTGCATCAAGTTTAAAAAGCTGGCAGATATAGATCTGGCTGTCCTCATAGAGGCTGTACAGTATGGTGCCGGCGCTACTGCTCACTAGGCCTGCCGTGTTTGGCCATAGTCATTTATATCTATAGCTTAGTCGCAAATATCCATCATGAAATACGCTATCCTCCTAGTGGCACTCCTCTTGTCTTGTGGCACCTATGCGCAGGACATCAAGACCAAAAAGAACATCGTACTGCTCAATGAGGCAGAATGGCTGAGCAAAGACAAAGGCGATCTGAATGTCGAAAAGACCAAGTGCGTACTCAGTTCGGTGAAATCAGGCAAGCCTCTTTTCTCCATCTACATCCGCTACTATGTGGAGGTGGGCAAGGCTAAGATGGATATCAATTTTGTAGACTTTGATGGCAGCTGCAGGCTCACCACTACGGTGAAGGATATCTATAGAAACCTCTACAAAATGGGTGCAATAGATGCTGACGGCGTAGTCAATAGGGACAAAGCCGAGGCATGGATCAGGCTCTACAACGAAAAAAGCTACTAAGCTATATCCCGACGGCCGCTGGTCTAGCGTCCACACAGCGGGGCAAAAAAAGGCCCACCCATGAGGTGAGCCTACGTTTCCATAGATAATTATATCAGGAGATCGAGATTTCGAGCTAGATAGGTGGCTATATGATGGCCTGCCACCCGTAGCATTTATGCTTCATCCGCTTTATCTGGCGCCGCGCGGTGAAACAAAGATGCACTACCACTTTCAGCCACGCAAGGTAACTTTTGCGCCAAATCCGAAAGTCTAACAGCCACTGCCACACATAATCAACTGAATACAAATTATTTACACAATCAGGTCGGACCTTTTTTAAACCACCTGTATCCCACTCTCTGGCTCAAAAAAAAGGCCCATCCCCCAAGAGATGAGCCTACGTTTTCCATAGATAGTTATATCTGGGAGGTCGTGTTTTTGCAGACCGATAGGTTTCAAAAAGTCCTTGCCAAACTGCGGTGATGTTCCGTTATTTGCTGCAGGCCACATCACTGCCGCTATTCTGACACAAAGATGCGCCACGGCACCGAGCGGCGCAATGTAACTTTTGTGCCAAATCCGAAAGTCTGACCATGAATACGAATGACAACTTACTGAAGCTGATACACTTGCTCACACCCAGTGAGAAGAAATATTTCAAACAGTATATCGCTACGCGCAAAGACAACAAGTTCTACGCAGCCCTCTTTGACCAGCTGGTAAAACAGGAGGAATATAACGCTCCCCTCCTGGCCCGCCAGCTACGCAAAACACCCAAGCAGATCAGTGATGCCAAGGCCTACCTGCTGCAGGTAATCATGCGCTCACTGGAGGCATACTATGCAGAGTCTACACCGCTGATGCAGGTACATCATCTCATCACGCAGGCCGAGATAGCATGGATGAAATCGGCAATATCTCTGGCAAATGAGCTGATGGACAAAGCGGAGACGATAGCGCTGTCGCAGGATTTTTTCTTACTGCTGGTATCTATCTACAAGCTGCGCCACTCTATCAGCTCCTCTGCCTATGACTACGATGCCGCAGAGGCGATGAGCCAGCAGATCACTGCATGCCTGGACAAGGAGAAGAACCTCAATGAGTACCGGCAGCTAAACCGGCAGCTGGCCAGGCTCGCCCTGCCGCGTCGGGACAAGGTGACCCCTGTAGAAGCCGCAGAGTACCTGTCGCACCCGCTGCTACAGTCGCCTGATACAGCGCTCAGCCTATCGGCCAGAGCCTTTTACTACCGCACGCTGATCAACTATCACCTGTGGTACGGAGACAGGGAGCAGAGCTGCAGTATGGCCAGGGCACTGTATCAGATGATACAGGATGACCGTGAGCGCTTTGATGCCAATCTCACTACCAAGAGTGCCTGCCTCATAGATATACTCAGCGGCCTGCAGGCAGACAGGGCAGACCGCACCGTGTTTCACCAGGCACTGGCAGACCTCGATATCGTCACCGCCATCATCCGCGCCTCAAATCCCATGCAGGCACAATACCTCTGGGAGGGTGCATGCCTGTACCGCCAGACCGATCATGTGGCTATGGGCCGCTTCGCAGAGGGTGTCAGGTATCACCACGAGGTGCTGGCCAGTGAGTACTATCCGCGTATGGCACCGATCACCAGATCGCTATTCTTTTTTGAGTCGGCACTCTGCTTCTACCACACAGGCCACTCAGATATGACGCTGAGCCTGATCCATGAGATAGAGGCGCTGAAGGTGAAACTCCTATCCTCCGGCGTGACCTTCATGCGCCTGCGTGTACTGCTGGCCATGATGGCCTGCGACGATCGCAATGTGGTCACGATGGACTCCCAGTTGGCTGCTGCACGCCGCCATGTGAAAAACAACAAACCGTACCTGGCCTCCCTGACCAGGATGCAGAAGATCATGACTCATGTCATAGAGCACGACGGGCTGAGCGCGGCAGAGGCAGATGCCTTTCTGCGCAGGCAGCGCGCACCGGCTATATCAGAGCGGCTGACACCCGAGGCAGGCTTCCACTTTGCCCACTGGCTGCAGCGCCAGGTACGTACCAAGCCGCGCAGGTAGCTATACAGCAGGCCGCAAAAAAACGGCAGGGTCTCCCCTGCCGCTATCAATCTATAACTCGTCTGATAAATTTATCTCCTGATGATCAGGTCTGTGAAAGAACCCGATGTGATGGAGTGTGTAGCCGGGGTCTGATTCTGACCCGATGGCGTATTGGCTTCAAAGCTAAAAGTACCTGATGCCAGGTTATTGGTCGTATCCATCTTGGTGATAGTCACAGTACCAGTGTGGCTGGCGTCAGTCACATAGTGCAGCTGAGAGCCTGATGTGCCGGCATAGTAGTCAAAGCTGGCTGAGCCTGCCTGAGAGGTGTATGTACTACCAACTACAGGCAGCTGCAGGATACGCATGTCTATCTCCCATGTAGCATCTGTACTACCATCACCGTTATTGCCGGAGAGATTGAGGTAGTAGCCACCGGTAGAGGTAGAGCTGGATACCAGCTGAGCATAGGAGCCGTTGTAGGAGGTACCGCTGAAAATGCTGCCACGGGAGTTGTACGGCTTTGCTGTATAGCTCACCCCATCTACATGAGCGCAGAGCAAACCTGCACCGCAGGTCTCAGCAGTAGTGGAGTTGTCTTTTTTGCAGGCAGATACAGAGAGCAGGAGCGCGATAGCACAGAGGCCGGTTGTTATCTTCAGTTTTTTCATTGTGATGATTGTTTTTTTGTGTTTACAATCCTCACATTGGCAAGATTGATACCAAGTGGATTTGAGGAGATTATTCCATGATTTGCGCAGCTGGTACTACCACAGCAGGTGTACGTGGGTAACTTGGGATACACAACCCTCAGGCAAAAAACATCTCATTATTAAAGGCAATATAGTTGAGACACCTCTTGGATGGCCAAAACAAGACATAACATAGCTGCGGGTAGGTAATGAACTCGTGAATGACCTTCAGCAAGGTCTCATAGTTCATTTCGTAGCCTGTATCAAAGGCATCGCCTAGCAGAAAGATCTTCTCTTGTTTCAGCGAAGTGTGTAGCTGTATTACTTCATTGAGAAACGACAGGGTATCACTTTCAAGGCTTTCGTCAGAGGTCCGCATCGTGATCCTATCCTCTATAATAGACCAATCGATTCGGTTAAAGTTGATAGGAAACATTCCTCCGATCATCAGATAGAATCCCTCGTCAGGCACTCGCATGATCTCGCCTGCGGCGAAAAGCTCCGCGTATTTAGTCTCAAACTCTCCCTCACACCAGTTTTGTACTATTTCCACATTTCCTAATCCATCATCTCCAGCGCAGCACGCAGCTCTCCTGCCGTCTTCTTATCCCCGGCAGCTGTGGCTTTCTCGATACCGGCCTTATAGAGAGTTTCCGCGGCAGCGGTGTTGCCAGCTTCCTCCTCTAGTTTGCCATACTGGTAGTAGGTAGCCACATAGTCCGGATGGTCGGTGACCAATCGTTCGAAATAAGGCCTGCTTTCAGCCTCTTTGCCCTGTGCCAGGTAATCCATGGCGACGGCATATTTCAGGAAGGGGTCACCGGGTGAAACCCGCTCCATCTCTAGTAATTTGGCTAGTCTGTCCATGGGTATTTTACCTACCTTTGTTTGATAAACATTTTTACCAAACAATCGTTTGGTAATGCAAACTTATTAGATACTTTTGACCCCGCAATTTAAAATTTAACAGCAATGAAAATCTTAGTACCGATCAGCAAGGTGCCGGATACTACGTCCAAGATCGCCTTCACTGACAATAACACAAAGTTCGCTACTGACAATGTGCAGTTTATCATGAACCCTACTGACGAGTGGTATGCCCTGACCCGCGCTATAGAGCTGAAAGAAAAGCTCGGCGGCGAGGTAGTGGCTATCAACGTAGGCCTGGCAGACAATGAGCAGATCATACGCAAGGCCCTGGCTATCGGCGCAGATACTGCTGTACGTGTAGACCTCGATCCTACTGATGCCTACCAGGTAGCAGTAGAGATAGCAGCTCACGCCAAGTCTGGTGGCTATGACCTGATCATCACCGGCAAGGAAACCATCGACTACAATAGCTTTGAGGTAGGTGGCATGATAGCCGAGTCTCTGGAGTGGAATGCAGTAGCCCTCGTGTCTAAGCTGGAAGTAGAAGGCACCAAAGCCCTCGCTACCCGCGATATAGAAGGTGGCACTGAGACCCTGGAGATCACGCTCCCGGCAGTGATCTGTGCTACCAAGGACCTGGCGGCAGCGCGCATCCCTAATATGAAAGGTATCATGGCTGCCCGTACCAAGCCACTGACAGTAGTAGCGGCTACCAGCTCAGAGAAGCTGACCAGCATCGCTGCCTTCACCCTGCCTGACAAGGCCAAGCAGATCAAAATGATAAGCCCTGACAATGTAGGCGAGCTGGTGAAACTGCTCCACGAAGAAGCCAAGGTGATCTAATCCAGACTATAGACGCTAGACATTAGACTCTAGACAGAGGCAAATACAACTGCATTATCTATCGTCTGACGTCTATTATCTAACGTCTCTGAAATCATAAATCAACAATCAAAAATCACAAATACCATGTCAGTATTATCAATCATAGAAGTATCTGAAGGCAAAATAAAGAAGACCTCCTACGAGGCTGCATACTATGGCGCTAAGGTGGCTGAGTCTCTCGGCACCGAGGCTGCTGCAGTAGTGCTCGGCACTGCCAGCGCAGACGAACTGGCCAACCTGGGTAACTACGGTATCAAGAAAGTACTCCATGCCAATGACGCACGTTTTGACGTGTTTGATAGCAAGGCGCACACTAAGGCTGTAGCCGAGGCCGTAGAGAAGGCCGGTGCCAATGTAGTTGTGTCATCATTCAGCCCAAATGGAAAGCTGCTCGCTCCGCGCCTCTCTGTGAGGCTGAAGGCTGGCTACGTGCCAGGTGCTAATGCACTACCTACTTTTGAAGGTACGGCACTGCACGCTACCAAGGGTGTCTACTCTGGTAAGGCTAAGGCTACCTACGCTGTAGCGACTGAGAAGAAAGTGATAGCGGTGAGCCCTAATTCACTGTCTCCTGTCAAGAGTGCTGGTACGGCTGCTGTAGAGGCTTTCTCTACGTCTGTATCTGACGCAGACTTCTCTACTGTGGTAAAATCTACCGACAAGGCTGTAGGCGAAATATCACTGCCAGAAGCTGATCTCGTAGTATCTGCCGGTCGCGGCCTGAAAGGCCCTGAGAACTGGGGTATGATCGAGTCTCTGGCTCACGAGCTGGGTGCGGCTACTGCCTGCTCCCGTCCGGTATCTGACGTAGACTGGCGTCCTCACCACGAGCACGTAGGCCAGACAGGTATCACTGTGAAGCCTAACCTCTACATCGCTATCGGTATCTCCGGCGCTATCCAGCACCTGGCTGGTGTGAACCAGTCTAAGGTGATCGTAGTGATCAACAACGATCCTGAGGCACCATTCTTCAAGGCTGCTGACTACGGTATCGTAGGTGATGCATTCCAGGTAGTGCCAAAGCTGATCGAAGAGGTGAAGAAGTTTAAGGCTACTGCACACTAAGAGTCGACAGTCAACAGTCGACGGTAAATACAATATCAAGGCCCGCTTCATTAGGTGAAGCGGGCTTTTTTTATTGGCCTTGTGCCAGCATTACACTATCATTGCGATTCACTAAAAAACGTACAACGTATGAAAATCAAATCTCCCGGGTTTTTCCCCTTTCTGCTGATCTCTTTTTCTCTTATTATCGGCTCTTGCAAAAAAACGGTAGAAGACCAGTGCGCCGTCTCTGATCAGACGACCAAGAGTATCACTACCAATACTGCTACCCTGCATTGGCATGGCACAGTACCACCCTATGGCCTGCAATATCGCAAAACAGGCACAAGCACCTGGACAAGTTCCTTTAGTCCAGATGACTCTCTCCAGCTGAGAAGCCTGGCACCTAGCACGAGCTACGAGTGGCAGGTAAAATCTGCCTGCGGGTCAAACTTCTCATCCAGCACCACCTTCACTACCAATGGCTGCGATCCGGGCTATGAAGGCGCAAACTGCAGTACCGAGACCAGGGCAAAATACCTCGGTACGTTTTACGGCAATGAGGTATGCACGATAGGCACAGATAATTACCCACTGACTGTATCGGCTTCTTCCACAGGCATATTAAAGGTGTATTTTACGAATATTTACAATCAGCCGTTTCAGGTAGAGGGTACACTGAGTGATTCTACCTTTACGATCCCTACACAGTCTGTAGGCAGTGCAGGATCTATGCTCAGCGGCACTGGCTCCTTTCATACAGGTGGTGGTATGGTCACCATGGCTTTGACATATACCATTACACCGACCACTGGCTCGCCAAATACATGCACCTATACTGGTACACATTGATCATACCGCACATTATTCCAGAGGCCATTCCGCGATCGGGATGGCCTTTTTTATGACAAAAAGAAGAATCAATGCCATAGCTTGGCTGAAAGAAAAAATATGCTCGTTTAGTTAGCCTTCCTTACCATATTTATTCTCTAACTTTAATGCTCTGTTTCACTCATCAACTCACACTACCATGTCCGTACAAAAAGAGATCAAGCGCGTCACGACTCAGACACTCCATGACTTTAAGGTAAAAGGCACCAAGATCGCGATGCTGACCTCTTATGATTTCTCCATGGCGGGTATCGTAGACCAGGCGGGCATAGATGTGATACTGGTCGGTGACTCTGCCAGTAATGTAATGGCAGGTCATGAGACCACGCTGCCCATCACACTGGACCAGATGATCTATCACGCATCGTCAGTGGTCCGTGCAGTGCAGAGAGCTTTAGTAGTAGTAGATCTGCCCTTTGGCTCCTATCAGGGCAACTCGCGTATGGCGCTCGACTCATCCATCCGCATCATGAAAGAATCCGGTGCGCACGCTGTGAAGCTGGAAGGCGGCAGCGAGATACGTGAGTCTATAGAGCGTATCCTCACTGCTGGCATCCCCGTCATGGGCCACCTCGGTCTGACACCACAGTCTATCTACAAGTTTGGCACCTACAACGTGCGTGCAAAGGAAGAAGCCGAGGCACAAAAACTGAAAGAAGATGCGCTGCTGCTGGAGAAGATAGGCTGCTTTGCTATAGTACTGGAGAAGATCCCTGCTAAGCTCGCCAAGGATGTCTCTACCAGCCTCCACATACCTACCATAGGCATAGGTGCCGGCCCTGAGACGGATGGGCAGGTACTCGTACTGCATGATATGCTCGGCATCAATAAGGAGTTCCGCCCGCGCTTTGTGCGTCGCTATGCAGAGCTTGCAGATGTGATGCACAATGCTGTATCATCCTACATAGCAGATGTCAAGAGCAGGGATTTCCCTAACTCGGGAGAGATGTATTAAACCCCATTCTGAGGCAATTTTCACGAGGCGCACTGTCAATATCCATCAGGCTTTGCGGGGATAACTTATTTGGGCAATGCAGGCGTAAATCCTATTTTTGGCAGTCATAATACTGCTCATGAAACTACGCAACCCGGCCTGCAAAGGCCTGTTTCTCCGAAAGCTACTTTTACTCTCCAGCATATTCCTTTATATCACCACTGCACAGGCGCAGTGCCCGCTGCCGTATGCACAGCCAGACGTGGTCAATACCTACCGCAATGTAGCAGCATCTACAGTGGTCACGGCCAATGACAGGACGTCCTTTAGCAATACTACACCGCTGGCACCAGCCTCTCTCACTGTCTCTGCAGCACCGGCACATGGTACGACCACCGTGGTCAATGACTCCACCATCCTATACACACCTGCTACAGGCTACACGGGTATCGACTTTTATACCTACACGGTATGCAATGCCTGCGGCAACTGCGCCCAGGGCAATGTGACCATCAATGTAAGCATCTACTGCCCTGCTCCTATCACTGTAGCTGACAGCTATACCGTGTACAATGACAGAGCCAATACGCTCCAGGTCACTGCCAATGACACTAATACCACAGGAGGCCCGCTCACGGTGAGCATCATACGCCAACCTGCACACGGCACGGCATCGGGCTCCGGCAGCAGCGTGATCTACCAGGGCAATGGTACCTATACCGGTGCAGATACTGTAGGCTACCGAGTGTGCGATACCTGCCCATCTGCAGCCTGTGATACGGGCTATGTCTACCTCACGCTCGTAGCCTGTGCGCCGGTATCGGCTGCTACTGATCGTGATACTATGATACAGGGGGCTACGGTAGCCCTGGACCTCACTGCCAATGACCAGAATACCACCGGCTATGGCGCCTCTGTAGTGACACTGCTGAGCGGCTCACACCTCGGCGGCACTATCTCTCTGAGTGGCCATACGCTGACGTACAGAGCATCCGGTAGCCTGTCAGGTATAGACTCTATACGCTACCGTGTGTGTACCGACTGCGGCTGTGACAGTGCCTGGGCTATCCTGACGGTGAATGCCGCACCATGTACGCGCCCTACAGCCCTGGCGGATAATGAATACGCAGGCTACTCTATCACCTGCTCCAGCAGCTATGATGTACTGGGCAATGACAACCTGCCTCCGGGTGGTGGCAATGTGACAGTCACCATCGTAGCACAGCCCGGATTTGGTACCGCTACGGTGGTCAATAACAGGGTGGTCTATACCTGCACAGACTCTACACGTGTCAGCCAGATAGACCTCATACGCTACTCCGTGTGCAATGCCTGCCTATGCGATACGGGCATCGTAGCAGTACATATAGCCAACTATACCTGCAATGGCCGCAACCCTGTGATCAATCCTGACTCCGGCTATGTCTGCAGAAACTATCCGGTACAGGTCAATGTAACTGCCAATGATGCAGACCCCGAGGGCACGGGCATACGCCTGGACACGATCGTAGGCCAGGCGCAGCATGGCATAGCACGCAAGGTGAATGCAACGACCGTATCCTATACGCCTGCGGCCAACTATACGGGGCCGGACTTCTTCGTATACCGCGCCTGTGACCAGGGCACGCCGAGCCTCTGCAATATAGCCCGCGTAGATATCGTGGTGAATGACTGCAACAGCGCACCGGTGATACTCAGCTCTGCCGGCACTCCTACCGATACTGTGCAGCTCACACTCTACGAAGATTCCTTTGCCACCTATTGCTTTCACTACCTGCAGGCAGATAGCCCGTATGTGTATATAGCCAGTATAGGACCATCTATAGACACTATCAGGCCTACCGCAGGCTCTGCTACCCTGGGCACCTCTCCATGCGTGTATATCGCTCCGCCGTACCAGTTCAGGTTTGGAGAGCAGGTGCAGGTGGTGATCTGTAATGTCTACCCGCTGTGCGATACGGTAAATCTGATCATCAACGTGGTCAAGATCAACCATCACCCGCATGCCAATCCTGACTCTGCCGGCTATACAGGCACCGCCTGCCTACCAATCAATGTGCTGCGCAATGACCTGGATGATGATATAGGCGACCATATGACCATCACCGCCTGGGATACGCTCACAGCTCACGGAGGCCATGTGACACTCAGCGGCGATAGCTCTCTCTGCTACCTGCCCTCAGGCGCCTATGCAGGGCTCGACACCTTCCACTATACCATATGCGATAGCAGCAATACCTGCGCCAGCACCTACGTGATAGTGAGCGTACCTGCTGTGGTGCGGCCTGACCATGCCGCCACCATACAGGACATGCCTGTACACATAGATGTGCGTGCCAATGACACCTACCTGCCCGGCCAGTATATCACCCTCTGCTCGCAGCCGGCTCACGGCCATGCTGCGCTGGATAGCACAGGCACCATCACCTATGCACCTGACAAGGACTTCCCATCCAGCCCGCTGGACAAGGATACCACGCCGGGCATAGATTCCTTCTGCTATACACTGTGCAGCGTGATAGGCGGCGATACGATATGCGCCAGTGCCGAGGTGACCATCACGGTAGAGGCCAAAGCAAAATTCTATTTGCCGCAGGGTATATCTCCGAATGGCGATAATGTGAATGACAAGTTTATGATCACAGGAGCTGAAGAGCTGCCTAAGTCGCAGCTGCTCGTATTCAACCGCTATGGCGATGAGGTATGGAGAAATGAAAGCGATGGCTATCAGAATGACTTTGACGGTACGTGGAAGAAGAACGGGCAGCCACTGCCTGATATGACCTACTGGTATGTATTCAAATACAATGATGGCGTGCACCAGGACCGTATGGGCTACATCGTCATAGAGCGCTAAAAACCACCTTTACCCAAACTCAACCGACTATAAAGCATGAGAAAAATATTGATCCTCCTGGCGCTGCTCACCTCACTGGCCACTCAGGCACAGCAGGACCCGCAGCATACCATGTACCGGTTCAACGGGCTGATATACAACCCCGCCTATGCCGGCAGCCGAGATGCGCTGAGCCTGGCCGCCATCTACCGCTGGCAGTGGGTGAATATCGAGGGCTCGCCGCAGACGGCCTCCTTTGGCATACACTCTCCGCTGAAAAATGACCACATCGCCCTTGGTTTCAACTTTGTGGCAGACAGGTACAGCGTGGTACACAATGACCGCATAGAGGGCGACTTTGCCTATCGTATCCATCTGGGCAAGAAGAAGAAGGTCAAGATGTCATTTGGCATAGGCGTGAGCGCTACCAATGTACGCGCAGCACTGACCGATGTGGGCCTCACACAAGGCCAGGATGCCAAGTTTCAAAACAATGTAAACCTGTGGCTGCCCAATATCTCTGCCGGCATCTATATCTATAGCCAGAAGTTCTTTGTAGGCATAGCAGTACCGCAGATCCTGAGCAACTCGCTGACCCAAAAAGGTAAGGTATGGGAGCGCAGCATAGACAGCGCTCATCAGTATACCAGCATCTACGCTACGGGTGGCTACGTGTTTGACCTGGGCCGCAAGATCAAATTTGCACCATCTGTGATGATCAAGTATGTGCCAAAGTTTGCACCGGTCAGCATGGACTTCAATGCCAACTTTATCTTCGTAGACCGCGTGTGGCTGGGCATCAGCTACAGGCTGTCCAATTCGTACGGCTTCATGGCTGCGGTCAATATCACCCGCCAGCTGCGCGTAGGCTATGCCTATGACCTGACCGTGACGCCAATGTCGCATTTCACCACCGGCTCGCATGAGGTCATGGCTGGTTTTGACTTTGATTTCAGAAACAGAAAGATGGTCAACCCACGCTACGTACGCTACTTCTAAACCCACACCCTCACCACACCGAAAATCTGAGCAAGATGATCCGCAGCAAGACTATACTCTCTATCATACTCACAGCAGCCTGCATGAGTGCTTTCGCACAGCGCAGCGCTATCAGGCAGGGCGATAAGAACTTCGCCAGGTTTGAATTTAACGCAGCTGCAGAAAACTACGCCCACGCCGCTACCAGGGAGCCTGACAATCTCGTACTACGCGAGAAGCTGGCCCGTACCTTTGTACTGCTGGACAATCATGGTGAGGCCGAGGCACAGTATGCCTTTATCACCAAAATGCCCAATGCGCCTGCTATAGACAAGCTCTACTACGGACTGGAGCTGCGTGCCAATGGCAAGTATGCAGACGCTCAGAAAGCCTTTAATGACTACCTGGCAGCAGCGCCTGATGATAGCCGCGCTAAAGAACTGAGCGGACCGGCAGACAAGGTGACCGCACTGGCCACAGACATGCGCATGTATGAGGTATTCAATCTCGGCATGTGCAATACAGATGCATCTGACATGTCACCGGCCTTCTACAAGGATGGTATCGTATTTAGCTCAAACCGCGGGCATGACGGCGGCGCTATGCATCATGAGGATGCGTGGTCAGGCCGCACCTTCTATGACCTCTACCAGCTGCCTCATGTGGACTCTCTGGCCACTCCCCTATTCATACGCGGCCACCAGCCCAACAGGCAGTACCACGAGGGCTCTGCTACCTTCACAGCAGATGGCCGTGAGATGTACTTTACCCGTAGCAACTATGTGAAGGGCAAGGCCGCTAAGAGCAAGGAGAAAATAGTAAAGCTGCAGATCATGCACGCAGACTGGAGTGATGCAAAGAAGCAATGGGTAAATGTGAAACCGATCAATCTCAATAGCAGCGAATACGATATCGCACATCCGTCACTATCCAAAGATGGCAACAAGCTGTACTTCATCTCTGATATGCCGGGCAGCCTGGGCGCTACAGACCTCTACGTGAGTGAGCGCAATGGCAGCAGCTGGGGCGCTCCTGTCAATCTGGGCAAGGACGTCAATACCAAAGGCCGCGAGATGTTTCCCTACATAGCGGATGACAATACGCTGTACTATGCCTCTGACGGCCTCACAGGCCTCGGCGGGCTGGACATCTACTCCGCCACCTACATGGGCGGCAAGTGGGGCAACCCGCAAAACCCCGGCACACCGATCAACTCGCGCTGGGACGACTTTGGCTATATCACCAATGCAAAGAACACCGCAGGCTACCTGACCTCTGACCGTGAGCGTGGCCGTGGTGGTGATGATATCTACCGCTTCACGCGCAGCGGTGTGACCGTGTGCGGTACAGTGGTAGACGCACAGGGCAAAGCCCCGCTGAGTGGAGCCGAGGTGCGCCTCACAGAGGGTGACAACCTGATAGGCAAAAAGAAGACAGGTGAGAAAGGTGAATTCTGCTTTAATGCGCTGCCGGGCCGCAGCTACAAGATATCTGCCGTGCTCAAAGAATATGAGACCAACAGTACCGCTGTGACCACCGGCAAGGGCAACCAGACCGTACAGCTGCAGCTCACAAAGGCCGGCGGCACCACCCTGACCGTGTGTGTACACCAGAAGGGCGGCAGCACCGTAGAGGGTGCCGTAGTAGAGCTGACCAATAAGCGCACAGGAGCTGTCAAGAGCTGCACGATCAAGGCTGACTGCAAGTGTAAATTTGACCTGGATGAGGAGGCTGACTACAGGCTCTGCGCCAGCATGGCACCTACCAGCCGCGGGGTATATACGAATCCGTGCCAGGCCCTCACTACGAGCGACCAGGTAGCGCCGGCCAATCTCTATGAGAATATGGAGATGGTATACCTGGAGGAAAACATGACCGTGAAGATAGACAACCTGTACTACGACCTGGGCAAGTGGGACATCCGCGAGGACGCTGCCAGGGAACTGGACAAGGTGGTAGCCCTCATGAGGGAGTTTCCGGCTATGCAGATAGAGCTGAGCAGCCACACCGACTGCCGCGGCAATATGCTGGCCAATGACGAGCTCTCTACCAAGCGGGCACAGTCATGCGTGAGCTATCTGATAGCAAACGGTATCGAAAAGAGCCGCCTCACCGCCATCGGCTATGGCGAGCGCAAGCTGGTCAATAACTGCGCCTGCGAGGGTAAGCAGAAGTCTACCTGCACCGAGGAGGAGCATGCGGTAAACCGCCGCACTGAGTTTAAGATAGTGAAGCTGCGGTAGGATATCTATACTGTCATGTCGTAGCGCAGCGGAGACATCTTGTACTCAGATGCCTGAGAGACAAGATTCCTTCGTAAGCTGCGCAAACTGCGGAATGACAAGATCAAAACAGCATTTTCCATTGACACCACCAGTCCGGCGATAGCGACGTACATGTTCATTGTTGCCGAGCGTGAGCCGAGGCAATAGTGAACGTGTACGAGCAGAGCGAAGGACTTTATGAGATAAAAAAAATCTACTTAAAAGCCTCCCTTCAGGGAGGTTTGGAGGGTTGTATGAAAGGCGATTTACTGCTTTAAGTAAAATAGCATACATATACACCTATATACATAGGTATAGCAGTTCGCTTTCATTATTATGCAAATATAGCAATTTTTGCGTATTTTACCATATATATCAGAAGGTATTTATTCACAAAAGCAGGCTCCTGCTCTCGCTGATATGGTCGTACACCGTACACCGTACTCTTTTACCGGTAAAAGTATACGGTGTACGGTATACGACTATAATATGGCTTTGTCAGGACGGACACCGGACACTTTCACTAGGAGAAGTGTCCGGTGTCTATCTGTTCCCCGTTCCCCCGCCCTAGGGAAAAGGAACAGGGAACGCTTGTTCAGTGTTCATTTTCACCAGGGCAAATGAACACTGAACAAGGCCCGGAGAGCGTACATCGTATGTAAGCTCCCCCTTTTTTTAGG
>DDEZ01000003.1 GCA_002336805.1 Bacteroidetes bacterium UBA1941
GCCTAAAAAAAGGGGGAGCTTACATGAGTAACTATTATGAGTTACAATAAGACTGAAATAATTGAAAAATATCTGTATGACTTTTTTTCAAGCCGCTACAAAACAATAGATCACTTTTATAGAGACGTTCAAATTGGTAAACAAACCGGTATTTATCAGTTGAGGTCGGGAACTGAGTTGATGGTATTTTTTGACAACATCCATGGTAACATAGAAGAAGGTTTCTTCGCGGATAAATTGATTCCTCAAAGTTTCCCAACACTTGATGCTCTGATGAGGGCATTAAATAGCTTCAAATCTCTTGTCGAAAGCGGACAACATTTGCTTGACATAAACCAAAATGGAGAGAATACATCATATATTATCCGTGATCTTCAGCATTTAAAAAACGAGTTGGTGGAGGCTATCGAATATACCAACCAGTTGTATGACAACCATGATACGTTTGTGCCTTATCAAGAAATACGATACAAATTAATATCTAATGATGTTGACGGCTTTATTGACCTACTAAAGTCCATTTTGGCTTCGGTCTCTTATGCAATAGCGAAAATACAAGAAGGTTATTTTCACTCAAATGTCCATCTTATCCTTAAACTATTGGGATTTGATGTTCTGTCGGAGGAAATGACTAGCAATGGAAGGATTGATGCAGTTATTAGATTTTCCAATAAAATTTATATCGTTGAGTTTAAGTTTGATGAAAGTGCCGATTTAAGCCAGGAGGCATTGACTCAGATTATTGCTAAAGAATATCATTTAAAGTTCTTAGTTGAAGGAAAAGATATTTACGGAATTGGTATTAGTTTCAGCAAGCAGACAAGGAACATCAATGCTTTTAAGTTTCAAAAGCTGAATTGACGTGCGGGCTAATCTTGTCCCGTCCCACTTTTTTGTCCCATTTTCTTATCCCACTTTTTGTCCCACATATCCTGTCTCAATCTTTACTATGTGATCTATGTGTTCTATGTGGTTCAAAATGAATGAATCCCCTCGCTATGGCTGGTATCATCTTGTCCCGTCCCACTTTCTTGTCCCATTTTCTTGTCCCACTTTCTTGTCCCACTTCTTGTCCCACATATCCTGTCTCAATCTTACTATGTGATCTATGTGTTCTATGTGGTTCAAAATGAATGAATCCCCTCGCTATGGCTGGTGTCATCTTGTCCCGTCCCATTTTTTTTGTCCCACTTTTTGTCCCATTTCTTGTCCCACTTTTGTCCCACTCCTGTCTCACTCAGAAAATGGGACATGGGACAAATGGGACATGGGACATCAGTAAATCCGTAATTCCGTAAATCGGTAAATCCGTAAATCGCTCAAGAGTTATTCACCATCCCCCACACATTATTCACCACCCGCTTCATTTTTCATTGATTCGGATATATTAGCGGCAGTGGAGTACAGGTTTATCACCATAGAGGGGTGCATTGGGGCGGGCAAAACGACCCTCGTGCAGCAGCTGGCCGCCGACTATAACGGGCGGCCCATACTGGAGCAGTTTGAAGACAATCCCTTCCTGCCGCTCTTTTATGCCGATCCGCAGCGCCACGCCTTTCCGGTAGAGCTGTACTTTATGGCAGAGCGCTTTCAGCAGCTCAAGGCGCTGCATAGCGAGCCGGATATCTTCAAGTCGTTTACGGTGTCGGACTTCCTCTTTCAGAAGTCGCTCATCTTTGCTATGAATAACCTGCATGATGCCGAGGCGCGCCTGTACAGGATGCTCTTTGACATCATCTACCCAAATCTGCCCAAGCCTGACCTGATCCTCTACCTCTACGCCCCGGTAGACAAGCTCATGGCCAATATCCGCAAGCGCGGCCGCGACTACGAGCAGCAGATCCAGCCGGAGTACCTCCAGAGCATACAGCAGGCTTATCTGGATCACTTCAAAATGCTGACCAATACGCGCATCGTGCTGCTCGATACCACCCGCTTCGACTTTGCCGAGCGGCGCGAAGACTACCTGGAGATCGTGTCTATCCTGAATGCGAAGCATCCGGTGGGCGTCACGTATTTGTGAACTCCTGCCCCCAAACCCCAAGGGGGGGCTTTAACACATCGTGATATGGCTGATAAGGGACTCAGGGGCAGGTGTAGTGTCTACTGTATTGGCTGTTCAAGTCCCCTTTGGGGATTTAGGGGCCGTATTAGGCCTTTCCGCTTTGCCTGAAAAAGATATATTTGTAGAATAACTATCGTCCATCATGAAGCAAACCATACTCGGACTCACCCTTTTGCTACTCACATCGTGCCTCCAGGCTGCCACTCCGGCGCTCGCTCCGCTGGGCACTGACACCGTCAAGGTCAAAAAGACCAAGGTGACAGAACCTAAGAAGGAAGCCAAGCCGGCAAAGAAAGAAGCTGCCAAGACGGAGAAAAAGAAAGAAGCTAAACCGGAGAAGAAGGCCGAAGCAAAACCTGCTCCTAAAGCAGAGACCACTACGACTACCTCTACGAGCCATAGCTCGGTGAGCAGCTCTAAGTTCCAAAAGCCGTACAAGACATGGGCGCTGACGCTGAATGGCTCCTTTACCAATCCATATACAGACCTGAAGTACCGCCGCTTCCTCGGCGTGTCCAAGCCTAAGAATGAGTACCAGTGGGGCGTAGGCGTAGGTGCCATCCACATGTTCGACGGTGCGTTTGGCATCATGGGCCAGTTCAATGCCGGTGCGCTGCAGGGCGTAGCCGATAGCAATATGGACAGCAAGTTTGACTACAAGGCCATGGTAGCATCAGGCATAGACCCTTCCGGAAATTACTTCAAGGGCATGTTTTACGAAGCCTCTGCTAATCTCTACTGGGATATCACAAACACCGTGTTTGGTATCAACCGTATGATCCGCGCCCGCAATACGGGCAAGGAGTACAAGCCACGCTGGGTATCACTATACTCGTATGCAGGTATCGGTATCAACTATAGCAGTGTAAAGGTATACCACCTCAAGACCGGCCTGCTGGATAATAGCGGCACGTTCTTTAACGGTAGCACCACCAGCCTCGTGGTACCTGTGGGCCTCGGCGTGAAGTTTAAGCTGAGCAAGCTGATAGACCTGGGCCTCGAGGGCTCATGGCACTTCACCTTTACAGACAAGCTGGATGGCCTCGAGTATGAGCATCACAATAACAAGCGCCGTGATGACTTCTACTCTATGATAGGCGCTACGCTCACCTTCAAGCTCGGTAGCAAGAAGCGTGACAAAGAGCACATCGAGTGGAGGCACCCGCAGGAGGGTATCTATGCCGACCTGGACCGTATAGAGAAGCGTGTAGACAAGCTCTACAAAGACTCTGACGGCGATGGCGTGAGCGATGTATTTGACAAGGATAATGAGACACCGGAGGGTCAGAAGGTCTATGGCGATGGTACCGGTGTGGACAGTGACCGTGACGGTATACCTGACGAGAAGGACGTAGAGCCATTCTCTGATCCGGGTGCCAAGGTAGATGAGAACGGCAAGGCTGTAGATACAGATGACGATGGCGTGCCTGATAGCCGTGACCTGGAGCCAAACACTCCTAAGGGCAACCTGGTAGATGTACGTGGCAGGTCTCTGAATGATAAGTTTGCCGACAAGAATGCAGACATGGGCAATGGCCGTGGTGGCTTCTTCTTCCCATCCGTATACTTTGAGTTCAATAAGGATGATATCCAGCGCCAGTACGAGCCGGAGCTGCAGGCTATAGCCAAGACCCTGCGTGAAAATCAGGGCATGAGCCTGAAGGTAGTAGGCTACTGTGATGTACGCGGTACAGTACCGTACAATGATGACCTGGGTATGCGCCGTGCCAAGCAGGTGATAGACTACATGGTGCGCGTATATGGCTTCCAGCCAGCGCAGTTTGAGGCAGTATCTGTGGGCAACCGTGTGACAGAGAAAGCCGAGCAGTGGATCAACCGCCGCGTAGACTTCGTAGCCAAGAAGTAAGTATCATTCAGAATATAAATGAGAAGCACTATCCATCAGGGTAGTGCTTTTTTTATGTACGCATCCGGTAGGGGCAGCAAATAAAAAGCCCCGGTACAGGACCGGGGCGGTTGTCAATCTAATTAACCCTGAAAACTAAACAGGGCTACGCGGCGGGAGCGTAGCGCATTAAAACTCTGAAAAGGTTTCGCGTATGATGCGGACGCAGTCGTCTATTTGTTCCTTGGTGATCACCAGCGGCGGTGCCAGGCGGATGATATAAGAGTGGGTCGGCTTGGCCAGCAGCCCCTTGGCCGCCAGGCGTACGCAGATATCCCAGCCCATGGTCTCATTGGTCGTATCCAGTACGATAGCATTGAGCAGGCCCTTGCCGCGTACCAGCTTGATGAGCGGGTGCTTGATCTTGCCCAGTTCTTGCCTGAGGTATTTGCCCAGGTAGTGGGCGTTTTGTACCATGTTCTCATCCTTCAATACTTGCAGGGCGCTCATGGCCACCTTGCAGGCCAGCGGATTCCCGCCGTAGGTAGAGCCGTGCTCACCCGGGCGTATATTCATCATGATATCATCATCTGCCAGCACGGCTGATACAGGCAGCACACCACCACTCAGGGCTTTGCCCAGGATCACCATATCAGGGCGTACGTCCTCGTGGTCGCAGCAGAGCAGTTTGCCGGTACGGCCCAGTCCTGTCTGTACCTCATCAGCTACGAAGAGCACATTGCTCATACGGCACACCTCGTAGGCCTTGGCCAGGTAGCCCTCGTGCGGTATAGCCACACCGGCCTCACCCTGTATCGGCTCTACTATAAAGGCCGCCACCGTAGGATCCTCTACCGCACGCGCCAGCGCACTAAGATCGTCAAATGGTATGGTGATAAAGCCCGGCACCTGAGGCCCAAAGCCAGCATAGCTGCTAGGGTCTGTAGAGGCGCTGATAGCCGCTATGGTGCGCCCGTGAAAGTTGCCTTCTACAAAGATGATCTTGGCCTGGTCCTGAGGGATGCCCTTCTTCACATAGCCCCAGCGGCGGGCCAGCTTGATAGCTGTCTCTACGGCCTCTACGCCCGTATTCATAGGCAGCACCTTGTCATAGCCAAAGTACTCATGTATATAGCGCTCATACTCGCCCAGCACCGAGTTGTAAAAGGCGCGGGAGGTCAGTGTGAGCTTGTCAGCTTGTTTTTTGAGTGTATCTATGATGAGGGGGTGGCAGTGGCCCTGATTGACCGCAGAGTAGGCCGATAGGAAGTCATAGTAGACCTTGCCCTCTACATCCCATACATTGGCACCACGGCCTCGCTCCAGTACTACCGGTATAGGGTGGTAGTTGTGAGCGCCATAGCGCTCTTCCAGTTCCATTAAATATTCTGCACGGGAGATAGCTGTATCTGCGGTCATACCTTATTGACTTTTCGTGAGTGAAAATATGATAATTAAGGTAAATGTCTCCCTATATGACTGGGCTGAAGAGTTTTAGAGCCTTCAGATATAGGGTAGATAGCTAAGTGGCTGGAAGGGTTGCATGCCTGCGGCAAAAAGTTCGGAGTTTTAGCATTTGTGACACTAAAATGACAATTGAGGCCTTGTATCTAATCCATTGCGAATGCGTATAATACAGAGGCAAATTCCCCTGTTTGTCCTCTATTTTGATTAAACTTGTATAGAAGAAATTCGACAATTATGCGTCAGCTTTATCTGCTCTTTGCTACCTGTGTCATTGCCATGTCCATCACCGCCCAGCAGGCACCTCAGTACAGGCTGGAAAAAAAACGTGTGGCTACCATAGATGGCACCATCCGAGGATCTGCACAGGCCGATAAACTCGGCAGCCTCCTGCTCCACCAGAAGCTCAAAGACCCACGCTATGCCCATAGCACAGAGCTGCAGCATATCATGGTGCAGGGCGATCCTGCCGCTGTGCAGGCCCTCACCTCGAAGTACCACGGCGTGTATAAATATAGTGTGGGCAATGTATCATCTGTATCGATAGCCTACAAAGACCTTGTGGCCTTCTCGGCCTCTCCCGTGGTCAGGGCTATAGAGGCCAAAGGTGATATAGGCTATGGCAAAGCCTTTATGGATACGGCGCGTATCATGAATAATATAGACAGTGCCCAGCAGGGTATAGCACCGCTCACCATGCCGTACAAAGGCGCAGGTGTAGTGGTGGGCATCATAGACGGGGGCATCTACTTCCGTCACAAGGATTTCCGCAAGCTCAATGGCGATACACGTATACGTTATATCTGGGACCAGGTGAGCACCGCAGGCACGGCTCCCGGCCCGTACAACTACGGTAGCCAGTGGGACTCTGCTCAGATCAATGCCGGCACCTGCGGCCACATAGAGCCCTCCAGCGATCAGGGCCACGGTACAGCCGCCGCCGGTGTGGCTGCTGGCAATGGCCTCAGCTGGGATACCGGAGATGCCTACCTGCGTGGCCGCTATGTAGGCGTAGCACCGGAGGCCAATATCATAGTAGTGCGCGTAGACGGCACACGCCCTGACTACCTGGCCACGATAGCCGATGCGATCAACTATATCTATAGCAAAGCTGCCGCCCTCGGCATGCCTTGTGTGATCAATACAAGTGTAGGTACCTACTATGGCCCGCGCGATGGCTCGGAGCTGTCGGTACAGACCATAGAGGGCATGCTGACCCAGCAGAGTGGCCGCGTACTGGTAGCCGCAGCGGGCAATGCCGGCAGCACCAAGTACCACCTCTCATATCCGCTCAGCGCTACAGATTCGCTATGGACATGGTTTATATACAATGCCAGTATACCGGGTATATACTTTGATCTCTGGGCAGATACCGCGCAGTTTCGCAATGCTAATTTTGCCCTCGGCTGTGATGTCGGGGCTACCGGTGCAGTACGTGGCCGCACACCGTATCTGAATGCGCTGACCAGTTTCAACTATGGCGGTGGCACCTATGCCGAAATAGATGATACCCTGAGGGGAGCCGGTGGCGTATACCTCGGTGCCTATACGATCGGTGTCACAAAGTATGAAGGATCTTATCACATAGAGTTTTTTGCGAAGCCGGGTACTACCAGTGATATCTGGCGCCTGGAGACCAAAGGGCAGGGCCGCTTTGACCTTTGGGCCAGCAGCTCGCTGATCGGCACGTCCAATTTTGCTACACTAGGAAATCCCGGCGCATGGCCCAATTACCGTTTCTCTGATACCATATCCAGTATTGTAGCCGGCTGGCAGTGTTCACCCAAGGTGATCACCGTAGCCAACTACTACAATCGCAAAGGCTACCGCAATATCGATAGTACCTATATCAATCTGGGTGTCACACCGGGAGCGAGGTCTACCTCCTCATCAGTAGGCCCTACCCGCGATGGCCGCATCAAGCCTGATATCGGCGCTACGGGAGATGTGCTGCTCACCACCGGCGACTCTACCTATATCTCCCAGCTCACCATCGCCGGCGGTGCCAATAGGCAAAAGATAGCCCTCGGAGGCAAGCACGTGCGCGATGGTGGTACCTCTATGGCCTCACCGGTAGTAGCAGGTGCTGCGGCACTCTACCTGCAGGAGCACCCTACTGCCAACTATGCGGAGGTCATGCAGGCATTTAAGCTCACTGCCAGGAAAGACACCTTTACCTCTACGGTCAATATCCCTAACGTGCGCTTCGGCTGGGGCAAACTCAATACCTACCGTGCGCTTATCACACCTATTGTATACGGCTGTATGGATACCGGCTCTGCCAACTATAATCCCAATGCCAATGTAGACACAGGTGGCTGTATCCCTAAGGTATACGGCTGTACGGACACAGGCTCGATCAATTACAATCCACTGGCAAACGTCAACAATGGTACATGTATCCCTAAGGTGTATGGCTGCACCGATACTGGCTCGATCAACTACAATGCATCGGCAAACGTGAACAGTGGCACCTGTATCCCTAAGGTGTACGGCTGTACCGATACCGGATCTATCAACTATAATGCATCTGCGAACGTGAACAATGGCACCTGCATCCCTAAGGTATACGGCTGTACAGATACTGGCTCGATCAACTATAATGCCGCTGCCAATGTCAACAACGGTACCTGTGTGCCAAAGGTGTACGGCTGTATGGATACCGGCTCGATCACCTACAATCCACTAGCAAACGTCAGCAATGGCTCCTGCGTACCAAAGGTGTACGGCTGTACGGATACCGCATCGATCAATTACAATGCTCAGGCTAACGTCAATAATGGCACCTGCGTACCAAAGGTATATGGCTGCAGGGACACGGGCTCGATCAACTACAATCCGCTGGCAAACGTGAGCAATGGCTCCTGCATCCCTAAGGTGTACGGCTGTACAGATACTGGCTCTATCAACTACAATGCAGCCGCTAACGTCAACAATGGTACCTGCGTGCCAAAGGTCTATGGCTGTACAGATACCGCATCGATCAATTATAACCCTCAGGCTAATGTCAGCAATGGCAGCTGTGTGCCAAAAGTGTATGGCTGTACGGATACCGGTTCTATCAACTATAGTGCACAGGCAAACGTCAGCAATGGCTCTTGCATACCAAAGGTCTACGGTGTGATGGATACCACCTGCCGCAACTATAACCCGCAGGCCAATGTCAATGGCGGCACCTGCATACCAAGCGGTGTGACCGATTTCTCAAATGTATCACTCGCCATGGATGTAGTACCAAATCCATTCACTAGTGCTACCACTATCTTTATATCTTCCTCAGAGCCGCTGACGGGTGCTCAGCTGCGATTCTATGACCAGCTGGGTAGGGTAGTAGATGTAGTGCCGGTAGCCACAGGCGCCCATCAGATAGAGTATACTAATAGCAAACTCGCCGCGGGCATCTATGACATAGCCCTCGTACGCAATGAGAGCATCATAGCCATCCGCAAGGCTGTAGTAGAGAAATAACTTTCTAAAAGAAATCAACGGAAAGCCTTCGCGTATAGCGAGGGCTTTTTTGTGTCTGCTTCTGGCTGTCTGCTATGAGTGTTTAGGTTCACATCATTTGACCAATGTAAATAATTCCTCATGAGCTACCACATACGCAGCCATCCGCTCCCGCTCTGCATCCATTATCGCATAGTATTCATTGTCCAGCGGCTCAAACTCAGGATGCTCCTGATACATTTTGGCAAATTCCTGCAGCGTTTTCTCGCGCTCCAGTATGGCTTTCTTATCCCTGTATAGCGGCCGCGCACGGTCTATGATCGCTGCAGTCTCTGCGAGCCCCCACCCGCGAAGCAGCTCACTCACAGGCGTCTCAAAGATAAAAGAGCCGTAGCCATTCTCTATCAGCTGGATGATACCACCATTGGCCACCTGCCCGTCCCAGGCCTCGTAGCCCAGCAGCAGATTTTGCTCTGTGGTCAGCGCGGGTAGCTGCTGCGATGGGTCTGCAGCAGCGATACCGCGATAGAGATCGCATAGCTGCCAGATCAGCTCAGCAGCATCAGCCTTCAGTGCATCAAACTCAGCGCGGTCCAGTATCGGGACGGTCACGGCCATGTGTCAGTCAGTTACTTTTTGTGAGAAAAGCCAAAGTCTATGCGGTAGTAGAATAGCGGCAGGAAGCCCAGCTGGTAGATCAGCTGTGGCTGTGTAGATGCACTCACGTACTGCAGGCGCAGGATGTTCTTTTGCCCTGTCACATTCACCAGGTCTACACCCACCTCTTGTGTCAGGTGCTTGCGGCTGTTGAATGAGTAATTGATCTTCACATCAAAGCGGAAGTACGGTTTGAATTCAAACTTATTGCGTAGTGCATCCTGCACCACCGGCTGGCCTGCATCGGCAGATTTGGCCAGGTCAAACGGGGTATACCGCTGCCCTCCGCCAAAGGTGATCTTGCCACCTATACCGATCGTGTTCAGCCGTTTCTTACCCCATTTGAATTCTTTGGTGCCCAGCACATTCATCACATAGTGGCAGTTGAAGTCAGAGTTGTACCACTGGCCATCTGAGGCGCGGTACCGTGCATCATACAGTGACCCTGAGAACATCGCAAACCAGTTATGCGTAAAGAACTTCTCTACAGTCAACTCTATACCCATATTGCGGCCTATGCCCTTATTGGTCAGCCTGCCCGGGAAGAAGCGGTCAAAGCCCGTACCCTCATTCAGGATGGAGTAGGAGGAGGCAAAGGTATCTATTGGCAGCCCAAAGATGTATTGGAAATAACCTTCCACTTTGATCCGCACATCGTGGCGGAAGAAGACATCATAGCTACCCACTACGTGGAAAGAGCGCGTGAAATCCAGATCCTTATTGCGTAGCCGGGTATCACTGCGGTTGGTAAAGTTTTCCCGCTGGAAGTACGCGTAGTAGGGCTGTGTCTGGCTGTGCAGGCCGGTACCCAGTGCGAGGGATTGATTAGGCTTGAACTGGTACTTGACCGAGGCGCGGGGCTCCAGACTCCAGCTCCAGTTTAGTGTGAAGAGCTGCCCGTGCAGGCCTGCCGTCACACTTACCTTCCGGGAGATATTATACTTCCACTGCACATATGGCAGGAATAGGAAATGAACACCCTTATACTGCAGACGGTACTCCCACTGGTAGCGCTGCTCATTCAGATTGCTGTCAGTATAGTTGAATACCAGCATCTGAGAGTTCATGCCAAAGCGCAGTGAGTGGCGCGGATTGAGCTTATAGTTGCGATAGAAATTGCCGCTGAATCGCGACTCTACAAACTGGTAGCCCATCTGGCGGTACATGCCATCTACTATAAAGTTGCCCGTGGCAGAGTCTACATGGCGAGCTACGCGGTTGAAGTGGTCGCCTATAGTAGTGCCGGAGGCAGCAAAGGTGATCTTGGAGTAGCACTTGTCATTGATCGGCCTCGTGTAGCTGATGCCAAATATGCCGAGACCTGAGCGGAACCATTCATCTATATTATTAGAGGCATAGATATCCTGTCCTCCCGGCCGTTTATTAGTACTGGTGATAAACTCAATAGTACTCAAGCCGCCTATGCCAAAGAGTGAAATGTTGCCCTTCTTCAGCGGGAAGTTCAGTTTGAAGTTCAGGTCCTGGTAGTGCGGTACGGCGGTAGTGCCTATGTCTACGCCCAGTTTCACCAGCAGGTCCAGTGTAGAGTACCGGTAGGCAAACTGATAAGAGGATTTTTTCTTGCGGTCTATCGGCCCCTCTGCACTCGCCTCAAATCCCAGCAGGCCCCACTGCAGTGATGCCTCATGCTTTTCATCATTACCGTTTTTAAATTTTACATCAAACACTGCTGCCAGCGCATTGCCATATTCTGCAGGGAAAGCTCCCGTGAGGAAGTCAGAATTGGCCAGCGACTTATTGTTCAGCACATTTACCGAGCCGCCTGTAGTACCCGCTATAGCAAAGTGTGAAGGGTTTGGTATGTCTACATTCTCCACACGCCAGAGCACACCGAGAGGAGAGTTGCCGCGCACCACGATATCATTGCGAGAGTCATCGGTGCCAGACACACCGGCAAAGTTTGACGCCATACGCGCCGGGTCCGATCGGCTGCCTGCATACCGCGTAGCCTCCTCTACGGTAAACTGCCTCGCACTCGTCTGCGCCATGTCATTGATAGATTCGCCCTTGCGCTTGCCGGCGCTGACCTGTACTTCATTGATCTCCGTCACGGTAGGTTCCATCTCTATACGCAGCACCACCTCCTTGGCAGCTGTCACAGGCATATTGGGCATCGTCACCTTGTTATAGCCTATGTACGAGGCAGAGACATTGACACGGCCCACAGGCACATCTTCTATGCGGAAGTAACCCTTGTCGTCAGTAGCCGATCCACCTATTAGTTTATCGCCTACATGTACAGCTATATTCACACCTATCAGTGGTGTATTGGACTCGCGGTCCATCACCGTACCTCGTACTATCTGGGTGATAGCCGTGGTCTGGGCCATAGATAGCCCGCTATATACCAGGATAAGATAAAAGAGTACCGCTCTTCTCATGATGTGTGTGTACGTCAGAAAAAGATATTAAGAGGTTATTTTACCTCTTCTACTTTATATACAAAGTAGTTAGTCTTGCCCTCCCAAAAGAAGCTATGGTTGATCTGCTTGTAGTGCAAGTTTACATTTTTGCCTACCAGCGTTTGAAGCTGATCTGCCACTTCTTTATCCCTTACGGAGAAATCCCACAGGTTGTTGACCAGGCCTACCTTGGCATCCTGGCCCAGGCCTATCTGATTGATCTCTCCTTCGTAGGTCTTAAACAATACTCCAGGCTGACCAAATTTCACCAGTACACCTGCACGGCTTTCATCATTGACCGGAAACTGGGTAAAGCCATAGATACCACCCATTATCAGCAGTAGGACGAGGATAATGATGGCGACTGATTTCTTTGTCATACAGTATAAATTTATCTAAAGATAAAGTCTTTTTAGTCGTTGATACAAGGCTGACTTACAAACACTGAAGTGTACACAGCATTGCTTTTGAAAGAATACCAGAAAGTGTATTTTAGCCCCTGCTCAACAGATGGCCTTCTCATCTGTTATAGAGTCAAATACTAAACCATGGTACTTACTGTTATACAATCTCTCTGTTTCATCCTTTTTGTAGGCGGCTGCGGCTATATCGCTTTCCGCGGCTTTCGCAATGTCTACCTGAATATCATGCTCGGCCGCTCAGCGGACTATACTGACCACCCCGGCGAGCGCTGGAAAACGATGCTCATGGTAGCACTCGGCCAGAAGAAGATGTTTAAGCGCCCGGTGGCGGCTATGCTGCACCTGGTGATCTACGTATCCTTTGTGATCACACAGGTAGAGCTCATTGAGATCTTCATAGATGGCGTCTTTGGTACACACCGCATCATCTTTCACGCCTGGGAGCATATCCTTGTGCTGCGTGGCCTTTATGTATTTGCCATCAACCTCATAGAAGTACTGTCTGTCCTGACTTTCATCGTGACGGTTGCTTTCCTCTATCGCCGTGACATGCTGAAGCTCCCACGCTTCAACAAGCCAGAGATGAAAGGCTGGCCCAATATGGATGCGCACATCATCCTCTTCCTGGAGATGTTTCTTATTACAAACATCTTCATCATGAATAGCTTCGATATGGCTGCTGCTCATGGAGAGTATGGCTTCTGGATCAGTGGTATGATAGCGCACAACTGGGAGGGGCTGAATGAAGGACTCATCGAGGTATTTGAAAAGATAGGCTGGTGGGGCCACCTGGCTGGTGTGTTTGGCTTTCTCATGTACCTGGCACACTCCAAGCACCTGCATATCCTGCTGGCCTTCCCTAATACATACTTCTCCCGCCTGACGCCGAAGGGCTATATCAATAATATGCCAGAGGTGACCCGCGAGGTAAAGCTGATGCTGGATCCTAATGCACAGGTAGAGCCTGCTGCCTCTGATGCTCCGGCCAAGTTTGGCGCCAAGGATATCTTTGACCTGACGTGGAAGAACCTGCTGGATGCCTATACCTGTACCGAGTGCGGCCGCTGTACCGCACAGTGCCCGGCCAATATGACCGGCAAGCTACTCTCGCCGCGCAAGATCATGATGGACACCCGCGACCGCATGGAGGAGGTACGCGAGAAAATGGACGCTAACAAAGGTGTATGGGTAGATGATGGCAAGAACCTGATAGAGAATGGCTACATATCTGTAGAAGAGCTACGCGCCTGCACTACCTGCAATGCCTGCGTAGAAGAGTGCCCTGTCAATATCTCTCCACTGGATATCATCATGCAGCTGCGCCGCAGCCTCATCATGGAGGATAGCAACTCGCCTAATGAGTGGAACGGTATGTTTGCTAATCTGGAGAACAATGGAGCGCCATGGCAGTTTTCACCACAGGACCGATTGAACTGGGAAAAGGCTTAATCTTCAGTAGACCATTTTAAATTTCAACTATCAAATTTCAAATAAGACAATGGATATAAAGGTTCCTACTATGGCCGAGATGGCCGCAAATGGTCAGAAGCCGGATGTGCTGTTTTGGGTGGGCTGCTCAGGCAGTTTTGACCAGCGTGCACAGCGCATCACGAGGGCATTTGTCAAGATACTGAACCATCTCAATATCAAATATGCCGTACTCGGCACCGAGGAGAGCTGCACCGGTGACCCGGCCAAACGCGCCGGCAATGAATTTGTCTACCAGATGCTCGCCATGCAGAATATCGAGGTGATGAATAACTACGGCGTGCAGGAGATAGTGACCACCTGCCCGCACTGCTTCAATATCCTGAAGAATGAATACCCTGCACTGGGCGGCAAATACCGCGTGCGCCACCATGCACAGTACCTGCAGGAGCTGATAGACCAGGGCAAGATCAAACTCACAGATGCGACCAGCTTCAAGGGCAAACGGATCACCTATCATGACTCCTGCTACCTGGGCCGTGCCAATGAGATCTACGAAGCACCGCGCAAGGTACTCGAGCTGCTCGATGCGGAGCTGGTAGAGATGAAGAGCTGCAAGACCAAGGGCCTCTGCTGTGGTGCCGGTGGTGCGCAGATGTTTAAAGAAGAAGAACATGGCAAGCTGCGTATCAACGAGGCTCGCACACTGGAGGCGCTGGAAGTGCAGCCAGATATAGTAGCCTCAGCCTGCCCGTTTTGCAATACGATGCTCACTGACGGCGTGAAAGGCAAGGACATGCAGGTATCTGTCAAGGTATTTGACATAGCCGAGCTGATCGCGCAGGGCCAGGGGCTGGACGGTTTCTAGTATCCTATTTTGTGATAAGTCCCATAAAACACTAAGGCCCGGATTGATACCGGGCCTTAGTGTTTATGAATAAAGATACTAATGATCTTCCTCCTCAAAGTCGTCACTGTAATGACTGCTTACGTCATCCTGATATTCTTCGACTTTAAAATTCTCTTTTCTGACAAACTCCTCCAGTTTGACCTTGATCATATTCAGCCTGTCCAGACGAAAGGAGCGATAGTCGCCCCTCAGGCGGCACCATGCCACGAGATTGCGGCGGCGGTCCTTGTAGACCAGTGCCATAGGCTCTATCTCGCGGGTAGAGACTCCTTTATCCTTTGAGTCATACTCTATGATAGCCACCAGGCGATTGTCTATCGCATTATTGACTGTACTGAGCAGGTTAGGAGAATAGTGCATTTGTTTTCGCTGCACCGGGCTACGATTGTACGTAGAAGTTCCGTTCATGCGGTTTGGGTTTTGTTATACAATATTGGTGATCAGGGGCGGGGTCCTGGCACCTCACAGGGTTGATACTGACGAATTTATCACTATTTACTAACTTTTATCCAAAATACATTGAATGGATGCAATGTTTAATGCAACGGTAGATGTTTTAACAAATTAATCGCGTGTAGGCTGTATGTGGCGCGGTTGTTAGGTCACAGGATTTTCATCGTTTTGAGAGTTTCCTGCTCGCCGCACCATAAAGCGAAAACGGCTGACAGATATGCCAACCGTTTTTACTTATGATCTATAAAGGTACTGATAGCTACTCCGCCAGTGTCTGCTCTATCAGTGCTATCTTCTTCAGGGCATCTTCCTTCTTCTTCTTCTCGCTCTCCAGCACTTCAGCCTTTGCATTGGCTACGAACTTCTCATTGGTTAGCTTCTTCTCTACAGAGGCCAGGAAGCCCTTGGCATACTCCAGGTCTTTGAGCAGTTTCTCGCGCTCTGCGGCGGGATCGGCTACTTCGCCTGTCTGTACGAAGAGTTTGTATTCCTTCAGTACGAGCGGGCGCGCCTGCTTTACATCCTCAGATGTCTCAGCCCAGCTCTCTACCTTACAGAGCTTGGCTATCTTGCCAGCGAAGCGGTCAAAGGATACAGCGCCCTTGCCAGACCAGAGCACACCTACAGGCTCGTGGTTCTTCTTCTGAGCCTTGGCGCGGATCTCGCGGATACCGGTGATGATCTCTATGGCCAGGTCTGCCTCTGCCAGTAGTTTCTCGTCCGGAGCCGCTGCCTTTGGATATGCAGATACACAGATGCTATCGCGCTCTGTGCGCTCACTGAGCAGCTGGTATATCTCCTCTGTGATGAATGGCATGACAGGATGCAGCAGCTTCATGAGCCGCTCGAAGAAGCAGATAGTAGCATCATACGTAGCGCGATCTATCGGCTGTGACTTGCCATCTACATAGTCCGGCTTGATCATCTCAAGGTACCAGGAGCAGAAGTCATCCCAGACCAGCTTGTAGATGGTCATGAGCGCATCACTGATCCGGAACTTGCTGTAGTGGTCCTCCAGTTGATCCATCACTTTATTGCACTTTGCCTCAAACCAATCTATAGCGATCTGGTTGTCTGCATTAGCGCCATCTGTCACCTCCCAGCCCTTTACAAGGCGGAATGCATTCCATATCTTATTGTTGAAGCTGCTGCCCTGCATACAGTAGCTGTCATCATATAGCAGGTCATTGCCGGCGGGAGAGGAGATGAGCATGCCGTAGCGTACGCCATCTGCACCGTACTTCTCTATCAGATCGAGGGGATCCGGAGAGTTGCCCAGGGACTTACTCATCTTGCGGCCCAGCTTGTCACGGACTATACCCGTGAGGTATACATTACTGAAAGGCTTGTCACCACGATACTCATAGCCAGCTATGATCATACGGGCCACCCAGAAGAAAAGAATCTCCGGTGCGGTCACGAGGTCATTGGTAGGGTAGTAGTAGTTGATGTCCTTGCCATCAGGATTTTTAAAACCATCAAACACGGATATGGGCCACAGCCATGAGGAGAACCATGTATCCAGTACATCCTCATCTTGCGAGACCTGGTCCGTACCGAGCAGCTTCACAGCTTCTTCACGGGTCTTGCAGACTACTGTAGTGCCCTTCGCGTCATACCATGCCGGTATGCGTTGGCCCCACCAGAGCTGGCGGGAGATACACCAGTCGTGTACATTCTCCATCCAGTGCTTGTAGGTATTGATAAACTTGTCCGGTATCAGTTTGATATTGCCATTGAGTACATTCTCCAGAGCAGGTTTTGATACCTTGTCCATCTTGAGAAACCACTGCATAGAGAGCTTGGGCTCTATCACAGCGCCAGTGCGCTCAGAGGTGCCTACCTTGTTCTTGATCTCTTCTACTTTCACTACCTGCCCCATTGCCGCCAGGTCTTCAGCTATCTTCTTGCGCACAGCAAAGCGATCCTCGCCAATGTAGAATCCCGCCGCAGCACTCAGCTTGCCCTCAGGAGTGAGTGTGTCTATCACTTCCAGGTTATGCTTGATACCAAGGTTGTAGTCATTGATATCATGAGCCGGAGTCACCTTCAGAGCACCGGTACCAAACTCGATATCGATATAGTCATCAAAGATGACCGGCACAGAGCGGTTCACCATCGGTATGGTCACACGCTTGCCGCGCAGGTGCTTGTAGCGCTCATCATCGGGGTGTACGCACACCGCAGTATCGCCGAGGATCGTCTCCGGGCGCGTGGTGGCTATCGTGATCCACTCATCTTCGGTTCCTTCTACTTTGTATTTCACATAGTAGAGCTTGGAGTTTACCTCCTTGTAGATCACCTCCTCATCACTGATGGCCGTGAGGCCTTGCGGGTCCCAGTTTACCATCCGCACGCCACGATAGATCTGGCCTTTTTTATACAGATCTATGAATACATCTATGACCGCTTCGCTCAGGTCATCTTCCATAGTGAAGCGCGTACGCTGCCAGTCGCAAGAGGCGCCGAGTTTCTCCAGCTGCTTCAGGATGATGCCGCCGTATTTCTCTTTCCACTCCCACGCATGCTCTAGAAACTTCTCACGAGTCAGGCTCTTCTTGTCTATGCCTTGTTCCTTGAGTAGCGCTACGACCTTAGCTTCCGTAGCGATAGACGCATGGTCAGTGCCGGGTACCCAGCAGGCATTCTTGCCCTCCATGCGCGCCTTGCGCACCAGGATGTCCTGTATTGTATTATTGAGCATGTGGCCCATGTGCAGTACGCCTGTCACATTGGGCGGTGGTATCACTATAGTATATGGCTCGCGCTCATCCGGCTCGGAGTGAAAGAAGTCATGCTTCAGCCAGTATTTGTACCACTTGTCTTCTATGGCTTTTGGGTCGTATGTCTTTGCTAGTTCCATTTATACAAAGGAATTATATGATTGCTATGAATGTCAAAATCTATGGAAAATGAGAGGTGAATATAAGAAGAATAGGTGAGGGCTAAAAGCTATAAAGCTGAGGTTCACCCCATCTTATACCGTTATTTAGAAAGCTTCCGGATCACCTTTTCCACCCGCTTGCGCTTGGTTTCAGATTCTATCTTGCCGACGCGATCCCTCAGTAGATCGAGCAGGCGGCTCTTGTTTACACCTTCGGCGTGCGCCGCAGCCTTCTCTGCATAGCTGGGAAATTGATTCTCCGGGCTATCTGCCATCAGCTCCAGCAGCAGATCAAAGGCGCCATTATATGCCTTCTGAGAAGACAGATAGCTCAGGATGTACGCTGCATGATCCTTTGTGATCACAGAGCCTGCCGTAGCGCTATCCATGATGCCGGGTAGGGCTGCATATATCTCTGCCGGGCGCTCTGCTACTATGGCACTGAGAGCCGTCATCGCACCCCATTGCATCCGGTTGTTCTTGCTCTGCAGCAGTGTGAGGAGAGTGCTCACATGAGGAGCTACCAGTGCAGGCTTTAGCGTAGCGACCTCATAGAGTGTCTTGATACAGTCGCTCTGTATTTGTTTGTTCTTGTTGGTCAGATTGTCCACTAGTTCTTTGACCGCAGCCTTATCGTTGCTGGCGGCGATATCCTGTGCGAGTTCCTGATTGGGTTTTTCATCCCGGTGACCTAGAGCCGAAGCTAGTTTGTCTATGGCGGACATACGGTTGTTTTGAGGTCAAGATCTATGATAGTCTCCAGTCTATTTCTTTCCTGCCATGCTCGCGCAGATAGGCATTGGCCTTGGAGAAAGGCCTGCTGCCAAAGAAGCCCGCATCAGCAGAGAATGGAGAGGGGTGCGCAGACTTGATCACCAGGTGGCGGGTCTTGTCTATCAGCACTTCCTTCTGCTGCGCAAATTTGCCCCATAGTATAAACACTACGTTATCTTTCCTGTCAGAGATCGTCTTGATCACCGCATCGGTGAAGGTCTCCCATCCGGCTTTCTGATGTGAGGCAGCTTCATGCGCATTCACAGTCAGAAAGGCATTGAGCAGCATGACGCCCTGATGTGCCCACGCTTCCAGATTGCCATGAGGCGGAGGATCGATACCCAGGTCGGCTTTGAGCTCTTTGTAGATATTGACCAGAGAAGGTGGTGGCTTGATACCCTGGGGCACGGAGAAACTCAGCCCGTGTGCCTGGCCGGGTCCATGGTAGGGGTCCTGCCCCAGTATCACCACTTCTACCTTGTCAAAAGGAGTCAGGTTAAACGCATTGAAAATAAGCGAGCCCGGCGGGAATACCTGCTTGCCATTATTTTTCTGCTCCACTATAAACTTCTTGATGGCAGCAAAATACTGCTGAGAAAACTCGCCCTGCAGCGCTTCCTTCCACCCTTGCTCTATCTGTACACTATCACTCATATGGCTAAAATAAAGAAAGCCCCGCTAGGAGGCTTTCTGGTTATATTTTCATTTTATTAAAGGTTGAATACCAGGCCGGCATTGACCCATGTCTTGCCATAGCCAAATTCACCCTTCACGCCCAGCTTAGGAGTAAAGAAGTAGTTGATACCTACCTGAGGACCTACCCAGAAGAGTGCACTTACCTGTGTAGTGTTGCCGAAATAATAAGGATCTGAAGGGTGGATAGCTACACCTGTACCGAGGTTGAGGCCGGCATAGATGTCCAGCTTGTCGCTATGCATTTTACCACCCTTGCCTGTTTTATCAGCGATGAGCTGGTAGAAGTGAAAGTTAGCAATAGCGCCCAGGGGAATGTTGAATTCTGAAGCATAACCCCAGCCAGTCACACCATATGGACCGACCACATAAGAGGAGCGTGCGCGACCTCCTATACCTACATTAAAGCCTACACCTACATATTTGTGTACGCCAAACTCGCCTTGTACGCTGAGCTGCCCTGTGATAGGTGAGAATGCTGTACCGTAGTAGCCATATACATTCCTGTCCCAAGTGCCAAAGTGTAGCATGTTTGCACCGCCGAGGCCAATGGATATTTGTTTAGATTCTTTGGTAAAAGCCTGCGCGCTGATGTCTGAAGTGGCCAGAGTCAGTGCAGCAAAAGTGAGGATGGTGAATAGTTTTTTCATGATCTGCAGTGAATTTAAATGGTTAAAGAGAATTGGTTTCAAAAATCGTTTCAATATTCATGCCATACAAGTACAGTTTTGACAGTTACTTTCTCACTGTCCAGCATACCTGACAGATAACCCGATTTTCATATGTTAAAATCCGTCGATGCCCGCTACTGTGGTGTATTTGAAGTGCTTCTTCTTGTCCGGATACACGATGCCAAAGGCCGACTGTACCATCAGTGTAGCCTCGTGAAAGCCGCACAAGATCAGCTTCAGTTTGCCCGGATACTCATTGATATCCCCCACAGCAAATATGCCCTTCACATTAGTACTATAGTCGAATGTATTGACGGCTATTGACTTGCCATCCAGGTTCAGGCCCCAGTCGGCTATAGGCCCCAGCATAGGAGAGAGGCCGTAGAGTGGCAGCCAGCAGTCTGTAGGCAGCTCGTGTGTTTCACCACTGTTTTTCTGTATAGTGAGTGCAGATAGGACGCCATTGCCGGATACGCCGGTCACTTCTGCCTCTGTGATGAGCTTTACTTTGCCAGCCTGCGCCAGCTGCATTACCTTGTCTACAGAGTCCAGATGCCCGCGGAAAGTATCCCTGCGGTGTACCATCACTACCTTAGATGCTACATCTGCCAGGTAGATGGTCCAATCCAGGGCAGAGTCTCCTCCACCTGATATGACTACTCTCTTGCCTTCGTATTTCTTAGGGTCGCGTACCATGTAGTCTATGCCTTTCTCCTCATAGTCGCGTACATTGGAGATAGGCGGGCGCTTAGGCTCGAAGCAGCCGAGGCCACCGGCTATGGCTATCACTGGCGCTTTGAGCTCCGTTCCTCTGTGCGTGGTCAGGAGAAATTTGCCATCCTCCAGTTGCACCAGTTTCTCTGCCCGCTCTCCTAGAGTAAACTCAGGTTTGAACGGGGCTATCTGCTCCATCAGGTTATTGATCAGGTCACTGGCCAGCACCGACGGGAATCCCGGTATATCATAAATGGGTTTCTTAGGGTATACCTCTGTCAGCTGTCCGCCGGGCTGTGGCAGCACATCTATCAGGTGGCAGCGGAGCTTTAGCAGGCCCGCCTCAAAAACCGTAAAAAGTCCCACCGGCCCTGCGCCGATGATCAGTATGTCTGTCTCTATCATATCCCTTTATTCCTCTTGGCGGCCCAAATATAGGAATAGATACGCGTGCCGGATATGACATTTGATAGATATTTCCTATACTGTGTTTAATAATAATCAGCTGAGATACCGATAGGGATCAGCAAATCAGGAAGGCAATGATAAAGGCATGGAGCAAAATACCGGTAGTCCTGCTCAGTATGGCGGCCGCGTTCCTGTTATTTGCCCTAGCAGCCTACACGATCAGCTACAAGGCTGATATATACCTCTGGCTGACGCAGGTCTGCTCCGTAGAGTGGCACATTGCCGAGTCCTTCTATATGACAGCCAGGGGCGGGTACACACACTTTTACCTTCTACGTGTAGTGCTGGGGTATGCGCTGGCTATCTATGGTTTTTGCCGGGTATGGGTGAGGTATGTGTGGCCGCTGCGTCTGCCTGTGGCACGGCGTGTCTATGCGCTCCTGGCATATGTGCGGCACGAGCTGACATCTGACGGCGATAGCAGGCTGGCACTGATCCTGCAGACCATGTTCAGCAGCCTGCTGGCACTGGTCGCTCTGGAGGGGCTGCTACGGCTGGTAGGTTTTTATCCCACCTATACCGAGTCCATCGGTCACGGCTATATATCCTACTTTGACCAGGTGAGCTTCAATCGCTACAATACCTATGGCGCAAAGGATACCGTGACACTGGATCACAAAGACTTCAGGTACCTTTACAGGCTCAATGAATTGGGGCAGCGGGAGAGGCCTCTTGCCATATTTTGCGATACGCCTCTACACAAGATCGTGACACTCGGTGATAGCTATACAGAGGGGGTAGGTACCAGCTACGATAGCTCATGGCCACAGGCACTCGTACGACATGTGTCAGCGGTCAGCCCTTCATTTGCCCTGTATAACGGGGGGCAGAGCGGTGATGATCCGTTCTTTGAGTACATGCTGTATGTAGACCAGCTAAAGAAATGCTCGCCGGATATCGTAGTGGTGAGTATCAATACATCTGACATCAGTGACTATTACTACCGTGGCGGTATGGAGCGCTTCGGCGCAGATGGCAGGGTGCGCTTCCGGCACGGGCCGTGGACCGAGCGGCTGTATGCCAGCTCGCGTGTGTTCCGTTTTATCTCTATCAATCTGCTGGGGCAAAAGCCACAGATGTTTATCAGTGACCGGGAGTATGCCCGCTATGAGCAGGACTTTGTCAGGGATACGCGGGAGGTGTTGCTGCGCCTGCAGCGATCCGTACAGCCCGGCAGGTTGCTCGTGGTAGTGCATCCCGGCCCGACTGACTGTGCACATGCGGATAATGATGAGATCCGGCATTCGCACGGCGTGCTGGCGGCAGTAATACAGGGCCTGGATCACGATGGCATCTATACCGCAGATCTGTATGAGCCGATAGGCCGCACTATCACTGAGGCAAACGTAATGCAATATACTTACGAGCATGACAAGCACTACAGCGGCAAGGGCTATCAGTTGTTTGCCGATGAACTGTGGAGAGAGATAGGCCGCAAGTATCCGGGCTTTTTCCAAAGCAGCAATGATACGCACTGATATAAACAAAACAGCCGGTAGAGTATACCGGCTGTTTCTCCATTAGTCTATTGTCTCAAGTCTAATGTCTATTGTCTTGTATTTTTAGAAGTGCTTGATGATCTCATCGCCAAACTCAGAGCACTTGATCTCTGTAGCGCCATCCATCAGACGGGCAAAGTCGTAAGTCACCCTCTTGCCTGCGATCGCTGCACCTAGACCCTTGTGGATCATCTGTGCTGCCTCATCCCAGCCAAAGTACTCGAGCATCATAGCGCCTGAGAGGATCACTGAGCCCGGGTTCACCTTGTCGAGGTTAGCATACTTAGGTGCAGTACCGTGAGTAGCCTCGAATATAGCGTGGCCAGTCACATAGTTGATGTTAGCGCCCGGTGCGATACCTATGCCACCGATCTGGGCAGCGAGTGCATCAGACAGGTAGTCACCATTGAGGTTCAGCGTAGCGATCACATCAAAATCCTCAGGACGGGTCAGTACCTGCTGGAGGGCTATATCTGCGATAGCATCCTTGATAAGGATCTTGCCCGCTGCCAGAGCTGCTTTCTGCTCGTCATTAGCTATTGCTTCACCTTTCTCTTTCTTGGTCTTCTCCCAGGTAGCCCAGGTGTATACCTTGTCACCGAAGTATTTGTCTGCAAATGCATATGCCCAGTCACGGAATCCACCTTCGGTGAATTTCATGATGTTACCCTTATGCACGATGGTTACGCTCTTGCGCTTGTGCTTTACAGCATAGCTGATAGCAGCGTCCATGAGGCGATAGGTACCTGTCTTGCTCACAGGCTTGATGCCGAGGCCTACACACACATCCGTTTCTTCTTCTATGCCTACCTTTTTCCAGAATTCGTCTGCTTTCTCTTTAGTGCCGAAGCGGATCTTGCCAAAGTCCTTAGGGAAGTTCTCATTGATGAAATCGAGTACCTTCTTGGCCTCTATTGTACCGCCTGCATACTCTATACCTGCGTAGATGTCTTCTGTGTTTTCGCGGAAGATGGTCATGTCTACAGCCTCAGGCCTTTTGACCGGAGATGGGGTGCCGGTGTAGTACTGCACCGGGCGCAGGCACACATACAGATCGAGGATCTGGCGCAGTGCCACATTCAGAGAGCGGATACCGCCACCTACAGGTGTGGTCAGAGGTCCCTTGATACCTACCAGGTACTCGTCAAATTTTTGCAGTGTCTCATCCGGCAGCCAGCTACCGGTCTGGTTAAATGCTTTCTCGCCGGCCAGTACTTCGAGCCATTCTATTTTGCGCTCGCCGTTGTATGCTTTCTGCACAGCTGCATCCAGCACGCGTACGGATGCCCTCCATATATCTGGTCCTGTGCCATCACCTTCTATAAAAGGAACTACAGGGTTATTTGGCACATTGAGTTTGCCATTGTTGATCGTTATTTTTTGTCCCATTCTGTTATTCGTTTTTTGAGTGGAGGCAAACCTAAAGTTATTTGACTGGATTAGCAAAACATTGTTCACAGTCTGTGGGTATAGTGTCCATGGCTGTGATGCTGAGGAGCACTAGTATGAGATAGGTCATACTACAAAAAGAAAGATGCACCGCGGGGTGCATCTCTACTTCATAAATATGGTCTGGCCATCGGCCTGTGTAGCAAGGGATCAGAACCTGACCGGCAGCTGGTAGCGTATACCGGGCTGGCTGTCAAATTTCTTATTGAGGATGATGACGCGGGTGGTCTCTTCATCCGCGCTGTGTTTACCGTGTTTCTTTTTGGATGGAGCAGACTTGATGATGGTGATCTCATCATTCAGTGACTCCGGTGCAGACAGCCTCTTGAGAGAGAAGGCTGGTATGCTGCCGAGGTCCATAGTGGTAGCTGGTGTCACAGCGGGAGCGGATGCCAGCTCTGCATCCTGGTCATGCGTAGCAGGAGCCACGACTTCCTTTGCACTGTTATCAGCATTGTCTGCTACTACTGTATTCATAGCAGGATTAGTAGATGGTGTAGTAGTTTTCTTGGCTACTGCAGGCGTAGCGGCTACGGCTACCTGAGGTGTTTCTTTTACCACGATGGCCGGTGCAGACTGCGTATTGACCACGGCCGGCGGCAGGGTGGTAGCTACTGCGTTTTCAGCCTTAGGCTGCAGCACGTACAATAAAGAGGCGGCACCCACCGTTAATACTACGGCAGCAGCGGCAGCCACTCTCCACCATGGGGTGGTAGCTACAGGAGCCTGTATATGAGTCACAGCCGGTGCGGCTACTTCTTCTGATTCATTGAGCTCGGCAGATATGCGGGTCCAGAGTGCATGAGGCACTGCTGGCTCGTGGCCTGAGAGCCTCTCCCTGATCGCGCTGTCAAAGGCATCGTTCCTTTCTTCCATGTTCTTGTCACTTATCATCTCTTAGTACTTTTCGGTGTGGGCTTTATTTAGATCGACGCTTCCTGGTCCGGTAGGTGGTATTTCATGTGTGGCATGAGGTCTACTATTTTTTTCTGAAGCAAGTAGCGTGCCCGTGCCAGTTGTGATTTTGAGGTACCCTCTGTCACGCCGAGCATCTCTGCTATCTCCTTGTGAGAGTAGCCCTCTATCACATAGAGGTTAAAAATGGTCCTGTAGCCGGATGAGAGCGACTGTATGAGCTTCATCAGGTCGTCTTTCATCAGTTTGCTCAGGGCATTGTCATCATAGTACTCATAGGTGAGAGCCTCAGTCTCCTGTACTACGTACATGTTGGCCTTCTTGCGGAAGTGCTCTATGGAGTTATTGACGAAGATCCTGCGGATCCAGCCCTCAAAGGAGCCCTCTCCGCGAAACTTCTCCATATTCTTAAACACTTTCACAAAACCCTCCTGCAGCAGGTCCTCTGCAGTCGCGTATTCATTGGCATACCGGAGGCATACCGAAAACATCTTGGACGAGAAGGTGTGGTATAGCATCTCCTGAAACTTCCTGTCTCCCTTGATACATCCCTCTATGATGTCCTGCTCGCTGTATGTAGATTTGATAGCCACCGCCATGTCTTTTCCGTGATTTTTAAGCAGTTAAACGAATATAATATTTTTCGTGGACAAAAGCGATACTATCCGGACCTTCTCAGGTACGCCAGAAACTGGTCTACAGCTTTCCGGCGGTGGCTGATCTGGTTCTTGTCTGATAGACGCATCTCGGCAAAGGAAAGGTTGCATCCCTCTGGCATGAAAATAGGGTCATAACCAAAGCCTTCGGTGCCGCGCGGTACTGTCAGGATAGTTCCCTCGCAGAGTCCTGTAAACTGAACGGACTGCCCGCCGGTATAGTATGTGATCACCGTCTTGAATCTGGCCCGGCGATTCTCCAGCCCCTCCATCTCGGCCAGCACTTTGGCCACATTGTCTGCAAAAGTGGCCGATGGACCAGCGTACCGGGCCGAGTAGACGCCGGGGCGGCCATCCAGCGCATCTATCTCCAGGCCTGTATCCTCAGAGAAGCAGGTGATACCTTTTAGTTTTTCAGACAGGGTCTGAGCCTTTTGGAGGGAGTTTCCCTCTATGGTCTCTTGTGTCTCAGGTAGCTCCTCTGTGAAACCAATGTCTTTTAGGCTCTGGACTGTAAAGCCATCTGGCAGGACGGCGCGGATCTCCTCGACCTTATGGGCATTGGAGGTGGCAAATATCATATTCATGAGGGTGAAGGTAGGGATTAATAGGATTGTTTTTCGACTGGACGGCGACTTTCGTCAGGTCCTGGGCAGGCAAGTTTTTCGACTACAGGCAATAATATCGGGGGAATTGATTTTGAACCGAAGGAGCTTCATAATGTATTGAATATTAATATAAATATTAATTTATTTAAAACTGTTTATTGGTTATAGGGCAGTGGACGGATGCAAGGCATCATATATTATCATACACCTGCCGCCTGTCTGTTTACAATAATCCTGAATCTATTGGCCGGCCTTACCGTACTATTTTATTTCTTGTGAGCCGTACAGAAATATTATAGTGAGAAAATTATTGTTATTGATGGCTGGTATCTGCGCTGGCTGGGGGGGCTACTGTCAGGATGAGGCGCTGGACCGCCGGGGCCTCCTGATGAATGTCTGCAGCTACGAGCCGGAGGCAGAGGCCATGGTGCTGAGTGACAGGGGAGAGGTATCCGTGAATAATGACTACTCCATCCGGCTGGACCGCCAGCTCACTATCAAGTTCTTTCGTGACCAGAAGCTAGACAAGAGGATATCAGACCTGATCTTCTATCCATGCCCGGCGCTGGCGCGCTATACCCGGCTATCTATCGCTACAGTAGATATAGACCAGGCTACCAAGGCGGCCGTGACGCGTGAAGTGCCCCGCCCTGCCACTCCACACCTGGAGCAGAGCCCGATCAGGATCCGCAAGGGGATGTTGCTCAAAGTATCCTATAGTATCAACCTGCCATACGACGAGAAACTCCCTGCGTGGCGATTTCAGGCTACGTATCCTACAGACCATTCGGAGTTTCGTATGAGTATGCCTGACGCGGTGAGTATGCAGGCTACGCTCGTGGGGAGCTACACCCCGGATGTGAGCAATAGCCGCGAAGCTGCCCGCCAGACTCATCTGAATGGCGACATGCAGCCGGCCAAGGTGCGCGAGACGGAGTACCAGTTCAATCAGGTGCCGTCATGGCGCGGAGAGGCTTTTAGCAGCCTGTCACCGGCCGACCTGGAGCATCTGGCTATGTACATCACAGCTGTATCTACAGGTGGCGATGTGAAGAAGGACCTCGGTAATAAGCAGGTCAATAAGATAATAGAAGAACTGTCTGCACGCCCGGACTACCTGCCTCGCCTCAGCGCCGAGCTACCTATCAAGGCCGACTTTGACAAGCGTATCCGCAGCCTGACCAATGAGCAGGAGAAGCTGGCGCGTATCTATGACCTGGTGCGCAGGCAGCTGACATGGGATGGCCACGACAGCCTCTCTGCCCGCCCGCTGGCCAAGATCTGGCTGGACAAAAAAGGAAACTCTACTGAGATCAACCTGGCCCTAGTGCGCCTGCTCATAGAGTATGGCTATGATGCTGCCCCGCTGCTGGTGAGCACACCGGCCCATGGCAGGGTAGATACGATGGCTACCTCACTGGCAGATTTTGACCGGACGGTGGCGCATGTATTCATAGGAGATAGTGCGGTGGTACTGGATGCTACAGCGCGCTATCACGACTACCCCATGGTATCAGGCACGCTGCTCAACTCATGGGGCCTGCTCATATCTATGGACCCGCACCGCTGGGTATATATACAGGACAAGAAGACCAGCTACCGCAATAATGTGATCCTGCTGGGCCACCTCACAGGAGATAGCTCCTACCTGACCAATGTGTATGTGAATAGTACCGGCTATGCCAAGGCCGAGCATGTGACCATCTATGAGTGCGACAGCCTCAGGGGCATTCGTGACTACTTTGAGCGGGGCAATAAGGCGCTGCGGCTAAAGCACTTTATCGTAGCCAATGAGTGGGTAGATACACTGCCGCTGGCGCAGGAGTTTGACATACGCATACCGCCGGTGAAAAATGACAACCTATATGGTATCATCCCTACAGCATTTGCTGTGCCGGATACGCTCTTTACGATCAGTGGAGAGCGCCGGTCTCCGGTCAACTTTGGCTACCGCCAGCAGTATGACCTGGTGAGTGAGTTCAGCTATCCTGAGCGGTATGAGATCTACCTGCTGCCCAATAATGTGCAGATATCTGCCGTGAATGGCAATGTGCACTTTGAGCGCGAGTTTCACAATAGCTCGACCAATTTCTCTCTGAAGCAAAGCCTGGTGATAGACAAGACCTACTTCACCATAAGCGAGGCCGCAGAGCTGGCCAAATTTCTCCGCAAGATAGAGAACCTGCAAAAGCAGCAGGTCGTGCTGAAGCGGCTGTATTGATAGAGGCGAGAGACGAAGGGCGGAGGACGAGGGAAAATGCACCAGCGTGTAAGTATGTAGCGCCTGGATCGTCTTAATATTCCACTTGTTGCTTTTTATTATCTTCACTATATGCGTGAAAAACATATCTCACTCACTGTAAAGGTGTACGACAGCCCTGACGAACTAAGGGTAGATGAACGCGAGCTGATAGAGGAAGCGCGACAGGCGCTGGACAAGTCTTACTCGCCTTACTCTAATTTTCGTGTGGGCAGTGCTGCGCTGCTGGCTAATGGAGCTACGCTCTCTGCCGCCAATCAGGAGAATGCATCGTACCCGATGTGTGTCTGCGCAGAGGTGGCCCTGCTCAGCGCCTGCTCGTCTGTGCATCCCGGTGTCGCCATCAGCAAGATAGCCATCACTACCCGCGCTGCCTCTCAGGCATCAGACTCGCCAAAGGCACCCTGCGGCCAGTGCCGCCAGACGTTGCTGGAGTTTGAGAATAGGGGAGGACAGGATATCGAGATCATCCTGACAGGTGATACCGGCCTTGTCTATAAGTTGGCTTCTGTCAAAGACCTCCTGCCGCTTCATTTCTCAGGAGCGGATCTCTGAGTTAAATGACAATTGATAATTTACAATTGACAGTAGGTACGGCTGTTTCGTTATCAATTATTCATTGTCAATTATCAATTCCCTATTACACCTGGTATACTGCCACCTCATTGCCATCAGGGTCCTTTAGCTCAAAGAAGAAACGACCCTCTTTCACCTTGGTAGCGGTGATGGGGATATTCTTGATGGTCAGCATTTGCTTATAGTTTTTGAAGTCCGGCGTCTGAAAGCAGATGCGCACACGATTCTTTACCTCATGTACAGAGCGGGTGATGACCAGCTGCATACGGCCGCTGCTCAGCTCATAGGTGCTGCCGCCGTCTGTGGTGTGTGTCAGCCTCAGGCCGAGAGCCTCCTCGTAGAAGTCTTTCAGTACATGGGGCTGGCGGGAGTACAGGTCTATACGGAAGAGGGAGAGATCAGTCATGATGTTTTTTGAGGTGTTGTAGTTTTATGGTGCTGTTCAAATCCCCCTGGCCCCCTGTAAAAGGGGGAGTGTCAGCAATGTGTATCCAGGCGGAAGTATATACGAAGATGTTTTGAGATCGGCGTTATGATCATAATCCTTGCAATAATAACAAAGCCCCTTGACGGGGCCTTGCAGAGTTGTTTTGTTTGGTAAGGGCGTTTATATTTTAGAAGTCATCTACACTAGTATTCTTCTTGTAGGCCTCTGATGCCTGCCAGTTACTTTCGATCTTTACTTCAAACTTCAGGTAGTCATACTCGCCGAGGGTAAAGGTCACGTCCTTGACCAGCCACTGCTTGTAGGATACATTGTCTACGCGGCTTTCATTTTTGAAAGTGCCAAACTTGTAGTCCAGGATGAACCTCATCTGCTCAGACTGCTCCTTTGGACCCTCTATGTACACCTTGATAAAGCGGCCTTCGTCATTGAAAATATAATTGATCTTATTCAGCTTCACGTTACCGATAGACATGTCATCGTTAGGGATGATATAGGCATTCTTGGTCAGGGAGCTTTTATCCTTTACAAATTCGATCTTCTTGTCCTTTACATACAAGCTGTCACGAAATGCACCCCAAGGCATATTTCTGAAAGATGTCACATTGGTCTCCTGAGCGAAGGCGCCTGCAGCAAAAAAGAGGAGTGCAAAAACCGTGAAGAGTTTTTTCATGTTGCTTTATTGTTTTAGTGTTTTGACAAAGATGCGATGAATTCCCGCCGGGGCTAAAATAATTATTCCCGTCAGCAACAAACTATGTGGAAAAACTGTTTAGCAAATAGTCCACGTCATTTGTGTTACTTTGGACCCGATATCCGGCACAGAGGCCGGGGTCTGTACACCTATCCCGGACATAAAATATGCTGAGTATCAAAGAACTGTCTACACTTTATAATACTAGTTTCTCTGTCAATGATTTCCGGCTGCAGCCCACCGGGCTCTACCAGCCTATGGAGCATATCATGGCCATACCCGGCAAAAGGATCCGTCCGCTGCTGCTTCTCATAGCCTGTGACGCCTTTGGCGGAGAGGTGCAGACGGCCCTCGGTGCCGCACATGCCATGGAGCTATTTCACAATTTCTCACTGGTGCATGATGATATCATGGATGATGCTACGCTGAGGCGGGGCATCCCTACTGTGCATGAGAAGTTTGGCCTGAATGCCGGTGTACTCTCCGGCGATGCGCTCTTTGCCTATGCTTATAAATATCTGGCGGAGTCACCGGAGGCATTGCTGCCATCGCTTTTCCATGTCTTTACCAAGGCGGCTATCGAGATACTGGAGGGACAGCAGATGGATATGGACTTTGAGCAGCGGCTGGATGTGACAGTAGATGAATACCTGAAAATGATCGGCTACAAGACCTCTGTACTACTGGCCTGCTCGCTGCAGACCGGCGCCATCATAGGCGGTGCGTCTACAGAGGACCAGGAGCGGATCTATGAGTTTGGCCTGAAGCTGGGTCTTTCCTTCCAGATCAAGGATGACTGGCTGGATACCTTTGGCGACAATGAAAAGGTCGGAAAAAAAGTAGGCGGCGATATCATCCAGAATAAGAAGACCCTGCTGCTCATCACCCTGCTGCTGGAGGCTGACGCTAGTGACCGTGCGGTACTGACGCAGCTTTTCGCTGAGACCGACGAGGCCAAAAAGGTGACGGGTGTCAAGGCTCTCTACGATAAATACAGCATAAGCGATAAAACATTGGCTAAGGCCGATACTCTCTATAACGAAGCGCTGCAGTGCCTGGCAGCCATCTCTATATCAGATGCGCAAAAGGCCAATCTCTATACCATGGCGCAGATGATCAAGGATAGGGATTTTTAGGTGATCGGTAGATCAGTGAATCGGTTGAAATCTGTAATTCATTTATACATCAAACTCACCCTTGCCCTCGCGGACCAGTAGGGGCTCTGAGCCGGAGTAGTCTATGATGGTCGAGGCTATATTGCCGCCCATGCCGCCGTCTATCACGATATCTACTATGCCATCATATAGCTCATAGATCTCCTGCGGGTCGGTGATGTACTCCAGTATCGTGTCTTCATTTTTGATAGAGGCAGAGAGGATAGGGGCGCCGAGAGCATCTACTATACTGCGGGCTATCGTATTGTCAGGTACGCGTATACCGATGGTCTTCTTGGCGTAGCCATATATCTTGCCTACTGTATTATTAGCATTGAGGATAAAGGTGTAGGGGCCGGGCAGACAGCGCTTCATCAGCTTGAAGCAGGGATTGCTCACATTCAGCGTATAGTCAGAGATATGGCTCAGGTCATAGCAGACTATGGAGAAGTTGGCCTTGTTCGGCCTCAGGTTTTTCAGTTTGCACAGCTTCTCATAGGCATCACGGTGGGTCAGGTCGCAGCCTAGTGTGTAGACCGTATCAGTAGGATAGATGATGATCCCCCCGCGCTGGAGGCATTGTACTACCTGATTGATCAGGCGGTCGTCTATATTGTCAGGACGGATACGGAGCAGCATGATTATAATTTTTGAAGGATATCCAGTAGCGTTTCGTTCAGTGTAGTCAGGGCTTTGGTCGTATCAGTTTCTCCGGTAGCCAGGTTGCGCTCCACACAGCATAGCTGGTAGAATGGCTGTCGCTCATACATACACGCGTATACAAAACTAAGGCCATCTCTGGTCTCTATGTCGGCTTTGTACTTCTCCCGGCGCGCATCCAGCGTGGCGGTATCACCGTAGTGAGCGGTAGTGAGCGATACTACTTTTTTGAACGGCAGCATCACATTCATGTAGCTATTGTTCATATTGATAAAGGCCTCGCGATAGTGCGGGAAACTATCTGTGCTCAGCAGGCCCGATTCATAAAGGTCTGCCGTATCGCTGCCCGTGTGTGTCAGATCGCCGGGCTTGTCCTTGATCACATTGACGATCGTACCTACTGCGATGTCGGGCTTGTACGCATGGCACAGGCTGGCGCTGAGGGCCAGGTGGTAGCGTTGTTTTGCGAGGGCTTTGGTCAGCTTGTAGCCGGATTGAAAGGCCCCATAGCCCATCTCGCAGATATCTATCTCATGCTGCATATAGCGCGTCTGAAATATATAAGTAGCACTCTGCGGGTCCGGCTGAGGTGAGAGCTGCTGCCCGGACTGCTGCGCCATGGCATCCAGCAGGGGCTGATGGTCGCTGAGGCGCCGTACACAGAGGAGCAGTTTCATGGCGGCAAAGGTAATGTTCTGAAGCATTTTTCACAGACAGGCATTTTGGTTTTTCTCTATATTTACCTCATGCGTAAACTGATCGTAGTCCTGCTGGTCCTGGTGGCAGTAGCAGGCGGAGCCGGCTGGTGGCTTTTTCTGAAAAATAATATCACGCCCTCTGAGTCCCAGCCCTATATCAATATCCCTACTGGCTCAAAAGTAGCCGATGTGATAGTCCTGCTAAAGGATAAAAAGATACTGCAGAACATACAGAGCTTTGAGTATGCTGCGCAGATCAAGGGCTATGAGACAGTGAAGCCGGGCCACTATGTCTTCACCCGGCATATGAGCAACCGTGAGATACTCAATATGCTCCAGAGCGGCCGGCAGACACCGGTCAAACTTGTGATCTATAATATCCGCACGAAGGAGGAGTTTGCCGGGCTGGTGGGGCGTACGCTGGAGATAGACTCGGTGGCCTTTCTGGCCAGGCTGAATGATCCGGAGTTTTGCAAAGGATACGGGCTGGATACCAATACGATCCTGACCCATTTCATCACAGACAATTATGAGTTTAAATGGAATACAAACATAGATGCTTTCACCGGGCGGATGGATAGCTACTATGACAAATACTGGCAGGGAGCGCGCATGGCTAAGGCTGCAGCACTGGGCTATAAACCATCAGAGGTGATCACGCTGGCCTCTATCGTAGAGAAAGAATGCATCTTTGACAAAGAGCTGCCGACTGTGGCCTCAGTTTACCTAAACCGCCTGCGTATCAATATGCCACTGCAGGCAGATCCTACACTCGTATTTGCCCTACGCGACTTTGATGCCCGCCGCGTGACCAATAAGCACAAGGAATACGACTCGCCATACAATACCTATAAGTATCCAGGCCTGCCGCCCGGCCCGATCTGTATGCCTAAAAAGAAAGCGATAGATGCAGTGCTGAATCATGATGACACAGAGTTCATCTATTTCTGCGCCAATCCTGACATGAGCGGGTATTCAGTTTTCTCCAGGACACTGGATGAGCAAAATAAAGTAGCAGCCCTCTACCGCAAGAAGCTGGACGAGATGAAAGTCCACTAAAAGCAAAACCCCGCCGTGTGGCAGGGTTCTGATCAGTCCTTAGATTTTTATTTAGAAATTCAGCGCCAGGCCGGTGCCATTCTCACCGCTGTGCAGCATGAGTGTAGAGGTACCGGAGCAGTATTTCTTCTGCTTCACGGAGCCTATGACCGCCAGCGGGATACCGGCACCCGTGGAGAAGACACCAAACACGACGCAGGCATAGCCACCGCCGGCGAGGCCCACATTGTTTAGCGTACCATTGCCGTTGGCTACATTATGTACAGCTACGCCTATCATCACAGCGCCACCTACTATGAGGCCGCCACCTACACCGGAGAGGATGATACCTATCATTTTCATTTTCTTGTATTTGCCGCATTTGGCATCGCTCCGGTCTGCGGCCATTTTGTAGTCAGCGTAGTACTGAGATTTATTGAGCGACGCCAGGGTAGGCAGCTCATTATCCAGAAACTCGGTAGAGTGATGTATACCCGGCTGGGCCGCCAGCATGGCAGGCTCACTGCTCTGGGCATATGAAGAGAGGGTGCAAAGTGCCGCAATAAGGGCGAGGGTTAGAGATCTCATGTGAGTTGAATTTTAGGTTGTTCCTACTCATATCGCTTTTCGGAATCCGCGTACTACTAAGGTACGCAATTAATTACACCCTAAAATACGTACTGGCACGGATTAAAACTGGATAGACAGGCCGGTGCCGTTTTCTCCACTGTGCAGATTGAGAGAGGCGCGGGAGCGCTCTTTGACAGGCGCGCCACAGGCTTTACGCGACTTCAGCGCGCCCCAGGTGATCATCGGTATGCCGGCCACGACACTCAGGCTGCCTACTGCTATGGCTGCTTTGGCTGCAGTGCGCTGCCTGTTATTGACATTCTGAGCGTACTCTGTGCGCTCCGGTGATGTATGGATGCGCGGGAGCAGCGCTGCTCCTGTGATGATGAGGCCACCGCCCAGTACGGATAGTACTATGCCGCTGGTCTGTACCGCTCGGTAGCGCAGGCACATGTCTTCAAAGTTCTGATTGTACTGATGTGCATATGGATTAGGGTCGTTGCGGTGCTTGACTACAGACTCCGGCTGTGTGGATGGCATCTGCTGCTCCGGTATGGTCATCTCTGTCTGCGCAGCCCCGTAGAGGCTCCACATCAGCATACATACTATGACCCCAAATGCTCTCATGACCTGAAATTAATAAAAATATCTACGTAAAGTGCTCCCAGCCCGGATTCTATATAGACAGCTACAGGTCCCTGTGGGTTGCCTGCCCGCAGATCCGTTTTTGCCTCACATGTCCTACTATGGTCAGTGGTATGCCGGCACCGAGGCTGATGCTGCCTACCGCTATGGCTGCGGCACCACCTGCCACGAGTGGCGTAGCGCCGCGAAAGTAGTGATTCTCCGCGCCGGAGTATATCCTGCCACTATTGGAGGCTGCTACTATGCCGATACCTGTAGCCACCAGCCCGCCACCGATGGCGGTGAGCACGATCCCACAGGTCTTCATGCCCTTGTATCTCTCACAAGCCGATGCTGTATAGTCAGGTGCCGTATAGTAGCTAGCGTCATAGCTGACCCGTACTACAGATGCAGTGCGGCCAGTAGCCTGCTCGCCTCCCTGTGCATGCACCATGATACCTGATATCATGACGCAGATGATCACAAAAGCTTTCATCGTTACACATTTTTAGTGGAGAAAAAAAACAGGCGATAGCATCTGCCATCGCCTCTGTTTCATTTTATAAATCGTATGCCATCCCAGTCATATCCCGGGTGTGCTGCAGGTCAAGTGACGAACGTGGGGCGCCACCACCACAATACTTATGGCCTTTGACACCGCCTATGATGGCCAGCGGTATGCCGGCTCCCACGCTTAGAGCTCCCAGGCCTACGAAGGCTCCTCCAGCAGCTCTCAGCGGACGAACAGGGCCTACTACGCGAGGGCCGGGCCCTGGATTCGGATCATTAGCATAAACAGTGTGATAATCTGCAGCTACCATTATGCCACCAGTCATGATCATAGCTGCACCTACAGATGCCAGTACTATACCTGCTACTTTCATCTTGTGATACTTGCCGCAGTCGGTCGCAGTGTACTCATGGTACCTCAGTGCTACCTTTTCAGTCTTATCTATTTTTACTACAGATGCCACTGGTTGGTTTTCTGCAGGCACAGCTGGCGTGGCCTGGGCGAAGCTATATACCGACAGCAGTGCCGATAGTATAGTAGTAACGATTGCTTTCATTTTGTTTATAGTTTTTAGTGATCCTACTCATATCGCTTTTCGGATTGGGCGCGTTCCCTCGGTCACTGTACTTGATTCATATCTTGTGCCAATGATTGTACGTGTTGATAGTCATGTATTTAGTATGTGGCGCGGCTGTGGAAATAAGCCGTATACCGCAGGGGGTTGTTTCCACATTTCCTCACCGTTAGTAGCGGCGAAAAAGTTTATATTCGCTCCCGATTTCTAAAAACATCATTTACCCAATCAATACACGCTGAATATGAATTTCGCTCCGAATGACAACCAGAAAATGATCGCTCAGGTATGCCGCGACTTTGCGGACAAAGAGATACGCCCCAAGATGATGGAGTGGGACGAGTCTCAGCATTTCCCCAAGGATCTGTTTCACAAGATGGGAGACCTCGGCCTGATGGGTATCTATATCCCTCAGGAGTATGGTGGATCGGGCTTCAGCTACTTTGAGTATGTGACGGCTATCATAGAGATATCTAAGGTATGTGGCTCTATAGGCCTCTCTATGGCGGCGCACAACTCCCTCTGCACCGGCCATATCTACTATCATGGTACCAAGGAGCAAAAAGAAAAATACCTGCCAAAGCTGGCCTCCGGACAGCATCTGGGTGCATGGGGCCTGACCGAGCCAAATACGGGCTCTGACGCGATGCGTATGAAGTGTACTGCCAAGAAGGTAGACGGCGGCTGGGTGCTGAATGGCACCAAGTGCTGGATCACTCACGGCATCTCTAGTGATGTAGTGGTAGCCATAGTCCGTACAGGCGAGCTGCTAGACTCTAAGGGTATGACCGCATTCATCATAGAGCGTGGCAATCCGGGCCTGAAAGCGGGTAAGAAAGAAAACAAACTCGGTATGCGTGCCTCTGAGACTGCAGAGGTGATATTTGATGAGTGCTTCGTGCCGGATGCTGATGTAGTAGGTGGTGAGGCTGGCGTAGGCCGAGGCTTCCAGCAGGCTATGCAGATCCTGGATGGTGGCCGTATCTCTATCGCATCCCTGGGCCTGGGTATAGCTGTAGGCGCCTATGAGGCCGCTGTGAAGTATGCCAAGGAGCGCCAGCAGTTTGGACAGCCTATCGCACAGTTTCAGGCTATCGGATTCAAACTGGCAGACATGGCTACAAAGATCGAGGCGGGTGAGCTGCTCACCATGCAGGCTGCCTATCTGAAGAATGAGAAGAAGCCTATGACCCGCGAGTCAGCTATCGCTAAATACTATACCTCTGAGATATCTGTGCAGATATCTACAGATGCGATCCAGATATTTGGCGGCTATGGCTATACGAAGGACTTCCCGGTAGAGAAGTTTTACCGTGACTCAAAGCTCTGCACTATAGGCGAGGGTACCTCAGAGATCCAGAAGCTGGTGATCAGCCGTGAGATCATGAAGGGCAATATCTAAGTATAAATCAGATGACCGGGGTTAGATGCTGACGACAGCAGCAAGACCAGAAAACAGATGTGGAGAATTTATTTGTAAATTTCAGAAAAAGGCATATTTTTGTGCCTCAAAATAAAAAAGCCGAATGTTAATCATTGACACAAGAGAATCAGAATCACTGGACAGAGCACTGAAGAAGTACAAGAAGAAGTTCGAGAAGGCAGGTATGCTGCGCGAGCTTCGCAGCCGTCAGGCGTACGTGAAGAAGTCTGTACGCAGGAGGAGTGAAGTGCTGAAGGCTGCCTATGTGCAGACAATGCGCCGCTCTGAGGAGGCATAGTAGCTGCTGACTCCCGTCATGATCAAGATATATTGAAGCCCGTCTCTGACGGGCTTTTTTTATTTGTAGTACGCAGATACAGGCGTCACTGTATGGTTTTTATCATTGTATGGCTACCAGCGTTTATCTATATTGGCGGGTATAATTCATAGGAAATAGACGCATGAAGGACAAGGTCAAGGTTTTATTTATTGTTTCTGAATTTTATCAGGCTGGTGCGCAGCGATTTACATATGAGCTGGACAGGGCTATAGACAAGAATCATTTTGAAGTCAATATACTCAGCCTGCTGCCGCTAGGGCACAATGCAAACTGGGAAGATCATTACTTCACCAAGCATGTGGAGCTGGGCACCAAAGTTTTTTTTCTAAGTGACATAGACAAGCCATTCATACCAGACTGGAGCCAGCGCATCAAGAAAAAGTTGCTGAATGTGCCTTTCCCAGACAGGTATGAGGCACTAAATACATTCCTTGATGCGTATGACGTGCTTTACTTCGTAGGAGAGTACAACTACCCGGAGCTCGAGGGTAAGATGACACCCGCCGTCAGAGCAAAATGCCTGATCAACATTCATAATTCGATCATTCAGAATCCGGCAAACTATGCCCGGTATGACAAGTCGCAGACTTATCACTTCGTATCAGGTTTCCGTGAAAATGAGATCAAAAGTGAGCTGTCAGTCTTTGAAAATTTTCATCACACCTTTCTGCCACTTTCTATCAATCTGGATGATCATGGCAAGCTCTGGTCTTTTCACGATACGGACAAACCCCGGATAGGTATTTTCACCAGGCTCACTTTTAGCAAGCCGATAGATCCATTCATCTATACTTTCCACATCCTGCTCGAGCGGCTGCCAGGGGCGGAGCTGCATATTTTTGGTAATGGAGACCCTGAGAAGGAGGGTATATCAAAATATATCCGGCATCTGGGCCTGACCGGCAAAGTGAAGTTTCACGGGCATCAGAAGGATATGAAAGCGACTGCTATGAAGGAGAAACTGAATCTGGTATGGTTTCACGGCTACTATGGGATTCCGGGTGGATTTGCTGGCTTTGATATTTGCAGCATAGGTTTGCCTCAGCTTTTCTGGGATTTCAGCCACTCAGATGCCGGAGTGGATACAGAGTTTCCTATGTACAACAATATTGTGGCCTTTGCAGACAGGACAGTCCGCGTTTTGCAAGATGCCCAGGAGGCAGAGAAGTTGTCACTGGCCCAGTATCAGTATATACAGGAGTATAAAAATATACAGCGCTGGGTGGGTTCGCTGGAGAAGCTATTCCGGAGCTTTAAGCAGCACTGAACTGCCTAGACCTTCCAGAAGCGGACCTCCAGTGAGGTGCGGGTCTCGTTTTCATTCAGATTGTATCCCCCGCCATGCACCATATATGGTGTGAAGATCATCATCTCATTTTCTGTCAGATCTGGGCGGGTCATGTGTGGTATGGCCCCGAGTACTGAGGTGACGCATGGTACGGTGTACTGAGTCCCGTTTAGCCTTGCACCTGCTGCGGTACGCTCTATCTGAGACTCCATGAGCAGGTGGCTGCCCGGCAGTATAGGCAGTGCACTGCCCTTATTGCTGCCACTCAGCGGAGCGTATATATTGACTGCATGGCGGAGCCTGTCTAGCCACACATCCCTGTGAGGAGGATTATTATCTGCATATTTTTTCGGCCTCACTATACGTAGGAAAAAGCTGTCGTATTGGCTGCCCTTCAGCTCTGTGCAGACCTGCTCATGCAGCAGTCCTGACATCCGGTCATTGACTATCTGAAAGTCTATCGGAAACTCAGTGACCAGCCAGCCGTCCTTTATAGCTTTGGCTACAGCCAGGTGTACTGTGTCATCTACATACAGGTGGTAGCGAGCCAGCGTAAAGGCCTCATCCACCTTGCCTCCGCAGGCTTCTATAATGCCTGCTATCATTTTAGTGATACCCGCTTTGACTTTGTCAAAATCTTCCTGTTTCAAAAAGGGCACAACCGTGTAGCCTTTATCCTGCCAGTCGGTCTTAGCCATCAGGTTAGTGTCTTGCGCCAGTAGTACTTCATTGGCGCCGGAGACTACCTCACCATCCAGCTCGAGTGTGATCACTTCATCATCTATCTGATAGGAAACGTTCATTGTGTTGTTTAGTATTTTTGACCAGTATAGGGATTGGCAGGTGCATTTTGGAAAATAGCCTCTATCTCACCTGCGATTTGCGGGTCTAAATCTACTGAAATAAACTTCAGGTTTTCCTGCAACTGATTAAAATTATTCACGTTAGACAGGGTGCTGCTCACGCGGTCATTGTGCAGACACCAGCGCAGCGCCAGTGCTGACGGCGATACACCGAGCCGCGTGCATAGTTTTAGGTATTCACTGACTTTAGTCAGTTTATAATCGGTCAGGTCCCACATTTGCTTTTTGAGACCAGGATCTGATGCCCGGCTTTCGCCATCACCCGGTGTACTGTATTTGCCTGTCAGCACACCCTGGGCCAGGGGGTAGTATCCTATCACTCCGAGGTCTAGTGTCTGCAGTGCCTCTTTGAGCTCCATCTCTATGGTACGATTGAAGAGATTGTAGGGATACTGCCCCACTGTCGGCAGACTGCACTTCATCTCCCGCGCTGTATAGTACATCTCGCATAGCTGCGCGGTAGAAAAGGCACTGATGCCCCAGTGGCGCACCTTGCCCGTATCTATGAGGCTCTGTATAGCGGTTATAGTTTCCTGTACCGGCGTATTGCGGTCGTACCGGTGGCAGTAAAATATATCGATGTAGTCTGTGCCCATACGCTGCAGAGAGCGGTCTACGGTCTCCAGTATATTCTCGCAGCTCAGCCCTCCGGAGGGATACTCCGGCTTTGGAAAAAAACACTTGGTACCGATGTACAATTTCGTTCTGTCTTTGCCCCGGAGGAAAGCGCCAAGAAATTTCTCTGATTCACCATTTTCATAGTTGTCAGACGTATCAAAGTAATTGATACCACTATCTCTCGCTGCATCGTAGAGTTTGAGTTTGTCAGATGGTGAGCCGCCTTTCAGTACGGTCATGGTACCGAGTGAGAGCTGGCTGATGTGGATGCCGGTCTGCCCCAGCGCCTTGTACAGCATGCGAATGATTGTATCGATAAATGTAATTGAATTATCCATTAGCGAGGCCGTTTTATACTACGCAGGCCGCAGCATGCGTTTACATGTGGGTAGTGCACCGTGATGGTTGCATTATCTTTATACCATGTCTCCGCACATCCAGTCATTTTTAAACTATATACAGTATGAACGCCGCTACTCGCGCCATACCATAGAGGCCTATCAGAATGACCTGGAGCAGCTCTACTACTACCTCAAGACTGAATACCAGAAGGAGGAGATCGAGCTGGCTACGCACCTTGAGATCAGATCCTGGGTGGTGAGCATGATGGAGGCTGAGACCAGTCCCCGCAGCATCAATAGGAAACTCTCTACGCTAAAGTCTTTCTTCAAGTTTCTGATGCGAAAGGATGTAGTGAAAAAGAGCCCGCTGGCCAAGGTGCTCGCACCCAAGACAGCGAAGCGCCTGCCGGTATTTGTAGAAAAGAATGGCATAGACAAGCTGATGAAGGAGGTCGTCTTTCCCGAAGGATTTGAAGGCGCACGTGACCGTATCATCCTGGAGCTGCTGTACGGTACCGGCATGAGGCGCTCGGAGCTGCTGGGCCTGCGCGAGACAGACATAGACTCCTACCACTCTCAGGTGAAAGTACTGGGCAAGGGCAATAAAGAGCGCATCATACCGATACAGCCCGAGCTATGTAATGCAGTACGCGAGTACATAGCTATCAAGAATGCTGCTATAGCGCACCCATCGCCCTTCCTGTTTGTAGATAGCGAGGGCAGGCAGCTGGCCGCCAGCAGGGTATACCAGACTGTCAAGAAATACCTGAACCTCGTGACTACCGTGGATAAGAAGAGTCCCCATGTCCTGCGCCACACATTTGCCACGCACCTGATGAATAATGGTGCCGATATCAATGCCGTAAAGGAACTGCTGGGCCATGCCAGCCTGGCCGCCACGCAGGTCTATACGCACAATACGATAGAGAAACTCAAGAATATCTACAAACAGGCCCATCCTAAGGCCTAATACCCTGTACCGGTGCGGGTTGCAGCTTTATCCACAGCGTGGGCAGTTTAGCTAATTCGTTGGCTTATCACAAGTTATATTTGACAAAAGCCGGTAGAGCGTATATATTGCCCGGATAGTCTGTCTCCCCCATGGCGGAAACATATCACATACTCCTGATAGAGAAGGACAAGAGTGTAGCCGATGAGGTTCGCAGGTATCTGCGCGCATCTGGCGAGGTAGACTTTGCCGTAGATATACGCCATGACCTGACGCAGGGGCAGACATCTATAGCGCTCACTCCACCTGATGCGGTGCTGATAGATGCCACTTTTGTAGACGGAGACGGCGTCTTTGCGCAGATGCGCATGGCCCTGCAGTCGCGCCAGATACCACTGCTGGTGCTATCTACTACCAATGGAGAAGAGCTGCGCGATAAGGTACAGATGGCAGGAGCCACCGACTACCTGCTCAAAAATAAGCTCAACTATTTCTACCTGCCCCGCGCCGTAGTATCTGCCATCAAAGCGAATGCCGCCACTGCAGGCTCCGAGTCTGGTGCCACAGGTGACATGCACCGCAGTCTGCTGGACAGGATAGCGGAGGCTATACTCGTGGCCAATAGCAGTGGAGACGTGATCTATATCAACCGCGCCGGCCGCCGCCTCATGTCAGACGGAGAGGTGGTAGCCCTGCTCAGGAGATTTATGAGCCAGGGAGCTATACAGAAGGAGACGAGCGCTACCATAGAGATACAATCCTGTACCTACGACCTGCGCATAGCACCACAAAAATGGGATGGTGCTGACGCCACCGTGATCCGGCTGGCCAGGAACGCCGCTGCGGCCAGCCTCTCGCTACAGGAGAAGACAACACTACTCACCGACCTCATACATGCATGCAGCCTGCCATTTGTACTACTGGTCAATGACCGGATACAGGCTGCGAATGACTCCTTTGTACAGCTGATCAAGGCAGATCGCGGTACGCTGAAAGGGGATATGCTGGAGGCATATATCACTACTGACGGTGGCGAGCATATCAATCTGCTCACTCCCTCGCGGCCTGATATGGTCAGGGCCATACGCGGTGCCAGGCTGACCGCCCCGCTGGAGTTGCTACGCAAGACCGTAACAGCGGGAGATGACATCATCACCATGTGCAGCCTGGCAGCACCCGGGCAGGATACTACCCAGCTGCTCAGCCCGCACCGCCTCATGGAGATAGCCTCTCACGACCTGCGCGAACCCGTACGCACCTCGGTGAGCTATCTGCAGCTACTCACAGATGGACTGAAGAAGGGCGCGGACAATAAAAAGCTGCTCGGCTATGCTGAGACCATCACAGACGAGATACAGCGTGCAGAGCGCATGCTGGCAGATATGAAGCTGCTCATGAATATGAGCGACCGTGTGGTACGCCCTGTACGTGTCAATATGATGAACCAGATACAAGAGGTGCTGAAGCAGCTGAAGCCGGTGATAGACGCCTCAGACGCTATGGTCAATGTATCAGAGATGCCTACTGTCAAAGCCGATGCAGATGATGTACGCAAACTGCTTTATCACCTGATAGATAACGCATTGAAGTTTCAGAAGAAGGATAAGCGGCCATATGTGGAGATACTGGCCCGCCGGGAGGGCGCAGAGTGGCAGTTTTGCGTGAAGGATAATGGTATCGGTGTGGATGCCAAGTACCATCAGGCCATCTTTGAGCCATTCCGCAAGCTAAATAGGGTAGATGAATATACCGGGGCGGGCAATGGCCTGGCCATCTGCAAGAACGTGGCCGAGGCTAACCACGGCCGTATATGGGTAGAGAGCCATGAGGGCTTTGGCAGCAGTTTCTACTTTACGCTGCCTGCAGAATAGTAGCCGTATGCAGTATCTGCGCGATCCGCATTTCCATATTCAGGGCATAAATCATATTTTGCGTCTTTCTGAGGAATATGAAAGAAACCACGAAACCCCACCCGGAGATGGATTTTGACCCACCATCGCGGGATTTTGCCAAGCAATTCATCAAACCATTCAAGCGGTATTTCACGCCGGAGTTTCACGGCATAGATGAGATAGATGCTACGCGTCCGGCCCTCTTTGTGTCAAATCATGCTGTGATCGGAGTGCTGGATGGTTATCCTTTTGCCATAGAGCTTTATATACAGAAAGGGATCTTCCTGCGCGCACTGGCTGACCGCCGCCATTTTCAGATACCACTGTGGAGAGATCTGCTGGAGAAAAGGCTCGGTGCGCTGGAGGCCTCACGCGCCAACTGTGGCAAAGTGATGGAGCGTGGAGAGAGCTTGCTGGTTTTTCCCGGAGGGACACGTGAGGTCTGCAAGAAGAAGGGAGAGGCCTATGAGCTCAAGTGGCAGGACCGCACAGGATTTGTGCGCATGGCCATGCAGTATGGATATGATATCATCCCTGTAGCCGCAGTAGGAGCAGAGGACGCCTATGACGTGGTCAAAGATTCCAACGATATACTGGAAAACTCATGGGCCGGCAAGCTGCTCAAGCAGACAGGCCTGGCGCATTCTATATTCAAAGACGGCGAGCTCCTGCCACCATTTGTGCGAGGCTTTGGCAATACGATACTCCCTAAGCCGGTCAAGCTCTATTTCAGCTTTGGCAAAAGGATATCTACCAAAAAATATAAATCCCTGTATGAAGATGCAGAAACGCAGGAGCTGATCAAAAGCAAAGTAGAACTGGCACTGCTCAAGCAATTCAAGCAGCTCTTTGACATACGGGAGAATGATAAGGGTAATAATGTAGTAAAGCGCTTCATGGATGTGGTCCTCAGCAAGGACAGCGATTAAAATTTTGGATTTGGACAAGTTTTCGTTTTTATACCGGCATGCGCAGGTCAGGATATTAGTACTCTGCGCCATCATAGCCATAGTGATCTCATGGGTGCGTACTGCTGCGGCAGGCAGCATCATGGTAGACTATCATCGTATAGAGGGTGTGCCCCTCTGGACCGCCTATCTCGGGCTGCTCACATGCTGTGGACTGGGTAGCTATAGTCTCTACCGCCTGTGGCGGCAAAATGAGATCACCACCACCCAAGTGCGTATCACCGCCTATGTACTGATAGCTATCTACTCTGCTATGCTGCCCATGATCAGCAATGACCTCTTTTCACTGCTGGCCTATGGTGACGCTGCCAATAGGGGAGTAGATGTTTATACTGACGTCGCGTCGCTGAGGATATCTACCTTCTTTGTGTATGTGAGTCCGCTGTGGCGGCTCGCTCCGTGCGTGTATGGACCTGTGTGCCTCACTACATCTCGCCTGGCTGGCATGGTGGCAGGCGGCAATATCTATATAGCCATATTAGCCTATAAAGTACTCGCTTTTGCATGGGCGGTAGTATTTGTAGAGTGTATGGTGCGGATAGCCGGTATCCTGAAACTGAGCGGTCGTATTCTGGCTCTGGTACTGCTCAATCCTCTCTTCCTGATACAAGGGATAGGTCAGCTACACTGTGACGCTATAGCCATAGCGCTGGTGGCAGCCATGACTTTCTTTGCACTATCACGCAGGTGGTACGTTGCATTTGTGTTTGCCGGTCTGGCCATAGTGGCCAAGATGAGCTACGTGCTCATGTTGCCTTTCCTGGTGGGTGTTTTATATATCTATAAGGATAGCTGGCGGCAGCTGATCATACAAGTACTGGCTGGCACCGGTATCGTGGCAGCTACTGTAGCGCTGGTGTACCTGCCTTACTTTAGCTCTATCAAAACAGTGGCAGTGCCTTTTGATTTTCTCACATCTCAAAAGCCTGCAAAATCTGCGGCAGAAGTGATCGGAGATGTGATCTACTTTGCGCCCGGCGTGATACTCGGTGAGAATGCAGAGCTGCACGATAGCATCAAGCGGACCTCTGGACTGCTGGATGGCCAGCTCAGGATATGGCTGGCAGTGCAGCAGGTACTCAAGGTCTTTGCCCTGCTGATGAGCCTGGTGCTACTCACACGGTTCTGGATGGGGTCCCGCTCCCTGGCTGCGTGGTGCAGGACCTATGTCAGGCTGCTGCTGTTATTCCTGCTGTTCTTCTCGCATGTGTTTTACCCATGGTATCTGCTATTCATCATACCGCTGCTCATCTATGAGGCAGATAGCAGATTCATAGGCTGGCTGCTCGCCATGCTGGCGCTGGCTATCATGCAGGATGCGATGACCTTTGCCAGTCATGAGTCGGTGCTCTATTACTGCATCCTCATTATGACATTTGCCAGCGTGCTGTCTTTCTTCCTGATGTTTCGTACGGTATACTTCCGCTCGCACCTGCCGGCGGAGTAGGCGTTACTTTCTGATATAAAACTCCATACGGGCTGAGCGCAGCCACGCCGTATCAGTGAGCATCGCTCCTTTGTACCAGGTGCCTTTGCTGGCCTCATCGCTATAGCTCAGCACTGCAGTCAGTGTATACCTGCCCCTGCGCTGCTCCCACCAGTGGTCCAGGTGGTCCAGCATAGTGGAGTCATATACCATCAGGTTCGCATTGGAGTGAATAAAGACGTGCGGATCTGCAGCCTCTATCTGATGGATAAATGTATCCACCATGACCGCTGCATATTGATGGTTTTCCAGCATCGGATAGTTATAGAGAAATGGCGACGCAGCATGGACGCCTGCGTAGTAGTATAGCTGCGGCTCATTAGAGAACATACCGACCTTCTCTCCCGGATGAGTCACGGTTTTCAGGTAGTCTGCCGCATCGTGCATGAGAGTAAAGGGCTGGTCAGGATAGTGCCGATGATAGACAGCATCGGGACTCTTCCCGAAATTGAAAGGAAGGAAAAAGGCCAGAAAGGCTGCAATGACAGTAGCGGACATGTACGCCTGGAGCCGGCTACGGTGAGCACAATAAACACCGGCAGTGTGCAGCAGCGTGGCAAAAAGAAAACCCACCGCAGGGAACAGTAGCATAAAATAATGCCTCCTGAAAATAAAGCCGGGGCAGACAGCCATAAAACTGAGCAGGAAAAATAAGAGAGCCACGTACCGGTATCTGGTAGGGCGCCATGCCATCCATATCATAGCGATGATGGAGAGTGAGAGGAAGTACTGGTCAGCAATGCGGGATAGCAGGTTGAGCAGGCTTTGCAGGGCAGTATTGGAGTGGGCTGCGTAGGCGCTGCCATAGAGTACTGTCAGGTAGTAGAAGCTGTCATAAGCATGGCGTATATGCAGGTACCATATCAGGCAGCATAGGGGAGTGGCCAGGCCCGCCAGAAGCAGGATGGCCTGACCGGCTGTGCGCAGCAGGTGGGTGCGGTGGATACCCGCCAGCGCGATCATGGTGAGGATAAAAAGACCGTAGAATAGCGCATGCTGCTTCATGAGGATAGCAATGCCTATCAGTAGCCCGGAGACCAGCATGCCTGCTATCGTGCCCCGCTGAACGCTGCGCAGGCCCAGGTATATGCCCGGCATGGCAAATAGCAATACAAAGTGCTCAGCATTGGCCAGCAGGCCCTCATTGTACATCGTGCTCATCAGTAGCAGAAATACATTAGTGCCAAATGCTGCGGCGAGCTGATCCAGGTATAGCCATATGATGCGATGTAGGAAGAAGGCGCTCACGAGGCCAAAGAACATCGTAGCCAGCCGGATAGGCACCTCTCCGTCACCAAAGGCATAACTCACCAGCGCATACATATAATACGTGCCGGGTAGCTTCATATTATAGGTATCCAGATAGGGAGTGCCGCCGCTGAGTATCACTGCACCCGAGTAGGCATACTCACCCTCGTCGCGCTCAAATGGCTGTGAGGCAAAGATCACCTTGCTACCGGTAAAGAAAAGAATGCCCGTGAGCAGTATGGCCCATGTGAGTAGCGTTTTGCGTAGATCGGATCGCAATGGTGATAGCATCGGGCGCAAAATAAATAAACGGCGGCATAAGCGCCCGGCTTCTTTGTCAGCGGGCAGCCGTGCCCTTACTGATCAGGTAGTAGTTATTGGACGATATCTGCCTGTATGGCTCAGCGCCCAGCATCCTGTGGCTGGCAGTACTGCCAGGCCATGTCTGGTAGAGGATAGTGCCAGGCCTGCTGCCCCATTCCTCTTCACTGGCAGATACCAGCGTGAGAGTGTCACCTCCATGCGTGGGGATCTCTTGCAGGCTGGCTACTACGGCCTCATGTACATTGCTATCACGTACGTACTCCGGGTAGAGGTCCTTGGGGATAGTGGCCTTGGGCAGCACAAATGGGCTATGCGTGATGTCTGTCTCATACAGCATGACAGGATGCGTCAGAGCCTGCTCGTGTACCGCCTGCATCAGTATCTTCTGGTCAAAGCGCAGGTCCGCCAGGATCACAAACAGCAGGAGCGCCACCAGATCGCCTATGGCGATACCCCACTTGGCCACAGATAGTAGCGGCCTTGGCATAAGCCACGAGCGCGCTCTCCAGCCCTGCCAGGCCAGGATGGCCAGCAGCGGGAGAAAGGAGATGATGGGGTAGAAAAAGCGCCATTCCTTGTGCGGTATCAGTATATGCAGCACCAGAAATGGTAGCAGTGCCCAGGTATAGATACTGCGTGACTGAGTGATAAAGGCCACCGGCAGCGCTATGAGCACCAGTATGCCGATGGGAGGCGTCAGCATCATGAGGCAATGCTCAGGGAAAAAGTAAATGGGCTGATCGCCAAAGTCTGCATGCTTGTGTATAAAGGCTGCATCAAAGTACCTCCATGGCACAAACACCCACTCACCATATAGCCAGTGGTCTGCCAGTGTGCCGAGCGCCAGTACTAGTGCTCCGCCGGAGATGAGGTAGAGTAAGAGTTTCCTTTCCCTGCCGATAGTGAATAGCCATGCTACAATACCCGCAGATATCACAGCCGTCTGAAAGCGAAACAGGAAGGCCAGCCCCAGTAGCAGCCCCGCTAAGAAAAAACTAACGGCAGATTTGAGTCTATTGCCTTCGTACTGCCATACCAATATGGATATAGCTATCATGACCATACAGGCAGACCATGTCTCAGAGGAGAAGTGTACGCCATAGACATACGGATACCAGAATAGGAAACTGGCTATGATAAAGGTACGCCGGTACTGCGCCCGTACATAGGGCAGTGCGGTGATGCAAAGCAAGGCAGCAGCAAATAGTGACAAAAAGGCTGATAACACCCGCAACAGGAATAGCTGGCTGTAATGGTCTGTGATATGAGCAGCGCCAAAAGTCTTCAATAAAGTATAACAGAGCAGGGGCTGTGTACCAGGCCGGATCTGCTCTGCAAACTCCCAGGCCAGCTGATCGGCATGCGTGATACCCATTTTATATGAGGCAAACTCTACTATCTGATAGTGCTCGTCAGGGTGGAGGTAGATGGCACTATGCCATGCAGACACCATATACAGCGCCAGGGATATAGCCAGGCAGAGGAGCAGCAGACGACGATGTGGCGCGATGATGGTTTCTATCACGCGGCTAATATATGGTTATTCTCACATGATAGCCGGTGCCAAAGGCGGAGTCCTTTTGGATGCTGACACGCACTGTGGTTTCATCTTCACCGTTTGTGATGAAATAGTCTTTGACGTCGATGGTCGTGTCACGGTTGGCTATGCGGGCCGTATCCCAGCCCTCCAGGCAGTGCTGAAAACGTATGGCCCACTGATCCATGGCAGCCACAGCATGCCGCTGATCGCCATGTGTACTCTGCAGGTCCGAGAGGTAGGTCATTTTTCTATAGCGCCGCTGCATGGTCTCATGATCCGTAGCGGTGAGCCTGACATGCGGTGAGAAGGGAGCTATATCCGTGGTATCTGCAGATGGTGCGCCTACCGGTTCATACACCTGCGCCATACTGACACAGCGGATAATGTTATTCAGGCCATCGCACCATAGGGAGTCTTTCACGTGGCTTTGCGCACGGGCGGGAGCCATACACATGCAGAGCATCCCCATCAGGACGTATAAATGCCTGTACCTCATTGACTGGCAAATCTGCCAAAACCGCGCCACTACCACGCGCTAAAATTATCTAAATTCGTCAGATGGCTCCCAATCACCTCACATGGTACACTACGCAGCTGCGCCAATACCTCACACCAGAGGAGCTCAGGGCGGTGATGCGCAAATCTGATTGGCGCGCAGCTCTGGGCGTGATAGATACCTGGTTCTGGATCGCCTTTGCCTTTGCCATAGCAGGTATCTGGCCCAATGTATTTACGATCATCCTGGCGCTATTTATCATAGGTGGCAAGCAGCTGGCCTGTGCTATACTGCTGCATGACTGCTCGCATGATTCTGTTTTCACCTCACGGAGGCTGAATGATATCGTAGGAAACTGGTTTGGAGCGTACCCCATTCTCCAAAATCTACATCAGTACCGTCCCTACCACCGCGAGCACCACATGTACACGGGCTTGGATAATGACCCCGATATGAGCCTGACCAAAGGCTACCCGACCACAGCACTGAGCATGATGCGCAAGATAGCGCGTGACCTCATGGGCGCTACGGGGGTCAAGGCACAGATAGGCGTCATAGCGATGCACGTAGGCATACTGAAATACAACCTCGGCGGAGCGATAGAGCGTATACGTGATAAAAAGGATTGGAAAGAGTCGTTTGTCAATGCCTTTCGCAATCTCTGGGGACCGGTCACGGCTAACCTTATCCTCTTTGGTATACTGGCTCTGACTGGCAAATCGTGGCTTTACTTGCTCTGGATAGGGGCTATGTTTACTACATACAATTTCAGCCTGCGGGTGCGCTCCATGGCAGAGCACTGTATAGTAGAGGACCGCACAGACCCGCAGCGCAATACACGCACCACCTATGCCAACTTTGCTGAGCGGATGCTATTTGCCCCATATCATGTCAACTATCACGTGGAGCACCACCTCTGCATGGGCGCGCCATCGTACAATCTGCCACTGATGCATGATATACTACTGAGAAAAGGCTACTACGAGCACGCCAATCTGGAGCGCAACTACTGGTCTATCATCCGCATGGCCATAGTGCCTGCTAGGACTGTAGGGTAAGGGCGACTGTTTTATCGGAATACTGCTCGGTCTTTTTGAGCAGGTCGTCTATTTTTTGCTCCCACTTTTTCTGCTCTTCTTTCAGTATGGAGTGTTTAGTCTCAGTGTCGTACTCTACCTGCATCTCTTTGCATTTTGTATTGGCCTCCAGCTGCAGGTCTATGGCTTTTTGCTTAAAGTTCTTGACCGTAAAGTGGCCTGTAGCGATATCTTTCTTGAGCCTGCGGCTCCAGTATTCGGTGATATTAAAATGATATTGCTCATGCAGGAGCACGCGTGGGAGCTTTTTGGCGGTGTCTACATAGGAGTGCGCCCTGTCCATCTGGCTGTAGCAGGTCACGAGGATATCTTCGTCCTGCTGCTTTACAGTAAAGACGATGCCCGAGTTAGTGATAGCAGCGCGGACCTTGCTACCGGCAAATGCCGTGTCGCGAAAGTCAGACCAGTCAAGCTTATTGGCCGGGTCCCATGTTTTGAGTTTGGTGCCCTCAGCAGCAGCTAGGAGCAGAGAGGCGGTGCAGGCCAGTGCCAGCGTTTTGAAAGACAAGAGGCGGATCATATCAGATGTTTTACAGTGAGGTAAATATAACGTATCGGCGCACTTTTGTCCAGTGGCGAATAGTCGACCATTGTTAGGTAACAATTTGCTACTATTGCACTAAAATTTTTCAATACTATGTTTCCACGTTCCATATACACAGAGGAGCATCTGATGTTTGCCAGCTCTGTCAGGGATTTTATCAAGAAAGAAATAGAACCCAACCACGCTAAGTGGGAGAAGGCGCAAATGGTGAGCCGTGAGAGCTGGGAGCAGCTGGGCGAGGCTGGCTATCTGTGTATGCAGGTAGATGAGCAGTACGGCGGCCTTGGCATCAAGGACTTCCGCTACAATGCCATCATAGCTGAGGAACTGGGCAAACTAGGCCTGGCATCAGAGGCGGTAGGCTACACCCTCCACTCTGATATCGTGTGCCCGTATATAGAGCACTACGGTACTGAGGAGGCCAAGAAGAAGTGGCTGCCACAGATGGTATCGGGCAAGGCCATAGCCGCGATAGCTATGACAGAGCCGGGTGCTGGCAGCGACCTGCAGGGCATGCGCACCACAGCGGTAGACAAGGGTGACCACTACCTGGTAAATGGCTCCAAGACCTTTATTACAAATGGCTACCTGAGTGATGTGTGCGTGGTAGCAGTCAAGACCGATCCGACACTGGGTGCGAAGGGTATCTCCCTCCTCCTGATCGAGACCGGTATGAAGGGTTACTCAAAGGGCAAGCCTTTTGAAAAGGTGGGCCTCCATGCGCAGGACACCTGCGAGCTTTTCTTTGAAAATGTAGAAGTGCCTAAATCTAACCTGCTGGGCAAAGTAGGAGAGGGCTTCAAATACCTGATGACCGAGCTCTCTCAGGAGCGCCTGGTAGTAGGCCTCGGTGCTATAGCCGCCGCTGAGGGCGCACTGGCTACTACTGTACAGTATACCAAGGATCGCGCTGCCTTCGGCAAATCTGTCAGCGACTTTCAGAATACACGCTTCAAGCTGGCCGAGCTGGCTACCGAGGTGGCTATCGGCCGTATCTTTGCTGACAAATGCGTAGAGCTGCACGCCGAGAAGAAACTCGACGCTGCTATGGCTTCTTCCTGCAAATACTGGCTCACCGACCTGCAGTGCAAGGTGGCCGATGAGTGCCTGCAGCTGCATGGTGGCTACGGATACATCTGGGAGTACCAGGTGGCCCGCTCATGGGCAGATGCCCGTGTGCAGCGTATCTACGCCGGTACCAATGAGATCATGAAGGAGCTCATAGCCCGCAGCGTGCTGAAGTAAACCCGAGCAGTGAAGAAAACACTCGTCATCGTCGGTATCCTGTTGATTTTCATAGCAGGATATTTTTATCTGAATAAACCGCGGCCGCTGCAGTGCATCGGTACGGATCACCTGGCCATAGTCCGTATAGCAGATAGTACCTATGAGCTGCGCGGTGATATCGTATTCCGCAATCCGAATACCATGCGTGCCAACCTGGGCAAAGTGGATGTCAATATCACGCTGGACGAGGAGGTGGTCGGTGTGATACACGATGAGTTTAAGACGGCTATCAAGGGGGAGGAGCGGTTCAGTTTTTCATTTCAGGTACGATTCCCGCTATCAGAGCGGCTGCTGACCTCTCATGATAGTATACCGGTGCGCATCTCCGGCACCGGCGGCTCTGACGTGACATTTGCCAACTATACATTCCCGGTGGAATGCGCGGGTATGGTCAAAAAGATATGGTGATGAGAAAACTGCTGTATGCACTGAGCATCGCTATTCTTATGCTATCACTATCCTCCTGCAAGGTTTACCCGCCGGTATACAAGCGTGTAGAGAATTTTGGTATACACAAGCTGGATAAGGATGGCTTCCGCCTGAGTGGTGAGCTGGTGTTTTACAATCCTAATAAATTTCACTTTCGGCTCAATGAGATGCTCATGAATGTAGAGGTAGAGGGCAAGCATATAGCCACTGCCGGCCAGCTCACACCCGTACTGATCAATAAGGTAAGCGAGTTTAATGTACCCCTCGACCTAGTGATCCAGCCGGATATGAACTGGAATGATATCGTAAAGGGTATCATGAATATCCTCAAGAATAAGCAGATAAACATGACCCTGTCAGGCACGGTGGTGGTCAGGGCCTTTGGCGTCAAGATACCGATCACTATCAAGGAGAATGAGAAGATAGATATCACAAAACTGAGGTGATGCCCCACCGGGTTTTCCCCAATGCGATAAATCAACCATCGTTTTCTGAGTTTCAACAAAAAATCGTTGTTGGTCCGTACGTTTTAAATCTACCCCTATCTCATTGAAATACACCTCGCATCTAGCATATAGTGGGTACCTTTACGTTTAGCTTTATAGACCAAAAGTGTATTTATGTTTCAGATAGGAGCGGCGAAAGCGGACATCACAGCATTCAAAAAGGGCGTAGGCATGCTTGGCTACGGCCTGTATTTCAATACCATGGAGTCCATAGAGACTCCACTCTTTGCACGTGCATTTATCATCAAAGACGAGGCAGCCGGCACTAAGGTCTGCATCGTAAACTGCGAACTGGGATTTATCACCATAGCACTCAAAAAAGGCGTGCTCAAGGAGTTGCGCTATCGCAACCCCGATTGCGGATATGATGATGACAACCTGATGCTTACGGCACAGCACACGCACAGCGGGCCGAGCGGATACTCCTACTACGGTTTTTATAACATCAGTACACCGGGCTTTGTGATGGATGTATACCAGAAGCTCGTGCGCGGTATAGCAGATGCGGTAGAGGCGGCAGAGCGCAATGTGCGCCCGGGCCATATCACCGCCTCTGCAGGCACCTTTGAGCCGGACAAGGAGGTGGCTTTTAACCGCTCTCTGGATCAGTACAATCAGAATCCCGAGGTCAAAGAAAAGGCCACCCGTGAGACAGCCCACCTGGCTGTCAATCGTGAGATGCTCCTGCTGAAATTCACCGGAGCCGATGGTGAAGATATAGGCGAGATCAACTGGTTTGGTGTACACACCACCAGCATCTCTAATGACAACAACAAAGTCTGCTCGGATAACAAGGGTTACGCTTCCCGTTTCACAGAGGATTATTTTGCCAAGAATGGCAAGAAAGATTTCGTAGCAGCTTTTGCGCAAGGAACTTGCGGTGATATCACGCCAAGGTTTATCTATAATCCGAAGCACAAATTCCAGCGCGGCTACTGGGAGGGCAAATACAAAGATGACTTTGAGAGCGCCCGCTACAATGGCAAACTGCAATCAGAAAAAGCCATCGAGATATATGAAAATGCGGAGAAGAAAGGCTTTGAAGTGGCTGGTGGCATAGACTACGACACCCTGTTTGTCAATTTTGCCAACGTGACCAGTGACCCGGAGTTTGCCAATGGGCAGTTTGATGCGCAGACAGGTCCGGCCTCGCAGGGTGTCGCATTCTTTGGCGGTGCGCTGATGGATGGTCCTGGTGCTGCACCGCCGCTGCTGTGGCTATTCCGCACGGCCTCCCGCATAGTGAAGGTGTACGAGCGCATCCTCTGCAAATTCAAAAACGAAAAGTTCCGCGCAGCGGTAGACCGCAAATACCGCACACAGGGCAAGAAGGACGTAATGATCGAGACGCACGCACGCCGTGTGCTCGGTACCAAGCATGTAGACAAACTGATCACTCCGGGCTGGGCAGATCCGAGTATCGCCTCTATCAAATATTTCTTTGAAAAGATAGGGTATAAAGATAAACCTTGGACGCCGCGGATCCTGCCACTTCAGATCTTTACGATAGGAAATATCGCACTGGCAGCATTCCCGTTTGAGATCACGACGATAGCCGCCAGGCGCCTGCGCAAATCACTGGAGGAGACGCTCAAGGATAAAGGTATCCGCCAGGTGATACTCGTGCCGTATGCCAATGGTTACTCAGGCTATGTGACCACCTACGAGGAGTACCAGGTGCAGATGTATGAGGGAGGGCACACTGTCTTTGGCGAGTGGACACTGGCTGCGCTGCAGACCAAGTTTGACCAGCTGGCCAAGGCCATGCTCAAGTCCCGCGCAGAGCGTGTGATCAAGCATGACGACATGCCACCTGATTTTACGGAAGACGACCTGAATCAATATCCATACCTCAAGCGCGCCTGGTATATCCGCCAGGAGAAGCGTGAGCTCAAGAAACTGCAGAAGGAGCAGCGCGCAGCAGCGGCTGTCTCTGTGGCGTAGTCTCGCAGGGCAGATTATTTTGATATTTTAGCGGTATGGCTCTGACAAAAAAGCTGAACGAGATATCTGACAGCCTGAATAGGGTGCGCCCCGGCAGGATGAATGTGATCATGCATATCATCTTCTGGGTGCTCTATTTTGCTTTCCTGACTTTCATCGCCACGCAGTCGCTCCCGCTGCAGTACGCTATCCAGCGCAACCTGCTGATCGTGATCTTCAACTCACTGGTGTTTTATATCAATTTCCTCTGGATCATGCCAGAGTACTTTGAGCGCGGTGACCTGCGCTCATACGCCTTTGCCATGATAGGCATGATGATACTGGCCACACCGCTGCAGTACTTCATAGAGGTCACTTTCTTCTCCGTGCCGGATAGTATCAAGCTCTATACCTACAACGTGCGGTATGTAGTGCTCATCGCCATCTCCTGCTTCATCTTCCTCATGCTTAGTACACTGCTGCGTATGTCTATGTCGCGCTACTACTTTGAGCGGGAGCTGCTGGAGCTGAAGGCTATCAAGTTTGAGGCAGAGCTGAAGTTTCTCCGCGAGCAGATCAATCCGCACTTCCTCTTCAATAGTATCAATAATATCTACAGCCTATCTCTGGAGAATAGCCCCAATACGCCCGACATGATCCTGAAGCTATCCGAGCTGCTCAGGTATATGCTCTATGACTGCAATCATCCTTTTGTAGCCCTGGAGAGCGAGGTGAAATGTATCTCGTCTATCATCGAGCTTTTTCAATTGAAATACCCTGATCCGGTAGATGTCCGCTTTGTGGTGAAAGGTGACCTGAAGGACAAGATGATCGTACCCAATCTCTTCACCCCGCTCGTGGAGAATGCCTTCAAGCATGGTGACTTTGGTACCAATAAGAAAGCTTTTCTCGATATCACCTGCGTAGCGCGTAGCTCCTACATCTACTTCAGTGTCAAGAATAGCAAATCGCCGATACTGGAGCCGCTCAAAGGCCCTGGTGGCATAGGCATCCAAAACCTGAAGCGCCGCTTCCAGATCAACTATGAGCCATCGGGCCAGATCAAGTTTGAAGACGAGAAAAATATCTTCTCCGCAGCTATGAAAATTCCTTTGCCGCGCTAAACTTTTATCTATCTTCATTCGTCAATCCACTAAACACCAGCCACATGATCCGTACACTGCTCGTAGATGATGAATATCCATCATTGAAGATCCTCGAAAACTTTACGCTGAAACTATCAGAATGCGAGGTAGTAGCCAAGTGCAGCAATGCTGCTGAGGCCGTAGCGGTACTGGAGAAGGAGAAAGTAGACCTCATGTTTCTGGATATACAGATGCCTGGTATGACAGGTATAGAGATGCTGAAGAAGCTGCCTGTAAAGCCTGTCACGATCATCACCACTGCCAATCACGACATGGCGCTTGATGCATTCAACCTGGATGTGGTAGACTACCTGGTCAAGCCATTTTCATTTGAGCGATTCAATCACGCCATGGAGCGCGCCAAGGCCTACCTGAAATACAAACACCAGGACTCTACTGCCATCACTGAGAAGCCTGACTACATCATGGTCAAGTCTGACTACAAGATCGTCAAGATATTCTTCAAAGAGATCAAGTACATAGAGGGACTGGGTGAATACGTAAAGATCATCCTGGACAAGGGTAACTTCGTAGTGACCCTCGAGGCGCTGAAAAACCTGGAGAAGATGCTGCCCCAGGATCAGTTTATCCGCATTCACAAATCATACATCCTCAATACAGCCCTGATACGCGCCGTGAGCGGCAATATGGTATCTCTCAATGATGGCTCTGCACTGCCCATAGGCAAAGTGTATAAAGATGAGGTGCGCCAGAAGCTAAAATTATAGTGCAAATACTTTATATTTGCGCCTTCGTTAAAACGGCAAGATGGCTATTGTATTGGTTTTTAATAAAATAACTAATTTCGCGCAAAATTTAATGGACATGGCAAAGAGTAAGAAGACTACGAGCAAGAAGACAGTAAAGCCTGTGGCAAAGAAAGCATCCAAACCAGCACCAAAGGCAAAAGCAAAACCTGCTGCAAAGCCGGTAGCAAAGAAGGCTGCGAAACCTGCTGCAAAGAAAGCTGTAAAACCGGCTCCTAAAAAGGCTGCCAAGCCTGCTCCTAAGAAGGTAGTCAAGAAAGCTGCTCCCAAGAAAGTAGCTAAGCCCGCTCCTAAAAAGGTAGTAAAGCCGGCTCCTAGGAAGGTAGTGAAGCCTGCGCCAAAAAAGGCGGTAAAGCCTGTGGCAAAAAAAGCATCGAAACCAGCTCCATCTAAAACAATAAAGAAAGCGGCTAAGCCGTTAGCGAAAAAGGCTGTGCAACCTGCTCCTAAAAAAGCAGTAAAGCCAGCGGCAAAACCAGTAGCTAAACCTGTGGCAAAGAAAGCTGCACCAGCCCCTAAGAAGGCTGCAGCTCCTGTAGCCCCAAAGCCAGCCCCTGTAGCCAAGCAGCCTGCAAAGGCAGCTGAGCAGCCAAAGGCAGTAGTGGCCCAGCCTGTAACAAAGCCACAATCGTCCAGGAAATCAGGTAAGGCGGCGAAACCAGTAGAAAGATATGAAGGCAAGCGGATCGTGAGGTCCGAACTGCCGGCCAAAGCATTGATCACAATTCAAAAGCCCGAGGAGGAAAAAATGGAGCAAACGCATTATGAATTCCCGACGCTGAGGTATAGCGACGCGGAATTGAAAGAATTCAAAGAAATAATCGACAAGAAGCTGCAGGCAGCCCGCGAGGAGCTGAGCAACCTGAAGGACTCTCTGGAGAGCCACACAGAAAGCCAGGTAGGCAATAAGTCATGGAACATGGAGGAAGGTTCTGACACCTCTGAGATGGAGTACCTGATGAACCAGATAGCACGCCTCAATAAATTTATCCGTGACCTGGAGATGGCCCTGGTGCGTATAGAGAATAAGACCTACGGTATCTGCCGCGCTACAGGCAAGCTGATCGACAAGAACAGGCTCCGTGTAGTACCACATGCTACACTCAGCATGGAGGCCAAGATGAACCGCAAGGGTTCTGATGACTCCGGTCCATCCAGCTCTGCACCATCTGCGCATATGGGCTCAGAGGGCGAGGGCTTCGGCGGAGAAGACTAAACAACTACCTAAAAGAAATAATGAGGAGCTACCCATCGTGGTAGCTCTTTTCATTTTCAGGCAGCCTTGCTTAAAAATGTTAACGAACAGCACCCGTCCATCAGCTGGCATTAAACCTGCATAAGCAATCAGCATCCAATCATTCATCATTCAAAAACAGGGTTATGAAAAAGTTCATTTTGCTTCTGGTTATAGTTGTTACAGGTTTGGCCTTCAGTCAGGATGCGGGTGCGCACGGGTGGCGCAGGTATTGCGCTCCCAGGCCATACTATGCACCGGCACCGGTGGTGGTGACAGTACCCGCGCCGTACTATCGCCCGTATTGTGCTGCTCCCGTCTATCGTGATGTGTGGGTACGCCCGCACTGGCGCCATACACCCTATGGCCGTGAGTGGGTACCCGGCCACTATATCCGTCAGAGGGCATACTAGGCCTATCCATTTAGTAGATATTTACAGAGATGCTGTCACGTAGTGACGGCATTTTTTATTTGACGAAGGCTATCAGACATTAAAGGTTTATGAGCTTATGTATTGGCCGGGTATATCGTCGGGTATACCTTTTTCTTTTTGTCTATCAATGTGATAGCAGAAAAGAGTAAGTATATGTGCAACGCCACGCCCCACTTTTGCATCCTTTTTTAGATGTCCTGAGTATTAATTTTTATTCATATTTAAACTAAGTTATTTTTAAATAAAAATTAATTTTTGACATTCATTTAGTAGTTTTAGCCTTACCCCAAAAACACATTATCAACCCGATAGAATCACCTTTTATGAGAAAACTTTACCTGGGCCTTGCCGCTGCCCTCTTGCTGCTAGCCAGCCCAGCGGCCGCACAAAATAACGTCGGTATCGGCACACTGACTCCTGACCAGAGTGCAGTATTGGAGCTGAACTCCAGCAGGCAGGGCCTCCTGCCGCCCCGCCTCACTACTGCACAGCGCCAGGGCATAGTGGCCCCTGCTGTAGGCCTCATGGTCTATGATACGGATCTCGGATGCTATTATTTCTACAGCGGTGCTGCGTGGGTATCTCTCTGTACCCCTGCTACCGCAGGCCCTACCGGCCCTACGGGCGCGATAGGTGCTGTGGGTGCCACGGGCGCTACAGGCGCGCAGGGTATCACCGGGCCATCAGGCACAGCCGGAGTCACCGGACCTACTGGTGCTACCGGCATCGGTGCTACTGGCGCCACAGGTGCCACAGGTAGTGCTGGCCCTGCCGGATCAGCCGGAGTAGCAGGTGCTACTGGCCCTGCCGGTACGGCGGGTGCTACAGGTGCCACTGGCACTACGGGCGCCACGGGTCCTGCCGGTGCTGCGGGTATAGCCGGGCCTACGGGTGCTACCGGAGCTACAGGCGCAGCAGGTACTACGGGTGCTACGGGCAGCACAGGTGCCGCAGGCTCGGCGGGTCCTACAGGCCCGGCGGGCAGTGCTGGTGCAGCCGGACCTGCTGGTGTAGCAGGCCCTACTGGCCCCGCAGGTACTGCTGGGGCAGCCGGCGCTACGGGTCCTACGGGTGTGGGTATCACTGGCCCTACCGGCCCGGCCGGTACAGGTACAGCCGTGACGGGTCCTACCGGACCTACTGGTGCTGCCGGTGCAGTAGGCCCTACAGGCGCAGCAGGAGCACCAGGTCCGGCCGGCACAGCTGGTGCAGCTGGCCCTACAGGTCCGGCCGGTACAGCTGGCACTGCCGGCGCTACGGGTCCTACAGGCCCGGCGGGCACGGGATCAGTACTCATACACTCTATATCCGGTACTACCAATATCTCTATGAACTCGGCCTCTTTTGTCACCACCGGTCTCAGCCTCACATTTACCCCCACACTATCCAATGTCCTGTTTCTCGTGTCCATGTCCGGAGATGAGGACCTCACTGTAGCACCCCAGCAGAGTGTGCTGGTGCGCCTCGTAGAGGGCAGCACGGTGATAGGTGGTACTGCCTCTATCTGTCAGGACTATGATGACTTTGGTGATATAGTATCCTATTGGAGTGTGTCTTTCAGTACAGCTATACCGGTCACTACCGGTGTGAGCCATACCTACACCCTCCAGTGGGCCCGCGAGGCCAATTTTACAGGCAATATAGTGTGCAGGCCGGTAGCTGACCCTAGTGCCCAGCACCGTACCATCACTGCCATAGAGTTCTGACCTGATTTTCTCTCATATCCAGAGGCCCTCCGGGGCCTTTTTCTTTTGGCGGCGGTGACATGATATGAGCCAGTTTATGTTATCAGCAGCCACTTATACAGCGGCATTGTTATATTTGCCAGTCCAAAAATCAAACGTCCGTGATGGAACAACTCATAGCCAGCTTCCCACAGCATATCCTGGAAGCTATCCGCCTGACAGAAAATGCCAAACTTTCCCGCAGGGAAACAGCCATAAAGAATGTCCTCATCTGTGGCCTGGGGGGCTCCGGCATAGGTGGTGATCTGGTCACTGACCTCACTGCCGCAGAGATCACCGTACCCATCATAGTCAATAAGGGCTACGAGCTACCTGCCTTTGCAGATGCAGATACACTGCTCATCCTGTGCTCATACTCCGGCAATACGGAGGAGACACTCTCATGTACCAATGAGGCTATCCGCCGCGGGCTGAAGCCTGTCTGCATCGCCTCCGGGGGCAAACTGAAGGAATTGGCCGCTACCCACGGTTTTGACTTTATAGAAGTGCCGGGTGGTTTCCCACCGCGCACCACCCTGGGTTTTAACTCTACCATCCTGTTTTATGTGCTGGATAGTTTTGGTCTCATAGACCTGAGCGTAGGAGAGGAGATGGCGGCTGTGTCTGAGTTTCTCACACAAAATCAATCAGATATAAAGGCGGAAAGCCAGGCCCTAGCCAAAAAGCTGGGCGGCAAGGCCGTAATAGCGTATACAGAGGACCGCATCAAGAGCGTGGCCCTGCGCCTGAAGCAGCAGATCAATGAAAACGCTAAGTCAAACTGCTGGATCAACGTCATCCCTGAGCTAAACCACAATGAGCTGGTGGGCTGGCGGTTTAAAAACGAGACCCTGGCGGCACTCTACCTGCGTACGGACTACGAAAATCCGCGCAATGTACTCCGCTTTGACTTTATCAAACCTACCGTGGCTGACCATGTGAGCGCGCTCTACGAGGTACGCGCCAAGGGTGCCAGCCTCCTGCAGCAATACTTCTACCACGTGCACTTTGGAGACTGGCTGTCATACTTCATGGCGCTGGAGCACGGTGTGGACGCCGTAGAGGTGCATGTCATAGACGCCCTGAAGAACCACCTCAGCTCGGTAGCACAGTAAGCCATGGCAGAAGCAGATGACGATATAGCACTGGATGCGCTCGGAGAGGACCAGCCGGAAGATCTCGTAGAGCAGTTCCGCTTTACAGTAGACAAAGGGCAGGAGACCACCCGGATAGACAAATTTCTGGTGGCACGCATAGGTGCCGAAGTATCCCGTACACGTATCCAGAGTGCAGCCGAGGCCGGTTCTATACTGGTCAACGGTAAGCCGATCAAGTCAAACTACAAGATCCGGCCGCTGGATGACATACAGATCATCCTGCCACGTCCGGAGCATGAGTATGAGCTCCTGCCGGAGAATATACCACTGGATATCATCTATGAGGATGACCACCTGCTGGTGATCAATAAACAACCCGGCCTGGTCTGTCACCCGGGATTGGGTAACTATAAGGGTACACTTATCAATGCCCTGATGTATCATTTTGAGAATTTGCCCAGTGCCGGCCAGTCATACAGGCCAGGCCTGGTACACCGGATAGATAAGGATACCAGTGGCCTGATGGTCATAGCCAAGACCGAATATGCCCTCGCACACCTCAGCAAGCAGTTCTTTGACAGGACCATACAGCGACTGTACAAGGCGCTGGCCTGGGGCAATGTGGAGGAAGACCGGGGCACTATCACCGGCAATATAGGTCGGGATCATCGTGACCGCAGGCAGTTTGAGGTATATCCGGAGGGAGATCAGGGTAAACATGCGGTTACGCATTATGAAGTGCTGGAGCGGCTGAACTATGTCACTCTGGTCCAGTGCAAGCTGGAGACCGGCCGTACCCACCAGATCCGCGTCCATATGAAGTACATCGGGCACACCCTCTTCAATGATGCCCGCTACGGCGGTGACCAGATACTCAAGGGGACCATCTATACCAAATACAAGCAGTTTATCAATAACTGCTTTGAGATCCTGCCGAGGCAGGCGCTGCATGCCGCCACCCTCGGATTCGTGCATCCAGCTACGGGTCAGAATATGTTCTTTGAGCAGCCTCTGCCTGATGACTTTGCAGGGGTGCTGGACAAGTGGCGCCGCTACTGGCAGACCATGGAGCAGCGTATAGATCTGGGAGATGAGTAGTCCATTTTTGATTTTTAGTTTAGTTTTATATTATTGATTTATTGTTATTTATTTAAGTTTGATTATACCATTACTTTAAATAAATCGGACAGCTATGGGACAGAGAGATCTTCGCTTTGATGCCTACATAGGCAAGGCGCAACCCTTTGCAAAGCCCATCCTTGAGCATATCCGCCAGCTGACACACAAGGCCTGCCCTGACGTCCGGGAGACCATCAAGTGGGGGCATCTTTTCTTTGAATATAAGGATGGCAACCTCTGCATGATGGCAGGCTTTAAGCAGCACTGTACGTTTGGCTTCTGGCTGCAAAAGGAGATGAAAGACCCTGCGGATATCCTGCAGGAGGGTGCCAATAAAGAGGCTCATGGCCAGCTGGGCAGGCTGACCACAGTTGGTGACCTCCCCTCTGATAAGATACTGAATGGTTACATAAAGGAAGCGATGAGCCTGATAGACAGCGGCGTGAAGCTGGCTCGACCTAAGGCAGAACCAAAGGCTGAAACCGAAGTCCCTGACTATCTGATCGCTGCCCTAAAAAAGGATAAGGCAGCCAAAGCAGGCTTTCAGGCCTTTGGTCCCGGTGCGCGCAGGGAGTACATCCAGTGGCTGGAGGAGGCCAAGACCGAAGCCACCCGCACGAAGCGCCTGGAGACAGCACTGGAGTGGATAGCTGAGGGCAAGACCCGCAACTGGAAGTACCAGAAAAAGTAATAGACTTGTTAAAATTTCGTTGATACCTGAAAATTCAAACCATGAAACAAACCTTACTAGCCCTCTGCTCCTTATTGATAGTGTCATTGAGTTCCTTTGCTCAGAAGTCTTTTGGCGAAGGCCTCAGCGGCTTCGTGACCATCCCTGCCGGCAAAGTAAACGGTAAGGAGATCCCTAAGTTCTACATGTCTGCCACAGAGGTGACCAATGCGCAGTACCGGGAGTTTCTCGATGCCCTGCGCGCAGCGGGTGATACAGCTCGTCTCCACGCGGCCTGGCCCGACAGTACACAGTGGAACCGTCCGGTTCCTAATCCTGTATGGGAAGTGCATTATTTTTACCAGAAGGCTTATGATAACTACCCAATGGTATGTGTCTCTAAGAGAGGAGCTTATCTCTACTGTGAGTGGTTAGCTGCCAAGATGAAGAAAGCTGGTAGAAATCTACACGTTACCTTGCCTACTGAGGATCAGTGGGAGTATGCTGCCCGTGGTGGTGACTCGGCAGCTATATATCCCTGGAAGGGCAAAACAACCAAAGCCGAGAAGGGGCAATGGAAAGGCACCTATCTGGCTAACTATAGAAGGGTAGGCGATCCTGATAGTCCTCCGGTAGATACCACCAAATTTAACGACAAAGCTGATATCACTGCACCGGCCGAATGCTATTTACCGAATGGTTACAAGTTGTACGCTATGTCGGGTAACGTGGCCGAAATGATCTCGGACCACGATTATACCAAAGGCGGCAGTTACTGGAGCGGCAGGGATCAGATCCGGATCAGTGCTCATGAGGACTTCACTCCGGCTACAGGTGCCAGTACTGTCGGCTTCCGTCCGGTCATCTGGTAGGCAGTCGCTTGAGGCAGGTACGACTTTTGCCGTATGCTACTATAATAATGAAATGCTATGAGCAGAGGATTCACGAGAGAGTATGAGGACCAGTGGCTGCATGAGATACCGCCCACTATGGCAGCCCTCATCCAGTACCTGACCCGTGAGAATAACGGCATACCCATCTACGAGCGTCGCACCTACACCGACCCCGCCACCGGCCGCGAGGCCCACGAGATGAGCAATAGCCTCAGCTATGCCGTGGATGAAAAGAATCAGTGGTATATGCTGGATTGACCTGCATCGTTTGTTCGTTCAATGTCTTTATAGCATTGAACGAACGAACGCTTTGTTTTCTATCTTTAGACTATATGAAAGCACATCTTTTCTTTATCTCAGCGTTATCTTTCTACATGCTGTGGCCTCTGTGGACCAAGGCTCAGACAAGTGCACAAGCGATAGAGATGACGTCTGGAATCAATGATGACGACTCCTGGTGGTACAATTGGTCTCAGCAGCATTATACTAAGATCGGAATACCTGACCTCACCAAAACTACAGATACGTTTCACTTCAGATTTGCTACGGAGACGCGAATCGTAGATATATATACCAGGGACTATAAGATGTTTTGTGGCTCGATGGCGTACTGCACTACTAGTACGGGTCAGGCGCCGGGCTATGCAGGTAGGTCAAAGCCTGAGCTTTTTAGCAAAAAGTATGTACTGGATACAGCTACCTGTCGGAGGGTCTATGATCTTTTTGCCAGCCTTGATATCTTTCATATCCCGCGGCAAAGCAATATTAAAGGCTGGCAAAGAGGATTGGATGGCAATACCTATCTGATAGAGTGCGCAGGTCCTCTAGGCCATAGCTATCGCACATACTGGACCCCATCTGCCTTCAAAGATTCAATCAGAGAGGCGGCCATAATAGATAGTGCTGCTACAGGAGTAGATTATATCCTGAGTACGCAGGAATCGTTCGGTACTTTCATTGATGGACTGCCAGCAGGCTGCTACAGTGCCGGCAGTTTTTTCATTACCTGCCGCCAGCCCAGCTTTATGATAGAAGAAACCGGCTGGTAGTAGAGAATTCGTTCAATGTCCCTAAGCGCATTGAACTGACGAACGCTTTGTTTTCTATTTTTGCGCAGCTATGAAAAGTATGCTCACTCTGTCGCTCCTCTCATGCCTGCTGACAGCGGAACACGCTGGATTGATCAGGCTTCAGGCCTGATCAGCATGGTCTGGCAGGATGATACGGAAGCAAGCCCCACCCTCCACACGGCTGTGAGCTGAGATGCTGCCATGATGCACCTGCACGATCTTGCGGCATATAGACAGCCCTATACCTGTGCCCTCAAACTCAGTCTTGCCATGTAGCCGCTGGAATATCCGGAAAATGCGGTCCGCATGGTCCGGGTCGAATCCTATGCCATTGTCACTCACCTCTATAGTATGATACGCCCGTGTAGGAGATAGGTGAGAGTGGCTGGCTATCTCCTCAGCAGTGCTCTGATGCGCAGCTATCTCTATGACAGGAGCGATACCCTGATGAGTATATTTGAGGGAGTTAGATATGATATTGCTAAAAAGCTGGACCATCAGGACTGGTATCGCATCTATCTCCGGCAGGTGGTGGCAGGTGATCACCGCATTCTTTTGCGCTATCTGCAGCTCAAAGTCTACCTTGATCTGCTCTATCACATCTGACAGGCGTACAGGGGCAAATGGCTCGGTGACATTGGCTACCTGAGAGAAAGCCAGTACATCGCGGATCAGCTTGCTCATACGCTGGGTAGAGCTATTGATCTTGGCCAGGTAGCCTCGGGATCGGTCACTCATAGCATCAGTGCTTTGCTCCAGCATCTCGGCAAAATTACTGATCTTGCGTATAGGCTCCTGGAGGTCATGTGAGGCGATATAGGCAAACTGCTCCAGCTCGGCATTGGAGCGCTGCAGGTTCAGGTTGCTTTCTTTTAGCTCGCGGGTGCGCTCGGCTACAGCCTCTTCTATCTTTTTGCGCATCATCACCTGCTGAGTCACGTCTACACTCACATCCAGCACGGCATATACCTGCCCTTCATTATTCAGCAGCGGGGTGAAGGTTATGTTGTAATACTTCTTTTCAGGCTGAGGCCCATTGGTAAAAACCACCTCCACATCCGTAGCGCGAAACTCTTCTCCAGTCTCATATACCCTGGTCACTAGCTCTATAAACATCTGATCGCGCTGCACGGTACCACTCAGCACCTCGCGAAAAGATCGCCCGACTATATTACTTCCCCGCTCCAGCAGCTGGAGAAAGGCAGCATTAGGAGACTCTATGATCAGATCTGGTCCTGCGAAGACGGCGATCGCTGCCGGCGCATACTCTATCACACGCCGCAGTTTGCTTTCATTCTCTTCCAGCTGCTTGCGCGCCAGTACGTGTACGGTCACATCAGTGGCCACTACCAGCACACCTATTACTTCTCCTTTGGTATCGCGCTGCGGCTGGTAGGATAGGTTGACATAGACAGTCTCTAGTTTTCCCCGGCGCATCAGCTCTGCCGATACTTCATTGGCCGAATATGGTATACCGGTGTCGATCACGAGCTTTAATAGTTTGTCAAATCCCTGTCCCGCTATCTCGGGCAGCGCTTCCAGCAGAGGTTTATCCAGTATATCAATGACCGGTCTGCCCACCAGCTGGCCATAGAAGTCATTGGCCAGTCGGAATGTCAGGTTGTCACGGCTGAGGGTAGCTATGCCCACCGGGCTCTGCTCAAAATAGCTCACCAGCTGCTCCTGGTGCCGCTCTATCTGCTGCTGTGCCAGTACCCGCTCGGTCACGTCTATAGCTATATCCATCACGCCGTAGATCTGGCCCGCGCGGTCACGGATAGCTACGTAGCTAAAATCAAAATAGTATCGCCCCATCACACCATTTACTACCAGGTCAGCAGGAGTGCCGATCCCGGTGAAGGTCTCTCCGGTCTCATACACATGCCTGAGCAGATCAGGGAAAGGCTGGCCTATCAGCTCTGGTAGCGCTGCCAGTATGGGCTGGCCCATCACGGAGCGTCCCTTGCCCCAGAATCCGATCATCATATCGTTGGCTATCTCTATCACCATTTCTGGACCGGTAAAGAGGGCTGTAGCCACAGTAGATTCTTCTATCAGCGAGCGGAATTTGAACTCTGTATCTTCCACTTCCCGGCGTATACTGACTTCATCCTGTATATCTGTGCAGATCCCTACCCAGAGCACTGCCTTGCCACTTTCATCGCGTACAGGGTTGGCCCGGCTCAGGTGCCAGATATATTCACCATCGGCACGGCGAAAACGGTTCTTGACCTCAAAGGTACCATCACTCGCCAGGGCCTGAGCCAGCAGTTCTTTGGTATACTCCAGATCGTCAGGATGTACCACCAGCTGCCAGCCTGCCCCTCGGGTCTGCTCCAGACTGAGGCCTGTATACTCAAACCATTTTTGATTATAAAAATTGACCTCGCCGGTGGGCAAGTTTGTCCACGCTATCTGCGGTAGTACGTCCAGGAGCTGTATATCGGGTATAGAATGTGGCATGGGTCAGGCTTCGGATAGCATAGTACGCAAAGCCTGTACCAGCTCGCGATAGGTGGTTGGTTTGGTCATAAAGTCTGCAGCACCCAGATCCTGAGTGGCCGTCACGGCGGCTGGCTGTGATGAGGTCGAGAAAATAACAACTGGTATCTGCCGCAAATGGTCGTGCATGCGCACTTCCCTCAGGAAGTCCATACCCGTCATCAGTGGCATATTCAGATCGAGGAAAATAATGTCAGGCCGGAGCACTCCGCTCTGTAGCTGCAGTAGTGCATCTATAGCACTTGAGCTGCCTGTATATTGCACTTCACTGGTCACATCTGCCAGTGCTGTCTCAAAGATCTCCTGATCCTCATCATCGTCATCTATCTGCAATATATGCCTGTATCTCATGCAGGCAATGTAGTAAAAATCAAGCCAATGACCCCCCTAAAGGGGAATAGATCGGATTGAAACCTGCGAGGCAATACTATCTCCTTCGCTTCAATACCATAGGCGCTGATCACTTTGCCGATAGGCGCTCCAGCCGGCCAGCATGATAGCGGTAGAGGCCGAGCTCCCAGGTGCTAAACCAGATATCCCCCGCTTTGTCTTTCATCACAAAATAAACCGGCAGTTCATTCTTGATGTCTTTCGCAGATGGGCTGCCAAATACACCCTTGGCAAAGTAGCAGATGCCTCCCTGACCCGCGATCCACATGCTTCCGTCCTTATCCGGCAGGAGTGATGAGATGATATCATTACGGAAAGGTGTCTGGGCAGGCATACCACCGGCAGTAGTATAGTGAGATAGCCCACCGCCTGTAGCGCCGGCAGCCGGCTGGTACCGCCACACCCCCCGCCCACGGAAATGCAGATCATCTCCCGTACCAAACCATATAGCGCCCGTAGCATCCTGGCTCATGGCGGTGATGCGGCTGCTACTCAGCGTGTCGCCCAGCAACGCACGGGTGAAATAGCCACCCTCGTAGGTATATACTCCGCTATCACTACCTATCCAGACCCTCCCCGACCTGTCTGCCAGCATCGTAGCAAAGGCGATGCGGGTATTGCCATCACGGGTGGTCACGGGGCTGAGGCTGGCGGCTATCTCTCTGCTGTGGGCCTGGTACTGGTCGCTGCGCAGCAGGTCGTGGCCACACTGCCCCAATACACAGGCATTGCTCCACCGCTCTGCCTTGAGCAGATAGGTGGCTGGTGGGCCGCAGCTGCAGGCATTCATAGAGATCAGGATATGGCCATCGCGATCCTGATAGAGGCCGTATATGCCATAGTCGTCCGGAGCGGTGCATCTGTATTGCTGCCTGTCTGCTCTCAGGTAGGCGCCGATCGCTGTGGGCAGTACTGTGCCTGAGGCGCTGTCTGTGCGGTATAGCTGGTGGCTGGTGGCAAACCATATCTCTCCCCCGCGGTCCTCCAGCATCAGCCGCACCATAGCCGGTGAGCCCGGAGCCTCCCTGAGGTCCTGCAGGCTGGCCAGTAGCTGCGCACCGCCTGCACCCGGTATAGAGTAGGTGGCAAAGGTCGCCTTGCCCGCTGCCGTGGAGGCAGCCAGGTCATAGCGCACGATGCCTCCCAGCGCGCCAAACCAGATATTGCCCTTTCCGTCTTCCAGTATACTGCCCCCATAGCCCATGTACAGTCCACCTATGGTCCGGTACAGTGTAAATCGCCCCCCGGCAAAACGGTATACCCCTTCGGTACTCATAAACCAACAGGCACCCGTGCGGTCGGTTATACCTTTGTCTATGAAATGCCGGTAGGCGATGGTCGTATGCGCATCGGGATTGACTATCCGGTCGCTGGATTCGCCGGTCGGCGTGACCATGGTAGCAGGGCCGCCAGATCGGGCACCGGTCAGCGCATAAAATGAAACGAGTAGTAGTGGCAGGTACTTTAGCATAGCGTTTTGATTGTGGTGAAGGAATAGTGCCGTAGCGTGTGGCAAAGGTACCGTCACCCCGGCGCTGTACCGCCAGATCAAGTGTAAAACAAGTGTAACAAAGCTGTAAAATCATTGTAAACCAATGGTCAGATAGCCGCAAGGTCCTATCTTTGGGTATGCTCAAGAAGATGTCATGGCTGGCCATAGGCGGCGGCCTGCTGCTATTGCTGGGGGGCTTTGCCCGAGGCCGGTCGGGCCGTAGCGATTTTGATACCACGCGCGATCTGGTAGCCATGCGTAGCGTAGCCCATCAGGTACTACTCTATACCGGAGATAGCACGACTACCATCCCGCCCGTCACCCGCCTGTCCACAGACCATTACCGCATCTCCTTCCGCAATGCATTTGCCTTCCGCCCCGACACACTCGCGCATATCATAGATGAGGTGGTAGCTACAGACCGGGGTACTGGCCGGTATATAGTCACCGTACTGGAGGAGCAGACGGACCAGGTGGTCTATGGCTACTCCATGGCAGGCCCTCATCAGCAGGAGCTCGTGGCCTGCGCGCAGCGGCTGCAGCCACTGAGGCGCTATAGCATAGACGTCAGGTTTCAGGAGGGGGCGCCGGTCAGCTCCGCGCTCTATATGAGCGGCGGCGGACTCCTGCTCATAGGCTTATTACTGCTGGGTATATGGAGGTATAGGAGACAGCCGGTCACGATAGCCGCTGAGCCGGGCATAGACCCGCAGCCACAGGCGATGGCACAGCAGGGAGAGATCATCATAGGCAGCTTCCTCTTCCACCCGGAGCAGCAGCGGCTGGAGCGGGGTGGCGTACACACAGCCCTCACTGCCAAGGAGGCGCGCATACTGCACATTTTTGCCAGAGAGCAGGATGCCATCATAGACCGCCGGCGGCTGCAAAAGGAAATATGGGAAGACGAAGGCGTCATAGTAGGTCGCAGCCTGGATATGTTCATCTCCCGCCTCCGGCGGAAACTGGAAGCCGACCCCGCAGTCCGTATCGTCAATATCCACGGCAAGGGATATAAACTCGAGATCGGCATCGATACAGGAAACTAGTATAGCCGCATCAGCCTGCTATCCACTATGGTCATGGCCCTACATGGCCGGCACCGTAGCGCCGTGCTTCAGCCCCCACATGGCCATTGCATTCAGCACCGGTGTCAGGTCCTGGCCGGTAGGCGAGAGGCTGTAGTCTGTGTGCGGAGGCACTACCTGATGTACTCGGCGCTCTACCAGTCCGTCAGCCTCCAGCTCTTTGAGCTGCTGTATCAGCATTTTCTCAGAGATAGGGGGGATGCACCGGCGCAGCTCACTATAGCGCTTGGTACCTGACATGAGGTGGTAGAGGATGGTAGACTTCCACCGGCCTCCTATGAGGTCCAGGGTATGGGTCACGGGGCAGCGGAGCTCGGCCAGCTTATTCAGCTGGTTGCTCGAGGTGTCTTTGATCGGAGTGCTCATGATGTGGCTTCTTTGTACCTACTTTAGGGTAAGTACTTGTAGAAAAGTAAGTACAAAGATACATTTGCATCCGGATATTCCAATACAAACGATCAAAACACAAAACACAATGAAGATCATCATCACCGGCTCTACAGGCCATATCAGCAAACCGCTCACTCAAACCCTCACTGCCGCCGGCCACGATGTGACCGTAGTGACCAGCAGCGCAGACCGCACTGCAGAGATCACCGCCCTCGGTGCTACCACTGCTGTGGGCAGCCTCACAGATGCCGCTTTTGTGACGCGCATCCTGGCAGGGGCAGACAGCGCCTACCTCATGATGCCACCAAATCTGAACGTGCCCGACCTCTTTGCTCATCAAAAGAGCATAGCCGACGTCTACGCACAGGCCGTAAAGGACAGCGGTATCAAACGTGTAGTCCTGCTGAGCAGCATCGGTGCTCATCGCGGCCAGGGCACAGGCCCTATAGACGGCTCAGCCTACTTTGAGCGCGCGCTGAGCCCACTGGCGGGCAGCGTGAGCATCCACGTCCTGCGTCCCGGATTTTTTTACTACAACCTCCTCAGTCAGATAGGCATGATCAAAGGCGGTGGTATCATGGGGGCTTCGCAGCCGGCAGACTTCCGCCATGTACTGGTCCATCCTGTAGATATCGCTGCAGCCGCAGCCACCGCCGTAGCTACCACCGGCACACCAGGCGTGACTGTAGAGTACATAGCCAGTGATGATACGCACACCTGGTCAGAGATCACAGCGGCTATCGGTACGGCTATCGGCCAGCCAGCTTTGCCATACATCGAGTTTACTGACGAGCAATTGCAGGGCGGCCTGGAGCAGGCAGGTCTCAATAGTGGCATCGCCGCTACCTTCACACAGATGAATAAAGCGCTACGCGAGGGCGTGATATTCGAAGACTACCGCCAGCACACCGCTACCTACGGCAAAGTAAAACTGGAAGACTACGCCAAAGAGTTTGCAGCCGTTTATAGCGCGAGCTGATCAGGTATTTCTAATTCAATATAATCGGCAATATGTAAAAAAGCCTGGTCCATGGACCAGGCTTTTTCTAGTTCGTAATATTGTGCTTTTATCTCAGCAGTGTCACATTGCCGCTCAGGTGTACGGTCTTCTGCACGTGGTTTTCCATACCGGAAAACTCGAGGATGTAGGTGTAGACCTCCATCGGTTGTGCCTGGCCATTGTAGGTGCCATCCCATTTTGCATCGAGTGCATTGCTTTCAAATATGAGCTGTCCCCACCTGTTGTAGATATGGAGGCTCAGTGCGGTCGGATTGTGGCAGAGCATCACTGGGCGGAAGTATTCATTCAGCCCATCACCATTCGGCGAGAATGCATTGGCCATCGTGATCCGGCACTCACAGTCCTGGAATGCTACGATCACCGAGTCTGTGAGCGCACCGCAGGTATTGGTCACATCTACACGGTAGAGTGTAGTGCCCGCGCCTGTAGTACCCGCAGTGACATAGATCACCGGTGTAGTAGCAGTGAGGCCGGTCCACTGATAGGTGGTCGCATTGGCGGTGGTCGCATCCAGCGTCACAGTGTCTCCGGTGCATGGAGAGAGGCTGTCTGGCAGTGTGAGCGTGCCTAGTAGCGGCAGTGCGCCTATAGAGATCGCATCGCTGCCTGTGCAGCCATTCACAGTCACCGTCACAGAGTAGGTACCGTCACTCACACTCACCGTAGGCTGTGTGCCGCCTGTGCTCCAGGCATACAGGGTAGCGCCTGTGGTAGTAGCATCCAGCGTGGCTGTGTTGCCCGGGCATACTGCCGTATCAGTACTAGTGATCACAGGTGTAGGATTAGGTATCACAGTAGTGGTCACCGGTGCCGAGACCGCACTCTGGCAGCCGAGCTGTGTAGTAACCACGGTAAAGGTGCCGGCAGTAGTGACGGTCACAGTCTGTGTCGTAGCACCGTTGCTCCACAGGTTGCCCGTCGTAGCGCTGCTGGTCAGCGTCACTGAGCTGCCCTGGCAGAAGGAGAGTGGCCCTGACGCAGTGATCGTAGGAGTAGCCGGTATCGGATTGACCGTGACTACTGCTGCCGTAGAGGCAGGACTGGTACAGCCACCTGCGGTCTGTGTCACAGTATAGCTGCCTCCGGCCAAAACTGTAATGCTCTGCGTAGTAGCGCCGGTACTCCATGTATTGCCCGTGGCGGCGCTGGAGGTCAGCACTACGCTATCTCCCTGGCAGAAGGTGAGTGGCCCGCCGCTGATGGCCGGTGCCGATGGCCCGCCATTCACACCTACGGTCACGCTGTCTATATAGGTACAGCCTTTGGCGTCGGTGATCGTCACTTTGTATGGTCCTCCGCTGAGTCCAGTGATCGCGCTGCTTGTTTGCGCATTGCTCCAGAGGTATGTGTAGCCACCGTTGCTACCGCTCACGGTCACTGAGGCAGAGCCGTTGCTCACGCCGCAGTCTGCATTCACAGTATTGTGAGATACAGTATATGGAGTAGGCTCTGTCACAGATACGGTCACCGTATCTGCACAACCTGCTACATCGCTCACTATGGCAGTATAGGTCACACCAGGGTGCAGCCCATAGGCGCTATCTGTAGTAGCACCGCTGATGCCGGCCGCAGGTGTCCATGCGTAGAAGAAAGGACTGGAGCCCCCACTCACATTCACAGCTGCAGAACCATTGTTAGCCCCGTTGCAGCTTACATTGATCGTAGTACCTACCGCTGCATTCACAGCAGGCGATACTGTCACCGTATTATTGCTGATAGCAGTACAGCCCAGTGCATCGGTCACCGTAGTCGCATAGTTGCCTGCACTCAGGCTACCTGCCGTAGCAGTGGTGCTTACGTTTGGTGCCCATGTATAGGTGTAGCCTGTCGTGCCGCCGGTAGTGGTCAGCACTATGAGCCCGTTGCTATTGCCGCAGGTAGCATGCGTCACCACTGGTGATACGCTGAGTGCGGCCGCAGGCTGGCTGATGTTAAATGTCACTACACCCGAGCAGCCCGCCTGGTCATTGACCGTCACCGTGTAGGTATTGGCAGCGAGATTGGATGCAGTAGGGCCGGAGCTTACGTTAGGTGACCAGGTATAGGTATATGGGGTAGTACCGCCGGAGGCCGTCACCTGTGCTGCACCGGTGGTCGCACCGTAGCAGTTCACATTGGTCTGGCCGCCCTGCGCCACGCTGAATCCGTTCGTAGATGCCACAGAGGCAGACGTGGCAAAGGTACAGGCATGAGCATCTGTCACGGTTACATTATACGTACCTACACCCAGGCTGCTAGCCGTGGCAGATGAGCTCACGTTTGGAGACCAGGTATAGCTATAGCCTGCGGTACCACCTGCAGGGGTGATGGTGACCTGGCCCGTGCTGCCGCCGCAGCTCGTAGGCGTGGTAGCTGCCGTAGCAGACAGCGCCGACACCGGCTGCGTGATGGTGAATGATGCAGAAGCGCTGCAGCCACCTGCATCGCGCACGGTCACTGTGTATGTACCTGCCGTGAGGCCTGTAGCAGAGTCTGCTGTGCTGCCACCAGCAGACCAGGTGTATGTCAGCGGAGCAGTACCGCCGGATACCGATACATGTGCCACGCCATTGCTGCCGCCGTAGCAGCTCACATTGGTCTGCGGCCCTGCGGTAGCGGTCACCTGTGTAGATGGAGCCAGGGTAGCACTGGTCGTGGCAGTACAGCCGCGGCTGTCTGTCACAGTGATGTTATAGGTGCCTGCGGCGAGGTTCAGTGCAGAGTCTATGGTCGTCACATTGGGCAGCCATGTGTAGGTATAGGCCGGTGTGCCTCCTGTAGCGCGTACTACTATTTTTCCGTTGCTACCGCCGCAGGTAGGCTGTGTGGCAGTATTGCTCAGCGCCAGTGCACTGGCCGGCTGCGTGATGGTAAAGCTGGCCGTACCAGTACAACCATTTGCATCGCGCACGGTCACTGTATAGGTGCCGGCGGCCAGGTTGCGCGCAGAGTCTGCTGTGCTCACATTGGGAGACCAGGTATAGGTGATCGGCGCTGTAGCGCCGGAGACCGTCACATGTGCTACACCATTATTGCCGCCATTACAGTTTACATTGGTTTGCGGGCCTGCGCTCACTGTGATAGCAGAGGCAGATGCTACCGTAGCTGATACCACAGCAGAGCAGCCATTGGCGTCTGTCACGGTGATACTATAGTTGCCTGCAGCCAAGTTGGTAGCAGAGTCACGCGTACTTACGTTTGGAGACCATACATAGGTATAGCCCGGAGTGCCGCCTGTGGTAGAGAGTACTATTTTGCCGGTATTGGTCGTACAGCCTGCAGGTACATTGGTCAGCACACTGCTGGCCACATTAGTAGTAGGCCCCGTGATGGTGAAGGATGCTGTACCCGAGCAGCCGCTCGCATCAGATACCGTCACTGTATAGGTGCCTGCTATCAGGCCTGATGCTGAGTCCGTCGTACTTACGTTTGGAGACCAGGTATAGGTGAGCGGCGCTGTGCCACCCGTATGATTCACTTTGGCAAATCCCGATGCATTTCGCGCGCAGGCTACATTCACCGTGCGGCCCGGTGTGACTGTCAGGTTGCACGTATTGCACGGTGGTAGCGTAGCTATATTCCATGAGGTCACAGTCGTGCCGGCATTGTCTATCACGCGCAGTGTATCAGTGCCCGCAGCTGGCGTATAGGTAGTGGCTGCGCCGGTGCTCACGGTTTTCCATCCATAGGTAGTGACCCATGTACCACCCAGGCAGAATCCGCCAAAGAGCACACCGCCCTGGCATACACTGCCCACGCTGTCCCACGTTTGCCACGTATATGGCGCAGTGCCGCCTGATACGGTCAGTGAGCCGCTGGTATTGCGGCAGAGCGTAGTAGGGCAGGCCGCATTCACAGCTATAGAGGTGGTCTGCACGCAGCCCGTAGCATCAGTGATAGAGACAGTATAGCTACCTGCACCCAGATTGGAGAGCGAGGTGCCGCTGCCACCCGGTGCCGACCATGCATAGCTGAATGGTGTCGTACAGCCTTGTGCATTCACACTCACACTTCCGTTATTGCTACCGCATGTGGCATTGACAGAGTCAGTGAGTACAGTGATGCCGCACTGGTTAGGCAGTGCCACAGAGACATTGACATCATCTATATAGTAGTAGATGTATGGGTTAAATGTGCTGCAGTTTAGCGAGACATAGTTTGTGTTATTGTCATTCTTAAAGTTGCCGATAGTGAAGTACCTCTCCCCACCGGTAGCTGTATAGATCCACTGTATAGGTACCCAGTTGATCGTATCCATGATAGCCGGTCCGCACATGTTGAGTTGTGGCGTCACATTGATCAGCGCATTGCTGGGGCAGGCATTGTGCTGGTACAGTGTATTGGAAAAGTAAACACCGATACTATTGCTACCCCACATCACACCCTCCGGCAGGCTCACATAGAAGCGTACCAGGTATTTCTGCCCTGCTACCAGCGGCGTAGAGAGTTGCCCCTCTATATACTCACGGTAGTTGTCATTCAGCCGCACGCAGCCTACAAAGCCCTCACTGAGTATGATCCCTGCATGGTGCGTACCGGTGCGGGAGGCCTGATAGCCCAGCAGGCCGTTGGGGCTATTGGCGCCGCCCAGCTGTATCGCACAGCCCGCATACAGATCAGGAGAGGAGCAGCTATCCGCGCCGGTATTGGTAGAGTTCCAGTTAGTAGCTAGGTTAAACTGGCTGATACCTGCCGGGCACGAAGATGTGGTCTCAAAACTCGGATTGAGCACGAGGTTCTGCGCCTGCAGCGAGATAGTCACACAGCACAAAATACTAAGTGCCGTGAGCATACACAGCCTGGCCCTGGATGCTATCTGGGTTGCGAAATAAAACAGGGAACTGGTGTGAAACCGGGTAGAAGGTTGATTCATAAAATGGTGAAGGTTTAGCCTTCTAAATCTACATTATATGCAGGTCGTATCCAAACAAAATTTTAATGATTTCTTAAGATTCAGGAATAGAGATTTTTATTTATATATAAAATGTATTTATACCGTACTTTGCTACTTTATCTACATTTGATTTATGAAGAAGTTGTTTGCTTTTTTGCTATCGATTACGCTGCTATCAGCTGCTCAGGTTTGGCCTGTAGGGTATCGCCACAGTTAAAGTATATCTTTACTATATTTCATTTTTCTTGTTTCTAAAAAAACTACAATGAGCAAAATCAAAGTACAAGACGGCACAGAGATCTACTACAAAGACTGGGGCACCGGACAGCCCATCGTATTCCATCACGGCTGGCCTCTCAGTGGAGATGACTGGGATAAGCAGATGATGTTTTTCCTGCAGCATGGCTACCGCGTCATAGCACATGATCGCCGTGGCCACGGGCGCTCTACGCAGGTGGCTACGGGCCATGATATGGATACCTATGCGGCAGACGTCGCTGCGCTGGTAGCCGCGCTGGACCTCAGAGATGCTATACACGTAGGCCACTCTACCGGCGGCGGCGAGGTGATACGCTATGTAGCCAAGCATGGTCAGGGCCGGGTAGCCAAAGCAGTGCTGATCAGCGCCGTGACACCCTCTATGGTGCAGAGCGCCACCAATCCTGATGGTGTGCCAATGGCTATCTTTGACGAGATAAGGCAGCAGACAGCTACCAATAGGGCGCAGTACTTTGCTGACTTCACACTTCCGTTCTTTGGGTATAATAGAGAGGGTGCCAAGGTATCTCAGGGAGTACGTGACAACTGGTGGCGCCAGGGTATGACAGGCAGTATACAGGCCCATTACGCATGCGTAAAGGTTTTCTCAGAGACAGATTTTACAGAAGACCTGAAGAGCGCAGATGTGCCGGTACTCGTATTGCACGGAGAGGATGACCAGATAGTACCATACCAGATCACCGCGCTGAAAGCGGCCAAACTCTTGAAAAATGGCACACTGAAGACCTATCCCGGCTTTCCGCATGGTATGCCTACCACAGAGGCTGATACGATCAATGCCGATATACTGGCCTTTATAAAAGGATAAGAGTATTATTTTCTAGATCACAGTCGCGCTCATAAAATGAGCGCGGCTTTTTTTGTATATCATATCGGCATACCCGCGTCCGGATCTCTATCCATCCGAAAACTAAAAGGCCATGAGCATTATACTCATGGCCTTTCGGTTTCAGTGATTATTGTTTCTTATCGGAAGAGGGTCAGCTTACCTGATTTGCAGACTTCCGGCGTCACGTCCTTTTCCCTTGAGCAGACAAACCATACATAGGCCTCAGATGGTGCGGCTGCTCCCTTGTAGGTGCCATCCCATCCCTTGGTGATGTCATTAGTCTCAAATACTTTCTCACCCCACCTGTTGTAGATAGTCATGGAGAAAGAGTAAACAGGGCAGGAGTACACCGCCTTAAACTCATCGTTCTTGCCATCGCCGTTTGGCGTGAAGGCATCAGCTATCGCCACACCACAGGTGCTGTCACACTTCACACCGGTGATGATCTGCGTGAGTGTCGTCACACAGCCATTCTTGGTAGCTGACACCTGGTAGGTACCCGAGTCAGACACAGTGATAGCAGAGGTCAGCGCGACAGGGGTAGTAGCCCCGGTGCTCCAGGTAAAGGTGATCACCGTATCAGATGAAGCCGTCAGCGTGACAGAGTCTGGCTTGTCAAAGCAGATACCCGGGCTGGTGCTGCTCAGCACAAATCCCGGTATCGAGTTGGGAGATGGAGCCAGGCTGTCAGACAGTGATACGGTACAGTTGTGCGCGTCGGTCACCGTGAGCACATAGGTAGAGGTACACAGGCTGCTATTGGTAGCAGAGGTAGTACCATTGCTCCATGCATATGTGTATGGTCCGGTACCGTCAGTAGCGGTAGCTATGATAGTACCGTCACACACCTGAGGGCAACTCTCCACTCTATTGATAAAGGATACCTGCAGCGGCAGTATGCCGGATGATGGTATCGTATCGTTAAACTTCACAGTACAGCTATTGGCATCTGTCACAGTCAGCGTGTACACCTGCACACAGAGGTTGCTGTTGTTTGATTGGGTAGTACCATTACTCCATGAGTATGTGTATGGCGATGTACCGTTAGCTACCGTAGCAGTACTGGTAGCATTGCAGATACCAGGGCAGGTCTCCACCGTGGTATTGAATGTCGCAGTCATAGGCAGGATAGGAGATGGCTGTATCGTGTCATTGACCGTCTGAGGACAGTTGAATGAATCCGTCACTATCACCGTATAGGCACCTACGCACATATTGCTGTCACGTGCAGAGGTAGGCCCGTTGCTCCACAGGTAGGTATACGGAGGTATGCCGCTACTCACGGTCACAGTGCTGGTCGCATTGCAGTAGCCAGGGCAGGTCTCCGGTGTATTCACAAAACTTACATTGAGCACAGGTACAGCAGCATTGATGGTCACACCACCGGTACCTGTACAGCCATTCTGGTCAGTCGCAGTGATATCGTAGTGACCGGCGCAGAGGTTAGTAGGGTGGTTATTAGCAGGTGATACAGCAGGGCTCCACACATAGGTGAAAGTGCCCGTGCCGCCCTGTCCGTCTATCGTAGCCGCTCCGGTACATGAGCTGGCACAGTGTGCGTCGGTACTATCCAGTGCTACCACTACCAGCAGCTGCGGCTCAGTCAGTGTCTGAGATACAGCCACGCTGCATCCGTTAGCATCGGTGGCAGTGACCGAGTAGGTAGCTGCACACAGGCTGTAGACGCTGTCTGTAGTATTGCCATTGCTCCATGTCAGGGTATATGGTGCAGTACCGCCTATCACGCGTACTTTCAGCGCGCCATTGCAGTCGCCATGGCAGGTTGGCTGTATTGTCCTGGTGATGAATGCCTGTACACCGCCATTGGCGCTGATGGCCACCACACCGGTCACGCTGCAGGTTGAGCCTGTAGGTGTCACGGTCACGCTATAGTTGCCCGCTGGCTGGCTGCTGATAGATGCAGTAGTCGCGCCTGTCGGATTCCACTGGTAGGTGTAGCTGCCGGCAGGTGTCGGTGTCACAGTAGCGCCGCCATTGCTGCCGCACGTAGCAGGCACAGTGGTGAATGCCAGTGTAGCTGGTGTGAGTACAGTGATAGCTATAGAGGTATCTGCATGGCACCTGCCGCTCGCGCTGAGGGCAGAGGCAGTGTAGGTAGTAGAGCTGAGCGGATGCAGGTATACGTCGGTCCCTGTCGGATCGCTCACGCCGCCTGCCGGTGTCCATTGGTAGGATGTACCAGTGCCGGACAGGATGATATGAGCGCTGTCTCCCGGGCAGAAGGAGGTAGTACCAGTATATGTGATAGTAGGCTGTGGGTCTACACGCAGCCAGGCCGTATCATATGGAGACCAGCCGCAGCAGCTTGTTTTGATATTGGCCACTATCATGTAGAGGCCCGGAGTAGTGAAGGTCAGTCCCGTCAGGTTCTGCTGCGTAGCACCGTAGTATACACTAGGGCTCAGCGCTCCGCCAAAATCCCAGCTGAATGTATCTCCCGATGCTATCTGGAGGTTAAAGTTGGCACTGCTGCCCTGGCATACAAAGAAAGTATCCGCATTCAGCGCAGTAGCTGTAGACTGGATCACTGGTATGAATGAGCTCTGGTCCAGCGCTATATTCACAAATCCGGAATACACATTGGCACTGTAGGTGATATCCTTGCGGCCTATCACGGTATACTGTGTCACCAGTTGTGTGCCTGTGCCTGTAGGTACGGTAGCGTTAGCGCCCGCATTCCAGTTGCCGGATGCAGCAGAGGAGAGTGTATCATTATGATTGGTACATGATACATTGGCCGCAAAGATAGTAGGCTGTGCCACCAGGCCAAAGGTCGTATCTGCTGTAGTGAGTGGAGTACCACCTGTCAGGTACACGCGGGTACTGACACCGCTGCCACCATTGCCACCGTTGCCACCGGCACCGCCGGAGCCACCATTGCCACCATTGCCGTAGAAGTTCTGGCAGCCGGAGCCACCTGTATTGCCATTACCTCCTGCGCCACCGGCACCTCCTGCGCCGCCGGTACCTCCTGCGCCACCATTGCCTGCAGCCAGTGGTCCTATGTTACATTCCAGTATGACGCCATTTGATCCGTTGTTATTGATAAAGATGCCAAAGCAGTTGCCGCCGCCGTAGCCGCCGGTACCACCGGGGCCACCGCCGCCGCCGCTACCACCGCTGCCACCACCGGAGCCGCGTGTATTGAGGCCGGCACCACCCGTGCCGCCACCGCCGCCACCGCCGCTGCCGGCAGTACCCGCGGTACCATTGCCACCCTGCACACCTGCGGTGAAGAAGCCACCTGACAGTGTACCTGTGCCACCGGAGGTACCTGAAGTACCCGGAGTACCCGGAGCACCATTGCCACCAGGCTGAGCCGCACTACCATTGAAGATGCCAAATGAAGCACATGTCACAGATCCTGAGCCGCCACTGCCGCCGCCACCGGCACCTGGGCCAGTACCGGCAGATCCGGCAGTACCGGAGTTGCCTGATGTGGTACCGCCGCTGCCGCCGTTACCGCCATTGCCACCTGCATTAGGGCCGGCGCCCGGAGAGGCACCCGTTGCAGTATTGCCGGCAGTATTGCCATTGGCACCCGGCGTACCGGAGCCTGAGGCCGGTGTACCCGCCTTGCCGTCAGAGCCGCTACCCGGTTTCACCTGGCAGCGCACAAAGTTATAGTTAGAGCAGTTGGTCATATGTATACCATAGTTGGTATAGCCAAAGGTGTCCGCGACGGATATCGCAGGGCAGTTGGCCGTCTGCACGGTCAGGTCCTGCAGGCGTATGTACTGAGCGCCATTCAGGTAGATACCTACCAGGCGCTTGGTATTGCCGGTTCCTTCCAGGTTCAGGGCGCTGCGGTAGATGGTCGTAGCACCCGCCAGGCTGCTCTTCACCCAGTTATTAGCCGGGTCAAATCCACCCTCTATGGTAGTATAGCTACCCAGCGTGGTGATAGGGAAGTCTATATTATAAGTACCTATGGCCAGCTTGATCACAGCATTATTACACTGTGCTGCTGCCAGGGCGTTGTCCAGATTGGTCGGGTCTCCCTGAGAGCCGCTGCCGGTGCCTGTAGGCGTAGCGTAGATCACAGAGCAGCTCTGCACCGGTGGCGGGCTGTTCAGGTTCACACGTACCCTCGCAGTATCACTAGGACAGCCGGAGCTATCCAGCGCCACTACAGAGTAGACAGTGCTGGCAGTAGGAGAGGCCTTAGGGCTGGCGCAGTTGCTGCAGCTCAGGCCCGCAGCAGGCGTCCAGCTGTAGGTAGCGGCATTGGTCGCTATCGTATTGAGCTGTATCGTGTCAGAGGTAGAGCAGATAGTAGATACAGGAGGGTAGGCTACTACTGTTGGTTTGCTATTGCGGTATACTACTACCTGGTCGGTCAGTGTACAGCCGTTGGTATACAGGGCAGACACTGTATATATAGTAGTCACGGCAGGGTTGATGCCACTCCATGTAGCACCGGCATGAGTAGTGGTGCCGTCTGACCAGGTGTAGCTCACTACACTGCCTGCAGAGGTAGCTGTCAGTGAGCCGGTCTGACCCTGGCAGAGGTGTATATCCGGACCGCCGTCTACCGGTGGATTGGCGGCTGGGGCCACTACTATAGTGTAGGCCACAGATGCTGTACCGTAGTATGGGCAGGCATTGTTCCTCAGGCTCAGGACAAAAGTATTGCTACCCACATCAGCCTGGGATGGAGACCAGCATACAGTGATCAGCGGCTGAGCGCCACCTGATAGGGTAAATGTCGCTCCCGGCAGGTTAGCGCCTGCCAGTGTGTAGAAGATACTATCAGCCGGATTAGATGAGTTGGTCTGTATGGTAAAGCAGAAGCTGGAGCATGCAGTTGTATTATATGTATAGGCACCGGCCACACCATTGATACCGCCTGCAGTAGGAGCGGAGTTGGTACAGTTGGTCACTATCACCTGCATATCGCGCTCTACGTGGCCTATCAGTACACCGTTGCGGTACTCGTCCACACCTACTTTTACCACTGCTGTCTGAGACTGGTTTGGCGTGAAGGTCAGCTGGCCTGTGAGCGGGTCGAGAGTCGTACCGCTGGTGGTACCCATCGGATTGGTAGCGCTGTAGCTGCCGCTATAGGCCACAGATGATCCTGAGGCATTCAGAGATGGCATCAGGTAGTAGTGCAGCGAGTCGCCGTCGGCATCCACACCGCCCTGGTTATACAGTTGTGTGAATCCATTGCAATAAACTCCTACCGGATCATTGGAGAATGCCGGCGAGTTATCGCACGATGGGAGTGTATTATTGAGGCGTGCTTCTATATAGAAGTCCTCATTGCTCGGATTGCTCAGCGTAGTGATCGCGGCATTGCGACAGCACATGCTCCAGCTCAGTACCCAGTCTGAGCCGCAGCCTGCCGGCAGTGTCAGCACTCCCTGAAATACATCTTTCTCTATACCTATACCGCTGCCGCCGTGGCAGGCATCAGTGGTAGAGAAGCAGGCCGGCGTGATATCCTGAGCGGCACCCACCTGATTCAGCGTCAGGCTGGAGCTCACACCGCACTGGGATGAGCTATAGTTTACTGTCATCGGGCCACCTATTGTGATACCGTTACAGTCGCGGTAGGCGGTCAGCGTCACGCGGTACTGATTGGGCCCTATACAGGAGTAGGTCAGGTCAGCGCCCATCACGTGGCTGGCATAGAGCCGCGAAAACAGAGAAAACGATACCAGGAGGACGGTAAGAGATAAAAGTTTTTTCATGTTGGGTAAAGATCTAGGTTGGTTTATGTGTGTTTTGGCAAAAAATCTGGGTTGAGAGGTGGATTGGTATAAATATACTAATCCATATGTTAAGATGGAATACGTGTGCAAAAGTTGCATGCTTGTTAGCTTGTCAGCTAAACTAATTCAGGTAACGGCGATATTGGATAAATAAAAAAAGCCATGTATGGAGATACATGGCTTTTGTAGTGATGTGCACCCGAAGGGAGTCGAACCCCTAACCTGCTGATCCGTAGTCAGCTGCTCTATCCAGTTAAGCTACGGGTGCATCCTTTTCCGAAAGGACTGCAAATATAGTATTTCCCTTCAGAAATCCTCGGCCGTCATGCAAAAAAATGAAATTACCTACTGTCGCTCTGTCGGCTATCGCCGCAAAAAAATAAAAGCGCCCCTTAGGTCGGAGGCGCTTTTTACGTGTTCCATTGATTAGAATATGGTGGGTATGGCTGCTTTCTTTTGGATTGTGATACGAAAATATATCATAGCGATATTATATTGACGGAGAGTGTATAAGCGTGTCGATTTTTGTATAAGCGTGTCTTCCCGGGCTCAAAAGAACATTCGCAGGCGATTATCTCTGTACTTTGATGGTATTCCCCTATTTTAGTGTCAATCCAGTCTTCTTGTACCGTACTTACATTTTGATATTGTTTTTCGCTGCTGCAGTCATGTCTGTCAGGGCGCAGTTTTCATCGCCCCTGCACCTTGGAGTGAAAAACGGATTGCCGTCAGCAGCTACCTTTTCCGCAGTGCAGGATAGAGCAGGTTTTATGTGGATCGGTACAGAAGCCGGTCTCGCGCGATATGATGGAGAGCACTTCAAAATTTTTACCAAAAAGGACGGCCTGCCTGACAATGATGTGCTGGGCCTGATAATGGATACCACTACTGATCGTATGTGGATCATTACTTTCAGTCGCTCGGCCTGCTACTATAGGGCAGGCAAGATCTATACAAAAGCTAATGACTCGTCGCTTGCGTTGATCAAATGTCCCTATGGTGAGTTTATAAGAGGCAATATTTCAGGTGATAAGGTTCTCTTGTATAATGGCAGCTATATTTACGAATGCGCCCACGATAGTATTATTCCTCTGGAGCACATGGCCACCTGTACTGGTCTTTATCAGATTTCGTACTGGGGAGGCGGACACTATGATATACTCAATGAGCATGGTATCACGGCAAATCTGGCAGATGGTACACAGCGGATATATCCGGCTGGCGGTCTGGATACCTCAGAAAACGGAGTGTGGGTCAATAGTCAGCTCTTCCGGTTTTACAACGGCAAACTCATTACATATACTAAGGAAGCAAACGGGGACTATCGCAGGGGCGCAGTGGTCCAGCTCCCTGTCAATGAACGAGTCACACGTCTGATCCCCTGGCAGGAAAAGTATCTGCTCTATATCAATAAGGCGGGCGTTTATAGCCTTGATAGAAACTTTAAGTCCTTGCAACAGATATGGGCTGGTCACGGGTCTGGTAGCATAGCTCTGGACAGGGACGGCGATCTCTGGATCACCACCGGCGGTGATGGAGTCTATGTGCTCCGACAGGACAAAGCGACCAGCTATAAGCATTTTCCTGGGGCGGAGAGCTCCGATGTCACAGCGGTCACAAGGCTCCCCGGCAATGGAGCCGTTGTGGGCTTGGCTGATGGCCATCTCTGTACTATCAGCCAGGGTGAAATCAAGGCGCTGCCATATATAACAAAGAACAAGACATGGATCAACGATATAGTGCCTCTGACACGCGGTTATATTATGATCTCTGATGTCATTCAAATGGCCTATTTCTCCCGGAGTGACGCCCTGTACCGGCGTACACTGGCAGGAGGGCCCAGGGTCGCCATCAAGCGAAAAAACGGCTATGAGGTGCTGATCGGCCTTATAGCCAGCATCGTAGTGTATGATGATAAAATAGATAGCTTCAGGGAAGTACCCTTAAACAAGCGGATCTTTGATATGGCGGAGCGCAGCGATGGACAAGTAGTGGTAGGTAGTATCGATGGCCTTTACCTTTTTCAGAGGGATAGCCTCACGCATTTGACCACTACTGACTCCATACTCAATGGCCGCATAACATCGCTATGCTATACCCCCGACGATGTATTGTGGGTAGGTACCCCCTCAGACGGTATTGCGGCCTTTGTGAATGGTAAGGTGCTCGGTCGCATTAGCACATCCTCAGACCTCAGGTATCATGGCGCCATGTGCCGCAAGATAGTGGCTGGCAAGCGCCACGAGATATGGGTAGTTACTAATGATGGGCTCAATAGGATCACCTACCATATTGCAGATAGTCTGATCATAGATCGTATTATACCGTATTCTACTTTAGATGGATTGCTTAGCGATGATGTGAATGATATAGCAGTGGTCGATAGCATGGTGTATGTAGCCACCACAGGTGGACTCACCATACTACCTGACAAAAATCTTTACATAGGAAGAGAGGTGCCTATGTATATCACAGGCATCCATATCCAGGACAAGGACAGCGCAGTACATGATACGCCATATTACCTGGATCATACACAAAACAATCTTCGTATAGAATACACAGGTATCTGTCTGCCTACCTCGGATAACCTTAAATATCAATACAGGCTACTCGGAGCCGGCAATGATAATTGGACCACCACTACCAATAATTCCATAGAGCTTCGCTCCCTATCTCCCGGCTCCTATACATTTGAGGTGACCGCCTTGGATAAGTTTGGGCGCAGGTCCGGATATGTAGCCCGTGTGCGGTTTGAGATCACACCGGCGTTCTATACTACCTGGTGGTTTTGGGCCATCATCATGATCACCATCCTGATCATAGGTTTCCTGATCATCCGTGATAGGTTTCGCCGGCAGCAGGAGCGGTTTCAAAAGGAGCAATCGCTGCACAATAAGATCATAGAGCTGGAGCAGCAGGCCCTCAAGGCGCAGATGAACCCCCACTTCATCTTCAATTGCCTCACCGCCGTGCAGCACTTTGTGAATAGGGAAGACATGTACTCTGCCAATATGTACCTGTCAAACTTTGCCCGCCTCATACGCAAGACGCTGGACCTCTCCGGAGAGCAGTATATCTCTCTGGATGAGGAGATAGCCTACCTGCAGGACTATGTGCTGATGGAGTGCCTCAGGTTTGGAGATAAATTCACCTGGCAGATAGACATGGCAGATTATATTGATTCCTTTGAGGTGCAGGTGCCGCCTATGCTGCTGCAGCCGATCGTGGAGAATGCCATCCGCCACGGCCTGCGCAATCTGGATGACAAAGCCGGCCGCCTGCTCATCGATTTTGCTATGAAAGGCAGTACGCTGTATTGCTCAGTAGACGATAACGGTATAGGCCGTCAGAAAGCGCGCGAGCTCAAAACAACCATGCACGTAGAATACCAGTCTAAAGGAATGAAACTGACCGAAATGCGGATACATGCTATCAATCAGATAAGCGACAAAAAGATACGCATGGAGGTAAAAGATAAGTATGATAGTAATAATGAACCCGACGGTACGTTGTTTATTTTAGCAATAGAGCAGTAAGTACATATGAGAGCTATAATCGTAGATGATGAGCAGCTGGTAGCGCAAAACCTGCGTTCGCTATTGACCCGGTATTGCACCGGAGTAGAGATCATCGGCATCGCCCACTCGGCCCATGAGGCAGAGAAGATGATCAAGGAGTCTGATCCCGACCTGATATTTCTGGATGTAGAGATGCCCGGTGGCAATGGCTTCGATCTGCTCAGGAGGTTTCCCCAGATCAGGTTTGGTGTCATTTTCGTCACAGCCTTCGATCACTATGCAGTGCAGGCCATCAAGTTTTCTGCCATAGACTACCTGCTGAAGCCTATAGATATAAACGAGCTGGTCACCGCCGTGCAGAAGGCGCGGGAACAACTGAAGAGCCGCAGCATCAATCAGAGCCTCAATATCCTCCTGCACAATATGGCACAGCCGGCTACAAAACTACAGAAGCTCTCTCTCCCTACGCTGGATGGCATGACCTTTATCAATATCAATGATATCGTGTACTGCCAGAGCGATGGCAACTATACCCGCTTTCACCTGGAGAATGGACAGAAGCTGCTCATCACCCGCCAGATCGGTGTATATGAGGAGCTGCTACCCGAGCCGCTCTTCTGCCGCATACACCGCCAGTATATCATCAATGTAAATCGCGTGACACGCTATGTGAAGGGTAGGGGAGGCCACGTGGTCATGAGTGACGGCCAGGAGATAGACGTAGCCGCCAGAAAGAAGGACGACTTCCTCAATGCCTACTCTCTGATATAAAAAATATCGATCTTAATATACTTGCATTAAGCCCCAACGGGGCGCCACGCCTTTAGAGTAGGGCATCGCCCTACAAAAACGTCCACGCAGCACAATCCACAATTCATCGTGCTCTACCTATACCTGGGAATCAAAAAAGTTGAAATTCCCCCTTTAAAAAGGGGGCCAGGGGGATTTGACACTCTACCACAAAAGTCTACCCCAGTATCTTCACCGCTTTCCTGATCGCATCAGCCAGCACATCTATTTCCTGCATTGTATTGTAGAATGCAAACGAAGCCCTGCAGGTCCCCTCTATACCATACTGATCCATGATAGGCTGGCAGCAGTGATGGCCGGTGCGGATCGCTATGCCCTGCTCATTGAGCAGCACACCCAGGTCATACGGATGTATGTCACCCACCAGAAATGAGAGTACAGACGCCTTCTTCTCCGCAGTGCCTATCACGCGCAGTCCGTCTATCTCAGTGAGCTTATTAGTAGCATAGTGCAGCAGTTCTTCTTCATAGGTATAGATCGCGTCGAGCCCGATACCATTGATATAGTGTATCGCCTCGCCCAGTGCTATACCACCCTCTATATGTGGAGTACCTGCTTCAAATTTATAAGGAAGGTCGTTATAAGTAGTCCCCTTGAAAGATACCGTCTTGATCATCTCCCCACCACCCATGAATGGCGGCATATCCAGCAGTATTTCTTCCTTGCCATATAGGATGCCGATACCCGTAGGACCAAAGACCTTATGACCTGAGAACCCCAGGAAGTCGCAGTCCAGTGCCTGTACATCCACCCTCATATGCGGCAGCGCCTGCGCCGCATCTATGAATACTTTCGCACCCACTTTGTGCGCGGCCGCTATGATGTCATGCACAGGGTTGATCGTGCCGAGCGAGTTGGAGATATAGGAGGTAGATACGAGCTTCGTCTTTTCGGACAGCAGCTTCTCGTATGCTTCGTAGAGCTGCTCACCTTTATCATTCACGGGTATCACCAGCAGGTTGGCACCCACCTCTTCGCACAGCATCTGCCACGGCACTATGTTTGAGTGGTGCTCCAGCGCGGAGATGATGATCTCATCACCAGCTTTCACATATTTGCGTCCCCATGTTTTAGCCACGAGGTTGATAGCCTCCGTCGTACCGCGCACAAAGTTGATCTCGCGCTCAGATTTTGCATTCAGGTGGTCAGCTATGGCCTTGCGGGCATTTTCATATTCTTCTGTCGCCTTATTGGCCAGGTAGTGTGCGCCGCGATGTATATTGGCATTCGTCGACTTGTAGTATTCTGTGATCTTATTGATCACACGCAGCGGTTTCTGAGAGGTCGCTGCATTATCCAGGTAGACCAGCGCTTTGCCTTTTACCTTTATATCCAGTATGGGAAAGTCCGCCCTAATTTTATTTATATCCAGTGACATGATTATCTGATTCTGCGTAAAGTCAAAGTGTTTTCTGTAGCGTCGCTCACCGTATACAAGATGGTCGTGGTAGAGCCATGATAGCTCAAGGTGCAGCCGGCTTCCTTCTTCCAGTATCCTAACGGATATGGCATTCGTAGTGCAGCGTCATTACCGCACCTCCATACCCGCTGATGTATCGCGAAAACGGTATCGTTATTGGCATTAAAGAAGTGCTCAGTGCTGGATCTTGTGTCTGTACCGTCTTCTGTCTTTTGCAAGACAATGATCGAATCCGTGCCATGTGGTAGTGGGGTCGCCCAGCGCCCTCCGATATTTTGTAGTGCGCAATCTTTATTGCTCTGAGTATATCCTCCGAGGGAGATCAAAGCCGATATAACGATTGCCAGCGTTTTCATCAGAAAGTGATATTCAGTCGTTCCTTTAGTCTGTCATACAGGTGCTCACCCAGGGCCTCCAGCGGAAGGTCTGCTATGATGCTGCTACCGTATGCGTAGGTCAGTATACCACGCGCCGTAGCCTCATCTATACCGCGTGCGAGCAGGTAGAAGAGTTCATTCTTATTGATCTGGCCTATGGCGGCGCCGTGGCTGCACTTTACATCATCAGCATAGATCTCCAGCTGCGGCTTAGAGTTTACACTCGCCTCATCACTGAGTAGTATCGCCTTGCTACTCTGGAAAGCATTCGTCTTCTGCGCATCCTTGCGCACGAATATCTTACCATTGAATACGCCCGTAGACTCGCCATCCAGCACACCCTTGTACACCTGATTGCTATCGCAGTGAGGCACGCGGTGATCTACCAGTATATGGCTATCGATATGATTATTCTCTGTACCCAGGTAGAGTCCATTCAGCGTAGCGAGGGCACCGTTGCCATCCATATAGGCATTCACATTATTGCGCACCAGCTTCCCCTCAAAGGTCAGCGTAGTGATATGGTAGCGCGCGTCCTGAGCCACACGCGCATCTATCGTATTGACAGAGGTCGTATGTTTATTATCCAGCTGCAGCGTCACATAGTTCACCTCCGCATTAGCAGCTACAAATATCTCCGCCAGGTGGTTGTAAAACTTCTCACCCGCCGCATTCTGAAAGTCCTCTACGATATTGATCTCAGCGCCTTCTTCAGCGATGATGAGATTGCGTGATTGTGTAAACACATCCACTGCTGCCGCATCGTACAGGTGAATGATAAAAACAGGCTGTGCAGCCTTTACGTTCCTCTTGATATAAATGAATGCGCCATCCTGCGCAAAGGCAGTATTCAGCGCAGCAAAATTCTCACTCGTCGTGTCTGTAGCCTTGTTGAAATACTTTGCGATCAGGTCCGCATGTTGAGAGCGCTGCTCATGCAGGCTACCCGCCACCACACCATCCTGAGCTGCGATAGCCGATAGGGCAGGAGCGTAGCTCCCATTCACAAACACCAGCTTCGTACCCTCGATATTTTCAAATGAATTGAAAGCCGTCTTTTCGTTGACTGTCGACTGTTGACCGTCGACCAGGCGAAGCGCCTCCGGCAGCTTCGTCTTGATATTCGTATACTTCCACTCCTCATGGCGGCCGGATGGCACACCCAGCGCCTTAAAGCTCGCCAGCGCAGCCTCCCGCTCCGGGGTCAGCACATCTTTCTCCAGCGCCGCAAAAGTATTGTCTATATTATCTGTAAAAGCCATTTATGATATCGGAGTATCAGTGCACTCCATTTTCAAATTCTCAAATTAGCACATCAGCACATTATCAGGCACCCACCTCTTCCTTGATCCAATCGTATCCCTTCTCCTCCATCCGCAGCGCCAGGTTCTTGTCACCCGTCTTCACGATGCGGCCATCATACATCACGTGTACAAAGTCCGGCACGATATAGTTCAGCAGGCGCTGGTAGTGCGTGATCACGAGGAAAGCATTGTCTTTGTTACGCAGCTTATTCACGCCCTCTGCCACGATACGCAGGGCATCGATATCGAGGCCTGAGTCCGTCTCATCCATCACAGAGAAGAGCGGCTCCAGCATCGCCATCTGGAATATCTCATTGCGCTTCTTCTCACCACCACTGAATCCCTCATTGATAGACCGCGATAGATACGACTTGTCCAGCTCTACCAGTTGGCGCTTCTCATTCATTAGCTTCAGGAAATCCTTGGCCGTGATAGGCTCCAGCCCCTGGTGCTTGCGCTTCGCATTCAGCGCCGCTTTCATAAAGTTGGTCGTGCTCACGCCCGGTATCTCTACAGGATACTGGAAGGCGAGAAAGATACCCTCACGTGCTCTCTCATCGGCGCTCATCTCCAGTATATTCTTGCCATGAAACAGGATCTCGCCAGCAGTCACCTCATAGTCAGTCTTGCCAGCTATGATAGAGGCCAGCGTACTCTTACCAGTACCATTAGGCCCCATGATCGCGTGCACCTCGCCCGGATTGATATCCAGCGTCAGCCCCTTCAGTATCTCCTTGTCACCCACACGGGCATGTAAATTCTTGATGTGTAGCATTGCTCTTTTCTGTCTAACCCTTGTATTCCACTTTCAAATTTTCAAATCAGCACATTAGCACATTTGCCTTTATCCCACACTCCCCTCCAGACTAATACTCAGCAGCTTCTGCGCCTCCACCGCAAACTCCATCGGCAGTTGCTTGAAGACCTCCTTGCAGTACCCATTCACGATCATATCCACAGCCTCCTCACTGGTCAGGCCACGCTGATTGCAATAGAACATCAGATCCTCACCGATCTTACTCGTAGTAGCCTCATGCTCCACCTGCGCTGATTTATTCTTGATCTCCAGATAGGGGAAGGTATGCGCACCGCACTTATCACCCAGCAGCAGGCTGTCGCACTGGCTGAAGTTATAGGCATTCTCCGCCGTACCTGCCACCTGCACCAGGCCACGGTAGCTGTTCTGGCTCTTGCCGCCGCTGATACCCTTAGACACGATACGGCTGCGCGTATTCTTGCCTATGTGTATCATCTTCGTACCCGTATCTGCCTGCTGGTAGTTATTGGTCACCGCCACGCTGTAAAACTCTCCAATCGAGTTGTCACCCTTCAGGATGCAGCTTGGGTATTTCCACGTGATGGCAGAGCCCGTCTCTACCTGAGTCCATGATATCTTAGAGTTTACCCCCTTGCAGAGGCCACGCTTGGTTACGAAGTTGTAGATGCCGCCCTTACCTTCTTTATCTCCCGGGTACCAGTTCTGCACCGTAGAGTATTTGATCTCGGCATTGTCCATCGTCACCAGCTCTACCACGGCGGCGTGGAGCTGGTTCTCATCGCGCATCGGCGCGGTGCAGCCCTCCAGGTAGCTCACGTAGCTGCCCTCTTCGGCTATGATCAGCGTCCGCTCAAACTGCCCCGTATTCTGCGCATTGATGCGGAAGTACGTCGACAGCTCCATAGGGCACCGCACACCCTTAGGGATATATACAAATGACCCGTCGGAAAACACCGCCGAGTTCAATGCTGAATAATAGTTGTCGCGCGGAGGCACCACCGAGCCGAGGTATTGCTTTACCAGCGCCGGATGCTCGCGGATCGCCTCAGAGATCGAGCAGAAGATGATGCCCTTCTCCGCCAACGTTGCCTTATAAGTAGTGATCACGCTCTCACTATCCATCACAAAGTCTACCGCCACACCGGCCAATATCTTTTGTTCTTCCTTAGGCAGGCCCAGCTTGTCATAGACTGCCAGTAGCTCAGGGTCTACCTCGTCCAGGCTCTTATACTCAGGCTTCTTTTTAGGAGCCGCATAGTAGATGATATCCTGAAAGTTGATGTCGTGAAAGTGCACATTCTGCCAGTGTGGTTGCTTCATTTTCAGCCACTGGCGGTAGGCCGTGAGGCGCCACTCCAGCATCCACTCCGGCTCATTCTTTTTGGCAGAGATGAAGCGCACCGTATCCTCCGAGAGGCCAGCGGCTACTGTTTCCTGCGCTATATCACTGGCAAAGCCATATTTGTACTCACCGGCTATATGCTCATCCAGTATGGTGTCCTGATCGCTCATTATTTCTCCTAAAACCCTTAGACTGCGGCTTTTGCAGCCCGTTTAACCCAAAAAATCACCATCATCAGAACTGATCTTCATCATATTTGTTCTAATTTCGGAGGGGCAAATATACGCCTTATTTAGATTCTTTCTAAACTATGTTAGGGGTAAAAGAACTCACACCTGCGGATAAACTCCGGCTGCGCCTGCGCTACCACCCGGTCCGCGTCATGACCTGGCTGGTCATACTAGGTATTACCTCCGCCTTCCTCACACTGGTAGGTTGCTACTTTGCCACCACAGCCGGCACCGTGTGGAATGACTTCCGCCTACCCCCCATTTTTCACGCCAATACGATCATCATACTGGCCTCCAGCTACACCGTCATGCAGATGCGCCATGCCAATCGGCGGCACGATCACCATGCTTACCGGCAGGCACTGCTCATCACTGCCGGCCTGGGGCTGGCTTTTACCGCCTTTCAGGTCATGGGCTGGACAGAGCTGCTCCATCAGGGCATCGGCTTTCGCAGCCAGATATCTGGCGCTTACCTTTACTTGATATCCGGCCTCCACCTCGCCCACCTGCTGGTAGGAGTGGGCTTCCTTTTGTACTTTCTCTACCGCGCATATGTGATGGACTTCGATGCCTATGCACAGCTCCTGTTTGAGACAGATCCCGTCACCGGCCTGCGCGTAGAGATGCTCGGCATCTACTGGCATTTTGTAGACGTACTGTGGCTTTTTCTCTATGCCAGTTTTATGATCGCACTTTATGTAGTGCCTCATAGCGGTGAGGGCTGGTTCCTGCGCAGCTTTTGAGCGGTACAGTTAGCCCTCATATCATTCAAAGGACCCTTGTCCTGTAGTGACAGGTCGCGACCTGTCACTACCAAAGCTTTAACCGTACTACACGGTTGTATTAAAGTCTCCCCTGATTCAGGGGAGATTTAGAGGGGTTAATAACTGGCCCACATATACTGCCATGGCAGCGGCTGTTAAAGTCTCCCTTTAGGTCCCAGATCCCGATATAGTCGGGAGAGATTTAGAGGGTTGTATTAATGGCGGCAGCCGGGCTATCCGCTCCTAGTCCTCGCGGCAGCATCCCTGACCTACAAAAACTATTATAGCCTGCGCGGCTGTTAAAGTCCCCTATGGGGATTTAGGGGCCGTGCTGCGGGCTATCCGCTACTATCCCTGCCGCACCTGCCGGCTGGTTTATCATCATTTAGACGCAGCAATAGATCCATGCGCTAAAATTGAATGACTCACGTTAAAGAATAACAGGGACGCCCTTGATACCAATAAACCTACTCATGTGTATTGTCAGTGTTGTATCCTACCCGCTCCTTTACCATTTTAGCTATCCTGATGCGCCAGCCATTACCATATCGAGAGGTGAAACTATATGCACCATATCAGTACAGGGTCTTATTCCTCGACCCCGCTGAGATATACAGCCGCATACAGGTGCAGCCCTACGCCCGCCACCAGCGGCCGGAGTATATAGGGCTGAAAGTGATGTTCCCAAAGCGCGAAGACCGCACCTGCTCCTGCGGCTGCGGACGCACACTGGGTCCGAGGCGCAGCCGCTGGGCTTCTGATGACTGCGCCGCATTCGCTGCTGATATATATGCCATCATCTATGGCCAGCGCGATACGATCAAATTTTACCTAAAGCAGTACACCGGCTACCGCTGCCAGTGCGGCCGTGTACGCCGGATGAAGGTAGACCACATCATACCCGTCAAGCACGGCGGCGGAGGCTGCTGGCTCAGCAATTATCAGTTTCTCTGCCACGCCTGCCACGTGTCCAAGACCAACACAGACTTTGGCTGGAAGGGCCGCAAAGAAGCAGTCTGAGCAGAGAGCTATGCTTGTTACTCCACTTATTATTTAACAGTTGCAATTATAACTCCGTTACAACCAAAGGTGTAAATTGGGACGTCCTAAGGACATCAACCACATAAAATACACCCCATGAGTACTGATCTACCTCATTGTCGCCGCTCATGGACCTATGAATTCCGCCTTCTGTTTTTCGCAGCCATGCTGCTCGTAGCCGGTAGGGCAGGGGCCACCTGTAGTGCCGCTTGGACCTACACCATACACGGTGACACATTGTTTTTGCAAAGCACAGACACCAGCTCTGCCAATCATCACTACTGGAGCGTCAATGGCGTCTACAACACTGCCGATCACACCACGCTCACCCAGGTATTTCCCAACTATGGCACGCAGCATATCTGCCAGTACGTCTACACCACAGGCGGCGGATGCTCAGACTCCTCCTGTGTGAATGTCACCATCCCGCAGCCTGTCACCTGCCACCTCAATACTACCTGGACCTACACCACACATGGTGACACGGTCTATGTCACCGCCGCAGATACCAGCTCGGTCAATCATCACTGGTGGACCTTTGACGGCCACATCAGTACTGCCAATAGCCTCACTGCCACGTACGCCTTTGCGCAGCCCGGTACCTACCGTGTCTGCCTGCATATATATACACCGGGCACAAGCTGTGTAGACTCCCTCTGCCAGTATGTGACCGTGCAGAGCACCACCACCTGCACCCTCACCGCAGGCTGGCAATACTACATGCACGGAGACACAGCTTACTTTTTTGCTGGCAATACAAATACTGCTGCCCATTATTTTTGGAACTTTGGTGATGGTAGCCCGATAGGCTCTGGCCCCACACTCACTCATATCTATGCCAATGCCGGCACCTATCACGTCTGCCTCTATGATTACATCCCCAATACGGCTTGTGCAGATTCTTTCTGCCAGACAGTAAGTGTGACCGCGCAGCAGTGTCATGTGAGTGCCGCCTTTACCTATACGGTACATGGCGATACGGTATTCCTCCACAGCACAGACACAGTCTCCAGCCACTATCACTACTGGACCATCAATGGCACCATCAATACCGTGAACCGCACCTCATGGTACCAGGTATTTCCCAACTATGGTACACAGCATATCTGCCTCCATGTCTACATACCGGGTAGTGCCTGCGTAGACTCATCATGCAGCACTGTCACGCTCACCGCGCCGTGCCACTATTCAGCGGCATGGACCTATAGCGCCTTGGGCGGAGATACGGTGCGCTTCCACGCGGCAGATACTACTGCTACCGCACACAGGTACTGGACCTTTGGCGATGGTACTACCGCCAGCACTATGGATCCTGTCCATGTGTATGCTGCCCCGGGCACCTATCACGTCTGCCTCTATGCCTATATACCGGGTACTACCTGTGTAGACTCTTTCTGCAGCACCATCATCGTAGCCGGCTGCAATGTACACGCAGGCTGGCAGTACTACATGCGCGGCGATACAGCACATTTCTTTGCCGGTACCAATACCAGCGGCGTCAGCTACTACTGGAGCTATGGCGATGGCACCACAGGCTCCGGCGCGGCACCGCTGCATGTCTACGCTCATGCCGGCACCTATCACGTCTGCCTGTATGCATATACCACAACAAATTGCCGCGACTCCTTCTGCAATACCGTGACCGTCGGCACCGGCTGCCATGTCAGCGCAGCATGGACCTACACCGTCCACGGAGATACCGTGACCCTGCAGAGTGCAGACACGATCTCTGCCAATAATCACTACTGGACCTTTGGCGGTAGTACCTATGCATCCGGCATCATAGTCCGCCACGTATTCAGCGGGCCGGGCACCTATACCATCTGCCTCCACGTCTACACGCCAGGTACTACCTGCTCTGACTCTTCCTGCCATTCCGTCACCATTGCCAATACCTGCAATGTACACGCCGCTTGGCAGTACTACACCGTACATGACTCCGTACACTTCTACAATTTCAGCAATGATTCTACGGTACATTTAGATTGGCGCTTTGGAGACGGGCAGTACGGCTTTGGTACCAATCCATGGCACGGCTACGCACATCCCGGCACCTATCAGGTCTGCTGCTTTGCCTATACCAATGGCTGCGTAGACTCCTTCTGCAATACTGTGACCGTAGGTACAGGCTGCCACGTCAGCGCAGCATGGAGCTATACCGTACATGGAGATACAGTCTTCCTCCACAGCACAGATACGCTATCTGCCAATAACCACTATTGGACCTTCGGCACGCCAAACTATGTGTCCGGGACTTCTGTCACACATGTATTCACTGGCCCCGGCACCTACCATATCTGCCTCCATGTCTATACACCGGGCACCACCTGCTCCGACTCCTCCTGCAATAGCATCACCATAGCCAATACCAACTGCATAGCCAATGCGGCCTGGACCTCCGTGACCACAGGCAGCACTGTGGCGTTCCACGCGGCCGATACAGCCTCCTCAGTCTACCTCGACTGGAACCTCGGAGATGGCACCTGGGCCTTCGGCCAAAACCCGGCGCACACCTACACGCAGCCGGGCACCTATCACGTATGCTGCTATGCCTATACCAGCAATACCTGTGTGGATTCCTTCTGCAATACGATAGTGGTCGGCACCGGCTGCCATGTCAGCGCCCTGTGGACCTACACCCTCCATGGAGATACCATCTACCTCACCGCCGCAGATACCAGTTCGGCCAATCACCACTACTGGGTCTTTGGCGGCAGTACCGCTACCTATGTGAGCGGCACTACGGCTACGCATGTATATACAGGCCCCGGCACATACCACATCTGCCTGTACGTCTATACGCCGGGCACCCAGTGTGCAGACTCCTCCTGCAATAACATCACCATAGCCAATCCATGTAATATCCATGCCGCATGGCAGTCATACAGTGTAGGAGATACCGCACACTTCTTTGCCGGTAGCAATATGGCACTCGTGACCTACACCTGGACTTTTGGCGATGGCCACGGCGGCACCGGTACCAATCTTGTACATACCTATGCCCACCCCGGCACCTATCAGGTGTGTATGTATGCAGCTACGGCTGCAGGCTGCGCTGATACTTTCTGCAATACGATCACGATAGCCGGCGGCTGCCACATCACATCAGCCTGGAGCTACGCATCATACGGAGACTCCCTCCACTTCACAGGCCTCGATAGCAATACCCTCGCGCACCGCTACTGGACCTTTGGAGATGGTACGAGCGGCACGGGCCATGATATCTCACACGTCTACCACGCACCGGGTGTCTACACCGTGTGCAGCTACATCTACATACCCGGCTCCGCCTGCATGGACTCGTCATGCAATACAGTGATCGTCACCGGCAATTGCAGCGTAGCCGCCGCTATGAACTATATCAATGTCTCTCACGATACAGTGGCGTTCTATTCTCTCTTCCAGGATAGCTCGGCGCACTACGTTTGGATCTATGGCGATGGTACTACAGGCTCCGGAGCCTACTCTGTGCATGGCTACCCTGTGCCGGGCACCTACCATATCTGCCTGCGTGTCTTCATACCGGGCACTCCATGTGTCGACTCCGTCTGCCTCGATGTCAATATCGGGACCAACTGTGCCGTGACCGCAGCCTGGGCCTCCATACCGCGTGGCAATGACTCACTGCAGTTCTACGCCGCAGATCCTGATACCGCCGCAGTGCATACCTGGAGTTTTGGCGATGGGGCTACCGCCTCCGGCAGCTATGCCGCTCACACCTATGCTACAGCGGGTACCTATCATGTCTGCCTCTATGTATCTGTGCCAGGTACTAGCTGTGCAGACTCTCTCTGCCGTGATATCACGAGTGCCCTGGGTATAGATGCAGCGGGCAGCAGCGCCGCTACCATCAGCCTCCGGCCAAATCCTATGAGCCAGTATGCCATACTCAGCATAGACGGCCCTGCTGCTACCTATGAGGTACGCATCTATGATATGATAGGCCAGCAGCTCCGCAGTGTGATCGGTGTCAATAACACCATCATGATAGACCGCGGAGCACTCAGCGCCGGCATATATACCTACGCCGTCCTGGCCAATGGCCGCATGATAGGCCAGGGCAAACTCAGCGTAGAATAACCACAGACTAAACAACCCGATCCATACAGAGGCAGCCAGAGATGGCTGCCTCTTTTTTTTGAAATTTTACTGGGTAACTTCAAAATCCTTTAGTGAGTCAAGTATGCTATTATATTGCTCATTAACGTTCAAATTCCTGGCACCCCCAGACACTTCTAGGCTTTGGGTCTTGAGCTTTCTATTTTCTGTCTGGAAGTTGCCGCAATTGATCATTGCGTCAATGTATCCCCAATGAGCAGGGAGCCACAAACTCACAAAACGCCTACAGCCCGCCTGCTCAGCTACCCGGTGGCACAGACGGCCCGGACTATCAGTCCGGCGTAGGCGTAGGTGATGCCACAGTCACCAGCGGCAGCATAGGCAATGCCGGTGGCAACGGCCAGATCGTGATCTACTGGTAGCACGCAGCCGCGCATCTTACCACCACAACACGCCCAAGTCGTGTGAATAACTACCCCGCAAAAAGTCGCACATTTTGCACACCTTTGCATCATCACCACGCAGCTATTCATCCGCTGCCATACCTATGAATATCTCCGTGGTTAGAGCTTTTTGTCTCCAGTAAGGTCTTTGGGCGATGGTTGTAAGAGTCATACTTCTGCACCTGTATTTCTATGCCTCTATGTGGCTAAAAATTGTATTTAAGTCTCCCTTTAGGTCGTAGATCCCGATGTAGTCGGAGAGATTTAGAGGGTTGTATTTGTATTCATTCTGCCAATTCTAAAATCCCACAGATTCTGATTCAGACATTGTATTGCATTTCTATGTCTCTATGTGTTCTATGTGGCTCAAAAATGTATTTGTATTCATTCTGAGTTATTCAAACCATTCTGAAAATTCAGCTTCAGAAATTGTATTCTGTATTTAAAGCCTCCCTCTAGGGAGGTTTGGAGGGTCGTATTCTTTCACTCAAAAATAAAACACCTATGTCCGCACCTACCGGCAATACCAACGCCACCAGATGGACCCGCGAGAAAACCCTCGCCCTCCTCGCACAGATCGAGGCCATCGCCACAGACGAGTTCTCCATCATCCTCACCCTCTCCCAGGCCCTGCTCCGCGTCCGCTGCTACAAGCAGCTCTGGAGCTACTGGAAAAAGAAATGGGAAAACGATGAAGAGATCATGGACCAGATCTACTACATCGAGCAGGTCTTTATAAACAAGCTCGAAGAAGGCGCCCTCTTCAAACGCATGAATGCCTCCACCTGCCATTTCATCCTGCGGCACAACTATGGCTACAACACCAAAGGCGAAAGCGAACTACCCTCGCATCTAAGCGCAGAGTTTGCAGCGCCGGCCCCACCGGCACCACAAAATGAAAAACCCCGCTCCGGTTCAAAATCAAAAAAGACTAATGAGAAACCGCCTTATACTCAGGAGGAACTGGACTATATCCTAGACCCCGCCTACAAGGACTTCAGCCCGCGCGATACAGATGATGGCAGCCTGACCGACCTCCGCGCCGACGCCCGCCGCTACCCACACATGTACACAGCCAAGGTCCCCGTGCGCGGCCGCTTTATCAAGTTTGCCGAGGACCTCTACTGGCCGCTCGAGTCGCAGATGGAGGTAGGAGTATAGTGAAGCGTTAAATATCTGACTACATCGGTTTATGTCAGCAGGCATTTGATATATTTGGGCAAATACTTATAAAAACATGTACAAAACACGTCTTGCCATCCCATTACTACTCCTGCTTTTTTTCATCGCTACACCATCTGTGCATAGCCACCTGGGCCCTGTAGCTGAGCGCCTGGCATCCAGCACTGCTGACCCTACATTGGATCAGCTCAATGGAGAGCCGATGGTCTTCAAGAGCTATGAAGATTTTCTGAAAGGTAAAGGACAGCGCCTCAAGTTTCACGACTGGCACTACCTGTATACCGGCGGTTCACACCTGCGCTACCTCAAGGCTAGCTTCAAGGATGCAGATGGCAAGACTGTAAATCTTTCCTGCGAGGAGTTTTGGGGCTTTCGCTGCAATGAAGGCTTATACCGTAGCATGCCTTTTGCCACCGGAGAGGTGACACATATATGTTTCCGGCTGCAGTATAAAATAGGTGACGTCTACGTTTGGGATGCTCTCGGATCTACTGGCATGAGTTTTACTCCGGGTAGACTTTACACACAGACATTTGCCGGAGTCGGTTCCGCTCCTGGCAAGGATGAAAAGTTGCCTCCTGCGTTGGAGTGCACCGATGCTCAGAAAGTTTATGATCCTACCTCACATATAGACTGGCCTGCCACACTGGTCAACTATAAGAAATGCCCGACCATAAAGTACATGCTCTACTGCGAGCATGCAGGCAAGAAACCGGCCAACTATTTTGGTGTAGAAGGTAAGGATAAAGACCCTGCCGTCTGGAAGTACGTGCCTGTCAATCCATAAGCAGGCACCACCACCGGTGTGCAACCGTTTTAGCCAGCTCCGTGTCTCTGATACGCCTGATATACATATCTTTACTACATGAAGCATTACTACCTCATCCTGCTCACAGCATTCTGTAGCCTCACCGCTACAGCGCAGCAGCGTTACCGCGTACTTTTCATAGGCAATAGCTATACCTATGTCAATGACCTGCCGCACACGGTCGCACAGTTTGCCGGAGCCATGGGAGATACGCTGGACTATGATAGCAGCGCGCCCGGAGGTGCCACCCTCCAGCAGCACTGCAGCAATGCGACCACGCTCTCCAAGATCGCTCAGGGTGGCTGGGACTTTGTAGTGCTGCAGGAGCAGAGCCAGATACCGTCCTTCCCGCCATCGCAGGTGCAGCAGCAGGTATATCCCTATGCGCATATACTCGATAGCCTCATACACGCCGCAGACTCCTGCACAGAGACTGTATTCTACATGACCTGGGGCAAGAAGAACGGAGATACGGCCAACTGTACCAGCTATCCGCCTATCTGTACCTATCAGGGCTGCCAGGACCGTCTCTCTGCATCCTACATCGAGATGGGCCGGCTCAATAGTGCCACCATAGCACCGGCAGGGGAGGCTTGGCGCAGGATCATCGGGCAAAATCAGGCCTTTGACCTCTATCAGGCAGACCAGAGCCATCCGAGTATCTACGGCACTTATCTCACGGCGGCAGTTTTCTATGAGATCCTTTTCAGGAAATATGTGATCATAGACAGCTATACCACCGCAGGCATCTCCGCCACAGATGCTATCAATCTGCGCCAGGCCGCCCATGCCGTAGTAGCCGATAGCCTCTCCAAATGGCTGGAGCCGGGACATATTCCCATTGCTTCCTTTACAGCTCAGGCCACCACGCAGGGTATTGCTACCTTTACCAGTCACACTATCAATGGTGATTCATTTGTCTGGGATTTTGGCGATGGTACTACCGGCACAGGTGCCGCCACCTCCCATACCTATGCGCAGTCCGGCATATATACCATCACACTCACTGTCACTGATCACTGCCTCTCCGCTCAGTATACCAATGCACTCGGGGTCATAGTAGATCCCGCTGGTATATCACAGCCCCAGGCAGCTGAGCTCCGCATCTATCCCAATCCTGCTCAGACTGCCATCTATGTAGAGGCGGCTCATACCGACCTCAGGGGCACCGCCATGACCCTGACCAATGCACTCGGTGCTGTGGTACGCAGGGTAGAGGTCACAGGCTCATCCGCTATCATACCTGTGGCAGACCTCTCTGCCGGAGACTATCAGCTACAGCTGGGGGCTATGGTACGCACACTAGCTATCAGGCATTGAGCTGCTCTGTAGGCACGGTTGCGCCCGGTTAGTTTACCTCTGCATATGGCGCTGCCGCCTCATTGTTCTTTTAGACAACGGGATTTTATGCTACTTTGCGGCCCGTTTTATGAATAGGTTGATAGTCATTGTCTTATGTCTGTGGTCGCTTGCTGCTACCGCCCAGCTGCAGGGTATACCACCCATCACGCTGCGGCAGTATGGCAGCACCCCACTGACCGGCATCCACCTGCTCACCAATACCAAGGACTTCGGCTTTGTGCTAAACCGTCTCCGGCCGCCGGCCTATCTCACTACAGTGCAGCTCATAGATGCAGGCAGGCCATTCCCGCCGGTCATCTATCAGGCAGGTACGTATCATGTAGATAGCAGCCAGCATGTACCCGCGGCGGCTATGGACTTCTATACCACAGCAGACCTCCAGCCGGATGGCAGGCTCAGCTTTGTCTGTCATAGTGTGGTGCACGATACGGTAGCCCATCTCATGGCAGCCTTATCGTTTGATACGGCTATGCTATCCCTGCAGGGCTCAGATCACATCCCTTCTCTGGATGGGCATGACTATAGGGTAGATAGCACCGGTCAGGTGTTGTGCGCCGTCTCTGTGCTGGATACCATGGATATCAGCTGCCTCTCGGGCACAGCCGGAGATACCGGTGTGGTGCAGACACAGCGCATACTGATACGCGATGCTGCCGGTCAGGTGGTATTCAGTTGGGACCCTTTCACCTCGGGTGACTATAGCGTCTGCGAGATGCGCTACTACAATGCGGCCCAGGCTCCCTTCACCACACTGGACCCGCTGGACTGGTCGCACTTTAATAGTGCCCGCTGGGCCGCCGATGGCAATATCATCGTCTCCTTCCGCGAGGTAGGCTGCTTCAAAATAGACGTGCATACCGGCCACATACGCTGGAAGCTCGGTGGCCGCGATACCGTCGCGATCCCGGTACCTGATAGCCTCATGTACTTTGAGCAGCATGACTTCGTACAGCTGCCTGATGGCAGGTATACGGTCTACTCAGATGGAGACGCTGCTCATACCTTTATGGCCGGGCAGGTATATGTGGTAGATGAGGCCGCTCACACGGCCCGGCTGGCTGAGCGGTACCGCTCCTCTGGTGCTGGGTTCTCTGCAGCTATGGGTAGCTTCCGCTATCATCAGGACCTGAGGTTTGTCTGCTATGGCCTCTATCAGTCACTGGGGCAGCTACTGGCCCCGCCAGATCGCTTCTGTGATGTCTTTGACAGCGCAGGGCATGTGGTAGCAGCACTCGTCACACCGTATGACCAGATACCCTACCGCGCCATACCCGTAGACTGGTCTCCGGAGCATCTGCGCCCACAGATAGGTACGCAGGGTATGGGGCTTGGTATTCATTTGCCCGCAGGGCAGGTCTATACAGATATCCGCTGGTACGACCTGCTCGGCGACTCGGCAGCAGTGCCTGTAGATAGCGGCGCTGTACTCACCGTGCCGGTAGCAGGCCACACCTACGTGGCCGATGCCTATATCAATGCCACGGGTGCGCACAGCTGGCGTATCACTGCAGTGCCCTACACATACCTGCCCACAGGTGTGACCGGTGTATCGGCAGGTGGCTGCCTTATATATCCTAACCCTGCTCAGGGCCACTTCTGCATCCGCAATAATAGTGTACCGGCAGCCGGGGTACTCTATGATGCCATAGGCCGCGAGGTATCGCATATCTCTATACTCACAGGGGACAATGTCTATCCTACGCCTGCGGCTAAAGGTATCTACACTATCACCTCCGGTGAAGGAAGCACTTATAAACTAGTGGTAGAGTAGGCCTGCATTTCTAAGGATACCGTGCACTGCCACCGCTCGATGGCTCACAACCCACATAAAGAGAGCGGGACCGAAGCCCCGCTCTCTTTATGTGGGTTGAATCTTGACTCTGATTAGGAAGCCTTCTCCTCCTTAGGCAGCAGCACCTTGCGGCTCAGCTTAAACTTGCCGGTCTTTTGGTCTACGTCGAGGAGTTTTACCTTGATGGTTTCGCCTTCCTTCAGCACACCGTCCATAGTCTCCAAGCGCTTGTGAGATACCTCAGAGATGTGGAGCAGGCCTTGCTTGCCCGGCATGAACTCTACGAAGGCACCGTATGGCATGATAGACTTCACAGTAGCCTCGTATACTTCACCTACCTCAGGTGTAGCTACGATACCCTTGATGATGCGCAGGGCAGCATTCACAGAGTCAGCATTAGGGCCGAATACCTCTACGCGGCCACGGCCACCAGGTTCTTCAGAGATAGTGATCGTAGTACCTGTGGTCTTCTGCATCTCCTGGATGATCTTGCCACCAGGCCCGATGATCGCGCCGATGTACTCATTGGCTACAAACATCACCTCGATCTTAGGAGCATGTGGCTTGTAGTCAGCGTTTGGCTGTGGCATGGTCTCTACCAGCTTGCTCAGGATGTGCAGACGGCCTTCCTTTGCTTGCTCGAGGGCTTGCGTCAGGAGCTCCTTAGAGAGGCCGTCTATCTTGATATCCATCTGGCAGGCAGTGATACCCTTGGCAGTACCGCACACCTTAAAGTCCATATCACCCAGGTGATCTTCGTCACCGAGGATGTCAGACAGGATCACGTGCTTGCCACCATTGTCAGTCACGAGGCCCATGGCGATACCTGATACCGGAGCAGATATCTTGACACCTGCATCCATCAGCGCCAGTGTACCTGCGCACACGGTAGCCATAGAGGATGAGCCGTTAGACTCGAGGATGTCAGATACTACGCGCACTACGTACGGGATATCAGTAGGCATTACCTTCTGCAGCGCACGGAATGCGAGATTGCCGTGGCCTGTCTCGCGGCGGCTGGTACCACGTGGTGTACGTGCCTCACCGGTAGAGAAAGGAGGGAAGTTGTAATGCAGCATGAATTTCTTCTCTTCATTGATGATCACACCGTCTACCGTCTGTGCATCGAGAGATGTACCGAGGGTGATGGTAGTGAGTGACTGTGTCTCACCGCGGGTGAAGATAGCCGAACCGTGAGGTGAAGGCAGGTAGCCTACCTCGCACCAGATAGGGCGGATCTCGTTCATCTTGCGGCCATCGAGGCGCACGGTCTTATTGAGCATGGTCCAGCGTACAGCTTCCTTCTCCTCGTGGTGAAAGTACTGGCCGATCAGGAATGCCTTCTCCTTCAGCTCCTCTGGAGTGAGGGTAGCCTCAAACTCAGCCTGTACGGCGTCGAAGAGTTCCTTGCGCTGATGCTTGTCAGCCAGGCCCTTTGATGCGATCTCTACATACTTGTCATATGCGTGAGCGTGGATCTTAGTGCGCAGTTCTTCATCATGCTTCTCGTGAGAGTAGGTGCGCTTGGTAGCAGTACCGGCCTCAGCTTGCAGCTCCATGATCACAGCCACTTGCTTCTTCAGCATCTCATGTGCAAAGGCGATAGCCTCTACCATCTCAGACTCGCTCACCTCTGCCATCTCGCCCTCTACCATCACGATAGATTTCTCAGTGGCAGCTACGATCATATCGAGCGTAGTGTTAGGGCCTTCTACATCAGACTTGCTAGGGTTGATCACCAGCTGGCCGTTTATCTTTGCCACGCGGCACTCAGAGATAGGACCGTTGAAAGGTATAGTAGATACCGCCAGTGCAGACGATGCCGCGAGGCATGCCAGCGCATCAGGCAGTTCATTGTCATCAGCAGATATGAGGGTCAGGTGTACCACTACATTGGCGTGGTAGTCATCCGGGAAGAGGGGGCGCAGGGCGCGGTCTACCAGACGGCTGGTCAGGATCTCATTCTCACTAGGGCGAGCCTCACGCTTGAAGAAACCACCCGGGAACTTGCCCGCTGCAGCAAACTTCTCCTGGTACTCTACTGTCAGCGGCATGAAGTCTACGCCATCTTTGGCATTGATATCAGCGCAGGCAGTAGCGAGGATCATGGTCTTGCCATACTTCACTACTACAGAGCCATCGGCTTGCTTGGCCAGACGGCCGGTCTCGATCTCTACGATGCGTCCGCCGCCGAGGTCGATTGTCTTTTTGATTACTTTCATCTTTGTTTGTTTTTGCGCCGGCGGTATTGCCGGAGCGGGTTATGATTATTGATTATTTACTGCAGGGATATAGCGATAAGCGCCTCTCAGTCAAAAGACTAAAGGGGAAGTGGGAGTGAAGCTTTAAGATCGTGATGGTTGTATTGCCTATCAGAAATCATAACTCAACAATCAGAAATGGCAAACCCCTTTAAATGCAAAAAGGTCGGTGTATCCACCAACCTTTTTGAGGGTATTTACTTTCTGATGCCGAGTTTTTCTATGAGGGCACGGTAGCCGTTGAGGTCCGTCTTGCTCAGGTAGTTGAGCAGCCTGCGACGCTTACCTACCAGCTTGAGCAGGGCGCGTGTGTTTGAGTGGTCCTTCTTATTAGTAGAGAGGTGACCAGAGATATGGTTGATACGGTGAGTGAAGAGGGCGATCTGGCCTTCTGTAGAGCCTGTGTTCTTCTCAGAGCCACCGTATGTCTTGAAGAGTTCGTTCTGTGTAGTTGCAGTCAGTTTCATCTGTGCTTGACTTTGGTTTTTTTTCTTTGTGAGGTGCAAATATAACGGTATTTCCGGTAAATGCAAACGGTGTGGGTAAATGAATAATGAATAAGGGCCGTGGTAGAATGCATATAATATAGGACAAGGCTCTACGCCGCGTCCAGGCCCTCTATCTGCATCGTGCTCAGGCGTGGCAGGAAGATACGAAGATTGCCACGGCGGAGGGCCTCCTGATTAAACTTGTCACGTCCTATATAGGCCAGGTCTGCCATAAAGCGGTCTACCGAGAGGCTGGTGATCACAGTGGTAGAGGTGAGCACGGCATCACAGACGTACTCGCCCACTATCTCACGGTAGTCGTCGTACAGGCGCAGGGTGTACCTGAGCACTACGCGGTGCGTCTCAGAGATATGGTAGTGATACAGGTCCCTGCAAAACGGACTCTCCGGCAGGCGGTTGGTATCCAGCTGTATGTACTTGTCTTGTATGTCAGTCTTGATCGCATTCATACTTCAAATGTAGTAAAGGCTAATTAAAATAGCAAATACCAGTTTAGCTAATAGGCTTGGCAATAAAAAAGGGAGGCCGTAAGCCCCCCCCTTGTCTCTGGATAATTGTCATCGTATCAGCGCCTCTCCATAGATCGTGGAGCCGGGCGTGGTGCCGGCGCGCTCTGCCTGGGCTGCTGCTGAGGCATAGGACGCTGCTGTATCTGTGGCGCCGGCCGCTGCTCCATGCGCGGCTGCACACGCTCCATCTGAGGGCGGGTAGACGGTGCCGGGCGCTGTATAGGCTGCTCCTGCTGGCGGGGCTGGATCTGCTGTGGCGCAGGACGCTCTGCCGGGCGCTGCTGTGGTACCGGACGGTCCATCTGCCTGTCAGGGCGCTGTACAGGCTGGTCCTGTGGCCGCTGCTGCGGTGCTGGCCGCTCTATCTGCCTGTCCGGACGCTGCACCGGCTGATCCTGAGGGCGCTGCTGAGGAGCAGTGCGGTCGGTAGGACGATCAGCAACCCTATCTGTCGGGCGTGCAGGCTGCTCCTGAGGCCTGGTGGCCGGCTCGCGCGTACGCGGTATAGACTGATATGGATTAGATGGATTATTTGGATTATTGTGCCCGGCAGGTGGTGGTATCGTATTCTTCTGCTGGTCCAGACCATTCTGGCGTATGATGCCGTGTACTGCCGTGGCGTTTACTGCCTTTACCTCCGTAGGGGCTACTACCTTGGGTGGAGTAGCAGCGGCAGGATTGGCGGTGGCCAGGTTAGGGCGATAGAGGTTTAGCCTGTCACCGGTTTGCTTGCTACCTGTAGCTGTAGGCTTATTGACGTCATTGATGGTCAAAGTGTTCACCCGGTGTCCCGTCACACGCTCCACATTATTGATGGTTGGGCCTGCGTTAAAGGTCACGTTGTTGTACACATTCGTGTTATTGATCACCGTGATGTTGGTCACATTGTTATTGATGATCGTGGTATTGGTATTGTGATCTACTATATAGTTGTGAACGTTATGGTCTACTATATGGTTTTGCGGGCAGAAGTTCCAGTAGTCTGCCGCCGGCCTGTAGCCAGCGTAGTAGTTCACATTAGGGCTGATAGGTGCCCAGCCGTAGTAGTTGCCATAGCTGCCCCAGGTCACCCATGCCGGTGCCCACGTATTGCCCGGCATCCACATCCAGCCATAGCCAGGCTCATAAAACCAGCGGCCATAGTGAAACGGCGCCCAGCCCCAGCGGTAACCCGATACCCAGGTAGCACCATATTGTGTGTACTCCCAGTAGCCATTGGTAGCATAGGGGCGGAAGCCCGGGCCCTGCGCAGGTACCCAGACATAGCCATAGCTGCCATAGTTCATCCATGAGCCATAAGGGGCCAGCTCATCATAGAAGGTCTGGTACGATGGCTGGTAGTAGTCTACACGCTGCTGGTGCGTAGCGTAGTACTGGTCATCTTCATAGTATTGATCATTGTATGCCTGGGAGCCGCTATATGTCTGTGCGGGCTGGCTGTACTGATCGGGAGCTACATACTCTTGCTGGCTGGTAGTAGCGGGAGGCGGTGTCTGTACCGGTGCTGCACTATAGTCAGATGGAGATGCCACATACGGCTTGTCATCTGCGGCAGGGCTCGTAGTGGCGGGTGTACTGGTAGTGGTAGAGCTGTAGTGATGCTTTGTCTTGCAGGCGGCCAGCGTGGCGGCGAGCAGCAGGGCTGTGAAAATACTTCTGGTCATGGTGATTGGATGAATACGTGTAAAGATATTAAAATCATGTATGCGCAGCTATGATACAAGACCATGCCACAGCATATCAGGGATATACTTCATCACAGATTTTAACAAATAGGAGAGGAGGGCTTATGCCTTCTTGTCGTCAGCCTTGGCCGCGGTCACAGCCTGGGTCATGTCTGTAGAGATGCCGGACTTCTCTATACGGATCTTGACATTGCGGTCTATCTCTACGAGAAATGTAGTGTCATCCACCTTGTCTATCGTGCCATGGATACCGTTTGTGGTCACCACCTTGTCACCCTTCTGCAGGCCATCTACAAAGGCGCGCTCTTTCTTGACCTTTTGGCTCTGCGGGCGGATAAAGAAGAAATATATCACAGCAAACATCGCTGCATATATCAGTATCATGATTTTAGGATCCATTGCTTATTTTTTATCGTCGTTAGATGTTGGGGTTACTTCGCCGGAGAGGAATATCTCCTCATTGTGCATGACAGTATTCATCTGCATGGTCACAGACTTGTGTTGCTCGCCTTTCTTGCCTGTAGAGTTGAATGTCACCTTGACCTCTGCGGTAGCGCCGGGAGCGATAGGCTCCTTGGGATACTCGGGCACTGTGCAGCCGCATGAGCCCCATGCATTGGCTATGATCAGTGGCTTTGTACCGGTATTTTTTACCGGGAAGATATGCGTCACCTTGTCGCCTTCTTTGATGGTGCCAAACTTGAATTCCTTCTCAGGAAACTCTACCGTGGTGGTATCCTTCAGGATAGCCTCCGGCAGGCCGGCATAGGGACTACCTTTTTTGAAAAAGGGGTTGCGCTCCTTGTCGCAGCTGGTCAGGATCAGGCCCGACAGGCACAGCATAGCAAATATTACTTTCCTCATAGCGCGGGCAAATATAGTATAAAGCATGACCCCTGCCAATGCCAGCTAGCAGTTGTGGAAATGTAGGTCCTTGTATCCATTTGTAAGCTGGTATCATTTGTGTGTTAGCAGGTGGTATTGGGGCAGCTTACCTTTGCCCGCTCTAAACTAACAGACATGTACAAACTGAAGATCATCACGACTACCACCCGCCCCGGCCGCAAAGGTCCTATCCTCGCAGCCTGGATCGCAGAGATAGCTAAACAGTATCCCGACTACCATACTGAGGTCATAGACCTGGGAGAGCTGAAGCTCCCCCTAATGGACGAACCTGAGCACCCACGCTTCCGCAAGTACCAGCACGAGCATACTAAGAAATGGAGCGCTACGATAGACGGTGCGGATGCTTTCATCTTTATCACCGCAGAGTACAACTACTCCATGACAGCTCCGGTCAAGAACGCTATTGACTACCTCTTTCACGAGTGGGCAGATAAGCCGGCAGCTTTTGTGAGCTATGGCGGCGCATCGGGTGGTACACGTGCAGTGCAGATGCTAAAGCAGGTACTCACCACGCTGAAGGTAGTACCTGTGACGGAGGCGGTAGTATTGCCCTTCTTTGCCAAGATGATCAATGATGAGGGAGGCTTCGAATCTAATGATGGCATAGACCAGTCCGCTCACGTTATGATGAAAGAACTACTCCGCTGGACGCTTTTGCTCAGGGCTAAAAAGGCGTAGCGGCAAGAAGCCACGGCTCTATCTTAATATGGGCTGTGTATCGGGTGCTTGGTATCACACTATATAGTCAACCGCAAAGAGCGCCAAGGACGCGGAGAAATTAATGGAATACCTTTGCGTTCTCCGCGTTCTTGGCGGTTAATACTGTTGAGTATAAAGTTCCTTATCGTCTTTTAAAGTTACTCTGCGTTTTAGCGCTTTTGCGGTGAAAGACTCTCATCTTTCGTTTAGCGTTTTGAAGCTTTCGCGTTAAACTGCTTTAATCTACCCACGGTAGGCAAATTTTTGTGTACCCAAAGCTAGGATGGTACGCGGTGAATACACTAATTTGGTTTACACAAAAACCGAAAATACAATGTCACCATTTACAGAGAGCCATCAGCTGCTCCGTCAGTCGTTCCGCCAGTTTGTAGAGAAAGAGATCACTCCTAATGTCAAGCACTGGGAGGAGAATAAGATATGCGAGCGTGAGGTGTTTACCAAGATGGGCCAGCAGGGCTTCTTTGGGGTGAGCTTTCCCGAGGCCTATGGTGGAAGCGGTATGGATATGTGGTCTGCAGTAGTGATCAGTGAGGAGCTGACCCGTGCCAATATAGGTGGCCTGGCCATGAGCCTCTACGCACACTGCTACCTACCACTCCCTGTGATCAATGCCCTCGGCACCGAGGAGCAAAAGCAAAACTATCTCGTACCTGCACTGAAAGGAGAGAAGATCGCAGCGCTCGGTATCACAGAGCCGGGTGCCGGCTCTGATGTAGGTGGCATCAAGACCACAGCGGAGGACAAGGGCGACTACTTTGTGGTGAATGGCTCGAAGATGTTTATCACCAATGGTACGATGGCAGACTTCATCGTGCTGGCCGTGAGGACAGGAGAGGGGCATGCGCTGTCGCTACTTCTGTTTGATACCAAGATCACGGGCTTCTCTGCCGTACCGGTACACAATAAACTCGGTATGCACTCCAGTGATACAGGCCAGCTCTTCTTTGAGAACTGTGTGGTGCCGAAGAGTGCGTTACTTGGTGAGAAAGACTTTGGCTTCTATTATATCATGAGCAACTTCCAGGAGGAGCGTCTGATAGCCTCTGTGACAGGTACTGCCAGCGCAGAGAACGCACTGGAGAAAGCCAAGCAATACATGAAGGAACGCGAAGCATTTGGTCGTCCTATAGCTAAGTTTCAGGTGCTGCGCCACAAGATAGCCCAGATGGCTATCAAGGTGGAGGCCTGCCGCTCCCTCTCATACCGCGCCGTAGGTGAGTACATAGAGAAAGGCCCGGCTGCTTATTATATCGTATCTGTAGCCAAAGCGTATGTCTGCGAAGAGGCATTCAACGTAGCTAATGAAGCCCTGCAAATACATGGAGGCTGGGGCTATATGGAGGACTACGGTATCGCCCGTGCCTTCCGCGACCTCCGGCTGCTCACTGTAGGCGCAGGCACCACAGAGATCATGCACGAGATCATCTCCAAGATAGAGATGGACGAGGTGCGCCACGAGAAGGTACAGATCAAGGCGAGAGTGTAGTGCTCCCTTTTTTATAGATAATTATGCGGCCAGACCTTTTCAGGTTTGGCCGTTTTGTTTCTGTCTGTTATTGGTTTTTTAGCCAATGGAAATCCGACTGCGTAAGAAGTGTGTCTGATTTTAATTATTTGTGCTATAGTATCTTATGATGCTTAGGTGAGCGTTGGCACGATGCTTGAAATATAGGAGGTGTATCATTATTTCTAACTAAAAAATAGAAGGCAATGAAAACTCTCAAGATGAAATCCGCTGTGCTCGCTACGATGTTTGCCGGTGCAGTGGTGATCGGTAGCATCACACCAGCTATGGCAGGTGCTCCGGTCCTGACAGTAGAGAAAACGGCTATCAATAAAGACCTCACTCATGTGAGTGCTACACGCGACCGCGTCACTACGCTGCAGTCGCAACTGAAGGCTGACCGCAAGGCTGGCCTCAATACGGTAGCACTCCAGAAAGAGCTGAGTAAGGCGAAAGCTGACCACCAACATGCCAAGGCCTACCTCCGTGCTGACAAGCGCGACCTGGTGATGGACCATCAGGCGTATATCAAGGAGACAAGGGCTGCCCTGCGCGAAGACCGTAATGAGCTGGCCCAGACCAGGTTTGATGTGAAGCGCTCTCCATCTCAAAAGAGCGTAGACATCATGAATAAGCGCATGGAGATCAATGATGACAAGTCTGCGCTTATACAAGCCAAGACCACGCGAAACAATGACCTGTTGGCCGCCAATGATAAGATAGAAAAGGTACAAGGCCAGAACGTAGCTACGCTCAAAATAGAAAACGCCGGAGCGAAGTTGCAAAACCTCGCAATGAAGTAATCACGTTAATGTGATATGATGAAGGGCTCCCCATGGGAGCCCTTTTTTGGGTTGGTTTATAAAGGGGGAGTTTTTCTCTGAGGAGCTTTTGGGGCTACTGCTTATAATCAAAATGCTTCATCCAGAGGTTGCTTTCTACCGAAACTTTGCCATCCTTGATATATACCTTATCGCCGTCTTTCACAGGCAAAGGCCCGGCTGGCGTAGCGATGGAGGCAGTAGCGCAACCCTTTATGACTACCGGGCTAGTGCGATTGTGCGCCAGCGTGATCGTAGATGTTTTGCCGCAGGCAGTGACGGTGTAGGTATGGTTTACAGAGTCATCGTTGTATACTTTCAGATGGGTCTGTGCGTGCACACCAGTATAGATGCCAGTGGTCATAAGTAGTAGCAACAGGGATTTCATATGTTGTATTTAGGTGATAAATGATTGATATCCATAGTAGCCGGTATCATTTATCATGCCATGCCCCACTGCCCGCGTCCGGCTAAAAACAACAAAGCCCCCTCACGGGAGCTTTGCAGATGCCTTTGGGCACATTTAGAGGCTGCTTACGACCTCTACCTTGCCACCCTTGATATGGATCTTATCTCCGTCCTTTACCTTGATATCGCCGTTAGGCGTGCTGATCGTGGCATCACTACATCCCTGAATAGTGAGGGTGGCAGTACGGCTGTGCTCAAAGGTCACTTCTTTGTTATTGCCGCAGGTCACGGCTTTGAACGTATAGTCTTTAGAGTCTTCATTGTAATAGCGCAAAGTGGTACCGGCAAAAGAGGCTACTGCGATACCGGCAGCAGCCAGTGTGAGGATCAGTTTTTTCATGTCAGGATGTTTTGATGAGTGATTTAATGATGGCAAATGTAAACGGATAGCCCAAACGCTGCAATCACAAAATCGGAGGTAAATCGGAACTTTGACAGGCAGGTTTACTTTCGCCGCAGGCGGCAAACGCTTGATCCTGCCATATTTCCGCCTCGTGATAAATCCTTTGGCTCTTTGCCTTTTGTGCATTAATCTTGCAGCCGAAATCGCACTACCATCCGGATGAATAAAAGCACAGTCAGTATCGCAGCCCTGCTGCTGGTCATAGGCGCACCAGTATTCTTTTTTCTGGTCTTCCGCCCGCTGAGCCAGATACCGCGTCCGCTCTCGCCAAAGCACTATTACCCCACGGGTGCCATAGAGCGCACGGATGATGGCGGCGAGGCCTGGGTAGACTCGCAGTACCAGACTATCGCCAATGATACTTTCACCACGCAGACCGGAGACCAGTTTGTGCTGGATAGCCTGCGCGGCAATATCTATGTGGCTGATTTCTTCTTTGCTACCTGCCCCGGCATCTGCCCAAAGCTGACCCGCAGCCTGGATACGGTGCAGAAGTACTTTATCAAGGACGCTAATTTCCGCCTAGTATCCTTCACCGTAGATCCGGACAAGGACTCCGTACCTGTCCTCCGTGAATACGCCAAGAACCACGGCGCTGTGACTGGCCGCTGGTACCTGCTGCGCTCTACCAAGGCCAAGACATTCAAACTGGCCAATGAGAGTTTTCATATCATAGCCAAGGAGGACGAAGATGGTGGCCCTGATGCACTGGTACATAGTGAGAAACTCGTACTGGTAGACTACAATGGCGTGATACGCGGCTGGTATGACGGCACGGACAGCGCCAGTGTCAATAAACTGATGGGGGATATCGTCCTGGTGCTGCGCGAGACGGAGCGCACCTATAGCTTCCGCAAGAATCCACACGAGGAAAATCTGATCAGGAAGATAAAGAAGTGGTTTAAAGGAGAGAAAAAGAAGTAATGATAAAAGCTGTAATAGAAAAGAATGATAAACTGGCATATGGCCTCATAGCAGTGCTGTCTGTAGTGGTCTTTATGCTCGTGGTGCTGATCGGCAAGTTTAAGATCTATACCCTTTTCCCCGGTATAGAGCTGGGCTTTGATCCGCACATCTTCGCTAAAATAAATGCAGGACTGAACTCCCTCGTGTCTGTGCTACTGGTGCTGGGGCTGATACTGGTCAAGCAAAAGAAATACGAGGCACACCGCACGGTGATGATGGTGGCTTTTGGCGCATCGGCTATCTTCCTGCTGTCTTATGTGGCGCATCACTTTACTACCTATGATACACACTTTGGTGGTGAGGGGGCTATCCGCTGGTTCTACTATCCGCTGCTGATCACACATATCATACTGGCTGCTACAGTGCTGCCTTTTATCCTCCTGGCCATGTACCGCGGCCTCACAGCAGACTGGCGCGAGCACAAGAAGATAGTGCGCGTGACATACCCTATCTGGCTCTATGTGAGCGTGAGCGGGGTGATAGTCTACCTGCTCATCGCGCCGTACTACCAGCCTATGTAGGCCGCCTTTTGGTGTAATGTTTGTATTTTGACCCTTATGATAAATACCATCCCCGGTACCTGGCACCTCCATTACTCTACCTTTCCCATGTGGCAGAAAGAAGGCGTACATGCTGTCACTTTCAACTATACCGCGATCACACTAGAAGGCAAGGCCGCACTACTCGATGAGGTGAAATACCTGAAGGGTGACCGCCCGCGGTCAGTAGTGGGCCACGATCGCCAGGATGCATTAGATCGCAGCACCTTCATCTGGAGGGGAAAGGGATTGCTGTGGCTCTTTCAGAGCAGGTGGCGCGTGGAGTGGATGAGTGAGGACCATTCTACTATGATCATATCCTTTGATAAAACGCTGGTGACGCAATCTGGTATAGATATCCTGACCCGCGCTGACGCAGATGCCGCAGGGCTGGTCAGAGCTCAAGAGATAATAGCAGAGCGCAGCCTACTGGCTGATGTCAAAGAGCCCCTGCTCCCGGTGATGCAATAGCCGGGGGGCGTCATACGTTATCAGATAGTAAGTCACTATCATTTGGTATCCACCACAGCTATGAAACTCTACTGCGCTCTTTTGCTAGGCTTGCTGCTCAGCCTCACTGCTGTGGCTGACACGATACCGCCCGGCCCTTTTCACTATATAGACTCTGCAGCCATCTATGCACCAGCTACACTGGCATCTGATGCAGACAGCATAGCGCGCTATCTGCGCCCTCTCTGCCATAGTGAGGTGCAGCGGGCGCGTGCAGCGTACAGCTGGATGGCCGGGCATATACGCTATGATGATGCCACGTTCAACTCGGGTGCCAAAGTGGACCAATCCAGCACCAATGTACTGAAGCGCAAGCGGGCAGTCTGCCAGGGATATGCGGAGACGTATAAGGCCCTCTGTACGGCCATGGGACTGCAGGCAGAGGTCATATCAGGATATGGCAAAGGGTATGGGTATGAAGCGGGCAAGAGCTTTGGTGGCAAGATCAACCATGCCTGGAATGCGGTGAGAGCGGATGGCCGCTGGCTGCTGATAGATGCGACATGGGGTGCCGGCAGCGGGCACCAGGTACAATACCAGTATGTGAGCCATATGGATTTTGATCCTTACTGGTTTGATACAGATCCGTACGAGTTTGTATTCTCCCACTATCCTGTAGATATGCAGTGGCTGCTGGTGCCCGGTGGCCTCACACTGGCGCAATATGAGGAGATGCCGTGGGTGAGGCCGGCTTTTTTCAAGCTAGGTTTCAGCGGACGGGAAATGTATGATAAATACCTGACGGGATCACTACCGGCCAATCTGCCTATAGCCTACTCCAATCCGCATCGGCTCAAGGTGTCGGGATTTCCCATGTCCAGCATCATACAGGCTGGTGCCCGTCTGGAGCTGACCATAGAGTGCCCGGACGATGTGGTGATCGTAGCCCTGGCAGAGCGCGGTGCTGGCCCTGTACCTTTCACACATACCGGCAATAGATATACCCTGTCGGCACCCGCTATAAAAGGCGATCTGAAAATAGGAGTGGGCACGATGAAGAGATTTAGCCACATACTGTGCTATACCGTCAGGTAACCCAATGGACCATATAGGTGCAGGTGGACAATGCCATCAACCCTAAAATGGAATAAAACTAGACTATAGCCTCCAGCTTGTTTTTGAAGAGCAGCTTCTCGCGCTCAGGGCCGGTAGAGAGCATAGTGATAGGAGTAGCCAGGTGGCTCTCGAGGAATGTCAGGTAGCTGCGCAGATGCTCCGGCAGCTCGTCTACTGAGCTGAAGGGACCGAGGTCCTGCTTCCAGCCCGGGAAAGAGCGGTATACAGGATCTATCTGCACATCATTGATATCATATGGTATCGTATCAGTCTGTTGGCTGTCTATTTTGTAGTGTGTGCAGGCCTCTATCTGGTCAAAGTCATTGAGTACGTCGGCCTTGGTCATAGCGATCTGGGTGATGCCATTGATCATGATGCCATAGCGTAGCGCAGGCAGGTCTATCCAGCCGCAGCGGCGTTTGCGACCCGTGGTAGCGCCAAACTCAAAGCCTATCTGGCGGATGCGCTCGCCGGTCTCATTGTCCAGCTCGGTGGGGAAGGGGCCACCACCCACGCGGGTGCAGTAGGCCTTGGCTATGCCGATCACTTCCTTCACCTTGGTAGGGGAGATGCCGAGTCCATTGCAGGCGCCGGAGCTGATCGTATTGGATGAGGTCACATACGGATACGTGCCAAAGTCGATATCGAGCATAGTGCCCTGAGCGCCCTCTGCGAGGATCGTCTTGCCCTTGCTGATCATATCATTCAGGTAGTACTCAGAGTCGATGAGGTTTTCGTAAGAACGCAGTATCTCTATCGCTTCAAACCACTTGTTTTCCTCCTCTGTCACATCAAAAGCGAAATCATATTGTTTAGCGAGGTGGAGGTGCTTCTCCTTGATACGCTGGTACATCCCCTTGAAATCGGAGGATAGTATATCGCCCATGCGCAGGCCATTACGGCCTGTTTTGTCCATGTAGGTAGGGGTGATACCGCGGAGTGTAGAGCCTATCTTAGACTGGCCCTTGGCAGCCTCTGATGCGGCATCGAGTACCTTGTGCATAGGCAGGATCAGATGCGCCTTCTTGGAGATAAAGAGGCGGCCCCTGACCGGTATATTTTTGCTCTCCAGTGTCGTGATCTCGCGTATGAGGGTCACCGGGTCTATCACCACACCATTGCCTATGATATTGATCGGTTTGCCGTGCATGATGCCGCTCGGTACGGTGTGGAGTACGGTCTTCTCACCACCTATCACCAGTGTGTGGCCGGCATTGGGCCCACCCTGAAAGCGTGCTATCACATCATACTGGGGAGCCAGGTAGTCTACTATTTTGCCCTTGCCCTCATCTCCCCATTGCAAACCTAAAAGTATATCGACGAACATTTCTTTCTAGAGAATAATTAATAATGAATAGAGAATAATTTTTCAAGCTATCACAGGTCATATATCAAACAGGAACACGATAGGCATTGAGTTTACACTCTTCACTATTCGTTATTCTCTATTCGTTAAGTTACGCCAGGCTCTTTACTGCTTCCTCTTCAGAGGCACTGATGCTGAATGCGCTCTCGAGCTTCATCATCTTCAGGATCTTGGTCATCAGGTCAGGTACGTTGCAGAGGTACATGTCGCCGCCTGCGTTCTTCACCTTCGCCAGGGCGCTCATGAGCATGCCCAGGCCGGTGCTATTGATGTACTTGAGGTCAGTGAGGTTAAAGAGGACCTTTTTCACACCGCCATCGAGCTGCTGCTTTACGTATTCCAGCACAGGGCCGTTGGCATTCTCGCCGAGCAGATTTCCGCTCAGGTAGATCACGGCTACGCCGTCTTTGAGTTCTTTCTTTATCTCCATATCGTTAGTTTTTAGATGCCTTGTGCTCCATCTCTCTCCGTACCTGGCAGGTGCCGCAGACGCCGTAGCAGTATAGGGTGTGGTGGGTGATCTTAAAGTTGAGCAGCTCGCCCATCATCGTCCTGATCTGCTGTATGCGCGGATCGCAAAATTCGACAACTTTTTTGCAATCTACACAAATAATATGGTCATGCTGTTTGTAGCCGTATGATTTTTCATACTGTGCCTGATTCTTGCCAAACTGGTGCTTCTTGATCAGGTCGCAGGAGACGAGGAGCTCCAGCGTATTGTAGATGGTAGCGCGGGATACGTTGATACCCTTGGCCACGAGGTCTGTGTATAGCTGCTCCGCCTCAAAGTGATCTGTGCGGCTGTATATCTCCTCCAGTATCGTATAGCGCTCTGTGGTCTTACGCTGTCCTTTCTGCTCGAGGTAGGCCGAGAAGATGCTGTGCACCTCACGGTATGTTTCTTCATTCAAAACGCTCACGCTCAAAAATAGGGAGAAAAGGGGAGATTTCGGAGAGCGTGGACAAAAAATCGGAGCGTAGTAAGCGTAGCCAACACTAAGAAGGCCTTGTCCACAGTCGACGGTCAACGGTCGACGAGGACTAAATTGTCATTTCATGGACGGTGGACAGTTGACTGTCGACTTTTATGGAAAGGTTGCAATAGCCGCATCTAAGCTAAAAAGTGTGAAGCCGCTATCCTTATAGAGAGCTAATACAATAAGAAACCGCGGTTTGCGTAATAATGCCCTAAACCCATCTGCTATGAAAAGACCTAACCTGATCTTAGCCCTGCTGGCCGTGGTGAGCCTGGGGGCCATCTCTGCAGCCATACTGCGCAAAGGAGACCACCCGCTCTCCAAAGCTAAACCCACCTGCGCTTTGCTGGATTCAGATAGCTGCTGATGGCGCGGTGAGGGAGGTGTCAGAAGCTGTAGCGCGCCGCTGACGGGCAATAAAAAAGCCCGGCGATAACACCGGGCCTTTCAGTCGACTTAAAACTATCTTGGATCACTTCACTCCGGCGTGGCGGGTGATAGTTTGTGATTGTACATTTCCGTCTGCCAGGGTATAAATGGTGATGGAGTATGCCTCACCCTTGGCGAGTGTGGTCTCGTCAAAGCTGATATTGCTGCCATAGCCACTGGCCAGTGTGCGGCCTTCGGTGTTTTTTACATCATAGTTGATGAGCGCATCGGCCACCTGGCCTTCGGCACCAGTAGCATTGATGTGGAAAGTCTTGGCGTCTACCTGGGTACACTCTACGCTGACCATAGAGGCCGCGCTAGCAAAGAAGCAAGTGGCAGTAAAAGCTGCCGCAAACAGGACTCGTGTTACTTTCATTCTTAGTTTTTTGTTGTTTTTTACGCACCGGTTAGTGAAAGGTTACGAAGAAAGCCGATAAAGCAATATGTGTTTGTTAATTAACAAATAGATAAAATACAACAATTTGTATCCGGATTAACCGATTTTCTGGACCAGAATGGAACTCGTATCCAGCTTCAGAGAGAGCATCTTGGCAGCGTTGTATTTATTGAGTGCTATCTCCAGGCGGTTCTCGCCGTTAAACAATGCCAGCAGCTCGCCATCCTCTACCTCGGCATAGTGTCGGCAGAGTTTATTGATCTCATAGATGCCAAACTCTATGCGGACCTGGCTTTCACCGATGCACTGGTCATAGATGGGGCGGGTGATATTGGTCACCGCATTGCCATACTGGTCAAAGTAGATGACTGTACCCTTGATAAAGCCCTGTGAATGCTGTGGTATCATAAGGCGCTGGCTGCGCACCTGCTGTACGCGGTGGCCTATGATAGCCAGCCCAAGGCCTGAGGTGATCGCATTGATGATATTAGTGATGCCTTCGGCAAAGAGCATATTGCTGCTCTCGCTCACATCATCATTGATCAGGTAGGTCTCCGGAGGTACAGTGTCAAACAGCAAGGTGATGGCCCCGTTATCAAAGAAGATGAAATACTGCTCATGGTGATGCACACAGAGCATCCGCCCCTTAGACTCAGGAGAGTTGACATTCATCACATGGATGGTCCCCTTGGGGTAGTAGGGATATGCATGGCGCAGTACGTGGGCTGCCTGCCTGAGCTTGAATGGATCTATGCGCGTGGCTATGTCTACTATCTGTATATCGATGCAGCGGGAGAGTAGGGCTCCCTTCAGCGCGCCGAGGTAGTAGTCGGACTCGCCCATGTCTGTAGTGATAGTGACGATTTGTTTCACACGCTATGCTGCATGCTACAAATATATTGCATCAAGGAAATGAGCGAGGTGGACAACATGTGGGAAAGTGGATACCGTGACCTGATTAGCCGACACTATAATTGTCTTAGATTGCGGATACTAAAATAAAACGCCCTTGACAGAAATTTCAATTCACATAGATGGTATCGACCCGCTGGATTTCTTCGGGGTCAATAATTCCAAGTTTAACCTACTGAAAAAATCTTTTCCCACCCTGCGCATGGTCTCCCGAGGCAATACGATCAAAGCCGAAGGCATAGATGACGACCTGAATGTTTTCCGTGAAAAAGTAGACCGCATGGTAGCGCACGTAGAGCGCCATGGCAAACTGACGGAAGATATGATGGAGCGTATCCTGACCGGGGAGGAAAAGGAAGTAGCCGGTGATAAAGAGATCAAGAATGTGATCGTGCATGGCAATAACGGCCATATCATCCGCGCCCGCACTGCCAATCAGCAGCAGATGGTGACAGAGTGCGAGAAGAACGACATGCTCTTTGCCATAGGCCCGGCAGGTACCGGCAAAACCTATACCGCAGTAGCTCTGGCGGTCAAGGCGCTAAAGGAAAAGACAGTGCGCAAGATCATCCTGACCCGCCCAGCCGTAGAGGCGGGAGAGAACCTGGGCTTCCTGCCCGGTGACCTGAAGGAAAAGATAGACCCCTATCTGCGTCCCCTATACGATGCCCTGGAGGATATGATCCCGATGGACAAGCTGGCCTACTACATGCAGAACCGCGTGATAGAGGTGGCGCCACTGGCCTTCATGCGTGGCCGTACGCTGGACTACTCCTTTATCCTGCTGGATGAGGCGCAGAATGCTACCTCGCCACAGCTCAAGATGTTTCTGACCCGTATCGGGCCAAACTCCAAGTGTATCATCACCGGCGACCCGACCCAGATAGATCTGCCGCGGGCCCACGAGTCCGGCCTGCCCGTCGCCCTCCGCATCCTCAAGGATATCAATGGTATCTCTATGATCCACCTCAATGAGTCTGATGTGGTGCGCCACAGGCTGGTGCGGGAGATCATTAAGGCCTATGATACGCTGAAGAAGGATTGAGCAGAATAAGCAGAATCAGAATTTGCAGAATTAATGCAAATCAGCTCAGATGGAAAAGGATGAACTGACATACACAGTCATAGGCTGTGCTATGGCGGTGTATAATAAGATAGGTAATGGCTTTCAGGAGGTCATCTATCAGCGATGCCTGGCTATTGAATTAGGAAAGACAAAACTGGATTTTGCACGTGAAATTGAGCATCCTATCTTTTACGATGATATTGAGGTCGGTACAAGAAGGGCTGATTTTATCATAGATGGTAAATTGGTGGTGGAACTAAAGGCTATAATCAATCTTGAAGACGTGCATTTGGCGCAGGCCAAAAATTATCTTGTGGCATATCAGTTTCAAAAGGGACTTCTTATTAATTTCGGCGCGACAAGTTTGCAGTACAAGCTGGTATTTAATAATAACAGCAGGTACAACGTGACTTTGTAGAAATTACTACGTCACTTGTATTATTCTGCTAATTCTAAAATTCTGTAAATTCTGATTCCAGACAAGATGGCAGCCATCAAGGACACCAATTTCAATTTCCCGGGACAGGAATCTGTCTATCACGGCAAGGTCCGTGATGTTTATTTCGTAAAGGATAAACTGATCGCAGTCGCATCAGACCGCATCTCGGCGTTTGACCACATTCTACCAAAGCCGATCCCGTACAAGGGGCAGGTGCTGAATCAAATCGCGGACTTTTTTCTCAATGCGACGCGTGATATCTGCCCTAACTGGCTGGAGGCTACACCTGACCCAAATGTATCTATAGGCAAGAAGTGCGAGCCTATCCGCGTGGAGATGGTGATACGCGGCTACCTGGCCGGCCACTCAGCGCGCGAGTACAAACTGGGCAAGCGTACCCTCTGTGGTGTAGCGCTGCCAGAGGGAATGAAGGAAAATGATAAATTTCCTACACCGATCATCACGCCTGCGGCAAAGGCTATGGAGGGACATGATGAGGATGCCAGCCGTGAAGAGATACTGGAGAAAAAGATCGTGACGCCGGAGCAGTATGCTAAAATGGAACAGTATACCTATGGCCTCTTTGCCCGTGGTACGGAGATGGCTGCCAGGCAGGGGCTGATACTGGTAGATACGAAGTATGAGTTTGGCCTATATAATGGTGAGGTATACCTGATAGACGAGATACATACACCCGACTCGTCCCGCTATTTCTATGCAGAGGGCTATGCCGAGCGGCAGGCTGCGGGTGAGCCGCAGAAGCAGCTCTCCAAAGAGTTTGTGCGCGAGTGGCTGATGGCTCATGATTTTGCTGGTAAGGATGGGCAGACCATGCCCTTCATGCCGGATGACTTTGTACATACGATCACCGAGCGCTATATAGAGCTCTATGAGCGCGTGACGGGGCAGAAGTTTCAACACGCAGATAACTCGGATATACAAGGGCGCATACAGGCTAATGTAGAGGCCTACCTCCGTGGCCAGCAATGATGGAATATAAGCTCTACACATCGCCCTGGAAAGCTATCAGAATAATGCTTTTGTGCTCTGTGTTTGTAGTGCCTTCGGTACTTTTTCTGATCTATGGTGATGGTACTGAGACCTGGATTTCCTGGATGTGTATTGGCTTTTTCGGACTCGGGTACCCGGCGGGTGCATATGTTTTATTTGACAGGCGCCCGCAGATCATCGTCAATGAAGTGGGTATCTACGACCGTACGGTACTCAAAGATTTTATCAACTGGGAGCTGATACACGATGCCTACATAGGCAAGATAAATAATGCCTGCTTCATAGCGCTGGTGATGAAAGACAATGTAGACCTGACTGGAATAGTCAATGCTACTGCTGCAGGACTGAATAAGGCGCTCGGCTTTCAGGAACTCAACATAAATCTGAGTAATGTAAAGGTAGACGAGGAGCGGTTGGCTCAGTTTATAGTAGCGATGAGCCGTGCAGACAAGGTGGAGAAAGTAAATCACCTGAAGCAACTTGGTTCGACTCTATAAAGAGTGTAATATTACCTTCAGATCAATCATTTCATTTGAAGCTACTCGGTATCTCCGCTTACTATCATGACTCGGCGGCTGCACTCACCATAGATGGCCGCATCATAGCCGCCGTACAGGAGGAGCGTTTCACCCGTGTCAAGCATGATGATAGCTTCCCGGCTCATGCTGTGCGCTACTGCCTGGAGCAGGCTGGCCTGACCATAGACCAGCTGGATGCTGTCGTGTTTTACGATAAGCCTTTTATCAAATTTGAGCGGCTGATAGAGACCTACTACAGCTATGCGCCTAAGGGTATCATATCCTTTCTGAAAGCTATGCCCGTCTGGATGCGTGAGAAGCTTTTCCTGCGCAATATCATAAAGGATGAACTGGAGGAGGTGATGGAGTATGACAGGAAGAAGCTCAAGATACTTTTTCCGGAGCATCACCTGTCTCATGCCGCCAGCGCCTTCTATCCCTCGCCATATCAGGATGCGGCGATACTCACTATAGATGGAGTGGGAGAGTGGGCCACAGCCTCCATAGCTCATGGCAAGGGAAAGGACATTACGGTGCTAAAGGAATTGCACTTCCCGGATTCTGTCGGATTACTGTATTCTGCATTTACCTACTATCTCGGATTTAAGGTGAATAGCGGCGAATACAAGCTGATGGGACTGGCGCCATATGGTGTCAATGGCTCAGAGCGGGTGGAGCGTTATAAAAAGATCATCACAGAGAAACTGGTGACCATCAGCGCCGATGGATCTATCCGATTGGATCAGCAGTACTTTGACTATGCGGTGGGGCTGCGTATGGCGCGTGATGCGAGGTGGGCAGGATTGTTTGGATTCCGACGCCGAAAAAAGGAAGATGAACCACTGGGACAGGAGCACTGTGACCTGGCACTGGCCATACAGCAGGTCACAGAGGATATCGTACTGAAAATGGCTGCGGAGGCCCGACGCCTGACAGCCTCAGACAATATCTGCCTGGCAGGTGGCGTAGCGCTGAACTGTGTAGCCAATGGCAGGCTGCTCCGTGAGGGGATCTTTAAAAATATATGGATACAGCCAGCGGCTGGGGATGCAGGTGGTGCGCTGGGTGCGGCACTGGCCGCAGAGTATATATATGCCGGCACGCCGCGCATGGCTGATGGCCTACATGATGCGATGCAGGGGGCATACCTCGGCCCATCCTATACAGATGATGAAATAAAAAGTACGCTGACCAGATACAAGGCTGTTTCTACTCACTACCTCACAGATGAGAGCCTGTGCACGTCAGTAGCCGAACTGATAGATATGGGACTAGTGGTAGGCTGGTATCAGGGCAGGGCAGAGTTTGGCCCACGGGCACTGGGCAATAGGACCATACTGGCCGACCCGCGCAATACAGCAATGCAGCAGCGGCTCAATCTGAAGATCAAGTACCGTGAGGGTTTCCGGCCATTTGCGCCTAGTGTGCTGGCAGAGGATGTCGCAGCGTACTTTGAGCTGGATAGGGAGTCACCGTATATGCTGCTGGTAGCAGACGTACAGGCCAGTATCCGCAAACCGCTGCCGGCAGGCTACGCCTCGCTGCCTATGATGGAGCGCCTGTATGCGGAGCGCTCGGAGCTGCAGTCTGTCACGCATGTAGACCTCTCTGCACGGGTGCAGACGGTGAGCAGAGAAACGAATCCGCTGTATCACCAGCTGCTCACTTCATTCAAGGCAAGGACCGGCTGCGGCGTATTGGTCAATACAAGTTTCAATGTACGTGGCGAGCCACCCGTGCTCACACCGGAGGATGCATTGATCTGCTTTATGCATACGGAGGTGGATGTGCTGGTCATGGGGCATTATGTATTGCTAAAGGAGGAGCAGCCTGATATGAGCAGCCTCTTACCAAAAAAACAATTTAAATTAGACTGAAAATAGAAAGATGGAGTTTCTGAAAGAGCTATGGGACTTTCTCAAGGTGAGGAAAAAATGGTGGCTACTGCCTATCGTGATCGTACTGCTGCTGGTTGGGGTATTGATGATTGTTAGTGTCAGTTCTCCTGTAGCACCATTTGTATATCCGATGTTCTGATACCATCATGACCAAAAAGAGAAAGGAACAATACAAGGCACTGGTCATCATCTGGATCGGCTTTAGCCTCATAGGGTGGCGGCTGCACCAGTGGTGGCTGATGGCGGCGGCAGGTATCGTGCTGGTAGCCGGCCTGGTTTCTCCCTACATCTTGGTCAGGGTGACTGACGGCTGGAAGTGGATAGGAGAGCAGATAGGAGGTGTGACCAGCCGCATCATACTCGGGGTGGTCTTTATCGTGTTCCTTTCGCCTATTGCGTTTTTCTACAGGCTTTTTGCCGGTGGCAAAACTAAGGGCAGTCCGGGTAGCTTCTTTGTGGAAAGAAATCACACCTATACTGCCTCAGACCTCGAAAAACTTTTTTAGTATTATCATCTCAATATATCTCCCTATACATGCCCAAATTTAATGTCGCTGCCAGAGTGCGCCGCGCCCACCAGAAGAAAAAAGGCCTCGCGCTCTTCCTCAGAAAGCTAGCCCGCAAGAAACCGAAGAACCTACAGAAAATGCTGAAGGAGGCCGACCAGGCAGCATGGAAGGAAGTAGAGTGCCTGGACTGTGCCAACTGCTGCAAGACCATGACGCCGACCTTCACCCGACCTGAGATCAAGCGTATAGCGGAACGGGTGGGTCTGACTTTCGATGAGTACTTTGCCAAGTACCTCACCGTGGATGCAGACAACGGCGATATAGTGAACGTGAAGCAACCATGCCAGCACCTCAAAAAGGATAATAAGTGTGCAGTGTACGATATCCGCCCGGGAGACTGTAGTGGTTTCCCTCACCACGTGCGCAAGGACTTTTACCATCAGGTCAGTGAGAAGCTATACGTCAATAATGCTCCGCGCTGCCCGGCTACGCTCAGCTTTCTCGAAAATCTGGAGAGAGTGGTGGCGGAAAATGCCTGAAACTAAATCATAAAATCGGCAGATGTGCAGAATGTATGGATAAGTTGGTTGTTTTTTGGACCAACAGTGGTTGCAACATTCAATATTCTGTTTACATTTGCATTACGTTTTCATAGGTTCAAAGTGGTCATCTCGAAAGAGGTGGCCATTTTTATTAAAATTGTTTAGCACTCGTGAGCTTTTAAATCAACACAAATAAAAAAATGTAAAAAACAGGAAGGCTACTTGGAAAAAAGTCAGAATCCTTCCTATCTTTACACTACGTTTTCATAGGTTCAAAGTGGTCATCTCGAAAGAGGTGGCCATTTTTATTTTCAGCCAGTCCCACTCTCCCCCTCACTACTTATCTACAATTAATCTACCGATGGTCGGCCATTTGGGGGATTTTGTGATATTTACGCCGCACTAAAGTGAATAGAACATGAAGGTATACAACAACATCCTGGAAACGATAGGCCACACACCACTGGTCAGGCTCAATAAGATAGGCAAGGGCATCAAGGCAGATCTCCTGCTGAAAGTGGAATACTTTAACCCCGGCAACTCTATCAAGGACCGTATCGGCTACCAGATGGTGATAGATGCAGAGAAAGAGGGGAAGCTGAAACCTGGGGGCACGATCATAGAGTGTACCTCCGGCAATACCGGTATGGGTATAGCGCTGGCTGCCGCCGTGAAGGGCTACAAGTGTATCTTCAGCACTACGGATAAGCAAAGCAAAGAGAAGGTGGACATACTCCGCGCACTCGGCGCAGAGGTGATCGTATGCCCTACCAATGTAGCCCACGATGATCCGCGCAACTACCACCAGGTAGGTGAGCGCCTGGCCCGTGAGATACCTAATTCGTTTTTTGCCAATCAGTATGAGAATCTCTCAAACCGCAAGGCACACTACCTCACTACGGGCCCTGAGATATGGGAGCAGACAGAAGGCAAGGTGACGCACTACGTGACTACCATAGGCACGGGTGGTACCGTGACAGGTACCTCTATGTACCTCAAGGAAAAGAACCCGGCTATACAGACGATAGGTGTAGACGCCTATGGATCGATACTGAAAAAGTATAAAGAGACCGGCGAGAAGGATATGAAGGAAGCCTACCCATACCTGATAGAAGGTATAGGCCAGGATATCATCCCCGGCAATTTTGACTTTAATGTAATAGACGCGGTAGAGCAAGTTTCTGACAAGGATGCAGCTGTGATGTGCCGCAGACTGGCTACAGAGGAGGGGATCTTCGCCGGATACTCGGCTGGTGCGGCTGTACAGGGTGTACTGCAGCGGGCAGATGAGTTTAAGGAGGGCGATGTAGTGGTGATCATCCTGCACGATCACGGCAGCCGCTATGTAGGCAAGATATACAATGACGACTGGATGAGAGATCGCGGTTTTCTGGTAGATGATGTGGTGACGGCCAAGACCATCATAGAGCGCAAGAAAGGCTACCAGCAGCTGGTAGCAGTATCTCCTGCACAGACGGTGGCTGAAGCATTTAAAGTGATGAAAGAGAAGGGAATCACTCAGCTGCCAGTGATGGAAGACAACAAACTGGTAGGAAGCATGTCTGAAAACCTGATACTACAACTGCTGATGGATGACCACCAGTCACGTGAGCGTCAGGTAGGGCAGGTAATGGGAGCTAAATTTCCATCGGTGCCATATCACGCCTCCGTATCAGACATATCCAAACAGATATCAAAGGATAATACCGCTGTAATGGTACAACTCCCTACGAGTGACTGGACCATCATCACTGAGTTTGACCTCATAGAGGCACTGGCCTGATCCTACAGCTGGTAGGCGTTGCACACGCCATTTTGCACTACTGCGGTGCCGGTATAGGTATATCCCTGCGGATAGGAAGGTGACGGTCCCGCTACCGCACTATAAGTATAGGTGCCCTCCTGTAGGGTGAATGTGGCAGAAACAGTATTACCACAGCTAGGTGTATCATTGGTCACGTAGCCAGTGATGGTACCCGTCTGCCCGCCGATAGTGATCTGTACATGGCCTTCATTCCGATCAGTCCAGAACATCACGTCACCATACTGCACATAGCGGCAGGAGCCATTATCTACGTTTGCATTAGGTGCATAATTAGACGCATAGGGGTCAGTACAGCCATAGATGTCCTTGCGGCATCCGGATGATCCTATAATAATAGTAAGCAGCGCAGCTATGGCTATGAGTGGCTTTTTCATGTGAGAGGTTGAAATGTTTGCCTGTCATATATCAGAATTTGTGCCAATTTTAGCCGGACGTAAACAAGTATAGCAGGTGAGCAGGTATATAGATCAGATGGGGCAGGCAGTACAGGTGCCGGACTATCCCCGGCGTATCGTATCGCTGGTGCCCTCGCAGACCGAGCTGCTGTTTGATCTGGGCCTCGGAGATAGGGTAGTAGGCGTGACACGCTTCTGTATCCATCCGGAGGAGCAGGTGCAGGGCAAAACCAGGATAGGAGGCACCAAAGACTTTGACCTGGAGAAGATAAGGAGCCTGGAGCCAGACCTGATCATAGGCAATAAGGAAGAAAACTACCCCGAAGGGATAGCCGAGTTGCAAAAGGACTACCCCGTATGGATGAGTGACATCTATACCCTGCATGATGCCTACCAGATGATGATCGCTATAGGGCAGATGACCGCTACCGAGCTGACCGCGCGGGATCTGGTGGCTGAGATACAAAACCAATTTGCCGCGCTGGTGCGGCACAGGGCCCTGCCACAGAGTCTGTCTGCAGCCTACCTCATCTGGCGCAAACCCTATATGGTAGCGGGCAATGATACCTTTATCGATCACATGCTGGGCGCACTGGGAGTGCAAAATGTATACGGGGGTATGAGCAGGTATCCTGAGGTGTCTGCTGCCCAGCTCACAGAGCGCCAGCCTGACCTTATCTTTCTCTCCTCAGAGCCATACAGCTTTACAGAAAAGCATATTGCCGAGTTTCAGGAGCTGTGCCCGCAGGCCAGGGTCATGATAGTAGATGGTGAGATGTTCTCGTGGTATGGATCGCGGCTGCGGCAGTCGGCGGAGTACCTATCCCTGCTGCGGGATAATATACTGGAGGGCTGATAACCTGTCGGGAGCCAACTATTTTACGGCTTTGATGTTATAGATTTTATCTCGGCTGCCAGCTACTTTTGCAGCCGGGGCATTTCACCGTTATTTATACCACATTCGATTGAAAATCACATTAAGGCAACGATACATGTCATATGGTTGGTTTACTTTCGCACACCTACTGACCACCCTATGCTGAGATTTTTATTTTCCCGTATTGTACTCTTTGTCGTGCTGAGCCTGTCCGCTATGGCTGGTGCCCGGGCGCAACCGGTACCTAAGTATACCATCTCCGGCTATATCAAAGATACCGCCAATGGCGAAGGCCTCCTGGCTGCTACCATAGCCGTGGTGGAGCTGACCAAAGGCACCAATACCAATGACTACGGGTTCTACTCTATGGACCTGCCGGCAGGGCACTATACACTCAAGGTATCCTATGTAGGATATGAGACGAAGACGATACCGCTGGACCTGGCCGCCAATATCAAAATGAATTTTGACATGCATCTGTCTACTGTGGCTACACAGGAGATCGTGGTCACTGCCGAAAAGAAAGATGCCAACGTGAGCAGTACGGCAGTGGGCCGCCAGGAACTCAATATAGAGACGGTGAAATCTATACCTGCCTTTATGGGAGAGGTGGATGTGCTGAAGACCATACAGCTGCTGCCGGGAGTGATGGCGGCCGGCGAGGGCAATACCGGATTCTATGTGCGTGGTGGTGGGCCTGACCAGAACCTGGTACTGCTGGATGAGGCGGTGGTCTATAATACGGGTCACCTGTTTGGATTCTTCTCAGTCTTCAACTCGGATGCTGTACGGTCTGTGGCGATAGAGAAGGGGGCCATGCCTGCGCAGTATGGCGGCCGCCTCTCATCTGTAGTAGATGTAAAGATGAGTGAGGGCAATATGAAGCACTGGGAGGTAGCCGGAGGTATAGGCCTCATAGCCTCGCGCCTCACTGTACAGGGACCTCTGAAGAAGGACAAATGCTCCATCATCCTCTCCGGCAGGCGTACCTACATAGACCTCCTTACGAAGCCTTTTCTGGCTACCTATCAGGGTGGGAAGTACAAGAAGGATGGATACTATTTCTATGACCTCAATGCTAAGCTGAACTATATCGTCTCTGACAAAGACCGCTTGTTTGTGAGTGCCTATTTCGGTCGGGATGTATTTAACTTCAAAGCTCCGGAGGGCGACTTCAATATTCATTTCCCGTGGGGCAATAGTACGGTGACAGGCCGCTGGAACCACATCTTTGGCGATAAGCTGTTTATGAATGCCATGTTCATCTACAATGACTACCGCTTTGATATCAAGTCAGACTACAGGGGCGTGATCTTTGGGGTGAGCAGTGATACGAGGGACCTCGGTGCCAAACTGGCTTTTGATTATTCCCCGCTGGTAGGACATATGGTAAAGTTTGGCGTGGACTATACCAACCATATGCTCACGCCATACCAGACACAGGGTGTGTTTGACTCCGTGAGTGTGCAGAATACAAATACCTCATCCAAATACGGGCACGAGCTGGCTGCCTATATCTCGGATGATTTTGAGGTCAATAAATGGCTGAAAATAAACCTTGGCCTGAGGGCATCCCTTTTCTGCCTGGCGGGGCCGTACAAGAAGAGCATCTTTGACTCTACCGGTGTGAAGACAGACAGCCTGAACTATGCAGTAGACCAGCCTGTCAAAACCTACTACGGCCTCGAGCCACGCGCCAGTGTCAGGTTTAAAGTAGCAAAGGCCACCTCTATCAAGGCGGGGTTCTCACTGACCAAGCAGTATATCCACCTTGTCTCCAACTCTACCACCACGTTGCCATTTGACCTCTGGGTGCCTAGTACGCTGCGGGTAAAGCCCCAGATGGCACTGCAATACTCTGTAGGCGTCTTCCAGAATTTTCATGATAATATGTTTGAGGTCTCGGTAGAGGGCTACTACAAGCAGCTCTTCAATCAGATAGAATACGGCGATAATAATGTGCCCGGTATAGACCAGGATGTAGAAGATTTCTTTGTCTTTGGCAAGGGGAGAAGCTATGGAGCAGAGTTCTTTGTCAAAAAGGCACGGGGCAAGTTTCAGGGATGGATAGGCTATACACTGGCCTGGACGCAGCGCAAGTTTCCTAGTATCAATAACAATCAGTGGTTTGCTGCCAAATATGACCGCAGGCATGACCTGAATGTGGTGCTGATGTACGAGATCAATAACAGGTGGAAACTGGGTGCCACCTTTGTCTATGCCTCCGGCAATACAACCACGCTACCCGTACAGCTCTTCTATCAGGAAGGAACCATCCATCAGATCTACGGCCCGCGAAATTTCTACCGCCTGCCATCCTATCACCGCCTGGACCTGAGTGTGACGTATACCTTCAAGCATAAACGCTTCCCTAAGCTGCACTCTGACCTGAACCTCTCTATCTACAATGTGTACAGCAGGCAGAACCCATACTTCATCTATGTGGATGTGCAGGGCAATCCATACACAGGCAGTATCAAAACATCGCTGAAGCAGGTGTCACTTTTCCCTATACTGCCGTCTATTACCTGGAACTTTAAATTTGGAGGATAAGATGAAACGCGCAAAGATCATAGTATATGCCCAGCTCCTGGCTATCGCCATATCGGCGGTGATCGCATCATCCTGTACCAAAGATATCACGGGCAACCTGCCCGACCTGGGTACCAGTACAGTAGTGGATGGCAATATAGAAAATGGCAAGCCTCCGGTCGTATTGCTCACGCGGAGCACACGGGTGTTTGGCGATCTGAATATAAACGACATCGGCGCGTTCTTTCAGCATGGCGCTGCTATGTACATGACGGTGGATAACGACAGTACGCGCATACCGCTGGAGGAGATATGCCTGCGCGATCTCAGCGCCATACCAGACTCTATGAAGTGGACCCTGCTATACTCCCTGGGTGTGACAGTATATGACTCGTCTACAGTACCGGATGTATGTGTCTATACACTGCCGCTTAGTGAGCTGGCCGCCTACTACAATACAGGCAGCTGCCCGCACTGCGGTGCAGAAAATCACACCTATCACCTCAATATCAAAACAGGTAATAAGACCCTCACAGCCTATACTACTATACCACAGGCTATGGGCATAGATGGCCTGAGCATACGCAATGCACCTAACAATGACAGCCTGGTCAATGTGATGGCCACTATCACCGTACCTCCCAGCAATGGCCACTTCATACGCTATTGGACGCAGCGCAACAGGGAGCCATTTTATACCCCATACTCGGGCTCTGTGTATGATGACAAGCTGTGGGTGGGCCAGACCCTGACCCTGCCGCTGGAGCGTGGCATACCTGGCTATATCACCAATCCCGATCCGGTGACCTACGGGTACTTCTGGAAAGGTGATACAGTGACGCTGAAATGGGCCGATATAGACAGCAGGACATATGACTTCTACAATACGCTGGAGAATGACGGTGGTGGCAGTCCCTTCTCATCGCCTCTGCGCGTCAAGTCTAATATCACCGGTGATAGTGCAGTGGGTGTCTGGGCCGGCTACGCCGTCAAGTATTACTCTATCATAGTGCCAAAGTAGGCATAGCATTACACGTCATATTTTAGCTATCTCTGATTGAATTGTCATCTTTTTTTGACTCAGTCATGACAATCTTTACATTTTTTTTGTATTATCTTTAGAATACAAAGAAGTAACCTATTGCATCACTCCTAAACACTCTCCCTTATGAAAAAAACGTACACAGCTTTTATCGTTCTCACTGCCAGTGCATTATTACTTCAGTATGGTAGGCTGACAGCCACCGGGTCGGGCCACTGTACCCGCCATGCCATGTACAGTGCGCTGAATAATAATCCGACTACTTGTGAGGCTTGTCACGCAGGCGGGGGAGGAGTAGTAGTAGACTCGACCAATATGATAGATAGTACGCGCACCAATCCGGATACTACACAAACCACAGGTCTGGCTGATATAGCCTTTCGCGAAGGGGTGAAGGTATACCCTACAATCACCACCGGCAAGCTGTGCATAGCTGCGACTGCTGATACCAGAGACATGGTATATGGCATCTACACGCTGGATGGCCAGGTAGTAGGCGCCGGATACCTGCCGGATCAGGCATCTGTGACCCATCTGGATCTCAAGGCTCTCGCTCCGGCCCAGTATATCATACGTGTGGCAAATGAGGCTCACAGCGCCTCGTATCATATCATAAAGCAATAAAAGAAAGGAAGTCAGGCAGCCATGTCATCCTCGTGCTGAGCTACCTTGATCTCACCTACCCAGTCCAGGTCCGGCTCTGCCGGCGGCAGTACTACAGGATTGCCCAGATAGTCTACTCTTTTGCCGGGATAGATATGCGCCTCTATGAGGTAGCTCAGTAGAGATACGCGATCCAGATTGGGATGCAGGTTTGGACGCATATACTTGTCATGATACTCCGGTAGCAGGCTCCAGTGCAGATTAGGCTTATTGTGATGCGCGCCATGGTAGCCGTTATTGAAGAGAAACCAATTGAGTACGGGGCTGCTGAAATTGCGGCTATGATTGTACGGGTGCTTGTCATCTGCACCATCATGCTGAAAGAAATTAGTCCCTACTATGCCCCAGGCAGCGTACTGGTGAGGCAGCAGCCAGAATAGCAGCATGCATTTCCAATTGATCACCAGCAGGATGATATTGACAGCTATGACCAGGCCCAGCTCTATGGCATACTGCCAAAACCATCGCGGACGCTCATGGTACATCTTGCGGCCAAAGGCGATCTCACCCTTCAGGATATCTCCGCTCATCAGGTAGAAAAAGAAAAGCTGATTAAAGAGATTGATACGGAAGCGGGCCTTGGTAGTGCGGATAGCATCCTCGCGCTCCTGGGTATACTTGTGATGGCTGAAATTATGCCCCGGCACATAGGCGCTGACCGAGTGGCCATAGCTGAAGGAGAGCGCAAACTGAAAGAGCTTATTGAGCCGCCTGCTGTAAAAGATAGGCGCATGTATCGTATTGTGCACGATCACAGCGCAAAAGAACGACAGGAGGCAATTGATCACGACCCAGCCCACTATCTCCCAGGTAGACATATAGGGCCACCGAAACCATGGCGCTATAGCCACTGCATAGTATAGTACCACCACGGCGAGTGTACGTCTGTCTGCTTTGTACCTGAGCATAAATGAGCTGTGGCAAAAATAGCAAATCTGCCCATACGCCTCTGTGCGGCAGCCTTCATCCCGCAGGCAAATAATAGTGATTCACCGTCAGAGGAGCTAAAAAATACCCACGCTGGGGCAGCGCCTGCATGGTATGAACCTTGTGCTAAAGTTTAAAAACAAGCAACAATGAAATACCTGCACATATACATCTTGATACTGGCAGTGACAGTGCTGGCAGCATGCTATAGCGTCACGGCCCAGGATACCAGCATGGCCAATGGATACACCAGCACGACATCAGTCTCTGACAAGCCAGTAGATACGGGCATGACTGCTCTGGGCGCGGGACTGATAGGCATAGGAGTGATAGTGCTCGGCGCTGGTATCTACTACATGGTAAAAAACCGCCGCAGTACCATAGGTGGTATACAGAGCCAGAATAAAACCGAACCGACTCCGCGTACCACAGATTCTATCAATAATCCGGGATCGGGAGTCTGATCTACCTCATTTTTTCACTCAAAAAACAGCTATATGAAAAAGATAGAAATAGTCATCCTCTCGCTCATAGCCGTGATGATGGCGAGTATACAGGCGCTCTATGCGCAGGCCGACAATGCGGACATGAGCGCGAGGCCCGGTGGCGAGGCCAATAGCTACTACTGGATCATAGGCTTAGCCGTGATAGTGGTAGGCCTGGTGGCAGCAGCTATCTACCGTACCCGCCACCGCAAGGATAAAACAGGCAGCCTGACCGGAGATATCAATAATCCTGCGTCGGGTATCTGATACCACGGGCGGGTGATATTCGTCAGGATGGTGTGCTATGATTTTTTTTACCTTTACTCTGCAGCTAGTGTGATAGCTGTGAGATAATCATAGTATAAGTTTATGCCACATTTCATCAGCAGAGGACAGGTGCCGCACAAAAGGCACACACAGTTTAAAAAACCTGACGGGGGCCTCTATTCGGAGCAGCTCGTCAGCACGGAGGGTTTCTCCAATCTCTACTCCCTGATATATCATACCTACCCGCCTACAGCGGTGACCAAGGTGGACTTTCCGGTAAACGTAGCACCCAAGATAGCTTCGGAAAAAAACCTCCAGAACCGCTGCTACAAAGGCTTTAAAGTAAGGCCGGAAGAGGACTACCTGAAGTCAAGGAAATATGTACTGGTCAATAAAGACGTCTACATAGCACTGGCTGCGCCGCAGCACTCTATGCAGGGTTATTTCTACAAAAACTCCGGTGCAGACGAGGTCATCTTTGTGCATGAGGGTAGCGGCACCATGCGGAGTGTCTTTGGAGAGCTGAAGTTCGGCTATGGAGACTATATCGTCATACCTCGTGGTACTATCTACCAGATGGAGTTTGATACGGCAGACAACAGGCTCTTTATCGTAGAGTCTTTCTCTCCGGTCACCTATCCTAAGCGCTACCGCAATGATTTCGGGCAGCTGCTGGAGCATTCGCCGTTTTGTGAGCGCGATATCCGCACGCCGGAAAACCTCCGCACGCATGATGAGAAGGGCGACTTTGTAGTCTACATCAAGAAGGAGGATATGCTCTATCCATATCACTATGGGCACCATCCGTTTGACGCCATAGGCTGGGATGGCTGCCACTATCCGTTCATTTTCTCTATACATGACTTTGAGCCGATCACGGGCCGCGTACATCAGCCACCTCCGGTACACCAGACCTTTGAGGCGCGCAACTTTGTGATATGCAGCTTTGTGCCACGCCTGTATGACTATCACCCGGAGGCTATACCTGCCCCATACTTTCACAGCAATGTGGATAGTGATGAGGTGCTGTACTATGTAGATGGCGACTTTATGAGCCGCAAGCATGTAGAGCGCGGTATGATCACCCTGCATCCTATAGGTATCCCACATGGCCCGCATCCCGGCGCCGTAGAGAAGAGTATAGGCAAGAAAGAGACAGGGGAGCTGGCTGTGATGGTAGATACCTTTCACCCGCTGCTGATCTGCAAGGACGCGCTGGAGATAGAGGACCCTCAGTACTACATGAGCTGGGTAGACTAGTCTGCCTGTCGGCTCTGTCGGCTTTGCCTCATGTCCCATTTGTCCCATGTCCCACTGGTCCCCGGATAGTGGGACAAGAAATGGGACAAAGAGTGGGACAAAGAAATGGGACAAAGGAGTGGGACAAAGGAGTGGGACAAGAAAATGGGACGGGACAAAACCCAGAAAGGCGTCGTCCCGCAGGTTTCTCCAGTTATAGAAAATAAGAGAGATAAAAGCGAGGCATCCTCTGCTCTCAAGTGACTGTGACAGATAGTTATTGGTCTAAACCACTATCCAACTTTACCATTACATATATATTGGCTCAATGAAGCAGGAGGAACTTATCTTGGATAAACTTTTTTTGTCAGATATATATCAGTCTATACAGGATATATAATAACTATATACTTATATATTATACTGATAGTTGGTATACTCTTATAATACAGATAGACATACCTTATGGTTTCTACTCCTGTGGCTATACTACTTCTTATTGCTGTCTAACACTGCCTCTCGCCTTGCTCTTGTCCCGTCCCATTTTCTTGTCCCACTCTTTGTCCCATATACCGTGTTCCAGTGCTTAGTATTTGATCTATGTTTCTATACGCTTCAAAAAATTGGTACTCTATCTGCGGCCGATACGATTTTGTCCCGTCCCATTTCTTGTCCCACTTTCTTGTCCCACTTTTGTCCCACTCCCTCAGGGGCTGTCTCATGTGGGACAAAATGGAACATGGGACAGCGACGGGCAGTGTAGCCATATGGTAGCGCGGGCATATATCCCTGGCAAAAGCCACTTAAATTTTTACCTTTGGGCTATACCCAAAAGCTCAATCAGAGATGGCCAAGACCAAACCGATCCACGTCAAAAAGGCGGAAGCCGCTACCAGAAAACCAGCCGCCAAGCCCTCTTCCTTTTCTTTTGCAAAGTTTGCAGACTGGACACACCTGGCTATCATCACGATACTTTTCTGGTTTGTGTACTCTACCATCTTTGACCACAAGCCGGATATGAATGGCGACAACTTTGCGTACTACCTGCTGGGCAAGCGGATCGCTACGGGCCAGGGTTTTACCAATGCTACGGATATACACCATGCGCCGCATACGCACTTTCCTATAGGCTACCCGGCGCTGCTGTCTGTCTTTATCAAAGTGCTGGGAGATGACCAGGACTCGATCAACTTTATGAATGGAGCCATGCTCTATGGCTCACTGCTACTGCTGTATTTCATCATCAAGCGGCTGACGGGATCCGCTGCGCTGGCATTTGCGGCCAGCCTGCTCACAGCGCTCAACTCGCACCTGCTGCGCAGCGCTACGATCACCATGAGTGAGATACCATTCCTCTTTGTGAGTATGCTGGCGCTGTACTTTTTCCTACGGGCTGTGCAGGATGAGCGGAGTATCAGGAGTCCGTGGCTCTACCTCTCTGTGCTGTGTATCGCGGGCTGCTACTATACCAAGACGACTGCTATAGCGCTCGTGGCGGGTACAGGTTTATACCTGCTGTTTGCCAGGGACTGGAAGCGGCTGGCGGTGGTAGTGCTGGGCTTTGGCCTGCTGGCGCTGCCGGGCTATATACGCGACAAATCACTCAAAAGCTCTCACATGGGCCAGCTCATGCAGGTGAATCCGTACAAGCCGGAGCTGGGCAACCTGACCTCTGCGACTTTTGCAGAGCGTATCAAAAACAATTTTGAGCGCTACGTATCTATGGATATACCCGTGGGTGTACTCTCTATGAATCTGGACGACCAGGAGACGCACACATCATATGTGAAAGATGATGGCAAGGCAAAGGGCGGCCTGTGGCTGCTGGGGCTGGCTATCATAGGGCTGGCGCTGTGGGGTATCTGGAGGCTCAGGGACCTGCGCCTGCTGCTGCTGGGCTACATAGGCGGCACACTGGCTATCCTGCTGATATGGCCTGATGTATGGGGCGGTATCCGCTTTATCCTGCCGCTGATACCTATCGCTATCTTTCTGGCGCTGTATGGTGTGAAGGAGCTGGTAGCGCTGGCAGTAGGCGAAGGCAAACTGACCTATGCGCCGTATATCTTTATCCTCTTTGGGCTGATGAGTACCAAGGCTATCGGCGCACTGGAAGACCAGGCCGGACAGCAGATGCCACCAAACTACCAAAACTACTTTGATATAGCCCGCTGGGCAAAGGAGCATACGCTAAAGGATGCCATCTTCAGCGCACGCAAGGCCGATATGTTCATCTACTACTCAGATCGCACCTGCGTGGGAGACAAACCGTCTCTGGATGATAAAGAGGTACTGCAATTCTTCCGCGATAACAATGTAGACTATGTGGTGATAGAGCAGCTGGGCTTCAGCTCTACGGCAAAGTACCTCGTGCCTGCGGTGCAGAAGAACATGGACAAATTTGAAGTGGTGTACCAGCTGAGAAATCCGGATACGTATCTGCTGAAGTTTAAACGCTGATACTCCCAAACTGATAAAGGAAAAGCCGCCCATAGTTGAGCGGCTTTTCTGTTTTTGGTGATCTGTGATTTACTGCTTGCCGGAGATGATCATCAGCTTGGTATCAATGACCGATCCGTCTACAAACAGGGTGTAGGTATATGTACCGACGCTGAGGTCAGCTGCGCTGAAGGAGACTGAGCCCTGCCCCTTTGTAGTGATATCCAGGTGCTTTATCAGTTTGCCATCCAGGCTATTGACCTCTATAGAGGCTGTAGTGCCGGTATTGATGCTATATCCTATAGCAGTCTGCTGTGAGAATGGATTTGGTATGTTTTGAAACAGCTTATTGTCCGTCTGGCTGCTATTGCCTTTGAGCGTGGCGCAGCCGGAGCTGCATATCTCATTGAGCTGCTGTTTCAGTTCTGCATTTTCTGCATGCAGTTCCTTCACAGCCTGGATCAGTACGGGCACGAGTCCGGTATAGTTTACTGCCATAAACTTCAGGTCTTTGCCGGTCTCGGAGGCAGGGCTGGTGACCTGCTGTACGAGGCCCGGAAATACGCTCTGGAGGTTCTTGGCCAGCAGTCCTATCTGATCTCCTTGAGGCAGGTTCATACCTTTCAGCTGGTCATTTTTAAACTGGTAGGAATTGACCTGCAGCTTCTCTATGAGAGGCAGCATGTTAGTCACCGGTTTGATGTTTGTTTTCAGGTTTTCGTCAGATGGATTCAGGTTGCCTGATGAGTAGCAGGCACCGTTGAAGTAGCCTGCACAGTTTGAGGCTGTCTGTGTGCCGAAGTAGGTACTATATATACCATAGTTGGCAGAGGTGCCATTCAGCGCAAGGAATGTGCCTCCATAAGCGGAGGTACCGCCACCGCCCACGCTGGCACATCCTGCATTAATATTGGAAGAGTTGGTCGCAAAAAAGTAGCCGCCGTAATTGTTTGCACTGGATGCTGTATTCAGGCCATTGGCATTGGCAAATATACCACAGGCAGTGCCATTGGCTGCTACGATATCACCATTTACCACATTGGCTCCGTAGGAGGTAGAGAGCGCCGTGGCCTGCGCGGTCTTGTATACATCGAGCGGAGATTGTGGTGTAGTGAGGCCTATGCCTACATTGCCGGCAGCGCTGATGCGCATCCTTTCGGCAGCATTGGTCACGATGCGGAGGTCACTGCTATTGATGGCTCCGAGTACATTATTAGTGCCACTTACAGTATTGCCTTGCAGCTTCCAGAAGCATGCATCAGAGCACGTAGTGTCACTCATACACCTGCTGAGGACCGCACCATAGAGCTGTACCAGATAGGCACTCACCTGAGATATCTCGGCGTCTGACAGTCTCCTGTTGTACGCCAGTACGCGGAAGATGCTGCCTGTGAAGGGATGATAAAGTGTATTGACCTGGATCCTGGAGCCAAGGGTGATGATGCGCGGTACAGCAGTGTAGGCAGTGGCTGCACCGAGCGTGGAGGTACCGCTAGTAGACTTATTGCCATCTACAAACATATCCAGATCAGCAGACGTGATACCTGTATTCCACGCTCCGGTCTGCACGACCACCTGGCCGTCCGGTGCCAGTGGGAGGCATTGGTGAGTTTTGCCTACCCAGTTGCTGGCCTGGCTGTGGTGATACACGGTATTCGCCTCTATGGTAAACTCGTTTTTCAGCGTGCGGGTAGTATCTTGTATAGATACGGGTGCATTGGTGCCACCCCCATAGGTGCCGGATGTAGATACCACAAACACTGTGGCAGTCGTGCCAAACCCGTTAGTGTTTGCACTTTTCATGACCGATGTGCCGGCAAACTTGACAGCAGAGAGGCCATTGACATTTGTCAGGGATGGGTTGGCCGTAGCTACAGGAGAGAAGGTGGTGAGTGTATTGCCTGTACCAGACTGGTCTGCCCATGTAGACAGCGCGGGCCAAGTATTGGCAGTAAATCCTACCACGGGGTCCAGGTCCAGCTGGAGGCCGCTGGTCACAGGGGGATTGGTATGTTGGGCCCTTGCGGCCAGGCATGAGAGTACTATGAGAGTGCTTGCTAGTATTTTTTTCATGATCGTTTTTTTTGAATGCCTACTTTGTAAAAGAAGGGTGTTCGGCTTGTCCCCTTTTCGGACGTCTTCAGAGGCAGGTAATACTCGCCCTGCACTGCTTCGGCAGCGTGAAAGCTCGTACCAGGAAAATAGTGTGACGCCGGCAGGCCGGCTGTGAGATGGGGTTGGGCTGGGTGGTGGCGTCGTCAGCGCTGTGTTTTTTTGATCATAGTGTGTCAGTGTTTAGATAGCCTGCATGATGAGGCGCAGGCATAGCCTCATAGCCTGTCCGTACGCAGCATGCATGATGCATACATGGCATACAGAGCAAATGATACAAGACGTAACGTAATGGTCAAGGGGTGAGTGACCGAAGCGATGGGGTTGACGATCTGAGGTTGTATTGCGGCGTTCTTATCACAGGGTTCGGCAGAGCCTATAGTAGCGAGGGGTACTCTGATCAGCGTATTGGTTCACCAGCCGCATACCAAAGGTGCGTATTCAAAAGATAAAAACCAACCTTTTGATATTATTTTTTTATTAAGAAATGCAATATGATGTGATACAATATATTGCGCAACTGAGGTAGTCTGCGAAAGTGATTCGCCGATCACGATCATCGGTAGAATGAAGCTGGTATTGCCTTATGCCTCTATCTGCTTGCTCAGGTCTATCATCCTGATGAGGCGGTTGACCTGGTTTTCCGAGTCCTTAACGTATTCGTTATTCTGGTCCCATACGTATCCGGCCAGTACAGAGCATATCTTATTGACTACATCTGTAGGGCGGTAGTCGTTAAAGAATATCTTCTGCAGGCGGCCGTCATACCATGCCATGACATAGGTGCGGAAGGCATCTACACCTGTCATCATCACATCCATGTAGTCCTTTTGCCAGTCTACTTTTTCGCCATTGAGCTGCCTGACTACCAGGTCTGCGGCCATGCGGCTGGAGGTCACAGCCAGTGTGACACCGGAGCTGAATACAGGATCAAGAAACTCAGTCACATTGCCTGTCAGTACAAAGCCATCTCCAAAGAATTTATCGCAAGTAGCAGACCATGACTGTATGACGCGTGGCTCAAAGAGGAACTCACAGCCCTCAAAGCGCTCGGCGATATTAGGATCGCTGGCTATGATGGCGCGCAGCTGCTCCTCCGGTGTACCGGTAAAGGCATCAAAGAAGCCCGGCTCACTCACAAAGCCACAAGAGGTGATACCATCTGAGAAGGGGATGCACCATGCCCATACACCCGGAGCGTGATCTACTATGAGGATGCGGTTAGGCTCCACATAGTTATTGCGACGGGTATCGCGTATGTGGGTGAAAAGGGTCTTGCGGGGAGGCAGGTTAGATGGACGCTCCATGCCAAACATACGCGGTATGACACGGCCGTAGCCACTGCCATCTACTATAAATTTCGCTTCTACCTGTTTGGCCTCGCCAGCTGGTGTGGTCATAGTGGTAGTACTGCTGCCATCTGCGGCAAATTTGATGTCCGTCACAGTAGTCTTGTACTCTACAGGCACGCCCATTTTCTCTACCTCAGTGGCCAGCAGGGTGTCCAGCTCGGCCCGCTTCACTTGCCAGGTCCACTTCCAGCCTTCGGTAAACTGATCCGAAAAGTTGAAGTCCATGATCTGGCCAGCGGTATTGACAAATTTAGCCCCATATTTCTCCTGAAAGCCATGTGCCTTTACAGCAGGCAGGAAGCCTGCTGCGTCCAGTGCCTCCATACATTTGGGTAAAAGGCTCTCGCCGATCACAAAGCGTGGGAATTGTTCTTTCTCTACGATCTTGACCTTATAGCCGGCCTTATTGATAATGGAGGCGGCTACGGAGCCTGACGGGCCTGCGCCTATCACGAGTACATCTACTTGTTCGGTTGTCATTTATTTTGAATTGTTTTTAGGCAGCTTTTTAAATACATTTTCTTGAACCACATAGAACACATAGATCACATAGAAAAAGCGTCTAGTGTCCTTCATTCGCCGGGTAGGTCCTTGTAGAAGTCATTGACGAATGTTTCCTGGCCCAACTGAAAAATATTTAACGAGTTAAAATTAATAAGAATTCCTTTTGGAACCTTGAGTAAAGTCATATAACTCATCAATTGTGCACGATGTATGGGCAGTATTTTTTCTACTGTTTTCAACTCGACCACCAGACACTCTTCCACCAAAACATCACACCTCAGATCGGCCATAATATCTACTCCTTTATAGACCACCGGAACTACTAACTCGGTGCGGCTGCGTAGACCTTGCAGTTTCAATTCCTGCTCAAAGCATTTCTGATAAGTCCCTTCCAGCAGTCCAATGCCCATATGTTTCTGTACCTCGATAGCTGCACCTATCACCTTATAGGTTAATTCGTCCAGTTTTTTCTTTGTGATCCTAGGTTTATTTCCCTCCATTTGCAGATTCAAATTAAGCCTTTTGCTGCGTAAATTCTATGTGATCTATGTGTTCTATGTGGTTCAAATTGCACGGACCTTGTACACAATCGCCGCATTGCAGCCGCCAAAACCTGAAGCCGTTTTGAGTGCATGATCTTTGTCAGAAGATATGACAGCTGTATTCACTGTGACACTGCCGGGTACGCCGTTTTCTGTATAGCGGAGGCTGGCCAGTATTTTCCTGTGCCGCAGGGAGTGGATGGTCATCACGGTCTCTATCACACCTGCTGCGCCGAGGGTATGGCCGTAGTAGCCCTTCAGGCTGTGTAGCGGTGTGGCGCTGAGGCCTGCCTGCGCAAAGGCTTTGCTCTCCATTTCATCATTGTAGAGTGTGGCGGTACCGTGAGCAGAGATAAAGGACAGATCTGCTACACTCGCATCACTACGGGCCAGCGCTTTGGTCACGGCGTCTGCCAGCTCTGCGCCGGTGCGCGATGGACCGGAGATATGATTGGCATCATTGGTCAGGCCCTCGCCGAGTACCTGTATGCTGTCAGGCCCGGCCTGAGATATATCATTGGTCAAAACTACTGTAGCTGCTCCCTCGCCGAGGTTGATACCCTTACGCGCTTTATCAAACGGGCGGCAGGGCTCATCACTGATGGCCATGAGGCTCTGGAAGCCCGATACTACAAACCGGGAAAGTACATCAGCGCCTGTCACCACGGCATGTTTATACCTGCCAGAGTTTATCAGTCGCTTGGCAGTGATGATGGCCAGCACGCCGGAGATACAGGCATTGGAGACTACGATAGGTTTATTCACTGCGTGAAAATGCGCTGCGATACGGTCTGCAGAGCGTGACAGGGAGAGCTCGCTATCCGGTGCGCCATCTGCCAGTAGTTCTATATTACCCTTGGTAGTAGAGAGGATGAAGATGGTATCAGGATCATCCAGCCGGATGGCAGTATGTGCCAGAGCATCTGTGACGGACAGGATACACAGCCTGTCAAAACGTGTGTGTGCCTCAGCCAGCGCGGGTAGTGTGGTATCATCTATGCGAGCTGCGTAGATAGGGGTAGGGGACAGGTGCGGGTCAGACACGAGTGAGATACCGGACTCGCCCCGGGATACACGCGCATAGTTCTCTGCAGCGGTGGTGCCTAGCGGAGAGGTCACATTGTCAGCTATGATATAGACAGGAGAGGACATGACTACCGGAGGCCTACCTCGTGCATCCACTCGGTGATAAAATCAGGCACAGTGAGCGCCAGCTCCATAGTACCGTTGGTCACAAAGACCTGTGTGGTAGAGCCTGTGCAGATCAGGTCGCCGGCTTCATTTCTGATCTTGTAGTGAAAGATGATCTTGGCGGCATCTGTCCTGATATAGTGGGCCTCTACGAATGCAATATCCTTGTAGCGCAGCGGCCTCTTGTACGTAGCCTCAGAGTGTATCAGCGGCGTAGCGTAGCCTTTCTGATAGAAGGAATAAAGGTCAAAACCATACTGATCGGCAAAGGCATCACGGGCATCCTCAAAGTACTTGAGGTAGTTGCCATGCCAGACGATACCGAGCGGGTCGCACTCGTGAAAGCGCACTTTGATGCGCGCTACGGCTTTCAGTTCTTTGGTCTTGCCATTGGGCAGGGTGTCAGGGGCACTTTTCATAATCACTTTTAAGGTGTGTCTTCTAGGCCTCATGAGAGTCCTGCAAACGACGTTCCCAATTTACATCTTTCTGACATACAAGACAATACCGTAATGCCGCAACAATTTCCCAATCCAACGCACACGGATGACATATAAACTGGGATAATGCCAAAGTATTTCAATATCAGCGTGATCAGTCTGCTGATGTATTCCTTTTTCCAAAAGTCGTAATAAAACGAACTATTTTAAAACAAAAAAGCATCATGAGAGTTCATCTCATAATGCTTTAATTTTATAAAGACTCTTTTCAGAGAAATATTCGATACGGGACTCGAACCCGTACGCCTCACGGCACTGCATTGCAAGTGCAGGGTGTCTACCAATTCCACCAACCTGTCGCGGAGACTGAGGGATTCGAACCCCCGACGCAAGGGGAATTGCCTGCCAAATATTTCTAAGAGGCACGCAATCCTCCGCTCTACCAAACTGAGCTAAGTCTCCATTTCTAAGATGTATTGCTAAAGACGTGCCAAGGCAAAAAAACTGACAAAAACGTAAAAATTAACGATAAAATGTCAGGGGTGTAGGGTAAGTCCAAGACAGGTTGTCAGTTGTTCGCTATTACTTCTTCCAGAAATCATAATAATTGAACCATTGAGAGGGGTTTTTGTTCACCATGCCCTCCAGGTCTTTGACGTAGTCCTTCATCATGGCGTGCAGATCAGGGAAATCTCCCACCTCCTTGGGCGGGCGGGCGTAAAACTCGTAGTGTGTGGGGCCTGTCTTGACACCGTATACGTAGGTGTATGGCGCTTTCAGTGCTTTGACCAGCTGGAATGGGCCGGTAGGGAAGAGGGCCTCCTCGCCCATAAACTCCACCGCCTGTGCCCGTGCGCCGGCTACATAGCGGTCGGCGTGCATGCAGATGGTCTCGCCACGCATCAGCGCCTCGCTCATGAGGTAGACATGGCTCAGGTCCTCTCTGATAGGTATGACGTTAAATTTCTTGCCACCGGTCACAGCATCCATCAGCGCCTTGATGTGCTCGTGCTCACCATCGTACATCAGTACATTGACCACTGTGTCATAGCGGGATATGAAGTGGCCGGCTATCTCCCAGTTGCCCAGGTGGGCGCCGAGCATGATAGCGCCCCTTTTGGCGGCAGCCATATGCTCTATATTCTCCGCCCCATTGCTGCGGGAGGTAAATTTGGCCGACAGGCCGGAGAGTATTGCTACCTTGTCTATCAGGCTCTGGCCGAGCATCAGGTAGTTCCAGTAGACCATGGCTACGGACCTGGGCACACTATAGTGCATGCGCCGGCGAAAAAAGCGATAGATATGGCCTGTAGAGGTCCACGAGAAAAGGAAGTAGTAAAAGGCGACAAAGGCCAGGAGTGCATAGGCAGGCCAGAGGCCCAGATAGCGCAGTATGCCGACAAAGATGCGGTAGCCCAGCGGCGTACCCTTAGACTTGCCCTCCCACTGAGCCATTATGCCGCAGACTTGGCTATGACGTAGTTGTACAGATCCTGAAAGGTGCGGATACCCGTAAAGTCTTCTTGCTTTACCTTGATGCCAAAGTTGCTCTCCAGCAGTACTACGAGGTCTACATAGTCCAGGCTATCGAGCTCCAGCGTGTCCTTGAGACTGGCATCCGGCTGCAGTTTTCCTACCTCTACTTCAAACTCCTCGGATAGGAATTCATTGATCCGATCAATCGTTTCTTCTTTCGTCATTGTCTTTTAAGGGGTGTTTAGGGCTTCCATTTGCGGACTATGAGGGTGGAGTTGGTGCCCCCAAAGCCGAATGAATTGGACAAAAATACATCAATATTCCGTTGTTTGGTAGTCGCTGCCACGTTGATACGTGCAGAGAACTCGTCAGGGTTTTCAAAGTTGATATTGGGCGCTACAAATCCATCGCGCATCATCAGCATGCTGTATACCACCTCACTGGCACCAGCCATCCAGCACTCGTGGCCGGTCATGGACTTGGTGCTGCTCACCAGCGGCTTGTACGCGCCAAAGACCGCATTGATAGCCTGCGCCTCGCTGGCATCGCCCTGTGGGGTAGAGGTGGCGTGGGCATTGATATAGTCTATATCTCCGGCCTTCATACCGGCCTCAGAGAGGCTCATCATGAGGCTGCGTACGGGGCCATCTACAGTAGGGTTTGATATATGCCCACCATTGCTGCTAAACCCGTAACCGACTATTTCCCCGAGTATCTTAGCGCCACGCTTGATGGCAGATTCATAGCTTTCCAGTATGACCGTAGCTGCACCACCACTCGGTATCAGCCCATCGCGGTCACGGTCAAAGGGGCGTGACGCCTGCGTAGGATTCGCCTCATTCACAGAGAAGGCTCCCAGGGCGTCAAAGGTGCCCATGGTCAGGATATCCGTCTCCTGCGCACCGCCGCAGATCATGCGGTCCTGGTAGCCGTGCTTGATCATCATATAGCCCATGCCTATGGAGTGGCTGCCGCTGGCACAGGCTGCAGAGATGGTAAAGTTGAGGCCCTTCAGCTTAAAGATCGTGGCGAGGTTCATATTCACCGTAGAGTTCAAGGTCTGAAACACCGCCCCTGAGCCGGCAAACTGTGTATTCTTCTTCTCCCTGATGATATCATTGGACTCTGTCGTAGCCTTGGCCGTAGAGTCATTGCCAAAGATGATGCCAGTCTCGTGGTGATCGAGGTACTCCTGGTCTATGCCTGCCATGCGCAGGGCCTCCAGGGTGCTCATATAGGCGTACTCGCCCTGCTCGCCTATCATGAGGCGGCTGCGGCGGTCCAGCAGGCCCTTCAGCTCAGGGCGGGGCACGACGCCTGTGAGGGCTGAGCGGTAGCCAAACTCCTTGCGCTCAGGCACAAAGTGGATACCCGAGCGGCCCTGATAGAGAGACTCGCGCACAGCGTCTACATCCTGCCCGATGCAAGACCATATACCATAACCAGTTATAACGACTCGTTTCATACTCAAATCAGCCTGCGAATGTAAAGAATCCAATGGTCAAACACAATACCGTAAAACCACACAGACCACGGGGCGCGGGGCAAAGGATAAGGACGCGGATTTCCCTGGGAGTGTTCCACTGTTTCACTCTGTTCCACCTGTTCCGGTATAGTGGAACAGGGTGGAACAGGGAAATAGATCCGTCAAAAGCATCATGGATCAGGGGCCTACCGGTAAATATGCGCTCCTGCGCTGTAGGGACAGGTCGCGACCTGTCCCTACCAAGGCGCCTCCGGCTCACTATTACGGTAACCGAGGCCGTATCGCGACCCTGTTTCATAGCAAACAGATACGCGATACGATCAGCTGATAAGGTTTCCGGTTTCCGTTTCCTATGCAAACGGAAACTGGAAACCTTAGTCGTACACCGTGCTCGTTTCATAGTAAAAGTGGACGGTGGACGATAGACTTGCTGACCTTACCCGTGTCGTACGTTGTTGTTCGTTGGTTTTTCCTGGCAAATACCAACGAACAACAACAACGGCGCTAACGATCTTCCTTTTGTGAATAACTACTCGCTTATTTATATGGTTAAATTGGCTAAAAATGCTATATTTGCACATTATTGAAAACGAACTGATATACTTATATATAGGTGTATATGGGTAGGTATTTTACTGAAAAGAGTAAATAGCTTTTACCCTCTAAATCTCCCTGAAGGGAGACTTAATACAGAAAGCACTTAAGGCCTTTAAAGCCTCCCTTCAGGGAGGTTTGGAGGGCTGTATTCTAGCGGACTTTTTTTCTTTGCTAAAGCCTTGACTCGGCTCGTACCCGTTTCCAGTTGTCCCAGCCTCACGGCGTGGGAAACAGGAAACGGGTACGTCGCTTTCGTCAGGCTGGGTTATTCCAGTGGAAAATGCTTTAGGCCTTTACAGGTTTTCAGCGTGGTAGCGTATTACAGGATAGATGTTTCTGGCTGCGCTTGTTGTTGTTCGTTGGTTTTTCCTAGCAAAAACCAACGAACAACAACAACAAACGCCTCTCAAGTGGGCGGTTTTTGTCTCATTCATACCATCGTCTATGGATTACAGTAAATCTCCTACATTTGCCCGCATGATCGTAGTCACAGGCGCAGCCGGATTCATAGCCGGCAATCTGGTACGGGCACTGCTCAAACTCGGCATCACAGATATGCTGCTGGTAGACCGTTTCCCGGAGGACCGCTACTCGGCCAAGTATACCAATATCGAGGACTTTGCCGGGCTGGAGCGGATGGATAGGGATGCCTTTCCGGAGTGGTTTACCGAGCATGCAGAGGATGTGTCTTTTGTCTATCACCTCGGTGCGCGCACAGATACGGGAGAGTTTGACTTTCGCGTGCTGGACTCGCTCAACCTGTCCTACTCCAAGACCCTCTGGGAGATCTGTACCGTACACCAGATACCGATGGTCTATGCCAGCAGTGCCGCTACCTACGGCATGGGTGAGCTGGGTTTCGCAGATGATGAGGCCACTATACCACAGCTCAAACCGCTCAATCCCTATGGCCTCTCCAAGCAGCTCTTTGACATGCATGTGCTGGAGGGAGAGAGGCGGCCACCTGTCTGGGCAGGGCTGAAGTTCTTTAACGTCTACGGCCCCTACGAGAGCCACAAGGGCCGCATGGCCTCGGTGATCTACCACGCCTACCACCAGATACGCCAGACGGGCATGCTGAAGCTCTTTCAATCTCATGATCCGCGGTATAAAGACGGCGAGCAGCTGCGAGACTTCATCTATGTGAAGGACGTGGTGGACATACTCCTATTCTTCTATCAAAACCGCCCTGCCAATGGTATCTATAATGTAGGCACCGGCCAGGCCAATACCTTTGTAGAGCTGGCGCAAAGCACCTTTGCAGCCATGGGCGTAGCGCCTCAGATAGCGTATATCCCCATACCCACAGATATCAGGGACAAGTATCAGTACTATACCGAAGCAAAGATGGACAAGCTGCGCGCTGCGGGCTACAGCAGGCCCTTTATCACCATACAGGAGGGCGCACAGCGCTATGTCAAGTTTCTGAGTGAGGCTTATGTGCTGTGAGGTTAGGCTGATTTTATAGCCGAGAGGCCGTCATTCCGATAGCCTGTCATCATAAAAAAATAGAAGCGGTCAGGCTGAGGAATCCCCCGCAAACAAATGGCTAATGATCTTGTATGCTATCATACAGATCCTGCCATAGTGGATTCATAGCAAAAATCAGATCGAGTTTTTTATTTCTGCGAAATCCCTTCAACCTCTTTTCCTCAGCGATGGCTTCCTCTATCCTTGAGAAGTGGCAGTAGTAAACCAGTTTGTCACAATTGTATTTTGCCGCAAAGGAGGTAGGGTTTATGCGTTGCTTGTGCTCCCATATTCTGCGTGCCAGGTCTGCCGTGACACCGATGTATAATACGGTATGGTGTGTATTTGCTATGATGTATACAGATCCTCCTCGCTTCATATCAGCTAAATAAACTCATTTGGCCGATATCATCATCTGTGAGGTGGGGATCCCTCGGTTTTATCTCGCTTATATTTTATTGTTTGGAAAAACCTTCGGGATGACGTCCTGTTTAGTGTAAATCATACCACTCCCCATCTTTTTTGCGTAAATTAGGTCTGTGCTACAGGAAAACCTCTCCCGCTCAGGCTGCGCATGAAGTCAGTTTTGCTACTCATATCCCTGCTATCGTGCCTCGCGCTCAGCGCTCAGGACTCCAGCCGTGTGCGTGTGCGGACCATGGTGCGATTTGAGGACCTGAAGAAGAACCCCAAGATCAAAAAGGCTATCAAGATCCTCTCGCTGCTCAACTATTGTGACGTGCGCATAGACAGGCCTATAGAAGACGCCAAGGCCTTTGACTGCTATCGTGGCAAGATGATACGCCGCCTGGAGATAGAGGTGGTGTATCCCTATGGCGTGAGCCTGGACTCGCCATACTACTACCATCCTACCAAGCTACAGGCCCGGGCCAATAAGCTCCAGTTTAGCACCCGAGACCAGGTGATACGCAATGAGGTCCTCTTCAAAGAAGGAGACAAAGTAGACCCGCAGCTATTTGCCGATACGGAGCGAAATCTCTGGGAGAAAAATATCTACAAGGATATCCGCATACTGGTAGAGGAGATAGGAGACGATATGGTAGATGTGACCATCTTCGTGCGTGACCGGTGGAACTTCGGCTTCCTTACCTCAGCGGGCTACAACTTTGTGCAGGTGGGCCTCCAGTTCAATAACATCTTTGGCCTCTCTCAGATACTACAGGTAGATGGCTCTTTTTATTTCAGAAAGTATAATCCCTACCGCCTCCACTTCAACTATACGTATACCAATATTCGTTCTTCCTTTATCAATATCGGGCTGGATGGCACCTATGATCTCGGCAGCCAGGGAGGCACCCTGAGCGTGACGCGAAACTTCTACTCCAGCCGCGCTGAGTGGGCAGGCCGCATCCTCGTGACCGGCAGGAGAAACAACCTCGTACTCCCTACCGAAAATGCCAACTATGTCAACTCATGGGTCTCTACCATCTCACAGGATTTCTGGCTGGCCAAATCGTTTAAGCTCACAGGCAGGACAGCGGAGCGGTTTCCGCTCATGCGCTTTGTAGCCGCTGCACGGGCACAGCGTACAGATTATATCGAGCGCCCCTATGTGCTGGGACCCAATAAGATCATCAACTTCATAGACCAGAATAATATCCTGGGTGCGCTGGGTATAGCCCAGTGGGACTACTACATAGACCACAATGTATACAGCCTGGACAAGGCAGAGTACTTCCCCAAGGGAGTGAGTGCGGCCATGATAGGCGGCTTTCAGATGGATGAGATACTGCAGCGGCGTACCTACCTGGCAGCTACGCTGCAATATGGCGTGTCCTTTGTGAATGCGGGATACTACCTCACCTACTTCAAAGGTGGTGGATTCGTCAATCCGCATACAGTAGACCAGGGCCTCATCAGCTGGGAAAACACCTTCTACTCCATCCCTGTGAAGATGGGCAAATGGAACTGGCGCAGCTTCCTCACCAGCAATATCCGCCTCGGCTTTAGCCGCCCCGATGGCCGCGAGCTGCTGGTCAATAATGCTACAGGGCTGCGTGGCCTCAGCTCACTCTACCTGCGCGGTGTGCGTACGTACTCCTTCAGCTATGAGGCAGATTTCTACTACACCAAGACGATACTGGGCTTCTCCAGTAGCTATTTTGTCTTTGCAGACCTGTCTGTGTACCAGCCGCAGCCGCAGTACAGGTTCTTTCAGAGTGGCATAGGAGCCGGCTTCCGCCTGCGGCACCTGGGTATCGGGTTGGGCTTTCTGGAGGTCACGCTGGCCTACTATCCGGGCCTGCATGTGCCGGACCAGCGCCAGTTTAGCCTCATGGCAGCTACGATCAGCAATAGGACCCCGATCAAGAAGGACCTCTTCACCCCTGATATCATCAATGTGGATTGACACAGATCAGGGCTGTTAAGTCTCCCCTACAGGAGAGATTTAGTAGGGTCTCACATTCATGACAATACTATGACAATAACCGGGAGAGGCTTTCTTTTATTTGCCGCAAAATCTACCATCTCCATGAAGAAGCTCGTCACTGCCATCTTATGTACGCTGTCTCTCTGCGCTGCCGCGCAAGAAGCCTCTGAGTCAAAGCACCTCTCCAATATCAGGCAACTGAGCTATGGCGGTGACAATGCAGAGGCCTATTTCAGTTTTGATGACCGCTACCTGAGTGTGCAGGTGACCAATCCTGCCTGGGGCCTGCAGTGCGACCAGATACTTGATGTGGAGATAGCCCGTGCCGAGCGCGATACTGCCTACAGGCCCGGTATGGTCAGTACCGGCAAAGGGCGCACGACCTGCTCCTTTTTCCTGCCAGATGGCAAGCATATCCTCTATGCCTCTACCCACCTCGGCGCTGATACCTGCCCGCCTAAGCCGGCTCCGCGTGCAGACCACAAGTACCTCTGGCCTATCTATAGCGACTTTGACATCTTCGTGGCTGACCGCTGGGGCCGTATCACAAAGCAGCTCACAAACACGAAGGGCTATGACGCAGAGGCTACTATCTCTCCTGATGGCAAGAAGATCGTCTTTACCTCTATGCGCAGTGGCGACCTGGAGGTATATACTATGAATCTGGATGGCTCTGATGTCAGGCAGATCACCCATGAGCTGGGCTATGATGGTGGTGCCTTCTTCTCGCCGGATAGCAAGAAATTAGTTTTCCGCGCCTCACGGCCAAAGACCCCAGAGGAGGTCAAGGAGTATAAAGACTTCCTCGCACAGGGCCTCGTAGCGCCTACCAATATGGAGATCTATACCTGCAATGCAGACGGCTCTGATCTGCGGCAGGTCACACACCTGGGCAAGGCCAACTGGGCACCCTACTTCACACCGTCAGGAGATAGGATCATCTTCTCGTCCAATCATGGCTCACAGCGTGGCTATGACTTTCATCTTTACACTATAAAACTGGACGGTACGGGCCTGGAGAAGATCACTACAGAGAGCTATTTCAACGCCTTCCCGATGTTTTCTCACGATGGCAAAAAGCTCGTCTGGTCCAGCAACAGGAATAACCACGGTACGCATGATACCAATCTCTTCATCGCAGACTGGAAGGAGTGATTTTGAGCCGATAGACGGTAGAAAATAGACGATAGATAATGCAGGTCGGAGACGATAGACAATGTCGGTTATATTTGTCTAAAGCATTTTAATAATTCCCTTAGCGTTCTCCGCGTTCTTTGCGGTAAATCTTAATTTCGGATCATGAAAAAAATACTGACCTACACCATACTACTGTCACTAGCTACCATCACAGCCTCCGGCCAAAAAGCAGAAGTAGCCACTATCAAAAAGCATATCACCTACCTGGCCAGTGATGAGCTGGGTGGCCGTATGCCCGGATCTGATGGAGAGAAACTGGCGCAGAAGTACATCATGACAGAGTTTAAAAAGTATGGACTGACTCCCAAGGGCACGGCGGAGAATAGCTACTACCAGCACTTCACCTACCACATGTCAAAGAATCCGCATGACACTGCGGAGGCCACTACCGGCGAGCTGTATCACGGCAGCAATGTGATAGGCTATCTGGACAATAAGGCCGACTACACCATCGTGATAGGTGCTCACTACGACCACCTGGGCGATGGCACCCGCGGCAACTCCCTCGATGCAAATCCTAAGGGCAAGATACACCACGGCGCAGATGACAATGCCTCAGGCACCTCTGGTGTACTGGAGCTGGCGCGCATCTTTGCCGGCAATGGTGTGACGGAGAAATACAATATCCTCTTCATCGCATTCTCGGCAGAGGAGGCAGGCCTGATAGGCAGCAAATACTATGTGAATCATCCTACCATCCCACTGGACCGGACCAGCTGCATGATCAATATGGACATGATAGGCAGGCTCAATGACTCTACCCGCAAGGTGATAGTCTACGGCACAGGCACCAGCAATGTATGGGAACCCCTGCTGAATAACACCCGCTCAGATGTGGTGCTGAAATTTGACTCTGCCGGTATAGGGCCATCTGACCAGACCTCTTTTTACCTGAAGGATATACCGGTGCTGTTCTTCTTCACCGGCCAGCACAGCGACTATCACAAGCCTACCGATGTGGCTGACAAGATCAACTACGAGGGCGAGAAGCGTGTCATAGACCTCGTGGCCCAGGTAGTAGACTCCCTGCAAAACTACCCCCGCTTGAGCTTTCAGAAGACCTCTACACATGAGTCCAAGACCTCCAGCTTCAAAGTATCTATGGGTATCATGCCGGACTATGCCTACGACCAGCCAGGCGTGCGTGTAGACGGTGTATCAGACAATAAGCCTGCACAAAAGGCCGGTATCAAGGCGGACGATGTGATCATCCAGCTGGGCGACTATCCCGTGAAGGATATCTACAGCTACATGGATGCACTGAATAAGTATGAAAAAGGCAAGACTGCCAAGGTCATCGTACAAAGGGGAGGAGAGAAGAAGGAGTTTAGTGTGACCTTCTAGTACTTAGGATAGTCTGGCGAGTAGTCTTTTGCACGCTTCCTCTTCAGGTCTTCTATCACAGCGTTGCCGGCAGTGCTGATGGCTGCTCCGGCTATGGCGTTACCTATTTCTTTTCTATTGCGATGTGGTTTGCGCTCCGGTGCGCCCAGAAATCCTTCTTTGGCCCTTTTACGCTTGTAGCTCGTAGCATCAGCATCGGTGCAGACCAGCAGCAGCGCGAGTAGTGGCAGTAGATATTTCATAGTAGTTTTCTTTAGTATGGTAAAGGTACTTTATTTTAAAAAAGATTTTCGTTGACTGAGACCAGGTGCCTACTTTTGCATAAACATTAACTTATGATTATGACAGAATCAAGCATGTCTATTCACTTAACGTCAATTCAACTTTTGCAACGTAATCAGTTGGTTTGCTTATTTAAGGAAATTGAAAGAGCCTATATAGAGCAGCTACCTTCGTTGTGGATTAAAGTTCAGGAATTTGACAATTTGTGGTATCCTTCAGATCCGTTGAGAGCGGATAGCCATGTGCAGCAGATGGTAAGACAGCTCTCCATTTGGGGACTATAGTTAAATTAGCTCTTGCGTCCCAGCCATTTTACCTCCTCTGCACCGAGGTCATGCGCCATCTTGCGCGATAGCGCAAAGAGGTAATCTGACAGCCTGTTCAGGTATTTGATCACCAGCGGGTGTACCTCTTCGCCTTTGTGCAGCGCTACGGTCAGGCGCTCTGCCCTGCGGCATACGGTGCGTGCTATATGGCAGTAGGAGACATGCTGATGGCCGCCCGGCAGTACGAAGTGGGTGAGTGCCGGCAGCACCTGGTCCATCTCATCTATGGCCTGCTCCAGTGCGGTCACATCCGCCTCATGCAGGTCAGGTGTTTTCAGTTTATGATTGTCCGGGTCGGCGGCCAGTGAGGCACCGATGGTGAAGAGGCGGTCCTGTATATCTTTCAGCAGGGTGCGCTCGGCCTCATTGGTATTCACATCGCGTACGAGGCCTATCCATGAGTTCAGCTCGTCAGTGGTGCCGTAGGTCTCTATACGCAGGTCAGCCTTGCTCACCCGCCTGCCGCCAAATAGTGAGGTCTCGCCCACATCGCCCGTCTTGGTATATATCTTCATGCTATCTAAATCAGTAGTCGCCGTAAATGTTCACGCAATATACGCGATAGCAGGTATTATTTCCCCACAGGCCTGTGTACACGTCAGCATAGTGTGGAGAAATGGCGGTGGCATGATTGTTACACCCTTCTCTGTCTAAAATCAAAGAAATGGGAGATCACAAAAACCTGACAGGCACTGAAGCGATCAAAGAGATCCAGAAGCTGGCAGAAGAAATTAAAACGTGCATGTTTTGCACCTATGAGGATGGCAAACTGAAAGCCCGCCCTATGTCCTCACAGCAGGTAGATGACCAGGGCGTGATATGGTTTCTCTCTGACAAGAACAGCGAGAAGAACAAGGAGGTACTGGCAGATAGCACTGTAGACCTGCTCTATGGCCAGGGCAATGACAAATTTCTCTCCCTGCGTGGCAATGCGGCCCTGTCTTTTGACAAGGCGAAGATAAAGGAGCTGTGGACGCCTATCGCCAAGATATGGTTTAAAGAAGGCGTAGACGACCCTAATGTGAGCATCATCAAAGTGACCATCTCTGAGGGCTACTACTGGGATACCAAGCACGGCAAGGTAGCCGAGATAGCAGCCATGGCCACCGCCCTCATCACCGGCAAAACGATGGATGACGGCATAGAGGGTACGCTCACGCTGAGCAGGATAGATTAGGCTAGCGACATAGATGGACACCGGACATTTCTCCTAGTGAAAATGTCCAGTGTCCATCCTAAAGATGCAGTCACAGGTCGCTTACGCAGATGCAGTAAAGAGATCAATGGACACCGGACTTTTCCCCTAGTGAGAAAGTCCGGTGTCCATTGCTATTTATATCAATGAGTAAAAGCTAGTTTACTGCTAAGCGCATTTTTATTGATACTATATATATACTAGTACGCTGATAAGATACGGTGCTTACCGCGATCTTATAGACGGACACCAGACATTTTCGCTAAGAGAAATGTCCGGTGTCCATTGTTATTTATATCAGGCGATAAGGTGCTATATCGATAAGCGCATTTTTATTGATACTATATATATACTGGTAAGCTGATAATATACTGTGTTTACCACGATCTGATAGACGGACACCAGACATTTTCACTAGGAGAAAAGTCCGGTGTCCGTCTTAAAAAAACGCCGTCATTGCGAGGAGCGATAGCGACGTGGCAATCTGGATCTCAATACATCGTAGCAAGTCAGCAGTGAGTATAGGCTGTACCTTGATGAGCATATTCCGGATTGCTTCGTCGTGCCTCCTCGCCATGACGTGTTCGCTCTATGGACACCAGACATTTTCACTAGTGAGAAAGCCCGGTGTCCATTGCTATTTATATCAATGAGTAAAAGCTAGTTTACTGCTAAGCGCATTTTTATTGATACAATATATATTCTGATATTGATGTAATCGGCTTACGCCCTTGTGACAGCCGGACACCAGACATTTTCACTAAGGGAAAAGTCCGGTGTCCGGCTGCTTCACGGGTATCATACCATACAAGCCTTTAGCTCAAAATATTTACCCTCGGTTTGTGAATAAGTCTGCCGTGGCGATGTGTTGCAAAAATAGCTTAAATTACTATATTTGCAATCGCTAGCCGGTCGCACCTGACCGATACTGACGCCGCCTCCGACGGGTGCTTTCTGATATGGGAAAGGAGCTGCGTACCACTCTTTGACGTGCATTCACCCCGCTGCCGCACACAGCACATTATCCCATCTATACCATGTCTCAGAACCAAGAGAACGCGGACGAAAACTACTACCGCGAAAACGAAAATTTTAACCCACAGGATCATGAAAACGACCCTGCCAATGATGACCTCCGCATCACCCGTGAGGAGCTACTGGAGGAGGGGCAGGAGCTCCTCGACTCACTGGATAGCTGCCCTGGCGAGATGCGCGCAGATGAGCTGCGCCGCAAGGCCGGAGCAGAGATACCGAGCCTCATTTATCCCATATTCCCAAAGGTAGGTGTAGCCTGCCTGGCCGGCAGCAGCGATACGGGCAAAAGCTCCCTGCTGCGCCAGCTGGCCGTAGCGGTGGCCGCGGGCGATAGTGAGTGGCTCGGATTTGAGCTGCGGCCTGAGCATCGCAGTGCTATCTATATCTCTACAGAGGATGGCGAGGAGGCCATGAGCTATCTCCTGCGCCAGCAGACCCAGCAGTATGACGATAGCGAGCTGGGCAGGCTGCGCTTCCTATTCACCGCAGATGATGTACTGACCACCCTCCAGCGCAATCTGGCCCGCGTACCGGCAGACCTGGTGGTCATAGACTGTTTTGCTGATGTCTATATAGGAGACCTGAAGGATACGAATAAGATCCGCAGTTTCCTGCTCCCGTTTCAGCAGCTGGCGGCAGAGCACCGGTGCCTCATCCTGTTTCTCCACCATACGGGCAAGCGGACTGAGGGCCTGATACCGCACAAAAATAACCTGCTGGCAGGGCAGGGGCTGGAGAGCAAGATGCGCCTCGTCATAGAGCTGCGCGCTGATGCTGTGAGCCCCTCTGAGCGCCACCTGTGTATCGTAAAGGGCAACTACCTGCCGCTCCAGTACAAGACCGAGAGCTTTGTGCTGCACTTTGACGGGCCGCAGTTCACCTTTTCCAATACAGGCCTGAGGCTCCCATTTGAGCTACTGGTACGCGGGCAGGATACGGATGATAGCAAGGCTAAATGGGAGCAGGCCAAAGACCTGCGTGACCAGGGCATGAGCTATATCAAGATAGCAGACGCCATGGGCTACAGCAGCAAAACGTCTATCATCAAACTCTTTGAAAAAGCCAAACGCCTGGAGTGGGGCAAGGAAGATACCGAGCCTGATACCGCTGCCGCATAGATCAGCATGGACACCGGACATTTCCCTTAGTGAAAATGTCTGGTGTCCATCTTCCCGGAGCCTATATCAGGACATAAATCCTCTCACAGGCTCATTGGCGCGGTCATACTCTATGAGGCCATCGCGCAGGCCCATGATGCGGCGTGCGTGCCTGGCTATATCCTCCTCGTGCGTGACGAGTATCACAGTATTACCCTTGGAGTGTATATCCTGGAAGAGGCCCATGATCTCATAGCTCGTCTTGGTATCGAGGTTGCCCGTAGGCTCATCTGCCAGGATGATAGAGGGATTATTGACCAGGGCGCGTGCTACAGCCACACGCTGGCGCTGGCCGCCGGAGAGCTCGTTGGGCTTGTGCTCCATGCGCTCTTTGAGTCCTACCTGCTCCATCACATACTCAGCGCGCTGCTGGCGTTCTTTGCCACTCATGCCGGCATAGATGAGGGGCAGTGCTACATTCTCCAGCGCAGTGAGGCGGGGCAGGAGGTTGAAGGTTTGAAATACAAAGCCGATCTCCTTATTGCGCACATGTGCCAGCTGGTCATCGGTCATCTTGGCCACCTCCGTATTATTGAGGCGGTAGGAGCCGGCAGAAGGGCTATCGAGGCAGCCGAGGATATTCATGAGCGTAGACTTGCCCGAGCCGGAGGGGCCCATCAGCGCTACATACTCATTTTTGTGTATCGTGAGGCTCACATCATTCAGCGCATTGATGATCTGATCGCCCAGGCGAAAGGTCTTGCGCAGATTGGCTATTTGGATGACTTCGTTCATGATATTCTAATGAAGATAACGGCTTTCAGCGTTTAAAAAAGGGGGCGGTACCTCTGAAATAAGCAGTCAGGCTGTCGCCATCTGTCACAGGGCACATATCAAAGAACTGCTCAGGGCTTATCAGTGGTTGAATAATTGGGCCGAGTTCTGCAGTCAGGCGATGAAACTCGCCGCTAGTTTCAAACCCAAAAATATAATGGGGCGGTTCGCCGCTGTCAGGTATTAAAATCCAGGCCACATATGCGGCTTTTACTTCTTCCTTTGATGCCAAAACAGCTTTAAGTGCATCGACAGCCATTGCCGGATATTTAGAAGGCTGACCGATTTGTATAGGCGTATCTTTTGTAAGTTTTATCTGACGGTTGGCCTCTGGATCATTGATAGTACCGTTTAGCATTCTTTGTATTTCAGTTGGCAGCAATGTTTTGCCATAGTCGGAAAAAGGATTGAGTATGAAAGTCGTGCCAGAAGTATTTGTAAACAAATCTATCCCTTTCATAGTGAGGGTATTAACTCTTTCCTTGATTACTCCTTTGTCAAAAATCCTGTTCCGAGAGGTGAAGATAGGAATGCTTCCGTCACTGAGTGGCAAAAGGTTTAAACTGTCTCCTTTCTTCATTATTCCTGATACAGGATTGTTCGCCTTGTCAGTGATTGCGACGAGGTCGTCGGACAATAAACGTGCATAAAATTCCGGCCGTACGGAGGCATCCGAACTTGCTTTTTGCAATAGCTCTTCCAGACTTGTTTTCTTTTTCCAAAAGTCGAAAAATGCCATAGCAGAATTATGACCTATTGATGTAAACTATTTCTTGATCACCTTAGGCACCTTAAAGAAATCAGAGTCATGCTGCGGTGCATTGAGCAGCGCCTCCTCGCGGGTCACTTGTCCCTTCACCTCATCGGCGCGCAGTACATTGACCTCGTCAGACATATAGATCAGCGGCTCTACTCCGTCCACATTCAGCTCATTGAGCTTGTCCATCATGTCAAATATCTTCTGCAGGTCATCTTTTATCTTGGTCTTGGCAGCATCGTCAAACTCCAGGCGGGAGAGCTCAGCGAGACGGTCTACGAGGGCATTGTCTATCTTCATGTTGTTGCTCAGTTTTAGTACGTGGCACTGCGGCCATTGTCTATGTACCGAAATGGTATAACTTCGCAAAATTAAAATTTCTATCGTCATCTATGCGTGAAATAGCAGTCAGCGGTGTGCGCCCTACGGGCAAACAGCATCTGGGCAACTACCTGGGAGCTGTAGTGAACTTTGTGCGGATGCAGGAGGAGTATGATGGCTATTTTTTTATAGCGGACCTGCACTCTCTCACCACGCATCCCCGTGCGGCAGACCTCCAGGCCAATGTGCGCCAGACGCTCATAGAGTACCTGGCCTGCGGCCTCGATCCGGATAAATGTACCCTCTTCGTGCAAAGCCATGTGCCACAGATATCAGAGCTATACCTCATCTTCAATATGTTTGCCTATGACGGTGAGCTTCACAAGGTGCCTACCTTCAAAGATAAAGTGCGCACCCAGCCTGACAATGTAAATGCCGGCCTGCTCACCTATCCGGTGCTGATGGCTGTAGATATCCTGATCCATCACGCTATGAAGGTGCCGGTGGGCAAGGACCAGATGCAGCACATAGAGATGACGCGCAACTTTGGCAACCGCTTCAATCATACCTATGGGGTAGAGTACTTTAAGGAACCGATCGGATTCAACTATGGCGATGCGCCGCTCTCTGTACCGAGCCTGGATGGCGAGGGCAAGATGAGCAAATCTAAAGGCGAGAACACCGTGATCTACCTCATGGATGAGCCGGACGCTATCCGCAAGAAAATCATGAAGGCGCCATCTGACAGCGGCCCTACCGAGCCGGGCCAGGCGAAAAGTGAGGCGGTGCAAAACCTCTTTGACCTCATGAAGCTGGTGTCAAAGCCGGATGTGATAGCCCACTATGACCAGGCTTACAATGGCTGCGCTATCCGCTATGGCGATATGAAAAAGCAGATAGCGGAAGATATGACGATATTTCTCACACCTATCCGCGAGCGTATCAGAGAGATCGGTGCAGACCAGGCATACCTGACCCGCGTGATGGAGGAGGGAGGCGAGAAAGCCCGCGCCAGTGCTCACAAAACGGTGACCGAGGTCAGAGAAATAATTGGCCTGAAAAGCCGCTGAGAAAAGTAGAATTGATATATTTAGACCGAAGAAAACCCAATTTAAACCAAGCTAGCCTGCGGCCCCTACCGCCGGTGAGAAACTCTGATATGGCAAAGACGACCAAGAAACCTGCAAAGGCTGCCAAGCCTGCTGCCAAAGCTCCGGCTAAGAAACCAGTAAAGAAAAGTGCTCCCGCAAAGGCTGCTGCCAAACCGGCCCCTAAAGCCGCTGCCAAGCCTGTAGCCAAAGCTAAGGAGCCTGTGAAGAAAGCAGCTGCTGTAGCTGAGCAGCCGAGCCAGCACAAGCTATCACCGCCGGTACCTAAGGGGCAGATCAAGCACATAGCCGTAGCCGGCAATATCGGTGCAGGCAAGTCTACACTCACCTCACTGCTGGCCCGCCACTTTGGCTGGACGCCAAACTTTGAGGATGTAGAAAATAACCCATATCTCAATGACTTTTACGAAGACATGCCGCGCTGGTCATTTAACCTGCAGGTCTTCTTCCTTAACTCGCGCTTTCGCCAGATCATAGACATACAGAAAGGCGCAGATGTGATCATACAGGACCGTACCATACATGAGGATGCGTGCATCTTTGCACCCAACCTGCACGCTATGGGCCTGATGAGCACCCGCGACTTTGAGAACTATACCCGCCTCTACGAGACCATCTCCTCACTGATCCGTCCACCAGATCTGCTCATCTACCTCAAGGCATCTGTGCCTACGCTGGTAAACCAGATACAGAAGCGTGGCCGCGAGTATGAGGATAACCTCCGCCTGGACTACCTGAAAAGGCTCAACGAGTTTTACGAGAAGTGGATAGCCACCTATGAGGGCCGCCTGCTCGTGATAGACGTAGACCAGAATAACTTTGCCGAAGATCCTGACTCCCTCGCAGAGGTAGTGCAGCGTGTCAGTGCAGAGCTGTATGGTTTGTTCTGATCAGTCTTACGAGCATTGTGAGCTACGCTTGGTTTTTTCTTTCCTGATTAGCATTTGTCTTGTCATTCACATTCTTTGGCGAATTTTGGCAGGTAGCTGACATACAGTTCTGACTTTTGCATCGTTACTACGAAAATCAAAAATCAGACTATATGAAAAACACACTGCTCTCCGCGATCCTGATCGCCATCTCCCTCACATCATTTGCACAAGACAATAAGCCAGGCAAGGGTACCGTAGGTATCTGGTATGGTGTGTCTTTCGTCCCTGTGACTCAGAATATTTATATCACCGGCTACCTCTCTGACAGAGTAGAGCTGGGTGGCAGTATAGGTGTGAACTACAGTCACTCCTCGGGTTCTATCTTTACTCCTACCAATACGTATACCAATAGCGGATATGTGGCCTCACAGCTGGAGCATCGGAGTACCAACACAAGTGCCTCTGTCAGCCTGGTGCCGATGGTGCTGTATCATTTCAAGATCAAAAGTAATGTAGACCTCGGGCTGGGTGTAGATGTACCAGTAGCTATCACCACAGGCAGTAAGAATACTATCACAGATATCACTACTGCCCCCAACTATAATAGTACCACCGACGTGTCTACCTCATATCCCGCCTATATATCAGCAGGGGCAGGAGTAGTGCTGTCGTGCAAGTACTTTTTCTATAAAAACCTGGCTATAGGCGCAATGGGCAACTTTGGATTCACCAGCTCATTCAATCATGGTAATGCGCGGCAGGTATCATCGACTACCAACAGTGGTAGCGATAATCCACAGGCCGGTCTCAACTCCACTACCACCTCGGATAGTAAAAATACCACTGGAGGACAGACTTTTCAGATGCTGCGAAACTTTAACCTGAACCTCTCCTGGTATTTCGGTGGCAAGAAGAAGGCTGCAGCGCCAGCATCTCTATAAAATTTAAAGGGGTACAGATCAGAAACCTGTACCCCTTTAAACTATTTACGTCTACTTATTTGAATGCATCCAGACCTGTCACATCCATACCGGTGATGAGCAGGTGTATATCGTGTGTACCCTCGTAGGTGATCACAGTCTCCAGGTTCATGAGGTGGCGCATGATAGGGTACTCTCCGGTGATACCCATGCCGCCCAGTATCTGGCGGGCAGTACGGGCCACGTTGAGAGCCATTTCGCAGCTATTGCGCTTGGCCATAGATATCTGGGCTGGTGTAGCTCGGCCTTCGTTTTTCAGCACACCGAGGCGCCATACCAGAAGCTGTGCCTTGGTGATCTCTGTGATCATCTCCGCCAGTTTCTTTTGCGTCAGCTGAAACTGTCCTATCGGCTTGCCAAACTGGATGCGCTCCTTGCTATAGCGCAGGGCTGTATCGTAGCAGTCCAGCGCAGCGCCTATCGCACCCCAGGCTATGCCATAGCGGGCGGTAGAGAGGCACCCCAGAGGCCCCTTGATACCTTCTACATTTGGCAGCAGGTTTTCCTTTGGCACCTTTACATTGTCAAATACCAGCTCTCCGGTGATAGAGGCACGCAGGGACCATTTGCCATGTGTGGTCGGTGTAGTGAAGCCCTCCATGCCGCGCTCTACTATGAGGCCACGTATCTTGCCTTTTTCATTCTTGGCCCACACCACAGCTATATCAGCATAGGGTGAGTTTGAGATCCACATCTTGGCGCCATTGAGCAAATAGTGGTCGCCTTTGTCTTCAAACTTAGTCTCCATGCCTGCCGGATTAGATCCATGGTTTGGCTCTGTGAGGCCAAAGCAGCCGAAGAGTTCACCTTTGGCCAGCTTAGGCAGGTACTTGTAGCGCTGCTCCTCGCTGCCATACTTGTAGATAGGATACATGACGAGTGAGCCTTGTACAGACGCTGTAGAGCGGATACCTGAGTCACCCCGCTCCAGCTCCTGCATGATGATGCCATAGCTGATCTCATCCAGGCCTCCACCGCCGTACTGGGCAGGGATGCTAGGGCCAAAGGCGCCTATCTCGCCGAGTTCTTTCACTATATGGCGGGGAAAGTCTGCGCGCTGTGCGTAGTCTTCTATGATCGGGCTTAGCTTCTCTTTTACAAAGGACTGTACGCTCTCGCGGATGAGTTTGTGCTCGGTAGTGAGCAGGTCATCGATATTGTAGTAATCGTGATGCTGATAGAGGTCTTGTTTCATGATCTTCTGCTATTTGATTGCGGGTGCAAGATAGAAAATTAGTGCTGAGTAATATGTACAGCATAATGTAGCAGACCCAGCCATGTGAATAGGCAGAAAGTCCTATTTTTGCCGCCATATAATCGTGCATATGGGTCTCATAGGAGTCGAAGGATTACAGTTTTACAGCCATCATGGATACTACAAGGAGGAGCAGGTACTGGGTGGCAAATACGTAGTGGATATCTATCTGCAGACCAACCTGTCAGAAGCAGCTGCCTCTGACCAGCTCAATAAGACAATCAACTATGAGCAGATCTACCAGATCACAAAGGTAGAGATGGAGGCTCACTCCAAGCTGATAGAGCATGTCTGCAAAAGGATACTGGATGCTGTGATGGCTACATTCCCGGATATAGCCTGGATCAAGGTAAGAGTGAGTAAACATAACCCTCCACTAAAGGGGAATGTGGAGCGTGTATATGTAGAGCTGGAGGAAGGGACGAAAGTATAACCTAGACAGCCATCCTCATTTCATCGTATCTTTTCTCTATCTGAAATACGGAGAGACGCTGATTGATCTCTAGTGAGCGCCGTACTGAGATAAAGAAGTCTATCAGCCTTTTGAAGTCTGTAGGCTTCTGGATATAAGCGTCAGCCCTCAGGTTATAGCAGTCTATCATGTCATACTTGTAGTCAGAGTTGGTCATGATAAAGACCGGGATACCTGCAAATCGCGTGTCACCCTTGATCCGGGCCAGCAGCTCCTTGCCGTTTACCTTTGGCATATTGAGGTCCAGCATGATCATGCTGAAGGGGACACTGGTATTGTAGCCGGATTCGAGCAGTGAGAAGGCTTCATCGCCGTCATAAGCATATCTGGTGGTGACCATTGTGTCGAGTTCTGCTTCGCGTATTGCCTCTATCATGAGGCGCACATCGGCAGGGTTATCCTCTATCATTAGCAGATTACATGCGGGGTACATGTCAGACATAATTTTAATTTGTCTACAAAGCTAACACGGAGGCATCACCAGTACATATCACCCATGTTTATAATATCCACACTAAAAGTGCGTGGCAGGGGATAGTGCTTGAATTTTTGGACATTGGTAGTATTAGTGAGGTTCTTCCTCATTCTCATCATGGATGATAGGAGGGGACTTAGGCTTGTAGCTAGGATCCATCTCATGGCGGATAAAATCCTCTACCTGCTCAGCGCCTATACGCTTTGCCTTGATCACCTTATTGCTATCCAGTATGTAGAGCTGTGGTGTGCTCTGTATATCCCACTCAAAGCGGAAGTTATTCTGGCGGTATGGATCGGCTACATTGATCCAGTCCAGATCGTGCTCCCTGATGAAGTCAGTCCACTTCTTGAACTCCTCTATAGACATGATAGATGGTGCATATATCTCTACGTCTATGCCCTCTTTCTTCATCTTGTGGTATGCCTCGGCCAGCTTAGGTACTTCCTTCTTGCAGTGGCCACAATCCGGATCCCAGAAGCAGAGCACTGTAAACTTGTGCTTCACATCATAGAGCGAATGCATGGTCTTCAGAGTCGTGTCGGAGAGATTGATATTGCGGGCTTTCTTGCCGATCAGCAGCGGCTCTAGTATGCGGCCACGCTCATTGATCTTGTAGAGCTGTACAGAGTCTACCCATGGGGTATATCCCTTAGCGTAGTAGTTCTTGACCAGGTGTACATATACCGCATCAAAGCCCATGATCTTAGACTTGGCCATTTCATTGAGCATATACACGAGGGTATATTTGAATAGTTCGCCCTTAGGAGGCATCTTTTTCAGCAGTGCATCACCATCGTCTATGATAGAGTCAGGCACCTGTATGATAGTACGGGTATAAAATTCCTTCAGCTTATTGTGGAATACCGGTGTGCGCAGCAGGCGGTCATCATTGAGGTCTACATTCTCCCAATAGCGGTTTTTGTAGTCGCGCCATACCCAGTTTGAGTCTACTTTGAGGCGGCCTACGGCATCGCGTGGTGCCTCTTTAGGCTTCACCGGCTCCATGGCCTTGATGATCGCTGCGTAGAATGTCTTAGGATGATCTTTAGTGATCTTGAGCCTTTCGCCGGTCACTATGGAGTCTATCTTTTGCAGTTTATGCCTGATCTCTTCTTTTTGCTTAGGGTCTTTTTCATTCCTCATGGCATTATTGAGGGCTTCGCCTTCCTTACGCTCTTTATTGAGGAAGTGCATGTCGTCATAAAAGATCTGGTTTTCTTCTGAGCCAGTCACCTTTACATTGTTGGCCAGATCACCGGTGTCTGTAGTGATGGTAAACTTCTGCTCATTGACTATAAACTCAAAATAACGGTTGCCCAGCTTTGGGAATACAGCCAGGTAGATGCCTGCAGGCAGGTCGGTGTCAGCCTTCAGCGTCACGCTGCCGGTGGCGTCCAGCGCTACGGTGTCTTTCACATATTGCTTGTCACCATAGTAGTAGGCCAGTATCATCTTACTCTCCGGCAGGTTTCGCACGGTGATCTTGATATTGTGGCCTTTGCTGCCTGCAGCCGCGAAGAGGGAAATCGCAATGATGGAAAGGAAAAGTGTAGCAGATAGTTTTCTCATCCTGGTCTTTGTTTGTTTGATTGCCAAATCTATTCAGAATTAATTTAACATAGGTAGGGCACCGGATAAAATAGAGTTAAAAATAATTAAGCGTGTCCTCTCACTGTCACAGCTATGATGGTCGTGCTCACCCCACGGTTGCACACAAAAAAAGAACCCTGCCGCAAAGCAGGGTTCTTAAACAAATATTGTGAATCAGTGATTACTTGGCGATAGATATCTGCTTCAGGGCATTCTTGCCAGATGCAGACTGTATCTTCAGGATGTATACACCCGGAGCCAGGTTGTTCAGATTGAGAGTAGTCTTATTACCCTTGAGTGGAGTAGTCTCAGTAGCTGCCTCACCCAGTGTGTTAAACACTGTAGCGGTCGCCTCGTCAGATACGTTCGAAGGCATCTCGATATTCACCACACCGTTAGATGGGTTAGGATATACGCTGATGCTCTTCTCAAACTCAGGATCATTGATACCGATAGTTACGAGTACAAATGCTGTATCCTTGTCAGAGCCAAATGTGTTTGACACGGTCAGGATCACCATCTTGGTACCATTAGAAGAGTAAGTCTTGTTTACAGATGTGACGTTGAATGGATTGTTAGTACCATCACCCCAGCTCCATGTGTGGTTAGTAGGGAGGTTTTCGCTGCTATCCTTGAAATGGAACAGCTGGCCTGTCAGCTTCTGATAAGTGATGTGAGCGATAGGCACGTCAGCCACGATCACAGTCTGAGTGAAGCTGCTGCTGTTATTCTCAGGGTTAGTAGCAGTCCATGTAGCAGAGAATACGCCGATAGAGTCAGTATTCAGGTTGCCGTCTACAGGTACATTGTCTGTATATGTAGGAGTGATCACACCATACTGGCAGTCGGATGCAGATGCAGTAGGCTTCACGTATGGGTGGCCTTTCTGTACATATACTGTATCTGCACCATTCACTACGAGTGTAGGTGGAGCATTGTCAAACTTATTTACGAAATCAGCCGGGCTGAAGTTGAGGTTCTGGCAGTAGTAGAACTGAGCAGGGTTGCCGCTGGTCTTGCTGCCTACAGCTGCGCGGTAGTCAGGGTTGGTCAGCACAGCGGGGATATTCCAGTCGCCGTTTGTCTTGTGGAGTGGGTTGTATGAAGCCGCAGGGAAGAGGGCACCCTTCAGTGCGCCTTCTGCAAAGTTTACAGTAGTACCACCAAAGAGAGAGTCACCTGCGGTGAAGTTCTTGATGTCTGTTACCTTGCGGGTAGTCATATCTATACCTACACCGAAGAGGTTAGGGCTGGTATTAGTATTGTTTGCATCTGTCAGGGTAAACACTACGCTGGAGTCAGTATCTGTCCACACGCAGAAGATCTTGGTACCATCATCGCTGCGGGTGACCTGTACGCGGTTGCCTTCATTTACTGCAGCATCAGAACCTGAAGCTACAGTGTAGTCAGCCGAGTAGGAGAATACCTGAGCGAGGACATTGCCCTGCCAGTTGCAGCCAGGGATAGATGGGTTGCGATAGATGTCATAGAGAGCGTGCAGTGCCAGCGGGTAGAAGCTGTACTGGGCAGAGGTGCTGTCACCCTGGCCTACTACAGCGAGGATGTGCGGATTGCCTGCAGAGTCTACAGTGATCTGTGCGTCACCGAGGAAAGTTTTCACAGTACCTGCAGTACTTACGTTGTTGTTAAACATACCTGGCATATTGTCCAGATCGAGTGTCTCGATAGGACCCCAGGTAGCACCACCGTTTGTAGTGTGTATCACCTGTGGCTGCAGTATGTGGTGATCATCTTCTACGAGGTCTCCCTGGAAGAGGATCCAGCCATTCTGACCTGTAGGGTCAAATGCGATAGTACCATTAGTGATGGCCTGGCCTATTACGTTATTATTAGCGTCATAGAAGTAGCCTGCGCTCACCGGGATCACCTGATTGGTCCAGCTCACAGTGTGTGCTGTAGTGTCATAGATACCTTTCTCTACTACGAAGCCGTATACGGAGTCTGTAGTAGTAGATGTCTGGATATACGCCCTTGTGATATTGTAGTAAGTGTGAGGAGCGCCACGAGTGAAGCTCTGGAAGATCTCTATTTCAGCATTGTTTACCACGTCACGAGCCTCAGTGTAGGTAGACGAGCCACCACCCAGCTGAGCTACACCATAGTAGTTGCCCTGCCAGATAGAGATAGGGTTGCCACCATCGTGCCATGTACCGTCGTATACAAACCAGGTACTGTCCGGATTGGTCTGCCATGGCTGACGCTCCAGCATAGCCTGTGGATAGCGGCCATTGATACCTGGGGCACCGTTATTGTTCAGCGGGTTCAGTACACCTTGATTGAGGATCCAGGTATTGCCGCCTGTCTTAGACCAGTCAAAACGATATTGGCCTACGTTATTGTTACCAGTATTGCAGCATGGAGCCGTCTGGTCATTTCTGTGGATGAAGAGTACCGTATTGATCACACTATCAGCTGCGAGGCAGCGGGTGTTTGCGTTGAGTACTGTCAGCAGGTTGCCTGCGCTACCTACCATTACCTTTTGCAGTGTGCCCGCACGGCCCAGTTTAGGCTTGTTTGGGTTGTTTAGCACTGCTTTGTGCAGGGCAGAAGGCGCTACCATACGAGGCATAGGCTTGATCTGTCTGGAGAGGTCTACACCAGCTACCAGATAAAAACTCAACACCGATGCCAGAGAGAGTAAAGCGAGTTTTTTCATGTTTAAATTTTGTTTAAGAGGTTCCAAATTTAGCCAAAAACTTAAGACTCTTATGATTTGTGGTTAAAAATTTGGTCACACGAGTGTCAGGAGTCGTGGATTTGTTAATTGACACGGCGAGTACTGGAAATCAATAGGGGAAAGGATGCGGTATAGCCTCAATGAGCCTCCATATATGCCTTGAGCCCGCTCTCGTCCAGCGTACCCGCAGCCACCTCGTGAAAGGTGCCCGACTCCGCTATCAGGTAGGCCCGGTCGCTATATGGTAGTGCCGCAGATATATCGTGGGTAGAGAGCAGGATGGTCTTGGTGTGGTCTGTAGCCAGCATGCGTATCGTGCGCAGCAGCTCTGCTTTATTCTTATAGTCCAGAAAGGCTGTCGGCTCGTCCATGATGATGACCGGCGTATCCTGGGCTATAGATTTTGCGATCAGGGCTTTCTGCCGCTCGCCGTCGCTCACATGGTTGATCTTTTTGTGGGCCAGATGGCTGATGCCGGCTATCTCTATGGCGCGCTCTATGGCTGTGGTATCTGACGCAGACAGGCGGGCTGCCCAGTCTGTGTAGGGGTAGCGCCCCAGGGTGACCAGCTCACGTATCGTGATGAATGGGTCAAAATCCCGCCCTGTGAAAACCCCGCTGATCAGCCGTGCCCGGTCCGGGGGAGAGAGGGCACTGATGTCACGCCCGTCTATCTGTACCTGACCGGCTACGGGTGGCAGCAGGCCGCAGAGTGTGCGCAGGAGGGTAGACTTGCCTATACCATTGATACCGAGCAATAGTATGAGCTGACCACTCCCGGCGGTAAACCTGATACCGGAGAGCAAGGCCCGCTGCTGATAGCCTACACTGAGATCTGTGGCGGTGAGCATGGATTATTTGAAAAGCAGCCGCTGGCCTTTTTGAGATTCATCAAAAGTACCGTTGTCAAATACCAGATGGCCGTTGACCAAGGTCTTGTGAACCTTACCGGTAAACTCGTACTGCTCAAACGGAGACCAGCCGCACTTGTAGTAGATATTGTCAGGCGCTACGGTCCATTTCGTTTTGGTATCAAAGAGTACCATGTCTGCATGGTAGCCCTCACGCAGGTAGCCGCGCTCATGTACGTGAAAGCACTCTGCCGGTGCGTGGCACATCTTCTCTATGATACGCTCCAGCGTGATGTGGCCCTGATGGTATAGCTCCAGCATCACATTCAGCGAGTGCTGTACGAGCGGCAGGCCGGCAGGGGCGGAGAGGTATGGTTTGGCCTTCTCCTCGGCGGTGTGCGGGGCATGGTCTGTAGCGATGATGTCTATACGGTCATCGAGCAGTGCCCGCAGTACGGCTTCTTTATTCTTCTTCTCCTTGATGGCAGGGTTGCACTTGATCTTATTGCCCAGGCGGGCGTAGTCTGAGGCGTCAAACCACAGGTGGTGCACGCAGGCCTCGGCCGTGATACGCTTATCGCGCAGCGGTGTTTTATTCTCAAAGAGATCTGTCTCTATGGCTGTAGAGATATGCAGGATATGCAGGCGGGTGTTATACTTTCGCGCCAGCGAGATGGCAAAGGATGACGATTTGTAGCAGGCCTCCTCATTGCGTATGATGGGGTGAAATGAGGCATCCATCCGGTCGCCGTACTCCTCCTGATACCGTGCGGCGTTGGCCTTGATAGTGGCTTCGTCTTCGCAGTGGGTGGCTATGAGCAGCCTGGCCTCGCTGAATATCTGCTCCAGTACCGATGGGTCATCTACCAGCATACTGCCGGTACTGCTACCCATAAATATCTTGATACCGCACACATCCCGCAGCTCCCTGGCACGCTGCTCGCGGTCTACGGCTATCACTTCGTCAAAGTTGTCATTGCTCACGCCCATGAAGAAGGAGTAGTTGGCCAGTGAGGTGGTGCGTCCTATCTCATACTTCTGCTCCAGCAGCTCGCGGCTTAGTGCCGGAGGATTGGTATTGGGCATCTCCATAAAGGAGGTAGTGCCGCCTGCCACTGCAGCGCGCGCCTCAGTGTAGATATTGGCCTTGTGCGTGAGGCCCGGCTCGCGAAAGTGTACCTGATCGTCTATGATACCGGGCATCAGGTGCAGACCCTCGGCATTGATCTCGTTGACCTTATACTTCACATCAAACGATGGGTCTATGCGCTCTATGCGGCCACTGCGCACCAGCACATCGCCGGCGGTGATACGGCCCTCATTGATGATCGCTGCGTTCTTGATGATATGATCTGCCACTGCTTGGTTTTTGTGGCGCAAACTTAGGTAATAATCGCCGCTATGCAGACACATAATTTGAACCGCAAAGGCCGCAAAGAACGCAAAGGTGTTTTATTAAATCTTTGCGTTCTCCGCGTACTTGGCGGTTGATCATTTCTGGTGATTTGGTGATAAATCCATAAAAAAAGCCGCAAGCGGTGATCGCCTGCGGCCTGGTTTTGATATACGTATGTTATTGCACGGATTGGCCTTTTGCGGTAGGGATAGGTCGCGACCTGTCACTACTACCGAAGAGTTACCTGCTACTCCTTGATATTGATCTCTACGCGGCGGTTGGCGGCGCGGCCTGCGGCGGTGTTGTTTTCTGCTACAGGGCGATATGGACCGTAGCCTGTGGCGGTGAGGCGGGTGCCTGCCACGCCATGCTCGGTCAGGTAGCTCATCACAGCTGTAGCGCGCTTATTGCTCAGGTCCAGATTGGTGCGCTCAGAGCCTACATTGTCTGTATGGCCGTCTATGGCTACTTTCAGAAACTCATACTGCTTCAAGATGGACACCACAGAGTCCAGCTCCTTGTACGATGCTTTCTTGATCACATCACTGCCGGTCTCAAAGAGGATATTCCTGGCAGACACATTCAGTTTTTGCTGTACTTCTGCTTTCTTCTCGGCAGGCAGCGCGGCCTGAGGGCAGCCATTGTTTGAGGCGAGGCCAAATACGTTAGGGCACTTGTCTTCGCGGTCCAGTATGCCGTCTCCGTCAGAGTCAGGGCAGCCGCCATTGGCAGCGGTTCCCTTGTCATCCGGGCACTTGTCATCTGCATCCTTTACCCCATCACCATCGCGGTCAGGGCAGCCCTGCGCGCTGGCCACACCGGCTACGGTAGGGCACTGGTCATCCTTGTCTACTATGCCGTCGCCATCCTTGTCAGGGCAGCCTTTGCTGGCGGCAGGGCCGGCCTGGGCAGGGCAGGCATCATCAGCGTCAGTGATACCATCGCCATCTGTATCCGGGCAGCCCAGAAACTGTACCGTACCGGCCACAGTAGGGCAGGCGTCATCCTTGTCTACTATGCCGTCACCATCTGTATCGGGGCAGCCTTTGTGCTCCTTGGTGCCGGGCACGGTAGGGCAGTCGTCCTCGGTGTCAGGTATGCCGTCCTTGTCCGTGTCTTTGCCCTTGCCTATGCGGGCCATGATACCAAAGGAGTGGTGCATGAAGCTAGGGCGGGGATCAGCGGCATGCGGAGATACCTTGCCATGCGGCATATAGTCGTACTGGGTCTGCACAAAGAAACCGAAGTTACGGATCACCCAGAGGTTGAGGCCCGCGCCAAAGTTGAGGCTTCCACGCACATTGCCCCATTTATTGAGGCCACCGCCTACGAGAAAGTAGGGGTCAAACCAGCTTTTTTCTTTCAAAATGTAGCCATTGGCAAAGCTGTACTTGACATCTACACCCCACTGCAGGAAAAACTTGCTGTCAGCAGTGTCAAACCTTTTGGCGGTGCCTAGCGAGAGCTGCCAGCCCAGGGAGAAACCCTTGCCCATGTAGCCAAACATCTTGAACTGTGAGAGGGCCGGGACCACGTTCCAGTTTTTGTAATAGTTCTTTTTGTCATCGCCAAAGGTCATGTTTGGGCCATGGGCACCGAGGCCTAGCAGCACGGGGTTTTCCTTATTCTGCGCCCGCGAGGCTACCATACAGAGCATTAAAAAGACGGTGAGGAGAGTGTTGAGTTGTTTCATACGGAGGTATTTGGTTTGCGAAACTAGGACACAATAAAAATACCACAGTTCCAGTCATATACCAAAGATTTATCAACATAAATGGTTTTAGCTATGGCTGATGTACAGATTTTCATGACAAAAATAAATCTGTAAATCCGTCATTCAGTAAATCTGTAAATGCCTCCCAGCTTTCCGATTTCCAGCCCAAAATATGATTGTCCGGGCGCGGGCTGCCGCACATCTTTGCTGCCGCAATGAGGACACGGTCTCGAGACACCACTACCTCCCGCATATTTATTCATTTCAACATTTCTAACTCAACCAAATCATGAAAAAACTCCTGGTAATGGCCGCAGCAGTAGCCCTGCTCACCTCCTGCGCGCCCAAGATAGAACCTGTGACCATCAATACGGGCGATTTCGCCGCCGCACCTATCACGCTGGACCTGCCGGGCGACTGGCAGCAGCCCGAGGTAGAGACCACCGCCCGCCTGTCCAAGAAGAAGGGTGAGGGCGACTTTACCATAGAGTACCTCAAAATGGACCAGTGCAAGCTGGACGCCGCCCTGCTCAAATCTACCACACTGGAAAACGTAGACTACCAGGGCGCCACGGTGACCGAAGAGCTGAAGCTCAAGAACGGTATAGGCCTCAAGCTGGACAAGCCTGCTGCCGACGGCAAGGGCACTGAGAAGCACTTTGTGATGCTGGTGCAGGCCAAAGGCAAGTGCTATATGATACACAATAACCCATACTATGACACCAAGTATGCCTCATACGACGTGGAGAAGACTATCATAGAGTCTATCCGATAGGATGGGTTCTGAATGTTGAGACAGCCCCTGCGCCTCGCGGCCGGGGGCTCGTTTCGTTTAGGGGGGTGTTCCACTGTTCCAGGTGTTCCACTCAGATGGAACAGGTGGAACAGTGGAACAGAAATAGAACACTTTGGAACAGGTGGAACAGATGGAACAGAGTGAAACAGGTGGAACACCTGAAACACCTGAAACAAGTGAAACACTTTGGAGTAAGGGAAGCAGATACAGAAGAATCTGGATAGCTGTATATATCAGGTGATAATATTATCTCTAAAAAACAACGCATCATCACTGTCAGATACCGTATATATCATAGCTTGATAGCTTGTAGAGACATTTATCCGGATATTATCAGTCTTTGATACTATTATGATAAGACTAAAAATACTAGTAGTTATTGATGATAGGGTCATTCGCGTTTCACTGTTCCACCTGTTCCACTTGCCCTGAAACGTGGAACACTATGGAACACCTGAAACAGGGGCTGACTTCTCTCTAGTATAGAGCAGTTTTAATAAGAGAATCTATGGTATAGGATGATCGTTTTTCCGGATACGGATCTCAGCTCTTATACAGACAAGAATTAATGCTGTAACATCCATTACCAATATGTATAGTCTGTCCTATATACTGTGCGTTCCACCTGTTCCACTGTTCCACCTGTTCCACTTGCCCTGAAACAGTGAAACACTATGGAACAGTGAAACACTTTGGAACAGTGGTACACCTCTGCCGCCAGGCCAATCCGTAATTCCGTAAATCAGTAATGCTGTAAATCTCCTAAAACCACTCCCGGTACCCGCACAGTCCCTGCAGTCCTCCCGTGTGTACCGCTATGATCCTCGTCCCTCTGGGGAAATATCCCTTGCCGATCATGTCGTAGAGGCCCATCAGCATCTTGCCGGTGTAGACAGGCTCCAGCTGCACGAGGTGGTCTAGTTTAAATTTCTTGATGAAATCTATCAGCTCCGGTGCGACCCGCGCATAGCCGCCACAGTGGTAGTCTGAGGTGATGTGCCAGTTGGTAAAGGTCTGCCCAGTATAGTCTGAGACCAGCTGCGTGATGGTGGGCGTGAGGGTGTCCTTGCCCTTCAGCGCGGAGAAACCTATCGCTTTGCGTTTGCCGTACAGGCCAGCTACGATACCCGCCAGCGTGCCGCCTGTGCCGGAGGCGGTGCAGATATAGTCGTAGTCCTCTTTGATCTCAGCGAGCATCTCTATCACGCCGGGCAGGGCCAGTATATTGGTGCCGCCCTCAGGTATGTGGTAGTGGCGGCCCAGCTGTACGCGCAGGCTCTCTATGCTGTCGGGGTCGTCTTTCAGCCGGTATTGCGCGCGGTCCATCCAGAGGATGCGCATGCCATGGCGCGCAGCGGTGAGGAGTGTATCGGTAGGCGTATCTGTCGGCTCGCCGCGTATGATGCCGATGGTCTTAAATCCGAATAGCCGCCCTGCCGCCGCCGTAGCCGCGATATGGTTAGAGTACACCCCGCCAAAGGTCAGCAGCGTGTCATGGCCCTCCTGGCGCGCCTCTACGAGGTTGTAGCGCAGCTTGCGCCACTTATTGCCCTGTATGTCGGGGTGGGTCAGGTCGTCGCGCTTCAGCCATAGCTCCACGCCCTGCGTCGCGATCATAGGGTCGCGGATGAGCTGTAGTGGGGTAGGAGCGGGCAGGTGGGACATGGGTGCGAAAGTAGTATATACCCGCCATGCTGCAATAGGCATGTGCAGTGCGGGTGATGATGCGTATCATGCCACAGTTCAGCGGAATAGGTGTGCCGGAGCAGTAAAAACGTGTATATTGTGCCTACCGCATATCCTGTCTATCTACCCGCCTGAGGCACCGCGCCTGGGGTTATGTCATGGATATAAAAAACCTGCGACCACAGTATGGAACCATCTGTACCCGGAGATTTCCCCCCTTTTTTAGAGCAGATCAGCGATGGCTTTCTGGTGCTGGACAGCGCCCTGGAGGTCCGCTACTGCAATCGGCGCATCCGTGAGGTGACACGACGGGATAGCAGTGCGCTGGTGGGCCGGCATGTGTGGGTGGCTTTTCCCGAGATGATAGGCTCTGCCGTACATGATGCAGTGCTGGCAGCGGTAGCTACCGGGGCGCACCAGCAGGCCGATACCTATATGCCTGCGCTGAGTATGTGGCTGCGGTTTCACATCTATCCCTCGGTGGGGTACTATACCATCTGTATACGTGATGTGACCAGCGCCCATACCGCTACCGAGCTGCTGGAGCAGGAGCGGAGGTTTTCGGAGTCGGTGCTCAGCAGCCTGCCGGGTATTTTCTATATGTATGATATGACCGGCCGCTTCCTGCACTGGAATGAGAACTTTGAGACCGTATCCGGCTATAGTGCCGCAGAGGTCGCGCAGATGCATCCGCTGGATTTCTTTGGCGGTGAGGACAAGCCTCTGCTGGAGCAGAAGATCAGAGAGGTCTTTGACCGGGAGTGGGCATTTGTAGAGGCGTCCTTCTTGAGGCGCAGCGGGGAGCGTGTGCCGTATTACTTTACCGGCAGGGCTATAGAGTACGATGGCAAACAGTGCCTGATAGGCGTGGGCATAGACATCACCGAGCGGCGGCGCTCCGAGGAGGCCCTGCGGCGGTCTGAGGAGCAGTACAGGTATCTATTCAATAATAACCCTGCGCTGATCATCATCTGGGATCCCGCCACCCTGCGCGTACTGGAGGTCAATGAGGCTGTAAACGAGCGCTACGGCTACACCCGGCAGGAGTACATGGGTATGTCTGTGCTGCAGTACCGCCCGGCAGAGGACCATGATCGTATACTGACTTTTGCCGCGCAGATGCTCAGCGGGGAGGTCAGGGTAGCACGCGGTACCTGGCGGCACCTCAAAAAAGACGGTAGCCTGATGTACATGGATATCTCCTCCCACCGCATAGACTATGATGGGCGCGTAGCCGTGCTCTCACTGGCCAAAGACATCACCGAGCAGCACCACGCAGAGGAGCAGCTGCGCAGCAGCTATGAGGATATACGCCGGCTCAATGCACACCTGCAGACCGTGCGCGAGGAGGAGCGCCTGACCATAGCCCGCGAGATACATGACGAGCTGGGCCAGCAGCTCACCGGCCTCAAGATGGATATCTCCTGGCTCTCCCGCCGCCTCTCTGCCGCAGAGGCCCCTATACAGGAGCGGCTGGCAGAGGTGCTGGCACTGGCAGATGCTACCATACGCACTGTGCGGCGTATAGCCAGTGACCTGCGGCCCGGCATACTGGAGGACCTCGGGCTGGTAGCTGCGCTGGAGTCGCAGTCGGCGGAGTTTCACCGGCGTACGGGCATAGCCAGCCTGCTGGAGATAGACCAGCCCGCTATAGACATCCCTCAGGCAGAGGCCATAGGTGTCTTCCGCGTGTACCAGGAGGCACTGACCAATATCACCCGCCATGCGCATGCCACCGAGGTGCGTACCACTGTGACCTGCAGCGAGCGTACGCTGCGTATGACCATCACAGACAATGGCTGCGGCATGGATATAGACCATGCGCGGGCCGGCCGTACCTTTGGCCTGGTGGGCATGACCGAGCGCGCCGTTATGCTGGGTGGCTCACTCACACTCGATAGCCGCCCCGGCAGCGGCACTACGCTCACCCTGTCCATACCCCTACACCTAAATACCACCTGATGAATATACTCATAGCAGATGACCACGCCATCGTGCGCAAGGGCCTCATACAGCTGCTCCGCGAGGAGTTTGGCCAGCTACATGTGGCAGAGGCCGCAGATAGTGCCGAGGTATACCGTATCCTGCGTGACCGCTCCTGGGATGTGATCCTGCTGGATATCTCCATGCCCGGCCGCAATGGCGTAGAGGTGCTCAAGCAGCTCCGTGCAGAGGGCGTCCGTGCGCCCATCCTCATGCTCAGTATGCACCCCGAGGAGCAGTATGCCCTGCGCGTGCTCAAAGCAGGTGCCTCAGGCTTTCTCAAAAAAGACGCTGCGCCGGAGGAGCTCATCACGGCCATACACCGTGTGCTGAGTGGCCGCCGGTATATCACCGCCTCTCTGGCAGAGCGCATGGCAGAGGAGGCCGCCCTGGGCACTCAGAGCGGGCATGAGGCCCTGTCTGACCGCGAGATGGAGGTATTTATGCTGCTCGCCGCAGGCCGCGCCGTCTCAGAGATAGCCACAGAGATGTCTCTCAGCGTCAATACGGTGAGCACCTACCGCACCCGCATACTGGAGAAGCTGCTGCTCCGTACCAATGCAGATATCACCCGCTACGCCATAGACCACCAGCTGCTGTAGCTTATCCTTTGTAGTACAAACCGCTACAATTCTTTCACCGTTGTCACTAAAGACAATGAGGCCTGCGCTCCGTTCCTTTGCATCCACAATCGGGAACAATGCAACAGGACAAAGAGATCGGTATCGTAAAAGTAGCTACAGTAGAAGACTCTGCCGTAGTCTCAGACCGGCTGCGCAGCCTGCTCTCAGAGCTGGATGGCGTCCACTATATAGGCAATGCAGCCAGCATAGATGAGGCCATGGAGCTGATACGTGCGCATGAGCCGGATATAGTGATACAGGATATACACCTCCGCTCAGACCAGCAGCGGCTGAATGGCATGAGCCTGATACCCGTGATCAAGGCCGGCTGGCCGGATACCCTCGTGATCATGTTTACTAATTTTTCTGACCATCAGTACCGGCAGCGCTGCATGGAGCTGGGTGCTGACTATTTTTTTGATAAATCTGAAGAACCCGAACAAATGATGAATGTGATAAGACAAGCCCATCTGCAGCCCGCTGTGGCCACTACGGGCACCCGGCGCAGGGCGGAAGCCTCTGCAGACCATAAGTATCAGAGTGTGGTGTCCCAGCAGGCTGCCATGCTGAATGCCGTGCCCGGTAGTGCAGCACTGCTGGATAGCCGTGGCGTGATCGTAGCGGCAAACGATGCGTGGGCAGGGTTTGCTGCGCAGTATCACCTGGCAGTGGGAGATTTTGCCGTGGGGCAGGACTATCTGGCCCGCATAGCGGTGGAGTTTGGCCAGGCCGGTAGCGAGGTCATAGCCGGTGTCAGGCAGGTACTGGCAGGCTTGAGCAACGGCTATACCACAGAGTATGACTGTATCCTGTCAGACGGGCATAGGCGCTTCATGCTCAGTGTCACACCTGCATCTGTGATGGGCGAGCCTGGTGCTATGGTGCTGCGCACAGACATCACCGAGCAGCAGGGCCACCTGCGGGCACGGCTCACATCAGAGTCAAACCTGCTCGCTATCATAGAGAGTACGGAGGATATTATCTTTTCGCTGGATCGTGACCTGCGCTATATCACCTTCAATACTACCATGGCCCGTATCGTACGCAGCGCGTATGGGCATGAGATAGCCACTGGTAGCCGTGTGGTCAGCGTGCTGGAGGACATAGATCCGGCCGAGGCCAAAACCTGGGAGGGCTATTATGCCAGGGCATTTGCCGGGCAAGTGGTCCGTTTTGTAAAAGAATATCCTGCCGAAGGCGGCAAGGTCTATTATAAGTTTATCATCAACCCCATCTGGCAGCAGGGCGCTGTAGCAGGGGTATCATGCTTTGGCAGAGATGTGACACAATACTATGAGATGCAAAAGCAGATAAAGGAACTCAATGAGTCTCTGGAGCAGAAAGTGATGGATCGCACAGAGGAGCTGCAGGCCTTCTCATATATGGTCTCGCATGACCTGAAGTCTCCGCTGCGCATCATAGGCGGCTATGCAGCCCTGCTAGCCCAGAGCTACGGCGGGCAGCTCAATGAAGAAGCGCTGAGTATGCTGGGTATCATCAGCTCTCATACGGTGAAGATGAATAATCTCATAGACGGGCTGCTGCGCTTCTCGCGGTATGGACGCCAGGAGATGCACACTGCCAGTACAGATATGGATAGTATCGTGCGCTCAGTGATACAGGATGTGGTCATGACCCGTGATACGCCTCCCGTGAAAGTAAAAGTAGGCAATGTGAAAAGCGCCGTATGTGACCCTGACCTGATCCGCCAGGTATGGTTTAATCTGATAAGCAACGCTGTGAAATACACGTCTCATAAATCTATAGCAGAGATAGCCGTAGGTATGGTCACTGTAGGAGAGGAGGAGGCATACTACATACGGGACAATGGGGCAGGCTTTGATATGAAGTATGCGAGCAGGCTTTTTGAGGTATTTCAGCGGCTGCACAGTGCCGACCAGTTTGAGGGATCTGGTATCGGCCTCGCTACAGTGCACAAGATCATACAGAGGCACGGTGGCCGTATCTGGGCGGAGGCTGAGCCGGATCGCGGAGCCACGTTCTACTTTACGCTGGGTGCGGCCACTACTACATGCTGATGCTGGCCGCTGCCTGCTGATTTTTCAGTAAACTTGCCCTATGGACAAGAAGAAAGTACTCGTGGTCTACTACTCCCAGACGGGCCAGATGCGCGATATAGCGGATAGCTTTTGCAAACCCTTCGTAGCAGATGACAATTATACCGTGGACTATGAGCAGCTCAGGCTGGTCACTGAGTTCCCCTTTCCCTGGACTGCCTTTACTTTCTTCAATGCCTTTCCCGAGACCTTCAAGGAGCAGGCGCTGCCCTTACAGCCTTTTTCTGAAAAGATCAATGGCGACTACGACCTGATCGTGCTGGCCTACCAGCCGTGGTTCCTTACGCCGAGTCCGGCTATCTCTTCCTTTCTCCAGACGCCTGCGGCGAAAAAGCTTTTGACCAATAAGAATGTCGTGACACTGATAGGCTGCCGCAATATGTGGCTGGGCGCACAGGAGAAGGTCAAAAAGCGCCTCGCCGCCTTTGGCGCAAAAGTGATAGGCAACGTAGCCCTGGTGGACAAAAGCCCTAACGTGGTGAGCGTGATCACCATCCTCCGCTGGCTGCTCTGGGGTCAAAAAGAAAAGACCAGCCTGCTACCCGCTGCCGGTGTCTCGGAGCCGGATATAAAGCAATGTGAGATATATGGCAGGCTGACCAAGAGTGCAATAGAGCTTAGTGAAACTGATTCGTTACAAGATGGGCTGAACGCTCAGGGTGCTGTAGAGATCGTGCCCGAGCTGGTGCTGATGGAGCGCAGGGGCCAGCGCAGTTTCTCCATCTGGTCTGGCTTTGTAGGAGCGAAACCAATTGGTTCCTTAGGTCGCAACCTGCGCGTGAGGCTTTTTATGACCCTGCTGCCTACTGCTATCTTTATCCTCTCGCCCATCCTCATGATCGTATCTGCGCTACAGCTGCGGCTCAAAAAGGATGAGCTGATGGCCGATGTCCGCTACTTTATGAGCAATGGGCTGCGGAGGTAAGTAGTAAATTAACCGCCAAGAACGCGGAGAACGCGGAGTTATCTAAGATCTCTTTGCGATCTTGGCGTCCTTTGCGGTTCTATATTTCTCTTATTAAAGCGAACCTTTCTTTCCCCATCCCTGTTATCAGTAGTCCCCGGTATGGCACAAAATGGTAAGAAGGACAGATATTTGTCCCCAATTGTTTGATGGCCTTATTTTGGAGATATAGCAACGTTTTATTCCTTTGCACCCTTAACCACCACACCCCGTCTTGAGCAGAAATGTATATATAACGCGCCTTTCGTCCTATTTGCCTAATGAGCCGGTGGCAAACGACCAGATGGAAAGCCGCCTCGGCCTCATCAATGGCAAGCCCTCCAAGGCCCGCGCCGTGGTGCTCCGCAGCAATGGCATCAAGACCCGGCACTACGCCCTGGATCAATCAGGCAAGTCTACCCATACGAATGCACAGCTGGTCAAAGAGGCTATACAGAAACTCTATGATGAGCGCTTCAAAGCCGACGATATACAGATACTGGCCTGCGGTACTACCTCTCCGGATCAGCTCCTGCCGTCTCACGCCTCTATGGTGCTGGGCGAGCTGGGCATAGGCCCGATAGAGGTGCTGAGCACTACCGGCTCCTGCTGCACGGGTGTGCAGGCCATGAGCTACTGCTACCTCGCCATCTTGGCAGGTGTATATGATAATGCTGTCTGCACCGGCAGCGAGAAGATGAGCGCCTGGATGCTGGCAGACAAGTTTCAGGATGAGGCGGACAGGCTGAAAGAGCTGGAGGCCAATCCTTTTATCGCTTTTGAGAAGGAATTTCTCCGCTGGATGCTGAGCGATGGTGCCGGTGCCTGTGTGCTAGAGTCTCAGCCCAATCCCGATAGTATATCACTCAAGATAGAATGGATAGAGCAGCGCAGCTATGCCAATGAACTGCCCGTGTGTATGTATGCAGGCGCGACTAAAGACGAGGCAGGAAAACTGACCGGATGGAATGAAATGCCACCACACGACTGGGCTGATAAATCTGTGCTCTCGCTCAAGCAGGATACCCGTTTCCTAGGAGAGAATATCGTGAAGTATGGCGGCAAGTTTCTGCTGGATATAGTGAAGCGCCGTAGTTTTGATGTGAATGAGGTGAACTACTTCCTGCCGCATCTTTCATCAGAGTTCTTTGGTCCTAAGATAGCCGAGGAGCTACAGGCTATCGGTATCGGTATCGCTGCGGATAAGTGGTTTTACAACCTGACCCGTGTGGGCAATATCGGCTCTGCATCGGCCTTTGTGATGCTCGATGAGCTATTTCACTCTGGTAAGCTGAAGAAAGGTGAGAAGGTCCTCATGATGATCCCTGAGAGTGCGCGCTTCAGCTATGCGTATGTGCTGCTCACTGTAGTCTAGCTTTTCCCAAACCAATAGCTCCTCACGATATGCTGGTCAGCAAAGAAGAAGTGCAACAATATATCCCGCAGCGTCCTCCTATCGTGATGGTAGATGGCCTGTTGGAGCATGAGGGTGATGTGAGTGTATCTGCACTGACCATCGCACCGGATAATATTTTTGTGAGTGATGGCCACTTTCAAATGCCAGGTATGGTAGAAAATATCGCCCAGACCGCCGCACTCAGAATGGGCTACGGCTACCGCATGGAGGCGACACAAGCCGGCGCAGCTCCCGCCAAGCCACCCGTAGGCTTCATAGGCGAGGTCAAGAATCTGAAGATACATATGCTGCCACCGGCGGGCGCTACCATCCGCACACGCATAGAGGTGCTCCATACCATTTTCACGGCCTCCGTGATACGCGGTGAGGTGCTGTATGACGGCCAGGTAGCCGCGGAGTGCGAGATGAAGATATTCGCGCAGCCTTAGAACAAATCATTTATCCAGCCTGTTTGCATCCGGTCAATGAGCCGCAGTAGGCGCTGCAACAGAGTAGCACATTTTTCGCTAAGTTTACGCACAGTGAAAGAAGAAGAAGTACCACAGGACGATGCGAATATGCTGCAGGGCAAGTTCAGGAAACTGTACTACGCTACCGATGGCAGTGCACACTACAAGGGTGTAGGCAGCGTGGGCTGGGAGCCTGAGAATGTAGTGCTGGAGCAGGCCTGGGAGGATATACGTGAGCGTGTAGCAGAGGCCAAAGAAAAGGTACTGGCCGGAGAGGCTAGCCCGGTGCTCTACCACATGGAGCGCACCCTCATGACTCCTGACATACTCGCAGGTCACATAGGGTGGCCGGCATTTGTGGTCAGGCTGCATCTGCGCCCGTTCTTCTTTGGCCGGCTAGGCCGCAAGACTTTGGAGAAGTACGCGTACGCATTCCAGATATCACTTGAAGAATTGACAGACATTACAAAAATAAAATAGGCTTGTATTCCACCTCCCATCGGGAGGCCGGGAGGCATGTAGTATGCAGATAGATTTCCCACATAGACAGAGCGCCCACTGTGAGAATGGTGTCGTGTCAAACCTTATGCGCTTTCATGGATACCACTATAGCGAGCCGATGGTGTTTGGTATCGGGTCGGGTATCTTCTTTTCCTACATCCCCTTTATCCGGATGGGTGGCATACCAGTCACATCGTACCGTACACTGCCGGGCGCTATCTTCAAGCGCTTCGCAAAGCGGATAGGCATGAAGGTAGAGAGCAAGAGCTACAGCAGCGAGCAGAAGGCCATGGCCGATCTCGATGTGATGCTGGAGAAAGGTGTACCTGTGGGCATGCTCACCTCCGTCTACTACCTCACCTACCTGCCGGATGCATACCGCTTCCACTTTAATGCGCACAACATAGTAGTCTATGGCAAAGAGGGCAACAACTACCTCGTCAGTGATCCGGTGATGGAAACCACTACTACCATTTCTGCCGAGGACCTCATACGTGCCCGTTTTGCCAAAGGTGTGGCGGAGCCTAAAGGCCGTATGTACTACCCTACGCAATTTCCAACGGAGATAGACCAGAAGGATGCTATCTGGCGTGGTATCAAGCGTGCCGGATTTGACATGACTGAGATACCGATATTCATACTTGGTACCAAAGGGATGAAATATTTGGCCAGTCGCCTGCAGAAGTGGCCTGAGAGACTCGGCGACCGCAAGGCTATCCAGTACCTCGGCAATGTGGTGCGGATGCAGGAGGAGATAGGCACCGGTGGAGCAGGCTTCCGCTTCCTCTACGCTGCCTTTCTCGATGAGGCCAGCAGCATAGTAGGCAATAAGGAACTCTATGACCTATCCAAAGAGCTGACCGCCTCAGGTGATCGCCTACGCGACTTTGCCTACTACGCAGGCCGTGTTTGCAAGAGCCGCAAGACAGATGTACTTTCCTTTGCCGAGCTGGCAGATATCCTGCGCGAATGTGCGGAGAGGGAAGACAAGATATTTCGCCGCCTTCATCAGTTAGCCAAAGACAATATCTGATGCCAGCTATCCTCATAGATAAAGTGACCAAGCAATATGCAGGCAGTACCAAACCTGCCGTGCGGGACCTCTCGCTGACCATAGCGCGCGGAGAGGTCTACGGCCTGCTGGGCCACAATGGCGCAGGTAAGTCCACTACAGTCATGATGATCTGCGGCTTGCTCCGTGAAGATAGTGGCAGCATCAAGGTATTTGGCGATGATCCGGCTCATCATGGCCCGGCGGTGCGCCGCAGGGTGGGCGTGGCTACTCAGGATATCGCTCTTTTCCCCTCTCTCACGGGCCTGGAGAATCTGCAATACCTCTGCCGCATGTACGGCCTCACACCTGATCATAATAAGCTGATGGCGCTGCTGGAGCGCTTCGGCCTGGCAGCAGATGCAGGCAAGCGTGCAGACTCCTACTCAGGTGGCATGAAGCGCCGCCTCAATCTCATAGCCTCTGTACTGCATGATCCCGAGCTCCTGATACTCGATGAGCCTACTGCGGGTGTAGACGTGCAAAGCCGTGCCATGATCATAGCCTACCTCCGCGAGATGAATGCAAAGGGCATGACCATCATCTACTCCTCGCACATACTGGAGGAGGTAGAGAAACTCTGCCAGCGCGTAGGCTTTCTGAGTGAGGGCGTGCTGATAGAGCAGGGCGCTACAGCCGACCTGCTGCAGAAGTACCGTACAGATTCACTGGAGAATGTTTACCTCACCGTATCCGGCAGATCTATAGACGTATGAAGGTACTCGCTACGATATGGAAGGAATTTCTGACGCTCAGGCGTGACCCGGGCGGCATGGCGCTGATCTTTCTGATGCCTGTGCTGCTGGTCACTGTCATGTCTCTGGTAGAGGATGTGCCATTCCGCGACTACAGGCATTTCAGTTTTGATATCGTATGTGTGAATGATGACCATGACACGCTCGGCGACTACATAGAGCAGACGCTGGCGTCATCGGGCAGCTTCCATCTGGTGAAAGAATATCAGGGTAAACCACTGACAAAGGCAACAGGGATGGATCTGGTGAGCAGCGGCCACTATCGCGCATTCCTGTACATACCTGCCCACGCTACCCAGCGGCTGAATGGCAAGACAGCCATAGTGGTCCAGTCGCTCATGTCCGGCTTTGGCATCATGGACCGTCCGGAGCGCGATACCACAGATGCTGTAGAGATCAAGGTGGTCTTTGACCCCGTGATACAGGTCAACGTAAAACAATCACTGCTCTATGCGATAGAGAAGATCGTAGCCGGTGCAGAGAATAAAGTCTTAATGGCAAAGTTCTCCGAGCAGGTCAAGAAAATGACGGGTAGCAATGATACCATGCCACGACCTGATCTGTCTAAGATGATAGCCGTGACCAGCGAGAAGTCTTATGAAGGTTTTGACGAGCTGGCCATGAACTCCGTGCAGCACAATGTACCAGCCTGGGCCATGTTTGCCATGTTCTTTATTGTCTTTCCCCTGGCGGGAAATTTCATCAAGGAGCGTGAGGATGGCAGCCTGCTACGCATGAGGTTGATAGCAGGTTCCCGCTTCCACTTCATAGCCGGCAAATACGTCTTCCATTTCTTTGTCTGTCAGGTACAGTTTGCGCTGATGCTGGCTGTGGGTTTATTTCTGCTGCCGCTACTCGGTCTGCCGAGGCTGGTTATCGGGAATGAGGTCCTGCACATAGCCCTCGCGGCTACCTGTATATCCCTGGCAGCTACAGCATATGGTATGGCTGTGGCAGGAGCCTTCCGTACGCATCAGCAGGCGTTGACATTTGGAGCTATATCGGTCGTACTGCTCGCGGCTATCGGTGGCGTGTGGGTACCTGTATATGTCTTGCCGCATTCGCTACAGGTAGCCAGCTCTATCTCTCCGCTCAGCTGGGGGCTGGAACTGTGTAACGATGTGTTTCTGCGCCATACAGGCTTCCGGCAGATGCTGCCGCAGATAGGCCGGCTGCTGGTCTTTGCTGCGGGCTGCCTGGGCCTCGCCTATTTCCTGCACAACCGTCAAAACACACGCTGATGCCTACGCTGGCAGATATGCAGGCTCGCTATCAGCAGGCGCTGGAGTCATTCTACGGGCAACGTGAGGCGCGCACCATCACGCAGTGGGTGCTGGAGGATGTCTTGCATCTGCAGGGTGTAAAACTGGTCATGGACCGCTTTCTCATTCTGACCTCGCATCAGCAGGAGGTACTGGAGGATCATCTGAAGAGACTGTTGACGCATGAGCCGGTGCAGTATGTACTCGGCTACGCAGAGTTTCATGGATTGAAGTTTAAGGTCGATCCATCCGTATTGATACCACGACCGGAGACAGAGGACCTGGTGGACTGGGTGCTGTCTGAGATACATCCTAATGCATCCATGATAGACATCGGTACCGGTAGTGGCTGCATACCTATTTCTATCAAAAAGGAGAGAGGCGATCTACAGGTAGCTGCTGTAGACATCAGCACGGAAGCGCTCGCTATAGCGCAAGAAAATGCAAGGCTAAACGATGTGGAGGTACTGTTTAACCAGCTGGATATCCTGTCAGGCATGCCTGCCGGCAAATACGATGTGATAGTCAGCAATCCGCCATATATCGGATACGAGGAGAAAAATGTAATGTCGGATAATGTCCTGAAGTTTGAGCCGCACATCGCACTCTTTGCAGATGATCCCCTGATATTCTACAAACGTATCGCTGCTATCGCGCCACAGCTGCTGAGCGATGGAGGGAGCATCTATATGGAGATAAGCGAATATCGCGCAGCAGATACTGTAGCGATATTTGAGAAGGCCGGATTTCAAGCAGATATAAAGAAAGACCTGACAGGACGAGAGCGCATGGTCAAGGCCTCACATTGATCACTTCTTTTTCTTCTTCGCGGGTATTTTACGAGTCGCAACAGTATTGGGATTGACCAACTTGCCCAGGTTCTTGCCGGTCTTGTCTATCTTGTAGCGGAAGGTCATGCCGTAGTCTTTGCTCTTTTTGTTTGCCTCCTTTAGCGATACGAGCGCCGTATCTCCCACGAATGGTTCTGCATTTTCGTAGACCGGCTGTATGACCCAGGCGCCGGAGTGGTCTATATAGCCGTAGGTAGAGTCATTCTTTGTCACGGCAGCCAGGCCGCAGGAGAAGGCCGACACATTCGCAAAGCTTTGCGTGAAAGGCTGATTGCCACCTTTGTCTATAAAGATCCAGCGGTCATCTTTTTTGACAGCAGCGAGGCCTTCGCTAAAGGAAGTCGCATCTTGGTAAACGAACGGTATCACCACATGGTCGCGGTCATTGATAAAGCCGTAGCCTTTGAAATTGTGCGCAGCATATAATCCCTCTGAGAGTGGCTGTATATCCTCATAGTCTGCACCTACCACAAACTCACCCTTCCGGTTGATGATGCCAAACTTGCACGGAGCACCATCGCAGTAGTCCAGTGCTACCACAGCCTTGCCACCTATGAAATCTCCCGCGCTGGCAAAGCTTTTCTCAAATGCTGCTTTACCATTCTTGTCGATGTAGGAGTACATGCAGTTATCCGTGCAGGCCTTTAGCGCTACGGCTGCCAGCCCGCCACTGAATTCTGAAGCGTCTTCATACTGCGGCTGTATCACAAGCGTCTGTGTCCTGGGATTCACATAGCCCCATTTGTCGTTAGACTTGAACGGAGATAGCTCCAGCTTCGACAGGAAAATATCCTGCTGTATCCTATCTCTGAAGGGATTATTAGGATACGCTTTCTGGAAAGCCTCGTAGCTGGAGTCTGTCGCATCCTGTGTGTACAGATCGTAGAGTTGATTCCAGGCATTCATGATGTTGCGATTAGACGGATAGGCTTTGATGAAGGTATTGTACTCCCATACCTCGCCTTTGCGCGTGCTCATGCTATAGATGCTATCCTGTACTGCAGCAAGAAATGGATTCTTAGGATATGCCTTCTCAAACTCAGCATATCCCTCTATCGTGCCACGCTTCAGGTAGCTCTCATAGATCTTGCGGTCGTACTGCACCTGCGCTTCTTTGGCATATGGCGCTGTAGGGTATTTTTCGAGGTACGTCTTAAATGCCTCTGCCGTATTAGCCTTGGTCATGTCTGCATAGAGCAGCTGCTCGTATAGCTTATTGGCATCATTAAATTTCTTTGACTTAGGATAGTCATTCAGAAACTGGCGCAGGCCCTCTATATCATTCTTTAGCGAGAGCTCGTCGTAGCGTATCTCATCGCGTTTGTCGGAGGCTTCCTCATTCAGCTTTTCATCCTTAGAGTACTTTACAAAGTTGTCATATGAGTCAAAGGTGTTCTTGGCCTTCGCCTTTTCGTAGGCCTGTTTATTGATATCGTTATACAGCTCCGTGATGGTAAAATCCCGCACGCCGTATTTCAGGTATTTTTTGGTCTGCTTGTCGTCCTCCTTCAGCGGTATGGCAGTATAAGCCTTATTGACATAGATCGTAGCAGAGTCAAGGTTTATGCCCTTATAGTCGCGGGCAGAGAAGAGCTTTGCCATGGCATAGTTGGCTGCTACATCCTTCGGGTCTTTCTCCAGTTCTTCTTTGATGCTGGTGCGGGCCTTGTCATAGTCGCCGCTGTTGATATTCTTAAATGCCTTGTCGAGGTCTCCCGCCATTATGCTTTGCGCAGTGAGGAGGGATATGCAGGCTATAGAGATGATCTTTTTGCTCATGCGGTGCGGATGGTATTTTCTTTGATGAGATGGTTTATTTGTTCGTCGCTGATGCCCGACTCGCGCAGGATGGCGATGCTATCCTCGCCGAGGCGGGGTGCCTGCCAGTGAGGGTCTGTCATACCCTCATGGCGCACAGGCGTAGCGATAGTGCTAAACGTTTTGCCTGCGAGGTCAAAGTCTACAAAGAGTTTTCTTTCGCGCAGGTAGGCGTCAGTAGTGAGTTCGTCCAGGTCATTGATGGCAGTGAGGCACACGTCGTCTTTTTGAAAGAACGCCAGCCACTCTGTTCTCTTCTTTGTGCGGAATATATTTTGTAATTCTTTCTGAATCGAGGCTTGGACACTTTCATCGCCTAATATCTGCTCCCGCCATTCAGGTCGGCCTAGTCGCTCGCATACCTTATTCCAGAACTTCGGCTCCAGCGATCCCAACGCTACATACTTGCCATCACCGCATTCATAGACATTATAGTTGGCCTGTCCGCCTGAAAGTTGAAACTTGCCACGCGTATGGCCTTTGCCTAGTGCCTGCTGCTCTGCAAATGGCAGCGTGAGAAATGGCAGTACGCTATCGGTCATGGCTATATCCAGCCACTCGCCGGTACCGGTTTTCTCACGGCGGTAGAGGGCGGTGGTCACAGCATTCATAGCCATGTAGGAGCCGCCTGCGATATCTGCCAGCTGAAAGCCCGGTATCACTGGTTTGCCGTTTCCATCACCAGTCACGCCCAGAGCGCCAGCTATAGCGATATAGTTGAGATCATGCCCTGCAGCTTGCGAGAGCGATGAGTCTTGTCCGTAGCCTGTGATAGAGATGTATATCAGTTGTGGGTTGATCACCTTCAGCGTTTCGTAGTCCAGCCCCATGCGCTTCATCACACCGGGGCGGTATTGCTCGATGAAAACATCAGCCCTGCGCACAATATCCAGCAGCGCCGCTTTCCCCGCAGGGGAGAGGAAATTGATAGCGAGGCTCCGCTTGTTTCTATTCAGTGCATAGTAGAAAGCAGACGTGCCCTCTATCAGCGGCTCAAAAGAACGGATATAGTCCGGCGAGTCAGGGTCTTCCACCTTGATCACATCGGCACCCATATCTGCCAGCATCATAGTAGCCAGCGGACCGGGCAGTAGCCGTGTGAGGTCTATGATCGTCACACCCTCCAGCGGGCCGCCACGCTTCGGCCGTATGGTCGTATTTTTTTCTGTGGTCCGTGGTCCGTCGTCTGTCGTCCCTTCATATTTCCTGAAGCAATTTGCAAACTGCATCATCTCCATCAGGTTGCTCACCTGTACCTGGCCGCTCATGAGGGCTGTCTGCGGGTTCAGTTTGCCGGTCTCGAGGTCAATATAGGTCGCGGCGTCTGTACTGATCACGCAGGTAGGTGTACCGGTCAGGGTAGTGTCCAGGCGGCAGGTGTTATTTTCTATCGTGATGGTGTATCCGAAATCTTCTGCGCCGATGATCACAAAGTGAAAGATGCAGGTGAGGCCGTTGGCTTTCTCAGGGCGGAAGCGGGAAGGAGCGGAGTCAAGTATCTGTCTGGCGGTGATGGGCATGAGGTGATGGCGTATCAGGTTTTTATCTTGCCCCGGCGGGGACGTATATACGTGATGATGAGTATCGCTACCAGCGCAGCCAGCCCGATGATCCAGGCAGAGAGCTCTTTGAAATCTGAGAACAGTTTCATCGTGTCGTGTTTATTAGTAAGCCCACTTCACATACATAGCACCCCAGGTAAATCCTCCGCCAAAGGTGGCTAGTATCAGGTTGTCACCCTTCTTCAGTCGCTGCTCCCACTCCCAGAGGCAGAGAGGTATGGTACCATTTGTCGTATTGCCATAGCGCTGGATATTCACCATCACTTTCTCTGCGGGCAGGCCCACATACTCACGTGTAGCGTCTATGATGCGCAGGTTGGCCTGATGGGGCACCAGCCAGGCTACATCATCAGCGGTCAGGTGGTTGCGCTTCATCACCTGGCCGGAGACATCTGCCATATTCTTTACAGCAAACTTGAATACCGTTTTGCCCTCCTGATAGACGAAGTGCTCCCGATTGGCTACGGTTTCTGCGGTAGCAGGCTTCTGAGAGCCACCTGCCTTCTGGTGGAGGTAGTGGCGGCCTGCGCCATCTATGCGCAGCTGCGAGTCGAGTATGCCGAGGCCGTCAGTGTTAGGTTCCAATAGTACACATCCTGCACCATCGCCAAATATCACGCAGGTATTGCGATCTGTGTAGTCAATGATAGAGGACATCTTATCAGCACCTACTACCAGCACTTTTTTAGCCCTGCCGGACTCGATGTAGCTCGCACCATTTTGCAAAGCAAACAAGAAGCCGGAGCAGGCTGCTGAGATGTCATATGCCCAGCAGTTGGTCGCGCCGATCTTGTCAGCCAGTATCACTGCTGTAGATGGGAAAAGCATATCTGGTGTGGTAGTAGCCACGAGGATGATGTCGATATCGTTTGGTGCGAGATTCTTTTTAGCCAGCAGTCTGGTCACGGCCTCGTAGGCCATATCTGAGGTAGCCAGGCCCGGCTCGCGCAGGATGTGGCGCTCCTTGATGCCCGTACGCTCGGTGATCCACTGATCCGTAGTATCCACCATGGTCTCGAGCTCCTGATTGGTGAGTACATAGGGTGGTACGTATCCTTCTACGCCGGTGATGGCTGCGGTTATCTTCATGTATAGTCGTTTGGTCACGCTGCAGCCGCGCTGCAGCCTCTAAATCACATATCAATGATACGACATAAAATCTAAATGGCAGGGGCTACGGTTTGCCGGAAAGTTGATATTTTGCAACACCTCACGGGGTAAATGCACACCCTGTACTACACCTTTATAAACCGCTGAATGAAAGGCAGAAACATCTGGATAGTAGCTGGTGTCACTTTAGGTATCCTCGTGGTGCTGGAGGTGGCGGCGAGGATCGTACTGTCCAATATCTACAACCGCAAGTTTGACTCCTCACTGATAGAGCCGGGCAAATATGGTGCTACTGATGGGTTGAAAGCTAATGCCACCGGCACGGTCTGGGGCAAACCTTTTCATACAGATGACATGGGTGGACGCAAGCACCAGAAAAGTAAGACCGGCAAAAAGAAGGTGCTGATCATAGGAGACTCGGTGACAGAGGGCGTGGGGGTAGACGATAGCAGTACTTTTTGTAACCGATTTAATGACTCAAAGACATTTGCTGAACTGGATGTCAGGAACATCTCTATGATAGGATGGTCTACCTACGATTATAGAAATGTTGTCGATCATTTGATTGGTAGGGACTCTTCTGTGTCAGATATCATAGTTTGCTATTGCCTCAATGATATTTATGGCAAGACAGTGGCGGCTGACCTGCCATCTATTGCCATCAATGGTTTTGCTAGTAAGATAAATGGGGTTTTGCAAGATAAATATGCTACGTATAAGCTATTAAAACTATTTCTCTATCAGAATAGCGACCGGTATTTTAAGTACGATAACGCATTGTACCATGACACTAAACGGTTAGATAATGCTGTGTCGGACCTTGCTCATATAAGGGATACTTGTGCTGTTCATTATGTAAGGTTTTACATAATGATCTTACCATACAAGTCACAACTATCTGATCGTACCCAAAACCTCCCAGATAGTATTCTGGCAGATGGACTTAAGAAAAAGTTTATTCACACAGACGACTTATTGATATCATGGCCCAGCGAGGCAAATTATGACGATTTGTATCTTTTCGCCGACGAAATTCATTTTTCTGAAAAAGGCCATCATCAGATAGGCCGTTTCTTTGACGACAAGGAATGACATTCAAATACAATCACTATAATTGTATAGCAAATAGTAGTATGACACAAGACATCAGAAATAACTGGACCACTGAGGAGGTTCGCGAGATATATAATACGCCGGTGCTGGAGCTGATCGTACGCGCTGCCAATGTGCACAAGCAATACCAGGCTACCGGCGAGGTGCAGGTATGTACCCTGCTCTCTGTCAAGACCGGCGGCTGCCCTGAGGACTGCTCGTACTGCCCGCAGGCTGCCCGCTACAATACGGGCGTAGAGGCACATAAGCTCATGAAGTATGAAGAGGTGGTAGACAAGGCGCTGATCGCTAAGAATGCCGGTTCTACGCGCTTCTGCATGGGTGCTGCCTGGAGGGATGTGCGCGACGGACGCGACTTTGACAATGTGATAGACATGGTGAAGGGGGTCAATGCCCTCGGCCTCGAGGTGTGCTGTACGCTCGGTATGCTCTCTGAGGACCAGGCTGCACGCCTGAAAGAAGCCGGCCTCTATGCCTACAATCATAACCTGGATACATCTCAGGAGCACTATAGCGATGTGATCACCACACGCACCTATCAGGACCGCCTGCGTACCCTCGACAATGTAGAGAAAGCCGGTATCAGCGTCTGCTGTGGTGGCATCATAGGCATGGGCGAGACTGACGAGGACCGTATCAAGCTGCTGCACACACTGGCTACACGCCCGCAGCACCCTGAGTCGGTGCCGGTCAATGCACTGGTAGCCGTGACAGGTACGCCACTCGAAGGTCGCCAGAAGGTGCAGACCTGGGAGATGGTGCGCATGATCGCTACAGCGCGTATCCTGATGCCTAAATCAATGGTACGCCTCTCTGCAGGCCGCAATGAGATGGATGTGGAGCAGCAGTCACTGTGCTTCCTGGCCGGGGCTAATTCCATCTTCACCGGAGAGAAACTGCTCACGACGCCTAACCCTGACTTCAGTGCCGACAAGGAGATGTTTGAAGTGCTGGGGCTGAAGCCTCGGGAGAGCTTCAAAGTAGAGAAGGAACTGGCCACGGCCAACTAAAACGCGTCCCGCGGGACACACCGTATGGACGCTATCCGCAGATACATCAAGGGCAAAATAGCTGACCGCCAGCGTGAGGACAATTTCCGTACGCTGCGACTGGTCGGCGGTGTGGACTTTACCTCCAATGACTACATCGGCCTGGCACGTGATGCCGAGTTTCACAGAAGAATAGAAGCAGAGGTCACAGCGCATCAGCTGCAGGGAGGGAGTACCGGTTCCAGACTGCTGTCAGGCAATTCCGCGTATGCAGAAAGGCTGGAGAGCACTATTGCCGGCTTTCATCGATCAGAAGCAGCATTACTATTCAACTCCGGCTTCGATGCCAACTATGGCCTGCTGTCCTCACTACCATATAAAGGTGATACCATCATCTACGATGAACTCGTGCACGCCTCTATACATGATGGCATGAAGGCAGGCAAAGCAAACCGCGTAGCCTTTCATCACAATGACCTCGCAGACCTGGAGGCGAAGCTCAAAGCTGCCACAGGACTCAAATACGTGGTCACTGAGTCACTTTTCTCTATGGATGGAGATATGGCTCCGCTGCGGGAGATAGCTGCGCTATGCGCGGCCTATGACGCAGGACTGATAGTAGACGAGGCACATGCCACAGGTGTGATAGGAGAGAGGGGAGAGGGATTGGTCAATCTCCTTGGCATAGAGGATCAGGTGCTGGCCCGCTTGCATACCTTCAGCAAAGCGCTGGGTGGGCATGGGGCGGTGATACTCTGCTCTGATGACCTCCGGGACTTTCTCATCAACTACTGCCGTCCGTTTATTTTCTCTACTGCTATGCCGCTCCATAGCCTGGCGGCTATCAGGTTGGCGTATGATTATTTCCCGGGTCTCGATGATCGGCGTAAGCATTTGCAGGAGCTGATACAGCTATTGCAGGTATCATTTACTCCCTCGGAGCAGATGCATTTGCTCAAAAGCGATAGCCCGATACAGTCCCTCATCATCCCCGGCAATGCAGCCGTGAAACATATCGCCTCGCAACTGCAGCAAGACGGCTACGATGTACGCGCCATACTCTCGCCTACGGTGCCAAAGGGTAAGGAGCGTATACGTATCTGCCTGCATAGTCACAATACGGTGGAGCAAGTACAGGGCCTCATCACTGCTATCGCAAAACATACAACCGTCACCGCACTATGAGAAAGCCACTGCCACAGCGGATATTTGTGACCGGTATAGATACCGATGTGGGCAAGACGGTGGTCTCTGCCGCACTCACAGAGGCGCTACACGCAGACTACTGGAAGCCCATACAGGCCGGCTATGACACCGGCACAGACCGCGAGACGGTACAGTCACTGCTCAGCACCATGAGCCTCACAGTACATCCAGAGGCCTATAAACTCAAAGTACCCGCCGTACCTGTGTACGCTGCTGAGCAGGAGGGCGTAGAGATAGACCCGCAGCAGATACAGATGCCCGACACGAGTAAACGTCTGGTGATAGAAGGCGCAGGTGGCCTGATGGTACACCTCAATAGAACCTACCTCGTCATAGACCTGATACAGCAGCTGGGTATACCGGTGATACTGGTATCAGAAAACTACCTCGGCTCTATCAATCATACCCTACTCAGCATAGAGGCGCTGCGCAGCAGGCAGATAGAGATAGTGGGCATCATCTACAATGGTGAGCACAGCGCACACATGCGCGACCTGATCTACCAGACCTCCGGTGTGCATGAGATAGGCAGCGTGGAGCGGGGGCACACGATAGACAAAGACTTCATACAAGAGCAGGCTGCAAAGCTGCGTACTGACATCAGCAAATACTACACGCTATGACCCTGCGCGAGCGAGACAAGCAGCACATCTGGCATCCCTACACACAGGAGAAAACTGCACCGGACAATATCATCATGACACGCGGCGAGGGTGCCTGGCTCTATGATGAAAAAGGCGACCGCTACATAGACGCCACCTCCAGCTGGTGGACCAATATGCACGGCCATGCGCACCCGCATATCGCGCGGCGGATAGGAGAGCAGGCAGCGAGGCTGGAGCAGGTCATCTTCTCCGGCTTTAGCCATGAGCCGGCTATAGAGCTGGCGGAGAAACTGCTCGCTATTTTGCCCGCAGGGTATGGTAAAGTATTTTACTCTGATAATGGCTCTACGGCTATCGAGGCGGCTATCAAGATGTGCCTGCAATACTGGGCCAATAAGGGCGAGGCGCGCACGAAAGTCATCTGCTTCCGCGATGCGTATCATGGCGATACTTTTGGGGCCATGTCGGTGAGTGCGAGAGGGGTATTCACTGATCCGTATGCGCGGCTGCTGTTTGATGTCGCCTTCCTCGATACGCCGGACTATACCAATGGTGAAACCATCAAGGCGCAACTGCGCGAGGCGATAGCTGGTGATGACGTGGCTGCTTTTATCTTTGAGCCGCTGGTGCTGGGCTCGGCGGGGATGAAAATGTACCCTGCTGCGCTACTCGATGAGCTGATCGCTATTTGCGCGGAGCGCCAGGTGCTGACGATAGCCGATGAGGTCTTCACGGGCTTTGGCCGTACAGGCCGGATGTTTGCTACGGAGTATCTCACGCATACTGCTGATATCATCTGCCTGTCTAAGGGCCTCACGGGTGGTTTCCTGCCCTTTGCGGCTACGGTGACGAAGGACTACATCTATGACGCGTTCTATCACGATGAGCGCGCTAAGATGCTTTTTCATGGCCATAGCTATACGGGCAATCCGCTCGGCTGTGCTGCTGCATTGGCATCGCTGGAGGTCTTTGAAATGGAGAAGACTTTGGACCGGATCGCGGCTATCTCTGCGTCTCATGCAGCTTTCGTGGAGCGGCTATCACAGCATCCGTCTATCGTGAATGTACGCCAACACGGCACGATACTCGCCTTTGACTTTCGCACGGAGCAGGAGGGCTACCTGAGCAGCCTGCGCGACAGGCTCTACCGCTACTTCATAGGCCGCCGTATCATGCTGCGCCCGCTGGGCAATGTGCTCTATATCCTGCCGCCATATTGCATCTCGCAGGCGGATCTGGAGGAGGTGTATGAGGCGATATTTTCGTTTCAATCTTAACCGCAGAGAAAGCAAAGAACGCGGAGATTTTATAGCATACCTTTGCGTTCTTAGCGCTCCTGGCGGTGAAAGCTATTTCCGATTCACCTCACAATATTCCCAAATAAACGCATCGTTCCTACGTTTATACACGGGGCTGATTATATTCGTAAGGTCAACACTCCGCGTACTTTGGGCAAAGGAAATCTAATACTGGGACTATCACTGCTGGCTGCGGTCACTGCGGCTGCGCAGGCACCTGCTGTACGTGTGAATGGTACCGTGATAGACCTGTATGACAAGACGCCCGTGAGCGGTGTGAGCGTGATCAATCCCAAGAACGGCCAGAGCTATGTGACGGATGCACACGGCACCTTTAGTATCAGCGTGGGCAAGCGTGATACGCTGCTGCTCTTCCTCTCGGGCTACCAGACCATGCGCTTCAGCATGGCAGACAGTGTGGCCAAAGAGGCGTACTACCCGGTGTTTGAGTTTGACAGGCTCACGGCTACTACGTCTCAGCTGATCATAGTCAGGCCCAAGCAGAAGCTCAGCGACATAGAAAAGGAGCGCGAGAATATGGGCAAGATACCCAAGGAGCTGGAGCGCCCGGCCATCTCTATCATGAGCCCTATCAGTGCGCTGTATGACATGCTCAGCGGCCGTGCCAAGGAGCGCGAGAAGCTGCTGGCACAGGTGCAGGACGATGAGCGCCGCCGCATCTACAAGGAGCTATTCAACTACTACAAGGAGGAGAAACTATTTGACCTGCCGGATGAGTACTACGACCAGTTCATCACCTACCTCGCCCTGCCGGTAGACTTCCTCAAGTATAACTCTGACTACACCATCACCACCACCATCCTCGATGCCTACAAGAAGTTTGGCTTTGAGCGCGGATTTATCAAGTAGGTAAGGGCGGTGCCCTACTCTGACGGCGTGTCGCCCCGTTGGGGCTGAGTACAATGGTTGCGTAATTTGCTTTAAGCCCCGAAGGGGCGGGACGCCTCCAGGATACGGCATCGCCGTATTGTAGGAGTGGATGTATGTGACCGGCAGGTGCGGCAGGGATAGGAGCGGATAGCCCGCAGCGGCCTGTGGTGGGTGTGCTCCGTAGACCAGGTGGATAGGCCGCGAGGACTAGCAGCGGATAGCCCGGCTGCCGCCAGCGTAAATATGAGAGAGTAGAATCAAGAAACAAGAGATCAACTCTTATTAGACCATTTGTGTATTCGGGGATTCCTTCGGCTTTGTCTCGTTTATATTTTGTATAGATGAAAAGCCTCGGAATGACGCGCTCTTTTAGCTCCGCCGAAATCATAAATCAACAATCCTAAATCAGAAATAGAAGAAACTACTGATTGGCATACACGCCCACAGGCACGGTATGGATCCAGCCAAAGACGTCCTCCGCCTTGCCGCTCTTGATATCCATAAAGCGCTTCTTGAGCTTATTGCTCATCTCGCGCTCCTCTACCGGTGGCAGCTCGTAGTCCTCACCCTTGTAGTGGAAGGCGCCGATGTGAGAGATGACCGCAGCCGTACCGCAGCCAAACATATCTTCCAGCTTGCCCTCGTGGTAGGCATTGATCACCTCGTCTACAGAGATGTCACGCTCCTGCACGATATAGCCCTCGTCCTCTGCCAGGCGGATCATGCTATCGCGCGTCACACCGTCCAGGATAGTACCCTGATCGAGGCCCGGAGTGACGAGCACACCGTCTATGATAAAGAAGATATTCATCGTACCTATCTCCTGAAAGTAGCGGTGGTGGATACCATCCAGCCACAGCAGCTGGTCATAGCCCAGTTTCTGCGCCTCCTGCATCGGCATCATGGCAGCGCCATAGTTGCCCGCAGCTTTGGCAAAGCCCACACCACCCGGAGCGGCACGGACATATTTCTCAGAGATATATACTTTGACCGGCTTGGTGTAGTACGCGCCTACAGGGCAGGTGAAGATGCAGAAACGATAGTGGTCAGCCACGCGGATACCCACATATTTCTCCGTGGCAAACATGAACGGGCGGATATAGAGGCTGGACAGCGGCTCGGTAGGTATCCAGGCACGGTCCAGCGTCAGGAGCTTGTCCAGCGCATTCATAAAGAGGTCCTCCGGCATGGTAGGCATGGCCAGGCGGGTAGCAGAGATATTGAGGCGGTTCCAGTTCTTGAGCGGGCGGAAGACAATCGGGTTGCCGTCCTCATCGCGCTCGGCCTTCATCCCCTCAAACAGGGCCTGACCGTAGTGGATAGCCGAGGTAGCAGGGTGCAGGCTAAAGTCGCCAAAAGGCACGATGCGGCAGTCATGCCAGTCACCGTCATAGTAGTCAGCTACAAACATATGATCGGAAAAGTACTTGCCAAAAGGGAGATTGGTAAAGTCTATCTCACTGACGTGGGACTTGGCCGCTTTTTCTATCGATATCTTGTAGCTCATATGTGTTGGTTTTGCAGACCAAAGTTAGAATAAATTTCAGGGGCATCAAACTTAGTTATCCATAAACGCTTAGTTTTGCACACAACCGGCCAAAAGCCCCGGTAAACGCCATAAGCATGGAAATCAACGCGATATACAAGAAAGACAAGCTCTACGACATACCATCGCCTGCGGCGAAAACCCCTGCGCCTGAGCGGCCAGAGGGCTACAACCGTGTAGCAGTGCTCTATGAGTACCCCGAGGCCGCCGAGCTACCGGCAGACAAGGTGGCCTTTCTGGCCAAGGTCATAGAGGCCGGTATGAAGCTCCAGCCCGCTCAGACTCTCACGGCCAACCTCAGCCATACCACCCTCACGCTGCAGAAGCTGGCCGAGGAGTATGGCACCCAGCGCGTGGTCATCTTTGGCACCGGCTGGATGGAGCGCCTGCGCAATGCCCACATCGACAAAAACGACATCTCCCAGCTCTACGGCATGAAGGTCCTCATCACCGACCCGCTAGACACGATCAATACCAACGACAACGCCAAGAAGATCTTCTGGAATAGCCTGAAGAAGCTTTTTTGAGCATTTGCGGAATTACGGATTTACAGAATTACAGATTTCCCCATTCGCCGCTTTCCTTGTCATGTCGTAGCATAGCGAAGACATCTTGTATCGGAAAACCAGCGTACAAGATTCCTACGCTACGGAATGACAACAACGTAGCAAGGCAATCCGTAATTCTGTAAATCCGTAATTCCGTAAATCAAACATCTCACGCCGCGAGAAAGTCCACAATATCACTCCCCGCGGGCCACTTGTCATGCTCCATCTTGCGGCTCACGGCTATGAGGGGCACTACGGCGCTCATATCCTCCGCACGGCGCTTCCACGCCTCATAGCAGCCCGCATCAGGGTATAGCTGCACCTTGCGTCTACCCAAAATAGCGAGGCGCTCCGCCGTCAGCTGGTCCTTGCCGCCTGTGGCCAGCCAGAGGTAGTCCGGCACCAGGATACTGGCCAGCACGGCCGTTTTCTCACTCTCTACGATAGCCACCGGGTGGTCCCTGTACTGCGCCTGGCTGAGCAGGTGCTCGCCGTAGAGGCACTGGCGCAGCGTGTAGTCACCGGTGCCCGCTATGCGGTGCATCCAGCCTATGCGGGCGGTGGGCTGCTTCACACGCCGGCAAGTGGCGGGATCGTAGAGCATCACCTTGCCGGTGCGTATCTGCTCGCTGCGGTCTATCTGCCACCAGATGGTAGCCCCCGGCCAGTGGTCACTGATGCCGAACATATACCGCCGCCACGCCGCACTCAGCGCCGCCTGCCCGTACTGCGCCTGCACATACTGCGCAAAGCAGCTCCGGTGAAACAGGTCCGTACTATCTGCCCACACCTGGTAGGGCATGGTGGAGTACACGTCTGCCGTCTGAGTGGTGGTGACCGGTGGCGGGGTGATGATCTTGGGCGCTTTCTGCGTGCTGGTGCTAGTCCGGATGTAGGTAGCCCGCTGTTTCGCAGGCTGCGAGGTGGGCAGGTGTACAGCATCGCGCATACCTGTCAGCGCATGGCGGTCCTCGTGATACTGGCGCGGTGTGTAGTGGTAGCCGCAACTGTCCTGCCGGTCACAGCGCCCCACCTCGGGGGCCACGTACTGCCCCGTCTGCACCTCGATATAGCGGGTAAACTTGTGTGGCTGACGACAGCGCGGGCAGGTATGCCGCGACTTGCGGCCTGCGTACTTTTCCAGTTGATAGGGATGATTGTTTTGCATAGGAGTTTTTTTTAGGGAATAGGGAATAGGGAATAGGGAATAAGGAATAGGGAATAGTGGAACTACAAAGGGTTTGTCATGTCGCAGCGCAGCGGAGACATCTTGTATCGGCACACACGCCCACAAGGCACCACACCCCGAAAGACAAGATTCCTCTGGCAAGCTGCGCAAGCCGACGGAATGACAACGCGGCAAAACATCGTCATTGCGAGGAGCGATAGCGACGTGGCAATCCGGAGTGTGCCTGACGAGGGCTGCCTGGCTCACACTGAGCACCCACACCACAAGGACGTCATTCCGAAGCTTTTCAAAGCAGAAAATATAAGCGTGTCAAAGCTGAAGGAATCCCGTCTACACGAATGACGCTGACAGTAGCCCTTGTGAGGTTTGGGATTCCTTCCCGACCAGAGGTGCGGGACAGGTCAGTTTTATCACTTCTATTTTGATATTGGAAAAACCTCGGAATGACGTGCTTTTTTGGTTGGGAGAGCTTGTTCAGTGTTCATTTCTCCTAGTGAAAATGAACACTGAACAAACTCTATTGAGAATAAAACGTCATGTCAATTCTTATCTTTGTACAAAGTACCTATCATGGCTAAAGAATCTAAGACACCAACTACTCAAGAAGAACAAGGCAAGATCTGTGGTATAGTCAGACCCATAGCGGGGACATCTGAGATCTACAGCTCAGTCCATTGGGAAAATGTTCATGACATTATAGCTGAAGCCGCGACTCAGGCAGGTTTTAAGCCTAGCCTTGTAAGTGAAGCCAATGAGGTCAGCGTCATACACAAAACGATCATCAATAACCTATATAATAATGACATCGTAGTAGTAGATATCAGTAGCAAGAATCCCAATGTAATGTTTGAACTTGGTATCAGATTGACCTTTGATAAGCCTACGGTGATTGTCAAAGACGAGCTTACAAATTACAGTTTCGATACTGGCATTATTGAACATATATCTTACCCCGCTGACTTACATTATCAATCTATATTGAAATTCAAAGATAAACTTGCTTCTAAAATTGCTGCTACAGCAGAAAATCATAATAGCTTTTTAAAGAACTTTGGTGAGTTTAAGATTTCCCAATTGGAACAAAAAGAGGTTGGTCAGACAGAATATATCATTAAGGCCATTGAGGATATTAAGTCTGTCATTAATCAAGCACCGCTAGCTCAATACAGTAAAGAACAGCACCCTACACTTACCTCTAAAGAGTTGCAGGTTTTAAAGTATTGGGAAAAATTTTGTGACGAATTGACTATGCATTCTGGACTTCCGATTTTCGATGATGAAATAATCAAATTCAAAAACTGGATGAGAACAAATTACCCCTTATTGTTTATTCAACTCAATCTTGATGTATTTCAAAACAAGCATCTAACATCAATTTTAGAAAGGCGTCTACCATAACTTGTTCAGTGTTCATTTTCACTAGGAGAAATGAACACTGAACAAGATTTTTGGCTGCTATTCTGTGGCTTCTTCGGTTTCGTCAGGGCTTTTATCCCAGGCCATCTTCTTGCCTTTCTCAAAGAGGTTCAGCACAGACGAGCGGCTATTGTAGCCCATCGCTTCCGCGATCTTCTGTAGTGTCATCCCGCCATCTTTCAGCTCCTTCGCCTGCTCCCACTTAGCCTTACTATCATCCGTATCCGCGTTCTTCACCAGCAGCTCAAAGGGGAGGCGCTCATTTGTGTTGGTGAAAGTAAACGTCGGGCCGTCAAAGTGGAGGATGAAGCTCTCGGTCTTGTATTGCAGGGGCAGGTAGTTGCCCTTTACGATGCAGAGGTGGCGGTCGGAGGGGCGCATGGCGTCGGCGCGCAGCTCTATCACCAGGCGCATCTTGCTCTCAAAGCCCTGCCCGGCCAGCAGGTTATTCTTGTGCGGTATCAGCGCCTCGGTGCGCTTGCCTGTGTGGTGGAGGAAGAGGATCAGGCACCCATTCTCCCGCGCCAGCGTCTGGAAGGGCAGCAGGAAACTGCGTATCTTATTGGTATCCTTCAGGTCGCCCGTATACACATCTGCAAAGCAGTCTATGACCACGAGGTCGGCAGGCACACGTGCCAGGTTGCGCTGCAGCGTGGTGAGGATATCCTCGGCGGTGAAGAGGAAGCGCAGGCGGCTCAGTTCGCCATCGTCATAGTGGCGCGTCTGCTGGCGCAGCAGGTAGCTGGTGGCGTTCTCCTCGTCCTCGGTAGAGATGTAGATAGCGCTACGATGCTCCGGCCGCAGCTCAAAGCCGAGCCAGTCGCTATCGCCCGCGGCCACGGCTATGGCCAGCTGGCGCAGCAGGGAGCTTTTGCCCGTATCGCTGCTGCCCGCCAGGCAGGCCACACCTATCTTGGGGAAGATGGGGTGAATGAGTGTAGGGATCTCGGCACCGGCCTTGCGGCGCAGCTCATCGGCGCGCTGTTCGTCGGGGCAGGAGTCCAGTGAGTCGAGCAGATGCTGCCCCTCCTCCAGGAGCTCTTCGCGCGTGATGCGCAGCTCCTTGTTGTCGTCATGGTTCATGATCGTTGTTGTTTTTGAAAAGAGTGAAATTGGTACGTGCGCGAGGACCCTCTAAATCTCCATGAAGGGAGACTTAAATACAGCACGTGGTGGGCTGTTAAAGCCTCCCTTTAGGGAGGTTTGGAGGGCCGCACATCGGCACGCAAAAAGCAAGTAGTACACTCCCCCTCCGCATCCGCAGGCACCTGTCAGGGGTGGTGTCAGTATCGGGCAGGCGCGCCCGGCTAGCGATTGCAAAACAGAACTTTTTCAGCGAAATTTGCAACGAAACGCCCGACTATAGATACTCACAAACTTGAGGGCAACTATTTTGAGTGAAAAGCTTGGCGGTGTGAAAGGCGGGAGTGATTTACGGAATTACGGATTTACGGAATTACAGATCTACGGATCTACAGATTTTCCGATCTACTCATTTAGACATTGCGTCTGTCCCGCCAGGCCAGCAGCGGTATAGCCAGCAGGTACACCGGGTTCACCGCAAAGGCCAGCATAGGCACACTGATACTGGGAAAGAAGATATCCATGCAGTAGCTGATGCCAATGTGCATACATAGCAGCAGCAGCCCATATACCAGCGCCGGCCTGCGGCCCATGAGCAGCACTACGGCACAGGTCTCCATGAGCAGCGAGCAGGCCAGCAGCGCGCGTACCAGCACAGGGTGTGCGGCCAGCCATGCAGCCCGCCGGAGGCCCATCTGGTGCAGGGCCATATCTCCCGTAGTGTACCACGCATAGTCAAAGGATTTGGTCACCTGCAGCGACATGTAGGGTGCATCTGCCAGCCACTGTAGTGCCGAGGGGTAGAGCTTGGCCAGTGCCGCCAGCGTGTATACCGCCGCCACCGCCTGCAGCGGCAGCTGAAACCGCGCCTGCCGCACATCTGCCACCGTGCCCCTGCGGTACAGCACATAGGCCAGGCACTGCGCCAGCCATACGAGGGATATGAGCCCGTTGCGCCCCATCACGCCGTTGGCCTCGCCTATGGTGAGTATGACCACAGAGAGCGCCGCTATGGCCCCCGTCACCAGCGCCATGCGCACCTGTAGTATATAGAGCAGCATGAGCACCGCCAGCACCACCGCTATGCCCAGCCGCACGGCAGGCAGCAGCAGCCATGAGGTATCGCACAGCGCCAGCACACCCGAGGGGTAGGCCAGTGTGTGGTACCGGTAGAGAAAGTCCACCATATACGCATAGCTCCACCCCGCCAGGTATAGCTGCAGGCAGCGCCACTCGGCATCGCCATAGGTGGGGGCGGTGAGCCTACTCCACAGCGCCTGTGTATAGGATGGTCTCATGTGTCTGAATGGTATCGTGTATGATGCGGATGGTCTGCCGGTCTATGCTGATAGAGTCTGTGGCCGGCCGTGTGTGGCAGCCCGCCATGAGCAGGCGGTATAGCTCGCGGCCTGTGGCGCTGTCTACAGCTGCGGCGGTGTGCAGGCCCGCTGCCGGTGCGCTATAGAGGGCATGCAGCCGCGAGTAGATATGGCTCAGGTCTGCACCACCTACGGTGAAATACCGCTGCAGCGGCACCAGCTGCCCCCGACCGTCACGCACCATAAAGGTCTGCGCATAGTCCGGGAACCTACTGTACATAGGATACCGCGAGAAGGGCTGCATCTCCGGCAGCACCAGTGATAGCCCGATATACCCCACGAAGAAGAACCACGCAGGCCAGTACGTGACCCACGGTGCCCGCAGGCCCAGCCACTGCCAGAGGCGCTGCCTGGGTGCGGCTGTAGCGATGATAGTCGTGAGCAGGAGCAGGGCCACTATATTGTAGCTGATGAGTAGCAGGCCCGCGTTAGGATGATGTTGCAGATAGAGGGATAGTGCGCTCTGCGCTATGGCGCCTGAGGCAGAGAGCCAAACCGGCAGGCTCCTGAGGCGCGCCAGCCGCCACACCCAGTAGCCTAGCAGCACCGGGTAGTACGCCTGCACCAGCACATAGGCCGGCAGGTATAGCTGGGGAAACCACCCCCTGTAGTCACTCACGCTACCCTCCCAGAAGTGGGTGATCCACACTGCCTGCTGTATGCCTGTGGGCACCAGCGTGAGGAGGATGATGATGGGTAGCCCGTACCTTTTCATGAGCGTGTATTACTGCTTTCTGAGCAGGGCACCGCTGAGGCCCGCCAGCCCTGATACCAGCCCGCCTATCACCCCTGTGAGCAGCAGCAGCAGCCAGTAGTTCCCCTTCAGGGGAAAGAGTGTAGCGATGCGCGCAGACAGGATGTGGTCATTGCCAAAGTCCAGCCGCGCGGCCACACCCGCCCACAGGATAAACACCCCGAGGAACGCCGCCAGGAACGCCAGCCCCGGCTTTAGCCGCAGCAGGTAGCTCAGTATAAATGCGACAATGGCTATGCTCCACCACGGCGCGAAGTTCTGTACCACACCACTCACGATGGCGATAGCTATGACTGGGAAAAGGAGTTTCATGTTTTATTTCTTGTTACTTGATGCTTGATACTGGTTTCTTGATACTGGATGCTGGGTTCTTGATACTGGATACTTGATGTTGGTTACTGGATACTTGATGCTGGTTTCTTGATGTTGGTTAATGTTCTCTTTTTTCTGTTGCCCGATGCTTGTTGCTTGCTATTATTGTCTACTATCTACTATCTAGTATCCAGTTTCTACTATCCAGCATCTGGCATCCCGCATCCAGCATCTATTTATTAAAAGTGATCTTATAAAGCTTATCCCTATCCAGCTGCGCCTTCGGCTCAAACTTGGCCGTGTAGTTGTCGCCCTTGGCCCAGCTATCTATCATGTTGTCGTAGAATTTGCTGCCCGGGTTGCCGCTTTCCCCGCCAGGGTACAGGCAGTAGCCCTTCATCTCACCAAAATCCACGATCATCCGCCAGCTAGGCCCATGCTCATGACTCGTAGCGTTTATGATGCCGCGATTGCCACCACAGTACACATCCATCCGGCTAAAGGCATCCAGCTGCGGCGAGAGGTGGTGTACCATCGTCGCCTTGTAGGTGCCCCAGTCTTTCACCTTGTCCAGAGATCCGTAGGTGTCTTTGAGCTTCTTCATCGCCTTGTCAAAACTCATCAGCACCAGCATCTCGCGCGTCTCACGCTCACCGGTCTGCAGGTTGTCGTAGAATACACTCGTACTATCATCCCTCAGGAAGTAGGCCGTGCGGTACGTATTAGGCTTGCGCATCGGCAGGCTAGGGTCGCCCATCTCGTCCCACAGCAGCGGGTAGAGCACATCTGTCCACGTCTCGTAGTACACCGTGGCTTTGCTGTCGGCATTGTCATAGTAGTCCCACTTGTCCAGCGCAGTGATGGCCTCTGCCTCGTCGGCGGTCAGTTTGCTGCGGTCTATCACGCGCAGCAGGGTAGGGAGGGTGAGGGAGGCTATGGTATTATAGTTGTCCCGCTGCATGCGCTGCATGTAGGCCACGTCCATTTTCTGCGTAGAGTCTGACAGCAGGTGGTTGATACGCATAGCCCGCGGATTCTCATAGATGCCCACGTGAGACACCGGGTACGGGTACGTCTCATCCACCGGGAACTGATTAGCACTACTCACAAAGCCGCGCTCGGGATTCTTTACCGTAGGGTTGTGCTCATTGGGTATCACCCTGTGCCAGTCACTCGCAGAGGTACTGCCATCTGCCACAAACTCGTGCGTGACCGGATGCGTGCCCTGCTCCTTGATCGCTATATCGCCACTGCGCGAGGCAAAGACGAAATTCTGCGTAGGGCAGGAGTAGTTATTCAGCGCAGCGATATAGTGGTCGTAGTTGTGGCCCTTGTTGAGCAGGTAGAAGGTCTTAAACTCATTAGACCCGGTATGTGCCGTCCACTTCAGCGAGAGATATTTCTTGCTCCTCACATCACCATAGCTCTGGTCAAATACCACCGGCCCAAAGCGCGTATACAGCACCGTGTCCACGAAGTCTTTGCCGCCCTTTACCTTGTAGTGCTCGATGCGTTTCTCGGTCTTCACCCACTGGCTGTCCAGCAGGTATTCATCATGCGTATCATCTTTGAATTGTACCGTAAACCAATCCCTCACATCACGGCCGCCATTGGTCACGCCCCAGGCTATGGAGTCATTCCACCCGCTGATCACGCAGGGCGCACCGGGCAGTGTAGCGCCGTAGGCATTCATAGTAGGCGAGGAGAGGTGCATCTCATACCAGATAGAGGGCAGGTTGAGTTGCAGGTGGGGGTCATTGCAGAGCAGTGGTTTGCCGCTCTTGGTCTTGCTGCCGCTCACGGCCCAGTTGTTGGACCCGTTCAGCTCCTGCGGCTTCTCTATAGCGCGGTCGTAGCTCTCGTACAGGTCGCGGTCTACATTAGCTACCTTCTGCCCTGCGGGCAAAGCCTCCGGCACAGCAGGCGCACTATCACCGGCAAAGGCCCACGGTGTACCACGCGGTATGATATAGTCTGTGAAAGAATCGCGCTCCGGATAGATATAGTGAAACTGATCGGCTCCAAATTTTGACACGAAGTTCGTATTCTCTATGTCAAACTCGTAGACGGAGAGCATGTTTGCCATGTTCTTGAGCAGCAGTGCTACCTTCAGCGGTGTCCACTCCTCGGGTGCGTAGCCGAGTAGTTTATATTCCAGCGGGTAGTCCTTTGGCGAGAGGGATTTGATATAAGCATTCACACCCGCACAGTAGGCGCGTACCAGGTCATTGCTCTGCGCATCTTTCTCGATAAATGCTTTAGAGTTTTCCGCGCCATAGCCCAGCCCTATGCGGCGGGAGAGGCGGTCTTTGGCCAGTGCCTTCTCGCCAGCTATCTCAGCTACACGGCCAGCGGCGCTGTGCGTCTGCACCTCCATCTGCCAGAGGCGGTTCTTGGCCGTGATGTAGCCCTGCATGAAGAAGAGGTCCTCGTCATTCTGCGCAAAGATGTGTGGCACCAGCCTGTCGTCATAGTACACCTCCACCTTGTCGTGCAGGCCATTCATCTGCATGTCTATATCGTGGTAGTGCGAGGTATTCTCGGCATTCTGCCAAAAGCCCCCATACGGGTCAAAGAAGCGGCCCAGCGCAGGCGCAGGCCCGAGGGGATGATTGAGTACATAGATGAGGCCGATAGTAGCCCCGAGGCTGACCAGAAAAGCAATAAATCTCACGTTGGGTTGATTTTCCCGTGAATGTAATTATAAAGGACTGAAAAATAAATCTACGTTCGTAGCGTCATCATATCATGGACGACCGCCACTCCTTCCGCCGCCACCTGCGCCTCACTCTCGGCCTCACCGCCGTGCTGTGGATCGTCTGGTTTTGCGATGTGCTTTTTGGCCTGCAGCTGGCGCAGTATGGCATCATACCGCACACCGCCATCGGCCTGCGCGGCATCCTCTTCAGTCCCTTCATACATGATACCAATGGCATCGGCCACATCCTGAGCAATACGCTGCCGTTTATGGTACTCTTCTTTGTGCTGATCAGCGCCTATGAGCAGGTCGCCGTTTTTGTGCTGGTGTGTATCCACCTGCTCAGCGGCCTGCTGGTGTGGATGTATGCGCCACCCTATACGGTGCACATCGGTATCAGTGGTATCATCTATGGCATTGCAGCTTTCCTGGTCGGGTCGGGCTTCTTCCGCCGCGACCTCACGTCTATCGGCATCGCCGTGTTTGTGTCCATCCTGTATGGAGGCATGGCAGAGGGGTTCATACGGCAGCCGGGTATCTCATGGCAGTCGCACGTCTTTGGCGCAGCCATTGGGTTACTCATGTCCTTTATCCTCCGCAGCTACCATCAGCGCCCATCACCCTTTGAGGAGGAGGAGCCGGAGGATGACCGCCATTTCTTTGAGAAACACCCGTAGGGGATTTACGGAATTACTGATTTACAGATGTACTGATTTCACGCGCTCTCATATAGTCTGCAAACAAGGGGTTGTCATGTCGTAGTGAAACGCAGACATCTTGTACTCCGGATATGGAAGGCACGATTCCTCCGCTATGCTGCGGAATGACAATAAGAGTGGTCGTCAAGGCAATCCGTAATTCCGTAAATCTGTAAATCCGTAAATAGGAAAAGCTTACTTCACCATCCTCACCGTCCTGATGCGGATATTCTTCTTGGGCCGGTCATTGGCATCGGTCAGGCTCTCAGCTATTTCGTCTACCACGGCCATGCCCTTCACCACCTCGCCGTACACGGTATACTGGCTGTCCAGCCTCGGCACACCGCCCTCTGTGCGGTACACCTGCTTGTGCGCCTCCGGTATCTCATAGCCACCACTACGCTGTTTAGCTTTGATAAAGGTCGAGTCATTGGCCACCTTGCCCTGCACGATGTAAAACTGTATCGCCGATGATTCTTTTTTAGGATTGTCATCCCTGGCAGCAGCCAGTGCGCCGCGCTTGTGGTAGTACTTGTCCGGCATGATCTCGGCAGGTATGGTGTAGCCCAGGTCGCCATCGCCCAGCAGGGCTGTGTCACTGGCCAGCTTTGAGCTGGGGTCGCCACCCTGTATCATAAACCCCTTGATCACCCTGTGAAACAGCAGGCTGTCATACTTGTGCTCATTCACCAGCTTGATGAAGTTGTCCCGGTGCAGCGGTGTACCATCGTAGAGCATAACGCGTATCTTGCCATAGTTGGTCACGATCTCGGCCTCGTGGGTCTGGGCAGTGGCTATGAGGCTGGTCAGTGTGAGGGTCAGTAGCAGTATGATGTTTCTCATGGCTATAAAACTATGGTTTTGTGAGCAATAATTGACTGCAACTGTTTAGCAGCGGGCTTTACCCATTCATAGACGTTTTTATATGCTTCGGAGAAATATCATTGTCTGTCAATAAGGAACGGGTAACTTTGCCCACCAAAATACGGATCATGACAAAGTGGATCACAGCCGCTTTACTTTTTATCTCCATCGGCAGCCTGCAGGCGCAGCAGGTATTTGTCAGTCTGGACCAGTACACAGACTACGCCCTGCAGCACAATCCATCCCTGCAGCAGGCCGTACTGAATGAGAAAGTAGAGGAGCAGAACAAGAACAGCGCCATCGCTCCGCTGCTGCCTACGGCCAATGCCGCAGCTACCCTCACGGACAACCTGATACTGAATACGCAGGTCGTAGCCTTCAACGGGGTCACGCAGGAGTTTCGCTTTGGTACCAAGTATGCGCTCAATCCCTACGGCAACCTGAACGTGAACCTCATCAATGCGAGCAACTTCCAGGGCCTTACCATCGCCAAAAAGAATCAGGAACTGGCCGCAGCTAATACGGCACTCAGCATCGAGCAGATCAAGCTGTCCATAGCCCAGGCATATTATCTCTACCTGCTCTACCAGAGCAATTTTGATTTTACTCAGCGCAACCTCAATAATGCCGACACGCTGCTGCACATCACACAGGTCAGGTTTGACAATCAATATATAGATGAGCTGGACCTCAACCGCAGCAAGTCTACCCAGCTGCAGGCCGACAATCAGCTCAACCAGAGCCGCGTGCTGATGGAGAAAGCACTCAACAACCTCAAGCTGATAGCCGGCATGAATGTGACCGACAAGCTCGTGATACAGGACAAACTGGTGATACAGGATATCCCCTTGGCAGAGGCCATCACCGCCAATATGTATGCCCGCCCCGAGCTGCGCGCCAGCATGCTGCGCACCCAGATAGCAGGTATGTCCAGCACTCGCGAGAAGCTCCGCTTTGCACCTGAGCTATCTGGCTTTGCCAACTATGGTGTGACGGGACTCAACAACAATTTCAAATTCACTGATGCTTCGCAAAAGTGGTACAAGGCCAGCGCCATCGGCCTCACGCTGAATGTGCCTGTCTTTGCCGGAGGCATCAAATACTACTCCGTGCAGAAGGCAAAGCTAAACCAGCAGATAGCCGCCCTGGACCAGCAGAATACACAGCTCAAGACCGCCAAGGAGGACCAGGACCTCGTGCTGGACTTTGTAAAGGCCAAGGGAGACCTCAAGGCACGCCAGCAGCAGCTGGCTCTCTCTGACAGAAACTACAACCTGGCCCTGATCAAGTACAGGAACGAATCCCTGACCTATGACAACCTCGTGAACGTACAAAACGAAATGCTGGCCGCACAGCAGCAGATGCTCCAGGCCGAGGCAGACTACGTGACCTCTCAGTACAAAATAAAACTCATCAATAGCTATGATAAAAAGTAAACGTACCGGTGCAGTGCGCACACTGGTAGCGGGCGCTATGGCCGCGCTGCTGCTCGTGCCGGCTACCGGCTGCAATAAGTCTAAGCCGCTCCATGCATCGCGCAAATCTATCACCGAGGCGGTCTATGCCTCAGGCTTCGTAGCAGCGCGCAATATGTATAAGGTCTACGCCCTCACTGATGGCAATATCGTGGCCAAATACCACGTGGCAGGAGATACTGTGCCGCAGGGCGAGGCGCTCTACCGCGTGCAGAGCGATGCCTCCAGCGCCAAGCTTGGTGCCAGCTCATCTGCCTACCGCCTGGCCATAGAGAATGCCAAGGATAACTCGCCCGTGCTGCAAGACCTGCAGATCAAGATCAAAAACGCCGAGACCCTGCTGGCCAATGACCAGACCACCTATACCCGTATGAAGAATATGTACGACGCAGGTGCAGTGAGCAAGACTCAGTACGATCAGGCCTCTACAGCACTGGAGGTGTCTAAGAACAATGTGCAGGCTGCAAAAGAGGCCCTCAGGCGTACAAAGGAACAACTGGCCGTAGACGCACAGAATGCACAGGCGCTGGTAGCCAGCTCCGGCCAGGACCTCTCTAACTATGTGCTGAAGTCCCTCATCAAAGGCCAGGTATATGAGACCTACAAGGAGCTGGGCGAGGCTGTACGCCGCAATGATGCCGTAGCGCTGGTAGGCGAGATGGGCAGCAAGTACCTCCAGCTGGCAGTGGACCAGCAGGACATAGGCCGCGTGAAAGTAGGGCAGGAGGTAGTGGTGAAAATGGACGTATCTTCAGACAAGGTCTACAAGGCCCATGTCACAAAAGTCTACCCGAATATGAATGGCAATAATCAGTCATTCCGTGTGGATGCTGACTTTGACCAGGACCCGGGACTGCAGTTTATCAATGCATCTGTGGAGGCCAATATCGTGATCACGACCAAGGACAATGCCCTCGTACTGCCACGCCAGGCGGTCAATGCAAAGGATGAAGTGATAGTGAAAGCCATAGGCGGCAATAAGACCATAAAGATCCAGCGCGGCCTGATCAATATGACTGACATAGAGATCGTATCCGGCATCACAGAGTCTGACGAGATAGTTTTACCAAAGGAATAAAAGCCACCCATGATCGGAGTAAACCTCGAGATAGCACGTACACACCTGCTGGCCAAAAAGCGCCAGACGCTGGTAGCCATGATGGGTGTCACCTTTGGCATCGGCATGTACCTGCTCATGATCTCTTTTATGAATGGCTTCAACGAGTACCTGGAGGATACCCTGCTCTCCTCCACGCCCGATATCCATATCTACAATGATATCAAGACCGACTACTCGCACTCCATACTGGACCAGGTCTCTGATACCAGCCGCATGCTGAATATCATACACCATCCGAAGCCCAAGGATATCACACCAAACATCCACAACCCCAAGCAGATCGTATCTGACATCAAGACCTTTGACAATATACTCGCCGTATCGCCGCAGCTGTCGTCTCAGGTTTTCTACAATAATGGTCCCGTGCAGATACCCGGCTCGCTGAATGGTGTCAACATCATAGAAGAAGCCAAGCTGACCAATCTGCAGGATAAGATGAAGACCGGCGCCATAGAGGACCTGATGAAGGTAGACAATGGCATCCTGCTGGGCCACGGCCTGGCTACCAAGCTCAACGCCAGCGTGGGTGACCTCGTGACACTGGCCTCGCCACAGGGCACGTCTATGAGCTTCCGAGTGGTCGGTACCTTCCAGTTTGGTATCGGATCTCTCGATAATGTCCGTAGCTACGTGAGCCTGAAAAATGTACAGCAGCTCCTGGGCAAGGACAATCAATACGTGACCGACATCAATATCAAGATGAAGGACTATACCAAGGCCAAAGAACTGGCAGCCACCTTTGCGCGCAAGTATGGCTACAAGGCCGACGACTGGCAGGTGGCCAATGCCTCGGCCATGGTATCCATCACCATCCGCAATATGATGACCATCGTGATCAGCTTTACGCTGCTGGTAGTAGCCGGTTTTGGTATCTACAATATCATGAACATGACCATCCAGAATAAGCTCAAGGATATCGCTATTCTGAAGGCGGAGGGATTTGCCGGCAGTGACATCATACAGATATTCCTGTTTCAGTCACTCACTATCGGCCTCTTCGGCGCGCTGCTGGGACTGATACTGGGATATGCTATGTCCTATGGCGTGTATAGCCTGCCATTCCCCAAAAATGAATTTATGAGCATCACGCATTTCCCGGTCACTTTCCACGTCAGGCATTATGTGTTTGGTGTCGTCTTTGGCCTGCTCACTACGCTCATAGCAGGCCTGATGCCGAGCCTCAAGGCAGGCAAGATAGACCCGGTAGCTATTTTGAGAGGATAATGAAACGCAAGCAATGGAGACAGTACTGAGAGCAAAACAGGTCAATAAATACTTCTACGAGCCGGAGGAGTTTCACGTACTCAAGGATATCAGCTTTGAGGTGAAGAGGGGAGAGTTCCTATCCCTGATAGGCAAGTCTGGCTGCGGCAAGTCTACGCTGCTCTACCTCCTCTCTACCATGGATACTGACTACAAGGGTGAGATAGAGATCAACGGTATGCGCCTGACCGGCATGAAGCAAAAGCAGCTCGCCGCCTTTCGCAATGAGCACATCGGCTTTGTGTTCCAGTTTCACTTCCTGCTGCCGGAGTTTACCGCGCTGAAGAATGTGATGCTGCCGGCAGAGAAGCTGAATAAATACTCCGCCTCAGAGATCAAGGACCGCGCCTATGAGAAGCTCAAGATGCTGGATATGCAAAACTATGCGATGAAGCAGAGCAGCAAGCTATCTGGCGGTCAGGCACAGCGTGTGGCCATAGCCCGCGCTCTCATCAATGATCCGACCATCATCATGGGCGATGAGCCTACCGGCAATCTCGATACGACTAATACACAGATCGTATTTGACATACTCAAAGACCTGGCCCGAACCAAAGGGCAGACCATAATAGCCGTCACCCACGACCCCGAGTTTGCGCAGAAGTCTGACCGCATCATAGAGATGAAAGACGGAGAGATCATCAAGCAATGATAAGAGAAGAAAGGAAACTATTGTGGCTGGTAGTCGGCTGCCTGTACCTGTTCTTCACAGTGCTGAAGATCTACACATTCCCAAACCTGAGCGCCATGTGGCAGATAGAGGGCAGTGTGTTTGGCTTCATCGTGCTCGTGGTCATCATCCTCTCTATGCGGGTGGTAGACATGCTGCTGGATCGGCTCTATCCCTATGAGCGCAGCCTGGTATTCCGCCTGGTGATCCAGTTTGTGATATCTATCTCTATCGTGCTCACGCTGCGCCAGTTTATCTTCCACTTTACCCGCAGCTACCTGCCTATACCCGTCACACGGGAGCTGTACATTCTGGCTACTGCAGCGCATGTCCTCTTTATCGCTACCATTGTGCTCACTATGTTTGGTTTCCGCTTCTTTCACAAATGGCGCGAGACAGAGCTGAAGAAAGAAATACTGGAGCGTGAGAAGGCTACGGTACAGTATGATAATCTGAAGAACCAGCTCAATCCCCATTTCCTCTTCAACTCGTTGACCTCGCTCAACTCGCTGATCTACGAAAACCCGCAGCTGGCCTCCGAGTTTCTCCAGCATCTATCTAAGGTGTACAGATATGTACTGGAAAACAAAGACAAGACAGTAGTGACACTGGATACCGAGGTTCGCTTTATAGAAAACTATATCGAGCTGCTCACTACACGCTTTGCAGACGGGCTGGTGATCTCCATCAGCCTGAGCGATCCGGCCCTGGAGCGCCGTATCCTGCCTGTGACTCTGCAGATACTGATAGAGAATGCCATCAAGCACAATGTGACCAGCAAGGATAGTCCGCTCACGATAGAGATCTATGATGACAACGACTACCTGATAGTGAAAAATAATCTCCAGATCAAGCACACGATAGATACGAGCAATAAACAGGGACTGGACAATCTCAGGAACCTGTATGAAGTGCTGGTAGAAAAGAAAATGATCGTGACACAGACAGATACTACCTTTGCCGTACATATACCACTAATCTGACGCAGCTATGATAAAAGTACTGATAGTAGAAGACGAAGCCCTGATCGCAAAGAACTTTCAGCGCCTGCTCAAAGAAGTAGCGCCGGATATAGAGGTACTGGCTGTGACAGACACGGTAAAGGGGACTGTCAAATGGCTCAATAGCCATGCACATCCTGACCTCGTATTCATGGATATACAGCTGGGCGATGGTGTCAGCTTTGATATCCTGAAGCAGGTAGAGCTGGACAGGCCCGTCATCTTTACCACTGCGTATGACGAGTATGCCATCAAGGCCTTCAAATACAATAGCCTCGACTACCTGCTCAAGCCGGTAGATAAGGCCGACCTGAAGCGTGCCATCGATAAATTTCGCAAGCTATATCAGGATAATGCGAGCAAGCAGCCGGAGATCAATGACCTCATAGCCATGTTTGCCACCGGCAAAAGGATACCGCACAAGGAGCGCTTCCTCGTGCACCATCGCTCAGGCTATATCCCTGTGCACAAGGGACAGATCAGCGCTTTCTACAAAGACCAGATCATCTACCTGCTGGCCACAGACGGGCAGAAGTATGTGACCGACTACAATACGCTGGATGAGATAGAAGAGCTGGTAGACCCTGCCCATTTCTACCGGGCCAACAGGCAGACCCTGATCTGCAAGGACGCTGTAGAGAGCCTGCAGAAGCACTATACGGGCAAGGTAGAGGTCAAAGTATCCGGTCATGATACACCCATAGATGTGAGCCGGGAGAAGGCGCAGGAGTTTAAGCACTGGATAGAGGGCGATCTGGTGCAATAGCCGATGGTGGATAAGCATGTTGCTTAGTTTGAGGGACTAGTGTATTTTTGGTAGATAAAATCAACATATGCAATCTAGCAAACCGCTCTATGCACTCGTCATCGCTTTTGTCCTTACCTCCTGCAATCTCTTTGGCGGACAGAAATACCAGACACTCAAAGCCACAGAATTTTCAAAGAACATAAGTGAGGGCGCTGTACAGCTCGTAGATGTACGCACACCAGAGGAGTATGCCGAGAAGCACCTCAAGGAGGCTGTCAATATCAACTTCAACGACGATAACTTTATAGACAAGATAGAGAAGCTGGACAAAAGCAAACCGGTCTATGTCTACTGCCTCTCAGGTGGCCGCAGCAGCAAGGCCGCAGCACTCATCACCAGCAAGGGCTTCGGTCAGGTGTACAACCTGGATGGCGGCATACTGGCCTGGAATGAAGCGGGCCTGCCTGTAGAGACACCTGCGGGTACGCAGGCTGGTGCGCCTAAGGGGATGAGCTTTGATGACTACCTGAAGCATACTAAGGCAGATAAGCTGGTACTCGTAGACTTCAGCGCTGTATGGTGTGGCCCGTGCAAGATACTGAAGCCGATAGTAGAGCAAACCACAGAGGCCAATAAAGCTAAAGTGGAACTCCTCGCTGTAGACGTAGACAAAAACCCTGCCGTGGCAGATGCCATGCATATCACTGGCATACCGCTGCTGATCCTCTACAAAAATGGCAAGGAAGTATGGCGCCAGCTCGGAGTGACCGATCGTGCCACACTGGAGAATCAGATCTCTGTTAATAGCAAGTAAACTATCAGGTGGTCTCGTCTGTGAGCCACTTCTCCACCTCGGGGGCTTTGTACTCATTCATCTGGTGTAGCAGGTCGCTGATATCGCCGCTCACGAGTAGCATATCCCTGTATACTTTTTTCAGGAAGCCGCGGCCTACCATGTCATCTGCCATAGCTATGAGGCTATCGTAGTAGCCGTCTACATTCAGCAGGCCGATCGGTTTCGTATGCAGGCCCAGCTGTGCCCATGTCAGCACTTCAAACAGCTCCTCCAGCGTACCAAAGCCTCCCGGCAGGGCTATGAAGCCGTCACAGAGCTCCTGCATCTTCATCTTGCGATCGTGCATCGTGTCTGTGATGATCAGGTCTGTGAGGCCGTAGTGCGCCACCTCCCTGCTACGCAGAAAGTGCGGTATGACCCCTGTGACACTACCACCCACCTCCAGCGCTGCATCAGCCACAGCACCCATCACACCTATACATGCGCCACCATAGATCACACGTATACCGCGTGTAGCGAGTAGAGAGCCTACTACACGGGCCGTAGCGATGTAGGCAGGGTCGGTGCCGGCACTGGCTCCGCAGAAGACGGTGATGCTTTTCATGACGATAGTAAGATTAGGACAAGTAGATTATTGTGATATTTTTATACCATTATCAAATCTACAAACGTCATGAACAAAAGAAAACTCAACTTGCCTGTTTTCGCTTTCTCTATTATTATTGGTCTGTCCCTTTTAGCTGGTTGCTCGCGCAAATCAGATGCCTGTGCTACGCAATATTGTAATAATGGTGGCACCTGCAGCGATGGTAGCTGTAGCTGTCCTGGCAATTTCACCGGCGTACATTGTGACTCTTGCAAGAATGGCTATGAAGGTTCCGACTGCAATACTCAATCAAGGACTAAATTTCTCTATGCCGGCTATGCGGTCAATGAGACTGTGTCTGGGTCTACCAGTGGTACGCGGACTTATACTGCCTCTATATTAAACTCCAATACGCAGATAGACCAGGTCTATATTTCTCACCTTAGTAATGGTTTCTTCCTTAATAGCGTAGCCGCCACTTGCCGCGGCAATAACCTGACGATAGCTACTCAGCAGCCGGATGCTGGCTCACCGCAGTCGATATCTGGCAGTGGCATCTATACATCATCTGGGATATATATCACTTATACCATAGTGGACTCCAGCAATGGTAATAGCTACAACTGCGTAGGTACCTGGACCAGATAAGATCAGTGATCCTCTGTCCAGCCTGTGTACGGCACATAGTCTCCGGTGCCACCTATATAGCCTGTGGTCCAGAGTGTATAGTAGGCTCCGGTACGCGCATAGAAATTCTGGAAGGTACTCACGACTACTGAGCTGCTATTGACTACTTCTATGTTTTGCCAGCCGGTATCCATGAGCAGGTACTGCGTGGTAGAGGTAGCAGGAGAGGTGCCTGCATAACCCAGGTCAGTGGTCAGGTCTGCATGTCCCTGTACACGGTAGTGCAGATTGCCGCCATTAGGGCAGAGGTTTACAAATTTCACAGCAGCTTTATCAGATGGTATGGATGCCAGCCTGACATCTGTTGTCATATAGGCTTTCAGGTTTGGGAAGGTGTCATACAGAAACCAGGTGTAGAAGGAATCCTTGCTGCAGGCCAGCGGGCCTGAGGTGAGCACGGTGCCATGAGCTCCATCCTTGATGGTCACGGTCAGGTCTCCTATGCGTGGCTGGTCATAGCCGGTAGGCAGGTAGTAGTAAAAGTCTGCCACCTGAGGAGAGCTGCTACCCAGCAGGTACAGGTCGGGGTGCTGCTCAGACGGCGAGGCACTGACAAACTGGATATGCGTTTTGTCATTAGGGTTTGACGTAGTGGTGTTGTTGTCGCGATGGCAGGCTGATAGCAGGAGGAGTGCTGCTGCTGCGGTGATGATCCTTTTCATGATATGGTAGTTTGATTTGTGACTAAATGTTTGCGATAGCAAAGGTAGTCATCAAGCCTGCCGGTATATTGACGGGATCGTGTCTATTGTGATAGAAATAGTTTAGATGGAAGAATGAAGTGTGTTGATAGTCAAATGGTTGGTGCTATCTAGTTAAATCATTTCGCTCAATGCTTTCTCATCCCATCCTAGAAAGAATTTGCCTCCGCCTAGGTCCCATACGGGGCGTTTGATGAGGGATGGATTCTTGATCATGAGGGCTATGGCTTTGGTCTTGCTGGTGATGCTGGCCTTCTCCGCATCAGTGAGGGCGCGATAGCTGGTACCCTTGGTGTTGATCAGCTTATCCGTAGGGAAATGCTCCAGCCAGGTCTGCAGGGTAGCCTTGTCTATGCCGGACTCTTTATAGTTGTGAAACTCGTAGGTGACCTTCTTTGCGTCCAGCCACTTCAGGGCTTTTTGCATGGTGTCGCAGTTTTTGATACCGTATATTCTGATCATGTTGCGAACATAATCTTAACCGCAAAAACGCGGAAACGCAAAAGCAATTAGTTATTCACCGCAAAGACCGCAAGATGCTATTGGATAGCGGCTATAGATCTGCATCAGAGTGCATTCCTATGTGATCTATGTGTTCTATGTGGTTCAAAGGGTATTCAGAGACTCAGGTTAGCTCTGCGGCGCAGGATCTCGCGGTCTACTACACCCGGTGCCAGCTGTGTCATCATGCGTATCACCTTGGCGTCGGGCCCTACCATTACACGCTTGGCCTTGCGGCGTATCGCATTGAGGATGATCGTAGCGGCCCGGTCAGAGCTGGTCATGACGAGTTCTTTAAACTTCTCTACGGTCACATCTTTCTTGCCCTGGTAGTGGATACCGTTGGCCACGATATTAGTGTCTATGCCGCCGGGGTGGATGCAGGTCACGGCCACATTGGTACCGCTCAGCTCCAGCCGCAGCGAGTCAGAGAAGCCCCTCACTGCAAATTTGCTCACGCAGTATGGTATCTGTGTAGGGATGCCCATCAGGCCAAAGACACTGGACGTATTGGCTATCGCAGCCTCGGGCCTCGTGAGCATGACATCTAGAAAGGCCCTCGTGTGGTGTATCACTCCCCACAGATTGATATTGATCAGCCTGTCAAAATCCTCCAGCGGTATCTCCATCAGCTTTGCCTCGCCTATAGCTATACCGGCATTATTGATCAGCACATCTATGTAGCCATACTCTGCCAGCACCTCTTTGGCAAAGGTATACACCTGGTCTTTATCGCCTACGTCTACTTTGTATGTTTTGCACCGGCCGGTGCCTATGAGCTTTTGGGTCTCTGCCAGAGATGTCTCATTGATATCTGAGAGGAGCACCGTGGCTCCCTCTGCAGCCATCTGTATGGCCAGAGAGCGGCCCATGCCGGAGCCTGCACCGGTGATCACGGCTATCTTATCTTTAAAGCTTTTCACTGTCGGAGATTTGATACTAAGATATAAAAGTAAAGGCGACTGCTATCACAGCAGGGTCCCCTTCAGCAGCATAGCCGCGATGGTAAAGTAGATGATAAGCCCCGTCACATCTACCAGTGTGGCCACCAGCGGCGCAGAGGAGGTAGCAGGGTCTATGCCCACCTTCTTTAGCACGATGGGGATCATAGAGCCTGAGAGCGTACCCCACAGCACGATACCTATGAGAGACAGGAAGACTGTGGTAGCTACGAGGATATAGTGGTCAGTATAGTTGTACCAGTGCAGCTGCTGCCAGAGTATGATGCGCAGGAAGCCGATAGCGCCCAGTATGACACCCAGGGTGAGGCCGGAAAGTATCTCACGGCGCATCACTATCCACCAGTCTTTGACCGTGATCTCCTGTAGTGACATAGCGCGTATGATCAGTGTAGCTGCCTGCGAGCCGCTATTGCCCCCGCTGGATATGATGAGCGGGATGAAGAGTGCCAGTACCACCGCCTTGGATATCTCTACATCAAAGTAGCCCATGGCAGTAGCCGTAGCCATCTCGCCTATGAAGAGTACCACCAGCCAGCCGGCACGCTTGGCTATGAGGGAGAAGAAAGGCGTGCTGATATACGGATAGTCCAGCGCCTCCATACCACCAAACTTCTGGATATCCTTCGTACTCTGCCACTCTATCACGTCTACGATATCATCTATGGTCACGATACCCACCAGGATGCCGCTCTCAGAGATCACCGGCAGCGCATTGCGGTCATACCGCTCAAATACAGCCACCGCCTCATCCTTATTCATAGTACTGCGCAGGGATACAAAGTTGTAGTCCATGAGCTGAGATACTTTCGTATCCTCATCAGCCAGCAGAAATACACCTATCTGTATATCATCTATCAGTTTATTCTGATCATCCACTACATATACCGTATTGAGCGTCTCGGCCCGTTTGCCATTCTGCTTGATATTGCGCAGTACATCGGCCACCGTCTGCTGCTCGCGGCACTGTATGTAGTGCGGCGTCATGATACGGCCTACACTCTCTGCGGGGTAGCCCAGCAGGTTGACCGCTACTTTGCGCTCCTCATCACTGAGCAGGCGGATGATCTTGCGTATCAGCTCATCGGGAAAGTTCTCAAACATCCGCGTACGGTCGTCCGGAGGCATCGTGTTTACGATGTCGGCTATCTCCCTATTGCCCAGCTCGCGTAGGATGTGGTGCTGGTCTGACTGGGAGAGGTAGGAGAAAACGGAGGCTTTCTGATGGTGTGGGAGCCGGAGGAAGGCAAACGCCTTTTCCTTATCGTCCAGCTCGGCGATCTGATTGGCAATGTCCGATGGATACACTGCTACCGGTGTGTCTGTGTCCTGTACCATGTGTCGTCGGGGGCATATCTGATCAGTAAGTGAATAATAGTGGCCTGAGCGGGGCGCAAAACTAAAAAATACTCTGCAAGGCAAAAACAAAAGGCCAATAAAAATGGCCATAAAAATCATGCCGCTGCCCTCCGGGCAAAATACCCCTGACGCCCCTTGCTACCCCTCCCGGAGGATATCCACATTGTTATTATCGTAGATTTCCTTTGTCAGAGATTTATTTAATACATTTAGACTTATTAATTGACCATTTAAACCAAAACATGGCAACAAAGAAAGCACCAGCAAAAAAAGCAGCAGCAAAAAAAGCAGCTCCTGCAAAGAAAGCAGCTCCTAAAAAGGCTGTAGCAAAGAAGGCAGCAGCTCCTAAAAAAGCAGCAGCTAAGAAGGCGGCAAAACCTGCAAAGAAGAGGACGCCTAATCCATCATTCATGAAGCCGATGAACGTAGGTGAGGCACTGCACGCCATCGTAGGTAGCAAGCCACTGCCACGTACAGAGGTGACCAAGAAGCTCTGGGAGTACATCAAGAAGAACAAGCTCCAGGATGCTAAGGAGAAGCGCAACATCAATGCTGACGCAGCCCTCCAGAAAGTATTTGGTGGCAAGAAGCAAGTGAGCATGTTTGAAATGACCAAGCTGGTCAACAAGCACCTCAGCTAATTTCTGCTGACCTTTTAGAAAAGGCGTTGACCGTATCCCGGCAGCGCCTTTTTTATTTTTCCCTATCCGGACCGTATGGTATGATACATCATGACAGATGGACACCGGACATTTCTCTTAGTGAAAATGTCCGGTGTCCGTCTGTGTGTGTATCAATGAAGTGACTTGCTTTGGTCTAAGCGCATTTTTATTGATGATAGATATATATATCGTGATACTGGTATTGGCTTGACATGGACGGACACCGGACTTTTCTCCTAGGGAAAAAGTCCGGTGTCCGTCTGTGTTTGTATCAATGAAGCTGTCTGCTGTGGTCTAAGCGCATTTCTATTTATGATATATATCTATCGTGATACTGGTATCTGCTTTATATGGGACGGACACCAGACATTTCTCTTAGGGGAAAAAGTCCGGTGTCCGTTTGTGTTTGTATCAATGAAGTGACTTGCTTCGATATAAGCGCATTTCTATTTATGATAGATATATATATATCGTGATACTGGTATCTGCTATACAGGGACGGACACCGGACATTTCTCCTAGTGAAAATGTCCGGTGTCCATATGTGTTTGTATCAATGAGGCTATCTGCTGTGGTGTAAGCGCATTTCTATTTATGATAGATATATATATCATGATACTGGCAGCTGCTTGATATGGACGGACACCGGACTTTTCTCCTAAGGAAAAAGTCCGGTGTCCGGCTGGTCGTGCAGCTATAGTATGATCAGAATAGTGAATTGATACTGCCGGGAGGCACTTTGCCTATATGCTTGTAGGCTAGCTCTGTGGCCTCGCGGCCGCGTGGGGTACGCTTGAGAAAGCCGAGCATGATCAGGTATGGCTCGTAGACCTCCTCTATGGTGCCGCTTTCTTCGCCTACGGCGGTGGCTATGGTATTGATGCCCACCGGGCCTCCTTTAAACTTTTCTATGATGGTCACGATGATCCTGTTGTCCATCTCATCCAAGCCTATCGGGTCTACATTCAGCGCGCTGAGGGCGTGCTGGGCTATGCCGAGTGTGATGGTGCCGTCTCCCTTGATCTGCGCAAAATCGCGTACACGGCGCAATAGCAGATTGGCTATACGTGGTGTGCCACGGCTGCGGCGGGCTATCTCCAGCGCTGCCTGGTCCTCTATAGGCGCCTCCAGTATATCTGCCGAGCGCCTGATGATGCCCGAGAGGATCTCCGGCCCGTAGTACTCCAGCCTGCATGTGATGCCAAAGCGGGAGCGCAGCGGCGCTGTGAGCAGCCCTGAGCGTGTGGTAGCACCCACGAGGGTGAAGGGGTTGAGGCCTATCTGTATAGAGCGGGCATTGGGCCCGGTGTCTATCATGATGTCTATCTTGTAGTCCTCCATGGCGCTGTAGAGGTACTCCTCTATGACGGGCGAGAGGCGGTGTATCTCGTCTATGAAGAGTACATCATTCGGTTCCAGATTGGTGAGCAGGCCTGCCAGGTCTCCGGGCTTCTCCAGCACGGGGCCTGAGGTGATCTTCATATTCACGCCCATCTCATTGGCCACTATGTGAGAGAGGGTCGTCTTGCCCAGGCCGGGAGGGCCGTGCAGCAGTACGTGGTCCAGCGCCTCGCCACGGCGCTTGGCAGCCTCTATGAAGACAAACAGATTGTCTATGATCTGCGGCTGTCCCTGAAAGTCGCTGATGCTCCGCGGGCGGAGCGCCTTCTCTACCTCAGAGTCTTCTGATGAGAAATTTTCCTTGTCCGGATCGAGATTTGGATTCACGCTGTGAAAATAGCAAAAGCGCGGCAGCTAGTCATCTATGTGGATAGATAGTGCTGTCAGTAGTAGTCGCAGGTACCCGTCAGTGTAAACCTGCCCTGAGGGCCATCAAATACAGCACCGCAAAGGCCTACGCTGCGTGCGCCGCTGGTGTTATTGTATATGTATACATTGCCGCTCTTGCACTTCCAGAGCTCCTGCGTGTTAGAGTTGTACAGCTGTATATAGGCGTAGAGGCCCTGCCCGCCATTGCTATCCAGCTGGTAGTAGGTACCGGTCTGTGGTGGCCCGGATGTGGGTATGTATACGTATAGCTGCCTGCCCTGTGCATCAGTACCGCTCAGGGTATAGTAGGTCGTATTGTCATACCCTATGAGTGGTGAGGCAAAGGCAGCCCAGCCACTGGCAGCAGTGTACAGGATACGGTTAGACCCAAAGGGTGTGCAGGGTGGCTGGCCATAGGAGACCGGCAGGCGGCTCACTACATGGATGGTAGTAGTATCACTGGTGCAGTTATCTTTTTTGAAGACGACGGAGTAGTAGCCATATGCATCGGCCGTGCCTCCCACTATGTGCATCACGCCCCCGGTCCTGGGGCCGCCGGGTGTGCTCCACAGCGCCGTAGCTCCGTGTGGTACGATGAGCGATAGGTATATCTGGTGGCCCGGAGGTACTACCATCAGGGTATCTGCTATGGGGGTGGCCGGTGCGCGTCCTTCACAGCCGGGAGCCTCTATGCATACTTTGGCGCAGCCGGTGAGTATGGCTGCGGCTATGAGCAGGGTAGCGATCGTTTTCTTCATCGGTTTTCCGGGTCTGTCAGCCAGCCGGCCTGTATCCTAGTAGTAGCGGCACACACCGGTCACAGACTTTCGGTTGTAGCCTGCCCTCCAGATCACATTGCACATCGCTACGCTGGTGCTTCCGTTATTGGAGTAGATGTAGATGCGGCCGCTCACAGCTGTGTAGTTAGTACCGGTATAGAATGCCGTAGTGGCATATGCTCCGCCTGATGATGAGGTCCCATTGCTATCCAGCTCAAAGTAGGTGCCTGTAGACGGTGCCGTGGTAGTAGGAAGGTAGATAGACAGGTCGCTGCCATAGTAGTCAGAGCCATAGATCTCAAATCTATTGTAATAGCTGGAGTAGCCGCTGCTCAGGTAGCCACTTGCAAAGTTGAGAAACGTACCTGATGAGCTGGAGAAAACATTGCTATTGGCAAATGGCGCGCATGGTGGTGTACCATACAGCACAGGCAGCTGGTCTACCACCTGAAAGGTAGTAGGATCACTGGAGCATCCGTCCACACGGGCCTTGACGGTGTAGGTGCCGAGGCTATACTGGTCTACGGTCAGGGTATAGCTCTGGGTAGATACACCAGACGGCGTGGTCCAGATCAGTGTGCCGCCATCAGGAGAGTAGGCACTGATCGTAGAGCCATACTGGCTCGCCAGTACATAGGCATCTATGACCGGCTTTCGTGGCTTGGTGCCTGCACAGCCTGCTTCTTCGTACCTTACCTTGGCGCAGCCACCTAGTATGGTAGCTACTGCTATGAGTGATATGAGTATTTTTTTCATGTTCTATCAGTTTTGCTTAGATCAAAAAAGAAGTGCTCCGAGGCCTATCTTGATGCTCAGTACATTGAAGAGTATCGCGTCTATACTATTGTTATTCTTCAGCATGTCATAGTGACCGCGGCTATCACTGCCACTCATAGCAGCACGGATACCTGCAGACAGCGGTGCATTCACATCGCCCTCTATGGTGAGCAGCATCCTATTGGCTATGATGAAATTGCGGCCAAAGCCTACCATAAAGCCTATGTCATGGCCCGTCACATAGCCATTGTATGGCACTCCTACCGGGCTGGAGTCATCCTGTGTCACGTAGAAGCGGTTATTGCTATTGATATAGGACAGGCCGATGATGGTGTAGCGACCCAGCGGCGCTATGAAGCCCTTACGCTCGCGAAAAAACTTAACATATACAGTTACGTTATTGCCACTGTATTTGCGCCATGGTATAACAGAGCCGGTGCTGGTGCTCGGATTTTGGGTCTCGTGACCGACGAAGGCGGATCCGTAGTCCATACGAGTGTACTGTATACCTATCTCATGCCTGCGTGTCACTACATAGCCAAACTGGATATTGTGGCTATAGTATGGCAGCCAGCTCTGGCCGAGGTTATTCCACTGCGGGCTGATACCGCCCTGGTATTGCAGCGAGCACTTCAGGCCCATGTATCCGGGTACCTGCGCGTAGGTGGCTGTGCAGGCCAGCGCTATGATGATCAGTGATAGTAGTTTTCTCATTTCTTTGCGGTTTCTTTGTTCTTGTCGTCTTTCTTTGGCTCTTTAGGTTTGGCATGCAGCTGCATGAATGTGTCGTAGATGTGCGAGTTTAGCACACTAGGCGTAGTACGGCTATCCACCTCGCGGAAGTTGGCCATGGTGATCTGGTCCGTCTTGACATCATACATCATATTAAAGTAGAAGGTGTAGTGCCCGCCATTGATCAGGTAGCTGAGGGTGAATGGGAGGATGAAAGGGAAAACACCTGACATCACGGCACGTACGATCTTCTTTTTCTGGTTTTCCTGGTAGGAGACCACACCGGTCCATAGGAAGTAGTCAGTATTGTACTTCTTGGCTAGCTCAGTGATCTTCTGCCTCTCCGGAAACGGGGTAGGCTGGTCATCACTCTCCAGGCGGTCTGCCACATACTCCTCGAGCAGGGCTATATCATTCATCTTGTCTACATCTCCGCTCTCCAGGCCGCGGGAGTCTAGTACATCTACATCGAGTTTAGCCTTGTGGCCGCAGGTCACCAGCCTGTGCGCGAAATCCCGCTGGCCGCCTTCGGATTTCACATAGCGTATCTTGTGTTTGCTATTCGCATCGAGGCGGGCATAGTATGGGTTTATCACCAGCACCTTCTCCAGTCCCATGGAGTAGAGCTTTTTGCTCACCTTGCTCTTCTTGCCAAAGGTGACTTCTTCGCCCTCATCGCTCTTGTCCTTAGTGGCCTGTGCATCCTTAAAGTATTCTTCCACCCATGGCTCCTTGTAGTAGTCTACTATGGCATACTGGGCGTAGTAGCCCTTTCCGGCTTTTACTTCTTCTTTCTTTTCAGCCTGCTGGCTCTTGATCTTGGCGTACTTGCTGTTTTCTGTGTCCTTATCGTCCAGTGTCAGGGTCTTGCCCTCCGGCACATCCTTTACAGCTGCAGCCTTGGTAGAGTCCGGGGCGGCAGGTGCAGCGGCAGAGTCCTTGACCGCAGCTGTAGTAGTGGTGACAGGCAGTACCTTTGGCGCAGCATCGCTGAAGTAGTCGAGGTCTATTTCCTCCTTGGCCAGCAGGCGCACTATATACTTGGTATGCTCTGCTATATCCTGGTCATCAGGATACTCGTGCTTCAGTTTGGCTGCGTAGGCCAGCGCCAGTACTGTCAGGTCTTTGGCATCGGCAGAGTCCATTTTTTCTATCAGGTAGTTGACAGCCTGTATTTTGCCTTCTATGTCTTTGGCAGCAGTGTGTGCTTTCTCCCAGTTAGAGCCTGTGCGGGCGTAGCAGGCCAGATTCTCCAGGCACTCCAGCACGTTCTTTTTCAGGTAGAGGTTTTTAGGGTATTTGCGCAGCAGCAGGTATGAGTTGTACAGGCCCTCCTCATAGTCGTGGTGTAGGGTGTAGAGCCTGCTCAGCTCAAAGCGTGCAGTAGTACGCATCTGGTCAAACTGGTCCTTGCTGACCAGATAGTCGCTTTTGCCGTCATTGTCTGCTTTGGCTATTTTGCCAGATATCAGCTCACGGCGGGTCTTGATACTCGGGTGCGTGCTCTTAGGGTTGTCATTGTCATCTTTAGTATTGATAGGCGCCGTCTCCTTTACATCAAAGCTGGCAGGTATCTTATAAGTACTGTTTTCAAAGATGCTCTTATCAAAGGCCACATCATCAAAGGGCAGGTAAGAATACTTCAGCACATCGTATACACCGATCAGATTGGCAGAGCTGTATTGTGTCTTTTTGAAAAGCTCGTAACCCTCCACATCTGCCTCGGTCTCATGCTCGCGGCTGAAAGTCATCGTAGCCAGAAACTTCTCATTCTTGCTAAAGCTCTTGTAGGAACCCTTGCCACGGTCTATCTGGTCTGCCTCCACCGCATGGGTGATCATGTGCTTCTTCTTGTAGTGGGTCAGCTCGTGGCTGAGGATGAAGGCCAGCTGTGCTTCATTTTCCAGCTGTGCCAGCAGGCCCATATTGACCAGGATGATGCCCTGATTGGTAGCTGCCGCATTTACATACGTAGACTTCAGGATGTAGAAGCGCACCTTGCCGCGTGTCTCGGGGTCCTTGGCCAGTACTTTGTCTGCTACCTTATTCACATAGTCGCTCATCGGATCGTTAAATACGACCTTGCCACTCTGCATCAGGTTGTCCAGCTCAAAGCTGCTCTCCAGCAGAAACTGGTCCTTGGCTTTTTTGGCTGCGCCTTTTTCGTTTTTGAGTTTGGCTTTCTCTGCAGCGTATTTTTCCGAAGAGAGTGTGATGATATCATCTGGCAGAGGGCCCTTGCTCTGGATTGGCTTGTAGTCCAGGTCAAACCGGGCCTGGCCAAAGGTGGTAGATGCCACAAGGAGCGCGCAGATAGCGGCGGCGAGTGTTTTCATAATTCTTTAAAATGTGCGACGAAATAAAAGAACGAACCTAAAAAATGCAAAGATTCACCGAGAAAATGAAACATATAATTATTTGATATTTAATAAGGTGGCCGTGACGACAGATGAAGTATTGTCCTATATTTGCCCGTATGTATAAACGCAGTATCAGTATAGGGATCGCGGCTGTGGCAGCAGTGGTTCTTTATCACACTTTGACGGCTTTCTCAGCAGGGCAGGTGCTGTGGTGTGACCGTCCTTTTCGCACAGATACTATACAGCAGCTGCAGCGTATAGCCTTTGGCTCCTGTGCACATCAGAAGAAGCAGGAATACATACTGGCAGATATAGCACGCCTGAGGCCTGACCTCATGATCTACCTGGGGGATAATATCTATGGCGATAGCAAAAACATACGCGTGCTGCGCGAGAAATATGGCGTACTGAGCTGCAAAGATGAGTTTCGCAGGCTGCTGCAGGCTACACATGTGGTAGCCACCTGGGATGATCATGACTATGGCCAGGATGATGCCGGCAGCGAGTATCCGCTCAAGAAAGAATCAAAGGACCTTTTCCTGGAATTTTGGAACGAGCCTAAGAACTCTGATCGCTACAAGCATGAGGGTATCTACACCTCTTACTATTATGGAGACTCGGCCCATCGGGTGCAGGTGATCCTGCTGGACCTGCGCTGGTTTCGCTCACCACTCATAGGCAAGGACTATCACTATCAGGTGAATAATGACAGCCTGGCCGTCATGGTAGGAGCGGAGCAGTGGGCCTGGCTGCGCCATGAGCTGAGCCGCCCGGCACGTGTCCGTATCATAGGCAGCAGTACCCAGTTTTGCACCGATCACAATGGCTGGGAGACCTGGTCAAATTTCCCCAGGGAGCAGCAGCGCATGCTGGACGTGATCAGGGAGACGAGAGCAGAGGGGGTGCTCTTCATCAGTGGTGACGTACACTATGCAGAGCTATCTATGCGCCGGGTGCCGGGACTATATCCTATCTATGATATGACTGCCAGCGGCCTCACGCAGGTAGAGCTGAAGACCTCACACAATCCCTACCGCATAGGCCAGCCTATCAATACGCGCAACTTTGGTATGATAGACATAGACTGGGGCAAGGCTGACCCTGAGCTGCTGATCCGAGGCTTTGACTATGCTGCCAAAGAGCGGATCGTGCATACCGTGCGCCTCAGTGAGCTGCGCTTCTGACGGACCGGTCTTTATCTTTTGCCTCCTCCTTCCCCTTTTTTTAGGGACTGTGACGTAGCTTTTTTAAGAAGTTACAAAAGCTTATTTGTGCAGTACCAGTCACTGGTTTTGAGCACAAGCGTTGCATTGTTTCTTACAATCCTGAAAACCGCTCTGGCATTGGCTTTCATGCGTACACGAAGGCAAAACCAGAGCTATGCGACTCGGACTTATAACCCTTCTCATTTTCTGTACGATATGTGCCTTTGGGCGGATAGTGCCATCCTTTACCTGTGATGTGGTGAGCGGCTGCTCTCCACTGGTGGTCAATATCACCGATCACACTACCGGTGCCACCTCATGGAGCTGGAACCTGGGCAATGGCAATAGCGCTACCCAGCAGAATCCCGCAGCTACCTATCTCAACCCTGGCACCTACACTATCACACTGACCGCCTCTGACGGACAGTCTGCAGATACTGCTACGCGCACCATCACAGTTTTTGCCAAGGCTACTGTAAATTTTGCCGCAGATCAGGTGAGGGCCTGCCCAGGTGATACAGTGAGCTTCACCGCTATGGTCACCCCCGGCAGCGCAGGTATCAGCCAGTATGCATGGGGCTTTGGCAATGGTATAGCGAGCAGTGCTATGAATCCCGGCTACAGATATTCACTGCCGGGCGACTATGACGTGACACTCGTGGTACAGGACTCAAACAGCTGTGTGGCCAACCTGACCCGCCGCAACTTCATCCATGTATCTCCTGCACCTGTCGCAGCCTTTACACCGTCGCCTGCTGTGACATGTGGTACCAGTCAGAATGTAACCTTTACCAATCAGTCTACAGGTGGTGCCCTGACATACAGATGGACTTTTGGCGATAGCACGATAGCTGCATCTGCAGCCCCCTCTCATCTGTACCAGTATGGCAAATACAGGGCTACCCTCACCGTGACCGATAGCAATGGCTGCCGTGCCAGCGCTACCAAGAATATCGCAGTGATCAATCTTCATGCGGCCTTCGTAGCTGACAAGCAGCTGATATGTGCAGGAGAGGAGGTGAGTTTTGAAAATCGCTCCCCTATGTCTGGTACGGCCTGGTGGTGGACCTTTGGCGATGGAGGCAACTCTAACAAGCAAAACCCCAAGCACATCTACACCACTCCCGGTGTTTATACAGTCACATTTACCGTGAAAGATGCTACCTGCCGTGACTCAATATCGCGCACTGCTTTTATCACTGTGACGCAAGGCTTCTCTCTGTCTATGGATGCTGATAACCGCAACTCCTGCGTAGCTCCATTTACAGTCAACTTTACCAGCCAGACCACAGGTGCAGGTGTCAGTTATGCATGGGATTTTGGCGATGGCCATACCTCTAATGACCCTAACCCTACCAATGTATATCACAACTCATCTACCTTTAATGTAACGCTGACTGCTGTAGATACTAACGGGTGCAAGGAGGTACTGCCTATGCCGGGTTTCATCACTACCTCGCGCCCATGGACCAAGTTCACTTGTGACACGCTCACTTGTCCCGGTGCAGCAGTTCGCTTTGTCAATAGAACGACAGGAGCCAGCAAGTACCTGTGGCAGTTTGGCGATGGAGATACCTCTACTGCCACAAATCCCGCGCATAGCTACCGCAGCTATGGCCGCTTCAACGTATCACTCACAGCCATAGATACATCTGGCTGCGACTCTACGCTGGTCAAAAATGCCCTGATCAAAGTAGATTCTGCTGCCGTAGACTTTCACGTAGATCGTACATTCTCGCCTTGTCCACCGCTGGTATCCGTATTCAGCAGTGTGAGCAATCGTAATGACCTGAAGTATACCTGGGACTTTGGCGATGGCTACAAGGACACTGCAGCCAATCCTACACACATTTTCTTTCACCCTGGTGTATATACGGTGAAACTGATCGGTACCAGCAAGCTGGGATGTACAGACACTATCGTATACCCTGACCTGATCACTGTACTGGGTCCTACGGGTACTTTCTCCATGACTCCTGACCGGGGGTGTGGCATCGTGCCTGTCCAGTTCTCCGGATCTGTATCGAGCAGTACCAAGAGCATCGTGTGCGACCTGGGCGACGGACACCTGTATAATGATTCGCTGAACTTCACCTATAGCTATACACAGCCACGCACATACCACCCTAAGTTTATCCTCACAGATGCTATCGGCTGCTCTGTGCCTTATGACCTGGACTCTGTGAGGGTAGGAGTGAGCCCTGTCATGCACCTGCGCGATACTAATATCTGCCCCGGCCAGACAGTGCGGGTAGCTCTCGGTACTGACCGCTACAGCTGGATAGCCAAGGTCTGCGATACCTGTGGCCGTGTACCTAATATCCAGGATACCACCGCCATGCTCGTAGCTACTCCGGCTGTGACCACTACCTATACCGTGACAGCTACCACACCGGGCGGCTGTACTGCTACAGATCACTTCACTGTGCAGATCGCCAGCCCTCCGGTATTCCCCGTGTTTGATAGCATCAATGCCTGTATGAATGAGAGCATTAAGTTTCCTGCCATACAGGCTGATAGTGTGCGCTGGTTTCCGGCCTCCTACCTGAGCAGCGCTACGGCCCTGGCACCTATATGTACGCCCGGCTCCTCTATCACCTATACAGTCACTGCCTACAATAGCTCCGGCTGCGCTGCATCGCAGCAGGTACCGGTCAAGATACTGTCTCACGTCTATGCTACACTGAGTGGTGATACCGCAGTGTGCGGCGGGTCGCAGGTACAGCTGCACCTCTCTCTGATAGATACATCATACAGTGGTGCATCCTATCAGTGGCTGGCCGATGGCAGCGTGCAGAGCAGTACAGATCCCATCATCACAGCAGGTCAGTCTACCCAGATAGTACAGGTCATCACCCGCAGCGGCACCTGCATACCTGACACTGATAGGGTCATGATACATGTCAATCCTGCCCCGTCTGTGAAACTGCCGGGCAATACCCTGGTGACCCAAGGTGCGGAGGTGCATATAGCCGCCGAGGCTGACGGGGCCTCTGCCTATATGTGGTCTGCCAAAGATACGCTCAGCTGTGCTGACTGCCGCGTCACCACCCTGGTGCCCCGCTGCACCCAGATGGTGGCAGTGACCGTGGCAAATCAATACGGCTGTACTGCCAGTGACTCTATGCAGGTCCGCGTGCAGCAGTGCGACCCTGCATCTGTATTCATACCTAATACCTTCACGCCAAATGGTGACGGCAGCAATGATGTACTCTACGTACGCTCCCGCACACTGGCCCATATCGAGTCCTTCAGGATATTTGACCGCTGGGGCGGGATGATATTTGAGGGCAAGGACCTGGAGCATGGCTGGGATGGCACTGCCAACGGTACCCCGGTAGAGCAGGGCGTATATATCTATGCCCTGGCGGGCAAATGCGAAGCCGGCTACGATATAGAGGCCAATGGCTCCGTGACGCTTATCCGCTAGAAGCTGTACATCTTTCACTACATCTGTCCAGAAATTTAGATTATTCCTCCCCCGGATTGAAACATAATCCGGGGTTTGGAGTATATGTAGCCATACGCCCGATACCCCCTTAGGTGTACAAAACACTGATTGTGATAAACAAATCGGCTGAGAGTACCCAAAGCGAGCGTCTGACGTATACCCGATCAAACAGTATTATGAAGCTCGTTACCCTTACCTGCTTATTGTTCATCTCGGTCATGTCTATGGCTGCCGGTACTGCATCCTTCAGCTGTGATGTGACGCGTGGCTGCTCACCACTCCTGGTGCACATGACAGACCACTCTACAGGCGCCACCAGCTGGCGCTGGAACCTGGGCAACGGCAATACCTCTACTCAGCAAAATCCCTCTGCTACATACGCTACTCCCGGTATATACCGCATCACGCTGGTAGCTACCACCGGTACACAGGTAGACTCTACCACCCAGATAGTCGTAGTGAATGGTATACCCTCTATAGACTTCAATGCCAGCCGCTATACCTCCTGCATAGGTGACTCGATAGGCTTCGCGGCAGTGATCAGCACAGCCGGCTCTGCCCCCATAGACCACTACGCGTGGAGTTTCGGCAATGGTGCCGGCAGCAGCCAGATGAATAGCAGCTACCGCTACAGCCAGAGCGGACTCTATGATGTGACACTCGTGGCCCGCGATACCAATGGCTGTACCTCCAGCCTGACCAAGCCTGCCTACATCCGTATATGGCCATCTCCGGTAGCCAGCTATACTTTGACTCCGGCTACCTCATGTGGTACATCTCAGGCGGTGACCTTTACCGATCAGTCTCAGGGCACAGGCCTGAGCTATGCACTGACCTATGGCGATGGCGCTACAGCTGCTACTGCCAATACGACACACACCTACAGCTACGGCAGGTACAACTCAAAACTGACAGTGACCAGCGCCAATGGCTGCTCTGCTACAGTAGGACGGACGGTAGCTGTGATCAATCTCGCTGCTGCATTCCGCTCTGACAAGCAGACCGTATGCACCGGAGAGCAGGTGACCTTTGAAAATATATCTCCGATGTCAGGCACCAGCTGGCTATGGTATTTCGGTGATGGCACTACATCAAACCGTCAGAATCCTACCCACATCTATACCGCTACGGGCGTTTACACAGTTACCTTTATCATCCGTGACGGTGCCTGCACAGATACTATCACGAGGACCAGCTTTATCACGGTCAATGCCGGTTTCTCAGTCTCCTTTACACCGGACAATCGCCGCTCTTGTGATGTACCTTTCACGGTACACTACACCAGCCAGACATCGGCTACTACACCTGTGACCTACGCATGGCAGTTTGGCAATGGAAGCCTGGCATCTACCGCCAATCCATCTACCACCTATACAGCGCCATCTACCTACAATGTCTCACTGACAGTGACAGATACCAATGGCTGCACCGTGAAAATGGAAATGCCGGGCCTCATCACAGCAGGCAGGCCTACACCTAAATTTCTCTGCGATACCGCTACCTGTCCTGGTACCCGTGTGGGCTTTATCAACCGTAGCCAGAATGCTTCCTTTTACTACTGGAACTTTGGTGATGGCGACACTGCTATCGGTCAGACACCAGGCCACATATTCCGCAATACCGGTGACTATACTGTAAAGCTCCGTGCCATGGATAGCACCGGCTGCGACTCTACCTATATGCTCACCGTGCACGTCAGTGCTCCTGTCGTAGACTTTCGCGCCAGCCAGTCTTTCAGCACATGCCCGCCGCTGGTCACTACCTTTCACAGTATGACCAACAGGCCAAACCTGCGCTTCAAATGGAGCTTTGGAGATGGTACTACAGATACTGCTGCCAATCCTACGCATATCTACTCGCAGCCTGGTGTGTACACCGTAAGCCTGATCGCTACCGCACCTCAGGGCTGCAAGGACTCTGTGATATACAATAACATGATCACCGTGCAGGGCCCTACAGGCCATTTCTCTATCAATGGCAACTCCGGCTGCGTGCCACTCACTGTATCTTTCTCCGGCTCATCAGCTACGAGCAATATCCAGACCGTGACCTGCGACCTGGGCAATGGTATCCTGCACACAGGTGCTATGAATTTCACCTATACCTATACTGATCCACGGGTATACTATCCACGCTTTATCCTCACGGATCAGGTGGGCTGCAGCATACCTTTTGACCTCGACTCTATCTATGCCGTGACCAGCCCTGTGCTGAGCGTGCATGATACCTCTATCTGCTATGGCCAGTCCATACAGATGGCACTGGGTACTGACCACTACAGCTGGACTGCTACGGCCTGCGATACCTGCGGCCGCGTACCGTCTACTACAGACTCTGCGGCTACAGCACTGCTCACGCCTCAGGTCAATACTACCTACACCATCCATGCCTCCAATGGTCTCGGTTGCAGCTCTACCGCCGCATTCTCCGTAGCGGTGAGGGGTATGGAGGTACTGCCGGCCCATGATACCATCAGGATATGCCATGGCGAGGGTGCCAGGCTGGGTACTATGCCCGGAGACAGCATGGTATGGACACCATCCAGCTACATAGCAGATACTACCTCACGTACACCCATCAGCTATGCACCTGCCTCTATCAGCTACAATGTACGCACCTATGACGCACATGGCTGCGCCTACTCACAGGATATACCGGTGCGCGTGGTACAGCAGGTACGTGTACTCATCACACCAGATACTACCGTATGCCCTGATGCTACACTGCAGCTCCATGTAGCCGCTACAGACTCCTCTATGCAGGCAGGTGTGCAGTATACATGGTATGCATCACCGGCGCTGGACCGCACTACGGGCCAGACTGTCACGGCACAGATGCACACAGATGAGCAGGTGTTTCATGTAGTGACTACGAGTGGTACCTGCTGGCCAGATACCTCTGCGGTCACCGTACACGTACGCGGCCATGCATATGTGGAGCTGCCGGAGCAGATGACCGTAGTGGTCAATGGCGAGATACCGCTGCACATACAGTCAGGTGAGCTCTCCAGCTACCACTGGTCAGTGAGCGGTGCCGGTGAGCTGTCATGCACAGACTGTATGAAGCCTACCTTCCGGCCGGCAGAGGACCAGGTAGTACGCCTGACAGGAGCCGACCAGTATGGCTGCACCACTTCTGATACGATGCTCATACACGTGCTGCCATGCGATCCTGAGGAGATATTTGTAGCCAATACCTTTACCCCAAATGGTGATGGCCTGCATGACAAAGTACTGCTGCACTCCCGCACACTGACACAGCTGGATTACTTCCGCGTGTATGACAGGTGGGGTGCCATCGTCTTTGAGAGCCATGAGGTGGCAGAGGGCTGGGATGGCCTGATAGCTGGTACAGCTGCACCACAGGGCGTGTACCTCTACACTATCCGCGGCAAATGCGACAGCGGCTACACACTGGAAAAAAACGGAACGATCACACTCGTGAGATAAAGATTTAAGGGTAACGGGTTTTATAAAAGGGCTGCCTCAGGGCGGCCTTTTTTTTGTGCCGCTGCCTGCCTGTGCCAAAGCCCCTCAGGACAAGCATTTCATTGTGTTTTTTATATGGAAAAGTGTAGCCATTTCTACCCTTTGCCGTATAAGAAAGCATTAAGACCCCTGCATAAAGCAATATTCACATGAAAAGAATTAAACCCTTGCTGATCCTTCTCCTGGTACTGGCCACCTCGGTGACCCGTGCGCAGGACGTACACTTCTCTCAGTTTGGCATGTCACCTATGATGCTCAATCCTGCGCTGTCAGGCTTCAGCTCAGGCGATATACGCATGTATGCCAACTTTCGCACGCAGTGGAATACAGTAGCCGGATCGGGTGCCTACCGCACCTTTGCCGGAGGGCTGGATGCAGCACTGGGCAAGGCTACAAAGTACAGCAGCTTTGCCGGCCTCGGTGTCTCATTTTTCTCTGACCAGGCTGGTACGGCCGGCTTTCAGACCAATAGGGTAGACGTCACATTCGCTTATCACTTTGTGATCAATAAGCGCCACAATACTTCTTTATCTTTTGGCATTCAGGGTGCCTTCAATCATAGGGGATTTGACCCAAGCAAATCCACCTATGATTCCTTTTATGATCCATCTACCGGCACCTCCGGCAATAATGGTACGCAGGAGCAGTTTACCCGTACCAAAGTCTACTTTGGCGATGTAGGCGTGGGTGCTTTCTTCTCCACTACGGTGAAAAAACGCACAGACCTCTACTTTGGCCTCAGCTTCAATCACCTCAACCAGCCTTCTATTTCATTCTTTGCCAATGGCAATAACAATACGGCTGCAGACAAGCTGTACATGAAGACCACGCTGCATGGCGGTGTATCTGTGCCGGTGAGTGACAGGGTGTGGCTGGTGGCTAGCTTCTTTGTGATGATACAGGGGCCGGCACAGCAGTACAATATCGGTACGCATGTCAAGATACAGCTGGGCAATAAGACCAATAGCCGCACCTACCTCTCACTCGGCCTGCAGGCACGTATAGCCAAGGGGCTGGAGACGCCTATGGGCGATGCGGTGATCATACAGACACGCCTGGACTACAGGGCCTTTACCCTCGGCCTGTCATATGATGTCAATGTGTCTAAACTTCGCACAGCATCTTCCACATTTGGCGCGCCTGAGGTAGCCCTGATGTATACCATCACTACCAAGCATAAGCCTCGCGCTATCTTCTGCCCATTCATGCCGTAGGCTCTTTTGTCACAGTATTGTCAGCTCAGACAAGTTATTTATTGTACCTCAATGTGATAGCTCAAAGCTGTGTATAGCAGCGGCTTCATATTCGCTTTTATCACTGCAAATTAGTTAATGCAATACCTAGAAAAGGGGATTCTCGCATACGTTAATTTGTTTATGTTTGGAGTATGAACAAAACAGTACTCATCATAGACGATGACAAGGCACTCCAGATGCTCCTGGCCAGGATCATCACCAAGGAGGGTTTTGATGTGCTGACAGCAGGAGACGCACAGGCGGGTCTGAAGGTGCTGGAGAAAGAGAAAGTAATGGTGGTCATGAGCGATGTAAACCTGCCCGATGCCAATGGCATAGAGCTGGTACAGACCATCAAGACGCGCTTTCCCCTCACGGAGATCATCGTGATCACCGGCTATGGCACCATAGCAGATGGGGTGATGGCTATCAAAAACGGAGCCTTTGACTACCTGGTGAAAGGGGACGACAATACCAAGATCATCCCGCTGATCAGCAAGGCGATAGAGAAGTCGCAGCTACAGGCCCGTATCCACCAGCTGGAGAATAAGATATCAGACAAGTTTGGATTTGACAGCATCATAGGTACGTCTCCCGCGCTGGAGGCTGCCAAGGGGCTGGCCATGAAGGTGGCCCAGACAGATGCCACTGTGCTCCTCCTCGGCGAGACCGGTGCCGGCAAGGAGGTCTTTGCCCAGGCTATACACTATGCCAGCAAGCGCAAGAACAAACCATTTGTAGCGGTCAACTGCAGCACCTTTGGCAAAGAGCTGCTGGAGAGTGAGTTGTTTGGCCACAAGGCGGGCTCCTTTAGCGGTGCTACGCGGGATAAGCAGGGACTGATGGAGGAGGCCAGCGGTGGTACCATATTTCTGGATGAGGTAGGGGAGATGAGCATAGACCTACAGGCCAAGATGCTGCGCGTGCTGGAGACACAGCAGTTTTACAAGGTGGGCGATACCAAGCCTACCATCGTAGACGTACGCGTAGTGACAGCTACTAACCGTGACCTGCAGAAGGAGATAGAGAAGGGCCTGTTTCGCGCAGACCTCTTTTACCGCCTGTCGGTATTTCAGATCATGCTGCCATCTCTGAGTGAGCGTATACAGGATATAGACCTGCTCACAGACCACTTCATCCGCATGTTTGCAGACAAGATGGCCATAGCTAAGCCTAAGGTGACAAAGGCATTTCTCGATACACTGAAGAAGCACAGCTGGAAGGGCAATATCCGCGAGCTGCGCAATGTGATAGAGCGCGCCATGATCCTCTGCGATGGAGAGCTGCGCCCTGAGTTTTTGCCGATGGAGTTTACCTATCAGGAGTCTGGCACCAACTCTCTGGTGCTGGAGGAGGTCGAGAAGCTGCACATCAAGCGCGTACTCAATATCACCAAGGGGAATAAGGCCGAGGCTGCCCGCCTGCTCGATATAGGCCTCAATACGCTCTACAGAAAGATAGAGTCCTTTAACCTGTAGAAGAGGGGGCATACTTTTGTACTATTACGCCCAGGTATTGACTTTTATGACTTTTGTCATTACTTTCATTCTCAAGATAACTGTCCTCATAGCATTTGCCTACACGTCTGCACATATCTGAGCCTGAGCTGGTAGCACGCCTCCAGCGCAATGACCGTGTGGCCTACGAGCACCTGTACGATAACTATAGCGCAGCCCTCTACGGTGTCATAAACCGCATCATCACTGACGAGGAGGTAGCCGCAGATGTGATGCAGGAGGCATTTGTAAAGATATGGAACGGCATCAAGGCCTACGACCCGGCCAAGGGTAAACTCTTCACCTGGATGCTCAATATCAGCCGCAACCTGGCCATAGACAAGACCCGCTCCAAAGAATATAATAACAGCCAGAAAAACCAGAGCACGGAAAAATCCGTAAATCAACTAGAACAGATTCACACCGATACTATCAAGCCTGATCAGATAGGACTACGGGAGGTGGTGGGCAAATTGGATCCCAATGAGCGCCTCCTCATAGATCTGATGTACTTCAAGGGATACACACAAGCGGAAATAGCGGAAGAATACAACATGCCACTCGGTACGGTCAAAACCCGTCTCCGAAGTGCTACGATGAATTTGAGGAAATTATTTAGATAGCTAAGGAAAACGAAACATAAACGACTAGTAACAGGGAGATAAAACAAGGTGGAAATCAGGGAATACATAGAATCAGGAGTGCTCGAGCTCTACGTCTACGACCAGCTGTCACCGGCTGAGCGCAGGGAGGTGGAGGCTATGTGCGCACAGCATCCTGAGGTGCAGGCAGAGCTGGAGGCCATAGAGGCCACGCTACACGCCTACGCCACTGCCAGCCCTGTGCAGCCACCTGCTGCCCTCAGGGAGCGTATACTCTCTCAGCTAGACCTCACAGACGCACCGGAGCCGCGTGTGGTAGAGATGAAGCCGCAGACCAGTGGTACCTACCTCTGGCTGGCGGCAGCCTCTGTAGTGCTCTGTGTGCTCAGCCTGGGGGGCAACTGGTACCAGTACACCCAGAATAAGGACCTGACAGGCCAGATAGCCCAGCTACAGACCGACCGCAATGTGATGGCGGATAATAATGCCCACCTGACGCGGCAGATCAATACCGTGACGGAAGACCTCACTATCCTCTCCAATCCATCTAATGTAAAGGTAGAGCTGGCCGGGCTGCCACTATCGCCTGCGGCGAAAGCACTCATCTACTGGGATCAGAAGCGCAAATCTACCTACATCAATACCGCCGGGCTGCCACCACTGGCACAGGACCGCCAGTACCAGCTCTGGGCCATAGTAGACGGCAAGCCTGTAGACCTCGGCATACTACCACTGGGCAAACAGGAAGCCATTCTGGCACATATGGGTGATGTATCTGAGCCTCAGGCCTTTGCCATCACTATAGAGCCTAAGGGTGGCAGCGCTGGCCCTACCCTCGATCAGATGATCGTGATGGGCAAACTGTAATCAAACATTTACATTTCGTACGATACTATCTATGGCTGTCGGCGGCCGGTTGCTTTCCCATAGCATAGTGCAAAGCAACCGGCAACGTCGTTCCCTGTTCCTTTTCCCTAGCGCAGAGGAACGGGGAACAGACGGACACCGGACACTTCTCCTAGTGAAAGTGTCCGGTGTCCGTCCTGACTAAGCCATTTTATAGTCGTACACCGTACACTTCTCCTGGTGAAAGTGTACGGTGTACGCCCGGACATCAGGATATGGCCCCGCGCTGTAGTGACAGGTCGCTGTCAGCTTCCCCAAACTTCGGCC
>DDEZ01000012.1 GCA_002336805.1 Bacteroidetes bacterium UBA1941
TGCATTCCAAACGGATAGTAGTCTGTAGCCGATGATATATCAGCCAGATAGTAGTCTGTGATGCCGTCTGCGTGACCCAGCACCAGGTTTGCATTGCCACTGCTATGAGTATGATCATACTCCATATAGGTAGGGCTGGTGGAGGTATTATCCACATACCACGCGCCGCCGTGCATGTCAAACATAAAGTCATCGTAGGCTACCTTTCTATCTGTGATGGTCACGCCGACATTGCCCAGGTGGTCTGTGAGCTCGTAATGCTTGAAGCCGAGGGTACGGTAGTACATGGTCTCACTGCCACTGTGAGAGGTAGTAGTCCCTACCCGTGCTGCTGAGGCCCCTGTGCCCTCGCCAGCGGGTATCTGGTCATAGCCTGGCAGGGTGTGCATCATTTTCTCCAGGTCTGTATTGGTATTGGCCTTGGCCTGTCCTCCTGGTAGGGCCATCGGCCCATCAAATGTGCCCAGCAGTGTATTGCCAGCGCCGGTATCCTTAGGCTCCGGCTCTACAGTGGCAGCCACTTTGGAGGATTGCCGGCTGCCATGTCCATCGCATGGTACTACATTGCCGGAGAGATCCGGATTGAGGATGATGTATGATCCTGGCACTATAGGACTGGAGCTCCTGGCTGCGGTGCGGCGGCTCTGGTCAGCATTACCCTTGATAAAACGGGCAGCCTGGTCCTGGTACTGAGATGGGATAATGCCAGCCTCGAGCTGCTGCTGCAGCGCTTTGATAGCCTTGTCCCAGGCAGCTGGGTCAGATGCGATACGGGCGCCAGACTTAGCTGAGGCTTTCTTTGCGCTCTCCTCATCCCAATATGCGATAGAGATATCACGGGAGATGACATCGGATTCATTACCCTTGCGGATACCCAGGCGCGAGCTGCCATATATGTCATGCTCGCCGAGGCGGGTAGTAAACTTGTAGGTACAAACATTAAGCTTGTATATAGTGTAGCTACACTGGCACAGGCTAGCATAGGTATGGATGAGCTCTGAAGATGGTCCGGTACCAAGGTCTACTATGGCAGTACCATCGTCGAAGATCGCAACATTCTGCAACGCGCAGCAGGTAGAGGCTTCGTCTGCAGAAAGATCATAGGTGGCCATGATATTGCCTGAGGCATCCCTCACATAGAATGTAGAAAGCCAGGAACCGGGGTCTGTATTGACACCTACCGATGTGTGTGGTTTAAGTATCTTCTCTACCCTATTGCCTGCGGCATCATACTTGAATGCTATATCGTAAACTTTGGGGGCATCGCCTCCGCATCCATCATCATACACCTTTTCCTCAGGGTCCTTTTGTATCTGACTGATCTTGCCATATACATTCCAATCTATATTTACAATATGCTCTGATTCATCAAATATGAGATTGCCATTGCCATCATAATGGTAGTTTCCATCCTTCTGATCATCTATATCTACATCATACGCGCAGTGATCGACACCATCATTGACATGGTCGAGCTTATTATTATAGTCATAAAAAGACGTAGGGCTCGGATCATATGTATACTCCATGCGATCCATTTTGGAAGTAGCATTTCTCTGCAGGCTGTTTATATTGCCATTGGGATCATATGCGTAGGATGTCGCATAATCATCCGTAGAGGTGTGATCATTCCAGCTGTTATCCATATAGGCTTTGAATGAATTGACACTGCGATCATGGTATTTGGATCCCATCAGTCGATTCAACTGATCATAAGTGAACGCATACCCCCGCGGAGTGACCAGAGACTGATCCGGCTGTATGAAAGCGACTGCCATATGTGATATATTGCCATTCCACAGATCAAATCGGTCTGCCATCAAATCGGTACCACTAGTACTGGATAGCCAGTAATCGGGTATACTAGCTTGATTAAACATGCCCGCCCCGAGTCCGATAGCATTGTAATCATCATCGAAATAGCCCAGAGAATAGCTAAACGCATCCAATGCAAATTTGGAATGTGTGTTATGGAACTGGGCAATATTGCCAGCATAACCATCTTTGCCCATATCTCGCTGCCCATTCAGCAGTTTCCCACCAAAATGCGACCAGAGACTATGTACCATCTTTTTATCAGAGATGGTATTTGAATTGATGCCTTTGAGCCATCCCTGAATAGTATAGGCATAGTCCATCCCTTGCACCTTCTGCTCCCCGATCTCAAGACGAGCGAGAGGGCCATGCTTGTAGTATTGATATGCTGCATCCCTGTCATAGATCTGTTTGTCATCGGTGGTTTGCACCTCTACTATCCTATTGTCTGCATCATACTGATACAGGTGATGGAACTGGTCCCATTTATTATCCTGATACTTGACATGATTTACCTTGCCACTGATCAGGTCATACTCATAGGCTATCATCTTGATAGACTCCCCTCCTATCAGATTGGCGTCCGGATTTTCCTGTATGAGCTCTTTTACATTGCCATGAATATCGTACGTATAGTGTGTAGCGTGACTATAATTTGGCACGTCAGTCTCGTAATACGCAGCGGTGGCTACCCGAGTGCGCAGATTGCTCTGTAGCCCGTCGGAGAAGTAAGTAGGTACAGTAAAGTTGATAGAATTATCATAAAAAGTCCTGGTGATCTGGGTTTTGACTCCAGAGTTGATCCACAACTCGAACAGGCCAGTGTAAGAGTAATTATTATTGACTACTGGACTTGAGAGAGTTCTTCCTAGAAAATCGGAATATGGGCTACTAGGGTTTGTAACCTGACCTACTTCTACAATACGCCCTAATCGATCATACAGAGTATAGCTATATATATATGCATCCTGAGCGAGACCATCCTCGCGCTGTTTTTGATTTTGAGATATCACTAAACGATCTAGATAGTCATAGTAGAAAAAAGTAGCACCACCATCAGGTGTGGATTGATAGGTCACTTGATTTTTAGAGTTGTATTCGTAATTAGTAACAAAATTATAGTTGGGGCATTGCGAGGCCGGATCATTGGAGCCAGCGTACGGATCTATATCTCCAGGATTGTATGACGCCGCACCGGAGTGATAGTTTGCCGGCTCCGTGACGTCTGACAAGAAGTTAACGTATCCATTGTCATCATCTACCACACCACGAGGTGGCACAGTACGTAGAAGATTACTAGCCTGATCATAGAAATACAATGTATAGTGGTGTTCCCTATCTGTATATTTCATTGTCATGCCCTCCGTGACTGAGCTAAGGCAATGAGCTATATACTGCTCCCTGAATGCCTCACGTACACTATCCAGATAGTTGTTATAATTATCTTCACCATTGCTGGTAGCCAGATCTATCATGGCCTGCACACAGTCGTTCTGATACTCTATCATCATAGTGTCCGGATCACAAAGTGCGCTCTGCTGACACTCATAGGCAAACATATTGATATCATCAAGACCCAATGCGCTGCTACCTGTATATTTTATTGAAATATCTGCATTGGTTGAATTTGCCCGCCATATCAGATTTATCTTATTCCACGTACCGGGAGTATTGTATATACTATGCGAATATACCTGCTGCCCGTTTATATACACCTGTATATCGCCAGGCGAAGAATTGCTCGTCAAAGCCTGCTCTGCATACATAAACCATGTAGTGAAACTGTAATACTTGCCCGAGACTACCGGGGTAGTAGCCTGGCGGAAAAGTAGGTCGTGGCCTGTTCCCTGTATATCTGACGAAAACAAGAAATGACCGTAAGGCTGAGAATAGCCTAGCGGGGGTGTAGCGGGAGGTGTATACAGCGTCACAGGGGTGCCCGCATAGGTATGATCGAACCCAGTGAACTGATGCGAGCTAGTAGGAGAAAAAACGCAATCACTGGCATCTATCTTGCGCAGATGCTGATTAAAAGTAACAGGGCAAGCGGATACGTAGTCTGCTGGTACGAGTCCATATGGCGCAGCAGCGCCAGACTCAAAATTACCATCTATGATCAAATTTGGCCCGGTATTATTAAGGAATCCAGCACAATTGGCGGAAGCCATCGCCTCCATATCATCTTGAGAAATATTGGCCTGAGAGAAATCTATTCCGTCTTGACCGCATATACCTATGTTAAAGCAGGTGGTGCTTCCTCCGAGTTGGATTTTTATAGGATTATACGGATCACTTGGTCCTCCGTTTACTAAGACATTGATCGTAAATTTCTGGGAGGCCGTGTTAGAAGGTACACCTGTAGGATCCACTGTAATACTATCGAAGGCTATGATATCTGTTAACCCCTTGCCGGCATTTAGTAGCGCCGTAATATCCAAGGTAATATTGCATAGAATTGTAACATCGTCCTTCCTGATAGAACCTTTGAGAAGATGTGACGGACCTGATATGCTCACTCCATCGCTATGCCAGAAAACCTGGTCAGTGGCACTAAGATGGTTCTTAGCCTTGATCAAATTTTTAAACCCAGTATAATTAGGTGTAAACAATGGACTATTGGCGGGGCTGCCCGGCAAAAATTTCGGTGTAAGAGATAATATAGGATTAAACGTTCCATCAAACCCTACAGCCAACCCATTGAAAAAGCTTTGCAATTTGTAGGCTTCATCAAAAGTCACACAGACCTCATTTGTATACTGACAAGCAGGGTATGGGATACAGGAAATGTATCCGATCAGTAAGATCTCATAGACTGAATCTGCAGTATTATTCCAATTTCTGCCCTTGACCTGAGCGTGCAATAGAAAATCATGGTCTGGATCTGATGACACTACAGGTGTACCAGTATAATTGCTTATACAGCATACTGAGAGTATGTTTGCTACAGTAAGACTACTGCTTACAGTATCAGGGAAATGAATATCGATACGGCAATTCTGGCAGTCAGCCTGATTGAATATAAAGCTAAAAGTATTAGTTCCATCTACGGAAGATGTAGTAGAGATAGAGGTCGGACGTGGTCCTGCGTTAAAGAATACTCTTTGTAGAGCTGGTGTCCAGTTTATAAAATCTGTAATATCATAAGAATGAGGTGTACTCGCAAAGTATGGATGCTGTATGGAGCCATTTATAAACTGCTCCAATAATACGGCATCTGGGCAAGGACCACAAGCTGACGTATAGTGCGCAGCTGCGGTCTCATATAACCCCCGCTGAGAGCCACATGGATCTACATATGGGTTAGTGGAGTTTTTCATATAGTCTTGAGGCATGCCAAACCTCTTTATCATATTCACCAGCAAACCTGCACGTGGCATCCAGCATGGCTGATGGAAATTTTCGAGATACTGCATGGGTTTAGCCGCAAATGCAGGAGGTGTGGGAACGGGTAACAATGAAGGCGGGCAAGAAAATATATCCCTCACCTGAAAACCCAGAGTCGCATTAGCCATAAAACCGTAATCGTAAGGATTGAAATCTTCATTACCTATACATCCGTTATAAGATTCTTTGGCCATAGCATATTCATGGGCTGCTATTTGCTGTAAATGCTGCTTGAAGGCAATATACAATGATCTGAAGTTTATCCATTCCTGATCCGGATTGCTTTGGCTAGCTATATTCATAGACGGCCCGACATAAGATGCCATACAATCTCCAGTAATAGGACAGTCAGTCATACTGTGAGCTATCTGCATCATAGAGACGGTGCTGCTATAGCCGCAGGTGTATTTCTGATAGTTGTAGATAGCTGCATTCATCACAACAGCAGGATCCAAAGTACCAAAACCCGCCCCTATAAGGTGCGCTACACCAGGCAGTGTGTTAGCCCCTCCCAGAGGGTTTTGCGCCAATCCTTGGTAAAAAGGATTAGACTGATTGAAAAAGGGGTCGAAACTTGCTACATTGATTGAAGTGCTCCAGGAATTGTACCCACCACTAGCCGAAAAAAAGTTTCTTAGATCCGGGTCTGCCTTTGCCGCTGCAAAGGTGTTTATCGTCAAGAGCTTTCTATCAAATTCTTCACTGGTCAAGCCGGTATAGCTACCTGCGCAACGCATAGTATTAGTCACGCACCATTCGTAATATTCATATTCCGGATGAAATGCGATCAAAGAATAAGCCCAAGACGGTTTCCAGTTTTGGACAAATTGCTCTACAGTGAGCTGATCTGGAGTGTAGATTACACCACCTATTTCTACATGAGAGATAGTATGAAGATCCTCCTCATAATATTTGAAATCAACTGTACCTGTCGGGCGTATCAGCATAGGGTGCTGATAGTCAGTCAGTAGAACGGGGTAATAGCCAGCGTTTAGAGTTGCTAAATTCCGCTGAGGAAGCAAATTACCTAAAGTATATACTGACATCAAAGCATTGGGAGAATCAGGCGACAAAGCTCCATACTGCCCATAGGGACTCATATCATTCAACATGGATTCCAAACCTGCCTCACACCAGCTCGATCCAGAGCAATCATCCATACAGTCCTCTTTTGTCCCATCCAGATCAGGTGCAGTAGGTGCAAACGGAGGTAGGTGCGAATCATCCGGATCAGCACTAGAGCCCCCATTGCAAGCCGTGCAATTGACATAGCAATCGGTAGTATCCATATTAGCTAACTGCTCGTCCACAAAATCGTCTAAAGTTTTGAGGCAGGCAGAATTCATGAACTGATCTGTATAAAAGTCTAAAGCACTCTTATTGACGTGTACAGTCTTTGAAATAGTATATTCTTCCACCTTGTCCAGATCGGCAGAAAAACTAGTCGACAGATTAGCCGGAGCATCACACGTACCGTTTAGCTCCTGGCCACCGACCGAAGTTTGGTGTTCTTCATACTTAATATTCCCACATTCACCAGCTACTATGACATCTACGTCATAAACGCAGTCATCGCAATTGGACGTACACGGTAAGTAGGTGCCTCCGGACATAGTGTATGAGATGTCGAAATGCCCCGGCGTGGTAGGAACATAAGTCTGGGAGTATGATAGAGTGGGATCCGGCTCAGATAGTGATATGCTCTGTTCAACATCCTTATCTATAATAGTAGCCGTAATGGTCTGCACGGCACCATCATAAGATGGCAGCTGCTGCAAATTGTCAGGCATTTCACCTGCCAAAGCAGTTGCTATCACTTTGCCCGCCATATCCAGATAGGATACACTGACCTGTCCGTTAGGGTCTACTACAATATTTTTCTTATAATGGTCTGCGTAACCGACATCAGCTCCAAAGAGCTTATATAGCTCCTCTGGCGAAGGTTTTTCATAATAGTATCTTGTTTCATGGCCTGAACCAAGCATATGATATTCTCCTGCACCACTCTGCCTGCGAATTCTGCCTGTGTTATCTGGTGTATATTCAGTCTGTGTGAAAGGGTAAGCAGATTCAGGGAGATATGCATTAAAATCAGCGCGGTCGGGATTATTATGAGAATAATAATTACCAGCACCATTATGTAAGGAATTTTCAAGCGGTTTTGTTATTGGATTGCATATATCCCCACAATCCACATCAAAATCGTCCTTATCGTATTTTGTTTCGGGAGAGTTGGTATTGAAGTTGAACCCATCTGCATAATTCAAATCAAAAGAAGGTTTTGGCGCTGGCAGGATATTAACCGCTCCTCTACCCATATAGTCGTATTTTGTTTCTGCTACTAACGATATTTGGTCTGTGTTGATATTAGTGAGCACTTGCCGCTTGCGTAGGGATCCATCTAAATAGTTCATGATATCCTTCCGTTTGCCATCTTCTGCATATGTGGCAGTATACTGCCATAGCTTTAGTGGCTGATACGCCGTGCCGATATGATACTTATTGGGGAAAGTAGAAGTATTATATGGTGAACTGCCAAAAGAAGCATCTGACCAAGCTCCTGCTACTGGCTGATTAAATCCATCAACAGATGATTTCCAAACCGGCCTGACCCTAAATGCTACGAATCCGCGCTCAAAAGCTAAAGGTATAGTATAAGATAAATCAGAAGTATTGATGCGCGTAGCATTTCCATCAAATACAAAATCATTATTCACTACTGCGCTACCTGACACACTATTTGCATTGCCATAATCATCTATATATGTCCATTCCAGATCATACCATTCCGCGCACTTATCCGGCCAAGATATTGTCATATCCGTAGCAGTAGCAGAGACATTGATATCTCCAGTACCTATAGCCGGATCCCATAGTGAATATGGGACATAATACCTCTCTGATTCAATCTTAATCTGCAAGTCAGCTTTTAAATCGAAGTTAGGATCACTAAGAGGGTGACCCGTATTATCAAAAGTCTGGTACCTGATGTTAGATAATCGAACATAATATGCACCGCTATATGGGAAAACAGCCTTATCGGTATATTTAGTACCGGCATCAGGATTATAATCTATAGTAAGTACTATATCCGATTTGTGAGTAGAGGTGCCAAGATAAGAGCCATTATAGGTATAAAAGTCTGCGTCAAAAGTAACAACCGCTTGTATGTATTGCTTTACAAATGCATTATGTTCCCCATTGATTTGAAAAATAATCTGATCATTTGTGACTTTATCTTCAAAAGCACTACATAGCGTCAGCGTATACCCATTGTAGCTGGAGTGGTAGCCATTCCCAGGGCCAAAGGTAGCAGGGTCATTGTACAAGGCTGGCATCATTAGACGCATCATGCCTGTAGGATCTATACCATCTAAAGTAGTAGTCCCAGCCACCATATGGGTACCTGTCAGAATGTTACTTGAATATGGCTCAATATTCGCATTTGCTGAACCAGCAATAAAAAGGTTCACAAAAATCAAGAGTAGGTAGAATATGTTTTTCATAGCTTTCATTTCTCTTTGGTTCATAGTTTCGATCTTACAATTGATTAAAAAGTTTGTACGATGAATAGCGTGGGATTAACTTGAGTTTACCGGTTTTATCCGGCGCCAAAAATTTGGACTCGGAGAACAAGGCCGGACTTAAAGAAACATTCTTTGCTAAATGCTGATACTCTATCTCAATCCGAGGCTTTTTAAGCTCAATAGTTTTGCCATTTAAATCGGCCTGAGTCTCTCCCTCAGGCTGCTCCACTAGATATAGGACAACTCTTTGCACATCTCTATCCCTCCTTGAGATATAGAGATCAACCCTCTCATACTCCTCCATCTCCGAGGAGGGCGGTGTAAGAATATAGTGGTATGCATCCTTTGTATCTGTTATTTCCTTGATAGCAAAGCCATAATTGAGCATAACGCTATCTACAAAAGCCAGAGGTGTTTTAGCCTGGACTGACGATTTATTCAGTATAACCAGTCTTTTAGAATGGTCTACAGCCAGCATGTATTTGCTATTTCGCATGTATTCCATATCCTCCATCTTATAATAGTAGCAGTCTGTCGTCCTGCTCAGCTGACCTATCGCTGTTTCAATGGGATATTGGGCCTTTCCATCAGTATATAATTTATAATTAAACTGAACGCTATATGAGTTTAGCTGGAGGTAAGCCTTATTCATGGCTGTAATGACTTGCCTGGGCGTTTCTGCCATTGAGGCCACGTAGCAAAACATTGTAAGAGATACAATAAAAGTCTTCATTATACAATTACTTTTTAGGCATTGATGTTCTGGATTCCTGAATACTGTAGATCCCCTTTTCAGTCTCTTTCTTGACGCGGCTTAGTTTCCCTTCCAAGTCATACTCATAAAATGTAGCATAGTTATTCTCATCTAATTCGGCCATTAGTTTTAGTGTAACCGGATTGTAGACATACGATTTCATAGTTGCCTTGGCTGGATAGATTCTGACATCATCATACATAATCGGGAGTGTAGTAGCGACATATTCCAGCGTAAGCGTACTACCATGATTCGGAATATGAAAAGTGTAATTGATCTGCTGCCATCTGTCTATCATTTTTCCATGCTGCTCCGAGGTAGGCGTGATGACCGTCCCGTCCACCTTAATAATAATGTGTGGATGGGGATAATCAAAAACACCTGCAGACACGCCAGGAGTCCTATCCTTTTCTTGTGGCAGCATCTCATAAGTCCAAAAACTGAGCACATAGTCATTATTGTCGTCGGGAGCGAATACACCTAGCATGTCATGCTCATTGACTGTAAAAGGATTGCCAAACGGGGTATCCGTCACGGTCGGCTCAGGCGTACTTGCAGGAGTAATACTGCGACTGATTGATATATTGTGCCCGTCCATAACCTCCAGAGCCATTAGCCCGGTATGCGCCTTTGAACTCAAGTGAGGGTTTTCAATATTAAAATGGCGAGCCTCACATGTCGGATCAAAAAACTCATAATCCTCAAAGCCATCGAATGCCATCTGCCTATACCTGGTATTATTGCCTACGGCTATGGCAGCGGAATAGTTGTAGCCATACACAGCTGCAGAATAGCGATAAAGCGGATCCCGGTTTTCTACATCTGCGCCATATGGATTCATTTTGGTCACTTCGGCTTTCCAACTCCAATTGGCAGGTATAATACCACCTGGTGTATCCCACTTGGTGCCACTGTAATGCCAGAACTCCGAGAATTGATCGTAAATGCCGGACTGCCTTACGTACAATCCTTGATTCTGGTTAGTCCTGGCAGTTGGTGTAGGATCGTATTGGCGATTGGCATTGTATAGATATGCTTTGTTGGCCTTCCAGTTTCCTCTTAGGCCCTGCACGAAAGGATTGACCTGCGTCCCCTTGATGACGCAGCACGACTTAGGAGGGCAGTCAAAAATATAATCACAATCATAAAATCCCCTCATAGTAGCATAAGTATGTGCCGCACCCGGATGTGAAGGATCTGCAGTCTCGATATCTACCAGAAAAGCATTACGGCTGCCTGGAAAGGCAGGGTCCGGACGCAAATTTGAAAAATGAATAATATGTAAGAAATCATATATTGTACTTCCCGAACGCATCAATGAAACATTGCACTGTGTACAATTGCCACTAACGGTGGGTACAGACAGTGCCATTTGAAGATGGTCAGGGAAGATCTGGCACCAATTGTTACTACAGCTATCCATTTGGATCATAGATATGTCATCATAGGCTATAAGACTTCTACCGCCTTCTGCATCATCGTAAACATAAATTGCAATCGTGGTAGTAGTATTGGTACCAGTAGTGCTGACTGTGCCCGAAAATTTATGCCACTCATAGTCACTCTCGACATAGGGTAAAGTACCAGTATAGGCTGATCCATCTAACTTAAGATTTTGAAGATTCTGAAAGGCACCTCCGGATAGCGGTATCCCAAAGGCAATTTGTGCGCCTTTCGTTTTGTTCAAATTCTTAAACCAATATGTGAAGGTATAAGTCCTATTAGGCAATAAATGGAATGTCTTCTGCCAGGCTACTTCATGACCATATGTGGAATGACCAGCTCCGCTGACGAGCATAGCCTGACCGCCATAGGAATAGGCGATGGAGGTATGATCTGGTCCCAGCGCTAATGTGCCTGAATTTCTGATGGCAAAATATTCTTTAATGGCTGTATTCCAATCCCATGAATAGCTGAGCTGGCTGGTAAAGTCTAAATAGCTCAGCATGTCTGTATAGTTGGTCGGATTGTAATAAGTACTAACCGGACTTGTGCCTCCACCATTGCACACAGCATGAGGATTGCAGTTTGGACTGGGTCCAGAACAGACACATTGAAAATCAGCCGGCACGGACATATACTGCAATGTCAGGCCTGACAGATCCTTTTCAAAATCACCGTCCCACACTAGATTAAGACTGCTAGTAAAAGACGTACTTCCAATCAAGTGATTGGCTGCCATATAATCCAGTGATTCCATCAAACTATTCCCGACCCCATTCCGAGTGCATCCACCGTCACCTCCAGCTAATGAATAGGTGGATCGAGACAATATGGCGCAGAGCAGAATCACCTGCATTAAAAAAATATTCGTTCTCATAAGTTTACATTTCTGGTTTTCCTTGTCCTATTTGATTTCTATTGACCCGCAGGGCATCCTTACAGTACATCTGCCACCTATCAGAATATGTCTGAACGGAAGCATTCAGCACCTTGGGATCATGACTAAAGTCTAAGTGGCCCGCATTTCTAGGATCAGTCAACATCGCTATGGATCCGATAGATTCCATCGGTTGATTTCTCCTTCCAGACCTGATGACCTTGACCGTTGGATCGGTGGCCAAAATAAGTGGATTGCCAAAGCGATCTATGATATAAATATTGTAGTCTGTCGCAGAGCCTGGCTTGAGCTGTACATCCAGCACCCACAATCTATCTGGTACATCATCTATCAGAAGCTCATCACCAGGAAAAAAGAGATTTTGACCAGGTGTCAAATTTAAAGCTGTGTAAACCCCTGGACTTTCATAGTGAAGAGGTTTGGTATATCCTATATTCTTATACGCCTGGCCCATACCGTCATAAGCCCAATGCGCTGGATATGTGAAATTATATACAGGATCTTTAAACTGATTTTCTGTACGGGTGAGAAGTACTTGTCCGGTTTCTTCATCCCAGGCCAGATTGGTAGTAGTAATAGTAGAACCGTCCTCTTTCGCTACAGTGCGCTCCAGTATGCCAAAATGGTTTACTACCTTAGTAGTCACTAAAGACCGGAAGCGAACCTCTTCCATAGAGAAGTCTGGCAATATTGGCGGTATGGTGATAGGTATAGGCCCGGCGAGGAAGAACTCAATATTGATTTGCAAGCCCCCTCCCGTAGTATTATGGTCACTTTGCCTTGAATCCAATACGACATCCTGATCTACGCCCACGCGCTTTTGACAGATGTCTCCATTCTTTCGTATCACATCTACAGATGAGGCCAGATCACCATTTGCATCTGTTTTATAGAAGTATTCTATTGATGATAGTGGAGTAGTCTTGCCTTCAGCATATACAAATTTACCTTTGGGTTTCCCTTGCATATCATTCAAAATGATTGCATATCCCTGACTAGCAGTCAAGAAGTCTTCTACCTTAAACTTCAAAAATTTGAAGAGTGGATTCGGCTTTTTATTGTAAGTCTTCAGGTTAAGCACTTCTGTCCGGGTCGGAAAATCCTTATATGTGTAAAAAGTGTTTACCACTTTTCCCGTCCGGTGCTTCTGTACTTTTTTATTTTCGGATATTTTTCCATCGCTACCACGGACAATCGGTATTGTAGCAACAGACACCTGCGAATAACCAACTGACGCTACAGGAAAGAAACTTTCACCGAAAGGCTCTTCAGCGAAGAATTGAACATCCGGAACCATCTTCATGTCCTGGGTCATAAACTTGGGCTGCCGCCATGGGTTTTCTTCATTTCCTATCAGTGGTTCATAGCTGGCCACGCCACTAGATTGATACATGGCTGGAGCATCATCTGTTGCACTTTTCACTTTGACCCGATAGTCATATACCTGGCCGTATGAGCTATTGCTTTCAATATGCGCGGTAGCATCGTACCAGTTATCGAGAGAGTATATGAGCTTGACTCGACTGCCCCCACCCAGCTTACGCTGCACGAGATACTCAGTTTCCGTTGGTATACTCTCACAATCTATTATTTTGTCTGTAGGGCTCTCATGATCTCCATTTGGTTCAAATCCAGCATAGAGCCTGAGGGTTGACTTGTCCTTTACAATAGCATGCGCATAACCCCATTCTTCATACATTACCAGATTCTGCCTATTGAAGCCCAACTTGAACTGGTCAAAGGCACTGGCCATAGCTGTGACTATATTTTTTGCATCACCAGACGGAGGTGGCTGTTGATTGGCTAGCCGCGGCAGGCTCATTCGTATGAAATTTAGAGTAGTCTGAGCCAGCGGGCTGATCATCGTGGTCGGCTGTTTACTTCCTATAGCCACGTTTCTAAGCTTCACATAACCATAGTTTTGATTACTACCATCTATATTGACATGCGCTACACCTGCGTAGGCACCAGTTTTATCTATATCGGCATATGCCTGTATCCACTCCACCGCTTCCGGATGTGTGAAGCTCCCATTACTAGCACCTCCCACAGGTGTGCAGTATGATAGCAGCTTGAACTGTATCTGAGTCATAGTGCTGATCATTTCATTTTTGACATCTGCATCCGTCATGCTCTGTCGAGGAAGATCAAAAAAAACATAGTTATTTATGCCATATATATTTGACCCATGCAGCTGGACCACGGAGTTTCCAAATGAAGCGCTCGCATTGGTTATAGTACCTGGATTATTAGAAGCCGCCATGCCTTTGATACCTAACATATGCATAGCCTGCTTATTTTGAACGTAGGCATAATCATCAGATTCATATTTCACGTCTATCTCCCCTCCAGAAGGTAGTTTTATACTTTCGAGAGTCCAGGCATGGGCATATTTATCTTCATCTTCTTTTGATGCTGTGACATAAGGAAACTCTGCATTAGGCATGGAAGGATCATTAGGTTTATAGTTTCCCCACCTATCATATTCCTTTGGTGCATACGCAGGGTTGAAACTACCATAGTCAAATTGATAAGATGAGAATTTGGCCTTATAGGAATTGCCGTATGAGAACCATACACGTTTCAGAGTTAGCTTTCCTTGGTTCGCATTTATATTAGTGCTATTGACACTTTCGGCTATCCCATCATTATTAGGAACATGGGGGCACAATGAATAGTCATACTCAAAGTGAACTGTCTTGATAGGAATCGCAGTTGCCCCGTTAGTCATTTTATCCCTCTTTGAGTATAGCACTATTTCATCAAGTTTATAGAGCGGTTGATTTGTATTGATCCCACCGCTACGACCAGCTACCCCATAGCTATCGTGCCTGCGTGAAACGTGAAACTCAGCTACGTAATTCTTAGTCACGATAGAGTGCAGGTACCAGATTTCTTTTGCGCCATGTACAAAACTACCCTTGTCGTCATCCGTAGTATGCCTCAAGCCTTGATTATAGTTAGCGGTATTAGCCTGATACGGTACCCTCCACTGATAGTCATCATACACTTTGCTGTAGTTAAACTTGGTATATGATCCCAGATCATCATCTGAGATGCCATTTCCTGTGAGATCCGAATAATCAGAAGACAAAATTCCGGTGAGAAGATATGAGTATGAATAAGGCGGCATCTTCACCTCATTGACATAGTGATCCGTTCCCTGATTATTATTGTTGACATCATCATCCGATCCTGGTGTGTAGAGCACAGTACCATCTGCAGGTTGTGCCCGCTGACCATTGACTGCAAAGGAAACTTCGTCATTTTTATTAATATAAGTGGGTATCCCATATATATATCTGCGTCCATCCGCTGTAAGATTTGTCACTTCTGATATGTGGTGTGGTGCATGGCCAGAAGCCCCCGCAAAACCGGGGGGAGTGCCTTGTGGCAAATAATCACCGGCATTATTGTCAAATACAAAATTGTTAGGATTTGCAGAGCTTCCATAAGATTTTATCAGACGATCAAGCCCTACCTGCGAGCGCTCACTATTGCTTAGGTAAGTAATAAGTTGGTTTCTGCGTTTGCGCTTGGTTCGCTTTACATTGGGGGACCAACCAGAAGGTGTAAGTGGAGTTCCATCATTCGTTGTATTTACCAAGTAACTATCAAATACTTTAGTCCTTCTATCATTGACCCGCTGCAATGGCATGCGAAAGGCATGATCATCCATTAGTGTTTTCTGCTGATCATCTGCATCAGGAGTCATTTCACTCATTTCCTGGAAATAAATCTTTTCCTGATTAGGATCTGTTTGATCGCTGTATTGAAAATTATCAGTATGATTGTCATCTACCCATCTACCGGAACTACCCGAGCTATAATTCGCCTTTACGTCCACCCCCCCGTGCACGTTATAGCCAAGGCCGACCTCCCCACCTATACTACCATCACCGCCCTCAGATGTATTAACCTTGTCAGCGACAGTACCTACGTCAAATCTGTGCGGCCTAAAACACCCGGACACACCCTGCCCTGTAACACTAAAAATATCATAAGTCTGACTGGCCAGTGCCAGATATTTAGTAGCATCCTTTTTATAGGGTACATCCTTTTCCCTGTTAAAATCCATCATGCCATTGACATCGTGCAGTGCTTTTTCTGCATAGAAATAGCCATATGCACTACTAGTGGTCTGTTTCTCTGTGAGCCATTGCCGCGAATAATACCCTCCGATATTACCGCTGATGTGTGCTACTCCAGCCTCTCCACCCAGCGTAAATGCAAGAGAAAAGTTGACATTGGCCATATTGCCCTCTACAGTGGGCATATAGGTCGGATTCAAAAAGGAAATTGAGCTGCCACTACTTGCGCCGAGATTTACCATAGAGTATTCGGTTTTACCCTTATCATCTTGCCGCTGTACCTTATCCTCCTCTTTAAAAGCCCCATTTACCTGCTCTGCATTCTTCTTTACCTGATTGCGACTAGTAGAGCAGTTAGCACCAAAGCTCATCCCTTTAAATCCCTCTTTACTATTAAAGTTGAGTCCCATTGACCCGCCATAACTATTGGTAGCCTGTCCGGTCATTTGCTGCTTTGATGAAAAAGATAAGTTAGGAGATATTCCCAATCCTTTATCTGAACTCGCATTCAATCCCAGACCAGCGGTAGCAGTATTTTTATCACTTTTGCCTGCTGTAACACTCATGCCCAAACCAAACTCAAAATTATAGCCATTGTAATTATTGTATCCCAAGCCCACATTGACACTCAAACCTGCCCCTCCCGGAATGCTTATCTTAAATCCCGCAACCTGCACTCCAAATCCAACATTTACCCCATAAGATTCATTGTTTCTGAGATTGCGCAGTGTAGTAACTTTGTCTACGCCATTAAAATCATCAGGGAGTCCACGCATATTACGGTTGATCACTCCCGGATTCACATTCCAACCCAGACCTGTCCAACTGGCTTCCTGATCCATAGTGACGCCTGAGTGATATGCCACATTGATGGGATATCCATCTACATCCAATAGGGGTATATTGTAGTTAAAATCTCCAGAGAATGGATCAACCAAGTCACTAGTCCCGACAGGTGTGAAGGACTCTACTTCTGGCTGGCTGGGCCCACCAGTAAGCGCAAATACACGTAAAGGCCAACATAGCTCAAACATGATAGATAGAAGCCACACCATGGCTACAGGAGAAAGATATTTGCGAAATATTTTCATAGTTTTCTATATTCTTTTAATGGTTGGAACATTTTTAATTTTATCAGCAGGGATTTCAAATTGCAAAAGTCCATTGCCGAAAATTTTGTCTTCAAAAAATATTTTCTTGGTTTGAATGCCGGGTTTTCCCGAGTTTTTAAAACCCAGCAAGAGATTACAATAATTATTTAGATTGTAACTACGCTCCATATGTGACATCATGCAATCCAGTGTGTCTCTTCCATCTAGTAATTTGATGTCATTCTTGACAAGGAAAGAGTAATACTCTAGTCTTCCATAATATTCCTGTGGTGTTTTGATCTGATACTTTAGTATCTCATCTTTGAAGCCGTCAATCTTGATGCGAAGAGTATAATATTGCATACCACCATACTCCTCTGATTTAGCCTCTAGATCTTGTACAGATTTTGGCAAGTATCTCTCCTCCGCCAGCACCACGTATGGCAGCGGTTTGTACAATACTGTATATTGATATTCTTCTACATCTTTTTTTACCATAAGCCCGTTTACCGGATCATTAACATATTGGACATAACCTTTGCTATCATATTGCTTTTGATAGCATCCGGTGAGCATCGCAAATACCAGAAAACTCATAAAAACCTTCATACTCCTGTTGCCTATTTACCTGTTCCCCCAAAACGCTTATTGGAATAATCGATCACTTCAGGTGTGATATCTACAGCCTCCTTTGCATACATGACCGCACCAGACCCATCTGCACCCATTATGTAATCTATATGATGCTCTTTGCCGTAGTCTATGACATATTGATTCAGCTGCTTCCATATTTTCTGATTGAACTGAGCGATGAGATTCTCATTATCCTCATCAAACTTTGCCTTGAGTTCATAGTAATATCTTCGGTCTTCTGCGGCTTGCTTTGCATCACCCGCTTTGGAATGCGCATCTGACAATTGTGAAAGACTATCGAGCACACCCTGACGAGCAGTCTGTATTTTTCGGAGATCGCTATCAAGCTGTTTGGTATAAGAAAACTGACTATACAATTTATTGTTAGTAACAAAAACTATCACTGGTCTGGTCACGTAGCTATAGACTAAAGCACCTACTGCTATCACTATAGACAATGCAATAAATAGATCTCGTACTTTTATAGAGTTGTTCAACATTTTTGATTTTTATTTTGGCTTTATTTTAATTTTCTAAACACAAGCATATACTTATCCTTCTTTTGATTTCTTACTTCCAACCTATAAGTTTTTCCTATCTGAAAGTCTTTGGAAGGCAGCGGCAAGGCTAATACGTTATTTCCGGAGGCAATTTGCAATTCATACTTATAATCCAAAGGCTTTTTAGTCTCTATGTCTATGATATGATAATCCAGCGTTGTGGCCTGGTATAGGTTACGATAAACGAATTTCAACGTATCACTGACTGGCACAAAAGCCTGGTCATCCTGATTTTTTAGCAATGGATAGATTGCAGTGGTTGTCACAGGCAGCTTCGGATTCTTCTCATAGCGGAACGTCCAGGTCTCCGTTTCTGCTATTTTATTGCTCCCTACAAACGCTTCTACTCTCCATGCATATGTTTTGAGATCTTCAAAAGGCTCTTGTGTAGTAGGGTGCTTTATAAATGCCTTTTTCAAACCTTGCTCTTCAAAACTCGCCACGTTTGTCTCCACCGCTTCCTGAGGTGTTTGTCCCTCCCTTTTCTCTGCCACCCTAATATTGTAGGAGAGATCATCTGCTCTAATGATAGGGGTAGGACCGATCCAAATAAACATAGGATGATAGTCATCCAAGACGGAGCCGTCTGCCGGGTATACCAGCATAGGAGGAGTGTAGGTCTGTGCCGCAAACTCCTGACACGCCTCTCCCACTATTGCTCCGTTCACATTTATTGCCTTAACGCATAGCACAAAGCTGCCATAACCGAAAGTCCCGTTACGATATATCCTCTGCCCATCTTCAGATGATGAGTAACTAGTCTGAAATGGTGCTAAATCGCTATAGCGCAGCATGCGTGCCCCTGCCGGCAAAGTTATTTTTGAGGTTTTGACACTGACCAGTAGCTCCAGGTTATTCCTGATCTCTGCTTCCAACGTCACATCGACAGCCGCCCCTGGATTTACCACTTGTATATTCCAAATCTTATCCAAAGTATAATTGGCTGGCGGTACTGGCAGTATATTGACAATAACCTGCTGCGCAAATCCCGATGCCCAGCAGAGTAAGAATACGGCTAAGCCAGTAACGCCCCTTATATATGAATCTTTCATAGTTAAAATTTCTTTGTATAATTCATGTTTGCCAATATGAAGTTCTGAAATGACTGGGTTGCAAAATTGGGTACACTACTTTGTTCCGCCTTTAATTTCAACATACCTGCTTTTTTCAGATCAAGTGCTATATTACAATTGCCGCCATAAGTAGCTCTGGAGAAAGCAATGACAGACCCTTTTACACCTATTCCTGCGATGATCCTTTTTGAAAACTGATAAGAAGCTCCGATCTCTCCGGCAGCTAAGTCCGTGCTCAAAGACCTGCTGTAATTAAGATCGATGCTGGCGGTAAGTGACCTATAAGCAATGGTCTGAGAGGCTATCACATTATAGTCATTGGTAAAACTCTGCTCCCCTATCAAACGGGTATTGAGTATGGTTACATTGAGTGTTGTAGCCATGACAAGCTCTTTGATGAAATAAGGATAAGTCATGCTCACAGAATGCAGGATGGTCGTATTATGCTGATCGACCGTATCTATCCGAATGTCCTGATACATAGGAGAAGAAATAATTGTAACCACAGGGCCTTTTGCTGGATGGATGGTCAGATTGATCAGTGGCTGATGCAAAAGGCTGCCGTAAGCAGCGGTATGATCCAGATTGTTTTTAAATCCTAAGTATTTCACAGATACGAGCAAGATATTTTTAAACATCTTTTGACTAAATCCTAGATCCCAGCGCACAAGGTTATTGTTTTGATAAGCCTCATTAAAATTTCTGAAGCTGCCCCCTAGGAAGGAAATAGTAGTTTTATAGGTAAATCCTTTTCCTATAGCACCTTTGATATCTGCGGCAAATGCTATCTGCCCCAAAGTCGGTTTGGATACTGTGCCTTCAGTAATACCTGTTGCTGTTTCTCCAGCATGGCGAGATAAAGAGTAGGCAATTTCTCCTTTTGCCTGGATCAGCTTTTTATAGACCCATTGAGTCTCTATACTAAATACGTGTAAGTAGCTGGTCACCGCAGATGCATAGTCATTATTGGTAGTACGAAGTGTATTATTCAATATCTTTCCGAAGCCGTAGTTTAAAACCACGTAGTTCTTTTTCAGGTCTCCATAACCCAAGCGCGAGTGAACGATAAATCTGTCGTCAAAGGTGTGTGTCTTGAAATAATCGAGAAGACGAAAATTATTGAGACCGGCGGCAAAACTAACTATGAAGGAAGGGTTGTATTCAAACTGTACCCCGTTTACGCGATAATTCATTGCTGTAAGGGTAGAAGCATTCAATACACTGCTACCGATATTGAACTTGCGTAAATAGGCAAACACCCTGACCAATTTATTAAAACCAAGTTTATTGGCACCCAGCATTTTATTGATCGATTCGACATCTTTTCCATCGCTGAGCTGAGTTAGCTGCTTTTTATCGTTGTATAAGGATTTAGCCTGATCATACCCTTTTTGCAACTGGGTTTTATACTCCTGCACCTGGCTTAGCAGTTCATTCGCTTTCTCGTAGTATCGCCGCAGAGTTTGCACCGAATCATATAGTTCTTTGATCTTTTGAGCTGCAGCAGTTGTTTCAGCTTTACTTTGGAGAGAGTCTGCTTCTCTATGTACGATAGTCGTGATGCTATCTTCGGCTTTTGCTACGATTTCTTTTCCAGACTTCTTCAACTCTTCAGCATATTTATTTTCATATCTCTTTAGGGCAAACTTCAGGTCAGAATACGACAAAGTATTCTTGACCTCAGTGTAGGCAGAATCCATCTGCTTGATTCCAGACTCATAGGTGGAGGTGAGGGCATTCAGATCAGCCATATTCTTGAGCTGGTCCTTTTGTATATTATTCATAGCCTTCTGCTTCATACTATCCAGAAAAGCTCCGGAATTGAAATCAAATCCGATACGTGTAAATTGATAATTGAACTGACGATCACCATAGGTACCACTGGCTCCTATTGAGAAGGGCAACATACCTACCGATACCGAGGCCCGTATATCCAGGGATGCCTGGTAATGCAGTGGATCAGGGACGTTCCCCTCATTGTATCTCACGGTTCCGCCCAGTGTGATTTCCCCCCCACCAAATTTGACAAGCTTTTTCAAGCTGGATTTGGATGGCAAGATGCTTTTGCCTGGCAAGGCATCTGTAATTGTAGACTGAGCTTTCTTTACTATATTTTTGCCCTGCTCCTCTAGGCTGGTTACCAGCCTATCCTCTATCCCCTTGATTTTTTGCTTAATAGATTTGCCTACAGAGTCGATTCTTCGAGCTACTACAGAGTCTGCATCCCGGGCGTTGATCCTGAGGCTACCAGGCAGCTGATCAGAGACCAGGCGCCGCAAGGAGTGAGCACCATGCGCACTGGTGTCATTAGAGACACTTTCTAGTCTTTTCATGGTATCCTCAGACATTTTCATATTCAATGTATCGACTGCTTTCAATCCTTTTATCACATTCTCATTGGTCATCAAAGTATCACTAACCTTCGCTCCCTGTGCTATAATGACTACCGGCAAATACAGCATCACGATCAAAAAGAGACACCGATTCCAAAGGTCTTTTCCCATTTTTCATATTCCTTATCGCACAATAGTGACAGCACTATGTACCGATGTATACTGCCCTGATACAAATACGTAGTAGCTCCCCGTGGCAAAATGGCTGACGTCTATAGCTTGCTGCTGATATCCAACTTTGAGGGATACGACCACGCTGTATATCTGTTGTCCCGTGGCATCATATATCTCCATATGCACATCTTCGGGCTGCGCTGCGATATACGCTATAGTCAGCAGTGACGAGGCGGGATTGGGATACACAGACATAATGGTATTATTCTCTACACTGGCTATTCCGGTACTGAGCCATGTCTGGCCTGAGTCTATATTGCTGTAAGTAGCTCCCTGCTGGCTGCCATTGACGGCAGCCACCTTGTAGTAATATACTGTTTGCTGCGGCAGGCCGCCATTGATGTAAGTGGTGATGCCCGGCCCTACGGAGTCTATGAGCTGCCAGCCAGCCAGCCCATCTGGGCTGCGGTATATACGGTAGCCCGTCTCATAGGTGGCACTGTCTATCCAGTGTACCCGGATCTGACTGGCGCTCACACCATCTGCCTGCAGGCTGTCTCCATAGCCCAGAGGGCTGAGCAGAGAGGTATCTGTGCGGCAGTTGCTCAGGCCCCATTTCCAGAGGGCTATGTCTACATCGTCCGTACTATGATATGCCTGTATGGTGTCGCGGCCTGCTATCTGGTAGCCTTCGAGAAAGTTGGCCGAATAAAAATTGCCTAGGTCATCTACTACAGGGTATGAGAAGGCATAATTGATCTCGCCATGGATAGACTGATGAAGTTGCAGTTGATTGTCCAGTAAATGATAGCCTGTTATCTCAGCTGTCGTCTTATCTACTATCGCAAAGCCTGGCCTGCCATGAGGTACATTGGCAGCGGTGTTTGCTATCGGTGCGGTATAGCGACGCCCCTGCCAGTAGAAAGGCTGCGAGCCTAAAGTAATGGGAACATAAATATGATTGTCCCTATCCTCGCCATAGTGGCCCTTCAGACACTCTCCAAAGGCTGGGTCTACTATAGAATCAATAAAATAGAACGCATACCCATCTGCCGAAGACGAGTCATTGGTCGTAAAATGCCAGATCGGATGCAGATTAGTGTCTAGCTTAAAGAGTATCTTGACCACAGAGTCGTTCAAACCTGTATATGGATACACGCTGCGATGCATGGGAACGCCCATAAATGTGTCTCTCTCGCTTTTGCCAGCGGCCAGAACGTAGCTATTTCCATCTTTGTCCGCATATTCTAATTTTGTTGAAAGTGAATATCCTTCATAGTCCTTTTGAGGCATCAAAGTGTTTAACGGATGTCCGCTACCATCTACCCTAGTGATGGCCTGAAATAGCTGCCTATTAGTATAGTGCAGTGCGGCTGTATCTTTTATCAAAACATTGCCGATCATAGCGCTATCCAGCTGAGGAGAAAGGCCTATCTGAAACTGGATTGTAACATTATCCCTAGAGTCAATAAACATCCTTGGCACAGCATCTATATATCCTGCTATAGCCGTAGCCCATTTGAGATGGCCTACAGAGTCGGCTCTGAATAAATACATTAAGTACTGTGCCACCGATCCCCTATAAATAGGGTGCACGGATGTAAGAACGCTGTCATCCCAAAGTTTGAAATACGAAGGAAAAGCAGGAGTAAAAGAGGAAATATAAGCATAGGGAACCAGGCCTATTATATCACCATTGCTGGCAGGGAAAACACAATTCGGAGCTTCATAAATACCTCCCCACACAATACCGATCCCTGAAGTAGTTGATGCTTTAAAAAATTTCAAGTGCCCATTCAGATCCAGCCTCGCCAGAATATTCAATCCCTCATAAGCAGGGGTATATGGTATATTGATCAATGTGTCCCCTATACTGTATTGTGTAGGGTGTAATGAATCACTCGCAGTAATCCTATCTGCTACTACGATCTCAGATTTATCCTTGCTGAGAAAGATATTGGGCGTGATACCGAGATCCCGGCCATATTGATAAAGTTGCGTATTGCTAGTGATAAAGCCGATGTACTGTCGCCACAGCCTATGGCCATAGCAGTCATATCGTGCAATAAGCGCATTGAAGGGACGAGAGGCCGCAGAGTCTACATCGCAGCTACCGGATAGAGGATTGTGGCAGGTATCCGGGTAGCGACCTACCGCGGCAGTCAGTATCAGCTTACCTTCCCGGTCCATCTCCAGATTTTTCGGTCCCTCAGCAAACCAAAAACCTCCAGCCCCCAGTGACGAGGCATCCATACGCTGGCCTATACGCTGCAGCCACTGCCAGTCCTGAGCGGATGACGGCAACATACTAATAGCCAAAAGCGAAATCAACAAAAGCTTCTTCATTATAGACATTTAATAGCAATTTCTATATCCTATGGACAACTCACAAACGTGCAGACTTCCTGCGTGCATTTGGAGCCATCTGATAATGTATGTGTCAAGTCAAAACATATCTGATCAAGTGTTTGCGGCCCTGTCGCATTGCCGCTGAAAGTGATGTTGTGAGTCAGCAAGTCTGTGGAAGTGACTATATGATTTAATACCGTACCAGGCGTAGCGCTAACTGCTGTATCAGGGATGGTGATATCCACATGATCTCCTACCGACATATCAGGATTGTGATAGCTGAGGTCAAACTTCCAGGTACATTTTGGACTACCAGGCCCAGTGCAAGATATGGATACCACCTGGAAAACACCATTGCGACAGCAATTGCCACATAGGCGCTCATAGATATCAATAGGCCCATCATCGCCCTGGCAGTTATCTGTATTCTGTATGTGCAGATAAAATACTCCCCCACCAGACGGTATAGGAAACTGATAACCTGTATACGTAGGCGTACCGGTGATAGATCCCGTGTGCCAGGTATAGCTATTTTGAGGTATATCCGGCATTACTATCTCCGGGTCGCTGTTTTTGCAATAGAAAAGGCATTTACGGATTAATCTGTCGAAACCCAGTCCCGGCTTCACGGTGATGGAGCCATCTCCGGACCTACATCCATGCCCATCGATATAATACACGGTGTATACCCCGTCATAATACACTGATACAGGACTCCCGACCTGACCCGTATTCCAGTGGTAGTCTGCTGCTCCACCTCCCGATGCGGTGAGAGGGACAGGCCCTGCATCTACGCATTTATTACCAGCGAAGGCCACTGTGGGTGCGGCTGGGACAGCATATAGCGTAGTGACCACACTGGTAGTAGCAGAAGAGCACGTGAAGGTACCACTGGTATATAACATAGTCAGGCTCACAGTGACCGACGTACCAGAGGTAGGCGTGAAGGTGTAGGTAGATCCCGTGGCCGCTACTGGTACACCATTTACAGACCACTGATAGGTATAGCCAGATGATGTCGGATAGGTACGGGTAGTATAGGTGATAGAGGTATTCAAACAAGCTACAAATGGTCCTGATAATGGTGGAGTAGGGACAGTAATAAATGAAGCACCTCCGGTTGCTGTTTGTTGACAACCTACACCGTCCGTAACAGTTACAGTATAGTTATTACTCGCTGTCACTACATCTGTAGCAGTGGGCGGACCATTAGACCATACATAGGAGAGAGATGGATGATATGATGTAGCAGGCGGTACTAGAGCTGGGGTAGTTGTTAGTGTAATAGGAGATCCCGCACATATGTTTCCTGTCGAAGAGTTATTTACCTCGACCGTAAAATTGTTTACATTTTGGCTTAGCGTAGCCGATGCCTTATGATGACATCCATAAATATCAATTTCATCTAAGGTGATTGGCCTTGAGTCATACATAGTGAAAGTATCTATAGGACCAGTACCAAATATATCGGGCCATTCCCAATATATGGTAGCAATCCTAGACGGGACTGTCCCTGCATTAAGAATGATAGGATAATCGGCACAATGACTGTAAGTAGGTACGGCCAAGGTGGGAGTAGGGATATAAGGTAACGGTACTGATATGGTAGCAGAGCAGCCGCTGGAAGGTTCGGTCACAGTGACGGTAGCACTGGATGGAGTACCTGAGGTAGGAGTGATAGTATAGGTATTGGTCCCTGCGGTACCAGATACGGATGAGCCCCAGGTATATGTGGGAGTACCGCTGATCACACTACTCATGTTAGTTACAGTCACGACATTACCAAAAGGAGATATTGTACACGTATTACCGTAATTGAGATTCATACTGGTATTGATGGTGACAGTATGGGTGATATGTATATCACAATAGCCTGTATAGCTTACGGTCATGGTCACGGTGAATACTCCTGCCCGTGTGTAGCGATGCTGAGGCGCAGTAGTTGTTCCAGTATTGGTATTAGAGCCAGGATCGCCAAAATCCCACAGCACCGATGATGGCGAGCCGGACCAGCTACTGCTGAAATTCACCGTACTACATGAAGGTGTACCGGCAGTAAACGACGGTGCGGGACTACCAGTCCACTGAGTACACCCTCCACCAGGGCAATAAGTGTCGACGACCTTTGATGCGACAGCTGTACAGGTACCTGCAGTCACAGTCACAGTGTAAGTACCAGTGGAACTGACTGTATTTGTGGCAGTGCTCACGGCATTGGACCATGCATATGTAGGGCTAGTCGCATTTGTCACTACTGCGATCAGGGTCGCAGTAGTAGCCGGTGAGCAGATATGCGCATTTCCTACGGGATCTACGTTGACATGAGGGCCCGGTAGCACATTGAAGTTGGCGGTATTACTCATATTGACCGGAGTAGAAGGGCAATTGTATGTGACGGTCACTCCTATACCCACATTGGTAGCTGTGACAGCCGTAGTAGTCAGGGTGGAAGAAGATGCGCCAGTGACAGCGCTACCATCTATACTCCATGCATAGCTAGAGACTGTCGCACCGCTGCCGGTAGAGGTGCTAAATGAGAGCGGGTTATTGTTACAGAGGTTATTAGCAGTGACAGTCGGCACTGGTGTGGCCACTGGTGTGACAGTCTGAGTATATGTGGCTGTAGCACCGCATCGGATTACGGTGACGGAGATTGTGATGGGAGAATAAGATGCAGCAAGTGCATTCCAATGAATATTGGCTTGCCATGGATTGGTCCCAGAGCCCAAAACCACTCCTGCGTCCGGAGGTGATATTTGCCAGTGGTAGTTATCACCATCAGTGACGGGGGCAGTGTACGTGAGGTCTGTATTTTCGCAAGGACTGGAAGGGCCACTAACAGAGCCTGTAGGCAAGCTACACCTGTTGATAGTGGTACTGTAGGAAGGAGAAGCGCATCCATCCGGACCGATCTGTGATACACTCACTGACAAGGGCCCCGAACTTGCCCAGGTCACAGAGATAGAGTTTCCTAGCTGCTGCTGTGTACCACCGGAAGCACCTGACGCAGTCCACTGCAGCTGTAGCGTAGGGTCTGACGGAGTAGCCGAATAGGTATAAAGAAGCCCCGGGCATATGCAACTCACCGGACTGATAGCGGTCAGTGGTCCCGGAGTAGCATTTACTACTATCTGGGTAGTCACCCTCGATGCGCATAGGCTACCGGAAGGGTCAACGGCTACTACCAGATATGTGCCTGGGGCCATGGTAAGCGATGGTGTGTAGGTAGCCCCCGTATAGGATGTACCTGCTAGCGTAGCACCTGACGCATCCTCTATATGCCACTGCATGCCACTATATCCACCACCAGTACCCCCTGCTGTAAAAGAAGGATTGGCACCCTGGCAAAAACTACGACCAGCAGTGGTAGTGATCCCGGCAGGCAGCCGTAGCGATAGCGGTATACTACTAGTACCAGAGCAATGATAAAAAGTATTTGTCATCGTCACCTTTAGTACGCAGGATGAGATGGTGCCATTGAGTATAATTTTTGTTTCATAGTCTTGTACGTATATAGTACCAGCACCAGGTGGAATCAACTCCCAATTGTATATCGTGCTTGGCACCATTGGCGCGTCAAATACGTATTCCTGACCGGCACAGAGCGTCGAAGGCCCTGTGATACTAGGGATGGTAGGCAATATAGGTATGGTAGCAGAAGTAGAAGTAGTACATGAGCCACTGCACGAGGGAGTAGACAATGAAATCACGCCTGGTCCACTATTGCCATTGCCCCATACCACGTGGACTGTATTATCTGTCGTAGACGGTGTTGGGACAAAAGTACCGTTTGTGATATGCCAGTTATATGTAGCACAAACAGCATTGGTGTAGTAAGTAGCTGTATCATCATGGCACTTTGTAGTAGGGCAAAAGAGCTGAGGACCTGCACTGGAGATCACCACATTGACAGATGTTACAGCCTCACATCCGCATTCACTTTTGACACGCATTGTGACGGTATATGATCCTGCCGTACTATATGTGTGTGTAGGATTGTGATCTGACGAGAAACCCATGTCTCCGAAATCCCAGTATTCACTTTCTATATGGGGAGGGGGGAATGTGGTAGCAGAGATAGTAGAAAGATCTGAAAATTGTATGGGCGTGTTAGCACAGGCATATATCGTACCTGCCACAGTAGCGGGCAAACTACCAATAACCGCATGCGGCGTGTTGACTCCTTTCACGCATAGCTGTGCACTAGCTACGCAGCCATCGCTGGTTGTTTCGGTAACCATCACCTGCGTGATACTCGCCGCAGGCCCCCATAGAACAGCACACGAAGCTCCAGATGGTGAAGCAGAAACAGCCCCTATCTCTGACCATGAATAAATCGATCCGGAGTTAAGTGGGGTTTGATATGTTACTGTAGAATTCTCGCAAACCTGATCACAGTGCGGGTCATACTGCATTACTTCTCCTACATATCCTTCTTTATGTAGCAGGCAACCCACATTGACATCAGCAGAAATAGCGGGATTGGGTATAGCTGCTACCTTCACATGAAAAGGGGATGCAGTTCCTGCTGTGACATCATATGTACCTAAATGAAGCCATGTGATCGTAACAGTCAGACCACTGGCCGCAATAATATAATCTGTGCCATCTACACCAGTAGTAATACCCCAAACGACCGAAGAAACTGATGGGGATGAAGTGTAAGTATAAGTGGTGGATGTACCAATTCCACAGACCGTGCCGGGACCAGATATAGTAGCAGCTCTAATCTGAGCAGGGACAAAAATGGCTATGAAAAACAGCCACGTTGTCAACGTTTTCAAGGTGTTCAACATTTTCATATTTCAATCGAAAATATTGAATAAGCTAAAATATGCAAATATTTAGTGGCACTATTTACAACATTGCACTTGTAAAGAACTGAATTTCAACACCCACAAAATTATGAAGAATGCTTCCGATATAGGGACGGCAATATTAATCCCTAACCCTCTTCACAGATTGTACTTTTTTGATTCAAACACACAACTACTGAAACGACCATTTAGCAAGACCCAAGTGGTTTCTTTCCATGACTACTTGCCTTAAAAGTTTACTTGAAGCTTACACCTCACCTAATCAATATCATAGATTATATTTTAGTTAAAAATTGTGGAGAAAGCCGGAGTGAAAGAGCAATCAGCAATAAGACTGTAGTATATTTCATAGATGGATTGCGTTTGCTGAAAAATAATGAAAAAGAGGTTGATTCGATATATGAGAGGCATGTAAGATCGCTTGGCCTTTGTGGAACTTCTGTCAGGCATTGCAAGCGCGGAAAGAGACGCAGAGGCAGGCGCTACGTGCGGCACTACAAGCGCCTATAGTAGCTACTTCCGGAGTACAACTCCGGAAGGGCGGATTTGTTTGGCTTTTTTCCTTTCAAATAACTATTAAAAGCTGCAACAGCTTTCGTATACCCCACTGGCGCGGATGTTACATCCGGGACAGCAAGCGAGATTTGGGTCACAAATTTAAAGTTCCCTCTTCTTCATACTCATCAAGCAGTTGGATTGATTTAACCTCTTTACGATATGGAATGTAAATATTCAACTTCTCTCCTTTGTTGTTTTGATATCTTATTTCAAGGGCGTCCATCCTTTCATTGGTGACAGGGTGAGATATGAGTACATCAGAGCATATAGCAACAGAAACAAACCGATTTAGTTTTAAACTCTCCTTTAGTGCAAGTTCGAGATGTTTAATCACATCCGCTGATGAAGGATATTCCTCATTAAAATATGTACTTACTGGTACTATTGATAGATTTGATTTTGTAGCTACACCAAATGGGAAAAATTCGCTAAACTCAATTAAAAAAGCTATCGCCTGCCTAGTTAAATAGGACTTCATAGATTGTAAATCTTTGTTCTTTAACATTGACTATTATTTAATATCATCCCCCACTGGCGCGGATGTTACATCCGGGACAGCAAGCGAGGCGTCCTGCGCGAGGCCCGGGCCAGTGGAAGAATCCTTAATATTTTTCAAGATAGTCTTTCGGGAATTTTGTACGTAAATGTTTAGGGATGCGAGAAGATCGGTAATCAAATCCCATATATTTAATATAATTTACAATTTCCATTTTACTATGATATTCTCTCGAATCTAGTTTAAATACGCATTCTCTTAATAAGTCACATATATTTAAAGTGTCTTTATTGATATTGACAATGTATACTCCTTTTAAATCAGCCTTTGCCTTTACTATTAAAATTTGAGCTATATCAATTTTATTGGTTATAAGTGCATTGGTAAGTGGCAATGCTTCTTCAAACGGACTCAAGTTAACGTCTGCACCATAAGATATAAGCAGCTTAACATTTTCTAAATTAGCTGTGGCTGCAGCGCAAAGAGGCGATGCAAAGGCATAAGAGATTTCTTCATTGCTTTTTCGCATTGATACCAGATTGGGATTACCTCCGTGTTCAAGCATCAATCGCAAATAGTCGGAATTTTCACTCATTGTTGCTGCACGGGTAATCACCGGTATATTCAAATTACTATCTAACAAGTTAGGATTAGCTCCAACATTCAATAATGATTTGCATGATACAAGTTTTTTATTGGCAAGAGCCCACCATAAAAGAGAAATTCCATTCCGAGGCTCAATAAAGTTGGGATCAAGTTTACCATCCTTTACAAGACTTTTTATGGCTAAAGTATCATTGTTATTAATAGCTACTATGAAACTGCGGTAATCACCGGTAAATGTTTGTATGTCAAAAAGAGGGGGTATTTGTGATATTACTTCATTGGAAGTGAAAGCAAACACTATTATAAAAGGTAAAATTAATTTATGAAACTTACTGATTGCCATATGTATTTTCTATTGCATTATTAACAGCACCCATAAGGTGTTTTTTGGTAGCGAGGTAAAGACTAAATCCAGATCCAATTATCGATTTTTGTATTCCAGAGCCATTTAATCTATTCCCCCACTGGCGCGGATGTTACATCCGGGCCAGCAAGCGAGGCGCCCAGCGTGCGGCCCGGAACTAAGTTCCGAGCCAGTAATAAGCCAATAATACACAAACAAAAAAAGGCTCCGAAGATCGGAGCCTTTTTACTGGCGGAGGAACAGGGATTCGAACCCCGGGTAGGCTCATCACCTACGACTGTTTTCAAGACAGTTGCGTTAAACCACTCTGCCATTCCTCCGGGGTCAAATATAGTACAGTCAGTGAAATTTCACAAACCGGGTGGAATTATTTGAAAAATAAGTAGGTAGAGATGCTGCTGAAACCTCGTGTTGGTGCGGGTTTGGGCTAGAGGAAATTTTTCAGGTCGGTGAGGGTGGCTACCTCGTAGGTGGCCTTGTCGCGGGTCTTTTTGCCCTGCGGATTGTAGAAGACCTGATCCATGCCGGCTGCCTTGGCGCCCATGATGTCGGTGGCCATATTGTCGCCTATCATCAGGCTCTCCTCTACACGCGCGCCGGTGACCTCCATAGCGTGCAGGAAGATCTCCCGCTCGGGCTTCTGGTAGCCTACGCGCTCTGATACGAAGACGTGGCGGAAGTAGACCTCCAGCCGGCTCTCGCGGATCTTGATGTCCTGCACCTCAGAGAAGCCATTGGTGATGATGTGCAGGGTGTATTTTTTAGCGAGATAGTCCAGCACCTCCAGCGCATCGGGAAAAATAGCCGTCTTGTACGGCGAGCGGTCCAGGTATTGCTGCGCCATGGTCTCGGCCAGCACCTCGTCATCTACTTTGAAGCGGCGCAGCGTCTCCAGAAAGCGACCTACGCGCAGCTCGTCTTTAGACAGCAGCTTGTGGTGGTAGCGGGCCCAGTACTGAGAGTTGATAGGCAGGTAGGTCTCATGAAAGACCTCAAAGGATGGGATGCCGCGTCCGTGCAGGCCCAGCTCGTCGAAAAGCTCCGCGAGGGTAGCGCGCGAGTTGGCCTCAAAGTCCCACAGCGTGTGGTCGAGGTCAAAGAAAATATGCTTGTATCGGGATGGGGTCTCAGGCATGGAGTACTAGCGGATGTCCTGGCAAAGCTCTATGAGCACACCATTGGCGCTTTTGGGGTGAAAGAAAAAGACCAGCTTGCCATCGGCACCTTGCTTGGGAGCGGAGCTGATAGGCTGGAAGCCCTCCCCCTTGAGCCGCTCTACCTCGGCCTCTATATTCTCTACGGCAAAGGCGACGTGGTGAACGCCCTCTCCCCTCTTTTCTATAGACTTAGCGATGGCGCTATCGGGATTGGTAGCCTGCAGCAGCTCTATCTTAGACTCGCCGATACGGAAAAAGGACGTCTCTACGGCCTCACTCTCCACCTTTTCGGTCTTGTAGTGCGGGGTGCCGAGGAGCCGGGCGTAGGTATCATTGGCAGCGGCCAGATTGCGGACGGCTATGCCTATGTGCTCTATTTTCTGCATCAGAGTGGTATTGAGTGAAATGAAACAGGCGCTGATACGTCTGATAAGTTGCTTACCCGGATGAAACCGGCGGGGCAAATGCAAATCAACCAAATTTGCCGTAACTTTGTATCCATAATAAAGACCAGTATGCTTTTCGTATCAGACAATGCCAGCGTCAAGATCAAGACCATCATGCAGGAGGAGCACATGACTCCGGAGCACTTTGTACGTGTGAGCGTGCTGGGTGGTGGCTGCTCGGGCCTCTCGTATAAGATGGACTTTGATGACAAGATCCAGTCTGACGACCAGGTTTTTGAGGATAAGGGCGTGAAGCTGGTCACTGACCTCCGCTCCTTCCTCTATGTGTGCAATACGACACTGGAGTACTCTGATGGCCTGAATGGAAAGGGATTTGAATTTAAAAATCCTAATGCCAGCCGTACCTGCGCCTGCGGGGAGAGCTTTGCGGTGTAATTATCTGAATCAGAATTTACAGAATTATAGAATAAATACACAGAATGCCTTCGGGATTTGATGGGGAGGATTTTGTAGATGCTACTTTTGACAAAGTAGACTATTCTGAGAAGCGCCTATCGGGCAAGAGCTTTAGCAATTGCACTTTTGTCTCTTGCACATTTACCAAAACGATTTTCAGCGAGTGTACTTTTGAGGAGTGCACTTTTGATAAGTGTGACCTGAGTATGGTGCAGGTGAAGGGTAGCACCTTTAGCCAGATCCAGCTGCTGGGCTGCAAGGCTATCGGGATACTTTGGTTTGACATCCGCATTCCTTTTGCGCGCCATGCGTTTTCCATCTCTTGCACGGACACTAATATCAGCTACAGCAGTTTCTTTGGGATGAATCTGAAGAAGGCAAAGTTTGCGCAGTGTGTGGCTAAGGAGGTAGACTGGTCAGAGTGCCAGATGCAGGAGGCTGTGCTGAAAGGCTGTGATCTGGAGGGGGCGCGATTCGCAGGTACTGATCTCAGTGGCGCAGATCTGCGAGGCGCACAAAACTATCAGATAGATATACAGGGTACGAAGCTCAAGGGTGCAAAGTTTAGCCTGCCGGAGGCTACGGCACTGCTGGATAGCCTGGGGATAGTTATTGATTAGTTTCGCCTGTTCAGCTGACCTATCACAAAGTACAGTATGTCTGATGGCGCTACCACAGGCGGATCAGGAAACTCAGACTTATCAAAATGCTTCTCTATGTAGCCTGAAGCGGCTATAGTAGTCTCGCTCATGAGCAGTACCATAAATATCATGATCTCCTCAGGGCTGAGTTTGTGGCCGTCTTTGGCTTTGAGGTATAGGTCATTGTAGAATGTGATGATCGTCTGCTCTCCATTAGTGATAGAGAGGGCATAGCCCACCTTTACTTCATTGTCCTGACAGAATACGAGCTCAGGCTCGTCCAGCCAGGTGCCGGTCAGTTGCGTTCTGTCTCCCTCCTCTACGAGCAGGTCATGCTTCTCATACTCGTAGTCTTCTATATAGTAGTTCATAGCACTTGTATTTACACAGTATGTAATGTTAAATCCGTGCCAAGTTTGGAATATGGGGCGGCGACAACACTTTTTTAGACATCGCTTCTAGCTCTGATTTTCAGCACCTTGTGGAGGTGTTATAAAATTTTAGTTGTGAATCCTTTGGAATATCCACAGTGAAAAGCTACTTTTGCAGTCCTTTTAGAAAAAGACAAAAAACACAATAACAAAGTGGACGCATTAAGTTACAAAACCAAATCTCTGTCTGCTGGCGACGTAAAGCGCGAGTGGTACATAGTAGACGCTGAGGGCAAAACCCTCGGCCGTATGGCTACGAAGATAGCCTCTGTCCTCAGGGGCAAACACAAGCCAACCTTCACTCCAAACGCTGATTGCGGTGATTTCGTGATCGTGATCAACAGTGGCAAGGTAAGGCTGACAGGCAATAAGATGAACGTGAAAGATCGCGTACACTACACTGGCCACCCAGGCGGCCAGCGCCACCGCTCTCCAAAGGAGATCATCGCCAAAAACCCTAACGAGCTGATAGAACTGGCTGTGAAGGGTATGCTGCCGAAGAACTCCCTCGGACGCCAGCAGTATAAGAAACTATTTGTGTATGCAGAGGCTGCGCACCCGCACACTGCCCAAAAACCTAAAGATCTGTAATCATGAGCAAGGACAAAATAACCGTAGGCAGGCGTAAAGCAGCCGTAGCACGTGTCATCCTGAAGGGCGGCAACGGCACCATCACCGTAAACGGAAAAGACTATAAGGATTATTTCCCTCTGGACTTCATCCAGCAGAAAGTAGAGGCTCCTCTCAAGACTGCTGATGCATGGGGCAAGTTTGACGTGACTGTCAATGTATTTGGCGGTGGCGTGAAAGGCCAGGCAGAAGCTATCGTACTGGGTATCGCACGCTCACTCGTGATAGACAACCCTGAGGTACGCCCGGCACTGAAGAAAGAAAAATTCATGCGTCGTGATGCACGTGAGGTAGAACGTAAGAAGACTGGTCTGCGCAAGGCTCGTCGTCAGGAGCAATTCTCTAAGCGTTAATCGAAGAGGGACAGATTTAATAAAACTTATAATCGAAATAAAACAATGGCTAAAATATCTCATCAGGAACTGCTGGACGCAGGTGTACACTTCGGCCACCTCCGCAGGAAGTGGAACCCAAAGATGCTCCCATACATCTTCGCCGAGAAGAAAGGCATCCACATCATAGACCTGAATCGTACTATAGATAAGCTCGACGAGGCTGCTGCAGCTGTGAAGGCTATGGCTAAGGCTGGCAAGAAGATCCTCTTCGTAGCTACCAAGAAGCAAGCAAAAGAAGTAGTAAAGGAAGCTGCTACACGTGTGAATATGCCTTATGTCACTGACAGGTGGCTGGGTGGTATGCTGACTAACTTCCCTACTATCCGCAAGAGCGTAAAGAAGATGCAAAGCATCGAGAAAATGCTCGCTGACGGTACCCTGGAAAGCGTAACCAAGAAAGAAAAGCTCGTACTGAGCCGTGAGAAAGAGAAGATGGAGCGCGTACTGGGTGGTATCGCTGCTATGAATCGTGCCCCTTCGGCTGTATTCCTGGTAGACATCACGCATGAGCACATCGCTCTGAAGGAAGCGCAGCGTCTGAACATCAATACCTTTGGTATAGTAGATACAAACTCTGACCCTACTAAGGTGGACTTTGCTATCCCGGGTAATGATGACGCATCTAAGTCTATCTACATCCTGACCAACTTCATAGCTGACGCTATCGCTGAGGGCCTCGCAGAGCGCGCTACAGATGGCAAAGATGACTCTGAAGAAGAAGACAACAATGCTGACAACTTCGATCGCGTAGCTGGTCTCGATGAGGCTGGTGGTGACAAGAAAGAAGGCGGCCGTGGTCGTGGCAGGTCTGGTAGCGGTGGCGGCTCTGGCCGTAGCCGTATAGGCGGTGGACCGGGCGGTGGCAACCGTGGCGGTGCAGGCGGACCTAAAAGATAATATCGACTTAATCGTCTGCTGATATTACTTGCCAAGTTGCCCTGCATCTTGGCAAGTCTTTTTAAGGAACAGCCGGTGACCTCAAAATCCGGCAAACAGTAACAGGGCTCTAATTTTAAAACCAATAATAAAAGGATAATCAAAATGTCAACAATCACTATCACCGCGAGCCTCGTAAACGAGCTGCGCAACCTGACCGGAGCTGGACTCATGGACTGCAAAAAGGCACTGACAGAATCTAACGGCGACGTACAAGCAGCCGTAGACTACCTGCGCAAGAAAGGCGCTAAGGTGGCTGAGAAGCGTGCCGGCCGTGACTCTCTGGAGGGCTGCATCGTAGCTCTGACTACAGCAGATGGCAAGCGTGGTGTCGTATCATACCTGTCTTGCGAGACAGACTTCGTAGCTAAGAATGAAGACTTCCGCGGTCTGGCTGAGGCTATCGCCAAGGCGGCTCTGGAGGCTGATGCCAAGAACCTCGACGAGGTACTGGCTCTCCCTATGGATGGCACTACCATCAAGGGTAAGGTAGAAGAAAAAGTATCTGCTATCGGCGAGCTGATCGCAGTATCTGCCTACGAGACACTGGAAGGTGACAACATCGTAGCATACAACCACGCTGGCAATAAGATCGGTGTACTGGTATCTCTGAGCAACGCTAAGAGCGATGCAAATGCAGTAGCAGGCAAGGACGTAGCAATGCAGGTAGCGGCTATGAACCCTCTGGCTGTAGACGCATCTGGCGTATCTCAGGAAGTGATAGACCGCGAAGTAGCGATCGCTAAGGAAAAGGCTGCTGCATCGGGCAAGCCTGAGAACATCCTCCAGAAGATAGCTGAGAGCGCGGCTCAATCATATCTGAAAGAGAATACCCTCAATACACAGCCATTCGTAAAGGATGGTAGCAAGACTGTAGCTCAGCACCTCGGCGAGGTAGAGAAAGGTCTCGCAGTGAAGGCTTTCAAGCGTGTAGCGCTGGGTCTGAAGTAAATCAGATGTCAGATGTCAGTTGCCAGTTGACTGGAAATAGAAACGGCGGCTCCGGATGGGGCCGCTTTTTTTATACTATACAATGGGAGAAGACAGAGTACGAAGCTGCCGGTATTAAATAAATACCATCGCTGGCTTTAGCTAAACTGTGGCCCTATCACGAGTCCCACTGTGCTTTGCCAGGAATACAGTCTTGGGCCAGATAGGAAATAAGCGCTGAGATCACTTTATCGCCTATCGGTAGTGATTAAATAATGATGCATAGGGAAACTTGATTTTCCATTTCATACATTCGCTCAGAAATCAATAACATACTATGACATCCTTTGAATCAACGTTTCGTGTATTTTTTGTATTTGTGGTCATCAGCGTACTCACCTCATGCCATCATAATACAACAACCCCAACTACGCCATGTGCCGGCATGCCTGTATTTGCTTCTTGGAAGGTGGATGGTACGTCCTATCAGGCTACAGGACTCTTTGGCTCATATGGCATTGCCACCTCTACTCAGATATTTGCATGCGTACCCTCAGGCACACTAGCACCTTGTGTTAATATGAAGTTTCCCCAGTCCATTCATCCCGGCACTTTTGATCTGAAGAGAACATCATCTTATAATTTTGGTGCTACGTACACCCCTACTGCAGGACATACATATTATACAGATGCCACGACTAATGTAGGCACATTCACCGTGACAACTATGAATATGACAGACAGCACCTACCGGGCTTCTTTTCAATTTACAGCAGAAGACTCACTGGGCAATGTAGTCCATGTCACCGATGGACAGATCATTGATGTGGGATTCTGATTCTCCTTTATAAAAAGACCGCCCGAAAGAGCCGCCTCTTTCTCCATACATTTCAACCGAAAAAAATAACGCCTCGTCAATTTATATCGGCAGGGATAGAAAAGCTGCTGTAGCTTTAGGGAATAAACTGCAGCTATGCTCACAGTCTCAGCTTTTCTCACAGGTGTCATACTCTGGACCTTTGCCGAATATATGTTGCATCGTTTCCTCGGACATGTCCACAAAGGCAAGAACTTCTTTAAGACCGAACATCTGCAGCATCACGCCAAGGCCAACTATTTTGCTCCGGCATCTGGCAAAGCAATGGCAGCCATATCAGTAGCTGCTGCGCTGGTGGCGTCACTTAGCCTTGTGATGCCACTCACGGGTGCAGTGGCGCTCATGGTTGGATTTACTGGTATGTACGGACTATACGAGATCGTGCACTACCGCTTTCACATGAAGGATCCCGTGGCTATGCCCTTTATCATTCTGAGAAAGCATCACTTTTACCACCACTTTCACGACCCTAAAAAGAATCACGGCGTTACTACCCGGATATGGGATAGGCTTTTCGGCACCTTTGTCAAAGTAGAGAAAGTAGTCGTGCCCTCAAGGATGCCTCTGCAATGGCTGTTAGATGGCACGGATATCAAGCCAATGTATTCCCCTCACTTCCGACTGTCATCGTCACGGTAAAATTAGTCGCGTTTATTCAGACCGTTTGGCTCTCAGGCATAAGGTTACCTGATAAGTGTCACGGTGCCTTTGTCACGCACGCTGTAGCCATCGTTGAAAGTGACATCTAAGAGATAGACAAAGATGCCTGGCTCCTGTAGTTTGCTGCGGTAGGTCCCATCCCAGCCTATGGCCGGATCGAGGCTTTCAAACATCTTCTCTCCCCAGCGGTCAAAGATGCGTATATTGAAATACTTTGCTCCGACGGGATAGGCGAAGAAGATATCATTGCGGCCATCGCTGTTTGGCGTGAATGCATTTGGGGTAAAGAGTATATGCTCGCTGTATACCCTGACGCGCACAGTATCTGTGAGCTGGCATACATTGTTATAGTTTGCCGTCACTACATACTGATAGCTGCCTGCACCAGATTGAAATACAGGTCTGGGGCAGGTATTGCAGTCCAGCCCGAGGCCGGGAGTCCATGTATAGGTGACACTGCCTGACGGTGCAGGTGCCAGTAGTGTAGTAAATGATACCGCATCACTCTCCCTGATGAGTGTGTCCAAGGGCAACGCCTCCAACGTGACCACCGGCGGCTCATGTATAGTGAAGCTCATCGTACCACTGCACCCTGCAGGGTCTGTAGCTGTGAGCGAATAGGTGCCCGGCTGCAGGCCGGTGAGGACTGAGTCGCTCCCTGCAGGGCTCCACTGATAAGTGATTTGACCGGAGTTTAAAACACTGATGGAGATGTAGCCATCATCAGATCCTGCGCAGCTAAGATCGGCGATAGAATCCTGTACGATATCCAGCGGCTGTATGGTGCCATTTATCTGTACCACTGCCGTTGCGGAGCATTGATTCTGATCAGAAACGGTCACGGTGTAGGATGAACCTGCCAGCAGTCCATAGAGTGTATCTGTAGCCGTATGGGCTACATCACTCCAGATGTAGCTATATGGCGGTGAACCGCCCGTGGCCTGAGCTATGGCCTTGCCGTCCGGTGTGTAGCAGATGGCATCTACCGCATACGTAGTGACGTAGGGACCACTCAGCGGTGTGACAATAGCACTATCACTGACCGGTGGGCAACCAGTGATGCTGTACGAAACAGTATAAGTGGTGGCAGAGGCCGGAGAGACAGATATACTCTGTGTAGAGGCTGCCCCGGGAGTCCAGCTATAGGTACCTCCGGCCGGCGTAGGCCTCGCGGTAAGTGTCACCGTCTGGCCGCTACAGGCTGAGGTATCATCTACCTGCACCGCCGGCATACTGATCACTGTGACAGTCACAGTATCACTGACCACAGGACAATGGCTCTGATTATAGCTCACGATGTAAGTCGCGGTGGCTGATGGGGCTACCAGTGTGTCCTGGTGCGCGCCGCTACCTGGTGCCCAACTGTATGTACCTCCGGGCTCGCTGGCATCTGCAGTGAGGAGCACACTGCTACCGCTGCATATCGTAGTATCGCTGCGCGCCCGTAGTACAGCACAGATCACCGGTGTGCAGGTATCCTGTATGGTGAATGTAAAACTCCGGCTGATACCGCAGCTATCAAAGGCAATGATATTGTAGGTACCAGACGAGCCGGTAGGAAAGACGCCTGTATTGCCATGAAGGATCACGGTATCTAAACCCGGCATCTCAATGGTATAAGGAGACTGCCCCCCATAGATATGATACACAGGGAGCACACTGCCACCACAGCTATAGAGCACATCAGAATATGGATAGGGTACTGACCCATAGCCCATGTATACAGATCCGGTATCTATGGGGCATATCGTGTCATATTTCACCAGTGATGTATCACCAGCATATGAGGCAGCATAGATCTGATAGGAGTACCAGCCCGAGTCCGCCACCTGTATATCTGTATTGATCTGTCCCTGCGGGTAGGCGGTATTGACCAGGAGATTGCCGCCGTGGTACATCTTGAGGCGGATATTATTGCAGTATAGTGCAGGGGTGTCCTCTATGTGCACGTATTGACGGCCAATACAGGACCGGTATGAATACGAGTAAGCCCCCACAGCAGGCACAGGATCAAAAGCGGGTGTCCACGTACATCCACTATCAGATACGAGGGTATAGGTGCCAGGATGTATATTATAGAAATTGATGATCGGCTGGCCTCCACGCAGCATGTGCCTGCCCTGTACCGTGGTACCACCAGCATCAGTCAGGGTATAGTGCTCAGATGAGAATGGAACGATACTATACTCCCATAATGCCTGACAGGTAGAGTCCATCATGATATAAGAGCAACTGGATGGCAGATGCGGCACAGTGACCAGCGTGTATGTGGTAGAGAGGCAGGCACGGGGAGCATATACTGTCACATAATATGCTCCGGCAGGTATACCGTGAAATATGCCAGTATTATTGACCTGCAGCGTAGCCTGCGTGGTGAAGTCCTGCAATACGAATGAATCAATCAGAGAGAGATTGATAGGGCCCATGGCGTTAGACAGTATAACCTTAAAACTATTGCATCCCAGGTATACAGTTTGCAGATTGCCGGGAGCCTGCGCGGGGGTATAATAGGCATGTGTCGTATCACCTCCGCAGTCTGAGGTGATAATAGTAATAGAATGGGTCTGCCCAAGCGTCACGCCCTGAAAGAGCGGACTACCAGCGGGCGGATTTGTGACAGACTGTACTGGGGAACAATCGGTGCAGATATAGGTCACCGAGGCAGGAGTAGGCAGCCCGGCCGTCTGCGAAAAATGGCTCAGGTAAATATTATTATCAAACGGGCAGTGCCCCGTAAACTGTGCACTGGCCGCAGTGAGCTGAAAGATATTGGTTTTGCCGCAGGCATCAGTGATAGAAAAAGCACCGGAATAGCCGCGGCCCAGTCCCGTAAAAACTCCGGTAGTATTCGTTTGCCCGACAGCAGTATAGGTATATGGTGCACGTCCTGACTGACCGGTGACAGATAGTGTGCCCTGCGTAAAATTGACACACTGGAGAGAATAACTGAGCGCGTAGTCAAAGTTTATGGTGGTCGTATAAATGTTGCTACAGTCGTCCTGTACCCTCACCCAGTAGGTACCGGGGCATAGGTTGGAGAAAGTATTAGAAGACTGATAGGGACCGAAGCCTGTATTGGCGCCGGTGCTGGATATGGCATACTGATATGGCGGTTTGCCACGGGAGGCATTACAAACGATGTTGAGTCCCGCCTGCGTGAGATTGCAGAGGGGAAACTGGTACGTGCCGGCCACGGTACCATTCACAGTGCCTGTAGCGCCGGTAGCGTCTGTAGCCTGTACCACGTAGGTACCTGCCGGCAGGTTGCTAAATGTACTGCTACCAGCTGGGAGCGTGATAGGATAGTTCATAGATGGCCCCGATGGACCGGACAGGATGCTGTATGTGTAGGGTGCTATACCACTAGTGGCAGCAGCTGTGAGGGTACCGTCATTGTAGCAGATAGAGGCTGTACTACTGTAAGTCACGCTGACCTGAGCCTTGCCACTTATGCAGCAGCATAGCATCATCAGAACTGTGCATAGTAGAGTAAAGCATTTCCTCATAGAAACTGTACCTCTCATAAATGTAACGGAATTTATGACGAAGTAGTAAGATAGAAGACGATACTGCGCCATAATCAGTTGTGCATGAATAGCAACAAAAAAGCGGCTCAGATGAGCCGCTTTACTATTCTTAAACAGTATTATCGTAAATACATTCCTTAATTACCACTTCAGCAGATAGGCGAAGATCAGCGGCGCTACTATCGTCGCATCTGACTCTACGATGAACTTAGGTGTATTGATATCCAGTTTGCCCCAGGTGATCTTCTCATTTGGCACGGCACCGGAGTATGACCCATAGGATGTGGTAGAGTCACTGATCTGGCAGAAGTATGACCAGAACGGCACATCATGCCACTCCAGATCCTGATACATCATAGGCACCACACATATCGGGAAATCTCCCGCTATACCACCACCTATCTGGAAGAAGCCTACGCCCTTGCCGGCAGAGTTATTGCGATACCAGTCTGCGAGCCATACCATGTACTCGATACCAGACTTCATGGTCGTAGCCTTCATTTCATTTTTGATGATGTATGAGGCGAAGATGTTTCCCATAGTAGAATCTTCCCATCCTGGTACTACGATAGGGATATTCTTCTCGGCAGCGGCCAGCATCCAGCTATTCTTAGGGTCTATCTCATAGTATTGCTCCAGCTCACCAGAGAGGAGCATCTTGTACATATACTCATGTGGGAAGTAACGCTCGCCCTTGTCATCAGCATCCTTCCATACCTTGTGGATATGCTTCTGCAGGCGGCGGAATGCCTCCTCCTCAGGGATGCAGGTATCTGTCACGCGGTTGTAGTGATTCTCCAGCAGGTCCCACTCTTCTTGTGGTGAGAGATCGCGGTAGTTTGGTACACGCTTGTAGTGAGAGTGCGCTACGAGGTTCATGATATCCTCCTCCAGGTTGGCACCGGTGCAGGAGATGATCTGTACCTTGTCCTGACGGATCATCTCTGCCAGAGAGAGGCCCAGCTCGGCAGTACTCATGGCACCAGCGAGTGTGATCATCATTTTGCCACCTTCTGCCAGGTGTGTCTCATAGCCTTTGGCTGCGTCTACGAGGGCAGCTGCATTAAAGTGGAGGTAGTGCTTGGTGACAAAGTCACGAATAGGTGTAGCGCTCATTGTATTTCTGAAATTTGAACCGCAAAAATACAATTTGCAGCTAGAGTGCAAAACCTGATATTGCTGAGGGAAAGCCTATGGGAGCGGCTTCCGCTTAGTGATCTGCCAGAGGTGGAAAACGAGCAAGCCCGTGTAGGCAAAGTACAAGCCGAAAAATGGCAGGATAAAGTACTTGTCCTCTATGGGCCGGAAAAAGATGAAATAAGATACAAATGCCAGTGAGGCAAATGATTTAATAGCAAAAGCTGAGCCGAAGGCCATCATAAAGCTGCTGTGATCCCGGATAGCCAGCGCGCGAAGGAATATGAGGTAGACAAGCGCCGTGACGCCAAACATAAATGCGAGGCTGATCCATACGAAGCTCTCATAGGCGGTAAAGAATCCCTGCGAATCCAAGGCATATAGCACACCGGCTGAAAACAATGTCAGAACGACCAGCTTGACAAAAAATCCCTTCATCATATACTGCAAAGGTAAGGCTATTTAGCAGGCTTTATGAAATCTTTGATCACAGTGAATAATGCAATACCGACACCTACCACTGAGAGGCCGATGGTCCACCACTGCCGCTCTATGTGATAGTGCTCATCTATCTTGTATCCGGCAAAGGCGAATACCCCTATCGTAGCTGCCATCTGAAATGCCATGGAGGAATATTTCAGGTATACGTTTATGGGCTTTTTCTCTTCCATACGCGCTGTAGATCAAGATCTGTTCCAAATAAAATCCGGGAGCATCCGCATGACGAAGGATGCGAAAGCCCATTTGCCTGGGATATAGGCTACCTTCTTCTTAGCTTCTATAGCATCGGCTATGAGCCGCGCTGCATATTGCGAGTCTACTACCCAAAACATGCCCTTCTGCCCCTTGGTCATAGGAGTATCTATGAATCCGGGGCGGATATCAGTGATGGTGATATTGCGCTTCTCAGCTACAGCCTTGTGACGCTGGCCCTGCATATAGCTCCACATAAAGGCCTTGGTGGCATGGTAGCCTATGGCATAGCGCGAGCCGCGCGTACCAGCTACTGAGGATACTCCTACTATATGCCCCTCCCTCCCGCTATCGCGGAAATATTTGAAAGCATAGTTGGCGATGGCGGCAAAGCCCACCGCGTTGATCTCATGCATCTGATGTTCTTTCTCCCATTTACCACTAGACTCTCCTATGCCGGCATTGTACACGATGATATCTGCACCTCCCATCTCCTCTATCAGCTCACCTAGCCTGGTGCGCGCCTCATCATGACTGGCCATGTCTATGGACTTGATATAGGTCTTGCCAGCACACTGAGCGGCTACCTGCTGCAGCATCTCTAGCCGGCGGGCGGCTATGCCTACCTCGTAGCCGCGCCTGGATATCTCCAACGCCAGATCGCTGCCTATGCCTGATGAGGCTCCTATGATGATGACTTTCTTCATGCCTGAATAGGGTATTTAGTAGTTAGTGTTAAGTATTTAGAAAAATACAAAATAGAAAAACGTAAAGCCACCGCTTCGCTTTACATAAATGTAACAATGTTACATATAAAATCAGTGCGGAATGTTCGCCGCCTATTGCTATTTTTGCAGTATGTTCTCTTTAGCAGATATACTGACCATCACCTTTACACTCTTTGCGGTGATAGACGTGATAGGCAGCCTCCCGGTCATCATCAGCCTGAAAAACCGCCAGGTAGAGTTTCATCCCGGTATCTCTACTCTTTTTGCGGGCTTCCTGATGATCCTTTTCCTCTTTGTAGGCGAGCAGCTCCTAAAGCTGATGGGGGTGGATGTGCAGTCATTTGCAGTAGCGGGGTCTATCGTGATCTTCATCCTGGGCCTGGAGCTGGTACTAGGCATCAATCTCTTCCGCTCTGATCCTGACCTGGGCAGGTCAGGCAGTATCGTGCCACTGGGATTCCCACTGCTGGCAGGATCTGGCACACTCACTACCATCATGTCGCTGCACTCGGTCTATACCTGGCAGAATATAGTAGTAGGCGTGCTGCTAAACCTGGTAGTGATCTACATAGTACTGCTGTCTGTAGACTGGCTGGAGAGCAAGATAGGCAAGTCTACCCTCGGCGCACTGAAGAAATTTTTCGGTGTGATACTGATCGCTATAGCGGTCAAGATATTTGCCGCAGCTATCTATCAATTCAAACCACACCACTAGTCATGACCAATAAGAATATGCTCGTAGCCATCTGCGTACTCGGATTTCTGGCAGTAGCTTTGGGCGCTTTTGGTGCGCATGGGCTGAAGCCGTACATGAATGACTACCAGGCCCGCATCTGGGAGAAGGGTGTGTCCTACCAGTTTTACCATGTGCTGGCTGCTATGGTGGCCTTTGTGCTCTATGATCTCAAGGGTGTGCGCTACCTGCTCACAGCGGTATACTTCTTCCTGATAGGTATCCTGCTCTTCTCCGGATCACTGTATGCCCTGGCTACGATAGATATCACAGGCCTGCCCAAAGAGGTCCTGGGCCCGATCACTCCATTCGGTGGCCTCTTCTTCCTGATGGGCTGGGGCACGATGATCTACGCGGTAGTTAAATACTCCAAACTATCCGAGAAATAAGGCATATTTGCGCGCTTTAAGACGCGGATGGAGATCAGTCACGAACTTATCATGAAGGGAGTCAAGTTTGCCGTAGTGGGGGCTACCTCATTTGGTGTAGACTTTGGCACGCTCTACGTATGCAAGGAGAAGTTTAAGATCAATAAGTATATCTCCAATACGATCTCCTTTGTCATATCTGCCACAGTCAATTTCTGCCTGAACCGTGCCTGGTCTTTCTCTAATCACGATCCGAATGTGGGCGTGCAAGCCATGAAGTTTGCGGTGTCTATGACCATCGGCTTCCTGATCGCTACACTGGCGCTATATATCTTCAACGACCGGATGAAGCTGAACTTCTACTTTTCCAAACTACTGGCTGTGAGCATCGCCATGATATGGAATTTCTCCATGGCCAACCTGGTCATCTTTAGCCAGGCTAAATGAAAATGGCCAGTATCACTACCGGCCATTATTATTGTTTCTAAGACTAAAATCTGTTACTCCAGGATCAGCATCGCATCACCATAGGTGAAGAAGCGGTACTTTTCTTTCAGTGCTACTTCGTAGGCTTTCATGATCAGGTCATAGCCACCAAAAGCTGCTGCCATGATGAGCAGGCTGGACTTTGGCGTATGGAAGTTTGTGATCATGGCATTGGCTATCTCAAAGTCATATGGTGGATGGATGAAGAGGTTGGTCCAGCCTTTATACGGAGTCAGGTAGCCCTGCGCAGATACACAGCTCTCTACCGCACGGGTGGTGGTGGTGCCTACAGCGCAGACCTTCTTGCCTCCGTCCTTGGCGGCGTTGACGATCTTGGCTGCCTTTTCATTTACTTCTATATACTCCGCATCGGTCTTATGCTTGGACAGATCCTCTACATCTATAGTGCGGAATGTACCCAGGCCAGTGTGGAGCGTGACCTCTGCCAGCTCGATGCCCTTGATCTCAAAACGCTTCAGCAGCTCGCGGCTAAAGTGGAGGCCGGCGGTCGGTGCTGCTACAGCACCTTCGTTCTTGGCAAACACGGTCTGGTAGCGTTCTTCATCACTCTTCTCTACATTACGCTTGATCTGCTTTGGCAGCGGAGTCTCGCCCATGCTATAGAGTATGCGCTTGAACTTGTCATAGTCACCATCAAAGAGGAAGCGGATAGTACGGCCACGGCTGGTTGTATTGTCTACCACCTCTGCTATGAGCTCATCATTGGCACCGAAGTAGAGCTTATTGCCCACACGGATCTTGCGCGCCGGATCTACCAGCACATCCCAGAGCAGGGCGCCGCGGTTCAGCTCGCGGAGGAGAAACACCTCGATCTTCGCGCCCGTCTTCTCCTTGGTGCCATACATACGTGCCGGGAATACCTTGGTATTATTCAGCATCAGTACATCACCTTCATCAAAATACTTCAAAGTATCCTTGAATGTCTTATGCTCGATCTTGCCAGTTTTCTTATGGATCACCATCAGGCGTGATTCATCACGGTTTGGTGTAGGATAGTTGGCAATAAGTTCTTTAGGGAGGTTGAAATTAAAACTGGAAAGCTTCATTTATAAACTGATTGAATTTTACGGAACTCAAATGAAAGTTTCTACCACAGAGATAGAAAACAGAGGTGCGAAGATAGTAAAATATCTGATGCACCCGGGATATAAACCGAATAGTAAGACATTCAATCAAATAACCCCCAATTTTAAAGACATTTGTGTTTGCAAATTTTCGTAATGGCTGTGTGAGCACATTAGCTGTGTTTACCTACATTTACCGCAATGAAAGTCGTCATACTCGGATCTGCCCACCCGCTGCGCGGAGGGCTCGCCGCCTACAATGAGAGGCTGGCCCGCGAATTTATCCGCCAGGGGCACTCGGTGGTCATTTACACTTTTAGCCTGCAGTACCCTGATTTCCTGTTTCCCGGCACTACACAATACTCTGACCAGCCAGCACCGGATGACCTCTATATCCATGTGAAGGTGAACAGTGTGAACCCTTTCAACTGGTGGAGTGTGGGGCGTGAGATCAAAAAGCTGAAGGCCGACCTGCTGATCATCAAGTATTGGCTGCCATTTATGGCACCATGTCTCGGTACGATAGCCCGTATCGTACGCGGCAATAAGAAAACGAAGGTCGTCTCTATCATAGACAATATCATCCCGCATGAGAAACGTATAGGTGATTTTGCACTGTCAAAATATTTTGTGGGAGCGGTAGATGGGTTTATAGCTCAATCCCGCTCAGTGCTGGAAGACCTCAATAAATTTGATAGCAGCAAGCCGAAGATATTTTCGCCGCATCCGCTGTATGACAACTTTGGGCCGATAGTAAACAAGGCGGAAGCTATAGAGAAACTAGGCCTGCAGATGAACGGGCTGTACATCCTCTTCTTTGGGTTCATCAGGGACTACAAAGGGCTGGACCTGCTGCTGCATGCTATGGCAGACCTACGTGTCAAAGAGACCGGCGTGGAGCTGATAGTAGCCGGGGAGTTTTACAATAATGCGCAGCCATACCTGGACCTGATAGATCAGCTGGGTATCCGTGACCGGGTGGTCCTGCGCACGGACTTTATACCAGACGATATGGTGCGGTACTACTTCTGCGCAGCAGATATGGTGGTGCAGCCTTATAAGCACGCTACTCAGAGCGGTGTGACACAGATATGCTACCATTTCAACCGGCCCATGCTGGTCACTAATGTAGGTGGCCTGCCTGAGATCGTACCGCATGACCGTGTAGGCTACGTGTGCGAGCCGGAGCCCGATGCGATAGCAGCAGATCTTAACCGCTTTTACACCGAGCACAAGGAGTACTTATTTTCAGAAAATATCAAAAGTGAAAAACTGAAATATACGTGGCAGGCCATGCTGGAAAACATCAAAAAAGTGGCTGGTATTTTATGATTTGTGACAATACTGTGACAAAGCGGAATGCTTGAAGATCAATTTACCGACAAAATCGTGACCTTAGGCAAAACGCCCTGATTCTTAGCAGGTTTATCCGTAATATTAGCATCACATTTACTAAATAAAACAAACACACATTAAATGAAAAAACTGTTTACTCTTTTTGTAGCAGGTGCAGCTATGCTGTCAAGCATAAATGCAAATGCAGGCTCTGCGCTACATGGCAATCTTACTAATGCAACAGTAGCACATACTGGCAGCAATACAAGGACATTCAGTGATGCAGGTACGCGCGCGCTCACTTGTGATACTCTTTTCAACGTTTCTTTCGCGCATGATACTCCGGTGATATATCTGCTAGACTCCCCTTACTATTACTACTCTGGCAACGGTGCTATACAGGCAGGACCGACCTCTGTTTTCCCTGTGAGTGGTGTCGCAGAGATGTTTGCAGGTACAGCTGGTCACTATGTGACCACGGGCGTTGTATTTTTCGCCCCGCCCACTATTAAATCTACAGACTCTGCTACTCCGGTAAAAGTGTATGTATATGACGCCAACGGTACTCAGGCTACTCCCAATGGAGGCGTCGCACCGGGCACCAAGCTTGACTCAGCGAGTACGACTCTGGGTGCGATAGCTCAATATGCTGGCGCTAACCTTCCGATGCTACTTTCATTTACACACAACGTGGCCCTTCCATCCAACAACTTTTTTGTAGGCGTTGAGTTTCCACTTATCACTGGTGACACAGTTCTTGTATACACTAATACAGAACATACTCAATACGGCCACGCATTCCTCCAGGTATCAGCTGGTGGTCAGCGTGGATTCGCATCATATGACACCGTGTATGGGGTTCGTACGGGTCTGTACATTGGAGCAAGGACATGTGTGAATACCAGTATTACTAACATCTCCGGTGTTAGTGACTTGAATGTATACCCTAACCCATCTTTTGGCAAGGTAAACGTGGCATTCAACATGGAGTCTGCATCTGACGTAGCGATCTCTGTGACCAGCATAACCGGCAGCAAGGTATACGAAGCAGCTGAGAAGGCTGTATCAGTATACAATAAGAGCCTCGACCTGAGCGGTGTAGCCCCGGGCGTATATATCGTGAATATCAAGACTGCTACCGGCACTATCAATCGCCGCGTATCTATCCAGTAATCTACGATAGCATAAATTTTACAAAGCCCTCTCAGGTATCTGGGAGGGCTTTTTTGTTTGTCAGTAAAACTGACCGTTTGGATAATTATTTATCTTCGGCACCATGATCATAAGAAGTAAAGCCCCCCTGCGCCTCGGACTAGCCGGCGGTGGTACAGATGTGAGCCCTTATTCAGACCAGTATGGCGGCGCTATACTCAATGCTACTATAGGCATGTATGCATATGCTACGATACGCCCTACAGAAGATGGCAAAATAACCCTGATAGCCACAGACCGCGACGAGCGCTACACACATGAGGCTACAGAGGCTCTGCCCATAGATGGCAATCTGGACCTGGCCAAGGGCATTTACAACCGGATCGTAAAGGACTTTACACAAAAGTCCCTCTCGTTTGAGCTGACCACATTCGTAGATGCGCCTCCGGGGTCAGGCTTGGGTTCCTCTTCTACACTGGTAGTAGCCATCATCGGCGCATTCGTGGAGTGGCTGAAGCTGCCACTGGGTGAATATGATATAGCACACCTGGCCTACTCTATAGAGCGTGAGGACCTGGGCATGGCAGGTGGCAAGCAGGACCAGTATGCTGCTACATTTGGAGGCGTGAACTATATGGAGTTTATGGGCAATGACAAGGTGATAGTAAATCCGCTGCGGGTCAAAGAAAAATGGCTGCATGAGCTGGAGAATAACCTGGTGCTGTTCTTTACTGAGACCTCTCGCCTCTCCTCCTCTATCATAGAGAAACAGCGTGAGAATGTCTCCAGCAAAAACGAAAAATCTATAGATGCTATGCACCGGCTAAAGGAGCAGTCTATCCGTATGAAGGAAGTACTGCTGCGCGGCGAGGTGGACCGTATAGGAGAGATACTACATGAGAGCTGGCAGCATAAAAAGCAAATGGCCGAAGGCATCAGCAACCCTCAGCTGGACTTCATCTACGAAACGGCTATGAATGCAGGCGCTACAGGAGGCAAAGTGAGCGGAGCCGGCGGTGGCGGCTTTATGATGTTTTACGCCCCCTATACTTCCAAATACAATGTGATCTCCTCTCTCAACCAACTGGGAGGAAAGGTCATGCGCTATACCTTTACCAATATAGGGGTGACGACCTGGACCATCTGATACGGCCTACCAGCGCTTGCCGATATGAAAGGAGACGTAAAGTCCCAGGAATAGAAAATGATTGGACCGGTCATCTACATAGATCGGTACCTTTTTGTAGAAAATATCAAGTGATGCACCGGCCTCTATGGCCTTGACAAAGGCATCGCGGGAGCCCCAGTCAAAATTGAGGCCCGTGCGTACGTGGCCGCCAAAGATAGGCCGCATCTCTCCCAGTCCTTTGGAAATAGGAGCAGCCTCATCTATCACATTCTTATCCAGAAAGACATTCTTGGTAGCATCGGAGTACTTCTGAGAGACCACGATGATAGGAAACTGCCCTTTGGTAGCAGGGTCATTGTTAGGGTAGTCAATATTGAGGTAATATGGCTTGGTCAGGCCCATGACACCACCTATGAAACCCTCCCAGCTGAGGCGTACACCATTGCGCATGGCCTTGTCTGCTATGGCGCGCTCAAAGCCATATGAAAACCGGATCTCATGAAATTTATTTTGCACGCCAAAGAAATAGTCGCGCCCTGTCTCTGTGTAGGCCGGGTAGGCTTTGCTCTTCTTGTCCCGATAGTCTATGTGCCACTCATACTCCAGCATGAAGAGGTGGGTCTTGTAGATATTCTTGATCAGTCCGTACTGTAGGTAAAAGCCCAGCCCCGTAGACTGCAGGCGCATGCCACCCACCATCTGCCTGCGAAACATGTAGTCCTTCTGCGCCTGCATCTTAGGACTATCGGCCTTCTGAGCAGACAGCGGATCTGCAGCGGCGAATAGAGCCAGGGCCAGAATGATCAGGACACATTTTCTCATCTATACAAATCTACATTTTTCCATCCATATTGAGAGTAGCCGGAGGGCACAATCTACAGCTGCGCAGAGTGCGATGTGTTTTGCTACATTTACAGGCACTAAAAATGACACTACCATGACAGCAGAGATCATCTACGAGGGCCAGCTACGCACCCGCTGCAGGCATATACAGTCCGGCACAGAGATACTGACCGATGCCCCCACGGACAATCATGGCAAGGGAGAGGCCTTCTCCCCCACAGACCTGACCGCCACCTCGCTGGCAGCCTGTATCATCACTACCATGGGGATCAAGGCCGGCCAGATGGCACTGGATATAGCAGGCGCCCGTGCCGAAGCTACTAAGGTGATGGCCGCAGATCCGCGCCGCATAGCTGAGATACAGGTAACTATCTATATGCCGGCCAAAGGATACACGGATAAAGACAGGCAGATCATGGAGCGCATAGCCCACACCTGCCCGGTGGCACTATCACTACACCCAGACCTGAGGCAGGTCGTGACTTTCCACTGGTAAATAGCCGCTAATATCATCGCAACAAGAAATATGCAGATCAAAGACATCACATCCTACCTGGAATCCCTGGCCCCGCTGTCCTATCAGGAGAGCTATGACAATAGCGGCCTGATAGTAGGAGACAAAAACGCTACCGTAAAGAAAGTGCTGCTCTCTCTGGACTGTACTGAGGCTGTGGTGGCTGAGGCCATACGTGAAAAATGCCAGCTGATCATAGCGCATCACCCTATTGTCTTCTCCGGGCTGAAGAAGCTGAATGGCAAGAACTATGTAGAGCGCACGGTGATCAAGGCGATAAAAAACGATATAGCCATCTATGCTATCCACACTAACTATGACAATGTAGAGACTGGTGTCAATGCCATGATATGCGAGAAACTGGGGCTGACCGACTGCAGGATACTAGCTCCTAAAAAGGGGCTGCTAAAGAAGCTCTACACCTTTGCGCCGCATGAGCACCACGAGACGGTGCTGAGTGCACTCTTTGCCGCAGGTGCAGGGCATATAGGCCACTATTCTGAGTCCAGTTTCAGCGTAGGGGGCATCGGGACATTCAAGGGGGATGAGACGACCCACCCGGCGGTAGGCAAAAAAGGCGTGCGCGAGCACGTAGAGGAGGCTAAGATCGAGGTGATATTCCCCGGACATATACAGGCCCAAGTGGTCCGGGCACTGCTGGAGGCCCATCCGTATGAAGAGGTAGCCTATGACGTGGTAGCCCTGGAGAATGAACTGCAGACCGTAGGCAGCGGCATGATAGGCCGCCTGAGTAAGCCTATGGACGAGTTAGCATTTCTCAAAAAAGTAAAAAAGCAGCTCGGCTCCGGGGTAGTAAAGCATACAGCCCTGCTGGGCAGGCAGATAGAGACAGTAGCTGTATGTGGCGGGTCGGGCAGATTCCTCCTACCCAATGCAATAGCCTCAAAAGCAGATATTTACATCACATCCGACATTAAATACCACGAGTTTTTTGATGCTGACGGGCAGATCCTGCTGGCAGATGTGGGGCACTACGAGAGTGAGCAGTTCACTCCTGCTTTATTATATAGACACTTATCGGAAAAATTTAGTACATTTGCGTTCCTTTTATCAAAGGCGGAAACTAATCCGGTAAAATATATCTAAGAATGGCAGCAACAAAAGAAAAAGAACTCTCTGTAGAAGAGAGACTGAACCAACTCTGGAACCTCCAGCAGATAGATACCAAAGTAGACAAGATAAAGATCCTGAAGGGTGAGCTCCCTGAAGAGGTTCAAATACTCGAAGACGTGATAGCAGGTCTCAACGTACGCTTGGGCAACCTCAATGAGGAAATGGCCGAGCTGGACGAGGAAATAGCAAACCGCAAGAATGCCAAGGCTATGGCCAAGGAACTGATCACCCGCTATGAGAAGCAGCAAAACACGGTGAAGAACAACCGTGAGTTTGAGGCACTGAGCAAGGAGATCGAGCTGCAGAAGCTGGAGATACAACTCTCTGAAAAGAAGATCACCGATGCTACAGTAAAGGTAGACATCAAGAAGGGCCTGATAGAAGAAACTGAGGGCAACATCGCTACCCGCGAGAAAGAACTGAAGGCTAAGAAGAAGGAACTGGACAAGATCATAGCCGAAACAGAGAAGGAAGAAGATGAGCTGAAGAAAGAATCAGAAAAGGCTGAGAAGAAGGTAGAAGAGCGCCTGCTGAAGGCCTACCACCGTATACGTAGTGCCTACCGCAATGGCCTGGCTGTAGTAGCTGTACTCCGCGATAGCTGCGGTGGCTGCTATGCCAAGATACCACCACAGCGCCAGGCTGAGATCCGCTCTAAGCGCCGTATCATCACCTGTGAGCACTGTGGCCGTATACTCGTGCACATAGGCGAAGCTGAGAAATAAGTAACAACCAATAACTAAACATAAGCGGGATCTCTGGTCCCGCTTTTTTATTGATAGCAAGGAGTAAAAAATGATCACAGAGCTGACATACGAAGAGTACCTGGACACGATGTCTGAAGAGATGACCGACGTGACCGAGACCACTGACGCCACGGTAGATATATGGCCCTATGTGGCCCACCTGGTGAAGCATGGGATAGTAGCGCCAGAGGTACTGGCCGCCCAGGAGGTAGAGATAGTCTACTGGAATGAGGACGAAACTTTTGAGCATGTCCTGCTGGCTACGGACAAAGAAGAGGTCTTTGTAGTAGTAGTGGTAGATCTGGACGAGGAACTCGTGATAGGGCACCATATACTGGACCTGACCAATGAGGAGCAGGTACCAATGGAGGAAGAATAACGATGGATATAGCAGCCACTTTATCGCGCCTGAATATCCCTGCACTCAATGACATGCAGGAGGCTATGATGCAGGCCGTACCACAGTCTGATGGGGTAATCCTGCTCTCTCCTACCGGCTCGGGCAAGACACTCGGATTTCTCCTGCCTGTGGCTACACTGCTACAGCCGGCTGTAGCGGGAGTGCAGGCACTGATAGTAGTCCCCTCGCGGGAGCTGGCCATACAGATAGAGAGCGTCTACCGCCAGATGAGCACAGGCTACAAAGTAAACAGCTGCTACGGCGGTCACTCCGTACGCACAGAGGAGCAGAACTTCTCCCACCCACCGGCTGTGCTGGTAGGTACGCCGGGCCGTATCGTGCATCACATCCGCGCTCAGAATATAGACCTGAGCCAGGTACATACACTGGTGATGGATGAGTTTGACAAATCACTGGAGCTGGGTTTTCAGGAGGATATGGCCTATATAGTATCTCAGATCCCCTCCCTGCAGAAGCGCATACTGACATCTGCTACCGCGCTGGATCACATTCCTGCATTCCTGCAGCTGCGCGCACCGCATGTACTGGACTTTACCCATGTGAAAACCTCCAGCTCAGTACTGGCACTGCGGGCCGTACACATACCTGAAGAGCTGACACGCCCCGAGGGACTCGCCTTCCTGCTCAGCAAGCTGAAAGGAGAGTCAGCCATCATATTCTGCAACCACCGCGACGCCGTCAAGAGAGTGGGTGTACAACTGAGCAGTATGAATATAGCGCACGGCATCTACCATGGAGAGATGGAGCAGATAGACCGGGAGAAGGCACTCATCATGCTGCGCAATGGCAGTACCAATATACTAGTGACCACTGATCTGGCCTCCCGTGGGCTGGATATACCGGAGATCAGGCACATCATACACTATCAGCTGCCGGTGACAGCAGAGGCCTTTACCCATCGCAATGGACGTACGGCGCGTATGCACGCAGACGGCACCGCCTACCTGCTACTGGAGGGCAAGGACCGGATCCCGGCCTTTGCAGATGGAGATATCCGGGACGAGGAGCTGCCAGATCATTTCACACCACTGCCTGAGCCTGAGTGGCGTACGCTTTATATTGCCGCAGGCAAAAAAGACAAAGTAAACAAGACTGATATAGTAGGACTGCTGCTGCAGAAAGGCGGCCTGCAGAAGGATGATGTAGGTCGTATAGAGGTTTTGGACAAGACGGCCTATGTGGCTGTGCATACAGATAAAATAGACAAGGCCCTGCGCAGCATCCGCGAGCACAAGATCAAGGGCAAAAAAGTACGTTTTGCCATAGCGGATTGATACTGGCTTTGCAGAGCTTTCACTACCTTTACAGGATGCCGGCCATCCGGCACTACACATACTATAACCCCTTTTATGAAAAAAACACTGATCCTCCTGTTCGCTCTATGCGGAGTTATTGCTGCGCGCGCCCAATTTGCCGCGCAGGTTACTTTTCAGCATTATTACACCAAGGCCCAGGTAGACTCTATCCTCTCTGCGCAAGGTGTACCGGGAGGCATTCTCTCTACGATCTATGCGGTCAAAACCTATAAGGTGATCTATAATACTGTAGCCGCTGACAGTACTCCCACCACAGCCTCGGGCCTGCTGGTAGTACCACAGGGCACACCATGCAATGTGCCGATGCTCAGCTATCAGCACAATAACGTATTCCGCAAAAACAATGCACCGTCTAACTACAAGTATGAGTGGTTTATAGGTCTGGCTGGCGGCTCGCTGGGACTCATCACTATGCTGCCTGATGGACTGGGGCTAGGCAGCGGGCCGGGTCAGCATCCATTCCTGCACCTGCAGTCTGAGGCTACAGCCGTGATAGATATGCTCCGTGCAGTACGCGAGACAGTAGATACCACCGGAGCGAGCTACAATCAGCAGCTCTTCCTGGCGGGTATCTCTGAGGGCGCCTATGCCACCATAGCCGCAAACCAATACCTGCAAAAATACCTTCCACAAATAGAAGTGACCGGCACCGGCGCCATAGCCGGCTACTACGACCTGAGCGGTACGATGCAGAATGAAATGATCCTGTCAAACAACACCTACAATGATCCATCATTCCTCCCTGCACTCTTTCTGAGCTATAATAGCATCTATCACTATGCTGCAAGCGACTCGGACATTTTTGTATCTCCATATGACTCCCTGCTGCCAGCTCAATATAATGGCTCCAAAGAAGCATTCCAGATCAATGGTGTGATGCCGGCAGTACCTAATCAGGTGCTGCAGCAAGCTATAGTGGATACTCTCCAGAATGACCCTAACAACTATTTCACCCAGCTACTGAAAAAGAATGATGCCTATAACTGGACGCCTCACAATCCCGTGAAACTCTTTTTCTGCACGGCAGATGAGATCATACCATGGCATCACTCCGCTGTAGCCTATTCTCATTTCGTAGCGAATGGCTCAGTCTCTGTAGACACGCTGAATGTAGGCGACACCTACGATCACAATATCTGCGGGCAATTTTCTACGCTGGCTGCCATCTCTGCTATACGCGGATTAATATTCCAGCCGCTGGTATCACATGTATCTGCCACGCAGGCTTCATCAGCTACCGCTGCCGATGGTACTGCGAGTGTACGTGATACGTTTGGCAATCCGCCGTATGTATGGCACTGGAGCACTGGCGACAGCACAGCTACTATTACCGGCCTTACGGCTGGTGTCTATTATGTGACTACTACTGACCAGTCTCACTGCACCCGTACAGATAGCATCCGCGTATCATTTGTGAATGGTATCAATGATATCTCCACTGCATCTATCACCATCTACCCTAATCCTACCCACGGCCAGGTAGTGATCGATCATGCCCATAGTACTGAGCAGCTGACCAGCATAGAACTGCTGGATATCAGCGGGCACAGCCTCCTATCGCCAGCTATAAATCCGTCAGGCGTGACCACGCTGGACCTCAGTGACCGCGCCCGGGGCGTGTACATAGTGCACCTGCGCACAGCGAGCGGCAGGGAGCTGCATAGCAAGGTAGTACTGCTCTGACACAGGTAAACTCATATATCGAAGCCTCGTCACTGACCAGGCTTTTTACTTTTATCAGACAGCTCATCACAACAGCTGAAAAATTGCACTCTTCTTTACCGAAGGAATAACTTACTTTCTGCCGTCTATCTATCAGACCAGGCAAAACAGATATACCCCGGAGTAGATATCAATGACAGATGAGAGGCTGCTGAAAGGCCTGCGGGAGCAGGATACTATGGCACTGCGTGAATTTGTAGCGCAGTACCAGCAGCGTGTCTATAATACAGCTATATCCTTTGTAAAAGACAGTGCTGATGCAGAAGAGCTAGCTCAGGACGTATTTCTCTCAGTATGGAGCTCTATAGATAGTTTTCGCGGAGATGCATCCCTGTCTACCTGGGTATACCGCATCACTGTGACCAGGTCTCTGGATCTGATCAGGGCGCGCGCGCGCAAGAAGCGGTTTGGGTTTATCTTTTCCCTATCGGGTGATAATGCTGAGGTCGCATCTAAAACGGTGAACTGGGTACACCCCGGAGTGATAGAAGAGAACAAGGAAAAGGCAATACACTTATTTCGCGCCATAGATGCACTGCCAGAGAGCCAGCGGGTGGCCTTTACCCTCAGCAAGGTAGAGCAATTAAGCCAGCGGGAGATAGCAGAGATCATGCAGCTGAAAGAAGGAGCTGTAGAGTCACTGCTGCAGCGGGCCAAGCAGAACCTGCGCCGCGCGCTGGAGACCATTTACAGGGAGCTACTGTGAGCAGCAAAAATATTAACAAACAGGACCAAAGGAAAAGAAAATCAATAGCGTCTATACGAAAACCAAGGCAATGGAAAAAGAGAAATGGATAGAAGCGACGCTGCGTAGCGCAGATGGCATGAGCCGGGCCGAGGCACCGGATATCATAGCCAGTGTGCAGGCACGTATAGGCGGCAGGCAGGTGACCATGACTGTGACGTCTGGTACACTATGGCGCATAGCCGCATCTGTGGCACTACTCGTAGCGCTGAATATCACCACTCTGATCAGCAGCGGGCCCTCACATCATGAGGGCAATGCGAGTAGCTCAGAGGCGCTCCTGGGCCTAACGAATATCGCAGGCTCACATGCGGATGTAGGAGAGCTATTTTTTGGCAATGAAGTGACAGCACCATGAGCGAGGCACCAAAGATCAAAGTACTAAGTGTACTGGTAGGCGTGCTCATCCTGCTGAATGTGGTATCCCTGGGATATATCTGGTGGGGGCACAGTACACGGCATGAGCGCGGTCCACGCGAAGGCCGCGCACCTGCAGGGCTGGTGATAAAAGAACTACAGTTTGACCGGAAGCAACAGGATGAATTTGAAAAACTACGCAACGAACACCATAGAGCAATGGTAACAATAGGCGAACAAGACCGGGCACTGCACGATGAGCTATTCCGTAGTCTCGGGCGCAGTAGTGATACCTCTGCCTATGCAGACTCGCTGATCCACCGCATCGCTATGCTGCGCATAGAAAATGAACAAATCACCTACCGCCACCTGGCACAGGTGCGCCAGATGTGCACGCCGGTACAGCAGCAGCGATTTGACGCCATGATAGCTGAGGCCATGGCCAGACATGAGCATGAAGGCGGCCCGCAGGGACCTCCCGGCCAGTAGCGAAAACTTTGTAAATTAACCTTCTATATAATAACACTAAACCCTCTTCTAACCATGAAAAAACTCCTCCTCGTCGTCGGTATCCTGAGCTGTGCTTCGGGCTATGCGCAGCTCTCCCCGGTGATCACATCGTGGATACAAAACCCTGACACCAATGCTAATCGTGGCTATGCCAATATCCCGTCTAATGTGGAGGTGGTACAATACTCGACCACAGATGTTTATGTGAGCTGTACCTGCATACCAGGCTACAGCATCGGCCCATGGAATAATCCTAACGTAGCCTCCAATCAGAATTTCGTCTACAAGATCACCCGCACTCCGCAGCCTAACACCGGTACACTCACGTCTATCGGCCTCGGGCACATTGGCGTACTGACCAATGGTGTCAGCATTTTCAATGCAGATGATGCGCAGTACGTGAACAGCGTATGGTCGCGCAATGGGTATTATTTTGAATACCCGAGTTTTGACAACTGTATAGGTCACCCGCAGCAAAACGGAGAATACCATCACCATGTCAGTCCTAAGTGCCTCTACGACCAGACGGACAGTACGCACCACTCCCCTATCATCGGCTATATGTTTGATGGCTATCCGGTGTATGGTGCCTACGGCTATGCAGATACCAATGGCGGCGGAGGTATCAAGCGTATGCGGTCATCTTACAGGCTGCGTACTGACACCACCCGCACTACCAAGCCAGACGGCACTACAGCCTCTCAGGCGGGTCCGAGTCCTACACGCACCTATACAGTGACTACACCAATGGGTACCCAGAATATCACCTATCCTATGGGCTGCCTGCTCTGGGACTATGAGTATGTAGCAGGTCATGGCGACCTTGACTCCCGCAACGGCCGCTGGTGCATCACACCGGAGTATCCTAACGGCACCTATGCCTACTTTATGACGCTGGACTCTACGCTGACACCTGCCTATCCATATACCTCTACAGGCACCTACTATGGCACGGTACAGTCTGGCAATACTGGTACCGGACCAGGATCCAGCGGGGGTCATAATACGATATCCGCACCTACTACCGTCTATACCGGCACTACCGGTGCGAATGATGTGCAGCGCATTCCTCTATGCGAGATCATGCCAAATCCATCTACAGGTTATTTCTACGTGTATATGGATAATAAGAGCAGCAATAACATAACCGGCAAACTCTATAATGAAACTGGCCAGCTCATACAGACCATAGACTATATGCAGCCCAGCATAGCCTATACACTGGACCTGACGCAGTATCCGGCCGGTATATACCTGCTGCACCTGAATGACGGAAATCAGAACGTGATCAAAAAGATCGTAAAAGCAAATTAATATCTTCGGTCTATGTGCCGGATAGCTATCATACCTAAGACCACCTGGCTCACCACAGCACTCGCTGTGGTGATGTCTTTTAGCGCTATAGCTCAGGAGCTGCATCTGCAGTTTGAGAATGTAGTCAACGGCAAACGTATAGCTCTTGACACCGTCACGTATACTAATGCCCTGGGTCAAAGCTATACTGTATCCAATCTGAAGTACTATATCAGTAATATCCGGCTCACCACACTGTCAGGTCAGGTACTCAGCGACTCAGGCTACTACCTCATACGCGAGGATGATCCATCGTCTATGGCTATCACCTTGCATCATATACCTCAAGGTGCTTATAGCAAGATCACCTTTCTGGTAGGTGTAGATAGTCTGCATAATTGCAGCGGGGCGCAGAGCGATGCGCTAGATCCGGTCAATGGCATGTTCTGGACGTGGAACACAGGTTATATCTTCTTTAAGCTGGAAGGAAAATCAAGCGCCTCTAAGAACCCCGGTGGGATCTATGAATACCACATAGGTGGCTATAAGGCTCCGGCCAACTGTATACGCAGTGTCTCCCTCACACTAGAGTCTGGTGCCGGAGACAGCCCCGATATGGTCGATGCTCCCAAAGGAAAAAACCAGGCTATCGGGATGAAGTCAATATATATCCATGCAGACATAGCCAAGATTATAGATAAACCTACGCCACTGGATATGGCCAGGTATAACTCTGTGACGGACTTTCACAATGCAGCTATGATAGCAGACCGCTACCAGCATCTTTTCTCTCTGGACCATGTAGTATATGGTGAATAAGAAGTTGCCAATTATTCTGCTGCTACTTGTGCTGGTAGTCATTCTCAGTGATTTCACAGAGCAGAATCCCTATTTTATCATCACAGCCAAAGATGTCGCGTTTGAGGTACCTAAAGGTTTCCCTTCTCCTACTTATACTTTTGCTAATAACAAACCTACACCAGCAGGATTTACACTAGGCAGGAGGTTATTCTATGATCCTATCTTGTCCAAAGACAGTAGTACCAGCTGTGCGTCCTGTCACCAGCGCATTGCAGCATTTGCACATATAGATCACACCCTCAGCCACGGTATCAGCGGCCTGATAGGCAAGCGCAATGTACCAGCGCTGCAAAACCTGGCGTGGGGCCAGTCCTTTATGTGGGATGGCGGAGTCAATCACCTGGAGGTGCAGCCGCTGACCCCCATGGCCAATCCGATCGAAATGGCCTCAGAGATCGGAGATGTGATACGGAAACTCAGACGCAGCAGCTACTACCGTAAGGCGTTTAAGGAAGCATTTGGAGATACCCTTATATCGTCAGAGCGTATGCTCAAGGCTATGACACAGTTTACAGGCCTAATGATATCGGCCAATTCGCGCTATGATAAGTTTATGCGTCATGAGGATACGCTGACACAATTTGAGGTCAACGGCCTCGTCATCTTTCGCGAGAAATGTGCCAAGTGCCACCGCGAGCCGCTCTTCACTGACGAATCGTACAAGAGCAGCGGCCTGTATCCGGACTCTACACTGAATGATCCCGGACGTGAGCTGATCACCGGCCGGTACAGGGATGAAAATACATTCAAAGTACCTAGCCTGCGCAATGTAGCTATGACATACCCATATATGCACGACGGTAGGTTTCGCACGCTGGAGCAGGTATTGGATCATTATGCCAGGGGAGACTTCTATATGCTCAATGTGACACCAGAGCTACTGGAAACACGCCACCTGAATGACCTGGAAAAGAAAGAGATCATTGCCTTCCTGAAAACACTGACCGATAAAACCTTTCTCTATGACAGGCGCTTTGCCGATCCTACCTATCAGTGACCGGCCCAAAAACAAAAGAGGACCGCATACGCAATCCTCTTTCTTGGCTAATGAAAAGAATTATGATTAATAAGTTGTGACCTGGAAATCATCCAGACGGAGCGCCTGTCCGTTATCACCCTCAGCTATGATATTGTCAAAGTAAAGTTTCTCGCCGGCCTTCACATTGTGGAGGAAGCGGATCATAGATTCATTGAATGTACCATCGTTTGATACATCATTGATATCGCATGAGCCAGAGCGGCAGGTCATCCTAAAGCTTTTGACTTTATATGTGCCATATTCGGACTTGGCCTGTATGGTCAGTTTGGCCAGCAGCATTTTTGGCGATACGAATCCTCCTACGATATCATCTCCGATCGTGGCTACCGGTCTAGGTTTAGCCTTTACGTTGTATTCCTTCTCTGCCAGGCGTACATGCGTACCCTTTTCCAATACAGTCACCGCCAGCGGGCCGGTCTTAGTAGCCTTGACATAAAAAGTGTTTTTGCCTAAGGCAGTGATAGCCGCATTGTCACTATATAGATCAAACTCGACATCGCTCATGAGAGGTGTCTTGAGGTCAAAGTAATATGGCTTGTCTGCGTAGAGATAGTCAAACGAAGGGAGGACAGGTGTGACTGCCGGCGCACTCGGTGTAGCCGCAGTGGCTACCGGGGCTGGCTTCTTGGCGGGCACATATGGGGCGGGGACAAACTTTTGCTGGATCTCTACCACCCTGATGGTATCGTGCACTATCTGCGGTGCGGCTGCCTGCGCTTCTTTCACCGGCATAGGTGCTGCTACCGGGCCAGGCATCGTGACCACTTTCTGCGTAGCAGCCGGATCTTTCTTAGTGTCTACTATCCGCCAGATAAAGGCTGAAATACCTACCAGTATAGCCAGTGCAGCTATGATGACCGGTATGCTCAGGTGCATTTTTCTGGTAGGCTGTGCGGATACTGCTTCAGGCTTAGCTTTTGATGCCACGGGAGGCGATGCTACAGTTTCAGCATGGGCCGGTGTGGTAGGCTGTACATTGCTCTCTACGGGCTGGATAAACGGATCAGCGTAGATAGGTGCAGATGGCATCTCAACCTGAGCTGCTTCCGGTTTTACCTCTTCGGGTTGATATTTGTCCAGTATCAGGATGAGCTCCTCCAGGGATACATTGCGATCATGTACATTGCGCACGAGGCACTTCTTCACAAAGGTCACATAGGGCTCCGGCAGGTCATGCACACGCACCCAGTGGTCGCTATGGCAGATATTCCTTATGACCTTTTCTACAGTATCACCTTCTTTATAGAAAAGCTTCTCTCCTGTCACCAGTTCATGCACTATCAGGCCCAGTGCCCAGATATCAGCCTTGACAGTCAGCTCGCCGTAGGCTCCTTCGAAATATTCAGGCGCTTTGTAGCATAGCTGCTGAGGTTTCACTGTAGAGGGTACGGAGAGGGCATTGATGTTTTCGTTATTCAGGCAGTCGGCTATCTTGGCTACCGGGTCTTTCTCAGTGAGTTTGACCAGTAGGTTGCCCGGTTTGATATCCAGATGAGGGCGCCCTATGGAGTGCAGGTATGAGAGGCCCTTGATCACATCGCGGATCAGCTTGCGCAGCAGCTCGCCTTCTATTTTGTGCTGCTGCACATAGTCGGTCAGCATACCGCCGTTCACATACTCTACTACACCTATAGGCTGCTTCTCCACCTCTCCTATCACATTGGTCTCTTCTATCTCTATCAGATCGTAGAAAGCCACAATATTGGGGTGAAACAGGCTGCCGGCCCGATTGATCTCTCGGATCAGGGAGGAGCCGGTGATCATTTCCTTGCGGAAATACTTGATGCAGATATCGCGCTGCAGCAGTGAATCCACTGCCCGAAACACACGCGAATAGGTACCTTCTGCTATCAGATCCTGCTGTGGATCGAATACATATCTCTCTTTAAATTCGCGCGAGTTCATGCCTTTGGGTATAATAGCCAAAGATATTTCACCCCTATGCGGCTATCAATATAAGTTTCACCAGATACAAGTGGATATATGTAAAATATGGCCGTAAATGACCACCGAAAGGGACAATCAGGAGCCGCTTTGAGCCATATACTGGCGGAAGGCAGCGTAATCCTCCTCCATCCGGGCAGCCAGATGCAGCGCCAGCGTATAGATATCCTTTTTCCAGTGGCTGGTGCTGACCAGCGCTACGAGGGCATCTGCTGATGAGGTATCCAGTCTGCCGGTGCCCCGTAGATGGGTCCATGCGGCAATATCTGCCATAGTACCTATCACATCCTCTATGTGGTCCAGCCTGCCGGCACATAGCCTAAAATCCATTTTGTTTTTGACTGGCTGCAGTTCCTTTAGCACAAAGTCACGTCCGTCGAAGCGTACCTGATCGAGTAGTGCCGGAGGGTAAAACTGCACCAGCTTCTCGATGCGTGTAATGCGCTCAGCCTCGCTCTTCCATCCGGGCTGGCGGACCCTGAGGTGCGGGAGCAGGGACGAGGGCCGGGCCTCCTTCATATCCAGCAGGTAATATTTACCGTTGTCCTTCCTCTTTACGAGAATGGCGTAGCGCTCTACGCCTATACTACCTGTGCCTGCTATCCTGTAGCTGCAGTCTTCTACTTTGAAACGCCACTGCGTCATATGCGGCGTAGCTGCCAGGATATCGGGTAGTTTTTTCATGAGGCGCTCGCGATGCTTTTTGCTGAGAGCCTCGAGGTGCAGGCCATCTATATGTAGTCGGCGCCTTTTGCCATCGGCATGAGTGACCTTATCTATAAACTCCTCCCTGCTGCGATCAGCAGCCTGCTCAAAAAACTCTCTCATCAGTCCCCGAGCTGAGTCATGCTGTACGATCAGCGCCTTCATGCGCCTGATACTATCTGTGTATCGCGCCAGTGCCAGCCGAGCGATCTTTTGAGATTCCTTTTTAGAATACCCCAATACATCCCGCGAAATGATAATGGCCGTAAGAAAACGTGATACCTCCCAGCTGAGTGGCGCTTTGACAGCCTCGTCAAAATCATTTACATCAAAATAGACAAGCCCATCGTCACCACGGAAGCTGCCAAAATTCTCAAGGTGCAGATCACCGCAGATCCAGATCCTGGTATCGTCTGCAGGCACTCCCAGCGCAGACAGCCGCTCATAAAACAGGTGACAGGTGCCCCTGTAGAAACGCAGCAGGTTTTCTTGTAGTGCTCCATATTTCTGGACCCGGCGCTCACTGCTGAGGTCTTTATTGAAAGCCAGTATGAGCTGTACCGCGTTCTTCATCGCATCAGAAATCAAATTCTTTGAGCTCAGTATCTGCCAGCAATGCTTCGATCAGTTTCCTATGCTGCATATCAGGGCCGGATACTACCCAGTTGCCGATCATTTCATTGCCTACTTTGCTCTGGCGGCCACGTGCATGTGACAAGCCAAAGGACTCAAAAAGCTTTTCATAGTGGAGCAATGTCTCATTCTGGTAGGTGGTGACCAGCTTATAGTCCCGTACGCGATTGTAGCTATCGAGCTTACGCTCTACTTTGACCATCAGGTATAGGATGATCAATATAAGTACAGTACCACATCCGGCCAGCCAATAGGCGCTGCTACCCACACACATGCCTATAGCCGCAGCAGCCCAGATAGTGGCAGCAGTGGTCAGGCCGTTCACCCTGTTGTCATCTTTGAATATAGTACCTGCGCCAAGGAAGCCGATACCTTGTACAATATTGGCAGCGATACGATCTCCATTGGCCAGTCCGCCAATATGCTGCGATATGATGGTGATAATGGCTGAGCCGACAGTGATGAGGATGACCGTGCGGAAGCCGGCAGACTTATTGCGGTACTCGCGCTCCGCGCCTATCGCACCACCCAGTAGTGCTGCAAATAATATCTGCTGTATCTCTGCAGGGATATTTTCCATGCTGTGTGATTTATGAGCTGACTACGATCTCCAGCGCCTCGCGTATCATACGGTCCACTACCCTGCCCGCATCTTTACTAAACACATTGCCTACACGCTGTGCTACGATCGCGTTGATAGAGAGGCAGCGGTGGCCCAGATGTTTGCCGAGGCCATAGATGCCTGACGTCTCCATCTCGAGATTGGTTACCCTATAGTTGAGGTGGCGGAAACTCCGGATGAGAGCCATCAGTTCGGTCGCTTTGCTCTCATAGCGCAGGTGGCGGCCTTGCGGGGCGTAGAAGCCCGGCGCCGTCAGCGTGACACCCCTGCGCCCCATGCTGTCAAATCGCTCCAACAAGCCTTCATCTGCAAAAGCCGCATAAGGTGCAATAGCCGGCATGGTCACATGCACATGATTGCGAAATGCCTCAGCCAGCAGTGTCTCCTGTATAGAGGCATGCTGGTCATAGTATGTCATGAGTCCCTCTATACCTATCGCGCACTCTGATAGCAGCAGGCTATCCAGCTCTACCTCTTCACTCACTGCACCGGAGGTACCCAGACGGATGATCTCCAGGCTTTTCAGGTCTTCCTTTACGGTACGGGTATTCAGGTCGATATTGGCTAAGGCATCCAGTTCGTTAAAAACTATATCTATATTATCTGTACCGATACCGGTAGAGATCACGGTCAGGCGCTTCAGGCCCATCATACCCGTCTGCGTCAGAAACTCCCTGTACTGTACTGTATGCTCTATACTATCGAAGTGCTTCGTTACTTCCTTCACACGGCCCGGATCCCCTACTGTGATGATCGTGTCTGCTATCTGCTCCGGACGGAGATGCAGGTGATAGACACTGCCATCAGCATTGATAATAAGCTCGCTCTCTGGTATCACATTACTCATAATAATCGCTTAAGAAATGAAATTAGTAAAAAATATCCCGCAGCAAACTAAAGCCACCTGAGCCTGTGCCAAGAGATATCAGCGGATAGATCGGTAAGGTACCTTATCGCAGCAACACCCATTTAAATGCCGTGCTCTCAGCTCCGGCATTGGCTGCTATGATATAGATACCGGGGGGGAGTCCTTCTGGCTTTATATCTCCATTGACGTGGTGATAGCTGCCGACACGCTGGCCGGCTATATCATACAGTACGACATCTATATCTGCGCCCGGCTCTGATGATTCTATGCGAAAGCGATCCGGATAGCCGATAAAACGGAACCGATCAGCACCTGCGACTGCCGCCACTCCAGCCGGATAGATACCACAGCCAGCTATATCACTAGCCAGTCCATGGTCGCGCAGGTCGCGCACGATGATGCAGTGATTTTTGCCGCTGTAGAGCGTACTATCGGCCAGGATCAGCTGATGCGCGGCATCTGGCAGTGTAATATTAGCCGCCAGGCCATACATGCACTCATACACGAGGCTATCGGTGGTGGCGCGGCCCAGATCAAAGTAAAGCTGCATCAGCGCTGATGACCATATCACAGAATATTTATAGATACCGTTGAGACCGGCAGTACTAGGGACTACAGGATATACGGTAGGGTCATTTACAAAACGGCCATTCCAATATTCATTGTGCCCGTCCCAGCTAAACATCCTGTACCAGCCGAAAGTATCAATGCTGGCGGAGTAAGAAGAAGCATTGTAATCACAGAGCCCCTCATCTATACTCTGCCGCTGTGAGCTGGCACCGAACCCATTGGATTGATTGGCATTCCACGAGAGGAAGTGAGTGTACTCATGCACTACTACATCAGCATCCTGCGCATCTGGCACGCCACCGGTGCCATACATGATGCTCTGCGGCTGGGTGAAATAGGAGTTGTCCGCAGCAAAGGCGTGTGCGTCCGGAGTGACCAGCGTATCTGCCATGTCAAATCCAAGGCCATGAATATAGCTGCGCATGGTGCTGAGGTGATAGTACACCATTACATCCAGGAAGCCATCCTGGCTACGCGTATAATTGAACGTAGGAGACACAGAGGTCACAGGAGGAGTACTACTCCCTAGTGACTGCATCTGCACATATCTATTCTGCAGGGAGAAAGTGCCGGCCTGATAGCTGGCTGTAAAGGGAACCGTTACACGCTGCAGATTCAGCTGGGGCGTATCTACGTCATTGAAATTCTGGTAAGCCGAATCATGCCCCAGGTAGGAGCCATAATAAACCGTATGAGCTGTAGTGAGTGGATCTGGCCTGAAGATCATACCTGATACCAGAGAGTCAGGTGCTGCGGCAGGCTTGTACATAGCTCCGTCACGCTCATAGATAATCCGATCACGGCCTACCAATAAATAGCGCAGGCGGCCATTATGCCTGAGCTCTACCTGATAGCAGAGCTGCGGTGCATTGACAGTTTCGTCATAAGCTATGACCTGCTGTGCGCTTTTAGCTGCATCCTTCAGATCAAAGGCCGTGAGGTAGGCCGCGAAGGCAGGTGATTTTTCATAATCAAAGGCACTCATATCTACGCTCCATGCTGACATGTCATAGGAGTCATCATACATGGAATACACTTGATTATTACGGTTCACATTGATCATGATATCAGAGGAGAAGACAGGCACACCCATCCATGTCTGCGTAAAAGTATAATGCGAGCCTCCGGGGCTTGTCTTTGCATACTTGAGCTGGATATCTGTATGCTTATCTTTCAGGTTATCCAGTTTATCCTTGAGAAAAATGGCCACAGCCGCGGCATCATTACGCTGTAAGGGATAACGGCCGAAATCCGGGCGGCTGGTAGTAGACTTGAAGCCTTTCACACCAGTCTGAGAAGGCAGGCCAGCCCATACGTTTGCACAAAGTACCATTACAGCTCCCACGAGCAGGCTAAAGCGGATCACAGAGATTAATTTTCTTAAAGATAATAAAGAATCAGCCGAGGTGCAGCAGGTCCTGTAGTTTTAACAGGTAGATGAAGGTGATACAAAGGAAAGCGAATACAAGCCCCAGCTTGTTGTATTTATTCAGATGCTCGCGAAAGAAAATAACAGACAGCAATGTGGAGCCTGCTACCGTAGCGATATTGGTCACAGGAAATACAACTGAGCTACCACCCTCTACCTGATCGAGAGATTTCATGAGAAACAGTAGCGAACCATAATTAGGTATCCCCAGCGCTATACCTCCGGCCACCTGCTGCCAGCGCAGTCTGACAGAGCCGGTCAGCACGTAGTAGGTCAGGTAGCTGATACCGGTGAGTGCCGCGCAGAGGAAGACGATGAGTACAAAGTAATCTGCACCGCCATTGGGGAAATAAACCTTGTCACTCAGCTGCGCGCCACTATCGCACAGGCCACTGGTGACAAACACAAGAAGCGGCATAAATAGCGCGATGCCCGTCACCTTTGCGTGAGGCGCCTCCTCGCTTGACTCTTTGTATGAGCTGAGTACCACAGCTATCAAGGCGCAGACGATGCCAGCTATCTTGTACCAGGTCACCTCCTCGTGATACACTACAAATGCCAGCGCTACAGGTATCACCAGGCCGAGCTTCATGGCTACTGCAGCAGTAGATACACCAAACTTGATAGCGGTCTTGCCCGTGAGGCTAAAGACGTGTATGAATGAGATGCCGAGCACTACGCCCAGCCAGAGCCAGTCAGCATGCACGGATTCTGACAGCACATGACCCGGGCCGGCGGGGCTATTCAGAAAGCCGCAGACCACACAGGTGAGATAGTTGAATACAATAGCAGGATAAGCCTCGATCTTGAAGTGGTCGAAGACCTTAAACATAAATACCAGCAGGCTGGAGCAGATGATGCAAAGTACCAGATAGATCATAGCCGTTCATTCATTTTGATGATCAAAGTATCATTGACCAGTTGTTCTTCCTTCACAATTTTTCCATCGATAGCAGGTGCCGGGATACCGGCAGGGATAGATACGGATGTCATAATGATCCTCGCCTCATCCCACAGGCCTGCTTTTATAAATTCATGCAGCGTGTATGCACCGCCCTCTATGATCACACTCATGATCGTACGCCTATACAGGTCGGCCAGTATCTGAGTAGTGAAATTTTCACCGGAGCGGAGGCGAATATATACGTTTCCTCCCTCCAAGCCTTCTTTTATCTCATTGTATATGATGGTCATAGCCTCCTCGCCAAAGATCCGGCTGGTCTGAGGCACCCGTAGCTGTGGGTCTACCAGTATGCGCACAGGATTGCGGCCTGGCCAGAGGCGGGAGGTGAGCTGTGGATCGTCTACTATAGCTGTACGAGCGCCCACCAGGATAGCATCCTCTTCGGTGCGCCATTTGTGTGATAGCTTCTGTGAGTATTCATCCGAGAACCATACCTGCGCATCTCCGGTACCCGCCATATAGCCCTCTGCAGATTGCGCCCATTTCAATACAACATACGGACGATGGAGAGTATGAAAGGTAATGAACCGCCTGTTTAGAAAGTCGCATTCGGCCTGCAGCACATTTTCTATGACCTCTATGCCAGCCTCGCGCATACGGGTTATGCCCCTGCCTGATACGAGTGGGTTGGGGTCATGGCTACCGGTCACTACTTTCTTTATCCTATTCTGTATGATCAGGTCTGCGCAGGGTGGTGTCTTGCCGTGGTGAGAGCATGGCTCCAGGCTGACGTAGATAGTGGCGTCAGCGATCAGGTGGCGATCCTCGGGCTTTACGCTTTTGATGCAGTTTACCTCTGCGTGCGGCTGGCCATAGCGCTCGTGGTAGCCCTCGCCTATGATTCGCCCGTCATGCACGAGTACAGCACCCACCATAGGGTTGGGAGATACGCTGCCCATACCCATCACTGCCAGCTCGAGGCAGCGGGACATGTATGTTTCGTGAATGGTCACAGATGCAATGTAAGGAAATCAGGGAAGCGTTTTCGGGATGGGCTTAAAAACAAAATGGCCACCTCTTTCGAGATGACCACTTTTGAACCTATGAAAACGTAATACAAAAGTAGAAAGTTATTTCACTTTTGCAACCACTTGTTTGAAAGCGGACGGATTATTTAGTGCCAGATCGGCCAGAACCTTACGGTTCAGCTCGATACCGGTCTTTGTTAATTTTTCGATCAGGCGAGAATAAGTGATACCCTCCTCACGTGCAGCAGCGTTGATACGGGCTATCCACAGGCTGCGGTATTCCCTTTTCTTCTGCTTGCGGCCGATATAAGCGTAAACACCAGCTTTTTCTACGGCGTTCTTGGCTACGGTGTAGACTTTGCTCCTGCTGAGGAAGTAGCCTTTAGCCTTCTCTAATACTTTTTTCCTTCTTTTACGGCTTGCTACCGAGTTTGTGGAACGTGGCATGTTATGCTGATTTTATCTTGTTCTTTATGATATGATTACGCGAGGAGCAGTTTGATACGAGCCTCGTCTGCTACGTGTACCATAGCGGCTTTAGACAGGTCCTTTTTACGGCTCTTAGCCTTGCGGCCCAGCAGGTGGCGGTGGAAAGCCTGACCGCGCTTGATCTTACCTGATCCGGTTACCTTGAACCTTTTCTTGGCTCCGGAGTTTGACTTCATCTTAGGCATTGTTACTTTTTTTGGGACTGCAAATATATAAGATTGCTCCGTATTTCAAAAGATACTGTACTATTTTTTGCCTCTTTACCATATATATAGGTACCGCACGGGCTGCTGGACCCACTATATCCTGCATTTCTTAAAGGGCCTTAAATGTGCTGATTTTCAAACAAATACGCCTTTATCACACCCAGTCTGGCCTGTAGCGACAAAAATACTAACATCCTGCCCTCTTTTACCGCCCACAGCTTTTTGTCCATTTCTATATTTGCAGCCCTTTGCTACCGACCATGACCAATAGTTTCCTTCTGATCAATCCTGAAGCGCTGGCCTACCAGACGCATTACGATATATTCCGGGTAGTGCACCAGACCCGGATCAAAGATAAGCCCGGGTTTAATTTTGACTCCCGTATCATCCCAAACCTCCGTGCTATATATAATGGTAGCAATCCTGCCGTAGCTGACCTGCTCCGCAGCCTGGATGCCACCCGTATCAAAAATGAGATAGACAAGCTGGCCAAAGTACATGCCAAGCAAAAGGGCGGCATCTCCTTTGAGACCTATATAGAGCGGGCGGCTCCGCGCATGTTTTATGAGCTGTTTGGCCACTTGACGGCAGCTTCCTCTGAGCTGAAGCTCTACCACCGGATCAAAAACCGGGAGACAGGCAACTATAAGGTAGCCCCCTGCGCCCTGTCCAATAATAAAACGAAGCTATCCTTTCATATCAATAAAGTAGGCGGCAAGCTGCACCTCGTGCCCTTGGTGGAGATCAATGGTGAGCAGTCGGAGCTGACTAGTTTTGATGTCTTTGCCTTTCTGCTGGAGAAAAATGGCGTCTATCATACGCTTTCACCTAAAGACTCCCAGACCATAGACTGGCTGGTGAAGGCCAACCCTTATCAATATGCTGCCGATCCTATAGCATTTGCTGACAAGATCATCTCCGTGCTGGAGCGCGACTATGAGGTGGTGAAGGATCAGGTTTTTAAAGTAAATGTGATAAACATCGAGCCGCAGCATGCTGTCTACCTGAGCGAGATCAGTGATACCTATCTCATGCTCACGCCGCGGTGGGACTATGAGGGATTTGTGATAGAGAGTACAGACGAAGCAGAGCTGGAGGAGATGCGCAATGGCGAACTCTACCGCATCGTCCGCCACAAGGAAACTGAAACTGCCTTCGTAGAAAAGCTACGCGCCCTGCACCCTAACTTTGAAAAGCAGCGCAACGGGCAGTTTTACCTGAGCTTTGATGATGCGAAGAAGAAGCATTGGTTTCTGAAAGTCTACCAGTCTCTGCTGGCAGACAATGTACAGGTGGTCGGCATGGATATGCTGCGCCACTTCCGCTACTCTCCGCATAGCATCCATACAGAGATGGCCATAGGCCGTACCATAGACAGTGACCTGCACCTGAATATCAAGGTGACCTTTGGCGAGGAGAAGATCGAGCTATCGCACATACAGCGCACACTATATAATGGTCAGAAGTTTATCCTGCTGAAGGATAACAGCATCGGCGTGATCACCGACGAGTGGTATGAGCAGTATGGCAATATGTTCAAACACGGCCGCATACAGCAGGGTGAACTCGTGGTGCCACAGTGGATACTACTCAGTATAGATGAGCGCCACCGCGCCAAAGAGCTGAAGCCGGTCATAGCGCATGAATGGTGGGCGGACTGGCAGCGCTGGCAGACTGGTGCGGACACACTCATACCGGTACCAGCTTCGCTGAAAGCCACACTACGTCCGTACCAGCAGAAAGGTTTTGAATGGATGGTGCTGCTCTCCCGCATCGGTGCAGGTGCCTGTCTGGCAGATGATATGGGTCTGGGTAAAACACTACAGACGATCACCTTTCTGCTACATACGCATGCGGAAAACGCCAATGCCCGCTTCCTCATTCTTGCTCCATTGTCACTGGTGTTTAACTGGAAGGAGGAGCTGGCGAAGTTTGCGCCGTCGCTGGGCGTTTATGTATATCACCAGGCTAATCGCAGCATCAAGGAGTTTATGCAGTCAGATGCCCGCGTCATGATCAGCAGCTATGGCACGGCCCGCTCGGCGGTAGACGATCTGAGCCTCGTGCAGTGGCATACGATGGTGATAGATGAGAGCCATAATATCAAGAACCCAACCGCACAGATCACCAAGGCTGTATATAAACTCAGCGCGCTGAATCGTATCGCACTGAGCGGTACGCCGGTGATGAATAATACCTTTGACATCTACTCGCAGCTAAACTTCCTCCTGCCGGGGCTACTGGGCGGTCCGGAGTTTTTCAAGCGGGAATATGCGCTACCTATAGACCGTGATCAGAGTGTAGAGAAAACGAACGCCCTGCAAAAGATGACGGCGCCCTTCATCCTACGCCGCACCAAAAAGCAGGTGGCATCTGACCTCCCTGACAAGACCGAGACGGTGCTCTGGTGTCAGATGGAGGACGAGCAGCGGGAAGCCTACGAGACGATCAAGAACCAGATCAAATCCAGTGTCTTCCTGAATATAGAGCGCGAAGGTTTCGCCAAGGCAAAATTCAGCATCCTGCAGGGCATCATGAAGCTGCGCCAGATCTGCTGTGCTCCTACCCTGCTGAAAGATGAAGAGATCACTGCTACTGCTTCTATCAAGCTCGACATGCTGATGCAGGAGCTGAAAGAAAATGTAGGTGGTAGCAAGTCACTGGTTTTCTCCCAGTACCTCGGTATGCTACAGCTCGTGGCCAGGCAATGTGAGAAAGAAGGTATCCCTTACCTCTACTTTGATGGTAGCACTACGCTGGATAAACGCGCAGAAATGGTGGCATCTTTCCAGGATGAGAACTCAGAGAACAAAGTCTTTCTCATCAGCCTGAAAGCCGGTAATGCCGGCCTCAACCTGACGGCTGCCGAGTATGTATTCCTACTGGACCCATGGTGGAATAACGCAGTAGAGCAGCAGGCCATAGACCGTACCCACCGTATAGGCCAAACCAAAAACATCTTTGCCTACAAGCTGATCTGCCGCGGTACGATAGAGGAGCGCATCATAGAGCTACAGCAGCGCAAGCGCCAGCTATCCGAAGACCTCGTGACGGAGGAAGACGGTTTTGTCAAGCAACTTTCGCAGGAGGATATTACCTTCCTGTTTGACTAAAAATGATGTTTACTTATTATCCTTTCCACTTAACAAATGAGGTTTTCATTTGTGGCAACATCTTGTTAAGTTTGAAGTAATCCTGTCCAAAGTTCACTGTGCACTCCGCTCCGGCGGCTGGCTGTTCTTTGCCGCAGGCTAAACCAATCAATCAACCCGGATATGAAGAAATTCTTCGCGCTACCGTTTACTATTTTACTGTGCCTTACACTTTCTGCGGCCAAAGAACAGCCTGGAAGTATCGAGTCTCTCAAGGGACTAGAAGCATCGAAGGCATTCCCTTACGCTTCTGAGGTATGGATGCCTAATGCCAATGCCGTACCATCATTTATAGCGATCCGTGAGGATGCTCAGCTGGATGAACTGAACTTTTTCCCCGTATTGAAAAAATGTTTTGCGCTGCCTGCCAGCTATGAGGCCCGGCTGCTGCACACAGAGACAGATCAGCAGGGATGGGAGCACAGCCGCTATCAGCTGACCATAAATGGCGTACCAGTAAATGATGCGGTTTTCATGCTGCACAGCAAAAATGGGAAGGTGATCAAATACAATGGCTACCTGCCGCGCAATCTGAGCACCTTTACCCCTCCTGCTGTCACTGAGGCTGCTGCCATTCAAACAGCCCTGGCGAGTGTACACGCCGCAAAATACCGCTGGCTGGATACGCAGGATGGTAGCATTGATTTTTCTTTTTACCCGAAGGGGCAGTTATGCATCGTGCAGGGCACTAACGAGATCAGCACCAGCGCTGCACACCTGGCCTGGAAGCTGGATGTATTTGCCGTAAAGCCACTCTCCCGCGAGTACATATATGTAGACGCCCAGACTGGTGCGATCCTCCGCCGGGACAACAGGATAGAAAATGCCAATACCAACTCTACTGCCATCACGGTCTATCGCGGCAGCCGCGCCATAGTGGCAGACAGCTACAATGGCTCTTACCGCCTGCGGGAGACCACACGCGGCAACGGCATCAGCACCTATAACATGCACAAAGGGACCAGCTATACAGCTGCAACAGATTTCACTAACGCTACGACTACCTGGAACAATGTAAATACGAATAAAGACCAATATGCCGGAGATGCGCACTGGGGTGCAGAGATGACGATGGACTTCTACCTCAACCGCTGCGGACGGAATGGTATAGACGGCAATGGATTTGCACTGAAGCTGTACGTGCACTACGACAATAATTACGTCAATGCATTCTGGGATGGATCTGAGATGAATTTTGGCGATGGCAATACGACCTACTCACCCCTCACCTCCCTGGATATTACCGGCCATGAGATCAGTCATGGACTTACTGAGTTTACTGCCAATCTCAACTATCAGGATGAGTCTGGCGCGATGAATGAAGCCTTTAGTGATATCATGGGTACTGCCATAGAATGGTATGCCGACTCTACCCGTGGCAACTGGAATATCGGCGAAGACATCGGCACAGCATTCCGCTCTATGAGTGCACCGAAGACGCACCAGCAGCCAAATACATACGGCGGACAATACTGGTACACAGGAACACAAGACAACGGCGGCGTGCATACCAATAGCGGTGTAGAAAACTTCTGGTACTACCTGCTCTGTATGGGTGGCTCCGGGACCAATGACAACAGTAATATCTACAATGTAACCGGCATAGGGCGTACTAAGGCTACGGCTATTGCATTCCGCATGCAGACTGTCTATCTGGTATCTACGTCGCAGTACGCAGATGCCCGGTTCTACGCCATTCAGGCTGCGACTGATCTCTACGGAGCCTGCTCACAGGAGGTGATCAGCACAGCCAATGCCTGGTATGCAGTAGGTGTAGGTGCTCAATATAGCGCCGCTGTCGTGTCAAATTTTACTTACTCAAATACGGTAGCGTGCAGCGCACCATACACAGTGAACTTTACCAACCAAAGTGCGAATACGAGCAACTACACGTGGTATTTTGGCGATGGTACCACAAGCAATGCTGTGAATCCATCACATACCTATAACAACCCCGGTGTCTACACCGTGCGTCTCATCTCATCAGGAGGCTGTGGTACAGACAGCGTCACGAAGCCAAACCTCGTAAACATAAACAGCGCAAACCCATGCGTGGTGATACTGCCTGTCACAGGTACAGCAGACCTGCAGACCAGCTGTACGGGAACGATATATGACAATGGCGGTGCCTACGGTGCCTACTCAAACAACGTGAATAGCTCTGTGACCATCGCGCCTACGGGTGCTGCTACCGTACGCTTAAATTTCACGAGGTTCCGCATCGAGTCGGGCTATGACTATCTGTACGTATATGATGGTGCCAGCACCAGTAGTCCGCTACTGGGTACATATACTGGCACTACGCTGCCCGCGGCCATCACCTCTACACAGCCGGCCATCACAGTACGCTTTATATCAGATCCTGGTGTGGTCGACACAGGCTTTGCCATCAACTGGACCTGCAATGCTGCGACCACCGCACCTACGGCCAATTTTGTTTCTGATGTGACTACTACATGCTCGGGCAAGGTACAGTTCACAGATCGCACTACGGGAGGAGTTACTTCATGGCTGTGGAATTTCGGAGATGGCACCTTTTCTACTCAGCGCAATCCGCTGAAGACCTACCTGACCAACGGCGTATACACTGTATCACTGCTTGCTACCAATAGTGTCGGCTCTAACACAAAGACGGTGACGAACATGATCACCGTGAGCAAACCAGCTGCACCTGCCGTGACCGGTGGCAGTCGCTGCAGCGCTGGCTCCGTAGCTTTATCAGCCACTACTACCAATAGTGTGAACTGGTACGATAGTGCGACCAGCACACCCGTAATATCAACTTCCAACCCTTTCAATACGCCATCGATCAGTGCTACCCGCAGCTACTATGCAGAAGAAGTGGTACCTCAGGCCAGTGTCTACGTAGGACCGGCGGACTCTACCATCGGCGCCGGCTCTTATTTCAATGGTAATAGTCAGCGTGCATTACGCTTTAAGGTTAATAGGCCCTCAAAACTCATTTCAGTTTTTGTGTATGCACTCACTACGGGTTATCGTACGATACAGTATCGTGACACTTTTGGCGTCGTCATAGCGAGCCGCAGCGTCTACATACAGGCCGGCCGCGGACGTGTCAATCTGAATATTGATCTGGTGCCTAGCTCGACTACTATTTATGAACTCGGGGTAGCAGACTCTATGAATTTATTCCGTAATACCGCTGGTGGGGTATATCCTTATACGGATGCTCAAGGCATGGTCAGTATTATCGGCAATAACATCAGCAATCCTACACAGCCCGCCTATTACTATTATTTCTACAACTGGGAAGTACAAGCACCTGCATGTGTTTCGCTGCGCGCTCCTGTCACAGCCAGCATCGGAGCCGGCCTCACAGATACGCGCACCAGTACAGCAGTCAGCTGTTATGGCCAGTCTACTGGTGCAGCGACGGTGACACCTACCTCTGGCAGCGCACCATACACATACCACTGGAGCAGCGGCCAGACCACATCCTCTATCTCTAATGTACCTGCAGGCACCTATACCGTATCAATATCGGATAATAATGGCTGCGCCAAAACAGATACAGTCATTGTGACGCAGCCATCTGCCGCACTATCCGTCAGCTCTACTACTACCAGCGTACTATGCTATGGAGGTACTACCGGTGCGATCACTATCACGACCACCGGAGGTACTACCTCCTATGGCTATAATTGGGGCAGCGGCATCACGACCCAAAACCGTACTAATCTCGCTGCAGGCACCTACACTGTGACCGTGACTGACGCCAATAGTTGCACTGCCAGCCGCACCGCTACGGTCACACAGCCTACAGCCGCTCTCACAGCCACTGCTACTGCCACTGCAGTACAATGCTACGGCGCGAGCACGGGCAGCATCACACTGGCCGCAGCGGGCGGCACTACTGCCTATGGCTATAACTGGGGCAGTAGTATCACTACACAAAACAGAACTAACATACCATCCGGCACCTATACTGTGACTGTGACTGATGCACACAGTTGTACTGCTACCGCCAGCGCTACAGTCTCACAGCCGGCTGCTGCCCTCTCTGCTACAGCCACTACTACCAATGTCTCTTGCAACGGCGGCAATAACGGCGCGATCACGCTCGCACCATCAGGAGGTACGGCTTCATATACTTACAACTGGGGCAATAGCATCATTACACAGAACCGCAGCAGCCTGGCGGCCGGCACCTATACTGTGACTGTGACAGATGCGCATAACTGTACTGCTACACGCTCAACTACTATCACTCAGCCTACTGCCATCAGCATACAGGTATCCAGTACACAGGCATCTTGCGGCCAGAGCACTGGCTCGGCTACAGCAGTAGCTACCGGTGGAACAGGCACACTCTTCTATCACTGGACCAGCGGAGCTAATATTGCCGTAGCATCAAATCTCGCTGCAGGCAACTATACCGTGACTGTGACCGATGCCAACCAATGTACCAGCTCCCGTGGTGTCAATGTGGGCAGTCCTGCCACGTTCACCCTTTCACATACAGCATCTGCTGTATCCTGCTATGGCGGCAATAATGGTGCAGCCACTATCACGCCTAGTATCACACCCGGCAGCTATACCTATGCGTGGCCGGGGGGCCTGAGTGGTGCATCGCAGGCCACGCTCCAGGCTGGCCTCTATGTAGTGAATGTAACTGATGGAAACGGCTGCTCGCGGGTAGATTCGATCACTATCACAGAGCCAGTAGCTATCACTGATGTACTCAGCGGTACTGCCCCACTCTGCCACGGCGCAGCCAGCGGGTCTATCTCACTGCAGGCACAGGGTGGTACTGGAGCGCTCAGCTATCAGTGGAGCCCAGCCATCGGTAGCCTCACCGGCCTCGCGGCAGGCACTTATAACCTGACCATTACCGATGCTAATAACTGCGTGAAGACTGACGCTTTGACCCTCTCTCAGCCAGCTGCGATCTCCGCGCAAAACCAGGTAACAAATATCCTGTGCCGTGGTGCAGGAGCCACCGGTGCCGCGACTGTCACTGGCTCAGGAGGTACAGGCACACTGGTCTATACATGGAGCAACAGTACCTCTGGCCCTTCTATTAGCAATGTGGCCGCCGGCACATACATCACCACGATCACTGATGCTAATAGCTGCTCTATCACTGACACGGTATTGCTCTCAGAGCCAGCAGCTGCCGTGCAGGCTACCACATCAGTCACACAGGCGCATACTGGTCAGGCAGATGGCACGGCTACTGTGAACGCCTTTGGCGGTACGGGCGCGCTGACATATCAGTGGAGCACCAATCCTACTCAGACCACCACTACCGCCAGCGGTCTCGCTGCCGGCACCTACATGGTGACCGTGACAGACGCCCATGGCTGTATGACCACTGCGCTCGCCACAGTGGGCATCAATACCGCAGTGGCAGATCTGTCTGCGCTGACCACACTAAGTATCTACCCTAACCCTGCCAATACAAGTATAAACGTCTCCGCTACACTACCGGCAGTATCTGATGGCACTGTAGAGGTCAGGGACATGATCGGGCGTGTGATCACTACACATACATTCACCGGTGAGAAAGAAATACGCCTGACGCTGGATGCATCTCCGTGGGCAGCAGCAGTCTACAGCATCCAGATCAAAACAGCTATCGGATCAGTGACGAAGCAAGTCACGATACAGCATTGATCAAACATATAGATTGACAAAAGAAAAGCGCAGGATGTGATCACTTCTGCACTTTTCTTTTTACGACACCGAGTTTAGATTCATTCTAAATTCTGCACTGAAACCCGCATGAATACTACGTTTCAGGAAACGATAAAAATAATTTTACATAAAATATTTGGTTTTTAGAATTAAACGAATGTATCTTTGTGGCAACAAAACGGAAAAGTATTTTCAAATGACACGCAAACACACATATCAGGCACCAGTGCTATTAGGCGGCGAAAACCGCATGGATAGTGTGTTTCGGGCTTATTGCAGATATTGGTCTTAGTATAAAAACTAAAGCAACTAATAAACAAACAGTAAGCCCGGCCCAAAATGCCGGGTTTATTTTTTACTAAAATAATAGGAAACTAAAAATAAAAACCAACCGTGCTCATGCCCCAAACCTAATGGTGGCAAGGCACGGGAGGTTTAAGGAAAAGGCACAATGGCACTCAGAAACAACATATCACTTTGGTCTCAGGCAGGCAAACCCGCACATACAGCGGCTAGCTATTGCTTTGCCCAGGTGTTACGGACGAGTTGCAGGCGCAATGAGAATCTGGAAGATCTCAAGCAGACGAGGCGAAGGCATCAGCTGGTATAGACATATACCGGTCAGGATCAAAAGCCCCGTCTGCGCATAGCACACGGGGCTTTTTATTTGACAGAAAAACGAAAACGATGGAAACAAATTTTGCAGCTCTCATATGCTTCCTGCCAGCACTGATCATCGCGGTACAGGTGACAGTAGCACACATGAGATACGCCGGAGCACAAAGCGCTGAAGCAACAGGACAGAAACCGATAGAGGCTAAAATGCCGACACCAGAAGAAGAAGCGATGATGCCGGACTACATGCCGGAGCCACGGGAACCGTTTCCACTTCTGCTGATGCGACTGGGGCTAGAAATGGTGATCGTGACAGAAAATGAAAACGAGGAATAAAAACAGAAACACTAAAAACCAATACTATGATAACAATTCAACACAAGGCACGGCAGTTAGATCTGCACGTCAGGTTCTCTACCCGGTGGCTGGATGCCATAGGGAGATTTATCACAGCAGCACTCGACTTCAGTGACGTGAGGTCGGTCAGGCGCAGCAAGGAGCATATGCTCCGTGATTTTGGCTACGACCATATACCCATCAATTAAACAACAATGTATACGCACACTGCTGTTTTCCCATGGGTACCGGTAGTGTGGCTGCTGATAAAAGTGATCAATGCACTCGCCCAGCACGCAGCGTCTGCCTCTGATGAGACGGTGCTGATGGCCACGGCCATGCCACAGGCTGATCCCGGTGGTGAAAAAGAAAAAATGACGCCGACCTATCTCCCACCTCCGCGCGAGGCCGGAGCAGGTGGCAAAAACAAAAAAGGAGATAGACAATGAAATTCAATCTAAAGGTCTTCAACCGAAACAAGACCAAAAACTATGAAAGTGCTGAGGCATATAGCATGGATGCCCGCACCGCCCTATACGCTGCGGTAGTCACTACCTCCCTCGGAGATAAATTCTACGAAGGTACTGACAAGCGTGTAGCAAAGATCCGCGAGCTGATGACTGCAGTAGATGCAGACTTTGCGGGAAAGCTGGCGGTGTACGCCCGCGAGAAAATGTACCTGCGCTCCGTGCCTCTGGTACTGGCAGTGGAGATGGCAAAGCTGAAAGGCAGCGCCGCTACCGGCCGGACCGTGGCCCGCGTGGTACAGCGTGCAGATGAGATCACTGAGCTGCTGGCCTACTACCAGCTGGCCAATGAGCGCAAAGGCACCAAGAAGCTGAACAAGCTCAGCAAGCAAGTACAGAAAGGTCTCGCAGAGGCTTTCAACAAGTTTGATGAATACCAGTTCAGCAAGTATAACCGTGACGCGGATGTGAAGCTGAAAGATGCGCTCTTCCTCGTGCACCCAAAGGCAAAAGACGAGGCTCAGCAAGCGATCTTCAACAAGATCGCAAAGGATGAGCTCGCTACTGCCTACACCTGGGAGACTGAGCTGAGCGCACTGGGTCAGGAGGCCTACGAAACTGCCGATGCGAAAGCCGGCGCGAAAAAAGAAAAGTGGGAGGAGCTGATCCTGAGTGGCAAGATGGGCTACATGGCCATGCTGCGAAACATACTAGAAGCAAACGTCTCTGACGAGGCGCTGCAGAAAGTATGCAGCTATCTGGCTGATGCCCGAGCAGTGGCTGGTGCAAAGCAGCTGCCATTCCGCTACCTGGCGGCATGGCGCGAGCTGAAGCAGCTGAAGGATGGCCGCACTGCACGAGTGATGACCGCGCTGGAAAGCGCCGTCCTGCACACTGCGGCCAACATCAAAGGCTTTGACGAAAAAACAAAGGTCGTCATCGCCTGTGATGTGTCCGGCTCTATGCAGAAGGTGATCTCTGCCAAGAGCAAGGTCATGAACTATGACATCGGTCTGATGCTGGCGATGCTGCTACAAAACAGGAGCAAGAATGTGGTCACCGGTATGTTTGGCGATTGCTGGAAGGTGATCAACATGCCTCAAGTGTCCGTACTGGCAAACGTAGATGAATACTACAAGCGCGAAGGCGAAGTAGGATACGCTACCAACGGCTACAAAGTGATCGAAGACCTGATCTCCCGCAGGATGAAGGTGGATAAGGTCATGATGTTCACCGACTGCCAGATGTGGGATGCCGGCCGTGGTGCTCATATGCAGCGTAGCGTATCTGCAGTCTGGGATGACTACAAGCGTATCGCCCCAGATGCAAAGCTCTACCTGTTTGACCTGGCAGGCTATGGCACTACGCCACTGGATATCCGCCGCAAGGATGTATATCTGATCGCCGGCTGGAGCGATAAGGTCTTTGAAGTACTGGCTGCTATCGAAAACGGTAGCAACGCAGTAGCAGAGATCGAGAAAATAGAACTATGAAAACATGCCCTCCCGCTATAGCGGCGGGAGGGCTTTCCGAAAGGAAGAAAAAAGTTCTTTGACATATTGTATAGAAACTAAAGACAACCTATGGTAAGGATGCCGTAGAGATGAGATACTTCGCTCGACAGATGGGGAGGAATTGCGTGATGTTTGCAATATAGCATGAGGCATTCCGGGTTCAACTCCCGGCCAGCGCGTGCCCCGGTGCTCGTCTCGCTTTTGCTCCTTACTTTAATCAAAGGATGTCGTAGACAGGAAATACTTCGTGGATCATTCAGTTCGAATCTGAAAAATCCTGTCACTTGTCACTCCTTTTTCCAAAACAAACGGAAAGATGTCGTAGATAAGGGTTACTTCGGTAGAGCAATACACTTATAATGTATGGGTTGCCGGTTCAAATCCGGCACTTTCAGCAATGGAAGTTAGCACAATAAACAGTCCCTTTCGCTTTTCACTCTTTCTGTCTTTTTATTCCAGACATACAGTGAGGTGTCGTAGATCAGAGTTACTTCGGGTTAGAACGCTGCATTAGTGATGCAGAGGTCGTCGGTTCGATTCCGTCACCCTTCGCAAGGAGGTGTTAGTTCAGTTTATCAGTCTCTGATCGTCTTTCACCCTTACTGTCTTTTCATTCAAAACATACAGGTGCCGTAGAAGAGAGTTACTTCGGTTCAATTGGTTCGACTCCAATATCCTCCACCATTACCATTACAAAACACTTGGGGGATATAGTCTCTTTTCGTCCATTGCCCTGTACACTTGTCACGTTCGTCTAATGGCTCAGGACACTGGTCTTTCATGCCGGGAATGAGAGTTCAATTCTCTCACGTGATGCAGTAGGTGCCGTAGGTAAGGATTTCTTCGGGATAAATCGTACGCGGGTTCGAATCCCGCCCTTGGTGAAAGCCAAGGTGGCTGAGAGGCTAAGCAATTTACATTAGTGCCTTATCATTCCTTGCCCTGCTTTTATACGAAAGTATTTCAGCTGGTAGAATTCATGCTTTGGGAGCATGAGGCCGCAGGTTCGAGTCCTGCCTTTCGTACATATCGGTGCCGTAGATGAGGGTTACTTCGACTCAATACTCGGCAGGTCGCGGGTTCGAGTCCCGCCCCTGGTACTATGCCAGGGTAGCTCAGATGGTTAGAGCAGCATACTCTTATCGCACATTGCCCGATACATTTTGACAGGCTTTAGTTTCTATACAAAGGATAAGCATCGGTGCCGTCGCTGAGTGTTACTTCATCTGAAAAATGAAAACCAACAACACACACTCAACACTTGTAGCCCGATGTCATTTTGATAACGAAAGAAAAACGACAATGAAGACAAACAAAAACAAAGCCCCTCAGTGGCGACAGCGCAGCATAGACAGACACTATACTGCCGGATCGCCTAACTGGTAGGGCACCAGATTTTGACTCTGGTATGTGCAGGTTCGAATCTTGCTCCGGCAACTAAAAAAGTAATTCATCCGGCGGATGGAGGTGGTTCCGTTAGTCATCTATACAAACCACCGCCGGATACATGGACTCGTAGCCCAACGGGAGAGGCAGCAGGCTTAGAACCTGAACAGTGAGTGTTCGAATCACTCCGGGTCTACATACTGTATTTAAGTCTCCCCTTTAGGGGAGATTTAGAGGGGTACATTGATCTGTAGCTCAGCATGGAGGCAGCACCGCTCTTTTAAAGCGGGGGTCGTGGGTTCGAGCCCCACCGGGTCAACTGATATTGATGCATAGTTCAACGGGAAGAACGCCGCTCTACGAAAGCGGGGGTTGCAGGTTCGAAGCCTGCTGCATCAGCGATGGTACCATAGCACAACGGCCAGTGTGCCTCACTGTCTATGAGGAAGGTGTGGGTTCGACTCCCATTGGTACCGCGATCTGGGAACATAACTCAGTGGCAGAGTAGCGGCCTGTTAAGCCGCGTGCCGGATGTTCGATCCATCCTGTTCCCGCAGAGAAAACGTAAGTGCCTCCTAAGCATCTGTGGTTATGCATCCCGTTTGTAACGGGAAGAATCAGTTTCAAACACTGAAGGAGGCTCATGGACAGGTAGCTCCAATGGTAGAGCGGAGGCTTGAAGGACCTCGCGATGCAGGTTCGAATCCTGCTCTGTCCACATGAGGATGATCAGTGATCAGGAAACCGGTTAACCGTTTACCTGATTTCCGGATTACTCAAAAATGGTGAAGCTGGTGTATAGGAAACACGGCGGTTTGTGAGACCGCAGCAGAGGGTTCGATTCCCTTCTTCACCCGATAGTAAATAATGGGAGTGCGCCGGAGCTGGAGTGCCGGGGCGGTCTGTAAAACCGCTGCCCTCACGGGCATAGCAAGTTCGAATCTTGCCACTCTCACAGGATAGAATTGATTAGTAAATTGAGTTAATCAAAAGAGAAAAATGGAAGAGCATATAATCTTTAGGAGTACAATTATGGACTCACGCCTATTTACAGGACAAGAAACCCTTACATTTTTCCAAGATGATGATGATTTTGAAAAGTCAGAGAGCATCTCGACTAGTTTGTTGGAAGCTGCTGGAATAAAATGGCTTTTCGATAATCCTAAAGCTTCAGCTGGATATTTATTCTTTGAGGAACTTAACATTTCCACAGATTATAAAGTCTTCACAGGAATTGAAAGGCCGATAATAAAAGACTCTGGAGTTCCAGGTGACATTGACATCTTATTGATTAACGAAAAAGACATTACGCGATCAATTGCTTTCCAAGTAAAAAGAGTGAAAGGGAAAGTGCAGGAAGATAACAGCATTATTCTCAAAACGCATAAAATAGAAGAAGGAGTAAAGCAAACTAAAATGATGTATGAGAAATATCGCTTTCACAAAACATATCTAATGCTTCTAATAGTCGTAGATGCATCAAACCGCAAGGACAAACAAAGCATGTTTCGATATACGAGTGAAATGGAAAAAGAGCAGGTGTATTATCATTCTGGATATGGTGACCTGAACGATGATATTGGCATTTATATGTATGAGATAAGTCAACCAACTAATAAATCAATAGACCTGAGTGTTTCACTCTGCTCAAAGGAGTTACGAAAGGCACGACCTATTGACCAATTACAAGACACAACAAATCGAATAAAGCAACTACTAAAGAACCCTAAAAACTAAAAAGACAATGGCAAAACTATCAATAAGAGGAAAAGACCTGAGAGAAATAGGATACCCTGAGGGGCCAGTGATCTCAGTTTCAATGCGAGTGATGGAGAAAAACTATAAGCACTCCACACTAGAGGAGGCGCTGGATATCTTGAAGAAGATACTGGCAAGCCCCGCAGAGTTTATGGAAGATGCCCCGCTCAACCAGATAGCAGACCTGCTGGTAGAGAAGCCTAAAGCAGAAGGTGAAGAAATACCGCTGAATGAAAACGGTATCGACTTTTGTGCCTTCGGGCAGGAGCATATAGAGCAGGGTGCCTTTGATCAGATGAAGATCGCAGCACGTTTGCCTATCGCACGTGCTGCGGCACTGATGCCTGATGCGCACTCCGGCTACGGCCTGCCGATAGGTGGTGTACTGGCCACGGAGAATGCAGTGATACCCTACGGCGTAGGTGTAGATATCGGCTGCCGTATGTGCCTGTCGGTGTTTGATATACCGGCTGGTGATCTGCTGCACCGTGAGAAATTCTACCAGCGTGAGCTGATAGAGGGGACACTGTTTGGGGCGGGACGCGAGTTTAAAGAAACATCGGATCATGAGGTGCTGGACCGTAAGGAGTTTGGCGAGATACCGCTGCTGAAGACACTGCAGATGAAAGCAGCAAAGCAGCTGGGCTCATCCGGCTCGGGAAACCACTTCGTAGAGTGGGGTGTAGTAGAAATATCTGACCCTGACAATGCGCTGAAGGTACCACCGGGCAAGTATGTCGCGCTACTCTCCCACTCAGGCTCCCGTGGCCTGGGTGCGACCATAGCCGGCCACTATACCAGAGTAGCCAAAGAGAAAACAAGGCTGCCGCGTGAAGCAGGCCATCTCGCATGGCTGAACCTCGATACGCAGGAGGGCATGGAGTACTGGCTCGCTATGAACCTGGCCGGCGACTATGCCAGCGCCTGCCACCACGAGATACACCGCAAGCTAGCCAGGGTGCTGAACGTAGCGCCCATAGCCATGGTGGAGAACCACCACAACTTTGCGTGGAAGGAAATGGTGGATGGCCGCGAGATGATCGTGCACCGCAAGGGTGCGACACCCGCAGCCAAAGATGTGATGGGAATCATACCAGGCTCTATGACCGCACCGGGATTTATCGTAAGTGGTAACGGCGAAACTGCAGCACTAAACTCTGCATCACACGGTGCAGGCCGCAAGATGAGCCGTACCAAAGCCATGAACAGTGTAACACACGCTGCGCTGAAAGAAATACTGAAAGCGAACGGTGTGAAGCTGCTCGGCGGTGGACTGGACGAGGCACCACACGCCTACAAGGATATCCATGCAGTCATGAGTGCACAAACCAACCTCGTGAATGTGGAAGGTATCTTTTACCCAAAGATCGTGAAGATGGATGGGTGATTATTTAACCCTGTAGAGACGCAAAGTTTTTGCGTCTCTACATAGAATAAAACCAATGGAACAAGTAATAAATGGAAAATGGAGAAAGCTGGATGGCACCAGGATAAAAGGCCCGATCAAAGAAGCGATGGAGCAAGCGTTGATCCACGAGCAGGCGCTCGGCAATAAGATCAAGATCTGTATCGGCACCGACTCTCAGGTCTATGGGTCTGAGGTAGAGTTTGCCACCGTGATCCTGATCCTGCGCAAGGGTAAAGGTGGATACATGTATATCTGCTCTGACCGCACTGCACAGCGCATGACCATCAAGGAGCGTATGCTGCATGAGGTAGCGAAATCTATCGAGATCGCTTATCACCTGTGCGATCTCTTTGATCAGTATGGTACTGAGCTGGAGGTACACGCGGATATCAATACTAATCCGCGCTTCGGATCCAATACCGCGCTGAGCGAGGCTATGGGGTATATCCTCTCTATGGGCTTCACCTTTCGCGCCAAACCGGATGCAGTAGCTGCGAGCTGCTGCGCCAATAAAGTAGTACACTAAGCCAATAAAATGCATTGATCAAATTGCGTATCACAAAGGCGTGGGGATTCCCCGCGCCTTTCATTTTTAGAATGGATAGCCAAACGCAAGATTGAATGCAAGGCTCTTGAAGGTGGTATGATTGATCACCCAGCGCTCGGGCTCATCTACTGCTGGAGAACGTAGTGGCAGGCCCACGTCAAATCGCAGCACAAAGAAGCTGACATCCACCCGTAGTCCCGCGCCGGTAGACATAGCTATCTGCTTCAGGAAAAGGTTAGAGCGAAACTCACCATTGGGTGCATTGACATTGGCCTTATTTAGCCATGTATTGCCGGCATCATAAAAGATCGCCCCTTTGAGAAACTTAAAGATCGGGAACCTATACTCCACGTTAAACTCTAGCTTGATCTCACCACCTTGCTGCAGTGCAAATACGTTGGGCGTAGTATTCTTGTAAGCACCCGGGCCTACCGAGTTGACCGGGAAGCCCCGGAGGCTATATGCGCCACCTGCAAAGAACTGCTTGGCATATGGCAGCGTGTTACTATTGCCATATGGTAGTCCCCACCCTCCTATGAATCTCAGGGCTATCATATTGTTGGCAGAGATGCGGATATAGTCACGCACATCTATATCAAACCGGGCAAACTGCGCGAACTCTACCCCAAATATCTTGGTAGGCTGATCGGCATTTACCGGCAGCTTATTGGCCAGTTGGCTGCTGAGAGCCAGCAGATTGCCTGACAGCTCCACATTGCCGTTAAAATAGAACCGGTTCCGCTTTGCTGTCTTCTGCTGCTCTGTGTAAAAGAAAGAGTAGGCCACTCCAAACAAAAACTGCTCATCAAAGCGTGATTTGAGCAATTGATTACTATTGATCAGGTCATTGAATGCCTGAGACCGGTGGTAAATATTAAAGTATTGCACATTGAGCAGCGTGAGGGCATGCTCTATGGTCATGGACTGCTTCCATTTATACCCTATATCCAGCTTGAAGGAATTCATATCAAAGTAGCCTACGCGACTCAGGAATGAGTAATCCAGCCCAAATTTGGTATGTGGTACAAAGTCCGTCTTTGGTTGATTTTTGAAAGGAAGGAGGCGCGGTATATCCAGCTCCACACGCGGATTGATCTGGTAGGTAAATTGCCCCTTGTATGTCCCGCTATATTGTGACTCAAAGGAGCCGGTCAGGTTATAGATCAGGAGCTCTGCACCCTTGAAGGCGTTACGGTTTCGCAGGCTGAATGTCAGACCGGGCCCAATAAAATTATTAGACTTTGTAGCCACCTGCAGCTCAGTACTCACCGAATATTTGGGCAGAGGAGATAGCATGATATTTGCAGATAGAGAGCCCATGATGGAGTCCACTTCTTTCATTTCCAGATTGATGTATTTGAAGACTCCCAGATTATTGAGTCGCGCCAGCGTGCGGCGCTGTATCCTGCTATCATAGATCCTATGTGGGCGGAAATAGACGGAGCGTACGATCGTGCGCGGGTGTATATAGTCCGTACGGGAGTAATAATTGATAGAGTCTACTACCTGTGCCTTTATAGGCAGGGAGTCAGCCCGATTATAATCCGGGTAGATATTGATCTCATCTACTGTATATAGATGCCGCGATTTTTCGGGCGTATTACTCTTGACCCTTATCACCAGTGTCACCTGCCTATCCATCGTATCCATCACAAACTCCAGATAGTTTTGGGAGAAAAAATAATAGCCGTGCCGCTTTACCATATCGTCTATACGGTTTCTCTCATCTACCAGGTCATCCAGTTTATATACATTTCCAGGCTTCAGCAGTGAGCGCTTTTGCGAGCGGGCTATCCAGCGGCCCACTCCGTCAGTATCAGCCGGGAAGGTGACTTCTTTTAAAGTATATGGCTGCCGGAGGTCCAGCTTAAAATCAATGTGCGCTGTTTTGCCATTCTTCTTCCTTACTACAGTGTACTCACAGTGCGAATCCAGGAAGCCTATATTCCAGAGCTTGGTATCTATGGCTTTTTGTAGCAGTACTGTATCTACATCACTCATGTATACCGGAGCTTCTCCCATCTTGGTCTTGATCCAGTCGCGTACCTTTCGTTTATTATTGTGCCGCTTCTTAGGTTTATCTGCCTCATAGTAGAGCCACAGTCCCGGCCTCATACCGAGAAATTTTGTATTCGGCTTGGGACGGATGATATCCTGTACGTCAGCCTTGATGGATGCTTTCTTTTTGATCTTCTCTTTGGTCACTATGCTCACACTAGCACCGGTATACAGCACACGATCTTTGGGCATGAGCCGCAGGCCTGTACATCCGGACAGCAAGAGCAGCATAGCAACTAATATGACTGGCAGCGTCTTCTTCACTTCGTCTCCTCGGTTTTAGGCTTGATACGGCGGCGGAATATTTCGCTCAGGTGATCGTAATCACGATTATACGAGACACCGATGCCTGTCTTGTACAGCAGGCCATCTATGATACCCTCATACTGGTTGAGCCGGAAAGCTTTGAAGTGATACCTGCCATCCGGGGTCAGCTTGTAGTCCAGCATAATATCACCGGTGATACTATTGGCATTGTACTGTGAGGCGCTGCTATTACTATTAGGTACATTGATAGACGTACCGAGGGATACATCCAGCCGATCCTTGAAAAAGCTCTTCTTCACACCGATGCTGACCTGCGTATTTTGCTGCACACCGCTCTGTGTGTATTCATCATTAGACTGGAGGCCAAAGTTCAGATCCACGCCCTTGATGTATTTACCTGAGAGCCTGTTGAGCTGATCGGTGAGTACTTCGTTCACGCTATTGCGCGCCAGGTCTGTGGCCATAGTCCCATAGCCATCTCCCGGCACCGTATTGGTAGGGATGAACTTATTTAGGATCAGCAGGGCAAACACCTGCTTATTGAGTTCCTCTGGATTATCATTCACAGAGGTCACCTTAGAGTAGACGATACCGGAGAAGGCAGCCTTATCGTTATCATCCATATCCAGCCGGAAGCTGATCTCTGGTTTCAGCAGCTCTCCTTTCATATTGAGGTATACCTTAAAGTGGAGTAACTTTTTGTAAGCAGACTTCTCTGACTCTGAGACTCCCGCCAGCTCAGTAGCCAGCAGGTCTGCTGCTGAGGTACGCACCTCATAGATAGCGCTCACATCGACATTAGCATCCTGTGGCCGCCCGTTCCACGTGATAGTACTGCCATCCCGTATCAAAAACTTTTTATGGATCACTTTCTCAAAGCTGAAATCATAGCTACCGCCTGATAGTGTGTAGATACCTGTCAGGTTCTGATTTCCAGCAGGGTCCAGTGCAAAACTCAGCCTGCCTTCCCCATTGACCACTAGTGAGTCTCCAGAGGTCTTATTTACTATCACCTTAAATTTCGCCTGCTTTGCGATATCTACATTTGCTATAAGGTTGATGCCTTTAAACTGAAGTTGCGTCTGCACCGTATCGATCACTCTGTCGCGCCTCTTGCCCAGTATGCCTGAGGTATCAGAGTGATCTACCATGACCACTATGCCGTCACCACGGTCTGTAGATATTTTGGAGGAGGGTATGATCACAGCCACATTGGTCCTGTCCAGCAGCTTCACATCGGCATTGACCACTGGCAGTGATTCATCGCCCTTCACAGATATCCGGCTGCTGACCAGCAGGTGGCCAAAGAAAAGAGGATTGTCCTGTATGGTGGTATTGAGCACCGTGAAATTGTCCGTACGGATGGTCAGGTCAAACTTCATCTTGCGGAAATCTGTAGTATGCACGGTGCCATCTATAGTGGCCTTCTGGCCCAGGGAGTCCAGTATATCGAAAGAATGGAAATAAATTCCCTGAGGGTCCAGTTTGATGTGGTCCTCTTTGATCGTAATGTAATTATTGAGGTAGGCTACATTGCAGGCCGCTTCGCGGAAGGCTACATCAGCATTGATCAGCGGGTGGTGGACGCTGCCTGTGATGGACGCCTCACCTGTCATATAGCCTCGGCTCCGCCTGATCTGTCCTGACGTAAATGGCTCTATAGATGCAAGATTGAGCTTAGTGATAGCAGTGTGCAGGTCCAGCTGGCTCTCACCGGCGGGAGTGCTGATATAAGCACCTTTGATCTGCACATCATTGTCTGCTCCGCTCAGCCTGATCTCTGCCTGGTAGCGATTGGTAGTGAGATTGTCAGCCTTGATCGTCAGATCTCCGATAGGATGGCGCCTGTATGATATACTATCGATACGCAGGTCAGATACAAATGCCAGGGCCTTATCAATATTGCGCAGCTCTGCCGTGCCATTCATATGGCCGCGCAGCAGCGCACTATCCGACTCTATGATCTGTGAGATGGTACCCAGATGAAAATCCCTGAATGTGACCTTGATCGGTGCATTGGCCTCATCGCTCAGCGAGGTGATGGATACCTCCTGCGCATTTCTCTTCAGGTCAAAGTCATGTACGTTGATACCCCCCTTGCCAAACCGGATCAGGTTATCCTCGGCTAGCTCCCACTTGCGCGTATTGAGTACGAGACCGTTGCTGTCTATGCGCAGGGTGAAGCTCTTAGGCGCAGGCTGCCTTAGCTCGCCTGACATCTTTAGTTTATCTGCTCCTACAGAATCTTTGACATCCAGGAGATAGGCCAGGCGATTTTCGCGCAGCGATCCTGATAGCTCTGTACTCGTCAGCCGTACCGGACCGGTAGCGAGTTTAGATACAGCCACATCATATTTCAGTGAGTCATTTACAGCGTGTATGGAGGCACTGGCATTATCCAGTTTCACACCACCATATGCCATAGTAGAGGCATTGAGGTCGAGGTCCAGTTTGCGCTTCTCTTTATTGAAAGTGGCAGATACAGACGCCCCGCTAAAGGTTTTGACACCAGGCATCAGTACCTCTGTGATGATAGGATGCGCATTGACACTCGCTGTGAGGTCAAAGTCTATGCGCGTGGTATCTGCGCCACTCGTATCTACTCTATCAGGCGTGAATGCAAAGTAAGTATTGACAAAGGAAACAAGCGCTGGCGGGATCAGCTGCACCTTTGGTGTACCCGTATAGGCTGCCTCTGCCAGGTCGCTGCTCAGCGATACGCGTAGCCGCCCCGTATCTGTGTGCGCTGTGACAGCTATAGAGTCTACGCGGTAGGTATCTTCTCCCTGTAGCACTATGATATCGCTGATCTTCGCCTGTCCATTGATCACACTGCTGCTATCGCGCAGGTCTACGTTTAGCCTGGCTCCGGTGCGCAGGTCCCTGGCCAGCAGGTGCGTCTTGAGGAGGTCTATACCTTTGATCTCTCCATCAGCTATTATATGTCTATCATTGCCCCGCCATAGCAGAGATGCGCCGAGAGTGAGTTTTGCATTTGTATCACTGATACCTATCCAGGCATCGTAGGCTCCGGCGCTCGCACAGGCCTCCAGCTCAATATCCTTATAGGTATACTGTTTGAAATAAAGGGACGAAATCTTTGCATTCATTTCTGCTATGATAGTAGCGGGTGCGAGGTTCTGGCCTTTACCCTCTGCCTGCATCGTGACCGGCCCGAGCAGCTCAGGCTTCTTCAATATATAACCCAGATCCAGCGATCGCGTATTGAGCTCCAGACTGTACTGTGTATCGCCGGCAGCCATCCTCATAGTGGCATCTATAGTGGCTGCACCACTGCTGGTACTGAGGTCGAGGTTTGCCATGGCATCTCTGAGAGTTCCTTTCACCTGGCCTGTGAGGGCAAAGGTCTGAGGCAGCTGTACACTGGCAGGCAGCACGCCATTCAATATTTTATTCAACTCATCAGCAGTACTGTGCACATCATGCAGGTTCACGTCATACCATGCTGTAGCTGCCCGGGGCAGGCCGACTATGTGCGCATCGATAGTGGCTGCGGTGTTTTCACCTATCTGAGCAGTAAGGTGCCGTGCAGTGATATCCTTCAGCTGGCCGGTCACTCTGCCACTCACCGTAGCGCGTGTGAGATGCATCTTATCAAAGGTCGCCCGCAATTGTGGGGCAAACCACAGGATATCCCGTACGTCTACCGTAGCGGGATGCAGGTCTGCATTGATAGCCAGCTCTCCTACATTGCCTGAGAGCGCTTTGATAGATGGATAGTGTACTGCTACATCACTCCTGCTGATATGGGACAATGCAGTAGTGGCTGTCAGGCCACGCAGCACACCACCCGTACTTGTATATTGCCCGTCGGCAGAGAGGTTTCGCAGCACAATGCCGCAGCTCTCTGTAGCGGACAGGTGTTGTATGTCTGCCAGGATCGTATCAGGGCTATAGTAGCCCCTCTCAATATGCGTATTGACATCTGTGAGCCTCAGGTGGCGGTAGTCCATACCAGATACCACATGCGGCGCATCAGTCTCATCAAAGGCAAAGTCGATATGCTCCAGATGGATAGTATCGGCATTGACATACCATCCCTTGATACTGCTCGTATCTATAAACGAAGGCGGCGCTTGCTTCTTAGGCACTGTAGGATCACTGCGGCGCATAGCTACCAGGCCATCACTATTCAGCAGTCTGAGCGACCGTACTTTGATGATATGCTGATTCAGGTCGATCTTCTCCGGCTGTATATAGAGCGAGCCTACGCCAAAGGAATATAACTGGCCACCGGGCTGATTGCTATAGCTGAAATGAATGTTGGTCAGGTCTAGCCTGTCCAGTGCTATGAGTGGCAGGAGTGCTACGGTAGAATCTTTGACGGCATCGTTATTGCGCGTCTGCGTGATATCTACCTTGGTATCTCTGAGCGTGAGCGTCTTGCCGGTGAAGCTGAGCTGCTTGATGTCCATACCCTTCATGTGCAACTGCAGCAGTCCGACCTGCCCCTGTATGATCGTACCACTCACACTATCTTCAAAACGCGCCCTGATGCGCTCTAGATCCACATTGTCTACCTGCACCTGCCATGGTGTGCCGGCAGTATCGGACCTCATCCTGACCTCTGGTGCTTTCTTCTTGTCTCCGGCAAAGGCCTTGATGAAGAAGCCAAAGTTGTAGGTGCTGTCTACCTGGCTGCGGCCTATGTTTGCATGCACATCGGAGAGGGCTATGCTGCTCACCTCTACTTTGTGATGGAGCAGGGCAGGCAGATTGATATTGACCTCCAGTTTGCCCAGATATAGCAGGGTATCATGCCGGGCGTCTTCTGCATAGAGCTGCTCTATGACCACCATCTTGGGGAAACCCACATACAGCCGACGGAGCGTAACCTGCGTATGGGTCTTGCTGGAAACGTATTGTGTAGCCTTGTGTGTGATGTAGTTTTGTACAGAGGGCAGGCGGATGAGGAGTACCAACGCCACGAGCAGCACCAGCAGTGATCCTATGATCCCCGCCAGTACCTTTAGTGTGATACGGACTACTTTTCCCCAATTCATCGTGCGCTGTAAATAGGGCAATAACCATGCCTGTGCGTAGAATAAACGCCCCAACACATTACAAGTGCAATAAATATAACATTTAACATAGGGAAAATAAAAAAGCGGTTAGACTATATATCTAACCGCTTGATTTTGTGTGTTCCCGCGGAGGATCGAACTCCGGACCCGTTGATTAAGAGTCAACTGCTCTACCAGCTGAGCTACAGAAACATCCCGAATCGGACTGCAAATATAATGCGGTCCATCGAAATTTCAAAATTATTTTTTCTTGACCTTAGGTGCGAGCGTCATCATCATACGCTTGCCCTCCAGTGTAGGCAGCTGCTCTACAGAGGCGATGTCCTCGAGCTTCTTGGCAAACTGGAGGAGCAGCAGCTCTCCACGCTCCTTGAATACGATCATACGACCGCGAAACATGAGTGTGGTCTTCACCTTATTGCCTTCCTGCAGAAATTTCTCTGCATGCTTTGCCTTGAAGTCGATATCATGGTCATCTGTATTGGCAGTGAAGCGGATCTCTTTTACTTCCTGCTTTTTGGAGTTTGCCTTGATCTCTTTTTCCTTCTTCTTCTTCTCGTAGAGGAATTTATTGTAGTCTACTATGCGGCAGACCGGTGGCACTGCATTGGGAGATATTTCCACCAGGTCCAGGCCCAGCTCGCGGGCCTTGTCCAGCGCCTCGCGGGTAGAGTAGACACCCGGCTCCATGTTTTCACCTACTATACGCACCTCAGGTACGCGTATCAGATCATTGATCCTGTGTTCGAGTTCTTTTCTCGGTGCTCTGCCCCTGGGATACTGAGGGCGTTGATTTAGTGCCAAATGCTATTTCTTTTGGTTTTTGAAATGTACTCTGCGAAAATAATCAATATTCCTCTATATAAGCAAACCTGATTATCCTCATGCGGGTGAATAATGCTAACAAAGACCGGGCCTACTCGTGGTCAAACTCCTGGCGGTATGGCACTGTAGGGTAGTCCTTTTTGCCGGTGAGGCGCTCCATGAGCTCTTTGGCGTATTGTTTTTCCTTCTTGGTGCCGTCTGGCAGCATATAGGTATACCCCTTGTCCATCGGCGTGCTAAAGTCTACTCCGCCTTGCCAGCCGGCTTCATTGTCAAAACCTCGGAGCTGTAGCTCCTCTCTGACCACTGGTTTATTATCTATGCGCTGCTCGGCCAGGGCCTTGATCACACCGCCGGTCAGCTTGATGGGCACTTTCATAAAGAAAAGCTCGCTGAAGTAATATTTAGAGAACTCCGGATCGATCTTGATCAGGGGGGACTCATACAGCACCACAGTATAAGTGGTACCTGTGAATTGATCTTTCATGGTAAATTTGTGCTTGTACCCCACATAGCCGTGCCATATAAGGGTGTCTACCAGCTTCACATAGCTATACTTAAAGTTGGTCGTATCGGGGTTTACTTTCTCTGCTTTAAACATCTTCTGGTCCTTCAGCTGGGAGTAGCGTACTCTCTTAGCGGCATCGGTCAGGTGGCTCAGCTCCGGGCGCAGAGACATAGTAGAGTATATCTTGTGATCCTGAAAGGATACTATCAGCGAGTCATTCTTTTTGTCATAGACAAAGGCGGCATTGGCCATAATCGTCTTGCTGGTATAGGTGATGGTATGCGGCGTGATAGTATCTGTCTGCATAGCATAGTGCATGGTATCGCGCTCCCGCACAGGCGTACTCACCCTGGCTTTGGCATTGCTGCGCAGCTGCTTGAGTTCTTTCACAGATTTATCTTTCAGCACTACGGTGTCATTGACGGCCGCAGCGGCTGCAGGTGTGGCTGATATCATAGTGGTATCAGTGGCAGGCGGAGATATACTATCCTGCTGCGCAGAAACAGTAAGTATGGCCATCAGGGCCAGTAGGGTCAGGATTCCTTTCATTTTAACAAAAATAACTCTCCCTCTCTATACGTGATACCCGGAAAAGGTTTCAATATTCAAGGTATGGTGTGTATTGTAGCCTGTGGTAGTCTAGGTCAGGAGTTGCGGTTTTTTACCATCCTGATCTTCACAGGTTTCTGTTTAGTGTGAAAGAGTGACAGGACTACGACACTGTTCTTTTTGATCTTATAGATAATAAGATAGTTTCCCCACACTATGTTCCGGTATAGTTGCGTTTTGGTAGGCAGGAAGCGGCACTCGGGGTAGATGTATGGGTTAGGCAAGATAGAATCAACCTTTTTCATGAAATCTATCTTCATACTAGCAGCGAACGCTTCCGAGGTGTTTGCCCTGTGATAAAGTATCTCAGACTGTAACTCGTCTAAGGCGATATCAAGGATGACCAGGGTTTTTATCACCATTTTTCAATCATCCTTTTAGCCTTTTCCCACTTGATTTCTCTACCCTCCTTTTCCGCTTTCTTCACCTTGGCGGCCATCTCGGCCTCAGTCAGCACCCCGCGGCTATTATCTTCTACATGCTCGACATAGCTCAGCGTCTGGAGGTGGGCTATGAGTGATTTAGATTTCTCGGTTTCCTTTATTTTGAATGTGTGTGTCATTGAAGCCTCGTTTACTTCAAAATTAATGAATATAGGTTGCTAACCAAAGCGGATACAATCGATAATTTGTGACTTTTTCTCGCATTGAGGTTATAGATTATATCTTTATAAAGTATGTACCGCTTCTGTCTTTTTATTATTGTCCTTAGTGTCACATGCAGCACAGTTGTCTTTGGCCAGAAAGACCTGAGTATAGTGGTGAAAAAGCCATGCTCCGCTACGCGAGAATTTACCTATCTGGGCAAAGCTGTTTCTCCGGAGGCATTGATACCGCTTTTCCCCTCCATGGCAGATGGCACTTCGCCGGACTCTGCTTCCCTTCAGATGTATCCGTACCGGTCGCAAGCTATCCGTGACACCACGGGGTATTGTCTCTGCAAACAGGGATATATGGGCTGGCTAAGCAGAAAGCGCGGTACAGACGACTATGAGCAAGTAATAGATAGTACTCAAGAATTTATCATGAATGCCTATGTCAGCTACTGTGTCAGGCAGATGACTACGGGCAATAAGTTTATCGTAGAGACTGCTTACAACAGTGGTGGTACGCTGACGGAGCAGTGTATCATGGTACTCGATATACGTGGCGACTATCTGGTGAAACTGGCCAGTCTCTGCAAAGACTATGATACTAAGTACAATACTTTCGAGATAAAGGGCAATATAATAGAACTAGGCCCAAGGCGGCTGATCATCCCCGCCTCTGCCCGATAAGACGATAGTCAGACCTCAAGGGCTGGCAGTCAGCATTAATTTTTCTATTTTCACGGCCCTGATAGTATTTAGTAGTCAGTCTTTAGTATTAAGACGATATACACGGTTTTGTATTGTCTCGCTACTCCATACGCACTACTCAATACTTATTCACTAAGCAACTAACAACACAATGATAAAGATCACACTACCCGACGGATCGGTGCGGGAGTACAACGAAGGAGTGACCGCGTATGATGTCGCGGCGAGCATTTCACAGGGACTGGCCAAGGCAGTACTCGCTGCTGAGGTAGACGGCGAGGTATGGGACCTGACGCGCCCGATCACGAAGGACTCATCGCTGAAGCTCCTGAAGTTTGAAGATGAGGGTGGCAAGAAGACCTTCTGGCACTCATCTGCCCACCTGATGGCAGAGGCTATCGAGGAGGCATATCCGGGCGTGAAGTTTTGGGTAGGGCCGGCCGTGGAGGATAAGTTCTACTACGATATAGACCTGGGTGACAGGAAGCTGACCGAGGAAGACCTGGGCAAGCTGGAAAAGCGCATGCTGGAGCTGGCCAAGCAGGGCAATAAGTATATCCGTACGGCTATGCCTAAGGCAGAAGCTGTGGCCTATTTCACTGAGAAGGGTGACGAGTACAAGCTGGACCTGCTGCAGAACCTCACCGATGGTGAGATCACCTTCTACCAGCAGGGCAATTTCACGGACCTGTGCCGTGGGCCACACATCCCTAGCACTGACTATATCAAGGCTGCCAAGCTGCTGAGCGTAGCGGGTGCCTACTGGAAGGGCGACGAGAAGAACAAGCAGCTGACACGTGTGTATGGCATCACCTTCCCTAAGCAGGCGCAACTCGACGCGCACCTGGCTATGCTGGAGGAGGCGCGCAAGAATGACCACCGTACACTGGGCCGCGAGCTGGAGATCTTCACCTTTGATGAAGAGGTAGGTCCCGGCCTGCCGCTGTGGCTGCCAAAGGGCGCTGCCATCATAGAGAAGCTGGAGAAGCTGGCCAAGGAGTCCGAGCATGAGCAGGGATATGTGCGTGTGAAGACGCCGCACCTGGCCAAGGAAGCTATGTACCTGCGCTCCGGCCACCTGCCGTACTATGCGGATAGCATGTTCCCGCCTATGGAGCTGGACGGCCAGAAGTACTATCTGAAGGCCATGAACTGCCCGCACCACCACAAGATATTTGGGGCGTTGCCTAAGAGCTATCGTGACCTGCCTATGCGCCTCGCGGAGTACGGCACCTGCTACCGCTACGAGCAGAGCGGTGAGCTCTTTGGCCTGATGCGTGTGCGCTCTATGCAGATGAACGATGCCCACATCTATTGCACCAAGGCGCAGTTTGCCGAGGAGTTTATGAAGGTGAATGAGCTGTATGTGAAGTACTTTAAGATCTTTGGCATAGACAAATACCAGATGCGCTTCTCGAAGCATGAGCCATCTAAGCTGGGCCAGAAGTATATAGACAATGCACCGCTGTGGCAGGAGACCGAGGCGATGGTGCGCGAGGTGCTGGTGAAGTCAGGCGTGCCTTTCGTAGAGGTGGCTGATGAGGCGGCCTTCTACGGGCCTAAGATCGACATCCAGCTGTGGAGCGCTATAGGCAAGGAGTTTACCATCGCGACCAATCAGGTGGACTTCGCACAGGCGGAGCGCTTTGACCTGACCTTTATGAATGAGCACAATGAGAAGGAGCGTCCGATCATCATACACCGTGCGCCGCTGGGTACACATGAGCGGTTCATCGGCTTCCTGCTGGAGCACTACGGGGGCAAGTTCCCGCTGTGGCTGGCACCAGAGCAGATAGCCATCCTGCCTATCAGCGACAAGTATATGGACTATGCCAAGGAGGTACACCAAAGCCTGCGCAAGGCGGGCTTTGAGGTGACGCTAGACGACAGGGCGGAGAAGATAGGAAAGAAGATACGCGACACGGAGATCAAGCGTACGCCATATATGCTGGTAGTGGGTGAGAAGGAAGCGGCTGACCGCGCTGTGGCTGTACGTCGGCAGGGTCAGGGCGACCTGGGCACCATGCTGCTGACAGAGTTCACCGAGCGGGTGAAGCAGGAGGTGGCGGACTACAAGTAAGCAAGTTTTCCGACTATAGAAGCAATATTGAGGCTCGCCGGTGGCGGGCCTTTTTTACATGTGTCTTTGAGATAAAGTATAGATGGTGGTGGAATTGTTTTTCGACTGGGGAGAGGTATGGTTTAGGTATTTTACATTTTGTATTCTATTCACATCTAAATAACAACCTTTATAGGGCTTGAAGCGAGTTTATAGAATCAAATTAAATATATCTATAATATTAAAATTGGATTGCATGTTTTTTTTGAATTAAGTGAGGTAAGAAATCGCATAGTCGTGTGCCCGGCGGGTTTGCCTTAGACTATGAATAGAGATCCAATTAGTTGAGGATATGGAACTAAGTTCCATGTGTGCTGCTCTCCTTCGTCATCCTTTCTAGGTGGGCACGGAACTAAGTTCCGCGCCAGTGAGGCTACATACAGCGGATTTCTTATAATAGTTTTTGGCCTATCAGATAAGAGTATATATTGAGCGTGAAACTTAAAACAATGAAAATGAAACAAATTCTTCTTTTAATCATCTTCAGCAGCCTTGCCTGCGGATCTACAACTGCTCAAAAGATACAAATGAGAATGACGTGGTGACATGGGATGACAAACCAATATTGAGCTATAAGGCTGGGGTGCTATTACAAGAATATACCTTCTACACCTTAAGCACTACGGATATGCTGATCAATATCAAGTTTATACATAATGTGGGTGGCGGCGTGACTACCCGAATATTTTTCCCTCAAGGTCATATAGAATTTGACACCTTTTTCTTAACTGCAAGCTGCAAACCGCTGATCAAAAAAATGGTACAAGAGGGTGTCATTCTTAAAGATGGTAATATAGATACTGAGAAGGCTATTGCATTCGCTAATAAATATGAGGGGCAGTAAATTATTATACCATCTAGCTAAAGCAAAAAACCGTTTTGTGCAAGCATGATTATGTAATAAGGAAAATACTGTAATAGACTGTTTCACGCCAGATCGGTATTTGTGAAGCCGCAAAATACTGCGGCTCTACGATGTGAAAGCAAGAAGTGCTACTCAGGAAAATATCCCTAGCTTAGAGCATCACTTATATTTCCAAATATGATCCATGCGATACACCGCATTGTGCTCCTCTCCTGCTGCCTGCTGGGCCTGATAGCTGGCAGCGCTCAGACCACCACAGACTACACCCGCTATGCTGACCCGATGATCGGTACGGGTGGGCATGGGCATACCTTTCCGGGAGCTTGTGTGCCGTTTGGAATGGTGCAGCTCAGTCCTGATACGCGGCTGCGCGGGTGGGATGGCTGTGCGGGTTATCACTACTCGGATAGCATCGTATATGGCTTCTCGCATACACACCTGGATGGTACGGGCTGCTCTGACTATGGCGATATACTGCTGATGCCTACAGCGGGCAAGCCTGATGTGCGGCCTGCTGCGTACAGGTCTGGCTTCTCTCATCAGCAGGAGAAAGCTGTGCCGGGCTACTACAGCGTGCAGCTGCATAAGAGCAATATACTGGCAGAGCTGACGGCTACGGCACGTACGGGTCTGCATAAGTATACCTTCTCAGATACGGCAGGCAACATCATACTGGACCTGAAACACCGCGACAAGGTGAGGCATGCAGAGCTACACATCAGTGCAGATGGCGAGGTGAGTGGCATGCGCCTCAGCTCAAACTGGGCAGATAGCCAGTATGTGTTTTTTGTGCTGCGCTTCTCAAAGCCTTTTGCGGAATATGGCGTGAGCAAGGGTGGAATAAAACATAAAAGGGTGACCGCTATCAAGGGCCACCGGCTGAGGGCGTGGTTCCGGTTTGCGACGAAGCGTGGTGAGGCGGTGTATGCTAAGGTCGGCCTCTCTCCTGTGAGCATAGATGGGGCGCGCAAGAACCTGGCTGCGGAGCAGGCTGGCTGGGACTTTGACGCAGTGCGCGATCAGGCACGTGACACCTGGAATAAAGAGTTGGGCAAAATAGAGTTTAGCAGTAGTGATACGGCGGTGATGCGGACTTTCTACACGGCGATGTACCATAGCTTTATCAGTCCTAATCTCTTCTGTGATGTGGATGGACGATACCGCGGGCGCGACCTGCAGGTGCATGAGGGCGAAGGGGGCAATTATTATACGGTCTTCTCTCTGTGGGATACCTACCGCGCGCTGCACCCGCTCTACAACCTGATACAGCGTCCGCGCAATGCGGATATGATACACACCATGGTCACGATGTACCGCCAGCGCGGGCTGCTGCCTATCTGGGAGCTGGCAGGCTGCGAGACCTTCTGCATGACGGGCTACCATGCGGTGCCTGTGATAGCCGATGCTGCGATGAAGGGTATCAGCATAGCTGACGCCAATACAGCATACGAAGCGATGAAGCACAGCGCGACGATGAGCCACCGGGACATGCACCACTACTTCAAATGGCGGTCGCCGCTGATGCTGATCTCGCATCTGCGCTATGTGGCGGGCTGGGACAGCTACCACAAGTATGGCTATATCCGCGGGGCAGCGCTGCTGGGTGGCACCTCAAAATCTATGGAGCATGCCTACGACGACTGGTGCGTGGCGCAAATGGCCAAGCGTGTGGGACGCATGGATGACTACGATATGTTCATGAAGCGTGCGGCTAACTACCGGCTGCTGTATGACTCGACGACTGGCTTCATGCGGCCGCGCAAAAAGAACTTTGTAAAGCACTTCGATCCGTACAAGCTATCGCGCTACTATACGGAGGGCAATGCTTGGCAGTATGCCTTTCCTGCGCCTCAAGACATGAGTGGCCATATCAGGCTGATGGGTGGCAAGGAGCGGTTTGCTACGCTGCTGGACTCACTATTCCATACTAGCAGCAATATGTATGGGCTGCCTCATCCGGATGTATCTGGCATGATAGGCCAGTATGCGCACGGCAATGAGCCGAGCCACATGATAGCCTATGCCTACGACTATGCTGCGGAGCCGTGGAAGGCTCAGCACACCACGCGCATGATCATGGATAGCTTCTATACAGACAGGCCCGACGGCCTGTGCGGCAATGACGACTGCGGGCAGATGAGTGCCTGGTATGTCTTCAGCGCGATGGGCTTCTACCCTGTCTGCCCGGGATCAAATCAATATGCTATTGGTTCGCCGAAAGGCGATAGGATGGTGCTGCACCTGGAGGATGGCAAGAGCTTTACCATCATAGCGAAGAACAATGAAAAGGGCAATGTGTACATAACATCGGCACGCATGAATGGTAGCCCGTATACCAAGAGCTACCTAAACTATGAGGATATCATGAAGGGTGGCACGCTGGAGATGGAGATGGGAGCTGCGCCTAATACGCAATGGGGAGCAGGAGATGCTGATGTGCCGGTGACGGGGATAGAATAAGCAGCTCATGAATGTTTTTGTTTTATATATTTAAGCATCAATCAACCCACTCATGAAGAAACTCGCTAAGGTACTGGCAGGTATTGCCGTTTTCATCGCATTACTGGTATTGGTAGCCAGGCTCACAGGCAATGGCTACCTGGTGCGTGGGGTGTGGGTGACATACCTGCACGGCAATAATTCTGCTACGATAGACGATGCGAGATACTTCAAAACGCATCCTGTGCAGGCCAGTGACCATCCATCTGAGTGGCCGCTACACCGTGAGTACAATAAAAAAGAACTACCTGCCAAGCTGCGTGAGATGCTCTCGCGTACGCAAACCGTGGCATTTGTGGTGATAAAGAATGACAGCATACTGGCGGAGCAATACTGGGAGGGATACAGCGACAGCTCTCAGTCCAACTCGTTCTCTATGGCCAAGAGTATCGTAACGATGCTCACGCAGATAGCGATACAGAAGGGCATCTTCAAAGACTGGCATGATAAGGTGGCGCCGATGCTGCCCGGCCTCAAGGGACCTCATGCACAGGAGCTGGAGCTGTGGCACCTGAGCACGATGTGCTCAGGGCTGGACTGGGATGAGGCTTACAAAGATCCATTTAGCGTGACGGCAAAGGCGTACTATGGCAGTGATATCAAGGGGCTGATGCAGACACTGGCCATCAAAGACGAGCCGGGCAAGGTGCACAACTACCAGAGCGGTAGTACGCAGCTGCTGGGCCAGTGCCTGATGAATGTGACCGGCCGCACACTGGCTGACCTGGCCACCGACTGGCTCTGGAAGCCACTACAGGCGCAGCGTGATGCGAAATGGCATACTGACAATAAAGGCGTGGAACTTGCCTATTGCTGCTTTAACAGTAATGCGAGGGACTTTGCACGGTTTGGCAAGATGATGCTGCATCAGGGCAACTGGGAGGGCAGGCAGATACTCGATAGCTCCTTTGTAAAGATGGCAACCACGCCGGTGCAGGAGCCATTCTACGGCTATTCTTTCTGGCTGGATGACTCGCATGGTACGCATGTATTTGCGCAGCGCGGTATACTGGGCCAATACATCATCACCATACCGGAATACAATACGGTAGTGGTGCGCCTGGGCAGGCAGCGCCTACCGAGCGAGAATGGCGCTCTATCGGAAGACTTTAACGTCATCGTGGAGCAATCTATCGCCATGGTGAAAGGTCAGTAAATATACTAAGCCTCACTATCTGCCGTTTACTTTCTACAGGCTGATGTTCCATTTTAGAGAGACTCATATAGTCGCCATACTTTACATTTGTTTCACCCATATATGATATAGGGAGGCTGATGACTGCACGATCCGTAATACTTCTGATGATCGCTCTGGCATGTGCATGTGTACATGCCCAGACAGCTGCGCCGATCCAGGTAGGTACACGCATAGATACAGCACTGGTCAGGACGTACAATCATGTGCCGGTCTTCTATCACTGCGCGCCGCTGCATCCATACCGCATACTGGGCATGATGACGGCTACTCCTCTGGTAGCCTACAGCAGTGAGGCCTTTATCAGGTATACACACCTGGCGCGGAAGTATAAGACGGATAACATAGGCATACTGGTCAATGACCTGCGCTTTGGCACAGATAGTTTTTATGTGGTGCAGTTTGCCACTGAAGATGGCCGGGCAGATACTGCGGTGTTTGAGACGCCCATATTCCTGGGAGCACGGCCTACCAAACCATATAAAGTCATACGCGTCATAAACGACCAGCTGAGCTATGGCTCTGTGAACCAAAACCTGCAGCGCTATATGCGCGAGGCGGCTGCGCTACACTTGCGCTATGACGGGATCATGGTGAGGGATATTAACTATGCTTTCACCCCGGATGCGATCTATATTTTCCGATGGAAATGAAGCTCACGGCTGCAGTACCATGCGCCGGCTCCTGACCAATCTGCCGGACTGCCTCAGCGATACGACATAGACGCCTCCTGCCCTACCAGTCAGATCTACATACATATACTCCCGGACAGCAGTACTGAGGTAGACACGCTGGCCATCCATGTCATAGACCTCTACTGTAGCGTCAGTGGCCAGCTGAGCCGGTATGTGCAGATCAAAACCTCCCCGCGCGGGATCGGGATACAATAAGAAATCTCCCTGCGGCAGCGCATGATATCCACTGCATAGGTTGAGATCAGGGATCGTAGCCGTATCGCCCCGCCGCACCCAAAATGATACTGTATCAGGATAGTAGCCATCCTTTTGGGCTATGGCCCAGTAGTGTACGGAATCTGTGGTACGATTGCCGGCCCAGAGGCCACAGAGGTAGCTGCCGGCAGTATCTGCCATCTGCCTGCTGCGAAACAATGTATCTCCCGACACACGCCCCCTGGTGAAAACACGCACAAAAGCTGCGGGGAGCGGAGTGTGGGTCTCACAGTCCAGCACATGCCCCCCTGCTACACCGAGGTAAGGATAATATACCGTATCCAGCAATGGCAGCAATGAAAGCGAGTCGCGACGGGCCACACTCATGACACCAGTCGTAAACTGCGTACCAGCAAAAATGCATACCTGGCCTATATCTCCATCATCATAGCGATCCAGCGAGTGGGAGAGCATGTAGCGGACGCTCGCAGGGTCTGTCCAGCCGAGCTTTGAGTTTTTCAGAAAGGTGGCAATCATGATCTCCTTGCCCGGGAAGTGCATGCGGAGCTGATCGATATCCGAATCAAGATTGGTGTAGCAGCAGTTTTGACCCTCGAAGTAAGAGAAGTATAATCCATCCATATATGGCATGACCTCGGGATGTGCGTCTGTCTGATACAGGACACAGTAAAGCCGGTTATCCGGAGTGGTCTCTTCACTCTCGCGATATACGTTGCCCTCAGCATCTACATACCTGCCATGGACCGCAAAATAGATGTCCCGCGTGATGGCGGTGTCAAAATTCCAGTCGTCAAATATGGCGCCGCACACGGGCCCATGCAGCTGAGACAGGCGGGAGAAACGCGCACCGCCCTGTATCATGCCACTACCGCGCACGGGATGATGGAAATACAAAGATGTATCTGCGGGGATATTGTAGCTGCCTTTCTCCGAAGGAGGATTGATGATGCCCATGACACGATTGACATGCCAGGTGGAGCAGCTATCCAGCATATCAGATAAGAAGAAATGATCATCGGATCTTGCATTCTGTATGGCGGCTTCGCCAAAATGATACATAGACTGCACTGGTATGGAGTCGGAGCCCAGACTATCACTGTATCCATAACCCCTGGAGATGTGGTAGGCTGCTAATGGCCCTGCTATGCGTGATGACTGCGCACTAAGGCAGGCGCATGAGAGGATGAATGCTACGAGGTAAAGCGAGCGCCTGGTTTTTCTGTGTGCCTTTGCCATGTGGGTGAAAGATATGCTACAACGGCAATGCCAATAAATTATTTCATGCGCAGCATGACGTTTATAGTTGGACCCGGGCGGCCAACTCTGCGAGGGAGTGGGCAGGCATATCGACCTCAAGCATCCGGGATAGAGACAGATAGAACTCTGAGACACTGACTCCTGCACGCCTCATGCTACGCAGGGAATCGCTGCCCGCAGATTTTGAAAGCTTGCTCCCGGTGGCATCGGTCAGCAGCGCATGATGATAAAATGCAGTATGCCCAAAGCCATCCTCTCCAATGAGTGAGGCCAGGAATAACTGAGCTGCAGTACTGGGCAGAAGGTCTGCTCCCCTCACTACCAGATCGATACCGTAGTCTATATCATCTACCAGAGAGGCTACCTGATAGGCCGCTATGCCATCACGGCGCCTGATGACAAAGTCCGGCATGTGCTGCCGCAGGGAGATATATTGTACCCCCATCTGGCGGTCATCTATCTGTACGGGTGCATAAGGTGTGACGATACGCAGGGCTGTATCGGGCGTATCGAGAGGCAGGCACCTGGTGCGGCACTGGCAGTGGTCCAGATCGCGGCGCGAGCAGGTGCAGGCGTAGGTCTGCCCGGTAGCGTTCAGCGCGTCTATGACCTGCCGGTAGCGGGGCGCACGGAGCGATTGGGAAAATGAAGTGTAGTGCTGCTCCGGCGTCTGTGGGCCTGCATCCCAGTCTATGCCCATCCAGTGCAGCGTCTCAAATATATCCTCTATATACTCCGGGCGCGCACGTGGCGCATCTATATCGTCTATGCGTAGCCGCAGGGAGCCGCCACTGCGCTGTACCATGGCATAGGTGAGCACAAAGTTCAGCGCATTGCCGATGTGCAGGTAGCCGGATGGCGTGGGAGCTATACGCGAGCGGGTCATCACTATCAAATCTAAATATTCCTCCGTGGCTGTGCTATAGTCCGCGCATTGGCTATTTTCGCGGCATGCCCGCCATAGATACTCCCCGCCGTAAAGCCTACCTGTATATGCACCTCTCCATCCTGCTATGGGGACTGACAGGGGTGCTGGGCAGGGGCATACAGCTGGATGCCGAGCTACTGGTCTGGTACCGGATGCTGATCACATCTGTCTCAATGCTGGCCTACATCCTCTATGCGCGCAAGTCGCTGCGCATACCCAGAGGAGACCTGCTGCGGCTGACTACCATCGGACTGATACTGGCGGTGCATTGGGTGTTTTTCTACAGCGCTATCAAGGCATCTAATATCTCTATCGCGCTGTCTATGCTGGCCTCGCAGGGACTTTTCACCGCACTGGCGGAGCCACTGGTGAGCGAGAAGAAGTTCCGGTGGGATGAGATGATCTTCAGTATCACGGCTATGGTGGGTATCTGGCTGATCTTCTCCGTAGAGCAAAGCTATACACGGGGCATCATCTATGGGCTGCTGGCCTCTTTCATCGGAGCATTCTTTAATATCCTGAATAAAAAAGAAGTAGAGAAACATGGGCCGGCAGTAGTGTCTTTCTACGAAATAGTAATAGGACTGGCAGCGCTGACGCTCTACCTGGGATTTTATATCCAGCACTACCACCCGGCCAAGCTATGGCCTGATACTACGGACTGGCTGCTGCTGCTGGTACTCGCCATCCTATGCACGCATGTCACGCTGATACTCTCGCTGGCTGCGCTGCGGCACCTGAGTGTCTTTACGCTCAATCTGTCTATCAACCTGGAGCCGGTGTATGCTATAGCGCTGGCCTTTTTGATCTATCATGAGAATGAGCACCTGCATACGGGCTTTTTTGTCGGCGCTGCGATCATCATGGGGTCTGTGGTGCTGGAGACGTGGTCTCAGTATAGAAGGAAGCCGGTGATGAAATAGCTATCTGAATCAGAATTTACAGGATTTTAGAATTTACATAATTAAAAGCTAGTAGAGATCAAAGGGGATCGCTGCTACAACTCCACTACCTATGGGTTAAACCGGTTTTCCAATACCAGAGAGAGTTAGTCATTGCGTAAAATAAAAAAGCCCTTCACATGAGTGAAGGGCCTGTAGTATGCTTGGTGCGAAATATTAATACTTCTTGCCGTAGCCACCGCCACCACCGTAGCCGCCGCTATTGCCGCCGCCGCCGTATGGCTTCTTGTAGCCACCACCGCCGCCGCCGCCGTAGCCACCACGGCTACCGCCACCGCCGCCGAAACCGCCTTCAGTCTTAGGGCGAGCTTCGTTGACCTTCAGGATCTTGCCCATGAAGTCGTAGTTGTTCAGACCTTCGATCGCCTTCTTGGCAGCCTCGTCATCGCTGATCTCTACGAAACCGAAACCACGGCTCTGGTTGGTCATTTTGTCCATAATAATTTTGCAAGATGCTACTTCACCATACTGGAGGAAGAGCTCGCGGAGCTGATCATCACTCGCCTTGAAGGGGATGTTTGCTACGTAAATGTTCATTGTTAAAAAAGATTTGATTTTAAAAATTCCTTGAAAAATAGCAGTCCCTTAAAGCAGAATGATAAATATCAAGACCTCTAAGGTAAGAAAAAAGCTCTATATCCACAATAGCCCCATAATTTTTTAAGAAAAAATCAGAAAGACTTGAGGCTCAGGTCCAGGCTGATACTGGAGTGGGTGAGCGCTCCGATAGAGATAAAGTCGGCCCCGGCGGCGGCATAGTCCCTGATGGTATCCAGGGTGATCCCGCCTGAAACCTCTGTCTCATAGCGCTTTGCTACCAGCGCCACGGCCTCCCGCACCATATCCGGAGTGAAGTTATCAAACATGATACGGTGTACATGGCCCGTATTTAGCACCTCTCGGATCTCATCCAGGCTGCGGGTTTCGATCTCGACTTTTAGGTCAAGGCCCTTTTCTTCTCGGTATTTTTTGACCGCAAGGATGGCTGGAGTGATGCCTCCGCAGAAATCTACGTGGTTATCTTTGAGCATAACCATGTCGTACAGGCCGAAGCGATGATTGACCCCGCCGCCTATCTGCACGGCCCACTTCTCTATGGCACGGAGGGCGGGAGTGGTCTTGCGGGTATCGAGTATTCGGGTGCCAGTACCCTCTACTGCTGAGACATAGCGGGCAGTATTGGTAGCTATGCCTGACATGCGCTGCATGAAATTCAGGATCAGGCGCTCTGCCTGCAGGATAGACTTCTCCTCTCCGTACAGGTGAAATGCGATATCCCCTTTGCTGATCCGGGCTCCGTCATAGAGAAACACCTCGAAGCGCAGCGAGGGGTCTATTTTGTGCGCGACCCACTGGGCCAGCTCTACGCCAGCCAGTATACCCTCTGCCTTGCAGATGAGCTTTGCCTTTGTCTGTTTACCTTTAGGAAAACAGGCTAAGGCTGAATGATCGCCTTTGGGAATGATATTGAGAGGATCCCTGACATCCTCGGTGATGGCAAGGTCTATGATCTGGTCTATCTGAGAGCGGTAATGTGATACATTCATAGTGTAAAGGAAAGAGAAAATGCCAAAAGCAAAAATACGTCCCGGTCCACTGTGCAGGGCAACTGTTTCTCACTGTGACCCGTTTACCTACAAACACTCAGACATGCATATCACTAAGACCACCACTACCCTGCTTATTGCATTTTTCACCGCCTTCCTGGCTATATCCGCCTGCAAAAAAAGTACAACCTCCTGCAACAATCCTACTGCGGCTATCATACTAAACCGTGGACCTGTATCGGGCGATGGATGTGGCTGGGTGGTACGTATAGATACGGTGGACTATCATCCCGTGAGCCTGGCCTCCGGCTATCAGACCGATAGCCTGAGAGTAAACGTAAGCTATACTTTGGACACATCCCACTTCTACTGTGGGCTCCTGCCTACAGCTATGCCGGTGATCTCAGTGAGCTGTATAGAGCGCAGATAGTCTCAGTTGATATTGGTCAGGTCGAGATGGATCTTAGTGACTTGTGGCACCAGCTCCATGATGGTATCATTGTAGATGATATAGTCAGCGTATTTGACCTTCTGCTCCTCGGGCATCTGGGCCTTGATACGGGCCAGCACCTGCTCTCTTGTAGCCTGGTCGCGCTCCATCACGCGCTTGATACGATCCTCTTCGGGAGCAGATACTACGATCAGTTTATCCAGTGTGAGATACGAGCCAGTCTCTACCAGGAGGGCTGCTTCCTTTAGCGTGTATGGATAGCCTTTCCTGGCCAGTACTTCATTCCAGGACTGGTTGTCTTTGAACACGGCGGGATGCACCAGGCTATTGAGTTTGACCAAAAGCTCTTCATTATTGAATACAATCTCCGCCAGCCTTTTGCGCTGCAGGCGGCCTTCGGCGTCATAGACCTCATCGCCAAACTCGCGGCGGATATCTGCCACCAGCTGTTTATCATCTTCCATGAGCTCCTTGGCGCGCTGATCGGCATAATAGATGGGCACTCCGAGCCGCTCAAATATTTGGCAGACCGTAGTCTTGCCGCTGCCTATACCTCCTGTGATACCTACTTTCAGCATGATGATCTATATGCCAGCAAATCTATACGAAAAAACAAAACCCTCAGCGCCGTGCCGAGGGTTTTGATCTATAAACAGAAAATCTTGCGGTCACATCCGGAAGGCATACAGGTAGCTCTCCTGCTTATTGGGATATACTCCCTCTATCAGCACCTTACCTGATTTTTCTTTCATGATGTTTACAAAGTCCTGCACAGTATTCACCGGCTGGTCATCTATCTGCGTGATCACAAAACCCTTGTGCATGTTAGTCAGCTCAGATAGCTTGCCATCCTTGAGGTCTGTGATGCGTACACCACCAGGCACACGGAGCTGTGCTTTCTCCTGATTAGAGAGGTCGCCTACTGCCACACCCAGCTGCTCCAGAATGTCATTGGCATTATCTACAGTAGCTACCGTATTGTATTTATTCTTGAGCTGCACGGAGGTGGTCTGCAGCTTGCCGTCGCGGAGATATTCTACAGTGATCTTATCGCCGGGGCGGTACTTGGCTACCTGCTCCTGCAGCTCAGGAGAGCTGGCCACAGGGAAGCCGTTGATCTTTAGGATCACGTCTTTATTCTTCAGGCCACCGGCCTCACCGGCAGAGCCTTTATTTACACCATCCACATACACGCCCTGAGGCTCATTCATACCGAGGTTTTTGGCTGTCTCATCATCCAGCGTGCGGATAGTGACACCCAGGAAGCCGCGCTGAGCTGTACCAAATTTCTCGAGGTCATAGATCACTTTGTGTACGATATTGGCCGGCACGGCAAAGGAATAACCTGCGTAGCTACCGGTAGGTGACGCGATAGCAGTATTGATACCTACCAGCTGGCCATTGGCATTGACCAGTGCGCCACCGCTATTGCCCGGATTGACCGCAGCATCGGTTTGTATAAAGGACTCTATGGCCGTATTGGCATGCGCCTCACCTCCATCACCCATCATATTCAGGTTGCGCCCCTTGGCACTCACGATACCGGCTGTGACGGTAGACGCGAGGTTAAACGGATTACCTACTGCAAGCACCCACTCACCCACCAGCACAGAGTCAGAGTTGGCAAACTGAATGGCAGGGAAATTATCTCCCTCTATTTTCAGCAGGGCTATGTCTGTGTCAGGGTCGCGGCCTACGATCTTCGCTTTGTACGAGCGGTTATTGTGCAGTACTACCTGTACGTTGGTGGCGTTTTCTACCACGTGGTTATTGGTCACGATATAGCCGTCTGGAGAGACGATCACACCTGAGCCGGTAGCCATCTGCTCACGCGGCGCACGCTGGTACGGGTTTGGCCCCTGGAAGAACTGGAAGAAATCATCTCCAAAGAGATCCTGCTGCCTGCCGCCGCGCATCGCTACGGGTTCAGCCTTGAAGGTGGACTTGACGTGTACGACAGCGGGTGTAGAGGCAGATGCCGCGTAGCGGAAATCTATAGGTTGCGATGAAGCAGTATTCATGGCTGCCGCCATGGCTGTGCGGTGGATAGGAAGATTGTTGTCTATGTAAGTAATGCGTTCTGGCGCCAGGTAATGCTGGTAAGCCATCACTGAGCCCAGAGCACATACCACTGAGGCTACTACTGTGAAAAATGATCTTTTGAAATTCATGGCTATTCCGTTTTGTTTTCTTGTTTGAACGAATACGAACACAAAATTATTTCAGCAGGTGCATGAAACCAAGTCCCACGCACCTGTCCTTAACTCTGTTTAACAGCACCTTTTTAATGAACGTTAAAAGCGCTTTTATCGTGTAAGAGTAGAACGCAGAACCTGCAGGAAGTAACAACGCAGATGCCCAAAGGTTTACTTGCGCTTGTACACCACTATGCCGGTGGCCTTGGCAAATTCCTTTTTCTGCTCAGTGAGTACCTTGTAGAGCTGGATCAGCTCATCTATCTGCTCCGGTGTCTCTGCAGTACGCATGCGCTCCTCCACTTCATAGAGAGTGGCAAAGTTTTTCATCTGCTTCATCCGCATGGTAGAGGAGACGATGTCCTGTATATAGATGGTCTTCTTGTCAGGTACGATCACCTCATATTTCTCCCACCAGCCCGGGCTGAGCTGATCCTGCGCAGAGGCCGTGACGAGGTCTATGGCCAGCCGGCTGATCTCAGGATCTGTATGCTGCGTGTAGAAAGTCTCCGGATGGATACGCCCCGCGTCATACTCTGAGCGGATGTAGTCGTAGGCATACTTGTACTTAGACTCAAAGAGTATGCCCTCCAGTGTGTCAAAGATAAACTGTGTAGCCGTCTCAGGCTCCCCGCCGTCTACCGGCACCTCCCAGGTGCCATACTCCATCAGTGCGCGCACGATGTCACGCTCTATCGGCTCCGGATTGTGCGTAGAGGCGAGCATCTGCTCCTGGTGCACCTGCGCATTGGCAGCTATGTCCTGTATCTCTATGTGCGGGGCTACATCTTCTTTGGTCTTGTCCTTGGCGCGGGAGTTGCGCATCTTATTGACCTCGGCTATCAGTATCTGCTCCGACATCTGCATGCTGTGGGCACACTGCTGTATGTACACAGAGCGCTGTATCATATCCGGTATGCGCGAGATAGACTGCACGATGTCACGGATCATGTCAGCCTTCTTGACAGGGTCGTTTTTGGCCTCGGCAGCATACAGGTCCGTCTTGAAAATGATGAGGTCCTTCTTATTCTCCCTGATAAAATCAGTAAAGGCGGTAGCACCTACTCTGCGCACATAGCTATCCGGGTCCTCCTGGTCCGGCAGGATCACGATCCGCACATTCATACCCTCCTCCAGTACCATATCGGTACCGCGCAGGGCCGCCTTGATACCCGCTGCGTCTCCATCATAGAGGATGGTCACATTGTGGGTGAAACGCTTGATGAGCCGTATCTGGTCTGTAGTGAGGGCCGTGCCGCTGGAGGCTACTACATTATCTATCCCTGCCTGTACGAGTGATATGACATCGGTATAGCCCTCTACCAGCAGGCACTCGTCCTGCTTGCGTATGTCCCCTTTGGCCTGGTAGATGCCATAGAGGATCTTGCTTTTGACATAGACCTCGCTCTCACCCGTATTGACATACTTTGGAGACTTCTCATCCTTCACCATGATACGCCCGCCAAAGGCGATCACCTTGCCCACCAGATTGTGCACCGGGAACATCACCCGATTGCGGAAGAAGTCGTATTTCGATCCTTCCTTGGGCGAGGTGAGTCCGGCTTTCTTCAGGATATCGAGCTGATAGCCCGCCTTCAGCGCGGTCTCAGTAAAATCGGTACCATTCTCTGGGGCAAAACCCAGTTGAAATTTCTCTATGGTCTGCGTGCTAAAGCCACGCTCTTTGAAATAGGCGAGGCCTACAGCCCCTTTCTCATTGTGCAGCAGATAGTCGGTGAAAAAGCGCTGCCCAAAGGCATTGGCGATCAGCACACTCTCAGTCAGTGATTGCTTCTCATCTTCCTCCTTCTTCTGCTCCTCACTGCGGTACTCCTCTACTACCTCTATGTTATACTTTTTGGCCAGGTACTTTAGCGCCTCTACGTAGGTCATCTGCTGGCTCTCCATGAGGAATGTCACCGAGTTGCCCGCCTTGCCACAGCCAAAGCACTTGTAGATGCCCCTGGATACAGAGACATTGAAGGACGGCGTTTTTTCATTGTGGAAAGGGCAATTGCCGATCAGGCTGGAGCCGCGCTTCTTGAGGGTCACAAACTCCCCTACGACCTCGTCTATACGGGCCTCCTCCATGATGCGCGCTATGGTAAACTTTGGGATCACCTCTGACCGGATTTGGGATGCCGAAGGTAATGAAAATCTGCTACCTGTGCCGTGGAGGCACATAGGCGGGGGATGGCATATTAGCCAACGAAGTTTTTTAAGTGTTTTAACAGTAAAGAAATGCGTATGGAGTCGTCCTATACGTTAGAGATATACGAAAGATTAACTGCATGAGCGTTTCGTAGTTTTGTTTATTAGGTTTGGGTTTGGGCCCTCCTGCCGTAACGGGAGGGCCTTTCTTTTGCCCATAAAAAAGCCGGCTCGGATCGCTCCTGCCGGCTAGTTTGCAATTTATACCGATTCACAATTTTTCGTCTTGTACTTTCTCCCTCAGGTCAGGGGTAGCATGATCATGATCTGAGGCATAGCGCTTCATGATGGCCAGCAGATTGTCATAGTAGTCCGCCAGAATTTTGGCGTTGATCTCCGGGTGTTCCTCGTCAGGATTTGTCACAGGCATCTCGCCTATGTATTTACTCATCTCCGGATATTTCTCCCTGATCTCTAGGGTGAGGCGCGAGATAGCTTCTGTCATTTCTTTTTCTGTGAGCATGGCTTATTTTTTTGATGGTGATAAATTACCTCGGTCCACGGCCCGGTCCGCCGCCTCCATGATTCATAGGTGGTGCCTGCTGCATAGGCTCCTGCCTCATGGGTTGTGGTGGAGCCTGGTGCATTGGCTCCTGTCTCATAGGCTGCTGCTGCGGCATCTGGCGCGGCTGCTCCATGCGAGGTTGCTCCATACGGGGCTGAGGGGCTTGTCTTGGTTGTTCCATTCTGGGCTGTGGCGTAGGTGCCTGGCGCATCGGCTCCTGCTGTCGTGGCATCGGTGCCTGACGCATCGGCTCTGACTGGCGCGGCATAGGTGCCTGCCTGATCGGCTCATTACGCTGCTGCGGCGCAGGACGCTGAGCAGGTTCCTGCCTCATAGGCTGCTGCGGGCGCTTCTGTGGTGCAGTCCTTTGAGCAGGTTCGCTCCTCTGTGACGGCATCGTCCGCTGCTGCGGTGCATCGCGTTTCACAGGCGCATTGTTACCTTTATTCATATCAGGCCTCGCAGGGGCAGCCTTACCATTGGCAGGATTGGCCTGCCGGACAGGTGCTACACCCTTATTATTTTCGGGCCTGGCTGCCGGCTGTCCTGCACTGCGCTGCTGCACAGGTTTCACGTCTTTCATGTCTGCTACTTTGGTAGGTGCGGGCTTTTGCCCGTTGGCTGCTGCGGTGTGCTCTACGCGGGGGCGGTATACTTCTACGGCATTGCCGCTGGCAGCAGTTCTACCCGGTTTGGGTGCATCATGTACCGCTACGGTATTCACCGTTCTGCCCGTGGCGCGCTGTACATCTGTCGGTGGCGGGCCTGTTGCATAGCGCTGATTAGTGGAGTGATTGACCACTGTGTTATTGACTATGGTCGTATGGTTGATGATCGTATTATTCTCAGTGCGGCTGACTACATGGTTCACTATATTGGGCTGACCAAAGTCGCGCTCATGTACAAAGCACCAGTGATCTGCCGGTATGCTATAGCCCCCGCTCAGGTAGACATCTACACCTATACCAGGTGCCATAGGTGCCCAGCCCCAGTAGCCGTCCGCATGCCTCCAGGTGACCCAGGCCGGTCCCCACTCTGTGCCCGGCACCCACATAGCACCGTAGACAGGATCCATATACCAGCGGCCATAGTGGAATGGTGCCCAGCCCCAGTCATAGTCTGACACCCAGGTCCAGCCATATTCCGTATAGACCCAGTGGCCGCCGCTCTCATATGGTACGAAGCCCGGTCCCGCATTGGGTAGCCAGACGTAGCCATATGTGGGATTATTTACCCAAGTGCCGTATGGACTGAGGTCATCATAGAAAACCTGAAAACTAACAGAGACTTGCGCCCGCCCCTGCTCAGGCCAAAGAAAAGTGGTGCCTGCCAGTAGCAGTACCATGAGGATTTTGGTGATCCGTGTCATGAGATGGATTTTTAGTGTTTTTAATTCTGGCGAGTGCCTATATGTGTGGTGGTATCGCCATCCTTAGGTGGCGTAGGATAGTGCCTTTTATTAGGTTTGGAAAGGTCTGATACCACTACGTGGCGATTGCAGCCGGCTGCCATCACCGCTACCATGATGGCGCTGAGCAGTAGGGTCTTATATGCTTGCTTTTTCATTGTCGTAGTTTTTACGCTTTATAGTTTTCCAAAGCCGTGCCAACCTTTCACATTTTTTCGCAGCAGGGGTTTAAACACTTTGGTCTATCTTTGGTCATACCCGCAATACGATCGATATGAGATACCTAGTCCTCACTCTGGCCATCACTGCTGCGCTCCGCGCTACCGCAGGCTGCGAAAACTCCACTATGGAGGTGCACACGGCCCTGCGCCGCCCTATCAAGGTATATGTAGATGGCCGTACGGGTAGCAATCCTCCTACTGTAGGCGTGGTAGTGAATAACATACCGCCCGGCATGCATAAAATACAGGTAGTGGAGGTACGGACCAACCGGTATGGGGAAGAAACGCACACCACAGTCTACAATGGCAACATAGATGTGCGCCCCTCAGTCTATATGGATGCCCGCGTGGATGAATACCGCGGTATATCTATCCATGATACGCATGTACCATGTGACCAGACTGGCAATACGCCGCCTCCTGCAGGTGGTAGTGGCTACAGCACTACACCGTCTGATGCGTTCGTGCAGGCTCCTCCCCCTGCGCCCGCTGTACCTGAGCACATGAGTGATGCAGACTTCAAAAAGCTGGTGAATACGATCACGGCGTCTAAGTACGAGACCAAGAAACTGGATACGCTGAATGCGAGCATCACAGGTGCGGCCTTTGCTACGGACCAAGTACGGCAGGTCATGAACCTCTTCTCCTTTGAGAGCAATAAGCTGGCGGTGGCCAAGCTGCTGTATGACCATACGGTAGATCAGCAGAATTATAGTAAGTTGGCATCAGGATTCAACTTCCAGGCAAATAAAGATGCCTTTGAGAAGTTTCTGTCAGGCAAATGAATAATACGACCATCCGGCTGGTAAAGCCTGAAGAACACCAGGAGCTAAAAGATATGTGCGCGGAGTACCTGCACCAGATGTATGCCCCGCGCAAGATAGACGTCACGCCCATGTATGCGCTTATGGACCGCTACTTTACTGAGGCGGACCGGTTTCCGTACTACATTTTTCACAATGATACGCTGTGCGGCTTTGCGCTGGTCAATTCGCACTGTGTCATCGAATCCCGTACGCCACGCCATGCCTTTGGTGAGTTTTATGTCAGGCAGGAGTTTCGGCTGCACGGGGTGGGTACGGCTGCGGCCACGCAGCTATTTGATCTGCACCGCGGCTACTGGGAGATCCGCGAGCTGGCAGACAACACCTCGGGCACGGCCTTCTGGCGCAGACTACTCACTCGCTATGCTCACGGCAACTTCACCGAAATGGAGCTGAATGATGAAAGATGGAAGGGGTGGGTGCAGTTGTTTAGTAATGGGTGAAGGCGACATTACTTCAACTATTTTATCCTAGTCCTCTTTAGAATTTTCATTCTTAAGCTTTTGAAACTCCGCATTCGACAAGGTTAAAAATGCGGCATTTTCTTGTTGCAATCCTTCTAAATTATCTTCCTCCGGTTCTTCGAATTTAGCCTGAGTTCGTTTATGAAACTCTAAAATACCCGCAACAAATGAAACTGACGAGATAAATCTTTCTCTTGGAGTATGACTTAAAGGAGTTATTAATTTCAAATTCGAACAGAGCGATTTGATCTTGTCTGTTTCAAAATTTATAATCATGTAAGAATGTCCGAACTCATTTCTAATTTTTCGAATAGTCTGAAGGTCCTGCATTTGCAATTTTGTTAGTATACCTAGGGAATAAGCCATTAGAATTCTACTGGAAAAAGTAGAGACTGGACCGTTTAATTCAAAAAGATTATTTAGATGCTTTTCGGTACCAATAAACTTTATTCTTAAAACATCCTCCAATAAGCAATCTAGAAATGAAGCGGCAAGTAACGAGCAGCCCCTATCAGATTCTTTGTTTAGTTCCCTTTTAAAGGATAAGAATTGAAACAATAGTTCCTTGGCCCCTTCGGGGAAAAGCTCAAATGGTATTAAATTCTCAAGAACTTGCCTCGTTACATCTTCTTTTGTACTAGATGATTCTTCCGGGTTCATATAAATTTTTACCTAAAATAAAACATTCTAAGCATGTGTGGCTGGCTCTTATCCACACCCCCTTTCCCCCTCCCTTTTAAAACCCTATTTTTGTAGCATTCACTTACATCTGTCATCCACCTGAATCGCTAGCGCCATGCCTGAATTTGTCCACCTACACTGCCATACCCAATACTCGCTGCTGGACGGAGCGGCAGATATCTCTACCATGATGAAAAAGGCTGCGGCTGATGGCATGAAAGGGCTCGCCATCACCGACCACGGCAATATGTTTGGCGTGTTCCAGTTTGTGGCAGAGGCGGCGAAGCACAAGCTGCCGGACGGCACTGCTCTGAAGCCCATCGTAGGCTGCGAATTTTATGTGGTGGACAGGCGCGAGAAAAAGTCTTTCACCGGAGGTGAAAAAGATAAACGCTACCACCAGCTCATGCTGGCCAAAAACGCGGAGGGCTACAAAAACCTCGTGAAGCTCTGCTCGCTCGGCTACATACAGGGCCTGTATGGCAAGTATCCACGTATCGACAAAGAACTGATACTCCAATATCACAAAGGCCTGATCGCAACGACGTGCTGCATCGGTGCCAGTGTGCCGCAGGCTATCCTGAGCAAAGGCGAAGAAGCTGCGGAGAAAGAATTCAAATGGTGGCTCGACCTCTTTGGCGAGGACTACTATGTAGAGCTGCAGCGCCACGGCATGGAGGAGCAGGAAAAGGTGAACCAGGTGCTGATCAAATTTGCTCAGAAATACAATGTGAAGATCATCGCCTCCAATGACTCACACTATGTAGACCAGGCAGATAGCAACGCGCACGATATCCTCCTTTGCATTAATACCGGCGAGAAGCAGAGTACGCCGATCATGAAGGACTTTAGCGATGATGAGGTCTCTACCAAGGGCAAGCGTTTCGCATTCTTCAATGACCAGTTCTATTTTAAGACGCAGGCCGAGATGGCCAAGGTCTTCCACGACCTGCCACAGGCCATAGACAATACAGGCGAGATCTTCTCAAAGATCGAACCGCTAAAACTCAAAAAGGACATCGCCCTTCCGCTGTACAAGTTGCCCGATGGCTTCACAGATCAGGACGCCTATCTGCACCACCTCACCATGACCGGTGCCAAGGCGCGCTACACAGACATCACGCCGGAGATACAGGAGCGCCTCGACTTTGAGCTGGGTGTGATCCGTACCATGGGATTTGCGGGCTACTTCCTCATCGTGCAGGACTTTATCAATCATGGCAAGGACATCGGTGTACTGATAGGCCCGGGCCGTGGCTCGGCTGCCGGCTCTGCAGTGGCCTACTGCATCGGCATCACCAATATTGATCCGATCAAGTATAATCTGCTGTTTGAGAGGTTCCTCAATCCGGACCGTAAGTCGATGCCCGATATCGATACGGACTTTGATGATGAGGGTCGCCAGCGTGTGATAGACTATGTAGTGCAGAAGTACGGCCAGAACCAGGTGGCGCAGATCATCACCTACGGCACCATGGCCGCCAAGATGAGTATCAAGGACGTGGCGCGCGTGATGGATCTCCCGCTGGCCGATGCCAATAACCTCGTGAAACTCGTACCGGATAAACCGGGCACCGACCTGAACCGGGTGATGTTCGCGCCGACAGACGGGCCAAAGTCCCTCAAGGACAAGGAAGGCTACGGCTCTGATGATATGGAGAATATCAAAAAGCTGCGCGAGATATATGCCGGAGATGACCTTCAGGCCAAGGTGCTCAAAGAAGCCGTAGTGCTGGAGGGCTCTGTGCGCAATACAGGTATCCACGCTGCGGGTATCATCATCGCGCCGCATGACCTCACAGATATCCTCCCCGTAGCTACGGCTAAGGATAGCCCGCTGTGGGTGACACAGTTTGAGGGGAATATCATAGAGGATGCGGGTGTGATCAAGATGGACTTCCTCGGTCTGAAGACGCTGACCATCATCCGCGATGCGCTGGCGCTGATCAAGCAGAACCACGGCGTGGAGATAGACATAGACACGCTCCCGCTGGATGATAAAGAAACCTATGCCCTGTACCAGCGTGGCGATACCAATGCGACATTCCAGTTTGAGTCACCGGGTATGCAGAAGTACCTGCGCGAGCTGAAGCCCGATAAATTTGAAGACCTGATCGCTATGAACGCCCTCTACCGTCCGGGCCCGATGGAGTACATACCAAACTTCATCAAGCGTAAGCATGGCAAGGAGGCGATCACCTATGACCTCCCTGATATGGAGGAATACCTGAGTGACACCTATGGTATCACCGTGTATCAGGAGCAGGTGATGCTCCTCTCGCAGAAGCTCGCAGGCTTTACCAAAGGTGAGGCAGACGTACTGCGTAAGGCGATGGGTAAAAAGCAGATCGAAGTACTGAATAAGATGAAGGGCCAGTTCATCACCGGTGCCTCTGCCAAGGGCCACGATGAAAAGATCCTCGCCAAGATCTGGACCGACTGGGAGGCATTCGCACAGTATGCCTTCAATAAATCACACTCTACCTGCTATGCGCTCGTAGCGTATCAGACAGCCTATCTCAAGGCCCATTATCCATCAGAGTTTATGGCAGCTGTACTGTCAAACAACATGGGCAATATCGAGAAGATCACCTTCTTTATGGAAGAGTCGCGCCGCATAGGCATACCGGTACTCGGCCCGGATGTGAATGAAAGCAATGTGAAGTTCTCTGTGAATGATAAGGGAGAGATCCGCTATGCCCTCTCTGCTGTAAAGGGTGTAGGTGAAGCCGCCGTAGAGAGCATCCTGGAGGAGCGCAAGAATAATGGCAAATTCTCCTCCATCTTTGATATGACCAAGCGTGTGAACCTGCGTACGGTCAATAAGAAGTCTATAGAAAACCTCGCGCTCGCAGGTGCCTTTGATAGCTTTGGCAAATACACCCGCTCTCAGTTCTTTACCGCAGACCAGCGCGATGGCATGACGCTGTCTGACAAGTGTGTGAAGTTTGGCAATAGCGAGCAGAGCAGCAAGAGCATGAACCAGAACTCGCTCTTCGGTGGTGCAGGTCATACCGAGGCATCAGAGCCGGTGCTCACCCCTATAGAGGAGTGGCCACTGCTGGAGAAGCTCAAAAAAGAAAAAGAGGTAGTAGGTATCTATATCAGCGGCCACCCACTAGATGACTATAAGCTGGAGATAGACACCTTTACCAACTGCAAGCTGAAAGACCTGGAGCAGAATAAAGACAAGGAGCTCAGGATAGCCGGCATAGTAGGATCCACGCAGACGAAGGTCTCCAAAACAGGCAACCAGTTTGTGATCTTCACGCTCGAAGATTTTGAAGGCTCGGCGGAGTTTGCCCTCTTTGGCAAGGACTATATCCAGTTCAAGAACTTTGTAGAGACACAGTCGGCACTGCTCTATGTGACAGGCCGCTACCAGCCGCGCTTCAATCAGCCAAACAACTACGAGTTTAAGATCACCAAGATAGAGCTGCTGCCAGACATACGCGGCAAGATGACACGCCGCCTCACGCTGAAGATGAATGCTGAAGATATCACTGACCGCGTCACAGACGAGATACTGGAGACACTGGGCCGCTATCCGGGCCGGTTCCCTGTCTCTATTAAAATGATCAGCGACAAGGAGCAGATATCCCTGCTGCTCAACTCCCGCAAGGTGACCGTAGACGTATCAAACGAGCTACTGCGCGAGCTAAACGGGATGGAGATGCTGAGCTATGTGCTGAATTGACAGAAAGAAGGCGAGGCATAGACTGTGGCTTTAGCTGATACTTGTTATTTTCGCCAGCGCTTCTTACACCGCTAAATCAACATCTCTTGAAACCACTCAAAATAGGCATCCTGGGCGGCGGCCAGCTGGGACGGATGCTACTCCAGTCTGCAGCCAACTATCATGTAGAAACGTACGTGCTGGAGAGCGGACATAATCCGCCGGCATCCTCTTTGTGCCATCACTTCATAGAGGGAGATATCAGAGATTTTGATACGGTGTATGCCTTTGGCAAGAAAGTAGACGTAGTGACAATAGAGATAGAAAATGTGAATGTAGATGCGCTATTCCGGCTGGAGGATGAGGGTGTGCGCGTGGTACCGAGGCCAGCTGTACTACAGACCATCAAAGACAAAGGTTTGCAAAAGCAATTTTACCGCGACCACCAGATCCCTACTGCTGACTTTATGCTCACAGAAAATGAAGAAGACACCCGACTGCAGGCAGCCTACCTGCCTGCCGCGCATAAACTGCGTACCGGCGGCTATGATGGCAAGGGTGTGAGCATACTCCGCTCAGAGGCGGATATGGGCAAAGCCTTTAAAGAGCCATCAGTACTGGAAAAGCTGGTAGATATAGAAAAAGAGATAGCGGTGATGGTGGCACGCGATCATAAGGGAGGGATAGCTGTCTATCCGCCTGTGGAGATGGTCTTTGACCCAAAGTACAATCTGGTGGATATGCTGGTCTCACCGGCCGCTATCACTGCAGACCAGACGGCAGAGGTGCAGCGTGTAGCCACTCAGGTAGTAGATGCACTGGGCTCCGAGGGCGTGTTTGCGGTAGAGATGTTCATAGACAAGGCCGGGCAAGTGCTGGTAAATGAAACCGCCCCTCGTGCGCACAATAGCGGCCACCAAAGCATAGAGGGCAACTACAGCTCTCAATATGATATGCAGATGCGTGTACTGCAGCAGCTATCCCTGGGTAGTACCGATACCATCCTCCCCTCACTGATGCTAAACCTGATAGGTGAAGAGGGCCACTCCGGTCCAGTGCGCTACCAGGGCCTGGATGAAGCGCTGCAAATACAAGGCGTGTATATACACCTCTATGGCAAGCACGAGACGAAGCCAGGCCGCAAGATGGGCCACGTGACCATACTGGGCGCAAACAAAAATGACCTGCTCGAAAAAGCCAGGTCATTAAAGTCATTGCTCAAAGTGGTGAGCTATTAATTATATCTGATCAGTCGTTTGAAGATGTCTTGCCGGCATCTTTAGTTTCCTCTACTTTTTGCTTAGGTGTCACGAAGGGATTCTCGTCCTCCATATCGTCTGTTTTATTTCTGTCCGTATCCGCTTTGGCATGCTGCTCTTCTGCTGCTGCGCTTGGCCTGGGATCTGATGGCGTGATGAATGGATTTTCTTCTCCATTGAAATTGCCCGAAGAGGCGGGTGCTATGGCCGGCCTATGAGCAGCGGAGCCTGGCTCATCTGCAGGTTTTGCCGGTTCTGCTTTGGCACCATTTGCCGGCTTTTCTTCGCGGATATCAGTTTTTGGTGCAGGCTGCTGTACCGGCATGGATATCTGGCGCGGGCGCTCTGCCGGTGCTGATTTTGCGGTAGTGACGGTGATCTTTGCAGCTACCTGTTCTACCGGCGCTTCGTTGTAGTGATTTTCATTGAGGAAAGACGCTACAAACTCGGGGTCGCGCATTTTAGTGTTTTTAGGCACTTTGATCACAGCTCCATCCCTGATATGCTTCGCATCTACCCCAGGGTTGGCCTTCTGTATATCACCTACTGTACTATTGTACATCAGTGATATGCGGAATAGCGTCTCATGCTGCTGTATCTTGTGGCTTACCACTCCGGCGTCTTTGGCTGCGAAAACACCCATCGTGCCGAGTAATGATGCAAGGAGTAAGATCTGCTTCATCTTTTATGGATTATACCGCGTAGTACGGGCATTGTTGCGCCATTGTTTCAATTCTTGCTACATTTATCACGAAAAACAGGACTACCACACATGGCATCACCACAGATAGGTATCATCATGGGCAGCGAGAGCGACCTGAAGGTGATGAACGAGGCTGCAGAAGTACTGCGCGAGCTCGGCGCAACATTTGAGCTGACAGTAGTGAGTGCACACCGCACTCCGGACCGCATGCGGGACTACGCTACTACGGCCTCAGATCGTGGCATCAAAGTGATCATAGCCGGGGCAGGCGGGGCAGCACACCTGCCGGGTATGGTGGCGTCATTTACTACGCTACCGGTGATAGGGGTGCCTATCAAGTCCAGCAACTCTATAGATGGCTGGGACTCGGTGCTGTCTATCCTGCAGATGCCATCTGGCGTACCTGTGGCCACCGTAGCGCTGAACGGGGCTAAAAACGCAGGCATACTGGCGGCACAGATACTCGGCACCTCCGATAAGGCTGTAGCGGCCAGGCTGGTGACTTTCAAAAACCAACTACGCGAGAAAGTAGAAAACTCTATCCGCGAGATCAGGATAGCGGGATATGAGAATGGCTTTGACCTGTAGCCAAAGTTCCCTCCTACATATTGTTAAAACTGATAGCAATCAGATTGCGTACATATCCTTGTGACGGGATAATATTACCTTAGAGGTAGCGTTTTGCTATTCAACTACTCTATTATGAAACAATCAAAATATCTATTTGCAGCACTGATGCTCTGTGTTTTTTCATTCTTCACGGCATCCGCACAGGATGACAGAGAGGATGTGGTCTACCTCAAGAATGGCAACATCTATCGCGGTGTGATCATAGAGCAGGTACCCGGCCAGACCCTAAAAGTGGAGACGCTGGGGGGCAACGTATTCACCGTACAGATCAGTGATATCACCAAGATCACCAAGGAGAGGAAAGTAATGCCGGACAATGTGATGGCGCCACAGGGCCAGAGACAAGACCTGCCCCCTATGCATGGACCTGATGACCGCAGGCCTGATATGGGCGGCCGCGGCAGAGGTCCGCATAACTTTCACAGCTACCGCTATTACCGGTATGACTCTACCGGTGGCAAAAGAGTACGTGAATTTCATTATCGCAAGAAGGGGTATTTCTTTGAGGCACAGCTGGTGGGCGAGGCTAACCAGGGAGGTATCAGGATCATAAACGGCTATAAGTTCAGCCAGTTTGGCTACCTGGGTATCGGTGTAGGTATAGATGTGCTGGGATCTATGCACATGGGATGGACAGACAACTCAAGTGCTAGTGACTATCCATACGCAGGTGTATATATGCCGCTGTTCCTTCACTATTCAGGAGATATCCTCCGCAAAAGAGTTACTCCATTCTACAGCCTGGATATGGGCTATGCTATGCGCAGCAATGGAGGGAGCCCGTTTATGGGACGCAATAGTGGTGACCGCCAGGGGGGTGCTATGGGTGGCGTAGGGTTTGGTGTGAAATTCTGGTCCAAGCGTAGGGTAAACGTCAGTTTGTCGGTAAATGCTGACTTCCAGAATGTGCGCTACGTACCGGGCTACAATTCCTTTGGCAATCCTGATATGACATGGCAGTATGGCCGCACACTGACCATCATGACTCCGGGCCTCAAGTTTGGGATAGGCTTTTAAGACAGCGAGGTGAGGTGCATCACCTTATGCGGATTTTCCAGGACAAACCTTGACAGCATACCGCGTATGTTGAAGTTTTCCCGATAGGGAGACAGCTCGCGGAAATGCTCTATGGTGGCTTTCTCGCGGGGAAGCTCAACTGTAGGCTTATAGCCCATGCCTGCGAAGTGACCTTTCTCTACAACTATAAATGCGGACTCCTCCGATGTCCTCCCCTCGTCTATGATCACAAACGACTCCTGCTCTGCCATAGCGGTGAGGGCAAAAGCAGTGCGCTTATTGTAAGATAAGATGTGACGCTTGTCACCAGAGCGGCAGGGGCACTTATCGTTCTCACAGGTTTCTTCATGAGTGGCTATGCTCATGAGCCGCGGGCACAGCTCATACTCCTCTGCCAGCGCCTTAAGGTAGCTGAGGCACTCGGTTATGTTATTGAAAAACGCCAATGCTGTAGCACCCTTTTTGAGTTTCTCTATACCCATGCGGGTCACGCCACGCTGATCCTGATAGGCCAGGATGCCAAAGCGAGGTTCATAGACCTTTTGAGAGCGATTGAACTTAGGCCAAAGCCGCTTGATCTCATGAGACTCCAGGAGGAGCGCCATCAGTTCATTGCCACAAAGCTCATAGGTGATAGAGAAAATAGAGCGCATGAAGTCCTGCTTCTGCCGGGAGGTGGAGTTATTGGAAAAATGGCTACTGACACGCTTGCGTATACGTTTGGCCTTGCCCACATATACTACCTTACCTTTCTGATCGTGGAAGTAATAAATGCCGGGCAAGTCGGGCAATTTCTCAAAATGCTCGCGTGGCACATTGGGAGGTAGCGCCTGCTCTTTTGAGTTGCGCTTTAGCGCCTTTGTGATCAGCTCTTCTTTATCATTTGCCAGCAGTAGCTCAAAGAGTTTGACCGTGGCAGCTGCATCGCCGTCTGCGCGGTGGCGGTTCTCTATTTTGATATCCAGGTAGCCGCATATTTTGCCCAGGCCGTAGGAGTCGAGGCCCGGGAATATCTTGCGCGCCAGGCGGACGGTACATAGCTTATTGCTGGTAAGGTCGTAACCACAGTTGGCCAGTTCGCTTTTCAGAAAAGAATAATCAAAATTGACATTATGTGCTATGAATACCTTGCCATACAGCATATCATAGATCCGGTCCGCCACCTCCCAAAACTCCGGGGCATCTTTTACCATCGCATTGCCGATGCCGGTGAGGCCGGTGATGTAGTACGGGATATCCTGGCCGGGATTGATGAGTGTCTGATAACTATCAGTGACCCGCTGCCCGTCATGGACATATATAGCCACCTCTGTGATACCATTGGCAGAGGCGTGGCCTCCCGTGGTCTCTATATCTACTATGGCATACAGCATTGCGGCCTACTAAAATAACGATTTAGCAGGCGCGATGGCATGAAAAAAATACTCACAAAAATTTAGCTCAATCTGCTATCTGTAGATCGCTGTCCTCCACATCCAGGCTACCGGAGCGGTAGTAGAGATAGATAAAAAAGATGCTCACAGCAGTAAGGATATGCCAGAGGGCGTGCCCCTGCAGAAAGCTGTCAGGCTGACATACCATGCGCTGGCGATCCAGTACCCATACACTGCCTGCGGCAAACATGATGAGAAAAGCAGCATACATATACTTTGTAAAAAAGCCCGTACGATTGACGGCCAGGGTATAGTACATGCCGGTGATGATGATCATGAGCAATAGGCCGGGTACCAGTGCATTGATATTGATGCGCCAGAGCCAGTTGAAGAAAGCGATATTGAGCAGGATCACGAGTACCTTGGCCCACTTGTGAGAGTCACGCGCAGTGCCTCGGTGATTGAAGTACGGGAAGATCTTGTATAGGTTTAAAACCAATATCATAGCTATCACAGAGTAGAGGCCCGTCTGGTCCAGCTTTTGAAAAAAGGCTGTGAGCGAAGCATGATAAAAGAAACTGCCTATAAACAGATAGAAGCACGACACACCATACATGATCGAGAACATAGGATAGCGTACGAGGAAATTTTCCGAATCGCGGCGGTTGCTATTCTTATAGTCATGCACTCCTAATGTGAGAGCGAAGAGACCAACTGCGAGGTAGGCCAGATTGGACCATGTATTTGCAGGCTGGCGTATGGCCTCGTCCATGTGGTTGGCCTCGCAAAAGTGAAAAGCATTGCCCCCGGCCACAGGCATGTGGCTCCAGACGTCAGTATGCCTATAGGCATGATATGCCAGCATCAGGACCAGTGTGGTAAAAAGAAATACCATAGCAGGCAGGCGAAACGCCCTGCTGCGGAGCGACTCTATATAGAGGCGATCACGCAATACTTCTACCCTGGCGGCGCTATACAGTCTCATAATATCACTCTTTGTTTGAGTGTACGAATATAGCGCAGAATGGTTTTCAGTAGGTGATGATAGATACGATATCCGGTGTGTACGCTGAAATTTTGCTCAGGCCGTCCAGAAAACCGAGCTCCACAATAAAGGCAAACCCGGCCACAGTGCCTCCCTCTGCCCTGACGAGCTCTGCCGCAGCTATAGCCGTGCCTCCAGTAGCCAGCACATCATCATGTACCAGTACATTCCAGCCGGGCTGTATCACTCCCTCATGTATCTCCAGAGTAGCAGTGCCATACTCCAGTGTGTAGGTATAAGATTTTGTTTTGGCAGGCAGCTTTCCCTTCTTGCGCACGGGCACCAGAGGTATCTGCAGCTTATTGGCCAGGAGCATACCGATAAAGAATCCGCGGCTCTCTACCACACAGACGGCATCCGGTTTAGTCTTGAGCTGACGGATGATGTCAGTAGCTATATCATCACATAGCTGCCAATCAAGGAATACGGGTGTAATATCCTTAAACAAAATGCCGGGCTTGGGGAAATCAGGCACATCACGTATAGCGGCATCCAGGCGAGCTGCCACGGGAGAAATCTCAGCTTGTATCATTTCCTCAAAATAAGGGTATAATACTGAAAGAGGGAAATGGCTTTTGCCCACATCATGTCTAAGCGACAAGTGAATAAGTAGCTGAGTCGGGCCGAGTGTAAAACATATATTTGCCTGCGATGACAGTAGAGATCTATACGGATGGCTCAGCCCGTGGCAATCCCGGCCCCGGCGGCTATGGCGCTATCCTGAAATACGGGCAGCATGAGCGCGAGCTATCTCAGGGCTACCACCTGACTACCAATAACCGTATGGAGCTACTAGCCACTATAGTAGCGCTGGAGACGCTGACCAGAGATGGCCTGAATGTGATGATCTACAGCGACTCTAAATATGTAGTAGAAGCAGTAGAAAAAAAATGGGTCTTCGGCTGGGAGCAGAAAAACTATAAAGACAAGAAAAACCCTGATCTCTGGCAGCGGTTCCTGCGGGCATACCGGAGGCACCATGTGCGATTCACATGGATAAAGGGGCACAATAATCACCACTATAATGAGCGCTGTGACGTGCTGGCTACACGCGCCGCTGACTTTGGCCCCTGGCTGGAAGATACAGGGTTTAAAAGCTCTACCTGATCCACCTTATTCAAAAAACCTCCATGCGCCTCCAAATTTGAAGGTGGCATCTGCCGCCGGATAGAGCGGCGAGGTGTAGTATCCCTTCTGCTTGCCAAAGAGGCTGGAAAGATTAGTTCCCATCAGGTAGACGCGTACGGTCTTTATCTTGACATTCAGGAAGACATCCATGATAGGATAAAACTTCAGCTCCAGGTCATTCTGCAGATAAAACTGCCCCGTGAGCGGATTGTATGCATTGCCTTTGAATGGCGTATAGTAGCGCAGGTCCACACCGAAGGCAAAAAGGAGCGCCTTCTTGAAAATATAGCGCTCATAGTACACACTCGTCTTGGTAGACACCAGTGGCAGCCGGATGACATCAGTGCCGGCCACCTTCTGAAACCAGACATCATTGTCAAAGTGGAATCCTTTGATCCCAAACCTGTTTGAAAAAGACAGCACCAGCATATTGGCGGCGCGACTCTCATAGGTGGGAGTGACAGGATCAGAGAAGTAGAAGTAATTTTTCAGCACATAGTTATATGCCGAAACGCGTATGCCTATCTTGTCTACCACATACTCACCACCAAAGCGGAAAGTGCTTATACGCGGCAGCTCGTAGTAATAGCGGTAGTTCATGTTATCCAGATTGGCATCGAGGCGCAGGCCATTGCTCTGGGTAGTATGTATGCCGGTGATCGTATCTACCCTAAAACTATGATAGATCCAATCGGCATGCCGCAGCTGATAGCCAACTCCTGCTGTGATCCGGCCAAACTTCCTGAAATCTACTCCTACCTCTCCATTGGCTGTGAGGTCATTCTGATTGTACCCGGCCATGTAGTAGGTCACATTGGCTTTGTATAGCAAGCGGGAGTTGACGGCGGGATTACTTTTGAGATAGCCATCTACATAGAGATTGGTAAACTTTGGCTTCTGGCCAAACTCATGCATGATGAAAACATCAAGATTGGCAGAAGCACCGATGATCAGGTTCAGCTCCTTGTACGTAGAGTCAGAGGTCAGCTTCTTGGCGGTATAGTCCAGGCCAAAACGGTTTCCGGCCTTGAGATAGCCGCTGGTATAGCGCATAGTATCTCCCATACGTAGATATGGGTAATAGGCTGAGTCGCCTTTGAGGTCAAAATACTGGTAACGGTTGTAGTCCAGATTAAACTGATAGGAGACCTTGAATACAGGCAGCACCACCCGCTCTACTGTCGTATCATTGATCCGCTCATTATATTTTTTGCCTATACCATAGGTACCCTTGAGGTACCAGCTGATCTCCCGGTACTGCAGCCCTGCATATTGCAGATTGATAGGTGCCAGGCTTTTCTGGAAGAGGGCTGAGTCCTTAAAGAAAATATCACGCGCCAAGCCTCCGTTTTCCTGCACGAGGTAGGCATTGTATATCAGATCGCTCTCCAAGCCCCACTGATGGTTCTTTGAGTTGTAGATCCCGTAAAGTGTAAAACCATTATCTATTGCACGCTGCCTATTGTACTGGCCGGGTGAATTGATCCGCCTAAACTCGACTCCGTACATCAATCCATTCTTGTGGCTATTGGCAAAGCGCCCTTTGAAGAGTTGATCCTTATTGATGCCCAGAGAATAGAATATCTCCGCATACGGGCGGATCACCTGGTAGTAGCGGATGGAGTCGCGCTGATAGCGATAGGCGTCAAACTGGTGAAAGCCCATATTAAATCCTACAGAAGGAGCCGGACTGAATACCAGCGGATAGGCTTCGGTACCCATATTACCCAGATGGAAATACTCAGGTCCATCGCCACGCACTACATCGAAGCGATGCATCTGGAAAATGGATGAATCTATGAGGAAGCGGCGGTTGGGCTCAGAGGCGTAGTACCAGGTATCGTTTAGCGTGGAGCGCTTCTTCTGGCCCGGGACTACCGCGGCAGCGGCCCTGCCACTATCCGGCGCTACCACTACTGTGTCGAGCCTGGAGCGGCTGCGCCTGACCCTGCTGCTATCTATATGAGAGACAGTAGTATCCTGATGATACGGCGTATATGCGGGCACTACCGGCGCACGCTGGGGCAGGGTATCTATCACAGGCCTCGTGCTATCTGCCATACCCTGTGCATGCGCACTGCCAGCCCACAGAGCGGCTATGAGGCACAGTATAAATGCGATATGGGAGAAGCGTGGATTCAAAAAGCAGTCACCATTTGGCTGGGTACGAATGTAGCAAATGTCATCTATAGGCTGAGTATGGCTGTGACCTCTATCTCTATGAGCAGGCGAGGGTCTATGAAGCCTTTGACCTCTATCATAGAGGCCGCCGGCCTGACCGCTGCAAAAAACTCTGCATGAGCCCTCCCTACCAGATCAGACTGAGAGATGTCTGTGACGTACATCTGCGTGCGCACCACATCTGCCATACTACCTCCGGCCTCCGTGAGCGCCAGCTCTATCTTGCGGAGTATAAACATCGTTTGCTCGTAAATATTGCCCTCTCCTACCACCTGGTCTCCATCTACCGCTGTGGTGCCTGCCACCTCTATTATATTGCCCACCCTGACGGCACGGGAGTAGCCAAAGCGGTCTTCCCATACAGTACCGGAGGAGATATTGCGGCGCATATTTTAGATTTTTTTGAGAAGCTCGACGATCACTTTGGTCATCTTGGGCTCAGCGGCAGAGGCCTTCTCCAGTACAAAGGCGTGTGATACATGGTCAGCCTTGTCAAAAGGATAGCCAATATCACTGATCACTGAGATGGCAAAACACCTCATATCCATATGACGCGCTACCACTACCTCCGGCGTAGTACTCATGCCTACTGCATCACCACCTATCAGTGCAAAGTATTTGTACTCTGACGGCGTCTCAAAGGTAGGCCCCTGCACTCCTACATATACGCCGGTGTGACAGGCTATGTCATTCTCCTGTGCGATGGCCATACCCATCTGCACCAGTGCCGGATCATAGGCATCATTCATATTAGGGAAGCGTGGGCCGAGTTGCTCGTTATTGCGGCCGCGCAGCGGGTGCTCGGGCTGCAGGTAGATGTGATCGCGCAGTATCATCAGGTCTCCTACTTCAAAATTGCCATTGACACCACCGGATGCATTAGATATCAGGAGCGTGTGTACGCCTATAAATTTCATGACGCGGATCGGGAAAGTCACCTCTTGCATAGAGTATCCCTCATAGTAGTGGAAGCGGCCGCTCATGCAGACCACATTTTTGCCGCCCAGGGAGCCGAATATAAGGCTACCCTTGTGCCCCTCTACTGTAGATACCGGAAAGCCCGGTATATCACTATACGATATCTGATGGTGTACCTCCATCTGGGCGGTGAGATTGCCCAGGCCGCTGCCCAGTATCACTCCGTAGCCGTATTCTCCTGTCACTTTTGATTTCAGATAGTCTGCACTTGCAGTAATCTTGCCGATCAGATCGCTCATCTATGCTATTGTATGGTTTATTTGTTGATCAATGTTCTTGCCACGGGTGATCTCTATGTACCTGATGATGTCGGCGTCAAAGCTCGCTGCATCATCACCCGCAAAGGCGACCCGTATAGGCTGCACAAATATTGGGATATTATTTTCCAAAAACCAAGAGCGGAATGGCCACAGCCTTACTGCATCCTTTTCGGTTGTAATGATGACTTTGCGGTCCGACTGGATATTGCGATACGTATCACGTATGCGCTCGAGGTCATACACGTCATATGTATGGTGATCCTTGAAGGTACTGAGGTATACCTTGCCGGCAATCTGCTCCAGGTGATGGGCTAGTTTCTCATGGCTGGCTATGCCCGTGACGAGGACTACGTCCTGCTGGCGTAGATCCACCGGCACCTGCATCTGCTCCGTGCGGAATAAGGGATAGAGAGGCCCATACTCTATATAGGAGAAATAGACATGCTGATATGCAAAAGGACTGATCTCTGAAATGATACGCTGGCGGTCTGCTGCGGTGATGGAGGGCGGACACTTGGTCACTATGATGATATCTGCCCTATGATAGTGCGACCTCCCCTCACGTAGCCAGCCCTGCGGCAGCGGATGGTCACGCCAGAAGGGGGCATCATACTCAGTGAGCAATACTGATAGTCCCGGCCTGATGCGCCTGTGCTGATAGGCATCATCCAGTAGGATCACATCCAGTGCCGGGTGTGCTGCCACCATACGGGGTATGCCTATGACACGCTCCTCTGCCACGGTCACCAGCACATCGGGATGCTTGACATGAAAAAGCATAGGCTCATCTCCCACTGCTGCTGCTGTAGCCGCTTGATCCGCTATGAGAAAACCGTGCGACTTGCGTCCATAGCCTCTGCTCAGGGTACCTATCTGGTAGCGATACTTCAGCAGTTGGATCAGGTACTCTATATGTGGGGATTTGCCTGTGCCACCTACTGACATATTGCCTACTGCTATGACCGGCAGCTCAAAGGAGGCTGCCTTGAGTATCTTGCTATCAAAAAGATAGTTTCTGAGATCAGTGATGAGCTGATACAGGCGCGCCAGGGGCCAGAGGAGGATATGAGATAGACGGCTGATAGGTATGTCTTAGCTGGTCAAATCTATAATAAACTGCGCCAAAGTACCTCGCTGCCGACTTTTACAGAGATGTGCATTATTTTTGGACGGTCATAGGACCTGATTTGGGTACTTTGGTCAAAAATAATCACTCGTGCAGCAGTATCTCGATCTCCTCCGCCGTATCATGGACAAGGGCGTCTATAAATCTGACCGTACCGGCACAGGTACGTACAGCTGTTTTGGCGATCAGATACGGTTTGACCTGTCGGAGGGCTTCCCCCTGGTCACTACCAAGAAGATCTATACCAAGGCTGTGATACATGAGCTGCTGTGGTTTCTGAAGGGCGAGTCAAACATTCGCTACCTGTGCCAGCATGGCGTCAGGATCTGGGATGACTGGCCATACGCCAAATACAAAGCCAGCAGTGAATTCGGCGGAGAGAATATCAAGGAATTTGCAGCCAAAGTAGCTGCTGACGAAAGCTTTGCTGCAAGGTGGGGTGAGCTGGGCCCGGTATATGGTGTGCAGTGGCGCTCCTGGCCGGCCGGAGATGGCCGTACTATAGACCAGATCACTCAGCTGATAGAGCAGATCAAAAAAAATCCGGACTCACGCCGGCTCATCATCAGTGCATGGAATGTGCCCTATATAGACCAGATGGCACTTCCACCATGCCATACTATGTTTCAGTTTTACGTAGCGCCGCCGGACGCTGCAAAAGGTGAAACAAAAGGCAAACTAAGCTGCCAGCTGTATCAGCGCAGCGCAGACGTATTCCTGGGTGTACCCTTTAATATAGCCTCCTATGCTCTGCTCACCATGATGATAGCGCAGGTATGTGACCTGGGCGTGGGCGATTTCGTTCACACCTTTGGAGATGTGCACCTGTATAGCAATCATGTGGAGCAGGCCAAGCTGCAGCTCTCACGCAGTACCCGTCCCCTGCCTCAGATGAAACTCAATACTGCAGTCAGCAATATCTTCGATTTCAAATACGATGACTTTGAGCTGGTGAACTATGACCCGCACCCTACCATAGCAGCAGAGGTGGCGGTATAACATCCCAATGGCGACCCACCTCTCCTATCGGGAGATGGATATGTGTGTCGTATAGATCTTGCCTTTTGATTCGGCCTTCAGTATATAAATCCCTTCTGCCAGACGGGATACATTGATGCTTCCCTCTTCCACGGCATAGCGCTCTATTACGCGGCCGCTCAGGTCAGAGACAGTGACGACTGCATCGCTCAAAGACTGGCCACCAGCAGCTATATGAAGCACCGATGATGCGGGTACGGGATATAACTGCAGTTCGTCCACTGCTATATCACTGATACCTACCGCGTAGGTTACCCTCACTGAGTCCGAGATCGTGCAGCCATTGGCATCTGTCACTACTACTGTGTAGCTATCAGCTGTGAGGCCGGTGGCTATGGCTGTAGTCTGCCCCGATGGCGTCCATAGATAGGTGAAAGGGCTAGTGCCGCCATTGACTATAGCCGTGGCTGTACCTGTATTGACGATGGTGGTAGTAGATGACAAAGACAATACTAGTGCAGGTGGCTGGCTGACCTGCGTAGTGGCAGATATGGTGCAGCCATTGGCGTCTGTCACTGTGACCGAGTAGGTGCCTGCGGGGAGCGCAGATGCGAGCTGAGTATGCTGTACCGGCGTGGTGCTCCATGCATAGACATATGCCGGTGTGCCTCCGCGCGGATAGATGGCAGCATGGCCAGATGGACTACCAAAACAAGAAGCATTGGCATGCGTGAGAGAGTCCAGCAGCAGCTGAAACTGCGGCGCCAGAACGGTATCTGTGAGTGTGGCGGTAGCGCCCAGCGAATCTGTGACAGTGACAGTATATATGCCGGGTGCCAGATGTGATATAGACAGCGTGCTATCTCCTGTACTCCACGCATAGCTGTATGGCGGCGTAGCGCCGCTGGCAGAGACTGCGATAGCACCTGTGCTATCGCCGCGGCAGCTATCATTGACCACTACGGAATGTAATACAGGAGGGGTGAGGAAGGTATCCCTCACTGCAAAGGAGTCCATCTGCAGCAGCCAGCTATTGCCGGTCGTATTATAGGTCACGATCCGAAATTTGCCCGGTATACCATTGGCAAATGCCGGTGCAGGCACCACCACCTTGATATAGTTGCTATCTGCATTCTGATGAGAGCTATTGATAGTATATTGTAGAAAGGGAAACAAAAATCCGGTATCAGCCACATATATCTCCGCCCGGTCACTGCTGGTCAGGATATATCTCGTAGCGACTCCACCCACGTATTTGATCACACGAAAGTAAAAGCTGGCAGCAGTGTGAAGGGTCAATGGGCCTATGGCCGGACTGGTAATAGTGTCATTGCCTGCTGCGTTCATTTGAACTTCGGCACAGTTGCCCGCCATGCCATGTGGCGTGACCAGCACGTGCGAGGTGGCCCTGAGGCCTCCGTTGCCATTGAGCGGCTGGCCGGCAGTATATGTATCAAAAGCATCATAATAAGGGAATACCTGCGCCGTAGCCGTAGCAGACCAGCATATAAGGGCAACAAATAGCGGAATAAATATCTTTCTCATAATGGGGGTTTGTATGATAGATAGACAGGTCAGTTTACCTGATCTCAAAATGGGAATAAACTTTTTTGACATAATCGGTCAGGGCCGAAGAGCGCTCTACATCATAGCCGGGATCCTTGTACTGGAATGTAACTGCCAGGATATAGGTCTCGTCCGTCTTGTCCGAATACACGATCAGAAAGTACCTGCTGTAATTGCTCACTTTGCTACGGCGGTAGTAGCGCGTGTGTAGCAGGGTGCCTATCAGGCCACCCTGTATAGCAGCAGAGCTTGTGTCAAAATTGTATCCCGGCTCAGTGACCCTGTCATAAAAGCTGGAAAACTCAAGGGTACTCTGCTCGAGTGCCTGTGCCTCCTTGTGCCCACTGAGATGAGAGATGGTATAGAAGCCGTACATAGGAGCACCATTCACTGTAGCGGGCAGGCCTACACCTGTGAAATCAAACTTGTAATCTGTGCCTGAGCCCTCAGGTATTGATACACGCTTGTAGGCATCAGGTATGTTGATGATATACTTATTGGCTTCTACCTTCTGTATGGCACTCCATATATCCTGGGCCAGGCAGCCTGCCACGGCACCGATAGTGAGGAATGTAGTCAGAAGTACATTTCTTTTCATTTGCTTGCTGTTTCACTTTACACCTAAACAATGATGCCAATACCAGGCATCCGGCCATAATATATGTTAAGCCGCCTGCTTAAAGATAGTGATTAGTTTCTCCTCTGCAGCCTGCAAATGTAAAACCCGTCAAAGCCGGTTTGCGAAGGTGATATGCTCTGCTCGCCTATGATAGTAAAAGATGGATGATCCGCCACAAAGGCCTGTATCTGCTTTTCATTCTCAGACGGGAATATAGAGCAGGTGGCGTAAACCATCACACCTCCCGGACGTAACATAGCACTGTAGCGGCGGAGTATATCCTGCTGAGCTATGATGTACTGCTCCAGCAGGTCTGATGTGAGCTTCCACTTGGTATCAGGGTTGCGGCGTATCACGCCCATACCTGAGCAGGGTACATCCAGCAGTAGCCGGTCTGCAGACTCACGCAGGGTGCTCTCCAGTCCATCCGTATAGGCAGTGGTGCGTATTATCTTTGCGTCGTTCCTTCTGGCCCGCGCCTCCAGCTCTTTGAGCTTATCCGGATAGATATCAATAGCGGTGATACGGCCTTTATTTTGCATCAGTGAGGCCAGATGAAGCGTTTTGCCACCGGCCCCGGCGCAGGCATCTATGACCATCATACCCGGCTGCACATCCAGCGCAGGTGCCACCAGCTGAGAGGATATGTCCTGTATCTCAAACCAGCCACTCTTGTAGGCATAGGTAGTGCGCAGATTTTTGCGGCCGCTGATGATGATCGCATCCGGAGCCGCATCACTCAGCGTAAACGGTATCTGCTCCGACTGCAAGAAGTCTATGACCGTCTGCCTGGTAGCGCGTAGGTGATTTACCCGGATACATAGAGGTGCCTGATCATTCAGCGCATGTATCTCAGAGGCCCAGTGGCTGCCCAGCTCCTGCCCTCCTTTGGCGTCTAGCCAGTCGGGTAGTGACTCTGCGAGTGCGCGGTGCGAGTGCGCGGCCGCGAGGCGGGAGTGTACCGTAGCAGCATCCAGGCCGGCCCACTCGGGCCAGTCCGGCAGCTCATGCCCGGTGGTTATAAGGTATGCGCCCAATGCCATCCATATAGATGGAGCTGTATCCATATAGTCACCGCCGGCAGCATATCCATAGAGCCGCTGATAGCGTATGAGCGTGTAGATGTGATCTGCTATGAAATTGCGGTCACGGGCGCCCCATTTTTTATTGGACTGCAGGAGGGTGTCTATGGCGTATCCTGCATGTGCGCCCTGTATGAGTATCTGCTCCAGCCCTATCACTATGGCCTCACAGAGATTGCGATGTAGTCTCAATGATGATTTACTTTATGATGATCACTTTCTGGTCGTATGTCCTGCCATGCGTATCTGCTGCATGGAGCACATAGGCGCCTGCCGGAAGGGCTGCGACGGATATCGTAGCCTCCTGATCGGCACCAGCCGCAATATCGGCATTTATCCTGTGACCGAGTACATCATAGAGCTGCACATACTCCAGGCGTGCATCACCATCTGCCAGGCGGCATATCACCCTATCACGGGCAGGATTGGGATATACCTGCAGGGTAGCCGTAGTCTGTACGGGCAGCTCCGCTATGGACGCAGTAGCACCATTGCCCCAGTATCCGTCTGAGAAGAGCATCATGCCGCCACGTATATTGCCGGTCAGGTAATCCCTGTAGCCATCATGATTGATATCTGCTATGCTGATGGTGGAGCGCAGGCCGGCATTGACACCGACCACATCCGAGTCGAGCAGGCGGAAAGTGCCGCGGCGCAGGCTATCCTGGTTTATAAGAAATTTGAAGGTGCGGCCGAGCTGCGAACCTGAATATAGCATCAGCTGGCCACCCTCCTGGCGCAGGGCCGGCGCAGCGAAACCAGGCAACAGCCCGATGTGGTAATCATATACACGCACACCACCAAAGAAATTATTGACCGAGTCACGGGAGAAGAGAGGATTGGTACGCGTGCCAAAATTCCAGTAGTACTGAATATTGTTGCTACGTGAGCCTATGACCAGATCCGGCAGGCTGTCACCATTCACATCATAGATAAATGGAGCTGCATTTTGATTCACATTGATGTTAAACCAGTTTTGCTGCGTGAGAGATGGGAATCTGGCAGTGTCTGAGTTGGAGGTGTTTTTGAAAAAGTGTATCCTGCCGGTGTAGTCGCCTATCACCATATCTGTCTTGCCATCGCCATTCATATCGCCAAAAGCGGGAAAAAGGCCGGTCACATTATAGGCACTCAAGCCATACCAGTCTGTGCTGACCTCATCGAAAACGGGCATCGTATCAGTACCGATATTGTGATATAGCGCGAGCGACGATTTAGAGGCGCCCGATGTCTGAAACCTGCCATAATTTCCCATGACGATATCCATGAGGCCATCTCCATCGTAGTCAAAGAATACAGGATGTGACTCTGTGCCCACGTCTACTATCTCGCGGGTAAAAGTTGTATCACCCATGTAGTGGTATTTTTCCAGCGAGTCATCAGCTATATTGTGATAATACTGTACCACCTTGACATCCTCAGACTGGCCAGGCTGGTAGGCATTGGAGGCAAAGGGGGATATGAACAGATCTTCAAAGCCGTCATTGTCGGCATCCAGGCCAAACGGGGCGGGGAAGAGAGGCAGATTGACTGACCTGTCGTACACAGGGAAAATAGAATCAGCGTAGGTAATGACCGCCGATGTGGTATCTCCGCGATTTTCCAGAAACTTCAGAGTATTGCAAAATATATCTGCCAGCAGCAGGCTAAGTACCGGAGAGTTTCTCCGATAGTGTACGCCATATAGAGCCCCTCCCTGATGCCGGGCTACCTGCGCATCCGAGTGCAGGACAAGCCCCCCCGATAAACACTGAGCGAGAGACACGCCACAGTCATTGGAGTTTTCTATGAAATAGCCCCAGCAGTTTGTGACCAGGTCAAAAACGAGCGAATCGCGATCCATCCCGCTCTCTACTGCCCTGTTCTTGTAAAAATTGAGTGTAGTACCACCTGCTATATCAGAGGCAAGGACGTCCAGGTCGCCATCATGGTCCACATCCTGCATGATGGGTATATTGTCCATAAATGTCCAGATATGATCCGGCAGCGGACCACCATAGGAATAATTCAAACGATCATAAAGCTTGGTAAATCCGATGCCGGAGCCGGTGCGATAACCCTTGAAGACCATGATGTCACTGGTGGGACTGAGTGCAAAGATATCTCCTACTCCATCCCGGTTGTGGTCGCGTATCACTGCCCAGTCACGCAGCTCCCTTGGGAACATATTGTCATACTTTGGCGCATAGATGTATGAAAGGTGGCCGGCACTACCCGTATTGATGAAAGCCTGGGCTTTCCAGCCTGCCTTGTCATAGACGAAGAGATCCATGAGGCCATCCTGATTGAGATCGATAGGGGAGAAAAGTGGATTATTCAATCCGCCTACCCATGGGTTCTGCAGGGAGCGGCCGCCACGAAGTACTTTCACCCCCTCTATATGGTACTTCTGACCAGTAACAAGAAGTGGAAAAAGAAGGATCAAGAGTGCAATTCTACGCATGGTTTTCATTTTACTATAAGACTAGTGAATTTACGAAAAGTTGCGCGGAGCATGGTAGTTCTCGGTAAATAGGATGATCTAGACTCCTTGACGAGTAAATATTGTTCCTAAAACAGAAAAGGCTGTGGGCTAATACCCACAGCCTTAATCTAATATGTGATCCCGGTAGGAATCGAACCTACGGCCGATTGATTAGAAATCAATTGCTCTATCCGCTGAGCTACGGGACCAGCTATTTCTCAAGCGCGGCAAATATACCCATTTCCCCTCTATCGTGCTAGGGCTTATTTAACAAGGAGATAGGACAGCAAATGGAGCCATGTGGAAATTTGAGTGGAAAATAACGGTCGTTTATTTGAAAATGCCTTATTTTTGTCATTACATCAAATCAGTAAACAACGATCATGAAAAAACTATTTACCCTATTATCATTCTCTCTTCTCTTTGGCGCGAGCTATGCACAATATTGTGGCAGCTCTCAGGTATCTGCCATCAATCCGGGCAGCAACTACGGTTTCCCTAAGCTGGATAGCATCCCATGCATCGTACAGGGTGCCAATACTACACTGGATATTCCTTTCAAGACGTATACTACTTTTACCGCACAGGGCAATACAGTAAACATCTACAAACTGAAAATAGATGTGATGAATAACCTGCCATGCGGCCTTTGCTGGTCCAGCACAAGTGCTACTAATGAATTTAACCCTAATGACCTGGGTACATTCCGCATACAAGGAACGACTAATGATGCTGTAGGTGAATATAAAATACACCTGCTGCTCTCGGTAAATACACAAAACCAAGGCAACTACGATATCGATAGCATAGATGCAGATGCAGGTGGCGTATATCTCTATGTACGTGTGAAGGCTAACGGTGGCAACTGCGCACCGGTAGATACTAACTCTATCGGCCTGACCGCCAGTACTCAGTGCCCTACAGGTATCAATGATGTAAAGGCTAATGTATCTGCACTCAGTGTACAGCCTAACCCAATGACCAGCGAGGCTAATGTGACATTCACATCTGAGGTAGCCGGCACCAGCAACATCACCATCACAAACATAGTAGGCAGCGTAGTATACCGCACTGCTATCGCTACCAAGATAGGTGAGAACAATACAACTATCAACAAGGGCAACCTGCCGGCCGGTATCTACATCCTGACAGTAGGCAACAATAAGGCTGCTGCTTCACGCAAGTTTGTGATCGCAGAGTAATTAAGATTTTTTTAGATAGAAAAGTCCCGTCGTTTGGCGGGACTTTTTTGTTTTTATGCATTGTGGGTTAGTTTTGTGGCCGTTGGCATTTCGTTTGCTATATGCCTGGTCTCTACATCATCTTACTAAAAACCAAACATCGAATGAAAAGGAATACGCTCTTGTCTATCGCGCTGCTGGCAGTGATCTGCCTGACCATGACCTCTGCTGCACCACCAGCCAGCCAGACCCGGCAGATAGTAGATAATATGCTGAGTACGATAGCACACCACACAGGCGCTACCTTTAACATGAGCGCGGCTGAGCGTATAGTGGGCAAAGGCAATGAGTTTAATAAGATGTCGATGTTCACTAAGGTGAATGTAAGCCCGCTGAAGATATACTCTAAGGTGCTGAGCGACCCTAACAAAGGCACAGAGCTACTCTACGTGACCGGCCAGCGCGAAAATAAGATCCGCGTAAACCCTGGTAAATTCCTACCATCCCTCACACTGGCGCCTACCAGCAATCTACTGAGCAAGAATCAGCATCATACATTGCTTACTTCCGGCTTTAGCGTGGTACGTGATATCGTATCTGCAGGTGTGAAGCGCGCAGATGCGCAGGGTGGTTTTGACAAGGTATTTACCCTGCTGGGTGAGGTAAACTATGGTGGCCGCAAGTGCTATAAGATCCAGATAGAAGACCCGACCTATACCTATACGACAGCTGTAGGGCAAAACGGCGAGAATGTCAATACAATGGCCAAGCGCCTGCTAGTATCTGAGTACCACATCATGGAGCTGAACCCAGCCTTCCGCTCCCTGGATGAGAGTGTAGCTGGTAAGACCCTGAAAGTGCCTAGCTCCTACGCCAAGAAGAGCGTGATGTATGTAGATGCCGCTACTAATGTGCCGCTCTATCAGGAGATGAGTGATGAGAAGGGCCTCTTTGAGAAATATGAGTATTCCAATGTAGTGCTCAACCCGGCCTTCAAGGCGGATGAGTTCTCTGAGAAGTTTTCAGAGTATAGTTTCTAAATCATATAGCCCGGTCACGCCGGGCTTTTTTCATCCATATACCCACACAGATGCGTTTGCTCACTTTACTATTGTGCCTGGTCACTATCCACGCTATGGCACAGCTTCCCGCTCATTTTGACAGCAAAGACCAGCCTGCTGCACCTGACTATACGCAGGAGCAGAACTGGAGTGCGCTACCCTACCGCACAGATGCGGCAGATGTGATACCACCTGATGAAAAGTGGATCAGTGACTCGCTGAAGGGAGTAGATGTATTTTATGTCTATCCCACTATCTATCAGAAAGGCAAAACATGGAATGCAGACCTGGCCAATAAGAAACTGAATAAGCGTATAGACAACCTGCCGGTGCGTTTCCAGGCGGGAGTATTCAACGCAAGCTGCCGGGTGTATGCGCCTCGCTACCGTCAGGGCAATATCCAGTGCTACTATGATAGCATCAACGGGCCTATGGGGCTTGACTTTGCCTATCAGGATGTAGCGCGGGCATTTCAATACTACCTGGACCACTACAATCATGGGCGGCCCATCATCATCGCATCCCACAGCCAGGGTAGCAATCACTCGTGGAGGCTGCTCAGGGAGTTTTTTGATGGCAAGCCACTGGCCAAACAATTAGTATGCGCCTATACAGTGGGTATGGGTGTAGACACGACCTGGTACAAGGTGCTACGTCCATGTGGCAATGCGACTGAAACGGGCTGCTATGTGACCTGGTCGTCATTTCGCACGGGCTATGATCCGGGCAAGGATGTACTCCGCAACCCGATGTGTGTAAACCCTATCACCTGGCAGCGGGATACTACGCTGGTACCGGCATCAGCTTCTCTGGGAGGTATATTCCTAAAGATACGCCGGCACCGCTGGCAGCATGCCGCATCAGCGCAGGTACACAATGACTATCTATGGGTAAAGACGCGCCTTCCCTTTGTAAGTGGGTGGAAAGTGCTACACCTCGTAGACTACAATCTATACTGGTATGATATCCGCAAAAATGTGGCTGACAGGATCAGGGCCTACCAGAAAAAGTAATTACGCCTTGGCCGTAGTGACAGTACTGTCGATCTTGCCCACGAGTCCCTGCAGTACATTGCCGGGGCCGACTTCTATGAAGTTTGTGGCGCCATCAGCTATCATATGGCGCACGCTCTGTGTCCAGAGTACTGGCGCCGTGAGCTGCGCTATGAGGTTTGACTTGATGGCAGCGGGATCGGTCTCCGCTTTAGCGGTATAGTTCTGATAGATGGGGCAGACAGGCGTGGCAAATACCGCTTTCTCTATACCAGCCGCCAGCTCCTCACGGGCCGGCTCCATCAGAGGGGAGTGGAATGCGCCACCTACCTGCAGTTTCAGCACGCGACGTACGCCTGCAACAGTCAGTTTCTCCATAGCAATATCGATGCCTTTGACCGATCCTGATATGACGAGCTGGCCGGGGCAGTTATAGTTGGCAGGTACTACGACCTCCTCAGTGATAGACCTGCAAATATTCTCTACCTGCTCTTCGCTCTCATACCTGAGTACAGCAGCCATAGTAGACGGTACAGCTTCGCATGCTTTCTGCATGGCCAGTGCGCGGATGCTGACGAGGCGCAGCGCCTCATCAAAGCTCATGGCCTTATTAGCTACCAGTGCGGAGAACTCTCCGAGTGAGTGACCCGCTACCATATCCGGCTTGAAACCATCTATCAGCAGGGCAGATATCACAGAGTGGATGAATACAGCAGGCTGTGTCACGCTGGTCTGCTTCAGGTCCTCGTCAGACCCTTCGAACATGATAGAAGATATACTGAATCCGAGTATCTCATCGGCCTTTTTGAAATAGTCTTTGGCGAGGTCGGACTTTTCGTAGAGGTCCTTGCCCATGCTTTTGAATTGGCTGCCTTGTCCCGGAAAGATGTATGCGTTCACGATCTGTAGATAGATGGATGAATAAATTAGCTCAGCTTCGCTGAGATGAGATTGATAAACTCATTGCGCGTGCTCTGATTCTGAAACTCACCGGTGAAGGCTGAGGTCGTAGTAGTACTGTTTTGCTTCTGCACGCCGCGCATCATCATGCAGAGGTGCTTGGCCTCTACTACTACTGCTACGCCCAGCGGGTCCAGCGTCTCCTGTATGCAGTCGCGTATCTGTATGGTGAGGCGCTCCTGCACCTGAAAACGGCGCGAGTACGCATCTACGATACGGGCCAGCTTACTCAGGCCGACGATCTTGCCGTTAGGTATATAGGCCACATGGGCGCGTCCGTAGAAGGGCAGCAGGTGATGCTCGCAGAGAGAGTATAGTTCTATATCTTTCACGATCACCATCTGATTGTGCTGCTCGTGAAATATGGCACCGCGCATGATAGCGTGTGCATCCATCTTATAGCCCGATGCCAGGAAGTGCATCGCCTTTGACGCACGTTGCGGGGTCTTGAGCAGGCCCTCGCGGGTGATATCTTCTCCCAGTCCTTTCAGTATCTCCTCATAGTGCAGGCTGAGGCGCGCTACGGATGCTTCATCGAAATTCTTTTCCATGCTTCTATATTTTACTCGCCGAAGTATTCGACATATATATTTTCCGTTTCCACCAGCTTCACACAGTGGAGCTTGCAGTCTGTGAGGTGTGGCTCCATCCAGCGCCAGATCTGTATGGCTACATTTTCTGACGTACCCAGCTTGTTTTTAAACTCCGGCACATCCAGGTTAAAGTTTTTATGATCCAGGCGGTCTACTATCTCACGCTTCATGATCTTGCTGAGATGGTGCGCATTGATCACAAAACCAGTTTCGGCGTGAGGCACAGCCTTGACAGTGACATAGACATCAAAGTTGTGACCGTGATAGTGCTTATTGGCACATTTGCCAAACACCTCCCTGTTCTTTTCTTCTGACCAGGAGTTGATGTAGAGCTTGTGCGCGCCGTTGAAGTGTTCTCTGCGAGTGAGGTAGACCATGATTGATTTCGGATTTTGGATTCCGATTTCGGATGTGAAGGTAATACAACTGCCGCTAAATCACAGCGTCCGGTTGCGGACCCATTTGCTGCCACCGGTAGAGGTTGCTGCCTTAGCTGCTTTGGCCACCTGAGGCTTGTGCTCAAATACGTGAGCTGCCACGAGTGCTGCGATCTCCATTTCTGTGCTATCCTCCTTCTTCAGGTACTCTGGTTTGAAGTGCTTTGCTACAAAATGGGTATCAAATTTGCCGCTCACAAAGTCCGGATGCGTGATCACAAAAGCTCCGAACTGAAGGGTGTTTTTCACCCCCGTGATATGGTACTCATGTATAGCCCGCAGCATGCGGTCTATGGCCTCCGTACGGTCCTTGCCGTAGGCTACGAGTTTGGCTATCATCGGATCGTAGTAGATAGGTATATCCATACCGGCCTCAAAGCCGTCATCTACGCGGATGCCGGGACCCTCGGGTTTCTTATACTCTGTGAGGCGACCTATATCGGGGAGGAAATTATTCATTGGGTCCTCCGCATATACACGTAGCTCCAGCGCATGGCCACGGATAGCGAGATCCTCCTGTGTAAAAGATAGCCTCTCTCCTCTCGCCACTTTGATCTGTTCCTTCACCAGATCTATGCCGGTGATCATCTCGCTGACAGGATGCTCTACCTGCAGGCGGGTATTCATTTCAAGGAAGTAAAAGTTCAACGCTTCATCTACCAGAAACTCAACGGTACCTGCACCGATATAGGCACAAGATTTACCCACCATGACCGCAGCCTCCCCTATTGCTTTACGCTTCTCGGGTGTGAGGCATGAGCTAGGTGCCTCCTCTACCACCTTCTGGTGGCGGCGCTGCACAGAGCACTCACGCTCGAAGAGGTAAACGATATTGCCGTAGTTATCTCCCAGTATCTGCACCTCTATATGCTTTGGCGAGCCGACATATTTCTCTATGAAAACGCTTCCATCGCCAAAGGCGGATAGCGCCTCTCCCTGCGCACGCTGCATCTGCTCTGCCAGCTGGTCAGGGCTCTCTACTACACGCATCCCCTTACCGCCGCCGCCGGCAGAGGCCTTGATGAGGACAGGATAGCCTATGCGGTCGCAAAGGTCACGTACCTCATCTGCACTATGTATAGCTCCATCGCTACCCGGCACCATAGGAATATTAAATTTCTTGGCAGCTTCTTTTGCTGAGAGTTTATCGCCCATCACCTCGATGGCCTCCGGTGTGGGCCCGATAAAGGTGATGCCATTCTCCTCCACCAGTTTGGCAAAGGCGGCATTCTCAGAGAGGAAACCATAGCCGGGGTGTATCCCATCCACTCCCAGGGTCTTGGCCACTTCTACTATTTTATCACCACGCAGGTAGGAGTCCTTTGACGCGGGCGGGCCGATACATACGGCCTCATCTGCATAGCGTACGTGCGGCGAATGGCGGTCTGCCTCGCTGTAGACCGCTACGGTCTTGATGCCCATCTCGCGGGCGGAGCGCATGACACGGAGGGCTATTTCGCCCCTATTGGCTACGAGTATTTTCTTCATGATCGTTTATTACTGCCAAGGCGCAAGAGCGCCAAAACTTCTTCTCAAATATAGAAATGAATCGCTCATTAGTTACGACTCCGCTTCCACCAGTTCCCCCTCACTCTTTGCGATGATCACGGTGGCCAGGCAGTTGCCCAAGACATTCACTGATGTCCGTGCCATATCCATGATAGAGTCTACGCCAAATATGACATAGATAGGCCACTCCGGCAGGTGAAAGGTGGCCACAGTGCCCAGGAGGATCACGAAGGATGCTTTGGCTACACCGGCTACACCCTTGCTGGTGAGCATCAGCGTGAGAAGGATATAGAGCTGCGTGGAGAGAGGCATATTGATGCCCGCAGCCTGTGAGACAAAGATGGCTGCGAGCGAAAGGTAAAGCGTCGTACCATCCAGATTGAATGAATACCCCATGGGCAGGACAAAGGAATAGACCTTTTTGTGTACGCCGAGTTTCTCCATCGCGCTCATGGCCTTCGGCAGGGCTGCATCAGAGCTGGCCGTGGCAAAGGCGACAGATACGGGCTCCTCTACTGCCTGCAGAAATTTCTTCAGTGGTACTTTGAAGTAAAGAGCAATAGGCAGCAATACCCCAAAGAGAAAGAACACAAGCGCGCCTGCGAGCGTGAGAAGTAGCAGCCCAAAATTCTTAAAGATGCCTAGTCCCATAGTACCTACTGTATATGCAATAGCGCCACCGACTGCTATGGGAGAGAAGAGCATCACCAGATTGGTCAGTTTAAACATGACCTCGGAGAGAATTTCCGCGAAGCGGACGACAGGCTTCTTATACTCCTCCGCACACATAGATACTGCTATGGCAAAGAGAATCGAGAAAATGACGACCTGGAGTACGTTATTCTCAGAGATAGCTTTAGCGATATTCTCGGGCACTATCTCGTAGAGTTGGAAGTGCTTGCCTGCGTCTGGCAGCGCTTCGGGCTTCTCTATGGTAGCTGGTTTGGCTATGCCCGCACCAGCCTGAGTCAGATTGATCGCGGCGAGGCCGATGAAAAGCGCGAGGGTGGTCACGACCTCAAAGTATATGATAGCCTTGAGCCCCATGCGGCCCACCTGCTTGAGGTCAGAGTGCCCGGCTATGCCTACCACCAGCGTGGCAAAGAGCAGCGGTGCGATGATCATTTTGACCAGGCGGAGGAATATCTTGCCAAAGACATTCAGCTCTCTGGCCATATCGGGGAAATCAACACCGATGACTACCCCTGTGATCATAGCAACAAATACCCAGATAGTGAGGGACCGCGCCTGCCAGCCGTACCATATCAGCGGCAGCAGGCCTATGAGGCGTACAGCAGTAAAGACCGTAGATGGCAGGTCTATGATACCTCCTACCTGCAGCCAGGTAGCCACTATGATGACCAGGCCTGCGAGCAGGGCCACATTGCGCCAGAGATGATGCTTCATCCGCACAAAATATAAAAATCTACTATCAGAATGATCCAGCTGGAAAACATACCGGAAAAATACCTGTTATGGTGTAACTTCACATCATGATCATACCAGGTACATCATCTTTGACTCCGCAGCGGCAGGCGCTGGCATGCCTGGGCCTCTCACTGCTGGGCATGGTGTTTTGCCATATTGCTTTTGCCGGCACGTCTAATGAGTTTCTGGCTGCATTTAGCGGTATCATGTTTTACTCGCTGATGAATCCCGTGCTATCCATCTTCCATGAGTCCTTTGCCAAATATACCTGGCCGTCCTGGCTGTACTACATCGCCCTGCTCATCGTACTCCTACTGGCAGCGCGGTATATCTCCGGCACCAGTATTTGGGCGCTGCCAGAGTACCGTATGATGCTGGGCAGTATCGCAGCTTTCTATATCATCACCAGTATCATGGTGCGGGTCATACGTGCCATCTGGGAGTTTGCAGAGAGTGACGAGGGGTAGGCCTCACCCATCTGCCTTCAGCATCTTCCCTCTCCAAAAGAGAGGGAAGAACCTAAAAGTTAAAAAGCCTCTTTTCTGATCTGTTTTTTCAATGGGAGTAAGCTCCAAGAGCTTTTTATAGGCTGTCTGTATTTTTTATTATCCTTACAGTCTATAGTCTATCCGATATGAGTATCATTGTGGCCCCCTCTGTTTTGTCAGCTGATTTTGCCCATCTGGGCCGCGATATAGATATGCTGAATAGCAGCGAGGCGGATTGGATACATATAGATGTGATGGATGGCTCCTTTGTGCCCAATATCTCTTTTGGCTTCCCCATCCTGCAGGCTATCCGCAAAAGGACGCAGAAATTTTGCGATGTGCACCTGATGATCCTGCAGCCGGAGCGCTATATCAGGCAGTTTAAAGATGCCGGTGCGGACCACCTGACAGTACACTATGAGGGCAACCTGCACCTGGACTCTGTGATACGCGAGATCAAGGCTCAGGGCCTGTCTGCCGGGGTGGCCATCAATCCTGCCACACCTGTGAGCGAACTCAAAGAAGTGATCGGCCTGCTGGACCTGGTACTGGTGATGAGTGTCAATCCGGGCTTTGGGGGTCAGAAATTCATCCCCAATGCGCTGAATAAGGTGCGTGAAGCCCGCGAGCTGATCAAACAATCCGGCTCCAGGGCAAAAATAGAAGTGGACGGCGGTGTGGGCATGGAGAATGCCAAGAGCCTGATAGAAGCTGGTGCAGATGTGCTGGTGGCCGGCAACGCGGTTTTTGGCGCGAGCGATCCGGTCCAGACTATCTCTGCTATAAAGAATGCCGCCGCGAAATAAAATCACCATATAGCCGTTTCAGCCACGAAAATGTCCAGAGTCTACCTACTTATCCTATCCCTGCTGATCGCTACAGGTGCGTGTGCACAGGACATGGCTACTATCACCGGTGCAGTGGCAGATGAATATGGCAAGCCGCTGGAGCTGGTCAATGTGGTAGTAAAAGAGAATCAAAAGTATTTCACCTCTACAGACTCTCTGGGACGCTATACACTGCGCGTACCGGCCGGCAAGCGCATCACGATCGTATTCAGCTATCTGACCAATGTGATCTACTCTACCCCTGTGCTGCCGCTCAGAAATGATGAAAAGCAGATATCCTTTCAGGTGCAGAGCTCAGTTCAGCAGTTCCGAGAAGTAGAAATAAAGGACCAAGGCGCTCGCAGGGAGGGTATATCCAATATCAAAGTCCACGAGATCATGATACCAAATCTGGATGGCGGTATCGAGAGCTACCTGGCTGCACAGTCTCTGGGTGTCAATAAATCTAACGAGCTCAGCTCAAACTACTCCGTGCGTGGCGGTAGCTATGACGAGAACCTGGTCTATGTAAATGACTTTGAGATATACCGTCCATACCTGATGCGCTCCGGGCAGCAGGAGGGCCTTTCTTTTGCTAATCCTAATCTGGTGAGCAATATCAAGTTCTCATCTGGCGGCTGGCAGGCACGATATGGGGATAAGATGTCATCGGTAATGGATGTGACCTACAAGCGCCCTACTACCTGGGGTGGCTCGGTCACAGCTAGCCTCATGGGCCTGGCGGCACACGTAGAAGGCGCATCAAAAGATCCACGCAAATTCTCTTTCCTATTTGGTATCAGGCAGAAAAGCAGCCAGTATATCCTCGGCACGCTGGATACCAAGGGGCAGTATTCACCTAATTTTATCGATGCACAGTTCTTTGCTACGAGTATGATCAGCAACCAGGTTTCCCTGGAGATCATCAGCAATGTGGCGCGAAATCAATTTAAGTTCATACCTGATAACCGTACCACTAAGTTTGGCACCGTAAGCACGGTAAAGCAGCTGGAGATGGCGTTTGAGGGGCAGGAACTGGACAATTTCCTCTCTGTGACCAATGGCCTGGCCATAGTCATAAAGCCTAAAGAAAACCTACGTATCAAGTTTCTCGGGTCGGTCTATAACGACTTTGAGCATGAGAATTTTGACATACTCGCAGACTACCGCATAGGTGATGTGGAGAGCGACCCGAGTAAGAGCAACTATGGCAAAGTGACTAACTACAGCGGTATAGGTGGCATACAAAACTGGGGACGCAATACGCTCTACACAGATGTGTACACCGCTGCCACCCGCGGCTCGTGGTTTGCCAAGCATCACAATGTACAGTGGGGAGTAGACTACAAGCACGAAGTGATACAGGACAAGCTCTCGGAGTGGGACCGCCTGGACTCGGCTGGCTATTCTTTGCCTTTCACAGCCAATGGGCAGAAGAACTTCTACGGTGATAGCGTTCCTTTGAATAACTTCTCTGTGATCGGGATGGACCGCCTGCTGAAGAGCAGCTTTACCCTGAGCAGCAATCGGGTCAGTGCCTTTATCCAGGATACCTGGAGATTTGGAGATACGTCCAGATTCAGCCTGAACTACGGTGTACGCTTCCAATACTGGGATGCCAATAAGGAACCTATCGTGACCCCCCGCGCCCAGCTTTCCATCAAGCCATCGGTCAAAAAAGACATCATCCTGACCTTTGCAGGTGGCCTTTATTATCAGCCGCCTTTCTATAGGGAGATGCGCGACTCCTCCGGCCATGTGAATACCCACCTGCGCGCCCAGAAATCTGCTCATGCGGTGATCGGGTTCAACTATGCATTTAAGGCATGGGGACGGCCATTCAGCTTTGTGATGGAGGGATACTACAAGTACCTGTGGGATATCGTCTCCTTTGACTATGACAATACGCTGATACGCTACTCCGGACAGAATAATGCCAAGGGCTATGCTGCTGGTGTAGATATGCGCCTGAATGGCGAGCTGGCAGAGGGTGCCGAATCATGGATCAGCCTCTCGCTCATGAATACGCAGAATATAGTACAAGGTGCGACTAAAACAGTATACCTGGACTCTGCAGGCAAGGAAGTGAGCGTAGTGAATAGCGTGACAAAACCAACGATAGCAGATACAGTGACGAGATCCGTAGGCTGGCAACCGAGGCCGACTAATCAGCTGGTGACTTTCAATCTGTTTTTCTCAGACTACATTCCTAAGTGGCCATTCATACGATTTAACCTGAACCTGGCCTTTGGCTCCGGCCTGCCGGTCAAGTCTCCTACGCAGGACTACTACGCTCCCAAGTTTACACTGCCCTTTTACAAGCGTGTAGATATGGGCTTTGCGGCCCAGCTATGGAATCCCAAATGGGCAAAGAAGCCAAACAAAACCAGCAAAGCTTTCAAATCTGTATGGCTCAGCCTGGATGTGCTAAACATATTTGATATACAGAATGTGGTATCCTACCTCTGGGTCAAAGATTTTTACAACAACCAATATGCGGTACCAAACAACCTCACCGGCCGCCGTGTCAACCTGAAGGTAGTGTTCAACTTTGGCAGCTAGAGGATAGCGCCTAGTTTCTTCTGCATGTGATAGTGTGCGATGCCGACCTCTACAAACTCATCTCCGATAGTCTCGTAGCCCAATGCCGTATAAAAAGGTGCCGCTACTACACGTGCATGGCAGTGTATCAGCGTGTACCCTTCCTTCTTTGCGTATTCCTCCGCATATAGGGCTATGGCCTTGCCTATCCCCTGCCCTTGCAGAGTATCATCTACGGCTACCTGCCGCATCTGTATAGCGCCCGACCCTGATGCTGTCAGTGTGAGCGTAGCCAGTATCCGGTCACCGTCAAAGGCGCCGATATGCACGTCAGGTATATCGCGTGCCAGATCAGCGGCGCTAAAGGTGAGTCCCAGGGGTATACGCAATATCCTATACCTCAGAAGTAGTGATAAAAGGTACTCCGGATCAGACTGCCGGAATGCGTGAATATCCATCGGCGATCGCTTATCCGTAGTAAGCTACCAGCTGGGCCAGATCCTTCACGGTAGTGATACCTACCAGCGTGCCGTTGTCTACTACAGGCAGGCACTGTATCTTATGATCTGCAAATAGCTTAGCTGCTTTTTTGATAGAATCTGAAGAAGTAATAGAGATAGGATCCTTTGTCATTATATCCGGTATATTTAGCGCCTTGTCTATTTCATCGCTGTTAAATTTCATATCTCTATACTTCGCATCGTAGAAAAGCTTCATCAGGTCATTTGAACTAATAATGCCGATGATTCTATTTTGTCCGTCCACTACGGGTAGATGGTGCATATTATGCTTTGAAAATAGTTCCAGAACTTCCGAAAAATTGTGGAACTGATTAGCCACCACTACAGTGCGGCTCATGATGGTAGATACCGGATCATTGACTTCCATGAGATAGGATTGAATTGTGATTTAAGTTTACCTGAAAAATAAAAAATTCATAGTAATATAGTGCACTAATTTTCGTCATGCCATTTATTGACACAGACTTTCCGGGGTTAAAGATCTTTGACCCGACCGTTTTCAGTGATAGCAGAGGCTATTTCGTAGAAACTTTTAATGAAAACACTTTCAAAGCAGCCGGCATAGAAGCACGCTTCGTACAGGATAACGAATCAAAATCTCAGTATGGCGTGGTACGCGGCCTGCATTACCAGCTGGACCCTCATGCCCAGGCCAAGCTGGTACGGGTGATATATGGAGAGGTGCTGGACGTAGTAGTAGATATCCGCAAAGGCTCTCCTACCTACGGTAAAAAATACGAAGTGCTCCTGTCCGGCGAAAACAAACGCCAGCTTTTCATTCCAAGGGGTTTTGCGCATGGCTTCTCGGTGCTGAGGGATGATACCGTATTTAGCTACAAGTGTGATAACTTTTACAATAAAGTATCTGAGGGTGGCCTGCTGCTATCCGATCCAGACCTGGCTATAGACTGGCGCATACCGGCAGACCAGATGATCATATCTGACAAGGATAAGAACAATCCGTCGCTCAGAGATTGCGTAAACAATTTCGAATACCGCCCATGAAAAAGATACTGGTCACTGGCGCATCGGGCCAGCTAGGTAGCGAGATCAAATACCTATCCTCTCAATACAGCCAATATTCATTCACATATACAGATGCCTCAGAGCTGGATATCACAGATGCTGCAGCGGTGATGCTAGCAGCAAAAGATAGTGGCTACTACGCCATCATCAATTGTGCTGCATATACTGCGGTAGATAAAGCCGAAAGTGATAAGGACAGAGCATACCTGATCAACGCTACTGGCGCTGCTAACCTGGCCGCTGCTGCCGCAGCTACCGGGGCTAAATTTGTCCATGTATCCACTGATTTCATCTTTGACGGCAAGCATAGCGAGCCCATCCTGGAGGATGACAAACCTAATCCCCTCAGTGTGTATGGTGCATCAAAGCTAGGCGGGGAGACCGAAGTATTAAAAGCTAATCCTCAGACATTGCTGGTACGTACCTCATGGGTATACTCCAGCTACGGGGCCAACTTTGTAAAGACCATCCTGCGTCTCTGCCGCGAGCGAGAAAGTTTGAATGTGATTTTTGATCAGATAGGCACACCGACCTATGCACGGGACCTGGCGGCATTCATACTATCAGCACTGGACACCGCCGTGGAGCAAAAAATCGGCGGCATATTTCACTATAGCAATGAGGGGGTGGCATCTTGGTATGACTTTGCGGTAGCCATACGCGATATCGCAGGCCTCAGCACCAAAATATCTCCGATAGAGACAGCGCAATACCCCACGCCTGCTGTACGTCCTAAGTATAGCGTACTAAACAAGGGAAAAGTGAAGAAGGCATTTGGCATCCAGATCCCATACTGGCGTGAGAGCCTGGTGAGCGCCATGGACATCATACTGAAAGAACAAGCATAAAATGACCCATCAGGATATTGATATTGACTTTCTGCTCGCTGTGACGCGTCAGGCGGGTGAGGCTATCATGGAGGTCTATAAAAAAGACTTCGCCATAGAGTATAAAGACGACAAATCTCCCCTCACCGAGGCTGACAAACTGAGCAACGCTGTGATAAACGCAGCGCTGCTGGAGCGCTATCCCAGCTCCAACATTATCTCGGAAGAAAATAAGCAGCTACCCTATGAGGTGCGCAAAGACTGGCGCAGCTTCTGGCTCATAGACCCGATAGACGGCACTAAAGAATTCATCAAAAAAAATGGTGAGTTTACAGTCAATATTGCCTTCGTAGAAGCTGGTGTGCCTACTGCCGGCTTCGTATATGCACCGGCACTGGATGTGATGTACTACGCGATCAAGGGTGATGGGGCATACAAGATCATGGATAGTCGCAAGGTAAAACTGGAGCCCTGCCCATCCTGGCGAGACAAAGCTGAGGTACGCGTAGTGGCCAGCCGCTCACACATGAGCCCTGAGACGCTGGACTTTGTAAAGGCGATAGAACTATCGGGCAAGCAGATAGAATTCATCTCATCCGGCAGCTCGCTAAAGCTCTGCATGGTGGCAGATGGCACTGCCGATGTATATCCCCGCTTCGGCCCTACTATGGAGTGGGATACGGGCGCAGCACATGCCATAGCGCTCTATGCAGGCAAAAATGTGATCAATGCAGATACCAAGCAGCCGCTGGTTTACAATAAAGAGAATCTGCTCAATCCTAGTTTCATAGTGGAGTAGCAGCAAATCATAACATTGTGGTAATACTACGCGTTTCGCTCGGGGCTATGTTTGCGCAGGTCATTGAATAGACCAGAACCAAGTGGATCACAAGCATATATTTAACAGCAAAAATACACTACATGCAGACTAAGATGGTCGTCTTTGACATGGCAGGCACCACGGTAGAGGACAGTGATAACGTACACCAGTCCTTTATGGATGCCATGAAGGCCAAGGGCTACGAAGTGACCCGCGATGAGGTCAATAAAGTAATGGGCTATCCAAAACCTTTTGCCATAGAGAGTATGCTGGAGGAGAAGTTTCACCTGCCCGCCGGCGAGGAGCGTACCAGGCTCACGCACGAGATACATGACATCTTCCTGAATGACATGGTAAACTTCTACAGTACCGATCCGGGTGTGAAGGGCAAGCCTAATGTAGAAGGCATCTTCACCGAGCTGAGGAACCGCGGCGTGAAGGTAGTGATAGACACCGGCTTCTCCCGCCCGATAGCGGATGCAATATTCAACCGCCTCGGCTGGAAAGACAAAGGCCTGTACGACTACAGCGTGACCAGCGATGAGGTGGAGCGGGGGCGTCCATACCCCGATATGATACTGAAAGCAATGAGCCACTACGGCCTGACCGACTCAAAAGAAGTAGCCAAAATAGGCGATACGCCATCAGATCTGATGGAGGGTATGAGTGCCAATTGTGGCCATGTGATCGGCGTGACCTGGGGTGCCTACCGCCGCGACCAGCTGGAAAAAGAAAAGTATACCCACCTCATAGACGACCTCTCTGAGATCCTGACCCTACTCAACTAAAGATGCAGATCACTCAACGCTTCTTTCAAAAGCAACTTCGTGGCAATAAGGTATTGCTCACGATCTATGCTTCTATCGTATGCTTCTGCACATACTCGTGTATGTACGCCTTCCGCAAGCCTTTCTCGGCGGCGCAATACCAGGTGGGGGATATAGACTTTAAGGTCATACTGGTGATATCTCAGGGTATCGGGTACATGATCAGCAAATTTGCGGGCATCAAGATCATCTCTGAGATGCGTGAGCGCGGCAGGGGCAAGGGTATCCTGATGCTCACAGGCATAGCCGCTGTAGCACTGTTCTTCTTTGCGGTGACACCATATCCGTACAATGCTGTCTTTATGTTCATCAATGGCCTGCCACTGGGTATGATCTGGGGGCTGGTCTTTGGCTATGTAGAGGGCAGGCGCAGTACAGAGTTTATCGGGTCTATGATGTGCGTGAGCTTTATATTTTCCTCAGGGTTTGTAAAGCAGGTTGGCTCCTGGCTGATGAAGGACTACCATGTGAGCGAATACTGGATGCCCTTTGCCACCGGCATGATCTTTATGCTGCCTATGATCTTCTTCGTATTGCTGCTGGAGCAGATACCACCACCAGATGCTGATGACATAGCCAACCGCACAGAGCGCAAACCAATGACTGCAGACGACCGTTCTGCCCTCGTAGCCAAATTCCTGCCCGGGCTCATCGCGTTGGTCATCACCTATGCGCTGCTCTCTATCGTGCGTGACCTGCGCGATCTCTTCATAGCCAATATCTGGAAGGAAAATCACTATGACAATGTGAAAGACATCTTTACCAGCACGGAGAATACTATCTCAGTGATCGTACTCTTTGCCATAGGCCTGATGATAGTGATCAAGGATAACTTTACAGCCTTCCTCGTCAATCATGCGATGGTGGCCGTTGGTTTTGTTTTTGCCGGCGTATCATCCTACCTCTTTGCCCAGGGCACTATCACTGCGTATAACTGGATGCTCTTTGCAGGATTGGGCCTCTACCTCGCTTATGTACCTTTCAATGCACTCTTTTTTGAGCGCCTGCTGGCGGCATTCCGCTATACGGCCAATGTCGGCTTCCTGATCTATATCGCCGATTCATTTGGGTATCTGGGCAGCATTGGCGTCTTGCTTTTCAAGACCTTTGGCCTCAGCCATGATATGCAGTGGACCAGCTTTATGTCTACACTGATCATAGGTACCAGTGTGGTGGGGCTGTTAGGTATTATGCTCTCTTTCTCCTACTTCAACTGGAAGTACAAGGCTGAAAATGTGGCGGCTAGCGAACCTGCTACCGCAGAAAAGCCGGCATCCATCGTTTCTTAGCCCGAAATCCGGTATTTTTGCCGCATGGCAAAGAAGGTCGATCCCAATCTCCTGCGTAGCTACATGATGGGCGCTGCTGATCCTGTGAAAGGGGTCAAGAGCAATGCCTCCATGTTTGGCGAAGAGGTAGACCTGCACGTAGACAGCAGCCAGTTTAGCGGCGGCAAAAAAGAAGAAAAGTATGCCATAGAGTACCAGATAGATTCCCTGCACACAGCGCTGGATAATGCCATCATGCGTGGCAAACTGGAACTGCGCGTCATCCATGGCCTGGGCAAAGGCAAGCTAAAAGACGAAGTACATAAGATACTCCGCTCCCACCCTCACGTAAAGTCCTTTGAAAACACCTACCACGCCCGCTACGGCTGGGGTAGCACCATTGTCCATTTTAAATGACAGCGCACAAAATCGCTGTTTATAGGCGCTTATCCACAACTTTTCCACAAACTATCTTTGTAGTCTAAATACAAGTGATTATGAAATGGTTTGCAAAATGTATGATCGCCCTCGCAGTAGTCTGCACCGGTGATAAAGTATCGGCCCAGATGGTAGCCGATGGTGGTATGGAAAACCCTAACGTGCTGGCCGAAGCAAAGGCACCTAGCACCTCTATCCAGAAAGAACTGAGCGTAGAGCTCAAAAATGATTGCGGCAAGCAGATAGCTATCTATGCCGGTGACAAGAAAGAAGTCTTTGGCGGCCACGCGCAGACCTTTGGCGGCATGAGCAAAAATACCATCTACGTAAAGGACGGTGATGTGGTATGCATCATGAATGACCCTAAGACCATCCAGGCGTGCTCTATAGTAAAAGCCACGACTACAAAGATCGAAGTAAATCCGGGAGGAAACGGCTTCGTGAAATAAGACTTAATGTTTTGAAAAAATAGCGAGATGGCCCATGTGTATGCATGGGCCATTTTATTTACAGAAACTGGCCGATGGAGCGCAGGTAAGCAAAGATCAGATCGCACACTTTATGGATCTTCTCCTCTGCCAGGAAAAGCATAACGCGTGAGCGGCATTCTTTGAATACATGCTTTTTGACATCCTCTTCATACACCAGTTTGCCAGCTGATTCATCCCATATCTCTATAAAGAGATTGGTAATGACATACGCTTCATCTTCTGAAATATGAAAGTCGAGATGCTGATAGATATAGCGGATCGTCTGCCAGTAATCAGGCCTGCCCGGCACATTGAGTGCAGGGTTATAGATCATATTTGAGGTGGCTTGGTTTGTCCTCATTTTTGGGGAAAAGGACGATAAAGATAAAACATTCCCTCTATTAATCCAGTAAACCTTCTATTCAATTTCACCTATGTGAGACAGACAAAAAAGGGAGTAGCCTGGTGGCTACTCCCTCTGAGTATTGTGTCTTAGTTTGATTGTACTTATGGGAACTTCGGAAACTTGCTCCAGTCCGGTTTACGCTTTTCTATAAAGGCATTCTTACCTTCCTTAGCTTCATCGCTGAGGTAGTAGAGGAGTGTGGCGTTGCCTGCCAGCTCTTGTATGCCTGCCTGGCCGTCCAGCTCTGCGTTGAAAGATGACTTCAGCATACGGATGGAGAGTGGAGACTTCTCTTGTATTTTCTTGCACCATTGTACCGTGGTATCTTCTAGTACTTCCAGTGGCACTACTTTATTCACCAGGCCCATATCGAGCGCATCCTGTGCATTGTACTGATCGCAGAGGAACCATATCTCACGGGCTTTCTTCTGACCCACGCACCGCGCGAGGTATGAAGCACCAAAGCCGCCATCAAAAGAACCTACCTTAGGACCCGTCTGACCAAAGATCGCATTCTCAGAAGCGATAGAGAGATCACATACGACATGGAGCACGTGGCCTCCTCCGATAGCGAAGCCATTCACCATCGCGATCACTGCCTTAGGTATTGAGCGGATCTGTTTTTGCAGGTCCAGTACATTGAGGCGTGGTACCTGGTCCTTGCCTATATAACCGCCATTGCCGCGTACATTCTGGTCACCACCGGAGCAGAAGGCCATATCGCCCTCACCTGTCAGTATCACGATCTCTATCTCCAGGCTATCACGGCAGATATTCATCGCATCTATCATTTCCTTCACGGTGAGTGGCGTGAAGGCATTGCGGTAGCGCGGGCGGTTGATCGTGATCTTTCCTATTCCCTCGAAGAATTCAAACCTGATCTCTTCGTATTCTTTGATGGTTTTCCATTCTCTGTTTGCCATATGCTTGGTATTGTGTAGTGAGTATTGAGTAGTGAGATAATGCAGATTATTTATTGTTTGCTAAGAAACTAAAATACTCTTTGTACACCTTCTCACTGACTGCGCCGTCTGTTTTGATCTCCAGGATGGCCGGGCGGCCTTTTTGTGGTTTATAAAACTGCCCTAACACAAACTCCAGATCATCGGCGCGGTCGCAAAAATAATAAGGTATCTGATACATCTGGGCCAAATGTTCGGCACCGATATGATGCTTCGTTTCAAAGAAATCTGAAAAGCCCTCCACGCGCTGCGGGCCATCTATGAGGCGGAAGATATTGCCACCACCATTATTGATCACGATGATGCGCAGCTGTGGGGAGAGATAGTTATTCCAAAGGCTATTAGAATCGTAGAGAAAGCTCACATCGCCCAACACACAAATAGTAGGTCCAGTATACTGCAATGCCGCGCCGGCAGCAGTGCTCACAGAGCCATCTATTCCACTCGTACCGCGATTGGCATTGACAGTCGTATCCGGACGATGGCGAAAGAATCCCGCATAGCGGATAGGTGAGCTATTGCCATACTGGATATGCGCGTCTTTGGGATAGGTTCCGGCCAAAGTCTGAAACACCTGCCAATCACTGAGTGGTAAATTGGTTCCGTATCTTTCAGTACTAGCGATAGCCTTGCGATGCAGCGACATCCAGCTATTGCGAAAGGCTACATCCGATGATCTCGGTGCAGAAGCAGACAGCGTGGCTACCAGATCACAGATGACATGGTGATATGCCTTTGCGCCCAGACCATTCCACTCCCCCTTATCATCGGAGAGGTGGTAGTGGTGCGCAGGTTGCACTTTGCGCAGGAACTGACGGATGCGCTTGGAGACCACCTGCCTGCCTATAGTGATGATAGTATCTGGCGCCAGCGCCTCCTGATCGCTCTCTATAGCCATCGCCAGCGTGGCATCTATATTGGTGACTGTATTAAGACCGTGTAGATTGGCCAGCGGCTCTGTGATGATAGTCAGGCCGGTGGTAGCAGATAGTTTGCGTATCAGTTCATAGAGGCCGGCATCCGGTGCATGCATCCCGCAGATCAGCAGGGTACGGGATGTGACAGGTACCTGTACCACAGGCAGAGTGGGCAAAGCCGGCGCCGGCGCGGTGACGGTCAGACTTTTGTCTGCCTGGCCATAGAGTGGCTCGCGCAGCGGGATATTGATATGCACAGGGCCATGACCTCCGCGGGTGGTTTCTGTGATGGCCTTCGCCGCGATGGTCGCAGCCTCTGCTGGCGCATCAGGCAGGGTATAGCTGGCTTTGATATAGTTGCCATAGATCTCTGTCTGGTTGATGGCCTGATTCTCGCCTATGCCGATATAGTCAGCAGGGCGGTCAGCGGTGAGGACCAGCAGAGGCATCTGCTGGTAGTATGCTTCGCAGATAGCTGGTGCAAAATTGAGCACTGCCGTACCAGAGGTGCAAACGATAGCCACGGGGCTACGCTGCTGCTGCGCTATACCGAGTGCAAAAAAACCAGCCACCCGTTCATCAGGTATCACCATACATTTCACATCCTTCAGCTGCGAAAACGCCAGGACCAGCGGTGCTGACCGGGAGCCGGGGGCAAACACTACATGCTTGATACCACGTATCCGGCATACTTCTGCGAGGGCTTGTATATTCTGTTTATCTGTGGTCAAAATACTATAGTGTCATAAGACGGGGCAAACATAATGAAAAGCATTATAGCAGGCTTTTGAGGACGGCTATCTTGCGCTCACTTTCCTGCCATTCCATCTCAGGGTCACTATCAGCGGTGATACCACATCCTGCGTAAAATATCAAATGCTTTGCAGTGACCTCCATGCAGCGCAGGTTCACGAAAAGGTCAGTGCGGCCACCGCGGCCTACCGGCCCCAGATAGCCGGCATAGAATCTCCGGTCAAACCCCTCCTCCGCCTGAATGAACTTCACAGCACGTGACTGCGGCATACCGGATACAGCAGGCGTAGGATGCAGCCGCCTCACCACCTGCTGCCATAGCTGGTCCTGCCCGGAGACGACAGAGAAAGTAGTCAGCAGGTGCTTCAGGCTACCAGCCTCGCGTGTCATAGGACCTTTTGTGCTGATCTTCACGCCGGGGATCGCCGCCAGTTTCTTTCTGATAAAATCCGTGACGATGGCTTGCTCTTCTTTTTCCTTGTCGCCCCATGGCTTGAGATCTGTGATAGCTTTGGTACCGGCCAGTGAGTAGGTGATCAGTTTGCCACCCTTCTGCGCGGCCAGTACCTCAGGGCTGGCTCCTATCCACAGGCCCACGCCCGGTATCATAGTGAGTGAGACAAAAGCTTTCGGATAGGCCTTGCAGAGCCTGTCAAAGAAAAGTGCAGGATGAAAGCCATCCGGCCGTGCCATAGACCATGCGCGGGCGGCTACGATTTTGCCATACTGCCCAGTGCCGATCGCCAGCCTGATCTTTTTGACCAGCTCGGTGAAGGAGGTACGGCTGGCAGATTTTGGCCTGCTGACAGGAGTAGCGGTAGCCGTAGCCTTTAAGCCATCTACAATGTAATAGGGCTTCTCTGCCGGGTCAAAAGGCGCGAAAGCAAATCCTTGCATCCCTTCCCTGAGGCTCCTCACTACTCCACCGGATATGTGTTGTACTGCACGCAGGCCTGGCAGGCGATATAGCGCCAGGGCATGCCCCTGTGAGAGGGCCAGATCATAGAGCGTAGCTGTGTCTTTGCGTGGCAAGGCTATTAATGCTTATCTGAAATTGTATCTTCACAACGAAAGTATCTAAAAATAAGAATCAGGAAAGCGTCCCCTCCGCACCTGTTTACACCGCCACATTTTATGATCGAAAAGGAACTCTACTTTATCCGCCACGGTCAGACCGACCACAATAAGAAAGGCATCGTACAGGGCAAAGGCGTGAACCTGCCCCTGAATGAACTGGGCCAGAGGCAAGCCAGAGGTTTTTTTGAAATGTACAAAGGGGTACCTTTTGACAAGATCTATACCTCTACCCTACTGCGTGCGCAGGAGACGATCTACCCTTTTCGCGAGCTGGGTTTTGATTTCGAACCGAGGCCGGAGCTGGATGAGATCAGCTGGGGCGACATGGAGGGCAATGCCACTGTGATGGAAAACAGCGACGATTTTCGCAACCTCACAGATCAATGGAAAGCTGGTAACGACCACGCCAAGCCTGAGGGCGGTGAGAGCCCCCATGACCTGCAGACCCGACAGCTCCGCTTCATAGAGCACCTCAGGAGCCAGCCGTACAAAACAGTGCTGGTGTCTATGCATGGCCGAGCTATCCGCTGCATGATGTGTACGCTTACGGGTACGCCTCTAAAGAACATGGAGGATTTCCCACACGTGAACCTGTCACTCTACAAAGTAAACCTGCTGGACGGCGGTAAGTTTGAGATAGAAAAGTTTAACGATACTGCCCACCTGGAGAATATCTGATGGCCTAGCCCCTGCTGGTTTCCCAGTCGGCCGTTTTCTTGGCCAGTTGCTCTGCAAACGCCTTCACCTCATCCTTTACATAAGGATTTTTAGTAGCCTTCTGATAGGAGTCTGCCATAGACAGCAGCGTCTGGAAGAAATGCGAGTGCATCTCATCGGTGGTCATCTCATTTGTCCAGAGGTCTATCTTGAGGGTTTCCTTGCTGGCAGCATCCCATATAGATACCATGATAGATTTGCAGTCGCGCAGCTCCTGGGTCTTGGTATCAGTAGCCTGCCACTTGATATCCACGGGCACGTTCTGCTCGTTGAGGCCTATTTTAAATCTTATCTCTGACTGTTTAGCGATCTTAGACATTTTTAGTTTTTATTCAGCTATTCCATTTCTTGACCAAATCTATAAATTCCTCCTGTATGCTGCGGGTAGCATCCTGTGCATACCAGGCATGTATCATGCGCACCTTATCTCCAAAGGAAATATCAGTACGGTCTTTATTCTCCAATACTATCCGCTGTAGTGCCTGCGGGCGCGGCCCCCAGGTGCCGAGCTCCTCTCCGGTGTCTGTACGGAGGCAGATCAGCTTGGGTATAGAGCGGCTGCCGCCAGTGGTATAGTGATCGAGCACCTCGGGATATGCGTCGCTCTGCAGCACCCTGAAGTCTATCCTCTCGCTACAGGTAGAGAAAGTGTAAAGCGCGCCTATCTCCTGAGATACATCTCCGCACCACGGCTCTGCCAGTACCACCCAGGTCCAGTGGTCGCGCACGGTACTCAGCTGGTTATACAGCTTAGATTCTATATTGATAGATGACAGCACGTGATCCATGCGCTTCAGGTTCTCTCCTGTGTAGCGTAGCATCTTCTCCTGCCGGTATAGCTCGGGGCGGTCCTCACTCTCTACGTAGTGCCTGACGAGGGCATAGTATTGCTCCCAGCTCAGTGTCTGGCCGAGTATTTCCTGTGTGATGTGACCTGGCATATGCGGTGCCAAAATACATGATTTTGCGCAAGCTACATGGCGTATGGCTGCACATCTGGTATACCATCCCACCTGGACCTACTCTTAAAAATTTACAACCGGCCATAGCAAATGACTGCATAGTCGTACCTTGCAGCCGCTAAAAACCACCTCCGCGCCATGCTAAGAGTAGACTGGACAAAATTTGAGACCTATAGCGAGCCGATAGCCATCATCATCATCTCCTACGTGATAGCAAAGCTCCTGAGCCTCATCATACGCAGGTATATCCGCAAGTCGGCCAATGTCATGCACTTTGACCCGACCAACTATAACTTTCTGCAGAATGCGATGAGTTTCATCGTTTTCATCTGTGCCACGCTCTTTATTTTCTGGCGTATCCCCACGCTACATAGTTTTGGAAAGACACTCTTCGCCGGTGCAGGGATAGCAGCTGCCATCATCGGTTTTGCATCTCAGGAGGCCTTCTCCAATATCATCAGCGGTGTTTTTATCGTGATATTCAAACCATTCAGCGTGGGGGACTACATTAAACTACTAACCAGCAATCAGATAGGGATAGTAGAAGACATCACCATCCGCCATACCATCATCAAAAGCATAGAGAACCGCCGCATAGTGATCCCTAACTCCGTGATCAGCCGCGAGGCGATCCTGAATAGTACGATCAAGGACCCGCGGGTCAAATTTAACCTCGAAGTAGTGGTGGTCTATGAAAGTAACATAGACAGAACCCTGGATATCATGAAGGAAGAAGCGCAAAACCACCCTGATTTCATAGACGGCCGTACGGAGGCGCAAAAGCGCCAAAATGAGCCGATGGTAGTGGCCAAAGTAGTAGCCCTGGAGGATAATGGTGTCCGCTGCCGGGCGTATGTCTGGGCGCCAAACAACGATGTTGCCTTTGAGATGAAATGCGATCTGCTCAAGACCATAAAGGACCGTTACGACCAGGAGGGCATCCAAATATCTCATGCTCAGCGCCTCATGGGTCTTAATACAAAGAAATCAGTGTAACATTCCTTACGGATAACACGTAAGAAACTGTGGACAACTTCGTCCAAAAGCTGACAACTCCCGCACCCCCTTTTCGTAAACACAACTAAAACGACGGATATGCGTGCGATCATCAGCATCCTTGTGTGGGCTTCTGTATTAGCTATACTGGCCATGGTCAGCAGCTGCTCCAAGACCAATAGCCACACCTTCAAACTTTATTTCTATACTACCAATACCACCATGCCCAAGGTGTATGTGATACAGAATGGCAAGAATATGGGGCAGGTCCCGCTGCTGCAGTCAGATCCTGCTGCTGTAGACTCTGTACACCAACTGATGGTCTCCACACACGATGCCTCTGCTGAAATAGACCTGGCAGATGCGCAAGGGCATGTAGTAGAGATGATAACTTATAAGTTTCACGATGACGGGTCCTTCAAAGAAGGCGGCGGTGGCTACCTGCTGTATGATACCTGGCAGAAAGAGCCATACCATCTGCTGCTCCGCCTGAATGGCCAGTTTAAGCTCTGATCCTACTCGTATACGAAGCTGCCTTGCGGTGCGGTGAGTACCACTTGGTTTCTGTCTGATGCCTCTACATGGCCTATGACCTGTGCCTCTATACCAAATGAGCGCGCTGCTTCTATCACCTGTTGCGCATCTTTCTCATCTACATACACCTCGAGGCGTGTGCCACAGTTCAGCACCTTATACATTTCTTTCCAGCCGGTGCCCGATTCAGACTGCACCAGATCAAAGATCGGAGCTATAGGCAATAAGTTATCTTTTACGATGCGGAGGCCCTCTATGTAGTGCAACACCTTGGTGTGCGCTCCTCCTGTGCAGTTGATCAGCCCATGTACACGGCCGGGCATCTCATGCAGCAGCCTTTGTATCACCGGGGCGTAGGTACGGGTGGGAGATAGCAGCGCCTGACCGACGTTGAGCGGTGTCCCCTCCAGTGGGTCTGTGACTTTCTTTGATCCGCTATACACTAGGCTCGCATCTATATTCTGATCGAATGTTTCGGGATATTTTTCTGCGTAGTATTTACCCAGCACATCGTGGCGGGCCGAGGTGAGGCCATTGCTGGAGATACCAGAGTTATAAACTTTCTCATAGCTGGCCTGGCCTGATGATGCCAGTCCTACTATCACATGGCCGGGCTTAATATTTTGAGTCAGTACGAGATCATTGCGCTTCATACGTATGGTCATAGCCGCATCTACGGTCACTGTTTTCACTATATCGCCGAGGTCGGCAGTCTCTCCACCCATCAGCTGTATCTGCACGCCTGCGTCATTCATAGCGTCTATAAACTCCTGCGTGCCCGCTATGATCTCCGCTATCACCTCACCGGGTATGTAGTTCTTATTGCGGTTGATCACCGATGTGAGGAGAAATTTATCTGTAGCACCTACGCACAGCAGATCATCCAGATTCATCACGATAGCATCCTGCGCTATACCGCGCCATACTGATATATCGCCTGTTTCGCGCCAGTAGAGATAGGCCAGGATAGACTTGGTGCCTGAGCCATCAGCGCTCATTACATTGCACCACTGCTCATCGCCGCCCATATAGTCAGGGTAGACCTTGCAAAAGGCCTTTGGGTAGAGGCCGTGATAGAGGTGTTTTACAGCTGCGTGTACATCTTCTTTGCTGGCAGATACGCCCCGCTGCAGGTATTTGTCATCCATGTGCGCTTATCTATATTTGACAGAGCCAAAGAAACGGACAAAAAACGATAATCATAAAAGCTTTCATCCACATGCAGGAGCTTCCTCTTTTTGATAAACTCTGGGATTATGCCGACCCGGCAGCCACAGAGCAGAAATTTCGCCAGATACTGGATACCGAGCCCACGCTCACGGATCTCTCCTATCATCTCCAGCTGCTCACCCAGCTGGCGCGTACTTACAGCCTGCGCCGGATGTTTGACGAGTCTCAAAACATACTGGATGAAGTGCGCTCTGCTCTGGGCGATGAGCCGACCCTGGAGCAGCTCCGCTACCACCTGGAGCAGGGCCGTGTGTATAATTCATCCGGAGATAGAACCAGTGCACGTGAGCAATTTGAGAAGGCCCTCGCCATCTCTGACGCTGTAGGTGCAGATTTTCATACCGTAGATACGCTGCACATGCTGGCTATCGTATCGAAACCGGACGAGGCCATAGAGTGGAATAAAAGAGCCATGCTCAAGGCGGAATCCTCTGCCGATGAGCGGGCGCAAGGCTGGCTCGGATCGTTATACAATAACCTCGGATGGTCATATTTTGGCAAAAAGGACTTCAATAGTGCCCTTGATATCTTTCGCAAGGGTCTCGACTGGCAGTTGGCAAAGGACCGCCCAAAGCAGGCTAGCATAGCTAAATGGTCCGTAGCTCGCACCATGCGCGCTATGGGTAAGGTGGAGGATGCGCTGGATCTACAGCTGGAGCTCGAGCAAGAGAACAAAGAATCTGACGGCTACAACTATGAAGAAATAGGCGAATGCCTGCTGGAGCTCAATCACAAAGAGGAAGCTAAACCATACTTTGCCAAGGCATATGAGGCGCTGAAGGATGATCTGTATCTGAAAAACTCTGAACCGGAAAGACTGAAAAGATTAGAAAAGCTATCCCATTAATTAAAGGGATAGTAAGAGTTGCTGATAAATACTGTGATTCTCTGCTTCAAACGACACGAAAATTACTTTAGCTATCGTCTCATTATTATTTAGAAAGTCGGATACAGTCCTTAGAGCGATAGCAGCGGCTTTATCCTTTGGGAAATGATAGATACCTGTGCTGATACCGGGGAAAGCGATCGTCCTCACTCCATGAGTCACCGCCAGGCTCAGGCTATTATGATAAGCGTTCTGCAATAATTGTTCTTCGCCTTTGCTACCGCCATTCCAAACCGGGCCTACGGTATGTATCACATACTTTGCCGGCAGTTTACCTGCGGTCGTGATCACCGCTTCGCCTACGGCGCAGCCGCCTTGCCGGTTCCTGATCATTATGCAGTCATCGAGTATTTCTTTACCACCAGCGCGATGGATAGCGCCATCTACACCGCCACCTCCGAGCAGGGAGGTATTGGCTGCATTGACTATTGCGTCCACAGCTATTTTAGTAATGTCGCCTTGACGCAGTTCTATTTTCTCCTTGGGACTCATCTTTAAACGATCTTCCTACCCACAGCATTCGCTACAGCATCCATGCTCTTATAGAGCGCGCGGAACTGTTCAAAATTTAACTGCTGGTCTGCATCTGACTTTGCTACCTTCGGATTAGGGTGCGTCTCTATGAGCAGGCCATCTATACCCATAGCGATGCAGGCGCGGGAGAGGTCGGCTACACCGTAGGCATATCCTATCGCATGGCTCGGGTCGAGTATGACAGGCAGGTTGGTATACTGCTTCAGCCAGGCCACACCGCATAGATCGAGGGTAAAGCGCGTCTTTGTTTCAAACGTACGGATGCCGCGCTCGCAGAGCATCACATCAGGATTGCCGCTGCTGAGCACAAACTCCGCTGCCTGTACAAACTCCTGCAGCGTAGAGCCAAATCCCCGCTTGATCAGCACGGCTTTATTGCTCTTACCGCATTTGCGCAGGATGCCCTGGTCGTACATAGCCTTGGCGCCTATCTGCACGATATCACTGTACTCTATCACCTCATCCACATGTGTACTATCACGCACCTCGGTGATGATCTTGAGGCCGTATTTGCTGCGCATCTTATCCAGCAGCTTCAGCCCCTCCAATCCTAATCCCTGAAAGGTATATGGCGAAGTGCGCGGCTTGTAGGCGCCGGCGCGGAGTACCTTTACACCCAGCTCTACGCAGAGCTGTGCTGCCTGCTCGATCTGCTCCTCACTCTCTACAGAGCAGGGACCGGTGATCACGGCTGTATGGTCCGTTTTGCCACCCAGCGCTACTGTACCGAGGTCTATGGTGCGCACATCGGTCATATATTGCTTGCTGGCCAGCTGTATATCAGAGTCAGTAGCGTATGTAGCCTCAGCTTGTGCCTTCAGCTCCGCGTCTGCTTCCTTCACTTTAGACGAAGTCACCAGCACATATTGCTTTCCATTATGAAAGACAATCGCCTCATAGCGGCGGCCCAGTTCATCAGCTTTCTGCTGATCTATATTACTATGGAGATGTATGATCATTTGATTTGTATTTAGAAGCTGTCTCTAGCCTCTCGTCAGGTTATTGAGTAGTACTGCGCCCAGCAGCCTGCCGGTGCTATCTACGACCGGCAAAAATAGTATAATGAAATTGAGTTCATTTATCACAGAGAGCATCTGCCCCAGATCGGCATCTCCACTGATCCGCACGGGATCAGTATTGATCATCTCCCGCACGTCCACGCTGACCAGGTTGTCCAGCTGGCGTATCAGGCCACGGCGCAGGTCCGCATTGCTGATCACTCCCTTCAGTTTGCCTTCAGCGTCTTGTATCAGGACGAAGCCTTGCCTGTGGTCCTCTATAGTATGCAGGGCCGTCTCAAAGCGCAGGTCCTTTTCATTCAGCACCGGCAGGTAGCAGGCAGGCGTCATGAAATCCTTCACCTGATAGCTGCCACCTATAGGATCCTTGTACAGGCTGAGCATGCCTGAGCCGATACTGTAGTGATTCATAATAAAGGAGCCGGACACGATAGAGTCTACTCCCAGCAGCCTGAGTATATACGCCACTTCATCATTCACGCCACCGTCTACCTGTATCTTGAGCTTGGGATAGCGCTGGCGCACCTCTATGATCCGGCGGAAATTATCCTTGCGGAAACTACCGCCACTCACACCCGGCGTGGTACACATGAGCATCACATAGTCATAGCCTACGGCCTGGTCCAGTACTTTGATATCTGTTTCTGACTGCAGGGCTATGCCAAACTTAGTACCCGGTATCTTCGGTGCAGTGGGTAGGGTTCCCATATCCTCATACTGCAGCGATACATTTTCTACTCTGAGGTCACGTATCAGCGCTTCGTACTTCAGCGGGTCTTTGGCTATGATATGCAGGTCCAGCGGCGTAGTGGTCAGCGATCTGATCTGTTGGATATCATCAAACACTTCCGGCCTGTCTGCACAGTCTATATGCAGCATATCTACTCCATGACTACTGAGCTGGCTTACGATGTCGCTCAGTGGTTTTTCCCGCTGGGAATAAATGGAGGCAGATATTTTCACAGATGCAAATTGAAAGTTTTTGGGTGGAAATACAAATGGCTGTGCAGCTACTGTACCTATACATGAGATAATTGCCCCGCAGATGGCTATTTTCACAACTATTAATACTCCATATGTCATCTCAGCACCAGCATACCAACGCCCTCATACACGAGACCAGTCCCTATTTGCTCCAGCACGCCCACAACCCTGTGCACTGGATGCCCTGGGGCAATACAGCCTGGGATAAAGCCAAGGCGGAAGACAAACTGGTGGTGGTCAGTATCGGCTACTCGGCCTGCCACTGGTGCCATGTGATGGAGCATGAGAGCTTCGAGGACAAGGTAGTGGCGGATATCATGAATGACCACTTCGTCAGTATCAAGGTAGACCGCGAGGAGCGCCCCGATGTAGACCAGATATACATGGATGCCGTGCAGATCATCACCGGCCATGGCGGCTGGCCGCTCAATGCGATCTGCCTGCCTGATGGGAGGCCGATCTACGCGGGCACCTACTTTCAGCTCGAGCAGTGGAAGCAGGTGCTGCTCTACCTGACAGATTACTTTCACAAGGACCGCGATGATGCGATGGAGCGGGCGGCAGAAATCGTACGCGGCATCAAAGTACTGGATACCATCACGCCGGCGGCAGATGCAGCTTTCGATCCTGCAGATAGAGCAGCCATGTTTCAGCGCATAAATCAGGCCTGGGACTATGAGCTGGGTGGCCGCCGAGGTGCGCCTAAGTTTCCTATGCCGGTCACGATGCAGTACCTGCTGCAAAACTATTTTTACACTAAAAATGAGAAGGCGCTACAAGCCGTGACCGTCACGCTAGACCAAATGCTGGCAGGAGGTATTTATGATCAGATTGGTGGTGGCTTTGCGCGCTACTCAGTGGATGACACGTGGACCATCCCGCACTTTGAGAAGATGCTGTACGACAATGGGCAGCTAGTCTCGCTCTACTCCTCCGCATTTCAGATCACCGAGAATCCATCTTATCGCGCGGTGGTGTATGATACGGTCGCCTTTATCCAGCGTGAGATGACGGCACCCAGCGGCGGCTTCTATTCTGCACTGGATGCGGACTCAGAGGGCGTAGAAGGTAAGTTTTACGTATGGACCAATGAAGAGCTCAAAACTATATTAGGTCAGGACTTTGATGACTTTGCGAAATACTACGACATCACTCCGGGTGGCAATTTCGAGCACGGCTATATCAATCTGCGCCGGCTGTCACTAAGTATACCTGACGAGTCACAAGAAGCCAAGGTCAGATCGTGGGCTATAAAGCTCATGGCTGTAAGAAATGAGCGCATCAGGCCGGGCCTGGATGATAAAATACTCACCTCGTGGAATGCCCTGATAATAAAAGGCCTGCTGGACGCTTACAATGCTTTTGGCGATAAAAGTTTTCTGGAGCTGGCTTTGTCCCATGCCGCTTTTATCAAAAAGTACTGTATCAAATCGGATCACAGCCTCTACCGCAGTCACAAAGAAGGTCGCTCTACCATCAATGGTTTCCTCGATGATTATTCATTTACCATTGAAGCGTTCATAGCGCTGTATCAGGCCACTTTTGATGAGCAATGGCTTACCACGGCCAAAGATCTGGCCGATCACGCCATCCAGCATTTTTACTCCTCCGAGAAAGGTATTTTCTTTTACACCTCTATCACAGACGACCCGCTCATAGCGCGCAAGACCGAGACTACGGACAACGTGATCCCATCGTCAAACTCCAGCATGGCCAAAGCACTCTATCTGCTGGGCCATCTGATGGATCAGGATAGCTACCTGCGCATAGCCCGCCAGCAAACGCTGAACCTGAAAGAGAATGCGCTGAAGCATACAGCCTTCTATGCCAACTGGGCGATGATGACTGATGCCTTCATCCATGAGCCATATGAAATAGCTATCTGTGGCAGTGATGCACCAGATCTGCGTAAAGAACTCGCGAAGGAATATCGCCCCGATACGATACTACTGGGCAGTACAGCAGTAAGCTCTCTACCGCTGCTACAAGGCAAAACTCATGCAAACGATACATGGATATATGTATGCAGAAACAAGACGTGCCAGCTACCTGTCAGGACAGTGCAGGAGGCTAAAAAGCAAATGTAGTGTCAGACTCCGGCCTCCTGCTGTAGGAGCGCCCAGATCAGTGGATAGTACTTGCCCGCGAGGGAGCGCATTTTAGCTTTATCAGCCCAAAGTACTTGTTCTATATCTTCTTCTGTCTGCGGTACCAGTTTATCCTGACCTTCTTTTGCAGTCATGTGGTACCAGTGCGTTTCTTTGATACAGTTCTTTCCTTTCAGAAAGTAGCAATGGTAGGTCACGATGGCAGGCTCTGCCTGTGTCGCGATCTGCACGCTTGTCTCCTCTTCTACCTCACGGCGTGCGGCGTTGTATATCTTTTCGCCCTTCTCTACTTTCCCCTTTGGCAGGTCCCAGTAGCCTCTGCGAAACATGATCAGGACCTCACCTCTCTCATTTTGCACAATACCACCGGCAGCTACGATACCATCTGCATAGTTGAATATTGACTCCAGCGCCTCCTCTACGTGCGGTGTGATGAGCAGGATGTTCTTATTATATTTTTCATCAAAAAGCTCCTTAGGCTCCATGCGAAACTCAAAGCCACCCTCATCATCTGCTATGACCCTCTGGTAGTTAGTCCTGTCTATGCCGGTATCAGAGGTAATGAGCAGGTGCTGCTCATTGAAAAAGACCTTTATATTGTTCATGTAGTTTGATAGTTTTGCGGCCAAATCCTGCCGAATGATCTACAATAATGTCGTAGCACGCGAAGTTGCCGAATACTTGCTTGAAATCAAAGCTGTGGTGCTGAGTCCTGACCAGCCTTTTACCTGGGCATCCGGCCTCAAGAGCCCGATCTATTGTGACAATCGCAAAACACTCTCCTACCCTCGTGTCAGGACATTTATCAAGACTGCCTTTGCAGAGATCATATCCGAAGAATTTAAAGGTGTAGAAGTGATAGCTGGAGTAGCTACAGCAGGTATCCCTCATGGTGCGCTGGTAGCAGATGTGCTGAATCTTCCCTTCGTCTACGTGCGCGACAAACCTAAGGGCCACGGCCTGGAAAACCAGATAGAAGGCAAACTGGAGCAGGGACAGAAAGTAGTAGTCATTGAGGACCTCATCTCTACCGGCGGCAGCTCTCTGAAGGCCGTAGAAGCACTACGCGCAGCCGGCGCCGATGTCATGGGACTGGGCGCGATCTTCACCTATGGTTTCGACAAATCTGTTGTAGCTTTTGAGGAGGCAAAGTGCAAGTTCTTTACTCTTTCAAACTACGAATCACTGCTGGACAAGGCTGTAGAAAATGACTACGTGAAAGCTACTGACAAAGACGAGCTGGTAAAATGGTACAAAGCTCCTGAAGCCTGGGGCAAGTAATCACGACCTGGCTCTGCCTACTCTATAAACATTGTAGCTCCGGATGGCATAGATAGCTGCTATCAGTACATTAGCCAGCAGAAACTGCTGCGGCAATAACTTCCAGCCCACTACCACGACTGCTGCCAGTATAGCAGATACCAGAAAATAATATTGTACCCACTTTTTGCCCTGTGCAAACGGCGTCAGGAATGCCATAAACAAATGTGTGGGCAGCGCCCAGAGTATATTCAGGTTCCACTGTGTGGTAGTGTGCTCGGTAAAACCGCCCAATAGCAGAAACTGCCAGCCAAAGAAACCCGCAAGGAAAAACAGAAAGATGTCGATCGCGTAAAAGTACTTCCCCCTTTTCACCTCATAGACTGTGACAAGTATGATCAGTAGCAGCAATACCCCGAAGACCATCAGAGGAGTGATCTTCTGATCCATGCTTTTCTCTGCGGGAGGTTTTACATCGAGTAGTGTTTGCCGCGGGCCTGCCAGCGGCTGGCCGGATATCGTAGCATGCGCAAAGGCAGCACTCAGATAGTCCGGCAGAAAGGTTTCCTCCTCTGGTGTGGCTATGCGGTCTACGGGGAGGCCTATCAGGAGCCCCATCCCAAACTGCTCCCACGGATGATCCCGAGAGTAATCATTAATAAGGGTACGGAATGATTTTTTATCCTTGAAACTGCTGTAGTCAAACTTCACACCCGGTATATTCTTTTCAAAAACCTCACGTATGCGCGTAGCACAGTTATCCCATAGGAAATCGTAGCGGTAGTTCCTGTTCTCCGGCTTCGCATTATTGACTAGAAACTCAAAGATCCTGGCACGCTGGCTGTCATTCAGATGGAGCTCTTGCTCATAGATACTTCTGCCCTCATACACATACGTCTCATAGAAATCCCGGTAGCCATCTACACCTATCATATAGATCATATGTCCCTTGAGGAAGTTGAGATAGAAGTTTGGCGCGCCGAAATCAAAGGTCCCATAGTTGAAGACCAGGTCAAATCCCTGCCGGTAGTCAGTGACCCGTATACCGCTATGGCCAAAGCAGGAGTACAATTCATTGCCCGGAGCACAGGTGAGCAGGCTCACACGAGCCGAGTCGGAGAGTTCTATGGCCTGAGCCGAGGTAGTACAAAGTACGGACCAGACAGCTATGACTATTCGCAAAAAAGATCTTTTCATGGTTAATTCAGATTGGGATTTTCAGGATACCCGGCCATGGTCTGGTAGATACCTCCCATGCCGTTCATGATCTTGCGCCAGAGATGGTCAGGCGCATCGTCAAAGATGTACTCATGCCTGGCCTGCGCTATGATCCAGGAGTTATCCTTGATCTCATCCCTGAGCTGCTGCGCCTCCCAGCCTGAGTAGCCTATGTAGAAGCGTACATGATCCCTGGTGATCTCACCCTGGCGGATCAGTTTTTTGAGCTGGTCAAAATTGCCGCCCCACCAGAGGCCATCGGCCAGTTTGGTACTGTCAGTGATCTTGTGTCCCATGGTATGCACCATCTGGATCATATCTGTACCTACAGGTCCTCCGAGATAGAGCTTACCGTCAAATCCTTTGGGGAAACCCTCCAGAAGGTCCTCCAGGCTGAGCTGTACAGGTTTATTTAGTATCACCCCAGAGGTACCCTCCACACTGTGGTGGCGGCACACGAGGATGACCGTACGCCGGAAATTCTCATCCCACATGAATGGCTCCGAGAGCAGCAGGCTGCCGGGTTGGATCGGCTTACCCTTTTCATACTCAAAGCTCCAGATCGTATCTTTATTGTCACTCACCTCTCAAACCTACGTGAAAAATTGCAATCTTTTCTACCCGGTGGCTACTCAACGGTATTCCATTTTTCACCGTCTAACTGTGTAAATGAATGCTTAAATTAGCACCTATATGAATTCAAAACGTTTTTTGGCGCTGATCTGGGTACTGATAGCATACTGCGGAGCAGTGCAGGCGCAGAATACTTTTTCCTTTGCTGTGACATCAGATACTGCCATCGAAGCAAACACGGTGGCTATAGCCGGCTATATCAAAGCTGATGCTGCCCCCTTGGCAGATGACTCAGTACAGGTCATCCTGCTATCCGGCAGTCCGCGCGCCAGCCATATGAGCACGCAGAGCATCTATACCATTTATTTCCCGGCGGGTGCAGACTCGGTGCCCTTTAGCGTACAGCTATATGACGATACATTTCCAGAAAACCCCGAGCACGTACATTACAAGCTGAACGCCTACGGCACCGCCGACTCTATAGGCGCCAGTAATATCCTGTTATTCGTGCTCAAAGACAATGATCTGCCTGCTACTATCAGCTTTGTGATCGATACGGGCTCTGCATATATGCATGATGGCACCTTCCCGGTATGCGAAACCATCAATAATCCTAATCCTTTTTATATCAGGTACTACACCAGGACTTATGATGCTGCATTTACTACCCCTCTGGGTGTGTTTACAGCTGTAGGTGGATATACCTACTTCTATGACTGGGATACACTATGGGCACCACCCGGCATCAGCACATACTGCGAAAATATCAGGCTGGTGCCTGATACAGCTGTTCTACCGGACAAGACGCTGATGGTCGTATTGCAAAACATAGACGACAATATCCTCATTGATTCCACCTTCAGGTTTACGATACGCAATGACAATGCCTACTATCCACCATCGGTTTCCTTTGATGTGACCAGTATGGTCATACTAAAGGATACCCAGGTCAAAGTGGGACTTCCCATCACTACCATCAATCCAAACCACCGTGCCTTTCCATTTATAGTAGACACCGTGGGCTTTTACTCTGTCTCAGCATTAGATAGCTCTATCAGTGCTCACGTATACCTCAACTATAATAATTATTTCAGCCACCCAGGCGGCACATGGCACGACACCCTGTGGGTCACCGTTCTGGACAATCACCTGATAGATGATACGAGTACTGTGACATTCCGTATCAAAGGAGTGCGGCAAAATACCTCTGCAGATACGCTGTTTTACCTGACCATGATAGATACCGGCGCGTTGGTGCTATCCTTCAAAGGTGCCGGCTATGCACACCTGAAACTCGACAGTATAGGATACGTCCAGGTGTACACGAGCGGCCCCGTGAAATACAACATCCAGGCGCATGTCACCTTTCTGAATGGAAGTGCAATATTGGGCACCGATTTCTTGTGGCTGGACACCCTAGTCACCTTTCCTGCCAATGCCTATGACACGATCTCCCTCCCTGTGATCATGCTGCGAAATGGGATACATGATGGCAATAAGCAGATCAACTTCCTGCTATCCGGCGTCACGCCTGCCACGCCGCGGCTGGATATCATACAGTATACCTATACTATCATAGACAATGACTCTACAGCAGTATGGCCTGCAGGGATCAGTGATGCAGACAACGATGCAATGGCCAGGATATACCCTAACCCGTTTGTCGGCTCTGTCAATATCCAAACAGCAGCAGTCCACTATCAAGTGATCATCACTGATATGGTAGGTCGTATGGTGAAGGAAATAAACGATCTATCTGGCAATGCCACACTGTCTCTGCCTGACCTGCCGCAAGGTAGCTACCTGCTACAGCTGCGCGGTGACGGCTTCAGTGCTACGCGGCATATCAGCAAGCTCTAAGCTCTCTGCTCTGCGATAGCATATACAAACTCGCTCATCATAATAGCCGTAGCGCCCCAGATGATGTATTTGCCATAAAGGTATGCGGGCACTTCCACTTCGGTTTTGCCCGTCACTTTGATGCGTGTGGTAGACCGGCTATCCTCCCTCATAAAAAAACTGAGTGGTATCTCTACGATCTCCTCCACCTCATACTCTTGCCTGCTGAAAATGGCAGCACCCTTTAAAACACCTACTGTAGGATATACCAGAAAATTGCTGGGCGGTATATACAGTTCACTCAGTGCACCTATCACATTTACATCTTCCTGACGCACACCGATCTCCTCCTCTGTCTCACGCAGTGCGGTGTAGGTGATATCCGTATCGCCCTCTTCCCTCTTGCCCCCCGGGAAACTCATCTGTCCGCTATGTGTGCCATTATATTCTTTTCTCAGAGTGAAAACGATCGTATGCCCCTCCGCTTTAGGGTTGATCAATAGCAGTACACCACCGATGCGCGGATTGAATTTCATCACCTCCTCCAGATCGTAATCAGGCCGGTATCCCGGTGCCATCAGAAACTGTGCTTTCTTGCCCGGCAGAGGCCGCGCCAGTGCAGCTTTTATATCAGAAATGTCCATTTTCTTTTATTTCTCCAATATTCTTAAATTCGCCTTCCCTCATAAAAGGTGAATTTAATGCAATCAAGATTTATTACAGCAGGCATTTTGAAAGACGAGACCGATGTGGTGTTGGCATATGAGCTCAAGGAAACCGAGTTTCGCCTGGACCTGCATGTCATTCCTAAAAAGGCGATCAGCAAAGAAGCGTTTGAAAAGCTCAACACCGAATGGGTGAACGGCGGAGAATTTGAATTTCCCGAAGGCACGGAGCTGATCAATCCGGATATCAATGCGGACAGCATCCTGCCTGATCAGATCAAATCTGACAAGACCGGAGAGATACGCCACAAGCAAAACGAATGGGCCGTGCAGCTCCTCACTAATAAGTTGTGGGAAAGCTACCTGATAGAACTGGATAAACTCAAGAAGCGCTCAGTAGAACTGACGCACTATGACAAGTCCCTTTTTGACGATGCCAAGTCATACTGGGAGCGTGTACTGGAGCACAAGAAGGAAAGGAATATCACTCAGGAGCGCCTGGATAAGATCAAAGAAGATGTCAATGCCATCTTCGAGCAGCTCAAGACTTTCCGCAAAACCGAAAGTGCCGAGTTTGAAAAAGGATCAAACGGTGTACGCGAGCAGATCGTAGAGAAGCTGAACCAGATCAAGGCCAAGGCCGACGAGAAGGCAAATTTCAAAGCACTGCATGATGAGATCAAAGCCCTCCAAAACGAATATCGTAGCCAGCGCCTTCTGAAATCAGACGAGACCAGCGTACGCAAAGCATATGACGATGCCTTCCACTATATCAGTGAGCAGCGCAATAAGTACTTCTCAGATAAATTTGAATCTCGCATAGCAGGCCTGAAAGACGTGATCTCCAAAATGGAAAAAGGACTGGAGCGCGACCGCAAGGATCTGGACTACTTTACCAAAAAGGCTGAGAGCCCGCGCATACAGCAGCTGGAGCTGCAGCTTCTGAAGGTACGCCTCCGCCAGATCAAGGAGACCATTACCTCAAAAGAGGATAAGCTGAAAGACATCCATAAAACACTCGACAGCATACTAAAGCAAGCCAACAAGTCAAATAAGGCAGAGAAGGGCGGCAAGGATGCAGAAGGAGAGAAAACAGAATCTGCAGCAGAGGTCACCGATACATCAGCTGACGGTACCGTATCAGTCGAGCAAAACAGTGCACCGGCACCGGATGCAGCTACTGATGCACCATCTGAGCAATAACCACAAACTGAGTAGCAATAAAAAAGCCCTAAGGATAATCCCCAGGGCTTTTTTATTGTCGTCATCTGGCTTATTTGGCCACGGTGATCTTTGCCTTTGCCAGTATATGATCGGCTGCGGTGGTGATCACTACTGCATAGTATCCTGCGTCTACTGCACTCAGATCGAGCACAGACTGCTCTGAACCGATAGCCAGAGAGGACACCAGGCGACCTTGCAGATCATATACCTGCGCCTCCGCGCCTATGATCTGAGCATTGCCTGTGATATATAGTTTATCCTTCGCAGGATTTGGATACAGGGCTATGGCTGCATCTGCGCCTACGCGGGAGATGCCTACTGTGCAGTCTACTATGTAGAAGCGGAGCAATGCAGCACTGGCTGTACAGCCGTTGTTGTCCGTATAGGTGTAGATCAGATTCTTGTCCCCCACGGCTGCACTTGCCGGATAGAATATGCCCTGCCTCACACCACTACCCGAGTACGTGCCGCCTGCGGGGCTGCCGCCGGTGAGCTCTACCGGAGCGTCGTCTTTGCACAGTGTATCCAGATAGCCGGTATAGGTCACTACAGGCAGTGGATTCACAGTGAGCCTGATAGTATCCGATACCCAGAGCGCATGATTATGTGTGACCAATACATTGTATAGGCCGGATGTATTGACACGTATCTTGTAGGTATTATATGGCAGAGCTACCCCATCGCGAAACCATACATAGCTATTGCCAGGCATCTCGTCCGTGCGGATGGCTATCGTATCACCGGCGCACCTCACCTGATCCGTCTTAGGGAAGAGATAGGCCTTGAATATCGTATCATACCCTATGAACTTTACATTATCAAACCATAGCTGACCACCGAGCACCCCCTGACCAAAAGTAGTCGCACTCGACTCTACCTGCATCTTGAGGGTATCTGGGTTCAGCGCAGAATAGTAGGTGATCTTAGCCTTTATCGTAGAGAAATTATTGGTAGGATTTAAGTCGATAGTAGCCGAGCCTACTGTCACAGTGCCATCGTGAGGCGTGGCGTTGGTCAGATTCACAGTCACGGTACCATGATCTTGTCCCGAAGGTAATTTGTACTTGTATGTAAACTCTATAGAGTCAGGCCTGTCTGTATACCGCACACCACCCAGTGTCACCTGAAAGGAGGTCAAGCCTTGAGGCGTCAATCCATAGTTGCCTATAGACATAGATCCAGCAAAAGTGATATCCCCTACCAGCGGAAAACTAACTCCTTTGGTAGTGAGCAGAGCTGAGGAAGAGCCTGATGCGACGTTAGCCGGGTCAGTTTCCTGTACCACCAGGTTTTGAGACTGCAGGTTGAATGGCAGCACAGTCAGCACATCGTCTATGGTCTTCCACCGGGTGGGATTCTGCGCACCATTCAGTGATGTCCAGGTCTCAAAATCTCCGTTTGGGATAGGGGCTTGAGCTGATACGGACAGTACAAATGCGCTGAAAAACAGAAGTGTATAGAATCTTATCATGCAGTAAGGTATTTATAGCTAAAATAATCAGGTTTTGATATTCCTACCCTATAATTCATCTAACATATATCAACTACCTGTATCTGCATTATCTGAGGTCCACTACTTTGGCGCCGGGATATTTCTTTGCATCACAGGTGAAGAAATCGTCGCTCAGATTGGCAGCGGTATTTAGCTTATTGATCTTATAGATATAGCGTACGCCTGACTTCTCGTAGATCTTGGACTCGAGTACATCATTGGTCGCATCGTCCAGTCCTACATCTATTTTGAAGTAAGAGACCTTACGGTTTTGCGGAGCCAGTTCGATCACCGTTACATTTTTGCCACCAAAGGTCTTCGTCTCTTTGATCTGATAGGAGTAGCCCTCCTTGTATACCGAGAATATCTTGGATGGAGAGAAAGTCTCATTGCTCTCCTCGTAGTCGTTTACCTGTATCTCTTTTGTCTTGGGGTTGTAGCTCCATATGGTCTTGCCATCGCAGTAGATGTCTACGCCATTCATAGATATCTTAAACTTGTTGCCTTTCATCCAGAGCTTTCCATTGTCATTGCTGGTATACTTGCTGTCTGCCTCATCGGGTTTCATCTTTGGCCTGATAGTAGTGAGCGTAAAGTCTACATCCACACTCTTGAAAGACTTAAAGCGCGAGGTTGCCTTCTCCAGCATAGCGCCGGCCTCCGGATCGGCCACAGCACTACCCTGCTGCTGAGCATGGCTCATGACAGCTATCAATGCAAAGGCCCAAATAGAAAGCAGCTTCTTCATAAAGTATTTTGAAACCCAATAGTCAAAGGGTACGCCAAAAATAAAAGAATGGCCAGCTGCTCTCAGGCGCCGGCCATTTATTGTGTTTTTTTATCAACCTCTGAGCTTGGTCAGATAGTTGTCCAGCTCAGCTTCGGTTTTAAATTTCACCTCGCGGGCCTTGCTACCCAGGTTCTCTCCTACTATACCCGCCTCCTCCAGCTGATCCATCAGGCGGCCGGCACGGTTGTAGCCCAGCTTTAGCCTGCGCTGTATGAGAGAGGTCGATCCCATCTGGTTTTGCACGATGATACGGGCCGCATCCTCAAAGAGGCCATCCTTCTCTCCGTCTATGAAGAAGTCTTCGCCTCCGGCATTTTTATCATTCGGGTCTATATACTCCGGCAGTTGGAATGCCTCGTGGTAGCCCTGCTGATTGCTGATAAAGTCCCTGACGCGCTCTACCTCCGGCGTATCTACAAATCCACACTGAAGGCGTATCATATCGCTACCCTGAGAGAGGAGCATGTCACCGCGGCCTATCAGCTGCTCCGAGCCGCCGGCATCGAGGATAGTACGTGAGTCGATCTTAGATGTGGTCTTAAAGGCGATACGCGCAGGGAAGTTAGCCTTGATCGTACCGGTTATGATATTGACTGATGGGCGCTGTGTGGCAAGTATCAGGTGGATACCGATGGCACGGGCCAGCTGTGCCAGACGGGCTATCGGCATTTCTACTTCCTTGCCCGCTGTCATGATCAGGTCTGCAAACTCATCCACCACGAGCACGATATACGGCAGGAACTTGTGCCCGTTTTGCGGGTTCAGCTGCCTGTTGGTGAATTTGTGGTTGTACTCTTTTATGTTCCTTACCTGTGCCTTCTTCAGCAGATCGTAGCGCTGGTCCATTTCTATGCAGAGGGCATTCAGCGTGGTCACCACCTTCTTGGTATCCGTGATGATCGCATCCTCTTCATTAGGCAGCTTGGCCAGGAAGTGCTTCTCCAGCATCTCATAGAGGCTCAGCTCCACCTTCTTAGGATCCACCATGATAAACTTCAGCTGAGATGGATGCTTCTTGTACAGTAGCGATACGAGGATCGAGTTGATACCTACAGACTTGCCCTGGCCGGTAGCACCCGCCATGAGAAGGTGCGGCATCTTGGCCAGGTCGGCTACGATGATCTCATTGGATATCGACTTGCCCAGGCAGATAGGGAGATCTGCCGTAGAGTTTTGAAACTTCTCTGAGGCCAGCAGTGAGCGCATGCTCACGATCTCCTTATTCACGTTTGGCACCTCTATACCTATCGTACCCTTGCCCGGTATAGGTGCTATGATACGTATACCGAGCGCTGCGAGGCTCAGGGCGATATCGTCCTCCAGGTTCTTGATCTTTGATATCCGCACACCCGGTGCAGGCACTATCTCATAGAGCGTCACCGTAGGCCCTATGGTCGCCTTGATCTTGGATATCTCTATCTGGTAGTTATTCAGTGTGGAGATGATCTGGTTCTTATTGCGCTCCAGCTCCTCCGGGTCATACTTGATCTTCTCAGAGCTATGCTCATCCAGCAGATCCAGTGTAGGGAATTTATAGTTAGATAGATCCAAAGTAGGATCAAATTCGGACCCTACGCCGCCATAGGTAGGCACTACCTCCATAGCAGCCTCTGGCTCTTCTTTCGGCGCCTCTATATCCAGTTTGAGGCCAGACTCCTCGGGCTCATCATCGCCGCCATAGCTCTCCATGTCTACAGACTCAAAGTCTGTGACCACAGGTGGCACAGTAGTGGCAGGTACTATTGTAGCGGCAGCTAGTACTTCTGCACCTTTGTTTGTCAGGATGATCTCATCATCATCGTCGCTCTCTTCTTCATCCAGCTCTGCCTCCGGTGCCTGCTCATCCGCCGGGAAAGTTTCCTTGACCGCACTCAGGTTATCCTTGGCAAATATATTTTCACTTTCATCTCTGTATACGGGCACTGCCGCTACAGCAGTAGCACCAGTGGCAGCATCGGCCATAGCAAGCATTCCTGCTTTCCTAGTAAAAGGCCGCAGCAAGAAATCAAAGTTGAAATTGTACACCCAGATACCGAAGGCAATAGCAGTACCTACGAGCGTAGCTGCCGTACCTGTAGTGCGCAGCAGGCCCATGATCTGGCCATTCTCGCCGGTCAGGTAGTCGCCAAAGGCACCACCCCATGAGATAGCAGAAGACTGATAGACCAGATAGTTGGCAAAGCTCAGCGCAGCAGACAGCCATATCAGGCCGAAGAGGGAATATGCAGACACCTTCACGGCATTGAAGACCTTCTTCTGCGTCAGCATATTGAACCCTACCACAAAAAAGACGATGCAGAAGAAGTAGGAAGCAAGACCGAAAAGCTGATCGATGAACACGTGTGCCAGTACAGCGCCCAGCCTGCCCAGGGCATTATTCACTTTCAGTGAATTGTCCATCAGGGCGCTGGTGGCGTTATTGAGCAGGTCAGACTGATCATCCGTAGCGGTGAAAAGATATGAAGTAAAGGCTACCGCGAGGATAAATGAAAAGGACAGAAAGCCCATACCAGCCAGCTTGGACAGGCGGCCGTCTTTCCACCACTGCAGCGTCTCCTCTCCTCCCTCTGCAAAATCAGCAGGGGCAGCAGCTTTTTTCTTGCGGCTAGGTTTCGCTTTGGGTTCGTCTTTTGGAGTATCCTCCATATCCTGTTTTTTATGCTTCTTGCTCGCCGTGATCGGCTTGGTCTCTTCCATTATGCCCAAAGGTCTCAAAGTCAGTTTACACCTTATTAATGTGCTAACGCATTTTTGTTCACAAATAGTGTGAGGCTGTCCTATAAAAAGCCTTCGGAACAGAGCGCCAAAAGGCCTCTACCTGATATAGATAGAGGCCCTTGTGTACACGACTGAGCGATGCTTATTGTTTTACCAGCTTAGACGCCATATAGCGGTTGCCATCCTCATCGGTCAGAGAGATGGTGTAGACCCCGGTAGCCAGCATCGAGATATCTACGCCTACAGTCTCTGCACCAGCGCTGACCGACCGGCGCTCGGCACTGACCATCCGCCCATTGATATCATAGATGTTTATCTTCAGGTTCTGTCCATGATCTGCGGCTATAGCCAGCTCTACCCCTGCTATAGCCGGATTAGGATATACAGCTATAGACTGAGCTGGTCTGACATCTATGATAGCTGTACTCACATCAGCATAGTAGTAGTACTTTCTGTATGATGGATCATATATCCCTGTATTGCCGCTAGCCGTCTGGGCATATTCGTAGATGATCTGCTTATTGCCGTTGTATTGATAGTTGTAGTGGTATTTATGCTTCCACGCGTTGGTGACCCAGATGTCTGACTCACTACTGGTCACTTGGTTGTCCGCATTGTAGGTATAGGCAGTCTGGCCTATATTGTCATACGCAGCAGTATTCGTATTGTACTTCTGCGCTACGGATGATGTCAGGTTTCCCGAGGCATCATAGCCCAGCGCGATCAGGCTATCGTTTAGCCAGGCAGAGGTACCTGCATCATAGGTATTACAAGTTCTTTGAGTGACCAGGTTGCCAGTCCAGATATATCCGAATCTGAATACAGAGTTCCAGCTGGAGTTATTATTGTCATATGTCTGCTTCACAGCGTAGGCCATTTGGCCATTGCTGCTATAGCTATACCTCATTCTTTGTGTATACTGAAACTGATTGCTGCTATTCCACTGGCCTACCGTGACGGAGGCCAGCTGGCCGGTAGCGCCATACAGGTAGCTTTGACTCACATAGTTTTTCCAGATATTGTTTGAGAAGAGCTGTATCAGGTTAAAAGAATCCCTGTTAGCCAGATCTCTGAAATAAAATATCCTGTAGAAGTTTGACCAGTTAGCAGTATTGGTATCCCACTGCTGCAGCAGTGCACTGACCGTATCACCTGCCGGTCCGTAGGTATATATCATTTTCTGAAGGCCCCTTCTGGCACCTGTCAGTGTATCAGCATACAGCAGTGCGGTAGAGGTATTGTTGTTTGCAGCATCATATTCTTTCACATACAGGCTGTACACCTTCCATGTCGACGCGCTCAGGGAATAGTTGTAGATAGCCGTATCATTGGCGTGTCCGTCATAGAGGTAGCGGGATGAGTCCGGATTCTGCCAGCTACTGCTGGCCAGGTCATAGTTATCCGTGCGGGTTCCTATTAGTTTGGAAGTTGTTTGCGCCTGTGATGTGATTGCTATGAGGAGCATCAGTAGTAAGCTGGTCTTTTTCATGATCTGGATTTATGGTTTTGAGTGATTACGATTTCACTGCAAAGGTCATCCGGCAGAAATTTTATAGCCATCAGCTTTAACGATTTGTGATAAATATCAGTTGCTGAATGAATTTATTTGCCTGAAAATTAATATCTTGACACTACTCAACACTACCATAAAATGGCCGCACCAAAAGTCCTACAGGTCCTCAAAAGCATGAGCCGCGACGAGATAGCGGACATGGACCAGATAGTGGCTGCGCAGAAAAAACCGAGCATCAAAAAGCTCTACAAGCTCCTCTGCAAGACCGCGCCCGATCAGATGGACAAGCTGGACAAGGAACTGGCCTTTATACAGGTATTTGGCAAAAAGTATACACCTGACAGTGACTACCTCTGGCGAAATGAGCTACGCCTGCTCATGGAGCTGATAGAGAGCTATGCAGCAGAAAAGGTCATGTGTGCAGAGCTGGAGCGGTCGGAGTGCATGCGGTCTACTTACTTCCTCAGGTATCTCATGGACAAAAAGCTTTTCTCCCTCATACCATCTGAGAGTGACAGGCTCAAAGAAATGGCGGCCAAAGCCTATGACTATGGTACGGTACAGACCGTATGTGATCTGATGAACCCGTTCCTGGGCAACTTTGCCTGGAATGATATAGCGATGCAGGAGCGGCTCGCTGCCAATGCAGAGATCCATAAAGATGCAGCCTGCCATAGTTTCCTCCACAATTTCCGGAAAGCACAGATATCACGTACCGCCAGCCAGCTCTTCAGGCATAAAGGAGAATTTAAAGTTCAATTGCCCGGCGAAGATGTAGATGCTCATTTTGCGGCCTATGAAGATCCCTATTCTCAGTATTTGACCCTGAGGATGGAGACATTCAGTACACCGGAGCACATGGACCCAGACAAGTATCGTCGCTGTCTGGAGCATCTGTCACGCTACCCTGATATACCGGACCATGTCAAGGAAAGTTTTCTGCTGCTCAATAATCTCTCAGGTTATTATTTCTTCCGACATGAGTATGAAGAGGCCTTCAGATACAATACAGAGCTTATCAAGATCATTGACAAGCTAGACCCAGTATACGGCATCGCCGCAGTGATAAATTATGTGAGCAACCTCGCACACCTGGAGCGCTATGACGAGGCGCTCACTGCCCTGCGCAAATATGATCCACTCATCCGCCAGTTTCCTATGCAAATGGAGCGACTGGCATATATAGAGGCGAGCTGCTATGCGCTGAAAGGTGACAGGGAGGCTTTCAATGCCATACTACCCAGGCAGTTTGACGATCTGAGCAAGATCATGCAGTATCACTACAGGTTTCTCATAGCCCTCAGCCATTTTATGGATAAGGATTATAGTTTGTCTATCTCTGAGGCTACTAATATCGAACGTAGCATCAAAGCCCTCAAAACAGATAAACTCAACTACTATGATGAGATCGTAACTGCCTCTGAGCACCTGAGCCGCTTTTTTGAATTGTATCAGGAGTATAAATTGGATGGTATTACCCCGCGCGTCAGAAAAAAGGTTGCCGCACTCAACGCTGATATAGAGCATTTCATCCAAATCAATAAAATGACCTCTGGCTCCTTATTCTACCGATGGATGGTGATCCAGGCACGACAGCTGGCAGATAAAATCGGTGCGGACTAGGCCACTCTGGCCGGATCGCGCAGGATGCTATCCACCATCTCCTTTGACTCATCTTTGAAAGCTATCTTGACCACCTTGCCGGATGAGAGCCAGTGGGCAGTACAGACCGTATCGAGGTCCCGCGCTACAGTGATGCCGAGCTCCTGCAGGATGAGGGCATTGCACTGCTGCTCATATTGCTTCTTGATAGGGATACACAGCAGCTTCTTGCCCAGGTACAGCGCCTCAGCAGTGGTCTGAAATCCACCCGCTGTGATCACCCCACTACAGGCACAGATATCCCGGGTAAAGCTCGCTGTATTCAGTGCCTTTACCTCCACATTCTTATGCTTGAAGCTCTGTCCGGTATTGGTATACACTACAAATTTTTTCTCTGCAAACACAGGCTGGGCAAAGAACTCCAGCAGCTGCTCCTGGGTATAGGATAGCAGGTATACGAGCGTAAAGTTCTCGTGTGAAACCTTCGCATCCCTGATCTCGCCGCGTATGATAGGTGAGAAGATAAAATCATCAAACTTGTGATAGTGCATAGCTACCTTCTGATCTACGGGGCAGAAGAGCTTTGTGAATAAGCGCGTGATCCTGTGTGAGCCACTCATGCGCGGAAACTGCTTTGAGGTAGCAGAAAATATATTGCCCAGACCTACGGTGTGGATACCGCGCAGTCGGGCACCCCAGACGCTGATCGGCTCATAGTCTGAGATGATGAGGTCGTAGCGGTGAAACCGCACTGCCAGGATACCCCGGATACAGGAGAGGATGTTTGCCTTGAAGAATGACTTGAAGACATTGATCTTACCACCCTTGCCATAGGAGAAACTGATCCCCTTGAAGTGGTACTTGATATCAAATGGCACATCTATTTTAGAGTTATTGCCGCTCACTAGTACGTCTATCTGCTCTACTGCGGGGTTTTGCCTGAGCAGATTGTAGAGTTCTGTAGCGCGGCTCAGGTGGCCGTTTCCGGTAGCCTGGATACCAAATAAAATTTTCATACAAATGAAATTTTAGGTGATGGAATAGAAAAAGCTTTTAGCGTATGCGTTGCGTCATGCGACTTTGGTCAGGTGCTTCTGTATCTGATCTTGTAGCTGCACGAGCGATAGGTCTGCTTCCAGAAGATCCTCATCCTGGCTCTTGCTGAGATTCAGGTCATGATAGTGTATGAGTGCCCATGTCCCGTCATTATACTCCAGTGAGGTGAGATTTTCTATCCAGTCGCCGGAGTTGAGATAGGTTACAGTTCCTGCTGTAGTAGTGATATTGCGCATGGCCGGCTCATGGATATGGCCGCAGACTACGTAATGGTAGCCACTATCTATAGCTATAGCCGCCGCAGTCTCTTCGAAGTTGCTGATGAATTTTACCGCACCCTTTACACTGTCCTTTACTCTTTTTGAGAGAGAGATCCTGTCGTGCCCCATCCACTGCAGCAGGTGGTTCACCCCCCTATTGATCAGTATGAGCAGGTCATAGCCCTGGCCACCGAGCTTCGCCAGCCACTTGCTATGCTGCATACTCACGTCAAATACATCTCCGTGAAAGAACCAATGCTGCTGTCCATCTATCTCTATGAGAAGCTTATCCTCTATACTAAGGCCCCCCAGCTGCATACCACTGTAGCGGCGCAGCAGTTCATCATGATTGCCGGTGAGGTATACTACACGGGTACCGTGTGCCAGCATCTTCATGATACGCTGCAGTACCTTGGTATGAGCCGCCGGGAAGTAGGATTTGCTCAGCTGCCAGATATCTATGAAGTCTCCATTGATGATCAGCAGCTCGGGGTCTATGGACTTCAGGTAGCTATTGAGCTCCTGTGCGTGGCATCCGTATGTACCCAGATGTACGTCAGATATGACGGCCACTTTGACCTTGCGCTTAGCCATGTGATTGGTTTTAGCAAAAAAAGGAGAGTAATGTGAAGCGCCGGTTGCGCCCATATTATCAAATCTGTTCATCGGCACAGACCTGATGTGCGCCGTTCAGAAAAGAGGATACATAGTATTGATATGGCTGACCATATATCATCTCAAACGATGGATAAAAGGAGATATTTTAAAACAGCATCACCGTATGAGCCATAGCATCAGCTTTTAGTATTGCTTAACAAAGCAGTCGTGATAAAAACAAGCGCAACAGGTCACTCCAACTGCTTGAAGATCATATCCTCAGCCATGGTGTGAAAGTAGTGAGGCTTCACCTTACGCCAGTTGATATTTTCGTAGTGCTCACCCGTGTTTATATAGTAGTGCAGGCGGTGCTTCTGCATTTCTGATATGACATGCGGGCGGAAATTCATGGCCATGATCCAGCCGTCATCATCTTTGATATCATCGTACCACTCCTCGTAGTACAGGTCATCTGATCCATGAAAGTTGAGTACGTTCTCTCCGATCAGTACGAAGCGGCGGATTCCCTCATCTATCATCGGCTCTATGAGTCCGCGCTTCAGCTCCATGATATCATTGTGCACGGCATCATTCCACTCGCCCATCAGCTCTATCACGGCAAAGCCTTTGTCATAGTTTACCCAAAGCACCTTGCAATACAGCGTAGAAGAGCCGAAGGAATCCCACTGCGGATGTATCAGGTGGTCGTAGATGCTGTGCGTATAGTGAAACTCGCTGTACTTGCGGCGGTAAAATGGCGACAGCTTGTCATTGGCCGCTATGTAGTAATCCCTCCACTGAAAAAAAGGCTCTATCTCATGCATACACTCTCCATAAACCGCACTCCATCTGCATAGTGGATTTCTCTGCGATTTTTATAGATTTGAAGATAGAAAATCAATCAAATGAAAAGAAAGCTATCCCTGATATTTTTATCGGCTATACTGCTGGTGGCTGCAGGCTGCAAGAAGTGCTACTACTGCCACAATAGCTGTAAGGTATGCGAGGATCAGCATTTTTATATCCAGGTGCAGTCTGAGGTGCTGGGCACCACCTACTACAATATGTACATAGACTCCCTGGAGGGCCTGGGCTGGACCTGCCGTGATACCACATTCAATAAAGACATGCAGGTATGTGCGGAGAAGAACAAGGTAAACAACCAAATCATGCTCAAGGAAGAGGCCGGCTATACCTGTACTCCGGTAGACTAAAGTTCAACTCATCATCAATGGAAAAGCCGGGGTTTATGCTCCGGCTTTTTTATTATTCCATTTTATTGCAAGATGAATTTGATAGTCCGTCGCTCACCCCGGTAGGTCTGGAGCTCGCACAGGTAGATACCAGCGCTCCAGCCGGCTACAGGTATGTGGTGAGACTGATCTTCGCTGCCACTATATAGCATCCTGCCGCTCAGGTCATAAATACTTACCTGTTTGACAATATTCGGGGCCTCGCCAAACTGTATATTCAGATTGCCGCCGCTCTGTATCAGGTACATCTGCGCCAGAGGTGCCTGGTCTATACCCAGTGCGCGGGTGACATAGATGCTGACGTGCAGGCTATCTACATAGGGCTGCTGATAATAGATGGGCCATATCACTAACGTATTGGGACCGCCTACGAAAGCCGCAGTACCCACAGGTACGCCCACCTGTATCCGGCCAAAGTTGGTAGCTGTAGTATCCAGGTTAGTGACACTGACTGAGTCAAGAAAGAATGGCTGCCCACCGTTTAAGTATCCAGAGAATTTTACAAATCCATTGAAAGTGGGTCCGCCCAGATTGCGCAAGGAGTCTGTGACCGTCAGTACCTGGGCGGCAGAGTCTATAGATACATTGGTATAAATAAGAGAATCGCGAAAGAATACCAACTGTGACTGTGCACGGGTGCCGAGGGCCAGGATGGAAACAAAAAGAAGGAGGTACAGCCTGCGAAACATAGATTTATAGTTTGTACTACATAGATAGCAAAAACCATCGGGAGGGTTGCATTTTTTTTAATTTTACCTTACTTATTCAAAAGGCAATAATATGGACACTCTGCACAGCCTGATCAGATCTCTGAGCAAGGAAGAAATCAGATCCTATAAACTCTATACTCAGCGATATGCCACTGGCGGGCAGGGGCTGAGTGTCACCCTCTTTGACCTGATGCGCGGGCAGGCAGAAGACCCGGATGATCAGGCTATTTTCGACAAGATCTATGGCGCACAGGGCGACAAAAACACTTTCTACCGGCTGAAAAACCGCCTGCAAAATGACGTGTGTGATGCGCTGACGCTACTCCACTTTGACAAGCATGCTGCCAATGACCTGCACCGCTTCATGTGTATCTACAATATCTTTTATGCCAAAGGTAAATACGAACTGGCCTATTACTTTATCCGGCAGGCGGAGAAAAAAGCGCTGGCGTCTGAGAATCTCGGCCTGCTGGACCTGATATATGCAGATATAGTGAAGCTATCCAATGAGATATTCTCTATCAATCCGGAGGAGTATGTAGAGAAACAATCCGAAAATGCCATCAAGCTAAACCGTATGAGGCAGATGGACCAGGTACTGGCCGTGCTCAATCACCGCATCAAGGTCGCGCAGAACTTTGAAAAAGGTAATGAGACCCTGCTGCGCCTGGTAGATAAAACCATAAGGGACTTTTCTGCAGATAAAAGCCTGAAAGAAAGCAGAAGCTTCCAGATCAAGATCTATCGCGCTATCAGCCAGGCCATGATACACAAAATGCAGTATGTAAGCCTGGAACCTTTCCTGCTGAAGACGTACAAGGATTTCAAAGAAAAGGACTGGTTTGATCAGAGTACCCATGATACGCGGCTGCAGATGCTGGTGTATATATGCAATACCCTTTTCAAAAACAGGAAGTTTGAAGAAGCTATCAGCTATGCCGGGACACTGGGTGATGAAATGCGTAAGTATGATGGTCTCTACTATGAAAAATATGTCTTCTTCTATTACAATATCCTGGCCAATAACTACTCCCAGACGAATACCAATAAGGCGCTGGCAGCCCTGGACGAATTTGAGCATGTCAATAAAAAAAGCAAGAGCAGCTACTATGAGCAGTTCATCCACCTGCACCGCGCCATGTTCTACTTTGACCTGCAGAAATATGGAGAAGCGATCCGAAACCTGACACGTCTATACGTAAACGATCACTACAAGCAGGCAGACAGGGCATTCAAACTCAAGATAGAGATAGCCGAAGTGATCATGCAATATGAAGCGAAAGATGCTGAGACAGCTACAAAGCGGATAGCTCAGATCAAAAAAGCCTACAAAGACATGCTAAAGGACGATTTCTTTTACGCCGACCGTATGGCACTGGATATCGTAGTATCACTGATAGCCGATGAGGGCAAGCCATCAGACAAGACAGCTAAAAAAATATCAAACCTGATAGATGAGCAGATCAATGAAAACGACACTCATATCATAGACTATGTGTGCTGGCTGGCGCCTAAAATAGGGCTGGACCCGCTGAAACTGGCCGCTCTACAGGAGATAGAATAAAATAACCTTTCTTATCACCACGGCTTATTACCTTCGTATTATGAGACGATTGACGTTAGTTCTTATTGCATTGAGTGTGGTGCTGTGCTCCTTTCGCCCGGTGCAGGAGAAGCCGCTGAAGATAGCGCTGCTGAAGTATAACGGTGGCGGCGACTGGTATGCCAACCCTACCTCGCTGCCCAATCTGGTGAAGTACTGCAATGAGAACCTGGGCACCAATATAGAGACCGATCCACCTACAGTGGAGGTGGGCAGTGCGGAGCTATTCAACTATCCCTTTGTACACATGACAGGGCATGGCAACGTGGTCTTTAACGAACAGGAGACTGATAACCTGCGCAACTACCTGATAGGCGGCGGCTTCCTGCATGCTGATGACAATTATGGCATGGACAAGTTCATCCGCCCGCAGCTGGATAAGCTGATACCGGGGTCTAAGCTGGTAGAGCTGCCCTTCTCCCACCCTATCTTTCATCAGAAGTATGACTTCCCCAAGGGGCTGCCGAAGATACATGAGCATGACGCCAAGGCACCTCAGGCCTTTGGGCTCTTCTATCAGGGCAGGCTGGTAGTGCTCTATACGTATGAGTGCGACCTGGGTGATGGCTGGGAAGACCCAGATGTGCATAAAGACACTCCTGAAGCTCGCGAGAAAGCCCTTAAGATGGGGGCTAACATCATCCGCTATATCTTCCAGTCCAGCTGATCATTTAGATCTCCTTTACATGTGTTTCAAAGCTCAAGTGAGCTCGTGTGCCGAAATTGTTTTTCGACTGAGCGGGCATACTTATTCAGAATAAATATCTATTTAAATAGCTGTGCTTAAAATAAAAATACAACAATTAAATAGCAATCTGACTTAGTTATAAATTAAATACAGAAATAATATTAGACCATATTAGCATGTAATATTATCCTAAACAATGAGCGACCGATTGATATCTGAGATCAGTCGTGGGCCGGCATAGATGAAGCCGGAGTAGAGCTGAACCATGGCGGCACCGGCGGCTATTTTGTCCTGCGCGTCCTGGGCGGTCATGATGCCGCCTACCCCTATGATGGGGAAACTACCACTGGAGTTTTGGTGCAGGTAGCGGATCACCTCGGTAGACCGGGCTGTGAGCGGCCGGCCACTCAGGCCACCGGCACCAAAGGCCTCTATCTCAGACGGCAGATAGTGCGGCAGCTTGGTCCTCTCTATGGTCGTATTGGTAGCTATGACGCCGGCTATCCGCGTGTCTGACACGATAGAGATGATATCATCCAGCTGCTCACTGGTCAGGTCCGGGGCTATTTTGAGGAGGATCGGTTTAGGTTTAGAGCGGCCCTGATTGAGGTCCTGCAGTGTGTGCAGTATCAGCGCGAGGGAGTCCTTGTCCTGCAGGGCGCGCAGGCCCGGTGTATTGGGCGAGCTGACATTGACCACAAAGTAGTCTACGTAGTCGTGCAGTATCTGAAAACAGGAGCGGTAGTCATTTACTGCCTCCTCATTGGGCGTGACTTTATTCTTGCCGATGTTGCCACCTACTATGACGTTGCTCTTGCGGGCCGATAGGTTTTTAGCAGCCTGTACGGCACCCACATTATTGAAGCCCATTCGATTGATGATAGCCTCGTCGGCCTTTAGCCGGAAAAGCCTCGGTTTATCATTTCCAGCCTGGGGCTTTGGCGTGATGGTGCCGATCTCTACATAGCCGAAGCCCATCTGTGCGAAACCATCTATGACCTCACCGTTTTTGTCCAGACCGGCTGCCAGGCCTACGGGATTGGGGAAGTCAATGCCGAACAAATGTCTGTGCAGAGAAGGATGCTCTACGCTCTCGCCAGTGGCAAAGGCACGCAGCAACGGATTCTTCAATGCACCGATGGTGAGGTGATGCGCTGTCTCAGCGTCCAGCTGAAAAAGGAATGGCTTGGCTAAAGGGTAAAAATTCATGGATTTGGCTGGGCAAATGTAAGAAGTTGGGGGTATTTTTTATAAAGTAGCCCAACGTTTTACCCTCCTAAATCCTCCCTAAAGGGAGGACTTTAATCAAAGAGAACAATAGATCATGTGGAAGCATGGTTCATATCTTAAAAATCGGATGGTTTAAACTCCTTTCTGCGCTAGCTTATTCCGTGAAATCGGCGTATTTTCGCGGCTTATGGAAAACATCAGGAATTTCTGCATCATCGCTCACATCGACCACGGCAAGTCGACCCTCGCCGACCGCATGCTCCAGCTCACGGGCATCGTCGACAGCCGCCAGATGCGCGCGCAGTACCTCGACCGCATGGACATCGAGCGTGAGCGCGGCATCACGATCAAAAGCCAAGCAGTCCGTATGCCGTGGGAGGCACCGGGCGCTGACGGGACGCCAACGACCTACGCGCTCAACATGATTGACACGCCGGGGCACGTCGACTTCACCTACGAGGTGTCNNAGCGGGGCATCACCATCAAGAGCCACGCTATCCAGATGGACTTTGTACGCGATGGCAAAAAGTATGTACTCAACCTCATCGATACTCCGGGACACGTGGATTTCAGCTATGAGGTATCACGCTCTCTGGCCGCCTGCGAGGGCGCGCTGCTGCTGGTAGATGCCAGCCAGGGTATACAGGCACAGACCATCTCTAATCTCTACCTGGCCGTAGAGCAGGGCCTCACCATCATACCGGTGATCAATAAGATCGACATGCCGGGCGCTAACCCCGAGATGGTAGAAGATGACGTGATGGCCATGATAGGCTGCAAGCGGGAGGACATCCTGCGCGCCAGTGGTCGTACCGGTCAGGGAGTGGACAAGATATTTGACGCGGTGATAGATCGCATACCGGCACCGAAGGGAAATACAGACGCACCGCTCAAGGCACTGATCTTTGACTCGGTGTTCAACTCATTCCGCGGGGTGATAGCCTACTACCGGATCTATGAAGGATCGCTGAAGAAAAATGAGAAGGTAAAGTTCTTTAATACCGGCGCTGTGTACAATGCTGATGAAGTAGGTGTACTGCGTATGGACCTGGAGCCGAGGCCTGAGGTCAAGGCAGGTGATGTGGGCTATATCATCACAGGTATCAAGAATGCGAAAGAGATCAAGGTAGGTGATACGATCACGTCCTTTGCCAATCCATGTGCAGAGGGTATCCATGGCTTTGAAGATGTGAAGCCGATGGTATTTGCCGGTATCTATCCGATAGACAATGACGACTATGAGGATCTGCGCGACTCACTGGAGAAACTGCAGCTGAATGATGCCTCTCTGGTGTATGAGCCGGAGACCTCTATCGCGCTGGGCTTTGGTTTCCGCTGCGGCTTCCTCGGGCTGCTGCACCTGGAGATCGTGACAGAGCGCCTGGAGCGGGAGTTTGACATGACGATCATCACTACGGTACCACAGGTATCGTACAATGCCTACCTGACCGATGGTGAGGAGCTGGTGATCAATAACCCGGCAGATATGCCGGAGATACAGCGTATAGAGCGCCTGGAGGAGCCGTATATCAAGGCGGAGGTGATCACAAAGCCAGAGTACATAGGCAATATCATAGGCCTGTGTATGGACAAGCGTGGTATCCTGCTGAATCAGAAATACCTGACAGAGGAGCGTGTAGAGCTGACCTTTGAGATGCCGATGGCGGAGATCGTGTTTGACTTTTATGACAAGCTGAAGTCTATCTCTCGCGGTTATGCTTCCTTCGACTATCACCAGATAGGCTACCGTCCGGGCGACCTGGTGAAGATGGACATCCTGCTCAATGCCGAGAAGGTGGATGCCTTCTCAGCCATGATCCACCGCAGCAAGGCGGAGGACTTTGGCCGCCGCATGTGCGAGAAGCTGAAGGAACTGATTCCAAGGCAGATGTTTATGATACCGATACAGGCTGCTATCGGCGCCAAGATCATAGCCCGTGAAAGTATCTCTGCGATGCGCAAGGACGTAACGGCAAAGTGCTATGGTGGTGATATCAGCCGTAAGCGGAAGCTCCTGGAGAAGCAGAAGAAGGGTAAGAAGAAGATGCGCCAGTTTGGCAAAGTGGAGGTGCCGCAGGAGGCGTTTATAGCGGTGCTGAAGCTGAATGATTAAACGAGACGTGAGATGTAAGACTTGAGACGTGAGACAATGCAAACGCCAAGAGACCAGAATTAAAAAGAAAAACCAACCAACAATATATCAATGGAACTGACAGGCAGACTGATACAAGTCCTCCAGGAACAGGGAGGCGAAGGCAAGAATGGCAAATGGGCCAAGTGTGATTTTGTGATCGAAACATCGGCAGATAAGTACCCGAAGAAGGTGTGCATCACAGCATGGAATGAACTGATCGGAACGGTGAAAGCTATACCGATGGAAACGGAGATCAAGGTGTCTTTTGACATCAGCAGCCGTGAGTACAATGGTAAATGGTACACTGATGTGAAAGCATGGAAAGTAGAAGGTGGCAGCGGCGGTGGCCAGCAGTCATCTAACCGTGGTGGCAATCAGGGCAACTCTAATCGTGGCAATAACAGCAACAACTACTCTCAGGAGAATAGCTACAGCGGTCCGCAGGAGGGCTCTCAGGAGCGTTATGTTTCTGAGGATGACCTGCCGTTTTAAGCCTCACCCATCTGCCTTCGGCATCTTCCCTCTCCAAAGGAGAGGGAAGAACCTAGTGTGTGACGGGCAGTCGATGATTTGACTTTGAACCGGGAAGTGACTTTTCATCATCTCAAGCATTATAATCAGCAATGGCAGACGCTACAGCGACATCGTATCAACTACTCGACGGCAAGAAACTGGCCGATGAGATCAAATCAGAAATAGCAGCAGAAGTAAGCGGCATCACCGCCGGCGGCAAGCGTGCACCACACCTGGCAGCGATCCTCGTAGGTAATGATGGCGGTAGCCTGACCTACGTAGGGCACAAGGTGAAAGCCTGTGAGCAGGTAGGTTTTAAATCTACCTTGTTGCACTTTACGGATACTAGTATCACGGAGGAGTTTCTGCTGAATGAGGTAAAGAAACTGAATGAAGATCCGGAGATAGATGGCTTTATTGTACAGTTGCCTTTGCCGAAGCATATAGATGCTGACAAGGTGCTGATGGCGGTAGACCCGGCGAAGGATGTGGATGGATTCCATCCTGTGAATGTGGGCAAGACGACGCTGGGGCTTTCCTCTTTTGTATCTGCTACGCCACTGGGTATTACAAAGATCCTGGAGCGATATAATATCGAGACATCGGGCAAGCACTGCGTGGTGATAGGCCGCAGTAATATCGTGGGCCGCCCCATCAGCATACTGCTGAATGGCACGGGTAAGACAGGCAATGCTACTGTAACGGTTTGCCACTCCCGCACGGCTAACCTGAAAGAGATCACGCTCCAGGCCGACATCATCATCGCTGCACTGGGCAAGCCAGAATTTCTGACCGGAGATATGGTAAAGGAAGGTGTAGTGATAGTAGACGTAGGTACCAGCCGTGTGGACGATCCGACTGCCAAGGCAGGCTGGAGGCTGAAGGGTGACGTGAACTTTGCCGAGGTGTCTAAGAAGGCCTCAGCTATCACCCCGGTGCCTGGTGGCGTAGGCCCTATGACGGTGGTATCCCTTCTGCTCAATACGCTCAAAGCATACAAGCAACACGCATGAAACACTACGGATGGATCATAGGTGCCGGGCTCATGGCGCTCAGCCTGCAGTCCTGCAACAACCAATCTAAGAACGGCATCCCTGTCAATGCAAAGGAGGAATTTGCAGACTCGGCCATGTCTGTGGTACGGCAGTATACCGATGCGAAGGGGCAGAAGATCATCCAGAAAGTCAATACTACCTACGACATCGTTGAATTCACCGACAAGGAGGATGTAAAGAAGCTGCTGATCAAGGTCACTAATACGGAGACATCATCTATAGACTCCGGCGTGACGGACAATCACTATACTGTGAGTGTGACAGGTATCACGGATCCAAAGATACACTGGAGCAAAGACCTGAAAGGTGCTGACATGGACTACACCTACAAGGTGCTGGTGGTACATACCGAGGGCAAGAATGCAAATGAAGAAGACACGTACGAGCAATACTCCCTGAAGACCGGTGAAAAGCTCATGAGCTTCACCTACAGCTCGCTGATGGCGCAGATAGTCAATACGTCTAACAAGCGCTTCTTTGGCTACCTCTCCGGTCAGTCGGCTACAGCGGAGAAGCCAGAGCAATATGCCACTATCAGCTATGTAGGCAGCAATGAAAAGCTGGACAAAGTAAACATCAAACTGAAAGCCGGAAAGACCTTGCCAAACTATACACCGGAGATATCCCTGCTCGCATCACAGGAATCTGGCAATACTGTAGCGTCTGAGGGCAAAGTAGTGATACTGGCGCATACAGATCGCACGTTCAAGGCGGACGACATCAAGGGCTTTGCTATGAAGGTGACCTACCAGCTGCCGGATGGCAATCCTAGCGTGATACTGATCCCCATACGCCAGGACCGCATAGACCTGGAGAATGCTACCTACGACAAATCGGTCTTTGAGATCGCAAAAGCCAACTGATCCATTGCGGCGTTTTGTCAGTTTAGCCTGGCTTGATTGTCGGCTATGTTGTCCACTATTTGCCAAATAGTGTGAATAGGTTTATTCGTCCCGTTTGGCTTTTGATTTATCTTAGGGATATGGTTATGAGAAAACTGCTTGTTGTCGTCTTCGTTTTTGCCTCCCTCCTGACAGCGCAGTGCCAGATAGCCAAAGGCACCATCATGGCCGGGGGCGGGCTGGGATTCCAGTTTACCACAGACCAGCAGGCCAATGGATCCCAGGTATCATTCTCTTTCACCCCGCTGATAGGAGGCTTTATAGCCAAAAATGTAGTGCTAGGCGTGTCTCCTATAGTGAAATACGGCCAGCAGACCACCAAGGTAGGTACTGTGGAAGGCTTTAAAAGTCAGCTGACTGTGGGAGTGGGTCCCTTTGCGCGGTACTATATCAAGATCGGGGAAAAGGCGTTTGTATTCATACATGCTGCGCCGCTCAACCTGGCTGCAGAGTGGGACCGCGTATCTAAAGACAAGACCCAACCTATAGTGCGCTACGGCGTGATAAACTGGCAGGTGGGGCCCGGCGTATCTGTGATGGTGGCCAAGGGTATAGCGCTGGAGATAGGCGCCTACTACAGCGGCACCTGGCACCAGCAGAATATCTATAAAAATGGCAATCTGCTGGGCAATGCCGGTCAGAAGTATGTGGACCATGGCATGCTTTTGAATGTAGGTATCCAGGTATACTTTGAGCGGAATAAAAAAGCAAAGACTGCGACACCTTGACAGCCGTGCCGTCAGGCGTTTTATTATAATAGTGCTACTGTCTATTGTTCTTTATATACCTATTTTTTTTAACCTCTAAATAATATCCTATGTCGGAAAATGAGATGAACGACCCGTCTTTTGGTGAGCTGATGGATGTGATCAGGAAATATGAGGATGCCGAGAACTCTCAGCAGACACTGTTTCTGGATGAGGAGACCTATCTGCGCATTGCTGAGTTCTATATGGACAATAGGGAATTTAAACGCGCGAACGGGGTAGTAGAAAACGCACTGGAGCAATATCAATACTCCTGCGAGCTGTGGGTCAAAAAAGCAGAGCTGCTGGCCGAGCAAAATAAATATGAAGACTCACTGGCCGCTCTGGAGAGCGCAGAGAACCTCGATAAAAATGAAATAGCCATCTACCTCCTGCGCTCAGACATCTACCTCTCTCAGGGCAAACATGACGAGGCGCTGGATGTCATAGCGGAAGCAATACCGCTGGCTGACGATCCGGATGATATCTGTGACCTCTACCTGGAGCAGGCAGATATCTATGAGGACATGGGCCTGTATGCAGAGGTGCTGGAGTCACTCCGCGACTGTCTGAAGACCAATACTGAAAATGAAGAAGCGCTGAACCGCCTCTGGTTTTGCACGGAGCTGACAGAGCAGTATGAGGATAGCCGTAGGTTTCACAAGATGATAGTGGATGAAAATCCATACAACCATCTGGCCTGGTTTAATCTGGGCCATGCCTATGCCGGCCTGCAGAGGTACGAAGAATCTATAGAGGCGCTGGAGTTTGCCGTGGCTATAGATGATAGCTATGACCTGGCCTACGAGATGATGGGCGATGTGTACTTTGATCAGAAGAACTTTGCCAAATCACTGGAGTGCTACCATGACGCTATCAAATCCGGCAAGCCAAATAAAGAAACGCTCTGTAAGGTAGCTGAGAGCTATGCGCAGCTGAAAGATTTTCATAAGGCCCGTGGCTACTTTCGCAAGGCGCTGGCTATAGATCCTAACTATGATGAGGCTTTCTTTCTGGTGGGTGAGACCCACCGCGCCGAGGGCAACTATGCCAAAGCGATAGAAGCCTACGAACGTGCGGCCAAAATCAATCCTGAGAATCTGGACTACCTCAATGCACTGGGCGATGCCTGCATCATGAATGATGAGGTGGAGGGGGCTATCCTGGTATTCGAGCGGGTACTGACCCTCAACTCTAATATCAAGCAGCACTATATCAACCTGGCTACGGCGCACTATGGCATGGAGAATTTCCGCCAGTGCTTTGATATCCTCAGCGATGCTTCAGATAAGTTTGATAACCCCGCAGATATCTGGTTTATCAAGTTTGTCTTCTACAATCAGATAGGCAATAAAAACGAAGCACTGGTGAGCCTGCAAAAAGGCCTGCTGACCAATTTTGAAGAGCATAACCTGATCTTTGAGATGGATGAGCGGCTGGAGCATGATGAAAGCGTACTGGCTATCATCGAGCAGTTTCGCCCGTAGATCAGGATTTAAATTTCGTTTGGAAAGTCAGGCCGAGGAGCTTTGCGCGCTGTTTGGCCAGGTCGGCTTTAGGGCCTGCGTATAGCTCATCTACGGTCTCGGAGAAAGTCTGCACCCAGCGGTCAAAATGCTCCGGGCCGATGGCCAGATGGCGATGGCGATCCATCACATTTCCTTTGTACCCCTCCATATCCAGCAGGATAAATGCCCAGAAGGCAGTGATGCGCGGCAGGTGCGCCTCCAGATCCAGCCCGTGGAAATGCGGCGCCATGAGCGGATCAGCCAGCAGCTTGCCGTAAAAAGTGCGGATCAGGCGATCCACATCATCATATACAGATATATCACTCAGAGTACTCATGGCAGGGCATAAAAATAAAAAACCCTCCGTTGAGGGGAGGGCTTTTTATTTTGAGAAAGCGGAGAATTACTTCTTCTCTTCTACCTTCTTAGTTTCCATCTTAGTCTCAGCAGCTGGAGCAGCAGCAGAGTCTACCTTAGCTGTAGTATCAACTGGAGCAACAGTTTCAGTAGTAGTTGTAGTTACTACAGAATCAGTCTTAGGAGCCTCAGTTTCAGCTGGCTTGTTGTTGCAAGCTGTCATTGCCAGACCAGCTACAACTGCGAACGCGAAAAATACCTTCTTCATTTTTTCTTGTTTATAGTTTTTGGTTAATTAATTGACGTGCAAAACTATTAATTTTTATATGATTTTACCAAATTTTTTGTGCGCTTTTTTATTTTTCCCTGAAAAAAATGTTGATCGGCACTCCCTTGAAGCTAAAATGCTTACGCAGCTGCTTCTCCAGAAATAACCGATACGGCTCCCTGATATACTTAGGGTGATTTGAGAAAAATGCGAAGGCCGGCGTCTTGGTAGGGAGCTGAGTCACGTATTTGATGCTTACCAGCTTGCCGGATACGGCAGGTGGATGATATCGCTCTATCTCCTTGAGCATCACATCATTAAGCTCTGATGTAGATATTTTGGTGGTCATATTCTGATAGACCTGCTCTACCGTCTCTACTATTTTGAAGATACGTTGGTTTTCCAGCGCGGAGGTGAATATGATAGGGACATCGTTGAAAGGAGCCAGTTTGGCCTTGATACCTTCTTCATATTCCTTGGCGGTATTGGTAGTTTTCTCGACGAGGTCCCATTTATTGATCACTACTACTATACCTCGCTTCTTTTTGACAGCCAGACGGAATATGGCGAGATCCTGCTGCCCTACGCCCTGCGTGGCATCGAGCACTATGACGGCTATATCAGACTCGTCCAGCGCATTGATAGCCCGGATCACAGAGTAAAACTCAAGGTTCTCGTGCACTTTTGTTTTGCGGCGGATGCCGGCAGTGTCTATCAGGATCAGCTCTTTGCCAAACTTGGTATACCTGCTATGGATGCTATCGCGTGTGGTACCGGCTATATTGGTCACGATGTTGCGGTCTTCTCCCAGCAGTGAGTTGATTATAGATGATTTGCCCACGTTAGGCTGGCCGATGATGCAGACCTTGGGGATATGAGCCTCATCGGGGTTCTCCTCCATATCATCCGGTATGCGCTCTACCACAGCATCCAGCAGCTCGCCGGTGCCGCTACCACTCACGGCAGCGATAAAGAAGATATGCTCCATGCCCAGGCTGTAAAACTCATTGGCCATGTACATCCGCTCCTGGTTGTCCACCTTATTGACTACTACAAATACATTCTTCTGATGCTTGCGGAGGATATTGACGAAGTCGGAATCCAGGTCAGTGATACCCGTAGAGGCATCTACCATGAAGAGGACCAGCGATGCCTCATCCAGCGCGATCAGGACCTGCTCGCGGATATTGGCCTCAAACACATCTTTGGAATGGGCCACAAAACCGCCCGTATCTATGACGTTAAACTCCTTGCCACTCCAGTCGGACTCGCCGTAGATACGGTCGCGCGTCACACCGCTAAAGTCATCTACAATAGCCTTCTTCATCCCTACGAGACGGTTGAAGAGCGTACTCTTGCCCACATTTGGCCTGCCTACTATCGCTACTGTGAAACCCATTTTATTGCTGATCTTTTTATAGCTGCTCCGCAGAAATGCGGCCCGCAACACGGCGCGAAAGTAACAAATTAGGGCCAACTGGGCCTCACCTATCTGCCTTCGGCATCTTTCCTCTCCAAAAGGAGATGAAAGAACCAACAGTCTTGAAGCAGTATAGTATGTCAGCTTATAGAAAACTCAAACGCGTCTCAAATGATCGAATGCAGAATATTACCTGCATCTCTGTTTTAAGCATTTTGACTATATTCGCCCCATCATACGATGAAGCCACGTATCATACTCGACAGCAGCAAATTTGCACTCACCGTAGAGCGGCTTTGTCATCAGCTCATAGAGCAGCACCGCGACTTTTCCCAATCATGTATCATAGGCGTACAGCCCCGGGGTATCTACCTGGCAGAGCGTATACACAGCCGCCTGCAGTCCATCCTGAAAAAGAAAGACATCCAATACGGCAAGCTGGACATCACCCTCTACCGCGATGATTTTCGCCAGAAGGGCAAGCCAATGACCATCAATGAAACAGATATATCATTCTCTCTGGAGGGCAAAAATGTAGTACTGGTAGACGATGTGCTATTCACCGGCCGCACTATCCGCTCCGCACTGGATGCCATGCTGGACTATGGCCGGCCTAATGATGTAGAGCTGCTGGTGCTCATAGACCGCCGCCTGCAGCGCCACCTGCCTATACAGGCCAAGTATGTGGGCAAGGTGATAGACAGCATCACCACAGAGAAAGTGAAAGTAGAATGGAAAGATCTGGACGGAGCGGACAAGGTCTGGATCACCTCAGATAATAACGAATAACCCCTAATAAATGAGCGCACTCAGTCAGAAACACCTTATCGCTATCAAGGATCTTCAGAAATCTGACATTGAGCTTATTTTTCAGACGGCAGATACATTCAAGGAAGTACTGCAGCGACCTATCAAGAAAGTCCCTTCGCTGCGTGATATCACGATAGCCAATCTTTTTTTTGAAGACTCTACACGTACGCGTATCTCCTTTGAGCTGGCAGAGAAGCGACTCTCGGCTGATACGATCAATTTCTCCGCATCCGGATCTTCTGTGAAAAAAGGCGAGACGCTGCTCGACACCGTGAATAATATCCTGGCCATGAAGGTGGATATGGTGGTCATGCGCCACTCCAGCAGCGGCGCTCAGGCATTTCTCTCCCAGCATATCAAAGCCAATATCATCAATGCCGGTGACGGCACGCATGAGCATCCTACGCAGGGCCTGCTGGATGGCTACTCGGTGCGGGAGAAATACGGCGAGCTGAAGGGGCTGAACTACCTGATCATAGGAGATATCAAACACTCGCGCGTAGCCGGATCTGACATACCGCTCATGACCAAGATGGGCGCTAAGGTAAAAGTGTGCGGCCCTCCTACCCTGATACCTAAATATATAGAAGAGATGGGAGCTACCTATGAGCCAGACCTAAAGAAGGCGCTGGAATGGTGTGACGTGGCCAATGTACTGCGTATACAGCTGGAGCGGATGGATATCAAATTTGTACCGTCGCTGCGGGAGTATTCCCTCTTCTACGGCGTAAACCGCGACCTGCTCGACTCTATCAATAAAGACATCACCATCATGCACCCGGGCCCGATCAATCGTGGCGTGGAGCTGAACTCTGACGTGGCTGATTCCAAGCAGGCTATCATTCTACAACAAGTGGAGAATGGTGTGGCGGTGCGTATGGCTGCGCTGTACCTGCTGGCAGGTAGGGCTTAGAGATTTGCGCCTCGCGTCGCGCAGGGCGATGCCCTACGCTGGAGGTGTGCCGCCCTTTCAGGGCTTTATGCAGTACCAGAATTTTCATTGCCCGGCTTTGTGATTTTCTCTCACGTTCACATTACACTATCAGTGCTCAGCATTGTTATACTATGTTAGATAAGTATGTAATAGTCATTGTAATTGATGTATTTTTCTATTTTAGCAGGCTTTATATTCTAAAAAGTTGCTATCCTTTCTCACATATATCATAGTCGGCCTGATAGGACTGATGATGGGCACGGTGTACAAGCGCTCCTTCTCCAATCTGGAGATACTGCGCTTCCGGCCCTCACGCATCGCCCGTATCTATGGAGTACTGACGACTATCGGTGTAGGTATCTGCCTTTTTCTGAGTTATAAATCTATCCATGCCTTCTCTGAGATGGGTATGGCAGAGGATAAGGTCCATATCTTTGAGGACTACCAGAGCATGCTCATCTACTTCCTCAATCTGGGCTTCATCCTGATGATCATCTTGTCCAACCTGCACTCCATGGCCTCCAAAAAGATCACATGGATACTATACCTGCTGACATTTGGCGTGTATGCGTCATTTGCGGTGATAGATGACTTCTTTCTGGAGGATACTTTCTTCCATTTCAAAAAGATGCACCAGCTCTGGCAGGGGGAGTTTTCGCTGGCCAGCATATCCGGCATCCTGAGCCTTACCTTCAGCGCAGCGCTCACGGCATTCAATGCGTATATGACCAGCTGGGGGCTGAAGAAGTAGTCCCTATCGCTATCTTTGTCTGTATCTAAACCATCACAATAATGAAAAAGTATTTAGCCTCTGGTCTCATGGCCATCACCTGTGCGGCTACTGTAGCACAATCTCTGCCTGTCAAAAAGATCAGCATTTTCAAAAATGGCACAGCTATGATCATACGTGAGGGTAGCACACCGATAGCCGGTGGCAAGGCCACCTTGCCAGTGCCCTCGCGCGCTATCTATGGCAGCTACTTTCTCGGCACGGGAAAGGATAATGCGGTGAGGAACATCGCGATCAAAAATGACACCATCAAAAAGGAAGAAAAAGCCACTGCCATCTGGCAGCTGATAGCCGGGAATGTGGGCAAAAAAGTAACACTCAGCGTAGCACCTGCCGGTAAAATAGACAAAACCATAACAGGCAAAATACTGAGCTATAATCAGCAATCGGGACTGATACGCCTGCAGAGCGATAATAACAAAATAGAAGTTTTCAGATCTACGGATGTGTACCTGGCAGAGTTTGCTGAGGAGGAAAAGCAGACCTATCTGGCCGATAGTATACAGCGTAGCCTAGTGATCACACCGTCCAATGGATCCGGCAATATGAACCTACAGGAGATCTACCTGCAAACTGGTGTGAACTGGATGCCATCGTACTTTATGATACTGAAAGATGAGAAATCTGCGCGGCTGGAGATGAAGGCGACGATAGAGAACTTTGCCGATCCGCTGAGTGATGCAGAGACAGAGCTGATAGTGGGGGCACCGCAGATGACCAATAGTGACAAACTGGATCCGATGACCTATGACTATCAGACAGCAGAAGGTGGCACAGGCTACGGTAGCGGTGCAGGCTCAGGACTTTATAACAATGTGCAGGCTAAAACTCTTACCTACGCATGGAGTGCAGCTGCTCCTGCTGCTGATGCATTTAATCAGGAATTCTCTGCTACAGGAGAAAAGAACGACGACCTATACATTTATAAGATCGGCAAAGTCTCTCTGGGTAAAAACTCGAAGGGCATCTATCCGATCTTTGCCGGAAGCATAGAGTACAAGGACAAGTACGAAGGCCTGATAGAGGACCGCAGCAACTATGCTGAGTCACGTGCGGCTAATAATGATGAAACACCGATAGATGTTTTCCACTCGCTAGAGATCAAGAATACGGCATCTGTACCGCTGACCACTGCACCTGTGACTATCATCAATGAGAAAGACCAATTCGTAGCGCAGAATGAGATCAGCTATACACCTGCCGGCTCTACCTCTACCGTACGCCTGTCCAAGGCTATCGACATCATCATGAAAAATCCGGAGGAGGAAACTAGCCGTACTGATAATGCCAAGAAGATAGGTAAGCAAACCTATAGCTCTGTAAAGATCAAAGGAACTGTGACGCTGGAAAACTTCCAGAATAAAGAAGTAACCGTGGCTGTGACCAAGAACACTAACGGTGAGGTGAGTACAGCATCTGATGGTGGCAAGATAACCCGTCAGAAAAGCTTCACGAATATCAATCCACTCACACAGATCAAATGGGACGTGAAGCTGGCTGCTAATCAGAAAAAAACAGTAAGCTATGAGTATGAAGTATTTTTCCTGCCGCAGCAGTAGGTGATCACTTATATAAAACAAAAGCGGCCCGCTTAGTGCGGGGCCGCTTTTGTTTTATATACATCTCATCATCAGATATCCAGGTACTCGGCATCTGCCGCTACATGCACGCGCATGAGCATCTTGATAGCGCGGTCAAAGTCCATGCCTTCAAAGAATACTTTATTGAGCATCTGTAGCAGGGGCGCATTGGCATGTGTATGGTCTACGATCAGTTTGCCAATCTTGAGCGTACGGATGCCCTCTGCCACCTCAGTCATGGAGGCAAGTACATCTTCCAGCTTCTCCCCTTTGGCCACGCGGTAACCTACGGAGTAGTTGCGCGACTTGGGTGAGGAGCAGGTGGCTATCAGGTCTCCGATGCCTGCCATACCGAGGAAGGAGCGCTTGTCAGCACCGAGAGATTTGCCTATGTAGATCATCTCGCCCATACCGCGGGTGATGAGCAGGGCACGCGCGTTCTCACCATAGCCGAGGCCACTGAGTGCGCCGGAGGCTAGGGCTACATAATTCTTTAATACACCTGCCAGCTCTATGCCCAGCAGGTCACGATTGCCATATACCTGAAAGCGGTCACTACGCATGGCGTGCTGCCCCTCATGTATCACCTCATCAAAGCGGCTGGCGATAACGGTAGCCGCAGGCTGGTGCTCTGCGAGCTCAGCAGCCAGATTGGGCCCGGCCAGGCAGCCTACGCGCACCACACAGGTCTCCTCGCGGATCAGTTCGCTCATGGTCTTGATCTGCTTCAGCTTCAGATCTTCAGGCTTCATCGTATCGATATCAAACTCGCAATGGAAACCCTTGGTAGCATGGATCATGATATGATCAGGACGCAGGTATGGGGAGAACTCCATGATCATACCTTTGAAATACTGAGACGGCACCGCCGGGAATATGACATAGCAGCGCGCCGCTATCTCCTCCAGTGATCCGGTCATCTCTATATCCTCATGCATCACATGGTTGCGATTCATGCGGTCACGCAGGATAGCCTCCCGTACATGCTCGCTGCGCTCGTAGAGCAGCACTTTATTATTCTCGGCCAGCAGATTGGCTATAGCAGAGCCAAAGCTGCCGGCACCTATCACGCCTATGGTTCTTTTCTCAGACATATTTCTCCAGTTTGTAGCCGTCCAGCCTGTTGTGATAATAGTAGAGCAGCTTCAGATCCTCCGTATAGTAGTAGCCATCAGATGCCCGCAGCAGTGGTGAGCGGGAGTGGTAGAGGTTGATATTATTCATGCCATGCTCAATCACTTTCTCATCTGTGAAGCGAAGCTCCAACGAGAGCAGCACTTCATTGTTCTTATTCATCTCCTTCAGCTGATCCTTCACTCTACCTATGGCGGCTATGAGGTCTTTCTCCTCTATGCGTATATCCTCGGCAGGAGTGCGAAGCAGCATGAAGATGTCTACATAGTTGTACTTTTTGCGTATCAGCTCAAAGGCGCAGAAGCAAACCAGATGAGACGTAAGCACTACGTTGTGCTTGAAGTATTGACCTACGATCTTCTCGCCGAGCATTTTGGTATACTCCTCCTCGCGCTGCTGATTGTCTGTCAGCTCGCCATGATTCATAAAGTAATGGCGCACGCTGATCTTTTGCGAGAGATGATTAAAGCTATCACCATTTTCATCTACATTATTGCCCAGCACATCCATAGGCGTACCGAATGACATAGCGAGCGACGAGCTGGCGGAGAGGAATTTGAAGATAAACTTCACCATAGCGAATGAAGTAGAATAGTCGTCATTTTCTTTTATGAATTTCTCCTTACCAGTCTCCTTGAGATAATCATTGATCAAAGACTCTGCCTCCAGTACAAAGTGATAATTGATGATCAGTGGCACTACATAGACGCGCGGGGCCAGATCATCAGGAAATTTTTTGAAGTTATTTTTCTGGGCCTCTATGGCGGTGCCGAGCAGGCCTAGTTTGAGGCGCTTCTCCAGAGATCCGGATCTGGAGCGCGTACCACCAGGGAAGAAAATAGAATGCGCCCCGCGCTCTATCGCTTCACGAGAGTAGGTTTTGAGTGTTTCCAGATAGACTCCATTTTTCTTGCGGCGGTCTACCTTATAGGCACCGAGATTGCTCATGAAGTAGGAGAGCAGTTTGATGGAGAAAAGATTCAATCCCGCGCCGTATGTGAAAGCCGGGAGACCGATCTCATTTAGCACCCAGCCTACCATAATGGAGTCCATATTGCTGAAGTGTGTAGGCACCACGATCACGGTACCCTTGCGCGCCAATGAGCGGATATGCTCTATATCGCCCGTGATGGGTATCTTCTCGTGTATCGTCTTGGCATTTGCACTCAAAGTCTTGAACCATTTGCCCGGTGCCGCATTCAGCACCCGGCCAAAGAAGAAAGGCAGGATGCCCCTGGCAATTTTGAAAGCAGCAGGATTGAACTGGCCTACTATCTCCTGTGTGTAGCGGTGCACTATCTCGCGCAGGATATCCTCCTCGGTGGTCAGCGCGTCTGCCTGGCCGGCATTGGCATCCAGCTTTACGATACGGCTCTTGATGTTATTCCAAAACTGACGTTCGTCCTTGGGGTCGGCCTTCCACGGAGTCTGGGTGAGGCGTATGCGCTCCTGGTACAGGACGCGCTCCAGCTCATTCTTCAGACCTTCCTTGCCGTGATACCGGTGTATCAGTTTGGTGAGCACTGCCTGCTCTACTGCTGCGGTAAAGGCCTCAGAATCTGTGGTCAGCCGCGCTATAGGCCACTGCGTGGTGTCCTCTATGATATATGGCAGGGGGTAGTCCTGCGGGGTAAATACTCTATAACTCATATCTGCACAGGGATCTCGACCTGCCTCGTAATAAAGGTAGAAAAAAAACGATACCAACTATCGCATGGTGTGGACAGTTCATTGGCGCATGAAACCTTGTAGACATCCCGCTTTCGCCAGAGCGACCTCTCCCATCTGCCTTCGGCATCTTCCCTCTCCTTAATCAGGAGCGGAAAGAACCTATCGCCAAAAATCAGTTTACAAATCCCGCGCTTGATAATTTTTAATTTAGATAGCTTGCACTCTGTTTCGTGACTGCTGCACACATACTCGGATATATAGGCGCACTGCTGACGGGCCTCGTGCTGGGACTGCTAGGCGGCGGCGGTGCCGCTGTATCTATTCCTATACTGGTCTATGCCTTTGGCGTGGAGGCCTCTATCGCTACAGGATACTCACTACTGATCGTGGCCTTCACAGCGCTGCTCGGTACGGTGCAGAATCTGCGACTCGGTCACGTGCGCTATAGTGCGCTGGTGAAGTGCGGCCTGCCGGCGTTGGTCTCTATCTATGTGATGCGCCGCTTCCTGATCCACTCGATCCCAAAGGTCTTCTTTACTGCGGGTGGCCTGACATTGACCAAGGATTCTTTTATCCTCTTTATCCTCGCCTTCTTTATGATCATGGTAGCCCGCAATATGATATGGCCCAAGGCGGCAGATAAAGAAGCAAAGCCGGCACCCTACTGGTGGGTATTGATACAGTCTGTGGCCATCGGGCTTTTCACGGGGCTCGTAGGTGCAGGGGGAGGCTTTCTGCTCATACCACTCATCCTCTCCGTAGAGCCGATGGAGTTTCGCAATGCAACGGCTACCTCGCTGGCACTGGTCACACTCAACTCTATGATCGGATTCATAGGAGACCTGCAGTCTCACCTGGATATGGATTGGACATTTCTGGCTACATTCCTCTCACTCTCTGTAGCTGGTGTACTGGGCGGCATAGCCATAGCCAATAAAGTAGATAATGTAAAACTGCGCCGGATATTCGGCTATACTATGATGTGTATCGCTATCTATATCCTGATACGCGAGATAGCTGCGCTGATACTTTAGCCGCCTTTCTTTTTTGCCCTGTAGCCTGCGGTTTGCAAGATGCCGAGGATCTTGTCGCGGTTGTCGCCTTGTATAATGATGACGCCATCCTTCACAGATCCGCCTACGCCGCATTTTGTCTTGAGCAGCTTGCCTAGTTTCTCCAGATCATCATCCGTGCCTATGAAATTCTCTACCACAGTGGCCATCTTGCCACCACCGTGGCGCTCGAGTACGAGGTAGAGATTCTGCTGCGCAGGAGATAGCGTCTCCTGCGGCTCACGCTCCTCCTCCTGGCGGAAATCCGGATCAGTACTGTATACTATCGGGCGGTTGTTGTCTTTCTTTGCCATAGTGTGTTATTAGTAGGCATCCAGCTCCTGGGGTACAATAATATTAAGCGCATTGGGCTCTACCTCCATCTCCAGGTCGTCGTGCCAGAGGAAGTGGTCACCATCAAAGTGATACACGCGCTTAGGACTGCCGTATATCTTTATCTTCTTGGCACGGAAAGACTCTGCCTCAGGCACCAGATCGGGCCGCTTGAAGAGCATGGCGAGGAATATCTTGAGCAGCCGCTTCAGCGGGAAGCTGCGGACGAGTATCACATCCATGATACCGTCGTGCATAGAGGTGGCAGGGAATACACCAAGCTTGTATCCAAACTGACTAGAGTTGAATGCCGTGAAAATATAGGTCTCGCGCTCTACCTCTATATCGTCTATCTGTATTTTGGCGTAGGAAGGCTTGTAGTGGTAAAAGACCTCACGTGCACTGGCCAGGAAGTAGGAGAAAAAGCCCCTCATGACCTGAGATTTGAAGCGCCTCGCGGCGTGCGCATCAAACCCGAAACCACCCGTACTGACGAAGTGGCCGGCATTGGTCCTGATCATATCGAGCTTGACTATCTTGCCACTATTGAGTACCTCCAGCGCTTTTTTAGCATTGCGTACGGGCATCTTGAGGTGGCCGGCCATACCATTGCCCGAGCCATAGGGTATCACCCCGAGGGCTGCATCGCTGCCTCTGAGGCCGCGGGCTACCTCATTGATAGAGCCATCGCCTCCTACGGCTACTACTACGCTGTAGCCATCTTGCACGGCAGCGGCCGCCAGCTCTGTAGCATGACCGGCATACTGTGTATACTGGATGGTAAAGTCATACTTCACATAGTCCAGGTACTTGGCTATTTTCTCAGGGATACCTTCTTTTTTGAAGACCCCTGATATGGGATTAATAATAAATAGGATTCTCTGTCGGGACATGGTTTCTTTCACTTTTGCAAAAATACTGCACTACACTATCGGACGAATATATACGAGATGTATTGAATAGAACGGGGAAAATTCAGTGACTAGAACTTATCCTTCCACTTAGGATGCTTGGGGTCTAGCAGGTAGCTGAAGCGTATAGACACGACATTATTATACTCACCCTTCACACGTGATCCCTGTACGGCATCCCTCAGTTTCAGGAATGAATACGAAAAACGGACGCCTATGCCTATCCTTCTCTTGATAAAAAAAGTAGCACAGGCCTGGCCGCTCAGGTCTATTTTGCGGGGCTGCTCACCTTTGGGGTCAGGATTTTTCGTGACGTTATTGCCGGCGGAGTCGGTCTGACTGTAGCGCGCCAGCACCCCGAGCTGCACCCCGAGGCCAAACATCACTACCTTCTTATCATGCACATTGATACTCACCGGTACATTGATATAGTCCATGGTGATATCGTACTTATTCTTAGTACCATCTGAGTAGGTGGCGTAGTGTGGCTTGGCGCCCTGCATGGAGTAGATCAGCTCTATACTGGTAGAGAAGCGCTTGCTAAACTTGATCACCGTACCCACGCCTACGTGCGCGCCTACCTTGCGGTAGCCGGTCTCGGCATCGCCATCTACCTGAGAGAGGTTCAGTCCCCCTACAAAAAGCGCCTTGAAAAGCGACTCATTGTTAAAATTTGGCTTCGTTTCGTCAGGTATAGGCTGATTTTGCTGGTTTGGATTGATAGATTGGACCTTGGCAGGCTTTTTTTGCTTAGGTTTGGTATGCACCACTGTGTCCTGCTGGGCCCAGACCAGCGCCGGGAGCAAGATTATTATCCACAGTGTGAGTTTCTTCTTCATCCGGCAAATGTAAACAAACTAATTTCGTAGATAAATCACGGAAAGCTATTCTGACAGGAATATGATAAAGCACAATGCCGCATTTCAAAAGAAAGTAGAAGACATCCTCGGTGAGGGTGGCTATGTAGTACGCTATGAGAAGGGTAGTTTTAACTCAGGCTTCTGCGTACTGGAAAAGAAACGCGTGGTAGTGATCAATAAGTTTCACTCTCTGGAGGCCAAGATCAATAGCCTCGTGGAGATACTCGGCATCGTAGACCTCAACCTGAGCGAGATGTCGGATGCGTCTAAGAAGCTCCTTGGCGAGCTGACACACACAGAGGCTGCGCTGCTCTAAGTTTTACTTCGCATTTTTCAAGTCGAATATGGCTGCGGTCATCACGCCAGCTGTCTCTGTGCGCAGCCTGCTGGTGCCCAGCGAGACGGGTATGAATCCGTTTTGCCTGGCTATAGTGATCTCTTCTTCTGAGAAATCTCCTTCCGGCCCTATCATGACGATGATACTTTCTCCTACGGAGAAACAATCCTTTATATGATGCGTCTCCTCCTCGCAGTAGCCTATAAACTTGCGGGAGATATCTACAGGCACCTCTTTCAGGAACTTATCCAGCGCTATAGGTTCATTTATCAGGGGCAAGTGGAGGTGGAGTGACTGCTTGGCCGCGCTGAGGGCCACCTTCTGCAGGCGGTCGGTACGCAGCTCACGGCGCTCGGACCGGCGGCAGATGATAGGTGTGATCTGCTGTACTCCTATCTCGGTGGCCTTTTCTACAAACCACTCCAGGCGATCCATATTCTTGGTCGGGGCTATGGCTATGTGCAGGCGGGCTGCGCTACCTGCCTGCTGACGGATCAGGGTGCCGATAGCGATGATAGCGCCCTTTTTGGTAAGGCTCTGGATAGTGGCATGGTACAGCGCCCCCACCCCGTCAAAGGCATGCAGCGCCTCTCCCACCCTCATGCGGAGCACCTGTATATGGTGGGATTCATTGTCGTCCAGCTCTATGATGGCACCCGGAGCAGCCTGGGGGGTATAGACCAAATTCATCATGTGAAAGTAAGTGTCGCACACCGTATTTGTATGGTAATGAAAGAAAAAAACAAATTTTTTGTATCCCTATCGCTGTTTGCCCGTATAAATGAGAGATGAACTTATTATAGTGCTAAAACTCTAACAACCAAATGAATATCTCTCGACAGACGGTTTATATCACTGGTGGATCTACAGGTATAGGACTGTCTCTAGCTATGAAACTCGCAAGCCAGCACTACAAGGTTTGCATCTTTGCACGTGATCCTGCCAAACTGAACCAGGCCCAGTCTGCTATCCGCGCTGCGGGTGGCGTATGCTACGCCTACTCCGTAGATGCTACCAATATGGAGGCAGTCTCCCACACTATGGACTACGCCATACGCGAAGCCGGTGTACCGGATATTCTGATCAACTGTGTAGGCCGCGCTATCCCCCACCGCTTTGAAAATATCAGCAGCTCCATGATGATGGATACCATGCAGGCCAATGTAGGCAGTACATGGCATGTGATACAAGCGCTGCTGCCACATATGAAGGCCAAAGGCCGCGGCCGTATAGTCGTGACCTCCTCTATGGGTGGGCTGCTGGGTGTGTATGGCTACACAGATTACTCTGCTTCGAAATTTGCATTGATAGGTTTCTCCGAGTCGCTGAGGCAGGAGCTGAAGCCCCACAATATATGTGTGCAGGTGCTCTGCCCTCCGGATACGGATACACCAGGCCTCGAGTTGGAAAACCAGACCAAGCCTGAGGAGACACGGGCTATATCACAGTCTGCAGGCCTGATGAGCGCAGACGATGTAGCAGACCATACCATACGCGGTATGCGCAAAGACAACTTTATGATCATACCCGGTATGGACGGCAAGATGACGTGGATACTGAAGCGCCTGTGGCCCTCCCTCACACATATACTGATGGACCGTATAGTACGCAGAGTACAAAATACGCAGCCGCAGCAGCCAGTCATCAGCCACTATCACAGGCACCTGGCACGGGCATAAAATTCTACTTGCTATTACCATTCATTTTGGCCTAACTTGGCAGCGGTAAAACGCTCCCAATGGCTATTTCTCAAAAGACCATCTTCATCACCGGCGGCTCTACAGGCATCGGCCTGTCTATCGCTAAAGAGCTGGCAAAAAATGGCAATAAGCTCTGCCTCTTTGCGCGCAATACAGCCAATCTGCAAAAGGCACAGGCACTGGTGACCGGCGCTGGCGCAAAATGCAATATCTACCCAGTAGATGCCAAAGACTATGACAGTACAAAAGCTGCCATAGATAAAGCTGTATCTGAGACCGGCGCACCGTACCTGCTCATCAACTGTGTGGGCCGTGCCTATCCGGAGCACTTTGAGAATATCACCGCTGCGATGATGGAGGACACTATGCGGACCAACTTCAGCAGTGTGTGGAATGCTGTGCAGGCTGCGCTCCCGCACATGAAGGCCAAGGGTGGTAAGATTGTCAATACGTCCTCTATCGGAGGCTTCGTAGGGGTCTTTGGCTATGCCGATTATTCTGCGTCTAAGTTTGCTATTATCGGCTTCTCAGAAGTATTGAAACAAGAGCTGGCAAAGTACAACATCAAAGTACAGGTACTCTGCCCGCCAGATACGGATACGCCGGGCTTTGCAGAGGAGAATAAGACCAAGCCGGAGGAGACAAAAGAGATCTCCAAGACAGCTAAACTCATGACCTCAGAGGCACTGGCCAAAGAAACAGTCAAAGCGCTGGAAGGAAATACCTTTATGATCATACCCGGCGGCGATGGCAAGCTGACCTACTGGATGAAGCGACACTTCCCATTCATCGTGAATATGGTGATGAACAGTGCAATCAGGAAGGTACAAAGTAAGAAGTAGCCTTTAGTCACTCGCGGCCGCACTGCACCGCAAATAACGGCACCAGCGTGACCGAATTGTCCGGCTGCCAATGGATCTCTGTCTTAGGCTCGTATTTTATGACCCGGATAGAGAAATTGCCGCGATCGTCCAGTGTCCACTCTTCCGTGAAACGTATTTTGACGATGTGTACCTTTTGTGCTGAGACAGATACTTTGGTCGTCTCTGTCAGCGCTACAGGGTCGATCATGGTGATGGTGTCATTCACAGATCTTTTATCCAGCGCTGCGGTGATCTCCGTTGCATTCAGTCTTTTGGTACTTTGCCACTCATATACCTTCGCCTTACCGTTTTTGAGCGTAGCCGTCAGGTCTTTCAGAAAGGTGCTCTGCGCTGATGAATCGCCAAAGCTTTTCAGGTCAACATTATAAGACAAGATTAGGGAGTGATTTAATCCCGACTGACTGGCAGGCCGGCACCAGTAGACAGGAGTATTGCGCTTGGGGCCCATTGGATACAAAGGTGCAAAGGCCTGCACCTTTTTAGTGATCACTCCGCTATCGGTGATATGCCATTGCTGCCTGATGCGCAGCGCGCTGAGCAGTTCCCACAGGTCCTGGATCTCAAAATAGTTTTTGACGATCTTGGTCTCCTCCACCAGCGTACGTGGATCTACAGATTGGACAGTATCTACAGCTTCGTATTGTGGAAAAATGGCGTCCAGTTTAATGACTTTGCCATTATTATCATATGCAGCAGTCGTACCATCTTTGATATGCAGTAGCAGCCGCTTGAAGGTCGTCTGCCAGAGATCGTAGAAAACATCTGCACCGGTAGAGTCCATGCCCGAGCCGGCACTTGTGATGACAGGTACATCTGTCGTGACCGGATAGAGCTTTTGAGCGGATGCCGTAAAAACATTGAAGCCTAGAAGAGCTAGCAGCAGTAAGATAGAGGGTGTAGGTTTAGCGCACATGGGATCAGTATTGTTTCCCAATATAACCCAGACTCATGCAAAAAGTCACAAATGAAGTTATCCCTTCAGATAGCCGATCTGCTTGCCCACTTTCTCAAATTTATCGAGGATAAATTCCAGGTGGCTCTGCTCATGCGTGGCCATGTAGCTGGTGCGCAGCATCTGCATGCCCGGAGGAGTGGCAGGTGAGATAAAGGCGTTTACAAAAACACCCTCGTCATACAGCTTGCGCCAGAAGAGGAATGTCTCCTCATCGCTGCCTATGAATACAGGCACGATAGCAGTCTGCCCCTCCGGTACATTGAACCCGATACTGCGCAGCCCCTCGCGGATAAACTGAGCATTGGAAGATACTTTCTGCGCCAGCTCCGGCTGCTCTATCAGTATGTCCAGTGCGGCATCTGCAGCTGCTACTGAGGCCGGTGTAGGCGAGGCGCTAAAGATCAGCGCAGGTGATTTATGCTTGAGGTAGTTGATCACCTGCTCATCGCCGGCTACGAAACCACCGAGAGAAGCGAGGGTTTTGCTAAAAGTACAAACGATGAGGTCAGTATCATCGGCTACGCCGAAATGAAACGGAGAGCCTTTGCCCTGAGGGCCCATCACACCAAAGCCATGCGCATCATCTACCAGCAGGGCGGCGCCATATTTCTTAGCCACCTCGCTGATACCGTCGAGGTTTGCTACCGTGCCAAAAGTAGAGAATACGCCATCGGTCACTACAAATTTGCCGGCATCCTCAGGTAGTTTTGAGAGTTGCTTCTCCAGGTCTGCTACGTCATTATGCTTGTAGCGTATCACATTTGTGCCCAGGCTGGCGGCCAGCATATTGCCGGCCTGTATGGAGGCGTGATTGTCGCGGTCAGAGAGGATATAGTCCTTGCGCCCTACCATGGGGAAGATCACCCCCTGCCCTGCCTGGAAGCCCGTGCTAAAGAGCAAGGCAGATTCCTTGCCCATGAACTTGGCCAGTTTATTCTCCAGATTGATATGCAGGTCTATGGTACCGGTGAGGAAGCGCGAACCGGAGCAGCTGGTGCCGTACTTCTCCAGCGCCTGGCGGGCTGCCTCTTTCACCTTGGGGTGAGCGGTCAGGCCCAGATAGTTGTTTGACCCGGCCATCACTACCTGGCGGCCTTCCATCATCACTACCGGACCTTCACTCTCCTGTATGGGGCGAAAGTAAGGGTAGAGGCCTGCCTGCTGTACTTCATAGTTGCGTGTATATTCAGCACATTTATCGAAGATCGGTTTCCTGATTTTAGTCACCAGCATAGTTTTTGGGAGTTTACATCACAAAAATGACCATTATTTCGCTGAAAAAAGAAAGTCGTTGACTGAAACATTGTTAATCACCGACCAAACGCGGCAATTCATGGGTGAATGAGAGTGCCTGATACTATCAAAGATCACATATATGAAAAGGACTGAATTTTAAATATTAAGTACCTTCCCTGCTCTATAATACTTCTTCCGGACCTTGGGATAAGAGTCAGAAGTGGTGAAAATCAAGGGTCTTATGTATTTTTTGAGGGGCCGTAGTCCCCGTTTACTGCATTACTTTTAGGGCAAATAGCTTTTTTCCGGAAACATCCAGCGGACGTGGCAGCGCGTCTGTTTAACAACCCGATACCCTAACCCATCGCTTATGAAGTATTTATTATACCTCCTCGCCATCACTTTGCTACTATCTACAAAGGTGCATGCGCAGACCTTTCCTAATCCCAGTACTCTCTCTACCGGCCAGGGCACGCCCGGATCTTATGACCCTATCTGGACGGTATCGCAGTGGTACTCCACGAGTCCACCCAATCCGATGGGCCTGACCTATACACCTGCGCTGATCAATAATAACTGCGCTCCGGGAGCATGGGTAGATCCCGCTAGCCTCGCCCCGCCGGCCAATAACGGCAACTGGATCACCGGCACGACCACCTCCTGCTCCAATAACTATAATGATGGCTATCTATACTTTCGCCTGACGCTCAACCTGCCTACGGACTGTAATGGCAACAGCGTGACGACTCCGGGCAACTATGTGCTGTACCTATCCGGCTATGTAGATAATCAGATAACGGATGTATTTGTGAATGGTGCCAGTACGGGTATCAGCGGCGGAGGTTTTACAGCCGGCTCGCAGCTGAATATCACCTTGCCCGGCCCATGGATACAAGGCACCAACTACATAGATGTGCAGGTGTACAACTATCCTAACGGCGGCGGCAACAATCCCTACGGCCTGCTGCTGGTAGCCAATACCACCGCCAGCAGCACGGCAGACGGCGATGGAGACGGCATAGCAGATATCACCGACCAGTGCCCATGTACACCGGGCCCAGCTCCCAGTGGCTGCCCTCCTGCCAGCATCTCGGGCAATACTACGCTCTGCGCCGGCGAGAGTACGACACTCACAGCCAGCGGCGGCGGCACCTACGTCTGGAGTACAGGCGCTACTACAGCAGCTATCACTGTGACACCGGGCGGCAATACTCCCTATAGTGTGACGACGACTCAGTCATCCGGCTTCACCAGTACCGCCTCTGTCAATGTGGTGGTGAACCCTCTCCCTACCGCGGCCATCTCGCCGGCTGTAGCAGCAGTCTGTGCCGGCAGCAGCACGACACTCACAGCGAGCGGTGGTACGAGCTACAGCTGGAGCACCACCGCAGGCACAGCCACGATAGCGGTGACTCCGGCAGGCACTCAAGCCTATACAGTGACCGTGACCGATGCCAATAACTGTACTGCATCTGCATCGCGCAGTGTGACTGTAAACTCACTGCCTACACCTGTGATCAATCCGGCTACTGTAGCCATCTGTGCAGGCACCAGCACTACACTCACGGCCAGCGGTGGTACCAGCTATACATGGAGTACTACTGCCACCACAGCGGCGGTCACTGTGACACCCGCCGGTACTACCACCTATACGGTCACAGTCACGGATGCCAACTCCTGTACCGCAGCGACTAGCCGGAGCGTGACTGTCAACACGCTGCCCGTAGCAGCTATCAGCCCTGCCACAGTAGCTGTCTGCGCAGGCAGCAGCACCACACTCACAGCCAGCGGTGGCACCAGCTACACATGGAGTACTACTGCTACCACAGCAGCAGTCACCCTGACACCGGCGGGCACTCAAGCCTATACCGTGACTGTAAAAGACGCTAACAACTGTACTGCATCTACATCACGCAGTGTAACCGTAAACTCACTACCTACACCGGTGATCAGCCCTGCTACCGTGGCCATCTGTGCAGGAACCAGCACGACACTTACGGCCAGTGGCGGTACCGGGTATACCTGGAGTACCACTGCCACCACGGCTGCGGTCACTGAGACACCGGCGGGTACTCAATCCTATACAGTGACCGTGACCGATGCCAACAACTGTACTGCATCCACATTACGCAGCGTGACTGTAAACTCACTGCCTACACCTGTGATCAATCCGGCTACTGTGGCCATCTGTGCAGGCACCAGCACGACACTCACGGCCAGCGGGGGCACGAGCTACACATGGAGCACTACAGCTACCACAGCAGCGGTCACTGTGACTCCGGCAGGCACTCAAGCCTATACAGTGACAGTAAAAGACGCTAACAACTGTACTGCATCTACATCACGGAGTGTGACTGTAAACTCACTGCCTGTAGCGGCGATAAACCCTGCCACAGTAGCTATCTGTGCAGGTACCAGCACCACGCTCACAGCCAGCGGTGGCACGACCTACACCTGGAGCACTACTGCCACCACTGCAGCAGTCACCCTGACACCGGCGGGCACTCAATCCTACACAGTGACAGTAAAGGACGCTAACAACTGTACTGCATCTACATCAAGTAGCGTCTCTGTCAATCCTCTGCCTACACCTGTGATCACACCTGCCACCGCAGCCGTATGCGCGGGTAATAGTACGACGCTGACAGCCAGCGGCGGTACCGGGTATACCTGGAGTACCACTGCCACCACGGCTGCGGTCACTGTGACACCGGCGGGTACTCAATCCTATACTGTGACTGTGACTGATGCCAATAACTGTACTGCATCCACATCACGCAGCGTGACTGTCAACTCTCTACCTACAGCGGTGATAAGCCCGGCTACTGTAGCCATCTGTGCAGGCACCAGCACTACACTCACGGCCAGCGGGGGTACCAGCTACACATGGAGTACTACTGCTACCACAGCAGTGGTCACCCTGACACCGGCAGGCACTCAATCCTATACAGTGACAGTCAAAGACGCTAACAACTGTACTGCATCTACATCACGCAGTGTCACCGTAAACTCACTGCCTGTAGCGGCGATAAGCCCTGCTACAATAGCTATCTGTGCAGGTACCAGCACCACGCTCACAGCCAGCGGTGGCACCAGCTACACATGGAGTACTACTGCTACCACAGCAGCAGTCACCCTGACACCGGCGGGCACTCAATCCTATACAGTGACAGTAAAGGATGCTAACAACTGTACTGCATCTACCTCTAGTAGCGTCTCTGTCAATCCTCTGCCTACACCTGTGATCACACCTGCCACCGCAGCCGTATGCGCGGGTAATAGTACGACGCTGACAGCCAGCGGTGGGGTGACATACATCTGGAGTACTACTGATAATACCGCATCTACTACCGTGACTCCGGCAGGTACCGCATCCTATACTGTGACGGTAGCTGATATAAATAACTGTACTGCGTCCGCTTCGCGCAGCGTAACGGTCAATCCGCTACCGGTGCCTGTGGTGGCGCCGGCTACTGTCGCTATCTGTCCGGGTACGAGCACTACATTCACTGCCAGCGGCGGATCCGTCTATGCCTGGAGCAATGGCGATGCTACAGCGGCTACTACTGTCTCTCCGGCGGCGGCGGCTACCTATACTGTCACCGTAACTGATGCCAACAACTGCTCTGCAGCTACTACCGCCTCGGTGACCATCAATCCCGCACCTGCTGCGGCCGTGACACCGTCTACCGTAGCGATCTGCGCCGGAAGTGCCACTACGCTGACGGCCAGCGGAGGCACCAGCTATGCCTGGAGCGGCGGGGCCGGGACAGCTACTACCTCTGTATCACCATCAGGTACTACTACCTATACAGCTACAGTGACAGATGCTAATACCTGCACAGCGACCGCGACAGCTACGGTCACGATCAATGCGCTGCCGATACCTGCTATCTCTCCTGCCAGTCCTGCCGTATGCGCTGGTAGTAGTACTACACTGACAGCATCCGGGGGCAGCAGCTACGTATGGAGTACCACGGAGACTACAGCAGCTATATCTGTATCGCCTGCTGCTGCCACGTCCTACTTTGTCACCGTGACGGATGGCAATAACTGCACTGCTGCAGCCAGTACCTCTGTAGCAGTCAATGCACTTCCTACTGCTACTATCACACCAGCCACTACATCTGTCTGTGCCGGATCTTCTGCAGCCCTCACTGCCAGCGGTGGCAGCAGCTATGTATGGAGTACGACTGAGATCACCGCAGCTATCAGCCCGGCTCCTGCCGGTACGTCTACCTACATAGTGACGGCCACAGATGCCAATAACTGTACAGCTACTGCCTCTGCCTCGGTCACGGTCAATCCACTGCCTGTACCATCTATCAGCGCATCGGCTACGCAGGTGTGTGCCGGTGGCAGCGTGACGCTGACTGCAGCAGGTGGTGTGACCTACCTCTGGTCAGACGGTAGCACCACAGCCGCTGCTGCTATGACTCCGCCATCTACTACCACATACACAGTGCTGGTCACGGATGCGAATAACTGTGCTGCCAATGCCTCTCAGAATATAACAGTAATACCAGCTATGAGCCTGGTACTGACCCCGTCCAATGTAAGCTGTAACAGCGGTACTGATGGAAGCATAACACTCTCTGCGAGCAGCGGCCAGTCACCGTACGCCTACAGCTGGAGTACTACCGCTACTACACAGAACATAAGCAACCTCACAGCCGGCAGCTACAGCGTCTCTGTGACAGACAATGCTGGCTGTACAGCCACCTCCGGTACCACTCTGTCAGAACCTACAGCCATCACCATCACTGCTACTACAAAGGACCCGATCTGTGTGACTCTGGGAGACAGTGGCAGTATAGCACTGGCGGTCACCGGAGGCGTATCACCATATACCTATCTGTGGGCCGATGGTACCACTACTCTCTCCCGGCAAAACCTGGCACCCGGCACCTATGACATCACAGTGTCCGATGCGCAGGGATGTACTGCAGCCACAGTCGCCGCGCTGGCTTACTTGTATGACTTCTCGATACAGGCTACGCCTGCCGTGACCATACAGCTGGGAGATAATACCACACTCTCCTACGCCGTGACAGGCCACTCGGGCACTCTGAGCAGCCGGTGGACGACTGACTACGGCCTGAGCTGTACAGATTGTGCTGCGCCGGTAGCAGCACCGGGCCAGACTACGCAGTACAGGGTGAGCGTCTCCAATGACGCAGGCTGCACAGCTACAGATACCACCACGGTCATAGTGAAAACAGATTATTCCATATACATCCCTAATGCCTTTACACCAAATGGCGATGGTACTAACGACTACTTTGAATTTTATGGCTACAAAAAAGCAGTGAAATTTGTAGAGGTCGAGATCTTTGACCGCTGGGGCGAGAGTGTTTTCCGCAGCAATGATATCGACTTCCAGTGGGATGGCACCTTCAAGGGGGTAAGGGTAGAACCGGGCAGTTTCGTCTGGCAGATGAATGTCAGCTTTATCGATGGCCATAGTAGCGCAATGCAAAAAGGCTCGCTGACCGTGATCCGGTAAACGAGCCTTTGACGATGAAAATTATCTTGCTTTTATCTTCTACGCATGAAGATCGAAATGTAGTACAGCAGGGTGACGAGAGAGCCCAGCGCAGCGACTACGTAGGTCATGGCAGCCCAGGTCAGCGCATCTTTTGCCTGCGCATGCTCTGCAGCAGAGGTAGTACGGCTGCTCTCCAGCCATGCCAGTGCCCTGTTTGATGCATCAAACTCTACCGGGAGTGTGATGAATGCAAAGAGTGTGGTCAGCGCAAAAAGTCCGATACCTATCATGACCACTACGATACCAAACACACCGGCAAACGCCATCAGCAGCATACCGGCCAGTAGTATCCACTGTACCCAGTTGGCCGCAAAGGTGACCAAGGGCACCACAGAGGTACGCAGCCCCAGCCAGAAGTAGGCCCGTGCATGCTGCACCGCATGGCCGCACTCGTGCGCAGCTACAGCAGCAGCTGTGACACTATTGCCGCTATATACATCAGGCGAAAGGTTGACGGTTTTATCAGCCGGATTATAGTGATCCGTCAGCTTGCCCTCTACGGATTGTACCGTCACGTCATAGATGCCATTGTCGCGGAGCATTTTGGTAGCCACCTCTGCACCGGTCATATTGCCGGCAAAAGGTACACGTGAGTATTGCTCCATTTTAGATTTCAGCCTCGCCTGCACCAGCCAGCTCACACCGAGTATCAGCAGCGAGATCATCCAGAAAGAACCCATTGTTTTGTTGTTTTGCTTTATGTGACAAAATATATGCTAAGGACTTCTTACTGCACTTTTGTCATACTATTCAGACGAAAGATGCAGTTAGAAATTTCTTTACAAGGCGAAATGACTGATTTTTAACCGCTTTTTATAAAAAGCTTGTTACAATTTTACGAAGCGCTGCGTGAGAGTGCGGTGCTCGCTTTCTACCTTTGCCACATATACTCCCGCAGCCAGGTGAGCGAGTGATGTGCTGTAGTAGTCGCCATTTCCCATAGGCACAGACTCTGTGTCCAGCTGCCTGCCATCCAGATCATAGATAGAGAGTGTGACGTGATTGAGACTATGAGAGTCGTACCAGATGGTCAGTCTGTCCCTGACCGGATTGGTCACTATCTGGATGAAATTTTCTGCTGCCGGTGCGGGCAGTTTACGTATTACATTGCCGGCCGATATCAGCCAGAGGTCAGGATCAATCTGAATCGAGTCAATATTAAATCCGATCTGAAGCGAAAACTCCTGACCCGAGCTAGTATGATCCAGTACCAGGGTCGTATCTCCATTGTGCCTGTACACCCGTACAGGCACTTTCATTTTAAAGAAAGGATTCGCGGTATTGCTAGACGATTGGGATAGCTTTATGACCAGCGTGCCTGCCTGCTGCGACCAGTCCAGCACATACGACGGATAGCCACCCGTATAGTACCACTGGTCAAAAAACCAGGTGAGGTCTATACCACTTTGAGCTTCAAAATGGACCTTTAATAAATCCGTTTTAGAAAAGCTGTATACCAGCGCGGGATCAGTAGCATAGCTTTTCAGCGCTGCAAAGAAATTGCTATCTCCCAGCTCCCAGCGTATCATATGGAGCAGGTACGCACCTTTGGAATATGTCAGCGTATTATCAAAGATCCTGTTTACGCTGGTAGTATCATCACAGAGTACTGTGCCGTTGCCTCCGCGTATGGTACGCTTGAGTGTAGTGCTGCGCCATCCGTACCACCACTCAGGCGCCAGCCGCTCATAGCAGAGACCCGACAGATAGGTGGCAAAGCCCTCGTTGAGCCAGATCTCTGACCAGCTGTCACAGGTCAGCTTATCTCCAAACCACTGATGCGCCATCTCATGATTCAGCAGCTCAAAATCAGGAGCGACTACAAAGCTCATGGTCTGGTGCTCCATACCGCCTCCCCATAGAAACTCTGCATGCCCATATTTCTCCCGGATGAATGGATAGGGGCCAAACAACTCCGAATATAGTTGCAAGGCGTGGGCTACATTGCTATCTGTAGCCAGCCAGTCTGCCTCCTCCTCCGGGAAGAAGTAATTGAGCATCGTGATATCACCATAGGGCGAGGCTACTTGAAAGGTGTGCGCTTCATAGTTGCTCACTGCCATGCCTATGAGATAGGTAGCTATCGGGTACCGGTGCCGCCAGTGATAGGTCACAGTACTACCTTCTATAGTACTGTCGGTCATGAGGCCATTGGCACCAGCGTGAAATCTATCCGGCACATTGATATAAAAATCGAGTGAGTCTATTTTATCCGTCAGCGTCATTTTGCTGGGCAGCCAGTCGCGCGCGCCGTAGGGCTCAGATAACGTCCACAGCACGGGCACAGTGTCATAATGGATATTTGTCACAAAGGAGCCAAAGCCATTCTCCGGAGGCACACCGCTATAGAATACAACAATGGAATCTAGTGCAGATATAGCGGCTGGAAAGTTGATCGTGATCGCATTGCCACTATGTGTGACACCAGACAGGCGGGCGCCATGATAGTAAACAGAATCTACAGACAAAGTATCTGTCAAGTCAAAAGCCATCTGCGTGAGTGAGGTGACAGGACGGAAGTAAGAAGTCACATTCCCCCCTATGTACCGCACTGCGGGATCTACCCTGACCGATATGCGGTGGTAGACGATATCATAGTTGGCCGTAGGTGCGAGGCCGATAGCATCTGTACTCTCAGTTTTGGAGGCGTGATGGGAGTAAGTGCCCGGCTCAAAAGAATGGCATATCTGCGCCCGGATATCAGCAGATAGCAGCAGTAATACTGCAAGGAAAACACCGGGCAAAGCACAGAAACGGGGCATGATTAAAATTAATCATTAGCCACCGGATATTCAAAGTAGTTGCGGTCTGTTTCCCAGAGTTTAACTTTTAGGTCAAACTTAGCGTCGAGTTTAGCCCGGATGCGGTCATAGACCACCACCACTATATTCTCCCCGGTAGGATTGAGGTTTTTAAACTCGGCTATATCTTCATTCAGATTGGAGTGATCCATATAGTTGAGGATCTCATTATTGAGGATCTCATTGAGCACCTTGATATCTATCACATAGCCTGTCTCGGGGTCTATCTCCCCAGTCACTTTGGCCTCTACGTAGTAGTTGTGGCCATGGTAGTTAGGATTGCTGCAGAGGCCAAAGACTTCCTTGTTTTTCTCATCACTCCAGTCGGGGCGCGCCAGGCGGTGAGCCGCGTTGAAGTGCATTTTGCGATAGACGGATACTCTCATACGCCAAAAATAGGGATAAAAGCGTATACGGCATTCAAGTTTCTATCGTTCCCCGGAGCAGGCGAGCATCTATTATGGCAATACCAGTCTGGCCTTTTCAGGTGCTATACCTATGGTAGCCACCATGCCCGAGTTAAATTTCAGATAGTCAGACTCTATGCCATCAGAAAAGATCACTCCGCTAGCAGGCATCAGGGATTCTATCCTCAGTGTCATATCCCCCGCCAGTATCCCGGCCTGTATTTCAGTTTTTGAGGTTTTACTTGCAAAAGGTTCCCTCACGGCAAACATAAGTTGATCATCCTTCAGACGGACGCGCTTGCCCTTGGCATCAGCCTTTTCTACAAACCTGTACATGCCGTATGACATATTAAAAACAGAGCTGAGCCAGCCCGTGGAGCCGGCCTGTGTCGATACGATGATACCGGACGACGATTGATTCTCTGCAGCCTTGCCATAAGAGATCTTGTAGCGCGCTGATATATGGCTGGCCGCTCCGATAAAGAGATCATTAAAGGCCAGCAGCCGCTGCCCGTCATTGAGCCGCGCTTCGGCAAATGAGGCGATACGGGAATTATAATTACCCTTTATCACGGCCTCTGCTACCGGCACTACATCACCTGGTGTAAAAGGGAGTAGTACTCCATCATACCTCTCCGCATCAGGATTGATTGCCACTATAGGGATATTGGTAGCATACTTTGCGGTATTGGCCACGAGGCCATCCTGGCCTATGACGATGACCACCTGCCGGTCATTGAAGATAAAAGATGGGACAAAACTGCGCTCCAATATCTTGTGCCGCAGCACAGCTGAAAGATGGCGCTGCACCTGATCCAGAGAGCTATGAAACTGCTCATGCTCCTGCTCATAATCCGAAAAATCGCCGCCCAGCCGCTCTATATAAAACCTGGCCTGCGCACGGGTATTGAACCGCTCTATGAGAGATTCCAGGCGTGTTTTATTTTTTACGATGATAGCATAGTCGATCTCCATCACTATTTATCGTCTTTGAGCAGCGTATCGAGCAGATCCGGAGTGATATTCAGGTGGCCTATTTTATCCGCATTCTCGGCCAGCTGGCGAAATGCAAGCGCTATATTGAACCGTGCGTCGCCATTGCTGCTGAGCGCTGTGAGCGTCTTCCAATCCACTCCCTTGTATGGTTTCAGCATTGCCTCTATCTGATAGCCCTGAGTATCGGCTTCCTTCCTGTCATTTGCGGTTTTCTGGTCTATCAGATTCTTGCGTTGGTTCTCCACTGATATATCAGCCTGTACTTTCATTTCGCGCAGCTTTCTATCGTTCTCCGCTTTCTGCACATCTGCTTCCATCCTCTTCTCAGATATCTGTTTCTTCTTTTCCTCTACCGCTATCTCCGTATTGAGTTCGCTCTCTTTGATCCTGCGCTCCTGCTCTACGGCAAAGTTTCTCCGTCCGTATATAGCCTGATCGGCCTCTTGCTGTAGCTGCTCGCGGGTCTCGGTCTCCAGGGCACGCTCCATCTCAGGAGTAGCCCTCACACCCAGGATACTGACCCCCAGGATATCAATACCCAGCATAGATATAGCCTGGGAGGCGGCCAGGCCCTCTGTGATACGCTGCTCGATGGTCTTTGCCGAGCGGATGGCGTCTTTGAGGCCCAGAGAGTGGATGTAAGTAGAGGTAGATGTCTGGGCATCATTGATGATACGTTGGTTCAGCTTTTCGCTATCGTCTTTTTTATACGTGCCCTTTTCATCTACAGTGAAATCCAGCAGCTCTGCCAGCAGCTTTGGGTTACTGACCTTATACGATATCTGCCCTTGGATATTGACAGTCTGATAATCTTTGGTCGTCTCGCTAAAAATAAAGGGAAGATTGTTGCTGCCCATCGGCACCGCCGAGATAGAGGTAGTAGGAGCAAAGTAGAAGAAAGACAAGCCACGACCTTCCTTGTCGATCTTACCATTTTTAAATTTGATCACATAGGTCATGGAGTCAAACTTGATATAATTAATACCAAACATACTTTTGTTTTATAAGGTGAAATAGATGCTTCGGCACCTTCCACAATATAGATATTTCAGTGAATTGGAAAGTATGAACCTCGCGCAGAAGGCGCGGTACGCCATTGTTCCTACGCCTTCTTGTCGGTGGCAGGAGGTGTGGGCGCCACCAGGATGACGGGCTCAACTTTGACCGGCGCTACCGGATCCACGATGATAGCTGGTACCGGCTCCAGGTATTCCTTGCGGTAGATCTGTACCAGCAATATGAAATAAGAGATCAGCAATGGTCCGAAGATCAGCCCCAGGAAGCCAAACAGCTCTATGCCTATCACCAGCCCAAAGAAGGTGACCAGTGGATGCGTATTGCCATATTTCTTCAGCATCGAGAAGCGAACGAGATGTTCTACATTGACCAGCAGCAGGCCATTGTAAATAGCGGCGCCGATACTGCCACCGTGCTTGCCACTGATGTACATATAGATCGCTACCGGTATCCAGACGATAGCTGCGCCGATGATCGGTATCATAGAGGCAAAGCCCGTGATCACACCCCAGAAAAATGGTTGCTCCATACCAAATATCCAGAAGCCGATCCAGGCGATCACCGCCTGTATCACTATCAGCACGGGTATACCTATTACATTGGATAGGGTCTGTATGCGAAGCTCTTTGAGCAGCAGGGCTGTGTTTTCCTTATTGAATGGTGAGGAGGTCCTGACATAGCGCTCCATGCTGCGCCCCTCCATGAGCATAAAGTATAACAGAAAATAGAGTACCGCTATCTGGGTAAAGGAACTCAAGGTAGCCGACAATAAAACCGGGATGAAATCTGCCCCTGCGGCTGTCACCTTGCTGATAGTATCCTGAGAGATCAGATCTATACCATAATTGGCTGATAGGTTTTGATTCCAGCCTTTTACCAAATCCAGAAACTCTGAATAGTGCTGCACCATATACTGAGCCTTGGAAGAAAGCATGAACGACAGGAGGCCTATAGGGATGAGGACTACCACGATAGATACTACCAATAGTAAGGACACAGTGAGCGTCTTATTCCATTTCCTCACCTCGCTGAGCTGAAACATGGGCTGCCTGAATATGATGTACAAGGTAGCCGCCCCCAGAAAAGAACTGATAAAATCCCTCAGCATGTACCCCAGTACACCCCCCAATAAGGTAAGGATAGCGAGGAAATAAAATTGCTTGACTTTGCTGTGCGCGAATGTTTCGATCATATGTCTGACTAATATACATCAGTTTCTGTTTCACCGCTGTGGATAGGGGTTTGTGTATTTTTCCTTACTTTGCCACAAAGGCTGATGCTTGCTACGCAAAGACCGTGCTATAAAATTGCTTCTCTGGTTTTCTATCCTGCTATCGTCAGGTAGCAGTTTTGCATTGGAAGCCTATGATGACAATAACCCCTACACCGGATATGACTACGCTCGGCTGGACTCTGCTATCAGGATCACCTCTGCCCGGTATGCCCGCTATCCTGCCAGCGCGGCATTGATTCGCCAGCTGGCAGATCTCTACGCCGCCAAATCTGAGACTGACTCTGCCCTCTCCTTCTTGCAGCGCCTGTCGGCACTCCAGCCAGCAAACGACACACTGCCATACCAACAGGCGCTCCTACTCTATGATGATGGCCGCTATGATAGTGCCTATGCCGCTATCAGCAGGAGCCTGGCGCTGCAGGGCTCTAACATCAACTACCTGACCCTGGCTGCTATCACGGCCTATCGCCTGCACCATACAGATTCAGCACTGGTGTACAGCCAGCGTGCGCTGGCCATAGACGGCCGCAATGTAAATGCCCTGCTCCTCGCCGGGCTCTGCCTGCGCGACCAGCAGCACTATGACGAGGCGCTGATACAGTTCAGCCACTGCCTGGAGGTAGTACCGGCCAATACAGACGCGCTGATCCATCGCGCAGAGATTTTTGTGCTGCTGCACAACTATAATAATGCCCTCCGCGACTACTCTGCCGCCCGCGCTGACCTGAGCGAAAATGCGGATGTGATCAATAACATAGGCATCTGCTACTATGAGTCCGGTAGCTATAATAAGGCTATTGACCTATTCCAAAGGGCTGTCGTGCTCAATAGCCGCCAGCCGGAGGGAAATTTTAATAAGGGTATCACGCATTACAAACTGCATCAGTTTGACTCTGCCTATGCAGGCCTGCGTACTGCCGGCGTAGTGTGGGACTCCTGCCAGGCGGATAGCTGCCATGCGCGCTATCTCGATGCGGTCTACTATCTCGGCCTCTGCTACAAGAAGACCGGAAACCTGACTGAAGCGCACAAACAATTTGAATTTCTACAGAAAGAGAAGTACAGGACCGATCTCACTGACGAGATACAGCATATCCGTTTAGCGCTGTTCTTCTCCAGAAACTGGTACTATATCGTACTAGCCGTGATAGCTGCCATCGCACTCATCATAGCGGTAGTCCGCATGCTTCGCAGATAAATCCGACCGCTTCCAGCCAAGAGTGCTTAAGCATTCTTAGCATTCATGCGGGCCTTGTGGCCTTGCTGCTCTTTGTGCAGTTTGCGCGCATAGACCAGCTCCAGTATGATAGGGAATATGAGCAGGGTGAAGACAGTATCTGTGACCAGGCCGCCTATCATGACACGCGCCAGTGGGCGCTGTGTCTCAGAGCCGATACCAGTACTGATAGCTGCAGGAAGGAGACCGATAGCCGCCATCATAGCGGTCATCACCACAGGGCGTATACGGGTGCGTACCGTGCTCTCTATACTATCTACCAGAGAGTACCCCATCAGCATATACTCGTGGAAGCCAGATATGAGCAAGACCCCGTTTTGCACACACACGCCAAAGAGCGCGATGAAGCCCACACCGGCAGAGATACTGAAGTTAGTACTGGTGAGCAGCAGCATCCAGATACCTCCTATGAGTGCAAATGGCACCTTGAGTATCACGAGGCCTGCATCCTGGAAGCTGCCAAATGTGATGAAGAGCAGGATAAAGATCACGGTGAGGCTGATAGGCACCACCTGTCCGAGGCGCTTCTGCGCGCGCACCTGATTTTCAAATTCACCCTTCCACTCCATGCTCATGCCCTTGCCGAGTTTGATCTTATCTCCTACTTTCTGCTGGGCTTCCTGTATCGTGCTGCCCAGGTCACGTCCACGTACTGAGAATTTCACAGCGCAGAACCGCTTGTTGCCCTCGCGGTATACGAATGCAGGTCCGGTCACAGTATGGATGCGTGCTATTTCTTTCAGCGGCACCTTGGTACCTGTCAGTGTAGGTACCATCAGCATACCGATGGCCTCCTCATTTTCACGAAACTCAGGACTGTAGCGTACACGGATGTCAAACTTACGCTCGCCTTCGTAGATCTGCGTAGCGCCCTTGCCACCTATGGCCATTTCTATCACGGCCTGTGCATCTGCAGTAGCGACTCCATAGACACCCATCTTTTCCTGATTGAGCTCTACGCGTAGCTCAGGCTGTCCTATCAGTTTCACCACGCCTAGGTCCTCCACGCCCTGCACGTGCTCCAGTATGTGCTGGGCTGAGTCGGCCAGTTCCTCCAGTTGGAAGAGGTCAGTGCCGTATATCTTGACCGCCAGTGATCCTTTCACACCGCTCACTGCCTCCTCCACATTATCCATGATCGGCTGGGAGAAGTTGAACGAGATACCCTGAAACTCTGCAAAGCGCGCCTGCATAGAGTCTATGAGCTGATCCTTGGTGATATCACGCGTCCACTCTTCTTTAGGCTTGAGGTCCACGTGAAACTCTATATTGAAGAAGCTGGTCGGGTCAGTGCCATCATTAGGGCGGCCGGTCTGAGACATCACACCCCGTATCTCAGGGAAAGTCACCATGATCTTCCTGAGCTTCTTGGTCATCTCTACCGACTGATCCAGAGAGGTACTCAGCGGCATATTAGCACGGATATAAATAGCACCTTCATTGAGGTGCGGCAGAAACTCTGTACCCAGAAATTTGAAGCTCAGGAGCCCAAACACCATGATAGCAGTAGCTACTACCAGGCTCGTCTTTCCATTTTTGAATGTAAAGCTGAATCCCGCAAATATCTTCTTCTGGATAAACTCTACGAATACGTTGTGTTTCTCCTTCACATTCGTATTGAGCAGGATGCTGATCAGCACCGGCACCAGAGTGAGGGTAAAGATCAATGCACCGAGGAGCGCAAAGCCCAGGGTCCACGCCAGCGGGGAGAACATCTTGCCTTCTACCTTCTGGAAGGAGAAGATAGGCAGCAGGGCCGTGATGATGATCATCTTGGAGAAGAATACAGCTTTCGCTTTTTCTCCGCCTATGCGTTTGATCATGCCGAGCTTAGATAGCTTATTAAATCGCTCCGGCCCATACTTGTGCGCCAGCTCATCCAGCGCCACAAATAGCCCCTCCACCATCACCACCGCACCATCTATGATGATACCAAAGTCTACAGCACCGAGTGAGAGGAGATTGGCAGTCATGCCTTTCATCTTCATACAGAAGAAAGCGAATAGCAGCGCGAGCGGAATGATGATGGACACGATCACCGTAGTGCGCCAGTCCAGCATAAAGACAAAGACGATCACCGTGACGAGGAATATACCCTCCAGGAGGTTGTGCAGTACGGTGTGTGTGGTATAGTTGATCAGCGTGCCACGGTCATAGAAGGTGTCTATTTTGACATCTGCCGGCAGGATCACATCGTTCAGTTCGCTTACCTTGTCACGCAGGGCTGCGAGTACCTCGCTCGGGTTCTCACCCTTGCGCATCACTATGATGCCCTCCACCAGGTCATCTGTAGAGTCGCGGCCTATGTAGCCCAGCTTAGGCAGGCTGGACTCTACTACGTGCGCCACATTTTTGACCAGTATCGGCGTATTGTTGCGGCTGTCTATGATCACTTTCTCTATCTCATGGATATCATTCAGGAGGCCCAGACCACGCACTACATAGGCCTGATTATTCTTAGTGATTACATCACCGCCTACGTTCACGTTGCTCTTGCTGATAGCGGTATACACGTCCAGTGCGGTCATGCCGTATTTAGCCAGCTGGCCCGGGTCTACACTCACCTCATAGGTCTTGACCTGCCCACCAAAGGACACCACATCTGCTATGCCCGGTACCGCTTTGATCTGGCGCTCTATGACCCAGTCCTGTATGGTCTTCAGCTCACGCACCGATCTTGTCTTGCTCTTGAGCGTATAGCGGAAGATCTCACCCGTAGGTCCGTATGGCGGCTCTATCTCAGGGTCGGCACCATCCGGCAGGTTGATGCCTTGCAGCCTGTTGGCCACCTCCTGGCGCGCACGAAAGTCCTCCATGTCATCTTCAAACATGATGGTGATGACACTGAGGCCAAAGAGGGATATAGAGCGCAGGGATGTCTTCTTAGGCACAGAGTTCATCTCGATCTCTATCGGGATGGTCACAAATTTCTCCACCTCCTCGGCGCTACGGCCAGACCACTGCGTGATGATGATCACACGGGTACTCATCACATCAGGGAAAGCTTCTATTGGCGTATTGATATAGGAGAATGCGCCGGCTATGATCGCCACGATGGTGATGAAAAAGACGAATACTTTATTCTTGAGGGCAAAGCCTACGACGTTCCTGAAGAACTTATTCATGAATGAGTTTATTTAAACTTTGACCGATCAATTATTGACGAATAGCCTGGTATACCAGCAGGGCTGCTTTAGAGATCACTTTCTCACCCGGTTTGAGGCCGGCAGAGATATAGGTACGCGGACCTTGTGCATCGAGCACCTCTACCTCACGTATCTCCAGGTTATCCTTGGCATGGTATACCACCACATAGTTCCTGCTCTTGTCAAAAACTACAGCCGCACTCGGCACATTCGGCATTTCCTTGTCTTGCTCTTTGAATCGTACCGATACGCGTGCATACATCTCAGGCTTCAGCTCATAGTTTGGATTATCCAGCATGACGCGTACCTGCAGTGTGCGGGCTATAGGGTCCAGCGCGTTTGACACCAGATCTATCCTGCCGTAGTACACTTTGTCAGGCAGGGCCAGTGTGCGCACCTCTACAGAGTCACCGACTTTTACTTTCTCTACATCCACTTCATATACATTGGCCAGTACCCACACCCTCTTGAGGTCAGATACGGTGAAGAGCGGCGAAGCATCGTCAGAGCGGATGGGTTGATTAGGATTCAGCTTACGCTCCACTATAAATCCATTGTCAGGAGAGGTCAGGGCCACTACAGCCCCCTTGCCAGCGGTGCTGGTACCTATCATAGTTAGTTGGTTGCTCACCCTGTTCAGCTCCGATTCGGCCCTGGCCAGATCCTGCTGCGCCTGCAGGAGGTCGCGCTGGCTGGCCACACCTTTGTCCATCATAGACTGTGTCACCTCCAGGTTTTTCTTAGCCAGGGTCTCGGCAGCACGGGCATTGACCAGGTCATTCTGGAGGCCCAGCGCCTCTACGCTGCGTATGGTAGCGAGTGTCTGGCCCTGAGAGACACGGTCACCCAGGTTTACCTTTACGTCCTGCGCTATACCGCTCACCATAGGCATCACGCGCACTACGTTATTCTGATCGTAGCTGATATCACCATTCAGGTTTACGATACCGTCTACCTTATCCATGGTCACCTCGTCTACCTTGATGATCTTTTGCATCGTATCGCTGAGTACGAAGTTCTCTACCTTTACTTCCGCCTTCTTATCCTCATGGTGGCAGGAGCTGGCTCCGATGAGTATCGCTGAAAAAGCTGCTACAGAAAAAACTTTCTTTATCATATATAATTAGTGGTGTGCTTTAGTAGTTGGTTTAGCTTTAGAATACATCCTTGCCCAGGGTATAGTTGAGTTCATACACCCCCTGGCGGTAGTCCGAGTTGAGCTGGTTCAGGTTTCTTTTTGATTCGCCATAGGAGTCAAAGAAATCGAGAAACTCCACCAGGCCGATCTTGCGCTCCTTATAGAGGTCTATCATACCCTGAGATACTTTATTGAAAGACTTATTATAGTTCTGGTCAAAGGTCTTCTGCATGTCTGTGATGTTGAGCATCTTCAGCAGGGCGCTACCTACTTCATTGGTCAGGGTCAGATAGGAGTTGTCAGAGTTGTACTGAGCCGCCTTTATGTTTGCTTTGGCAGAGCGGATGTTACCCTGATTATGGTTGAAGACCGGCAGGTCTATGCTCACGCCTAGTCCGGTAAAGTTATTGTAAGAGCTACCAAATCGATCATACTCAAAGAAAACTGAGGGATCCGGCACCCCCTGCGCGCGCTGCAGGCGGAGTTGCGTATTGGCTATATCCACGCCTAGCTTGGCAGCCTTCACGTCATAGCGCTCGGTCAGGGCTATGGCACTCAGAGAGTCTATACCTATGCTCCTGATCTGAGTAGACACATCTTTGGCCTGAGGTATATCCGGCACTACAAATTCATTTTTAGAGAACTTCAGCATCTGCTTCACGTCCGTCTCGGCGTCCAGCAGGTTTTCATAGTTGCTACGCTGTGCGCTCTGCAGGGAGAGTAGTACATTTTGCAGACGCACCGACTCCTTTTCACTCACATTGCCACTCTGTACCTGATAGGCGGTGGCATCTGCCAGTTGCTTTACGACGCCTATCTGCTGGCGGTAGATATTATCATTTTGCAGATACAGGTCTATATTGCTCAGGTCGGTGAGGAGCTGATACTTCAGCGCGCGGAGCAGGTCGTAGTATTGGTACTCGGTCAGCTGCGTATTGTACTGTGCCAGCCTGATCTGGTTTTTGCGCTTGCCGCCTATGCGGATCAGCTGCGTGAACTGGGCGCTCAGCTCGCCCTCTCCGTTATTGGAGCTGACGGAGAACCACCGCTTCGTGTTCGCATTATAAAAATTGTGGGTATAGCTGATGTTTGGATTATCAAACAGCTTGGCCTGGAGCTCCAGCGCCCTTTGTACGTCTATATTGGTCTTGCCTATTAGCAGCGTCAGGTTACTATCCAGAAAGCGCTTTTGCGCCTGCTCGATCGTAATATGGAGGGTATCTACAGTATAAACGGCATGAGCCCGGAGGGATAGCAATAGTACGCAGACAAAAAGGTATAGCCCTTTTCTTGGCATAAGGGGGTGCATTTTAGGCAAATAAAGTATCTCAGACCTTTGATAAGGGTTACGGCTTAACTTAGCTCCAAAAATTAACATTCATTAGGCTTTTAAAAAGGACCCAAATAGTCGGGCAGAACATCCTTCCTCAAAAATATATAATAAATATCTTAACCGTTTACCTGCACAGCATGGGCAGCAAAGAAAATCTCAGGCCGCCTCTTTCGTCATCAACTTTAATATACTTTTACCGTCCGATATCGAATATACCGCTACATGGCCGCACAAGAAGAGAAAAAAAGCAGACTATCATTCGCCAGCCTGGGGCACTCCCTGCGCATCTACAGATTTGTCCTCCCGTACAAGTGGCATTTTATAGTAGGTATGCTCTGCCTGGTGGTCTCTTCGGGCATCGTAGCGGTCATACCGGGTGGCTTTGGCGACCTGGTCAATGCCGCCCTGCCATCCAAGGCGGCCATCGAGAAAGTGACCAGAGAAGTCCGCACAGATCATACGGACCACGATAAAGTAACCAATATCACCCAGCTGGTAGACCAGATCAGCCCGGCAGATAGCCCTGAGAAACTGAAGCACATAGGTATGATGCTCGGCATCGTACTGCTGGTCACGGCAGTTTTATCCTTTTTCCGGATCTACCTTTTTGAGTACGTGGGCCAGCGCTCTATGGCCTCTATCCGCAATGCGCTCTATGAGCGGATCATTACGCTACCCATACAATTCTTTGAGGAAAATCGTGTGGGCAACCTCACCTCCCGCATCTCCGCAGACGTATCGCAGCTACAGGATGCCCTGACCAATCAGCTGGCCTTTTTTGTCCGCCAGCTGGTGCTGCCCATCGTCTGTGTACCGCTGCTGCTGGCCGTATCTATCAAGCTGACCCTCATCATCCTCGGCCTGCTGCCGGTGCTGGTGGGCGCAGCGGTCATTTTCGGCCGCTTCATCCGCAAGACCAGCCGCCTGGCGCAGGACAAACTCGCAGAGTCTGTGACCATCGTAGAGGAAACATTTCATAGCACTGATATTGTAAAGGCCTATACCAATGAAGGCTACGAGGCACGCCGCTACTCAGTGATCAATAATGCCGTGTCTGAGATAGGCATGTATGCAGCCAGGTACAGGGCTGCATTCGTGTTCTTTATCATCCTGTCCATGTTTGGCGCTATCGTCTTCATAGTCTACACGGGGCTCAATGAGGTAGCACAGCATAATATAGAGATAGGCGACCTGATCAAGTTTTTCCTCCTCACCATATTTATAGGCAGCTCCCTGGCGGGACTCAGTGAGAGCTATACGGTGATACAAAAGACCATCGGAGCATCTGAGCGTATCAATGAGATACTGGATGAGAGATCGGAGGTATCTATCGCAGATGAGAAGCAGTATACCCCGGTCACTGGCCGCGTCGAGTTTCGCGGCGTAGGCTTCAGCTATCCTACACGCAGCGATGTGCCGATCTTTGCTGACCTGACCTTCTCCGTGAAAAGCGGCGAAAAGGTAGCCCTCGTAGGTCCCAGCGGCTCGGGCAAGTCTACCATCATCAAGCTCCTCTCAGGCTTCTACCCATTCCAGCAGGGAGATATACTGATAGATGGCAAAAGTATACATGACTACAACCTCACCGCTCTGCGCAAAAACATTGGCCTGGTACCACAGGAGGTCATCCTCTTTGGCGGCTCGATACGTGAGAATATAGCCTACGGCAGAACCGACGCGACTGATGCTGAGATCATGGCTGCGGCCAAAAAGGCCAATGCATGGGATTTTATCAGCGCCTTTCCCGAGGGGCTCGATACAATGGTAGGTGAGCGTGGCCTGAAGCTCTCCGGTGGTCAGAAGCAGCGTGTAGCCATAGCACGCGCCATACTCCGCGACCCTAAGATCCTGATACTGGATGAGGCCACATCGGCCCTGGACTCTGAGTCAGAGCGCCTGGTCAAAGATGCACTGGACAAACTGATGGAGGGGCGTACCACCTTTATCATAGCCCACCGCCTGTCTACCATCCGTGAGGCAGATACCATACTAGTGATCAATAAAGGCAAAATAGTAGAACAGGGCGATCACAATACGCTACTCCACCTACCGGGCGGGCTCTACGCCAACCTGCTCAAACTGCAGTACGAGACTGAATAATGTCTGATCAAACAGCCAACATCAAGATTATTCCCATGAAAATACCCGGCATGTCCTGGCATTTTTTTGTAAGCTACTGATGATGAAAGAAGTAGCCAATCCCAGCCTTGCCTGATCGGCAAGTGATCAGAAGCCAAACAGAACAAAATAAATCATATACCTATAAATGGGTATATGGCGCATAGTCTGCTAGACGCTGCTGTATCTATTTATAGTCAAATGCAACCACATACCATGCTCGTCAGTCTCTCCCTACAAAGATTGTTTTGTAATAATGGGCTTGCGCAAAGCCCGCACAGGCATTAGATTTCAGACATCTCCATTATTGCTTTAGCAAAGTCACGGCATCTCAGGATGCTATAAAGTACTTTCTATCAGGCCATTCATTTATCCCATATCCCATAAAGCCAATATTGAATAATTTTATTTAATAATTATTAATATTTGTTTTGATAATTATTCGATTAACGGGCAGATAATCTCGGCGTAACATTGGCATAATCCTCGCTCACACATTAGTTTTACTGATACAACTAATCCCATCATGAAGCATTTTGACCCTACCTCCACCAGTAGAGTTTCCCTATCGCCACTAAAGACAACTAACCTGCTCTCTTTCAGCAGGTTGCTGATCATTCCACTGTTGCTGCTATCAGCTCTGACAGGGCATGCACAGTTTGGCACCTCTCCCTGGACTGCACCTGCAGGCAGCTACACCGTACCTACAGGCGTGACCTCGGTCACTGTGACCTGCTACGGCGGCGGTGGCGGTGGCGGTGGCGCATATACATACAACTATGATGATGCCGATGGCGGTGGCGGTGGCGGCGGTGCGTGCAGTGTCACTACATTCAGCGTCACACCGGGCCAGACCATCGTAGTGGCAGTAGGCGCAGGAGGCACAGCCGGCAATACTTCAGGCTCTAACGGTGGCAATGGTGGCACTTCATCCGTCACTATAGGCGGTACTACCTATGCCTCGGCAGCGGGTGGTATAGGTGGTGGCGGTGGTGGTGTATCTATAGATAAAGGCGCAGGTGGTACCGGTGCCACTACAGGTACAGGCACGGTGCACTCCGGAGGAAATGGCGGAGCTGGCAACTATAATACTTCTTATGATTTTGCTGGGAGTGGCGGAGGCGGTGGTGGTACCACAGCCAATGGATCTGCCGGCGCCAGCAGTGGCAATCCCCCCGCAGGAGGTACAGGTGGCGCCACAGGCGGCGGCGCAGGAGGCAATGGTATACGCGTGACGAGTACAGGATCAGGTGCGGTAGGCTCCACTTATGGCGGTGGTGGTGGTGGTGGTGCAGCTTACAGCACCGGTTTCGCATCTGCAGCCGGCAAGGCCGGAGGCGCGGGCGGCGTGATCATCACCTATACAGTAGTGACCTGTACGCAGCCCACAGCATATAGCATGACAGGAGGTGGCACCTACTGTGCGGGCGGTAGCGGCGTAGCCGTAGGCCTGGCCAACTCTCAGAGCGGGGGTAACTTCTCCTACCAACTCAAGATAGGTGGTACAAATACCGGCTCTCCTGTCATCGGTACAGGTGGCGCTATCTCATTTGGCAATCAGACAGCAGTAGGCACATATACAGTACTATGTACCAATACATCTACCAGCTGTACCAATACGATGACGGGCAGTGTGACAGTAGCTACCTACGCCAATAACCTGGCTATCACTGCTACAGGCACTAATCAGACTTCTTGTAATAATGGCTCCGGCTCTATTACTTCTACACCATCAGGTGGTAGCAGTAGCTATACCTACGCATGGTCCAATGGTGCCAGCACACAAAATCTCACTTCCCTTCTGTCGGGCAGTTATACTGTGACGCTCACAGATGCTACTTGCCCATCCTTTACCAAACCTACAGCCTCAGCCACCATTACGGCACCATGGACGGCATCGGCATCGGCAGGTACTACCGGCTGTACGACTCAGGTCACAGCAGCGCCGGGTACACTCACTTCCACACTCTTTACAGAAAATTTTGAGTCCATGACCACAGGCAATATCACGCCCACAGCATCGCCGTGGAGGGAAGCATTTATTTCCGGGTTTGGCGAGACCTACTGGCGGATCGTGAGCGCCAGTCAGTGTGCCATCACCGGTACCAGGTCATTATCATTATACAATTTTTATCTGGGCTCGATCTGTGACTATGATGAATCCGATGACATACAGGATGTAGCCTACAATGTCAATACGATCAATGCCACTAGCTATACCAATCTAAGGCTGAACTTCAAATGGACTGGGTACGGGGAACCTACCTATGACTATATGCAGGTGTGCTACTCTACTGATGGCGGAGCCAATTGGAACGTTTTCCCTACACAATTTTCCGGTGCCAGTAGTGTGCAGACTGTCACAAACTTTGACATCTCAGCTGCCAACGGCCAGTCATTCGTCATAGGATTTCTCTGGACCAATGATGCGTCGAGCTACGGCACGCCGATAGTAGTCGATGACATCACCATCACCGGTGACAAGGCTCCTGCTTATTCATGGTCCGGCCCATCAGGGGCTACTTACAGCACGAGCAATACGATACAAAATCCATATGTAGACAAGGCGGGCACCTATACCGTATCTGTGACCAATAGCGGCTGTACCAGTACCGCATCTGTAGCCGTATCCGTAGGCTCGCAGTCTACTGATCCTACCAGCATATCAGGTACGCCATCCGTCTGCGCTGGCAGCAGTACCACACTGACCACCAATGGCGGCACCCTGGGCGGTGGCGCTACAGATATCTGGTACAGCGGCTCAGCTACAGAGGTATTTGACCAGACATGGAGTACGCAGCCATACAGCACGCCAAACACTACGGTCAACTCCTATACCAATGGTATCCTGAATGTGACCTCTACCAATAATGATCCGATGATAGATATGGCTGGCTTGGGATCGTTTGACCCCAACGTTTACAAAAACATCCATATCCGCTACCGTGTCACAGCAGGGACAGGCGGTGTGGCCGAGATATTCTTCTACAACAGTGCTCATGGTGGTGCAGTGGGCGGTGAGTCAGCCACCGGGGCCCTGATCAGTGATGGCCAGTGGCATGTGCTGAATATAGACATGACACAAGATCCGGATTATACCAGCAATGGCAATATCACCGGGTGGCGTTTTGACTGGAGCAGCAATAGTGGGGTGACCATGGATATAGACTTCATAGCCCTGGGAGATGGTGTGATAGTGGGCGATGGTACTACCTACCAGGCAGCACCGGCTACCACCACCACTTACTATACCAAGAAAAAAGGTGCCTGCAACAATACTAATGCCGTATCTGCTACTGTCAGTGTCAGTACACCATCTACTGCTATGACAGGCATATCTGGTGGTGGTACTGTCTGCCAAGGCGCAGGTGTGACACTGACTGCTACAGGTGGCTCACTGGGTACCGGTGCCAACTACCAGTGGGGTACTGGTACTACTGTAGGCACTAATCCGATATCAGGTGCTACCTCCTCTACCTACTCAGTCACTCCATCATCTACTACTTCATATTGGGTATCAGTCACCGGGCCTTCACCGTGCAATGGTGCAGGTGGTGTCTACGCGACAGTGACAGTAGCTACGCCATCTGGTGCCGTGACTGGTATCACTGGTGCTGGTACGGTATGCCAGGGCGCAGGCGTGACACTGACCGCGACTGGTGGCTCACTCGGTACGGGGGCTAACTATCAGTGGGGTACTGGCTCCACTATAGGTAGCAATACTATACCGGGAGCTACTTCAGCTACCTACACCGTCACTCCATCAGCTACTACTACCTACTGGGTATCGGTCACGGGACCATCTCCATGCAACGGAGCAGGCGGCACATCTGCTACTGTGACAGTAGCTGCGCCATCTACTGCCGTAACGGGTATCACCGGCGGTGGTACTGTCTGCCAGGGTACAGGCGTGACACTGACTGCTAGTGGTGGCTCCCTCGGCACCGGTGCCAATTACCAGTGGGGTACTGGCACTACCGTAGGCACTAATCCTATAGCAGGTGCTACGTCCTCTACTTACTCAGTTACTCCATCATCCACTACTTCATATTGGGTATCAGTCACCGGGCCATCGCCATGTAATGGTGCAGGTGGTGTCTACACGACAGTAACGGTAGCCACTCCATCTACTGCCGTGACTGGCATCACTGGTGCTGGTACGGTATGCCAGGGCGCAGGCGTGACACTGACGGCTACAGGTGGCTCACTCGGTACCGGTGCCAACTACCAGTGGGGTATTGGCGCTACCGTAGGCACTAATCCTATAGCAGGCGCTACATCATCGACTTACTCAGTCACTCCATCATCTACTACTTCGTACTGGGTATCAGTGACAGGACCTTCACCGTGCAATGGTGCAGGTGGTGTCTACACGACAGTGGCCGTAGCCACTCCATCTACCGCTGTGACAGGCATCAGTGGTACTACTACACTCTGCAGCGGTACTGGTACTACGCTGACCGCTATGGGCGGATCACTCGGTACTGGCGCAAACTATCAGTGGGGTACAGGCACTACCGTGGGTACTAACCCTATTTCAGGAGCGACATCATCTACTTACGCTGTCACACCGGCTTCGACTACCTCATACTGGGTATCCGTCACAGGCCCATCGCCTTGTAATGGTGCTGGTGGTGTAGCGACGACTGTCACACTGATCTCCGCGACTGCCAATGCTGCGCTGGCTACTAACAGCGTGAACGGCGTGACATTATCAGAACAATGTACAGACAATAACGGCTGGACCTACTACGCTGATCCATCAGCGCCCAATAGCTGGCTCTTCGGTGTTTACAAAAATGGCAACTCATTCACTCCGTCTGTGACACTAACTGTGAATGGCTCACCTAAAGAAACGCGTAATGATGCCCTGAAGAAAGCATCTTACACGCTCAACAGGTATTGGAATGTGACGATCTCCGGCTCCATCTCGTCATCACTACCGGTCAAAGTACGCTTCTTCTACAGTCCATCTGATACGGTAGCGATGCGTGCTGCTGCTGCCTCCCGTGCATCTGCATATGGCCTGTCTGGTGCCAGCATCAATGGACTGGAGTGGTTTAAAACCACTGCAGGTATCGCATTTGATCCGGCTAATAATACCTACTCAGACGTGCCAAATAAAATGCTGCCATCCGTCAGCTACGGCAGCCTCAATAGCATCTCGTATGTAGAGTACCAGGGGCTGACCAGCTTCTCAGGTGGTACTGCCGGTATGCGCCTTTCTCCTAATGGCGTAGCGCTGCCAGTACAGCTCATGTACCTCACAGCTACGGCGGCGGACAATAGCTATCTGCGACTCGACTGGGCCACAGCATCCGAGATCAATAACAGGGGATTTGAAGTGCAACGCAGTACAGATGGCCTCAGCTATGAGACGATCGGCTGGATAGATGGCCATGGCAATAGCAATACGAAAATAGAATACAGCTATGACGACAAGACTGTGATACCAAACAGCATCTACTACTACCGCCTGAGGCAGCTGGACTTCGATGGCAAGGATGACTACTCCAACATCGTCTCCGGTACGATCATCGGCAAGAATGGTTTTGTAGTAGAGTCACTACGCCCTAATCCTGCGTCAAACAAAGTGACAGTACAGGTAGTGGCATCTGCCGGTCAGTCTGCCTCTGTGACCCTTACTGATGCACTGGGCCGTGAGCTGCAAACACGCAACTGGGAGATATTTGAGGGCTTCAACGGTATAGACCTCGATCTTACCGCTTATGCAGCAGGCACCTACAATGTCACGGTCCGCTCACAAAACTCGTACTACACCAGCAGACTGGTGATCAATAGATAACCATTCACCCTGACGACCACCATCCGTCAAAGGCGCAGCTCAACACTGCGTCTTTTTTTATGCCCGTGCTTATCGTATTTTGCAGTCCATGAAGATCACCGAATCCGAATCACTCTACCACGACCTGGACAAGATGTCTACTCGCGAGCTTCTCACCAGCATCAATCAGGAAGACCGCAAAGTACCATTGGCTATCGCCGATGCTATGCCGCAAATAGAAGCGCTCGTAGACGTGATAGCAGATAAGATGATGGCCGGAGGCAGGCTCTTCTACATGGGCGCCGGCACGAGTGGCCGCCTTGGTATAGTAGATGCATCTGAGTGCCCTCCTACCTATGGTGTGCCCTTCGACCTCGTGATAGGTCTCATAGCAGGTGGCGACGGCGCTATACGCAAGGCCGTAGAGTTCGCCGAAGATGATATCCAGCAGGGCTGGAAAGACCTAGAAGCATACAATGTAAACGCGCAAGACGTAGTCATCGGCATCGCCGCATCAGGCAGTACGCCCTACGTGATAGGTGCCTTGCAGAAATGTAAAGAACACAACATCACCACCGGCTGCATCGTATGCAATGGGCAATCTAAAGTAGCCGCTGAGGCAGACTACCCTGTAGAGGTGATCGTAGGGCCGGAGTTTGTCACAGGCAGTACACGCATGAAGGCCGGCACGGCACAAAAGCTCGTGCTCAATATGCTCTCGACCTCGGTCATGATCAAGATAGGCCGCGTACAGGGCAACCGCATGGTCAATATGCAGCTCACCAATGACAAGCTCATAGACCGCGGCACCAGGATGGTAGCCCAGCTCACGGGCCTCGATGAGGAGAGAGCGAAAGAACTCCTGCTAGAGAAAGGCTCCGTGAAAGCCGCCGCAGATTTCTACAACAACAGCGAGTGGTAGACTACATTCTCTGATCTTGTATTGATCATTGTATCCATCATATCAATCCTGCAAATCACAGTTAAGACTGTCCCCATTTTTCCCCACTTTTCGCTTGGCATAGATTTTACAATATCCTCATCGTGATTGTTTAATCAAAAAAACCAAGTGCTATGAATCTCAACTACGGATATGACAAGGACGCCCTAAAGGCACTCGTCGCTACAGCAGATACGACTCTCGAAGAACACAATGTGGTAATAGATTTCGATGGTGAAGTCATCATCGACCCTGAGAAGCAATTTCCAAACGTGCCCGTGGCAGCTTACAAGTTTGCCGCAGTCATAGCAGACAAAGTACTGCGCAGCGGTATCATGATAAATGCCATGTACGACTCACTGGAAGATATCTTCTTCAAACTCAGCCGCACCGCAGAATATGACGATCAGCTCGGTATGGCAGCATAAGAAAACTCTACCTCCATATATAGCAACATGGCACCGTGGCCTCTGACCACACCGCCCATATAGAAGCCCCGGCATTGTTCGGGGCTTTCTGTTTTATACCATACAACAAATACCTTGTATCTACTCGGCAGTCAGGGCACTCATTGTACCCATACCCATATTTAAAACCCTACTTTCAGCCTAAAGCTGACAGATGGTCAAAAAGAAAGTACTGATACTCGGCGGCGGCGTAGCAGGCATGAGCGCCGCCCACGAGCTGATAGAGCGAGGCTACGACGTAGAGGTCTATGAGAAAAACCCCATTTACCCCGGCGGCAAGGCCCGCTCTGTAGACGTAGAGGGCACCGAGAATCCACAGACGAAGCAATCCCTCCCCGGTGAGCATGGCTTCCGCTTCTTCCCCGGCTTTTACAAGCATGTCACGGACACCATGAAGCGCATCCCTTTCCGCGAAGCGGATGGCACTACCGGCACCTGCTATGACAACCTTACCCCCACACACCGCATCATGCTCGCCCGCTATGGCCAGGCACCGCTCGTCACATTGGCCAACTTCCCCCGCACCTGGGCCGAGGTCAAGATACTAAGGCAATTCATCCAAGATTTTACCCATTGCGGCCTCACGCCGGAGGAGCTGTCCTTCTTCAAACAGCAAGTCCTGCAGCTCATGACCAGCTGCCGGGACCGGCGCCGGGACCAGTACGAGAAAGTAGGCTGGTGGGAGTACATGGAGGGCGGTATGTTCAGTACGCTGTACCAGCACCTGCTGGTAGGCGGCATGGTGCGCACCCTCGTAGCCGCGCAGGCCAAGACCGCCAGCACCAAGACGGGCGGCAATGTCTTCCTCCAGCTCCTCTTCAACATGATGACACCCGGCATAGACACCGACCGCGTGCTCAATGGCCCTACCAACGAGCGCTGGCTGCATCCCTGGTATGAGTATCTTATTTCAAAGGGCGTCAAGTACCACCTCGGCCATGAGACGCTCAGCTTTGAGATGGAGAAGTATGCCATCAAGTGCGCCAACGTACAAACTCCCGACGGCAAGATCCTCAATCTCACCGCAGACTACTACCTCCTCGCCACCCCCGTAGAGGTAGCAGCCAAGATCACCGAGCGTAGCCGGGGCCTCTGGGAGGCTGATGATACCCTCGCCTACCTGCCCGACCTTGCCGTGAATGTGAGCTGGATGAACGGCATCCAATACTACCTCAATGAAGATGTAGTAGTCAGCCAGGGCCACGTGATCTACAGCGATAGCGAGTGGGCCGTGACGAGTATCTCTCAGCGGCAATTCTGGAAAGGCTACGACCTCAGCCAGCGATACAATGGCAAAGTAAAAGGCGTCCTCTCTATAGATGTGTCAGACTGGCTCAGCACCACCTTTGAGGGCAAGCTGGCCAAAGACTGCACCCGCGAGGAGATCAAGACCTACGTGTGGGAGCAGATGAAGCGCAGCCTCAATACCGGTGGCCAGACCATCCTCCGCGATGACATGATAGAGTTCTACTACATAGATAGCGACATACACGATGTGCCACCCGCAGAGACGCCGCAGGACCTCGTAGCCAAAGGCGAGCAGGACCGCCCCGACCGCTACTTCAACCTTGAGCCGCTGCTGGTCAATACCGTCCACTCATGGACCCTCCGCCCCGAGGCCCGCACCAGCGTGCCCAACCTCTTCCTCGCTGCCGACTACGTGCGCACCAATACCGACCTCGCCACCATGGAGGGCGCCAACGAGGCCGCCCGCCGCGCGGTCAACTGTATCATAGACGCCTCCGGCAGCAGTGCCCGCTACTGCCGCATCTGGGATTACAAAGAACCCTGGGCACTCCTGGCCTTCAAGTGGTACGACGCCTACCGCTACCGCCGCGGCCTGCCGCATGTGGCCCGGACCCCATGGTACATCTGGCTCGCCAGCGTACCCTTCATTATAGGCTACGGCATCCAGTGGCTCCTCACCGCCATCTGGAGCGTCCTCTTTTTAAAACCACAGAATAAATAACCCCCACCCGCATTGTCATGTCGCAGCGTAGCGTAGACATCTTGCATCAGGCACACTAACCCCAAAATCACCAACCATGATACCACTCATAGAGATCTCCCCCTACACCGTCAATATCTTCCAGTACTTCCAGACGCCGCAGCCGTGGTTCAATACCGAGTACTACACCATCCCGCAGATCGTGCTCTTCACCACCGGCGCCGTGCTCTGGGTCATTGCATATATCAATACACTGATATGGATACGCCGCCGCCAGGTACTCGACATCCCCGCCATCGCTATCATCCTCAACTATACCTGCGAGGTCACCACCGGCTTCTTCTTCCTCCCCAATATGGGCCTTGTACTCGTCATCGCCTACTGGGCGTGGATGGTGCTGGACACCTTCATCGTCATCTCGCTATTCCGGTATGGGTACAAGCAGATGCGCGTCGACTTCTTCCGCTCGCACCTCAGCGCCTTCCTCGTGGTCGGACTGCTGGTCTGCTTCGCCACACAGTGCACCTTCATCATAGCCTACGACCTGCCCATGGCCCCGCTCGATAGCTATATCATCAACCTCGTCATGAGCGTCTGCTTCATCTACATGTACTTCATACCCGGCTACGAGGGCAACCGCAAACTCACCGCCTGGACCAAGTTCCTAGGCACCGGCCTCATCAGCATCATGTTTCAGCTGCGCTACCCAGGCAATACCTTCCTCACCACTCTCTACCTCTCCTGCGCCGCCTTTGACATCTACTACATCTGGCTGTTGCACCGGGGGCCGCTCAGCCCCACCCAACCCTCCCCAACAGGGAGGGCTTAACAGCCTTACTGATAGGCGTACGGCAAGTTTTCCGACTGGAGGGGGTATCTGGTGGGGGTGGCTGATGGTGCCTCCTGAGGGCTGGTGGTGGGGCATGATCCGGTGCGTCCGAGGGCGTTGTTTTTCGACTGAGAGGGGTTTTTAGTTTATTGAAGTACAATGTATAATACACAATAGAATATATCAATATAAATCTAAAAGGGCTGCTACCTGGGGATAGCAGCCGGGGAAAGGAAGCGCCTCGGCGCTTCAGAAATGGGGGCGGGAGGTGTGGGTAGCGATGATGTGGTCTATATGCTCAAAGAGGAGTGGCTTCTCAAAGGCGCCGGCGAGGAAGGGGCTGGTGAGCGCGGCGGGCGGTAGCTCTGCGGCGGCGGTGGAGAGGATATACACTAAGGGCACTCTACTGATGGCCTCGCGACCGAGGGCCTCCAGAAACTCCAGCCCATCCATACCGGGCATGTGTATATCCAGCAGAATGATATCGGGCATGTGCTGAGCCGACCTGAGCAGGCTTAGCGCCTCTATGCCGCTGGCTGCCTCGGCGACTGTGAGGTCAGCACCGGATATATGACGCCTGAGGGTGATGCCGGTGAGCTGACGCATGGCGGGATCATCGTCTATGAGAAGGATTTTAATAGGTAGGTCCATCGTAAAATCTATTGAGGGCAATAATACAATAATTTTCAAAAAATCAACGGATTCGTTGATTTGGTTTTTGTGATATGTGGATAGTATTGAGTAATGGCGATCAACAAGTCACAAAAACTTAAGCTTAAAGCTCTGGGGGAACATGTCAAGGCTCTCAGAAAGTCAAAAGGCCTAACTTTAAAGGAACTCTCTCATTCTATTAATAAAGACCCGCAGTCTATACACCGACTCGAAATGGGCCAGGTTAATCCTTCCTATCTATATCTCCTGGAACTCTGCGAGGGGCTAGAAATCAGCATTGCGGAATTGCTGGAGGAAATGAATTAATGTATACGCCTCTCTAACCTGCGCAAAGTATTTTTCTTGATGTCTATTAAATAAAGTGTAGATGCTTAAACCTTGACTTAATAGGTCAATAATAACCTATCTTGAACATTTTCATTCTCCATAGTTTGCCCTTCAACTTGGAACCTTCTTAGCATTGAATGCCCGCAATCAATATAAATTTCCCGTTCAAATAATCCCTTAGGAATTGGTAAATCACAAAGTTGATTTCCCGACTTCTTATGACCATCTATACTTAATGCAACCTTTACCCCTTTTGATTTTGCTCTGTCTATCTGTGATAACAAATTCTCCAATCTAAACTGCTGTGCCCCATAAAGGATCGATTGACTGTGTGAATATGGTGGGTCACAATAAATTAAATCCTCCTTTTGAGCCATTTCAAAGGTCGCAGAATAGTCGCAGTGATGGAAATCCACATTCCTTAAACGTATCTTCCATTCCTGCACTCTCTTTGCAAAAGCTTCTACAGGGATCGGTGTGTGTGCACCGCATGGGGTAGACATAAATCCATCAGCTTTCCTAAATCGCACAATTCCTCCATAGCAGGAACGAGTTAAAAAAAGAAAATCCGCTCCATTAGGGTTACTATTATAGTTTGCTAAAATCTGCTGGTATACTTCTAATTTATCTTCCTTTTCTAATCTTATTCTTCTTTCTGTATACCAATCAATAAGAGTCTTAGAGTCCTCCTTTAGCATCATCCAAATTTCCATCAACGGGCGAAACGTATCAGATCCAATCCCAGCATGTGGCGCAACCGTAGCTAGAATAGCTGCGCTGCCAAGAAAAGGCTCCATATACCTGCGATAGGATAATGGGAAATACTTTGTTATTTCTGATGCGAATTTCTGCTTATTTCCCACCCATTTTAGTAGTTGCTTTTGAGGAGGATAGTACGTTCTATATTTATCTTCTAAGGTAAGTTGCATTCGTATTTTTTAATAAATATAGAGATAGTTGTGCCATTATCCCAATTTGGGATACAATTTTTTTGAACATATATTTCCAATGTGAAACTGATAAATTCCAAAGAACATAAAATCTTCCTTCAACAGCTTTATCAATTACGTGTTTCTGCAGGATTTACACAAAGTGATTTAGCCGATAAACTTAAGGTTCCCCAATCCTTTATTAGTAAAATGGAAAATGGTGAAAGGAGGTTAGACCTTTTGGAACTTCGCCTTATTTGTAAGGCAATGAATTCCGATATAATTGAATTTGCCATCCAATTAGAGAAAAAAATCTATGAGAGCCGAAGAAAAGTTTAGTAATCTACCATTAGATTTTTGGGCTAATGTAAGACTCATAAGTCAAAAAGCCGGCTATACGGACAGAAGAACAGGTGAGATAAAAGTTCCTACGTTTAATGAGATCGTTGATATATATGCATCCTTAGGATTACAGAGCAGTGCCATTTTTTATGATGGAAAGCCAACCGACTTTGGAACTTCGCTAGTTGAATATTTCCAGCATAGAGCTACTCTTTTAAAATATGCTGTAGAGCCTAATTTAATGAAGGTAGGCCAGGCACGAGATTTATTTGAGCAACTTTATAAAGACTTACGACCACAATGTCCTATACCAATAAATAGACAGAAATTGGCGCAAGGAGCACCTGCATATTTCACAGCAATAATTAATATGCTTATCGAGGAAAATCTTCGAGGACGTCGCTGTAACTACTCACCGAAAGAACTTACCGCCTTTACTTACGACCAAGCCCCTTTTCGTAGCTTATCTAGAAGGACTGATGGTTGCTTTCCTGATGTTATTAATCCAATAGCAGTATGGGAAATAAAAGAATATTACTATACAACTACTTTTGGTAGTCGCATTGCTGATGGAATTTTTGAAACACTGTTAGACGGATTCGAACTTCAGGAAGTCAGAGAATCAATGGGTATTCCTGTTAAACACTATTTAATGGTTGATGCCTATGAAACATGGTGGACACAAGGGCGGTCTTACTTATGTCGAATTTGCGATATGCTACACATGGGATTACTTACTGAGGCCATTTTTGGTAGAGAAGTTTTAGATCGCATTCCAATAATTACCAAGGAGTGGATTATGATGACAGAATAATAGCAACCATTTTGTCACTTTTTACATTGCAGAGAGTAATATCTTATACTATGGAAACAAAGGATATAATTCAAGGAATAGGAATAATACTTACTTTCATCGTAAGCTCTACAGCTCTCATTATTAGCATTAAAAATAGGTCTAATGTTATAAGAGAGCATTTATACAAAGAACAGTTTCGCTGTTTTCTTGAATTATCGCGCGAGTATGCAATACTTGGTTTACAACTTGAGAACTTGATAATAGATAATAATTGGTCAGATGCAGTAGATGAGCAAATTGAAAAACAACTACACAATATAAATTTGCTTATTGACACCTATGACTTTCTCTTACCTGATGATATTCTAACAGCTATGAATACTTTAGAGAAATGCTTTGACGATTTGCATCTGCTAGCAATTAATACAGGAAAAATAACAAACGAACAAGCAAAAGAGCTTTGGACAGCACATTACACCCTTTTGGATGAGATAAGAGCCTTCATTGGTGTAGATGAATTATCTGAAGAGAATAAAAAGCTCTACAAAAAAAATAAGTGAACATAGATGCACTCCGTCTACGAAAACATGAGCAACGCTGAAAAAGAAGTCAGCACACATCTGAGAGAACTAAATCTCTGGTGGCAGTTTGAACAACCCGTATTTGTATATGACGATATGCAGCGACCACGGGTTTGGACGCCTGACTTCTACGTACCGGAGCTAGGCATCTACATAGAGGTAGTGGGCAATCGTTACATAGGGAATTATTCCTTTAGGGAGAAAGTATATCGCCTAAACCGCATACCTGTCATATTTCTGCATATGAATACCCCTGAGTGGAAGGCGGAGCTTCTGAATGGTATGCATGCCATTCATACCTATCGCAATGAGAAAATACCTACGCGTGTATAATTACATTTGATTTCGACTGGCGTCAGCGCGGCAGGGATAGGAGCGGATAGCTCGCAGGGAGCGCCTTAGCGACCGAGGACTAGGAGCGGATAGCCCGGCAGCCGCCATCATACCGTTCTTTTTCATTGTCATTCCGTCGGCTTGCGGAGCTTGCCAGAGGAATCTTGTATTGGGAAGGTTTGCCGAATGCTGGATGTCTTCGCTGCGCTACGACATGACAAAGACAGGGGTGGCTCTTCGTCATCTGTGTGGGGAGATGGGAGCCTTGGTCTTGGGCAAAGATCCTTCGCTGTCGCTCAGGATGACAAAAGAAGGTAAATCAGTTATTGCAAGACAGCGCCAAAGACCACCTCATAGATCACAAACTTGCCACGAATGACTTTGAAGGCCACCACCCACCGGCGGAAAGTGATACAGCTCATACCCCTCCGAGCCAGGCGCTGATGATGACAGAGCGGATAGGTGACGGATGGCCGCGCATAGCTCTCCACCCGCTCCAGAAATCTATCGAGCCAGCGGCTGCCGGAGCCGGGAGTATTGATGGTATCGAGATAGTCGGCGATCTCTGAGAGGTTCCTCATCGCCTTTGTCTTGATCTCGATCTCCATCAGCCGTTCTTATGCTTCTTGCTGAGTTTTGCCTTGATAGATGAGATCGCTTCTTTGAGGGGAACAGACCGCCCGTGAGGACGGGAGAGATATTCCTCTATCTCTTCTTCTGTTGCCTTGCGACCGATGCCCAGGGCTATATCGCGGGCTGTGAGTTTGCGGGCCACATTGGCAGGTGCCAGTGGCTGTGGCTCGTGGTCATTGGATGTTTTGCTGCTGCGTAGCATGGATTAAAGGTAGTAAAACCTGGGGAATGTGGAGGTGTGGGGATGATGCTTTCTATTGTCATTCCGTCGGCCTGCGGAGCTTGCCAGAGGAATCTTGTATTGGGGACGTTTGCCGAGTGCAGGATGTCTTCGCTGCGCTGCGACATGACAAAGCGACGGGGGTACCTCTGCCTCATCTGTGCGGAGATGGGAGCCTTGGTCTTGGGCAAAGATCCTTCGCTGTCGCTCAGGATGACAAAAGTAGGGGCGTGCGGATGTCAGCCCGGTTGAGGTTGGGGATTCCTTCCCGACCAAGGGTACGGGACAGGTCGGTTTTGCCGCGTCTATTTTTGCAATTTGAAAAACCTCGGAATGACGGCCTTTTTTAGGGGCTGCATTGCCGACATCCGAAATCGTAAATCGTAAATCCGAGATCGTTAGACCGCCTTACTCATCGGGCGGACGTCGTTGGTGGTGGAGGTCTTGGTGTTGCCGCTCTCGTCCTGGCGGGATACCTGGATACCCATGGTACACTTGCCGTTAAACTTGGCTCCTTCCTCTACCACCAGCTTCTTGATCACGATATCGCCATTGACGAAGGACGTCTTGCTGAGGATCAGCAGGTCGGCCACCTCTACGCGGCCATTGATGCGGCCCTCTACGTAGGCGTTTTCGCTGCGGATATCGCCATCTATCTGGCCGGTAGCGCCGAGCACGATCTTGCCCTTGCTGATCACATTGCCGCGTACGCGGCCATCTATACGGATATCTGCGTCTGAGTTGATCTCACCCTCTATCACGGTGCCCTGGCCGAGCTGGTTCATGGCCTTGGGGTTGAGGGCTGTGGTTCCTTCCTTCTTGCTGAATACTGACATATGGTGCCTGTTTCTGTTTAGTTAAAGATCACGTAGTCACGTGGGTTCAGGCTAGTGCCGCCGTGCCATATCTCAAAGTGGAGATGAGGGCCGGAGCTGAGCTCGCCGGTAGAGCCGACGGCCGCGATGACATCGCCCGCATGGACGAAGTTACCAACATTCTTGAATATTTTAGAATTATGCTTGTAGATGCTGACAATGTTGTCTTTATGCTGTATAGCTATCACATATCCGTACTCGGCAGACCAGCCGCTGCTGATCACGGTGCCGTCGAGTGTGGCCTTGACGGGAGCGTCGGCCTTGGCGGCTACATCTATGCCGTAGTGCTCGGCCTGCGGGTCGTACTCCTCTGTGACATACCCCTCCACGGGGCTGAAGAAGTGGAACTGCCCCAGCTGGGCGCCGGCACCGGACTTCTTGTCCTTATAGTTGAGCGCGTAGCTCTCCTCCTCGTCTACGTCCTTGCGGAGCTGCATCTCGTCCTCACTCGGGGCGCCGATGGTACGGCTGGTATCCTGGCTCAGCTTCCTGGCGGGTGGGGTGTGGCCGGAGGTGTCGGGGCTGCCGCTGACGACTTTGGCTATATCGTCCAGGTAGAGGGCGCGCTGCTCCAGCTGCTGCTCCAGCGAGTCGGTGCGGAAGGTCAGGGCCACGATCTGGGAGCGGTAGTTGTAGTCTCCAAAGCCGGGGATGAAGTACTTCAGCGGGGTGTAGATGATGGCGCTGGCGGTGAGCATGACCAGCACCACGGCTATGGTACTGATAAATACCCAGACATTCATACGGGTGAGCGTGAGGGAGAACTTCTCCTCAAAGGTCTCGTCATTCAGCACTACGAACCTGAACTTGTTCTTCAGGGTACTGTCGCGGCGTGTTTTGATGCGGTCGGCCATTTACTCTCTATCTATCCTGCTTCTCGTTTTTGTCTATCGTGTGCGCCCAGCTTTTACCCCCACACCCCCTAAAATAGGGGGCTGAACAGCGACCCTAAATCCCTAAAGGGACTTAAACAGCCTACCCATTTTGCATTAAAGCCCCCTGATTAAGGGGGTTTGGGGGTTGGCACTCGGGCTAGCTAGCCTTTCCTTACCCTAAAGGGTCTTTCTTAGGTCTTTCCGACCGATTTTTCGGTCAAAATGTAATAAATTTGTTCTTTTACAGTTATTCACTGAACCTGACGGCTACGGGTATGTCCCTAGGTGCCGCTTGGCTTATAAAAGACTTAAAACTTTGCGCTTCACGAAAGTAGTAATATTTGCAGCATTTTGGGGGTTGCTTTTGCTGGCTGGGTGCTCTACGACCAACCATGCTCCGCTCCCCTCGATGGTGTATCACGATATCACGGGGCACTACAATGCCTACTTCAACGCCAATGAGCGGCTGAAGGCGGTCTACCTCACTATGGACAAGACCCACAAGGATGACTACAAGCAGATAATCCCCCTATATACCTACTCTGACCCAAAGGAAGCCAGCGCCGTAGGCGGTGAGCTGGATGAGATAGAGAAGCACCTGACCAAATCCGTGCAGATCCACAAGGTGTCAAACTGGGCCGATGATGACTTTCTGATGATGGGCAAGGCTATGTACATCAAGGGAAACTATGAGCGTGCGCAGAGCTTTTTCAAGTATACCACCACAGAGTATAAGAATGGTGTGGACTACGTGAAAGAGCGCAAGAAGGAAGGCAAAAACGCCAAGCCTACGCTGAAGAAGAAGCCGGCCAAGAAGCCGAAATTTGTACAAAAGCTGGACGAGAAGGGCAATATGATACTGGTGAAAGTGGACGAGCGTCCCTCCTACACCCTGATGATACACGAGCCTGCCCGTGCCGAGGCGCTACTCTGGCTGGCCAAGAGCTATGCTGCGCAGAAGAAGTTTACAGAGGCGGGATCGGTGATACAGTTTGCGAGGTCTGATGACAAGTTTTATAAGAACCTGGACAAGGAGCTGGAGGCTACCGAGGCAGAGATATTTCTCCGTCAGGGCAACTATCACGATGCCATCAAGCCGCTGGAGACCTATGTAGGTATGGAGAAGAAGAAGCTGAAGAAGGTCAGGCCGCTCTTCATCCTCGCCCAGATATACGAGCGCAATGGCGACTATAAAAAGGCCTCTGACTACTACCGCCTGGTGCTGAAGAACAGGCCAAACTACGACATGGAGTTTTACGCCAAGATCAACCGTGCCAAGCTCGGCAGCCGTGGCGGCAGCTCTGAAGATATCCGCAAGCTGCTCACGCAGATGAGCCGCGATGGCAAGTACAAAGACTACTACGACCAGATCTGGTATGAGCTGGGTATGATAGCCCTGACGGGCAATGACCGCACACTGGCACGCAAGGACTTTCAGAAGTCTGTGGCCCTCTCTACCAAGAATGCTGACCAGAAGGCCCTCTCCTACCTCAAGCTCGCACAGATGGACTATGAGGATGAGGCCTACGTGACATCCAAGTACTATTACGACACCACTATCCTCAATATGGCCAAGGAGGATACCGCCTACGCTGCCGTAGAGAGCCGTGACAAGACACTGGCCAAGCTGGTAAAGCAGATAGACATCATCACTACCGAGGATAGCCTGCAGCGCCTGGCGGGCATGAGCAGCGCAGACAGGCTGAAGTTCATACACAAGCTGCTGGATCAAAAGCAGAAGGAGGCTGACGCCAAGGAGGCCGGCAAAGGTGTGAAGAGTGTCAACTCTGACTTCATCAAGCCGGGTGCAGGCCAGGCACCACCGCCGTCAGACGATCCGGCCAATCTGTTTTACTTCTACAATGTGACGGCCAAGGGCAATGGCTACTCTGAGTTTACCAAAAAGTGGGGACGCCGCAAGCTGGAAGACAACTGGCGCCGCAAGGATAAGAGCATCTCCAGCGAAACTACCGATGCCGCCGCAGACTCTGCCAAGGCCAAGGCTGACTCACTGGCGGCTACTATCACACCGGGCTCTGAAGATGACAAGATGCTGGCAGGTCTGCCACTCACTCCGGATAAAATGGAGAAGTCTAACGGCAAGCTGGTAGAGGCCTACTATGCTGTGGGTACCGTGTACAAAGATGACCTGCAGGCATACCGCAAGGCGATCAATGCCTTTGACGAGCTGAACCGCCGCTTCCCGGGCAGCAAGCTGGAGCTGGAGAGCTGGTACCAGCTGTACCTCCTGCACGGCAAGATGAAGAATACCGCCAAAGCGGAGACCTACAAGAGCAAGATACTGGACAAATACCCTGATAGCAAGATAGCCCAGTACCTCAAAAATCCTGACTACCTGGCGCAGGAGATGAAGAAGCAAAACTCCCTGACAGACTACTATGCTGACGCGTACAATGACTACGCTACCGGTATGTATGCCTCGGCAGAGAAGAAGATAGCAGAGGTAGATGCGCAGTACAAAGAGAATCAGATCAGGGCCAAGTTTGACCTGCTCAATGCACAGATACTGGCCAAGGAAAACCGCCTGGGAGACTACGTGCAGTCGCTGAATAAGGTGATCACCAAATATCCGGGTACACCAGAGAAAGAGATAGCCCAGACCTGGCTCAATAAGCTCAACGCCTCCAAGCTGCCTCAGGTAGATATCAGCAAGCTACCAAAGGACTCTCTGGATGCCGGTGCTGTAGCAGATGCGCCTGCCTTTACAGATACTACGGGCACGGCAGATTTCCTCAGCAAGGTGCAGTCTCAGCGGCCTAAGACCGATGCTGTGACCGCAGATGCGGCTACCAAGCCCGGCAAAACTACCGGCAAGCCTGACACCAAGGCCGTACCTGCTGCCAAAGATACCACGCCTGCCAAGCCATACGTACCACTGACAAAGGCTGAAGCCATAGACAGCGCTATCAAGGCACGCAAGGCGATACAGGACTCTATCACCGCCAGGACCATAGCAGACCGCAAAGCGAAGCAAGATTCACTGGCAGCTTTGGCTGTAGCTAAGAAAGCAGCCCAGGACTCTGTGATAGCACACAATATAGCCGTGCGTCAGGCCCGTCAGGACTCCATAGCTACGGCCAATGCTGCGAAGCAAAAAGCACGTGAAGAAGCGATAGCCAAAAACATAGCAGACAAGAAAGCCCATCAAGACTCTATAGCTGCCGCTCAGGCTGCCAAATCCGGCGCTGCTGCCGGCAAGCCTGGTGCAAAGGCCGGCAACACCGCTGCACAGGACTCACTGAATACACTCATCGCTGCGCGCAAGGCCAAACAGGATAGCCTCATAGCCCGCACAGCTGCGCTGAAAAAGGCTGCACAAGACTCCATAGACCGCCGTATAGCCGCGAAGAAAGCGCAGCAGGACTCTATCAATGGAGCGAAGAATGCAGCGATCAAGGCTAGACAGGATTCAATCAATGCTAAGCTGGCAGCTAAGAAGGCTACACAAGACTCTATCGCTGCCGCGAAAGCAGGTATAGACAAAGCAAAACAGGACTCTATCAATGCTAAGAAGGGAGTGAAACCAGCCACTACGCCTGCCACCACTCCGGCCTCTACACCTGTCGCCAGCAATAAGCCTAAGACGCTGCAGGAGCGCCGTGACTCCATGCTCGCTGCCCGTACCAAAGACTCTCTGGACCGCAAGAATGCAGCCGGCAGGCCTAAGACCCTGCAGGAGCGCCGCGACTCTATGATGGCTGCCCGCGCTGCGCATGTCAAAGACTCTGTAGATGCTGCCGCTAAAAAGCCTGCCACCAAGCCGGCTGCTAAACCTGAGACAAAACCAGTAGTGAAGGAAGCTCCGAAGACTACCCCTGCTACCACACCTAAGGCTACGCCAAAGGATACCGCCAAGCCTGCACCGCCTAAGGCAGCTCCATCTACACCTGTAGCACAGCGACCGGCCTTTGATAGTGATACGACTGCTGCTATGTATGGCAAGATGGATAACGCGCCTCATGCTGTAGTGATCTGGTTCCTCGATCCTGTGGCGTACAGCACTGCGGTGTCCGGTGCGATAGATAAGTTTGATGCGGCCAATGGCTATACTACGGCTACCACACGTGCTGTGGAGATAGACCGGGATAGCAGGCTGATCAATATCAAGCCATTCAAGGATAAGGATGCGGCCATGGCCTATATCACTGCGCTGCTCGCAAAGATGAAGGAGGTACTACCTGCCCTGGCAGAGGATCAGTACTTCATAGGTGCCATCTCTACGCTCAACTACTCCACACTGGTCAGCAGCAAGGCGATCAATAACTACCGTCACTTCTACAGGGAGAATTACAAGTAAACCTGCACGATCATCAGGCGCAGTACATAGCAGACACTGAGCTCATCCTGCACTTTGGGCTACGCTTTTCTATCAGCAAGACCTATTGCTGGGCTATAGCTTATTTGCCTTTGCATAGGATGAGCATTAGATAACAATGCAGGCAATGAATATGCAGCCACTGCGTTTTCTTATAAAGCGTCATAGCTCTGAAGACTTCGCTATTCATATTTGCTACCCTCCTGCTCTGTAGCATGGCAGCCTGTGATGCTCCTGTGCGCAGGCCATATCATAGTGCAGAGTCGCCGGCTGCAGATACGCTCTTTATCCAGCCTTTCTATCCTGCATCTGCACAGTGGGCAGCACATGAGGCGGCGGAGCTACGCGCCTTTTACCATGTACCTGTAGTAGTGCTGCCATCTGTGCGCATCTATGATACAGCACGGAGCAGCACAGGGCGGTACAGTGCAGATAGACTGCTGCAGTGCCTCAGTACTGCACGTCGCGCCGCCGGGCACAAGATACTCGGCCTGACCACCTATGATATTTTCACGCGCAAAAACAGCATCGCCGAGTGGGGCATCTTTGGGCTGGGCAGGTGCCCCGGAGACCAGTGCATCGTATCTGATTTCCGCCTGCGCCGGTTCAAGGGCAAGACGCAGGAGTTTGTGACCAATGTGGTACTGCATGAGATAGGGCATAACTATGGGCTGCCACACTGCGGCTATGATAGCAAGTGCCTGATGAATGATGCCAAAGGTACTATCGCCACACTCTACCGCGAGCAGAAATGGCTCTGTCCGCACTGCAGCCAAAAGCTGACACAATCCCTATACTTATCTGAGGCGATGCAGATGGCCCTGTATGAGAAGTGAGGTTGTTGTTCGTTCGGATTTGTATAGAAACACGAACGAACAACCACGAGGCACAATTACGTTACTCCTACAGCAGTTTCCTATACTCTGAGAGCCTGCCGCCTTTGATCAGGGTATTGAGGCCACCGGTGAGGTCCGGGTATTGGTTTCGCTCGCCCAGGTCATACATATCTGTGAATGGGGTGCGGTCTATGATCAGCCTGTCCAGCTCTTTGAGCGATGGAGCTTCTTTCAGCTTCGCATAGTCATCGTATGTTATTTTGATAAAGGCGCTGTGGGGGGTGATGCCCCTATTGTCCAGCAGGTAGCCGCCTGCCAGTGCGGTGGGGGTAGCTATTTTGCCCTGGTAGTATATGTCTGATGGCGCGGGATAGGAGGCTATGGCACGGCCATCGTCAGTGAGTGTCACCGGTACATATAGTGCATAGTCGCCTTTGGTCTTGTAGACTATAGCATGGGCAGTAGGCCGATAGGTGGCAGGGCGTGGTGGCACAGGTGCTGTATGCGTATCTGCGGTGGCAGTAGTGTGTTGTTTCGCTTTGCAGCCTGCTGCGGCCAGAGTCAGGGCGAGGGTGATGATGGTGAGGGTCCTCATGAGAGTATTGTGATATTGTGAATATAAAAAGGGCCATCCATATGGACAGCCCTTGTATATCATTTTCCGTGCCGCATTATTGCTTTACGAAGCGGCTGGTAGCACGGCTGCTGTTATTGTGCAGGGCTATGGTGTAGACACCTGATGCGAGGCCTGCTACGTCCTGTGTATAGGCATTGCCACCTATATTGACACGTACCGGGGTCTCGGCCACTACATTGCCTATCATATCATATACGGTGAGCTGCATGTCGGCTGCCTGTGCGGCTGTGACATGGAGCTGCAGCTGATCGTGCACAGGATTGGGCTGTGCGGTCATGCTCTCTACTACCGCTATCTCCTGTATGCCGGTAGAGCCCTGTACAGAGCTGATAGTGCCTGATACCTGATCAGAGCAGGCGCCATTAGATACATTGAGGGTCACTACATAGTTGCCAGTATTAGAGTAGGCGTGTACCGGATTCTGGTCTGTAGAGGTAGTACCATCGCCAAAGTTCCAGCTGTAGGTCAGGCCTGAGCCACTGGCACTAGCTGCGAAATGTACCACATTGGCCGCAGCCGAAGTATATGAGAATGAATTGCCACCCTGGCCTATCACATAGGCTGTGACAGGTATACGGGCGCTGGTGCACTGAGTAGACTGCAGCACCCAGTTGTAAAAGAAGTTGTACTTGCCAGAGTTGGTGCTGCTGCTGATCTTCACGGTACTATCGGTAGAGAAGTATGGGTATACCACACCTGTATTGGTCCTGTAGAGCGGTGTATTATTGGCGCCGACAGCATAGAGCTGCAGGTTATTTGCCACCGGCAGGTTAAAGCCGAGATCTACCGTATTGTACCCCGCATAGAGTTGTACCTGCTTGCTGGTGATAGTGCCTCCGGTAGAGTTGCCCAGGCCTATGGTGATCATACCATCGCTCTGTGCATAGACATCTACATAGGTGAGGCGCTGTGGCAGGGTACAGTTAAAGTTGATGCCCTGTGTAGTAGGATTGTTATAGTAGCTGCCGGTGCCTATCGTATTAGTGGCCAGGCCGGCAGAGAGCATAGGGCCGAGTACCTGCGCCTCAGCGTACCACGTGGTAGTAGCAGTCACCGCAGGTGTGCTGAATGTACCACCGGTAGCTACAGGCGTACCTCCTGTGGCGGTATTGTACCAGCTGATATCTCCGGAAGCATAGCCGGTAAAGTTAGCCGCACTGCCGCTGCATACTGACTGGTCAGCCACTACCGGAGCAGTATTGAGCAGGGCTATATACTGATATTGTGTGGAGGTATCTGCACCACAGTTGCCCGAGGTGATGAGTGTCACATCATACACACCGTAGGTAGTATAGGTATGCGCCGGAGCAGAGTCACTGGACGTAGTACCATCACCGAAGTCCCAGAAATAGTTAGAACCATAGGCGCTGCGGTTTGCAAAATTGAACGTAGCCGGCTCAGTGCATGCCTGGGTAGCAGGTACAGAGAACGAAGCCGTGACGGCCGGTACCACCTCTATGTAGACACTGGTCTGAGCGTGTACGCCTGCGCTGTCAGCATTCAGAATATAAACGCCGGTAGCAGCTGGGGTAAAGGTAGTGGTAGCACAGGTAGGGCAAGCCACACCTGTAGTAGGATACCAGCTGTAGGTAGCGCCCGCCGGGCCGCTGGCTGTGAGTGTGGTAGAGGTGCCTGCGCATATCTGTGCAGCGCCTGCCTGAGCACTCAGGTGGTATGGATACATAGGCTGGATACCTATCAGGGCACCCTCGCGGGTGATAAAGTTAGCACCGCCTGCAGTCAGGTTTGTAGTAGCAAAGTAGCCGTCATAGCTACCGCTCCAGCCCCAGTTCATGTGCATGAGGTTATTGGCATCGTAGCCGTCCATGACCCATGTGTGGCCACCCTCTGTAGGGTCTGCACCCTCGTACTGCACCACACGGCCAGCCTGTATCTCAGCCTTCATCATCTGAAACCACTGGTCTACAGTGTAGCTGGTCAGATTTACACCGCGCAGGGTAGTAGGGTCATAGAGGAAGTGATTTTTGAAAGAAGACTCTGCACATGGCATATTGCCCCACACCTCAGACTCCTGTACGTAGGCACCGCTGCCGCCCTGTGAGCCTATGTCATAGCCCATAGCCACGCTCACGCCGCAGTCATACATCAGCTGGGCCACGTCTGTATAGTTGGTACTATTGACCACGTTTGGCATGTTGGCCCAGTTATATACATGGTTAAAGCTGGCCGTCTGTGACGGATAGGCAAAACCATTGCCTGACTGATACGGGGTATAGGTATAGGAGCCGACACCCACCACCGGGTAGCTCCAGTACTTCATGATCTGGGCCATGGTAGTAGCCACGCAGCCTGTCACAGCGCGTTCATTGGCAGTAGTATTCATCGGGCAGAGGGCGTTGTAGTTTGGCGCCTGGTCCCAGTGGGTGCGCATGAGCGGGCCCACGGCAGCCACACGGCTGGAGGCCTGGTATGGCCCGGCCTTTACGGCTATCCATTCATTGCGTATAGCGGTATTGGCAGCTATATGCTGGGTCACGGCTGCGCGCAGGTGGGTGGCAGTATTGCTCATCCAGTCGCTGAGGCCGGTCTTGTCAAAGTGCATGTCAAAATTGGACTCTGTAGAGTAACCTATCACCGGGCGGGCCACATCATCAGCAGATACGATCACAAAGCCGCGTTGAGGGGCCATGTCAAACACATAGAAATCAGCAGTACCATCTGCCTCCGTGCGGGTGTAGAGCAGCGTAGGGCTGACACCGGTAGCAGCGGGCACGGCGCCCTGGTAGAAGTTTGCCGCTACTGTGCGGGCTGTGGCCACAGGGACCGTAGCCGCTATAGCCGGCGCGAGGGTCATACAGGCTCCTGCTAGCAGGAGGAGTACCTTTTTCTTCATTCTGAAATTTTGTTTAAGTAAGTGAAAATACCTGTTTCAACCCATATCCCAAAGCATTGATTTCTCAATGTTTATAAGACAAGATGAATCTATGTGATCTCAACGTTTTATTTTCGTTAAATAAATGATAATCAACAAGATGAGCCTTTTAACAAGTCTGAATATTTAACACCTCGATCTGCACTTTTAACAGGTGTCTAACTCCTTGATTGGTCGGGCGAAAGCGAGGTAGCTTACAAAGGACGGGGGATACAAATAGTATAGTACTACTTGTAGTGCAGAAGGTATCACAGACTTAGGTAGCTGAATAATTGTTTGTATAGGTCACAGGTATTTCATTTGTATTAGAAAAGCACCAAGTCACATAAGATTCATTGTAGATTATAGAGGTAGTCTCCCGAAGCTTTATTGAAATCTTTTGTAAAATTCATTTTTAGGATCAAGCTCTCTTGCTTTAAATAAATCGTCCTGAGCTTTTGCGTGTTCACCAATGTGATCGTAACATAAATGCCTTCCGAAATAGGCCGCAGCATCATTTGGCTCAAATTGAATTGCCTTGTTGAAATCTTCAATACCTTTTATCCATTGCTTTTTAGTCCAAAATAATGTGCCCCTATCGACATATACTGTCCCACTTCTAGGATTTATATCTATGGATCGATCCAAATCGATCAAAGCCTTGTCATATTCTTTCCTATTGAAATATAATACCCCTCTGTTACCATAGGCGTTTGCATTACCTGGATCAATTTTTAAAGCCATATCTAAATATTTTATGGTTTCATCTTGATTTCCATGATCAAAAAGATACATGCTGTATCTGATGTACACATCAGGATTTTTTGAACCTAATTTTATAGCTGTGCCCAAATCTTGAAAGTATTGATATCTGTTTCCAATCTGGTAATATAATTTTGACCGTGCCTCATACGACAATGGATTGAATGAATCAATTTGCTGTGCTTTATTAAAGTCTGATAATGCCTCATCGAAGCGCCCAAGTTCCGATAAAAGCTTGCCTCGGTAAATATATGCATCTGTATATTGGGGATTGAGGTGCAACGCTATAGTATATTGTTCTAACGCGTTCTGATTCATACCTTTTTTATAGAACAAAATACCCTTTGATAAATGATTTGATGCTTGATCAGAATCCATTCTTTGTGATATATAATGCGGACTACCGATATCCTGAATTGAAATCCGGTTAATGATTGAATCTCGCAAAATATAAGCAGTAGGGTTTTGAGGATTCATCTCAATTCCCTGATTGATTAATTCTAGGGCCAATGTTTGCTGACCAGAAAAACTAAGAACCCAAGCTTCTCTCTCGTATAACTTGATATCAGTTGGATTTAATTTAATAGCAATATCATAATTTTTTACAGCTGCTTGGAGACTATCCATTTCAGTATAAATAAGCGCTTTATTTGCGTACAGAAAGGACAGATAATCTTTAAGTTTAATTGCTGTGCTTATGGCTGAAATGGCCTCTGCGCATTTTCCATCCTTTAATAACGCCAGACTTTTATTATTCCACGCAAGATAGTTGGATTCGCAGGAGTGAATCGACAGGTTATAATAATTAATTGCCTTTCCATATTCATGTAAGTCAAAAAAGCTGTTGCCAATGTTTAAATAGGCTGCTGACCGCGCTTCCAAATTGGTAATTTGATTAATCTTATTTTGTATAGCGAGAAGATCATCTTCGTGTAGAGATGAAGATGTTTTTAGCTCATTATATAAATCCCTCTCATGATTAGTCATTCTGAAGGAGTCTTCCTCCTCTCTGGTATAAGCTTGTATCTTGATGAAAGTATCCAGAGCTTCTTTAGGTATCTGTTGAATAGTCTGAACTAAGTACTTAGTAGTTTTATTTGATTCCCAATATTGATAAACCGCGAACAGTAGTCCTATAAGCCCTAAAATCAGTCCCAGTATACCTATGTATCTGTCACTTTTTATTTTTTTCCAAAATTTTCTGGCTCGGCTTGGAAAAAAATCTAGCCCCAAACTATTAGAAATAATTTCAGCTCTTTCTGGATCATGTAGATATTCATCTCTGCATAATTCATCAATTAGCTCTTGCCGTTTTGCGGAAGTTGATATTTGAATGTCAGGATTTGCCTTCCGTAACAGAAATTTGAGTTGATCCTTTGTTAGCTTTCTAGTGCTAATCGAGTCTGCAATTCTTATTCTTAGTAATGCCTTATCATAGTTCATGGTAGCTATAGAGTTCTTTGATTAAGCGCAAAAAAATTCTTGTGAAGTTAGCTACCTCTAAAAATATAATTCCTTATGGAATAAGTACGATTGTTGTCGACCAAACTGTTCAATAGCTGCATCTTCTTTACCCAAACCTTTCCGCTCTTTCTTACTTTCCCGAAAAACCCTTTTCTTCATAGCCTTATAAAAACCCAAACTCAATGAATCGTTTTGTACTTCTCCTCGCGGTCCTCTTTGCCACGGTGCATACCTATGCCTCCAATAGCCCTGCCTATGAGCAGCGCCGCAGCGACTATATAGATACCTGCCTGGCACACTTTGACTATGATGCCCTGCCCATACAGGCCTATCGCGGCCTGCCACTGGATACGGCGGGGATGAACTATATACTGGATCACATCCGTACAGATGGCGATGCTGACTTTCGCATCGTGCAGATGGTGCGCGTCCTGTTTCTCACGCAGGCTACACACCAGTATGACTCTGCCATCCTCTCCTCGGTCAACTCTGTGAAGTACTGGATCAACTATGGCGACTCGATACACGTATACTGGTCTGAGAACCACATGGCCATGTGGATGGGCTCTGACTACCTGCTGCAGCAGAGCTACGGCCGCCCGGTAGATACCCTGGTGCGCAAGCGTGTACTCCACTACCTCCAGCTGAAAAACCAGTACGGCTTCTATGAGTTCAACAGCTCTGTATACCTGCCGTACTGCCTGAGTGGTATACTGAACCTGGCCGACTTTGCCACAGACCCGCAGATCAAGGCGCTGGCCATCTCTGCTGCGCAGAAACTGACCTCTGAGTACCTGCTGCGCCTGACCAATGACAAGGGGACCTTCTTCCCTACCGCCGGCCGAAACTACTATGGCAAATATGAGACGCCCTATGGGCAAAACCACAACAACCTCATCTGGCTCCTCACCGGCATGGGCCAGATGCCGGACAATGCGTCTCACTGCGGCGCCTTCCTCGCTACCTCTGACCTGCCCGTAGATACAGTGAGCAACTCATGGACCCCGACCATAGATACAGTGTATCAAAACGGCCACTCGCTCAATGCGACCTATGCGCTCAATGCGAGCCAGGACACGATCGCCCGCATTGTATTTCGCTGGAGCGGTGGTGGCTACTTTCAGCCATCTGTGGTGCTCGGCTCGGCCTCTATGATAGGAGATAGCGGCATGTGGAATAACTATACCTTCCAGGCATTCCGCCAGCTATCAGGTGTGCCTGTATTCCTCTATCCGCAGCTGGCACAGCAGCTGAATGTGATATCACTCAGCTCCCTGATCATGGATGCGCGCCTGGCTATCTACAAGCATCACTCTATCACACTCTCATCGGCTCAGGATTTCTTTAAGGGTAAGGTGGGATTTCAGCAGTGGCCGTGTGTGGCCAATGTGGGCACCACGGCAGTCTACACCGCCAGCGGCCCCGTCTATGCCAACTGGGAAGACCACTCTGAAGACAATGCCAACTACCACCTGCCATACGTGCAGCAGCGGCACAATGTAGCCCTGCTCATGTACCGCCCCGAGCCTGTACCTGCCGTGATACCATATCACAATACAGATGTAGCCCTGCACTGGAATGTAGCAGACTTTGACCAGTCTCTCACAGACAGCCTGTGGTATGTAGGCCGCCAGGGCTCCAGCTATGCAGCAGCGCGCATGTACTGCATAGGACAGATAGACAGCCAGGCCGCCTGCCACTATACTACTGATGGCAGCAGCTATGTGATCGTAGTGGGAGACTCTGCCCTCTACGGTAGCTTCCAGAATTTTCAGACGCTGGTGCACAACTCACACTTCAGCGATAGCCGCTACTACGACTCTGTCAATCACCTCTCGGTATACCAGGCGCAGATCACCTTTGATACGATCTCTATCAGCTATGCCTGGGGCATAGACAGCACAGCGCCAAACGGTATCCATGATATGACTGCCAATGCCGCCCTGCGCGTCTATCCTAACCCCACATCAGACCAGGTCACCGTGACCCTGGCAGAGAATGCGACCACAGCCACACTACAGGTCACCGACCTCATGGGCCGCGTGGTATATACCTATGATGGTACGCTGACCACCGGCACGAGCCTCCATATAGATACCCGCGCATGGCCACAGGGCATGTACCTGCTCACGGGAGATAGCCCATCAGGGCGCTACGCGCAGAAGCTGGTGAAAGAGTAGGGAGACCGGTAGCTGCGTCACACAGCCGGTATACCGGTATTGATACATGACAGTCTGGTACCTGAGTTTTAGCTGAGCTCGCTGAGGCGGGTCAGCTTGTAGTCTACGAGGAGGCTCTCTACGGCGTCACTGTGTTCCTTGTCAGTGATCATGGCCGTGTACATGCCCGCATTCCTGCCAAACTGCATGTCTGAGATCGAGTCTCCTACTATCAGTGCCTTGGCAAAGTCTATCTCAGGAAAGTCCTGCTGTGCCTGCAGTGCCATGCCGATACGTGGCTTGCGGATACCCTCAGTGTCATTGTCTGCCATCACAGTAGCGGCATAGATGGAGTCTATGCGGCCGCCGGCTGCTTCTATCTCACTGAGCATATTGAGATGGATATTCCGCAGGGTATCTTCGGTCATCTTGCCTTTGGCCACGCCCTGCTGATTGGTCACTACGATCACCTTGCCAAAGACCTGAGACAGGCGCACGATCGCATCTATAGCTCCCTCCAGAAAGAAGAACTCATCCCAGGTCTTGACGTAGTCCTTTGGGTAATGCAGATTGATCACGCCATCCCTATCCAGGAAGAGTGTCCAGGTCTTGTCTACTTTGAGTGTACGGAGTATGCTCACGGGTGCAATAATAGGAAAATAGTAATAGGTGATAAGTTGTAGGTTTTAACTACTGGCACTATCCGGTCAATTGATTGAGTTTCTCCATGATCCAGCCACGGTCGGCCATATTAGGGGTAGCCTCTATTTCTTTGCGCAGCTGCGCCATAGCTTTCTTGTCTTTCACATCACAGCGGTATAGCTTCATCACATAGCGGGCAAAGTTGCCATAGTTCAGCTGGTTCATCTCAGAGATCAGCTTCTTTCTGCGGAGTAGTATGCGGAAGCTCTCCTTCAGAGATTGCAGTGACTGGTACTCATCCAGCTCATAGTAGGTCTTCATGAGCGTGGTCTTGGAGTCCAGCAGGTAGAAGATATCGCTATACTCCACATTCTGCAGCAGGCGTAGTACGCGGTCGTACTGCTGGGTAGCAAAGTAATAGCGGGCACGGTTGAAGGTATACGCATTATCCCGCTCCGCCTTAGTGATCTTGAGGCGATAGTCCTCTATGAACTGCTCGGTCCATTTGTAGTCCTTATTGCGCAGGCCTATGGTCACGATGTTTTTGAAATCCCACGGAGAGAGCTCGCCACGGGTCAGGATGATACTATGGGCCAGTGCCTGCTGGTACAGCTCGAGTATCTGGCGGAGGTAGTTGCCGCTGCCATAGTTGATCCGGTTGATACAATAGTTGATAGCAAAGGCATAGAGGTCCTTTTGCACTTCTGTATCAAAGGTGGTGATATGCGTGAACAGGATATGCCTCAGCGCCTCAAAGTGAGCCTCAACCTCAGGCTCTATGAGCGACATGACGATATAGTAATATGCCCGCAGCAGTGGCACGCCATCATAGCGTGCATCGCGGCAGTGTGTGAGCACCTCATGTATGAGGGCCACCTCACCCTCCAGTGAGAGGAAAGCCTGATAGTGCAGCATGGCGGCGCAGAAACGCAGCTTGGTGATCAGGTAGAAGGTATCCAGCGCAGCCATGGTCTCCAGCAGGTTCTTGTCGGTACTGCGCTCCTGCTTGCTCTCCAGGTAGTCGTGGTGCAGCAGCTCCATGCGAAAGGTCTGCAGGTAGTACTCACCCGAGCGCTGGGGCTGCTGCTCGTGTGTCCTGCGCACATACTGATACATGTCCTCAAAGTAGCGCCCGAGTTGCCTTTCATTCATCATCTCCAGGATATCCATCTGCTCACGCACGGGCTGGCTGTAGTACTTCTCCAGCGCGAGGAAGCCCTCTATGCGGCGGGCAAAATTGGTGAATAACCGGGCGTAGTCCTGATTGGTAAATTTCTTTTGAGGGAATAGTTTACGGGATAGCTGCTCACGTGTGAGGTCCTTTGCCTCTCCACGGATAACCGGGTAGATCAGGTCAAACAGGCGTATAAAAGATTCATCCTCATTGTGTAGCGGAGAGCAGAGGTATCGCCGCAGCCGTTTCAGCTCATAAACTGAGAGCGACTGCATCAGGCGAAAAAATTTGGTATCCTGCACTTGTTAAATAATTTATGCCGGATAAATATACCTATTCATGACGTTATATAGAGGTATAATTACGCCCCTATTTTAAATTCACAATGGATAAAGGCTGTAAACTGTACTTTTTTAGCTACCCACCACTTTGTTTATTTGTATCGTCTTAAGAATGTCAAAACGAGAAAAGGCTAACTTCAAAACCTCAGACACATGAAACTCAGCATACTAACGAACAAGATGAAGACAATAATCGCCGCCCTGATCGTAGCTTGCGGCCTGCTATTGACACCCGGCACTGCTATGGCTGTGTGCAATGTCACCCTAACAGACAGTTTATCCTATGGATATGGCTGTGGCAACCCCAATGCTACGGTTTATCTGCGGGCCGCCGGAGGCAGCACACCGTACCAGTTCAAAAGAGGCGTCAACAGCGCGTGGAGTGGTTTTGTCTATCAGACCTCCAGCTATGGGTTTCATTATTCCTTTACCGCCTCACCGGCGGGACTGGATACTTTTTACGTGCAGGATACTCTGGGCTGCACACAGATGCTGATAGAGAACAATACGGTAAACCGATTGAACCTACTGCTAACATATACCAATCCATCAGGCAATTCATATCTCATTACAGCATCTACGAATGGTGCCCAGCAATATTCATGGTACGATGTAAACAGTAACTTTAGCCAAAATACATCGACTGATACCATACGAGTACTACTATCGCCCGGCTTTCACAATATTGTCTGTCTGGTATACAACTTTACCACGGGCTGCACGGACAAGGACTCTGTACAAATCACTGTGCCTGGCTACGCCGGAGACGATCAATTCCTTTGCCACACGGATTCTACCCTATTATCAGCCACAGGGACTGGCACCTGGACTGCATGGCCAGGCAATCCTACAGCTGTCACTATTACCTCTCCATCTGCTGCCTCTACACGCGTGCACGGCCTGTCAGGCGCCGGCCAATACCGTTTTATCTGGACTACCAGCAGCACCTCTGATACGGTATCTGTATTTGCGGCACAAGCCCTAAACATCACACTCTCCCAATCCGGCTCACTTTGTGCCGGTAGTGACTCGCTATTCGCTGCCGGGGCATCCGGATATAGTGTATTCTGGTATCGCAATGGTTTCTATGTAACAACAATGCTCGGAGGTGGACTGCCGGTCAGTACTCCTGGCAGATATGCCGCAGTCGTCTATCGCAATGGCTGTATAGACAGTACGAGTATCAGTATAGCGAGCTGTCCGGGCACACAGTACACCAATCTCTCCGCCACTATCTGCCAGGGCAATGCCTACACCTTTGCCGGGCAGTCCCTGACTGCAGCAGGCACCTATCGTGATACGCTGAATGCCTCTACCGGATACGATAGTATCGTGACCCTCACCCTGACTGTCAATCCGTCCCTCAGTCTCAGCATCACTCAGTCCGGCAATGTATGCACAGGCAATGACACCCTGACGGTGTCTGGCGCCTCCGGCAATATGGTGACATGGATCAGAAATGGCACGATAGTAAGTACCGGTGCCAGCTACGCTGCCTATACAGTGGCTGGTGGCAATGGCAGCGGCTCTACGTTGAATAAATTTAATGTGCCATATGGTGTCTCTACAGATGCTGCGGGCAATGTATACGTACTGGATCAGACAAATAACCGTGTGGTCAAATTTCCGGCGTCCAGTACCTCAGCTACCTATGGCGTGGTAGCCGCAGGCGGCAATGGTAGTGGCAGCGGGCTCAACCAGCTGAACCAGGCATACGGCCTCACACTGGATGCCAATGGCAATATATACATCTCAGACTCATACAATCACCGTATCATCAGGTTTGCGGCAGGCAGCACATCTGCCAGCAGCGGTACGGTGGTAGCAGGTGGCAATGGCCAGGGCAGCGGCGCTACACAGCTCAGCATCCCTACAGACGTAGCCTTTGATGCCTCCGGCAATATGTATGTCAGCGATTTTGGCAATCACCGCATACAGAAATTTCCGGCGGGCAGCACCTCTGCTACCAGCGGCACCACAGTAGCCGGTGGCAATGGACAGGGCAACGGCGCCACACAGCTCAATGATCCTATAGGCGTATATATCGATGGCAGCAATAATCTCTATGTAGCGGACCAGCACAACCATCGTATACAGAAATTTCCGGCGGGTAGTACCTCTGCTACCAGCGGCACTACTGTAGCGGGCGGCAATGGCTCGGGCTCCGGGGCAACGCAGCTCTACTATCCTAATGATGTAGTGACAGATGCTGCAGGCGCTATGTATGTATGCGACTATCAGAATAGCCGTATACAGAAGTTCCCGGCTGGCAGCAGCTCTGCTACGAGCGCTACGACCATAGCGGGTGGGACGGGCAGTGGCGCAACACAGTTTCAGCGCTGCAGCAGGTTTCACACGGATAGCTATGGCAATATGTATGTATCTGACGAGGGCAATAACCGCATACAGAAACTGCAGATCAGCACGCCCGCCTCTCCTACCTATATCGCTACCACGGCAGGCATCTATCAGGCCGTAGCGAGCAATAGCTCCGGCTGCTCTGATACCGCTACGGTAAACCTGACCTGCATCACTACAGTTTACAGCAATGTGTCTGCCAGTATCTGCCAGGGCGGTGTATACAGCTTCGCAGGCAGCAGCCTGACCACTGCGGGCATCTATAGCGATACACTGATCGCCGTGACCGGCGCAGATAGCATAGTGACACTCACACTGACCGTAAATGCTGTACCAGCTATCGCCATCACGCAGTCCGGCAGCATCTGTGCTGCGAGCGGAGATACCCTGCGGGTGACAGGAGGTGCGAGCTCATCCATCACCTGGATAGGCAATGGCACACCGATAGCCGGCGGGTCCAGCTTTAGCACCTATACTGTAGCCGGTGGCAATGGATCGGGATCAGCAGCCACACAGTTTAAAACACCATATGGTGTACAGACGGATGGCGCCGGCAATATCTATGTACTGGACCAGGGCAATGACCGTGTGCAGAAATTCCCTCCAAACAGCACCTCGCTGACCGGTGGTACGACTGTAGCCGGTGGCAATGGCCGGGGCAGCGCACTCAACCAGTTTAACCGTGCCTATGGCCTCTATGTGGATGCCGCAGGCAATATATGGGTAGCTGACAGCTACAATCATCGTGTACTGAAATTTGCCGCAGGCAGCACCTCTGCCACCAGTGGCACTATCGTAGCAGGTGGCAATGGCCAGGGCAGCGGAGCCACACAGCTCTCTATACCTACAGATGTGGCCTTTGATGCAGCAGGCAGGATGTATGTGTGCGACTACGGCAATCATCGCATACAAAAATTCCCTGCGGGCAGCACCTCGGCTACCAGCGCTACTACAGCAGCTGGTGGTACAGGAGGGGGCAGCAACGGGCTGAATCAATTCAACCTTCCGATAGGAGTCTACATAGATGCTAATGACAATCTATATGTAGCCGACCAGCACAATACACGTATCCTGAAATTTCCTGCAGGAAGCACATCTGCTACCAATGGTACCATAGTAGCGGGCGTGAGCAATGTGCTGGGCAGCGCATCTAATCAGCTCAACTATCCTAATGATATGATGGTAGACGCCGCAGGCAACCTGCTGGTATGCGACTATCAGAATAGCCGCATCCAGAAATTTGCACCGGGCAGCACCTCAGGTGTGACTGTAGCAGGTAGCGGAGGTTATGGCTCGGGCGCCTATCAGTTCAGGTTTGACAGCCGCTTCTACCTGGATGCTGCGGGCAATATGTATATCACTGACGAGGGCAATAACCGTGTGCAAAAATATGGTGTAAACTCTTCTGCTACCTCTCTCGTGGTCACTGCCCCAGGCGTATATACTGCTATAGCTACCAATGGCAGCGGCTGCGCAGATACCGTATCAGTGACCATACTACCATGCCTGTCTGACTCCGTATGGCCTGGCGATGCCGACCACAATGGAATAGCAGATAATAATGACCTCCTGCCACTCGGTATCGGATATGGCCTGCACGGCTTTGCACGTACCAATCAGTCTATCGTATGGACAGCACACTACGCTCAGGACTGGGGCATGCAGTTTCTCAATGGCACCAATGGCAAACATGCGGACTGTAACGGTGATGGCGTGATAGATGCCAATGATACGACAGCCATCCTGCTTAACTTTGGCTTCACACATAATAAGACAAACGGATCCAGCGCTCCACGCGCGGGCATACCGGGCATAGCACTGCAGTTTTCTACTGATACGGTGACCGACGGAGATAGCCTGGCCGTATATATCATGCTGGGGGACTCCAGCCTGCCGGTAGCCAATCTGTATGGCGTGGCCTTTACCTACCACTTTGACCCGGCTGTGATAGATACTACATCAGCCTCCTTTGGGTTTGTGCCGTCCTTTATGGGCAATAACATCAACTCCATGTCGCTGCACAAGGACTTCCGTACAGAAGGCTCTATCAAGGCAGCCATCACCGGTATCAACCAGGTAAACAGGAATGGCCATGGACTGATAGCTAAGTTTCACGGTACGATCACTACGGGCAATATCAATGGCAAGGACTATAGCTACTACCAGAATATAAACTACATCAGTGATGTAAATGCGGTAGACCGCTATGGCAATCCGATAGACCTCAATACGGGCACCGGCTCCAATCAGGTAGCCTATGAGCCTACCGGCATCCATGACCTGGATCTGACGCGCGTGCTGATCTATCCAAATCCAGCCAGTGCTACACTGACAGTACAGGGAAAACCTGAAATGAAGGGTATGGACTATACCATCACTGATATGACTGGCAGGACTACCGCCACAGGCCAGCTGTCAGGTGAGAAGACACAGATCGACATCAGCCAGATGGCCAGAGGCGTATACATGATCCGCTTTGCTGATCAGAAACAAGGATACAAGATCATGAAGGAGTAATAAGATATATCACTATGGAAACCCAAAGAGCCCCTCTCCGGAGGGGCTTTTTTATGCCCGCACCAATACGGCGGATAAACAAAGGATAAAATCAAGCAATATCAAGTGACCTATCGCCTAAAACAGAAAAATGCATTGGATAAAGGCCGCAATTTGTACTTAGAAAAGACCTCATGGCTATGTTTATTTGTACTGTCTCCGCAAAACGAACATTGCGGAGCGCCAACCTAAAGTCGACCACTTTGCGCTGTTAAAACGAAAAGCCCCTCATAGAGGGGCTTTTAAATTTTATACGACCTATTGGCAATTACAGATTGCCGCGCAGCTCCTGTTCTCTTTCTATGGATTCAAAAAGCGCCTTGAAGTTGCCTTTGCCAAAGGATTTGGCTCCAGCACGCTGGATGATCTCAAAGAAGAAAGTGGGACGATCCTGTACCGGCTTCGAGAAAAGCTGGAGCAGGTATCCTTCATCATCACGGTCTACCAGGATATTGAGGTGCTTGATCTTGTCGCGGTCCTCTTTGATCACGCCTACGCGGTCCCACACCTCATCATAGTAGGCATCCGGTACTTTCAGAAACTCTACGCCGCGTGACCGCAGCTCGGCTACTGTAGCGATGATATCATCCGTAGCGATAGCCATGTGCTGTACACCTGAGCCATGATAGAAGTCTATGTACTCCTCTATCTGTGATTTCCTTCGGCCCTCCGCAGGTTCATTGATAGGGAATTTGACATAGCCATTGCCATTGCTCACCACTTTGCTCATGAGGGCAGAATACTCGGTAGAGATATCTTTATCATCAAAGGTGAGGAGCAGTTTGAATCCCATCACATCTTCGTAAAACTTGACCCACTCATTCATCTGGCCCAGTTCTACATTGCCTACGCAATGGTCTACGTGCTTTAGGCCTACAGATTTGACCGGCACGCTTGACTTCCACGCCTGATAGCCGGGCAGAAAGGCACCCTTATAATTCTTGCGCTCTACAAACTTATGTATCGTCTCGCCATAGGTCTGGATGGCAGAGATCACTACCTCACCAAACTCGTCTGTGATCTTGACAGGGTTCATCACGGCCCTGGCGCCGCGCTTTGTAGTTTCTTCAAAAGCCCTGGTAGCATCATCTACCCAAAGGGCGAGTACCTTCACGCCATCTCCGTGCTGTACCTGATGGGCAGCTATCTCATGGTCCGGCTGCATGGCAGTGGTGAGCACGATGCGGATCTTGCCCTGCTGGAGTACATAGCTGGCGCGGTCGCGTACACCGGTTTCCGGACCTGCGTAGGCTACCAATTCATAGCCCCATGCAGATTGATAGTAGTAGGCAGATTGCTTGGCATTGCCTACATAAAACTCTACGTGATCCGTACCCAGCAGCGGAAGGAAATCTTCTGTGGCCGCAGCGGCAGGTTTATTGACGGTCATTGTATCCATTTCTTATCTGTTTTGATAGGGTAAAGGTATAAAGAAAAGGGGTATGCGGTAAATGAGGGATGTCAGTAAAAACGAGGGCAATTTTATAATTGAAAGACACGGATTTAGAGCAAGTAAATTCATTTACCTAACAAAGGTTTACCATTTTCATTTAAGAGTGGCTTTCCGTTTTCATTTCTTAACGGCGTGCCTTCAACAATGATTGGATTCCCTTCAGCAGTTAGTATTAAGTTTCCGTTTTCATCCCCCAAGTATTGAACTGTGTCTTTCACGGAAATGGTTGGTGGAATTTTCTTCAGTTGATCCCACTTATCAATATAAATTTTTCTACTTTTTATCGGTATAGAAGAATCGCTCGATATAGTTTTCAGAGCCTCCCTTGCTCCTATAGTATTGATACTTGCACCTATTTCTACGGCCAATGAATCGTAACCTAAAGCACGAATGGAATATATGGCTACTCTATTTTGTAAGGGATCTTTTGAACTTAAATAAGGAGCAAGCTTGACCAACAGGTCTATCTGTTTATAGTTGTTGTCTTTTTCTTGCTGACGTTGCTGATATTTTTGACTGATACAGTAGGTTAAAATAGCTCCTATAGTAAAAATCAGAAAAGGACTGACTACAGCAAATTTATCCCAGCAATCTTTCTTTTTGGATTCCATGATTCAAATGTTGATTGTAATATATAGATAAAGTAGCCAACCCGATTTCCCACTTTCCACCCTCCACGCAACTTTCCTCCCACTTTCTACCCTGTCTTTACCCCCTTTTTAGCCGATTTCCCCATTTCCCCAAAAGCTGAAAAGTTTAAAACCCGCCAATTTCTGTGGATAAGCTGTGAAAAACCATGTGGAGAAAGCAACAATAATCCACACCAAAACGTTTATCCACTAAAGCTACCACTTTTTACCACCGCTGAAACCATTGATTTTGCTCAGTTATTTGAGATTTTTTGATGTGTTGAAAAGAATTTGTATAGTTTTGTGGTAATAAGTGGTGAGTAGTGGGAAATACTCATACTTTTGGTGGCATAATCAGTAAAAAACCCAAATGCGCTTTTTAGGCGAAATAAACTGCAGTGTGGACGACAAGGGGCGTGTCAAAATGCCCGTGTCGTTTAGCCGTCAGTTTGCCGATGGTGACAAGGGGAGGTTTATGATCGCCAGAGACCTGGATGACTGTCTCGTGATCTACCCCCTGGAGACCTGGAAGGCGCAGGAGGAGAAACTGAGGCAGCTAAACCCTTTCAACCCCACTCACCGCGCCTTCACCAATGCTATCACTGTAGGCCTCACCGAAGTGGAAATGGATAGTGCCGATCGTTTCCTGATCTCTAAGCAACTGATGAGATACATCGGCAGTGCGAAAGAAGTGGTCCTCAAGGGCCAGTTTGACCGCATACAGGTGTGGGAGGCTACGAAGTATGAGCAATACATAGCAGGCCATCTCTCCAATGTGCAGCAACTCGCTGCCGAAGTATCACAATATCTGGACGCTAAGGGTAATGGATAATTTACAATGGACAACTGATAACGGAGCGAAAGCAACGGATATCAATAGTATCTGAGCCACTGTCAGTTATCAATTGTCAACTATCAATTAAAGAATTGTGAGCTATCACATACCTGTTCTTTTACATGAGTGTATAGATGGCCTGGCCATCCAGCCTGACGGCGTATACATCGATGCGACCTTTGGCGGTGGTGGCCACTCGCGCGAGATCATGAAGCATCTCGGGCCCAAGGGCAGGCTGATCGGCTTTGACCAGGATTCAGATGCAGCGCGCAACGCGATAGACGATGAGCGCTTCACCCTGATCCGGGCAAACTTCCGCCACATGCGCCGATTCCTCCGGCTGGAGGGTATCACGCAAGTAGACGGCATACTGGCCGATCTCGGTGTGAGCTCCTTTCAGTTTGATGAGGCATCGCGTGGATTCAGTTATCGATTCGAAGGGCCGCTGGATATGCGTATGAGCCAGAGCGACAGCCTGACGGCGGCAGAGATACTGAATACGTACGATGCCGATAGCCTGCAAGAGATGCTCGGTGAGTACGGCGAGGTGCGCAATGCGCGGACACTGGCACAGGCCATCGTAGCGCATAGGACGCAGAGCAGCTTTAAGACCACTGCCGACCTGCGCGCTATCTGCGAGCAGGAGGGCCGCGGTGAGATACACCGCTACATGGCGCAGGTCTATCAGGCGCTGCGCATGGAGGTGAATGACGAGCTGGGCGCGCTGAAGGATGTACTGACAGAGAGCAAGGCACTGCTCGGCGAGGGCGGCAGGCTGGCGGTGATCACCTTCCACTCGTTGGAAGACAGGCTGGTGAAGAACTATATGAAGCACGGGACCTTTGACGATGAGCCTGTGAAGGACTTCTTTGGAAACTATGAGAAGCCGTGGAAGCTGATCACGAGAAAGCCAGTGGTGGCGAGTGATAAAGAATCGAAAGTGAATAGCCGGTCACGGTCGGCTAAGCTGAGGGTAGCCGAGCGGAACGCAACCCTCTAAATCTCCCTGAAGGGAGACTTAAATGCAAAAGGAAGTAGCTCTCAGCTTGGTGCTGAGAATGGAAAGAATAAAATGGCAAAAGAGAAAGACATATCGAAAGAAGTACACGATGATGAGGTACCGTTCCCGATGGATGAGCAGGCTGAGGCCGCTGCATCTGCACCAAGGGCTGGGGCTAAGTCGCCAAAGGGCTTCCGTCGCTTCCTGCAGGTATTTGATATAGTAGGTGGAGACAATATGCGTGGCATTATGACCAGCCTGCCGTTTGTGGGCTTTCTGGTCATACTGGGCTTCCTGCATATAGCCAATAATAACCTGGCGGAAAACTATGCGCGCCGCATTTCTAAAACAGAGAAAGAAGTGCGCGACCTGCGCTGGCACTATATGGAGTCATCTAATCGCCTGATGAAAAAGAGCAGGCTGAGCGAGGTCTCCAAGCTGGTACAAGAGCAAGGACTAAAAGAACTAAGACAACCACCATATATCATAGAGGTAAAGAAAGAAAAGAAGCAATAGGCCCTCCAAACCTCCCTGAAGGGAGGCTTAATACAAGCTAGAGGGTTGTATTAAAGTCCCCCTTCAGGGGGATTTAGGAGGTCGATAAAAAGAATTAGAGATAGACTAAACAATGGCGAGCAACAACATAAAAAGAGAGGTGATGATCAGGATCTACGTAGGGTTCCTCTTCATCGTGCTGCTCAGTGTGGGTATTCTCGCCAAGGTGGTGCAGACGCAGGTCTATGAGGCGCATGACCTCATAGCGCAGTCTGACAGCACGAGCATTTTCTCCAAGACCATCGTAGCGGAGCGTGGCAATATCTACTCTGCTGATGGCAAGCTACTGGCTACCTCCCTCCCACTGTTTGATGTGCACATAGACTTCAATGCAGATGGCCTGACGGATGATGTCTTCACCCCGCGCAATGTAGACTCTGTAGCTATGCTGATGTCCAACAAGTACCATGACAAGACAGCAGCGGACTACAGGGCAGAGTTCTTCAAGCATCATAAGAAGTCTGACACTTACTTCCTGCTGAAGAAGGACATCTCACTGGCTGATCTCAATGAGATGAAGACCTGGCCATGGTTTCGCCTGAGCCGCAATAAGTCAGGGCTGATAGTGGAAACAAAGGAAATGCGCGATCACCCATTTGGTGATATCGCGCTGCGCACCCTAGGCATAGATGAAAACCATGATGGCGTGTACTCATCCGGCCTGGAGCTGAAGTACGACAAAGACCTGACAGGCGAGGCTGTAAAGAAACTCTACCGCAAGCTCTCTGCTGGTGTAGCAAAACCTCTGGATACCAAAGAAGAAATGGCCAACTCCGGCAAGGATATCTATACCACTATAGACATCAATATGCAGGACGTAGCTGAGGATGCGCTGCGCAAGGCACTGACCCGCCACGACGCGGAGCACGGCTGCGTGATACTGATGGAGGTCAAGACAGGCAAGATCCGCGCAATAGCCAACCTGGGCAAGCGCGACTCTGCCGACTATCGCGAGCTATATAACTATGCTGTAGGCGAAGCCACTGAGCCAGGCTCTGTAATGAAACTCGCTACCGTAGCCTCTCTCATGGAGGATAAGCTGGTAGATAAGAATACACCGGTAGAATGCGGTGACGGCGTACTAAGCATCCGCGGCCTGATCATCAAGGACCACGAGGCTCCGGAGTCGCCACAACTGACAGTGCAGCGTGCTGTAGAGGTTTCGTCTAACGTGGCTATGGCAGAGCTGGCAAAGGAATACTATATCGCCAAGCCCAGCCAATTCTATGATCATCTCAAGGCGTTTGGCTTCACCGAGTCGGTGAAGATAGAAGTAGGTGGCGCGGCCAGGCCGGTGCTGGCTGAGCCGAAGAAATGGTCTGGTGTATCTGCGCCCTTCATCGCGCACGGCTATGAGCTACAGGTGACTCCACTGCACACACTGCAGTTCTATAATGCCATAGCCAACAACGGTGTGATGGTAAAACCAAGCCTGATAGAGAAGATACGCGAGTACAATCAAACTATCGACTCACCAGGCACTGTGGTGCTTAACTCCAAGCTGATCAGCGAGGGCACTGTAAAGCAACTACAAGAGATACTGACCGGCGTAGTAGAAAATGGTACTGCGAAGAACCTCAAGACCACTTACCTCAAAATAGCAGGCAAGACAGGCACAGCTGTGATCTCTAACCATGGCTACAAAGTGAATAAGAAGTACCAGGCCTCGTTTGCTGGTTATTTCCCTGCTGATAAGCCTGAGTACTCGATGATCATCGTGGTAAACTCCCCAGGCCAGGGTGGCTACTATGGCAATGTGGTAGCAGGTGAGGTTTTCCGTGAGGTAGCCGATAAGGTTTACTCGCTGACACTTGATATGCGCCCATCCATCAACAATGCAACTATAACAGAGAATGACATCCCGGTGATAAAGAACGCGGCACGTGAGGACATCGCGCGCATCTACAGCATGTTTGGAGCTCAGGCACCAGCTGGTGGTGATGACTGGATGATGGCATCTGACGGCGCAGGCTATATAGCCAATGACATCAAGATAGACATGGTACCTGACGTAAAAGGCATGGGTCTGAAAGATGCGCTCTACCTGCTGGAGTCACATGGCCTCAGGGTAGAATTTAAAGGAAAAGGAAATGTGACCGGGCAGTCTATAGACGCCGGCACCAAAATATCGAAAGGACAAATTATAACACTGCAACTGAGCTGATGCTATCGCTGAATGAAATACTGAAAGATGTGGCCGTGATCGATATCGCGGGTAGCAGCATCATGAGTGTGGGCGAGCTACGCCTGGACTCGCGTGCCGTACAGTCTGGCGATACATTCATTGCAGTGAAGGGCACTCACGCCGATGGGCATGCTTACATCTCATCTGTAATAGAAAAGGGCGCACGCCTGATCATCTGTGAGGTACTGCCTGAGAGCCTGCTGCAGACCGTGACCTACGTACAGGTGGAAAATTCTGCCGCCGCACTCGGTCAGATAGCGTCAAACTATTATGGTCGTCCATCTGACAAGCTGAAGCTGGTAGGTGTGACAGGTACTAATGGCAAGACCTCTACGGTCACGCTGCTCTATCGCCTGTTCCGCCAGTTGAACTTCAAGGCTGGTATGCTCTCTACAGTGGAGAACCAGATCAACGGAGAGGTGATTCCTAGCACGCATACAACTCCTGATGCGATCAACCTCAATAAGCTGCTGCGCCAGATGGTGGAGGCGGGCTGTGAGTATTGCTTCATGGAGGTGAGCAGCCATGCAGTGGATCAGCACAGGATAGGCGGGCTGGAGTTTGCCGGTGCGGTATTTACCAATATCACCCACGACCACCTCGACTACCACAAGACCTTTGACAACTACCTCAAGGCTAAGAAGAAGTTCTTTGATGGCCTGAGCAAGAAAGCCTTTGCGCTGACCAATATCGATGACCGCAATGGCAATATCATGCTGCAGAATACTAAAGCAGCAAAACACACTTATGCGCTGAAGTCTGCGGCAGATTTCAAGGCAAAGATCGTGACTGATACTGTACAGGGCCTGGAGCTGGATATAGACGGCCAGGAGATGCACACCCGACTGATCGGCGAGTTCAATGCATACAATCTGCTATCAGTATATGCTACCGCAGTGCTCCTGGGCATAGACAAAATAGAAGCACTGACCATACTCAGCGCGCTCACGCCACCTGAGGGGCGCTTTGACCAGATCGTATCTGCGAAAGATAAAATCGTGGGCATCGTAGACTATGCTCATACCCCTGATGCGCTGAAGAATGTACTGCATACGATCAACGCCATCCGCCAGGGCAATGAAACGCTGATCAGCATCGTAGGCTGCGGTGGTGACCGCGATGCGGCTAAGCGCCCCGTGATGGCACAGGTGGCCGCACACCTCAGCGATAAGTGCATCCTGACCTCTGACAATCCGCGCTCGGAAGATCCGAATGAGATCCTCCGCCAGATGAATGAAGGAGTTGAGATCACTGAACGCCGCAAGGTACTCTCCATCACAGATCGCAAAGAGGCGATCCGTACCGCCTGCATGATGGCAAACAAAGGCGACATCATCCTTTTGGCTGGTAAGGGTCACGAGAAATATCAAGAGATCAAGGGCGTGAAATATGCCTTCGACGATAAAGCTGTATTGAAAGAATTGTTTAACGAACTCGGTAAATAAGATGCTGTACTACCTGTTTAACTATATGAGGTTGCATTACAACATGCCGGGTGCGAACCTCTTCACGTATATCTCCTTCCGTGCAGCGTCTGCCATGATCCTGTCACTGGTCATCTCCATGATCTATGGCGGCAAGATCATCGCATACCTTAAGAATAAACAAATAGGCGAAACCATCCGTGAGCTGGGCCTGCAAGGCGAAAACCAGAAAAAAGGCACGCCTACTATGGGTGGCCTCATCATACTTGGCGCGATCCTGATCCCTACACTGCTCCTCGCCCGCCTGGACAATGTCTACATCGTACTGATGCTGATCACGACTGTATGGCTCGGTGCCATAGGCTTTGCCGATGATTACATCAAGGTATTTAAGAAGGACAAGAAGGGTCTGGCCGGTACTTTCAAGGTCATAGGCCAGGTAGGCTTGGGCCTGATCGTAGGCACAGTCCTATACTTTAATAAGAATGTATACACTAAGGAGGAAATACCCGCTGCGGCAGTTTCTTCTTATCAACCGGCAGAAGTATCTCAGGTGCGTGACGATCGTGGCACGGTACACTACCTAGTACAGGTGCGCGACCAGACCACTTCACTGCCTTTCATCAAGACACATGAGTTTGACTACTCCATGATATTGAGCGCTATCAATCCGGCTTGGGCCAAGTATTCATGGCTGATCTTTATTCCTGTGGTGATCTTCATCATCACAGCAGTATCTAATGGAGCTAACCTGACTGACGGTATAGATGGCCTCGCTACCGGTACATCGGCTATAGTGGGATCTACGCTTCTGGTCTTTGCCTACCTGTCGGGCAACATCATCTTCGCCGACTACCTGAACATCATGTATATCCCTAACTCAGGTGAGTTGACCATTTTCCTCGCAGCTTTTATAGGCGCATGTGTCGGCTTCCTCTGGTGGAATGCCTACCCGGCTCAGGTATTCATGGGAGATACAGGATCACTCGCGCTGGGCGGTATCATAGCCACACTGGCTATAGCTACGCGCAAAGAGCTCATACTACCCCTGATGTGTGGCATATTCCTGATAGAAAATCTGTCAGTGATGATGCAGGTTTCCTACTTCAAGTACACTAAAAACAAATATGGTGAAGGACGCAGGATATTCCTGATGTCTCCACTACACCATCACTATCAGAAACTAGGCTGGCATGAGAGCAAGATCGTATCACGCTTCTGGATCATCGGTATCCTGCTGGCTGTATTGTCCATTGTAACCTTGAAGATCAGATAAGAAAAACGTGAGCAAGAGACTCGTCATATTAGGTGGAGGTGAGAGCGGTGCAGGTACAGCAGTACTTGGGCTGAAGCAGGGCTATGACGTATTTCTGAGCGACAAAGGCAAGATAGCAGATAAGTACAAGGCGATACTGAGCGAATACAAAGTGGACTATGAAGAGGAGCAGCATACAGAGGAGAAGATCCTGAATGCAGACCTCGTGATGAAAAGCCCGGGCATACCAGAGAAGGCCGACATGATCAAAATGCTGCGTGCACAAAACACACGCATCGTATCCGAGATCGAGTTTGCCAGCTGGTATACGGATGCCAAGATCGTAGGCATCACCGGCGCCAATGGCAAGACGACTGTAACGGCGCTGACCTATCACATCATGAAGGAAGGTGGCATGAATGTAGGTCTCGGCGGCAATATCGGTAAGAGCTTTGCGATGCAGGTGGCTACGGAGAACTATGAGTACTATGTACTGGAGATATCGAGCTTTCAGCTGGATGATATAGAGACTTTCCGTCCGCATATCTCCATCCTGACCAATATCACACCGGACCACCTGGACCGCTACAACTATGAATTGCAAAACTACGTGACGGCAAAGTTTGCCATCGCGAAGAACCAGAAAGCTGACGACTACTTTATCTACTGCAGCGATGATGAGATCACGATGCAGAATATAGAGAAGTATCCGACTGCTGCGAAAAAAGTGCCTTTTGCATACGATCAGGTGATCAGCGAGGGTGCTTATGTCAAAGACGAAACCATTCAAATATCTATAAACAACAACAACCCTTTTACTATGTCAATCCAAGAACTCGGGATCAGAGGAAGGCACAATGTCTATAACTCTATGGCTGCTGGGATAGTAGCAAACATTTACGGCCTCCGCAAGGAGCAGATACGCGAGAGCCTCGCCAACTTCAAAAGCCTCGAGCATCGCCTCGAGACGGTGACGAAGATCCGCGGCGTCGAGTTTATCAATGACTCTAAGGCCACTAACGTAAACTCTACCTGGTATGCGCTGGAGTCGGTGAGCAAGCCGATCATTTGGATAGCCGGTGGTGTGGACAAAGGCAACGACTACTCTGTACTGGAGGGCCTGGTCAAAAAGAAAGTGCGCGCCATGATCTGCCTCGGTGTAGATAATACGAAGCTGCACTCTGCATTCAGCAAGCATGTAGACATCGTGATCAACTGCACGAATATGCGTGATGCTGTACGCATGGGCTACCAGCTCAGCAATCCTGGCGATGCCGTGCTGCTGTCACCGGCCTGCGCTTCATTCGACCTCTTCCAAAACTATGAGGACAGGGGCAAGAAGTTTAAAGACGCTGTGATACAGCTCTAAGCTGCGCATTTGTGAAAACGAAACATTGAATGGTTGTGCTGTCTTAGGGCGCAAGCCCAAATAGTAATAACGATATGAAGGAGACTGTCAATAAAACATTTGAATACCTGAGGGGTGATCGCATCATCTGGCTCGTGGTGATGGTGCTTTTTGTCTTCTCCATGCTGGCAGTATATAGTGCGTCGAGCAGCCTCGCATTTAAAAATGCAGACGGCAACTCATCGCACTATCTCTACAAGCAGATACTGAGTGCGCTGGGCGGCATCCTGCTCATGTACTTTGCGCACATGGTAGACTACCGCTACTTCTCGCGCATCGCGCAGATACTTTGGATCATATGTGTACCGCTACTGCTGTACACTATGTTCTGGGGTACGAGTATCAATCATGCCAGCCGCTGGATCAGGTTGCCACTGATAGGCTGGACCTTCCAGACATCAGACCTGGCCAAGCTCGCAGTGATCATGCTTCTCGCGCGTATGCTCTCCAAGAATCAGGACAAGATGGATGATTTCCGCAAGACGGTACTGCCTATGCTCGGCGTAGTACTGGTACCATGCATGATGATCGCTAAGGATAACCTATCCACTGCGCTCATCCTGTTCTTCACGTCCGTCTTCATCCTCTTCATTGGCCGTCTGGCCATCAAGCATCTGGCGCTGCTCTTTGCAGCCAGTGCAGTGGTGATAGGGTTGTTCCTCGCCGTACTGCTGCTCACACCTGATAGCCTGCTGGCACACATGGGCCGTATGCCTACATGGAAGAAACGGATACAAACACACTTCATCAATAAAGAACCTAATGCTGACGATGACTACCAGCAGCGCCAGGCCCGCACGGCCATAGCACGCGGAGGCATCCTGCCAAATGGACCGGGCAACTCCATGCAGAAGCACTCTCTGCCGGAGGCCTATTCGGATTTCATCTTTGCGATCATCATAGAGGAGTATGGACTGATAGGCGGCATTTTTATCGTCTTCATCTACCTGCTGCTGCTCTACCGCTGCATCAGGATCGTGATGGATGCGCCTAAGGCATTCGGGGCTTTCCTCGCAGTAGGGTTGGGGGTGAGTCTCGTATTGCAGGCTATGATCAATATGGCGGTGGCAGTTGGATTGTTTCCGGTCACGGGTGTGACGCTGCCGCTGGTCAGTATGGGTGGTAGCTCGGTAGTGTTTACGAGCATCGCATTCGGAATAATATTAAGCGTGAGCCGCAATATCGAGCTGACGCAAGAACAAGAAACAGAAGAAGAGCTGGAGACAGCATAATATATGTCAGGCAAAAGATTCATCATCAGTGGCGGCGGTACCGGAGGGCATATCTTCCCTGCGATAGCTATTGCCAATATGCTGAAGAAGCAGATGCCTGACTGCGAGATACTTTTCGTGGGTGCCAATGACCGCATGGAGATGCAGCGGGTGCCCGAGGCAGGATATGAGATCAAGGGGCTGAGCATCGCGGGCTTCCAGCGGGGGCAGATACTGTCTAATCTGGGGCTGCCGCTGAAAGTAGTAAAGAGCCTCGCCGCTGCGCGCAAGATCGTAAGTGATTTCAAACCATCTGTAGCGATAGGTGTAGGTGGCTACGCCAGCGGTCCGCTGCTGATGGCTGCCAGCCTATCAGGTGTGCCGTGCATCATACAGGAGCAGAATTCATTTGCAGGCATCACCAATAAGATTCTTGCCCGGAGGGCAAAGGCAATATGCGTGGCCTATGAAGGTATGGAGTCAGTTTTCCCGAAGGAAAAGATCGTGCTGACAGGCAATCCGATCCGCGCAGAGATCATACATGACGACATCAGCCGCAAGGACGCCTACTCATATTTTGATCTGGATGAAAATAAGAAGACGATACTCATCATCGGTGGTAGCCTCGGCGCACGGACGATCAACGAGAGCGTTTACGCCTATGCGGATAAAATAAAAGGCACCGGCACACAACTGCTTTGGCAAACTGGCAAGGTCTGGGCAAAGGAGAACCCTGATGCGGAGAATATCCATCAGACACAGTTCATTGTGCGTATGGATTACGCCTATGCCGCGGCTGACATTATCATCTCTCGCGCAGGTGCACTTTCTATAGCTGAGCTGCAGAATATAGGCAAGCCGGTCATCCTCGTACCATCGCCCAATGTGACGGAGGACCACCAGACACACAATGCCATGGCGCTGGTCAATAGGAATGCCGCTGTGCTGGTACGCGACAGCGAGGCGAAAGAGAAACTGATAGAAGTGGCCATGCAGCTGCTAAATGATGAGACAAGAAAAAGCGAACTGAGTAATAACATAAAAAAGATGGCGATCACTGACGCAGCCGAGCGCATCGTGCGTGAGATACTGTCAGTAGCCAAATAACATATGAATCTGAAAGAAATAAAGAAGATCTACTTCCTCGGTATCGGCGGCATAGGCATGTCGGCCTTGGCGCGCTATTTCAAATCTATAGGTGCAGAGGTGAGTGGCTATGACAAGACAGCTACCGCGCTCACAGATCAGCTGAAAGCTGAAGGCATCGATGTAATATTTGAGGATAAAATAGAATTGATGCCTAAGGAACTGGATATGGTAGTCTACACGCCTGCCATACCAAAGGATCACAAAGGCTTTAACTTCTACAAATACAATAACTACAATCTCAAGAAGCGCAGCGAGGTGCTAGGCATCATCAGCGCAGACAACTTTGCGATCTGTGTAGCCGGCTCACATGGTAAGACTACAGTATCTGCCATGATCGCACATATCCTGACTGACAGCGGCTACGGTTGCAGTGCTTTCCTTGGTGGTATAGCTACTAACTACAACTCTAACTACATCAAGCATGCTAACGATGTAGTAGTGATAGAGGCTGACGAGTTTGACCGCTCTTTCCATCGCCTGTCGCCGGACATGGCGGTGATCACTGCGGTAGATACGGACCATCTGGATATCTATGGCTCTAAGGAAAAGATCGAAGAGGCTTTCATAGAATTCACAGAAAAGATAGCCGAAGACGGTCTGCTGGTGATCAAGCAGTCCTCTCCTATCGAGGATCGCCTGCCTACGTTGGACAAGGCTTTCTACAGCCTGCATGATGAAAATGCAGACGTGTACTGCTCCAAGTATTGGGTAGTAGATGGCGGCTATGTTTTCAATATCATGTACTACGGCAAGGAGTTGATCGCCTTCCGTCTCAATATCGGTGGTTTCCACAATATCGAGAATGCACTGGCTGCATTTACCATCGCCAAAGAACTAAAGATATCTAACGAGAATATCAAGACCGCACTCGCTTCTTTCAAAGGCATCAAGCGCAGGTTTGAGACTATTGTAAAGAACGATAAGATTGTTTTCATAGACGACTATGCACACCATCCGGAGGAGATCAGGGTATTCCTCGCGTCAGTACGCGAAATGTACCCAGATAAGAAGATCACAGCGATCTTCCAGCCGCATCTTTTCTCCCGCACCAAGGACCTGGCAGATGGTTTCGCAGAGCAACTAAGCATAGCTGATGAAGTGATCCTGCTGGACATCTACCCTGCCCGCGAGCTGCCGATGGAGGGCGTGACCAGCGCACTGATCTATGACAAAGTGACCAGTAAGAGCAAACTGAATATCAAAAAAGATGAACTGCTGGATACGCTAAAAGGCAAGCAACTGGAGGTAGTGGTGACGATTGGCGCGGGTGATATTGACAAGCTGGTGCTGCCTATAAAAGAACTTATAACCAAACAATAAACTGATATGAAAACAGTAAAGTTATTGATTGTGGTTCTCGTCATGACCTACACTTTAAGCCTGAAAGCACAGGAAAAGTATGAGTATGCAATTGCTGTTTATAAAGTCAGAACACTGAAGGTTGGAGAGTTGTCAATCTCACGTGACGGAAATTATTCTGAAACAGAAGTGAACGTCACAGGAAAAGCACCTGAAGATCTCAGCCCACTGGTCGAAGCTGTAAATAAAATGAGTTTAGATGGTTGGGAGGTTTATAATACTTCAGCAGTAGCCAATAACAATCTTTTCCGAACCTATTATTTCCTGAGAAAAAAGAAAAACTAATCGTACGATAGAGTCGAGATGAAAAAGTTCTGGAACATATTCAAGAAGGTGATGCTGGTGCTCTCAGTGACTGCGTTTGTGGTCCTGTTTGTCTTCACGCTCACATCTGCGGTGCAGCAGAAGAAATCGCTTGTATGTTCTTCTATACAGGTCAAAATAGACTATGAGTCAGGCGTGAGCTTCCTCACCACTGATGAGATCACCGCAAAAGTGAACTCACTCGCCGGAGGCCAGATCACCGGCAAACCCTTGTCAGCACTGGATTTCAGGGCGATAGAGATGGGATTGCAAAAGGACCCTTTCGTACAGCATGCGCGGGTATACATAGACCATGCGCGCACGGTGCATGCCGAGATCACTCAGAAGCAGCCTATCATACGCATAATCAACAATGACGGTGTGGGATACTATCTGTCTGATATGAACGAAAGGATACCCCTCAGCGGTAAATTTACAGCACATGTGCCTGTGGCTATCGGCGAGGTGGAGACACGGGATGACCTGTATGGAGATAGTATCATCCTCTCTGAGATCTACGGCCTGGCTAAATACCTACAGCATGACTCACTGATGGGATCTATGATAGACCACGCCTACGTGCGCAGCACCGGAGACCTGGAGCTATACACCAAGATGGGCTATCACACCATCGAGTTTGGCAGGGCCGATGAATCGATGCAGGAGAAGTTTGAAAAGCTGAAGACCTTCTACCGCGATGGACTGACCAAAGTAGGCTGGGACCACTACAGTGTGATCAACCTGAAGTATAAAGGACAGGTGATAGGTGTGAGAAAGGGAGGCGAGATCATGGCGAAAGCAGAAATCGCCGATGCGACGAACACCGATACTTTGGCCGAAAAGCCTGCGGAACCGATAGAAGATCAACCCGCCGATGTAGCAGCAGATAAACCAGCGAAACCGGCAGCCGACAAACCAAAGAAACCGGCAGCTGATAAACCAGCAAAGCCAGCTGCAGACAAGCCGGCAAAACCAGCAGCAAGCGAACCGGCAGCAGCCGACAAACCGAAAACAGACGAACCGAAGAGACCAAAACCAAAAGCTAAAAAAACCAACCATAAACGCAACTAGTATGCAGACCGTCAAAGAAAATCCGATAGTAGTAGGCCTCGACATAGGCACTACCAAGATAGCCGCCATCGTGGGCCAGCAGGACCAGTATGGCAAGATAAAAGTGCTCGGCATAGGCCGTGCAGACAGCCAAGGTGTGGCCCGTGGTGAGGTAGTGAATATCGAGATGACGGTCCATGCCATCAAGGATGCTGTGGCGCAGGCCGAGCAGCAGTCTGGCGTAGAGATCCGCTCCGTATACGTGGGCATAGCCGGAGAGCATATCTCCAGCAAGCAGAACCGCGATATCTACACACTGGCAGATCAGGATACCGAGGTGTCTGACACAGACATCAAGGCCATGATCCAGAATATGCACCGCCTGGCGCTAGAGCCGGGTGAGCGTATCATCCATGTGCTACCACAGGAGTTTTTCATAGATGGCAATCCGGTGGCCAAGACGCCTATCGGTATGTGTGGTAGCAGGCTGGAGGCCAATTTCCACATCATCACCGGCAAGGTAGCTGCTGCACAGAATATCAAGAAGTGCGTAGAGCGCTCCGGCCTGCAGATGATCGGCCTGATCCTCGAGCCACTGGCTTCTTCCGCTTCTGTACTCAGCGAGGAAGAAATGGAGGCTGGTGTGTGCCTCGTGGATATAGGTGGTGGTACGACTGACATTGCCATCTTCCAGGATAATATCATCCGCCATACGGCTGTGATACCTTTCGCAGGCAATATCATCACCGAGGATATCAAGACCGGCTGCATGGTGCTGAAGAAGCAAGCCGAGAAACTGAAAGTACGCTTCGGTAGCGCACTGCCACAGGAGAACCAGGAGAATGAAATCATCTCTATCCCTGGCATCAATGGCCGCGAGCGCAAGGAGATATCCATGCAGATGCTGGCGAAGATCATCAATGCCCGTATGGAGGAGATCGTGCAGCAGGTATACTTTGAGATACGCAGCAGCGGCTACGCCAATAAGCTGATAGGTGGTGTAGTGATCACCGGTGGTGGCTCACAGCTGAAGCACCTGAAGCAACTGGTAGAATACCACACCGGCCTCAGCGCACGTATAGGCCTGCCTACAGAGTACCTGGCCAAGGATACAAAAGAGGAGCTGAAGAACCCGATGTACTCTACCGCCATAGGCCTTATCATAGAGGGCATCAAAGAGCTGGAAGACCAGCAGCGTGGCAATAACAAGCGCAAGGCTGAAGTACTGGCCAGAGAGAAAGAACTGGCTGAAGCAGCACTGCTGGCAGAGGCCGCCGCAGCTGCAGCCGCAGCTACTGCTACCGTAGAGGTGCAGGAAGAAGTGAAACCGCAAGTACACTTTGAGATGCAGCCTGAGCCAGAGCCGGTGAAGAAGGCCAAGAAAGACTCATGGGTCAAAGGCCTGCTCACCAATGTGAAGGACTGGTTTGAAGATGAAAGCGTGAATAACGATTTCGAATAGTAAGTGAAGAACAAAACAAGAATAAATTACCCTAACGATTAAAACTTAGAGATATGACTAACCTCCAATTTGATCTGCCAAAAGATCAGTCTTCTATCATCAAGGTAGTAGGCATAGGCGGCGGTGGCAGCAACGCCGTAAACCACATGTTTGAACAAGGCATCATCGGTGTCAACTTTGTGATAGGCAATACCGACTCACAAGCACTCGACACCAGCAAAGTGCCTAACAAAATACAACTCGGACCAAAGCTGACCCAAGGCCTCGGAGCTGGGTCTAACCCTGAGTGTGGTGCGCAGGCTACGGAGGAGTCTATCGAAGAGATCCGCGAAATACTGAGCAAGAATACGAAGATGGTATTCGTCACTGCCGGTATGGGCGGTGGTACTGGTACCGGTGGCGCACCGGTGGTAGCGCGCGTAGCGCGTGAGCTGGGTATCCTCACTGTAGGTATCGTGACCACACCGTTCTCATTTGAGGGTAAAAGGAAATACAATCAGGCGCTGCAAGGTATAGAGAGGCTAAAGGAGCAGGTAGATACCATCCTCGTGATCTCCAATGACAAGATCCGCGAGATGTATGGCAATGCCCGCCAGTCTGACGCTTTCAACCATGCGAATAACATCCTGACCATGGCAGCCAAGAGCATCTCTGAGATCATCACGGTACCCGGTTATATCAACGTTGACTTCGCCGATGTGAAGTACGTGATGACCAGCGGCGGTGCTGCGATCATGGGTTCTGCACTGGCAGAAGGCAATGGCCGTGCTATGAAAGCTGTACAAGGTGCGCTGAATTCACCACTGCTGAATGACAACGATGTGCGTGGCGCTAAGAAGATCCTCGTAAATATCTCATCCGGCCTCGATGAGCAGGTCACTATCGACGAGATCACTGAGATCAATGAATACATACAGGAAGTAGCAAAGGATACAGATATCATCTTCGGTACTTGTGACGATGCCAGCCTGGGTTCTAAACTGTCTGTCACGATCATCGCTACAGGATTTGAGGCTACTTACAAGCCTGCCTTTCTCACTCCGGTGAATAGGGTAGTACGTGACCTAAACGAAGAAGTAAAGGCACCAGAAGCTAAGCCAGTAGTAAAAGAAGCTCAACTCAACCTGATCAATCTCGATGCAGAGCCGGTAGCTAAGAAGCCGGTACGCGAGACACCAGTCGTAGCAGCTACTCCTACCCCACCGGTAGAGGAGAAAGTCACGCTCAACCTGGAGGAAGAGGAGCCATATACCCTCTTCTCCATGCTGGATACCAAAGTGGAAGAAACCACCAGCGACAATGTTGTTGTTTTTGAATTTGAAACATCAGAGACAGTACTCAGCGAAGAGGTAGTAGAGCATGAGCTACTGCAGGAAGAAGTGGCTGTGGTAGAAACTATCGTAGTAGAGGAGCAGCCGGTATATGTAGAGGAGACATTTGTGAGTGAGCCTGTAGCAGAAGTACAAGAAGAGGCCATAGAGGTGACCACTACACCAGAAGTAGAAGCTGCAATGGGTGAAGAAAAGGAGGAAGAAAACTTCGTAGTATTCAATGTAAAGAGCTACGAGACTACTGGCAATGAGCCGGTAAGCAAGGAATCTCTGGATCGCCAGCTCAATGACCGTAAGCGCATCCTCTCCCAGCTCAGCTACCGCTCTATGAATAAGGGCAGCATGAACGAGATGGAGAGCACGCCGGCCTACCTCCGCAAGGGCGTAGAGGTGCAAAACACCATGCACTCAAACAATACTGACCTGTCACGCTACTCTATAGGCGAGGATACGATGAATCAGCGCCCGGAGGTCAAGAAGAATAACTCCTTCCTGCATGACAATGTAGACTAGTAATACAAATTCTTGTTTAGTTTTGAAACCGGCGCCTTAGGTGCCGGTTTTTTATTTTATAGGAATGCGGCAAGCGTCAATATCTACAATTGAGAACCTGTTACACCAAACCAGCCTGATTGAGTCTAAATACAATGAGATCAATCAGGCAACGGGTGTTGATTTCAATATATTTAGAATATTAAACTTGGAATATGATGAAGAAAATCTGCATAGCACTTTCTTATCCTCACTATTAAATCCCAAGGGCAGTCATGGTTTTGGGACGGCATTTCTTGAAGTACTATTGAACCAAAACGGTATTGAAAACTTCAATCATAAGACCGCTAAAGTATACATCGAAAAACATATTGACAATGTTAATTCCGAAAATGCTACAGGAGGAAGACTGGATATATTACTAGAAGATTGTAATGGAAGCGCCATTATAATAGAAAATAAGATTTTAGCTATCGACCAACCTCAGCAGTTACTTCGCTATTATAATTTTGCCTGTAAGACCTATTTTAAGAAATTCCATTTGATTTATCTGACGTTGGAAGGCAGGTCTCCTGAAAAGTTTAGTACTGGTCTATATTTAAAGGAATCTGAACATTATAAATGTTGGTCATACAAAGAAAATATCCGGTCATGGCTGGAAGAGTGTAAAAGGCTTGCTACTGATAAACCATTGTTAAGAGAGACCCTTAGCCAGTATCTTATACTAATTAAAGGCTTGACTGGGGTATCAATAAACCAAGATATGGAAAAAGATATAGTCGAACGAATCATCGCTAACAAAGAAAACTTCCTAAGTGCGCATACTTTAAAAGACAATTTGGATGAGTCTTACAGATTCTTACTCGAGACTCTGCGTACCCAAATGCAGGCATTAGCCGAGGATTTAAAACTGACTCTAGTCTTTGAAGTAAAATTTGACGCGAAAGAAACAGGATTTGCTTTTCACACTATCGATTTAGGTGCCAACAACTTATGCATCAAGTTTGAGTTTGAGGATAAACGCACTTATAATCTGGCATTTGGCTTTGCTAGAATAAATAAATCACAACCCCTAAGTAGCGATATTCAAACAATGCTTCTGAAAAGATTCGTTGAAGCTTTTGGGCACAGCGAAACTGCAACTCCAGATTGGCCTTGCTGGGTTTATTATGAATCGCTAAGAAACTGGAATAGGGATATTTATGCCCGAATATTTGACGACACATTAAAACAAGAAATTGGATTGAAAGTTAAGGAACTACTTAGAATTTCCACATTTTAAAATCCTAAGGCATATGGCAAGTATCGCAGAGATAGAGGCAGAGATCATAGAAGAGTTTGATCAGTTTGAGGATCAGATGGACAAGTATGAGTATATCATAGAGCAGGGCCGCCAGCTGCCGGCATATCCGGAGGAGTATCGCACGGATGACTTCATAGTCAAGGGCTGTCAGTCTAAGGTCTGGATGCGTGCGCAGATGATAGATGGGAAGGTAGAAATACAGGTGGACTCCAATACGGCTATCACCAAAGGCCTGGCTGCCCTCCTTTGGCGCGTTCTCTCCGGTCAGAAGCCACAGGACATAGTAGACGCAAAGCTGGAGTTTATAGATCAGACTGGCCTCCGCTCACACCTCTCCTCTCAGCGCTCTAACGGACTGAGCGCAATGATCATCAAGATCAAAAACTACGCGGGATTATATCTGAATCAGTAAACCTACTGCCCGCCTACTCCGATATTGAGCTTCATCGGTGTATGTAGCTGTACATACTCCTCCAGCCGGCAGACTACATTCCCTTTTGGCAAAGAGTATTTTGGCAATGCCTCTATATGTACTAATACGGATGTGGAGGGAATATCTTTTGTCTCTTTTATCTGTAGAAACTGAGGCCCCATATGTACCCGGGATCTCGACTCTTCCAGGAGCAGGTTGAGCACTTTTACCCTATTCGCAGACTGAGCGAAGGACCCAACCGCTGAGCAGATCAGCAGGCAAAAACATATCCATTTCAGCTTTTTCATTTGCCGAGAGATCGAAGATTCTTTACCAGCACATTCAGGTCTTCTGTGACCGTATAGTGCTTAGCATAAAGATAGTTCAATTTGCGCACATCAGCTGGCAGATGGCTCTGTTTTTGATTGGCACCGATGTGGCTTATCACCGCCGGTTTTAGTGCAGGCAGGCCTTTCTGTGAATCGGTTCCCTCTATCCAGTAGCCTACCCATGTTTTTTTGCCTGCCAGCACCTTGATCCATTGGCCTGTGATACCGCTACCGGTTATGAAGAAAAGAACAGGCAGTAGCGGCAGCATAAAGATACAAGCTACCAGATCAAAGAGACGCTTTTGCCTGCGCGTGATCGGCCGCGAGAGATTGAGGTTGATATCAGCGGCATAGAGATCGCCAGCCTGATTCTTAGAGTTGCTGCCTATCAGTGTATCTGCAGTGGGGTTGAGTATCTTGTAGTCGTATTGATCTCCCAGTACTACGATTTCTGAGATGATCGCCTTATAGGACAAAGCATCCGAGCAGAAGATCACCTCCTTCGGCTTATACAGGCTTAGCGTGCCCGCTATGCTATTGCCCTTATACTTTACATCTACTTCTGACACCAGCTCACTGGAGGGAGAGACTAAACGTAGCACTTGCCGCGCACGCGGCATGGTCTCCTCAGAGCCGACTATCACTACGCGGTGATTGTCCACCCGCTCGAATGATAGCTGCTGATAGCGCAGCACATTGTGCAGCAACCGCGTGACCAGCATCACAAAGCCCGTACACACAGCACCCAGCAGGATGATGGCCCGCGAGAACCGCCACTCCTCAGGTAGGAAGCCATACAATGCGGCGATCACCAGCGTACCAGCCGCCATACCGCGAAAGATCGGGCTGATACGATAGGGCTTTTCATAGCCCCCACTGAAATACGTAGATATGATCCAGATGAGTATATAAGCCGGCACCACTCCGGCTATGAAGATCGGCGGATAGTACTCCTGTGCATTCTTCACATTGCCGGCCCAGAAGTGGACCAGATAGAAGATACCACCAAAACTGATCAGCGCATCTATCAGCAGCAGGTAGGACGATGAGAGTACATTCAGCGCCAGTGTGACCAATGCACGGAATACGACAGCCATATTGATCAGGAAAGAAAACAATCCTGCTCCGGCTGATGCAAAGTGCTTCCTGGCAAAAATGATCATAGCCTGGTAGAAGACACGGACATAGTTCAGGCTGCCCTTTTTGGTTGATTCCCCCTTGTAGTGGATGATCGTGGTATCAGCGAGGTAGTAATTCTGATAGCCACCTAGTAGCACACGGTAGCTGAGGTCTATATCCTCACCGTACATAAAGAACGTCTCATCAAAGTAGCCGATCTTATCCAGCACCTCCTTGCGGAAGAACATAAACGCACCCGATAGTATATCCACCGCATGCGTCTCAGTCTCCGGCAGGTAGCTCAGGTGGTAGCGACCAAAACGTCTTGAATTTTTAAAGATCGAAGCCAGCCCAAACATCTTGTAAAACGCCACCTCGGGAGTGGGCAGTGCCCGCTTTGACTCCGGCAGGAAGGTTCCCTTGCCATCGATCATCCGTACTCCCAGCGCACCGGCATCCGCATGGCTTTCCATAAATTTGATACAGGTCTCAAAGGTATCCTCTGCCACCACTGTGTCGGGATTTAGGATCAGTACGTATTTACCTTTTGCCAGTGCGATAGCCTGATTGTTGGCTTTGGAGAAGCCCGGGTTATCCTTGTTGGCTATGACATTTACAGTTGGAAATTTAGCGCGGATATATTCTACTGAGCCATCACTGGAGTTATTGTCTACCACGATCACCTCTGTCTCTATGCCGCGTGCCGCACGCAGTACCGACAGGAGGCACTGCTCCAGAAAGTACCGGACATTATAGTTGACTATGACGACGCTCAGCTGCAAGTATCAGCGTGTTTTTAGACTGGTAAAGTAAGAATAGTAGCGGAATTTTGCATCATTACGGTCTGGCCACATTGTTTTCATATGGCAGCCTCGTAGCTATAGACCTGCCCAGTGTCAGCTCATCGGTATACTCCAGCTCTCCGCCGAATGATACTCCTCTGGCTATGGACGTGATCTGTACATCGTAGTCCTTCAGCTTCCGCGAGATGTAGAAAATAGTCGTATCACCCTCTATAGTGGGGCTCAGCGCCATGATCACCTCCTTTACACCACCGGCCTGTATGCGCTCTATCAGGCCCGGTATATTGAGCTGATCCGGGCCCACACCATCTATAGGAGATATCACTCCTCCTATCACATGATAGGTACCCCGGTAGGTATTCGTGTTTTCTATGGCTATGATGTCGCGGATACTCTCTACCAGGCATATCTGGGTCTGGTCGCGCATATTATTGCCACAGATATCACAGAGATCATGGTCTGACACGTTGTGACAGCGGCTGCAGAAGCGTATCTCACTGCGCATGCGGCTCACAGCGTCGCTGAAATGCGCCACCTTCTGCTTGTCCTGCTTGAGCAGGTGCAGCACCAGTCGTAAGGCCGTTTTCTCGCCTATTCCTGGTAGTTTTTGAAACTCGGAAACGGCGTCAGCTATGAGTTTGGAGGAGTATTTCATGCGACTGGCAAAAATAGTGGTTTAATCCGACATAAAACCTATTTTTGCCCCCCGACATAAACCCATCTTCAGCATGAAATTGTCTATCGTCATACCTGCCTACAATGAGGGCAGAACCATACACCTGATCCTGGATAAGGTGAAAGCCGTGCAGCTCATAGGTGGCATGGATAAAGAAGTGATCATAGTCAACGACTGCTCAAAAGACAATACTGAGGAGGCTATCCTGAGCTATCAGAAAGCAAACCCGGAGCTCAACATCCAATACCGCAAGCACGAGGTCAATGCAGGCAAAGGTGCCGCCCTCCACACCGGTATCCGTGAGGCTACCGGAGACTACCTGGTCATACAGGATGCTGACCTGGAGTACGACCCTCAGGAGTACAATATCCTCCTCAAGCCCGTCCTGGATGGCTTTGCCGATGTGGTATATGGTTCACGCTTCATGGGTGGGCGCCCGCACAGGATCCTTTTCTTCTGGCACACCATAGGCAATAAATACGTACTGACCTTCCTCTCCAATATGCTGTCAAACCTCAACCTGACAGACATGGAGACCTGCTACAAGCTCTTCCGCTCCGACATCATCAAATCTCTCGACCTGAAAGAAAAGCGCTTTGGTTTTGAGCCTGAGGTCACTGCCAAGATGGCCCGCTACCCTAAGGTACGCATCTATGAGGTGGGTATCTCCTACTATGGCCGCACCTATGAGGAGGGCAAAAAAATAGGCTGGAAAGATGGCGTACGTGCCATCTACTGCATACTGAAGTATAATCTCTTCGCGTAATTCTTTAAGTCAGGGCGCTACCTCCTGAGCCATATACGGACCAGATCTCGCAGCTCAAACAGTATCAGCGTCGGATTCATATCACGAAACTTGATATTGTCGCGCAGGTGCACCTCCAGCGTCTCGGTGCGGATATCCTTGCGTCCCGCCAGCAATACCATAAAGTCAAGATCAAAAAGATAGCGGTCAATAGTAGTCTGCAAAAAGACTTCTCTGCCACGTGCATTAAATCCCTTGAGCCCGCACATAAAATCATCTGTAGGGATGCGAAAAAACCTCCTGACCACAGACCGCAGCAGCCTCGAGGCAAAACGCCTGAAACCGGGCACATGATCGTAATAGTCCTTGTCTTTGATCCCTATCACCACATCACTGATCCCTGATCTGAGTGCTGCGATCACAGCCGCTATACTGTGCTGGGTATATGGGAAATCAATGTCCGTATAAACCACCCACTCTCCGCGCGCTGTCATGACACCGGTACGCAGCGCTTCGCCCTTGCCTTGATTAGGCATATACTCTATGAGCTGTATCTGGCTGGCTGCTATCTGGTTTTTCTCGCGGCTATAAATGTCACTATCAGAGCCATCATTTACCATGATAAATTCAAACTGTATATCTGGCATACTGCGCTCCAGGTATAGCACCTCTGCCAGGGCATTTGCCGCCCACCCCTCGCCAGGATTATACACCGGTAGAATAACGCTGATCATCAGGAGTTGAAAATATATTTTTCGCGTTACTTATCGCACTAAAAATCAATGCGCATCCAGCCAGTTGGCACCTACCCCTGTACCGATCTCTATAGGCACGTTGGTCTTGATGGCATGTATCATTTTATCAGAGATGATCGGCTTGATCTCTTCCAGCTCATCCTTGTGTGCGTCAAAGACCAATTCATCATGCACCTGCAGCGTCATGCGGCTCTTGAAGTTCCGCTTCCTAAACTCTTCATGTATGCCGATCATCGCTATCTTGATCATATCTGCAGCAGAACCCTGCACCGGCGCATTGATCGCATTTCGCTCCGCGAAACCACGTACGGTGAAGTTGCCTGAGTTGATATCCTTCAGGTAGCGCCTACGGCCCATCATGGTCTTCACATAGCCATTCTTCCGTGCAAACTCGATATTGTAATTCATGTACTCCTTGATACCGGGGAACTGTACGAAGTAGTTATCTATGATAGACTTGGCCTCGCTGCGTGGTATACCTAGGTTCTCCGCCAGGCCAAAAGCTCCCTGACCATAGATGATACCGAAATTCACGCTCTTGGCTTTGTAGCGCATTTCCTTTGTCACTTCTTCGTATGCCACCCCGTATACCTTCGCTGCTGTAGCGGTATGGATGTCCAGCTTCTGTTGGAATGCCTCCGTCATTCCCTTATCACCGCTCATCTCTGCCACGAGGCGCAGCTCTATCTGCGAGTAGTCAGCAGAGAGCAGGATATGATCCGCATCACGCGCTATAAATGCCTTCCGCATCATACGGCCGCGCTCCGTGCGCACCGGTATGTTTTGCAGATTGGGTGCTATGGAGCTGAGGCGCCCCGTAGCCGCTATGGTCTGATTAAATGTTGTATGTATCCTGCCCGTCTTAGGGTTGATCAGCTCTGGCAGTGCGTCTACATAGGTAGACTTCAGCTTGGCTATCTCGCGGTAGTCTAGTATGCGCGCTACGATCGGATATTCATTGGCCAGTTTGGACAGTACAGCCTCATTGGTAGATGCCTGACCCGTAGCCGTTTTTTTATCCTGCGGGATATTGAGATGCTTGAAGAGCACCTCACCCATCTGCTTCGGTGAGTCTATATTAAACTTCAGCCCCGCCAGTGTATATATCTGGTCCTCCAGCGCGGTGAGATCCACCTGGAGCACCTTAGAGTATTCGCGTAGGAATTCTTCATCCACCTTCACCCCCTCACGCTCCATACCTGCCAGAACGGGGATCAGCGGATGCTCTATATTATCGAGTACAGAGGTCAGCTCTCTTGCTTCTACCATCGGCGCTATCACGCCTTTCAGTTGCCAGGTGATATCCGCATCCTCTGCAGCGTATTCAGCTATTTTATCCAGCGGTACATCCCGCATATTGCCCTGATTCTTACCCTTCTTGCCTATGAGCTCTTCTATAGAGACTGGCGTGTAGCCGAGGTAAGTTTCGCTCAGGTAGTCCATGCCGTGCTTCAGGTCCGGCTCCGCTATGTAGTGGCCCACCATCGTATCATAGATCGGCAGTGATACCTCTACCCCATATTTGTGCAGCACGTGCATATCAAATTTCACGTTCTGTCCTATCTTAAGCTTTGTGGTATCTTCCAGTATCGGTTTCAGCTTATTGATCACGGCCATGGTTCCGGCCTCATCTGCAGGGCAAGGCACATAGTAGGCCTCTCCATTCTGGAAAGAAAAAGACAGCCCTACGATATCCAGCACAAAGTAATCCAGTCCTGTTGTCTCCGTGTCAAAACAAAACTCTTTCTGGGCTTGCAACTTTGCCACCAGCTCATCCAGCGTCAGGTCCAGCCCCTCGCCTACTTTCAGGTATTTATGCTCCGTGTTTGTGATGTTTTTACCATGTGTCACTATTGGCAGCATATCTTCACGCGTATCGGCAGCAGCCTTTGGTGTCTCCACTGCCCCGCCGAAAAGATCCGTCTGTCCATTTGCTGCAGGTACCCCCTTCGTGCGCGCTATATCTGAGTTGGCACTGTAGGTCTCGCCTAGTATCCTTTTGCCCAGCGAACGAAACTCCAGCTCTGCAAACAGCTCCGTGAGCTTTTCCTTATTTGGCTCATCTATATGTAGCTCCTCGTCGGTCACATCTATGGGCACATCCAGCTGTATCGTAGCCAGCTTCTTTGAGATCAAACCCTGCTCGGCATGGGCCTTAATATTCTCGCCCATCTTGCCTTTTATCTTGTCGGCATTGGCTATGATGTTTTCCATAGAGCCGTATTCGGCCATGAGCTTCTTGGCTGTCTTCTCTCCTACGCCCGGGATACCGGGTATATTATCTACTGCATCGCCCCAGAGGCCGAGGATGTCTATCACCTGCTCCGGTCGCTCTACTTCCCAATTCTTTTTGACATCCTCTAGTCCCAGTATCTCCACATCACTACCTTGGCGGCCTGGCTTATAGATGAAGATATTCTCACCCACCAGTTGCGCATAGTCCTTATCTGGCGTCACCATGTATACCAGGTGACCCTCTGCAGCTTTACGCTTGGCTATGGTACCTATGATATCATCCGCCTCATAGCCTTCCAGCTGCAGTATCGGGATATTCATCGCCTTTACTATCTCGCAGATCCACGGCACGGAGTTTTTGATATCCTCTGGTGTATCGGCACGATTCGCCTTATAGAACTCATGTTCTATCTCCCTATGCGTCTTGCCCAGGTCAAAGACCACGGCCATATGCGTAGGCTTTTCCTTATTGATCAGCTCTATCAGCGTACTGGTGAAGCCGCTGATGGCAGAGACATTCATGCCTTTGCTATTGACCAGCGGGGTGCGGATCAGCGCATAGTAGGCGCGGAAGATCAGCGCATAGGCATCCAGCAGAAAGAGTTTATTGTCAGTCCAGTCTTGGCTTTTCATACATCACGTGATAAGGTGACGAATATAGGGAATGCCCTGCGGGTAAAGAACCCAGGTGAATAAGTCCCGAACCCGCTCATATCCACACAAATACTATCTTAGCACCCATGGGCAAATTCACTGACAAACTGGCCGCGATGGTCAAGAAGGGCAAAGATGTTTTCATAGCCCCCAATGCTACGCTGCTCGGTGACATCACCTTGGGTGATAACTGCTCCGTCTGGTACGGCGCCATCATCCGTGCAGATATGGAGAAGATCGTGATAGGTGACCGCACCAATATACAGGATGGTGTCATCTTCCATACCGATCCGGGTGTGACCGTGACCGTAGGCCAGGAAAATATCATCGGCCACGGCGCTGTGATACATGGCTGCACCATAGGTGACAATAACCTCATAGGCATCCGCGCCGTGATACTCAATAATGCAAAGATCGGCAACTGCTGCATCATAGGGGCAAATGCACTCGTAACAGAAGGAATGGAAGTCCCGGACTACTCTATGGTACTTGGCTCACCGGGCAAGATCGTAAAAACACTCGCCCCTGAAATAATCGAACGCATGAAACTCGGCGCCGCCTTCTACGTGCATGAAGCCGGTCAATACATGGAATAAGCTACAGTGAAAATACTAGTCATACGTTTCTCGTCTATAGGTGATATCGTGCTCACCACACCCGTGGTCCGCTGCCTCAAGCAGCAGCTGGGTGCAGAGGTACATTTCCTGACCAAGCGCAGCTATGAGAAGCTGGCAAGCAGCAATCCCTACATAGACAAAGTACAACTCTATGGCGAGAGCCTGCAGCGCTGCATAGACCGCCTGAAGGCTGAGGACTATGACCTGATCATAGACCTGCATCACAACCTGCGCACCTTCATCATCAAACAGAAGCTGCGCAAAAAGGCCTACTCCTTCGATAAACTGAACATACAAAAGTGGCTGCTCACTACGCTCAAGATAAATCGCCTGCCGGATGAGCATATCGTAGACCGCTATCTAGCTACCTGCCGCCCGCTGGGAGTGATCAATGACGGTGCAGGGCTCGACTACTTCATACCGGAAAAGGATGTAGTAGACATCACGACCCTGCCCGCAGAATTTCACAACGGCTATATAGCCTGGGTGGTGGGTGCGAAGCAAGCTACGAAGCAGTTTCCCAATGAAAAGATCATAGACATCATAGATAAGGTGCGTAAGCCCATCGTCCTGCTGGGCGGCAAAGAGGATCGCCCATACGCTAAGTTTGTGATGAATGGCCTCATAGCAGGCCGTATACCATCCTACAATGCCTGTGGAGAATATACGCTCAATCAATCTGCCTCTGTAGTGCAGCAGTCACAGCTCGTCGTGACCAATGATACAGGCCTGATGCACATAGCCGCTGCGCTGAAGAAAAAGATCATATCCCTCTGGGGCAATACCATTCCTGAGTTTGGCATGTACCCATATTATGGCAATGCGCTGATAGATAATAAGATCATGCAGGTAAAGGGGCTGAGCTGCCGCCCCTGCTCCAAGATAGGCTACGATGAGTGCCCGCGTGGCCACTTCAAGTGTATGAGAAACATCTCTGACAAAGAGGTAGTACGCGCTATCAATGCACTATACGAGGAGAAGCTTACTTAGTTAGGATCATACTCTACGCCGAGCGATTTGATAGCCAGCTCTAGTATCCATTCTTTATGCGGATCATATTCTTCCTTCAGGTCATAGCTATAGTGCTTAGCCACTATCTGCCAGGTGAAGGCTGAGAAGCCCCCCTTTATATCCTTGATGATATGGTAGCAGTTATTGCCGGTCTCGCGGTTGATGAGTTTCACCATCACCTTGCCCTGCCCTATGGTCAGATCTTTCAGCTCCTTCTCAAACTTCGCCTTCATATCCTTCTCTAGGTCTTTGCGGTAGTGGCGGTAGTCACGCTTGCTGTCATTTGCTTTCTCCTCCTGTATTTGGGTATAGATACGCTTTGACATACGGATGTAGGGCAGGACGGTGCGGATGCGGGAGATATCCTTGTAGTACTCCATCTGGTCATCTTTATTTTTAAAGGTGACATAGTTGACCTGATGCAGCTCGATAGTAGTGTCTTTGGTAGCAGCCGGCACCATGCCGCTGATGCGGGTAGTATCACGCTGTGCGGCTACAGCCGTGCAGGCCAGCATAGTGAGCACCAGCGATGTGATAAGGCGTTTCATACAGAAATAGTTGTATAAATATAAGCTATTCCAACGGTGTGCCAAAAGCTTTAGTATGAATAGGAAAGGCCTTGTTAAACAAACTTAACGCCTTACAGCTGGTCCTTCAGCTCTTCCAAGAAACCACGTAGCTTTTTAAGAGACTCGATGAGCTTCATCTTCTTCATCGCATCGTCTGTGCCGCCCTTGAGTTTGGTCTTGGCACCTTCTATCGTAAAACCCTTCTCCTTGACCAGGTGGTGTATCAGGCGGATGGTCTCTATATCTTCTTTGGTGAAAAGGCGGTTGCCTTTGCGGTCCTTCTTAGGCTTCAGCTCACCAAACTCAGTCTCCCAATAACGTATTTGCGAGGCATTCAGCCCCAGCATCTCGCTCACCTCACCGATGGTGTAGTAGAGTTTTTCTATTTCTTTCTCTTTATAAGGCAAGCTGCAGTATTGAGTATTGAGTAGTGAGTATTGAGTAGTGAGTAGTGAGTATTGCGTATTGAGATATTACAAAGATAAAATTCGACATGCAGAATCTCAAGTAAAGCAGGCACACTTGTTGATTTCTCAAACATCCTGCTTGCATTTCTATGTCTCTATGTTTCTATGTGGCCAAAGTTGTATTCAGACCACCCGGCCGCAAGCCGAAATCCGGAATCAATCGAGCGTTTGACCTGCGTTCTGAGATCTATCCACGATCTTCGCAAACATCGCATCCGTCACGTCATTGTAGAAGAAGTAGATCGGATTGATAGCTGCATTCGTCTTCAGCACCTCGTAGTGTACGTGCGGTCCGGTAGATTTACCGGTACTACCTACGTAGCCTATCACCTCGCCGCGTTTCACCTTCTGGCCTACGCGCGCCTTGGTACGGCTCATGTGCGCATAGCGCGTCTTGTAGCCATAGCCATGGTTGATCACCACCTCATTGCCATAGCCACCGTAGTCAAAGCCCACCATCTCTACCACCCCATCACCGGTAGCAAATATCTCTGTACCGATAGAGGCCGTAAAGTCCAGGCCGGAGTGAAATTTCGTTACCTTATAAACCGGGTCTATCCGGTAGCCAAAGCCCGACGCTATACGCTCCAGGTCGCGGTTCTTCACCGGCTGTATAGACGGGATAGATGCCAGCATCTGCTCCTTACCCTTGATCAGGGTGGCGATCTCGTCATAGCTCTTGGACTGGATAGCCATCTGGTGGCGCAGCTTGTCTACCTTCTTGGATACATCTACCATCATTTCGCCATTGTCATAGCGCTCCAGCTTCTTGTACTTATTCACGCCGCCGGCGCCGCCCTCCCACACAGACTCCGGTATCGGGTCACTTTCAAAGAGCACACGGTAGATATTGCCATCGCGGTATTGCAGGCCTTCCAGCACAGCATTCAGGCGGCTGGTCTCTTTATCCAGTATCTCATACTGTTCCTTCATACCATTCAGCTCAGTACGTAGGATCTTCTCCTTGGGCGAGTCAAAGAAGTTATAGACGATGGTCGATATGAGCAGCGAAAAAACAAGAGAGGCGCAGATGAACATAAACACGTTCAGCAGCCTCTTGCCCCAGCTTACTACAGCCTTCTCGTACTTGAGCGTTTGCGCGTTGAATATGTATTTTTCATTCTTCATGATAAAGAACCTTTAATGAGAGATATGAAACACAGGTTCTCGCAGGCAAAAGGCCTTTAAATCGTCCTCTTTTCTGCTATTTTTACAGCCCCTGACTAATGCGGGGCAACAAGATTACAAAAAATTATCCTTAGACACTAAGACTCATGACATCCAGCGAGATACGCCAGGCCTTTTTAGACTTTTTTAAAAGCAAAGGACACAAGATTGTGCCTTCTGCGCCGATAGTGGTCAAAAATGACCCTACCCTGATGTTCATCAACTCGGGTATGGCGCCATTCAAGGACTTTTTCCTTGGCAATCAGACCCCACCCGCCAAGCGTATAGCTGACACTCAGAAATGCCTTCGTGTCTCTGGCAAGCATAATGACCTGGAGGAAGTGGGTGTAGATACCTACCACCACACTATGTTTGAGATGCTGGGAAACTGGAGCTTTGGCGACTACTTCAAAAAAGAAGCGATCCAGTGGAGCTGGGAGCTGCTCACAGAGGTGTACAAACTGGATAAAGACCGCCTGTACGTGACCGTCTTCGAAGGCGACCCGAAAGAAAATCTCGGCTTCGACCAGGACTCATACGACGAGTGGAAGAAATATGTAGCAGAAGACCGCATCCTGAAGGGCAATAAGAAAGATAACTTCTGGGAGATGGGCGATACAGGTCCATGCGGCCCATGCTCTGAGATACACATAGACCTCCGCGACGACAGCGAGCGCGCTAAACTGCCCGGAGACCAACTCGTGAACCAATCCGACCCACAGGTAATCGAGATATGGAATAACGTCTTCATGGAGTTTCAGCGCAAGGCTGACGGCTCTCTGGAGAAGCTCCCTGCACAGCATGTAGACACTGGTATGGGCTTCGAGCGCCTCTGCGTAGCTATACAGAAAAAGAAATCTAACTACGATACTGACGTATTCCAGCCTACCATCCAGTATATAGCTGCCAAGGCTGGCAAGAAATATGGCGAGTCAGAGCGTACAGATATCGCTATGCGAGTGATAGCCGACCACATCCGTGCTATCTCCTTTACCGTGGCTGATGGGCAGCTGCTCTCCAGCACCGGTGCCGGCTATGTGATACGCCGTATCCTCCGCCGCGCTGTGCGTTATGGTTATTCTTATCTCGGCTTTGAGCAGCCATTCCTGTTTGAGCTGGTGGGCCTCATCTCTGAGCAGTTTGCAGATGTATTCCCTGAACTGAAAGCTCAGAAAGATTTCGTGACCAAGGTGGTCTATGAGGAGGAGGCATCCTTCCTACGCACGCTCAGCCATGGCATCAGGCAGTTTGAATCCCTGGAGAAAGAAGCCGCCAAAACGCAGCGTGTATCCGGCAAAGATGCTTTTGAACTTTATGACACCTTTGGATTCCCACTAGACCTCACTCAGCTCATGGCCTCTGAGCGCGGGTGGACTGTAGATCAAAGCGAGTTTGACAAGGAGCTGCAAATTCAAAAAGAACGCTCCCGCAAGGCCGCTACCTCTGAGACCGGGGACTGGATCACAGTGGGAGATGAGACACCTACACAATTCATTGGCTACGATCACCACCAGAGTGATGCGCACCTAGTGAAATATCGCAAGGTAAAAGCGAAAGACGCCGAGGTTTATCAACTCGTACTTGACAAAACCCCTTTCTACGCTGAGAGCGGCGGCCAGGTAGGTGATACAGGCGTACTCGACTTCGGCGGTGAGAAAATAGACGTATTGGATACTAAGAAGGAGAACGACCTCATCGTACACTTCACTAAGAAACTCCCATCTAAACTGGAAGTAGAGGTAGCCGCAAAGATCAATGTGCCTAAGCGCAACGATACGATCAAGAATCACTCCGCTACGCACCTCCTGCAGGCTGCGCTGCGCCAGGTACTCGGCCATCACGTACAGCAGAAGGGCTCCCTCGTGAATCCGGACTACCTCCGCTTTGATTTTTCCCATTTCTCTAAGGTCACTACCGATGAGCTGGCTCAGGTGGAAAAGATCGTGAATGAAAAGATCATGGAGAATATCCACCTGGAGGAGCAGCGCAATGTGCCTTTCCAGACGGCGATAGATAGTGGTGTCACCGCACTCTTTGGCGAGAAGTATGGTGAGTTTGTGCGCGTCATCACCTTTGATCGCAACTACTCCAGCGAGCTCTGCGGTGGCTGCCACGTCCCGGCTACCGGCACCATCGGCCTCTTCAAGATCATATCAGAGAGCTCCACAGCTGCTGGCGTACGCCGTATAGAGGCAGTGACAGGCCGCAAGGCTATGGAGTATGTCAATAAGCAGATAGCAGACCTCACAGCCATCTCTGAGATACTCAGCAATCCAAAGAATATCATCAAGTCTGTAGAAGAACTCAGCCGTGATAATGATGCCCTCAGTAAAGAAGTAGAAACCTTCGTCACCAAAGAGACTGCAGCTGTCAAAACTGAACTTCTGGCTAAAAAGCAGACCATCGGCGGTGTCACCTTTATCGGAGAGATCGTATCACTCAGCTCCGCAGATGCGGTCAAGAACCTCTGCTATATGCTCAAGGGCGAGAGCACAGACTTCGTATTCGCCATCGGTGCCAATATAGGCGGCAAAGCCAGCCTGCACATCATGATAGCAGAAAACCTGGTCAAAGATAAAAGCTGGAATGCCGGTGCGTGGATCAAGGAGATCTCTCCGCTGATCAAGGGCGGCGGCGGTGGCCAGCCATTCTACGCCAGCGCAGGCGGTACCAATGCAGACGGCCTGCAGGCTGCGATAGACGCAGTCCGCGCCAAACTTTCCTGACACATTACAGCGCCTATCCTGATGAGGATAGGCGCTGTTCTTTTACGACGTAGCTATAAAAAATTAAACCCCGCACGAAGCGGGGTTTAAAATATTGGAGTTTGAAACAGTGCAAATTACTGCAGGCCGCAGGTTTTTGTACCGCTACCTTGATTTACGCACTTCAGAGCAGCATCAGTTGTGCTGGTAGCCTTTACTGTTGGCTGGCTTACAGTACCATTGCCATCTACGCAATAGCAAGTGTAAGTTTTACCACAAGAAGAAGCACCGAAACCGAGGGCAGCTACTGCCATTACTACTAAAAACTTTTTCATAAGACTTTGTTTTTGGGTTATTTGTTAATTAATAGCGCAAGTATGCATATTTATTTTTGAATTAAGAAAAATATTATCCCAAGTTTTTTCAACTATTTAAAAATCAATAGTCTACACAAGCATACAAAATAAATAATTCAGTTATATCCGATTCATTCAGAAGATGTTGTGCCTGACGAGGGCTTCATTAGAGTGGAATTGAAAATTTGTAAATATGATACATCCTATCTCCTATCACAGCATTCTACAGGCAAAAATTTCCTCGTCAGTGTTATAAAATACTCGCTGAGATATCCGGCTGCACGGATTGATCCGTATGACCGGGCACTTTATCACATTCTATCTCGCTGTAGTTCTGTTCATTTAGGGTATAGAGGGACACTTCTTCGGTGAAACTACTTGTGCTCGGCACGATTTGGGTTTATCTTCGTGTCCCTATTTATTACAAACCAAACTCTAATTATTATGAAGAAAAGTTTCCTCCTCGCTGCGTGCACGGCATTGATGCTCTCAGCTATGGTATCTTGTAAAAAGGATGCCCCCGCACCTACCAATGACCCTAAGAACATCTCTAAGTGCTACACTCGTCCTCCATCCTGCAATCCTACTCCACCTCCTACAGCAGACTGCGGTGCACCTACCGTAGTAGACCTCAAGACCGGCCAGGGTACCACCGTAGGATCAGTGACAGTGTCAAACGACCAGAACTACCTGAAAGTAAAGTACACTACTACCGGCAGCTACAAGCTGGATGACCTGCACCTCTATGTAGGCAATGCCAACCAGGTGCCTACCCGCTATGGCAGTGTGAATCTGAGCCAGTTCCCTTACTCAAAGGATATCACCAATAGCACCACTACTACTTATACTTTCACTATCCCTATGAGTGCACTGGGTAGCTGCTTCAGCGTATTTGCAGAGGCATCCGTACGCAGCTCTGGTAGTGGCTGGGGCTGCTACGGTGGTAGCGGCAGTACAGATGCCTGGGGCCGCGGCACCCGCTACACCAGCAATAGCTGTGGCAGCAACTCTTCTGCTTACTACTTCAGCTACTGCAAGGCTACATGCACACGTGACACCTGCCTGACACCTGCCGCTGTACTCTTCAATGGTGAGTCCGGCTGGCCATATGGCGCTACGTCTGTGACTGTAGGTGGCTACACTTATACTTCATCTCAGGTAGCTACACAGTACTACTCTGCTGATAATGACGCCAAGGCAGCCCTGCTCCTCATAGCTACGCTGAAGATCTACGGCTCAAACATCACCGTACCGACCAATATCGCTACAGATGCTGCTACAGTAGAAAACTGGCTCGCTACACTCGGCCAGCTCACCTCTACATCCAGCTTCACAGCTCCTGCCAATGTACAAACAGCTATAGCTAATGTACAGGCATGGGAAGCCAGCAAGGTCTGCGCTCCATGATTGTCACTAAATAATCTTGTTACTAAAAAATGCGATCCTTCACCGGGTCGCATTTTTTGTTTGTACCTGTTTTATTTTACCAGTTGCTTTAGCAGGGAGAGGGATGCCCTGTCCAGCCGGGCCTTTTCTATCTTGATATGTGTGCACCGGTTGAATACGGCAAACTGCTGCAGTGCCTTTGCCAACGCCTTGACAAAGGCCTCGGATACTTTGAATCCGTCCTCTATCCACAGCTGGCGTACCAGTAGTGTCTGCGTGGCGGCATCTGCCTTGGCATCCAGCCGCGCAGCAAAGGTATCGCCATACAGTACCGGCAGCACAAAGTAGCCATACACCCGCTTCGGCTCCGGCACATAGCACTCTATCGTGTAGTCAAAGTCAAAAAGATTGATCAGCCTGCGCCGCTGTATGATCGCATTGTCAAACGGGGAGAGGATGTGTATCTTCTTTTGCGTCCGGATCGTTTGCAGCTCATCCAGCTTGGCTGTGGTGGTATAGCAGGTGTCTCTCAGTCCATCCACTCTCAGCTCCTCCAGCTCTCCGTCTCTCAGCATGGCTGCCAGTGCCTTCTTCACCGGGTCGTGCTGCGTGCGCCGCAGGTAGCTGATCTCCCCTGCCGCCGCGAATCCACTCGCATCTATAGCGCTCAGCACCAGGTGGCGTGCCATCTCCCGCTCTGTGGGCATGGTCGTATCTATCCCCGCCGGCAGTACGCGCTCTGTGAGGTCATATACTTTCTGAAAGTTTCTGCGCCCTGCCACCATCAGCCTGCCTGCCATAAAAAGCTGTTCCAGCGCCTGCTTGGTGGTCTTCCACTCATACCAGCCTTTGGCAGCACGTTTTTCCTCAAAGTCTTTCGATTGTAGCGGGCCTTCGGCTTTGATGCGGTCGTATACCATTTCCAGTGGCTTCTTGCCATGAAACCAGTGTTGCTTGCCTTCGGCAAAGAGCTTCTTGCGCGGCAGGGAGTAGCGGTAGTCACGCATAGGCAGGTAGGCGGCCGCGTGGCTCCAGTACTCAAAGATCGCTTTGTCACTCTCCATCAGTTCATCCAGGTAGCTTTTCTTATAGTCCTTGACCCGCGTGAAAAGTGTATGATGATGCGCGCGCTCCACTACAGCAATGGTATCGATCTGTATATACCCTATATGCTCTATCACATTTAGTGCGCCGGCCTTGCCTCGTCCATAGTCACGGCCATACAGCCCCTGCGAGTGCAGGTAGAGCCGCCGGGCCTCAGATGGAGTGATCGTATTCACACGCTGAATGTAGGAAAGCTCCCCAAAAGAAAAAACCCCGCGTGGGCGGGGTTGTGGAAAGAAGGTAAAGGTAATCGGGTCAGATCTTAGTGGATCTTCTTGATGTAGGAGTCGTCGCTCACCAGGTTGCGCAGCTTCTGTAGCGAAGAGCGGACGCTGGTGTCGATCTGCTTGTCACCATAGAGCAGTACGAATCCTCCGAGGAGGCTCTCGTCTATGGTTTCGGTCAGCTGTACATCGCCGAGATTTTCTCTCTTCCTGAGATCGGCGATCAGCGAGTCGATAGTTGCTTGATCTAATTTCACAGCAGAGGTCAATTTTATAGGGGTTATATTTTTCAGTGTATTATACTGCGTGTTGAAAGCTTGCGCTATCTCATACAGGAATGCCTCACGGCCCTTATTCACCAGCAGGGTCATAAACTTGCTGGTAATATCGCTGATAGAGCCAGCGAAAACCTTATTGAGCACTCCTATCTTTTTATCAGCAGCTACGATAGGGCTTTTGAGAAATACCCTCAGCTCTGGGCTGGAGCGGATCACGCTCTCTATAGAGGCCATATCCTTGTGGGCTGCTTCTAGCTGGCCTTTCTCCTGAGCCAGGTCCAGGAGGGATTTAGCATATCTGGTGGCGAGACGGTATGACATTCTTCTTTATTTAGTAGTGAGCAGAGGCTTGCGCCTTACTTCATTCTTAGTTAGCGTTAGTTTCCTTTACCAGTTTTTCTACCAGTTCCTTCTGTGCAGAGTCGTTTGCCAGGTCCTTGCGTACTACCTTCTCAGCTATCTGCAGGGCCATCTGGCCTACGGTGTTCTTGATCTCTACGATCGCAGCTTTCTTCTGGGTCTCTATCTCACGCATAGCGTCAGACAGCTTCTTGCCGGCTTCAGCCTGTGCCTTGTCCAGTATCTCAGCCTTGATCCTTTCAGCAGCGTCGCGTGCTTCTGCTACGATCTTGTTGCGCTCTTCGCGTGCCTGGTTCAGCAGGTCTTCATTCTTGGCAGTGAGGCTTGCCATTTCTGCGCGGGCCCTCTCGGCTTGCGCCAGGGAGTCTGCTATAGAGTTCTCGCGCTCCTTCAGGGAGTTTGCGATAGGCTTGAATCCAAACTTGCCCAGTACCAGGATCAGGATCACAAATATGATGAGTGCCCAGATAGCCATACCCGGCTCTGGGGTCACGAGGCTGAATGCGCTTGCTTCGAGGAGGACTGTATTCATTTTGACGACGTTTATTTTGTTTGACTACTTTCTTTCTAAAACCATTTGATAGTGTAAAAACACTTCCGCAGGCAATCCCCTTGGAAGTGTTTTTATTTTCCTTGGATTACTTTGCAGTAAGGAATGCTACGATCACAGCAAAGAGAGCTACACCCTCGATGAATGCCGCAGTCAGGATCATCGCACCGCGGATATCGCCTGTAGCCTCTGGCTGACGTGCGATAGACTCAGTAGCGCCCTTACCGATCTGTCCGATACCGATACCTGCACCTACTGCTGCGAGGCCTGCGCCTACTGCTGCTATACCTGGCAGAGTCTCGAGAAGAAGAACTGAACTCATGGTTGTTATAATTAATGGTTAAAAAATCTCTTTTGTATTGGTCTTAATACTTACTACTAAATACTAATTAATCTACAGTATGGTGTCCCTCGCTATGATCCTCCAGCGCCAGTCCGATGAATGTAGCTGTGAGCATAGAGAAGATGAACGCCTGGATAAATGCCACCAGCACCTCTATCACACTGATGAATAGTGCAAATGGCACTGCTATAGCTGCACCTACACCTGAGCCTATCATATTCTTGCCAGCCTCACCAAATACGAAGATCAGGCTAATGAGAGAGAGGGTGATGATGTGACCCGCAGTCATGTTTGCAAAGAGACGCACCATCAGGGCGATTGGCTTGGTAAAGAGGCCTATCACTTCGATGATGGCAAGGAATAACTTCATCGGCACTGCTACACCCGGCATCCAGAAGATGTGACCCCAGTAGTGCTTGGTACCGCTGATATTGATCGCAAAGAATGCGACGATAGCCAGTACCATGGTGAATGCGATATTGCCTGTCACATTAGCTCCACCCGGGAAGAGTGGCAGCATGCCCAGCAGGTTCAGCACGAGGATGAAGAAGAAAATGGTCATGATATACGGCAGGTACGCCTCATACTTAGGACCGATATTAGGCTTAGCCACATCGTCGCGTATGAATACGAAGAGCGGCTCGATCACTGACTGCAGTCCCTTAGGAGCCTTGCCGTGGTTTGCCTTGTATGCGCCGGCCACTGATGTGAAGATCACGATCAGGATGATAGCTGCCAGCAGCATCGTAAATACATTCTTGGTGATAGACATATCGAGGAAGAAAGCACCATCCTCTTTTATGATCTTGCCTTCTTCGCACTTGTAGCCATTCACCTCCTTGCCTTCGCCATACATGAAGGTGGTCACGCCACTCGCAGAGCTATACAGGATGCACGGCAGCGGTATCTGCACCATCTCCAGGATATCAAACTCGTGAGAGTCTGCTATGTGCTCCATGATGGCCGGCTTAGGATCATAGTTGCCGTCTTCCTTTTCAGCAGTTTTCTCGATCTTATCGAGTTTGGCCTCACCCTCCTGCGCCATAGCGGCTGTAGCCGATACGAGCATCAGTGTGGCGATCATGAGGCGTATGTAGGATGTAAATTTCACGTGAAAGCTTGTTTTAACGCGGTGCAAAAATATTCCTTTTGACGGCATTTCAAAACAAAAAATAGGCCCCGTACCACAGTGTGGGAAACTCATGGCTACCAGCTCCCTGCCCACCCCTCAGACCCGCACTACCACAAATAAAAAAGCCCCCTCAGAGAGGGAGCTTTCCTTACAATGAATAACAGAAAAATATATTATCCATCATCTGTCCCGATGGCTCGGGACGGAGGCAGACAACGAATGATTATGCTTGGCTAGCTGGAGCGGCAGCCTTAGGAGCGGCTTTCTTAGCGGTAGCCTTCTTAGCAGCAGCCTTCTTCTTAGGAGCAGCTTTCTTGGCAGCCTTCTTAGGGGCAGCTGGCTTAGACGCAGACTTGGTAGCTGGCTTTGCACCACCTATGGTCACGCGCTTTTGCAGCTCGCCTTCCAGCTTCTGTATCTTCTTGGTCAGGGTCTGTACCTGGTTCATACCAGCCTTGCCATACTTATCTACTACTTTATTGAGCTTGGTCTCGAGTTCTTTCCTCTTTGACTCTGCGTTTGTCACCACGTGGTCTACGATCTTCTTGCCTTCACGCTCGTTGATCTTGCCTTTCTTCACGAGGTCGTCTACATTCTTTTGTACCCTCTCAGATGTCTTGGCTGCGTAGCCTACACCTGCATACAGGAGGCTCTTGAGTGTCTCCTGGAGTTTCTTGTTGTCTGCCATGATGTTGTCTTGTTTAGTTGGTTTAAAAAATTAATGTGTTTTATTTGTTATAAAACTCAATGCAAATATAAGGGCGTTTCTTTAAAAGTCAACTATTAACCAATAAAATCAATGATTTTAACTAAAAATTAATACCACCTCTCGCCATCCAGTTTCCTTCATTGCATTATCCACACCACCTGATCCTGGTCATTTCCCTGACTAATTTTAGTCATAAACCGTTGATTTCATTAGGTTCCGTTAAATTATATTTTAATTTAATTCAAAAAATCAATAATCTGAATGGTGGATAAATCATTTGCATTTATCCGGAAAATGTGTTGCTTTATCCCCCCATAGCTGATCATTATTACGTGAATATTACAGCCGCATTATATCTCCTCACCGGACTGGTGGATGTCTGTGCCGAGTACGCGCACCTGCGCGGCGTCACACATATCACCCGGCCACTGCTCATGCCGCTGCTGCTGGCCTGCTACCTCTCTGCCACTGGCCTGCGCCTCACCTCGCGCGATAGGCTCGTGGCCGGTGCTATAGCCTTCTCATGGGTGGGAGACGTGGTACTCATGAGCGCTGAGGGCCGTGAGCTCTGGTTTCTAGGCGGGCTGGTCGCCTTCCTTATCGCACACCTGTTCTATATAGGAGCTTTCACACAGGTGGCAGACCGCCAGGTACAGCCTGTGCTCCGGCGCCACATCTGGCTGGCACTGCCGCTGGCCGCATACCTGGCCGGGCTACTCAGCGTTCTGATACCAGCGGTAGACACCCATATGCGGGCGCCTATAGCCATATATGGGATGGTCATCGGCACTATGGTCCTCTTTAGTATCAATCGGTATAAACGCGTCAATGACCGCAGCTTTGCCCTCGTATTCGCTGGCGCTGTGCTATTTATGCTATCAGACTCACTCATCGCGGTCAATAGGTTTCTCTGCCACGGAGACCTCTGGCTGTCAGGTGTCTGGATCATGCTCCTCTACATACTAGGGCAGTATTGTATCTCACAGGGCATGATCAGGAACGATAATGCCATTTTAACGTAAAACAGTAAAACAAGTATTGGATAACAAGCTGACAAATTGTATTTTGTCAGACGGCTCCGGCCCCAAAAATCAAGCAGGAAAGAATGATCTCTACAAAGAACAAGAACTTTGCAAAAATAGAAGACTACTTTGACTACATGGCCGAGACCCTCGGCTATCCGCCCTATCATCATCACTTCAGCTCAGAGACCATCATATCTGATGGGCTGAGGCTGCACGTAGATGTATATGAGCATGACAAGAAAGCCCCTACTGTGGTCTTTGTGCCCGGCACAGCCATCTACGCACTCTGCTATGCCGAGATGATGTACAAGATAGGCGAGGCAGGCTACAATGTGATAGGCCTGGACCCGCGTGGCCATGGCCAGAGCGAAGGCCCGCGTGGAGACTATACTATACCCGAGCTCCTGCGTGATGTAGAGACGGCTATCGAGTTTGCGCACAAGCGCTTCGGCCGCAAGGTCACGCTCATGGGCAGCTCCCAGGGCGGTATCATATCCCTCTATATGGCTGCCAAAGATGCCCGTATAGACTCCGTGATCTGCCAGAACTTTGCAGATCTCACCGGAGACGAGACCACAAAGCTGACACGCCACCCCGTGCTCTTCAAGTATATGCGCATGCTCATCAGCAATAGCAAAGCCAGTGAGCTAATACCTAATGCTATGATACCCATGTCAGCCTACATAGACATCGAAAGCATACAGGTGCGCTATTTCGGCAATCTCAGGCAGTTTATAGAAAACGACCCGCTCGCGCTGAAAAACATATCCGTACGCGCCCTCCAGAGCCTCGGCCAGACCGCTATGGACAGGCCGATAGAGAAGATCACCATCCCCGTCATGGTATTCCAGGGAGATGCCGATACGATATTCTCTGTAGGCTATACCAAAAAGCTGTACGACAAGCTGACCTGCAAGAAGAAGATGACGGTCTTCCGCGGTATGTCTCACGCCCTGATGAGTGAAAATGTAGATGAGATACTACCCGATATCCTGGACTGGCTCCGCCAGATATACCCTCGCTAGGGCATAGTTTTTGCTACCTGTAGCGTAAAGAATCCCGATCCCGACCTTCTACATGCGTGCCTCCGTGAGGGGCCTGCATTTAGCAGTTTTTATGACCAAAACATTAAACTTTTTCTTCGTATCAATCGTTTTATAATCTATATTGCCCTGTAGTCGGAATATTTTCATATTTTTGCGGGCTATTTGACCGGACCCGCGTATTTTTTGACAGATAAAGACAAGTAAATCTATAAATGAGACAACTCAAAATATCCAAGTCCATCACGAACCGCGAAAGCCAGTCCATAGAGAAATATCTCCAGGAGATCGGCAAGGAGGACCTCCTCACACCGGAGGAGGAGGTGGATCTGGCACGCCGCATCCGTCAGGGAGACCAGCTCGCACTGGAGAAGCTGACCCGCGCTAACCTCCGCTTCGTAGTATCCGTAGCAAAACAATACCAGAACAACTCCCTCTCGCTGAATGACCTCATCAATGAGGGCAACCTCGGCCTCGTAAAGGCGGCACAGAAATTTGACGAGACGAGGGGTTTCAAGTTTATATCATACGCCGTATGGTGGATCCGTCAGTCTATCATCCAGGCTCTGGCTGAGCACAGCCGTCTGGTGCGCCTCCCACTGAATAAGGTAGGCTCCCTGACCAAGATCAATAAGGCATTCTCCGACCTCGAGCAGAAGTACCAGCGCGAGCCGACTCCTGAGGAGCTGGCAGAGATGCTGGAGATACCTGTAGAGGAGGTAGAGGCTACCCTCGGTATATCAGCCCGCCACGTGTCTATGGATGCGCCTTTTACTGAGGGCGAGTCCAATGCACTGATAGACGTGTTGAATAATCCGAATGCGGAGAGGACCGATCTCGGCCTCGAGTACAAGGAGTCCCTCCAGATGGAGACTGACCGTATCCTCGCTACCCTCACTGACCGTGAGCGCGAGGTGATCAAGCTCTTCTTCGGTATCGGTGTAGAGCACCCCATGACCCTGGAGGACATCGGTGAGAGCCTCGGCATCACCCGTGAGCGTATCCGCCAGATCAAGGACAAGGCCATCACCAAGCTCCGCACTCAGAGCCGCAGCAAAGCCCTCAAGGCCTACCTCGGTCAGTAATCGATCACGACATCATTATTATATCAAAAGCCTCCGCACGGAGGCTTTTGTATTTTACCTCAAGCCAATCCTATATATTCTAAACCTATTCCACAAAGGTTTGGAGAGAACTGTATCACTCTAAATCCCAGAATTATCAAGAGCAGGCTTTTCAACCTGACCTCTGACGGAAGGGTCTTCCCGCTCCTATTTTAGGAGAGGGAGATGCCGAAGGCAGATGGGAGAGGTAAAATGGGCGAAAGCAAGACTGCCTGGCCACAACACAGCAATCCACTCGCACAGAAAAAGAAAAAGCCCCTCACGGGGCTTTTAAAGTATTTGTAATATTTCTTATCTCAACTCTATCGTCTCACGTCTCTTAGAACTTAGGGCAGAAGAGCGTAGCCGGCCTGCGCTTAGCAAAGCAACCTACGAAGGATGCAGCCAGCTCAAATGCGCCCTGAGACTGTGATCCCTTGATCAGCTGAGATACGTTGATATCATACGCAGCGGAGAAAATGATACGATTCCACTCTACACCTGCATTGAGCACCACAGCCTCCGAGTTGAGGCGGGCATCATGCCATGCAGCTGCTGCGTCGCCACCTACCAGGCGGTACATAGCACCTATCTTAAAGTTGCTACCCTCACGCTCACGCTGGTCAAACACGATACGGATATCCATACCCATGTCGAGCTCATGGCTCACACCCTGATTCATATAGATGAATTTAGGCTGGCCATCAAAGCGGCCCTTGATAGGGAAGCGGTAGCCGCCATGTACCGTGAACTTCATCGGCAGGCGTACTGACTTATCACCGAGGAATGATTCATTAGGCCTGTTCAGGTGGTCTGCAGCCACACCCAGGTAGCCACTCGCACGCGAGCGACGACCGAAGCGGCCGGTATACATCAGGCCCACTGATACATCCCAGAAGAGGAAGTTGTTATTTACGATATACTCACCACTCGGCTTCTGAGGGTTGAATACACCATTGTCATTCTGATTGCCAAACTGGAGGTTAGCTGCATTGATAGAGCGCTGCCAGATAGCAGAGGTAAAGCCCAGGGAGATGAAGTGCTCATTGCGCCTGTCCAGAGACTTGTGGTATGCTAAAGAAAGACCGAAACGGTTCGTCTGAAACTGCGACTGGCCAGCTGCATCATTCAGGAAGTAAGCGCCAAAGCCAAAAGCGTCACCCCTCATGAAACCCTTATTGGTACGGAAATCTATAGACGCACTCGGCGTACGAAACATAGATACGGATTCATTTCTCAGGATAGAGCCCCACTGGCCGCGAAAGATAGCCGTGATGCGGTAGTTGCAATCAAAGGCGCCCGTCATAGCCGGATTCAGCAGCATAGGGGCAGCATAAAACTGCGAGAAGTGTGGGTCCGTGGCTCCGCCAGAGCTTTGAGCCGTGGCCGACATAGAAACTGTGAAACAAACTACCAGAGAGTAGAGGAGTTTCTTCATGAGTGGCGTGTTTTGTGCTAACATACAAAAAATAGATTTAAATCCTCCAATTTTTAACGTATTAATGTGACGCTTCCGTCGTATGATTTTTTCACGCCATCCAGATAGGTGATCTCTATCTGATAGACGTATACACTAGTAGGCTGAGCTACATTCATATAGGTACCATCCCAGCCTGTCCACTGATTGCCCATAGAGTCAAATACCTTCTCTCCCCAGCGGTTAAAGATGCGCATTGCCACCGTTTTGATCTTGGTGCCATACACTTCAAATCTATCATTTGTACCATCTCCATTTGGAGAGAATGCATTAGGAATATATGGCTCCGGCGCGTGCTCTACCCTGATCGTGCTGGACGCATTTGCGTAGCAGTTCTTGCCATAGTTTACTACCAGCTGGTAGGTAGTGGTCTCGTATGGCGTAGCTACAGGCACAGGGCAGTCTATACAGCTCAGGCCGAGTGCCGGAGACCATGCATAGGAGTTGACAGTTTGCGTCGTAGAGTTGCTGATCAGTGGTACCAGAGAGATACTGCTGCCTACTATCAGGCTCGTATCCTGCGGCGTGATAGCCACAGTGATCGGATCTGGCTGATACACCGTGATAGTGGTATCAAACTGGCAGAGCATACTATCCCGTGCATACAGGTGGTAGGTACCCGCCGCCAGGTCGTAGAAATCAGGGATGGTCTGCCATGTACTATCATCCAGAGAGTACTCATATGCATAGGTATGCGCCGCAGTACCTCCCTGCACTACGAAGTGTATACTACCATCTGCAGATCCCGGGCAGTGCGTGCTGTCTGCCGCCATTTCATATACCGTGATAGGCGGTGGCGCTATGAGGGTAGCAGTGGTCACCTTCTGGCAGCCATTGGCATCTGTCAGGGTCACACTATAGGTACCCGGTCCTAGATTGCTATGGATATCTGCTACCGGCGCACCATCGCTCCAGGTATAGGTATATGGTGTCGTACCACCACCAGGGGTGATCTGCATCGCACCGTTGGCATCATTGGCACAGGCTATAGGTGTCACGGCCAGTGCGGCTGTCAGCGCAGGCGGATCGGTCAGGGTCACTGCCACAGGCTGTACACAGCCCTTGGCGTCGGTCACAGGCAGCAGGTATGGTGTCTGCGGTGCACTGGCACCGAGACCCTTAGTAGTATCTGACATCTGGTAGTTGGCACCATTAAAAGTATAGAAGTACGGAGCATGGCCACCCGAGGCATTGAGCCAGATGGTACCATTGTGATCACCATAGCAGAGCGGATTAGTAAAGTATGGCATCACCACCACCTCTGTCGGCTCAAACACCTCCACAATACCGCTGGCCGGGCAGCCAAAGGCATCCGTCACGGTCACTGTATCTGGTCCCGCTGGCAGGCCATAGGCCGTGCTGTTGACATCGCCCGATGGTTCCCAGAGGTAGTTGTATGGTCCATTGCCATTGGCCACGGTCACAGTAGCATCACCGTCATTGCCGTTAAAGCAACTGGTGCTATCTGCCGTCAGGGAGATATGCAGCACATACTGCGTATCTATAGTGAATGGCTGCTGTGTAGAGCAGCCGTTGATATCCGTCACCAGCAGGCTGTGCTGGCCTGCGGCCAATGTAGTATTTGTATTAGTACCTGCTGTACCATCCCAGGTATAGGAGTATGGTGCAGTGCCGTTGGTCACAGCTGCTGCTGCCGTGCCATCATTACTTTCTGCGCAGTGTGCCGGATTGGTAGTGATGGTCACCTGTATCTGCAGCGGCTGGTAGATAGTGCCTGATGCAGTAGCTGTACAGCCCGCAGCATCCGTCACCGTCACGGAGAATGGTCCCGCACTCAGGTCTGTAGCAGAGTCAGTAGCCGAGCCCGAGCCGGTCCACGCATAGCTATACGGCGGCCTGCCTCCTGCTGTGGTCAGGCGGGCTATACCATTGTTATCTCCATAGCATTTCACAGAGTCGGTAGAGGCTATGGCCAGGGTGAGCTGTGGTGGCTGGCCCAGGTAGGCCGTATCCTTGGCCACGCAGCTATTGGCATCTGTCACTGTCACGATATACATGCCCGGTGCGAGTCCTGAGAGCGGATCGCTTCCTGCATTCCATGCCACTGTATAGTTTGGCGTACCGCCTGATGGTATCGCATCCAGGCTGCCATTATTGGCACCATAGCAGGTGATGGTCGTAGAGTCTATGGCTATCGCTATGGCTGTAGGCGCGGTGATGGTCACAGAGTTGGCTACCGATATGCCATTGGCATCGGTCACGGTGAGGGTATACGTGCCCGCACGCAGGCCATTCGCTGTATCACTGGTACTGGCCGGCACATTGCTCCATAGGAAAGTATACGGCGTCACACCGCCGCTGGCGGCTGCTATGGCCATGCCATTGCTATCGCCGTAGCACAGGTTATTAGTGATAGTAAAGATTACATTGATCGGTGGCGGGCCGGTGATATGTACCGTGTCCCTCACACAGCAGTTGTGAGCATCACATATATTGATATAGTAGTAGCCGGAGTCCAGGCCGGTAGCGCTGCTCACATTGCCTACAGATACACCCGGAGGGCATGTCCATGTATAGCTGTATGGCCCCGTACCACCGCTGGTAGTGATGGTGATCGTGCCGTCATGTGTGCTGGCGCCGGTGAGGTTAGTATGCGTAGCAGGGGCTACCAGCTGGGTAGGCTGTGTCACATTGGCCTGTCCGGAGATAGTACAGCCACTGGTATCCGTCACCGTAACCTGATAGAGGCCCGCGCTGAGAGAGGTCAGTCCGCTCGCATTGCCACCCGGTATGCTCCAGGTGTAGCGGTATGGGCGGCGCCCGCCGCCTGCGGTAGCGGTCACAGAGCCTGTCACATCTCCATAGCAGTTCTCATTCACAGAGTCCATGCGGAGCGTCAGCGGCGCCGGGCTCACGAGGCGTGTGGTATCATAGCCGGCGCAGTGGTTGGCATCTGTCACGGTCAGGTAGTAGGTAGCAGGTGCCAGTCCGTTCAGCACATTGGGATTGCCCGCAGCCACTGGACTCCATGTATAGGTATATGGCGCAGTGCCAGCATTCATATTGATGGTGATCCGCCCATCATTGGCCCCTGCACAGGTGATAGAGTCTACCACCTTTCGCACCGGTATATTATTGCCCATCGTGACCCGCGCACTATCAGTGATCGGACACGGCAGCGTACCACCGGATATGGTACAGATATAGAGTGTGGTACCGGTAGGGGTCACCGTAGGATTAGCATAAAAAAGGCCTACACCTTGTGGAGGAGCCGTACCACCTACAGCAGACCAGGTATATGTCAGCGCGTTAGAGTTGGCAGTACCGGTATGTACCGCATGCAGCTGCACAGGAGTACTGCTGCAGATGAAGGTATCTGGAGATACAGAGAACCTGTTAGTCGTATCGACAAATACAGTCACATAGTCCGAGCTATTGCAGCCATTCGTATCATACAGTGTCACTGTGTAGGTGGTCTGTGCCTGCGGGTAGGCTATCGTCGTGTCTTTGTTTATAGGGTTAGGTGCATTGGGGCCTGTAGATGGCGTCCAGAGCAGGTTAGCATTAGACAGTGGCGTAGTACAGACGTTAAACTGGAAGTTTGGCCGCTGGAAGTAGCTGGCGTAGGTCGGTGGGCCATTCAGCTGCACACCGGTGAAACCGCACTGGCCGCCCGGATCATTAGAGTACGTACACCATACAGAGCGGTATGGGGTGGTGGTGTACCTCATCTTCGCGTTAGGGCTGCCGTTAGTGGTGTTGGCAAAGCAGACATCTATCACGAGGTTAGACTGGCCATCCCAGTTATATGGCGTTTGCAGTACGTGTATATTCCAGTTGGTCACAGAGGTCCAGTTGGCTACATATACCGTGGTCAGGTAGTTGTCACTCACATAGCCGGTGAGGCTGTCTATAGAATTGTCTACGCAGCCCATCCTGATGGTAAAGTTAGTACAGGTAGAGCCACCGTTATTATTGCCCACCTGCATAGCCAGACTAGAGATCTGCCCGCCTGAGCCTATCAGGCCGGCCAGCTCACTGGCATGTATCAGAAACTGGTGGCGCGCACTCTTATAGTAGTTTCCGTATGGAGATGGATAGACGAATCCTGTACCACCCTGTATAGAGTTACTGGTACCGAGCGTGAGCAGCCTCGTATTGCCGCTGCAGCGGGTGGTAGCAGGACCGCACTCAGGATTGGCCGTAGCTATCAGCTGGGTAGGCTGGCCCGGGCAGAGCATAGTAGGGTTAGCCTTTGCCTGCACATTGGGTGCAAATCCATTCACACGTACTGTCACCGTGTCTGTGCGCTCGCAGCCCGTATTGGCTGTGAAATGCACCGTATACGTCGTGGTAGTAGGTGGAGAGGCCACAGGATTCAGCGTATTATTGACATTGGCATGCGTCACAGGATCTGTCAGTCCGGTAGCCGGCGTCCAGAGTATCTGGTAGGGCGCATAGGTATTATCGACCGTAGCATTCAGCTGCAGGGCGCCGTTCTGACAGATAGCGCCACCCGGTCCCGCATCCATATTGAATGGTGGATTGTAAATGATACGCGCCGTGTCCGTACCGCAGTCACTATGGAATGTATACGTGGTAGTAGACGATGGCGCAGCCAATGGTGTGAAAAGGCCCGTCGGAAAAGTCAGGCCTGCCGGAGGGGTCCACGTAGAGTTAGTACCACCTGTAGCGCTGAGCTGTATCGGCGTACCGCAAAAAATAGCCTGATGCGGTGTCACCGTTACTTTATTGAATACACAAGCCCGGTATGTTTTGGTAAAGTTGCCTTCTATCGGGCAGTCCTTGGTATTGGCGGTGATCTGGTAGTAGTGGCAGCCGGTATCATTCACTGTAGGTGTCCAAGTGATGTGAGCTGTGACCACAGACCTGATAGAGTCTACCTGAGTGATGGTAGCGCCCGGCAGTGCAGACGGCGTAGCAGTGATATTGCTCTTGATCACGATGGAGTCACCATTAGAGTCACGCATCTTGATATCCCAGCTAGCAGAGGTGCCCGGGCAGAGCTGCACCGTCACGGTATCTATAGAGTTGGCGTTGTTATTATTGGCTATCGGATCCATAGAGGCTGCCGGTACAGTACAGTTCAGGATCTTGACCTGTACGTCACGGATCGTAGAGCCTACCAGCACACCATTGCGGTACTCCAGTACACGCAGCGCCAGTACGTCCACATTGGTCTGGCTCGGGGTGAAGTCTATCTGGCCGGTAGCCGAGCTGAATACAAACTGGTTATTGCTCACGATGATAGGGCGGCTCTGGCTGAACCCTGACTGCCAGGTCAGCGAGCTATTGTGCGCCTGCAGCGGAGCGATCAGCTGAAATACGAGCGAGTCACCATTGGCATCCGTCGCGCCGTTATTATACGATACAGGATACCCGTTACATACGAACGGTACCGGATCATAGCCAAAGGTCGCTGAGCTATTCTGGTATGGCAGACCGGTAGCAGGATTGATGGTCGTATTGATCAGCGCCTCTACATAGAGGTCGGCAGACCCGCCTCCGGTCACATTGTCTGAGTTATTACGTGCATTCTCTGCGGTAGAGATATACCACTGGCTACACTGGTAGGCTGCTGTGCCTGTACCCGGCAGCGTGATCATGGCGCGGTATACATACTTCTGCACACCGGGATACTGAGAGCCACCATGGCAGGTACTATTGTTGATCGCATTGGGGCAAAGCTGAGATACCTCACAGCCACCGCTGGAGGTAGATGTACCGCCGTTAGGGCATGGCAGGCCATTGACCATATTCAGCGTCACGGAGCTATTGTAGCTACCACCGGGGCAGTCAGTATTGAAAATGTCGAGTGTCATGCTGCTCGGAGCCGGTATACCACTACAGTCCCGGTAGAAAGTGGCTGTGACCTCATAGGTCATCTGCCCTGTAGCGGCATTGTAGCTGACAAAGCGGTATGTGAGGTCCGCCCCCTGCGCGTGCGAGGCGCGTGCCTCTCCCACCCAGCCCAGACAGATAATAAGTGCAACTATAGCGATGTAAAATTTCTTCATGGAAATTTGATGATTCGATGATCTATGGACGTCCTTGTATAAGAGGCTAAATCTACACAAAGGGTTGTATATATTCAAACAAAAATTAACATAGCTCCCCTCCACCACCGGGGCGTCCTGATCCATTGTCTTTCATACACATATACGCTCCGCAGGGGGTATTTATTGCCTCCGGCAGTGGGGGTTTATGGCCATTGTTCCGCCATATTTTTTAGCTTTAGCGTGACTAATAAAGTAACTATATGAAGATCAAGCGCATCTTGATACGCATAGGCCTACTGCTGCTGGTACTCGCCGGCACCGGCGGGGTATTATACCTGATCTACGTGCGCCCTTTCGTCCGGCAGATGATGGTCATGACCACTATCCATCCGGACCCGCAGCTCACCTTGGTCACCGGTGGCGGCGGCAATAGCGGCATACTGGCCTCAGACAGCGCCATCCTGGTCATAGACACCAAAATGGAAGAAGGCGCCACCGCCTTCCACAATACCGTCGCAAAGATAGCCGGCACCAGGCCCATCATCATCGTCAATACGCACATCCACTCAGACCATACCAAAGGCAACGCCCTCTACAAAGGTGCCACCATCATAGCCGGTGCCCGCTACGATCAGGAGCAGTGGATCAGCGAAAACGGCAAAGAAACACTCCCCACTGTCTGGGTCCGCGATAGTATGACCCTCCATATGGGAGATGAGACAGTCACCATACTGAATCTCGGCTTTGATGCCCACACCCAGAGCGATGTGGTCGTCTATCTCGGCAATAGGCAGGTGCTTTTCACCGGAGATCTTGTGCTAAATCAGCAGGCACCAGCCCTATTCCGACGGTACCGGGCCACTGCCCACGGCTATCTGGCCGCCTTTGACACTTTAGAAAACCGTTTTGCTATCAAAACGGTAGTACCGGGCCACGGCCCCATCGGCGGCCGCGACCTCATAGATACCTATCGCGCCTTCTTCCAGGACATGTACGTAGCCTCTGTAGACCATGACAAGAAACCCCAGATCCTCACCCGGTACAATACATGGAAGCAGATCCCATTTATGATGAGCCCTGACGCCACCATCAGCTATATTAAAAAGGAGAAAGACCAATGAAACCTGCACAGAGATACTACCTCCTCGCCTATAATGGCTTTGCATTTCTGGCATGGCTGGCATTCGGCATAGCCTATTTCATCCATAGCCCCTGGGTATTGCCGATACTGGTGCTGGCTCAGGGCCTCGCCATCCTGGAGATCATACACGCTGCTACAGGTATAGTCCGGTCACCAGTAGGCTCTACGGCAGCGCAGGTCGCATCGCGCATACTGGTCGTAGTCTTGCTGCTGCTTTTTGTTTCAGACGGACAGTGGTTCGGCCTCACAGGCTTTCTGATAGTCACCATCGCATGGACCATTACCGAACTCGTCCGTTATTCATTTTATTTTGCCGGCCTGCTGGGCCGCGAGCCGCACTGGCTGCTGGTCATGCGCTACACTTTTTTCATTATCCTCTATCCGCTCGGCGTGACCGGAGAGTGGTTTATCATCCTGTCTCCACTGCTCACATACGGCCTCGCAGGCTCTCATGATGGCAGGTTCTGGATCTTTGATCAGACCGAGGGTATCCCCACTATTTATTACGCCATCTTCACCGGCATCCTCGCTATTTCTTACATCTACTACTTCCCTGTTTTATACCGATACATGTGGCGCCAGCGCAGCAAAAAGCTCAGCGCTAACTGATGCATTCCTCCTCTCCTATTTTAGGAGAGTCAGTGAAAGGTAAGGTGCCATCCCGGTGCATTTAAATTCTGAAAATCCTGATTCAGAATTGCATCAAAGCCCCAAAGGGGCGCCACGCCTCTAGCGCAGGGTAGCGCCCTACGCAGCGCCCTGTAAGTCCTTCGCCTCCTCACCCGTCCATACTAAAGAAACCACAGCCTGCGTTGTATAAATAGTAACAGCCTTTCATGAATGTTTCATCACTTGTATTAAAGTCCCCTTCAGGCGTAGATCCCGATGAAGTCGGGGGGATTTAGGGGGCCGCACATTTCACTCACTATAGACACATCACCATGATACATAATTCAACCTTTACCACACCACCTAAAAGGATTATGTATGAAGCATCGACTGTATCTCTCAGCCCTGCTCCTATGCAGCGCCACCGCCACCCGCGCGCAGTACCTCACCGGTATGGAGGGTAGCGCCTACGGCGGTATCTCCACCGTCACTTTCAATCCTGCCATAGCCAATAGCCCCTACCAGGCAGACATCAATCTCGTAGGCGCATCCGCCTCAGTGAGCAATAACTACCTAGGCCTCGATCGCCGCGTGCTCTTTCATCCATCCCTCGCCAGTGACCCCGACTTTCAAAGCAAATACATGCACGAGCGTGTCAATGGCAACAACAAAAACGCCTACGCAGGCTACCAGCTCACCGGGCCGTTATCTTTCATGGTATCTTTTGGCAAAAAGAAAAAGCCAAACAAGAACGCTATTGCCTTCAGCTATCATAGCAATTTTGTTTTTAATGGCGACAATGTCAGCGAGGTCCTCGCCCGCTCCGCTTTCTACGGCATGGGCAATAATGCCAATGCCGTCACACACTTCATCGGCCAGAGCCTCAGCGCGCAGCGCATGGGCTTCCGCACCCTCGCGTGGAATGACTACGGCATCACCTACTCCCGAGTGGTCTATGACCGCGGTGGCTCTGTGATCAAAGTAGGTGGTACGCTGAAACTCATCCAGCCACTCGTAGGCGTCTATGTCTATGCAGACAATATCAACTACAAATGGCCAGAGGTCAATAACCTCAGTATCAATCGCACCAACGTCGCCTATGCATATTCCGAGGGCCTCGTCACATCAAATCAATATTCAGCATCAGCCATCGCTTCGGCATTACCCTCGTACTCCAGGGACGTGCTGAACTACAAGTACGCCCGCCCCACCGTAGCCGCAGACCTCGGCGTGATATATGAACTGCGCCCTGACAAAGATGACCGTGGTGAAGAGATGAACTGCGGCGGCTCCTGGTATGGATTCGTACCGCGGCCCTACAAGCTCGCCGTCGGCGCCTCTATCGTAGACTTCGGCGCCGTGCGCCTCAAGCGCGGCCAGTACAGCGGCAACTTCAGCGCCGACATCCAGAACTGGGACCTCACCGGCGCGCAGTTCCCAAATGGTATTCAGAGCGTAGACGACACCATCCGCTCCCGCTTCCGCGTGCTGCAAGACAATAAAGGCTACTTCACCATGTGGCTCCCCACGCGCTTCAATGTGTTTGTAGATTACAATATCTGGCATGGCCTCGGCGTGATCGGCTCCGCCATCATCTCCCCGCAGATGTCGCCTCATGGCATCATGGTCCACCAGGTCTCCACCTTCACCGCTACTGGCAAATATGAAAATAAGTGGTTCGGCGCCTACGTACCGCTCTCGGTAGACGTCTATGGCAATGTAGGCCTCGGCATGACCCTCCGCGCCGGCCCGCTCATCATCGGCACCCAGGACATGCTCGCCTTTTTCGCCAAAAAATACATCTACGACGCCGAGATCCACGCCGCCGTCAAGGTCACCATCCCTTACACCAAGCATTACCACAAAGGTGATATCCGCTTCGCAAAGAAGACCGGCAAGACAAACGGCCTGCTGCACGGATTTTAAAAAAAAGCCCGGTTCAATGATAAACCGGGCTGTCATAAAAAATATATGATCTGTGCTTACTGTTTGATCAGTTGCTTTGCGATTACCTTTCGGTGATTTTTTTCGAGTACCACCAGATATACCCCTGCTGCATAGCCAGTCATATCCAGCGTCTTAGTATCGGTATGATCAGCCACCGGTATGATAGTGACTATCTCTCCCAGTACATTGTATATTTTGATCTGAGGCACCTGTAGCTCACCCGGCATAGTATAGGCTATATTTACATGGGCACCTGCTGGGTTAGGTTCTAATGTCAGCCCTGCAGCTGATAGGCTATCTACTATACAGAGGGCTGTATTATCTCGCCAGTTTTGCATGAAATGGTTTGAATGTAAAATGGCCATACTATCTGGCTACATGTACCGGCATCTGAGATAGTGACAGTATATGGCGTACCAGTGCCGCCAGCTATCATTATATTCTGGATGCTCACTTCGCTATGAGATCAGTTTACGCTTATAGCAGGTTCAGACATTTCAGAACACCTCACAGCATTCACTATTAGTACCAATTAGTTTTTTTAAGGGTAGCCCAAAAAAAAGACCGCATTGCTGCGGTCTTTTTAGGTTTTCGGAGATTATCAGTCTTTTAGCAATCTTTTGGTAAGTACTTTGCGGCTGTTACAGTTTATAGCCACTGTATAAGCCCCGGGAGCAAACGCCTTTATATCCAGTTTTTGCACACCAGAATACTCCTGTAGTGTCACATTTGCCACTGACTGTCCCAAGATGTCATATACTTCTAGCTGTAGCGGACCTGATGCTTCAGCTATGCTGTATATCACAGACACCTCACTAGAAGCTGGATTTGGCACTAGATTCAGGAGATCCAATCTATTGTCATGCACGGCTGACTGTGATATACCAGCTTGTGATTCGGATGTTTTGAATGCTGCGCCAGTAGACATTGTATATTTCTCCAGGAATGCACGTGCCCTATTGCCCGAACCGTAGTTAGTCCCGTTTCTCAATATATCGTTAGTAGCAGTAGGGCCTGCTACCACAAGCTCTGTATTACCATACATACATAGGGACCTGCTATAGAAGTTGAAAGGGGATGTCAGGCTAGGTGTGCCTCCTGCGTACGGACTGTACGAAGTGATCAGTGTACCAGAGTAGCTATATACATCTATCTGATTAAATGTAGCGACTATAACTCCGGATGTTGTCAGTTTCACATCTTTAGCATCTGTCGTACTCAGATTTCCCAGAAATGTAATAGTAGCCGCCCCGGATGTAATAGATATCGAATACAATGATACCACCGCGCCATCTGTGATGGCGACATAAGATCCTGTAGGATCTACGTCCATACGGCAATATGGACCCCAGTAGCTGAGTGCCGTGTTTGTATATGACCCGATACTTGCGCCAGTAGCGGGATCAAATATCCCTATGTATCCAGTAGCTGCAGCACACACATATTCAGCGCCTCCACTATAAAACACCTTTAGCCTGGAGGATATAAACTGTGAGGATGAGTTAGGAGTAGATACCGTTGGTGAGTTCCCCCCCCAAAGGAAGTTACTAGAACAGGTACTTCCTAGCCCACCTGATCCGACGCATGGTATATATTGTCTGTCAAGTTTTATAAGAGCCAGATAGCTATTGTCATTGTATGGATTCATGATGTATATACCTGCATTGTCATAAGCGAAGTCTGTCAGGTAGGTGACATCAGAGGTCGGCTGCAGACTAGTGACCCATATAGCCGTGCCGCTTTGGTCATAGGCGCTGAATGCAGTATTCCCAGTAAATGATCCGTAGTTCCAATGCACATCCCCAGAGCATGGATCCACTTTGACAAAGCTGAAATTGTTCTTACTTAGTACAGCGACCGAATTATCAACTACCTCTTTATGCCACTGCCTTGTACCATTACAGTCATATTTGATGAGGAAATAGTCGTAAGCGTTACTTGTGCTTGCTGGTAGGATGACATCTGAGGTACCTGCCTCTTGATGGTCATAGAGGTTGATTATATCGGTATAGGTACCTGCTACATAGATACTGCCATCTGGGCCCGCGTCTATGCCGGTTATATCGAGGTGTCCATATCCAGCTTCTCCCGAAAGAATGTCGAACAGTGAAGCTGATGTGCATAGAGTGGATATGACACCCGATCCGCCAGGTACTGTGCAGCTCACAGTGACTGCACATCCGGTCGCATCAGTGACTCCTATCACATGGCTGCCAGCAGCGATACTATTGATAGTAAGAGTACCTGTGGTCGCCACACCAGCAGCGCCATCGAGAGTCACCATATATGGGCCTGTGCCGCCTGAGATAGTTAGCGCTATAGAGCCATTATTACTCAAGCAGGAAGCACTGGTTGCTACAGGTACTACGGCGATCTGCGCCGGTTCTGTGACTGTGACAGAAGCCGCCGCAGTGCACCCGTTGTTTGTGATAGTGACACTGTATATCCCGGCAGTGGCGTTACTTATAGATGCAGTGGTAGCGCCAGTGTTCCAGCTATACTGATAGCCGTCGCCCGATGGGCTGGCTGTCACACTTGTATTGCCGCCATGGCAGGCTATGGTACCCGCAGTCAGAGAAGCAACAAAAGCAGCACCCGCAGTCACTGTAGTATTGGTAGTGGCTGTGCATCCATTAGCATCGGTGGCCACCACTGTATACGTACCGGAGGCCAGCCCGGTCGTAGCTACTGACCCACCCGTGCTATTGGTCCACGCGTAGGTATATGGGGACGCGCCGCCACCTGCAGTAGCGGTCACAGTACCGTTGCTGGCACCGGAGCAGTCAGCAGCAGAAGATGTTGCCGTTACTGTTAGCTGCGCAGGCTCGGTGACCGTGACAGAGGCCGTTGCACTGCACCCGTTGTTAGTGATAGTGACACTGTATGCCCCTGCGGTGGCATTGCTGATAGATGACGTGGTGGCGCCTGTGCTCCAGCTGTACTGATAGCCGCCCCCTGTAGGACTGGCTGATACTGTAGTGGCTCCGCCATGGCACGCTATGCTGCCTGGGCTGAGAGTGGCAGAGAGGACCGACGGTGCAGGCACTGTGGCCGTAGCTGTAGCTGAGCAGTTATTGACATCCTTGACTGTCACGGTGTATGAACTACCGGTGGCCAGCCCACTTATAGCGGCGGTTGTTGTACCATTAGACCATGTATAGGAGTATGGCGCTTTGCCATGACTCCCTGTAGCGGTTATCACTCCGTTATTACCCGTCCCGCAGGTATTTGTACCTGCGGCTGATGCGGTCAATAGCATAGCATCTAAAGTAGCACTGGCGGAGCAGCTATTGTTATCGGTCACGGTTACTGTATATGAACCATTACTTTGAGCTGAAACTGAATTGGTACTACTTCCGCTATTGGGGGTAGTCGAGATTCCCGTATTACCTTTATTCCAGTAATAATTATATGCTGGTGCTGCACTATAACCAGTATTATAACTAACTGCCGCCTTTACAGTGAGCGCAGAGCTAGCCGTACATGTCACAGGCGAAACTGAGGTAGTGACTATAGGAGCACAAGGATGAAAATCTTGCGTTGCCGGCACCAGGGGAAGAGCCGGAGGAGCTGCATACACATCAGCCACAGATCCTACGGCCAGGTTGCAGTAGCTATACCCCGTGACCTGCGCATTGACATTCAGGTTTGGCTGAGTAGACTGCACATTGCAATTAGCCTTGATAGAGAATGTGACCACCATGGTTCCATCTGCATTATTCAGTCCATCGGCCCCTACGAGCGAACCGAAGCCTGCTGTGGTAAATGCCGTAACCTTACTTAAATCAATCTGGTAAGTGTTTGTCGGACTCGTCGGTCCGGTTATCAATATTTGACCCGAGTTAGGTGTACCACTCCCTATGCCGAAATAATTCGTACCCGCCGTTTGCACGCCGTTTACGATAAACCCGACATTGACGGCATTTGCCCCGCCAACCACCGAAAAACCTGTCGGGACTGTGATTGTACCGACCATATTGCCAAAGCCACCATATTGCTGGCTCTGCACGGATAGTGCTAGCTTATAAAGCGTACAGGTTTGGAAAGTAGCAGCAGTGCCCGTGGCTAGCGCCAGTGATGTATTGATATGCACTGTTGGCACAGCGAAATCTAACACAGCCGGTGCACCTGGCACATAGCATGCATTAGTGGATACCGGTATAGCTGTCGGCGCACCGCTGCAGCCCCATCCGTAGTATACAGGCAGGCTTATAGTTGATCCGGCATTATTGCAGTTAGCTACATTCAATGAAATATAGAACGTGGTCGAGTGATTATTCGTTAGCGTAGAGATACTTTGAATATCGTATAGTGCGTACCCGTTTATGATAGTCGGTGTGATCGGATTCGCACCGGTGGCTGATGCAGACACGGTCATCGTCACACCTGCAGGTAGTGCACTGGTCGCTACATAGATATATTCAGGTGGATTGTTTGCGTACCATCCCGAGTTGGTAGAGAGTATCGCCTGGCTGGTTATAGTGCCGCCTGTTATTTTAGGATATCCGGATGCTACAGGGTTAAATACCATACTCAGCGTAGTATTAGGCGTAGTGAGTGATATCCCGTTAGTCGCACCTAAGGTACCCCCAGAGGCGCCTGTATAGATAGGAGCAAAATTCACCGAAAAGATATCGCTACTAGTTTGGGTACCATTTCCAGCAGTATTGCAATCGGCAAGGATATTGAACTTTAAAACTTCTGTGAAAGAACCATCACTCATCAGTAGCGATTTTTTGCCGCTTATGGTGTTAGTGACTATATCCACCAGGTTGCCTGAGCTGGTGTTTGTAAAATTAGTGAGCAGTCCCGGCTCATAGGTCGGTATCACATCCAGCACTTGCGTATTTGCCTTGTAGGTCACCGGAGTGCCCGCTGTGAGATTAGCATTGGGGGTGATACATGATGGTGTGCCCGATACGGAGAAATACGGATAAACAGTGGTAGTCTGATTATTCGTTCCGTTTTTATAGTACACTGTCGTATAGATCTGGTCTGGTACAAATGTATAGCCCGTCAGAGCGTGAAGGTCTCCGTTGAACTCTACCGGGGTCGGCCCTGCGGCAGTCAGGACCGTATTGGGAATAGCACGAAATTCGTAAGGGAAATAGTCCGTACCTCCATCAAACCTCGTACCACCGATACCGGTAGTCACACTTGTCGCTGCATACTTTTTACAAGCATTATAATCTGTGATATAGGTTAGACCTTTAGCCAACCCGATACCATAGACAGTATTTACACCGCTATTGCCCTCGCAGAAGTACAATATTTTTGTACTTGCCGTTGGGGTGGCATAGGGTACATTGGCGGCCACCCAGCCACCGGCCAGTGTCACATTACTATAATTCTCCGTAGGGCTATTGAGCGCCGTGCTGGTGGTATACATTTCTACCACATCGTTCAGCTGATACCCGGCAGTAGTCGCCGGCGGATTGGCACCCACTACAAAATTGGTGACGATCCTAAACCTGTCATTGTCACTAAACTCTGTCTGGCCCAGGTCAGAGGCTGCGATATGAAAAATAAACCGCCCGTCATAAATGTGAGTTGGCCCTGATATTGCCGTCCCTTGTACCGGATTAGACATAGGTGGGTATGTATAGATCACTGGTGCTGCAGTGGTATTGCCCCCGGGGTAGTAAAAAACTTTGTACCCGGTATATGCTAAGCCTACCAGTAGTGCATTCGTTATATCTTGCTGCACATACAGGTGCGTCAGAAATGGCGCATTGCTATTTGCGCTATGCCAGTTATCTATAGTAAACCCTTTTTTATAGGTTGTTGTAGTTGTTCCGTTAGTAGTAGTAGTAGTAGCTACAGTCTCCTCGCCGGGAAACAGAGTACCGGAGATGACAGAAGTGATATTATCGCCGGGCAGTGCCGAGCCTATTGCCAGATTGCTGAAATTGGAATAGCCGGATGTGGATGCGAAACTGGTATAGTCAGCATTAAACGATGCTGTAATAGGTGCAGGATCATCAGCCAGCATATTGTTATTGGCATCTGGCAGGCCAAAACTGGTACGCACCATGACAAAATTGTCAGTGATGATACCGGGGCTCGTACAGCCGGGGCATTTGATCTGCATCAGCATACTGACCTGTGCCAGGGGTATAAAGCACGGGCAAGCGGTAAGACCGGTAGCGTTAGGGTTAAAATAGGTGTTGATCTTTACTGTAGGATTGACATTACTGCCAGCGCCGGTGCTAGGTGTAGGGCAGGTAGCCTGGAGATCAAAAATAATATTTGACCCGGTCATAAATCCTGAAAAGTCTTGGTTGGTGATACCTACTGTTTGGTTAGATGCTATACTTGTAGGTAGCGAGGCGAGATCAAAGATAGCAGTACATTTACTGGTCGGCTGATCGATTACTGTCGTGGCTACCCAGTCTACACCATTCTTGCTGATGGTCACATAGGGGGTCCCACTGCGCAGCCCTGTTTGTAGATTGCCATTACCGTAGTCTATCTCTACCTTCATCTGGCCGCGCAGACCGGTTGCGAATATGTTTCCACCCACAGATGTTTCAGTATTAGAATAGAAATCAGCCAGAAAACCTCCTACAGTACCAGAAACGGGGTTGCCAAATGAGTTGTTATAAACGCTATAGGTATACACCTGCCCCGGTCCTCCGCTGCCACCGTACACGGTAGTATTCAAAGGACTAAAAGACTGTTGCAATGACATGTCAGGACCATTGACGTTGGGACCCGCGCTGATAAAAGCCTCGCTTTGCATAAATGTGTTGTATGCAGTAATGGTGCTACCCGAAGATGTATTGGCTAGAGTGATCGGATTGCTGGGATTAATAAATGACGGGCTGGTCAGACATGGCGTTTGAGCCGACACATATAGTTTCCACTTATCAAAAAATACGCCGGCATTTGCTTTGACATCACTGCCACAGCACCTGTATGTTTTAAATTTAAGTATAAGCCGGTCGCCTTGGCTGGCAGGGTTACCACTGGCTCCCACAGCCCTAAAGGTCAAGGGCAATGTCATATTAAATCCTTTCAGGAAATGGCCGCCTGCACCAAATGCTGAAATATCATTTAAGCATAAGGGAGCCCCCAGAGGGTAATCTGCCGAAGACAAATATGTCATATAAGGCGTGAGGTCCGTCGGCGGCGCACCAGGCAGATAGTTTGGGATGGCTGGATCGGTCAGTGTTATACTTTCAGCTATAATGAAAGTTTGCGAAGCAAGATTTTGATCAGCCAGTTTTATTTGCAGGTTGGAAAGATCTACACTACCCATATTTTCGATCACAAACTCATAATCCTGAGTAGCGCTGGCTGGGCCATTGCATAGCCCGCTATTTTCATTTAGCCAGGGACGGTTATTATTATAGGACAGGCCGTAAGATGGTGGCCCGGGGGTCACACGGACTACTCTTATGGTTGCATTAGACGGCCCCGCAGTCAGCTTGATAGGGATAGGCAGTGATGTGCCGCAGGTATTGCTGCAGCTATTAAAAGTGACTGATACAGATGGAGAAGCAATACACCCTCCCGCAGGTATACAGGCACCGGATGAAAGGGCTAATGTATGTACGATCTTAAGCTTTGAATTTACCGGAATGGTTATGCTACTCGGTATGAGATTAGTACTGCCTATCCCGCTGGTGATGGAAAACGCAGCAGTAGTACTACCGGCTATGAAGCCTTCTATCTTAGTGATAGTTACTCCGGAACATGGAAATTGAGGATTATTGATCGTAAGCTGACCTGTGTAGTCCTTCGAGCCGCTATTGATATACTCGGTAGGTACATCTACTGTACCACCGGTAGACAATGCTGCTGATATACCCGCCACATGGTCAGTGACATCTGTGATGAGAGGATATGTGACAGGGTAGGTATACGTCCTGCCGCTGGTACCATCTACTGTATAGCTGAAAGTGCCCGTAGCAGAGGCAGCGATGGTCTGTGCTACAGTCAGAGATGGAGTACACGCGATGACCGAGGATGTATAGGAAAAGGTGGAAGATAGTGTACCTGTACCGCTGTACGTAAAGGTGATCACATTACCGCTTATACTGGCAGTACCTGCAGCAAAGGTCGCATTAGACGCCACCTGGTTTGCATCGAGCGTGACCGTCACCGCAAACGGGCCGCCGGATCCCGAGATGTTATACGAAAAAGCTGTTGCTTGACAAGTGGTGACGCCCGTAGTGACAGAGGGGTTACCGGTGTTGGAAGTGATGCTTACTGTAAGAGCATAAGCCTCAGACGCAAACCAAACGAGCATACATAGTACACCCAGTTTTCGCAAGGTTGTTTTCATTAAGATACGTTTTTATAATGATCAAAAGTTGAAACGAAGGTACAAGCATTTTTAAAAAACAGGAAAGTTTTCAAAATATATTTTTTCGCATTAGTGCGAAGCTTAGGTTCCGCGTCAGGCAGAGACGTAGAAATCCCCAGACTTGTCTTCCACCATCCCTCCCAAAGAAACCTAACCACCCACTGTCGCGCGATTGTATCGCGTGACCACCCTGCACTGCGTTTATAACGCATGCCTCCCAGCAGGTTCAAGCGTCCTCGCTTACCCCCATCCCTCCCAAAGAAACCTAACCACCTCCCACATCTCCCCCACTATCACTATCTTCCCCTCACAAATCATCCCATGCAGTCCATCCACAGAGCGCTCCTCACCATCATCATAGTCGCCACCGCACTCACCACACATGCCGCAGGCTTCCCTGAGCGGCCCGCCATCCTCCGCGTGCTGGAGCCGGTGCGCATGCAGAGCGACACCGCCCGCTTCCTCCTCAGCGACTTCATCCGCGAGGACCGCCGCGTAGACTCCCTCACATTTTCCAAGGGCTTCACCCACACCTGGGACCGCAAGCACTTCAACCAGGTCACCCTCATAGCCACACCCACCGCCCAGCCCATCTCAGAGATGAAGCTATGGATAGCCGGTACCGCCTACTCCGTAGTGCTGCAGCGCCACCTAGCCACCGCCGGCCTCGATCCCCTTAGTCCCGTACTGCACACCGCCAGACTAGGCCGGGGCAGCTTCACTGTCAGTGCGGAGTACTCACGCTCCCCCTTCGCCATCACCGTCTACTGGCAGAACTACAAGCTAGGCCGCGACTACATCAAGCGTGTAGGCGAGGAGCTCATGATCACCATCCCCACAGAGGCACAGCGTCTCGGCCGCAGCTACATCCGCGTCTATGCCTGTGACGACCAGTCCCGCGCCGCAGACCTCCTTATCCCCCTCGACAGCGGCCAGGTGGTCAACGCCCCCTCCCAGCTCGGCAATATCAGCACCATGCAGCTCTATGGCCAGCTCTCACAGATTACCTCCGGCCTCCGGCCGCAGTATGATGCCGCAGAGACCTACCTCGCCGGCCGCCCTATGGATAGCGTAGCACGCACCATCCGCCTGGCTATGGATGCCTACGGCGCGCAGCACATCTTCTCCTCGCTGCAGTACCTCGGTGGTATAGATGCGCGCGTAGCCGCCCTGCGCGACACAGCCCCTGATCGTGCCATGCTGCTCATAGCCCTGCTCCACGCGCTGCCGCTGCCGGCTGTAGACAGCAGCCTGCTCCGCATCTTCCCCGCAGCAGATCAGAAGCATCACGACATAGTCGCACGCCTCACCACCCTGCGCAGCACCCGGCTCGCCCTCCTATACGGAGAGACAGACATCGCCGCCAGCGGCGACATCCTACTCATCCGCCGCACCTACTTCAGCCAGTCCATCCTCATAGTCATAAATCGCTCCCTCACCAAGCGATCTATAGAGACCGGCACCGACCTCACCAAGTACAGCGCCACCTTCAACCATCCCATCAAAGACACCAAAGTCGAGCTCCCCCCCCTATCCTTCGAAGTCCTCACCAGGTAAACACCTGCATCCAGCCCCAACGGGGCGACACGCCTCCAGCTTAGGGCATCACCCTACTTCGGCTTTAGGAGAGCGCAGCGGGTGGTAAGGCCGCGGCACAAGTGGATTTAGCGATATCTTGTTTTTGCGCTTCCGCGTTTTTGCGGTTCATCCTGTATTTATCTAGCTTTGCCCACCGATGGTACTCATCAAGATATTCCTCCAGAGCCTGCGCCTCTCCATAGAGGAGCTCCTCTCGGCGCGCCTCCGCTCCTTCCTGTCCCTCACAGGCATCATGATCGGCATCCTGTGTATCATCTCCGTCTTCACCGCTACCAACTCCCTCGAGAAGAACATCAAAGACAGCTTTGACACCTTTGGCGGAGATATACTCTACGTGCAGAAGTGGCCCATCATCTTCACAGACGACTACCCATGGTGGCGCTTCTTCAACAGGCCCCACGTCACTCAGGACGACATGCGCCAGGTCAAGGACCGCCTCCGGCTCGCAGACGCCGTCGCCCTTGTCTCCTTCAACGGTGGCAAGACCGCCCACTACGGCGAGGAAAGCATCGAGAAGGTCACCCTCACCGGTGCCACCTACGAGTACGACCACATCAAGGACCTCGAGTTTGCGCAGGGCCGCTACTTTACGGAGAATGAAGCCGACCACTCCACCTACGTCTGCATACTGGGCTCCAGCGTGGCAGAGGCCCTCTTCGGCGGGCGGGAGAATATAGACGGAGAGTACATCCGCCTCGATGGGATCAAGCTCAAGGTCATCGGCGTATTCAAGAAGGAAGGCGACAACCTTATAGGCTGGACGCTCGACAATATGGTCATGGTACCCTACCCCGTCCTCAGCAGCTTCGTAGACATCAGCAGCCCCGGCGGCGAGGACCCGCTCATGGCCGTGCGCCCGCGCCAGGGCGTATCAGTAGAGGAGCTCACCTACGAGGTCAAGGGCGTCATGCGCTCCGTGCGCCGCCTCTCCCCCATTCAGGAGGACAACTTCGCCATCAACCAGATGAGCATGATCACTGACAAGATCTCCTCCCTCTTCATCTTTGTCAACCTCGCTGGCCTCTTCATCGGCCTCTTCTCCATCCTCGTCGGCGGCTTTGGCATCGCCAATATCATGTTCGTATCTGTCAAGGAGCGCACCAATATCATCGGCATCAAGAAGGCCCTCGGCGCGCGGCAGATATACATACTGCTAGAGTTCCTGCTCGAGGCCGTACTGCTCTGCGTCATAGGCGGCCTCATGGGCCTCGTGCTCGTCTATGGCCTGGCATCGCTGGCCAACTATCTCCTCCGTGCCAACGAGTCCACCTTCGTCTTCTACCTCACTACCCGCAATGTCCTCATCGGCCTCTCCATCTCCATCGTCATCGGCATCATAGCCGGCTTTATCCCTGCCTGGCAGGCCAGCCGCATGCGCCCCGTAGATGCCATCAGGAGCTAGCGCCGGCACTCCACGCCCCTAGCCACACATCAAAACGGCACAGCCCCATAGCTGTGCCGCATAGTGTTATTTCCGTATGCCTAGTGGCAGGTATGGCTCGTCTCCCAGGTAGCTACATTGCCCATGGCGGTCTGGACCACGGCCGGAGCGGTGTACTGAGTGTACATGGTCAGCTGGCCCAGCCCGGAGAGCCACTTCTCAGTCGCACCTGCGTCTGTGGCTACAGCAGCCGGCACCGTGATCTTAGGGCCATAGACTTTGAGTGCAGCTATCAGCAGCAGCGCCTTCTTGCTATCGCAGTCGGGAGTGTAGTACATGCTCACCGCGTCAGACTTGGTATAGGTATAGCCGCCCACGGTCACATTCGCATCGCCGTTTGGCCATGGAGCCTCGCCGCTGTAGAGCAGCTGTACGGGCATCATGCAGGTATCCTGAGTGCAGGTAGCCTTGCAGTAGCTCAGGTAGTACGCGCTGGAGCAGGACGCGCCGTAGTGTATCGTGCCCGCCCAGGCTGTCTGGCTGCTGCACCAGTTGGCGCGCACGGTAGCCTCGGCCATCACGCTAAAGCAGCTGCCTAGCGCCGCCAGCGGGATGGTATAGGTATAGCTGGTCACCGTACCTGTCAGGTGCGTACCGTAGGGGAACTGGCCCACCACCGGCTGCCCATAGCGCACAGGCAGCAGCGCCAGGTCGCCCACATACAGGCGAAGGTCCTCCAGGCGGTAGCCGCCGCTGGTAGCGTAGGTCACGTAGAGATTGGTAGCGTCATTGCTCACCGTCACGCTGCCGGCGGTCTGGCGCTGGGTAGTGCGCAGCGTAGCCACTACAGGCGTGCCGCAGGGAGTAGGGGTAGTACATTTCAGGGTGCTGAGGTCGGTACTCTGCTGCTGAAGGGCGGCAGGGGTAGAGATGGTCTCTTTGCGGCAGGAGACGGCCGTGAGGACGAGGGCTGCCAGGAGCATAAGGGTCACAGTTGGTTTCATGATGTATGGTTTATACCGCAAAGGTCGGGCGGGCAAGGGTGGCCGGGGGCGACCTGCGTCGTGTGGTGGGGTGACGTTGGTCATGGGCGTAGGCAAGTTTTCCGACTGTGTATGGGAGGTGTGAGTGGAGGGGACAAGGTGCGGGTGCCGACAGGGTTGGCTACAGGAGCAGGTGGTGTGGATCAGCGGTTTAGATAAGGGTGGTGATGGGTGAATGATGACCATGGTGATGCAGTGTACTCTGAGTCAATGGGTGCGCTGAAAGGCTTGGTATCATTGGGTTTGTGGGTAAATATAGAGGCGGCGGTTTATTGCTAATGTGGTGGTTATTTGCTATGTTTGCATTGTGATTTAATACTGCTTTGCTCGCAAGGAACAGCCTTTAAAATGGAAGATTGCTTCGTGAAATGTCGCTTCTATTTTTGCTATTGAATTTCACTCGCAAATGTTCGCTGTCTGAGGCGAGATCGTTGTTGTCTTTTATCATTCACTACTATAAAACATAAGAACCTATGTCAGCTGCTGCCGGAAACCGCTATGCGGAGAAGTGGACACGCGAGCGCACGATGCGTGCGCTGGAATACATTCAGTCATTTGCCAATCAGGAGGACTGTGTCTACCTGGGCACTGCGCTGCACCGCGCGGGCTACTACGAGGATATCTGGCGCTACTGGCGCAAGAAATGGGCGCGCGACCATGATATCACCTACCTGATAAAAATGATACTTCAGGCGTTTGAGTCACGGATAGTGGAGCGTGTGTCTAATGGCAAGATGCCTGTACGCTTTGCCATGTTCGCATTGGGGCACCACTATGGGTGGGGCAAGGAGCGGGCGAATAACGATGACCTGGCCTATCTCGCGGAGGCGGACAGGGCGGCTCCCGCCCAAGTCTCTCCTACAGAGGACAGGCGAACCAATGAAGGAAGCGCTCAAACATCTCCTGAAGTCTCTACAGCGGCCTGCCGCGCTGAAGATGCATACAGCGATGCCGATACATCGCTACCGGAGACTGCCGCCGAGAACGATGGACAGAAGGAAATACTAGAGATGGCTGCACCAGCCATAGAGGCGCAGTATGAGCCGGGCTGGTACCACAAGCCGCGTATGACGCATGCGCTGCGCGACTACTATGCGCACAAGATCACGTGCTACAATATGGAGCACCCTGAGTCTGAGATCAAGGAGCTGATGGCATATCACGACGGGCCGGTGCCTGAGGGCATGACGGGTATAGCATGGGATGGTGGCCACTTCCGCCAGTGGGAGGCGGCGTAGTGTGGGGCTGTCTGTGGTCTGGCGTCCCCGGCAACCACCGGGCTGGGCGGTGTAGTCGCGTTGCAAACGCTATGCAGATTGGTCACGCGATACAATCGCGCGACAGAGAGAGGCAGAGTGGTCACGCGATACAATCGCGCGACTGAGAGGGTGAAAATTGCTACGCAAATAGGCTGCGCAGTAACCCGTTAACTTTGTAGTCACTATACCCATTTCTAGGTATTGCGCATTATTTTTTTTATATATTGATTTACATACTTTAATAATTTGAAGTGCAATTCAATATGTATAAAACGCCGCATGGGAATTTTAATGGAGATAGTTGGGAAGAATTTTGTCAAATATGCTTCAAGCAGAAATATGAAAATGAAGGTTATCAAGAGATGCCAGCATGGCAAGGCGATTTCGGGATTGAGGGATTTACCAGGACAGGAACAACATTCCAGTGCTACTGCCCTGATGATGAGTACAATCCTGATAAGTTATATGAAGAACAACGAGATAAAATAACTGCGGATTTAAACAAACTTGAGAAATATGAATCGCAACTCAAAGGTTATTTCAAAGATGTGAAAATCAAAAAATGGTTATTCGTAACACCAGGGTATAAAAAGAAAGATATTGTCAAGCATTGTACAGACAAAGCCTTAGAATTTAGAAAAAAGAATCTATCCATACTCGATCCATCTTTTGATGTTCAAATCCAAAACATTGACTTCTTTGCGAAGGAGATTAATACTGTATTGAACTATCAGAAAAAGAAAATTGTTATTGGTACCGTAGAAGACACCTCAGAAGAGGAAATTGCAGATTGGAAGACTAAAGAAATTTCTTTAGTTGAAACCGCAATCAAGAAGAATGGTCAGCGTTTGCCAGAACATTTAAAAAATAGAGATTCCAAAATAAATAGCCTGACACAATTTACAATTCAAAGCTTTCTCGACGGCAATATCGCTATCAAAATTATGCAGGAGAAATTCCCTCAAGACTATGAAAAGTTCATGCGCGTAGTAAGTCTATTTGAAAAAAAAGTGGAGGCTATTTGCAACACTTATGCTGGAAATGATTATAACGAATTGTATAAGAATATTGAGGTTGAACTCCGAGCCAAGTTAAACGATTCATTTAGTTATTTAGACCAAACCACTATAGATATGCTTACGGAACAAGTTGCTGCAGAGTGGATTTTAAGATGCCCTATAAAATTTGAATGATGTCCGTAACAGAAATTAAAAAACTGTCTTTTTCACAAAGACCCATATCACTACCTGCAGAATATAGGCCTATGTATAAAATAGGAATAATAGTTCTAATACTCAAAATAAGCTGTAGGTCTGAAACCTCATCGCTACTAAAATTACACCTTTTGTCATGGGCATTTGGGGCGCATGAAAATTTGCTATCGCTAGATAATTTTATTAAAAGTGATTTTAAATCAAATTTTTCTGTTTGGGGGATTGAACCCGCCTTAAATAGGGCATTACTTTATGCCGTAGCAGAAAACTTCTGTGAAATTATAAACGGTAAAAATTATAAGCTAGCTGATAAGGGATTTCAATTGTGCGATTTAATTGAAAAAGATAAAACTCTGTTCCAGACCGAGAAAGCCTTTCTAAAATCAATCGGAAAAAACACGCTAACTGATACCAGTATAAATTTATTCTCTCAACAATGGACCTTACCATATGCTTAAAATCAATGCAATCAAAATAGAGGTAAATACCGAAGACGGTCTTTATGGAGCCGAATACAGATTTGATTTCGGCTTAAATATCATTAGGGGCGATAATAGCACCGGAAAAAGTAGTCTTTTTCAGGCAATTATTTATGCCTTGGGCTTTGAAGAACTTTTAGGAGGGAAGTTCGAAAAGACTATGCAATCAGTCTTAAAAGATCAAGTTGAATTCCCTAAGAATAAATTTCACAATATCCTCCAATCCTATATTTACTTGGAAATTGAAAACAAGGAAATTGTAACAATTGGAAGGAGCGTAAAAAGTGGCGGAATAAGGAAGTCACAATTAATCGATGTTTATTATGGTGCTTTATTAACAGGCACTAACAAAGAGCTTGACAGGCGTGCTATGTATGTACATGATGCTGGAGGAGCTTCAAATGAATTCTATGGGTTTCATCTATTTCTTGCAGAATTTTTAGGATGGGAATTACCGGAAACAATTAATTCTAAAGGTGATATACACAAACTATATATCCAACAGATAGCAGCGGCCTTTATAATAGAGCAAAAAACCGGTTGGAGCGATTTTTTTGCAACAATTCCTTACTTCGGAATCAAGGATACTGAACAACGAGTCATTGAATTTCTTTTAAAACTTGATGTATTTGAAAATGAAAGAAAAAGACAACAGATTAATTTTGAAAAGCAGCAGATAACTAATAGGTGGAATGAAGCTTTTATGAAAGCCCAGCATTTAGCGGAGAGAGTTGGCGGCAAAGTTACTGGCCTAGGGAATAATCCAGATATTATAAATGAAAGCGGAGGTATTTTCATTAGCGTTATTAGGGATCAGAAAAATATTGGACTACGCGATCTTATTGATATAGAAAAAGAATCTATTCGAGTCATAGAGCAAGAACAAACAGGGATTCCAACGGTTGGCAAAAATTTAGAAAAAAATGAAGAACAATTAAAAGATTTAAATGATAGTCTTAATCAAACAACCCTAAATTATGATTTGCTCTCGCCCCAATTAAACTTTGATCGTGAAAAGCTTAGGCAATATGAAAATGAAGTAAAATCTGTTCAAGATGACCTAGAAAAAAATAAAGCAGCCTTAAAAGTAAAGCGGCTCGGAGCAGAATTGACGGCTCAGGTCGCGAGCGATATTTGTCCAACCTGCCATCAAGATATAAAGGACTCATTGTTACCAAACGATATAGAACAAGTACCCATGAGAATAGAGGAAAATATTTCGTATTTGGAAGCGCAGGAAAAAATGATTGAAGTGTATATTGAAGGACAGAAAAAAGCCATTAAGGACAAGATCGATAGGTTAGAAAATTACAGGAAATTTATTGGGGAAGCGCGCCAGAAGATTAGAGACATTCGAAAAGAATTAATACAAGACGAGAGATTGCCATCCATAGTTGAATTAGAAAAACGTATTGACATTAAAAGGAGAATAGAACTTTTTGAAAAGGTATTAAAAGAATTTAATGAACTACTTAAAAGCTTTAAAAACATATCTGATGACTATGGAAGGGCATTAGCAGCAGCGAATAATTTGCCGAAAGACTTTCATTCTACCTTGGACAGAGAAAAGATTACACAACTACAAACTTATTTTATAAGTATACTTCGTCATTTCAATTATCAAAGTAAGCCTTTTGCTAATATCCGTATATCAAATGATACCTATCTACCCGTCGCACAAAAACTAGATGGAGAGCAATTATATTATAATATAAAGTTTGATTCATCTGCTAGTGATTTTATAAGATGTATTTGGGCATACACAACAGCTTTACTAAAGGTTGCTGTAGAATTTGATACAAATCATCCTCGCCTACTAGTGTTTGATGAACCAAAACAACAGGACATTTCGATAAATGATTTTAGAAAATTTTTGGAAGAATTATCCCAGCTTAAGAAAGAGCAAGTTTTACTTTTTGCTTCTTTCGAGAATCAAGACTCCTCATTCATAGAGGCAACAAAAGGTCTGGAATTTTCGATTAACAAAATTGAACAGAAGTTAATCAAACCTATTGTTCCAATTTTAGCGTAGTATTCTAGAACCCAGCTATCCCCGCTGTTCCAAGTTTAGCATAACGTAACTTGGAACTCGGAATAAAATTCAAGTCCAGACTTGAGGCGTAGTACCAGCCCTCATCCGGGCCGCATTCCAGATTCTTCGCTCCGCTCCGAATGACTATATGAGAGAACCACAGGCTTAAACCTTACCTTTGGCCTGCAATAAATCGTCTATATGCTCAAATACCATCCCGAGAATCCGCTTAGCAGCTTTATCCATCAGCAGGGCATCGTGACGGATGATAGCAGGATATGCCAGTTCTGGGCAGATGTGAGCATCACTACGGCCTCGCACAGCCTGGAGGAGGCGGGTGTGAAGGTGAGCGCTACGATGGATGCCACGAGGGACTTTGGGAGGCTCGGCTTCCTGGAGGCACGGGTGAACCCGCTGCTATACCCCACGGACTTTGATGCCAAGTGGCAGAAGATGCAGTACGTAGATGGCGCCTACCTGCGCATCACAGGCACCCACCCCAAGAAGATGATAGGCCGCTATACGGTGACGATCCGGCCTGTGCCGGCACCATAAGTCAGCCATGTAAGTGAGCGGACTGCCTGCGGCTATGCCTGTGTGGCGAGCCAGGCCTCGGCGGCCCGGAGCACCTCGGGGCTATCCCACCGGTCTGCTATATGGGGCATGGCCATGATCTGATCCAGCAGCGTGCTCTGGCGTGCGGCACGGGCGCGGGCCTCAGCATAGGGCACCCGGTCAAAGGTGACCATGGAGTAGAGCGTATGGAAGCGGCCCGGGAAGTGGGCTGCGAGGTGCTTCTCCACCTTGAGCCGCAGCTGAAACTCGGGCTGGCCAGAGAGGTCGCGCATCTCTATATAGTTGTACAGCGCGAGGTCTGCTATGGCGTCGGCATTGGCCTTGCGGGCGTGCTGGTAGCGGTCCAGGGCCTGGGTCCAGTTGTCACCGGCAGCGGTGAGGATATCATCCAGCACATCCACATCTTCAAAGCCGCAGTTCATACCCTGCCCGTAGAAAGGGACGACGGCATGTGCCGCATCTCCTATGAGGGCGGTGTGCCTGTGTACCCACGGGAAGCAGCGCATGGTGACGAGGGCGCCAGTAGGATTGTCAAAGAAGTCATGCTCCAGCGTGGGCAGGTGTGGCAGGGCCGTAGGGAAGTGCTGCTGAAAGTAGGCAGTGACATCTGCCGGGGTCCGGAGGCGGTCAAAGCCATTCTCCCCCTTGTAAGAGGCAAAGAGCGTGACGGTGAAGCTGCCATCTATATTGGGCAGGGCTATCATCATAAAGCTCTGGCGCGGCCAGATGTGGAGGGCATTGCGCTCCAGGGCCCAGCCGCCACCGGGTAGTGCGGGTATGGTGAGCTCCTTGTAGCCATAGTCCTCATAGGTCTGCGAGAAATTGAACTGAGGAGCCTTCTGCATCTCATAGCGCACGGCAGAGAAGGCACCATCTGCAGCAAAGAGGTAATCAGAGGCTATGGTATTGACATGGCCGCTGTGCACGTGGGTGAAGCGGGCTGTGGTATTGTCAAAATCTACATGGCTGCAGACCTGGTCAAAGTGGAAGTGTATATCGGGGTATCTCTCCGCCTCGTCTATGACGATACGGTTCAGCTCGCCGCGGGATACGGAGTAGATGGACTGGCCATCCTGGCCATATGGTATGTAGGTAGTAGTGCCGTCCAGCGCGTGTACCATGCGGCCTGACATGGGTATAGCTATCTCTGCTATGCGGTCACTGAGGCCGATCTTGTCCAGTGCGTGCCAGCCGCGGCTGCTGAGGGCGAGATTGATAGAGCGGCCGCCTATATATCCGGCCTGGCGCATGTCGGGGCGACGCTCGTATACATTCACTTTATGTCCGCGCTTGGCCAGGTAGCAGGCCAGTACTGAGCCTACCAGCCCGGCTCCGGCTATCGTGATCTTCTTGCTCATGATTCTCTATTGTATCTGATAATGCAGGACCAAATGTGTAAAATATTTTTGGCAAAGCGGGCTGACAAAAATCTGCGGGAGGGAGCGGCGGGAGACGACATTTGTCATGTTTCGGTCAATCTCAAAAGGACACCTTTGTATATAGGCACTTATGAATAAGTAATCTGAGCACAGACAATGTGATACAGCGTGCGCCATGTTTTTAGCAAATAAATTTTGGTAGTTGTAGTGACAAATGATACTTTGCCGCAGTGATGATGAAAAGAGGATACATATATATAGCAGCGCTGCTGCTGCTCAGTGGCTGTACCAGCAGGATGACTCCGGTGCAGTACAGCGCCGCAGAGCGCAGGATGACAGACTCTCTGAAAGGATACGACCCGAAGATGGCTGCTACTATCAAGCCCTACCGCGACTCTATGGAGGGGGAGATGAATGAGGTGCTGGTAGTGAGTGACACGGTCCTGACGAAGCAGATGCCGGAATCTGACCTGGGCAATATCCTATCTGAGATACTCCTGCAGAAAGCAGAGAAATACAGCAAGCGCCATGTGGATGTAGCGATGATAAACTTTGGCGGTATACGGCTGCCGCAGCTGCCAAAGGGCAATGTGACACGCGGGCAGGCATTTGAGCTGATGCCATTTGATAATCTGCTGGTGCTGCTGGAGCTGAATGGCGATCAGACGCAGCAGCTCTTTGACCGTATGGCGGGTGCTGGTGGTGTGCCGCTGGCGGGCGCACGCTATGTGATATCTAAGGATAAAAAGGCGATCAATATCAGCATTCAGGGAAAGACATTTGATGCGTCTAAGAAATACACTGTAGCCCTCAGTGACTACCTGGCCAATGGCGGTGAGAAACTGGATATGCTGAAGCCTGTACCGCAGATAGAGACGGGCGTACTGCTGCGCGATATCTTTATAGAAGGATTCAAAGACATCAACGCACGTGGCGAGCATCTCAAAAGCATCAAGGACGGCAGAGTAACGATAGAGCAGTAGAAAAAGAAGCGCAGCATGAACAGAAAAGCATTTATACAAAAGTCGTCGGCAGCTGCAGCGCTGCTGGGGTTGGGTGCGTTCCCACTGGAGGCGCTGGCCGCAGGGGAGCTACAGAAGATCACCATCCTGCATACCAATGATCAGCACAGCCGCATCGATCCCTTCCCGATGGATGGTACCAAGTATCAGGGGCTCGGAGGTTTTGCCCGGAGGGCAGAGGTGATACGCCAGATACGCGGCCGGGAGAAACATGTGATGCTGCTGGATAGCGGAGATATATTCCAGGGTACACCGTACTTCAATAAATATCATGGCGAGATAGAGATCCGCCTCATGAATGATATGCAGTATGATGCGACTACGATCGGCAATCATGACTTTGACGGCGGCCTGGATAACCTGGCGCTGCGCATGGACCAGGCACACTTCCCTTTTGTGAATGCTAACTATGGGGTGGAGCACACACCGCTGAAAGGAAAACTGAAAGAGTATAAGACATTCAAATATGGCCGTGTGAAAGTGGGCGTATTTGGTGTGGGGATAGAGATGAATGGCCTCGTAGCAAAAAACATGTATGGCGATACTGCTTATAATGATCCTGTGACCAATGCAAACCGTATCGCAAACATTCTCCGTCATGATGAAAACTGCGATCTCGTGATCTGCCTCTCACATCTCGGATACAAGTATGACAACAGCAAAGTATCGGATGAAGTACTCGCAAAAGCTACGATGAATATCGACGTGATACTAGGCGGACATACGCATACATTTTTTGATGCGCCACTCGCCTACAATAATGCAGAAGGCAAGACCGTCTTAGTAAATCAGGTAGGCTGGGCTGGCATCTGCCTGGGCCAGATCGATTTTTATTTTGATCATAAAAATCGCAAGCAAACGGGCAACAATTCTCCGATAAAAATCGTACCCATAAACGGCTAGATTTTTCTTTTTATCAGCCTTTCTTTTTGTGGATAATTTCATTAAATAAGAGGCGTACACACACCGTAATTTTTCGGAAAAAAACAAGTGGATAAAAATTTCTTTCTACACTTTCTTTTTCACATTTTCACATCATCAACCAAATCGTAGTACTTTTCATTCACCCCCCAAGCCTAAAAACAAACTGCACAAGAGCATGAAGGAGAAATCGGCATCACAAGTTTGGAACGCATGTCTGGAAATCATAAAGGACAACGTGAGCCAACAAAGCTTTAAAACGTGGTTCGAGCCGATACGACCAGTAGAGATCAGAGAGAACGTGCTCACTATTCAGGTACCATCACAATTCTTTTACGAATGGCTCGAGGAACATTACGTCTCATTGTTGCGCAAAACGATCAAACGCGAGTTGGGCAACGATGCACGCCTTGAGTATAGAATTGTGGTAGAGAATAGCAGCAGCAGCGCTCGTCCATCCACAGTCGATTACCCGAACTACAACACAGGTAACAATGAAAACCCGGAGTCGAGTTTTCCATTGTTTCTGCAAGGTTCTTCTATCAAGAACCCTTTCATCATCCCTGGTCTGAAGAAGATCAACATCGACTCACAACTCAATCCTAATCTCAACTTCGACTCATATGTCGAGGGTGACTGCAACCGCCTCGCCCGCTCTGCCGGTTTCGCCGTAGCACAGAAGCCAGGTGGTACAGCCTTCAACCCACTCGTACTCTATGGTGGTGTAGGTCTCGGCAAGACACACCTCGCACAGAGCATAGGCAATGAGGTAAAGCAAAACTTCCCAAACAAGACCGTACTCTACGTATCTTCTGAGAAGTTTACCAACCAGTTCTTTGACGCTGTCAAGAACAACTCGGTAAATGACTTTGTACACTTCTACCAGCTCATAGATGTGCTGATCGTGGATGATATCCAGTTCTTCTCCAATAAGGAAAAGACACAGGACATCTTCTTCCATATCTTCAACCACCTGCACCAGAGCGGCAAGCAGCTCGTGCTCACCACAGACCGCCCGCCGCGTGATCTGGAGGGCATCGAGGAGCGCCTCCTGTCCCGATTCAAATGGGGGCTGAGCGCAGACCTGCAGGTGCCGGACTTTGAGACCCGTATCGCCATCCTCGAGAAAAAGATGTATGCTGACGGTATCGAGCTCCCGCGCGAGGTAGTAGAGTTTGTAGCGTATAACATCAATACCAATATCCGCGAGCTGGAGGCTGCGCTCATATCGCTCCTCGCACAGGCCTCTCTGAATAAGAAGGACGTGGACCTGGACCTGGCCAAGAAGATCATCAAGAACTTCGTAAAGTCTATCAGCCGCGAGGTATCCATAGACTATATCCAGAAGACCGTCTGCGACTACTACAATGTACCGATGGACCACCTGAAGGAGAAGACCCGCAAGCGCATGATCGTGCAGGCGCGCCAGCTCTCCATGTTCCTCGCCAAGAACTACACCAAGAACTCACTCAAAGTCATCGGCAAGCACTTTGGCGGCAGGGACCACTCTACAGTGATCCACTCCTGCCAGGCTGTGCAGAACCTGATCGACACAGATCAGGAGTTTCGCGAGCAGGTATCAGAGATCCAGAAGAAGATACAAATGAGCATCTCCTAAGGAGCTCACGTACGATAACTTTCAAAGCCCTGTCACGCAAGTGCCGGGGCTTTTTTATTGGGGTATGGGCTAGTGTATGCTGCAGTGCTACACTTACGATCAGGGTGAGCTACCCGTATATAGCCGAAGCAGCACACTGAAAAGGCCTCAAAAAACCGAAGGGAAAGCGCTGCCGGTATGTATCGCGCTATAGCAGCGGATCGCAGTGCAGCGCCGCATGCGATCCAATACACATCCGCCTGATAATATAGCCTGAACTTAAAGATTATGGCTATGATAATCAATGGATGCAGTCACCTAGTATTAGAGTTGTCTTTTAATGCTTCCGTCTGCTGCCTTGGCCTTCTATCTTTGCCCTCGCAATCTGTCGCAGCGATCTCCGCTGCAAAACCTTATGGTGCCGGTGCCGCAACCTCATGTGGCTAAAACCGGTGCCCTGTGTTTCTTTTTCCTTAAACAAACAATAGATGCTCAGGTGGATCCCTCGCGGATGCCCCGGTAGCATCGCCTGACGCGTGACCCGCGCGGGTACGGAGTATTGAACATGAAAGAATTGCCAATAGGCCAGGACGCGGAGCTTCTGAAAGCAGAGTTTCTGAAGCGCGTCGGCAGAAATATAAGGATGGCCCGGATTGCCGCCAATAAGTCCCAGCGAGGACTGGCATTTGAGTGTGAGATGGAGCCTGCATCTATCAGCCGGATGGAGTCAGGGCGGGGCAACCTGACCATAGCTACCCTGCTGAAAATAGCGGTGGCCCTGCACGTGACTCCAGCTACGCTGGTAGCCGATCAGGCTTAAAGTATTTATTGCGTATCTTAGAGCATCTATAAGATACGCCGGTAAATGAAAAAGATCCTGCTCTCAGTGTGGCTGCTATGTGCTGCTGTATTTATGTCATATGCTCAGGTAGCAGACTATAGTATACCGGGCCAATACATCATTCACCTGCATGGCGGCACGGACTGCAAGGCATTTCTCAAAGAAGGATATGAGGCTGCTATACTGCAGTGCCTCTCTCCTGCTATGAATGTATGGCTGATCAAGTCTGATGACAGGACCATACTAGACCGCCTGAAGGCCGACCATCACATCATAGCTGCGCAGGCCAACCACAACAATGTGACGCGACGCTCACTGGTGCCCAATGACGCCTACTTTGCCACTCAGTGGAATATGCAGAACCTGACCCACCCCGGCTATGATATCAGTGCCCCGCAGGCCTGGGATATCAATCACAGCGCTGTGACGCGCACAGGTGATACGATAGTGATAGCAGTGATAGACGGCACCTTTGACCTGTATCATCAGGATCTAAACTTCTACGTAAACCATCAGGAGATACCATACAACGGTATAGATGATGACGGCAATGGCTATATAGATGACTACAAGGGCTGGAATGTCTTTATGAATAACGACTCGGTGTACGACGTATTTGACGATCACGGTACACACGTATCCGGTATAGCCGCAGCCAGGACGAATAATAGTGTGGGTGTGGCCGGCGTATGCTGGGGCTGCAAGGTGATGGCCATAAACGGGTCTTCGGAGCAGGAGAGCGATGTGATCAAGGCCTACGACTATGTGATAGAGATGCGCAAGCTGTATGACCAGACGAGTGGTGCAAAGGGAGCCTTTATAGTGGCTACCAATTCATCCTTTGGCGTGGATCGCGGCAGGCCGGCAGACTACCCTATCTGGTGTGCGCTCTATGATACGATGGGCCGCTACGGCATCCTGAGCGCCTGCGCTACTGCCAATAACAACTGGAACATAGACGTAACCGGAGATATACCTACGCAGTGCCCCAGCCCATGGATGGTAGCCGTGACCAATACGACCAGCACCGATGCGAAATACACCGGGGCGGGCTATGGCGCAGCCAGCATAGACCTGGGCGCGCCGGGTACGTCTATCAAATCTACCATACCAAACAGCAACTATGGCAATAACTCCGGCACCTCTATGGCATCTCCGCATGTGGCAGGAGCCATCGCTGCGATGTGGGCCAATGCCTGCACCGCTATGGTAAATGACTACTATGCCTATCCTGACTCCATCGCGCTGATCATGCGCGACTACCTCTTTGGCTCTGTGGACCGGCTCAGTACGCTGGCCAATGTGACCACTACCGGCGGGCGGCTAAACCTGTACCAGGCCTATCTGGCAGAAGCAGCATACAACTGCAATAACTGCAGCTATGCTATCCACCTGACGAAACAGGATGTACGCTGCAAGGGCGACTCTGACGGTATAGTGCTGGCATCAGTCACCGGCAGCGGCAGCTACCACTACCTGTGGTCTACCGGAGATACGACAGAGCAGCTGCTGCACAGGACGGCCGGCTTCTACCAGCTCACGGTGACAGACGGCGGTGGCTGCCAGCGCGTGGCTACTACCGTAGTGCGCCAGCCTACAGCTATCACGATCAATAGTATCAATGTGGTACCCTTCTCCGGACTGGCCAATGGCAACGTAGTGATCAATGCCAGCGCGGGCACCGATACCCTCTACTACCAGATGGATGGAGACAGTGTGCAGTCGGGCAGTATCTTTGTGATAGACACGCCGGGATTGTATCACTTCTATGTCAAGAATGCATCGGGCTGTGAGGTAGATACCTTCATAGGCGTGTACCATACGGCGGTGACAGACATCAGCGAGCTGAGCTATATGAGCCTCTCTCCCAATCCGGCCTATGGTACAGCCACTATGCTGATCCGGTCAGAGCGGGCGCTGGATGCGCAGTATGTACTGACCGATATGACCGGCAGGGAGGCCCTACGCCATGCGCTATCTATCTCTACCGGCCTGCAGACTGAGCGTATAGACCTGTCTGCCCTGAGTGATGGCATCTATGTACTATCTGTGATGGACGGCAGCCACCAGCTGCGCTCACTGAAAGTCTCCATCGTGCACTAGCCGCGTATATCTTTTAGCTTTTCTTTAAAACTGTCTTTCTTACTTTGGCAATATGAAACAAGCAATCAGGACCCTCGCCATTTTTCTCCTCACGCTGCAGGCAGCACAGGTTTTTGCCGGAGGCATAGCGTTTGACCATGAGATCGCATTTCAGGATGCGCTGGACAAGGCCAAGCGCGAGGGCAAGCTGGTCTTCATAGACTGCTACACCTCGTGGTGCGGTCCGTGCAAACGCCTCTCGGCTACTACCTTTATGGATAGCGCGGTAGGCGAATATTTCAACAACAACTACATCAACATCAAAATGGATATGGAGAAAGGCGAAGGCCCGTCTGTCTCTACCCGCTACCAGATCACGGCCTACCCTACTATGCTCTGGCTGGATCACAATGGCTCTGTAAAGAAGCGTACCATGGGCCTGATAGATGCCAATACCCTGATGGCCAACGGACGCGAAGCCGCCGACCCGCTGCCGGAGATCATGAATGACCTGAATAAAAAATATGCTGCCGGTGAGCGCAGCCAGGCCTTTATGGAGGACTACCTGAAGCACTTCAAGGCCTCGGGGCGTGATTACGATGCGGTATTCGCAGAGTACCTCTCTCAGGCTCAGAAGCAAAACTGGTCAAAGGAAAGTACACTGATGACCATCTACCAGCTGACCAATAGCTATGAGTCTCCGGGACTGGGAGCACTGGAAAAGGACAAAGCAGCCATCGTAGCCAAGGTGACTGAGAAAGCCTATGATGCCAAACTGCTGGGTATAGCCAAAGACGCAGCTGAGACAGCGCGCCGCAAGAATGACCCTAAGATACTGGCCGTAGCGCTGGACCTGACCCGCAAAGCAGGTGGTGCAGAAAGCAAACAGGCCGCTGCCAAAATGGAGATGGACTACTACCTCAATACGTCTAATGCTGATGTGTATGACAAGTATGTAAGCGAATACCTGAAAAAATATGCACCCAACGATGCCAAACTGCTGAACGATGTAGCCTGGCAGTATTATATCAATACCAATGAGGAGAAATACATCAAGAAAGCAATGCAGTGGGCCTACAAGGCAGTGAACCTCCAGAATAATAGTACTAATAATACCACCTACGCCTACCTGCAATACAAACTGGGCAACAAGTCTGAAGCGACCAAAGCCTGTGACTATGCTATCCTGAAAGCAAAGGAAGAGAAGGTGAATCCCCTCTCAGCACAGGCGCTGAAGGATGCGATCAAAAAAGACGCCACCTCTACCAGCGGCACCTCTAAGTGACCTTAATATCTGGACGCCCATATACTGCCCTGATTTCCGACAGGGGTAGATGTCTGCATGCAGACAAACGAAGACTAGTGATAGGATGCCCGGCTTTCCCCAGCTTGAAATGATAGATCATCTCAGGCCAGAGGCTGGGATAAAATAAGATGCTCATAGTAGGTATAAGGCAGAAGGGGCTACGGTTGCCATTGCCTATCATGTAGAGCTGCATACGGAGTTCGTCTGCCTCTGTCATATCATAGCCGAGTACGATGTGCTTCATATCATGATCTACAAAGAAAGGCAACAGTTCGTAGCCTTTCCTATCCAACGTGTCAGCTATCTCGCGGCCTACAGTGCCGGGTGGCAGGGTACGGAGGCTGGCATGAGACTCGGCCAGCTCCTGCCACCCAATAGCCTGCCGGCCATCAGGAAGCTGATGTCGATGATTTTCATAAATGACCAGGCCATGTTATTGGATTTCGGAGGTAGGCTCAGTGGCGGGATAGAGTTCTTTCTCGTAGTTGCGCTTGTAATAAAACACGGATACTGTACAGCCGATGATATACGGAATGGAGAAAAGGAAAATAGTCAACCAGATATCCTTATCATAAAACGCCCACACGAGAAACAGATAGATAGCCATGTACAGCAGCCACTCTGAAATAAAGAAAGACTGCCAGATACCGCCAGCGGTGGGAAGAGACGTACGCTGCCAGTAGCGGGTCAGGATCAGATGGACAATGGATAGTGCGATCTGAATGGGCCAGTAAACGATGTACATCACACCTCCTATGAGAAAAATAAAACCGTCTATTTCGTTTATATGACCAGTATCCCAGCCGATAGCGATGAAGATCGCAACCGGCACACCGATCACGAATATCAAAAAGGCAACAGCCAGCGATGCTGCGAGTGTGCGTGAGAAAACTTCATTCAGATTCATGGGTGATGTTTTGATGGTGAGACAAATAGAAGACGGCGTAGCTCAGCATGAGCAGTGTACCGATCACTACCGTGACCTGCAGTGGCTGCGGGTGGCTGAAAGGATGGATCAGCTCTGTGAGCGACCGGCGCAGGAGGTAGATAGGCCTGAAGAAGACATCCCAGCTATTCCAGCGCAGGAAACGGCCCAGGTAGATGCCGTATCCCGCACTGAAGAATAGCGCCGGCAGGGCGATCCAGAGTTTCCGAGGTGCAAAGTGGCCGGTGAGTTTGTGATGGATCTGACGTACCGAGAGGAGCGAGAGCAGCAGACCAAGCCAGGCGTAGCTGCTCACGAGCAGCACATCATACCAGAATGGTATGACTACCCGCTGGCGCAGGTGCAGCAGGTCAGTGATGATGTAAGGGCCATTGGGCAGGAAGAGGACCCAGGCTGCCAGCACTGCCAGCGCACTGAGCCAGTGGCGCCGCAGGTCATGTGCAGCAAAGAACTGAGAGAGGATATACGGCACCCAGGCCAGGATCAGATTCCAGATGAGGAAGCAGAAAGAGGCTGTGCCCGAGAGATGCATGCGCAGCATCTCCATGCCTATACAGAAGGCGCTGAAAAACGCCAGCGCGAGCGTGGTTTTATTTTGGTAGCTCATGATGTTTTAGTTTTTAGGATCAGCGGAGGGAAACGGGGCAGGTGAGATGATGCACCCGGATCATCTCACGGATGCGGTCCAGGTTTTCGTCCTTGCTGTGGCAGGTGCTCTGCCAGTCGTGGCGGGTATAGTCGCGGTCCAGGTAGAGATAGTTGTACCATAGCATGTTTTGTATCTCGGCATTGTATGACTGGCTGCCCCTGCCGGACCCGGTCATGCTGCTATCTACCACGGCGTTGAGAGACCGTTTTTCTACCACATAGTAGCGGAAGAGCTGTGCGAGATTGGTATGGCTGAGATCGGCCATATAGCGCTGATCTATCTCCATCTTCTGATCTGCCTGAAAGTGGCTGATATTAAAATCTGCTATCACCGTGTCCCAGTCTACCGGGCTGGCTGCTATGAGTAGCGCATACATGATCCATGCATTCTTGCGGAAGAGGAACCAGTTGTTCTTGGCTTGCAGTATTTTGATAAAAGTGGTGACCAGGCCTGTGATACAGAGGATAAGGTAGACGTAGACACCGATCCTTTTGTGAGTGAGGCCATAGGTGGCTATGTAGGAGAAGTTGCGGTAGCAGGTAGAGAGCACGAGGAGGATATTCTGCCCTATCCAGCCATAGGCCAGGAGCTTTAGCCATTTATTGCCCGCATAGAAATTGAGGTAGCCGCGAAAGTAGAATAGTATGATACCGATGGCCAGGATGATAGAGAAGATGAGCGCATTGGTACCATTGTGAAGGAACTGAGAGTAGGTGATGCCTGCCGGTATGGTATGTGCGATACCGAGGTAATAAACATCGAGGCCATTGACCACGGCCAGGAGACCATTGAGCAGGATGAGGAGCAGTACGCCGGTGTAGAGCAGGCTGCCGGCAGAGGCGATATGAGATATAGCATCCTGATCTTCGGATATAGCAGTGAGATGATCCGGCGTATCATGGTCGCGGCGCTGGATAGAGGCTGCGATCCGCTGCTTGAAAAAGCCATATAGCAGCAGGAAACCACCAAAGGTAAATGACAGCCAGGCCATAGACAGCCAGTCAAAATTGATACGGCTAGCGAGCTGGTCAAAGATGGGATTGCTCTCGCGGTAGATGAGGAAAAAGACGATGAATATAATGACCGGTATGATGGCTAGGGTGATCCTTTTGAGTGCGCGGCCCTGGCCGGAGTCAGGCGCGGGAGAGATGATATGAGACATCACATCTGCTGCCATGAAGATGACGACACAGCACATGGAGAAAAATGACTGGACCCACGCGATGATAAAGGATGACTCCGGGTCTGCACTGAGGCCGGCCAGCAGTATGAGTGAGATCAGATTGGCTGCGTACGGCAGGGTGGTATCGTACCAAAACACAAAAAAAGAAGACACGATACACCCTGCCGCCGCAGCGATAAAGCTAAGGCGCCCTAGCAGGGACGTATCCCGCACGAGCAGCAGTATGATGAGTACTATATCAAAGAGGAAATAATTGATGCCGGCAGACTGCCGGTAGAAGAGGAAACTCCAGGCTGCTGTAGCCACCAGGATGGGCACGTCATTTCTTTTCATGATGATTGTGTTTTGGTTTAGGTAGAGCTATGCTTCATGCAGGATCGGGGGGTTAGTCATTGTAAAAGGCGCCAAGCAGTGTATGCAGTGTGCTGGCCACGAGCATTTTCCGCTTCAGGTCTTTGTCATCATGCAGGTTGCGTGTTTCTTCTTTCTGCGGAGCAGTATGGCGCGTATGCCTGAGCGACTGCTGCAGCGCACGGCGTGTCCACTGCAGGGCAGTGAGTGTGACGATCATCCTGGCCAGGCGTAACATATCAGAAAACAGTATTGAGCCGCTCTATGCTGATGGTGTGCTCTAATCTCCTGATACGGTCCCGCACAAACCAGAGCGGTATGATACCTATCACGCCAAAAGAACAATCTACCAGCCGCCACCACACTGGTATGCCCCTCACCTCTCCCATCACAAATGCGAAAGGCAGGATCATCATGCAGGCTATCATACCAAACTCTACTACCCAGATATTGCGCACCGGATCGCGCAGCACACCGATGAAGAGCACTGCGATCACGATGTGCGCAAAGGCCAGCCAGTCATAACCGTAGAAGAGCATAGAGTTGCACTGATACAGTGCCTCACGCACGGATATGAGGTAGGCCTGTATAGTGGCCCATGACTGCGGCACTACGCTGATGAGCCAGCTCACCCCCTCTCGTGCCGGCATGGCAGTGAGGCCACTGAGGGTGAGTGATACCATAAAGAACAGGATCATGTACCTGATCTGTCTGCGATAGCTGAGGGTTTGCTTGTCCATTTTTTATATTTTAAAAGCACTTTGCGATTCAAAGTAATTGAACAAAAAAACAGGAGGGTATGCCTCCTCCTTCTTTTGCTGCCCGGCCTACTCGCTCTGGCGGATCATCTCCTCCAGGGCTTTCAGGTGATGGTTAAACTCCATCTTGCCGAGCTTGGTAGCTACATAGGTCGTCTTGGTCTTCTTGCCTACAAATTCCTTTTTCACGGCTATATACTCCAGCTTCTCCAGCGCCGTGATGTGGCTGGCCAGATTGCCGTCGGTCACATTCAGCAGTTCTTTGAGCGTGAGGAAATCTACGCTCGCATTGACCATGAGCGCCGACATGATGCCGAGCCTGATCCTGTTTTCGAATGCCTTATTTAACCTGTCTATAAAATTTTTCACGTCACTATCTCCTTACCAGTACTTCTTCTCTTTCGGTTTCGCCTCGTACCTGATGTACATGATGAGTCCATACACTATATGCAGCACACCAAATCCGATAGCCCACAGTGTCACGCCGTATCCGAGATACAGGCAGCCTATCAGCCCCAGTATGATCTCAGATATACCTAGCCAGCGCACCTCGTCCAGCGTGTACTTTGAGCCATTGAGCAGTGCGAGGCCGTAGAAGATCAGCGTAGCAGGAGGTATGATACCAAACCAATGATACTTAAACAACAGGATGAGGCAAAACAAGCCGCCCGTAGCTAGTGGGATGAAGAGATTGAACATAAACCTGAGCACTGAGAGATCCCAGATGCGCTGGCCGTCTTCCTTTGCCTTGCGGGCGGTAAAGTAGCTGCCTACTGCGAGCGCCAGGAAGAGTGTAGCACCGGCATCGAGAAAGCAGAAAGTATAGAAGTCCATATCCAGCTCTATAGGTAGGCGATGGGCCAGCTCACTATAGCCATAGCCTATCCGCTGGTTTACAAAAATGTAAAATGCGGCTGCGCCGGCCAGGGCTATAAAGCCTGCAAAGACGCCCGACAGTCCGCTGAGGGAGAGAAACCTGCTGCTGCGCTCCATCATGGTCTTGATCTCGGCTAGCTGCTGTAAATGATCTGCTTTCTGACTCATTAAAAAGTACTTTGTGTTGCAAAGCTACTATTGAAATGCATATCTCCAAACCTTTGTTTCAAAAAAAATGTAAATGCGGGTTTGGGGGAGCGATGCAGTCTTTCTAAATTGAGGTAAAATAGACAACCATGGCAGAGAAAGAATACAAGACCTTCTGGAGCTTCTATCCTTACTATCTCAGGGAGCATAGCGACCCGGTCAATAGGACCATGCACTTCATAGGCACCGGCCTGGTGATAGCGAGCTTCATAGCAGGCCTGGTCACGATGCAGTGGTACTGGTTTGCTGCACTGCCTTTTCTGGGCTATGGTTTCGCCTGGGTGGGCCACTTCTTTATAGAGAAAAACCGCCCGGCCACCTTCACCTATCCGCTGTGGAGCCTGGGGTCAGACTTTGTCATGTTCTGGCATATCCTGACAGGGCAGATACAGAAGCGGCTGGATGATGCACATCAGGCGTCAGCGCGGTAGGCAAAGCATTAGCGACGTCTATCAGCTTACCAGCTTCTGTCCTTCATTTGCAGTATTGCGTCTTAATTAAATTCGCATTTGGCGGATAATCTATAGTTTTATAATTACTCCATTGTATCAGTCGTTGTGCATGTGATGTGATGGCGGAGAGATCGAAATACTATAGATGAAAGAAGTGGTAATAACAAAAGCATCAGGCGAAAGAGTTCAATTTTCTCCGGCCAAGCTGAAAAACTCTCTGAAGCGTGCCGGAGCAGATGAGGCCGAGATCCAGGTGATCGTGCAAAAAATAAAAGGACAACTCTTTGACGGAATCACTACAAAGGAGATCTATCATATGGCCTTTGACCTCTTGAAGCATAAGACAGCTGTCACAGCTGCGAAATACAAACTCAAACACGGTATCATGGAGCTGGGGCCTAACGGCTTTGTCTTTGAAAGATTCATGGCAGAAGTACTCCGGGCCAAAGGTTTTGATGCACTTGTAGGGCAGATCGTACAGGGGCGATGCGTCAGTCACGAAATAGACATCATAGCCAGCAAAAAGCATTGGCACTATATGGTCGAGTGCAAGTTTCACAACAATCCCGGCTTTGTCTGTGATGTAAAGATCCCTCTCTACATTCACTCCAGGTTTCGCGATGTGACGGAAGCCTGGGAAAAACAGCCAGATCATATAGGGCAATCATATCAGGGCTGGGTAGTGACCAATACACGCTTCACCACTGATGCGATCCAATACGGCAACTGTGCGGGCCTGCACCTGCTAGGCTGGGACTATCCGGCGCAGGGCAGCCTAAGGGAGCAGATAGATGAGACAGGCCTCTATCCGCTGACGTGCCTGACCACGCTGACAGCAGCGGAAAAGCAGGCGCTGATGGCAGCAGGACTCATCCTGGCCAGGGAGATACCCCTGCAGCAAGACAAGCTATCTCACATAGGCATCTCTCCTCAGCGCATACCGCATATCGTGACTGAGAGCGGGGCCCTCTGTGCCAATAGCCTATACCAGTAAATCGCCTCGCATCTATATACATGAAGACCGGCATACGAGCTTTTGTGGCGACCCTCGGCTCCAGGCTCCTCTACAGTGAGGCGGTGAGGACTTTTGCGCGCAGATATCCCCGTGCCTATCAGTGGATCATAAGGCGGTTTAGCCTGCGATCCTTTGCAGGATTGCCACTCACACTGCTTACAGCATTATTTATCACAAATGTCCTGCTGCTCGCCGATCTGGCCGAGGATGTGGTAAATGCAGAAGGCATCATCCTGCTAGATAGCAAAGTCACCATGTGGTTTTACAATATCAGGACACCTAATGTGGCGAAAGCCTTTTATATACTGACACAACTAGCCAGTGTATACACAGTGACAGCAGTAGCTTTTGTCACTGCGCTCCTGCTGATCCGGTACAGGCGCTGGGTAGCGCTATGGGGCATGCTCATCGCCATGTCTGGTAGTCTTATTACTATGGCATCAGGCAAGCATATCTTTGAGATAAACCGGCCCTATCAGTTTGCCTACTATCACGAAGAGTCGTTTAGCTTTCCGAGCGGGCATGCTACGATAGCAGCTTCATTTTACCTGTATATTCTGTACCTGCTGCTACGATCAGTGAGGAGTACGGCGGCCAGAATAGCGCTGGGGGCCCTCTTCGTGAGTATCGTACTGGCTATCGGGCTCAGCCGCCTCTATCTGTGTGTGCACTACCTGAGTGATGTGACGGCGGGCTACTGCCTGGGTATAGGATGGCTCCTGCTCAGCATCAGTATAGTGGAGTGGCAAAGAAAAAGTTAAGGCGATCTATATGCGATTCCCCGGTGATCTTCAGAGCTTGCCCAGCCTGTTTCGGGCCAGCTTGATCACCTCCAGGACCAATAGCATCAGGCATGATGCAGCTATAGCAATGGTAAAATGCTGAAGTCCCGGATAGTCAAAACTGAAGAGCTGCCGGAGGGCCGGTACAAAGGTGATCAGCACGAGCATGACCATAGCCGCCGCCATGATAGCCAGCGCCGCTACATTTCGCTCCAGTATCACTGATATGACACTCCTGGTCCTGGACAGCGAGGTGAGGATAAGAAATACATTGCCGATGATCAAAGATGAAAACGCTATAGAGCGCACCTCTCCGTCACTGTGTCCCTCACGGATCGAAGCGAAATATACCACCATCACAGAGGCCAGGAGCATCATCCCCCTCAGAATGCTGGCCCCAATCTTGCGCCAGCCGAAAAAACGGTCGGCTGGATTTCGCGGCCGCCGGGCCATTATCCCCTTCTCCTCCGGTTCCGTCTCAAAAGCCACTGATGAAACAGGATCGATGATCAACTCCATGAATACGATATGCAAAGGCATAAGGAGTAATGGCAGCGCTGTGAAAAATGCCGGTAGCAATGCCAGACCGATGATAGGGATATGAATAGCCATGACATACGACATGGCTTTCTGCAAATTATCAAATATCCTGCGGCCCAGACGGATAGCAGCTACAATAGATGCAAAATTGTCATCGAGCAGTACGAGAGAGGAGGCCTCTCTGGCTACGTCTGTGCCGCGGCTGCCCATGGCGATACCTATATCAGCAGCCTTTAGTGCAGGTGCATCATTTACGCCGTCTCCGGTCATGGCTACGACTTCGTTATTGGCCATGAAAGCTTTGACGATCCTCAGTTTTTGGTCTGGCACCACCCTCGCGAAAACATTGATCCTGCCGATCCGGGCCTTGAGTTCGTCATCAGTCATGATCTTCAGTTCATCACCGCTCAGTATTTCGCCTCCGGCGTCTATACCTGCCTGTGTAGCGATACTTCGGGCCGTAGCAGGAAAATCACCGGTGATCATGACCACCTTGATACCGGCCTCGCGGCACTCTCTGACCGCCTGCGGCACTTCCGGCCGTACCGGATCCTCCAGACCCAGCAGCCCTACGAAAGTGAAACCGAATCCTGCCTGTGAGTCAGGGAGTGCGTCAGGATGCGCGTCACTAGTAGCCGCTGCTATGACCCTGTATCCTTTATCGGCCATTTGCTGTACGATAGTGAGCTGCCTGGCCGCCTGAGCCTCAGACATCTTGCACAGCCTGAGTATCTCTTCAGGCGCTCCCTTGCAATAGGCCCGGCTGGTGCCGCCTGTACGTAGCACGCGTGTCATAGCCAGTAGCTGCCTGCTGAATGGGTACTCCCGGATCAGCTCCGATGCAGGAGGCTCCGGATATACCGATCCATATGCCCGCTCAAAAGCCCGCTCCATCGGGTCTATAGACTGGGATGGTGATGCATAAAAGGCACAGGCCACTACGGATCCGGCAGCCTGATCCATCTGGCCGAAGGCCTCGCGCAAGATCATAGCGCCTCCGTCATAGAGGGCCGCGACTTCCATTTGGTTTTGCGTGATAGTACCTGTTTTGTCACTGCAAAGTACCGTAGCGGACCCCAGCGTCTCAATGGCGGAAGGTTTGCGGGTCAATACATTTTTTTTGGAAAGGCGCCAGGCTCCCAGCGCAAGAAAAACGGTAAGCACTACGGGAAACTCCTCCGGCAAGATAGCCATAGCTGCTGAGAGCCCGCTAAGCAACGATTGAAGCAGATGCCCCCTGGTGAAATAAAACGCTGCGACCACACCCACACTGATGAGCGCACCGATGATAAAAAGATTTCTGATGAGGGTACTCATCTCCTTTTGCAGGCGCGTAGTATCCTGTCCGATAGTTTGTAGAGACTTGCCGATCTGACCAAACTGCGTATCCTGGCCGGTAGTGAGCACGGTAGCCAGGCCGCGTCCCTGTACTACCAGCGTACCACTATACACGAGACCGTGAGGATCCCCTCCTCCAGGTAAAGTGCTTTTTGTCACCGCCACAGATTCGCCGGTGAGCAATGATTCATCTACTGTGAGATTAGTGACCTCTTCCAGACGCGCATCAGCGGGTACCCTATCGCCTTCATTCAAAATAACGAGGTCTCCGGGTACTATTTCTCTCCCTGCTATACGCTGCTCCATGCCATCACGTATCACTAAAGCTCTGGGGGCCGAAAGTTGCTTCAGCGCGTCCAGAGCCTTTTCTGTTTTCTGATACTGATAGAAGGTGATGAAGATGATGATCAATATGGAAGAAAGTAGAATGCTACCCTCTTTGTAGTCTCCCAATATCATATAAAGCACCGCACAGCTGATCAGCAGGAGAAACATTGGCTCCTTCATCACTTCCCAGGCTATGAGCAGAATGCTCTTGGGTTTAGAGGATGGCAGCTCATTAAAGCCATGTGCCTTGAGTTTTTCTGCGACTTCGGCAGAACTTAAGCCATTTGCCATCTCTGTGTAATTTGTAATGGTTGATACAGGGAAATTAGTAAAATGACAAAAGAGTTATGCATTGGCCATTTAATGCTCCTCATCATTCTGCATACATGCCGTTTGTTATAATTAACAGCCAGCTTTTTACGCAAATCGTAACATATAAAATGATTTCTCGTACGTGTGGGTATAAACCCCCTTGTCATGAGAAAAATTATATCCATCCTGCTCTTCGCCGTGATATGCGGCATGAGCACCTTCGCCCACGGCGACAAACCACAGGGAACGGGCGGTTACAAATTTGCCCGCCTGGAGGCTACCGAGACCAGCTGGGATCACACCTCTATCATCTACTCCATCACTGACGCTGCAGGGCACGAGGTGGCAGTACCGGCATCACAGATCACCTACCTGGTGCGGGATAAGCGCAGCAATCCGATAGCGAGTGGCAAAGGCATCTTTGTAGACATCAATGATACCAAGCTGGAGTCTGAGGAAAACTACTCCATCACCATCACCGCCCATATACACAAGGAGACCCTGACTCAATCCATCTACCGCAAGGCCTCACCTAAGAAAATGGTGCTGCAGCAGTACGGTACTTCCTTTGCCTACAAAGTGATGCGCCCTAAGTACAGCAGCCCGACAGACTACGAGAAGCTGAACATACAGGCCCTATCTGTGAGTGTAGAGGCTACAGTGGCCAACTGCCGCGACTGCTCTACTATCAGGATCACCGATAGCTCGCCACGCGCTACACTATCTGATCCGGACAGCTACAGCAGCTTTGACCAAAAGATCAATAATATGATGGACCGCGGCAGGAAGGTGCAAGTGATGCTGCGCCCTACCGTCACTACCAAGGATGGCTACTACCGCTATGCGGAGAGCTACTTTGAGGTATCTCCTACCAAAATACAGGAGCTGCACGTAGGCGATGCCACAGCCTCTGAGCCCGAGACGGAAGAATAATAATAAAGACATACAGCAGATCATAAACCCGCTACAGGCTACCCCCTCAGCGGGTTTTTCCTTTATAAAATACTGTATATCAATACACACAAGAGGGTGATTGTAACATATTGTGGCACTTTATCGTAACACACCCTGTCTCTCTACGTATGACCCAGTATTAAACTATTGATTATGAAAAAGATTTCCATAGCACTGATCGCCCTGATAGCAGGTACCCTACCCTCTGTAGCCGGTGGTATAGAACCATCTAAGCCATCCAAATTCCAGTTTGTAAATGTGGATGCCACTCAGAATAGCTGGGATTACTCCTACATGCACTACAATGTAAAGGACGAAGCTACCGGCGATATCATAGAGGTACCATCCTTTCTGATCAAGTATGAGGTAAAAGATAAAGCAGGCAAGACAGTAGCCACAGGCAAAGGTGCCTATGTAAGTACAGCTGATACCAAGCTGGGCTCTGAGGAAAACTACACCATCCACCTCTCTACTATGATCAATGGCCAGGAGGTGAGCCAGAATGTAGAGAAGACAGCCTCTCCAAAAAAGGTATCTGTAAAGATAGATGCCAACCATGGCGACGCTGTGGCACTGGACTATAGCTTCAGCCGCCCTAAGTTTAACGATCCGGGCGTGCAGGAGAAGATACAGGTAGACCCTACAGCAGTGACAGTAGATGTAGCTGTAGCCAGCTGTGCAGGCTGCAATACGGGCAATACGATCCGTATCAACGGACCGGAAGATGTAAAGAACCTGTCTAAGACCATCAAGTCTATGACAAAAGGAAACCGCGAGGTGATCATCGAGCCATCTATAGCCTACAGGGGTGAGACCTACAAAGACAATGACAACATGTATGCAGCTACAGCCAGTGGCATCCGTGCCATAGATCCGCTGGAGCCTGCTACCGCTGATAAATAATCCACCAGTTTATTCTGTTCACACGAGAGTGCGTCGTTTGCGGCGCACTTTTTCTTTTTGCAGAGGCTTTATCTATCTTGTCTGTAAACCCATCTGATGGATACACAGACACTGGAGCGCAAAACCCACCACATCATAGACGAGTACATCAGGCGGCTGGACCGCTATACCTATGAGCAGCTCACGCAGCAGCCGGCCACCGGATCCTGGTCCATAGGCCAGGTGTACATACATCTCTGGATGAGCGCCAAGGGATTTTTCTTTAAAAAAGCGGACCTGTGCCTCAGTGCCGGCGAGGGCACAGTGAGAGGCAAGGGCAAGAACTGGAAAGGCATCCTTGTCTTCACCATAGGCAGGATGCCCACAGTGCGGGTCAAGATGCCGGACCAGGTAGCAGTAGAGCCGCGCGTACCGGAGTCTGCAGACCAGATACGCGCTAAACTGCTGGAGATACGTGGACTGGCTACTGACTACATACATCGTATACCGCAGTCAGATCCTGCAGTCACGGCCCGGCACCCATTTCTCGGGTATCTCAATACCGCAGAATGGATCAGTCTGTGCAATATGCACTTTCGCCACCATGAGGCGCAGATCCGGAGGATAGAGAAACATTTTGGCTGGTAACACGCGACCCTCTAAATCTCCGTGATGGGAGACTTTAACAGCCACCAGCCCGGCGCCTTACCTCACCCTGTCCTCTCCTAAAATAGGAGAGGGTAACAGCCATCGCGCACTTTCACTATTTATTCTTCAAAAAAAAGAACCCCGGTCTACATGACCGGGGTTCTCTCAGCGCCACGGGTGATAACATCCGCTTGCTGACATTTATATGGAGTAGTTGTAGCCTTCTTATGCTGCGATGCCCAGACCGGCCTCCTGCTCTGCATATGCACCTATCTGTGGCTCTTCCAGTGAGTCATAGATCACATACAGGGCAGCATAGAGCGCCTGTGCTGTCTCGATATTGCGCAGGCTGGCGTCGAGTATCTTGGTAGCAAACTTATACCTGTCCAGTGGTACCTCAGGGTAGCTTACCTCAGAGTCTACCACTACCTCGCCGTCAAAATCTATCACCAGGTTGTGCGTGCTGGTATGCTGGGCTCTCTCTATCAGCTCTGTGAGCTGCTCTGTCGTCGCACTATAGTTGAGATTCATATAGCTGTCGGATGGGGGTTTAATAAGTCCATCCTGATACCCGTAATGTAAAATCCGTGCCAACTAAAAAAGTAACGCTCTGCCTATACCCCTTTGGTATGCAGCAGGAGCAGTATTTTACATCTCTTGGGGAAAAAGCTGCCGTAGCTGTCCAATTTACCGGCTCCTTATTCGTTGTTAAAATCATTACTTTAGCACCCAAAATTTTCTCAGTTGAAACGTTTACTCGTTCTCGCTATCACCTGCTTGTCTGTATTGTCTATCTCTGCCCAGCAGCAGCCGGCACCGGCCCGCACGCTCTGGACCCTGGAGGAGTGCCTGCACTACGCCTCTGACAATAACATCTCTGTGCTACAGGCAGACCTGTACAAACGCATCAGCAAAAATAACTACCTGCAGAGCAAGCTGGCCCTGCTACCCACCATACAGGCCAATGCCAGCTACAATTTCAATTTTGGCAACTCGATCAACCCGACCACCTACACCTACGTACAGCAAAACTCCCAGTCCTTCTCTCCAAACCTGCAGGGCAACCTGAACCTCTGGACCGGCCTCCAGCAGATACACAACATAGAGAAGAATAAATACGACCTGAAGGCCACGACCTTTGACCTGTCTGCGGCGGTCAATAACACGGTGCTGAATGTGACCAATATCTTCCTGCAGCTGGTAGTCAATAAAGAACTGGTAAAGGTGGCGCAGAAGCAGGTAGATATCTCTCAAAACCAGCTGGACCAGCAGTCTGCCAAGATCCGCGCGGGCACTATGCCTGAGTCTTCTATCTATGACTTTCAGGCGCAGCTGGCGCGCGACCAGGCCTCTCTCAGCACGCAGAAGAATGCGGAGATGATCTCCAATATCACGCTCAAGATAGCCCTGCAGCTACCGGATGACCAGGCCTTTGATATCATCACACCTGACATCACGGTAGGCTCGGTCATGACCTTTGACAATGTGAGTGCGCATGATATATACCAGTATGCGCTGTCTACACAGCCTACCATACAGGCCGCACAGGCACGCGTGACCAGCTCTATGTATAGCATGAAGATAGCCAAGGGCGCACTGAGCCCGACCATCTCCATGAGCGCCTTTACGCATGACAACTGGTTTAACCTCGCTACGCAGCCGGATGCTATCGTATACCAGCAGCAGGTGTTTTACGCGCCCAATGGTACGGAGCTGGGGTATTTCAATGTGCCTAGCTACACGAGCAAGAAAACTGACTTTCCTACCCAGTTTAAAAACAACCTGGCCAATGGCTTTTCTTTTAATCTCAGTGTACCTATCCTGAGTGGCTGGCAGCGCATGACCAATATGGCTAACAGCAAACTACAGATGCAGCTGCAAAAACTGAACCTGCAGAGCGTACGCAATAACCTGGAGCGCGACATCTACCAGAGCTACGCCAATGCCAAAGGAAACGCCGAGACCTATAGTGCCAACCTGAAAGCGCTGGAGGCATCAGAGAAAGCATTTGAAACGGCTAATAAGCGCTACAGCGCCGGCCTGGCTACCAACTATGACCTGGAGATATCCAAATCCAACCTGGCACGTGCGCAGTCCAGCGCTGTGCAGGCCAAGTACAATTATATATTCAGTGTGAAAGTGCTCGACTTTTACGAAGGAAAACCCATCACGCTAAACTAAACACCCGAATGAACAAGAAGATAATCTGGATCGTAATAGGCGTCATAGCTATTGTCATACTAGCCGCAGTGCTAGGTGGCAAGAATGGAATGTTTCACAAGGGCGACGGAGAGCAGGTAGCAGTAGAGAAAGCGCAAAAGCGCTCCATACTAGAGACCGTGACTGCCAGCGGCAAGATACACTCCGAGACAGAGGTCAAGATCAGCTCTGAGGTATCGGGCGAGATCATCAAACTACAGGTGAAGGAAGGCGATAGCGTAAAGAAAGGTGACCTGCTGCTGGAGATCAACCCTGTGATCTATGAGTCTGTGGTGAGCCAGAGCCGCGCCGGTGTGAGCCAGGTACGGGCGAACCGTATGGCTGCAGAGGCTACTGCCAAAAATAACAAGATACTCTACGACCAGGCGGTGATCACCTACAACAGGCAAAAGCAACTGCATGATGAGAAGATCATCTCTGACCAGGATTTTGACATGGCGCTGAATAACCTGAAGAATGCGGAGACGGCACTGGCCACCAGCCAGGAGCAGCTAAATGCCTCCCGCTATGCGGTAAATAGCAGCGAGGCCCAGCTGCAGCAGGCCAATGACAACCTGGTAAAGACCCGTATCTACGCGCCGATGAGCGGTATCATATCCCTCTGCAGTGTGAAACTGGGAGAGCGCGTGGTAGGTACGGCACAGATGGCAGGTACGGAGCTGATACGCATAGCCGACCTGGAGCGCATGCAGGCCGAGGTAGACGTGAGCGAAAATGACGTCCTGAAAGTAAAAGTAGGAGATACCGCCTCGGTAGAGGTAGACGCCTACCAGAGCAAAAAATTTCTGGGTGTGGTGAGCGAGATAGCATACTCCAGCTCTACCTCCACTACTACGGTGACCACGTCTCAGGCTATCAACTTCTCGGTGAAGGTAAAGCTGCTGAAAGGCAGCTACCAGCAGCTGGCAGATGCTACACATGGGCTGAGGTATCCCTTCCGCCCGGGTATGTCAGCTACGGTAGATATCCGCACCAATAGCAAGGATAATATCCTGACAGTGCCGATCCAGTCTGTGACCACCCGCGAGAAGAAGGACAGCACACACATGGCTGGCAAGAGCAGCGATGAAGATGACAGTGACACCAAAGACAAAAAGAAGGTACAGGAGGTAATATTCGTATCCAATAACGGGACTGCAAAGATGGTGAATGTGACCACAGGCATACAAGACGCTACCAACATAGAGATCACCTCCGGCCTCAAGGAGGGTGATATGGTGATCAAGGCGCCGTTTAAACTCATAGCCAAGACGCTGGAGGACGGAGACAAGATACAAGTGGTGAGCGAGAAGGAACTGTACAAGGCTGGTGGTAAGTAAAATCTACTCCCGCACAAATCTGCGCACCACACTACCCTCCCGGCTCTGGAGCCGCAATACATATACACCTGATGCCAGACCTGACACATCTATCTCTCTGCCGGTATGTGGCACGTCGTAGCTGCGGCCAGTGATGTCGCTGATGGTGATTACATCTGCCACGACATTTAGGTATAGTTTGTCATTGGTGGGATTAGGGAATAAAGAAATCGATGAAGTCATAGCCTCATCAAAACCACTAAGAGTTGTGTCAGGATCGAATTCCCAAAAATCTTTTAGGGATATGAAACTATTGTATTCTGTATTGCCTAATCCTATAAATGCCCTGCCACCGACCGTAAAACCGACTCCATAGTCTCGGGAACGACCAGGAAAGCTGTCTATCTGATGCCATGCATCAGCCAAAGGGTCATATTCCCATACATCATGATGCGTCACGTAATTGCTGTCCGCGCCTGAGCAAACGTAGGCCTTACCATCCTTGACAAAGCAAGAGGCCCCAATAGAGTTGATACCGGGAAAGTCAGCTCGCCTTGTCCATGTATCTGTAGCAGCTTCATATCTCCAGAAATCCCTTTCCAGGTTCGGCGACAGATATTGCCCCATGCCGATATAGGCTGTATCGCGAATTACAAAAACTGTGTTGAAAATAATTCCTACTCCCGGATAATCGGCCTTCCGAATCCAACTATTTTGGGATTGATCATACTCCCATATGTCACTCGAGGGGCCGGGTACACCCTTTACGCCTAATCCTGCGTAGCCTCTCCCACCTACTTTGAAAGAAATGGAATATCTTCTATCACCACCAGGAAAAGAATCTAATCTTCGCCAGCTGTCTGCAATTAGGTCGTATTCCCAAAAATCCGGAACTGCCCCATCGGTCAAGCCATAATATGCTTTAGCACCAATGGTAAAACAAACACCGCCCCATCGTTCTCTTCCCGGAAAATCTGCTTTGCGCGTCCATACGTCATGAGCCGGATTGTATTGCCAAAGTTGATTGGGATAAACATAGGAATGGGTCGAATCATCCTTATAATTGCCAGGCAAGACATAACCTACAGTATCATTGGAAAAAGATGCGGCTGCGCCCATGGCATGTCCGCCGAAATCTGCTCTCATTGTCCAAAAGGAATTTTGAGAGTACCCCTGTATGATAAAGAACAGGAATAGCATTGACAGTTTTATTTTGACAAATTTCATCGCTGAGCTTTTACGAACTTGACTGACCTCCTTTCGCTTTCTAAATTAATGTTTATGAAGTAAACACCAGCCGCTAAAGACCTAGCATTTATCTCAAACGGTTTTGTACCTGCTTCCAGCCAGCCGGAATAAATCGTCTGCAAAATCCGCCCCTCCGCGTCGGTCAGCTCAATCTTAGTTTGCGACGCACTTGTGATAGCAATGACTAATCTGCCTTCGTCTTCCGTCGGGTTAGGATAATAATTGACGAAGGCAGAATTTGCTACATCCTTCACGGCCGTAATGGCTGGCTGGGGATAGCAGCTTTTCGTGGTATCGCGGACTAGAAGCGTATATTGGAATCCCAACTTGGGGTTGTTAAAATTAGTATCAGTGATACCTAAAAAATCATTTGTTGGATTTCCGAAAGTGTCTAATAATCCGTAAACGAATCCGTACATGATTATGGATTGGGCGCCGAGGCTGTCCATATACAGATGCTCATATGGCAGCAACGTATGAGCGGCAGAATCATAAGCCATTAAAAGAGTGGAAGAACTGGGCCTAGTCCACCCATCCTCGACTATATAGTTAGAAGACAAACTATGGAAATAAGTCAAGGAGAGCTTATAAACATTAAAATGATAGGTCAGCGTATCGAAAAACCTGTTTGCGGCGTTGTAAGGGCGCAGTAACTTTATCGGCACGTTAGAAGCCACCAGAAGGCCCAAACCATTGTCACTGGTATCCTGCCCCAAGTGAATGAGCTTTTTACAGGACTTGTTTACTGCCTGTAGGGAGTGCCCCGCATTGAGATCTCCCCATCCTGTATTGTTATCCTTGCCCGGCGTATCGACGTCCACTGCCCCACGTGTTATCAAATGCTCAATGTCTTCCGGAGAAAGATTGCTGTAAACAGAGGCTGTGCTGTCCAGATAGCTCATGAGAAGAGCTGCCGTGCCTGTACCGTGAGGGGTAGCCATGGAGGTACCAAACCAATTATACGTAGTACCCTGAAGGAGCGTCGAGGTATACCATCCGGTGGTGTAAGCCTCCCATGTTCCTGTAAGAGAAAGTGAAGGGGCTATGACATCTACACATGGGCCGCTATACGACATCGGATAGGCTGTATTGTATTGGGTTACGGATCTTCCGCCATTGTTATCCGCGCCACCTACGCAAACTACATAATCACCGTAAAGGTTAGCCGGATAGACGACTCTGCTTTGATCATTGCCTGCACCGACTACCGCAGTCACCTGATTACGGTACATATACCTAAAGGCTTCTTCCATTTGCTGTATATGATAGTCTGTATAAACCGGTAATGTTGTGATAGCTGAATTGTTGACACTAAGACCATAGCTGTGATTAGTCACGTGCAGGCCGAAGCCATAGGATGAGTCAGGAACAAAAGAAGAACCAACCACATAGGCATCGAGAAGTGTTTGCAGAGAAATCGTAAATTCATTGGCTGAAGACATCGGACTTTGTACTTTCATACCGTATAGTGATACCCCTACATCTGTAGTATCGGCATAGCCACCACCAGCTATACCCGCTATCCCTAGCCCATTGTTCCTAATAGCACCTATTATTCCAGCTACGTGCGTTCCATGTGGATTGCTGGCGTTATCAGATGCTTGCCATTGTCCCCACAGAGAAGCATGATTGTTAAAATCATAGCCATTGACTTTTCGCGTGCGTTGATAGGGATAAGGATCTCCTGTTGGGGAGAACTCTGGATTGTTGCCCTGGAGACCACTATCATATATTCCCACCTTAATAAATGGCTTGCCGGTCTCTAGCCGCCATGCCGAGTCTATACTTATGTTGTATTGAGGCACGCAATTAAATGTATCGTCTATCAGGTTACGCTGATGTCCGAAGAAAGCAGGATCACTAATCCGTGATGCTATGGGATGTGGGTCGCAAAGTAACTGTGCAGTATAATTGAGGCTTGTATTGATTACAATTGGTTTCACTGTATTAATGTTTTCTTGCACTACGGTTGCATCAATTTTTGTATCGGGATGTATCAGGAGAAAGGTAGCCCAGAAGTCAGGTATAGGTACCCAGTCACCATTGCGAGCCAGAGAGCGCTTATAAGTGGTTTTTAGACCTTTGTATATTCTTTCGAAACGGCATTGTGAAATATCAAAAGGCAGCACCGCTGCAAGCGCATTGTACGCACTATCTTTGAGCCAGTAGTCCGGTTTGGCAAAATTGATATCCAGGTTATTAATAGCATCTTCTTTTACAGCAGACCTATCAAAGCGGATAATGAGCTGGTCGGCGAGAAAATGTGCCCCTACACTATTGGTATCCATTCTATTGACCTTAGTCAACTGTTCATACTGTATCGCCATGTAGACGCTGTCACTGCCATTGCTGCGCCCATAGACGATGACTTTACTACCATCATCTCCCAATAGCATGCTATAGGGTACATCATTACTACCAGGTTGCCGGTTATAGATTGTCGTCCAAAGTAAATGGCCGGCTGTATCATACCCAACTGTTACAATATCAGTGTCGGACCCATTATATGTAGTGCCTGTCACAAATACATTTCCCCTCGAATCACAAACTATGCTGACACCATTTGAGAAGTGCGTAGGATCGGCAGCAGGCAATAGTCGCTCCCATGCCAGCGTCCCATCAGGATTATATTTCAAAGTCACAATATCAGAGCCCCCGTTTCCATTGGGCGTGGTACCCGTCACGAAAATATGACCTGCCCCGAGGGGCTGGTCAGTGGCCATAAATGATGCTGTGGTGCTTCTGGTAGAATCTCCCCATGTGGTAGTCCATAGTTGATTAAATAATGAATCATATTTGACTACCTTGATCACACTCCTGGTCCCGGCGACAGTAGAGGTGCCGGCGACATAATTATGCTTTTCACTGTCTGATATGATGCCTACCGGATAGCTGATCATGCCTGCCCCATTGACTGCGTAGGCTCTGCCTTTTTCGCTGCCATTGTATGCATCTATATAATCGGTGACAAAGTCTGAATGCCCTCCATTATCAAAACTAAATCCTGTGACAGCGAGGCTATTGCCAGAAAGTGCCATAGCCACCGGAATACTATAATAGCCTACAGAATCATAATCTGTTTGCCATAGTGGTGTACCCGCTGGAGAAAGCCTTAGGACTGTCATTTTGAACGACAAAGGCGTGGATACAGCAGCGCCGAGATAAATGTACCCTGAATCATCTGCCGCTACAGCAAAAGGAACCTGATTGATAGCGCTATCGATCTGAATGACGCGCGTAAAAATGGTATCAAAAGTCGCAATGTCAATGACAGCCAGATTGCACTGGAGGCTATGGCTAAAAAGGCTATCCGTGCTAAAACCTGTGACGTATAGTTTCCCTCCTTTGCTATAGAGGTTGGTACCGAAGTCGCGGCCGTGAATGAAATATAGGTCCATACCAGCTAAAAATCCACTATCCTGCTGATACTTTACCACGTGCATGGACTCATAATCCGGAATACTTGTGGAGCTATAGCTATTATCTAAAAAAGCTACTGTATTACCATACAGAGGAATGGCCTTAATATATTCTAACTGCTGATTGGGCTTGCCAAATGTGGCATGCAATGTTTGATTAACCAGGGTCTGAGAGAAAGCAGAATATACGCAGAGGTATATGAGCGCAAAGGCAATTGTCTTTTTCATAGTACGGGTTTAGGATGAATAAAGAGCCAAGCGCCATCATAGGTTTAGACAAAGAACAAGAACCGAATTGTCATTGTAGTCACGACTTTGTAAAGAAACTTGCTAATTGCTTTTTTTCCTATACCTAGAAAAGGGTATTTATGTTAAAGCGCCCATGGGATATGAAGTGGCAACTTGCGTCAGGGATCGTAGCGGATAGCCCGCAGTGAGCGATAGCGAGCGAGGACTAGCAGCGGAGAGCCCGCCCGGACGCCATCACATCTAGCTCCGCCCAGGGCATTTCTGACACTCCCGTGACAATCCTTTTTCCTCCCGTAGATGGCTACTTTTTAACCCTTTTATCCGTCTATATTTTGCTAACTTGCAGTTTATGAACAAACGCGCCTCCCTATTTGCGCTCGTCGTCTTCCTGACTTTGTTTCTCCTGCCTGGCGTCGTCTCAGCCACGCACAACCGTGCCGGTGAGATCACCTATGAGTTTATAGCCTCCAATACGGTACGTGCTACCATCACCACCTATACCAAAGAAAGCAGTACACAAGCAGACCGCGATAGCCTGCCCCTGCACTGGGGCGATGGCAGTGCGGACGATATAGTATACCGTACCAATGGCCCGATCAACTTTCGGGGGTTTCACAATGGCGAATCACTGGGCAATGACATCAAGAAGAATATCTATGTAGGCATACATACCTATCCCGGCGCGCCATCGCCGCCCAATAACTTCTACGTGATCTCTATGACCGACCCAAACCGGAATGACGGCATAGCCAATATCAACGGCGGCAACTCTGTGGGGATCCAGTTTTACCTGGAGGATACGATCTTCTACCCTACCAATATCCAGAATATAGGATTGAACCACTCTCCTATCCTGCTCAACCCCCCGATAGACTTTGCCAATGTCAATGACACCTTCTGGCATAATCCCCTGGCCTATGACCCGGATGGCGATAGCCTGGACTTCATACAGATAGTGCCACTGCAGAGCCTGGGCAATCCGGTGCCGGGCTACTTCCCACCGTATACCAATCCATATGTGATGGGCGATACTGAAACGCTGGACCGGCATACCGGCATGTACATGTGGGCGGTACCGCAGCGGACCAATATCTACAATGTGGCCTTCATCGTGCGGGAGTACCGTAGAAACTTCCTGCTCAGTACGATCATCCGCGACATGCAGATCATCGTCAATAACTCACTGAACCATCCACCCGTGGTGGCACAGCTCATGGATACCTGTATCCGCGCCGGTGACCAGCTGCGGGTCAATTTCACAGGCACGGATCCCGACGTGGGACAGACAGTGACACTGTCTGCCTATGGCGGGCCATTTGTGGTGCCGGATAGCCTGAGCCCGGCCACCTTTACCCAGACATCCGGCAATGCTGCTACGGGGCGCATGGTGTGGAATACAGTGTGCCTCGATATACGCAGCCAGCCATACCAGGTGCTGGTAAAGGCGACAGACAGCTACAATCCACCGCTGGTAGACCTCAAGACCTTTAATATACAGGTCATACCACCACCACCGCTGGACCTGCACTCCGGCATCGCATCTAAAAAGATACGCCTGGCATGGCGCTCCTACCTGTGCGATAGTATCAGCACCTTCCGCGGTTTCTCGGTATGGAAGCGCATAGGCAGCAATCCATTCATACCGGACTACTGCGAGACCGGCCTGGCAGGCCGCGGCTACACCATGATAGCAGAGAAGCTCTTTGACACGACCTACCTGGACCAGAGTGCAGTGGGAGGACAGGAGCTGTGCTACCGCATACTCGCCCACTTCTCACGCAAATCTCCTAACGGGCAATATGAGTATGACATGGTGGTAAGCGTACCGTCTAACGAAACCTGCGACTCCCTGCCATACGATGTACCGGTGATCACCAATGTGAGTGTGCTGGAGACGGACCCATCGCTAGGCAAAATGTATATAGAGTGGACCAAGCCTAAGGCCGGTGCAGGTGGGCTGGATACTTCACTCAACCCTCCTCCGTACAAATTTGAGCTATACCGCAACCCGGGATACAACCTGGGCAGCGCAGCCCTGATCAATACAGTGACACGTCCTGACTTTGCCTCTCTGGTAGATACCACCTATACGGATACGCTGCTGAATACGGCCGACACGCCGTATACGTACAAAGTACTCTTCTACTCTACCGGAGATACGGTAGGCGGCACGAGCAGTGCCTCGTCTGTATACCTGAAACTGCACCCCAGTGACAGCAAGATTCGCCTGACGTGGGAGTACAATGTGCCATGGACACAGGATACATTCCAGATATACCGCCGGGATACTACCAGTACGGTGTTTCACTATGTAGGTACTACTGATGTGCCATCATTCGTAGATACGGGCCTGACCAATGACTCTACCTACTGCTACTACGTGAGCGCCTATGGCCACTACACCAGCAGCCTGATCAAGAAGCCGCTGATCAATCTCTCTGAGATCAAGTGTGGCACTCCGATAGACACCATACCACCATGCCCGCCACAGGTGACGGTGACAAACAACTGCACCAACCCGGCACCGGACACCTTCTACTACATCAACTACCTGAACTGGCAGAACTTCACCGACTCCTGTGCGTCAAATACGATCAAGTACCGCATCTACTATGCGCCGGACTCGGGCACTATGACACTGATAGACTCTATATCCGGCATAGGCAATACGACCTATAATCATATACTGGATATGAATATCGCAGGCTGCTATGTGGTGACGGCTGTAGATCGCCACAATAATGAAAGCCCTAAGGTAAACCGTGTCTGCATAGACGACTGTCCTAACTATGAGCTACCAAATACCTTCACGCCAAACGGCGATGGAGCCAATGACCTCTTCACGCCACGGCATCCGTACCGCTTTATCACACGTGTAGAGTTCAAGGTATTTACCCGCTGGGGTGAGAAGGTATTTGAGACCACAGACCCTGAGCTGCGGTGGGATGGCAAAGACCAGAAGTCAGGCAAAGAACTGTCTGAGGGTGTGTACTACTACTCCGGCTACTACTACGAGATCTCGCTGCGCGGCGAGATACGCAAACCACTGCCACAGAAAGATGGTGGCGGCTTCATACATCTGATCAGATCGAAATAAGGACATGTTCACAGGCATCATAGAGGCGACGGGTACTGCCGCCGCCATCACTCACGACAAAGGCAATCTGGAACTCTGGGTCTCCTCTCCCATCTCAGGCGAGCTGAAGATAGACCAGAGTGTCTCTCACAATGGCATCTGCCTGACAGTGGTAGAGCTGGCCCCGGGGCGCCACCGTGTCACCGCCATAGACGAGACTCTACGCAAGACCAATCTGGGTGAGCTGAAGGAAGGGCAGGTGATAAATATAGAACGCTGCATGGCGGCCAATGGCCGCTTTGACGGGCATATCGTGCAGGGGCATGTGGATCAGACCGGCGAGTGCCTGTCTGTGACTGACCAGAATGGTAGCTGGCTGTATGAGTTCCGATATACGCCTTCGGCTCAAAACATGATCGTAGAGAAAGGCTCTATCTGTATCAATGGGGTGAGCCTGACCGCCTTTGATACTGTGGAGGATCGTTTTAAAGTGGCCATCATCCCCTATACCTACGAGCACACCAATATCCATGAGGTAAAGCCGGGCTCGCGTGTCAATCTGGAATTTGATATCATAGGCAAGTATGTGGCGCGCCTGATGAATTTCAAAAACTAAGCTACCAGCGCATCACAAAAGCGTTGTCCGTACAATCATGATATGCCATGCCAGCCGCATCGCATTCCTCTTTCCATTTCTTTAGCTGCCATGGTTTCAGCGATGTATCAAAAACCAATGTGCCCCAGCTGACGAATGATCTCAGTGCTGCCACGGAGCCGGTGTATCCTTTCGACATAATCAGCACATCTACATGCAATACTTTAGCAGGTGCAGATGGCACGGCAGCATCTGCTATCATCATGCGCCGGCCAGCCACCGCACAGACTTTGCCGTAAGGCAATGCGATACGATCCCGGCTGCTATCCAGCGCCACCTCCTGCTGCACACCCGACGCATACCAGTGATCGCGTATGTGATAGCGCATGGTCTTGTCATCATGCAGCAGTGCTGTGTCGAAGTCATAAGCGACTGTACCACGCGATATGATGCTGATAGCTTTCCTATCCCTGATAGAATATACACAGAGCTCATGCAGCTTATCATTGCGAAGCGTATCATAAGAAAACGCCGTGCAGACGACCAGCAATACGCACAAGGTAGCAATCAGCACCTGCGCGCGGCGGTCATAGATATACCAAAGCAGCAGTGCGACAAAAGTGTAAAGGAGCAACATCTCCGGTGCGCTGACTATAATACCTCTGGACAAAGCATGTGGCAGCCGGTCTACAGTATATACTGCCTCATTGGTCCATAGCAGCAAGTGGTCAAAAAGCCAGCCCGCAGCATCTGACATATACGGCATCCATCCTACGCAAAAAAGCAGCATGCCTGCCACCAATACAAAGTTGCTCAATGGGATCACGACCAGATTGGCCAGAAGGAAGTAGGTAGGGAAACTGTGAAAATAAAGCAGGCTGAGTGGCAGTGTAGCGATCTGCGCCGCGAGGGAGACACACAGCAGGCCCCAGGTCCAGCGCGAGAGCCAGTTGAGCGGATGAGAGAGGTAGGGGATATTTCGTTTGAGCACATCTGTATCCTCTATCAGGTCAAAGATCATGGGATAGATGAGTACGATGCCAGCCACCGCTATGTAGCTGAGCTGAAAGCCTACATCGGCGATGTAGTATGGATCCCACACGAGCAGTACAAAGCAGGACACGCCGAGCACATTATAAGTGCTTACATCCCGGTCCAATAGCTTTGCGATAGTGATAAGAGAAAACATCCAGACAGACCGTAGCACCGGCGGGCTGAGCCCGGTCAGGCCGGCATAGAATATCATGACCGTGATCACGATCACGCCTTTTACTATCTCGGTGCGCCGGCGCCTATCCATCCAGCCGAGCAGCAGATTCAGCACAAAGTACATGACACCTACGTGCAGGCCTGATACGCTGAGCACATGCAGCACACCGCTCGCAGAGTAGGCCTGCATGATATCATCTGTCACATAGTCACGATAGCCGAGGGTGAGGGCCGTAGCTACGGCTAGTTCGCCCTCGGCACGTACATACTTTTTGATCAGCGTGAGGAAGTAGCTACGTACATTGTAAATATGCGACAGCAGTACATTGCCCTGCCCTACTGCTGTGACGCGCCAGCTACCATCTCTGAGGTAGACGCGGTGATAGATATGGTGCAAAGCCTGATACTGCCGATAGTCAAATTCGTCGGGATTCTTTGGTGCATCGTAGGCTTTCACCTTACCGCGAAATGTAACTCTATCGCCATAATGAAGGCTTTTGCTGGCTTCATCGCGCTGGATACTTGCCAGCACTTTGCCGCTACAGGGCTGCACCGTATCACCTTGCGATATCGCCGTGATCTGGATCAGTGCATTGACAGTTTTCTCTTTGAGTACCGGCGGCTCAGAGACTATCCCTTCGTATGCGGTAGCGGAGGCATTGACCTTTGATAAATCACCGGCTGTATTGGTATCGGTCTGTAGCCAGGTCACTGTGTATCCGAGAGACAGCATGGCTACCACTATACTCAGCCCCGCCACATAGCGCCAGCGGTATACAGTAGCGACCTCGCTACGGAGGCCATACCATATGAGAAATGCACAAGCAATAGAGAGGATTATCAGCGCCGGCAGCAGCAGGACAGGCGAGACAATATATACACCTATACCGGCCATAAATGGCAGTAGGAGCCTGACCATAGGCATCTGGTTCCACACGGAGCGGGAGTGCTGCATCGCTGGTGGTAAGGTAGGGAAAACTCATACGCCCGCCAAATCCCCGTCATTTTAGCAAACCATGTGGAATGCGTATTTTTATACCACAGTGTTCAGCTTTGATTACATTATCAAGAAGTTCAATAGTGTAGCGCACTATGATCGCTTCCCCTGGGAGGCTATGCTCATGACCATAGGCGTCACAGTGGCGTGCCTGATCATAGAGGCTGTAGCTGTAGGCTGGCGGCGCTGCTCTATCTATCAGCTAGCCACGCGCGGCCGGGTACTCCACAATGATGTTTTCTCTTTCCTTTTTTTTCTCACAGGTCTGACGCAGCTGGCTGGTCTGTTGTTTTATGCCGGCATCTTCTACTTCATCTACGGCCAGGTGATGAAGCATGTCAACTTTCACCTGATCGCCTCCATACCGAGTGTGCCGGTACAGTTTTTCATCATGCTGCTCATCACAGACCTGCGGGACTATGTGGTACACTACTATCGCCATCACCTGGGCTGGGTGTGGGAGCTGCACCGCTTTCATCATTCTGCGGAAGATATGACCATCCTGACCTCCTTTCGCAGCCATGCAGCAGAGGGAGTGCTGACGGACTTCTTCTCCATGATCGTGTTTATACTGCTGGGTGTACCTGCAGAGACCTACCTACTGGTCAATCTCGTGCACCAGGCGCATCAGAAACTCACGCACTCGCAGATCAACTCTGATTGGGGCTGGCTGGGCCGCTATTTACTGGTCTCTCCTGCCGCACATCGCATCCACCATAGCAAGAATCCCGAGCACTATGGCCGCAACTTCGGCGTGACCTTTATCATCTGGGATCGGTTGTTTGGCACCTACTATCAGCCTGACACTACTGAGCCGATAGAGTTTGGCCTGCCTGATAATGAATTCAATAAAGACGGTTACATCCGCGACATCTTCCGTAGCTACTTCCGGTCCCTGCGCGTAGCCAAAGACTCGGCCCTGCGCATCATAGGCAGGGATAAAAAAACAACTCCCCCCGATAGCCAGAGGGAGTCATTAGAGACTTCGCTTTAAATTTGAATTGCATTCACATAGAGACGCATAATGATGCGTCTTTGACCAGGATAGTTTGCCATTTGTGAAGACGCATAATGATGCGTCTCTACAAAACGTTCAATCATCCACGCAGATGATAGCCCTTAGGCTTGGTAAATGCACGGATGCCGAGGTGTGACAGCGTAGCGCCAAAGCCGGAATGCTTCCTGCCACTCCATGGCAGGCCTGCGCTCACACGGTCGCAGCAGTTCCAGTAGGCAGTACCGGAGTTGACAGCAGAGAGTATCTTCTCGGCGCGTTTCTCGTCTGAGCTATAGACAGAAGCTGTGAGGCCATACTGTGTATCCTGCATCAGCTCCAGCGCTTCCTTGTCGCTATTCACTTTCATGATACCTATGATCGGGCCGAAGCTCTCTTCCTGCATCACAGCCATTTTGTTATTCGCATTCAGGATCACCGTCGGCTCGAAATAATTTCCTTTGCCGGCTATGCGCTTGCCACCGGTCACTACTTTGCCGCCCTTCTTCACAGCGTCTTTCACCTGTGCATCCAGCACGTCGAGCTGTGCAGCGCGGGTCATCGCGCCGATGTAGACACCAGGTTCGGTAGGGTTGCCGGCCTTGTAGCCTTTCACCTCACGGACGAACTCCTCCACATACTTGTCATATACTTTCTTGTGCACGTAGATACGCTCTACAGAGCAGCAGCTCTGGCCATTATTGTAGAATGCACCGTCGGCAGTGCCTGCTGCCACAGCAGCTATGTCCTTGATGTCATCTGCTACATAGAGCGGATCCTTACCGCCTAGCTCCAGCTGGCATGGCACCATCTTAGGCGCTACGCGCTTGTAGATATAATCGCCGGTCTTGTATGAACCTGTAAAGTAGTAGCCATCCAGCGGCAGGTCCAGCAGTATCTCGCCTTGCTCCTTTGCTCCCACCACTACCTGAAACGCATCATCAGGCACACCGGCTTTCTTCAGCAGCTTCTCTATCTGCAGGCCTGTGAGCGTAGAGAATTCTGATGGCTTATACAGTACCGCATTACCCGCCAGCAGCGCAGGCACGAATACGTTGGTACCTACCAGGTACGGATAGTTCCACGCGGAAATATTACATACTACGCCGAGCGGCTCGTATGAGATCTTCTCTGTCATACCCGGAGCATTGCTCACTACCTCATCACTGAGGTACTTAGTAGCATTCTCAGTCAGCCACTTGATGCGGGTATGTGCACCGTTTACTTCGTTGTATGATTGCTGCAGCGGCTTGCCCACCTCTGAGGTGAGTATCGCGCCGCACTCCTTGATATTGCTCTCCAGCAGCTTGCCAAATTTCTGTAGTACTGCTACACGTTTGGCGAGTGGCACCTTGGCCCATTTCTCCTGGCCTTTGCGCAGGGTAGCGAGCTTGGTAGTGATAGACTTTTTAGAATCTTCCTTGACATTGGCTATGACCTTGCCGTCAGCCGGATTGACGATCTTCATGTATGAGATGTTTTACTTTCCCTGCCGGGAAAACGATAAAATAATTTGAGCGCGTCAAATATAAATCAAAACTGAGTACGATTATTTATAACCGCAAAGAACGCGGAGAAACGCAAAGAATATTTAAGCGAAACACTTTAGGCACTGTCTCGCACAGCCTTCAGAAAAGCCTCCCTGATATTGTGGGAGAAAGGATTGGTTTCCTTATCAGCTATGCGCTCCGGGTGCCACTGCACGGTGAGCAGCCAGGGTTTGTCGCTCTTGTCCTTCCACTCAGCGCCCTCTATCACGCCATCGGTGGAGTGGCTATTGGCTATCAGCTCATCACTGAGGTCTTTGATAGCCTGGTGGTGTGCGCTATTGATGGTACCTGATGCACCACTGATCTGATAGAGCAGCGTACCTGATTCAGTCGTGATGCCATGTTGCTTATCTTCTTCGCCACGTTTGTGTATCTCATTGGCAGCATCGCCTATATCTTGTATCAGGTTGCCACCGAGGGCCACATTCACCAGCTGGTGACCACGGCAGATGGCGAGGATCGGATGCTCAAAGTTCAGCGCGGTCTCAAAGACATGCATCTCAAACTCATCGCGTGCCGTATTAAATGACTCCGGCGCATGCGGATAGCGCAGCTCCTTATTGTCATAAAACTGCGGGTGCATGTCTACACCACCTGTGAGCAGTATACCATCACAGTCCTCTATCTCATCCCAGTTCTGATTCTCAGCAGAGAGCTCGATGATACTGATGCTATCATCATTGCCTTTAATCCATTTAGGGTAGTTTTCGTAGCGGGCTTCGGTCACAGTGACGCCGATGGTGATCTTCTTCACGGAGCAGATTTATATCGTAAAGCTACAAAATAGCAAGGACAAGACTCCGATAGCCTTGTCCTTGCAGTATTAAATTATGGTAATTTTCTGATTACTCCGTCTCGCTCACCAGAGAGGCCGCGAGGAAGTCGCGGTTCATGCGGGCGATGTTTGTCAGCTTGATCTCCTTAGGGCACTCTGCTTCGCAGGCGCCGATGTTAGAGCAGTTGCCAAATCCTTCCTCATCCATCTGCTCTACCATGCGCAAGGCGCGGAGGTCGCGCTCAGGCTGGCCTTGTGGCAGGAGAGCGAGCTGGGATATTTTAGCGGACACGAAGAGCATTGCAGCGCCGTTAGGGCAAGCTGCCACGCAGGCACCACAGCCGATGCAGGCAGCAGCATCCATCGCCTTTTCAGCGTCATGTTTGTCTACAGGCAGGTTATTGGCATCCTGAGCCTGGCCGGTATTCACACTCACGAAGCCACCCGCAGCGATGATACGGTCAAACGCCGAGCGGTCAGTCACGAGATCCTTTACGATAGGGAAAGCCTTGGACCTCCATGGCTCTACGTGTACAGTGTCACCATCCTTGAAGGAGCGCAGGTACAGCTGGCAGGTAGTAGCCGCATGCTGTGGCCCGTGTGCACGGCCATCTATATACATGCTGCACATACCGCAGATACCCTCGCGGCAGTCATGGTCAAAGCCTACCGGCTCCTCACCCTTCTTGACCAGCTGGTCATTCAGCACGTCTACCATCTCCAGAAAGGACATATCCGGATTCAGGTTGTCTACAGAATAGTCTACCAGTTTGCCGGCAGTATTGGCATTCTTTTGTCTCCAGACTTTGAGATTGAGTTTCATACCTCTGTTTTATTTCGCTTATCGCTTTGTCTTAATACTAAATACTTACTACTGATTACTATTTGTAAGAACGCACCTGCAGCTTGATGTTCTCATACTTCAGGTCCTCCTTGTGCAGGGTAGGATCAGCACCTACGCCGGTAAACTCCCACGCTGCTACATACAGGTAGTTGGCGTCATCACGCTTGGCCTCGCCCTGATCCTGGTACTCCTCGCGGAAGTGGCCACCACAAGACTCGTTCCTGTTCAGCGCGTCTATCACCATCAGCTCGCCCAGCTCTATGAAGTCTGCCACACGGCCGGCCTTGTCCAGCTCAGGGTTGAAGTCATTCAGCTCACCAGGCACTTTCACATCCTTCCAGAATTCCTCGCGTAGCTCGCCTATCAGCTTGCGTGCCTTGGTCAGTCCTTCAGCATTGCGGGCCATACCACAGTATTCCCACATGATTTTGCCCAGCTTGCGGTGAAAGTCTTCCACTGACTGCTTACCATTGATCGAGAGGAATTTCTTCATGCGCTCCTCTGCACCCTTCGCAGCTTCTTCGAATGCCGGATGGTCCAGTGGGATCGCCTTGGTAAATATCTCGTCAGAGAGGTAGTTATTGATCGTATATGGCAGTACGAAATAGCCGTCTGCGAGGCCCTGCATGAGTGCAGAAGCACCGAGGCGGTTCGCACCGTGATCGCTAAAGTTCGCCTCACCGAGCGCGTAGAGACCCTTCACAGTGGTCATCAGCTCGTAGTCTACCCAGAGGCCGCCCATCGTATAGTGTACAGCAGGATAGATCTTCATCGGCGTCTTCAGCGGATCTTCGTTTGTGATATTCTGGTACATCGGGAAGAGCTCACCGTAGCGGGCCTTCACAGTCTCTACACCCAAGCGCTTGATCGCATCGCCGAAGTCGAGGAATACACCAAAGCCAGATGGCACGATACCACGGCCGTCATCACAGGCCTCCTTGGCCGCACGTGACGCGATATCACGTGGACACAGGTTACCAAAGGATGGATATTTGCGCTCCAGGTAGTAGTCGCGGTCTTCTTCTTTGATGTCTTCTGCACGCTTCTTGCCCTCGCGGATCGCCTTGGCGTCCTCTTTGGTCTTAGGCACCCATACACGGCCGTCATTACGCAGCGACTCAGACATGAGCGTCAGCTTAGACTGATAGTCACCGGATACAGGTATACAGGTAGGGTGTATCTGTGTGTAGCACGGATTGCCGAAGAATGCACCCTTCTTGTGTGCCTTCCACGCAGCGGTCACGTTGCTACCCATTGCATTTGTAGACAGGTAGAATACATTGCCATAGCCACCCGATGCGAGGATCACAGCATGGCCGAAATACCTTTCTATCTTACCGGTGATCAGGTTGCGGGCTATGATACCACGGGCCTTACCGTCTATCACTACCACATCCACCATCTCGTGGCGGTTAAACATTTCTACATTGCCCAGGCCGATCTGGCGCTCCAGAGACTGGTAGGCACCGAGCAGGAGCTGCTGGCCGGTCTGGCCACGCGCGTAGAATGTACGTGACACCTGCGTACCACCGAATGAACGGTTATCCAGGAGTCCTCCGTACTCACGTGCGAAAGGTACACCCTGTGCCGTAGCCTGGTCTATGATATTGGCCGATACGGATGCGAGGCGGTAGACGTTTGCCTCACGAGCGCGGAAGTCGCCACCCTTGATCGTATCGTAGAAGAGGCGGTAAACCGAGTCACCGTCATTCTTATAGTTCTTGGCTGCATTGATACCACCCTGTGCGGCGATAGAGTGCGCACGACGCGGCGAGTCCTGAAAGCAGAAGGCTTTCACCTTGTAGCCCTGCTCTGCCAGCGTAGCTGCTGCAGAGGCGCCGGCGAGACCCGTACCTACTACGATGATCTCTATCTTACGCTTATTGGCAGGGTTTACGAGCTTGGCGTGCTCCTTGTATTCTTCCCACTTATCCTGGAGTTTTCCTTCAGGTATTTTTGAGTCTATGGCCATTTGTTATTGAGATTTGAAGAAGTTTAAAATTACATCACACCGATGCTGCGCAGATAGATCACGATCGGCATCAGGGCAAAGATGAACGGTATCACGATGGCAAAGGCAGTACCCGCCAGGTGAATACCTTTATTATATTTAGTATGGTTCAGGCCGAGTGACTGGAAGGCGCTCCAGAAGCCATGCAGCAGGTGGTAGGCCAGTGCTACCTGCGCCAGTACATACAGGATCACTACAGGCAGGAAGCTAAATACGACTGACATCTCCGAGTATAGATCCAGCATCTGTACATTCAGCTGCGGATGCTGTACCTCCGGCAGTCCGAGGAAGCGCGACTTCAGCCAGAAATGATAGAGGTGCATGATCAGGAAGATAAGCAGCAGCGTACCGAGTATGGCCATGCTGCGGCTGTACCAGCTGCTGTTTGCGTTTGGCTTATTGTAGGCATATCCCTGCGGACGTGCAGCGCGATTCTGAAAGTACAGCATCAGGCCGTCTATGATATGCACCAGCAGGCCGCCAAAGAGCACCACCTCCATGATACGGATGATGATATTGGTACCCATAAAGTGAGCATACTCATTGAATAGGGAGCCCGACCTGTCAAAGAATACCATCGCATTGATAAAGCAGTGTACCAGCAGGAAGCTGATCAGGAAAAGTCCCGTCAGGCCCATCAGGTATTTCTTGCCGAGCGATGATTTGAAGAGGGCGGAAGATTTTTGCGTAGCAGCAGACATCTTGTATTAGATTTTTGTTAATGCGGTGCCAAAATTAATGTACAGTCTGACAAATGAAAGGATTTTGACCCTTTATTGCGCGAACGGCTGCTTATTTAGAATGATTCAAATTAAGCTGGCGCCAAAAACCTATCATATTCATGCCTTATAACAAGGCAGACAGGCAGTTTGTTTTCCTACTTATAACTATACGGGATAAGAGAAATAGGGCTTTGCGACGCAGGTGTTCTGCTTATTTCTACCTTCGCTCCCATAAAGTAATAAAGCATGTACACGATCAAGGATAAGCTCACGGAAGAATTGCAAAATATCGATACGAATGGCCTCTACAAGCGCGAGCGCATCATCAGCACGCCGCAAGACGCAGTGATAAAACTGCAGGACGGCAGCGAAGTGATCAACTTCTGCGCAAACAACTACCTCGGCCTCTCCTCCCACCCGCGTGTGATAGCAGCGGCTAAGAAAGCCCTCGATACGCATGGCTTTGGCATGAGCTCCGTACGCTTTATCTGCGGTACGCAGGATATACATAAAGAACTGGAGGCAAAGATCGCCGCCTTTCTCGGTACTGAGGATACGATCCTCTACGCTGCCTGCTTCGATGCCAATGGTGGTGTCTTCGAACCCCTCTTTGATGAAAATGATGCTATCATCTCTGACGCTTTGAACCACGCCTCTATCATAGACGGGGTGCGCCTCTGCAAGGCCGTACGCTACCGCTATGCCAATAACAATATGGAAGAGCTGGAGGAATGCCTCAAAAAGTCTCAGGATCAGAAGAACCGCATCATAGTGACCGATGGCGTCTTCTCTATGGACGGATACGTAGCGCAGCTCGACAAGGTCTGCGACCTGGCAGATAAATACAACGCGATGGTGATGGTAGACGAAAGCCACGCCACAGGATTTATAGGCAAGACGGGCCGCGGCAGTGTAGAGCTGCGCAATGTACTGGGCCGCGTAGACATCATCACCGGTACGCTGGGCAAGGCGCTCGGCGGTGCCATGGGTGGTTTCACCACTGGCAAAAAAGAGATCATAGATATGCTACGCCAAAGGTCTCGTCCATACCTTTTCTCCAACTCACTGGCACCATCTATAGCAGGTGCAGCCATAGAGGTATTTGACATGCTGAGCGAGAGCACCGCCCTGCGCGACAAGTTGGAGTGGAATGTGAATTACTTCAAAACGGGCCTGAAGAAAGCCGGTCTGGACTTCAAAGATGGCGAGTCTGCCATTGTCCCGGTCATGCTGTACGATGCCAAGCTGTCCCAGGTCTTTGCAGATGAAATGCTGAAAGAGGGTATCTACGTGATCGGCTTCTTCTTCCCGGTAGTGCCCAAGGAGCAGGCCCGCATCCGTGTGCAGCTCTCCGCCGCGCACGATCAGCAGCACCTGGACCAGGCCATCGCTGCCTTCGAAAAGGTAGGCAGGAAACTAGGCGTGATCAAGTGAGGCCTCCGGTAGGGTAAAGTAAAATGTAGCACCCGCTCCCTGCGCAGACTCGGCCCAGATACGGCCACCGTGTTTGGTGATGATATTCTTGACCAGTGCCAGTCCCAGGCCTGTCCCTTCAAAGTCAGAGCTGCTATGCATCCGCTGGAAAAGCTGAAACATCTTGCCAGCGCTATTCATATCAAAGCCCACTCCATTATCCGATATATAATAAACGAGGCCCTCTGCCATCAGGCGGATGCCAATCTCCACCCGAGGTTTTTCTATTCCGGTAGAGTACTTCATCGCATTTGAGATCAGATTAGCCCACACTTCCCGTATCAGGCCCTCATCACATGTAGAGCGACCCAGCTCATGGATCACTACCTCCGGCACGGGCTGTCCGCTCCGGGCCAGTAGCTGCTCATCTACTTTTTCCTGCACCACGTGGGTCATGTCTACCTGCCGCCGCTCCAGCGCAGCATGAGATGCACGGGAAAAAGCCAGCAGGTCTATGATCAGCTCTTTCATACGGTTAGTCTGTTTCAATATCACATCCATGAGGGTCAAGGCATCCGATGGTAGTATCTCTTCATACTCCCGCTTCAGCAGGCCCACATAGCCGGAGAGTACCCGCAGCGGAGACTGCAGGTCATGAGCCGCCAGTGAGGAGAATGACTCCAGCGCCCTGTTTGACTCCTCCAGCTGCACGGTCCTTTCTTTTACCTTCTCCTCCAGTGACCGGTTCAGCTCAAAGAGCTCATCCTGTATCTTTTTGCGCTCGGTCACATCGCGCAGGTTGGATACAATGGCATTGACCGCAGGGCTATCCAGGTGGCTGATAGAGCTGGCCTCCATCCAGCGCCAGCTGCCGTCTTTGTGCCGCAGGCGTAGCACCATAAACATAGCCTTGCCCGGATTTTCATTGCACCAGGTCAGGTGGCCGATATTAGCGGGTAGCTCATCAGGATGCATGAGTTCCATAGCTGAGGTGCCGAGTAGTTCCTCGGGCTGGTATCCGAGTACCTCCTTTACAGCCGGGCTCATATAAGTGATAGCGCCATCTCCTCCAGACATGGCTATGACATCCTGATTTTTCTCTATCAGATATTTGAAGCGCTGCTCACTATTGACCAATGCCTCTTCAGCATTGATACGGTCAGTGACATCACGAAAGTTTGTGACCATCGCCTCTACAGCCGGATCGTCAAACTGGTTACTCAATACCAATTCCATCCACCGGTACTTTCCATCCTGGTGCTTGAGTCGTATCTGCAGAGATCCATGCAGTTGCTGCCGGCTCATGATGAGCTGCACCAGGTCGCGTACCTTCGCCTTGTCATCCGGATGGTAGAGATCCAGCGCCGTGGATCCTATCATATCCTCGGGGCTGTAGCCCAGTATATCCCGGACCGACGGGCTGAGGTATATGAACCGCCGCTGCTCATCTGAGAGGGCGATACCTTCTTTGTTGTTCTCTATGAGTGCGCGAAACCGCTTTTCACTATGCTGCAGCCGCTCATTAGCCAGCTTCTGCTCTGTCACATCGCGAAAATTAGTAACCATAGCATTGACTGCAGGATTTTCAAACTGGTTAGTAACCGTAATTTCTATCCAACGGGTGGATCCGTCTTTGTGCCGGGCGTGCATGACTCGGCTAGTACTCGCTCCGGGCTGTATCCTCCATTTATCCAGCGGTGTCTCAGGGTTGGCGGATGGATGCCGGAATATGGCTGCTGTCTGCCCTATGAGCTCGGCTGGCTCGTAGCCTAATATAGCGGTAATGGCGGGACTCACATATTGTATACGGCTCTCGCGGTCCGACAGGGCAATGCCATCCTTGCTTCTCTCTATCAGTGCCCTAAACTTGCGCTCGCTATCCTGCAGCGCCTGCTCTGCTATTTTTTTGTCCGTAATATCGCGGTTGACACCATCCACACGGGTTATATCTCCCCTTTCGTTCAGCGTAGGGGTCACACGCGCTTCTATCCATCGGATACGTCCATCTTTGTGCCTGATACGATACTGCACCGTGCTGACCCGGCCCGTCAGCAGCATATCATTCAGCTCGTCTATCATGTGCTTATCCTCAGGCAGGATCAGCTCATACCACAGGAAGCCAGCCTGGATAAATTCCTCTGAACTGTATCCGTATACTTTGTTGCATGCCTCTGACCATTGGATGATCTGGTAAGGATTGCGCCGGGCGCTATAGATCACCTCATCTATATTATTGAAGACTTTAGTAAGCTCCGTATTCGCTTTCTCTAACCTTTGCCTGGCCTCTACTTGCTCTGTGATATCTCTATAGTTGCAAATGATGGCCTTGATATTTGGATCCTCAAGTTTATTAATGCCCGTACCCTCCATCCATACATAGTGCCCATCGCTATGCTGCTGGCGCCACTGGCTGCTAAAGCGTACAGACGGATATCTCAGCAGCTCATAAAAATTATGGATAATAGTATCACGATCGTCAGGATGTATCAGCTCGATGGCCTTGGTAGTGAATATATCAATGGCTTCATACCCCAATATGCTCCTATGAGAGGAACTGCTGAAAACGACGCAGCCTTTTCCGTCAAAAAGTGTGATAATGTCCCGGCCAAACTCCACCATAGCATGCAGCATATCCCTGGTGGACCCAGTCAAAGTAGCATCTCCCAAATTCATTCTTTCTTTTAAATGTATTTTTGTTAAAATAAAGGCTGTCAAACCTTTAGTCAAATGACTTTTGTCATATTTCAAAAACATTTCATGAGATACAAGTACTATATTGTTTTTCTATTGCTGCTACTATTTGTAAGTGGTTGCCATCCGCCGGTCAGGAATACGGCGGAACCTACCGCGCCGGCTCCAGCAGCCACTCCGGCTGAGCCAGCGGCTGCCGCTCTGGCTGACCATCAGACGCTTATAGCCCCGGACACCCGACTCATCTATACCAGGCATGCCCGCTGCCGCATGTCCTGCCGCCATATCTCTGAGGCTGATATCCGCGAGGTACTGCGCGAGGGCCATATCAATGAGGCCAAAAGCAAACAGGAACCCGGCCGCTGCCCCGCCTACGCCATAGAGGACGAGCGCAATAGTGACCACATCCGCCTGCGTATCGTCTTTGCCAAATGTGAGGATGAAGTCAAGGTCGTGACCTGCATAGACAGAGATGACGAGTTTGCCTGCGACTGTAAGTGATAGGTGACTGATGGCTGAGAATATAGAAACTTAAAAAGTCTTAATCTGCCACTCAGCGGTGATCCTGCTGCAATCTTTTGTGTCGCCGGCGTTTCTCTCAGGCTATGAGGATACAAAAAGAACAAGCCTACGCCTATTTCACCCTTTGCCTGTGCTGGTACCTCGCCATCTCTATGGCAGATTATGGCTTTGCCAAAATCACCAGAGGGCAATTTGGCATCTGGGACACCGCCATCCTATCTAAACCGCTGAAAGAGGTCGACACTTTCCACCTGGCCTGGCACCTCTTTGGCCGCAGCCATCTCTTCAACTGGGTCGTGGGCCTGACGCAGATCGGCGGTGCCATCCTCATCGTGATCCCGCGCACCCGGCTGATAGGTGCACTGGTCCTGCTGCCGGTATTAGCCAACATCTTCCTGATAGATGTATGCTTCACCACTGGTATGTTTGGCATGGCGCTGCCGGTACGACTGGCGGGTATGGTCTGCTGTGACCTGGCTATCCTCTGGTACGATCGTAAGATAGTAGTAGCAGCATGGCAGAAACTCGTATCCAGAGAGTTTACCGTGCGCTTCAGCTGGTGGCTCTATGCACTGGTGCCGGTGGTCGGGTTTGCGATGGACTTCATCCTGGCCATCCTGATGTGGCCAGTCAAACTTTTGACGACCTGGTTATTCATCTGGCATCATTGATCATCGCTCTACAGCAAACCTCACGCTGCCGGTACCAGACCCGCTATGTAGCACCAGCATGTATATACCCACCCCTGCGTCTGGCAGGTGTACAGATTGTCTGGCAGAGAGCATAGTGCCCTGGGCCACCAGGCGCCCCATCACATCATATATACTATACGTAGCCGATGAGGCGTCAGCCTTGCGGAGAGTAAAGGTACCGCGATTGGGATCAGGATAGAGCTGTAGTGCAGCACCCTGATCAGACGCCTCTATCCCTGCGCACTGATAGCTGAGGTGAAATGCCTTGGTCAAAGCAGCAGGGCAGCCACCGGGCTCAGTATAGGTGTAGCGTATATAAAATAAGCTATCACCTGCCGGCAGGTGATACCCGGCGGTACCAGATGGGAAGATGCTATCTCCGGATACATATATGCCGTTATAGTGGCCGCCCGCAGGCTGCGCGTGCCGGATACCCGGTGGGGGCAGCAGCTGCCCGCAGAAGATGACCACCTCCGTATCCGCCTGTACCCAGGTGATAAGGGCAGTGTGCCGCGAGGATAGATGCAGCACTACCAGGCTGTCACAGCCAGCCGCAGCAGTGAAAGTATCTGTATAGGTGCCGGGTGCGATCACAGCTCTGCCATGATACTGGTAGGCAGTACCTGCACAGGCGCTGTCATAGAGATCTGTGGTCAGGTGGCTGCTGGTGATCAGCCTCAGCGTCACGATACTATCCAGTCCGCCCGCTGCCGCGCCGGCCAGCGTATCTACATATGTGCCTGTCTGAGTGAGCAGGTGCCCATGAAACCAGTAAGAGCCCCCCGGACAGACATAGGCAGTGATATCCGAGCTGTGCGTATAGTATATCAGCCCGCATGAGGGGTTGAATTTAGTGATCAGTCCATCATAGCCGTTTGTAGGTGGGATGGCCATTCCAAAGTTGCTGTAGGCACCCTGATTCAAATAGTTTTGAGAAAACAGATAACTGCCGCCTGATCTGAATAAATTATTTGCTCCATTGCCCGGTACTGTATTATTCTGGTTATACCCATCTCCTGTCAGGCGCCTTATATTGCCTGCTGTGTCATAGCTGGCCAGGTAGCGTAAAAAGGGGGTAAAGTGTGGTGACAGATCATAGCCATCGTGGCTCGTAAAGGCATACGTCGTATCAGGCGCCAGCAGTGCCAGCCTGCCTATGACACTGACCTCATTTCCGGATTGCCATATGCCGGCTTCTGCAGTAGCATTCACACCACCCCGTATGGTCTGCAGCCATTGGCACTGACCACGGTTGTTTACCTTTGCCACATAATATTTGCCGCCGGTATTGGTCCGTATGGTACCATCCGTATTCTCAAATACCTGCACCCGGCCCGGCCTGATATCATTGTTTCCTGTCAGGTACATATTGCCACTGCTATCTGTGGTCATTGCCATTATCACATTGGCAGTGATCGTATCTCCTATAGTGATGGTCCGTGTTTTCCATTGCAGCTGGCCATTCTTGTCAAACTTTGCCATAAAACCACTGCTGCCATAATCACGATGGCCCGGCATATAGCTGCCTACGGTATCACCCGCTGAGTAGAATGTGATACCGTATTCATAGTATCCTGCCAGGTACACATTATTGGCAGCATCGCACTGAGGGAGTCCATAGCCTGCATAGTTGGTCGCATCTATTTTGACACCTATACCCCAGAGTATCTGCCCGTTTGGCGTCAGCTTCAGCATCGTGCTCTTTGCGTCTCTGAAGGTGTCTACTACTACTCCGTTCAGGTAGATGGCTTTGCGCAGTGTAGGGTACTGACTGCCTATGCCTATTATCAGGTTATTGTCATGATCTATAGATACACCTCCAAAAGATACCGGGTAGTTATCCCCGATAGATAGCCGCCAGATCAGTCTGCCCTGCGGGTCCAGTTTCACCAGAAAGCCCGTCTGATAATTTCTGAGCAGCACGATACTGTCTCCGGTATTATCTTTCAGGTAGGTACCATAGCCAGTGATATATATATTACCATCGTGGTCCTCTGCTGCAGAGGAGATAGCCGGAGATACTGTGGCAAAAATGTTTTGCGAATAGACCACCCAACTCAGGCTACCCTTGCTGGTATAGCGGGCACAGTAGCCTCCCTGAGCGGGCCTGGAGAGCGCAGCAGCACTGCCATAGTATGATGGCAGGCTGCCCTGATTAAACTCGCCGGAGACCATAAAGCCGCCATCGTGCAGGGGAAAACTGCCGGCTGTATTCGGCACTGCCTGTCCGGACCAGGTCAGGTCAGGCCCGGATGCCAGTAGCTGCCAGCAGTCATCGTTCTGCCCGGTCTCTGTCACATATGTGGTAGCTGGTCGTGTGAGGGTGTCTGTACAGCCATGGTCAGAGGAGCAGATGAGCCTGACCTGTACGGTACCGGGGGTGGTATAGGTAGCGGTAGCTATGCTGTCCGCCACCCCGCCTTGTGCCACCGGTGCAGGGCTAAACGACCACTGATAATGCTGTGCATCTGTACAATGCTGATAAAATGGTGCAGCCGTACCCAGGCTAGCATTGACATATCCGTCATGAAAGTCGGCCTGCGTCCGCTCCAGGCCGATGCGCAGCGTATCGCGAAATCTGGCTGAGCACTGCACCACGGTACTGCTGGCCCGCAGGTAGTAGTAGCCGCCTGTGGTGAGGCTATCACTGATCAGGGCTACCGTACCGCCTGTGCCTGCCACCTGTCCGTAGGTCTGTATGGTGCCATAGCGGGCCATGACATACAGCACGCCTGACTGTGAGGAGTCCAGGGTGATCACCTCAGGCTCTTTGTGGCAGATGAAGGGCTTGCTCATAGTATGCGGCAGGGTGACAGATGGTACCGGTACTATCTGTATCACCTGTGTACTGGTATCACTGTAGAGGCTGTCGTTGGTCACCAGCAGGCGTATGGTATCCAGGCCGGGATTGCGAAAATTGAAGGTGGCATTTTGGCACTGGTAGCTGGCCAGGCTGTCATTGATATACCAGCGGCAGAGTGTAGAGGTGCCTACTGAGGCGTTGAGTACCTGGCTTGCATTCGCACAGCCGCCGGTCATATGGATATTGGCTACCGGCTTAGACTCTCCCACACCCCTGAGTACGAGCAGCGTACCATTATCCCCGCAGGCATACATCTGCGTATTGTCTTTGGCCCACATACTATTGATGTGGTATAGCTGCGATGAGGGCTGGTACTCCAGATCGCTCATGGCTGCATCTGAGACGAAGATGCCATGGTCCGTGCCCACATAGATGCGAAAGGCATGCTGATATACACACCTGCCATTTAGCGGGCCGAAATCGTACTCCCGCAGCTCAGTAGCCGTAGACTGCAGCCAGCCTACTTCCGTATTGCCTACGGCAAAGCCCTGCGTGGAGTTTGTGACACACACATCCCGGTAGGTCGCGCCTACAGAGTTTAGCGCCTGGGACTGCAATGTGGGCGGTATCATGGGATTAGTATAATTTCCGGTGTATAGCGTATCACGGCTCACCATGGCAAAGCGACTATACACATAGCTGATAGAGAGCAGGTCTGCACGGATGTGTGTATTCAGCTCTTCTGCTCCCTGTGTGCCTATAGCCACAGCCAGCCCTTTATTGCCCACCATCTCATATTCTCCAAAGTAGCTGTTGTATGCAATGTGATTGAGCGCCGACCCTACTGCACCGGTATATGGTATCTGATAGCTCATAGTGCTAGGGTCCAGCGTCAGTACGATGGCTTTGTGCGCTACGGTATCTTCGCCACAGGCGTATACCGCAGTACCGCCCGGAGCCATATAGCAGTGGTTGAACCGGGTGTGGCTCAGCACGATAGAGTCGGCCGTATAGCCGGTCAGCGTCAGTTTGTGCCAGGCTGCCGGGCCGCCGTACGCATTGTGTGTGTAATAAAGCCCCTCACGGCTCGTCACTACGCCTGTAGAGTCCACTATCACCACTCCATTCAGGTGGCTGCTGATACCGGTGGTCAGAGGGGTCCAGCCGGCACGCGATTCATATGCGCACAATAGGACCAGAAAAAGGCAGAGAAGTTTCGTTTTCATAATGTCGTCTTTTACCCCGGTGAAAATAAAAACTAGCTACCAAACTATCGGGTAAAAGACAGGATACCTACTGGTGCACCGCCAGTGATATCTCGAGCAGCAGCTCGGGCTGCTTCTCCAGTATGTTACCGACCACTATCAGGTTTGACCCGGCCTGGGCCAGCGCCTCGGCCTGCTCTGGCGTGCGGATACCGCCCCCGGTGATGATGGGTATGGAGATAGCCCGGCGCACGGCCTGCAGCATTTCTACAGGGATAGAGCTTTTAGCTCCGCTGCCTGCCTCCATATAGATGGCCCGCAGGCCCAGCAGCTCACCCGCCATGGCGGTAGCTACGGCTATATCGGCCTTGTCGTGCGGTATGGGCACGGTCTGGGTCATGTAGGAGGTGGTAGAGACCCTGCCGCCATCTATCAGCATGTACCCGGTCGGTATCACCTCCAGGCCGGACTCGCGGATATGCGGGGCGGCCACCACATGCTGGCCTATGAGGTACTCAGGGTTGCGGCCGGAGATCAGGCTGAGCAGCAGGATGGCATCTGCAGCGCGGCTCACCTGGTAGTTATTGCCCGGGAAGATGACCACCGGTATGGAGGTCTCCTGCTTCAGTAGCCGGATAGTTTCCTCAAAGCGGTCCTCCAGCAGCAGGCTGCCGCCCACCAGCACCATATCTACCCTCGCGGCATTGATCCGGGCAGTCATATCGCGGAGGCCATCCGGGGTCTGATTGTCAGGGTCTATGAGCACGGCCAGCTGGCTGCGGCTGGTACTGAGGTGTGAGTAGACGGTTTCGGTCATGTTTTAGTTTTCTATCATATGGAGTGCGCTGACTGGCAGGCACCTCTCTAAGGAATAAGGTGTATCTTTGTAACCGTAAAGGTGCAGAAAAATATCGGGGATTCAGTGTTTATGCAGGTCCTGAGAGGGGTCTCTCTAAACCCAACAAAACCAACTATTTTTTTCCCCATTTTATCCACTTTGTCTTTTCCACAGGCTGGAATCCAGTACTGTCCATGATTTGATATTTTTCGGCTACCGTTTGCACAAAGTTTGTTGATAAAACCACTGGCTTTATTTTCCCGAGCGGGATAAATTCGAGGTACCAATCCAGAGATTTTAACGCTTAACACAACAATAACAGACTCTAAATATACCCTTAAAAGATATGGCAAAGAAAACAACAGCAAAAGGCCAGACCACCGGCCAGAAAGGACTCTCCGTCGACAGATATTACACTAAAGATGGGGTATCAGCATACGACCTGTTCCAATATGAGCTGCGCAGCTCCGTGATCAGAAATCCGGCAGGTGACGCAGTATTTGAAATGCATAATGTAGAGGTACCGGCCCAGTGGAGCCAGGTGGCTACAGATATCCTGGCGCAGAAATACTTCCGCCGCGCCGGCGTACCTCAGGCAGATGGCAGCCTGGGTGGCGAGCGCTCTATCAAGCAGGTGGCACACCGCCTGGCTGACTGCTGGAGGCAGTGGGGCGAGAAGTATGGCTACTTCGCCTCCTCACAGGATGCATCCGTATTCTATGACGAGCTGGTATACTCCCTGCTGGGCCAGATGGCAGCGCCAAACAGCCCTCAGTGGTTTAATACCGGCCTCTATACTGCATATGGTATAGCCGGCAAGCCACAAGGCCACTACTATGTAAACCCTGATACAGGCAAACTGTCAGAATCTACCTCTGCATACGAGCGTCCGCAGCCACACGCCTGCTTCATCCTGTCTGTGACGGATGATCTGGTAAATGAAGGCGGCATCATGGACCTCTGGACCCGTGAGGCCCGTATCTTTAAGTATGGCTCAGGTGTAGGTACAAACTTCTCCGGCATCCGTGGCGAAGGTGAGCGCCTCTCAGGTGGTGGCACATCATCCGGCCTCATGAGCTTCCTCAAGATAGGTGACAGCGCCGCAGGTGCTATCAAATCTGGCGGTACTACCCGCCGCGCAGCCAAGATGGTCTGCCTCGATCTGGACCACCCGGAGATCGTAGACTTCATAGAGTGGAAGATGAAGGAAGAGGACAAGGTAAAGGCCCTCATAGACGCAGGCTATAGCAATCACTACGAAGGCGAGGCATACCGCACGGTAGCCGGCCAGAACTCTAATAACTCTGTACGCGTACCAAATTCATTCTTCAAAACGCTGGAAGAAGGTGGCAACTGGGCACTGAAGGCCCGCACCGACGGCCGTACTATGCGCACTATCCCTGCCCGCGAGCTGTGGGACAAGGTAGGCATGGCTGCATGGCGCTGCGCAGACCCGGGCGTACAGTTTGACACTACTATCAATGAGTGGCACACCTGCCCAGAGGATGGTCCTATCCGCGCATCTAACCCATGCTCGGAGTACATGTTCCTCGATAATACTGCCTGCAACCTGGCATCTTTCAACCTGATGAAGTTCTATGATGTAGATACCCTGACACTGGATGTCAAGGGCTTCGAGCACATGAGCCGCATCTGGACCATGGTACTGGAGATCTCCGTACTGATGGCACAGTTTCCGTCCAAGGAGGTAGCGCAACTGTCTTATGAGTTCCGTACCCTCGGCCTCGGCTTTGCCAATCTCGGCAGCCTGCTCATGGTATCAGGCATAGCCTATGACAGTGACAAGGCCCGCGCTATAGGTGGTGCTATCACCGCTATCATGACCGGTACATCGTACAAGACATCTGCAGAGATGGCCTCCGTACTCGGACCATTTGCCGGCTATGAGCGCAATAAGAAACACATGATGCGCGTGATGAGGAATCACCGCTATGCAGCATACAATGCCAGCCCTGAAACCTACGAAGGACTGGACGTGAAGCCTGTAGGCATAGACCAGCGCCAGTGCCCTGACTATCTGCTCACAGCCGCCTGCAATGCATGGGATGAGGCCCTCCAGCTCGGTGAGAAGTATGGCTACCGCAATGCCCAGACCACAGTGATAGCGCCTACAGGTACTATCGGCCTGGTCATGGACTGCGATACCACAGGTGTAGAGCCTGACTTTGCACTGGTGAAGTTTAAGAAGCTCTCTGGTGGTGGCTACTTCAAGATCGTGAACGAGTCAGTGCCATACGCGCTGAAGAACCTCGGCTACGCACCATCTGAGGTAGATGCTATTGTAAAATATGCCAAGGGCCACGGCAGCCTGTACGGATGCCCGGCTATCAACCCTGACTCACTCCGCGCCAAGGGCTTTGACGCGACAGATATCGAGAAGATAGAGGCCGGCCTGCCGGCTGCGTTTGACGTGACCTTCGCGTTTAACGTATACAGCCTCGGTGAGGCTACCCTGCAGCGCCTCGGCTTCACTGCAGAGCAGTACAATAGCGGCAAATTCAACCTCCTCCGCGAGCTGGGCTACAGCAAGGCGGATATCGAAGCGGCCAATGAGTACATCTGCGGCGCCATGACCGTAGAGGGCGCACCATATCTCAAGGAAGAGCACCTGCCGGTATTTGACACTGCCAATAAGTGCGGTACCAAGGGCACCCGCTTCATCCATGCACACGGCCACATCAAGATGATGGGCGCTGTGCAGCCATTCATCAGCGGTGCGATATCCAAGACGATCAACCTGCCAAACGAAGCTACCGTAGAAGATATCCAGCAGTCATATGAGCTCTCCTGGAAGCTCGGCCTGAAGGCTAACGCCCTCTACCGTGACGGATGCAAGCTCTCCCAGCCACTCTCCAACAAGAAGGACGAAGAGAAAGAAGAGAAGTCAAGCACTGCCGCTACAGCAGCAGCTACTGAGGCAGCTCCTACAGAGATGTTTAGCAAGCTGACCCCTGAGCAGGTGCTCGAGGCTGCCCGCGTGCTGATGCAGGAGTCTACAGACACCAGCTTCAAGCGTGCACTCTCCCGCATCGTAGAGAAGAAAGCCCTGCCTCACCGCCGCAATGGTTTCACCCAAAAGGCAAAGGTGGGCGGACAGACCGTCTTCGTACGCACAGGCGAGTACAGTGATAGCACCCTCGGTGAGATCTTCATCGATATGCACAAGGAGGGCGCATCCTTCCGCTCACTGATGAACTGCTTTGCTATCTCCGTATCCATAGGCCTGCAGTATGGCGTGCCGCTGGAGGAGTTTGTCAATAAATTCACCTTCACCCGCTTTGAGCCGAGCGGCATGGTAGACCATCCTAATATCAAGAATGCAAGTTCTATCGTAGACTATATCTTCCGCCTCCTGGCGTTTGAGTACCTGGGTCGCACAGACCTCGTGCATGTCACTCCTAGCGAGCTGGCCAGCCGCGAGGTGAGCACCCTGGACCTCACCACAGAGATAGAAGAGGAGACCATAAAGCCACTGCACCCTGAGATGGTAGAGAAGCCTAAGGTACAGCCGGCACAAGAGGTAAAGGTGATGAAACTCGCCTCTCAGCCAGCCCTGAGCAATCTCAATAACCACCTGAAGGATATGGGCGGCGATGCGCCACCGTGCAACGTGTGCGGCAACATCACCCTCCGCTCCGGCACCTGCTACAAGTGCCTCAACTGCGGCAACAGCATGGGCTGCTCATAGTCCCAGAGACGTGAGACGCCAGATCTGAGACATTAGACAATACAAATAACAGAAGCCCCATTTCGTGAGAGATGGGGCTTTTTTAAAAATGAAACGCATGGAAATAACAGGCAAGGATCTTGTGCAAATTCTAAAAGAGATTTACGACGCTAAAACCAATTCTGAACTTGCACATATATTAATTGGAGATAGAGGTTCTTCCACCATAAAAAACTGGGAAAAGGGTAATCTGACTAAAGCTGTATTGAAAAACGCGCTTAACAAATTAATAAAAAAGGAGAGTAACAATCTTAATGGGCACCAATTGATTAGCCAATTAAAGAAGCGCTATAACAAAAAAACGAATCGAGACCTAGCTAGTTTATTAGGCACCAACGAAAACACACTTGTTAACTGGACCAAAAATGGGGTAAAGACAAAAACGGTAGTTGGTCTAATCGGAAAATCGAAAGTAACTCATACTCATAATTTGATCAAAACTATTGTAGAATATCATCCCTTAAGTAAGACCCTTTCCCGCCGTGGAGCGAGTTATGAAATAATAGACAAGACTGAACCCAATCTAAAGGAAATTGAATCTGAATTAAGGAATAGCTGTGGTGTATATATCTTTTATGATTCTCGTGGAAGAGCTATATATGTTGGTAGGACTATTACTCAGACGCTTTGGGCAGAAATGAAAAATGCCTATAACAGATTTAGGGCATCGCAGCAGATGAAAAGAGTATCCTATTTAAAAAAAGGCGGTAAGAGAAAAAACTCCAATATCAAAACGCATTCTGAACCACTACATAACTTAGCATCGTATTTTTCGGCTTATGAAGTTGACCCTCTATTTATTAAAAACCTAGAAGCATCACTTATTAATATGTTTGCGAATGATCTTCTAAACAGTAAAATGGAAAAGAGAACTACCAAGACCAAAAAGTAATCTATCCGCGCTTGGAGTCTCCGCGCCATTGCTGGTCGCCTGACCAGCAACCAGTACAACAGCACCACAAAAGGTTCTCCCTTCTCCTTGCGGAAGAAGGGAGAGGCCGAAGGCAGAGGGATGAGGACCACGCTGGGCACAATACCTGCCATTCACACCCCCATATTTTGTTCGTTCGTTCGTTACCCCTAGGCGCAGCGAACGAACGAACAAAATACAAGCCCCAAAGGGGCGACCCGCCTCCAGGATAGGGCATCGCCCTATTGACTATCCCCGCACCTATGCGTCGCCAGTTTTGTTTGTTTGTTCGTTAGCCCTAGGCGTAGCGAACAAACAAACAAATCACACACACCATTAATATGTATCAAATGCTATAAGAAAATGATCTTATAGGGGCCTTTTTGTTAAAGTTTCGGCTTTGTTGTTCTTTGTGCCTCCTATAAGTGTACCCAATGTTTTTAACTATGCGCAAAACCCCGACATGACATTGGAAGAGATAGAGAAAGAGTTTGAGCCGATACTGGAGACCATCATGAGGGCACACCAGATCATAGTACCATACGATAGTCTGTTTACTGACAAAGATATAAGCGCTAAAGCTGACAGCGCCACTGCAGCCTTTGTGCTGGACCTCAATGCCGCCCTGCACAAGGTCTATCGCCGCTACCCACACCATACCCCGGCCGAGATCCAGAAGACCCTCCGCAAAATGATCTCTAAGTACCAGAATAAGGTAGTAGTAATAGAGAATAAGAGATAATCCTCTCCGATAATGCTCTCTTGTTTTGTTCGTTCGTTCGCTCACACTAGAGGTAGCGAACGAACGAACAAAATCTACTCTCAGCACAATTCATTAAATTAGCCTACACAATCTGCAGTATGAGTACGCTCACTATTGACAATAAGGAATATATAGTGCTTTCCAAAGAAGAGTATGAGGCGCTGCGCACCAAGGCGGCCAGCAAGAGCACTCCGGCCCGCAAGCTATCTCTGAAACAAGGCAAAAAGCTGGCACATCAGCTCATAGACTCATGGGCAAAAGGAAAGTAACCATCCTGGACCCGGCAGTCAGGGAGGTGGCCCATATCGCATTTTATATAGAGAGCAAAGGCCTCCCGGCCACAGCAAAGAAATTTGTAGATGATACTTTTGATTTCTTTGAGCACCTGTCTGAAGAGACATTTACTCACAGGCCATGTAAATTTGAAGAGTGGAGCCTGCTAGGCTACCGCTGCGCTACCTTTCGCAAGAAATATGTGGTGGCATATCTGGACAATAAGCGCGAGATCATCATATGCGACTTTAGCCTCCAAAAGAATCTCCACTAGACTGCTCTCTTTTTTGTTCGTTCGTTCGCTCACACTAGGGATAGCGAACGAACGAACAAAAATCTTCCCACAGAGCAGCCCCCAAAGGGACGACCCGCCTCCAGGATAGGGCATCACCCTATTGATTGCCGCATACAGCCGCTCTGTATTTGTTTGTTTGTTCGTTGCGCCTAGGGATAACGAACAAACAAACAAAAATACGGCCCATAAGTCCGGAAAGTAACCGCCACATCTGTCCTTTCCGGCCAGCGTGATACTTGCGTCCTTTGCTATCGCAAAAACATTTATCACTTAAACACAATCATCATGAAACTCAAATCTCTACCTTCTCTCCTGCTCAGTGGCGCCATGGCACTCAGTATGGGCCTGCACGCCCAGTGGGCACAGGTCGGCACCGGCAATGACACCATCGCCGCAGGCTCCTATGACATCAATACCCTCTGTACCGACCTATCGGGCAATCTATATGCCGCAGGCCAGTTTCAGGACGCTGGTGCCAATCAGTATGTAGCCAAGTGGAACGGCACTACATGGACCGAGCTGGGCACCGGCAGCAATGCTCTCAGCGCCAATGGCGATATCTACACCCTCTGCAGCGACCCGGCAGGCAATATCTATGCTGCCGGCCATTTCACCGATGCCGGAGCCTTTGGCTATGTGGCCAAATGGAATGGCACAGCCTGGAGCCAGCTCGGCACCAGCTTTGGCGCTACACTCGTACAGGACATCAATAGCATAGCCTCCGATGCGCAGGGCAATATCTACGCTGCCGGACAGATCACATTTATAAACGGATCTAACCTTGCCTACGAGGTCATGAAGTGGGATGGCACCTCCTGGAGCATAGTAGGTGGCTCTGCCAACGGCCTGCATGCTAATAACGCTATCACCGCTATGACACTCGATGCCTCCGGCAATATCTATGCTACCGGAAACTTTACTAATGGTGCTGTCGGTGCAGGTCATCCATATGTAGCCAAATTTAACGGCACCTCATGGTCAGAAATAGGCGCTGGCTCCGGCGCGCTCAATATTCCTTTTGGCCAGGTAGGCAATACGCTGGCAGTGCGTGGCTCTGATGTCTATGTAGCCGGCACCCTGACCAATGCATCCGGCAAATACTATGTAGCCCACTGGAATGGCAGCTCATGGAGTGGTCTCGGTGGCACTACATCCTTTGGTACTGCCGTGCTGGACAATCCTATCAAGAGCGTAGTAGTAGACGGCTCCGGCAATGTATATGCGGCAGGCGGACTGATAGATGCTAACACTGCCCACAGTGTGGTAGAGAAATGGGATGGCAGCAGCTGGTCAAACTTCGGCCACTATGACAACCTGGCCCAGGACAATGCCGGTATCAACACAATGATATACTCAAACAACCTCTGGTATGTAGCCGGCGGCAATCAAAACACAAGCGGCAGCCGCTTCGTAGCTAAGTACAACGGACAAGGCAGCAACAACGCTATCAGCGAGCTGGATGGCCACACCATTACCGTGTATCCTAATCCTGTGAGCAGCATGTTCCACGTGCGCTTCGATCAGGCCATCACTGCCACTATCACCGTCACAGACATAGCAGGCCAGCAGGTAGCCGCCTCTGAGCTCAGTGAGCAGGCATCAGCGCAGATCCAGACAGGTAGCTTCGCAGCCGGTATCTATCTGGTGAAAGTCACTACAGCCACCGGCGCTACGCAAACCATCAAACTCGTGAAAGAATAAGACCCGTCCACCTAAAAACCAATCCCCAAAAACATGAAGCTCCATCTGTATCAGGTGGAGCTTCATTATTATATGATATACTGTTTGAATAATTCTTTGCGTTCTTAGCGTCCTTTGCGGTTAAAATTTAACCAGACTGTCAAAACTCCGCATGCAGCCTCACCGCAAAAGCATTGACCGGCCCGCGGTCCTTATTATATCCCGGGTTCAGCACAAACTGGTAGTCCGGCGTGATAAAGATGTAATCCTTGTACACGGCAAAAGAGTAATACAACTCTGTAATAAACTCCTGCCCGTAGTTCAGCTTGCCATCACCTATGATAAAGCCATACCCGCCCTTGGCCAGGTAGTCGCGGTGCGCCTTTGAGATACCGTTGGTCACTACAGAGAGGCCTATATTATCCAGCGGGCGCTTCCAGTATTTACCCGTAGTATAGGCACCGGCACTGAGTGAATTGTCTATCTCCGTAAATACCCACGTCTCATTCTGACCATCATTCCAGCTATAGCGGGCAAAGACCGTAGCCTCCGGCGTGACCTGCTGCTCCGCATTGATACCAAAGCCGGCCTTGGTCCGCGAGTATTTGCGCGTAGCGGTGATGTCCGGCGTATCCATCATGGTGGCCAGCTTGTAGCTGCCCATATTAGCCACATTGAGGAATCCGAGCAGGCGCACCTTGCCCTCCAGTCCGTTCTTGAGTTTCCAGCCGCCCTCAGCCTCCAGCACATGGCCCAGTGCCATGCGCGGATCATAGTTCATATTAGATGCATTGGCAGACTTAGGCAGCGTAGCAAAGGCATAGCGCAGGCCCCAGCGCTTGTGTACCCACTCTGCCACAAATCCATACGTGTAGCCACGCGTATTGGCCGGATAGTCCCAGGCACCGGCACCCATCAGGGACCAGTTGAGAAACTGGCGGCGTGCATCATGCGCCACACTATTATTGTCAAAGTAGTCTGCTATATTGATCCTGCCCACCAGAAAGGAGAGGTAGGACACCGGCCGCTTCACATGCAGCTGGTTAAAGTCATTGTCTACCCAATCGGTCTCCTTGCTCAGTGCGATATACTGACGGAAGAAGAGGCGCGCCACATACACCCGCGGTGTAGCAGAGCCCACGCGGAAGGTCTCTCCATTCAGCGCGCCGGCCACACCCAGCGCCTGGCTCAGCCCCTCACCGCCCGATATCTCAGGGTTAAAATAGAACTCCGCCCCCTTCCACAATCTCACCCCGGCAAATAAAGTAGTAGTGATAGACACCTTGGCTCCTTCATGAGAGCGGAGGCTATTCACACCACTATATGGATCGTGAAAGGCCGGGTGCCACTGGCCTATGACAGTAGACTGAAAGTGGATATTCCACCGCTGCTGCTTTATGGTATCAGTAGCTACGATCTGCGCTATAGCATGATGGCCTAGCAGCACGGCACATAGGAGCGTGAGGATTCTATTCAATGGGGATCGGTTGATTAGTAGGCTGCAATATTAATATAATATATGAGGCTGCTCCTGCCGTAGGCCCGGCGCGCTGAGAGTTTGGGCGGTTTGCGCACGGTGAAAACGATTTTTTAACAGGAATTTCTTTTTATCTGAAACAAAATGAAAGCACTACCCGTAAACGTGAGTAAGAAAAACATAAACAATGAAAAAAACCTACCTTTTAATCTTATCATCTATGCTGGCTGCAGCCTCCTTTGCGCAGTCTACCGGCAAGATGGTCTTAAACTCCGCAGGAGGCGCCATAGGCACTCCGGGTAGCGTACAGATGCTGATATCTGTAGGTGAGCCGGTAGTAGGTATGGTAGAGACCAGGGACGCCGGTGTATCACAGGGATTCCTCGTAGCCAGCCGCTCAATAGTCAATACAGAGAACGCCACAGGTATCACAGAAGCTCCTACAGAGCAGGCTATGGTCTACCCCAATCCGTTTTCTACACGTGTGCACGTAGCAGCACTGGAAGACAATATACACATCTATGTATTCAACATGGTAGGCCAGCAGGTCTACAACGGAGCTTATGAGCCGGCAGGCGCAGACCTCTCCGGCCTCGCACCAGGCGTATATGTGCTCCAGGCTATGTCAAACGATAAAACCATTATAAACACCAAAATTTTAAAACAATAACAATGAGAAAACTTACCCTGTCCCTCTTTGCTCTGCTCGTGACGATAGTCGCCTACTGCGGAGCCCCACAGGCCTTCAACTACCAGGCCGTAGCTACTGGCCCTACAGGTGGTCCGGTGAGGCTGAAAAGTGTAGCACTACGCCTCTCTGTACTGGATGGCAGCCCTACCGGCGCAGTATCCTATCAGGAAAGGCAGACAGCCACTACTGACAACTCTGGCCTCGTAAACCTCCAGATCGGCAACGGTACAGTACTCTCCGGAGTATTCGCAAACATCGCATGGTCAAAGGGTACATTCTACCTCAAGACTGAGATCGATACCACAGGAGGCACCAGCTACCTGACAGTAGGTACAGTACAGTTTCTCTCCGTACCATACGCTCAGTATGCAGACAAGAGCAACATCGCTTCTCCTGACTTTCCGGATGGCATCACTGGTGTGACTCCTATCCGCCTCGATGGCAGCTTCAACTATGTAGTACCTACCGGCAAGACACTCTACGTGACTCAGCTCACGCACAATGGCAGCGGCTCATGCTCTGACTACGGTGCTGTAGTAAACGGTGTCTTCCTCGCATCTGGCAATGCAATGACTCCTACAGGTGGCTCTGCAGTAGGCCAGGCTTTCACAGGCTATGTAAACAATAAGGCATCCAGCGAGTATCCGCTCACTATCCCTGAGGGCAATGCGATCACATCTACCTCTTGCGGTTCATCTCTGGTAGGCTTCACTGTACCAAAGGGCCACTCATGGGTACTGTTTGACCTCAACACTGGCAACTATACAGTACCAGCAGGCAAGGTACTCGTGATCAAGAACTTCATCGGTGGCTCAGCTGCTGCATGGAATGGCTACTACACTGTAAACGGTATGACCACTGTCTTCAATAAGATGCCGACATTCGCAGACGCATCGCAGACTATCTCTGCCGCAGGTCTCTCCGGCTCCCTGCTGATGATGGGCTATCTGAAAGATAAATAAGAAATACGATGAAGGTCAGAGAGGGTGTGATGCCCTCTTTAGCCTGTCATTGACAGCTCTGCCAAGACCTCCCTCCGGGAGGTCTTTTGCTATTATGATATCCGCATCTGTAGCATCCATCTCGCGCATCGCAGCAAAGAGGCGCTTAGCTGCCTCATCTGTGCTGCCAGATGGTGAGAGGATATACTGGTACGGCACATCATATTTTTCTGTGAAACTGATGACGGCTATCTTTTTGTCTTTGTACTGCTCCATCAGCGCCGGTATATCTCCGAGCAGGAGTGGTTTGCGCGGAGCGTAGTGAGAGGTGAGCATACCCGGTGCAGATGGATCTGATGAGCTGGTAGTAGCTACCTCCACGGCTCCCACCAGCGCCCTGATTTCCTCCAGCGCCAGCCCACCCAGGCGGTAGATCATCACCGTATCTCCCTCCATACCTACTATGGTAGACTCTATGCCCACGCGGCACTCGCCTCCATCCAGTATATAGGGTATGGCATCATGCATCTGCGCGTAGACATGCTGCGCCGAGGTCGGGCTGATATAGCCAAAGGGATTGGCACTCGGCGCAGCCAGCGGGAAGTCCAGGCTGCGCAGCAGCGCCAGCGCCGTATCATGCTGCGGTATGCGAAAGGCCACCCGCTCCAGCCCCGACGTCACGATATCAGGTATGATGTTTTGCCTGGGCAGTAGTACAGTGAGTGGTCCCGGCATATAGCGCTCCATCAGCGGCACGAGTCGCGGCGGTATGGTAGTAGCATATCTCCTGATCTCACCTATAGAGTGTGTATGCGCTATGAGCGGATCAAAGAAGGGTCGGTTCTTTGCCTTGAATATCTTCAGCACCGCATCCTCATTCAGCGCATTGCCGGCCAGGCCATAGACGGTCTCTGTAGGCATACCTACCAGCTCGCCGGAGCGGAGTAGCTCTGCAGCCAGTGCTATATCATGTCCTATGCGGGTATCCATCAGTGTGCGCCTTTTTTGAGTGCGCCCAAAACTATGATTTTTTTAGCCTCCTGCGGAAATCCCTATATTGCCCGTATAATCCAATATCCGGCATGATACTCGTAGCAGACTCAGGCTCTACCAAGACGAGCTGGCTGGCCCAGGGCGGCGAGCTGATAGAGACCATTGGCCTCAATCCATTCTACTATCCCTCAGATGCCATCTACCGCGAGCTGGCTAAAAGCGACGGCCTGCACGCCATCCGCGAGGCGGTAAAACAGATATACTTCTACGGCTCCGGCGTATCCAGCCCTGAGCGGATAGACATCGTGTACCAGGGGCTGAAGAAATTCTTTCCCGCTGCAGAGATACATGTAGACCACGACATGATGGCCGCCTGCATAGCTACCTATGATGGCCGCCCCTGCATAGTAGGCATCCTCGGCACCGGCTCCAATGCCTGCGTGTATGATGGTGGCAAGATAGACTACACCATCCAGCGCGGTATGGGCTATATCCTGGGCGATGAGGCCAGCGGCAGCTACTTTGGCCGCCGGCTCCTGCAAGCCTGGCTATACAAAGAACTGCCACAGGCTACCTATGACTATATGCAGGAGCACTATGACCTGACCAAGGAGAAGATCCTCTGGGCAGTCTACAATGAGCCGCACGCCAATGTGTACATGGCCCGCTTTGCCAAAGTCCTGACAGATGGTCCCGACCGTGGCTATATGGAGGAACTGGTGCGCAGCGGCTTCCGGGAGTTCTTTGAGCATGATGTCAAGTGCTTTGCCGGCTATGCGTCCATGCCCGTACATTTTGTAGGCTCTATCGCTCATCATTTCCGTCCGCAGCTGGAGCAGGTAGCACAGCAGTATGGCTGCACGATAGGCGCAGTAGACCGCCAGCCGGTATACAAGCTGCTGGAATACCACGAGCAGCAGGTGGTCTAAGGCCCATAAGCATCCTATCAGCCATCCATTCTCTGATTGCAAAATGTAATATACCATTGCACTCAGCCCCAACGGGGCGACCCGCCACTAGCGTAGGGCATCGCCCTACGGACACTGGCAAATCTTCAAAAGCCGACACAACCAACGCTCAAACAAGCATCCGATGCATTCAGCCCCAACGGGGCGCCCGCCTCCAGCGTAGGGCATCGCCCTACGTAACTTCAATATATCTTCAGAATATTTGCAAAACCGTACTGCATTCCATCTGCCTTGCATTACCTTTGCCCCGCCAAAGAAAGATCCCCCTTCTTTTGCACAGATAGTGCGCTGCCTCAGGGCACGTCATTTGCATGCTTAAAAAAATAAAGGGGGATCATGAAAGAAAGTTTTGAGGAGCAGACCGCTATTTTCCTCAGTATAGTGAAGTGGATCATACTGGCTGTGATCATCGGGGTACTCGTAGGCGGGTCTACTACTGTTTTCCTCAAGCTGCTGCACCTGAGCACGGACTTCACCTATCAGCTGCCGTATTATTATGTTGCTCTGCCCTTCACGTTTGTGCTCTGCACTTTCCTCATCAATAAACTCGCTCCCCAGTCCAAAGGCCACGGTACAGAGAAAGTAATAGAAGCCGTACACAAACGCTCGGGCAAGATCAATGTAGGTGTCATACCCGTCAAATTATTTACTACGATCATCACCCTGGCCAGCGGTGGCTCTGTGGGCAAGGAGGGACCGAGCGGACAGATCGGTGCGGGCCTCGCGTCTCTTTTCTCAGATATTTTCCGGCTGGAGGACCGTGACCGCAAGAAGCTGGTGATCTGTGGTATCAGCGCAGGTTTTGCCGCTGTTTTTGGCACACCGATATCCGGTGCCATTTTTGGGCTCGAGGTACTGTATGTAGGGGCTGTGATGTATGATGTCATGCTGCCGTCCTTCATTTCCGGTATCATTGCCTATCATGTCTGCACTGTTTTTGGCATCACCTATTTTCATAGCAGCATTAGCTTTGTACCGGTATTCTCGCAGTCATTTTTCCTGATAGTGATGCTGGCAGGCATCGTCTTTGGCACTATCTCCTTTGCTTTCATAGAGAGCTTCCGCGCTATAGAGGGGCTCATACATCGATGGACCTTGAATGAGTACCTCAAAAACTTTATAGGAGGTACAGCACTGGTAGCGTTTATATTTCTTTTCTCAGTGAAATATGCCGGGCTCGGCACTGACACCATCGAGCAGGAGCTCAGTGGCAAAGAATACGCCTTCTGGTATGACTTCCTGCTGAAGATGCTCTTTACGATCATCACGCTCAGCTTTGGCGGCAGTGGCGGCGTGGTCACTCCGATCTTCTTCATCGGAGCAGCAGCGGGTAGCCTCTTTGCCCAGGTACTGCATGTAGACAATGCCACCTTTGCGGCCATCGGCATGGTGAGCCTGCTCTCCGGCGCTGCCAATACACCTATCGCAGCCAGCATCATGGGGCTGGAGCTGTTTGGCCCGGCAGTAGCTACCTATGCCGCTATCAGTTGCGTCATCAGCTTCCTCATGACGGGTCACAGGAGCATCTATCCGTCTCAGATATTATCTACTAAAAAAGCATCAGCTATAGAGGTGGAGATGGGTGAGGAGATGCACAAGTTATCAGCTACTGTAGGGCCGCAGGGACGCATCAGCCTGGACCGCCTCAGGAGGCTTTGGGACAGTATCAGATAGATCGGTGCAGATCCCCCTACAGCTGATCTATCTTGTCCCAAAGCTCCGAAGGAGGTATAAAACCTAAATCCCAGAAGAGGATACAAAGCTATACCTGTCTATGCGGAGTGGCTGGTATTATTGATCGGATGTATGGTACTTTTTACTTGTACAGGTTTTCACGAAATGTGGCAGGAGTCATGCCTCCATACTTGCGAAAGAAGCGTCCGAAGTAGCTATTGTCCTCAAAACCGAGGTCGTAGGCTATCTGCGTGATGGTCCTGTCAGAGTGCGTCAGCAGCCGGCGCGCCTCCAGCATGATGCGGTCACGTATAAACTCCCCCGCGGGTTTGCCTTTATGCTTTTTGCAGATGGCATTGAGGTAGTTGGGCGTCACATGCAGCATAGCTGCATAGTCTGCTACCAGGTGGCATTTGCGAAAGTTCTTCTCGACGAGTGTCTCCAGCTCCCTGAGGCGACTATCTATCACATGATTTTCAGATGTGGGCGGCATAGCTTTCTCATACACACCTGACAGCTCAAAGAGGATGATATTGATATAAGAGCGGATGATATGCTGGCTATAGCTGCGCGGGTGCAGATGCTCCTGCTCCACATCCAGCAGCAGGCGCTCCAGGTGTGTCTTCTCAGCCCTCCCCAGATCGAGGTAGGCATGGCGGTAGATATTATTGAAAAAGAGATAGGCCCGCAGTTCCTTGTACTGCAGTGTCAGCGTAAAGAACTCTTTGGTGAAAAGCAATACGAATCCCTTTACTCCCCTGAAGCTTTCCCAGGCATGCACCTGCCCGGGTGCGATGAGAAAAACCCGGCGTGCCTTTAGCTCATAGCTTTTAAAGTCAATGAGGTGCGCGCCCTGTCCACTTGTCACAAAGAAAAGTGCAAAGTGGTCATGCCGGTGCGGATGCTTCAGGTGGTCTATATCAGTGACGAAATACTCAAAACGGTAAAACTCAAAATCTACGGCCGTAGCCTTTTTCTTTTTGATCTCACCGATGCGGTAGGATGGTATTTTGTCGCGCTGTGTCACTGCTGCAAAGAGACTAACAACCAATGACAAAAAATGCTAAAAGATAAAAAGTACCATTGGCTTTGTAGTTAGTGCCATACCATCATCGGCAGCCCCTGTATTTTTGCTATCGCCCTGGAGACGCCACTATTTTCGACAACCTAAATCAATACACAAAACAATGAACAACATCAAAATGGTGCTTGTGATCCTCAGTCTGGCAGTACTGAGCTCCTGTGCCAGCAAGAAGGCTGCCCTCACCGATGCCAACAAGAAACTGACAATAGACGTCAAAAACTGCCAAGACCAGCTGGCCGGCACCAAAGACGCCAATGACAAGCTCAATGCCAAAGTAGCCTCCCTCCAGAGTATCATAGACGACCTCAATAAGCGCCTGGCCGGTGCCAGCAAAGACAATGCTCAGATCCTGAATACCCTGCAGGATGTCTCCGTCATGTCCGCCAAACAAGCCGAGAGTGTCAAGAAGTCTCTAGATGTGATCAACTCTAAAGACAACTACATAAACGGCCTACAGTCTGCCATGGCCCGCAAGGACTCCCTGAATATGGTGCTGGTCAATAACCTCAAAGGCGCCGTAGGCGACCTCAATGATAAGGACATCAATATCAAAGTAGAGAAAGGCGTGGTCTATGTAGACATCTCTGACAAGATGCTCTTCAATAGCGGCCGCTACACGGTGACCAAGGCAGCCCGCACGGTACTGGGCAAGGTAGCCAAAGTCCTCGATGCACACCCTGAGATAGAGTTTATGGTAGAGGGCTACACAGATAATGTGCCCATCCACACCGGCGAGCTGGTAGACAACTGGGACCTCAGCGTAAAGCGTGCCACCTCTGTAGTGCGCCTGCTGCAGCACGACTACCACATAGCACCCACCCGCATGACCGCAGCCGGCCGCAGCCAGTACCTGCCCGTATCTACCAATGACACCCCTGCAGGCCGCTCGCTAAACAGGCGCACCCGCATCGTGATACTCCCACAACTAGACCAGTTCTTTGACCTGCTGGTCAAGAAATAAAATAGCTTGCTTTTTAAGGATTGGTTAAACTAGCTGCCGCACCCATTGGTGCGGCAGCACTATTTTTACATCAGATAAATTTTATCGTATATCGAAAACTTTGCACCATACCCGATAATCAACCGCAAAAAACTCCCTCTGGTCTAAGCTTCCAGCTTAGACCTACAATAAGTTAAGCTTTCAGCTTAACAGTATACCGCAGCATTAACCTTTTATTGCAACACATTGCAAATAAATAAACTTATATTAATTTGATATAAAATACATTACAAGAACAACTTCTACCCTCTTCAGTCGAAAAACTTGCTCTCTTAAACAGCTATCAGTCCACCACAGTCACTACCTTATCCCCTCTCTCCACCAGCTGCCCTACCCTCCAGACCGCCTGCCCAGCCTCACTGGCCCCTAGTCGAAAAACTTGCTCGGCCTCGGGTGCCACAGCTATCAGCAGGCCCCCGCTGGTCTGCGGGTCGCAGAGGGTCAGCAGGCGCTCACCATCCACACCGGCCACCTTGGCCTCATAGCTCTTCCAGTTGCGCATCGTATTATCGGCATAGACATAGGCAGCAGTGAGCTCCTTCACACCATCCAGCAGCGGCACCTGGCCGTAGTCCACCTGTGCTGATAGGTCACTACCCTCGCACATCTCTATCAGGTGCCCCAGCAGGCCGAAGCCCGTCACATCGGTCATGGCATGTACATAGTCATAAGCCGCAGCCACCGCACCAAAGTCATTGAGCGTAGCCATCTGCTCTATGGCGGGACGTATCGCATCAGCCGTCCTGAGGCCACGCTTCAGCGCTGTAGCCATCATACCCACGCCTATCGGCTTGGTCAGGTAGAGTGCATCACCTACCTGTGCGGTTGAGTTGCGCTTCAGATCCTTGACCGCCACCGTGCCATTCACAGACAGGCCAAAGAAAGGCTCCGGTGCGTCTATCGTGTGGCCACCAGCCAGTGTGATGCCGGCCTTGGCGCAGGTCTCCTTTGCTCCTCTGATAATCTCTCGGGCTATGTCCGCGGGCAGCTTCTCTACCGGCAGGCCCATCACGGCTATGGCCATGAGTGGCCGGCCTCCCATAGCATACACATCACTGATCGCATTGGCAGCAGCTATGCGGCCGTAGTCGTACGCATCATCTACTATAGGGGTGAAGAAGTCCGTCGTACTGATCAGCGCCGTACCATTGCCCAGATCATAGACGGCGGCATCATCACTGGTGTCATTGCCCACCAGCAGTAGCGGGTCTATCGTGTGGCCTGTCTTGCTGCCGCTCAGTATCTCTGCCAGCACTGCCGGCGCTACCTTGCAGCCGCAGCCGGAGCCCTTGCTGTATTGTGTCAGCCGTGTCGCATCAGGCTTCTTACTCTCTAGTGTGAACATACCTTCTTACTTATAAGCCATCAATGTATCTGCCAGTCCTCCTATACCAGACTCGCTGCCAGGCACTCTCACGAGCTGCCCCGCTGTGTAGCCCGACAGCCCCTTATCATAGGCCCTATCATAGTAGCGCAGCGTCAGCCTTACTACTTCATCCAGCTTCCCTTCTTCCAGTGCCACCAGCGCAGCCTTCATGGCCTCATTGCCCAGGCGGCGCTCTATGGCACGTATGGCTGTCTCCAGTTCCTCCTTTGGAAAGGTACCATAGTCTCTGACCAGCCGCTCTATGCGCTGGTCCATAGCAGCCTCTATAGCATACACGGGTGCCACTCTCATCTGACGCCACAGTGCATCAGGTATCACACATCGGCCCACACTCTTGCTCTCATCCTCTATCCAGATAGGCTCTGTGGTATCGAGTGCCGAGAGCTGCAGGTGTATCAGGTTCTCAAAGTGCTCTGTACGTGGCTGCGCCTCCTGCCCTATCCCACCAAAGGCTGAACCCCTATGGCAGGCCAGCCCCTCCAGGTCTATGATCTGCTCGCCTCTTTGCGCCAGCACATGCAGCAGCTCTGTCTTTCCGCTACCCGTACGTCCACCTATGATCCGCAGTGGCAGCGGCTGCGCCAGTGCAGCGAGCACATGATGGCGATAGGCCTTGTAGCCACCCTTGAGCACCGTGACCTCATAGCCGACCAGGTCATACAGCCAGGCCATGCTACCGCTGCGCATACCGCCGCGCCAGCAGTGGATATAGATCTTATTGTCCCTGACCAGTGGCTTCACATAGCGGACAAAGTCAGCCATCTTCTTGCCCACTATCTCCAGCCCTAGCTCTATAGCCTCTGCCCTGCCCTGCTGCACATAGGCGGTACCCACCACCGCCCTCTCCGCATCATCAAAGAGGGGCAGGCTCATAGCATGGGGGATGTGGCCCACAGCATACTCACCCGGAGACCGTACATCCAGCAGCAGCTGCTGTCGGGACTCGCGCATGAAGTCGTCTATATCTAGTGTACGTACCACAGTGATGTATTAAGCCTTGCTAATGTAGGAATTGATTTCTGTTGAAACAGGGAAACGGGCTAACCGTTGTTTGTCAGCCATTAAGGCCCGTTGGCAGAAAGAAAATCAGGAACAGGATTTTCGTCATTTGCCGGGAGGGTTCATTTACAGTAAATTCATACTATGTCACTTATCACGCTGTCCATCCCCATCTTCTTCCTCCTCATAGGACTGGAGCTACTGATCACACGCATACAGGGTGTCAAGTACTATCGCTTCAACGATGCCATCACCAACCTCAGCTGTGGCATAGGCTCACAGATCACCGGCATCTTCATGCGCTTCCTCACCATCGGCGTCTATATCTGGATCTATGAGCACAGCCCACTGAAAGGCATCATACCAAATGATCCGAAGCAGGCAGGCATCTACCTCGCAGTGATGGTCATCCTCTTCCTCGGTGTAGACTTCTTTTACTATTGGTTTCACAGGCTGGCACATGAGATCTCTGTGATGTGGGGCAGCCATGTGGTACACCATCAGAGCGAGGAGTACAACCTGACCGTGGCGCTGCGCCAGGCCTGGGTGCAGGGTGCCTTCTCATGGGTGTTTTACCTGCCGCTGGCGGCGCTGGGTTTTGACCCGGCTATGTTTGTGACCATCGCATCGATACAGACGCTCTACCAGTTCTGGATACATACCAAGGTGATCGGCCGTATGCCGCGCTGGTTTGAATACGTCTTCAACAGTCCTTCTCATCACCGCGTCCACCATGGCGTCAATCCTAAGTATATAGACAAGAACCATGCGGGTACGCTTATTATATGGGATAAGATGTTTGGCACCTTTCAGGAGGAGGAAGAGGAAGTGGTCTACGGCATCACTACGCAACCGAAAAGCTGGAATCCCGTCTTACTCAATGTCACCTACTGGTACGACCTGGCGAAAGAAGCCGGCAAAGCCGGAAACATAAGAGACGGCCTGCGGATGTTCTATCTCGCACCGGGCTGGAAGCCGCAAGAGATGGGAGGCATGCTGGCGTATAAGGAAGTAAGCACCGCCACCTTTCAAAAATACGATGCCGCCACCTCTCCGCAGATGACTGCCTATATCTTATTCCAGTTTATACTGCTGCTGATAGGCGCATCGGTATTCCTCTTTTCTATCAAAGGCATGGACACTATCTATCTCGCCGCTATCTCAGTGCTGATCATCTTCTCGGTGCTGAATATAGGTGGCCTTTTTGAGAATCGCAGATGGGCGGTATGGGCAGAGGTACTGCGCGCTGTGGTGCTCTCCGGCGTTGTCTGTTTCTTTGTGTCAAAATATTTGGGCAATACCTATGCAATCATGGCAGCCAGCGTATATTTGCTGGTGGTCCTGACCTGGCTTTGGATCAATACGAGAAAGTTAAATTTGAATTAATCATGATATTAGACATCTTCAAAACTGTACCGCCTGAGACAGACCCTGTGCTGTATGCGATACCGTTTTTCCTGATAGCCATAGGGACCGAACTCTATATCAACTACAAGGAGCAGCGCAACCTTTATTCTGACAGCAAGGAGGCCTTCTCCTCTATAGGCATGGGCCTCGGCTCTCTCGTGATCAATGTGGTGATGAAGGGCCTCGCCTACGGTGTGTACACACTGGTACATGACAATTTCGCCATCTTCCCGCAGCTGGCTCCGGCTAATATGGCTGAGTTTCTCACGCTACAGTGGCATATCTCACACTGGTGGGTATGGGTACTGCTACTCTTTGCAGATGACTTTACTTTCTACTGGCACCACCGCCTCAGCCATGAGGTGCGCGTACTCTGGGCCGCTCATGTCAATCACCATTCTTCGCAATCTTATAACCTCGCCACAGCCCTGCGTCAGAGCTGGGCAGAGCAGCTGTACAAGTATATCTGGTGGCTGTGGATGCCGCTGCTGGGCTTTGACCCGCTCATGATGCTGATGATGATGTCTGTGTCTCTGATCTACCAGTACTGGCCGCATACTGAGACCATAGGCAAACTGCCGCGCTGGTATGAGTTCATCTTCAATACCCCATCGCACCACCGCGTACACCACGCCTCCAATATCCGCTACCTGGACCGCAACCATGGCGGCATCCTGATCATATGGGACAGGCTGTTTGGCACCTTTGCTGAGGAGCGGGATACGGAGAAGCCTGTCTATGGCATCACGACCAATATCAATTCCTACAACCTGTTCAAGATAGCTGGTCATGAGTTTGCATCACTGGGCCGGGATATCAGCCGCGCTCCGAACTTCACTACCAAGATCAAGTATATCTTCATGCCACCGGGCTGGAGCCATGACGGCCCCGACCAGCGTGCAAAGACACTACGCAATAAACTCGCACAAAGCGAAAAACAAACATCTTAAAATCCGGTTCTATCCACATGAGGTCTATCATCGTCTTGTCCCTTATCGCTCTTTCATCTCTGATCCTGCCTTCGTGCAAGTACTCCTATAAAGATGAACTGATCAATGTAAACAATGCCTTTACTGTATCTGTACCAGACTACCTCTCCAAGTGTGATGACCTGAAGCCAGGCGCAGAGTTTCAATACTGCAACCGCTTTCGCAATACCTATGCTGTAGCTTTCTCCGGCTCCAAAGACAAGGCGTTTCCTGCATACTATGATGAGCAGCTCGGCATCATCAAAAAGGTACTGGAAAAGCCGATGGTAAACGACTCTACAGCTATAGAGCTGCCTGGTGCTAAAGGCGTACACACTGAGCTGGCCGGCAAGATGCAAGGCGAAATGATCTACTACAGCGTACTGACGCTGGAGGCCAGGGACAAGTACTACCAGTACTGCATCTGGACACGCGGCGAGGACCGTAAGCTGCGCTATGGCAAAGACATTGATAAGATGCTCCTGTCATTTAAGCTGATCAACCCATAAGAGGCGCTGCAGTGTGGCTTTTTGTCACAGCTTTGTCATAATACCCTCTGAGATTCTTAAAAATGATCGTACTCATTGCTAGTGCGCAAATCGTGATATAGGTTTGCCCCGTGATCATTAATTAAATAAAAAACACATTTGATGAAAAAGGTATTTATACTCCTTGCTACTTCTATTATGACTATCGGCGCCTATGCACAGCAAGTGCCAAACGGCGGCTTTGAAAACTGGAACGACTCTATCAATCCTATAGGCTGGAATACACTGGCCAATGGTTTTGGCCCGCAATACAGCTATTTCGCTGCAAAGGATACAAATCCTATGACCCACGTAGAGGGCCTCGCCTCTCTCCGTATGAAAACTGACTCTGTATTCGTACCTGCCCCTAGCATCCTGCGCTCCTATGTAGGCCTCGGCACTATCAATGTAGCACAGGGCGCTCCTGTATTCAGCGGTACTCCATTCAGCAGGAAGCCTGATACACTGTATATGGCATACGCATACATCCCGGGCGCTGGCCTCGACTCAGCCACTGTGCAGATCAACCTGCGTCAGGGCAGTACTTCACTCTTTACAGCAGGCACCAAGCTCTTCTACATGCCGCCAGCTCCACAGGGCGGTCTCCTGGCCTTCCCACTCACCGGCCTCTATAGCGGTACAGGTACACCTGATACGCTGAATATCGTATTCAAGTCAGGCAAGAGCGCTACAGGTACTGAGTATGGCTCTACACTCTGGGTAGATGACGTACACTTCAACGATACTGTAGCTGTAGTAAACGGCATCCATGACATCAACACCGCTGCCGCTGTCAATGCATATCCTAATCCGGCTAACAACACTGTGAATATAGTAGTAGCACAGTCTGAGACTGGCAGCACGCTGCAGATAGCAGACCTCACAGGCCGCGTAGTCTATACCGGCACCCTGAGCAGCCTGACCAATGCTATAGATGTAGCAAATCTTCCTACCGGCATCTACGCTCTCAATATCCGCAGCAATGACCACCTGACCATCTACAAAGGCAAGATCTCTGTAGCACACTAATCAACGCCAAACCCTATAAATGAATAAGCCCTATCTCGCGATAGGGCTTATTCATTTATGATATGTCAGCTTCTTAGTAGCCCAGTATCTTTAGCATACTCTCGGCGGTCTGCTCCTCTGAGAAGAGCTTATAGGATAGTTTGCCTTTATTCTCATCTATGAGCAGGTGCGGAGGCGATGGGAGCAGGCAGTGCTTGATACCACCGTAGCCACTCAGCGTATCCTGATAGGCACCCGTGTGGAAGAAGCCGATATACAGCTTCTCATTATCCTTGATATTGGGCAGGTATACCTGGTTGATATGGGCGTCAGAGTTATAGTAGTCGCCTACATCACAGGTGATACCGCCGAGGTTTACCTGTTTGTATTCTGCATTCCAGTTATTGATAGGCAGCATGATGAAGCGCTGCGCCAGGCCCCAGATGTCGGGAAGGTTATTCATCAGTGAGCCATCCAGCATATACCAGGTCTCCCGGTCATTCTGCTGCTTCTGGCCCAGCACGGAGAATATCACCGCGCCGCTCTCCCCTACAGTATAGCTGCCAAACTCTGTATAGATATCCGGCTCATCCACGCCTTCATCCATACATTCATTCTTGATCTGGCTCACGATCTCATTGATCATATACTCATAGTCAAAATCAAATGCCAACGACTGCTTGATAGGCATGCCTCCACCGAGATTGATCGTAGTGAGGTCAGGGCATATTTTCTTGAGGTCAGTGTAGATGCGCAGTGCCTTGTGAAACTCCGTCCAGTAGTAGTTCACATCCTTGATGCCCGTATCTATGAAGAAGTGGAGCATCTTCAGCTTGTACTTCGGATTGTCATGTATCTTCTGCTGGTAGAATGGGATGATGTCATTCACCCGGATACCGAGGCGTGAGGTATAGAACTCATACTTAGGCTCCTCCTCTGCTGCTATGCGCATGCCGAGCTGCAGCGGCTCGCCATCCAGCGCCTTATACTTATCCAGTTCATCCAGATTGTCGAGTACGGTGATGATATTCTTGTAGCCGTCCTTGATCGCGTCTATGATATTATCCTGATACTTCTGCGGCTTGAAGCCATTGCAGATGATGGTGATATCTTTGGTGATCTTGCCGCTTTCCTCCAGGCTCTTGATGATATTAAAGTCAAAGGCCGATGAGGTCTCGATATTGACCTTGCTCTTCAGCGCCTCCTCCAGCACAAAGGAGAAGTGAGAGCTCTTGGTACAGTAGCAGTAGTGATAGTTGCCCTTGTAGTCCAGATTGGCTATGGACGAGTTGAATAGCCTGCGGGCGCGCTGTATCTGCTGGCTGATCTTGGGCAGGTAGGTGATACGCAGCGGCGTACCATACTCCTTGATGATGTCCATCAGTGGCAGGTTATTGAACCGCAGCGCATTGTTGTCTACAGTAAACTCCTTCTGAGGAAAATCGAACGTCTGCTCGATCAGGTCTTTGTATTTTGGATTCTTGTGCATCTGTGCTGGAAAATTGCCTGCGAAATTAATGCATTTATCAGTTATCGGCCTGACATTCTTCTTTGTCTGCCGGCTGTCTTTTTTTCTTAGTAATATTGCGAAATCATGAATATCGAGCAGCTCTTAAAATCAGCGACAGCAGCCGTTTTCACCGACCTTTTTGGCGGTGAGGTGGCCGAAAGCGCCATTACGATCAATCAGACCAAGAAGGAGTTTGAAGGAGACTATACCATCGTCACCTTTCCCCTGATCAAGGTATCTAAGAAATCCCCCGAGGAGACCGGCACTATGATCGGTGAGGCGCTGCGACAGAAGCTCGATATTGTAGCAAAGTATAATGTGGTCAAGGGCTTTCTGAATATCAGCTTTACAGACCGCTTCTGGTCGGAGCGTCTGGCAGAGCTGAATGCGGAGGACTTCAACGCCCTTCCTGCCAATGGCAAGAAGGTACTGCTGGAATATTGCAGCCCCAATACCAATAAACCACTGCACATAGGCCATGTACGCAATATGCTGCTGGGCTACTCCATGACCCAGGTGATGAAGGCCAACGGCTATGACGTGACCACCGTGAGCATCTACAACGACCGTGGTATAGCTATCTGCAAATCTATGGCCGCCTACATAGAGCGCGGCAACGGCGCTACACCAGCGTCTACCGGCATCAAGGGCGACCATCTGATCGGCGACTACTATGTGCTTTTTGGCCAGATAGTAGAGGAGCAGCTGCGTGCTATGCACAATATACCTGCTGACCAGAATGTATATAAAACATTGGGCAAGGATAAAGAAGTAGCAGAGCAGGAGACACCGATCTTTGCAAAGGCAAAAGATCTGCTGCTGAAGTGGGAAGCCGGTGATACTGAGACTCTCGCCCTCTGGAAGAAGATGAATAGCTGGGTCTATGCCGGCTATCAGGTGACGTATGACATGATGGGCGTGTCTTTTGACAAGGACTACTATGAGTCGCAGACATACACACTGGGCAAAGACATCATAGATGAAGGGCTGGCGAAGGGCGTCTTCTACAAGCGCCCGGATGGTGCTGTAGCCATAGACCTGACTCCTGATGGGCTAGACGAGAAAATCATGCTCCGCAGCGATGGCACCTCGCTGTATATGACGCAGGACCTCGGCACCGCGCAGGTGCGCTATGACGAGTGGCACATGGACAAGATGATCTATGTGGTGGCCAATGAGCAAGACTACCACTTTAAAGTACTCAAGCTCTGCCTGGAGAAACTAGGCAAGAGCTGGGCAGAGGGCATACACCACCTCTCCTACGCGCTGGTAGAGTCTCCTACCGGCCGCTTCAAATCACGTGAGGGCAAGACGGCAGATGCTGATGACCTGATAGCAGATGTACTCCAGATAGCAGAGCAGAAAACGAACGAACTGGGCAAGGTGGATGGTTTCAGCGAAGCTGAAGCGAAGGCGCTCTATAAAACTATCGGCCTCGGCGCGCTGAAGTACTTTATCCTGCGCGTGAATCCGTATAAGAAGATGATCTTTAATACCGAGGAGTCGATTGACTTTCACGGGCATACGGGGCCGTTTATCCAGTACTCACATGCGCGTATCAGGTCTATCATCCGTAAGTATGCGAGTGATGTAAATACGTCTGACATACATACTGCGCTGCAGCCTACCGAGCGTGAGCTGATGCTGCAGCTGTATGAATATCCCAATGTACTCAGGTCTGCCGCTGATAAGTATGACCCGGCAGAAGTGGCCAACTATGCCTATAACATCGCCAAGCTCTTCAATAAGTTTTACAATGAAGTGCCAATACTCACCGCACCTACGCAGCAGGAGAAAGACCTGCGTATCCTGCTCTCCAAAGTGACAGGAGATACGATCAGAAAGGCGATGGTGCTGCTCGGTATAGAAGTGCCGGAGAAGATGTAAGCTACTCTTGTATTAGCGTGATATTGTTCTTGTCAATATCATTAGCCTTATCGAGATTATCCTTTGCCTGCTTGCGCTGGCCGGTTCCTTTGTAAGCCAGGTAGAGCTGATAGTAGGCGCGGCCATAGCGGCTGTCCAGAGACACTGCCCTATTTCCAAATTCTATTGCCTTCTGGTAGTTGCCTAGCTTATTGGCAGAGATGGCTACGTAGAGCATTACCTCCTTATCGTCCCACAGCGTTTTGGAGGCTTTCTCAAAACAATCTATGGCAAAGGTGTACTTCTCCGTATTGTAATAGGCGATACCTAGCTTGCGCAGGCCGTCTGCATTGTCAGGCGCCTTTACGACAAAAGCTTCGAGATAGGTGATGGCATTATTCCACTGCCCGGCACGCAGGCAGAGATCACCGAGGCGATAGTTGACGCGCTCATTGCTTTTGCTATCCTGGTATACCTGCTCGTAATATTTCTTAGCCCTATCATACTCGCCTGACATGTAGTAGATATCTGCCAGCATGCGGACGATGTCCTTATCCTTTGGCATAGACTCGAGTGCATGCTCCAGATTTTTGGCGGCACTGCTATAGTCCTCCAATTCATACTGCGTCTTACCCAGATTGAAGTAGGCGAGATTATAGTCCTTATCAAACTTAATGCACTGCTTAAAGTTGTCGCGGGCAGCCAGGTAGTTGCCAGTCAGAAACTCGCATACGCCTATCCAGTTGTATATCTCTGCCCGGCGCGGCTCCTTGGCTATTACAGCTTCGTAGGCTTCTATGGCTTCATCATACTTTTTGAGATAGTAGAGCGCTGTGCCGTAGTAATAGTAGACCGAACTATCGCCCGGGCGCGCAGAGAGGTAGCTCTTATAGCAGGCAGCCGCAGAGTCATAGCTCTCCCGATCCATAAAATAATCTCCCAGCTGGCGTATCTCATTGGCTGCTTCATTGGCCAGGCGCATGCGTGGGCGCTCTATGAATTTGTCGTGCTTTAAAGGTTTAGGCGCCTCCTCAAGTGTAGGCGGCTGTATCATGGGGCGGCGATCATTGCCGCCAAACTTCTCGATCTTGAGGCGCATCTTATTGGCCAGCTCCTTAGAGCCCATAGAGTCGTAGCTCATACGGAGGATGTTGGTTACATCCTTGTCATCCGGTTTGAGCGATGAGGCCTGCTGGAGATTGAAGACGGCCTCGAGATAGTTCTTTTCGTAAAACTGTACAGTACCCAGAGACTTGAAGTACTGGAAGTCCCTGGTCTGAGCCGACGCACCTATGGCTGCGCAGAGCGATAGGATGATGAGTAGCAATTTCCGCATCGGGTTCTGGTCTGGTGGTTATTGAGTTACAGTTCTATCAATACGGACTCTTGTGTAAAAAGTTCGTACGCTATGCTTCTAAAAGTAAGGAATATCCTTTGACCGGCAAACTACAGTCCGCCCATTCTCTATTTCAAAAACATAGGCGATACTGCTGCATCCTTTGAACCGGCGGTATACTTGTAAAACCCTTCACCGCTCTTGGCACCGAGATAGCCAGCTGTGACCATATTGACCAGCAGCGGGCATGGTGCATACTTAGGATTGCCAAAACCATCATGCAGTACGCGCAGGATAGCCAGGCATACATCGAGTCCGATGAAATCTGCCAGCTGCAGCGGGCCCATAGGATGTGCCATGCCGAGCTTCATCACGGTGTCTATCTCCTGTACACCAGCTACGCCCTCATACAGAGAGTAGATAGCCTCATTGATCATCGGCATCAGTATCCTGTTTGCTATGAAGCCGGGATAGTCATTGACCTCTGTAGGTATCTTGCCTAGCTTGACCGATAGGTCCATGATCTGCTTTGTCACCTCATCAGAGGTAGCATAGCCGCGTATCACTTCTATCAGCTTCATGACCGGTACGGGATTCATAAAGTGCATACCTATCACCTTGTCCGGGCGCTTGGTCACGGAGGCGATGCGTGTGATAGAGATAGAGCTGGTATTAGTAGCCAGTATTGCAGATGCCGGAGCAGCTGCATCTATCTGCTGAAATATTTTGAGCTTCAGGTCTATATTCTCGGTAGCTGCTTCTACCACTAGTGATGCGTCTGCACAGGCGGTAGCGAGATCCGTTTGAGGAGTCAGGTTCCTGAGCGTGTCAGCTTTCTTTGCCTCATCTATAGATCCTTTGGCTACCATGCGATCCAGGTTCTTAGTGATGGTGGCTGTCGCCTTATCCAGTGCTTCTTGTTTCACATCTACCAGCTGTACGCTGTATCCGTTCATGGCAAATACGTGCGCTATGCCATTGCCCATGGTGCCGGCACCCAGCACTACTACTTTCTCCATTATCAGTTTACTTTTTGTATCGTTTTAGAAATTCTTTGTCCGTATTTATCTATCAGGCTCACCTCGTAGGTACCAGCAGGCAAGGCCGTAGTGTTCACTTCAAATTTATCTACGCCTTGAGCTACTTTCTGCTCCAGCAGTGTCTGACCGAACATATTGGTCATAGTGCAGCGCACATAGGTATCTGCTCCCCCGGTCTCGACCACCAGGATGCCGTTGTGCACCGGATTGGGATAGGCCCTGAAGTTCTTTCTGGCACTGATGGCCGTGATAGAAAGCGGGAAGCAAGCACCGGATGACAGTGCTGTATCAATACGTGACGCATCGTAGATAGCCAGTGCATACTGCCCCTTCTGCAGGCTATTGATCCTGACCGTACCGACTTTGTCGTTGAGGCTTCCCATATTGAAGCTCACATCAGGCTCTACCTGCCAGAGGCTTTGGGCATCGGGACGGTACATGACTACCATGCTATCTTCACTATTTGTGATAAAGGTGTTGTCGAGATAACCGGCTGTCGTAGTGGAGCCATTATACGCTATCGTAGCCGAGGCGATGAAATCATCAGCAAAGACACCATCCACATCCCAATAGCGGTAGTCCGAGAGGTGCAGACCGGGTATGTTGTTCTTAGCTGCATCGGGCGCTACCCAGTGGTGCTCTACCCGCACCAGAGATGAGTCCGTGCTCTGCTGCAGATCTACAGTCATACGTGCCACACCGAGATTGTACTGATGACTCAGGCCTGCCATTTTCACCCACTGATCGGTCACTGCATCGCTGAGCCTCTCATCAAAGTCGAGCGCGATATATGCAGGAACAAAAGGCAGCGTAGTAAAATACTGTGTGCAGGCTCCAGACACTGTGGCCGTACGCACTACCCGCTGACCGGCAGAGTCAAAGTAAGAAACCTCAAGGGGGACATTATTAAATAAATGTGACGTGTGATCTCCGCGCTGACGGATGGTGATACCTATGTCATAGCTACTACCAGATGCTACGACACGTTTCTCCTCTACAGAGAAGTCAGGGAAACCGCCATCAAATACCCAATCAGCAAAAAAGTCATTGATATTGCTTAGCCCACTACAGGTGCGCAGATAGTCTCGCAGTGTATAGCTGTTTACGTCCTTGCGCTTGTACTGCTGCAGGTAGCTCTTGACACACCCGAAGAAAAGTGAGTCTCCCATATAGCCGCGCAGCGTATGTGCACGGTCCGCTCCCTTTTCATAGACGCTATAGTTGCTGTAGGTCAGTTTGCCCGGCATAGGAGACGGTGCCCAGTAGGCACTATCCTCTACATGTGCCAGATGAATCACCTCATCATGATTATCCCTTATGTTTTGTTTGTACTTTTCTTTGCCATAGAGCCCCTCGTAGAATATACTCTCACAATAGCGCGCCCAGCCTTCATTTAGCCACATATCACCCTCATTGTCACAGGTAGCCAGATCTCCAAACCAATGGTGCGAAAGCTCATGGGCCATATAGTTTTCATACTGGAGATTGCCATTGACTATGGCCTGCATGTATGAAATATTAGTAGCGTGCTCCATAGCCCCCGCCGTGAAAGGTACTACGCAGTACCCTACCCTATTCCACTCGTAGGGGCCAAACCGGCTTTCAAATATTGAAAGCGCATTCTTGAGATGGAGGAATGAGTTTTTGAGATTTGTAGTATCTCCGGCGCGGGCCACTAATGAAATTGGCAATGGGCCATTGAGAGCTGCATAGCTATCATGCACGACAGCATAGTCTGCGACACTCATAGAGGCGAGATAAGACGGTATTTCATCCTTCATAGTCCAGTACCAGGTCTTACTATGATCAGCATGGACCACTGTACTGTCAGCATATCCATTGCAGTAGGCGCTACGTGCAGAGTCTGTAGTGATGGCAAAGTGATAGGTACTGCGCTCTACAAAATTATCAAAGCAGGGGAACCATACACGGCCGAAATTGTGCGGATCTGCCAGGAAGCTGACACCGATATTGAAGGCATAAGTATTGTCCCAATAGAAGCCGCCGAAATCTCCGGGTGGCTGGAGAGGTGTGCCATGATAAAAAACTGTGACGCTATCACGCTGGCCCGCAGCAAGCGCAGCGGGGAGGGTGATACTGATCAATGTATCATTGTGAGAGAACGGCAAACTGGTACTGGCACGCCTGACTGAATCTACCGTCAGGCCCAGCAGGTCCAGCCTGATATAACTGACGCCGCTGACCTTGGCCTGATAGGATACAGTAGCTGCGCCGTAAAGTACCTTCTGCGTAAACCGGGAGACATCTATTTTCAGGTCGATGTGTGTAATGTCTATAGAGTCACTGCGTGTATCCGTATTGATTGCATGGGCACTGATACCCCACAGCACCAGTGTATACAAAGAAGAAAGCACCCGTTTGAACATCGGTCAAAAATAAAGAAACGGTGCTAAATGACATTAAAAAAGGGGCCACCAGGGCCCCTTTATCAGTAAGGTATTGAATATGTTAGAATTTCAGGATCTTAAACTCTGTACGCCTGTTCTCCTGATGCTGCTCCTCTGTACAAGGGACGATGTTCGTACCCTCGCAGGCGCACTTATTCACCAGGCGGCTCTCGCCGTAGCCGGCGGCTACCATCCTGCTCAGAGATACACCACGTGAGCCGATGTACTGTACCGCAGATTCAGCACGCTTGGCAGAGAGTGTCGCGTTATACTTGATAGTAGCGCGGCAGTCTGTGTGTGAGCTGAGCTCGATCTCCATAGTAGGGTTATCCTGGAGCACCTTCACGAGCTTATCCAGCTCCTTGGCAGCATCCGGACGGATAAACCACTTATCCAGATCATAGTAGATATTCTCGATCTTGATAGCCACACCCTTCTTCACCTTCTCCAGCTCCAGTGTGACGTAGAGGGTAGCAGGTGGAGTCTTGCCGACCGTAGATGTAGTAGTAGATACTGTGAGGTACTTCATCTCAGGATCCGGCAGATCCTTAGAGCCTTCTATACGATAGGTAGCGTTAGGCTCCAGGCTGTAGAACACTTTGCCATCAGGATTGGTCTGCTGCTTTTCTTCTTTGTTTGTAGCAGTATTGATGAGTTTCACAGTAGCCAGGTCGATAGGCTCGCGTGTCTTCTTATCCAGCACGAGTACCTCCAGGTTGATGCCACCTTCTTTCACGAGTGGTATCTTGACATTGGCAGGCTGGTCGGTGGTTTCTACAGTCACCTCATTAGGCAGATAGCCGGCCTTAGTAGCGACAAACTTGTAAACCCTCTTAGGCGTAGCTGAGAAGCAGAAATTACCATCCTTATTGGTCATCTTGGTGCCACGCTCCTCTTTCACTTCATACATCACTACCTTAGAGCCTTCTATAGGATCATTGGTCTTGGCATCGTATACCAGGCCGCAGATATTGACACCCTTCTTGATAAACTTGTAGATATCGTCGTCACCCTTGCCGCCATCACGGTTTGAGGTAAAGTAGCCTGTCTTGTTTTCCTTGTCTATGATGTAAGCAAAGTCATCTTTGTTGGTATTGATCGGGAAGCCGAGGTTCTCGGGATTGGACCAGCCCTCTTTGGTATTAGTAGGATTGGCAGAGAATACGTCCAGACCGCCGAGGCCGAGGTGGCCATTGGATGCGAAGTACAGGACACTATCATTAGAGATGAATGGGAACATCTCATCACCAGAGGTATTGATCTTAGGACCGAGATTGATCGGAGCACCCCAGTTGCCAGACTGATCCCTCTTAGACTTATAGAGGTCTACGCCACCGTAGCCGCCCGGCTTATCACTCATGAAATACAGCGTCTGGCCATCAGGAGCGAGGGCTGCATGACCCACAGAGTATTCACGATCATTGAATGGAACCGCCTCTATCAGCTGGTCACCCCACCTGTTTTCATTAGGCAGATAGACCATACGGTAGAGCTTGAGTTTTACAGTCTTATCACTACTGGTAAAAGCCTTTGCCTTCTTGTAGTTACTCCTTGTCACATAGAGTTCCTGCAGTTTTTCATTGTAGGCTACAGGGCCTTCGTGATACTTACCATTAATGGAACGGCCCTTCATCTGCTCTGCAGAGGTCAGGTTGCCATTAGCATCAGGCTTGGCCTCGTATACCTGGAGGAAGCTGGCGCCTGTCCAGTTGTCCTGTATCCTTACCTTGCCGGCTGGCTGCCTGTTTGAGGCGAAGAAGATAGATCCATTAGTATAAAACGATGGTCCGAAGTCAGAGAGAGGAGAGTTGAGCTCGAGGTCTTCTACTGTGTATATACCGCGATCCTTTGTGAGTTCTGATACTTTGTCCAGACCTGCGAGGCGGTCCTTTACACTCGCATCGCTCGGTACAGATACCATGTAGTTCTTGTAGGCCACTTTTGCCTCAGAGTACTTCTGGTTTGAGCGGAGCGCTTCTGCATAGTACATCTTATTGAGTGGAGAAGCCGTAGGGCTGTTGGCCAGTTTGGCATACCATGGTTCTGCATTCTGCCAGTCATTCATCAGGCGGTAGCTGTCCGCTATATTCTGTATGACATGAGTATTATTGCTGTCCTTCTTGATCGCTTTTGAGTATGACTGCAGCGCCATTTTGAAGTCAAACTGCTTGAAATACGCATCACCCATCGTGATATAGGCTTTCTGGCCTTGAGTGATATTGGCGAGCAGCAGGGCTATCGCGAGGAACGGTATAAATTTAAACCTCATAGTGCTTTTATTTAAGAGTCAGGGTTAGATCTTTTTGTTTGGGTTTAGAAGTACTTGACGAAACGCGGGGTCACAAAACGTTTCTTATTATACCAGAATTCATATCCCAGCATGATCTCGTGCGTACCGGTCTCATAGCTCCTCAGTTTGCTGAGGCTATACTGATAGGAGTAGCCCACACTGAACTGTGGAGTGACCTTAGCCTGTACCATTCCTACGAGGCCTTCCAGGTTGAAAGGCTTTTGCTTGGCTGTCAGCTTGGTATCACCCAATACGCTAAAGGCCTCGCCACCGGTCCTGGCGCCCACTATTAACCATACACGATCTATAAAGAGGAGGCCGAGGTTGAAGTCAAAGTTTGGAACATTGTACGGCAGACCTTTCTGATATTTCATGAGGAATGAAGGGCGAACCTTGACGATCGCTGCATCCTTGCCAAATACATAACCTGCTGTGACGAGGTAGTAATTGTACTGGTGGGCTACAGCATCGCTGGCGTTGATCTTCCACTTCTGACTCAGGGAGAAAGGAAGCATGTGCGGCATAGAGAAGCCTGCAAAATACCTTTTGCCATAAGCGTACACACCTGCACCAAAGTTTGGCAGCCACAGGTTAGTATTGACTGTAAAAAGCGGATCGTAGTTATTGCTAGGGAGCGTTGCTTCTGTATTGCGCTGCTGATAGTATGTAGCACCAGCCTGTATACCGATAGCGAGTACGTTGTCCTTGCCCAGCTTGATACGATAGGCGAATGCACCAGTCGCATTAAAGCTATTGGTCAGGCCCAGGCGATCATTGCTGATAGTAAGGCCGAGGGCATACTGCTCTCTTCTGAGCGGCGAGTGCACACTCGCATTGAATGTACGCGGCGCTCCATCCAGACCCGCCCACTGGTGGCGGTAGATACCCATCACGCTGACTACATCCTGGCTACCTGCGTAGGCCGGATTGATGTACAGGCCATTGAACATGTACATATTGTACTCAGCATCCTGCTGCGCATGCACTGCTGCTCCAAAGCCCATCGCTACAAAGAGGGAGAAGAGGATTTTCTTCATGATATTTTATTTTACCTGTGTTCGAGTTTTTTAATAGGGTCCCGGCCTTAGCTGGCCGGGACCTTTTAGTTAGTATGGTTTATCTGTGGAGTACTACGAAGCGTGCTTCAGACTTGCCACTGCCATCGTTGTACTGATAGATGAAGTAATATGTACCATCAGGCAGCTTATTGCCCTGCATGTTAGTACCTGACCAATCATTCCTGTATGGACCTACGCTCTCGTAGACCACATCACCCCACCTGTTGAATATCTTGATGGTAGCGTTAGGGAATTTCTCAGCACAAGGGAATTGGAATACATCGTTGTATCCGTCATCATTTGGCGAGAAGCCTGTAGGGAAGAAGCAAGGAGTCACAGTATCCACCACATTGATACAAACTGAAGCTGTATCGCATGTCACCAGCGTGCTGCCTGTCACAGACTCGCAGATGCTGTACTCCAGATTGTCACTACCATGGAAACCTGAATCAGGTGTGAATGTGATAGTGAAGTCCGGATTGACCACTGCGTGACCATGCTGAGGATTTGTGACGATAGCCATCACTGTATCTGTAGCTGGTATCAGCGTATCGTTTCCGATCACGTGGAGCGTAGCTGTAGTATTGACCAGCGCACTGGTATCCCTGCAGCTTCCGTTGTCATCTACTGTATGGATAGGAGGCAGCTGACAGTTGTATACAAATACTGTAGCGGTATCAAACTGCTGCGGATTGCCATTATCTGCTATCACATACTGGAAGGTATCCGTACCCACTTCGCTAGGGTTTGGAGAGTACACGATGTCATTGCCCACGATGGCCACTGTACCCATCACTGGCGCCTTGCCTGCGCTACCGCCGGCGGCTACGAGATGGATCGCTGTGCCGGTGAGTGGGTTGCCCGGATTAGGAGCAAAACCATCATTCGCCATTACATGGATCGTATCTACTGCATCACATGTGAATGATACATCGTTATTAGCCCATACTGAGTCTACAGGAGGCTTAGGCAATACGGTGATGATCACGTGTACGTTTGTGCAAGATGTATCTATACCATTGCTGCAGATCACGAGGCAGAGGGTATCATTGCCTACATAGCCACCAGCACCTGCGGTCGTATCGCAGTTTGGAGTATATGTGAAGCAGAGTGTACCGTACACGCCTGTAGTGCTATCTATAGTAGAGATCACTGTGAGGCCATGGTCTGATGAGTCACAGAATCCGGCGAAGTGTACTGTGTAGCCCGCACCCATATAGATAGAGTCTATACAGATAGTGTTATTCACAGAGCATGCCAGTACTGTGTCATGTACCGTAGTGTCTACGATGATCGGTGGAGAGCACTTATGGATGTCTATGTAGACAAACGCTGTGCTGCAGAGCACCGGTACACCATTGTCACATGCACGGTAGGTCAGTGTATCGCGGCCCATGTAGCCTGCTACAGGTGTATACAGGAGGCCTGTACCACTGCGTACTACAGCTCCATGGCTACCCTGAGTGAAGGTGTCTATCGCTATGGCGTTGCTATCCAGGTCGTAGTCATTTGCCAGTACGTGTATCAGCGTATCGAGGCCGTAGCACAGGCTCACTGTATCATTCACCAGCGTAGGTGCATGAATGTTAGCACATGTGATATGGATAGATACATTGGCAGTATCACGACCGCAAGTGTCAGATACTACGTAGGTGAAGAATGCTGTACCACAGTAGCCGCTATCCGGACGGAAGATCACGGAGTCTCCCACTACTGTGAGGGTACCGTGGAGGTTCGTCGTATTAGCAAACGCGATGTGATGAGGTATGCTGGCATCGAGACCATCATTCACCAGGATACCCGCCAGGAGCGTATCACCCTGATAGATACTGAAGGTATCATCGTTTGCCAGTACCTGGCAGCACTTCACGCGTATGTATACCCATGCCGTATCTGTGGCGCCGAGTACATCCTCTACCTCATAGGCGAAGGAGTCTACTACACCACCGGTAGGGCTACATGCTGTGCCGTTTGGTGTGTAAGTGTAAATACCATTCACACTGTCGGTCAGCACAGCAGTACCATGCTGAGGGCCGGTCACTGTACCTACTACATAGAATGAGTCAAGCTCAGGATCGTAGTCGTTAGCCTTGACATTCACTGTCACTGCTACGGAGCTACCTGTGAGTGTCGTATCATTCACGGCCTGTACAGAGTTAGGCACGGTCACTATGACTCTGGCTGTATCGCAGAGAGAGTGAGGGAGGTATGCAGATGTATCGCAGATCACATAGTAGAATGTATCCGGATCATTTGCATTAGGTCCCCTGCCCGGTCCAGTGAATGGCACATAGGTGATCGTACCATCTGCATTGACAGTCACTGTGCCATCCTGCGCCACGCTATCGCCCGGCAGTACAGTGGTAGTGACATGGATAGGGTCACCGTTTGGATCGCTATCGTTGTGCAGTACCGGTATGATCACAGAGTGGCCGTACAGAGTAGTAGCATTATCATCTACTGCTACCGGAGCCAGATTGTGATGTACGCTGGTATCTACCGCATTGATAGTGATATATGCCCACGCTGTGTCGCAGAGGCCACTCACCGGATGTGCGGTATTGGTATCACATATAGAGTATTGGAATGAATCTACCGTGATAGGACTGCTGAATGGACCTACAGGAGTGAACACTACCTGATTGGCAGCGTTGTAGCCTATATCACCGTGTCCACCTGCCGTAGGGCCAGATATGATGTGTGGTATAGTCAGCTGGTCGCCATCCGGATCCAGGTCATTGGCAGCTACGTAGACTATGATCGCCTGAGCAGTATCTGTCACAGCGTAGTCGTTATTAGCTACCGGTGGATGGTTAGGCGCGCCTGTAGTGTCGTATACATTGATGTATACTTCAGCTGTATCGCAAAGAACATTCACGAAGTAAGGTGAGTTATCACAAACAATCACCCGGAATGAATCCACTCCTACATATCCCGTAGCCGGTGTATAGACACCTGCGCCATTAATATGCGCATCAGGAGTCCAGGTACCGCTCTGCGGACCGTAAGTGCCGCCCGGATATGTATAGGTCAGCGGATCACCGTTAGGGTCAAAAGCTCCGGTAGAGATATTGACGCCCACAGGTGTGTTCTGTGGTGTACTCACATGCTGATCCTGTACCACCGGTGGCTCATTGCGAGGATCCACTATGATCGTCACATGGCTGGTGTCGCAGAGTGGTGTAGGGGTCGTATTGTCACAGATCACGATGCATGCGCTGTCTATGCCGTGGTAGTTAGAGTCCGGCTTGTAGGTCAGGCATACTGTCTGTGGTGTATCGCTGGCTGTAGGTACAGATACCCATGTGCCATGTGCAGGCTGGCAGAGTACTGTAGCTGTATGGTGGTCACCAGCATCAGGATCAGTGTATGGTATACATACAGTGATGATGCTGTCTTCCGGTACATGTACGAGGGTATCAGGTATCACCGGTGTATCTGGTACACATGTGATATTCACAAACACCAGACCGAGATCCCATGCACGCTGGCCAGGGCAGGCTGGTGAGCCATTCAGGCCAGTGATCTGATAGCCAAATGTATCCGTACCACAGTAATTAGCATTTGGTGTATAGATTAGCTTATTTCCTGCTACGCGGAGTGTACCGTTTGCCGGCTGGGCAGAGATGCTCACAGTGAGCGGATCACCGTCCACGTCGTAGTCATTGGTCACTACGTCTATAGTATCTGTATGATCCTCTACCATCAGAGCGGTATCATCTACTGCTACCGGTGCGTGGTTAGTGATCAGGATATTGATCGCGAGGATACCGGTATCGCAGCGTGGGCCCGAAGGACAGCTGGTGCATACCTGATAGGTGACAGTATCCAGGCCATGGTACAGATTAGGTGCAGCATACTCTACCAGACCGGTAGTAGTATTGACATAGCCGAGACCATGGCTGCCTATACCTATCACAGATACAGCAGGTGCAGATGTATTATTGCCGAGGTAGTCATTGGCCAGTACGTTAGTGCTTACGATAGCACCTTCGCAGACAGTCGCTGCATCGTCAAATGCCACAGGACCAACACATGCTGTATCTACTACATAGATCAGTATCTGGGTAGAATCACCACAGTGGTCTACGCTGTCATACACAAAGTAGTTGATATGATCTATACCTACATAGCCTACAGCGGCTGTGTATGTGATCGTACCGTTAGCATTGAGTACGGCAGTATTGCCAGCATCCGGGCCACTGAGTATGCTCACTGAGTAGCCGGCGCCGATAGTGCCCACATTGCGGTCATTATTCAGCTCATTGATCACTACAGGTGTACCTGCAGTAGCATTCAGGATATCCTTGACCGCCTTAGGGCAGTGTGGTACCGGAGTCACGATCACGGTGATGACACCAGTATCGCAGAGGCCAGGAGTACCATTATCACATACCACGTAGCAGAAGGAATCTGTACCTACATAGCCCGGAGCCGGTACATATGTCACACAGGTAGAGCCCAGCGTGATCACAGCGCTACCATGAGCCGGAGTACAAACAGATGCAGTAGTCAGTATCTGGCCCGGATCTACATCTATAGCTGCAGCGCATACCAGGATAAATGAATCCTGAGGTATGGTCACAGTAGTATCCGGAGCATGTGGAGGGTGATTCAGTGGCGTCACATTGATGTAAACCATCGCAGTAGCGCAGAGCGGACCACCCAGGCTCACCGGAGTATTATCACAAATGCTGTACTTGAATGAGTCAACACCCAAGTAAGGATAAGTAGGTATGTATGTCACCGTACCTGTCACCGGATCAATATTCGTCACCGCACCGTGTGCTGGTAGCGTAACGAGCGTTACAGAGCCGGTGTTGAGGTTGCCATCAACATCTGAATCATTAATACCCACATTAACCACTACAGGAGTAGTCTGAGTAGTAGTAGCGTAGTCATTCACAGCTACAGGAGGATGCGGATCAGGTGTGACAGTCACGATCACTGTAGCTGTAGAGCACAGTGCCGGAGCACCATTATCACAGATAGTATAGCAGAAGCTATCTACACCAAAGAAACCATGCGTAGGTACGTAGCAGATCACGCCACCGGCTGTGATGCTATTAGTACCGTGAGCCGGAGCGCAGGCTGTGGTCACATGGATAGGGTTGCTACCCGGACGGTCATTGGTCATGACGGCTACGCAGGCAGATGAGTCCTGTGGTATCCTCACTGTGTCATTCACTGCTACAGGAGGCGTGGTAGGTGTACCTGTGATATTCACAAATACAGTACCTGTATCACAAGAAGTACAAGCAGGGTTCACGCTGCATATAGCATAAGTGAACTGATCTGTACCGGACGTCACAGTAGGTGTATACCTGATCGTGCTGCCGGATACGAAGGCTATACCTGAGGCCGGAGCAGTGATGATGCTCACCGACAGCGCGCTGGTAGTGTGGTTAGTATCATTAGCTATCACATTCAGCACCGCACCTGATACCAGATGGAATACAGTGAATGTATCAGCTACAGCTACCGGTGGTATACACTGAGGTACTACTGTGATATGTACATAGTCAGTATCGCAGAGTGCAGGTACCACGTTATCACAAACTACTACACAGAAGCTGTCATTGCCTACGAAATCGGTAGCCGGTACATAGGTCAGGCAAGAATCGCTGGTAGCAAATCCTGCTGTGCCATGATAAGGACCGCAAGGGAATGAAGTCACCTTCACACTGTTATTATCAGTGTCAGATATCAGAGGGCATATCGTGACAGGAGGTGAATTTTGTGGTATAGTATCATATGTAGGTGGTATATGCGGCGGATGGTGCAGCACATGTATAGACACCATACCTACATCGCAGAGCGGTGTATATGCTGAGCAGTATGTAGCTGTAGGATTCTGTACGTCGCACACTCTGTAGTAGAATGTATCGTCGCCAGCATATCCCGGTGTCGGAGTATAAGTGTAAGTATTACCTACCTGTACCGCTGTACCATGCACCGGAGGTGTCACGATAGCAAGGGTAGTAGAGTCATGGTCAGGCTCATCATCATTTGCAGTCACAGCCACGTTCACTGACGTGTTCATGTTTGTACTGATGGTATCCTGATTAGCCAGAGGCCTGTGGTTGATGAGGTTCACTGTGTAGTGTACCCACGCTGTATCACACTGTGCAGGAGTCCTCGTATCGCATACACGATACTGGAGTGAGTCCTGACCGAAGAAGTACTGCGCCGGTATGTAGGCCACAGATGGGCTGCTCACAGCGGCTATGCCATGTGTAGGCGGAGTGACGATAGATGTCACAGTGAGTACATCACCGTTTGGATCGATATCGTTATTCAGCACATTGACAAATGAGTACTCATCCTGGCAGATATGGCTGAAGTCATCCACAGCCACCGGAGGCAGGTTGTGATGAATAGTAGGCGTATCATACTTATTGATGGTCACAAATACCAGTGCTGTGTCGCACAGGCTGTTTGGCAGGCGGCTGGAGCTATCGCAGATCACATATGAGAATGTATCTACCACGATGCTGTCAGCTACTGTAGCCGGAGCGGTATAGTTTACAGTGTTATTGAGACCTATAGTAGCTGTGCCACCCAGAGATGTAGACGCCGATACGGTAGTCACACGGATAGGGTTGCCATCAGGATCGCTGTCATTTGCTATGACATTGACATTGATAGTAGCACCAGGTACGGTCACACCGTAGTCATTGCTGGCTACAGGAGGATGATTCACAAATGTATCACCAGGGTTGGTCACGTTTACAAACACAGTAGCTGTATCGCAAAGTACATGTACCACATATGGTGATGTATCACAAACAACATACTGGAACTGATCGAGACCAGTGAAGCCTGTAGGTGGGAAGTAGTTTACAGAACCATTGCCTGTAGTCACTACTGTACCACCCTGGCTGCTGGTAGTACCGGCAGGGTAACTATAGTGCAGAGGGTCACCGTTAGGGTCGAATGCACCACTTGCTACATTCACACCCAGTGGTGTATTCTCTGGAGTGCTTACGTAGATGTCGTTTGCAACAGGAGGCAGGTTCTGGCCCGCTACATTGATGTAAGCTACAGCTGTATCGCACTTAGGAGCCGGAGCATGTGCAGAGAGCGTATCGCATATTACGTATGTGAAGCTATCTACAGGCTGGCCATTGATGCTATGCAGGTATGGTACCGGAGTGTAGGTCACGTCACCATTGGTGCTCACACTGCTGATCGTGCCATTATGCACACCAGATATGATCGTAGGAGTGCCCAGTGGATCACCATCAGGATCGCTGTCGTTGCCCTTCACGTTCACTACAGCATTCACAGCATTTTGTGGTACTGTCAGGTGGTCATCCACAGCCAGTGGCGGCCTGTTGGCTACCGGAGTATCTACCAGGTTGATGGTCACTACTACGAGTGCCTGTGCACACAGTGCAGGATATACTGCGTCACAAACCTGATAGCGCACGGTATCATAGTAGATACCAGCCGGCAGGCCTGTATTGATGGTCTCTACCACATTGCCACTGCCGTCTACAGACCATACACCATGAGGAGTACCGATCACAGAGACAATAGTAGGAGTAGTGAGCGGATTGCCCTGAGGGTCGCTGTCATTACCACGTACATTCACTACAGCCGGTGTACCGGTGGTAGTAGCGTAGTCATTGTTAGCCACTGGAGGCAGTGGAGATGCTGTATCAGGAACGATAGTAGCTACTATCACGCTGGTAGCACAGAGTACGTGTACAGGATACTGATCTGTATCGCATACCTGATACTGTATAGCATATGTACCCGGTACAGAGCCGGTGATGGTGTAGCCACCGTTGCCGGTGCGTACGATATGCAGGCTAGGATCCGGCGTACCGATGATCGTGATGGTCAGTGGATCAGCATTAGGGTCACTCACTGCCAGCAGTACATTCACATCATGTGGCGTACCTACCAGCTGGGTGTACCTTACTGTATCTGCTGTAGGTGGCAGGTTAGCAGGATTTACGAATACGTAAACATTTGCTGTATCACAGAGACCTACAGGAGGGTTGATAGAAAGGGTGTCACACACGCGGTATGTGAAGCTATCTATAGGCTGGTTATTGATGCTGTGTACGCCCGGATTAGGCACATATACTACTGTACCATTGCTGCTCACGCTGGTGATAGTACCTGCGGTAGTAGCGGTCAGTATAGCCGGAGTACCCAGCGGATCGCCATCAGGATCGCTGTCGTTGCCCTTCACATTTACGTTTACAGGGGTACCCTGAGCTACGCTCACGTGATCATCTACTGCCACAGGAGGCCTGTTGGCCGGTACATCTATCTCATTGATAGTGATGATGAGCATAGCGCAAGATGACAGTGGCTGAGGCGCTATAGTAGTGATATCAGAGATACAGTACTGTACGGTATCATAGTAGATACCCTGAGCCAGGCCTGTATTAGGCTGGAAGGTGATGCTGCCGTCCACTGCATTCACTGTAAAGTGGCCGTGGGCAGTCACACCGCTACCACTGATAGCCGGTACTGTGAGTGGGTTGCCATCCGGATCGGTATCGTTGCCACGTACATTGACGATGGCAGGCTGGATACCTGTGGTGGTAGCATAGTCATTATTAGCTACCGGTGGATGGTTCACCAGCGTATTATTAGGAATGATAGTCGCAAAAATCACTGCGGTATCGCAAAGTACATGGATAGGATACTGGTCTGTATCACATACCTGGTATACGATAGGATATGTACCTACTGTAGTACCTGTCACGGTGTAAGCACCATTAGAAGTCTTCACTACAGTCAGTGTAGGGTCATAGGCACCCACGACGCTGATATTGAGCGGATCACCATTAGGATCGCTGGTAGCGAGGAGCACATTCACATCATGCGGAGCATTCTGGAATGCAGTGTACCTGATAGTATCTGCTGTAGGTGGCAGGTTCTGAGGACAGATATAGAGGAATGCACGGCCAGTATCGCAATCTGCAGTACAGTTCACGTTGCATATCTGGTATGTCACAGTGTCCAGGCCATGGTAGCCATATACCGGAGTATACACCACATTATTAGCTACTACTGATGCTGTACCATACTTCACAGTGAGCACACGTACTGTGCTGCCATTGCGCTCTGGGTCAGTGTCATTAATAGTGACATCAAACGTAAATGGAGTATTGAGGCACGTGCTATCATAGTCATCTACTGCCACAGGAGGCTGATTGACATGCAGCGTGATGGTATCACGTGATGAGCAGCCCTGCAGTGACGAGATCACAGCTACATAGCCATGATTAGGACGTGTAGGGCGTACGGTGATAGGGTTCAGGCTATTTGTGATAAACGTGCCGTTTACATCAAACCACTGTATGTTGTTTGCTATCGGCTGCGCAGGATAGCTCGGAGTCAGCACGATGGCACCGCCCTGGCATGTCGTATCAGCAGATGCTGTGATATTGACAGGCAGAGATTTGTAAACAGTGATATTGGTCGAAGCAGAATCACTGCAGCCAGTACCACCACCGGTCAGGCGGTAGCGTATGGTGACCACAGTAGAGATATTATTAGGTACAGATACCAGTGCAGGGTTGAATACACCCGTAGCGGCATTGATGCCCGGACCAGACCATGTGCCACCTGCCGGTACACCTGTGAAGGTATCTATACCGTCAAATGTACAGTAGGTAGGGTTGTTTCCAGTGATGCTCACAGATGGCAGCGGATCTACAGTCACTACCTGAGATGTATCGTGTGTACAGCCGCTCTGAGTCACTGTATAGGTGATCAGGTAAGAACCAGCACCGACCAGTGAAGGGCGGAATACAAATCCTGAACCGGTATTGATCACACCAGCACCTGACCAGCTACCGCCTGGTACCGATGCCACGAGTGGCACCTGAGGCGAGCTGGCGCAGTAGTTAGAGTTGAGGCCTACGATGACCGGATGTGGCAGAGGCTTCACTACGATAGTCTTCGTAGCGCTGGCCTGACAGCCACTCGCATCTGTCACGAGTATTGTATACGGATAAGATCCAGCAGCATCAGGGCTAGCTGTGGTCACCTGTGTAGTAGTATCTGACAAGAATGCAGATGGCGTCCACATGTAAGTATAGCCCGCAGTACCGCCTGTCACATTCACTGTCAGGTCTACTGAGCCGCCTGTACCCTCACACCATGTGGTAGGACCATTGGTGCTCACTGATATAGCGAGCGTAGCAGGGGTCACGCGCACGGTCACCTGGTCTGTAGCAGTACAGCCCTTAGAGTCTGTCACAGTCACAGTGTAGGTAGTATTAGCGCCGAGGTGTTTCAGGTATGGATTAGCAGATGTAGTGTATCCCACTATACCTGTAGGCGGAGACCACAGGTAGCTGTAGCCCGGTACACCACCTGTAGCCGTAGGGAGACCTCCAAGCTGTATGCTGTCTGTGCTACAAGCCGGTATAGTCTGGTCAGGACCTGCATCTGCTCGAGGCAGTGGATTGACCACCACGGTATCATACAGCACCGGCGATGCGCAAGAGCCATATGTAGCAGTGAAGGCATAGATCACTGTCAGCGGAGTAGGATTTGGATTATTCAGTATCTGGCTGATAGTACCACCGGTACCAGTGCCCAGTGTAGAAGTCCATGAGATGGTAGCACCAGGTATATTAGATGTCACCGTGCCTGTAAAGGTAGTACCACTGCAGATCTCAGCAGGGAATCCTGCCTTGGTCAGCGTAGGTATAGGCCTTACCACCACAGGCACCCTGATGGTGTCGGAGCATCCTCCCGGCTCAGTACCTATTACGGTATAGTAGATAGCCGAGTCAGTAGTACCATTATTGATCACAGTGGTGTTTGGCACGTTTCCAGTGCCTGATGTACCATTGCTGGCGATCCATGTGATAGTGGTGCTAGGCAGTGATGAGCTGAAGTTGATGTGATATGCCGAGCCGCTGCATACATTAGCAGAATCCGGATTGGCAGTGATGACCGGCACAGGGTTAGCCGTCAGGTACATCGTGTCATATGCACTCACATAGATGCCATTGCGGAAGTAAGTCGCCTTCAGCACCACGGTGTAGATACCAGGGAACTGAGGCACCGCAGTAGGCTGTGCATGTGTAGGACTATCGATGTAAATAGGCGGTATAGAATACCACTGATAAGTAACACCTGAAGCCTTGGAGAAGCCACGCAGTACCATAGGGCTACCAGTACAAACAAATGTATCCGGACCCGCAGTCACGTCAGGTGCCAGTACTACTACCACACGTACAGAGTCCGTACCCTTACATCCAAATGAATTGGTCACAGTGACATAGTAAGTAGTAGTACCCAGAGGGGTAGCTACAGGATTAGACGAAGTAGCAGTGCTGAGGCCTGTGGACGGGCTCCATACATATGATGTACCACCAGTAGCGCTCAATACTACAGAGTTGCCCTGGCCGATGATCGTATCCGGGCCGGCAGTAGGTACTACCGGAGGATGCGCTGTGACCTGGAAGTGTGAAGTATCAGAGCAACCGTAAGCTGTGGTCACCATCTGATATGCATCATATGAGCCGGCGTAGTATGAATAGTTGTATGTAGGATTTTGCAGATGAGAAGTGTCTGCGAGGGTAGTTGTATCGCCGAAGTTGTAGAACCAACCAGTGATAGCACCATCCGAAGATGATGACTGATCGTGGAAGGCCACAGTATCACCGGCACAAACGATATCAGCCACAAAGTGAGACTGCGGACGTACGTGTGCAGTCACCGTATCGGTATAAGTACCGGTACAGCCAGTGATGGTATCAGTTACAGTTACGGTATAGAAATTATTGATAGTCGCAGGAGATACGAGTGGGTATGCACATGTATTGCATGTGATACCTACTGTAGGTGACCACTGGTAGCGATAGTTAGGTCCAGTCAGGTTGACCCTGAGGCCGGCGGTATCGCCCTGGCACATTACCACAGATGGTACAAATACGACCAGATTTGGAGAAATGCTGACGCGTACAGTATCGCTGGCAGTACATCCGAAGATATCTGTACCTACTACAGTATATGTAGTAGCTGCCGCAGGAGCTACGGTCACAGTCTGTGAGGTGCCATTAGAAGGTACCATGGTGCCACCTGTAGGAGTCCACTGATATGTCAGTGCACCAGTAGCGATCAGCTGCGTAGAGCCACCAGCGCATATACCCTTGTCATCACCGGCATCTACCGGAGGTGCAGAGCGCTTGATCACTACCACAGAGTCTACACCGGTACAGCCGCTGATAGCGTCTGTCACAGTCACATAGTAGGTAGTGGTACCCGCTGTAGGTGTCACAGTAGGAGTAGCACTGGTAGATGTGAAGCCAGCCGGACTGGAAGCCCACAGGTATGTGTAGCTGCCTGAGCCACCTGTAGCCACCTGACCGATCTGAGTAGATGTAGTAGGAGGACAGAATGACTTGTCAGGGCCTGCATGAGCCACAGGGCTTGAGAATACACGTACAGTCTTGTAGGCTGTTGCACTACAGTTAGACAATGTATAAACCACAGTATATGTCTGAGTGCCCGTAGGAGCTACAGATATGCTGGCTGTATTGGCAGCCGCCGGGGTGATAAATGGTCCACTCCACAGATAGGTGCCTCCCGGAGGTGCGCCTACCGCAGTCAGCGTTGTATTCTGACCCTGGCAGAGGTCTGTATCTGCAGAAGATATAGATACTGTAGACTGTGGGTTGATAGTGATACGTGCCGAGTCCAGAGCTGTACAGCCTGATACTGTATCAGTCACAGTGAGGTGGTATACAATATTCAGAGGGGCGGTATTGTTCACCAGTGGATGAGCTACGGTAGAGTCACTCAGTCCTGTGGACGGAGTCCAGCTATAAGTGTAGCGACCAGAACCGCCGGTAGCAGTAGGTGTATCACCCAGAGCTATCGTGCCGGATACAGGCAGACAGAATGCCCTATTGCCGCCAGCATGCGCTACAGGTGTAGTGTATACGTGGATAGTCTGGAAGGCTGTATCATAGCAGCCTGTAGGTATGATGATAGTATCGCCATCGTTTGTGACAAAGCTGGTGAGGTCACCATATACTACCCTGAAGTTAAAGTTTCCGATACCTGTAGGTGTAAATGTAATAGTCGGAGCATTACCCGCAAACGGAGTGATGTTTCCTGTAGGAGACCACTGATAGTTGCCACCTGCAGGTGAGGCATTGGCAGTCAGTGTCGTACTCTGGCCAAAGCAGAGATTAGTATCAGGAGATGTGATCGTGATAGTCGGTTTCACAGACAGTGTGATCCTGGCGCTATCTATCGCGATACAGCCAGTCAGTGCATCGGTCACTGTGACGGTATAAGTAGTCGAGCCACCTGTAGTGAGCTGTGTCACGCGTGGGCGCGCCGCTGTGCTATCACTTACATTAGCTGCAGGAGACCAGTGGTATGTAAAGTTGCCGGAACCACCCGTAGCTGTATTACCTACACGCACGATAGACGTGACAGGGAGGCAATATGACTGATCAGGGCCAGCATCTACTACCGGCTGTGGATAGGTAGTGATCACCACAGATGCCGTATCACGACAGCCATTGAGATCATAGTATACAAAGTAAGTCTGAGTGCCTGGGTTTGGTGTGACATTCACCACAGCGGCATGACCATCAGCCGGATTCATGGCTATGATCGGATTCCACTGATAGTTGCCACCGGTAGGGGTACCTGTAGCTGTCAGTATAGCGCTGCCGCCGCCGCAGATATTAGTTTGAGAAGCTGATGCTGTCACGGATACGCTAGGAGATACAGTCAGCACCACGCTGTCTACAGCGCTGCAGCCGGATCTATTATCCGTCACAGTTACAAAATATTTATAAGTGCCTGCTACCAGAGCTGTCAGTACAGGATTAGAAGCAGATGTGTCATTCAGATTAATAGAAGGAGACCATGTGTAAGAGAATACACCTGACCCGCCTGATGCTGTAGGGCTACCGCCTATGGCCACCGTGCCTGAGTGAGGCAGACAGAAGGTCTGATCGTTGCCTGCATCAGCTACCACTGTAGGGTATACATTGACCTGTTTGAAGGCCGTATCCTGGCAGCCATTTCTGGAGTAAACCAGTTCATACAGCTGATTGGTCACCGGGCCTACGATCACAGACGCAGTATTGCCGGTACCAGGGAAGAGGTATACGATAGGTATCCACTGATAAGTGCCACCGAGTGGATTGGCTACGCCGGTGAGTACGGTGGTCTGACCAAAGCAAAGATCAGTATCAGAGCTATTGATAGTCAGGGTAGCGTGTGTGTCTATCACCAGGTGCGTAGAGTCTACAGATGTACATCCGGTGACATTGTCTGTCACAGTGAGGAAGTATTCTGTATTAGTATTGATTTTAGCTACAGTTGGATTTGGTGCAGCAGAGTCACTCAGATTAGCTGTAGGGGACCAGTGGTAGCTATAGCTGCCAGAACCTCCGGTAGCCGCTGAGCTCGATCCAAGGAATATATTTCCGGAGTAAGGCAGACAGAATGCCTGATCTATCCCGGCATGTGCTACCACACGAGGATATACATTCACTGTCACAGCTGTAGAGCCGGAGCAGCCATTGGCAGTATAGGTCACCTGATACCTCTGTGTACCTGATGGAGCTACTATGACAGTAGCTGCATTGCCGGCACCCGGGTTCATATTGAAGGTCGGACTCCACTGGTATGTGCCACCAGCCGGGCTACCCACAGCTGTCAGTACTGTGCTCTGGCCGGTACAGAGGTCTGTATCAGCAGGAGCGATAGTGACAGTAGCTGTAGGGTTGATCACGAGGGTCATAGTAGATACAGACTGGCAGCCTGTGATCTTGTCTGTCACAGTCAGGGTATACACTGTCGTACCTGCTGTCGTCACCGTCACATTAGGATTAGAAGCGAATGCGCTGCTCAGGCTACCAGATGGAGACCAGAGATAAGTGTAGCTGCCGGATCCGCCTGATGCCGATGGCACACCACCCAGCGTGATGGTAGATGTCACAGGCAGACAGTAAGTCTGGTTAGGTCCTGCACTTGCTACTACATTAGGATATACACGTACAGTCTTAGCTGCTGTATCGCTGCAAGATCCCTGAGTATAGATCACAAAGTATGTCTGATTTGTAGTTGGATTGACATCTACAGATGCGGCCGCACCTGATGATGGGGTCATGCTGACCTGTGGATACCACTGGTAGGTACCACCTGCCGGGCTACCGGTCGCGGTGAGCGTGGCTGTCTGGCCTATACAGATATCTGTATCTACAGATGCAGCTGTCACAGATGGCTGAGCCAGTATAGTCAGATTGGTCGAATCTACACCGATACATCCGTTGCCGTCAGTCACGGTCAGGTAGTATTTTGTAGTGCCGGCACCACTCACTGTCACTGTAGGGTTGGCTGCAGTAGTACTGCTCAGACCTGTGGCAGGAGACCATGTGTAAGTATATGTACCGGATCCTCCCGTAGCAGCAGGAGTAGCACCCAGTTTGATAGTCGAAGTGACCGGTACGCAATAAGTCTGATTTGCTCCGGCATGTGCTACCGGATTGCTATTGACACTCACGAGTACTGAGCTGCTCGCAAAACAGTTGTGAGCGTCAGTTACCGTTACATTATAAGTAGTATTAGATGTAGGATTAGCTACCGGATTTGCTGTAGTCGTAGAGTTAAGACCGGTGCCAGGTGCCCATGCATAAACGAATGGTGCAGTACCACCCGATGCAGTAGGCGCACCACCTATGACCACAGAGCTGCCATTACAGATCGCTACAGGTGCGCCTGCACTAGCTACTACAGATGGCCATACATCCAGACGTACGGTATCACTTGCGTTGCAACCATTATTGTCCGTTACGTTCAGCGTGTAGAGATAGCTGCCGGCGGCAGAAGGATTGGCAGTAGTAGTTATTGCTGTAGTCGAAGAAAGGCCAGTAGCCGGAGACCACTGATATGTATATGGCCCATTACCTCCAGTCACTATACCGGTAAATACTGTGCTGCTACCACTGCTGGCGCAGTAGCTGGTATTGACACCAGCGTCTACCTGCAGGGTAGATCCGATTACATTCACATTCACAGATGCTGTAGCCTGACAGCCCTTAGAGTCTGTGACAGTCACTGTATATATCGCATTAGAACCTATCTGGCTCACAGTAGGATTAGCTACGGTAGCAGAGCTGAGTCCACCTGCCGGACTCCAGAGATATGTATAGCCTGGAGTACCACCACTGGCTGTAGGAGAACCGCCTATGGTAACAGAGGCGGCGCTACATGCCGTGAGGGTCTGAGTAGGGCCTGCATCTGCAGTTGGTTTAGCATTTACGGTCACGGTCACAGAGCTGGTAGCGCTGCATCCCTTAGTATCCGTCACTGTCACCGTATAGGTGGTGAGTACCACCGGGGTAGCTACCGGATTAGCTACTGTAGAAGAGCTAAGGCCTGCTGTAGGTGACCAGCTGTAAGTGAGAGTACCTGTACCTCCACTACCAGTAGGACTGCCACCGATAGTAGCACCCAGACCAGAGCAGACCGCTGCAGCAGAACCTGCATCAGCTATCACGGCAGGGTTCAGTGTGATCACAGCTGAATCCACAGAGGTACAGCCAGATACATTGTCAGTGACAGTCACATAATAAGTAATAGCGCTGGCAACATTTGATGTAAGGGTCGGATTAGCTACTGTGGTGCTGCTAAGACGTGTAGACGGAGACCACTGATATGAGAAGCTGCCGGAACCGCCAGTAGCTGTCGGACTAGCACCGAGAGTGACAGTAGTAGCATACGGCATACAGTATGTCTGATTGCCACCTGAGTGAGCGACTACAGCCGGCACTACATTTACTGTTTTGCTAGCTGTACCGGTACAGCCTGACGCTGTATAGGTGACCTGATAAGTTTGATTGGCCGGAGGTGCTACGGTCACGGTCGCAGTATTGCCTGCTACCGGAGTCATAAAGTTAGTTGGGTTCCACTGATACGTGCCACCTGCAGGCAGACCCGTAGCTGTGAGTGTGGTAGACTGACCTGCACAGAGGTTTGTATCAGGCGATGTGATGGTCACAGTAGCCTGAGAGTTGATAACGAGCCTCATAGAGTCTATAGCAGAGCAGCCAGACTTAGTATCAGTGACAGTCACATAGTATACTATATTGCCGGCTACATTACTGGTGATAGTAGGATTGGCTACTGTAGTGCTGCTGAGACGGGTAGATGGTGACCATGCATATGTATATGTACCAGAGCCGCTCGTGGCAGTAGGGCTACCACCTATAGTGATAGTAGAGGCTACCGGCAGACAGTATGTCTGATCCGGACCTGCATCGGCACCTACTGTAGGGTATACATTTACCTTGCGCGTAGCTGTATTGGTACAGCCAGCCAGTGAGTAGAGTACAGTATAAGTTTGATTGGCAGAAGGTGCTACAGATACAGAAGCTGTATTGCCTGCAGCTGGAGTCATACCTACTGTAGGGCTCCAGCTATATGTACCTCCGGCAGGGGTGCCGGTAGCTGCCAGTGTGGTGACCTGGCCGAGGCAGAGGTCAGTGTCAGACAGTGCTATGCTGACGGTCACTGCAGGATTGATGATCAGCGTCATCGAGTCTGTAGAAGTACAGCCGGTCAGATTGTCTGTGACAGTCACATAGTAGGTAGTAGTACCTGACACCACAGATGTGATGGTAGGGTTAGCTACAGATGTGCTGCTCAGCCGCGTAGGTGGTGACCAGGCATATGTGAAATTTGCTGAACCACCCGTAGCCGTAGGTGAGCCTCCCAGTGTGATCGTAGTAGATACATTGGAGCAGTATGTCTGATTAGGACCTGCATCTGAACTCACTACCGGATATACTGCCACCTGCCTGCTGGCTGATGATGTACAGCCACTCAGTGTATACACTACATTATATGTCTGCGTAGTAGCCGGATTGACAGTCACTGTGGCGGTATTGCCTGCAGCAGGGGTGATATTGGACAGCGGTGACCACTGGAATGTACCACCAGCAGGGCTGGCGGAAGCGGTCAGGGCGATGCTGCTACCGATACATATATTAGCTGTAGCCGGAGTGATGGTCACTGCACCAGGCTGAGTGGTGACAGTCACGATCACTGTATCTGTACAGCCGGTAGAGTTGGTCCATACGAAACCATATGTACCCGTAGTACTGAATCCAGATATAGTAGTAGTAGGGCTGGAAGGAGTGGCTATGGTAGCAGTACCAGGATTGCCGGCGCGGGCACTCCACGTACCGGTACCTGAGGCAGCCATTGTGGCAGTACCTACTACACATACCTGCTGGTCAGTACCAGCACTAGGCTTGATACACACCTGGTAGTCTTCTACCTCACCGGCGCCTATTTCACCCTGCGCATCGGTTGTATTGAGCGTAGCGTCAGCTATACGGACGCGCAGGAAGGTCTTTCCTGTGCCGTACACTATCGCCGGCAGGCCTGTAAAATTGAGAGTAACCGTCTGCTGGGATGCACTGGTCGGTACGCTGGCCACCACTGTTTCTGCGGCATCAAATGCACCGTTGCCATTGGCATCGATCCAGGCGCGGAGGTTGATAGCTGCGCCGGTATTATTCAGATAAGAAACACTGATAGAATAAGTAGTGGCACCGGTAGTGGCAGTAGGTATCACCGCTACACCATCTTCGTCATCTGCAGAGCCTGTATTGCTGGCGTCATCACCGGTAGCTGCTGCAGAGTTGAGGGCTGCAGTCTCAGCATCTATCGTGAGGCCGAGCCTTACCTTATCTGTCAGGGCAGATTTGGCAGGGTTAGACCCATCATATCCGACAGGGGCATCACCATAGTCAAATGTGTTGGAGTTCCATTGAAATATAAAATGATTGTCCTTGCCAGCCGTTTGAGCTGGGATGGCTTTATCAAATCCAGGTACATTTGTGATCCACTGTGCCGGCACTGTACTCTGATCAGAATGGATCGTAGTACCTATATATGTGAGGCCATTGGTGTTATTATAAAACAGGTGGCCGCTGCCCCTGAGGATACCGGTACTACCCATGTAGTCCTTCTCACTACCGCCCAGGTAAGTGCCATAAGTGCGGGTGCTTAGGTTATTGCTAAAGCTGGCATAGCTGATATCAATGATACCACCGAAAGAATTCTGATAGTAAGGACTCGCAGGTGTCGTATTATTAGCAGGATAGTCTGAAGAGGTAGTCGTACCAAAGAGGAGCACATTGCTGCTTCGGAAATCTACAGCGATACCACCCACCAGGTCGTCAGATGAGCCCCCATTATAGGTTTCCACAAAGCCAGTGCCGGCAGAGCCATTCCATGGGATGCGGGCCAGTACCTGGTCCATAGCCCCCTTGTTGGTAGTTTGTACAGCGCCGGTAGTACCTGGTATATCTGTAGAGGAGCTGTTGTAGCCTACATAGAAATAGTTATTATCAGCACAAACTACAGCCTTGTCAGCACCTTGAGGTCCGCCAGATATAGCTGAGTAGGACGCCAGACCTTCAGAGCTGCTACCGCCCAGATAAGAAAAGGCAGTAAAGGCTGTCTGCGGAGTAGCGCTGATATTGAGTGATCCCACCAGGATCTCTGTAGCACCTGCTATGGTATTATCCACCGGGTTGACCAGACTAGGATAGCTGCTACCTACCACAGTATGTACCGCAAAAGCCAGTTTGGTTTTGTCAGTAGAGCAGGCGATCGATGCAAATGTTTCATTGTTATTACCACCTACATAGGTACCCCAGCTGGCTGAGAGGCTGGAGGTGCTGGCACCTGTCACACGTATGATGAAACCTTCGGAGCTACCGGCAAAAGTATTGTCCGGAGCGCTGCCGCCTATCACAGAGCTAGAGAAAGCCGCAGTACAGGTACCGCTCACATAGAAAGTGGAGTTATCGATCGCTACTACTGACTGGTAAGCTACATTGGCATTGACATTTGCCGGGCTGGCAGAGTTGATAGATCCGGAGTATGACCTCGCAGCCAGTGTCGCGCTGAAGATCTGAACCACGTCCTGGGTATATGCCAGGAGAATACGTCCATCAGGGAAGATATCGAGATCCGATGGGAAGTTAGCCGCACCTGTCACACCGGTCATGGTCCATGCCAATATATTAGTACCGGTCGCATTCAGTTTATAAAGGACAGTAGATGGATTTGTGCTGAATGCGTTAGAGTATCCCGGGGTTACATTATTCAGGTAGGCCTGGCTCAGCGCCTCATTAGTAAAACCGGCACAGTATACTTCACCGGCCGTATTAGACGCGATGCTGTACAGGTACTCATCAAAAGAAGATGAACCATTGTGCATATAGGTAGACCACATCATCACCGGGTCTATGACCAGCGGCTGGGCCGGATCGAATCCTGCCTCTACCTGATAGGCGAGTGTATTGTCACTCACCTTCACCATGCTGGCTTTGTACTGCTTCTTGCTGCCACCTATGGTCTGGAATGTCTCAGGTATCACGAGTGACATGCTGTTTTCATGCATTTTGATCGTGACGTTGCCTTCCTTTTCTGCTACGAGTGCATCCTGTCCGGTCATTTGCATCCTGATCTTGCTATAGTCAGCAGCCTTGCTCACTATCCAGTCAAACTCCATGGCACCGCTCTGGCCCGAGTAGAGGCGCAGGTCGATACCCGGATATACGTTCCTTAGCGTGATCTCATTGTATATCACTGGCCTGATACCCTTTTCAGTCTTATTGATAGTATTATAGTAGGTGCCCATCACAGATGACACTGCACCCGGCTCTACAGTCCATTTGCCATTAGAACCCGGGAATGTCAGGTCTACTATCTGGAGAGGCATCGGCTCCTTGGCTTCTTCCGCTTCATTTTCCTGCTCGTCCCACTCCTTCTGGTTGGTCACGATACGGATCTTATTCTCATACACACCCATGCTACCAAAAGCAGTACGGAAGCCATACAGCACATCCGGATTATTGAACTGGCCTGCGTTTTTCTCAAACCAGATCTTATTGGTAGTAGCCCTCAGGGTATTCTTTACAGATGCCTGTATCACAGGATCTACATCACCTACATGGGTGGTAGATTTCTGCGCATAGGCGCCTAGCGTGAAAACCACAAAGAATAATGTCAGAAATACGGAAGTAAACTTCTTCATCATATTCGAATTTGAATGTGTCTTAGATTGGTATAGGGAATGCGCAGGCGCAAAAGGAGTAGCGCCAGGCAGGAGAGAGACAATAGTAGATAGAACTAGTAAATAGGTCTTATTCAAGGCTTTGCGTAATTGGGTTTGGAATCAACACGTCAACTTGTAAACAGTGTATACACACTATTACTTGTTAAGTGGCCCAAATATACGTTCGCAGTTTCTAAATGTCAAATAAAAGTGCCAATACGGACTTTTATTCGGTCAAAAGTGACCCACAAAAAACACATGGTGCATACAGAAGTGTACACCACCTTTGAAAAGTAGTTTTAAAAGACACATTCGCTATCAGCGGCTTAGACGGCCTTTGCTTCTACCTTGGGAGCGGCCGCCTTGATCTCGCCAGAGGCCTGAGATGCATACTTTTCGAAGTTCTTGTTGAACTGGATAGCTAGCTCATTGGCTTTGGCGTCATAGGCCGTCTTATCAGACCAGGCACTGCGTGGATCGAGGATTTCTGACGGTACTCCCTCAGCAGACTGCGGCACAGATACACCAAACACAGGGTGTACAGCATATTGTACGCCATTGAGCTTGCCAGAGAGGGCTGCTGTGATCAGGGCACGGGTGTGAGGGAGGCTCATACGCTTGCCTACGCCATAGCTACCACCTACGTAGCCGGTATTGAGCAGCCACACATTGATATGGCTCTTCTCATTCAGCTTCTCGCCCAGCAGCTTGGCATAGTCTGCCGGATGCAGCGGCAGGAATGCCGCGCCAAAGCAGGCGGAGAAAGTAGTCTGTGGCTCTACCACTCCTACCTCAGTACCAGCCACCTTGGAGGTGAAGCCGGAGAGAAAGTAGTACATGGCCTGGCCTACGGTCAGCCTAGAGATCGGAGGCAGTACGCCAAAGGCGTCATAAGTGAGGAAGAATATATTCTGAGGCTCGCCACCGCGGGATACCGGCAGGGCGTTCTCTATAAAGTTGATCGGATAGGATACGCGGGTATTTTCCGTCTTTTTCTTGCTGGTATAGTCTACTGTACGGCTATCACCTATAAATTCGATATTCTCCAGAATGGCACCGTGACGGATAGCGCGGAAGATATCCGGCTCCTTCTCTGCCGAGAGGTCTATACATTTGGCATAGCAGCCGCCCTCAAAGTTGAATACTGAGTCGCTATCCCAGCCGTGCTCATCGTCTCCGATCAGTGGGCGGTTAGGGTCGGCAGAGAGGGTCGTCTTGCCGGTACCGGACAGGCCGAAGAAGAGGGCCACATCACCGTCCTTGCCTTGATTAGCCGAGCAGTGCATGCTCAGTACCTTGCGGTCATGGGGCAGTACGAAGTTCAGTACGCCAAAGATACCCTTCTTGATCTCACCGGTATATGCTGACCCGCCGATGATGATCACCTTGCGGGTAAAGTTGAGTAGCGTAAAGTTGTGCTGGCGGATACCGTCCTTCTCCCCTTCTGCGAGGAAGCTCGGAGCCTGCACGATCAGCCAGTCATGGTTGAACTTTGATATTTCATCCTTGCTCGGGCGCAGGAACATGTTATTCGCAAACATATTGGCCCATGGGTTCTCATTCACCACACGTACATTCAGCTTGTAAGAATCATGCGCGCAGGCTACGCAGTCACGTACGAATACGTCTTTGCCGGCCAGATGAGCAGTGATCTTATTATATAGTGCGTCAAACTGCTCCGGAGAGATAGGTGTATTAAAAGTACTACCCCAGTCTACAGAGTCCTTGGTGATGTCATCTTTTACTATGAATTTGTCTTTGGGAGACCGGCCGGTAAATTCACCCGTGTCTACCGCCAGGGCGCCGGTGTCGTTCAGCACACCTTGGCCCCTCTTTATCGTTTCTTCTATCAGTTCCTCTGGAGTGAGGTTCCAGTATTGCGTTTTAGTATCCTTGATGCCTACAGATGCGAGGTCTACATTCTGGTTTTTGTGGCCCACTATTGCCATATACTTTTCCTTTTTGTTTTTGAGAAGAGGTTCGCAAATGTAAAAAAAAGAACAAACTCAGCGTCCTGACTTTAATCTTAGACCGCTTTACCTACATTTGCTATCACATATCTCAAATTTAACATGAAATACGATAAGATAGACAGCCGGCTTTTTGTGCAGAACCGCAAGAACTTTGCGAAGCAGATGAAGCCAAACTCCATCGCCATCTTTGTGTCCAATGACCTAATGACCCGCAGCGCTGATGCCAGCTACAGGTGGCGTCAGAATCCGGACCTTTTTTACCTGACAGGCGTAGACCAGGAGGATACCTTCCTCGTACTCTTCCCTGACGCACCAGTGGCTGACTGGCGCGAGATGCTGTTTGTACGCCGTACGGACGAGCATATCCGCACATGGGAGGGCAATAAACTGACCAAAGAGGACGCAACTGCTGTATCCGGTATCAAGACTGTGAGCTGGTCAGACAGTTTTGCAGCTGCGCTACCAGGCCTCCTCTATCAGGCGCAAAATGTCTATCTGAATACGAACGAAAATGATCGCAGCGGTGATACGACCGAGTCCGCAGAGTTCAAATTTGCCACAAAGCTGAAAGGCCGCTATCCACTGCACAACTTTTACCGCTCCGCTCCTATCATGTCAGCTCTCCGTACAGTGAAGTCTGAATATGAAGTAGCCCTGCTACGCAAAGCCTGCGAGATCACGGAGCAGGGTTTCCGCCGCCTGCTGAAATTTGTGAAGCCCGGTGTATGGGAATATGAAATAGAAGCCGAGCTTTCTCACGAATACCTGCGCCGCCGTGCCACCGGGCATGCCTACGAGCCGATCATCGCCTCCGGCGAAAGCGCCTGTGTGCTTCACTACGTAAGCAATGACCAGCAGTGCAAAAAGGGCGACCTCCTCCTGCTGGACTGCGGTGCCGAATATGCAAACTACAACGCCGACCTGACCCGTACTATCCCTGTAGATGGCCGCTATACCAAGCGCCAGAAGGAAGTCTATAATGCTGTACTGCGTGTGATGAAAGAGGCCCGCAGCATGATGCGCGAGGGCCTGGTGCTCTATGATTTTAATATGGAAGTAGGCAAGATCATGGAGTCTGAGCTGATAGGTCTCAAGCTACTGGATAAGGCTGCGGTAAAGAAGCAGGACCCTAAGGCACCATTGTTCAAAAAGTACTTCCCGCATGGCACTGCTCACTTCCTCGGCATAGACGTGCATGATATAGGTGACCGCTACGCGAAACTCAAGGCAGGCGCTGTGCTGACCTGCGAGCCGGGCATCTACATCCGCGAGGAGAAGATAGGCATCCGTATAGAAAACAACATCCTCATCACAAAGGGCAAACCGACTGACCTCATGGCCACCATACCGGTAGAGGCTGACGAGATAGAGGAACTGATGAATAGCAAAAAGTAATCCCATCGTAGCTTGTAGGGTCAGGTCGCGACCTGACCCTACAGGAGCAAGGCGCTGACAATATATCCATGAAACTTTTCAATCTCCCCAATATACTAACGCTGGTTAACCTCTTTGCAGGCTGTATGGCATTAGTATTTATTTTCTCGCCCAGCTCACAGGTGGGCACCCTGTCCGAGGGACTGCAGTATGTACCGTACCTGACGCTGATATCGCTGATCGCTGATTACCTTGACGGCATGGCTGCCCGCTTTGTCAGCAGCCCCACAGGCATCGGCAAGGAGCTGGACTCTCTGGCAGACGTGGTGAGCTTTGGCGTAGTGCCGGGCGCAGTGATGTACACGCTGATGACCTTTTATTTCCGCTCCTCCGGGCTCAATAATGATTGGCTCACCATGCTCTACAGCAGTCCGGGCTTCCTCATTACGCTTTTTTCGGCCCTTCGGCTGGCTAAGTTTAACCTAGACACGCGTCAGTCGGATGGGTTCATCGGCCTGGCTACCCCTGCCTGCAGCATCTTTGTCATGGGCCTGCTGCTCGTCTTCCTGCGCAATGACTTTGGCCTCTCTCCTGTCATCCTCAGCCCTCTGCTGCTCTTTGGCCTCACCGTGGTACTGTGCTACCTGCTGATAGCCGAGATACCGATGTTCTCTTTCAAATTCAAAAGTTTCGGCTGGGCAGGCAATGAGGTGAGGTACGTGTTTATAATTGCCACCGTAGTTTTGCTGGCAGCGCTTAAATTTGCAGGCGTTTCGATGGCTATCGTACTATATGTGCTCGCATCTGTGGTACTCCACCTGACCGGACGCAATAAACTACCCATCTCAAACAATAAATAAACCAACTACTCCATATGAATTTCAGAGCAGAAATAGATGTGATGCCTCACAAAGAACTTCTCGATCCACAGGGCAAGGCCGTGGCTGCCAGTCTACAGAAGATAGAGTTTGCCTCCATAGAAGATGTACGCATAGGCCGTCATATCACTATCCGCCTCTCAGCCAAGTCTAAAGACGAAGCTACCCAGCACATCGAGGAAGCCTGCAAAAAACTGCTCGCCAACGCGATCATGGAAGGCTACAAGTACGAGATAGTAGAAGAGAAGTAGTATTGAGTAGTGGGTATTGAGTATTGAGACAATACAAAGTATCTTCTTCAAAATCCGCCAATGCTTTATATCGTACCAACCCCGGTCGGCAATCTCGAAGATATCACGCTGCGGGCGTTGAGGATATTGCGTGAGGTCAAGCTGGTGCTCTGTGAGGACACCCGCCAGACCCGCAAGCTGCTGGATCACTACCAGATCAGCAATCAGCTACAGGCATACCACAAATTTAATGAGCGCCGCTCCTGCGAGCCGATCATCAATCAGCTCGCTACCGGTATGGATATAGCGCTGGTATCTGATGGTGGTACGCCCTGCATCTCAGATCCTGGCTACATACTGGTAGAGGCCTGCATGGACGCAGGCATACAGGTACAGTGCCTGCCCGGTGCTACAGCCTTCGTACCAGCACTCGTCGCTTCGGGTTTTGATACATCCAGCTTTGTCTTTGAAGGTTTTCTCCCACACAAAAAAGGCCGTGAAACGCTCTTCAAAAAGTTTGCACTGGAAGAGCGTACAATCATCCTCTATGAGTCTCCGTATCGCGTCATCAAGACACTGGAGCAGATACAGCAGTTCATCGGTGATCAGCGCCTCATCTCCATCACACGCGAGATCTCTAAAATGTTTGAAGAAACCGTGCGCGGCACTGCCTCACAATTGCTGGAGCATTTCAGTAAAAAAGAGCCCCGCGGCGAGTTCGTCATCATCCTCGGCCCCACCTCAATAAAAGAACGCGAAGAAGAAGATTAAAAATCCTCTGCGTTCTTCGCGTCCTTTGCGGTTCATCCTTTGTATTTCCTCTGCGTCTCTCCGCCTCTACGGTAAAAGATCTTTTGCGTTTTCGCGTTTTTGCGGTTAAAACTGTATTCCCTCTGCGCCTCTGCGGTAAAATCAATTTTGCGTCTCCGCGCCTCTGCGGTGAAATCACTTAATACCCACCCGGAATCCAGCGAATACCATCGCCCCACGTATCTGCCCCCACACCATAGATGCATCAAACTGTTTGCTGAATGGGGCATCATTGGCGATGATCGCTGCCGACTGGGTCTGATTCAGGATATTCTCAGCACCGATGTAGAAATCCCATTTCTTCTTCAGCGTGTAGGTGATCTGTGCATTCATCAGGAAATAATTCCGCGATACTAACGGGCGTTGGTTTACCTGATCATTAGGACTCGTATCAGGTATACGCGATTTGCCATACCAGGTGAAGGACGTATTCAAACGCCATTGCTTGTTCTTTGTCGTATACTCCAGCGATGCGAGTCCTTTGTGGCGCGGATGGTATGGCGTCTGCTTCAGCACCCCGCTGTAGGTCGACCTCACATCATCAAACTTATATGCGAGCTTGACATCAAAATTTTTGATGATCTCATACTGTACCTCCGCCTGCACTGAGTTGCTGTATGACTTCCCAGAGAGATTATAAAATTTCAGCTGGCGTGCATCCTCTATATCTACTATGAGCTGATTGGTAAAATCAGTACGATAGAAGTCAACACTTATAGACCCTTCGCGAAAATCGAGAAAGAACTTGTAGGTCAGGTTAGCGCCATAGTTCCATGCCTGCTCGGGGCGTAGATTATTTTGTAGTACAATGTCGCGATTGCTCGCCAGCAGGCCATAGTTCTCTGCAAAGGCTACAGGCACATGATAACCATGACCGGCAGATACTCGCAGGCTCAGGTAGTACAGGATATTCCACTTCAGATTAAACCGCGGCGACCAGAATGGCCCATACAATGTATGATAATCCGCACGCATACCACCAGTGAGAGATAGCTTGCGCTTATATGCATAGCTCGCCTCAGCAAATATGCCGGGTATGACCTCCGTACGCCGGTAGCCCAGTGTATCAAAGCGCTCCGTGGTCTGGCCCGTCTGTAGTGACGCTCCCACCTTGATCAGATCATCGGGGCTAGCCTCTGCGTACTCGTGCTGGAAGATAAAATTGACATACCCAAAGTGCTCACGCCCTTGATAGTCCCGCCGTCCTATGAAGCCCGACTGGCCATGATAGTAGTACTTATACTGCACACCGATGCTGGATTTTTTACTTAGCGTAAATCCAGTCTTGGCCCATGCATCTGTATGGATGGTACGCAGCTGCATCCCCCAAGGGTTTTGCGCGTACTTATCCTTACTGAAATCATACTTCATCTGACCACCCCTCCTATCCTCTCCCATCACATCTACGGCAGAAATGAAGGTAAAACCCTTGCCATTCTGGTAGGTCCAGCGGCTCATGATATTGCCCTCGCCCACCAGCGGGTTATCCAGGAAGCCATCATGGTTATAGTCCATCCCAAACCAGTTATACTGGCCGTGCGTGAGCAGCATGGTGCTCCACTTTTCATTCTTCAGCTTTTGGGCGGTATAGATATTAGCCTCTGCGCGCAGGTCCTGATTGAGAAATACATTCGCATACAGCTTATCTGCGGCTTGTGGTTTCTTCAGCTCTATATTGAGCTGACCCGTCACTGATTCAAAACCATTGACCACACTGCCAGCGCCCTTATTGACCTGTATACTCTGCATCCACGGGCCCGGCATGTAGCTCATACCAAAGGTACTCCCGAGGCCACGTATACCAGGGATATTCTCTATCAGTGTCTGTGAGTAGGCGCCATCCAGCCCGAGCATACGTACTTCCTTGGCGCCGCTTACCGCGTCCGCGTAGGTCACGTCTATAGAGGCTGTATTGACAAAGCTTTCGCTGAGATTGCAGCAGGCGTCCTTGAGCAGCGCGCCGGAGTTGATGATCTCTACATTGCCTACCGCATGATCCATCCGTGTAGCCTGCTTGCGCACGACCTCTACCGCATTCATCTGCTGTGTAGTGTCAAATGCAGAACTTTGAGCCAACGCTACCCCCGGGATCATACCTGCTGCCAGCAGATAGATCCATTTACTCATGGCTGCACTTATTGCTGCCGCGATACTGGCAGCATTTCTCCAGATTATTATAGGCCGTAGTATCTGCCTTCTCTATATCTGTATCGTAGCCCGCAGCTGCCACCAGGTGGTGTATCTGGCCTATTGAGATCACAGCAGGATCATACTTCACTTGCAGGTTTTTAGTGTCAGGATTCCATAGTGCGGCCTCTACACCAGGCACCTTGAGGCTCCCTTCTATATTGGTCTTGCACATGCCACAGTTGCCCGATACTTTAAATGAATCTCTTTTGAGCTTTCCTCCTGCGGTAGCATCCGCAGCAGATACGACGGACATGATCAGGAGTGCTATTATGATGATTTGCTTTTTCATTTATTAAACTTTTGCTTGTAAACAAACTGACGCGCGGACCATTAGGTAAGCGCTTAATACTCATCGCGATGATGAGCTGATTATAAAAGCAAGAGTTTCTAAATGCGGAAAACACGGATGGAAATACGGATATCCTTCTGAGCAGGAGGAGGGGCATTCTCACACACCAGGCCTGAGATACAGGTAGTGGTGGGGCATGGCTCTATGCAGCTCTTTACGATATAGCTGACCTGGTAGAATATCTTATCCAGAGAAGGGCTGAAGGTGATAGTGCTGGTAGCGTTTTCTGTATCGTCTACCTTATAGAAGGCCAGCTTGTCCCAGCAGCATTTTTTATTGCAATCCTTCTCATCAGCTGAGTTGAGAACCAGATTCACCGATTTGAGCTTGCCGCAGCAGTAGTGCGCCTTGATAGCCACTCCGGAGGAGGAGAGGATATAGAGGAGGAGAGCCAATATCGCCGCAGCTTTTCTCATTGTGGTTTAAAGGTATTTAGAAAACACTAATTGAAAAAATATTTTTCCATGGTTTTAACGACTTTTTAACGTCTGTAGGTTTTTGGCTTTTTGACATACTCTAAAACGAAATATCCGTTATGTTTATCACAGTACATGGCAAAGCGGAAAATGAGATGGGGGCGTGCGGCGGTCATATCATTGCTATTCGTAGCAGGGGTTTATGCCATCTTCTACTATCACAAGCCGCTGATCCGCTTTGGCTATAAGGCCTACCGCGTGGCCCGCCGCCATTTCCGGCACCCGCACCCGGGTCAGTTCCAAGCTATCAGCTTCCCTGCCGGCTATGCAATACATGGCGTAGATATATCGCACTACCAGGAGGATTTCAACTGGGAAAATCTCCGTACGGTAGATGTAGACGGTGACACGGTCAATTTTGCCTTTGTCTTTATGAAAGCCACTCAGGGCGCCTGGTCTGAAGACCCGGCCTTTGACGGCAACTGGGAGGATGCCCATGACCGCAAGCTGCTATGCGGCGCCTATCACTACTATATGGCTGATATGGATCCGCGCGGCCAGGCTGACAATTTCATCTCTTCTGTCACACTCCACGAGGGCGACCTGCCCCCTGTGATAGACGTAGAGGATACCCGTGGCAAAACAAAACAGGAAATAGTAGACGGCGTCAAGACCATGTCTCAGCTGCTCGAGAAGAAATACGGCTGCAAGCCTATCATCTACTCCAATATCAATTTTATAGAGGATTACCTGTCAGATGATTTTCCGGATCATTATTTCTGGGTGGCGCACTACTATGTAGATGAGATCAATATCTCAGACGAGGTGCACTGGCTCTTCTGGCAGCATAATGATAAAGCCATGATGCTGGGCTATGACCAAAAGGTGGACGCCGATGTATTTAATGGTGACCTGATAGAGCTGCAGAGTATACTGGTACGCACCGGGGCGGTAATCAAACAGGCTGCAGAGCGCTAGAGCTTCAGGTATTCTTCTATGGTGCTGATAGCATTGTCCAGCCGCAGCATACCCTGCCCGGAGATGATCGCATAGTCAGCTTCCATCTCATCCAGCTCTTCCTGAAATCTGTGAAACAATTCCTCTCTGTCATTAGGATTAGCGCGCTGGCCATCTGCCACCCATGGCAGGTCCACGTCTGTGAGCAGGTAGAGGTCATAGCGGTTCTTGCGGATATGATCCGTGATCCACGCCGGCACCTCCCAGCCACTGTGGCTCAGCCATATCTTATAATTGATCAGCTCTGTGTCAGCGAATAGTACCTGATTGGCTTTTGTCCCCATCTGGTGCTCTAGCTCCATCTGCCCCCGGGCCATCTTATGTACATCATCTGGCTTGTAGTCCATGCCATTTTTATCCAGGTACTCGCGGGCATACTCAGGTACATATACAGTATCATACAGCTCTGCGAGCTGGCGTACCAGAGAGGTCTTGCCGGTAGACTCCGGCCCGGTTATAGCGATCCTATACAGCATATTTCAGGTCTTTGCGCCAGGAGATATAGCCATACAGGGCCATGCCCGAGTAGATGGCAAACAACACCGCATACATCGGCGCTCCTTTGTAGTAATATAAAATGATGGCCAGCGGGTCCGCCACCAGCCAGATGAGCCAGTTCTCGATATACTTGCGCGTAGACATCCAAGTAGCCAGGAAGCTCAATATCGTCACACCCGCATCCAGATACGGCAGAGAATTGTTTGTAAAGTGGCTCAGTCCATACCCAAAACATAGGGTAAGCAGAAGGCACCCTGACAGCAATCCCAGGAGCAGCTTCCTCGGTATATTGGATACGCGCAGCTTCTTCTCATGCGCATGTTTGCCCCATGCCAGCCAGCCATATATGCCAGCCAGTACATAGTAGCTATTCAGCACCATATCCATATACAAGCGTTGCTGCAGGTTGCTGGCTACAAATAGCGCCGAACCTATCACACCCACTATCCAGCCCAGCCGGACCTCTAGTGCGATGAGGATGATATAGAGCAGCCCCAGTAGTGTGACCAGAACCTCCAATATGCCGCTATATGACATCATTCACTTTTATCTGACGGTGACACTATTATCGCCTACTTCCATCCTGGTCATTTTGCCCAGCACGATGGTATTATTATCTGCTATATGCCCTGCGGGAAAATCAAAACAAACAGGATAGCTAAACTCTGCCACATGCTCCGCGATGATCTCCTCTGCATTCTTTCCAAAAGGGATCGCATTGTCCTTCATATCTGTCAGCCCTCCTACTATCAGGCCTGCCAGGTCGTGCAGTTTGCCGGAGCGCTTGAGATTCATCATCATCCGGTCCATGTGGTACAGGTACTCATCTATATCCTCCAGATAGAGGATCTTGCCGGCTGTATTAAAGCCTGATTTCGTACCCGTGATGCTGTAGAGAATAGAAAGGTTGCCCCCTATCAGTGTTCCCTTCGCCGTACCCTTTCTATTGAGCGGGTGGGCCGGAAAATCAAATATCACCTCCACGCCAAACAGCTGTTTACGCAGCGTCTCTATCGCACCCGGTGTATTTTTAGGGAAGAAGACCGGCACTGTAGAGTGCATGGTCTGCACACCCAGTGTCTGATTGAGGTGCACATGGATATAGGTCATATCACTGAAGCCGCAAAACCACTTCGGGTGGGATAGCAGTCCTGTCCAGTCTATATTGTCCATCATGCGTACTGTACCGTAGCCGCCGCGTGCGCACATGATAGCGCGTACATCAGGATCGCTCACGGCCTCCTGCAGATCGGCTTCGCGCTCCGCATCCGTACCGGCAAACTGATGATGCGCCAGCCCGATCGTTTTGCCCAGGCGCACCTTCAGCCCCCAGCTCTCAAATAGCTGGATCGCCGGGGTTATTTCCTCTACAGTGACTTTGCGCGCAGTACTGAGTATCACTATCGTATCTCCCTCACGCAGGTATGGTGGACGTAGTAGCATAGGGCAAAGTAAATACTAATCAGACATACCGGCCGGCAGACATACACCCCGCCTGTATGTTAGTTTTACTTAAAAGTCCTCACCCTGACCACCTTTGTGCTTTGGGATTCATTACCTTCAGCTATTCTATTTTTATGAGAAAAATCGTTTTTGCCTTTATTCTGGCGCTGTGTACTCTGTCGGCATCTGCCCTGCCACATATCGTGTCCATATCGCTATTTCAGACCGTCACCAAGGAGGACTTTCAATCCAACCTGGAGAAAAAGAACCTGCCTAAATCAATGGTGCCGGCCAGGTATACTGTAGACATCTACGATATCACCTACTATACCAAATGGCACGACGGTACGGAGATCAAGGCTACAGGCCTCTACTACCTGCCACGCGACTCCAAGAAACCCATAGCCGAGCTGCTCTATGACCACGGCACCCGCATAGGCCGGGGCCGCAACCTGAAACCTGGAGGTGAGGAAAACATCTGCCTTGCCTTTGCTATGGATGGCTATGCGGTGATGCAGCCGGACTATATCGGCCTCGGTACGGGAGACAAATTTCACCTCTACCAGCATGCAGAGAGTGAGGCACAGGCGGGCATAGATATGATCTTTGCCGCGCGTGAGCTCCGCGACTCACTGCGGGTCCGTACCAGCGGGCAGCTGTTTATCACTGGCTACTCACAGGGCGGCCATGCCTCTCTCGCTACTCACAAACTGATAGAACAGAAGTATGCAGACAAGCTGCACGTGACAGCCTCCTCACCTATGAGCGGCGCCTATGACATGTGCGGGGTACAGGGTGAGGTGATGTTTCACCCATATTCCCGCCCTCACTATCTGCCTTACCTCCTGTCTTCGTTTAATGAGGTCTACCACTTCGTACCGGACATCAATAAGATCTACAAGCATCCCTATGACTCCCTGGTGCCGCTCCTTTTTGATGGACAGCATAGCATCAAGGCGATAGATAAGCAGCTCCCGCTGATACCCAAGGATATGATAGCAGATGAGTTTATCAAGGCATTTGTAGCTGATAGCAGCCATCCGCTGCGCGTAGCCCTGCGGGAAAATAGCCTCTGCGACTGGGTACCGCAGGCACCTGTGCAGCTCTGCTACTGTGATAGTGACCATCAGGTCACCCCGCTCAATGCCATCACGGCCTACAATACGATGAAGAAAATGGGTGCCAGGCATGTGACCCTGCGCCAGGTGGCCCGCGACCTGGACCACGGCAGCTGCGCCCCCATCGCTGCGCTATATACCAAGATGTACTTTGACAGCTTCCGCCATGGCAGAAAATACGGCGGCAAGGGCCCTGTGAAAGAACAGATCGTAGCTGGCATAGCTAAAAAGATAGTGGAGCACAAAGAACAAAAGGACCGCGAGCGCAGAAAGGAAAAAGAGCAGCGCGCCAGCGAGCAAAAGGCCGGAGTGCATACAGCCGGTTAGGCTTCCGCGAAACTACATTTCCTAAGGTCATTGTACGCACTGAGTTGATTCATATACCTAAATCACAGGAAAGTGATAATTTGCGCAGCATATGAGCAACTGGAAAAGATATACCATCACGGCAGCGCTGCCCTACGCCAATGGCCCGGTACACATCGGCCACCTGGCCGGCTGCTACCTGCCGTCAGACATCTATGTGCGCTACCTGCGTGCCAATCAAAAGGACGTCGTCTTCATCTGTGGCAGCGATGAGCACGGCGTGCCTATCACCGTCTCTGCCCGCCGCGAGGGCATCACGCCTCAGCAGGTCGTAGACAAATACCACAAAATAATGGGAGATGCCTTCAAAGAGTTTGGCATCTCCTTTAGCATCTACTCCCGTACCTCCAGTGAGACGCACAAAGAGACGGCATCGGCCTTCTTCCGCAAGCTGTATGACGAGGGCAAATTTACCGAGCAGGTCACAGACCAATACTATGATGAGGAAGCCAAGCAATTTCTCGCTGACCGCTATATCGTGGGTACCTGCCCCGTATGCGGCAATGAGAACGCCTATGGGGACCAGTGCGAGAACTGCGGCTCCTCCCTCTCGCCCACTGACCTGATACATCCGCACTCTACGCTCTCCGGCTCCAAACCCGTCCTGCGCAAGACCAAGAACTGGTTTCTCCCACTGGATAAACTGCAACCAAAGATCGAAAAGTATATAGACAGCCATAAGGACTGGAAAGTAAACGTATACGGCCAGTGCAAAAGCTGGCTGGATACCGGTGATGGCCTGCAGCCACGCTCTATGACACGCGACCTGGACTGGGGCGTACCGGTGCCGATAGAAGGTGCCACCGGCAAGGTGCTCTATGTCTGGTTTGACGCGCCGATAGGCTACATCTCTGCTACCAAGGAGCTGCTGCCAGATACCTGGGAGACCTACTGGAAAGACAAAGACACGCGCCTCATTCATTTCATAGGCAAGGATAACATCGTCTTCCATTGCATCATCTTCCCGGTGATGCTCATGGAGCACGGCGAGTTTATCGTAGCAGACAATGTGCCTGCCAATGAATTTCTCAATCTGGAGGGCAGCAAACTCTCTACCTCGCGCAATTGGGCCGTATGGCTGCACGAGTACCTGCAGGACTTCAAGGACAAGCAGGATGAGCTGCGCTATGTACTGACATCTATCGCACCCGAGACCAAGGATTCCGAATTCACCTGGAAGGACTACCAGACCCGCGTCAATAGCGAACTGGTCGGCATCTTTGGCAATCTGGTGAACCGCGTGCTGGTGCTGACAGATAAATTCTTTGATAACAAAGTACCGCAGGGTCGTCCCAATCCTGAGTTGTCCGCTTTCCTCACCGAGCAGCACAAGAAGGTTTCCGACTCATTGGAAAACTTCCGCTTCCGCGAAGCGCTGGCAGAGGTGATGAATGTAGCCCGCTATGGCAACCAACTTCTGTCGGAAAAGGAACCTTGGAAGACGATCAAGACCGATAAAGATCTGACTGCCGCCATCCTATATGATGGCCTCCAGATCATAGCCAATCTGGCTATCCTATGCGAGCCGTTCCTGCCATTTACATCACAGAAGATATTTGAAATGGCGCAGCTGGATGGCAAGGCACTGACCTGGACGGATATAGGCCGTACCGACCTGCTGCCCGTAGGCCATGCACTGGGCAAAGCCGCACTTCTCTACCAGAAAATAGAGGACGAACCAATAGCCGCACAGGTAGAAAAACTAAACGCCACAAAGAAGCCTGCCGCTGCTCCGGCACCGGTAGAAAATAAAAAGAAGATGGAAGAAAGCACCGGGCCAAAAGCTGAGATCACGTTTGACGACTTTGCCAAAATAGACCTCCGTATAGGCACGATACTGGCGGCAGAGAAGGTCGAAAAAGCAGATAAGCTGCTAAAATTAACAGTAGACATTGGCTACGAGACACGTACTATCGTATCGGGCATAGCAGAGCATTTCAAACCAGAGGAGCTCATAGGCCAGCAGGTATCCGTAGTAGCAAATCTCGCTCCGCGCAAACTGCGTGGTATAGAGTCCAAAGGCATGATCCTGCTCGCAGAGGATAGCGCCGGAAAGTTAATATTTGTCATACCGAAAAATTCCACCGAAAACGGTAGCATTATCAGATAGGTTTTCCTAATTTTAATAATCCTTTAACGTTAAACTAACTATTAGCATTATGAAAAAAATTCTTTACTCAGCACTCCTCTCTATTACGGCGATGGGCTGGATGCAGTCTGCGTCTGCACAGTGCGATGGTCAGCGCTACTACAGCAAGATCTTCTCGCAGGTAGACACGACTACGGTCACCTATACCGACCCTGCCGTGACCTCACAGCTCATAGACATCTATCAGCCTCACGGAGATGTAGCTACCAATAGGCGCGCTATCCTCCTCATCCACGGAGGCAGCTTTTATGCTGGCCACCGTTATGATGGTTTCATAAACTATATGTGTACAGAGTTTGCCAAGCGCGGCTATGTGACTGCCTCTATAGACTATCGCCTCGTGCCTACGTCCAGCATCACCTCACTCGGCGATTCCAATACAGCCTATCCATATGTGATCCAGTCCATAGCTGACGGCAAGGCCGCTGTCCGCTTCCTCAAGAAAAATGCTGCTACCTACGGTATCGACTCGGGCTGGCTGGCTATCGGCGGCGAGTCTGCCGGAGCGATCATAGCTAATCATATCGCGTATGTGACCAGCATAGGCGAGGCTACTCCACTGCTTGCATCTGCATTCAATAGCGTTGGTGGCTTTGACGGCAATAGCGGCAATCCTGGTTACTCTACCAATACAAAGGCAGTACTCAACCTGGCTGGCGCACTGCTTTTCACGGGTTTTCTGGACGCGACTGACCATGAGCCCGTATACAGCGCTCAGGGTGATGCAGACCAGACAGTACCATATAACTGTGGTCAGGTACTCGGTGGCGCATCTGATATCACCATGTGTGGTGCTGGCGCTATGAAGCCGGTACTGGACAACCTGGGCATCACTAACCAGCTCCACACTTTCCCTGGCGACCCGCACGTGCCATGGGAGACCAGCACTACCAAAAGGGATATCGTAGAGAGTGAATCAGCCCTCTTCCTGTATCAGGTAGAGTGCCCTACATTCACAGCGATCAATGAAGTGAGCAATGTAAAGGTAGGCCTCTACCCTAATCCTGCTACCAGCCAGATCACGATCTCTGCTGACGCCAATATGGAAAGCATCAGCGTGGTAGACATGCTGGGCCGCACTGTATCTACTACAGCTGTAGCAGGTACTGATGGCCAGTTAGACGTATCTCACCTCTCTACTGGCGCCTATGTAGCCAGGATCAGCCTCAAGGCTGGCGGTATAGCTACCAGGACTTTCTCAGTCAAGTAATTTTTAGAATATAACTACAATAATCCCGGACACCTGAAAAAGTGTCCGGGATTTTTTATTTTTGGCGTCCCGTATACAGAACAGGTCTCATAGTTCAACGGATAGAATAGAAGTTTCCTAAACTTTAGATGCAGGTTCGATTCCTGCTGAGACCACAATACTTTTGGAGCGTACAGCGGGTTTACCCACCACCCAAAATGAAGATCCTCTACCTCTCAGATCATGGTCCGTACGCCAGTACCTTTATCCGTCAGGATGTAGAGTATTTTGCCAAAAACCAACAAGCACATTATGGATGTTTTGTAGCGGATAAGGACTATCCCGGCAAAACCATTCCGACCACTGTACTGAATTACCCTGTTTCTTCTCTCAAGACCCGAATCCTGGCCCGTCTCGAAAATGCAGACCTCTACTTCAGCCTGCATGATAGTAGATTTGCGCAGCGCCTGCAGGAGCTGATAGATCAGCAGCAGCCGGACATCCTGCACTGCCAGTTTGCCTACGAGGGCTTCAAGCTGTTTGACAATATCAAAACAGACCTGCCTATTGTAGTAAACTTTCGCGGCTATGATGCCTCCTCCAAACTGCGCTACAAGCGATACGCAGCAAAACTGAAGAAGGTACTGTCCATGCCAAATGTATATCCGGTTTTTGTCTGCGAAGCGCTAAGAAAGAACCTGGAGAAAAATGGCATTGCTGTGCGCCCAGACCATCTGATACTTTACACCGGCATCCAGCTTCATAGATTTAAGAGGACAAACTACACCCCGCCAGCCACACCTACCTTCGTGCAGGTCAGTTCTTTTGAATTAAAGAAGGGCCACGAAGTCACCTTGCGTGCCTTTGCCAAAATGCTCGCTGCGACTGGCAGGCGCGATATCAAAATGATCCTGATAGGTACTGGCCCTACACTTGAGGCCACCAAGCAACTTGCCACTGATCTGGGACTCGCAGCTTTAGTAGAGTTTCCTGGCAAGCAGACCCATGATGGCATCATACCTTATCTGGATAATGCTACCGCGTTTATCCATCACAGCCTCACTGCTGCCAATGGCAATATGGAGGGCATACCCAATGCGGTGATAGAAGCCATGGCCATGGAGCTACCGGTGCTCAGCACCTATCACGCAGGCATACCGGAGGCCGTACAGCATGGTATCAATGGCCTGCTCTGCGAGGAAGGGGATATAGACACCTATGCGCAGCAGATGGCGGATATCCTGAGCTGGGGCTACAAAAAGGGGAACCGCGAGCGTGTCGAGGCGCAATTCTCCTTTGATACGCATGTACAAAAGCTGGAAAGTTTTTATAAGTTCGTCATGAGCGAAAATCAAAAACAGCGCAAATGACGATACTTATCACGGGAGTAGCAGGGTTCATAGGCTCCAATCTGGCCGATGCGCTGACCGGCCAGGCTGACGTCCAGATCATAGGCATAGACAATTTTGACAACTTCTATCCCCGCAGCGTCAAGGAAACAAATCTCGCTGGCCTCCTGCCTAAATCCAACTTTAGATTCGTAGAGGGGGACATCCGTGATACAGCGGCTATAGATTCCATTTTTCAGGATAATAAGATAGATATCGTCATACACCTCGCGGCCAAGGCCGGTGTGCGCCCGTCTATGGAGAATCCGCTGAACTATATCAGCTCAAACGTAGAAGGTACTACCAACCTGCTCGAGTCTATGCGAAGAAACGGTGTCAATAAAATGGTGTTCGCCTCCTCATCTTCCGTCTACGGCGAGAATGAGAAAATACCATTCTCGGAATCTGATGCTATAGACCGCATCATTTCTATCTATGCCGCTACCAAGCTGAGTGGAGAGAAGATCACCAAGGTTTACCACGATGTTTATGGCTTCTCTATCGTAAACCTGCGCTTCTTCACTGTATATGGAGAAAGGCAGCGCCCTGACCTAGCTATCCACAAGTTCTTTAAGAGCATACTCAATGATGAGCCTATCACTGTGTACGGAGATGGCAGCACCTCGCGCGACTATACATATGTAAAGGATATCGTGAGTGGCATCATAGCATCTCAAAACTATGTGCTGCACCACGACCACTGCTATGAGGTCATGAACCTCGGCAATAACGATCCGGTCAAACTAAGTGACCTCATCAGCCATATAGAAAAAGTAACAGGCCGCAAGGCATTACTGGAGCACAAACCGATCCCCACTGGTGATGTACCACGCACTTATGCAGATATCAGCAAGGCACAACAGCTACTCGGATATAGCCCCACCACTCGTATTGAGGAAGGATTGAAAGCATTCTATACCTGGTATGAGAAAACCCAGCGCGCTAAAAGTAAGTAAGCAGCAGCTCTGATAATATTTGATAAATGCTTTGCGTTTCCGCGCTTTTGCGGTTGATTATTTGTATTAAACGATCAGTACCGGGCATTTCACTTTATGCCTGACAGATTGGATCGTTTCGCCATAGACTATGTCGGCCAGACCGGCGTGACCATGCGAACCTATCACCAGCAGCGATACGGGCAGTTCATTGACGATCTTTGCTATGGCTGTATCCGTCCTGCCAAATCCTAATCTCTCCTCCACAGCATATCCCTGAGCACGGAGCTTTTGTCCATACTCCTGTAGATTTTTCCAATCCTCCAGCGTCTCATAGTCACGCGTCTCAGCACCTACAGCACGTGCGTTTGCAGACTCTACTACATGTATCAGGTAAAACTTGCTTCGGGCATTACCCTGCGAGATACCGTGGCTGATCGCTTTCAGGTCACTGGTAGAGAAGTCGAGGCAGATTGCTATATCGGCATACTCCAGTTTTTGCATCACCGGCAGCTCATGTGCATAGCCATGCGGCAGAGCTGTCTGCTCATGATGCTTTCTGCGCAGCAGCGGGTAGATAGTGCTCACTACGAGTAGGATCAGCGCCAGCCCTATCACCGGTATCAGTATACTGTAGTAGATCAGCGGATAGTCTGCCAGCGTCTCGCGCCATTCTTTCATAGTATCTGCTATCAGTTTCAGGTTGAGCCCTACTATGATCAGGGCGCTGATCCATGCGAGTACTTTCAGCACTGTGCCTATGGCAAAGTCTCCCATCGTCCGCTTGTCACTCACAAAGTGTATCAGCGGTATCACCGCAAAACCTAACTGCAGACTGAGCAGCACCTGGCTAAAGATGAGCATCGCACTCACCTTGTCCTCTCCCATAAAGTAGATGACCAGCATAGCCGGCACCACCGCTATACCACGTGTGATGAGGCGGCGCAGCCATGGGGCGATGCGCAGGTCCAGGTAGCCCTCCATCACTATCTGGCCAGCCAGCGTACCTGTGATGGTCGAGCTCTGCCCCGAGGCGATCAGCGCTACAGCAAAGATGGCCGGTGCCAGCGAGCGCCCCATCAGTGGCTCCAGCAGGCTGTGCGCATCCTGTATGTCCATCACCTCATGGTAGCCCTTGGTATGAAATACCGCAGCAGCCACTATCAGGATAAAGGCATTGACAAAGAACGCGAGGTTCAGTGCGATGGCAGAGTCCCAGAAGTTATACTTGATAGCGCGTTTGGTACTGGCATGATCGGTACCATTGCGGCGCGTTTGCACGAGGGAGGAGTGCAGGTACAAATTGTGCGGCATCACGGTAGCGCCTATGATGCCTATCGCAATATACAGCGCACCATCACTCAGGCCCGATGGTACAAAGCCATGCACCACCGCACCCATATCAGGCTTCGAGAAAAAAACCTCTACCAGGAAGCACAACCCGATCAGCGATACAAGGCTAAAGACCAGCAGCTCCATATAGCGCATACCCTTCTGCTGCAGGTACAGGATGATAAACGTATCAAATATGGCTATGCCCACACCAAACAGCAGTGGGATATGAAAGAGCAGGTTGAGCCCTATGGCCATGCCCAGCACTTCAGCCAGGTCACAGGCTGCAATGGCTATCTCTGCCAGCACATACAACGGTATATTGATCAGGGCCGGATAGGTCTCCCGCGATGCCTGCGCCAGGTCGCGTCCGCGCACGATGCCCAGCCGGGCACTGAGGCTCTGCAGCAGCAGGGCGATCATATTAGAGAGCAGGAGTATCCAGAGCAGCTGATAGCCATACTTGCTACCCCCGGCTATATCGGTGGCCCAGTTGCCCGGGTCCATATAGCCTACACAAACCAAAAAGGCCGGCCCTATAAAGAGTACGAACCTTCGCCACCAGTTCATATTGCCGGTGGTGTCTATCGTGCCGTGTACTTCCTCCAGTGATCTGGTAGACATTGCCTAAATATAGCCTCTATTTGATATAAAAAGAAAAGGCGCAACAGACGCTGCGCCTTTCCGGTCATTTGATCTGAGATAGCTTCTTAGTTCTTAGCGAGATAAGCCGCTACACTGTCGTGGTTATCTTTCATCGCTTCCTTGCCCTGAGACCAGTTAGCCGGGCATACTTCACCCTTTGTCTCAAAGTAGCTGAGAGCATCTACCATACGCAGTGCCTCATCGATATTGCGGCCCAGCGGCAGGTCGTTTACTACCTGGTGGCGCACCACACCGTTCTTATCTATCAGGAAGAGGCCGCGGTATGCGATCAGCTCTGCAGTAGACTGCATCTGGTTATTGTCATCGTAGAAATACTCACCATTCAGCACGTCAAAGTTGGCAGAGATGGTCTTGCTCGTATCGGCTACGATAGGGTATGTGACACCTGCTATACCGCCCTTATCTTTTGGCAGCTGCAGCCAGCCCCAGTGAGACTGCTCAGTATCTGTAGAGCAGGCTACCACTACTGTGTCGCGCTTTTCAAATTCAGCCAGCTTGGCCTGGAAAGCATGCAGCTCCGTAGGGCATACGAATGTGAAATCCTTTGGATAGAAGAAGAATACCACGTACTTCTTGCCGAGGTACTGCTCCAGTGAGAAGTTCTCTACGATCTCCTCGCCGTTGATGACGGCCTGCGCCTTAAAGAGAGGCGCCTTTTTTCCTACTAATACTGCCATGACAATATGTGTTTTTTGTGTTTATGAAAATTTGCGAAGCAAAAATACACAACCTCTCCCCCTCAAAAAAGGATAAAAATCACCCACCACCTGTCACAGGTCATGTGTTTATGCGGGTCCGGCCATAGATTTTATCTATTAGCCTGCCTAGCGCTCTGTGGTGATGCGCTCGTACAGCGTATGACCAGCTACGGTCATCTGCAGGATATAGACACCAGAGGCTGCACTCTCAGGCAGCTGTATCTGATGCATATTATCTCCTGCACGCAGGTCCATCTGGTCTGTGAGTACCTCCTGCCCTATCACATCCAGCAGGTTTAGGTGAGCCGTAGTGGTGATATCACTCGTCAGCTCCAGTGTGAAGGCACCCGCATTAGGGTTAGGATACACTTTCACTGCATGAAGGAATGAAGCAGCATCTGTCAGTCCGGACCTGATCCTGTTGCTATAGGTATATACGGTAGATGCACAGTGATTCTGGCAGTCTATGCGGCACACGATACTATCGGCCTGATTTATGAAATGTGCGATCACCGCCAGAGAATCATGTATACCCACAGGTTGCAGGTTTAGGTACCAGCTGTAGAAGGCTCCATCGCAAGCCGTATAGCTGGCGCGGAAGGTGTCTACCTGTTGGCCATTGACTATAGGGCCGTGAGCCACAGAGATGATCAGCGAAGGCGTCACAGATTGCAATACGATCAGATTTAGGTTCTGTACAGAGTCACAACCTGCAGCCGAAACCAGCACATCCGTGTAAGTGCCGCTAGTGGTATAGGTATGAGAACCTACAGCATAAGATTCACCTTGGCAGATCGTGTCCCATATAGTGGCTGATACGGGCTGCGTCACACTCAGAAATAGTGTCACTATACTGTCGCAGCCGCTCGTAGTCGTGAAAGTATGCGTGTAAGTACCCGCCTGCGTATAACTATTGCCAGCCCAACTGTATGAGCCTCCTGCACAGATAGAAGCTGTAGCAGTACCTGAGACAGGCTGCGTTACATTCAGCGTCAGCGTCACCACGCTATCACAGCCACTCGCTGCTGTGAAGGTATGCGTATAAGTACCCGCCTGCGCATAACTATTGCCAGCCCAGGTATATGAGCCGCCCGCGCAGATAGAGGCCGTGGCAGTGACCGTCACAGGCTGTGTCACATTCAGCGTCAGCGTCACGATACTATCGCATCCACTCACTGCCGTAAAGGTATGAGTATAGTTACCAGCCAGAGTATAGCTATTGCCACCCCAACTGTAGGAGCCGCCTGCACAGATCGAAGCCATAGCAGTACCTGTCACAGGTTGTGTCACATTCAGCGTCAGCGTCACTAAGCTATCGCAGCCACTCGCTGCTGTGAAGGTATTTGTGTAGGTGCCCGCCTGGGTATAGCTATTTCCAGCCCAGCTATATGAGCCGCCTGCACAGATAGAGGCCGTAGCCGTACTGCTCACCGGATTGATCACGGTGAGCGTGAGGTATATGATACTATCTCCGCCCGCCAGGCTGCTCAGTGTGTCTGTATAGGAGCCTGGTGTAGTATAGCTGTGACTGCCCACTGTATAGTCACTACCTGCACATATCTGCTCTGTGAGATAGGTAGTGACAGGAGCCACAGACTGCAGGACGGTCAGGTAGAGCGTCACGGTGCTATCGCAGCCACCGGCACTACTCAGCGTAGCTGTGTAGGTCCCATCTATGCTGTACTGTACTCCGTCCAGTGTGGCTGACTGCCCGCTGTAGATCGTATCATACCAGTCTCTGGTATAAGTAGGCTTCACAGTCAGGTGGAGATAGGCTGTGCTATCACATCCTATACTGCTGCCTCCTGCAAATAAATGCGGGTAGACTCCTGCCTGTGTATAGGTATTCCCATTCCAGGTGATAGACCTGTTGTCACAGATAGTCTGATACTCTGTGCCGGTCGTACCTGCCAGCGAGAGATTGATAGTAAAGCTGCCATTGATAGGCGCGATGCAGCTTCCTAATCCTGTCAGGGTATAATTGTAAGTATCGGCCCCATAGCCATACTCTGTGCTCGTCTGATTGCTACTCGAGGAGGCGATGCCTGCCTGGCTACCACTATTAGAACCAGTGATCTGTAGCGACCAGGTGGGTGGGTGGCAGCTTTGATTGTCCAGATTGGCTATAGTATAGGTGAAACTGCCATTACCCACACCCAGGCAGGTCTCCGGAGTGGTATTGTCTATAGACACACTGTAGCTATCCTGCACGTAGTTTACATCTACATAAAAATTTCCGATACAACCTGCTGCATCATCTACTTCTACCAGATAGGATGTAGTGAGTGCATTGCCTGTACAGGATGGTGATCCGACCACAAACGGATAGAACTGGTAGGGACTAGCACCACCGGATACATTCATTGCGTTGTAATCAGGCTCGCTGGAACAGCCATCACCAAAGGTCTGATCAGCTACGTTGCCTGCTGTGATAGGAGGCAAGACAGTCAGGTAGAGATGAGCTGTACTATCACAGCCCGTACTGCTGCCGCCGGTAATGAGTACAGTATATGTCCCACTCTGGGTATATGTATTGCCATCTGCAGGCCAGTAGAAAGAGGCACCATCACAGATCGTATCGTACTCACCGCCTGTCACACCATTGCTACCGGCTCCTATCACAAAGGTGCCGTGCACATTGGCAACACAGGCACCGATGCCGGATACATTATAGTAATAAATACCTGCTGGAAGGTTATAGTCTGTATTGACCACGGTCTGATAGGTAGGTATAGATATACTTTGATAGTACCCATTGGGGCCATTATATTCGAAGTATACATACGGATTGTTGCACTGCACATTATCGAGGTTTTGCAGCGTATAGCTCACAGTCCCATCTGCCGCATTGAGGCAGGCCTCCGGGCTAGTGTTATCTATAGAGACAGCGTAGCTATCTTGTTGGTATAATACATACAAACTGAATTCAGCAGTGCAGCCGTTACCATCGGCTACATCTATTGTGTATGGTGTAGCCAAAGCATTCACAAGACATGACTCCGTACCAGCATAGGAGCTATAGGAGTATGATCCGTCGCCGCCAGTGATATTCATGGCCAGGTAGTCAGGCTCAGTACTGCACCCATCTCCGATGGTCTGATTGTTCAGATTGCCTGCTGTGATCGGAGGCGCTACATACAGATCCAGCTCCACAGTGCTATCGCAGCCTAGGGCATCAGCGCCAAAGAGCGTAGTATAGTATTGCCCTGTCTGATTATAGTAGTTACCGTTCCAGAAATACTGGTCTCCGTCACATATCTGCTGGTACTCATACCCTTGTGGCGAGTAGTATTCATTCACCGTGAGCCAGATGGTCGTGTCGCAGCCCCCCGGATTGGCTGGTAGTATGATATTCGTACCGGCATAGTAGTCTATGCCATTATAGTTATACGGTATCCCCGGGCATACATCTACATCCAGGTATACATCTTCTGATCCCACTGGCGCATTGACTGTGTAGGTCTCTGTTTGTGCACAGGCATAGTTTACGTTATACCATACATTGGCCAGAGGGATGCAGTAGTCCGGCCCGTTGTAGGTTATGGACACTTCATAGGTGCCGGCTGCCAGGTTATCATTATTATACCCTGAGGCCTGATTATTCCAGCTGTAGTAATAATATAAGCATCCATCCTCACCTGCCACCTGCAGGTGTATCGAGCCACCATCTGGCTGACTGCAGGTCGGATCTGTGATGGTAGGTGTGATAGTGACTGGTGTGACTGTAGCGAGCTCGATTGTATCATAGTGCGGCAGTTCATTATTGATACCCCACACTACGTAGTAGCGGCCGGGCCAGAGCGCCAGAGCCTGAGTAGAATCTATAAAAAAACCATTGATATCATATATCGCAGTATAGCCTGCTGTCGGCACGCATGGCGCCGGACCCGGTGGGGCCAGGTCGAGGGTCACCACTATTTGCCCGTCTGTAGTACCCGGACAGGCTGGCGTGACCTCATAGCTCGGCTGCAATACTGTCTGACTCACATTACCTCCGCGTATAGCTACACAGCCGGATGCATTACCTACTGTGAGCAGGTAGGTGGTATAATTGTTCCCGCTGAATGTATCCTCGCCAAAAATGGTAAAAGGAGATTGTGCACCGGTGTTATTTTCAAAATAGGTGAGGTATCCCTGCGTAGTACAGCCATATCCTACTGATATAGCCTCCTGATAGTTGTTAAAGTTCTGGCATGGCTGCACTACCACTCCGCCACCACCGCCACTCGACCCACCACTGCCTACACCGTTGTTACCATTATTGCCATCGCTGCCATTATCACCATTAGGTCCCTGACCCGCTTGTATACCACCGCAGTTAGTCCCGCCCGGTACGCTGCCACTCTGACCACCAGGCCCTCCCGGTCCACCTATCCCTCCTCTGCCTCTCATACCACCAGCCGTAGTATACGACCTGTCAGTAAAGCTCGGCGCCGCATGAAACAATACACCATACACTACGCCGCCGCCACCGCCACCGCCACCATCGCCACCATTGCCACCAGATGCTCCGCGGCCACCACCACCAGGGCCTACAGTACATGGGCCGAGTCCCGGCCCACCATTGCCACCAGCTTGTCCGGTATCTCCCGGCATTCCATTCCGGCCATTTTCACCTATTGCAAAGAACAATAGCGTGCTATCGGGGATCTTCATATAGCCAGATGAAAAGAGGATGACACCACCACCACGTCCGCCTGTACCTCCTCTGCCACCGGCACCGCCGGCACCGCCATTAGTCCCGGGGCCAGCTGTGCCGCCGCCACCGCCGCCACCGCCGCGTCCACCTTTGCCGCCATGTCCGGTACGCCCGGCACCTCCCATCATAAATTTATTTTTCGCAAGGCCGCTATCTATGAGAGAGAGGTTTTTGGCAGTGTCCACATACACAGGCGTAGCACAACCCGGGCAGAACGCATAGAGGATACTATTGCCCGCGGTGCCATACTGGCCAAACATCCCTCCGTCTCCACCACCACCTACACCAGATCCGACCACGAGCGCAGAGTCGCCGCCATTTTGACCTATAGCTCCGCCTAAACCGCCGGCCCCGCCCGCGCCATGAGCTCCGGCAGAAGATGTATCTGCCTGTGGCAGAAAACCGAGGTATGACACATTGCAGTTACCTCCGGCATCCATTTTAAATGTATCCTTCACCATAAAGGTCAATACACCACCGGTACTGTCATTCCATGGGGCAGCAGTCAGGACACCTGTAGATCGCACATAGAGCGATTGGTATTGGGGTGCCTTTATGATTTGGATCTTAGCGCCGTTGGCGGTATCAAATGACTTGTAAATGTTAGAAAGGTAGCACGGGTTACCTCCGATCCGCACCGTATCCCACTGCCAGACACCGGAGTCCCTGCCAGTCATCTGCACCAGGAGTACACGGTCCCTCACCTGTGGTACATAGGGGCCGTTTGTATAGACAGTATTACCAGTTATTGCCTTTACTTTCGCATAGCTGTTCACTATACGCGTAGTAGTCACTGTATCGCGGCCATCCCTGCCATTACTGGCAAACTGGTACTGCTGTGCCTGCACAGAGAGTACCGATAGTAAAGACAAAGCAATAATAAAAAGGAAATACCGGAGGGTAAGTGTAGCTTTCATATGAATGGGTTTAGGTATAGGCATTACGGCCTTAGCCACAAGGTACACAGGTTTTTCTTTTTTGTGTCTATTCATGATAAATATTTTGGGATTGGTATATTTATTGCAATCAAATCCATCATGAAAAAAATCATCACGCTCTTTTGCCTCTCAATCCTTGTATTGACGGGCTTTTCACTAGGCACCGTACGTGACGGCTTCGTAGAGATACTGACCAGAAAAGTGGAGAGTACAGAGGTCCAGCAGTTCTTTTCCTCCTATAATATCAAGAATACCGCCGGAGGTAAATATTCATCTGCGGAAAACGGCATCGACATCACCACGAAAGGTGACAGCGTAGTGCAGGTAGATGTTTACCGCAAAAGCGCCGTGTATGGCAGTTATACCAGACCCCTCTCCAAAGGCTTGGCCTTTGGCATGACGCCTGCACAGGTTATAGCCAAACTCGGCAAACCGACCACTAGCTATACCAACTCGGGCTATGCCGAGTACGACTTTCCGGGCTATGTCATTACCTGCTGGTATGAAGATGGCGGCCTGTCACAGCTCAGCTACTCACCCAAGACACAGTGATCGATCCCGACAAAGTATGAGTGAGGATAAACCCAAAGGGATACGCGTCTACTGGGAGGTGCTGCGCAATACGTGGACCCTCTTCCGCCGGCATGATACAGCTACGCTAGGTGCTGCCCTGTCCTATTACATGATGTTTTCCATCGTGCCTGTGATCATCGTGGTCATCACGGTGGTAGGCATCGCTCTCGGCCCGCAGGCAGTACATGGCGAGCTGCACGATCAGCTGAAGGATTTTCTCGGCGGTCGTGGCGCACGCCAGCTGGAGCGCATCATCACGCAGATGTATGACCCTGACCGCAGTGGCCTGGCCAGTGTAGTAGCAGGCGTCATGCTGCTTATAGGCTCCACCAGTGTCTTCCGCCAGCTGCGCAAATCCCTCAACTCCATCTGGGAGGTCAAGCCACAGGCCCGCAAGGCACTCGTCGAATACGTACTCAATCACGTCTTCTCACTCGGTGTCATCATCTGTATCGCACTGCTGCTGCTCGTCACCTTTGTGATCAATGCCGCCGTCTCTGCGCTTACAGATCGCCTCTCTGAGACTTTCTCCCTGCTCTCAGTCTGGATCATAGCCGTAGCCAATCATCTGCTATCCTTTGGCGCAGCCACCATCCTCTTCGGCTTTATCTATAAGTATCTTTCTGATGCACGTCTCCGCTGGCGCGATATATGGGAGGGTGCGACTTTCACCGCCCTGCTCTTCACCCTGGGCAAGCATCTCATAGCCGTTTACATCGGCATCTCACACATGGCTACCACCTATGGTGCCGTGGGTAGCGCCGTCATGATTATGGTATGGGTGTTTTACTCGTCTCAGTTAGTCTTCTTTGGCGCGCAGTTCACGCGGGCACTCGCTACACAGCGCGGCTACTCGCTCGACCCGCAGATGATGAAGCCGGACATAGAGGGCAAGCAACTGGTCAAAGAAGCCGCTGCTGCCACACCTGCATAGCATTCCATCATTTCTTTTTCTTACTCGCTTTAGCTATAGGATTATACTCCAGGCACAGCTGCACCCAGTAGTCAAACTGCTTCTTCGTTCTAAACCCCTCCGGCGCTACGTACACATAGCCTTTCATAGGCGTCTTACCCTTCATCATCGGGCTGATATACTCGTGCTCCAGTAGCTCCTCCGTCAGCGCCGGGTCTATGCGGCACATCAGGCTGTCATGGCTCACATTGATACACATCTTGCCATCCACCATAAAGGCAATACCTGAGAACATTTCCTTCTCCGTCACACCTGGTATATCTACCAATGCTTCACGAATGCGGTCTGCAAGGTTGTGGTCGTATGCCATAGTGATTCTTTTGAGAAAGATAATCAGAACCGCTTAAACTTATCCCTACTTTCACACTGAATATGAAACCATCTCTTGTCAAAAAATATATTGCTGCAGTATGTATCATCATGCTGTTATGCAAAATACTTTTCCCGCTACAATATCCTTTTATATTGGTCGTAATCATGCTGTTTACATTTCCTGTTTGCGGTCTCTCTGCCTTGGGGGGGCAATATGCTTTATCAGGTTATATCGAGGAGAATTATCCTGCCCAATACAAAGCTCGCAAATTCCACAATGGACTGATAGATGGCAGTTTCATCAAATACAGCAAAGACCCTGCTATACAAAACGATGAAGAACTCCATGCGCTTCTGAAGTCGCTTGATGAGCTACAGTACCTCACTGGTTTGAGCTTTGCTTTGATCATAGTATTTGCGCTGATCATTTATTTGTGATGGTATTTTTTGCCATTGTTGGTATTTAGCGAAGCGTCACAACAACTACGGGATACTTATCTATCAGCGTAATTTGTAGGTAACGCGCCACCGCGCTAACACTAACGCCCACTTTAAAAAATCCCTTTGCGTTCTCCGCGTTCTTTGCGGTTGATAACCTTTTCATTTTCGCGTTTTTGCGAGACATAAAAAAAGCCCCACCAAAAGGCAGGGCTTCCTATACTTTGCAGTGGGCAGATTACAGCTTCGCTGCGATCTCCACCTGCTCGAATGCTTCGATATTGTCGCCAGCCTGGATATCTGAGAAATCCTTGATCTGGAGGCCGCACTCCATACCGCTCGTAGCTTCCTTCGCGTCGTCTTTGAAACGCTTCAGGCCGCTGAGCTGGCCCGTGTGGATCACGATGCCATCGCGTATGAGGCGCACCTTGCTGTTGCGCAGGATCTTGCCATCGCGTACGAAACAGCCCGCGATAGTACCCACCTTGCTCACGTTGAATACTTCCTTCACATCCAGGTTGCCCGTGATCTTCTCCTCTATCTTCGGCTCCATCAGGCCCTCCATCGCGCTCTTCACGTCGTTGATAGCCTGGTAGATCACAGAGTAGAGCTTGATCTCGATATTCTCCGTCTCAGCTATCTTGCGTGCATTCTGAGATGGACGCACGTTAAAGCCGAGGATGATCGCATCTGCTGCGGCTGCGAGGTTGACATCAGACTCTGATATCTGGCCCACACCCTTGTGTATGATACGTACCTGTATTTCTTCTGTAGACAGCTTGAGGAGTGAGTCACCGAGTGCCTCCACAGAGCCATCCACGTCACCCTTGATGATGAGGTTGAGCTCCTTAAAGTTGCCCAGTGCCAGACGGCGGCCGATCTCATCCAGCGTGATGTGTTTCTTGGTACGGATACCAGTCTCACGGATCAGCTGCGCACGCTTCGTAGCGAGGTCCTTAGCATCTTGCTCAGACGCAAACACCTTAAACACCTCACCCGCCTGTGGTGCACCGTTCAGGCCGAGCACCTGCACCGGTGTAGATGGGCCGGCTGCGTCTATGCGCTCACCCTTGTGGTCAAACATCGCCTTGATACGGCCATAGTACGGACCGCACACGATGATGTCACCCTTATTCAGCGTACCACTCTGCACGAGGAGTGTGGCAGTATAGCCACGGCCCTTGTCGAGGGTGGCCTCTATGATAGTACCTGTGCCACCCTTGTGGTCGTTGGCCTTCAGGTCCAGGAGGTCAGATTCTATCAGGATCTTATCCAGCAGCAGGTCTACATTCAGACCCTTCTTGGCAGATATCTCCTGGCTCTGGAATTTGCCACCCCACTCCTCTACGAGGATATTCATCTGGCTCAGTTGCTCACGGATCTTCTCCGAGTTAGCACCTTCTTTATCTATCTTATTGAAGGCAAAGATCATCGGTACACCCGCCGCCTGTGCGTGGTTGATGGCCTCCTTGGTCTGTGGCATCACCGCGTCATCCGCAGCGATCACGATCACAGCCAGGTCGGTCACCTTGGCACCACGTGCACGCATCGCGGTAAAGGCCTCGTGGCCCGGCGTATCGAGGAAGGTGATATCCCTATTGCCCGATGTGGTCACCTGATAGGCACCGATGTGCTGGGTGATACCACCTGCTTCTTTGGCTTGTACATTCGCCTTACGGATAAAGTCGAGGAGTGATGTCTTACCGTGGTCTACGTGGCCCATGATGGTCACGATAGGCGCGCGCGGCGTCATATCTTCCGGCTTGTCAGCTTCTTCTTCTTCAAAGGCCGTCTGGTCCTCTATAGACTGGAATTCTACCTCAAAGCCATTTTCACCAGCTACCAGCTCGATGATCTCCGCATCGAGGCGCTGGTTGATAGACACCATGATACCGAGCTGCATACAGGTCTGGATGATCTTCACCGCAGGCAGGTTCATGAGGCTGGCCAGCTCGGCCGCGGTCATGAATTCCGTTACCTTCAGCTTGCTGTTCTCCTGGTTTGCCCTCTCGGCCTCCATACGCTCCTGTATGGCTTCACGCTTGTCGCGGCGGAACTTGGACCTATCACTCTTAGAGGTCATATTCTGGATCTTGGACATCGTAGCCCTGATCTTTTCCTCTATCTCCTTCTCTGATATTTCTTTTACCTGGTTTGGATCACGAGGGCCATTATCTCCTGGCCGGCGGTTATCTCCGCGTCCACCTCCCGGGCCACGATATCCCGGGCCACCTTGGCCAGGGCCACCTTGTCCTTGCACAGGTGTGCGCTTAGGCTTCTCTATACGCTTGCGTACGCGCTTCTCGCCATTAGGCCCTACATCTTCTTTGCGCTTTTGTGGCAGCTCAGACTTGTCCGGCTTCAGCTCTATCTTGCCCATGATCTTAGGGCCTTCCAGCGTCACCGTCTTGCGCTGGATAAAGTTCTCATCCACCACCGGTTCGGCTGGTTTCTCTGCTACAGGCTCTGGTTTCACCTCTGGCTGCGGCTCTACCACGGCTGGCTGCTCAGCTACTGGCTGTGGCTCCTCCACCTGAGGTTCCTCTACCTTCTTGGCAGCAGTCTTCTTAGGCTTATTGAGGTCTACCTTGCCTACTATTTTAGGGCCATCCAGCTTAGGCGCTTCCGCTTCAAATTTATCCACGGCAGGCTCATCTACCTTAGCCACAGGTGGCGCTACAGTAGCTTCTTTCTCCTTAGATACCAGGTTGGATTTGATCTGGACGATCTTTTCGTCCTCTGCCTTGCGCGCGGCTGTGACCGGGATCTCCTCTTTGAGCTCGAGGGTCTCTTTCTTCGGCTTCTCTACCATCTTGGTATTGTCAGCCTGCGCCTTGATGGCCTTATCTTTGTTAAAGGCCTTTTCTAGCACCAGCACCATCTCTACACTGAGCTTGGCACTGGGGTTGTTTTCTACGGTAAAACCGCTTTTCTGCAGCTCCTCCACGATGTGGTCTTTTCCCACATTGTATGTAGTAGCAGCAGCACCTAATCTGATCGCTTTGATCTCTGACATTTACTCTATTTAGATAATTTAAATTTCAAGCACAAAAAACACTGAACACATATACATACTACCTCCCAGTAAACCCGGACGGCAGTTTACTTTTTGCAAAACTATAGAAATGAGGCAATATGTATATGTGAGATGGATTACATCTTAATATTCAATTGTTCTTGTTTGAAATTGCCTCATTATCTAAATAGCTTATGCTTCTTCACTGGCATCACCTGCTGCCTCCGTCTCTGCCGCTGCCGGCGCAGATGGTTTAGCCTCGGCTACTTCCTCTCCTTCATTTTCAAATTCCGTCTTGAGGATGCGGATGATATCGTCTATCATCTCCTCCTCCAGGTCGGTACGGCGCACCAGCTCGTCGCGGCTCAGGTTCAGCACGCTACGCGCTGTATCACAGCCGATCCTCTTCAGGTCGTCTATCATCCACTGCTCTATCTCATCAGAGAATTCTTCCAGATCGATATCAAAGTCAGCTTCTTCTTCCTCGCCACCCTCACGGTATACATCTATCTCAAAACCTACCAGACGTGACGCCAGCTTGATGTTTACACCACGCTTACCGATAGCCAGAGATATCTGGTCCGGATCGAGGTAGGCAGAGATGCGCTTCTTGTCCTGGTTGATATCTATAGAGATGATCTTGGCCGGGGCCAGCGCACGCTGCACCATCAGTTGCAGGTTGTTGGTATGATTGAGGATGTCTATGTTCTCATTGCGCAGCTCGCGTACGATACCGTGTATACGGCTACCCTTCACACCTACGCAGGCGCCTACAGGGTCTATGCGGTCGTCAAAAGACTCTACCACTACCTTCGCCTTCTCACCCGGCTCGCGTACGATATTCTTGATCACGATCAGGCCGTCAAATATCTCCGGTACCTCCTGCTCCAGCAGCTTTGCCAGGAAGGCAGTATCCGTACGGCTCAGGATGATGACCGGGCTATTATTGCGCAGGTCTACCCGCTTTACTACAGCGCGTACAGTCTCACCCTTCTTGTAGAAGTCGGTCTTGATCTGCTCAGACTTTGGCAGGAGCAGTTCATTACCTTCCTCGTCCAGCAGCAGTATTTCTTTCTTCCACACCTGATATACCTCCGCGCTGATGATATCACCGATGCGGTCCTTGTATTTCTTATATGTTTCGTCCTTCTCCAGGTCCAGGATGCGGCTCACCAGTGTCTGGCGGGCAGCGAGCACCGAGCGGCGGCCAAAGCTCTCCAGCTCGATCTTCTCATATGTTTCTTCACCTATCTCAAAGTCATCCTGTATCTTCTGCGCCTCAGACAGGGAGATCTGCGTATACGGCGTCTCTACCTCACCATCCTCCACGATGGTACGGCGCTGCCAGATCTCGAGGTCACCCTTGTCAGTATTTACGATGATGTCAAAGTTGTCCGTCTCGCCATACTTCTTTTTCAGGAGCGTGCGAAAGACATCCTCCAGCACCTTCATCATGGTCGGGCGGTCTATGTTCTTTAGCTGCTTAAACTCGCTAAACGAGTCGATCAGATCTAAACTATTCATTGCTTTATCTGTTTTATGATAATGATTGAATTCCTTTCTTCCACCGCTCCCTGCCCTTTGTAGGGGCCGGTCGCGACCGGCCCCTACGGAGAGACCGGCTTTTTATTTTTCGGCTACTTCGTGTAGGGTCAGGTGACCTGACCCTACACATATGCTACCGCATTACTTCCACTGAATCTGTATCAGCGCCTTCTTGATCTCGCTATACTTCAGCTCAAATTCTTTTGGCGCTTCTCCTTTCTCTTCCGGTTGGTTCTTAGGCCCCTTCTTTTTCTTCTTCACCTCAGCTACGATCGGCAGCAGCGTGATCTTGTCATCATCCGCCTTGACCAGCTGTGCCTCCACCTCTGTGCCGTCCGTCTTGACTATCTCCAGCGTACGGCCTATGCGCTTCTTGTACTGGCGCGGCACACGGAGCGGATTGCTCATGCCCGGGCTGGATACATCCAGCATATAGTCCTCAGATACCAGGCCGCTGCCGTCCAGGTGCTTCTCCAGGAAACGTGATATATCAGCACACTGGCTGATCGTGATCCCATTATCGCCATCAGCATAGACCTCCACCTTGCTCTTGCCGGATACCTTCACATCCGTCAGGAAGAGATCCATCTCAGTCAGCAGGGGCGTCAGCCACTCTTGTATCTTATCTTTCAGCTCCATTTTGTACAGACAATAAAAGAGGGGACTCTCGTCCCCTCTCACTTTTCGTGCTGCAAATATACACAATATCCTGAGGAAAACAAAAGATTTTTAGACAACCGCCTCGTACCTAGATCCAAACCACACCTCACCTGCGATCCACCCCTAAACACATCAGGCACAATCCTTATCACAAAAGTGGCAAATGGCTGACATTCCCCCTTATAAAGGGGGGCCGCAGGCGGGGGGATTTAGGCAGCGGCATAAAAGGGGCCAATGATCCCTGCCGTTGCTGGTCGCCTGACCTGCAACGAAGGAGAGCGCAGCCTCCTCCATAAGAGCGATGCACCAGTTTCGCCCAGCGTTTGTTGTTGGTCAGCGACCAACAACGGCGTAGGACGAATCAAATAGTTCCTCGAAAAGCAGTCCGGTAAATCCTAAACTATTATACAGTGAATAAAACTCGTCATCAGCAGCTTTTACACCCGCATACGTCAGGATTTCAATGACAGAGGTTTGCGGGATTTTAAACAACGTAGATGTGCTTAACCTGTTGGCGTAAAAAGAGTATTTCAAAATATGTGCTTTATCACCGTTTGGATAATAACGCCAAACACAGTCACTTTCATTTAAAGCATTTACACACTCTAGCACATTCAATATATAATATTGTTCTCTATCAATTTCTATAGGGATAATTTCTCCAGACATCTCCAGTAAAGTAAAAAGGTCGCTATCATATACGTGTTGATCGAAAGCGAATGCTCCCACCCCTCCGAGAGTATAAAAGTTACTTTTCTGGTGTAATGTATTATGAATGTACCACTCTATGCCTTCCAACTCTCTAAGCTTTGTCTCGCACTTAAATGTCTTTGCAGCCAAAGTCTCCTTATCGCTTAATGATGGCATGATCCATTGAGATCTTTCTACGTCAACTTTAATTCTATATATTTTCATATGGCATATTAATACGGCAAGCACCTTAATCCTTCGTTGTTGTTGTTGTTGTCGCTACGCTGAACACCAACAACGGCAACGGGCTGTTAGAACCCTCTCCTTCGGAGAGGGCAGGGTGAGATGGTAATTTTATAAACCCCGCTATCCTCCCCACATTCCACACATTCATAAACCACGGACTATACTTATTTCTCCGTGCTTCTTCCTCCTCCCGGTGCCACAGGTGCAAATGCCCGCTCTTTCGGATTTATAATCCGAAAGTACACTAACCGCGGATTTGTAATTCACCACCACCTCACAAAGTAAAAAAGAATTGCGCGCCCTTGCCCTCCTCGGCCTGGGCCCATATACGGCCACCGTGGCGGTGTACGATCTTGCTGGCGATAGCCAGCCCCACCCCCGTTCCCTCAAAGTCGACTGCACTATGCAGCCGCTGGAAAGGCATAAAAAGCTTAGAGGCAAAGCGCATGTCAAACCCGCAGCCATTGTCCTTCACATAGTAGGCTATCTCGCCCCCTATCCGCTTGGCGCCGATCCATATCCTGGGCCTTGCATTTTTGCCAGAATATTTGAGGGCATTGCAGATCAGGTTCACCCATACCTGGCGTACCAGGCCACTGTCACACGAGGCGTCAGGCAGGGGCTTTAGTATGACCGGCACCCTGACGAGCGTATCCTGCTCTATCTGCAGGATCACCGACCTCACCAGAGATAGCATGTCTGTAGTATGCTTCAGTATCTCGTTGCTGTTGATCCTGGACAGGCGCATCAGGTCGTCTATCAGGCGCGTCATTTTTACTGCACTTTGAGAGATGCTTTCTATCATCTCCCTTGTCTCCGACTCAGACAGGGTATTGCCGACCTTGAGGAGGTGGCAGTAGCCATTGATCACCCTGAGGGGCCCCTTCAGGTCGTGAGAGATAGAGTAGCCCAGCGAGTCCAGTTCCTTTCGCGCTTCACCCAGGTCCGCGGTTTTCTCATGTACCTTGATACCTATCACATCTTCTATATTGCAAAGCATCTGATAGAGCCTGTACGGCGAGAGCACACCTAGGCCGGTCAGCTTGTCCAGTTTTATCGGTACAAAGCCGTGGAGGTTCCATTCTTTCAGAGAGAGGTCATTCGATTTTTGCCTGTCGTGTGCAATGCCGGATGCCATGAATGGCTCCCGTATGAACCGGGACTTGGCGTGCCCCTGTTCTCCATCGCTTCTAAAGGTGTCCATGGCCAGCGATTATAGATGTGTATACGATTTCATAGAGAAAATGTTGTTTTTACCCACTACGTTCTTCAAAAAAGAAAACCATGCCGATTTAAGAAAATACAAATTATGTATTGTATGAAATCAGACGGAACCACGTACGTGGAAAGTGTCCCGACGCTGTTGCTGTTTAATGAACAGCACTTCACCAAGTATAAAAGCCTCCCCTTCGGGGAGGTTTGGAGGGGCCGTGGGATCGGAGATTCTTTACTTAATAAACCCCGCGATCCTCCCCACATTCCACACATTCATAAACCACGGGCTATACTTATTTCTCCGTGCCTCTTCCTCCTCGCGGTGCCAGAGGTGCAGGTTGCTCGCCAGCCAGAGGTAGCCGAAGTGGTACGACGTATGGTCCCAACGCTTTGCCGCGATCAGCTCCAGCGGATAGCGGTAGTGCTGCTGCCGGCGGTTCACGATCTCCTGCGCTTTGGCGCGCGTAGCCGTGGCCTGCGCCAGCAGACTATCTCCGGCGAACTTCTGATGATGCAGCTTAGCCGACCTTTTCGCCAGGATATAGCTCAGCGTATAGTACCTGTGCCAGCCCCGCAGCCCCGTGATCTCAATCCCATCCCGCAGCTCCGCAGAGATAGAATCAGGCGACGTACTCAGTTCCGCCACTATCCTTTCCGATCCCTTGGCAAAGGCCCAAAGCTGAGGCAGTATCCGGCTACCTACGGCGGTTATCACCGAGTCATTGGCCTTTCGTAGCAAGTACTTGTACGGCCACTGTGGGCGCGGTTCGTATTCATTGTTCAGCGCTTTCAGGCCTATCTCATCGGTGATGGTCATGGCCGTCATCCACTTCATCAGCGTGCTGTCTTTCAGGTATTGCTGCTGTAGTTTCATTGCCTGATTCACGAGACCTTCATTTGGCCAGCTAGAGGTCTCGCGCACATACATGGTCGGCTCGCGCTTCTGCTCGTGGCCATTGTAGGTGTACTGCCAGCTCCACCGTGCTATGCTCCAGTCAAAGAGCCAGTAGCCCCACTCCCAGCCCGAGCTGAAGGTGATATGCCCCGGCACATTATACTTCACGCAGGTGTCTATGTCACTCAGGCGCGCCGAGAGGTACGGCAGCAGCGTGAGCGGTATCGAGTTGTCAAACGTGACCCAGTAGGCCGACTCCGGGTAGTACCACGTCTCGCGCTGCTTCATCTGATCCAGCAGAAACCGGAACTGGTGCCGCTGGTTCTTATTCTCATACACCGGCGCATTGGCCTCTGTCATATCGTAGAACATGACCGTGTGCGACAGCACACCGCGCTCCCTGTCCAGCGACTGGCTAGCAGAGTCCCATTGGAATGCCTTGCGCTTATCGCCCATCTCATTCTCATGGCGCACCACGTGCTGGCGGCCCATCAGCTTGGTGTGGCTATGGTCGCGCAGGTACTCGATCACATGCAGGCGCAGCGCCTCTTTCTTTTTCTTATTGCCAGCTATGAACTCCGCCGTAGAGAACTCCATATTAAACACATCCCAGTCTGCCTGCAGCAGCCAGGCCAGGTTCTTTTCTATCTGCTTGTTCTTATTGCCGGGGCCGCCATACAGCTGGAAGGTCTTCTGCTGTATCATATGCAGCGAGAGGTCCGCCGCCATGATCAGCCCGCGGCTATGGCCGTAGTCTACAAAGGCTTTGGCATGCTTGATCCACACATCGCGGTCCACATCATTCAGCAGGCAAAACTCAAAGTATGTCTGCCCGTTGCGCACCAGCCAGTCCAGGTACTCCTTTACGTCCTCCAGCGCATGTGGCTGCGTACCATCCATCAGCTGCTCCGTCAGCTCTATCGGGTGCTCCGTATGCAGGTGAAATCCCTTCTTGTCAAACAGCGGATGCCCGCTAAAGGTCATCTCATTCTCCGCCTGCCAGCCTTTCTCCAGGTGCGGGATGATGGTCCTGCGCGGATGGTAAAACTTAAAACCCAGGTGCTCCTGCAGCAGTCCATAGATACCAAAGCTCACGCCCTGCCAGCTGGTAGCGCTCAGCTCATACACTACGTGCGGTCCACCCGGTTTGATCTTCCACGTGTAGTCATGCGTGGGATAATTCCTATAGGGAAACGTCGCCTTCTCTGCAAAGCGGTTGAGCTTATTAGCCTCGCTCGCCTTAATCTCCGGTAGCACGATCTGCACGCGCGCACTGTTATCGTTTAGTGTTACCTCACAGCCACAGGCCTGACCTATCAGCTGCTGCGCATCTTTGATAGTAAGCGCGGTGATAGAGCTATCCAGCACGCTGCGTGGCGCTATGATGGAAACGGTGGGCCCGGCTGCGTACGTATGCGCAAATATGAACAAGGTGGCAACAAGAAGGGCGATCTGTTTCATGTGGGGAAGGTAGGAGAAGTTATATACAAATCAAATAGCGCAGTCGCATCTGCCCTGCCTGAATAAGTAAGGCCTTAGCCACTTTGTTGCCACAGGCACTATTCTGGTTGTTATATTTGCTGTAAACTTATCGTACTATGAAAATCAAATATCTCTTTGCTCTCAGCATCCTCCTCTCTCTTTTAGTGCCGCGTGCCGCCTATGCGCAGGCGGGATTCAGCGAGTATTTCATCACAGTCGATCCCGACAGCGGCACCATTCATCTGATCAAAGAAATACCACAGGTGCATTGGATCTATGTGGGGCTCTCCGGTACCTGTGTAGACCAGGCGCGGGGCCGGTACATGTTTCATGGCATAGACAGCGCTGGGGCCGAGCATTTTTATACACTCGATGCCACTACGGGCACTGTACTGTATGCCCCCGTCGTCACCGTACCCTCCGGAGACAACTGGGGCGAGCTGCAATATGACGACTCTCTGCAGCGCTTATTTGGCATCTACTGGCGGTCTGCTGAGCAGCTGGAGTATTTCATCTCCATAGACCAGGTCACCGGGGCTTTCACTTTTATAGATACCATCGATGGAGTCAATGCCATACCCGTAGGCCTCTACAGCTATGACCAGCACCGCCATGCCTACATCCTCAGTGCCAATCAGAACCTGTACACTATAGATGCGCGCACCGGAGCAGTCCTGTCCAGCCCTATACTGCGTACCTCTCTGGGCGGCATGCATTTTGACAATGCTACAGGCACGCTGTATGGCAATATAGCAGGTACCCTCATGAAGATCGATCCGGCCACAGCAGATACCACCGTGATCAACCAGATACCTTGGTGCCAGGGCACCGGCGGCGCCACGATGGATGAAATACACCAGCGCTATATTACGCTGGGAGATAGCGCCGGCGACCATCAGATCATCTCTCTGGATACTTTTGGTGTGCCTGTGAGCCATCCGCGTTTTTTCCAAGGGCAGGTGTCGGGAGAGAATGCAATAGAACTCTGCTATGACAATTCGCGTGGCACACTATACGGCCTGCACTGGCACTATGATGCCGCTACAGCCATCGCCCCCCTCGCCCAGGATGCTTCCATCACCTGCTATCCTAACCCGTCTGACGGTATAGTGACTTTTAAAATATCATCTGCACCTACCGGTTGGGAGATTAAATTGTATAGTACCAGCGGGCAGCTCGTACGTACGATAGACACAGGAACCCACACTGAAATCTCTCTTTCCCTCAGTGACCTGCCTGCCGGCATCTATCACTATGAGATACTAGGTTGCGGCCATACTCATAGCAATGGTAATATCGTGCGACAGTAGGCTGTCGGCACTATATCTATGTGAAATCATTGACTAAGGTCATTACCATCCCTAACATTCATCATAGCTTCCCGTTATACAGCCAGATACATTTGCTCTGTCAAACAGCTACTGACTACCGCTGACGGAGCAACCCCACGGGTCCTCAAGGTACGCAGGGTTTGACTCAGGCACCTCTCTATCGGGAGTGGAGAGCACCTGACATCAAGAACCGGGTTTTAGTAGGGCGGCCGCAAACGGGAGTTAAAGCGGCCGCTTTTATTTTGTAAGGATTCCTACGCGGCATTTTTCTTATGAAAATACTAATTGACTAAGAGAGTAAATCTCTTTGCGATCTTCGAGGCCATATATCCTTTAGTATTCAGTTTCATGACGCCCTCATAGCTGATCCAACGACCACGATCAATAGAAAAACGGGCAATGCCATCATATGAAATATCCATTACGGTTTTATCATTGCCCTCTGCGGCAAACATTCTTGCCATACCGGTCATTTCACCCGAAGAATATTCTTTAACATCATACTTAAGGGTGGCAACCCTTTCCCCATTTAGATTGTCAATTGTCATGAGCCTGACTTCATTTTTCTTGAATGAAGTATCGCATTGGAAAGATTGATCCATAGATGTCAGGTGTACGTTGAGTTCCCATGTATCTCCGACTTTCACTTCTCCCCTCGGCAACTCAAATAAAAGCGCTAACAAATTCAGCTGATTCGTCCCTAAATAAAAGCTTTCTACACCTCCCTCCGCATAAACTGCTCCTCTCAACGATACGTTCTTCATTCTGGCAGCTATTTCTTTTATGTAAGCATTGGAAGTATCCGATGCGGTAGTATCATTATTATCAGTAGCGCTTATTACTACACCAACCACACCCTTTCTTTTCTCTGATAAATAAGATACAAAATCAGACTTATCGAAGGACTTGCTCAAGGCTTTCAAAAGCTCTTTTTGTTTCTCATCATTCATTAGGCTATCGCCAAACATTTTTGCAAATGACATAGTGGGCAAAATAGAGGCCTCCGTATCAATAGAAGCCATCACAGTGCGATAGGAGAGCACTTCTCCAGGCTGTAGTTTCCATTTCAGTGCTACTGATTTCTGAGCAACTAGCGTGATGCTACTCAGCATCACTACCGTACAATAAAATATCCTTATCATTTATTAATATAAAACTAGACAATTACACTACCATCAAAACTCCCACGCCACCAGCCCACGCACTTCTTCTACAGACAGCGGCGTAATAGTATCAAGTGCAGCATCACCCTTATATTTCTTCACCAGCCAAGCGAGTGCCGGTGCGATCCAGGCCTTGCTGGTTTCATCGATAGCATCACACAGCAGTGATATCTGATACAGCGAGGTCACATTCTCAAAGAACGGCTTGGCGCTCGCCTCCATCTCATCCTGTGGCAGCGTCCGCAGCCTTTCGCCAAAGGCGATGAGCTTCTGCAGTTCTTCTTTCAGGAAGGCACCATACTCCGCGCTCTTCGCTGCACTTCGTGCTATCTCCGTAGCCACCGCGCGCAGTCCCTCAGACTTGGCCAGCGCACGCAGCATATCCAGGATGATGATATTGCCACTACCCTCCCAGATAGGCAGCACCATCATATCGCGCATCAGCTTTGGCATCACGCCGTCCTCTATATAGCCTATGCCGCCCATCAGCTCCATGCTCTCGCGGCAGATATAGACCCCCTTCTCTGCAGACCACTTCTTCGCCATCGGATTGATAATGCGGAAGAGCTGCGCCTCATGCTCATTACCATGGTCGGCCATATCCAGCGCCTTGATAGCACGCCAGGTCAGGTAAAAGTTCGCCACATTCAGCGCGCCCAGCTCCGTGAGCTTCGTGCGGATCAGCGCATGCTCTATCGCCACCTTGCCAAAGGTCTTCCTTGTACTGATGTACTGATAGGCCTCTATCAGCGCCCTGCGCGAGATGGAGAGCGCCGCCACAGAGTTGTACAGACGCGAGAGGTTCACCATCTCGATCATCACTTTAAAACCTTCAAACTCCGGCCCCACCATTGTGCCGATGGTATCTGTGAGCGTGGTCTCACCACTGGCCATGCTGCGCACGCCGAGCTTCTCCTTGATACGGATCAGGTCCAGCGGATTACGCTTGCCATCACTCAGGTATTTCTCTACGAGGAAAATAGACAGCCCCTTCGTACCCTTCGCATCTGAGTCCGTACGCGCCAGCGCAAAGATCAGGTCCGCATTCGCATTGCTGCAAAACCACTTCTCGCCATTCAGCTTATATGTCTTGCCCTCCTCGTGGGTGGCGGTAGTGATGCTCGCTCCCACATCAGAGCCACCGGTCTTTTCCGTCAGGTACATCGCACCGGTGTAGAGCTCTTTGTCATCATTCGTCCAGATATGCGGTAGCAGTCTCGCTTTGTCTTCTTCATCACAGAATATATCTATGAGCCGCGCCACGCCATCTGTCATACACAGCGGGCAGTACTGCCCTGCCTCGCTCATAGCATAAAGGTAGCCGGTAGAGAAGCCCAGCCTATGCGCCTCCTTGCCATATTTGGCACGCAGCGTTGGCTCCCACTTCACGCGAAACATCTCGGACTTCACCGCTACTTTCATCAGCTCCCAGTACGATGGGTGAAAGCGGATCTCGTTGATATTTTCACCAAAGAAATTGCGCTTCACCAGTTCCGGCCCGTTCTGGTCTGCCATCAGGGAGTGCTCATTCATCGGGCCGGCAGCTTCGGTACCGGTGTAGTTGAGCTTGTCTTCCATATAGGCATGACCCTCTTTGCTCACCTGTGTGCTAAGGTAGTGGCGCAGTATCGCATCACTTTTATAGAAATTAGTACTCGGCGTGAAAGTCGTGGTCAGCACCTGGTTTTTCTCTTTTGGGTAGCGCACCGTTTTGGTCGTGGTCTGCATGGTCATGATATATTGAGCTACTAAGATAGGGAATAGTCAGAAGTCAGGTAAACCCTCCGGGCTACAGGCCCTAGTGGTGCTTAAAGTACTGTATCTCACGCTCATGCTTCCTGGCCGCCTCCAGCGAGTCAAATGTACCGAGGTTCTTACGCTTATGTGTCTTTGCATCTACCTTGCGGCTGTAGATGCGGTATTGTCCGGATTTCAGTTTGCGTATCATGATGTTTATTTTTACATAAAAGCAGTATCACAAAGTATGTGCCCAATGAGAATAGCCCATGCTGAAGCTTTACTGATTTTGTTTTATTTTATGGGGAAAATAAGCTATGGAAATAAAAGGGGCTAAGATCAAGTTGCGGGCATACAAAGAGCAGGACTATGACACTCTTCGCCATTGGCTCAAAGGCGATCAGGAGTGGAAGAAATATGATGGTCCCTACTATCCCAAACCGACAGATGAAGAGGTGGAAGCATCGATCGTAAAGCAGATAGAGCGGGATAAGATCGCCAGAGAAGCTCCATACTCACTGGCGATCGCCGATATACATACGGATATACTCATCGGGGAAGTGACGCGCTACTGGATATGCCGGGAGACCAAATGGGTGGCGATAGGCATTCTGATCTATGACCCTGCCCTATGGGGGCGTGGCTATGCTACGGAGGCGCTAGGCATATGGAGCGATCTTCTTTTTGATAAAATGCCTGATAGCTGGCGCTTCGATCTGGAGACCTGGTCTGGCAATACAGGTATGATGCGCGTAGCTGAGAAGATCGGCTATAAACTCGAAGGCAGATTCACGAATGCGAGAAAGGTGAATGGCAAATTTTATGACAGTGTGAGGTATGGTAAGTGGCGGGAGTAACGTGGACAATAATTGTAGAAAAGGGAAGAGGGAAATGAGATTGTAAATGATCAAAGGGGATAGCTTTGTCTGCCAATTTTTAGGATTTCGCTTTTAACGAGTAACTTGCACCCATGCACAAAGCAGGATTTGTCAATATAGTAGGGCTGCCAAATGTGGGCAAGTCCACTCTCATGAACGCACTCGTAGGTGAGCGGCTTTCTATCATTTCGCCAAAGGCGCAGACCACGCGCCACCGTATCATCGGCATCGTAAATGAGCCGGGATACCAGATCGTTTTCTCCGATACCCCGGGTTATGTGAATGAGCCCGGCTATGCCCTGCACCGCACCATGAATACATATGTGCACCAAAGCTTTGAAGATGCAGATGTCCTTTTCCTCATCACTGACAAATACCAGAAGATAGACGAGCAGGCATTCCTCATCAGCCAGCTGGGAAAGACCAAAGTGGCTGTAGTTGTTGTATTCAATAAGCTGGACCTCTGCCGCGAGGGTGAGCTGGAGGAGTGGCAGGTGCGCTGGAAGCAGGAGCTGCCCCTGGCCAACTTCGTGCCCATCTCTGCCAAGGATGGCACCAACATAGATAAGCTCATAGAGTTTGTAGTAAGGAACCTGCCGGAGTCGGAGGCTTATTATGACAAGGACTCCCTCACCGACAGGCATATCCGCTACTTTGTCTCTGAGATCGTGCGCGAGAAGATCTTCCTCAACTATCAAAAAGAGATACCATACTCCTGCCAGGTAGTCTGCGAGGAGTACAAGGAAGCCGACGACATGGATCGCATCCGCTGCACCATCTTCGTAGAGCGTGAGTCGCAAAAGAACATCGTGATAGGCAAAGGCGGCTCCTCACTCAATAAGGTAGGCACCGAAGCCCGTCTGGCTATAGAAGAGTTTGTGGGCAAGAAGGTCTTTCTCGGCCTCTATGTAAAGGTCAAACCAAACTGGCGCAACAATGACCAGACCCTACGCTCATTCGGCTTTGAGCAGACTAATGACTAGTTTTTGACTAAAGATGTTTCTCGCAAAGGCGCAAAGGATTTAAGGAATACAGAAGCTTATAAAGTAGTAATAGGATAGCCGCTCTTTCACTGAGCGGCTATCCTATTTAGTTCGGTTTATATTTTGTTAGTATCAACCTTTGCATTTCCTTCATCCCTTTGCGCCTTTGCGAGAAATAGATCTCGCTGGCATAGGGCTTAAGATCAAGCAGCCTCTCTGCGATGACCAGCTATTTTCATGATGCCCACAAACAGTACCGGCACCACAAAGATGGCCAACGTAGTAGCTGTAAGCATACCGCCAAACACTGTCCAGCCTATCGTCTTGCGCGCCTCAGCACCGGCACCTGTAGCGAAGGCCAGCGGCAGTACGCCGAAGATGAATGCGAGCGAAGTCATCACGATAGGACGCAGACGCAGCTTGACTGCCTCCAGCGTAGACTCCAGCACATCATGTCCCGCATCTACCCGCTCTTTGGCAAACTCTACGATCAGGATCGCATTCTTGGCCGAGAGGCCGATGAGGGTGATGAGGCCGATCTGTGCATATACGTTATTGCTCAGAGATGGCAGAAAGGTCAGCGTCAGGATTGAGCCAAATGCTCCGATCGGCACCGCAAAGAGTACTGAGAATGGCACCGCCCAACTCTCATACAGTGCTGCCAGGAAGAGGAACACAAACGCCAGCGACAGCATGAAGATATATACAGAGCTGCTACCCGCAGCGATCTCCTCCCGCGTCATGCCCGAGAACTCATACCCATATCCGGCAGGCAGCGTTTTATCAGCCACCTCCTGTAGCGCCTTGATGGCCTGGCCGGAGCTATAGCCCGGAGCCGGCTCACCATTGATCTCGATAGATGGATAGATGTTGTAGTGCGATATCATGGCAGGCTGCTCTACTACTGTGGCAGTGGTCAGCGTGCTGAGTGGTATCATATTGCCCTGGCTGTTGCGCACGTAGTATTTGCCCAGCTCCTCCAGGTCGCCGCGGTAGGTAGAGTCTGCCTGCGCCATCACGCGGAAGTTTCGACCATAGATGTTAAAGTCATTCACATACGAGCTACCCAGCAGCGTAGACATAGTGCCGTATACATCGGCTACACTTACGCCCATCTTCTTCGCCTTATCGCGGTCTACGTCTATGCGGTAGCCCGGAGTACGTGCATTGTAGAAGGTATACACCATCGCTATCTCAGGCCGCTTACGCAGCTCACCGAGAAAGTCATTTCCTACTTTCTCAAACTGCTTCATGTCATCTGTACTCTCGCGCTTCTCCAGCTCAAAGGTAAAACCACCCGTGCTGCCCAGGCCCGGTATAGACGGCGGCGCTATCGCAAAGGCATTGGCTTCTTTGATAGAAGATAGTTTGCCCTGTACCTGCCCTACTATATCATTTACCTGCTGGCCCTGGCCCTTGCGCTCTTCCCATGGTTTGAAGAGTACGAAGATGGTACCCGAGTTAGACTTGGCTGACTGAGATACGGCGTTGAAGCCGGCTATCGCACCTGTGTTCTTGATAGAAGGAATTGACTTGAGGCTGTCTATCATCCTGTGGATGGTCTCCACATTGCGCGTGATAGAGGTACCCTCTGCCATCTCATAGGCTACAAACATATACCCCTGGTCTTCATTTGGGATAAAGCCTGTAGGCTTAGACTTGAAGAGGAATGCCAGGCCGGCGAAGAGGCAGATCATCATAATCAGCACATAAGGAGTCCTCCTGATCCACAGTGCCACACCGCGTCCGTATGAGTTTGTCACACGGTTAAACCAGTTGTTGAACCCATCAAAGAAGCGATCGAGGAAGTTCTTCTTATTCGGGTCATGAGCCTTCAGTAGCAGCGTACAGAGTGCTGGTGTCAGAGACAGTGCCACGAAAGCCGAGATCAGCACCGATATCGCTATCGTGATAGCAAACTGCTGATACAAACGGCCCACGATACCCGGTATAAAGCCTACCGGTACGAATACCGCCGCCAGGATCAGCGCGATAGCGATGACCGGACCGGAGATAGATTCCATAGCCTTGGTAGTAGCTTCTTTTGGCGACAGGCCCTCTGCATCTATATAGTGCTGCACAGCCTCTACCACCACGATGGCATCATCTACCACGATACCGATGGCCAGGATCATACCAAAGAGCGTCAACGTATTGATAGAGAAGCCCAGCGGGATGAAGAAGGCGAAGGCACCGATCAGCGACACAGGGATAGCCAGTACAGGTATCAGGGTCGCCCTCCAGTTTTGCAGGAATAGGAACACCACGATGATCACCAGCAGGAGTGCCTCGAGGAAGGTATGTAATACCTCATCGATAGAGGCACTCACCACTGATACCGTCTCGTACGGTACGAGGTAGTCTACATCCTTAGGGAAGGACTTCTTCATCTTCTCTACGGCCTTATTGACACCCTCATATGTCTGGAGCGCATTGGCGCCCGGCGCCTGGAAGATGAGCAGGAAGGCAGCATCCTTGCCATTCACATAGGCATGGTTGCCATAGTTAAACTTGCCCAGCTCTACACGGGCTACATCTTTCAGGTAGGTCACTGCACCTGTCTCGGGATTGGAGCGGACGATTATCTTTTCAAATTCATCCACCCTATTCAGACGGCTATTGGTAAAGACAGAGTACTCAAATGCCTGTGCCGCTGGCTGTGGGGAGCCACCTATAGAGCCGGCTGCCACCTGCAGGTTCTGCTCCTGCAGTGAGCCGAGTACGTCATTCACAGTCATATTGAGTGCTGCCAGTTTGCCTGGGTCCATCCAGATACGCATACCAAAGTCATCACCGAAAGACTGGATATCACCCACGCCTTTCACACGCAGGAGGGCGTCTTTCATATAGATGTTACAGTAGTTGCCCAGGAAGGTCGCATCGTGCGTACCCTTAGGCGAGAAGAGCGCCACCACCATCATGATAGATGGGTTACGCTTGCGGGTGGTCAGGCCGAGGCGCTTCACCGCATCCGGCAGCGCAGGCTCTGCTACGCTCACGCGGTTTTGCACGTCCAGCGTGGCGATATCGATATTGGTACCTACATCAAAGGTCGCACTGATATTGGAGCGGCCATCGCTGGTACTGGTGCTGGAGATATAGGACATGCCGGGAGAACCATTCACCTGCGTCTCTATGGCTGTGGTAGTGGTCTGCTCTACCGTGCTGGCATCTGCACCGGTGAAAATACCCGCTATGCTCACTACCGGAGGCGTGATATCAGGGTACTGCGCCACGGGCAGGTTGATAAGGGATATGAGGCCCACCGCCACTATCACTATGGATATGACCATAGACGTGACGGGCCTTTTGATAAATATATCAGCGATCATTAGTTTGTCTTTTTGGGTTTAACCTCACCCATCTGCCTTCGGCATCTTCCCTCTCCCAAGGAGAGGGAAGACCCAATGAGGTGAAGGGGTTTATAATTATTTTTTGTTTGCTGGTGTACCTGAAGCTGTAGGCTGGCCTGTCTGCAGCACCGAGCCTTCGTGCACCTTTTGCACGCCGTCTGTCACTATAGACTCACCTTCTTTCAGTCCGTCTTTCACGATCACATCTGTACCTACATGTGTGCCCAGTTGTACCTTGCGCTGTGAGGCCTTGCCGCCGTCAGCTACGTAGACAAAGAACTCACCCAGCTGCTCGGCCACCGCCTTGTATGGTATCAGTATCACAGGAGCAGTCGAGCCATTGCCCACCATTACGTCGCAATTCATACCAGCGCGCAGCAGCCTTTCTTTGTTAGAAAACTCAAGCCTGACTTTCAGTGTACCTGTCTGCGGGTCTACTGCGCGATCCAGGAAGTTGATCTTGCCATGATGCGGATAGATGTCGGTTTTGCCAAAGGCAATAGAGAATGTCGTATCACCAGCCTTTGCAGTCTGCTCCAGCTTGGCAAAGCGATAGATCTCCTTCTGGTCTACCGAGAAATCTACTGCCATCGGATCATCTGTAGAGACCGTATTCAGCAGGGTGACACCAGCAGTGACCGCAGCGCCTACCTTCACCTGCGAGATACCTATCGTACCATCAAAGGGAGCTGTGATGGTCGTATATTTCACGCTGGTCTGTACGCCGCGTACTTGTGCCTTGGCAGCTTCTACCTGCTTCTTCGCCGCAGCGAGGGCAGCATCAGCATAGTCTACTTGCTGCTTGGCTATCGCGTCTTCTTTAGCCAGGTTGTGGTAGCGCTCTGCATCTTGCTGCGCTTTGAGCAGGTTGGTCTCCTGCACGTTCACATTGGCCTCAGCCTGCTCATAGTTAGCCGCGTAGAGTTGGGCATCTATGCTGTAGAGTTGCTGGCCCTTGTGTACACGGTCACCGTCTTTAAAGTAGATGGCCGTCACAAAGCCGCTCACCTGTGCGCGTAGCTCTATCTGGTTTAGCGCTACTACAGTGCCGGGATAGCTTTCTGTATAGGAGGCCGCTTCCATTTTCACAGGTGCAGTGCTCACTGCTACGGGTGCATTAGGGTCCCAGCCCCCTTGCTGTGCATTGTTATTGCAGGCAGAGAGCAGTGATAGGACAAAGGAAAGGATGGCGATCAGGATGATCGCTTGTATCGTGTTATATAGATGGTGTCTCATATTTATATACTGGTTTTAGTGGGTTAGAATTTTAATTGGCCGGAGGCGCGCTGCAGGTCTATCTTGCCGGAGAGTACCTGGTAGAGCGCGTTGTAATAGTTGATCTGGGCGGCACGCAGGTCGCTCTCTGCATTTACTACCTCCAGATAGGTCTTGACACCGGAGCGGTACTGCAGATCAATAGTGTGATAGACTTGCTGTGCCAGGTCCATATTTTCTTTCAGGGCAGCATAGTTGGCCAGGCTGCTCAGGTAGGCTGCCTCGGCCTGTGCGTACTCCGCATTGATGTTATTGCGCAGGTCGGTCAGGTCCCAGTCGGTCTTGCGCAGCTGCCACTTAGCCTGGCGCACGGCCATGATCCGCTTGCCGCCACGTACGAGCGGGAAGGCCAGCGTAAGCCCTGCATAGCTGCTCGGATAGTTGTGGGCATACAGCTCGGAGAACTGGTTATTCAGGAAGTTTGCATTGTAGTCTGCATAGCCCGCTATGTTTGGCACAAAGGAGTTCTTGGCGTGGCTCACATTGGCAGCTACCAGTTTGCGCTGTGTCAGGAGGCTCTGGTACTCTATGCGGTTATTGTAGTCCGGGTTGCGCGCTACATCGTAGGTCACCTCGGTCTCCATCTTCAGGCTGTCATACTCCACTGTGAGTACCGACTCCGTAGGGTAGCCCATCAGGGCCTTCAGCATCTGCAGACGTGCCTTGTACAGTTCTTCATTGCTACGCTTCAGCGCCTTCGCATTATTCAGCGCTATGGTAGCACGCTGCCAGTCGGTCTTGTCCACTATACCATTGTCATAGCGGCTCTTGCTGTCCTTTGCACTGCGCTCCAGGCGGGTGATGTCTGCATCATTCACATCCATCTGCTGGCGGGCCAGCAGCACGGCGTAGAAGGCCTTGCTCACATCCGCCACGGCGTTGATGCGGTAGTTCTCCGTGACCTGGCGGGACAGGAGCTTGGCGCTCTTGGCGCTATTGGCTGCGTAGAGCAGGTCGCCGTTCAGGATATTCTGATTGTAGATCACCTGGCCGTAGCTCGTGTTCCTGTTGCCCAGCTGTATCACCTGCCCCATGAATACCGTGGACGGCAACTGGAAGTTGTGCTGCAGGTTATAGTTGAAGTCTATAGAGGGATACCAGTCTGCCAGGCGCGTATTGACCTGCGCGCGGGTGATCTGCTCGTCCAGTACCGACTTTTGTATAGCCGGCTGGTGATGCAGCGTGTACTGGATGATATGCTCCAGTGTGCCACTCGCCAGCGTACTGTCGTCTGCCACCTGCGCCATACTGAGCGCGGGCCAGAGCAGCCAGCCGGAGAGGGTGAGGAGTAGGGTTAATAATTGCTTCATGTGGAGTTAAGGTTTTGGTAATTGAATGACCAATCAGTCATTCTCCGGGTTAAAAAAAACGATTAGTTGATGCCCTTCCAGAAGAAGTTAAAGCTTTCGTCCGACAGCTTCTTGAAGTTTCGGCTATGGCGTTCATCCAGCAGGTACAGGGCAGCCGTGTGCATGTACCCGGATATCATAGCTGACAGCATCTCTGCGCTGCTCGTCGTAGCCTCGCCTGACTCGATGGCCTTTGTCACGATCTCTGTGATGATCGTATGGCGGTTCATCGCCTTCTCTTTGGTCATGCGGGTGATGGTAGGGCTCGAGGAGAACTGCATCATAAATTTCAGCTTCTGGTCATTCTTCATCTTCCACTCCATGCTGCGGTCCCAGACGTGGCGCAGGCGTGCCTTGAAGGTGGTGTGCTCCCATACACCGTCCTCCATGTAGTCGGCCATTTCTGTTTTGCAAGACAGGTAGAGCTCATTGACCAGCTCCTCCTTATTCTCAAAGTACAGGAAGAGCGTACCTGTGGCTACACCCGCTTTCTGAGAGATGCTGGCAGTAGAGGTGTCCTGATAGCATTTCTCGCAAAAGAGGTCGAGGCAGGCATCCATGATGGCCTTGCGCTTCTCTGTATTTTTATCTGTTGGTTTGACCAGTGCCATAACTAAAACTGACTAATCAGTCACAAAAGTATGTTGCAACTTTGATTTGTGCAAGGGGAAGGGTGAAATATTTTGTTTGGGGTTGATTGTCAGGGTGGTAATTTGATGGCGGGATTTGAAAATTTGAAGATGTGCTGATTTGAAAATGTGCTGCGCAACATCAAACTATACAAACGGGCGTCATTCCGACGCCTTTCTTCTACATCAAAAATAAGCGCGATAAGGCGGACTTGTCCCGCACCTTGGTCGGGAAGGAATCCCGAGCATGAGGATGGCTACAGCTGGTTGCTCTTTTCTATAAAAGAAATGAGCTTCTGGCATAAGCTTTTCGCTTCATCCGATAAATCTTCATAAGATTCAATAGCACTAATTGCTTTCTCACAAAAAGCGTCTTTGTCTCGAACGGTGTTCCCCTCTGCGTAAGAAACAGTTCTAGTTTTGTTTTGTAATTGACTATCTATAAACTCACCAAGATTTCTTTTCCAATAAACAGGTTTTAAAATCTTACTAGTATCATTATGAGATTTCACTTTTTCAGTTTGCGCAATATCTATTCGAAATTTAGGCTCATCTTCATAAGAACGAACTATACTCTCAATAACTTTTGCTGATAAAATGTTTTCTATCTCTTTACCTTCTGTTAAGTAGAAGTTTTCATTTAGCGCCTTTCTAAAACCGTCATGGCGTAGCTTTTTAGCCTTAGAAACTTTTCCTTCCTCATTAATATCGCTGTCGGCGACTAGGAACACTTTGTTGTTTGTTCTTAAGGCGTTCATGTTATCCGACTCTTTCTTATCTTCAAAATCCCAGTGTATAATATTGCTCCCGGCATATTCTACGAAGGTGTAATGTAAGTCTTCTAGTAAATGCTCCTTATTATTTTTCTTTTTGTGTAGTTCTAGAAAGCGTCGCAAATATTTTCTATCAGTAATCCCTTCTACCCATATAGAACAATTTGCAAGGAATACAGAGGAATTACGAACTCCTATATCATTTAGAACATGATTGTCTGGACCCTGTAGTTGTCTGATTTGAAATTTACCTTCAGACTCTTTTCTAAAGCTATAGACGGAAACCTTATCCGAATCCGTTGTGAAGTCAAGAAAGTGATTTGAATGTGTAGTTAGGAAGAATTGCATTGACGCAAAATCTTCACTTAATAAAGTATTTAATAGCAGGCGTTGCATTCCTGGATGTAATGACAACTCTGGTTCTTCAATAAAGAAAAGTGCGTTTTCGCCTTTCCTCATAAAGATTGGATATAGTATTTGAATGATGGCTTGAATGCCATCGCCCAATTCATGGATAAGCCTTTCCTCTCCATCGAATCCAATCTCTAAAACGTCGTGACCCACCTTGGGGATTAGCGTTACTTCTTTATCTGGGAAGAAATTCTGCTTTAAGAAATTTTCGAACTCTGTAATTCTAATTCTATAAATCTTTGAATTCAATAGCTTCACCTTTACATCCTCGTAGATTTCTAAACCGGTAAAAATATTTTTAGATATGTCTGGTATTTTAGTGTATTCAAAGGGCTTCCCTTCGGAGAAATAATCGAATATGGTTCTAAAACCATACGAGTTAATTTTTCCGTTGAATTCTATTAGATTTGAAATAGATGTTTGGATAGGTCTTAAACCTCTCAGAAGAGGAATATAATAGCGTTCGTAATGAACCGAATTTCGTACACCACTATATGTCTGAAGCTCTTTTGCAAGCGCAAACAATTCTGATCTCAGTCTCGAAATTTCTAGCGTATTAGACGAGCGATTTATAGAGATGTAACTACCTAGTTCCTGAAGTTCCTCAATCCTATTTTTTACTATTGCATCTGGAGCAATTTTCATTTGGAGAAAGCGGGTGGGACCTAAGTTTTCATGAGCTTTCCGAGCATCATTAGTTCTAAAGCTAATCTCCTGATTTTTCAAATACTCATCTAAGAGATTTTTACAGCGTTTAATTCGTTCATTAATGTGCCTCAAATTCAAATCCGACTGATAAAAGCTGAATTCATTGTCATTAAAAAATCCTCGGAGTAATCTACTTTTACCAGAATTATTAGGTCCAATGAAGATGTTGACCTTCGAAATTCCGGGAACTAGCGAAGGGTCCGAATTCAATGTAGTGTTTGTAAAGCCAGCCAAGGCTTTTGTTTGCAGACTGATATCAGTAATCATACTGTAGTGAAAATAATAATATTTGATTTAAGATAACATTCATTCCCAAATCACTCATTATCTAAGTATTTGCTTCGAATCTTGTCTTAGATAGTATCACCCAGTTGAGGTTTGGGATTCCTTCCGCCTTATCGCACCTATTTTGATACAGAAGAAAGGCGCCGGAATGACGCGCTGGGGCTAGACAAGTGAACGCCTATACCTACATTATTGGACGACCACTAGCACACTATATTTCAAACCATATCTTTGCCCCAAAGCATAAAGAATAATGAAGCAGATCTTCTCCCCCGGCAGCGAGATGAGCTATGAGAAAGTCATCACGCGGGATGATATCGCGGCCTTTGAGTCGGGTGTGGTACATGAGGTGTACGCCACCTTTGCCATCGCGCGGGATGCCGAGTGGGTGGGCAGGCTCTTTGTGCTGGAGATGATAGAGCCGGACGAGGAGGGCATCGGCACCTTCGTGCAGGTAGACCATCATGCCCCCGCACTGGTAGGCGAGACCGTGGTATATGAAGCCGTGATAGACGAGCTGCATAAGAATGTAGTAGGCTGCACCTTTGCCGCCTATGTAGGCAAGCGCCTCATAGCCAGCGGCCGCACCGGCCAGAAGATCCTCAGGAAAGACAAGCTCAAAGCCCTGATGCAGAACCTCAGTGAGGGTATCTGATTACCCATCTCCTCCATTGTCATGCCGTCATTTGCGAAGCTTATACAGGCATCTTGTATTACTGCTGTCGGCTATATGAGCGGGATTTCTCAATACAAGATGTCTCTGGCAAGCTACGCAAGCCGGCGACATGACAAATACAACGCAGACTCAACCGTTTGATTAATCGACTGAATTTCAGTCGATTGGTTCTTCCCTCTCCCTCGGAGAGGGAAGATGCCGAAGGCAGATGGGTGAGGTCTGTAACCTTCCCCTAGCCTTTGCCGTAAAAAAGGGAAAACACGGCCCCCGATGAAGCAACTTAGACTAACCAATAACGTCGCCCAGAAGGATAGCGAATCAGTAGACCGCTACCTGATGGAGATATCTAAAAAGGAACTCCTCACTGCGGATGAAGAGGCCGCTCTGGCCCGCCAGATCCGTGAGGGTGATATGGATGCACTGGACAAGCTGGTGCAGGCCAATCTACGCTTTGTAGTATCCGTAGCCAAGCAATATCAAGGACAAGGCCTCAGCCTCAATGACCTCATCAATGAGGGCAACCTCGGCCTGATCCGCGCTGCACAAAAGTTTGACGAGACCAAGGGGTTCAAGTTCATCTCCTACGGTGTGTGGTGGATCCGCCAGGCTATGGCGCAGGCTATCATAGAGCAGTCTAAGATCATCCGCATCCCTACGGGCAAGGCGCAGCATTTCTCCAAGATCAACCGTGCCTTTCAGATGCTGGAGCAGGAGTACCAGCAGGACCCGTCTATAGAGGAGGTGATGAAGAAGACCGGCCTCACAGAAGAAGACATCAATGACTACCTCAAGAATATAGTCTCTACCGTCTCTACCGATATGGGCATGGGCGAGGATGGCGACCTGTCGTTTGGCGATACGCTGCACGATGACAGCCACCTGACACCAGAGGACGAGATGATGCGCAACTCTGTAGAGAGCATGCTGAAGAATATGCTGGCCACGCTGGACCAGCGCGAGCAGCAGATCATCAAGCTCTACTTTGGCCTGGATGGCAATGATACGCATACCCTGGAGGAGATAGGCGAGCGGCTCAGCCTGACCCGCGAGCGCGTACGCCAGATCAAAGAGCGGTGCCTGGAGCGCCTCAAGAAGAAAAGCAACGTGTCACTACTCGATGGCTATCCGCTGAAGTAAGCGGCCCCATCCAAACCTTCCCCCAAGGGGAAGGCTTAACAGCCAAATACATAAAACACATTAGATTAGCTCCTGCATTTGCAGGAGCTTTCTTTATTTATTTCAAAAACAAACAGAGCCTGCCATATATGTTTTGAAAGACACTTCAAAACACAAGGTTCTTCCCTCTCCTTGGGAGAGGGAAGATGCCGAAGGCAGATGGTTGAGGTATATGAAGCTTTCTTTTTCATATAAGGTCGATGATATCAATGCCGCTGCGGAGTGGGTCAGACTACAGGCCGGTGCTACCCGCGTGTGGCTATTCATAGGCGAGATGGGTGCCGGCAAGACGACGCTCATTAAGGCCATCTGCCAGCAGCTGGGCACTACAGACGATCTCTCCAGTCCGACTTATGCACTGGTCAATCAATACCATATACCCGGCCGCAGTACCCGCATCTATCACCTGGACCTCTACCGGCTGCGCAGCACGGAGGAGGCGCTGGATATAGGTATAGAGGACTATCTGCTGGGTGGCGACTACTGCATGATAGAGTGGCCGCAGCTCATAGAGCCGCTCCTGCGCGAGGGTGAGTATATCACTATCCACATATCTCCCCTATCGGAATATGAAAGAAATATCAGTATCTTTAGATAAGACCGATAGACGTTAGACGATAGACAATAGACCACTCGGGTTGTTGCCTTTGTCTAGTGTCTAAGTCTAAAATCTAACGTCTAGTAATGACAAGCAGCAATAAATTTGAAGGGATAGTAAGCAAGCTGGGCCTGGAGCCTATGGAGTCTCCCGTGATGGTAGAGAGCAAGACCAGCAAACTCTTTATCGGTATGCCCAAGGAGTGGAGCTTTCAGGAGCACCGCATCGGCCTCACCCCATCTGCAGTACGCACCCTGGTAGCCAACGGCCACCGTGTGATCATAGAGAGCAATGCGGGCCTTGAGTCACACTTTCTGGATACAGACTACTCAGAGGCAGGTGCAGAGATCACGAGCAGCCGTGAGGAGGTATTCAAGGCGGATGTGATCATCAAGATAGCCCCGCCACAGCTGGATGAGATCAATCTCATGCAGATGAACCAGACGCTCATCTCGCCTATCCACCTCCCTACCATGAAGCGCGAGTACCTGACCCGCCTCATAGATAAAAAAGTCACCGCACTCGCCTTTGAGTATACCAAGGATGAGGCGGGCTTCTTCCCCTTTGTACGCTCTATGAGTGAGATAGCGGGTAGCAGCTCCATACTCATAGCCGCAGAGTACCTGAGCAATGCCCACGAGGGCACGGGTATGCTGCTGGGCGGTGTATCCGGTGTGCCTCCGGCCAAAGTGGTGATACTCGGCGCTGGTGCTGTAGGTACCTCTGCTGCACGCGCGGCACTGGGCCTTGGCGCAGTCGTATCGGTCTTTGACAATAACGTATATAAGCTGCAGCGCCTGCAGGAGCGTATCGGTGCGAGGGTCTTCACCTCTATCATCTCACCTGAGATACTATGCCAGGAGTTGCGCGGCGCAGATGTAGCCATCGGTGCCATACACTCCAAGAAGGGCCGCTCACAGGTGATCGTCACTGAGGATATGGTCTCTCAGATGAAGTCCGGCTCTATGATCGTAGACGTGAGCATAGACCAGGGTGGCTGCTTTGAGACCAGTAGCGTGACATCGCACTCACATCCTACCTTTCGCAACTACGATGTGATCCACTACTGTGTGCCAAACATCGCCTCCCGCGTATCCCGCACAGCCTCTTATGCCATCTCCAATATCCTCCTGCCTATCCTGCTGCACTGCGGCGACCTGGGTGGTATCAAGGGCCTGATATTTGAAGACAGCGGCATCCGCAATGGTATCTATATCTACAACGGCAACCTAACAAACGAGCACCTATCCAAGCTCTTCAATATCAAGAACACTAACCTGGAGCTGCTCTTCGCGGCTAATTTCTAAATGTGATAATGAGGTGAATGTGCTAGTATGCTAATGGTATATTGCACTTGTCATCCTTTATCCATTAGCACATTCATCTGATCAGCACATTAGCACATTTCACCCTCTGCCCGTAATCTAGTACACCCCTTTGTTTATAGGTGAAAATCGCTGCTCGGCCGGGCCGCTGATTACCCGTACTTTCAGCAGCATAAACTGCACGGATGTTTTATGAATTTCTACAGCCGCTGGACCGGGACAAGGTCTTTGGCGATACTACCTGGCGCACTGCACAGCTCGGCAGCAGTGTAGACTTCTACGAGGGCAAGACGATGGACATAGATGGCTATGACCTCGCCATCATCTCCGTGTCTGAGAACCGCGGCCACACTGCCAACCGCGGTGTGGAGGACGGCCACGCCAATATCCGCCGCGAGCTATACCGACTCTACACTCCTATAGCAGAGAAACCGGTGCGCATAGTAGACCTCGGTGAGATCAAGACCGGCGCTAACCTGAAGGATACCTACTTTGGCCTCGCCGCGGTCATGCTGCAGCTGCTCACGTCTAAGGTCATACCTGTGATCATAGGTGGTACACATGACCTGACGTTTGGCCAATACCTCGGCTATCAGGAGCTGTATACGCTGATCAATATGGTGATCATAGATGAGCGCATAGACATGGAGGAGCCTGATGGCGAAATGGATGCCTCCAGCTACCTCATGCCTATCCTCTCTCATAGTCCAAACTACCTCTTCAACTACTCTCACCTCGGCTACCAAACATACCTGAATGATCCGAAGACCGTAGACATGCTCGAATCGTTGAACTTTGACTGCCTGCGCCTGGGCATGGTGCGCCAGCATATCAGTGAGGTAGAGCCGATCCTGCGTGATGCAGACATGCTCAGCATAGATATCAGCTCTATCCGTATGGCTGATGCACCCGGTCATGTAGGTGCCTCGCCCAATGGCTTTAATGGGGAGGAGCTATGCCAGATCACCCGCTATGCCGGCCTGAGTGACAAGCTCACCTCTATCAGCATCTCAGAGTACAATCCGCACTATGACAATCATGGCCAGACGGCGCAGCTCATCGCGCAGATGCTCTGGTACTTTGTAGAAGGCTACTACAGCCGCAAGGGTGACATGCCAGCCAATATGGACCAGTTCCTGAAGTTCACAGTCAAGTTTGAGCAGTATGATCATGAGCTCATCTTCTGGAAAAGCAAAGTGACAGAGCGCTGGTGGATGGAGCTACCCTATGGCGACCGCAAGAAGTATGCCCGCCACCAGATGGTGCCCTGCTCCTACTCAGACTACGAGATGGCCTGCAAGGATGAACTGCCTGACCGCTGGATGAAGGTCTACAACAAGCTGATGGACGTGTAGGCGGACGACAGACGACGGACTACCAGAAAGGCAAACTAACTCACTCCCTCGTCCCTCGTCACGCGTCCCTCGTACTGACTTTGGCGCAGTCTTAGCTGACAGCATATCTAAACCAACCACTATGAATAAGTACCTACTCGAGCAGTTCAATGCTACCTTTGACAAGAAGGAATGGTTCGTATGTCTGCGGGATGCTGTGTAAGGGCTAACCGATGAGCAGGCCCGCTGGAAGCCGGATGCCAGCTTCAACTCTATCTACGAGCAGGTAGTGCATCTTATCTTCTGGAATGACCGCTACCTGCATAAACTGCGCGGTGCAGACCTGCCGGCTGTACAGACCAGCGAGGAGACCTTTCAGCAGGAGACGCAGATACACTTTGACTAGCTGATGGTGCGGGCTGATGAGGTATTCTCCCAGTGGCAGTCAGAGCTGGTGAAGGAGCTGCCTGCAGATCAGAAGAATGACTGGCCATCTATAGTCGGCCATATCAACCTGCACAACGCCTACCACATAGGGCAGATCGTATTGATTCGCAAGCTGCAAGGGTCGTGGCAGGCAGACTATGGAGTGAGCTAGTGCGTCTCTGTGTAGCCATGCGCCGTGATATAATGATCGCAGTAGATGTAGAAGGCGATGCACACTACTACTAATACGGCATATCCCAAATATACTCTTGCCTTGCCATAGTGAGCTATCCGATCATGGTGCTCCATGAGAGCGATGCCTATGACGCGCTGGCCGAATACCAGTATCAGCAGACCGAGCAGTACCGCTATAGCACCCACAGCACCGAGTGGTGGAGAGTACTCTATGTGCGCTGCATGCTGCTCCATCTGCATGACCGGCCATACCAGAAAATAGCCCGCTAACAGCATGCCGATCAGCATCGTGATCAGACCATATACACGCGGATAGGCCAGTGCAAATTTGACGAGTTGTTCGTTTCTTGCCATGTGGCTATAGGTGGATGAGGTGGCTGCTTAAACGGTCTTCACTCCACTGTACAGGCTTTCTATTACGTCCTTGTACTTGTCCATTACTACCTTGCGGCGTACCTTGGTGGTAGGGGTCAGCTCACCTGTCTCAGTGGTCCACTCGTCAGGCAGCAACTCAAAGCGCTTGATGGTCTCCCAACTACCGAAGCTCTTGTTCTTTTCGTCAATCGCGGACTGCATCATCTTCTTCACCTCAGGTGACTTGACGATAGCTTCTTTATTAGTAGCGGGTACTCCGTGCTTTGCACACCAATCGGTGAGGGCTGGGAAGTTTGGCACGATGAGGGCAGAGACATAGTTGCGGTTCTCCCCTATCACCAGCATCTGCTCTATGAATGGGATCTCCTTCATCTTGCTCTCCAGAGAGAGCGGTGCTACATACTTGCCGCCAGAGGTCTTGAATATCTCCTTGACACGGTCTGTGATCTGGAGGTACTTGCGGCCCTTGTAGTCTATGAACTTGCCCACGTCTCCGGTATACAGCCAGCCATCCTTTACGGTAGCGGCTGTAGCATCGGGACGGTTGTAGTAGCCCATCATCACGTTTGGTCCCTTGGCCAGGATCTCGCCCTCACCGGCACCCATGCCCTCACGATGATCGAGGTGTACCTCTACACCATCTATCACAGGGCCTACAGTGCCAAACTTGATACTGTCGCGCGTGAACGGATTGACTGTGATCACAGGGGAGCTCTCTGTCTGGCCATAGCCCTCACTGATGAAGATGCCCGCAGCCGTGAAGACACGTGCCAGCTTTGGATTGAGCTTGGCAGCGCCGGTCACTATGCCCTTTACATTGCCTCCCAGCGCCTCGCGCCACTTGGCAAAGATGAGCTTGTCATATACGTTCTTGTAGAGGAAGTTGTCCCACCAGCCGTATTCCTTCTCTATGTCATAGTTCACAGCGAAGTCCATGGCTGCGAGGTAGAGCTTCTTCTTGATGCCGCTCAGATTGGCAGAGGCCGCTTCGAGCTTCATAAATACCTTCTCGAGGAGGCGTGGTACGGATGTAAAGAAGTCAGGCTTGACCTCTTTGAGGTTGTCTGCTATCAGCTCCAGGCTCTCGGCGTAGTAGATAGATACGCCATTGGCCATGTATACATACACTACCATGCGCTCAAAGATGTGGCACAGCGGCAGGAAGCTCAGGACCTTCATGGTCTCGTCTACGGGGAGGATAGGCTTTACTGCCTTTACATTGCTCACCACATTGTTGTGAGAGAGCATGACGCCCTTAGGATTGCCGGTAGTGCCGGAGGTATAGATGATGGTAGCGAGCTGCATAGGGTCTACGGCTGCACGGGCTGCAGTGACAGTAGCTACATCACCACCGCGGCCCAGAGCGAGGAACTCCTCAAAGCTCTTTGTACCAGCCACCGTGTCAAAGCTGAAGATGTCTATGAGCTCGGTCTGGGACTTGATGTTATTGATCTTGGTAGCCAGGCCAGCATCTCCTACGAAGATGTACTTGACATTGCCATCCTTTAGGATGAACTCATACTCCTCCTCTGTGATGGTAGGATAGATGGGTACCAGTACAGCACCTATCTGGAGTACCCCCAGGTCTACTATGTTCCACTCGGGCCTGTTGGCCGATACGACGGCTATCTTGTCATCCGGTTTGACGCCCAGGGCAAGCAGTGAGAGGCTCACCTCCGTGCCTATGCGAATCACATCTGCAGTGGAGTACTTGGTCCACTGTCCGTTCTCCTTGCGACAGAAGGCATCGCTCTGGGGAAACTGGTCCTGCTGATAGTAGATAATGTCAAATAGCCTGGTGTAGTCCTTCATGATAGGGTAATGAAATTTTAAGATATCGGTAAATATAAAAAAGAAATCGAACGGCGGTAGAAATGGTCAGCAAACGGGCAAAATAGCCCGGACGAAGGGACCGGAAGCCATGTTTTTCGACTAAGGGGATATAGCATTGATGCGGGTCTGAGGTGGGTGGAGGTGGCATGGCTGTACAGGAGAGACGATGGTGGGTGAGATATATTTTAGTGTTGAAAAACAGGACATAAGATAAGGGTGGTCATAGCACGGCTATGTAAGCAACTGACTGTGATGGCATAGCCTGAAAGCATTGCTACCATTGACTTTGGTGAATAAATGTTTAACTGCCACTGTTTGGATATGTGGCTAATATTTGCTTTATTTGCAGTAGCGGTTTCAAGCGCAAAGGCGCGGCAACGCTAAACGAAAAAAATGCTAAGAGGGCACGCCCCTCCGGTATACCAGTCCTCATGGGCTGTGCATTGTTTCTCCTCTTATTTATCATAAAAATCTAAGAACCTATGGCTGCTGAAAATGGCAACAAATACGCCGAGAGATGGACGTATGACAAGACACTCGCTGCACTGAATGAAGTGCACACCTGGGCGCTCAGCCCTGACTGCCTCTACCTGGGGCATGCGCTAAACCAAGCCGGACTCTATAACGACCTTTGGGCCTACTGGCGGCGCAAATGGCGCGGCAATGCGCGGATCATCACGCTGATGAAAAGGATCCTCCAGCTCTTTGAGGTGAGGCTCCTTCAAAATACGGCGCTGGGCAAGATACCGGCGCGGGTGGGCCTCTTTGCCCTGACGCACCACTATGAGTGGGGCCGCGAATATGAGACGATGGAGGAGCAGCAACAGCAGCGCACTGAGCAGGACCGACGCATGGAGGAGGAGCGCCGCGAGGATATGGAGGCGCCGGCAGATGAGCTGGCCGCTACTGAGGCGCGCCGCGCCCAGCAGGCCAAACTGCTCAAAGAATTTAACGAGCGGAAGGTGGCGCAGTATAATGTGAAGCACCCTGCCGCGCAGCTCACTATGCCGATGAGCTGGCACCTGGGCACGCCCCCCGAAGGGGCGGAGGCGGTGCTGTTTGATAGCGGGTATTTTTTGAGGTTGTAGCACCTCTCCCAACCCTCTCCAAAGGAGAGGGCTTTAACAGCGAATACATTTATCGAGAGCCGCGGGGACGGGATGCAAATTGGTTTTCACGCGAATATGCGGGGGTGAATGCACATTAATAGTGTTACAAGCACGAGGGGATGGAATGCCCGTTGGAAACTCGGACTAGGGGGAAAGTGCGCTCTGGGTGGCTGTTGGTTAGGCGACCAACAGCGGCAGCAGCTATCTGAGCGGGCATCATATATGGCAGTGGCGAAGACGCGAAATATTGCATCCCAGCACGGTGGGATTGTCATTTTTGAAAACGCAAAATATTGCGTCTCTACTTCATGATCTCCTTTACCATATTCTTCCGCAATAACGCAGAGGCGGTAAGTACGCCAGAAAACAGTGCGCCGCCGATGCCGACGGTGACGATGTCCTGGCCGGTGAGGTAGAGGCCGCGGATGGGGGTGCGGGCGCGGAGGAAGTCGAGTCGGAATCTTTTGGGGCCGTGGTTGAGGCCGTAGATCTCGCCTTTTTCGTAGCTGGTAAAGTACTTTGTAGAGAGCGGGGTGGATAGCTCGTAGTAGTCTATTTTGCCACGGAGCTGCGGGCGCTGCTCGTAGAGGTATGTGAGCAGGCGCTGAGAGAGTTCTTCCTTGTAGGCTTCATATTCTTCGCCGCGTTTTTGCCAGCGCTCGCCTTCCCACTTGCTAAACCACTCATAAGGTACGCAGGAGATGATCTCTACTACTGAGCGACCAGGGAAGGCTTCATTCCACTTCGGGTCTTTGGCCGATGGGAAGGAGATGTAGACGACGGGGAATGGCGCGTTCTTGTCTTTCATAAAATCACTCAGTGCGCGGTCGTGATCATTATGCGGGTAGAGCCAGAGATTGGTGGTGCCGAGGCCGAGTGCTTCGGAGCTTTCTTTGATACCAATGTACAGGCAAATGTGCGCGGTGGAGCTATCGAGCTCAGGCAGGTCGCGCGACATGCCGAAGCGCTCCAGTTCGGCGCGTGGTATCAGGTGCTTGTAGGTGGTGAGGGCGCCAGCACCGCTCACTACAGCATCGCCATAGATGGAGCGGCCATCCTCCATGAGCACGCCTACGGCGCGGCCTTCGCGGATGATGACCTCTTTGACACCCGCACGGATGTACATTTTGCCGCCGTGATCGAGTATCACCTTGCCGATGGTCTTGGCAAAAGATGATGCACCGCCCACCGGATAGCAGCCACCCTCAAAATAGTGACGCGTGAGCGTGGCATGCATGGCAAAACTGCTATCGCGAGGGCCCATGCCGTAGTCGCCATACTGGCCGGAGAGCACGGCTATGAGGTCTTTATTTTTTGTGAGGCTCTGGAGTACCTCGAGTGTGGTCCGATCTGAGAGCTTTAGAAATTTGCGACGGGTCCAAAGGCCCATGAGGCTGCCCATCCAGCGGCTGAAGACGCGGTCCGTATAGTAGCTGCGCTGGCCGAGGGCCACCTGGCTGATAAGCTCGAAGTATTTGTTTATCGCAGCCTCCTCCTGAGGGAACCATTTGATGAGATCCGCCTTGAGATTTTCTTTGCCTTTGCGGTAGGGGTAGTGCTTGTCACCGATGATGATCTCGTCGTAGACCTCGTCCATCTCGGCCCACTTCAGCTGGCCCTCGCTCACGTAGTCAAAGATGTCGCGCAGGATGGAGAACTTCTTATTGACCTCGCCTACGTAGTGTACGCCGGCGTCCCACTCATATCCCTTGCGTGTAAAGGTTTGTGTAAAGCCACCGATGGTACCATGCTTCTCCAGCACGAGGACTTTCTTGCCGGCTTTGGCCAGTATAGCGGCGGTGGTGAGGCCACCGAGGCCGGAGCCGATGATGATGACGTCATAGTGGCCCGTCTCCTCTGCGCGGGTAAAGGAATGGGCGAGCTTCAGCGCTTGTTCTCCTGCATGTGTAGCCATAGCGTAATGATAGGCAATTCGGCCCCTAAATCCCCAAAGGGGACTTTAACAGCCGCAAGGATTCAATCAACGGGTTGGGCATAAGAGTGAGTGATTTGAGGCTGCTGCGTCGGTCCCGCTAAATCTCTTTAACAGCCGGCCTCATCCCTCTGCCTTCGGCATCTCCCTTCTCCAAGAGGAGAAGGGAGAACCAGTTGTGGAAGGAAAGTCTTTCTTATTATAAAGGTGATTTTAAAAGAAAAGAACTGCCATAAGGCAGCTCTTTGTATAGGTGGTGTTAGGTCCTTATTCTTTGATGAAGCGCTTGACTCTGGTGGCGGTGCCGCTCCTGATCTCGAGGAGGTAGATGCCGCTGCTGAGGCTGGTGAGGTCCAGCTGTACCCGGTGCCGGCCGGTGTCATCCAGTGCGCTATATGGGCTCTGTAGCTCCTGGCCTATGGTACTGAGGATGCGTATGGAGGTATGACCTACATGTGTGACCTGATAGGACAGCGTGACGTGGTCTGTGGCGGGTATAGGTGCGAGTACTACTGATGTGAGGCCGGAGGCGGGATCCTCTATACCTGTGGTGCTCACGCATGGGCCGTGGTAGTAGCGGGCCACGCCGCCATAGTAGGTAGCGGTACATGGATTCATGTATGTCACGCTATCGCAGCCGCAGACCGGATCTGACACCGGTACATCGCAGCAGAGGCCACCGGGTATAGGGCACAGGAGGCTGGAGTCTATGCAGCTATGAGTGATGTACACTGTATCGCAGAAAGAACCGCTACAAGTATTGCCCTGATGATCCCTGCCGGTGATGAGCAGGCAGACGGTGTATGCGCTATCGCGTGCATAGATATGCGTAGGATTGGCCAGGGTAGATGTAGCACCATCTCCAAAGGTCCAGTAATAGCTGGTGACAGTATCTGCTCCAGTGAGGCTGATAAAGTCTACAGTGTCTACACGCTTAGCAAAAGTCAACTGAGTCGGGCAGGGATTGGCAGGTATCTGCCCCGGTGTGAGGACCTGATAGCAAGAGACAGCTACATCTGTACCCTGCATACAGATAGATACGCAGCCGCTCAGGCCATAGCTGTAGACAATGGTATCGCCCACATGCAGTGTAGCACCCGCAGGCATGGTGCATGGATGCAGCAGTGTGCCACTGGTAAAATCACTGATGAGCGGGCACTCGGCTCCCTGCACTACCACACCTGTATCAGTGCAGCTGGTGGCTGCACTATCCAGTAGCTCCAGATGATCTACGCGAAACTCTGTAGGTGCGGCTACGATACCGCAGCCACCATTGACACGGCCACCCATGAGGGTGATGCGGCAGGAGTCAAAGAGCGTGGCCTGATAAGACACGGGCACGATGAGCTGCGAGTAGGTGAAGCTGCTGGCCGTGCTCTCCCAGTAGCCGTGGTCTACCACGCTGCCATGGTACAGCAGCTCTACGAGTACTGAGGCGGTATCCTGCTGCATGTAGCCGGGATCATTCACACAGGGTGCAAAGGACAGGGTGTAGTAGAGTGAAAGGCCGGACGGATGTGTGGTGACCGCGAAAGTGGTTTTTGCAAATGCTTTAAAGACATTGTTAGCGTATAGGTTAGCAGCGTAGCTGCCGGTATAGCGTACAGTGTCTTTTTTGACCACGTATGGATCATAGGCGGGCAGGGTGAGCGGGCGGCTATTGGTCTCCCAAAGGAGCGGTACGGGCTGATTGTCCCACAGCTCAAAATCAGCGTTTGGGATGACCTGTGCGGTGAGCAGGTGCGTGAGCACCATGATGGCGGCGAGGAAGATTGTTTTTGTCATGGTCGGTGGTTTCGGTGAGCTACAATAAGATACATGAAGGTAACGGTGCAAAGTACGAAACGGTTGCCTGAGGCGCTTTCTACCGCCCATCAAACCGGAAATGTGGCTGAATGGATTTACCGAAAAAATAAGGGCGTTGCCCGCCGCTCTCACGTAAAACATCATGGACCATTTTGTACAGCACAATACCGCTGCTGTACTCTACCCGCAGGTATTGTATTTCGCAACATCGCTACGGCTATGGCGTACGCCCTTCTGTAATTGTACGCGTCATTTAAAACCCCAACGATGAAAAAGATACTGGTAATAGGCTGGCTGCTGGTGCTGCTATCTATGGTGGCTGTCATCTTCTGGCAGCAGGAGTGGAAGTATTCGCTGCCTACTCCGGTGCCGACGGGCTACCGCGCTATCCACCCCGGTGAGCAGGTGCTGCTGGCCGGCAGGATCAAAGCGGAGGCTGGCAAGCCGCTCTTCATCCACTTTTTCAATCCCGACTGCCCATGCTCGCGTTTTAATGCGCCGCACTTCAACTCGCTGGTGAGGAAATACGGAGACAAGATGACCTTTGCCGTAGTGCTGATCAATACCACCAGGGTGCACGACCCGGCAGAGGTACGGCGCAAGTATAACTTTGAAGTGCCGGTACTGACAGATGCCTCTATCGCTGAGGCCTGTGGGGTCTACTCTACGCCGCAGGCCGCCCTGCTGGATGCAGACGGGCGCCTCTACTACCGGGGCAACTATAACCGTACCCGCTACTGCACTGACACGCGCAGCGACTATGCGCGTATGGCCATAGACTCTATGATGCTCCATGTGTCCCAGCCGACCTTCAATCAATTTGCACTGACAGCGTATGGCTGCCAGCTACCTTATTGCACCCGATAAATCCACCTCATGATACTCGCATCATCTACTATACAAGCTTCCAGCGTAAAAGACTTTGCCGCAGATGTCAAAAGAAAATCTGATTATACGATCAATTTCTTCCTGGTCGGCTTCTTTATCTGTGGGCTGATACTAGCCACCTTTTACGACACATGGCTGGTGGCCCTCAGCGTGGGGAGCCTCTGCCTGGCAGCCTACTACTCCAGCAAACTACTGCTGCCCGCCTCTGACATGTACCAGTATGTACTGGGCGCTGTGTTTGGGATATTTATGGCGCAGTATATCTACCAGATGCATGGCATGTTTGAGATGCATTTCATTGCCTTCATAGGTAGTGCGATGCTGATCACATATCAAAACTGGAAGCTGCAGATACCACTGGCCATCGTAGTGATAGTGCATCATGCGCTATTTGCCTACCTGCAGTACTCGGGTGTGGATAGGGTCTACTTCACCCAGCTGGAGTATATGAGCCTGGAGGCTTTTATCATCCACGCTTTGCTGGCCTGTGTGATCTTCTTTATCTGCGGGCTGTGGGCATATCAGTTTCAGGCATTTAGCCGCAGTCATATAGAGCAAAGCTATGAGATAGGCCGACTGCAGGAGGAGGAGCGCAAAAAGGAACAACTGATGCGGGCCGAGGCAGAGATCCGCGTGCTGAATGACTCACTGGAGACAAAAGTACGCGAGCGTACAGCACAACTGGAGACCGTCAATAAAGAGCTGGAGGCATTCAGCTACTCGGTGGCTCATGACCTGCGGGCGCCGCTGCGGGTGATCAATGGGTTTAGCCGGATGGTGCTGAAGATGGAAGAGGCAAAGATCAGTAAGGTGTCATTTGAAAACCTGCATATCATCATGAAGAATGCGGCGCAGATGGGCCAGCTGATAGACGACCTGCTGGACTTCTCCCGCCTGGGACGGGCTGCGATAGAGGTGCGCCAGGTAGAGATGCGAGACCTCGTCCATAGCGTGATCAAGGACCTGCAAAACAGTGATCAATACACAGTGCCGGAGATACAGATCAAGGAACTGGCAGATGCTCAGTGCGACCCGATACTGATGAAGCAGGTATGGACCAACCTGATATCTAATGCCGTAAAATATTCCCGTAAAAAGGACAAACCACTCATAGAGATAGGCACCGCTAAGCGCAATGGGATGAATACCTATTATGTAAAGGATAACGGAGCTGGATTTGACATGGAGTTTTATGACAAGCTATTCGCCGTATTCCAGCGCTTGCACAAGGTGACAGAGTACGAGGGCACGGGTGTGGGACTGGCGCTGGTGCAGCGTATCATAGCCAAGCACCGCGGTAAAGTATGGGCAGACAGTGAGCCGGATAAAGGAGCCACATTTTATTTCACATTACCTAATAATATTTCAAACTGATATCATGGACAATCAACAAGTAGACATCCTGCTGGTAGAGGATAACCCATATGAAGCGCGGCTCACGCTCATGAGCCTGGAGGAGCAGAAGATCTCCCAAAACATCTATCATGTAGATGATGGTGCTGAGGCGCTGGATTTCATCTTTGCCAAAGGTAACTATGCCAGCCGCAATGTGGAGAACACACCGCGTATGATCCTGCTGGACCTCAATATGCCTAAGATAGGCGGGCTGGAGGTATTACGCCGTATCAAGGCCGATGATCGCACCAAAGCTATCCCGATAGTGATACTGAGCTCCTCGCGCGAGGACTCAGACCTGGTGACTAGCTACATGCTCGGCGTGAATAGCTATGTAGTAAAGCCGGTGGAGTTTGACACCTTTACCAAAGCCATATCTGATATAGGCAGCTACTGGATGCTGCTCAATGAATCTACCGTACTCTTCCTGCTGGCAAAGTCTAAAATGCACAAGGCCTAGCCTTCGATGCGTCATGTAAAATAATAAAGCCGGTCCTGTGAACCGGCTTTATTATTTGTGATAAGGCAACTATTTACTTGCCTTTGGTCGAATCAGCTTTTACCACTTTGTTGGTCGGCTTTGATTTGGTCACGGTGCGTGTAGAGCCATCGGGATGCGTGGTGGTCTTGGTCTTTTCCTTCATCTCATGATGTTTGGTCTTTGAGGTGCTGGATGTCGTATCAGCTTGTGCATAATCTACGGTGGATACGAAGAGTGCCGCTATTGCGAGCATTACATTTCTGAGGAGTTTCATTTTGACTGCTTTTAGGATTGATCAATAGTGGCGGGAACCACCAATATGGTGCCAGCGGGATTTATTCCCCAGGTGGGGAGGCGGATGTTAAAATCAGATTAGAACATTATCACATTCAGAGATATCCTCATATCTCAGCGCTCTGTGGTGATTTTGCTATATTCACCGCGTTATGGCACATACATATATCAAAGACCTAAGCAAGCATGAAGGGCAGCAAGTGACCCTGAAAGGATGGCTGGCGCAGAAGCGCGACTCCAAGACGATCGTATTTCTCGTGATGCGTGATGGCACCGGATTTCTCCAGTGCATCGTAGATATAAATAATGTAGGCGAAGAAGTATTTGAGACGGCCAAGAAGCTGACACAGGAGAGTGCCTTTGAGATCACTGGTACTGTGCGCCGGGATGAGAAGCAATTTGGCGGGTATGAGCTGCAGGCATCTGCGCTGACCGTATACAGCCTGGCTACTGACTACCCTATCACGCCCAAGGACCACGGCATCGAATTCCTGATGGAAAACCGCCACCTATGGCTGCGCTCCCGCAGGCAGTGGGCTATCATGCGTGTGCGCAATACGATCATCTACTCGATTCATAAGTTCTTTCAGGACCGTGGCTTTGTGCAGATGGATGCGCCGATCTTTACCGGCAATGCTGCAGAAGGTACTACCACGCTGTTTGAAACAGACTTTTACGGTGAGCCGGCGTACCTGTCTCAGTCAGGCCAGCTGTATGGCGAGGCCATGGCATTTGCACAGGGGCTGATCTATACATTCGGGCCTACCTTCCGCGCGGAGAAGTCTAAGACGCGGAGGCACCTGTCAGAGTTCTGGATGATAGAGCCGGAGATGGCCTTCTATGACCTGGATATGGATATGGATGTGATAGAGGACTTCGTGCGCTATGTAGTGACCGAGGTGCTCGACACCTGCAAGCTGGAGATAGAAGTGCTGGAGCGCGATACCACCTACCTGGAGCGCGTGCGTGAGCCATTTATCCGTATGAAATATGAGCTGGCTGTAGACTACATACAAGGCTTGAAGGACTATAACGGAAAGACCTCTATCCAGATACTGGAAGAAGACCTGAAGGCTATAGAGGAAGCGGTAGCTGCCAAGCAGAAAGACATAGATGAGCGCGAGGCCAAGATAGCCGGCGGCACGCTGACCAAGGGTGAGAAGAACTTTAACCAGAATAAGATAGACGGGCTGAAGAATGAGATCAACGACCTGAATGAAAAGGCCGGCAACATACCGCAGTGGCTCAACAGCGCGAAGAACTTCAAGCGCGGTGATGACTTTGGCGGTAGTGATGAGACGGTGCTGACGCGCCTCTTTGGCCAACCTATCATGGTGTACAACTGGCCCCGCGATGTGAAGGCATTTTACATGAAAGAAGATGAGAATGACCTGGGCTATGCCAAGGGTGTGGACCTGCTGGCACCGGAGGGCTACGGCGAGGTAGTAGGTGGCGGTGAGCGTGAGACCAATATCGAGAAGCTGATAGGCAAGATAGAAGAGCACAAGCTGCCGATGGACGTATTTGAGTGGTACCTGGACCTGCGCCGCTATGGCAATGTGCCTCACTCAGGATTTGGCCTCGGCCTGGAGCGCCTCGTAGCATGGATCTGCGGCCTGCAGCACATACGCGAGACGATACCATTCCCACGCTCATTTGGCGGCAAGCTGAAGCCATAACACCTACCCATCTGCCTTCGGCATCTTCCCTCTCCCAAGGAGAGGGAAGAACCATTTGGGTTCAATAAGTTTTTAGTTGGCTTTTTCCATCAGCCACTCGTACTCGGCTGACTCGGGATGATTGGCGAGGGACTGCTTCAGCTCGCGCATGGCGGCCTTACTACGGCGTGGTGTCTGGGATAGCAGGTGAGTATACTCTATAAATGAGAGATAGCTCTTGCGCTCGGCCTCGTCTATTTTCTTGCGACGCTTGAGGTTTGATTTGAAGTTAGCCAGGTGCTGCTCCAGGGCCTCCCTGTCTCCCATCTCGTAGTAGGTCTTGATGAGGAGGGCTGTGGCGCCGAGGGCATACATGAGCTCATCGCTGCGCACTCCCTCCAGTAGCTGTAGTACATCCTTGTACCTGCCGCCAAAGAAGTACATTTTGGCCATATTAAAGGTCAGGACGTTCATCTTCTGGCCGGCGGTAGGCACGCGCTCTTTATAGACCTCTATGAGTTTCTCAGACCAGTTGGTATCCCGCAGCTGTATGCCGAGGGCCATTAGGTTGGATATATCCCACGGGGAGAGTTCATTCTCATCATAGAGGAAGTGGCGGTCGAGGGCTATCTGGTAGAGCTCATAGACATCCTTGAGGCGATTCATGCCGCCACGGTTGATATGCGCCACACAGTAGTTGATAGCAAATACATAAGCATCACGCAGGATCACATCATCGAGGTCTGCCTGATTTTTCTTGAGCAGCACTTTGAGCCTGTCAAAGTGTGGCTCGGCGTCCTGCTCTGTGAGCATGCGCAGGATAGTAGCGTATACTATGACCGGAGGCACCGTGTCATAACGGCCTGTATCAGCCAGTGCGAGGACCTCCTCCAGCAGTGCCGGCTCCTCTCCTTTCTTGTGCTTCTTCTTGTGATGCGTGGCGGCGCAGGCATAGCGCAGCTTATTGGTCAGGTAGAATGTATCCAGCCGCTCCATGAGCTGGGCCGGGGTATCGAGCTCCTTGTACTCGGCCAATGCCTTGTGCAGATTGATCTCCGTATCTACGGCAAACTCCTTGAGATAGTAATCAGCACTGCGGTTTGATATATTGGACTGTATCTTGCGCGCCAGCGAGAGGTTGATATCAAAGAGCTTATTGAGCCGGCGGGCGTCTACAGCCTTGAGCAGGTCTGTCACGGCCTTCTCGGGCTTCTTATTATAGCCTTCGCTCTGGATAAAGGCCTGGATCATTTTGGTCAGGTCCAGGAAGAGGCTACGATAGGTGGCGGTGCTGAGGCGGGCAGTCTTGACCAGCAGCTTGATGACCTGTGTGGCGGTAGGCTTCTGGCCATCACTGATCATGGGCAGCAGCACATCGAGAAACTCGAGCAGCGGCCCCTTATTGCCCAGATAGGAGCCGATCACATAGTCGCGAAAACGCACGAGCTCATCACGAGTGAATGAGCCGAGCGTATTGAGGACTTTCTTCTCCTCTGCCGGTTTTGCTAATGCTTGCGCCATTTGTTAAAATGAGTCTGCAAGATTACGGTTTTTCAGTGAGGGGCCGAAAAACAGCTTTTACCCCTCTGATATAGACAAAAATCAAATACAAATTTGAACCACATAGAAACATAGAACACATAGACTTATAAAACTCAAACCAATACTAAAATTTGCGGCGAATGATACTACTCCACTATCGGATGCCTGTGAAACGGCTTGCTCTCATCAAAGAGCTTGCGGTAGGTGACGTGTACTTTCATCACCTTGCCGCCTATGGTCTCACAGGTATGGACCATCTTAGGATTGAAGTCTGCTATCCAGGTCAGCTCTATCCATTTCCAGCGGCCTTTGGGGCGCACCACTTTATCAGCAGCCATCACGATGCCGGCCTCTACGCCTTTGCGCTGGTGTTTTGGCACCACTCCGAATACGATACCAAAGATGCGGTCATTGTGGCCAAAGGTCTTGTAGTACAGGAATTTCAGCATGCCCCAGATATTGAGGTTGCCGTGAATGTGCTTGAACCACTGATTAAGCTCGGGCAGCATGATGAACATAGCCACCGGCTCGCCATTGTGATAGCCAAACCAGAGGAGGTAGTCCAGCATGACGGGCTTCATGCTATTCATGAGCTGGAGACTCTGCTCCCGTGACATCTCGTGAAAGTTGTGAAAGTTGTGCCAGCCCTGATTGTATATGGTGCGGAAGTCTTCCGCGTACTTCTCGAGGTTATTCTTCTTCGCATGCTCGAAATGATAACCCTGCCGCAGCAGGCGCTCATAGAAGATATTATACTTCTCCGGGCGGTCCATCTCTACCGGCAGCCCGAAAGACAGCTGACGGAAGTAATCCTTGAACCCATAAGCCTCAAAGAAACCGATGTAGTACTGCGGATTGTAGTTCATCTGATAGGTGGGCTCTGTGAAGCCCTCTACCAGCAGCCCCCACCAGGCATTGCGCTCGCCAAAATTGACCGGGCCGTCCATGGCCTCCATGCCGCGCTCCTGCAGCCAGGCTTTGGCAGTATCAAATAGTTTGAAGGCAGCCGCCTGGTCATTGATACACTCAAAGAAGCCACACCCGCCGGTGGGCTGCGTCTCGGTATAGGCGTTATCCTTATTGATAAAGGCAGCTATGCGGCCTATCACTGTGCCGCTGCCATCTGTGAGCAGCCAGCGGATACACTCGCCGTGTGTGAAGTACTTATTCTTCTTAGGGTCAAAGACCTTCTCTACATCCTGCCTGAGGGGCGCGATCCAGTTGGGGTCTCCCTGATTGATAGTGAAAGGAAGCTGATGGAATGCATCTACATCCGCACGGGTCTCTACTTTTCTGATCTGCATCTGATCTGCGTTGGGGCTGAAAAACTTAGCCACTGACGGGCTATCCCAAAGGTGCGGTAAGTTTATCAGTTAACAAAATATTAATGCCTCAGAGGAAGGTAACACCAAAGGTACACATGGCCTCAAAGGCCCAGAAGCAATGGTGCGCCTTGCCGCCCTGTACGGTCAGTACATCACGGTAGTCTACGAAGCAACCCTTGACAGACGGCTCTATGAAAAACCAACGGCCAAGATTGAGGCGCAGGGAGTTTTCCAGGCCAAACATATAGCCTGCCACGTGAAACTTATTGTCCAGCCGCTGGCCGAAGAGGGTCACATCAGACTTCGGTATCATCCAGCCCACGCCCAGCTTGACCATATCATTCAGCCGGAAGCGGTGGCGGCGGCTCTTCCAGATCTCGAGGCGGCGCACACCATTGATGAGGTAAAAGTTAGCGCCATTGGTATGCTCAAAGTGCAGGAAGGTGTTTGGGTCGAGCACCTTGTCACCATTGACCGTTTGTCCATTGATAGTACCGCTGACATGGGCCGTGCGATAGTTGTCTACGATATACTTAGTATGATCAAAATTGAACTCGATAGCCCACTCGCGCTTTTTGTCAAAAAAGTAACCGATGCGGTAGACGTACTGCGGTATGGTGACCTGCGGGAAAACAGCATGCATATCGGGACGGTCATGCGCAATGGCATTGGTCACTACAAAGTTGTAGCTATTGCCATTAAAGGTCCCCTTGAAATAAATATCAGACGTGGTATACCAGGCCTTGGTGTAGCCCCAGCTCATATAGAAGCGATGGAAAGGCTTGATAGAAGCCGTATCACGCTCGTGGCGCATGGCAGACATACTGAGAGCAGCCACCATCAGCATCACAAAAAATATCAGTCTACGCCTCATATCCCAGGTGTGTTTTGAGATCTTATTTACCCTTGAATACCGGCTTTCTCTTCTCGATGAAGGAGGCTACGCCCTCCTTGTAGTCTTCGGTGCTGCCGGCTATCTCCTGGCTGTATGCCTCATACTGGAGCATCTCGCGGAGATTGGCCGTGAGGCCTTTATTGAGCATCTTCTTGATCATGGCCATAGACTTGGGCGCGGCGGTAGCGTAGCGGTCGGTGTAGGCCTTGACTGCACCGTCCAGCTCCTCCGGCGCTACCAGCTTATTGATGATACCGAGGTCGAAAGCTTCCTTTGCAGTGACCTTAGAGCCGAGTGTGCAGAGCTCAAAAGCCTTATTGTACCCTATCAGCCCCGGGAGGAAAAATGAGGAGCCCGAGTCCAGCACCAGGCCTATATTGGCGAAAGCCTGTACCAGTGAGGCAGCCTCAGATGCTACAACTATATCACAGGCCATGACCAGAGAGGCACCAGCACCGGCGGCTACACCATTCAGGCGGCAGACCACGGGCTTGGGATTCTCACGTACGCCGAGGATCATCGGATTGTAGCGGCGCAGTACGGAGTCTCCGAGGCTGCGTTTGCCATCAGATTTTTTGACATCCTGCAGGTCCTGGCCGGAGCAGAAGGCCTTGCCGGCACCTGTGATGACCACTACACGTACGGCATCATCCTTGGCAGACTTCTTCAGCGCATCTATAAACTCTGCGCTGAGCTCTTCATTGAATGCATTGTAGACGTCGGGCCTATTGAGTGTGATGGTGCAGACGCCATCGGCTATGGTATAGAGGAGAGAATTGTACATCGTGAGATTTGGTTTAGTCTATGATCTGAATATCATGGGTATCAAAGTAAAAGAAAAAAACATCCCCATAAAACCGACCAGGTAGCCGGCATATACCTCTGCCTGCTCATGTGCATGGAGGACGAGGCGCGCTGTACCTACCGCCCCCCCCAGTATGATGACACCTACAAAGGCGAGCTTCAGGTCAAAGTCAGATACCTGCATCATGACCAGCACGAGCCCCAGCAGGCAGCCCATGCCAATGGCATGGATACTGATCTTGCGAAAGATATTGATGAAAAAGCCGATGAAGATGGAGATGGCCGCGCCGAGCATCATGAGGGAGATGAGCTGATTGGTAAAAGCGGTGACCTCTGTAGTAGGACGAAAGAGCCTGTACGTCCACATGTAGAAAGTGGCTACGGCTATGTAAGGGATGATGCGCTCCTGCGGATCGGTCATCTGGTAGTCGGTGATCAGCTCGAGGCGCTTCATCATGACGATCCAGACCACCGGGCAGATGAACGTGAATATGAATGTAATGATGATCCAGAGTATCCGGGTCTTCAGCTGATACTCGGCAAAGAGGTGCGGATTGACCGCTACGATAAATGCGGCACCATAGGTGGCAAAAAGCAAAGGGTGGAAGAGGTACGATATGATCGTAGCAAAGCGCTGGGACATGCTGTATTGATTGACAGCGCAATATTACGCAAAATTAGTGGGCAGGTGTGTGGTGGCGGGTGGCAGGAGGAAGAACCAGTAACAAGAGGAGCGTATAGAAAGTGAAGCCTCCAGGCTCATAAGAAGAGCCAGGAGAAATACATCCTTATCGCTGCATTTGTCCTGGCTCCTGGCTCCTGGTTCTTGATTCTGACCTCTGTCTAGAAGCCCATGTCCTCGCCGCCGCCCTGCTGTCCGGATGGCCTCTTCTTCTTGAAGAAAGAGGCGTCCATCTTGCCAAAACGGAAGCTGACGCCGAGGCGCGCGAAGCGCTGGTCCCGGCGGCGGGTAGAGTGCTGGCTAAAGCCCGGCACATAGCCGGTGCCCTCCAGTGCAGATGCCTGGTACACATTTGTACCATTGGTGCGTGAGTTTAGCACGTCACTGACGGTAAAGCTGAGCGTGATGAAGCCCATGAAGTCCTTGCTGAGCGAGAGGTCAAAGAAATATAGTGGCGTGGTCTTGCCCTGGGGCAGGATGCGCGGCGCCTCATAGGTACCATTGATCTGTGCAGCAAAGTCCAGCGGGAACTTGTAGCTGACCATGCCCTTTGCCAGCCAGCTGAAGCCGGAGTTGGTCAGTGAGGCAGTGCCTGCGGTGCCGGATATCTGGGTGTAAAATACATTTCCGGTGAGGGTGATGTCGAGCTTTTTGACAGGGTAGATCTTCAGGGTGTTTTCCCAGCCGCCGGTCATGCTGTAGGAGCCATTGGCAAAAGTATTGACAAATACATTGTCAGTGCCTGCCAGCGGGTAGATGACCGTGGTGATAGGCTGCTGTACATAGCGGCCATAGAGGGAGCTGAGCCAGTTTACCTTGGTCTCTGTCAGATTGTAGTTCAGCTCGCCCTGATTGATAAACTCAGGCTGGAGGCTCGGATTGCCACGCTGTACGGTGGTAGCATTGCTGGAGAAAATGAACGGTGCTATCTGGAAGAAGTTTGGCCTGTTCACCTTGCGCGCTACATTGAACTGGAGCTCGTGTTTAGTGCCCCACTTCTGCGAGATATTGAGGCTGGGGAAGAGCATCTTGGTGATGCTTTTGGCATCTGACGGATACTGGTAGGAGAATGACGAGTCACCATTGAGCTGGGATGTCCCCTTGTAGTAGACCTGCTCTGCGCGGAGACCGAGCTGATAGGAGAAATTTTTGACCTGATGGCTGAAGGTGATATAGGCAGCATTGACCAGATCGTCTATGCGGTAGTTATTGCTCAGGGGCAGGTTAAACCACTGGGCACTGAGCGAGCCATCCGCCAGGGAGGTATCGTTGTTTACTTTGTTATTAGTGTGGGTCAGTTTATAGTTGCTGCGCAGGCCGGTCTCTATCTTCATATTGGTGCGGATAGGGAGGCTGATGTCCCACTGCGCGGTGATCATATCTGCAGTCTGTGAGCCCGCTGTGTACTGGTGTGCAGGAAAGGATGGGACGATAGAGCCATTTGGCAGGAAGCTATTGGTAGTATAGAGGTAGTTGCCCGCGCCGCTGGAGCGGTTATACTGGATATCGAGGGTGTACTCTTTGCCTTCTTTAGGGTAGGTATGCTTGAAATTGAGATCAGTGGTAAAATTGCGGAAGTGGTTATTCTGCGTATTGATCTGCGAGCCATTGGTCAGCGCACCGGCCAGATCCCTGGTGATATTGATATCATCAGAGTTCTCAAAGTTTCCAAATACGCCATTCTCTGAAATACTCAGGGTGTTACGGTTATTGATATAAAAATCAAGACCTACGCGCGCTACCTGAAAGAGGCGTTTATTGACAGAGTTGATATCCTGGTCTATGTGGTCAGATGGGTTATTGAAGGCATCGAGGTAGGTCGTGTTATTCACGCCCTTGGTGCGGTTTGTATTGCCATTGACAGTATACATCACCTGCACGCCAAATTTCTTTTCCCTCAGGTTAAACATTGCCATGCCATTGTAGCCATAGTTGGTAGCGATATTGGCATTGACTATGCCATTGTATCCGGGCTTGGCATTGCGCTTCATCACTACATTGATGATACCGCCGGAGCTGGCCGCTTCAAACTTTGCAGAGGGGTTGGTGATCACTTCTATTTTGTCTATCTGGTCTGCGGGTATCTGCTCCAGGGTGAGTGTGGTCGGCTTGCCATCTACATATATCTGCGGGGTATTATTGCGCAGGGTCACATTGCCGCTGGCATCTGTAGAGACGCTCGGGATATTCTTCATCGCATCGAGCGCTGTACCGCCGCGCACGGAGAGGTCGCTACCTACGTTAAATACTTTGCGATCTACCTTCAGCTCCATATTGGACCGGGTAGCGGTCACATCTACTTCTTTCAGCTTGGTGGCATCTGCAGCCATCACGAGGTTGCCCACGTCCTGATCCATCTTATTGGGTGTGATGACCACCTTCTGTACGATGTCCTTATATCCTATGAATGTGATCTTGAGATTGTACGCGCCAAATGGCAGCTCTGTGAGTGAGAACTCACCATTATCCTCTGTGAGCTGGCCGGTGATGAGGGAGTCCTTCATATTGAGCAGAGAGACGGCAGCATAGCCGACAGGTTTTTTCTGTGCATCTATCACCTTGCCGTATACATGGCCTATGCTCATCTTCATGCCACTGTATCCGCCTGCTGCCGGTGCACCTGCTCCTGCAGCGCCGGGATACTGGCCCTGCGGCCTGCCCGATGGAGCTGCAGCGCCGGGTGTCTGCCCCTGAGGTGCGCCAGGTGCGGTACCAGCCGGTACGGTGCCCGCAGGCCGCTGGTAGCCAGCACGGACACCCTGAGGAGCAGCCGGAGTGGCGGGCTGCGTCTGTATAGGTGCAGCGCGCGGAGTATCTGCTACAGACCGGCTGAGGCCATCAGTAGCGGGTATGACCGGCGCCGGCTGTGCCGCTGGCGTAGCAGGCGTGGAAGGCTGCGATGCGCTGGCGGGCCTCGGTGCACGGCCGGTGATGACGCGCAGTATAGAGTCGGCCTCGGCACGCGAGCGCGATATACGCAGTGAGTCTTCACTCTGCGCAGTGGCGCAAAATGCAAATGCAGTCAATAGGATGGTAGTGAGTACCAGGGATCTTTTCATAATAGATGGTCAGATGAATTCGAGCGGCGAATGTACACTCTTCTATGGCGTATTTATGCCTCGTTTCGGCAAATAAACCAAAATCGCAGGCGTTTACCTTAACGAAAGATAAAATACGTTAACGACTATCTATGACTAAAATATCGCGAAATATCAGAGTTCCTTCCTGAGGCGTGCTACAGGCAGGTTGAGCTGCTCGCGGTACTTGGCTACGGTGCGGCGGGCTATGTTGTAGCCCTTCTCCATGAGGTACTCTGTGAGCTTCTGATCTGAGAGCGGGTCATTTTTATCCTCCATGCCTATCAGGTCGCTGAGTATCTTCTTGACCTCACGGGTAGAGACCTCTTCGCCCTCATCATTAGTGAGTGACTCGGAGAAGAATGACTTGAGCAACAGGGTACCAAACTCGGTCTGTACGTACTTAGAGTTTGCCACACGTGAGATGGTAGATATATCGAGGCCGGTCTTCTCCGCTACGTCCTTGAGGATCATAGGGCGTAGTTTGGTCTCATCGCCACTGACCAGGTACTCATACTGCAGCTCCATGATGGTCTGCATGGTCACTATCATTGTATTTTGCCGCTGCTGGATAGCATCTATAAACCACTTGGCCGACTCGATCTTTTGCTTGATGAACATGATCGCTTCCTTCTGGCTCTTGGATTTGATCTTGGCCTTCTTGTAGTCAGAGATCATATCGCGGAAGGTATTGCTGATGCGCAGCTCGGGAGCATTGGCAGAGTTGAGTGTCAGTATCAGCTCACCGTTATTATTGGTAATGATATAATCAGGTATGATGAACTGATCTGCCCCGAGGCCACCGGAGAAAGATCCACCCGGTTTAGGATTGAGACTGATGATCTCGCCTACGGCCATCTTGAGATCATGCGCATCGAGGCCCAGGGACTTTTCGAGTTTTTCGTAGTGCTTCTTGGCAAAGGCGTCAAACTGCTTCTCTATGATGCGGATCGCATTGTCCGTATGCATAGTAGGGTCATCCTTGCGCCTGAGCTGCAGCAGCAGGCACTCCTCCAGGGTACGCGCACCGACACCGGCAGGCTCGAAGCCCTGGATAAGCGAGAGCAGATAGGCCAGCTCCTTCTCATCCGTCATGATATTCTGCGAGAAGGCAAGGTCATCTATGATAGCATCCAGATCCCGGCGCAGGTAGCCATCGTCATCTATACTACCGATGAGGTGCATGGTGATAGCTTTCTCCCGGTCACTGACAGGCAGCATACCTACCTGCTCCTCCAGATACTCGTGAAAGGTAGAGCTGACCGCTACAGGTATCGTTTTGCCCTCATCATCAGGATCTGCAAATTCATTGGGATCTTTGGTCTTGTACTCAGCTACGCCTTCGTCTGACTCGTCATAAAACTCGGTCATATCGAGGTCGTCATCCTTATTGATCTCAGGCTCGGATACCTCCGGCTCAAATTCATCATTTGGCTCCTGTATATCCTCTGTGGGACCGGCTTCAGATTCCTCGACCTGGGCAAACTCCTCCTCATCTTCGGTAGCTGCCTCCAGTGCGGGATTGACCTCTATTTCTTCTTTGATACGCTGATCCAGCTGGGCTGTAGGTATCTGCAGCAGTTTCATCAACTGTATCTGCTGTGGGGAGAGTTTCTGTAAAAGCTTCTGTGAAAGATTCTGGTTGAGCATAGCAGTGAGTTTATGACACAACCAAAGGTAGGGAAAAAAGAAATGAATCCGTAAACTTTATCCCACAAAAATTGTACCGAATTTAATTTTCCTAGGATTATCAAGGGTTTGCGGCATACCGGCGGGGAATTCTGACAGCTTAAATTAAAGTATTTCTATTATTTTGGCTGCATGATATTTTTCAGGAAAACACTGCCGTTCCTCTTACTCGCATTCCTGATGTCAGTACTGGTGCGCGTACCTGAGCTGGGGCGGCCACTATCCAAGCATCATGAGTTTTGCACCGCTGTGTCACTGCGCATCCTGCAGATATGGTATGACAACGGACTCACTGCCTACAACGCTGAACCCGTGATGACCTACAATACTGCCGCGGACAAGTATATCAATAACGACGCCAACGCCAGTGGCCGGATGATAGACGAGGCGGGCAACTACTATTATGTATCGCACCCGCCATTTGCTTACTACTTTCCTTATGCCATTTTCAAGACGCTGCATATCAGGCCGGATGTGGTGCCGCTGCAAATTCTAAATCTGTTCTTCCACTTCCTCTCAGCGCTCTTTGTCTACTTTACCGTCTGCCTGCTCAGCTTCAACAGGGCACGCAGCTATCTGCATGTACCTTCTTTTGTAGCCTATTGCATCTATCTATTCCTGCCTGCTACATTATGGTTTCAGGGCAATGTATATATGAGTGACATGGCGGTGCAGCTACCCTTTATCATAGGAGTGTATACGGTGCTGAAGATGATCTTCCGCCAGCGCTTCTATGTACCTAAGTACATCGTGCTGTATGCGGCCGTCCTGTTTGTGATGATCTACACCTCATGGCTGGGCGTTTTCTTTGCCTTTGGCGTGCTGGTGTACAGCCTGCTGCATGTGCGGTCCATACCGGGATTCCGGGTGCTGATCTGGTCTACTGTGATCATCACCTTCTTTACCCTAAACCTGATCATCTATCAGTACGCACAGATAGCAGGCCAGGAGGCGTACCTGCACGAGGTGATCAACAGGTACCTGATGCGCGGCAGTGTAGGCGTGCGCCACCAGGGCTTCTTCTATTTCTTCATCTCGTACTTCTTCCTCTTCAAGGACCTGATCTATAACTACCTCGCAAACTACCTGCCGGTATACCTGCTGATAGGCGCATTTATGTGGCTGGGCGCTACTAGGGCCAAGCTAAAGATCGTTTTCTCTGAAAACGGCTACCGCTTCATCTGGCTGTCTATCCTGCCCGTGGTGCTGATGCATATCTTCTTCCTGCAGTATTCCTCGCATGATTTCACGGTGCTGTATGCATCGCTTTTCTTTAGTGTGCTGCTGGGTATACTATATGACAAGGTGCGCAAATCAGGTGCCTTCTCAGACCGCACGGTGAATGGGCTCGTCCTGTTTACGATCATGATATTGATCATACAATTCTACGTGACCAACCTGCCCGGCAGCCACTCTATCAGCGCTGCGCCATATGACAGGGAGATGAAGCTCGGACGCTCTATACAGGAGCAAAGCGCTGCAGACGAAGTGATCTTTACCAATATGAAACCGACGCCTCAGATGGTCTTTTATGCCGGGAGAAATATGAAAGAAGTAGCCTCTGAGCAGGAAGCGAAAGATTTTCTGAAACAAAGGAAATTGACAAAAGGTGCTTATTTTGACATCCGTATGTACACGGACGATGCTCCTGTGAAGCATACGATCACCATACCATAACCAAAAAAGAAAGGAAGAGATGAGTATAAACACTATACCTATCGTAGACTTGAGCCAATTCACTCAGGGAGATGACCGCGGCAAGCAGCAATTTGTAGAGCAACTGGGCAAGGCATTTGAAGAAACAGGATTCGTATCCGTCAGAAATCACGGCGTATCACAGCAGCTGGTAGACGACTACTATGCGGCTGTACAGAAATTCTTTGCCCTGCCTACAGAGGTGAAGAAGAAATATGAGATAGCAGGACTGGCAGGCCAGCGCGGCTACACTTCTTTTGGCCGCGAACAGGCGAAGGGTTTTGATGCACCTGACCTGAAGGAGTTCTGGCAGATGGGTCAGATAGTAGAAGATGGCGATCCGATCAAAAATGAATATCCGGACAATGTATCAGTACCTGATGTAGCAGGCTTTGACCAGAAGGGCAGGGAGCTCTTCAAGGCATTTGAGAAATGCGGTATCGAGCTGCTGCAGGCTATAGCCATACACCTCGGTATCGGCGAGTTCTACTTTGACAAATATGTGCACAATGGCAACTCGATCCTGCGTGCGATCCACTACCCTCCTATCACTCAGGAGCCTAAGAATGCGATCCGTGCCGAGCAGCACGAGGATATCAATCTGATCACGCTGCTGGTGGGTGCCTCTGCCGAGGGCCTGCAGCTACTGAGCAAGCAGAATGAGTGGCTGGACATCACGGCACCGGAAGGCTGCTTTGTAGTAAATGTGGGAGATATGCTCCAGCGCCTGACCAATAACCGCCTGCGCTCTACTACCCACCGCGTGGTAAACCCACCACGTGAGAAATGGGGCAATCCGCGCTACTCTATCCCATTCTTCACGCATCCAAAGAGCAGCATGCCGCTGGACTGCCTGGCGAGCTGTGTAGATGAGCGCCACCCGCTACAGTATGAGCCGATCACTGCCGGTGCGTACCTGGACGAGCGCCTGCGCGAGATAGGCCTGAAGAAATAATGGCAAACATAACGATACAACAAGCTACGCTGGCGGATCTCGATGAGGTCCGCCAGTTGTTTTATGACACGATCACAAAGGTGAATGTGCGGGATTATACACCGGAGCAGATAGCAGTATGGTCATCGGGCCATACCAATATCCCTAAATGGGAGATGCGCCTCACAGAACAATACTGTGTCACGGCCAAGCATGGAGAAAAGATAATAGGGATGGCCTCACTCGCGCCATCGGGCTACCTGGACCTGATGTATGTGCATCATGCACACCAGGGTCAGGGTATCGCTACGCTCCTGCTACAGGCACTGGAGCTACAGGCTGCCAAATGGGCTATCACCGAGATCTATGTGGATGTGAGCGTCACCGCCAGGCCGTTCTTTCTCAGGCATAGCTACACTATCAGCGAGTACAATGAGAAGGAGATAAAGGGCGTTACGTTTCAGAATGCGGTCATGCGGCGGGCGCTGCCTCTCTTCTGATCACGCGCCAGCCACTCCAGGCCAGCGGGATAGATATAAGCACAGAGACCACAGCAAACCATATAGGATGAGGTATCTGCATCTGGTTAAAAATATTGCCTACGGTCAGTACGATGCCCACGATCATAGCCGGACGCGATGGCCCCCGGCCTGATACGAGAGTGGCCACGAGCCCGCCCAGAAATGCCCCTGCAGCATAGCCTGCCAGCATAGCCAGAAATGCGGTGACAGGCAGGTTATTCATATAACTGATGATGACCTCGCGGTTGTGATAATCCAGGTCTTTCGGCCAGGGATGTACCAGCGTGGAGAGATAGTCGCCCACCATGACAAAGCCTAAACCTACGGCGATGCCAAGTGCTATAGCTATGATGCGCCTGAGAAGATCCATGTGTTATATTTTGACTAAAGATACGAGCATTCAGATATCCAGCAATACGTCTGCCCTCAGCTCATGCCGGCCCTCAAACATGACCACAGTGAAACCCTTTAGCAGTGAGGTGACCTTGGGCAGGTTCAGCTCATTGATAAAGGGATCCTCAGTGCCGCAGATGAAGTATTTCTCCTGCTGATGAAAAGCAGTGATGCTCTCTTCATTCTGCAGTTCATTGGCTATCTCGCCTGCATAGAATATCAGCGCTCTATCTTGCGCTCATTGCGGTAAACCCAGCGCGACAAAGTGGCTACGCCCTGTGAGAAACCGAGTACGACGACCTTGGCCTGATGCTGTGAGATGGACAGCGCATCATAGACCGAGTTGAGATAGTCTACATAATCTTTCATCTCTACCTCGCGGTCTTCGCGGGTCATCCACGTAGCGCCTACTTCAGGTTTGCCGGCACGGAGATAAAAGCGGTTCAGCGCCTCGGGGGCTATGATGAAGCGCTCTCCACTGTCCAGCACACTAAAATCGTTTATGAATTGCTCCGCGAGCTGGGCCCAGCCATGAATGACGATCCATATCTCTTTAGTTTCTGCACTGAGTGTACCGAGCGTATAGTAGCGGGCGGTTTTTGATACCGTGATGTGGTGAGCGGTAGCTGCCATCTGTTTTTTTTCAAAAGAAAGCATATTCCCGTCATAGCGCAAACTAATATGAGAGTAATCAAAAATCCCTAAGGCTACTATCAATTTTACCATATAATCCCTCATGACGAGACCTGATTCTGCTCATTTCCGAGAGCCTGATATTTTTACTATTATTATAAAAAACACAAGATCATGGAGATAGCGCGGCTGGAAGGTGCCACCAAAGTGTACCGGAGCGGTGACTCTGACATCACTGCGCTCAGCCCGACATATATCACCATATCCGGCGGCGAGCTGGTACTGATCATAGGCCCATCGGGATCAGGCAAGACCACCCTACTCTCGCTGCTAGGCTGTGTGATATATCCGACTCAAGGCAAGGTATGGCTAAACGGTACCTATACGGATGGCCTGAGCGATACAGCCATGGCACGCCTCCGGCTAAATAATGTGGGTTTCGTATTCCAGGCCTTTAATCTCATAGCCCCGCTCAGTGTGGAGGACAATGTGGCCCTGCCACTAATTTTACTCGGCAAAAAGAGTGCGGAGGCGCATGCCGCTGCACGCGCAGCACTGGATAGGCTGGGTATGTCGCACCGCCTCAGGTCACTACCCAAAATGCTCTCTGGCGGCGAGCAGCAGCGCGTGGCCATAGCCCGTGCGCTGGTGAGTGACCCGCCTATGATACTCTGCGATGAGCCTACCGCCTCCCTCGATGTAGCCTCTACCGCCATCGTGATGAATAAACTCAAAGACCTGGCTGCATCAGGCAAGGCTGTGATAGTGGTCACACACGATCAGCGGCTCATTCAGTTCGCAGATCGCATCATAGAGGTGACCAATGGGACCGCCTCTGAGCGAACGGTCTCTCAATACATCAAAAACCTGGAGTCAAAAATATGAGCATTCGTATCCATTATCCCTATATACTACTGCTGGCAGTAGTGCTGGCCGGATGCAAAGGCAACGAAGATAAAACAGAGCAGACCCCGACAGCAGCAGCAGTGCCCGCGCAGATCGTAGCTCAGGGCAGGGTAGAGCCTATGGCCAGGATCACCTCTATAGGGTGCCAGACAGGTGGTATCATCAGAAAGATATACGTAGCTGCCGGCGACTCGGTGCGCAAAGGGCAGGCGCTGATGGAGATCAATCATGACTATGAAGATGCGCTGCTACAGCAGGCACAAGCCAGGTATGCCACCCAAGGCGCCGAGATAGATAATGTAACGGCACAACTGAAAGCTGCCCGGATAAAATCCGACAACCTCCGGACCAGGCTGCAACGCATCAAAAACATGTATGCCCAAAATGCCGAGACGAAACAGAATATGGACAATGCGCAGGCTGAGCTGGACCAGTCTCTGGCTGACATAGACCGCTATAACGCCATGCTCGTATCTGCGCACAAAACGACGGAGCAAAGCCAGGCGGATATCAATGTAGTAAAGGCACAGATAGCACAAAAGACAGTGCTCGCCCCTGCAGACGGAGTAGTACTCAATATGGATCTCACAGAGGGTGCCGGGGTGAGCCCTGACAGGCCTTTGTTTGACTTTGCGCCGGCCTCGCCGCTCACGGTGCTATGCGAGGTAGATGAATTGTATTTTGACAAAGTAAAAATGGGGCAGAAGGCGTATATCAGAAACCAGGGCATGAGCGAGCGACTGGCAGAATCTGAAGTGATCTTCCTCAGCCCCTATATCAAGAAGAAATCACTTTTCAGTGATGATAGCTCTAATATGGAGGACCGCCGTGTACGCGAGGTGAGGCTGCAGGTAAAGGGTAACGCAAAACTGTTATTCAACTCCAGGGTGGAGGTGGTGATCTCAATTTGAACAGCAGTATGCTCAAGACAGCGATCAGATTTATCCTATACGACAAAGCCAAAAGCACAGGTGCGCTTTTTGGTGTGATCATATCCATATTCCTCATAGGGCAGCAGGTGGGTATATTTATTTTCCTGACCAATATGATGTCGAACCTCGTAGATCATATAGATACCGATATCTGGGTGATAGACAATCGCAGCACCAATGTAAACGCGCTGGGGCAGATAGATAGCCGCTACCTACGCGAGGTAGCATCTATCAAAGGCGTGGCACAGGCGTATCCGCTCGTAATAACCGGAGGCGCCGCCAAGTTTCAGGATGGATCATCGGGAGGCGTCTCTCTGGTGGGCTCACAGGCGCCAGGTTTTACAGGTGGGCCATGGGGCGTGCCTCACCAGGTAGTGCAGCAGCTGATCAATGATAATGCGGTCACGACTGAATACTATGACCGCAAGCTGCTGGGCAATATCAGTCCGGGCAGCACCTTTGAAATAAATGGCAAAAGAGTATACGTGGCCTTTCAAACCAAAGGGGCACGCGGATTTGGAGCGTCGTATGTTTTCACTACAGTAGAGCGGGCGCGCTATTTGGGCAGGTTTCCGCAGGATAAGCTCAGCGCTATATTGATCAAAACAAATCCCGGCACAGATGCTGCTGCGCTGGCACGATCTATTTCCGCTCAGATGTATGGGGTCAAAGCCTGGACGCGTAGTGACTTCAGCCGGGCCACAGTGAATACCGTACTCGCATCCAGCGGTATAGCTACATCGGTAGGTACGCTGATCATTTTTGCCGTACTGGCGGGAGCCGTCATCATAGGCCTCACACTCTACTCAGCCGCCAATGACCGCATCAGGGACTACGCCACGCTCAAAGCCATAGGTGCTACTAACAGATACGTCAGAAACCTGATCCTCATGCAGGCCATGATCTTTGCCACCACCGGATATGTGATAGGGATCCTGCTCATGGAGGCTTTCCGGCTGGGCATAGCCAATGCCGGAGTGATGTTTAGCTATAGCCCTATGATGTATGTATCATTTGCAGTGGTCACGATACTCATCTCTGTGACAGGTGCTGTAGCAGCTATCAATCGTATCACAAAGGTAGAGCCCGCATCTGTATTCCGCGGCTAGGAGATGCGCTCACGCGTAGCTGATCCTCATATAGCCGTGGCGGCTATCGTTCATATGCCACCTACCTGATGAGGGTGATGCTGCCTTCGGTATGTTTTGAGATAGCTCCGCCGGATGTATCTGCCGAATAGGTGAGCAGGTAAACATATACCTCAGGAGGTTGCTTTGCACCACGATAGGTGCCATCCCAGGTATCATTGATATCCTCTGTTTCCCAGACCTTCTCACCCCATCGATTGAATATTTTGAGGCTATTCAGCCGGATGCAGCGGCCGTAGATGCGGTACACATCATTGATGCCGTCCCCGTTTGGCGTGAAGGCATTGGGCACAAATATGCTCCCATCACAGTCTCCCAGCCTGATGTAGAGCGAGTCTGAGGCAGTACAGCTATTGGTATCTGTGACGTGTACGATGACCCATGACGGCTGAGATATGATGGCCAACGGGTCTGGTATGGAGCTATCGCTCAGCTCAGCATCAGAGGTCCAGTGATACTGCCAGCTACCCTGACCTGAAACACTGAGCTGTACAGTATCTCCCTCTGTGACCTCACCCGCACTGGTGCCGATATGGACAGACGGAGGTGCCCACTGCACTACTATCAGAGTGTGTATACTATCACACCCCGCTGTACCTATGGTATCTGAGTAGGTGCCGGGCTGTGAATACGTGACTCCACCTAGTGTGAGGCTGCTGCCTGCGCAGAAACCTGCAGCAGCGGTGTCGCGCCGGCCCACACCCACGGTGAGGTCTAGTGTGTGAATACTATCGCAGCCGGACACTGCGGTGAGCGTATCTGTGTATAGCCCTGATGTACTGTAGGTATGTGAGCCCACAGCTACTGTGCTGCCCGCGCAGATGCTGATATGCTCAGCAGCCAGGACCGGCGCGAGAACCGTGAGATGCAGCTCATAGATACTATCACAGCCCGTGGTGGCAAAGGTATCACGGTATACGCCTGTGGCATTGTATACATGCACGCCTACGTGTACCGTCTGGCCCGCGCAGATGACGGCTGATGCCATAGTAGTCCTGAAGGCACCGACATGCAGATCCAGTATATAAATACTATCGCAGGTAGTGGTGGCAAATGTATCCCTGTATACCCCTGTGGCGCTGTAGCTATGGGTACCTACGGTCACAGACTGGCCTGTACAGATACTGATGGATACAGAGTCCTTTTTAAAGCCATTAACGCGAAGGTTCAGGATATGAATGCTGTCACAGCCTGATGTAGTAAAGGTATCTCTGTAAATGCCTGTAGCGGTGTAGATATGCGTACCCACTGTGACGCTTTGACCAGCGCAGACTACCTGCGATACGGAGTCTCTGGCTGCGGCACCGACCCGTAGGTCGGTCATGATGATGAGGCCGCATGGAGCCGTGGTAAAGGTATCCCTGTAGATGCCGGTAGTAGTGTATACATGGCCATTGATGGTGATATTATCGCCGGTGCAGATATTACGCACAAAGGTATCCCGCTGATAGGTGCCGACCCGGAGGTCCAGTATGTGTACACTATCACAGCCTGCTGTGGCAAAGGTATCTCTGTATATCCCCGTAGTAGTGTAGACATGCGCTCCGACAGTCGCGCTCTGACCCGCGCAGATAGTGAGGACGGAGGAATCGCGGCGCAGCCCGGTGACCTGTAGCAGCAGCGTGCGGATCGTGTCACAGCCAGGCGCAGGTATAGTATCAGTATAGGTACCTGTCAAAGTATAGCTATGGCCTGCCACAGTCACACTCTGCCCCGGGCAGATGGTGCGAGACAGTGTATCATACACCCCTGTATTGACCGTGAGCTGCAGCACTGTGATACTATCACAACCGGAGGCGGAGATGGTATCGGCATAGGTACCCGCGGTGTAGAAGACCCGACTACCCATCCTGAAACTATCTCCGCTACAGATAGTAGCAGAGAAGTTTACAATAGTATTGCCGGCAAGGGTGTAGGTAGTGTAGAAAGTATCGCGGCAATTATTGACCACTACGACCTTCATGATGTGATAGACGCCGTAGTCTCCCGGTAGCACGGGGCTGAGACGCAATGAATCTCCCGTATAGGTGCCGCCTCCCGGCCGCTGCCAGTGATAGGTGGCATAGGGCGAATGCTGACTAAACAGAGTGGCTGTATTACCTACGCAGGAGGAACCAACCTTGACCACCTGCTGGAATGAAAGTGTATCAACAAAGAATGTGAACGTCCGCGCAAATCCACACACATCACTGATCCGCGCGGTATAGGTGCCGGGCTGGGTGAGCGAAAAGAAATTGGATATCTGCATGGGTGCGGTCTGTGGCCCGGCTATGATCTCATAGGAGTACGGAGCGATACCACGCGAGCTATCCGGCAGCAGGCCCACATTGACCAGGCCGTGGCATTTGATCTGAGTGGCATAGTCTATGACCGGCACCTGGTACGGTGGTATCACTATCGTATCTATGACCAGATAGCAGTCCGGATCGCTATTGATATGCGGCGCCTGTAGATTGTGATATTGTATTGTAAAGTAATAGGTGCCTGCATTGAGGTTTCTTATGGTATCTACAGTACTATTCAGCGTGAATAGGATGCCAGTGTTATTCGATAAGGTAGCATAGGTAATGTAGTTCAGATTATCTACATTGACATTGATGGCATTTTGGCCAGGGCAGCCTTTGGTAATAGAAACAGAATGCTTAAGGTCGCTGACATCTGGCGGAGAAATGGTAAAACTACCTGTCCTAGTATTACCACAGGAGTCGTGTACGGCGTAGGTGTAGGTGCCTACGGCCAGGTTGGTCAGGGTAACTCCATGTACAAATGATCCCACCCCCGTAGTGCTACCCAGGTATACCGGAAAGGACTGCGGATAAATGATCGTATCGCGGTACGTATAGCCAGGCTTCGAGCTATGAATAGAGGAGGGGCCCGAGAGCAGGTCAAGAGTAGGACCTGTATAAAAGGTATTGTAGAAATAAAGCGTGTAGCTGGCTGTAGAGTCATAGCAGCCCCATGGCTGCGAGAACGACGTCACATAGGGTGCAGGTATGACCGGCCATTGATAGACATTAGTAAAAGTATTGCCACAGCCATCGGTCATGGTAAGCCGGTAGGAACGACCGGTGGCAACGTATGGAGAAAAGACAATGGATGATGATCTGCGCAATGTATCACCATATGTGATCGTACTGTCTATAAAGGCGCCGGTGACCGGATCTGACAGGATCATTGTCACCGGACCGTGTATGTAGGTGGCGTACACGTCCTGCTGCCCTGTGTAGGCCTCCAAGTATGTATATATAGAATACAGTATGCCACAGCTGTCGGTCATTGGGCTGAAGGCAACACTGGGATTAAACGGAGCCACTACATCCCTTATGCTCCGCGAGAAGCCACAGGCATCTGTGACGGTGAGATTAATATAATCACCGTACGTCACGCCGGGCACCCGCTCTCTAAAATCAGGATACCATCCACCATAAGACATATTGGTAATGACGTGCTGGTAAGTGCCATTGTGTGTTTGTACCTGAATGGTGTATGGAGCCGCATAGTTGCCGCCAGGCAGGTAGAGCTGCATGTATACCTGTGCTGTGTCACAGGCCCACATTTCATTATTGATATTGCCTATGGTAAAGTCATGCACGGGATCTACCAGCGTGATGCTCCTGGTGGCAAAACTCTGGCAAGAGTCTGTCTGGCGGATGCTATACGCTCCGGCGGGCAATCCTGTAAATGTATCAGATGCCTGAGTGGTGGTCACACCAGTAGACTGGGCTGTGATGGTCCATGTGAAAGGTGGCGTGCCCTGTGGTAGCGCATTGCCTACTATCATGCCGGTAGCAGTGCCTGCACAGAAAGGGTCGGCATAGGTAGGCGCAAAATCAGGGAAAGTATAGCTACCCCCCACAGTGGCACTGACGTAGGCTGAATCGTTGCTAAAATTAGTGATCAACACCTGGTATGCACCACGCGGCAGAGCCGCAAACTGCCTGCCACTCTGCGGCGGGCGGATATCAGGACCGGAGACGACAGCATATACCATGGAGGTGCTGCTATGGGCATATACTGATATAGAACCATCTGTAGCACATCTGCTCGGCAGGGCTATCACCGAGTCTACGGTGATAGCGGCAGAGGCAGTATGTGCCAGTAGCGCCAGCAGGCAAAATAGTATGAGTCTCGTAGCGGTCATTTGCATTGAGTCAAAGATAGGCTGGCTTTATATCGATTATTGCCATTAGTTTCCATTTTCCTACCTGTTCAAGACCAGTTTACTTTGCACCCAGGCCTGGTAATTTAGCAGCTGGGCATCCTCTGTGCGGGCCATGGTTTTATCCTTTACTATCTGACGGGCCGCAGCCTGTATCTTGCCATCCTTATAGTACAGCTCCTGCCTCTGGAGTAGTCGTATCCACTCATATAGCCGCTGCTCAGCGTAGGCGTCATCCTGAGCCAGCTCAGCCTTAAACTGTTTTCGTATCTGTTCAAGCCGTATTTTGACGCCAGATATATCTTTGGACTCTACCTGCATCATCAGCTCCGCCATAGCTACGCGTAGCTTGAAGAGATTGTCAGACTTTTTGTAATAATCATTCGTGTAGTACTTCACGAAACTACGGATGGCGTCATTATACCTCCCCGTCTTGAAATAGAGAATGCCCCGGTTGAGGTGGATGAACATTTCATAGTATGCGTTGGGTTTATCCTTCATCACCTCCTCCAGCTCTTTGAGCGCCTCCAGCGCCTTGAGGGGAGCAGTCTCAGAGTAGTTTATCACCCGGGCATTGTAATAGTAAAAGACAAATTTCTGGTAGTGCAGCCTATTGAAATGTTCTATCTCCTGCCCTAGTATCTCAGCATACTGGAGGGATTTCTGCTGCTTACCATTGCGGGAGAAGCTATTGACCATAAAGGTGAGCATCTGCAGCCTGGTGTCGTGGTTATTTCTGTCAAACCATCCTGCCTTCTGAAACTTATTGTAGATCGAGACCATAAAACGCTCCAGCTCTACATAGCTATGACGCTGCAGCAGGATATTACTCACCGCGCGGTATATCTTGGTTTGAAAAGCCTTGCTCTGATCCAGACTACGGTCTGCACTATATTTTCGTGTGAGCTGATCTAGCAGCTTTACCGTATTTTCATCGCCACGGCCTTTGGCCTGTGACAGCTTCAGCCTGTATACCATGGCAGCAAGTATCTGGTCCATCTCGCGCAGCTTGGCCAGACGCTCTGCGTTCGCTCCTCTTTTGAGGATATAGGCATCAGGGTCCATAGAGGGCAACTCACTCGATATCTTGATACAGTGCGCATATATCAGGTCCAGCATCTCCAGATTTTCAGCCTTGAGGGCCAGCTTTTCAGCCTTGAGCAGGTACGAAAATGCCAGCTCAAAATTGCCTTTATCAAAAAAGATCTGATAAACGGAGAAATAGAGTAATACGCGGTTCTTATCACTTTTGGCCTCATGGAGCATGGCCAGGTTCTGACAGATCACATCCTGCAGCCGGCCACGCAGCCGGTAGAAGGCATTCTTGTCAGACGCAGCCCCATAGAGCTTCTTATGGATCTTATCCTCACTATATCCCTCACCGCTGGTGCGGATATAGTCAAAGAGACGTTCGTCCTTGCGGTCGGTAGAGGTTTCTATACGGGACAGGTATAGTTTCAGGTGGCGGACCTCCTCCTTGGTCATAGCGGCCACCATGGGCGTGAGCAGATTCATACTATGGGTGCTTGAACGTGTATAAATCTAAGAAATTTAAATCGGCCCGGCGCGGGCATTTTCCTAGCTTTATATCAAAATCACCCCTATGCGGTACTTATACACCTGTTGCCTGCTAGTGATCCTCTGTGGCACTACGCTGCGGGGTCACGCCCAGGCGCAGCTCAGCCTGACCACTACCTCTACCTCCAATAGCACACCTGCCATCAATGACCAGCTCAGCATCCTGACCAAGCTAAAGAATGTCAGCCTGACGGATACCTTTACGGGTCCTGTAGACTTTCTGCTGGCCAATAAAGACAGTATCATCTACGATGTCACTATCGTGGGCAAGCCTGCCTTTGCGGGTACGACCATCACGCTGGCACCGCAGGAGGAGCGCAGCGCTCTTTTTACGGTAGAGCTATTTCCCAGCCACTTTAAAGCCGGTCCGGACATCATCATCGTATGGCCGGTGGCTGCAGTGCATATCACAGACAGCGCCCGCGCACCGATAGTGATACAGCCTGCGCTAGGCATAGACGCTGTGGCACAGGATGACGTATCGGCCTACTTCTCAGGAGACCAGCTGCACATCCTCACAGATACAAAAATCACGACAGGCCGAGTGGAGATATACAATATGATAGGCCAGACTGTAGGATCATACACGCTGACCAGCCCTACCACCACGATCCCGCTGCATCACCTGCCAAAAGGCAGCTACATAGCGGATATCCAGACAGGCGACAGGCCAGCCCGTAGGGTCAGGTTCATACGCTAGGAACATAGACCTGCTGACACCTCAATAAAAAAGCGGCCCTGCAAGATATGCAGGGCCGCTTACTGTTTTTAGTCTGAGAGATTACCTGGTAGTCGTGATATTGAGGCGCTCATTGATCGCATCGATCTGCGCTTTCATGGTCCTGATGGTCTCATTCTGCTTAGAATCGTTGTCTTTCATCTTGTCATTTTCACTCTGCAGGGCAGCGATACGGCGGCAGAGCTCCTGTGTAGCAGAGACATTGAGCGTATAGATACGATCATAATCCACTACGCGAAAGTCACTGACCTCCTTGCCATATACGAAGACACTCTTAGCCCCTTCAGTTATATTTTTCAGGGTAAAGGTCTTGTCAGTACTTACTTCGCCTACTATCGCTTCCAGCTTATCTGACTTCTCAGTGATGAGCTTCACCTTGTCGCCTACGGCCAGGCCGTGAGCCTTGTCTACAGTGATCGTGAGCGTGTGCTGTGCCTCACTGTAGTCTGCGCTCTGCGCCAGTGCATAGACACTAGGGATGAAGTTGGTCATCTGATGTACTGCCTCCGGATAGGCAGTCTCTACCTGCTGGGCTATGAATCCTTTCTTGCGCTCTGATCCGCTGGCCACCTGATCCTTATACTTGAAATCTGTGACCTCGAGCTGATTGAGCGTAGCGAGGTCTATAGCTCCATTACTGATATCCTGAATATCCTTGATCCGACGATCTGAAGTAGCGTTGAACTCAGGGCAGACGATACGGCCGGATGCGCGTATACTGGTCTGACAGTTGGTACAGCTGGATCCACCTGTACCTACACTATTGAGGTAGCCATAGCTGCCGGCATTGTATGCCGTGCTGGCCTGCACATCCAGTGGCACAGCAGGCGCTGTAGTGCCGATACCCAGATAGCCGCCAGAGGTGAGACTCATGAGTGCTGTACCGGCTGTATTAGGACCAAAGGTAGCGCTGGTATTAGCGAAGGTCAGGTTGCCATTTCCATTATTGTATATGGAGTGGTGTGCTATACCGCTGTATGTAAATTTGATCTCGCTGCCGGTAGTACCGCCACCGCCCAGCAGGACATTGCGGCCACCGGAAGGAACGACATCTAATGGAGCAGCAGGAGAAAGTGTACCAATACCCATGGTAGTGCCATTGATAGCTACAGAAGCTCCGCCAGTACCTCCATTGGTATTGAAGAGTATCTTCTGTGCAGTGGACTGCGACCTCATGACCAGGTCACCAGCTACGGCATCTGTAGACCATGCGCCCGCACCTGCGGCTATACCTATCTGAGCCTTCACTGTACCGCCGGTACCGAGTGCAAATCCTACACTGCTGGCCCCATCGAGCATCATACCATCACCATTAGTAGGCGTATAGACATGCAGGCGATATGCAGGGCTGCCGGTACCGATACCTACTTTGCCATCTCCCTGTACCTCCATCACGGTAGTACCTGCCACATTCTGAGTGGCACCGGTGGAGAGATCCAGTATACGGGTATTGCTGGCAGTGCCGGCTATTTTCACAGCGAGTCCATTGCCTGATGCGCTGGCGTAGCTATTATAAACAGCCATCGCATATCCGTTGGAGTTGTGTACCCATGTGAGGCTATTAGGGTTGATACCCTGAAAGTCGCTGCCTATGATATTGGTAGGAGTATTGGACAGCAGACTTATAGGAGAGGTGGTATGGATACCTACGTATCCCGTACCGGTGATAGAGTAGTTAGCAGATCCGTTAAATGTCAGGCTATTGCCACCCATGGTCACTGTGCGTGTACCGGCCAGAGTACCGTCTGCGGTGTATATATTGCTGGCAGGCAGGATGGATGATGATGCCCAGCTGGCATTGCCGGCTGCATCAGATACCAGTACCTTGTTAGCACCTTGTGTACCGTCTACGAGCTTGAATGCAGGAGAGGTAGTGCCACCTTCTACATCTAGTTTGACTGACGGTGATCCGGTACCTATACCTACATTGCCACCGCGGTCTGCAGTGAGGATAAATTGATTGGTCCAGGCACTGGCATTATCCGTCAGGGCGCCTATGCTCAGTGTACTACCCAGTGCGGTGATGCCCATCATTTTCAGATCAGTACCCTGGCTGGCATTTTCAAAATAGATACGGGGTATAGAATTGTCTGTGATAAGTAGCGATGCACCATATCCGCCTGCATCTGTCACAGCCTTGAGGCTGGAGCTACCGTCAGAGATATGCACTTCGCTCCTGGGAGCTGTAGTACCTACACCTATCATACCACGATAGTTGCCATCTATAGTGACTGCAGCATCAGTACCTATGTCTGTGGTGAGGTCAGTGCCTTGTTTCCACAGATAAAAGTCGATAGAGTTGCCCACAGAGCTACTTCCGTTATGACGGCTCTTGATAGCATGGCGGTATGTATCTGTGCCATTGTATCCCAAGAGTATCTGATTGCTGGTCGTTCCATTTGAGACATTGCCGCTACGCAGCTGGAGTGAATTTGTACCTCCGGCATTGCCTGCTATATCCACTATAGCCGTAGGTGCGGTGACACCACCCATGCCCGTACGCAGGGTAGCCCAATCCCATGTCGCAAAATTACCAGCGGTAGAGCCGGCACTTCCACCTTTAGTCAGAATGAGTTTGCCTGCCCCCTCACCATTGCCGCTACCGGTAGAGATGAGTTGAAACCATTGGCCACCTGTGCTGCTATTGTTTATGGAGAGCCAGGTGCCCACTGTAGAACTTGATTGATTGACCTGAGTGACTGCGGCGCTGGTAGATAAATGAACGAAACCCGATGGCGTAGAGGTGCCTATACCCACTGTACCATTGCTGAGAATACGCATCCGCTCAGTAGCACTACTGGTGCTAAAAGCAATAGCTCCATCAGATGCGGCTATGCCCCTAAGGAAGTGTATGCCCTCGGATATGGCGCCTCCGCCATATGCCTGACCGATAGAGGTCATGATGTTACCCACGCCATTGGTAGTCGCACCGCGCTGAGTCACGAGCTCAAAATTCTGGTCGCCGATCGCATTGGCCAGTGAGGTCATGCGCGCATTGACCCAGTTGTTTGCAGTACGTACGGTCAGAGGCGAGTTTGGCGTACCTGTACCTATACCTACAGAGCCATTGCTCTTGATGATCATGCGCTGTAAATTGGAAACAGAGCCGACCGGTGTAGTCCAAAACTGAATATTACCCGGCGCATCTGCATTGGGTATCGTATCCACGGTAAAGTACATACACGCAGATCTGTTGAATCCAGTACCGTTATAAAACTGTGCCTCTATCAATCCTTCTCCGTCACCACTCGCTACACTGGCAGGTGAGAGCAAAGAACCACGTGATCTCGCAAAAGTGTAGAATGGAGTACCGCCACCGGCCACTCTTTGCTGCACGTCACTATGGGTGCCATCTTCATCCCATATATCCAGTGCCGCAGAGACATTAGGTCCGGCACCCGGAGTCAACGTCCTGATCCCCAGCTGACCGTTTGTATTGAGACGCATCCGCTCCAGGTTATTGGTAGCAAATACAAAATCTTTAGCATCTGTCGTACCGACAAAATTGCCTGTAGCAGCCGTACCGATCGCTGATGAAGATGGAGTGGTGGTGCTATTGCCTGTCACCTTCCAGTAGAGGCCATTAGGATCAGATGGGGTCCAGTTAGTTCCGTTATACTGTAGTACGCTGCCATTGGTCGGCGCAGTAGCACTGACGGGAGTACCTTGTATACCGGATACTGTTGGATTAGGATATGTACCGCTCAGGTCACCTCCGGCAGCACCCAGCGGACCGGTAGGACCGGTGGCACCTGCTGCTCCTGTAGGGCCCGCTGCTCCTGTAGCGCCATCAGCACCATTTGTACCCGCTGCACCAGTGGCACCGGCAGGACCTGTCGCACCTGCTGCACCAGCAGCGCCTGTAGGGCCCGCTACGCCGGCAGGACCTTGGGGGCCTGTAGCGCCGTCAGCGCCATTTGTTCCATTTGTTCCATTTGTTCCGTTTGTTCCGGCTGCACCAGTGGCACCGGCAGGGCCTGTAGGGCCAGCTACGCCGGCAACACCTTGTGGGCCGGTAGCACCGTCTGCACCATTTGTTCCGTTTGTTCCAGCTGCACCGGTCGCACCGGCAGGGCCTGCAGCACCTGCTGCACCAGCGGCGCCTGTAGGGCCGGCTACTCCGGCAGGACCCTGTGGACCTGTAGCGCCGTCAGCGCCATTGGTTCCGTTTGTTCCGGCTGCACCGGTCGCACCGGCAGGACCTGTAGCACCAGCAGCGCCTGTAGGGCCGGCCACTCCGGCAGGACCCTGAGGACCTGTAGCGCCGTCAGCACCATTTGTGCCGTTTGTGCCAGCTGCACCTGTAGCACCGGCAGGGCCTGTAGCACCAGCGGCACCGGCAGCGCCTGTAGGGCCAGCTACTCCGGCAGGACCTTGAGGACCAGTAGCGCCGTCAGCACCGTTTGTGCCAGTAGCACCTGTAGGACCAGTAGCACCACCGCCAGCACCTGTCGGGCCGGTAGGGCCAGCTATACCTTGAGGGCCTGTAGCGCCGTCAGCACCATTGGTGCCGTTTGTACCAGCTGCACCGGTCGCACCGGCAGGGCCTGTAGCACCTGCTGCACCAGCGGCGCCTGTAGGGCCGGCTACACCGGCGGCACCCTGAGGACCAGTCGCGCCGTCAGCGCCATTGGTTCCGTTTGTTCCGGCTGCACCAGTAACACCAGCAGGACCAGTCGCACCTACTGCACCAGTAGCGCCTGTAGGGCCAGCTACTCCGGCAGGACCTTGAGGACCAGTCGCGCCGTCAGCACCGTTTGTGCCAGTAGCACCTGTAGGACCAGTAGCACCACCGCCAGCACCTGTCGGGCCCGTAGGGCCAGCTACACCTTGAGGGCCTGTAGCGCCGTCAGCACCATTAGTGCCGTTTGTACCAGCTGCACCGGTCGCACCGGCAGAGCCTGTAGGGCCGGCTACTCCAGCAGGACCCTGAGGACCTGTAGCGCCGTCAGCACCATTGGTGCCGTTTACACCAGCGGCACCTGTAGCACCGGCAGGGCCTGTAGCACCTGCTGCACCAGCGGCGCCTGTAGGGCCGGCTACTCCGGCAGGACCTTGAGGACCAGTAGCGCCGTCAGCACCGTTTGTGCCAGTAGCACCTGTAGGACCAGTAGCACCACCGCCAGCACCTGTCGGGCCGGTAGGGCCAGCTATACCTTGAGGGCCTGTCGCGCCGTCAGCGCCGTTGGTTCCGTTTGTACCAGCTGCACCGGTCGCACCGGCAGGACCAGTCGCACCTACTGCACCAGCAGCGCCTGTAGGGCCAGCTACTCCGGCAGGACCTTGAGGACCAGTAGCGCCGTCAGCACCGTTTGTGCCAGTAGCACCTGTAGGACCTGTGGCACCGTCAGCACCATTGGTGCCGTTTGTACCGGCTGCACCTGTCGCACCGATAGGGCCTGTGGCACCAGCGGCACCAGCAGCGCCTGTAGGACCAGCTACTCCGGCAGGACCCTGTGGGCCTGTCGCGCCATCTGCTCCATTTGTACCATTTGCGCCCGTGGGGCCTGTAGCACCTGTAGCGCCTGGTGTACCATTCGTACCATCAGCACCTGATGGGCCTGTAGGACCCGTGGCTCCACCGCCTACACCTGTAGGACCAGTAGGACCTGCTATACCCTGAGGGCCTGTGGCACCGTCAGCACCATTGGTGCCGTTTGTACCGGCAGCGCCAGTAGCGCCCGCTGTACCTGCAGCACCGGTAGGGCCCGCTACGCCAGCCGGACCTTGCGCTCCGGTAGCGCCATCAGCACCATTATTCCCATTTGCACCGGTAGGACCTGTCGCACCGGTAGCGCCATTTGTTCCATTTATACCATCTGCACCAGACGGGCCAGTAGGACCGGTAGCACCGCCACCTGAGCCAGTAGCACCTGTAGCGCCGGTAGTGCCTGCAGGACCAGCCGGGAGAGTGATGGTCGTCGTGACGCCGTTGGTGAGGGTCACCGTAGCTGTGCCGTTTCCATTATCTACTATAGAGGCTACACCTGTACCGGTAGCGCCAGTAGCACCGGCAGCACCTGATGGCCCGGCAGCACCTTGTGCACCTGTAGCACCAGGATTACCTTGCAGGCCCTGAGCACCTGTAGCGCCAGTATTGCCCGCTGGGCCAGTAGCACCTGTATTACCATTTGCGCCGGTAGCGCCCGCCGGGCCAGTGGCACCTTGAGATCCCGCAGCACCCTGAGCACCGGTAGCGCCGGCATTACCTTGCAGGCCCTGTGCACCTGTAGCTCCTGTACTACCCGCAGGACCAGTCGCACCTGTAGGACCATTGGCACCTGTGGCACCGGCAGCACCTTGAGGGCCCGTAGCACCCTGTGTTCCTGCAGGGCCCGTAGCGCCTGCGCCTCCTGTCGCACCTGTATTGCCGCGTGGACCGGTAGGACCGGTAGCGCTGCCACCACCATTGCCGGCATAGAGCGCATATGGTACACTCATCATTTGATTAGTACCCATATCAGTATAGTTAGTACCACCATTGACATCTACCTCTACCTGCAGAAACTTAGGGCCACTGCCCCAGGCTACAGTGCTGAGATTGCCACCACCGGTACCTATCACCGAGTTGAAAAGACCAAACTGATTGGTAGTCTGCGCGTGTGTCTCCTGAAAGACAACAGTACCTGTAGCTGTCTGATCGTGAATGGTAAAGCGGATCGCCACATGTGCATTGCCCACAATGGAGCCTGAAGCGTTGCGCACTATTGCCTGATAGTTGATGCCTTGTGGCGGAGCCTGAGCTATGGCAAAAAGGGAGTACAGTACTACTCCAAGGAGTAATAAATTCTTCATAAATCGGGTTTACTTGTTAAGAAAGACGACGGGTAGCTTCAAAAATACGCATTTGCGGGTCGAAACAAATTTTTTCTTGTGGACCTCAAAAACTGATAAAATAAATGAAGCTGACTATCAGCATAATAATTCTGGCTTTTGGCAAGTCAATTTAGTCCGTACACTTTATTTTATACCCTTTTTAGGGTATAGCTTTTTTAACCCTCTATCAGTAATATTATCTTAGGATAAATAAACCAATAATAGCAGCTAAGATAATATATGCCGTTTGGCATAGTATAACCCATTAGTAGTGAAGCGTCCATATGAATACCTGAGCTTTATGAACAGGAATCTCCCGTTCATGGCTATCAACCTACTGCTGTGGGCTGTTTCTTTTTATGTGCTATTGGGTTCCAGTCTTCTATTCGTCTCCTACATCGTCCTGATCAATATCCTGATACTCCTCTGCGCGCTGCAGTATGGTGGTATGCACCGGCTGGCAGGACAGCTATTTATAGGAATATCGTGTATCAGCCTGCTGGTCATAGATGACGGGCTGACCGGCTCTCCTTCTACAGGGATAGAGTTTCTATATATAGCTAACATCCTATACATAATAGCCTTCTATATGGAGAAGCTCTATATAGAATACTATGTGACGCTGATCTGCACTGCGACCGTATTTGCACTGGTCAACTATACGCCGTGGACCCCCCACCTGGTCGCAGGGGTGCAGTATGAGGTGCCGGTGAGTATCCGTCTATTGGTATTTACCCTCACTGCCGGTATCATCATCTATCGCTTTGTAGTGTTTCTGCGGTCTACTATGAATTTTTTCCTGGCTACTCAGCTGCAGCAGTCTGAGACGGAAGTACTCTTTAATAACGTAGAAGAGTCTATCTGTATGATGGATAGAAACCTCCGCATCATCCGGTTCAATAAATCCTACGAGCGCCTGTTTGAATACCACTATGGTTTCCCTCCTGATATTGGTATCCCGTTCCCCAGTTCATTTGATTTTCCCGGCAGGGATGATGTGGTATCTTATGATATCATACAGCGGGTGCTGGCCGGCGAGTCACTGATAGAGGAGTATACCACCACGCCCGATGAGGTGGCTGTGATATATGAAGTGTCATTTTTCCCGATCATGAGTGCTCATGCCAAAGGCACTGAGGTAGACAAAATAGCTATCATCTGCCGGGACATCACCACGCGCCGCAGGCTGGAGATGGATATAGTATACAGCCAGGTGGGCCTGCTGGAGATGATAGCACACGACCTGAAAGCGCCGCTCGGCATGATCAAGAGTGTCAACAGCCTATCAGCTAAAGATGTGGAGGGGTACCAAGAATTCATAGATAAAACCAGCGCGCAGGCCATAGCCTCTATCAACAATATCCTGGCCTTCTCGCGATACCTGAGCAATAGTAATACGCCGGGATTTATCAATCAGGATCTGCATCAGGTACTATCCGACAAAGTAAATGAGCTGGCACCGCATGCACGCATGCATGGACAGGAACTACTGCTAGAGATGTCACTAAGCAGAATGTATGTCAAAATGAACAAAGAAGCATTTGGCAGGGCTATAGGAAATCTGATCACAAATGCGGTCAAGTTTTCGCCGCAGGCGGGCCAGATCAGGATAGGAGTAGCACGGCATCCATCGGACAAGGACAAAGTAGCGATCAGTGTGTCTGATGAAGGTATGGGTATACCGGAGCATCTGCGCGACCACTTGTTTGAAAAATTTACCACTGCCGGCAAAAAAGGGGTGCATGGTGAAGAGTCGTTTGGTCTCGGCCTCTATATATCCAGCATCATCATCAAGATGCATGGAGGCAAGCTGGAGCTGGACAAAAAGCGCCGCAAGGGCGCGACCTTTATCATCACCCTGCCGCTCTCACGCTACGCTACGGCGTCAGCACTCAGTGAGTGACCGGGGTATCTGGTCCTTAGGATTTATTGAGATCCAGCATCCCTATCTGGTAGGACCTGATGATCATGTCTACGATATTCTTGGCACCCATTTTTTTGATGATGATACCTCTGTTTACCTCTATGGTGCGCTTGCTCAGATTGAGCCGGTAGCCTATCTCTGCAGAGGTCAGCCCCTCGCTGGTGAGCTGTATGATACTGATCTCACGCTCACTGAATTGATTGCTCCAGTACTCGCGAAAGCTGTCAGAGTTGGACCTGAGCAGCCGCCGCACCAGCAGGTCCAGTACAGACTTGCTATAATACTCGCCACCCTGGTGTATCTGTATAATGGCACCGGCCAGCTCAGCATAGTCTGCATCCTTCAGTATCAGCCCCCTGGCACCTGAGGCGAGTATCTTACTGAGTATTTCCTCTTTGACCAGGGCGGTATTGAGCAGTATTTTGGCGTGCTCATCTAGTTCCAGTATTTCTTTGCAGATACGCAGGCCATTGCTGGGAGGCATCATGATATCCAGCAGTACCACATCGGGCCTCAGCGCAGCATACTGTGCCAGCACCCCGGCACCGTCTGCCGCCTCGCCACAGATAGATATATCTCCGCTACGCGAGAAGATGATCTCATATCCTCTCCTCACGATCTCTATATCATCTGCTATCAGTACTTTTATCTTATTCATCATCCGTTTCCTACACTAAGATCATCAAGATTAACGTACTTATTGCGCAGGGCATAGGAGACCACCCCAGCTATATTGCGCACAGACATCTTCTTCATGATACGGATCTTGATAGACTCTATCGTGCGCATATTGATACTGGTCTCAGCGGCTATTTCCTTTACCGTTTTTTCCTGGCATATCATACGGATGATCTGCAGCTCTTTGTCCGAAAAGGCTTGCCGATCTGCGGGGCTCCAGGCCGGAGCCTGCTTATTGCCATCGCGCAGGCTCTCTATGAGGATGTCAGTGATATCCTTTGAGAAATAATTGCCACCCGCAAAGGCTGTCTCTATGGCTATCCGGAGCTCCTCTGCCGGCGCGGTCTTCAGCACAAATCCATGTATGCCACTATTGATAAGGCAGCGCAGCTGCTCCTGATGAGGATGGCCGCTACAGCACACGATCCGTATGTCCGGCAGGGCAGCCTGCAGGGCCTTTATATTATTAGACGCCAGGCTATTGGGCATGATCACATCCAGAACTACTACATCCGGGCGTAAAGACTGAGCTTTTTGCAACAGCTCCTCACTGGTACGGGCAAAGCCTACTACAGCTATATTCTTGGCCGGTTTCAGGAGCAAGGCCAGCCCCTCCAGGATGACCGGGTGGTCATCCGCGATCAATACTTTGACCTGTCTGGATTGCATAGATTCATCCATACGTAAATTGGGTTATTCCCTAAAATAACACATCTCGTTTTTACAATGTACGGTAATTATCCTATAAAACGATAGTACATCTACTGAAATGAGTATTCAATGAGCATTCACTGTGTGATTTAAATCACATTTCTCGCAATACCCTGATAATCTGTTAAAGACTACACTGCCCGGCGCATCTACCAGTCGTAGATTGTAAGTACGGATTTTTTCACTAAACCTCAATACCGATGAGACAAATCTACAACACCCCTCACCTATGGAGTGAAAAACGACTCAAACTCTTTGTGGCATGTGTAGCCTTTATGCTACTAAGCGCGCCGGCCTGGGCTCAGATGAAGCTGGGAGACAATCCCAATACGATCAACGCTTCAGCTATCCTGGAAATGGAGAGCACCAATAAAGTCCTCCTGCTACCGCGTATGAGCCATACGCAGCTGCTCTCTATCTCTACGCCTGTAGCGGGTATGGCAGTGTATGTCACAGACTCTGCGTGCATATACCTGTATACCACCGGCAGCTGGCAAAATCTGTGTGCAGCATCAGGCCTGACACAGGCCGATGTGATACGCATCATAGCAGAAAACGCACACAATCAACCACTCATAGACAGTATCTACCACGCAGTGCTGCTGCGCTCAGGAAACCTGACCTCTCCATCAGGCGCTATCACCATAGGCAGTGGTGCGCTGGCCACTCTCCACAATACTACTATAGATGTCAACCCTGACAGTATAGTGAGTATAGTGACACATAGTGGCAGGGACATCACAGCGCGCAGCCCCCTATCTGTATCAGGTGGCAGTCATGCTGCCCTCAGCGCTGTAGATATCACTATAGATAGCAACCGGCTGGTACCCATTGGTGGTACACCCGGACAGATTTTGATAAAGGATTCATCTGGCTCCTCAGTATGGGGTGTCACCGCTGGTGACAACTGGGGAAGCCAGGTGATTTTTCACGATGCTACGCTGGCGGGTAATGGCACTGCCACCTCGCCGCTCACTATAGATTCATTTGGGCTGGCAGTAGAGATACACACGCAGCCAGCCAGAGACACTGTACTCAGCATCGTGCATGGCGATGCTCACGACCTCACAGCCGGCAGTACACTGGTGACTGTGACCGGAGGCACAGGGGCTACCCTGACCAATGCAACTGTAGATGTAAATAAAGACACACTCGTATCTACTGTGGTCAATAGCCCTGTACTGCACGACAGCATCATCAAGATAGTAGCTGATAATAGCAACCATTCACCACTGCGCGACAGCATATTCAGCACGGTAGTGGCACAGGGACGCAATATCACTGCCTCCTCTCCTATCACCGTGACAGGCGGCACCGGTGCGAGCCTGCAAAATGTCAATATCAATATAGACAGCAACAGGCTGGTACCTACCGGTGGCACGCCTGACCAGGTACTGATACGTGATTCATTTGGAGGTACTACTTTCACTGATATCACAAATCTGGTCAGCGGAGACAACTGGGGTAGCCAGACAGTGGCACATGACGCTACGCTGGCAGGCAATGGTACTACCACCTCGCCGCTCACTATAGATTCATTTGGCCTGGCAGTAGAGATACATACACAGCCTGCGCGCGATACAGTACTCAGTATCGTGCATGGCAATGCCAGCAATATCACAGCCACCTCTCCTCTCACTGTGACTGGCGGCACCGGTGCGAGCCTGCAGAATGTTAATATAGATATAGATAGCAACCGGCTGGTACCTACCGGAGGTACCCCCGGACAGATTTTGATAAAGGATTCATCTGGCTCCTCAGTATGGGGTGTCACCGCTGGTGACAACTGGGGAAGCCAGGTGATTTTTCACGACGCTACGCTGGCGGGCAATGGTACTACCACCTCGCCGCTCACTATAGATTCATTTGGGCTGGCAGTAGAGATACACACACAGCCAGCACGAGACACTGTACTCAGTATCGTGCATGGCGATGCGCATGACCTCACAGCCGGCAGTACACTGGTGACGGTGACCGGTGGCACAGGAGCTACCCTGACCAATGCAACTGTAGATGTAAATAAAGACACACTCGTATCTACTGTAGTCAGTAGCCCTGTACTGCACGACAGCATCATCAAGATAGTAGCTGATAATAGCAACCACTCACCTCTGCGCGACAGTATATTCAGCACGGTAGTGGCGCAAGGGCGCAATATCACTGCCTCCTCTCCTATCACCGTGACAGGCGGCACCGGTGCGAGCCTGCAGAATGTCAATATCAATATAGACAGCAACAGACTGGTACCTACCGGTGGCACGCCTGATCAGGTACTGATACGTGATTCATTTGGAGGTACTACTTTCACTGATATTACAAATCTGGTCAGCGGAGACAACTGGGGTAGCCAGGTGGTGGTACACAATAGTACGCTCACCGGCAATGGTACAGCCCCTGCCCCACTGAGTATCGACACCATAGGACTAGCTAAACTGCTGCCGGTGTCTCCGGTCAGCGATACGATAGTGAGTATAGTAGGCAGCCACGCCCGAAACCTCACCAGCACATCGCCGGCACTGGTGGTGACCAATGGTATAGGCACCACACTGAAAAATACCAGCGTGACCATAGACAGCCTCCGCCTCATACGCACACTGATCAACTCGGGCCTGGTAGATTCGCTTTTCAAAGGATTTAATGTAGCAGGCACTACTACGAGCAATTCGTTTCTAAGCCTGTCACTGCTGCTGGGCAGCTCTCCGGATGTGCCCGCAGCCTACGAAGCGCAGACACTCAGCACGACTAGTACATTCCCACAGTTCAATGACTTTGGGGTGATCACCAATCCGAGCAATACATACTTTACTGCACCGGTCACGGGATACTATAACCTGACATACAGCGTGAGCCTGGTGATCAATCCATCCCTGGCCAGCGTGGGCGGCACCTTCTCATGGGGTGTAGCCATCATCAAGGATGGCAGCACACCTGTGGTGCTCCAGTCTACCCGCAATACGCAAACGCTCTCGGCCAGTGTACTGGGACTCGGACCAGGTACCGTGGGTACCAATACGGTAAACACACTGGTCAAACTCAACGCAGGAGAAAGAGTATATGTGGGCCTAGGCGCTACAAATGCGATCTCTGTGGGTCTTGTGTCTTCATTGTCCACCATACAGCATTTCTCAGGATACTGGGTGAAATAACACCTCCTAAACCTGACAGTAATGCTTAACAAAAAGTATGGCAATGAAAAAGCTAATACCATATATCACTAGCCTCCTGCTGGTCATCCTGCCGGGCATCACTGGGCACGGAGCTACTGCGTACACAGAGGTCACCGGTGCGGTCACGATCTTTGCCGGAGGCGCTACTACCATGAGTCGCCAGCTCTATATAGGCCCCGCCGCACGTATCAATGTGATAGGTGAGTGGCGTATAGCCAGCGAGCAGGTATACATATCTCCTACTGCCACCATCACAGGTCCCGGCACCATCATATTTGATGACCCTGCCATCTATACAGTAGGTACTACGCCACTGGCATGGGGAGGGCAGTCACTGGATGGGGGTGCAGCTACTATCGGCTGCCATGTGCTGCTACGCAATCCACAGGGTGCGGCCCTCATCAATATCCCTCCGGCAGCGATACTCGGCTATGCTGCTGATACCGTGGCAGACATGATCTTTGACGGGCGGCTCACCTTTGACAGCAGTACCGCTGGCAATAACCTGACCCTGCATCAATACCATGCCCGCTTCACTGCCAATGGTACAGTGATGGGCTATACACCAGCCCACTTTGTAGTGACGGACAGCACAGGCACGATGAGTAAAGATGCGCTCAGTTCCGCAGGCTTCATCTATCCGGTAGGTATAGCTCCACGGGACTATACACCTGCCCGCGTACTCAATGATGGCACCCCTGATCGCTATAGCGTCAGGGCCCTGGCAGGCATAGACCCGCCTAATGCAGAGGTAGCAGGTATGTACCGCACCTGGGATATCAGCGAGGCTACAGCCGGCGGATCTAACGTGACCCTGACCCTGCAGCACAATCAGGTGGCCGGCCCAGGTGGCCCGGTAGCCAATGACCCACGCTACGATGACACGCAGGCCTATATAGCCCGCTCAGATGCAGCTACATCTATCTGGGATAGCTATGCTCCCTCTGCCGGTGCCATGCCCGGCCTGCTCACCAGCAGCACACCCGTGAGTAACGGCTCCATGCTGACACGCATGGGGCTCACCGACTTTACCACCACTACACGCTATAGCAAGTTTTCATCTGTCGTGCTACTCGGCGTCCGGTTTGTGAAGACAGCACATCCTGACAGTGTATACCTGGGAGATGAGTTCACCTATCATATCCGCCTGACCAATACAGGCTGGCAAACGCTACAGCCGCCCCTGACCATCGTGGATACACTGCCGGCAGGAGCCCTGTACCTCTCGGCTACCTCGCCGGATATGCAGGTGACCTATGCCGGAGGTATCGTGACTGGGGTGTACAATGACAGCCTGCCACACATGGACAGTGTGACCGTAGACATCAATGTGAGGGCTATCTCAGACACGGTAGACAACCTGGCCTTCCTGTCAGGTGTAGGTGCCGTACCTATACCTACTGCAAACTGTGACACCTGTCCTGCCGGTACTCCTACTGCACCTGTGGTACTATACCGCCTGATCATCATACCAAACTCCTTTACCCCTAATGGCGATGGAGTAAACGATAATTTTGTAATACCTAACCTGCTGCACTGGTACCCTAATGCCACTCTCAGTGTCTATAACCGAAACGGCGACGAAGTATGGTATAGCAACGGGCCGTACCACGATGACTTTGCGGGAAGGAACTACAGTGGCGCAGTATTGCCTGATGGCACTTATTACTATGTACTTTATTACAACGATGGCAGCGGCCGCAAGTCGGCGAGTTTCATAGACCTGAGTCGATAACCCTCTAAATGACAGCCATGAAAAAGATATTTCCTCTGATCATCATACTGCTCACGCTGCACCGGGCAGCGGCCCAGCAAGACCCGTCCTACAACATGTATATGTTTAACGGGCTATACCTCAATCCGGCCTATGCCGGGAGTAACAATGTGCTCAGCGTGGTAGCGCTCTACAGGCACCAATGGGTAGGTGTAAATGGCGCGCCACGCACTTTTAACATCAGCGCCAATGCACCACTGAAAAGGGACCAGTATGCACTCGGATTGACTGTAGCTGATGACAATCTGGGCCTCACCAATTCCTTCTCTGTGACACCAGCCTTTGCCTACAGGCCTCTGGTCAAAAATGTGCGTATCAGTATCGGTGTGCAGGCCAGCTTCACATACTTCTCAAAGAACTCAGGCAGCGCCGTATTCAATGAACAATACCAGCAGGAGATGGTGACGGTATCGGGGCACAGCCTATTCATACCCAATATCGGCGCAGGCATCTATGTATCTGACAAAAACAGCAAGCGCTTTTTCGCGGGCTTCTCAGTACCGCACCTGTTGCCCTATTCGCTCAAGAAAAGCGGCATAGAAAATCCGGGCAACAGCAATGTCTCGCGTCTCTATAACTACTACCTCCTCACGGGCGGGTATGTATTTGGCAGGCAGGCAGGCATCGTAAAATTTATGCCGTCCATACTCATGATGTACCAGCGCGGCCTGCCCAAAAATATACCTGATATGGATATCAATGCCATGTTCTTTTTCATAGACCGTATCAAAGTAGGAGCATCGTACCGCACCGGAGGTGACAGGCGTATCTATGGCGAGTCTGTAGTAGGCATGATAGAGGCTATGATCACCAGCCAGCTGCGTATAGGCTATGCCTATGAGGCCAGTGTATCTAAATTCAGCTCCGTGAATAACGGCAGCCATGAGATCATGCTTGGCTACGATTTCTGGTATGACAAAAAGCGCTTTGTGACCCCACGCTATGGTCGCTATTTCTAGTACAGCTAAACCTATTACCACATCCTTATCAATCCCTTCATCATGAGAAAATCACTCCCCTATATATTGCTGGTGCTTGTCGTACTCATGCCCGCATCTGTCATCCTCGCGCAGAGCGTGCTGGCGCGGTATGGAGACAGGCAGTTTCATCAGTTCAGATTCAAAGACGCACTGGAGACCTACCAGCTGGCGCTGAAAAAAGACAAGGAGAATATCTACCTACAGACCAGAATAGCCGACTGCTATCGCCTGCTGGGAGATCACCTCAACGCGGAGAAAGCCTATGCACCGCTGGCTACTAATAATGCGGTAGACCCCATCAATAAATTTTACTACGCCCAGCAGCTGAGGTACAATAAAAAGTATGAACTGGCCGGCGGAGCTTTTGAGTCATACCTGACCTACACGGGTAAACCCAACGTATCTGTACAGCAGTGCATCATAGGTACTAAAGAGCTGGCAAAACTGCAGTATGACAACCGACGGTATGCTGTAGAAAACCAGCTCAGGCTCAACTCTGAAGGATCGGAATTTGCTCCGGCATATTTCGTAGAGAAACAGATCCTGCTGAGCTCAAACAGGGATCAAAAAACTGCTATCGTAAGGCGTGACAACTGGTCCGGGAGGGGATTCCTGCGACTCTATAGCAGCAGCTCTCTGACCACGCGTGTGATGATGGACCCCAAACTATTTAAAGCGCGCCATTTTAATACGACCTTTCACGAGGGGCCGTCGGCATACAGTGCTGCTACGCATGAGCTGTTCATCACCCGGAGCAATGGCAAAAAAAAGAAACCGGAGACGGTAAAGACCAAATTGTATAAGGTGACCTGCGATCCGCAATACGGTTTTTTTGTGAGTGAGCTGTCTGATGCGGTGCCATTCAATAGTGATCAGTATTCCGTCATGCATCCCGCGCTGACGTCAGATGGCAATACGATGTTCTTTGCCAGTGATATGCCGGCTCCTGAAGCGCAGGGTGGGATGGACATCTATGTGACCATGCGCACTGTATCAGGCCAGTGGGGCCAGCCGCGAAACCTCGGGGCAGACATCAATAGTATGGGTGATGATATGTTTCCATTTATCACCGGGGATAGTGCTCTGTACTTTGCCTCAGATGGCCATGCGGGATTAGGTGGCCTGGACATCTACAGGTCTTATATGCTGCCGGATGGCAGCTGGTCGCGTCCGCGCAATCTGGGTGCACCGGTCAATACCAACTACGATGATTTCAGCTACATCATGGAGCCGGCGGGCGTGAATGGCATGTTTGCCTCGGACCGCCCCGGCGGCAAAGGTGGGGATGACCTCTACTCCTTCGTAAGGAAGGAGATCAACATCGTAGGCCAGGTAGTGGACAAGGACACACACCTGCCCGTAGATGATGTGAAGATCACATTGAAAGAAAATGACACCGACTTTGCCACAGAAGATCAGAGTGACCGCCATGGAGGATTCTGCTTTGGCGCCAAGCCACGTACGCAGTATACGCTGACCACCTCCAAGCTGGGCTATGCTGCCCGCGAAGTACCTGTCGTGACCCGCGAAGGGACAACCAAGCGGATCGTCTATATCACCCGCATAGGCGCTGTGCACCTGCTGGTATCTATACAGGATGCTGTGACGCACAGGCCTATCAACCGTGCTACCGGGGTGATCACTGACATGAATACCAAGGAAAATGCGCAGTTTCTGACGGATGCATCCGGCGTGGTATATGCAGACATCGTGCTGGGGCATAAGTATAAAATAGACGTAGACAAGAAGCCGGCGGGTGATAACAAATACTACCTCTCTGAGGTCAAAGTGGTCTCATCTGAGACACTGGTAAACGGAGATACCCTCAAAGTGATCATGGACCTGAACCAGAATACGGTAAACTACACCGCTTCACTGGGCAATATCTACTTTGACCTGGATAAATGGAATATAAGGCCTGATGCCGCCGTAGAGCTGGACAAAGTAGTGAATGCCCTGCGGGAAAATCCAACCTGGCGTATACAGGTAGCCGCGCATACTGACTGCCGGGAATCTGACCAGTATAATATGCTGCTCTCGCAGCGCAGGGCCTCGTCTACGGTGGCCTATCTGGAGCAGCATGGTATACAGCGCCTGAGGCTATCTCCGATAGGCTATGGCAAGACGCGCCCGGCTATATACTGCGACTGCACCCCCGATGGCCAATCCGGCTGCAGCGAAGAACAGCATCAGATGAACCGTCGGGTAGAATTTGTGATACTAAACAGTGATGCGCTATCGGCTGCGCAGAAATGACCCGTTTTCAGCTATTGATGCTGCACAGGATGCATTGAGTAGTTACTTTCCGATACAGAACTTGCTAAAGATGTTGCCCAGTATCTCGTCATTGGTCACCTCGCCGCTGATCTCGCCGAGGTACTCCAGTGCCCGTTTCAGCTCCAGCGCCACCAGGTCCGTAGTGATCTCAGCATCGATGCCGAACAGCACCGACTCAAGCGAATCATAGGCCTGGCGCAGCGCCTCATAGTGGCGGATATTGGCTATGGTCATATCGGGCGGTGTCACGCGCTGTGACTGTACCATGGCGCTGAGCTTCTTCCTCAGCGTGTCTATCCCGCTATTGGTCTTTGCGCTCATGAGTACCACATGCTCCATATCAGATAGCGGCTCTGTGATAGACGTAGGGCAGAGGTCACTCTTATTGGCTATGAGCAGATATGGCACCTCAAATGAAGCAGCGGCAGCTAGCTCGCGGCTGAGATCCCCGAGATCAGAGATCAGGCTGGCGTCTGTCATATACAGGAGTATAGATGCCGTCTTGATCTTGTCATAGCTGCGCTCTACGCCTATCTGCTCTATCACATCCTCTGTCTGGCGCAGGCCGGCAGTGTCTATGAGGCGGTAGGCTATACCATCTATATGCAGCACCTCCTCTATCGTATCGCGAGTGGTACCAGCTATATGACTTACTATGGCGCGCTCTTCATTCAGCAGCGCGTTGAGCAGGGTTGATTTGCCGGCGTTAGGCTTGCCTACTATGGCTACCGGCACGCCGTTTTTGATCACGTTCCCGTATTTAAAGGACTCAATCAGCGGCCTGAGTACAGCCTGTATGCGATGGATGATACGCACCAGCTCATCCCGCTTTACAAATTCAACGTCCTCCTCGCTGAAGTCCAGCTCCAGCTCTATGAGTGAGGCAAAGTTGACCAGCTGCGCGCGAAGCTCTTTGATCTGATGGGCGAAGCCACCGCGTATCTGCTTGATGGCTAGCTCGTGCGCTGCAGCAGAGTCCGATGCGATCAGGTCTGCCACTGCCTCGGCCTGAGAGAGGTCTATACGCCCATTCATAAAGGCACGCAGGGTAAACTCCCCCGCATCTGCCATGCGTGCGCCATTGGCTATGAGTAGCCTCAGCACCTGCTCCATGATATAGGGCGAACCGTGGCAGGATATTTCTACCACATCTTCTGTGGTGAAAGACTTTGGCGCGCGGAAGATGCTGACCATTACCTCGTCCAGTTCCCTGCCATCATCCATGATATGGCCGTAGTGTATGGTATGCGATGGCTGCAGGGTAAGGTCTTTGCCCCGCCATGTCCGCTGCGTGATAGCAATAGCCTCTGGGCCGGAGAGTCTTATCACTCCGATGGCTCCTACACCTTGCGCCGTAGCGGGTGCTACTATGGTATCTCCTTGCTTCATGGCTATGGCTTACATCAGGGGGCGCACCTCCAGTTGGTCGCCATCTTTGAAGGTAGGGCAGCCGCGACCTATCTCTATCGCAGCATCCAGGTCTTCGGCTTCTATAATGTAGAAGCCACCGATACCATGTTTGGCATCCTGGATAGGAAGCGCCTGTATCTCATCATCTACCTGCGCGAGCAGGACGCCCTGGTCTCCTACCCCATAGCCATTGCGAAAGATGCCGCGGTCAGAGAGTTCTTTAGCCCAGGCAGTATGCTGGGCTATCAGTGACGTGAGCTGCTCCTCGGGTATAGGGTAGCGTGTCAGGTCTTCGCGTATGAAGAGGATAAACTCTGCCATGGTCTATGCTTTAGGCCCGCAAGATAAGGCTCTTTGCCTCAATGCGCAGCATCACATTTTGCAGTTGACCGATTTGATTACTTTAGCGGCTATGAAGGTACTGATGGTATGCCTCGGCAATATCTGCCGAAGCCCGCTGGCGCAGGGCATCCTGGAGCATAAGGTGAAAGTGGCTGGTCTGGACTGGCAGATAGACTCTGCCGGCACAGGCGCCTGGCACGTGGGCCAGCAGCCTGACCGGCGCTCCTGTGAGGCGGCACATCGGCATGGTATAGACATCACCGCTCAGGCAGCGCGGCGGATCAGCCATGCAGACCTGCAGGACTTTGACCTGGTGTACTGCATGGACTCGAGCAACTATAATGACGTGATAGCCCTATGCCGCACTCAGGATGAGAAGGACAAGGTAAAACTCATCATGAATGAGGCCGAGCCAAAGAAGAACATCGGTGTGCCCGATCCCTACTTTGGTGGGGCTGATGGGTTTGAGGCCGTGTACCAGATGCTGGACCGGGCCTGTGATGCGATCATAAAAAAGTATTGAGTATTGAGTATTGAGTATTGAGACAATACCAATACAATAACGACCTAAGACAAACAAACAAACAAACAACAATGGCTGAGATAAAGAAGATAAAGCCCTCGCTACCCAAAGGCACCCGCGACTTCCTGCCGCAGGAGGTGGCAAGGCGCAACTATATATTTGACACGATCAAGAGCGTCTTTCGCAAGTATGGCTTCCAGCAGATAGATACACCTGCCTTTGAAAGGCTGGAGACACTGACTGGCAAATATGGTGAAGAAGGTGATCGCCTTCTCTTCAAAATATTAAATAGCGGAGACTACCTGAAAGATGTACCGGATGCGGAGTTGCAAGCAAAAAACTCATCCGCTACCACACGCCACATCTCTGAGAAAGGCCTGCGCTATGACCTGACCGTGCCACTCTCACGGTACGTGGTACAGCACCAGAGTGAGCTGACCTTTCCCTTCAAGCGTTTTCACATCGGGCCAGTGTGGCGTGCAGACAGGCCGGGCAAAGGCCGCTATCAGGAGTTTTACCAGTGTGATGCAGATGTCATTGGCAGCACCTCACTATTGAATGAAATAGAACTCACTCAGATATATAGCGAGGTATATAGCAAACTAGGAATGGATGTGACGATCCGTTTAAATAACCGGAAATTCATAGACGAGTTTCTGACCAGGGCTGGTATCACAGACAAGAAGACAGAGGTCACGACCCTGATAGACAAACTCGACAAAGTAGAATGGTCTGGCGAGAAAGGAATAGCTGAGCAGATCAAAGCCAATGGCGTATCTGAGGAGCAGCTAGGCCTCTTGAGCAAAACTCTTTTTGATACTTCCTATGATGAACTGAAAGCAACTTTCAGCGAAGCTGTAGTGGCTGAGATAGACTATGTGATATCCCGGGTAGGTACGCTGTCAAACGTGCAGTTTGACCCGACGCTGATGCGAGGGCTGGACTACTACACAGGTATGGTGTGGGAGGTAAAACCTAACAACGTGCAGATGGGATCTCTCGGCGGCGGTGGCCGCTATGACAATCTCACAGAGATGTTTGGCGGGCGGGACCTGAGTGGCGTGGGCATCTCCTTTGGCGTGGAGCGTATCTATGATGTGATGGAGGAGCTGGGGCTCTTCCCTGCTACACTGGTAGAGTCTACTAAGGTGCTGTTTGTACACTTTGATGAAGCGAGCGAGGCATATGCCTTTGACCAGCTGCAGAAGGTACGCGCACTGGATATCGCCTCAGAGGTGTATCCCGGCAAGAAGAAGCTGGACAAGCAGATGAACTATGCTAACGATAAGAAGATACCATACGTAGTGGTGATAGGTGGCGATGAGATGGCATCCGGCAAACTGACATTAAAAAACATGGCCAGCGGCCAGCAGGATAAGCTGACAATAGACGAAATAATAGAGCGATTGAAATAAGAGGACATGAGCACTTTCACTATCACAGACCAGGCACTGACACTGGATGACCTGCGCACCTTTCTCAAAGCAGATATGCAGATCGAAATATCTGAGGCTGCACGCAAAAAGATACAAGCCAACCGCGCCTTTCTCGAAAAGAAAATAGCAGAGCCCGGTGCCCGCTACTATGGTATCAATACAGGATTTGGAGCGCTGTGCGATGTAGAGATCAAACCAGACCAGCTGGAGGAGCTGCAGGAAAACCTCGTGATGAGCCACGCCTGCGGCATGGGAGACGAGGTGAAGCAAGAAGTAGTGCGCCTCATGATGCTGCTGAAACTGAAAGGACTCTCGCTGGGCTACTCCGGCATCTCACTGGAGACCGTAGAGCAGCTGCGCAAACTATACAACAGTAAGATATACCCTGTGATATGGGAGGTAGGTTCACTGGGAGCATCTGGCGACCTAGCCCCTCTGGCGCACCTCAGCCTGCCGCTCATAGGCATGGGCAGTGTGCGCTACAAAGGTGAGAAGCGCGATAGCGCGGCCGTACTCTCCGAGACAGGCCTCGCTCCTATCAAGCTGAAAGCAAAAGAAGGCCTCGCCTTGCTGAACGGCACCCAGTTTATGAGTGCCTGGGGCTGCTACTCTATCATAGAGGCGGAGCGCGTGGAGAAACTGGCCGACCTCACGGCGGCTATCTCTGTAGATGCTTTTGATGCGCAGACGGCACCATTCCACCCGGAGATACAGCGCGTGCGCAATCACAAGGGCCAGATGGAGTCCGCGGCGCAGGTACTCCAATTCCTGGAGGGTAGTGAGATAGCCCAGCTGCCAAAGAACAATGTGCAGGATCCGTACTCTTTCCGCTGTGTGCCGCAGGTGCATGGTGCGGTCAAGTTTGCTATCTCTCAGGTCAAAGAAGTATTTGAATGCGAGATCAATGCCGTGACGGACAATCCGCTCATCTTTGAGGAGCATGACCTGATCGTGAGCGGTGGCAACTTTCACGGAGAGCCACTCGCTATCGCTCTGGACTACCTAGGCATAGCTATGAGCGAGCTGGCCAGTATCTCTGAGCGCCGCACGTTTCAGCTCATCAGCGGCAAACGAGGACTACCTAAGTTTCTCGTAGCGGACTCTGGCCTGAATAGCGGCCTCATGATACCGCAGTACACGGCCGCGTCCATCGTGTCTATGAACAAGCAACTGGCCACACCATCATCTGTAGATACCATCACCTCATCAGACGGCCAGGAGGACCATGTGAGCATGGGCGCTAACGCAGCGGTCAAGACCTACAAGATCGTTTACAATATCGAAAAAGTGCTTGCTATCGAGTTTATGACAGCTATGCAGGCATTAGATTTCCGCAAGGAAAAGAGCAGCCCATTCATAGAGCAGATAAGAGCAGCCTATCGCAAGGTAGTACCACACTACGGCAAAGATCGCGTGCTCTATGATGACATACAGGTGACTGTAGACTTCATGAGGGAGATAAAGTTTTGAATGACAGGTTGTAGGTTATAGGTGTAAAGTAGTAGTATCAACGTGCACTGGCTATTGCAGTACTTAAACTTAGAACCTATTTCAGTCCTTCATAGCTGACCACCTTGCACTCAGGATACAGCTTTCGGAGGGTGCCATACAGTTTGTTGGCTTCTTCTATTGTTTCAAAGTTGCCCAGGTATATCCTGAATAAGCTGCCCTTTACCAGTTTTACATTCTGGACAAACGCTACTGCATTGTATTTTGCTTTCAGCTCCTTGCTGAGGGTAAAGGCCAGCTTAGGATCATCAAAGCTACCCAGCTTGACGCCATATTGCAGTTTGGTGCAGGTATCTACCTCGGTGATCATATACATGAGGTCACTGAGCGGTGCGGTGTGTACGGTATCCTGTACCTCTATCACAGAGTTATTGATCACCTCCATAGAGACGCGTGCGGAGCCTGCACCTACATAGCCCAGCTGCTCAGCAGCAGCACGGGAGAGGTCCAGGATACGTCCTGATACGAATGGCCCCCTGTCATTGACCCGTACGACTATAGACCGGTCATTGGACAGGTTGGTCACTTTGATCATCGTACCTATGGGCAGGGTGCGATGGGCGGCAGTCAGCTTTTTGCTATTGTATAGTTCGCCGCTGGCAGTACGTTTCCCGTTGAAATAATCATGGTAAAAAGAAGCCCAGCCTACCTCCTGGGCAGAGGCAGCGCTCATGCAGAGCAGCATAGAAAGGACCACGGTGATGATCGCGTTTCTTGTCAAAAGTGTTTGTTTATTAAACAATTACGCTGTAAGGTAATAAAAATATCCGTTACCTGAAAGCCTATAGTAAAAGACGGGCTATTGCTTGACAAATTTTATGACACCGGTCAGGCCTTTTGTATCACGCACGTGAAGGGTATAGATACCACTGCTTAGGGCGGATACATTGATCAGATCAGCGTTAGTTTGCTGCATCATCCTTTGCCCTGTTATGTCATAAATATTGAGCTCTGCTATATCTGTGACTCCGGAGAGATGGATAATGGAAGTCGCAGGATCAGGATAAGCCGCAAAAGATAAGGCATGCACCTCCTCTACACCGGACACGGGACCATCCAGTGTGTAGCGGTCAAAGAATTTCCAGATCTCCTCTGTAGCAGAGATATCGCGATCGGTATTGCCAAAGGCCGGGATATTGACCAGTCCGCCCGGCCAGGTGTGGCCGCCATTGGCTATCTTATAGAGCAGGATATCATTACCCCCCGCGCAATACGGATAGTGTATGGTCTCCACGGTGCAGCCATCTGCAGTGCTGACATCAGGCAGATTGGTAGTATCAGTGGTGTGCTGACAGTCATTGGTATCTCTCCAATATGCTATGGTCTGCTCCACTCCTATAGAGCCGGTAGCGCCGGTGCCGTATGGTACAGTATTGTCTGAGGTACCATGTATATGCATCACCGGTATGTGGCGCGATGGGTGGCAGGTACTGTAGGTGTAGGTACTCATGGTGCCTGCTACTGATGCGACGGCCGCCAGCCGGTCTGTGATAGCACACGCCAGTGAGTATGTCATATACCCGCCATTGCTCATGCCGCAGCTATAGATGCGTTTTGGGTTTACATTATAGCGGCTAGAGAGTGTATCTATCAGCTCCGTGAGAAACTTTATATCATTGGCACCAAATGAACCTCCCGGTGGGCCCCAGCTATTCCAGTAGCTGCTTATACCATTTGGGTAGACCACGATATAGTTGTGGGCATCGGCCGATGTATTCATCTGGGTATACAGTTCTTGCTGGGAGGCATCGGATGTATAGCCATGCAGATTGAGCACCAGCGGATGAGCAGTAGCAGCATTGTACCCTGTTGGCAGGTGCACGGTATAGTTGCGGTATACGCCGTCTACCATAAAGGAATCCGTCTGGCCATAGCCTGTGGCAGCAGACAATACAAAGCAGATAATGAACGTTATGTAGCGCAGCTTCATGCAGGTAGATTTTATGCAAAGCTAAGAAAATGAGGTGATGGGCGTCAAATGCCTATATCTGTTAAGAATGGCAAATTTATAGGACATATTTTTTACCTTGGCACGTCGATTGACTCCAACACAAATACCAACGATCACAACATCATGAAAAAAGGTTTTCTGATACTCGCAGCGCTCTTTATGGTCAGCTCTGCCTCATATGCACAAAAATTTTGCTACGTAGACATGGAGTATATCCTGGGCAAGCTCTCCGGCTACACCGACGCCCAGAAGGAACTTAATAAGGTCTCTGAAGGCTACCAGAAGGAGATAGAAGGCAAGCGCAAGGCTGTGGATGACATGTTTAAGCAGTATCAGTCTGAGCAGGTACTGATGACAGACCAGATGAAGCAGCAGAAGATGAAAGAGATAGAAACAGCGGAAAAGGAGGTAAAAGACCTGCAAAAGAAGCGTTTCGGCCCGGATGGCGACCTCTTCCAGAAGCGTAAAGAGCTGATCAAGCCGATACAGGACAAGGTATATGACGAGATCACAAAATACGCTCAGGCAAAGAGTTATGAGTTCATTTTTGACAAGTCCAGCGGGCCATCCCTGCTCTACGCCTCTGAGAAACTGAACAAAAGCGATGACATCCTATTCAATATGGGTGTCCAGAAGAAATAACCGATAACGTTTTTTATGAGCGCCCCCGGTCACCACGGGGGCGCTTTACTATATGATAAAACTGCTTTTTATATATTCGCATTCCCTTTATTTAAATCAATAAAAAAACATCAATGAGAAAATTAATAGTGGCGATAGCAGCTATTTTCACACTGGGTACGGCCTCTGCACAGACGCAGAAGATAGGCCATCTCAACTCTGCTGAGATCCTGCAGGCCATGCCTGAATACAAGACCATGTCAGAGTCAGTAGACAAAAAGAAGCAGGAGTATGCCAAGCTGATGGAGTCTATGTATGCTGAATACGAGAAGAAATCCAAGGAAGTACAAGAGGGAGGCGACAAGATGACACAAGCTGTGCTGGACCTGAAGGTACAAGAGATCAAGGATCTCGAAAAGAGGATCCAGGACTTTGAGCAGAAGGCACAGCAAGACCTGCAGAAATATGCAGAAGACCAGATGAAGCCACTGCAGGACAAGTACGTGAAGGGTGTAAAGGAAGTATCTAAGGAGCAAGGCTACACTTACATATTTGATATCGCCGCTGGTGGTGTAGTATACTACCCTGAGGCTGGCTCTGATATCACCCAGGCTGTCAAAACCAAGATCGGCGCCAACCTGCCTGTACCAAACCCTAATGCACCAGGTGCTGGCACCAAGCCGGCTGCCGGAGGCAAATAATAGAACCACTGAAAATACCTAAATACAAAGTCTTGAAAAAACTGATCACTATATGCGCAGCGCTCATCATGGCCACCGCTGCCTCTGCCCAGCAGAAAATAGGCCACCTGAACTCTGTGGAGATCATCCAGTCGCTGCCTGAGTACAAGCAAATGTCTGATGCTGTAGACAAGAAGAAGCAGGAATACGCTACCATGATGCAAACCATGTACGTGGAGTATGACAAGAAGACCAAAGACCTGCAGGCCAATGCACCTACTATGACCCAGCTGATGCAAAACACAAAAATGCAGGAGCTGCAGGACCTCGAGAAAAGGATGAACGACTTCCAGGGCAAGGCGCAGCAAGACCTGCAGGACTATGCACAGAAGCTGGCCCAGCCGCTCCAGGACAAATACATAAAGGGCGTAAAGGCGGTAGCTAAAGAGCAAGGCTACGATTACGTATTTGATGTAGCTGCCAATGGCGTGGTAAACTTCCCGGAGACGGGCTCGGACCTGACACAGGCTGTGAAGACCAAGATCGGCGCTAATGCTGCTCCGGCTGCACCAGCAGGTGCTCCGAGGCCAGCCACAGCTCCGGCTACCGCACCTAAAAAATAATGTCGCACAAATCGAAACGATATGACAGGAGCTGATAACTTAGCTCCTGTTTTTATTTTATGACCAGTACAGATCGTCCTATAGGTGTATTTGACTCGGGTATCGGTGGCCTGACGGTGGCACATGCCATATCCAGGCTGCTGCCGGATGAGCAGATCATCTACTTTGGCGATACAGCACACCTGCCGTATGGAGACAAGTCTAAAGACCTGATCAAGCGGTACTCTCTGGAGATCACTGACTTCCTCCTGCAGGAGAAACAATGCAAGTGCATCGTCATAGCCTGCAATACTGCCTCTGCCGCTGCCTACGAGTACCTGCGCGATACGCACATGGGGCATGTACCGATATTCAATGTGATAGATCCTATAGTAGAGTCAGTGATAGCAGATGACACTATACAGCACGTAGGTATCATAGCCACCAAGACCACTATCCTGTCCGGTGTCTATCAGGAGAAACTCTCCCGCCGCAAACCGGGCCTCAAGTATTCTGCACTGGCCACTCCCCTGCTGGCCCCTATGATAGAGGAGGGCTTCTTCAATAACAATATCAGCCAGACCGTGATTCACAACTACCTGCAGCAGCCCGAGCTGCAGGGTATAGACGCCCTGATACTGGGCTGCACTCACTATGTGATGATCAAAAAGGAGATCAACGATTTCTACGGCGGGCGGGTGAAACTCTTTGACTCTACAGATATAGTAGCCACCAAGCTGGAAGCCATACTGGACAAAGAAAACCTCCTGAGCCAAAAGCCGGTGGGCAAAAATCTATTCTACGTATCAGACTATACAGAGTCCTTTGAGCAGTCAGCAAAGGCCTTCTACGGTGAGAGCCTCTCCCTGCAGCAGCAGAAGGTAGGCGGCAGATAATAGCACCATTACTCAGCCAGGAAACTCCTGATTGCAGATGCCGTCTCAGTGGGGCGCTCTATCATCGGCACATGGCCACAGGTATCTATGACCATCAGCTGCGCACCTTTTATATCTCTTTGAAATTTGTAAGCGTGCTCGACCGGCACTATCCTGTCATTGCGACCCCATATGATAAGTGTAGGCACGGCAATATCCCTGATACGGGATGAATCCGGAAACTGGTGTGACTGCATGAGCCTGTAGGCTGCCTCCAGATTACCCTCACGGTTCCATAGCTTGTTATTGTTAGCTACTTCCTTGTGGTTGATCTTAGAGGTATCTGCATACACCTTGCGGGCGCCTCCTTCAGACATGGATAGCGGCATCCCTTTGGAGTAGACCAGGCCCATACCTGGTACATTCATCAGCTTGGATACGCCCTGGGCTATCTTCTCCAGCTCATAGCCGGCACTGCCTATCAGTACGAGTTTCTTCACTTTGTCGGGATGCTGCAGGGTAGCATTCCACGACATCATACCGCCCATAGAATTGCCTATCATATAGACGGAGTCTACATGCAGCGTATCCAGCATAAAGGTGAAGTAATCAGCGTAGAGCTTGAGAAAGTCGATCTTTTCCTGTCCCGCTCCCGGCAGGTCGGACAGGCCGAAGCCCGGCAGGTCGAGGCGTATGACCCGGTACTGGGTCTTGAGGCTGTCATTCAGTTTCTGCCAGTTGCGGTAGGAGCCGCCGTAGCCATGTACCATGATCACGGGTATGCCCTCCCCCTCATCGGTATAATGCAGCTCTGCACCCCGCCACTGGATAAAATGTGACGTAGGCAGCGTGAATAGCTGCCGGGCATCGGCCTTGGCCACCAGCTGGCTGGGGCGCAGCAGCAGTACGAGTACCGGGATAGCGATCAGTGCCAAAACGATGAGCGCCGCGATCTTGAGCCATTTCTTCATTACTTGCATTTATACCGTTTAAATATAATTTAACTTTAATAATCCTGCCAGTGCTTTAAACGAACTTGCCTATAAAAATAGTACTGCCTATATTTGCACATGGCAATTAGAAATACCCCCGCTGACCGCTTCTCCCGCGAAGGAATCACTTTTGACGATGTACTGCTGCTACCCGGCTACTCTGAGGTCCTCCCCAGAGATGTAGACCTCCGCACCCGCCTCACCCGCAATCTGGAGATCAATGTACCCCTCGTATCCTCTGCTATGGATACCGTGACCGAATATGCGCTGGCTATAGCTATAGCCCGCGCCGGTGGTATAGGAATATTGCATAAGAATATGACTACTGAGAAGCAGGCTGAGCAGGTACGCAAAGTAAAGCGTGCTGACTCCGGCCTGATCATAGACCCGATCACACTGCTGGAAGACGCCACGGTGGGTGACGCCATGCGCCTGATGAATGAGAATAAGATAGGCGGCATCCCTATCGTAAACAAGGCCAACAAGCTGGTAGGCATCTTGACCAACCGCGATCTGCGCTTTGAGAAGAACAGGAAGAAGCTGGTAAAGGAGGTGATGACCACTCAGAACCTCGTGACTGCTCCAAAGGGTACGGACCTGAAGAAAGCAGAAGGCATCCTGGAGAAATATAAGATAGAGAAGCTGCCTGTAGTAGATAGCAAAGGCCAGCTCGTAGGCCTCATCACCTACAAGGATATTCTCAAGGTGCGCAACAACCCTAACAGCAGCAAAGACGCCATGGGCCGCCTGCTCTGCGGCGCTGCCGTGGGTGTGACACCTGATATGCTCCAGCGCATAGAGGCACTGGTAGCAGTAGGTGTAGATGCAGTAGTGATAGACACTGCGCACGGCCACTCTGCCGGCGTGCTCAAAGCTGTAAAGGGTGCTAAACAGACATTTAAAAACCTGGAGATCATAGCGGGTAATATCGCTACTGAGGCTGGCGCCAAAGCGCTGATAGACGCAGGTGTAGATGCAGTAAAGGTGGGCGTAGGCCCGGGCTCTATTTGTACCACACGTATCGTAGCCGGTGTAGGTGTACCACAGCTTTCTGCCATCAGCTATGCAGCCGCTGCCGCGAAGAAGAAGAACATACCGATCATAGCCGACGGCGGTATCCGCTATACAGGCGATATCGTCAAAGCACTCGCAGCCGGAGCCGACACGGTGATGGCGGGCGGTATCTTTGCCGGTACGGATGAGAGTCCCGGTGAGACCATTCTGTTTGAAGGGCGTAAGTTCAAGTCCTATCGGGGTATGGGCTCTGTAGAGGCTATGCAGGAGGGATCAAAGGACCGTTACTTTCAGGATGCGGAGGATGACATCAAGAAGCTCGTACCGGAGGGCATCGTAGGCCGTGTACCATTCAAGGGTAGCGTGGCGGAGGTGATGTACCAGTACATCGGTGGCCTGCGCGCAGGCATGGGCTACTGCGGGGCCAAGAACATCAAGGCGCTGCAACAGGCAGAGTTTGTACGTATCACGGCAGCCGGTGTCAATGAATCCCACCCCCATGACGTGACCATCACCAAGGAGAGCCCTAACTACTCCCGCAAGTAACTATGAATATAGAGACCCTGCGTGACTATTGCCTCTCGCTGCCACATGTGACAGAGGATATCAAGTGGGGCGCAGATCTATGCTTCTCTATAGGTGATAAGATGTTTTGCGTCACGAGTGAGCACCTGCCGTTCCGGGCTTCTCTTAAAGTGAATGATGAAGAGTTTGAGGAGTTTGCTCAAAAACCCGGTATCAAGCCTGCAGCCTATCTGGCCAGGTATAAATGGGTACTGATCGATGGAGATGCCCTCTCTGACAGGCAATGGAAAGACTACATTCAGCAGTCATATGAACTGGTAAAAGCTAAACTGCCCAAGAAGATACTGCAAGGCCTCAGCTGATCTACTTTCTCAGCATCATCACGATGCCAGAGCGCTCTATGGCCGTACCATCACTAGCGGTGAACTGTATCAGATAGGCGTACCCGCCCTGCTGTGCCGGCTTGCCACCATCATTGCCATACCATCCCTCATTAGGGTCGTGCGTCTCAAATATCTTGCCGCCATAGCGATTGAAGATGGTCATCGTATACCCCTGCGGATCGCCGAATATGATGCGCGGTTTGAAGAAGTTGTTGGTCCCGTTGTAGACAAAAGCATTGGGGATATAGATGATAGGACGATGGTCTACACAGGCGATATTAGAATAGCTGGGCAGCACGGTATCATAAGATGCATCAGGCAGCACGATATGGTATACAGCCTCTATACGATAGCAGAAGTTACCCGCTTTGTCCAGAAACTGGTAGACCGAGTCTACAAATGCCACATGCGTGGAATCATTGAACGTGCGTATCAGGTGCATGCCCGTACCATCACCTATATCACGATAGAGGTTTTGCTTCAGCACACGTGCATTGAAGATGTGGAGGGGATTCCAGTTTAGCGTGATCTCATAGTAGTCTGAGAGGGTGCCCTGCAGGGATATGTGCTGTGCATAAGGTGTCACGATAGAGCCGTTGCAAGAGTCAAATACCGTCACCGTGTAGAAGTATGGCTCATACTGCGGCTGCACAGATGAGTCAGCATAAGAGCTGAATACAGCCAGTGGCGGCCCTACATTGATCAGCTTGGTGATCAGGTATTGTGCATTGTCCTCGGAGCTCTGCACCTCATAGGACAGGATCTTTGCCTTATTGTCTACCAGCCAGGTCAGGTCTACATGGTTGGTCGCGTCTACTGTGATATTGGTGATGTAAATGTAGGCGGGAGGCTTGACCACATTGGCCGTGAAGCGCATATAGTTAGAGTGAAGCAGATGGTTAGTATCGCTCGCACTCACGGCTACCACATAGATCTGCAGGGAGTCCCCATCTGCGAAATCGGGATAGTCATAATTGAAAGTACTGGTATCTATATCAGCCACCATCTGGTACGGGCCTGCATTTTTGCTCACAAAGACCTCATAGCTGCGTATGCCGCCCGGCAGATTGACATACCGGCTCCACGTGATACCGATGGCGCGGTCACAGTGGGCCGTCTGGTACTGCGCCAGTATAGACTGCTGCGGAGAAGTATTGAAAGCGCTCGGCTGGGTAAAGGCACAGCTATCACCGGCGGCTACGGTATAGTTCAGCACGGAGGCAGATGCATTGCTACTGCTATCTATCCATGAGTTATTGTATCTGCCATATACCGTATCTATGGCTATATGCTGCCCATTGGGCGTGATGATATAGATGATATAGTAGGTGGCCTGCGGCGAGCTACTGGGATCCCACATAAAGAGGATGGTGCTATCGGGCAGCACATCTACACCCTTTATGACCGGCGTAGCAGGATTGGGCTCATTGCGCAGGGTATCAGAAGAAGCATATGTGGCACCGGGACAGTTGAAGCTATCCTGTATGTAATAGAAATAGGTATTATTGGCGGCGGCATGATCATTCCAGGTAGTAGCATTCTGATCCGTGATCACGGTATCGAGCACATATGGCCCGCCGATAGCAGTAGCACGGTATATCCTATAGCCTACGAAAGCTCCGCAGGGCTGATTGCCTACGGCATCCCAGGTCAGTATGTCATTACGTGAGGTATCAGGAGCAGCGCAGTGCAGCTTGGGCGCAGGTATGACCTGTGCAAAGCCCAGCTGTACTGACAGCGATAAAATAAGGATGGCAACTAGCTTTTTGATAATGCCCGATTTAGCGGGTAAAAATAATGCAATAAGCGAGATTCATTTGATGATATTGGCAAAACTGCGCTGATAGATAGACGCCTGGCGCATAGCCATCGTTGCAACCAGCTATGCACGCATCCCTAACGGCCGCCGGGCGGTCTTATTGCCCGGATAGCCGCATTGTGGAGGTTTTACCCTACTGTGACCTTATACATATTATCGAAGTCGAGGTACCGGACAGCCAGCTCGCGTATCTCCCCGGCAGTAGTTGTTTCTATTGTCTTCAGATACTGATTGAGGTATTGTGGGTCACGGCCGTAGAGTATCTGGCCCTTCAGGACGTCAGAGTATTTCATCGGGCCATCTACACTGCGCATCAGTTTGCCTATCATGTAGTTTTTCACGGTATCCAGCTCCTCGTCGTCTACCAGCTCAGTGCGCATGATATTGATCTCCTTTGCCACCTCAGCTATGGTAGCTTCGCTTACCTCCTTGCCTACCTCGGCGCTGATCTCCAGTATACCGCCATGCTGATAGGATGAGATACCGGAGTAGATGCCATAGGTATACCCCTTCTCTTCCCTGATGTTGGCCATCAGGCGCGAGCCGAAGTATCCACCAAAGAGGGTATTCATCACGATCAGCTTATCAAAGTCGGGATGGTATTTATTGATAGTAGCATTGCCGATCATGATCGTGGTCTGCACAGCGTCTTTTTTCTCTGTATGCAGGCGGCGCTCAGCATTAGGAGCGGCTACATGCGTCACATCGGCAGGAGCAGCAGTGCCAGCCCAAGCCTTGGCTCCAAAGATATCATTGATACTCTTCAGCAGTTCATCATTGAGACGGCCTGATATGATAGCAAAGCAATTGGACGCATTGTAGTATCTACCGTAATAATCGCGCAGCATGTCACTATTGACATTCTCAAAATCTGCAAACTCTGTGACCCTGCCATAAGGATGTGTCTGCCCCCACATGGCGGAGAGGAAGTTGCGATTGGCCACATAGTCATTCTTGGCCAGGCGCTCTGTGTGCTTCTGGCGACGGTTATTGAGTATCGTCTCAAACTCATGCTCCGGGAAAGATGCCTCTGTAAAGATCTCCATCAGCAGCGGCAGCACCTTTGGCAGGTGCTTCGTGAGAGAGTATATCTGAAAGCCTGCATTATTGAATGATACATTCGACTCCAGGTTGCAGCCGTAAAACTCAAAGATATCTGCGACCTCCAATGCGGTTTTACCTTTCACACCTTCGCGCATCATGCGATTGACAAAGTCAGCCAACAGGTTCTTTGGTTCATACCATTTGCCTGCTTCAAATACGAAGTCTACTTTGACGATATCTTCTTCACCCGCATTGATCACGTAGACCTGCAGGCCATTGTCCAGCGTGATCTTTTGAGATGGGATGAGGTGTATACTATCCGGCGTCTTGATGTCCGGGGCTATGCTTCTGTTCATGTTTTCTTACTTATTCTTGGCAAAATACCTCACAGTACTGCACCTGTTTTTATCAAAGATCTGCTGCGCTACGGTTTTGATCTGACCATTGGTCACGGCGAGGTATTTATCTATCTCACGGTTGATACCATTAGGATCGCCGAGCATGTCATACCATGCCAGGTTCATAGCGCGGTTCAGTACATTGGTATCGCTAAAGGTCAGATAGGCTTCAGTCTTGTTCTTTACTTTCTGCAGCTCGTTATCCGTGACGGAGTCGGCCAGTTTGAGGCAGCTATCTACTATGGCCTTGTCTGCTTCCTCCATTTTCACGCCAGGGTTCAGCTTGCCCTCTACTATAAACATACCATCATCTATCGTCTCTGAGAGATAGGCTGCCACAGAGCTGAATATCTTCTTCTCTTTCACCAGCTCATTGTATAGGCGCGATGACTCACCCGTAGACAGCATATCCCGGATGAAGTCTGAGGCTTGATAGTCTGCGTGCATTCTGTCACACATCTTGTAGGCTTTGTAGATCGCATTCAGCGGCACGTCTTCATGCAGCTCGAGTATGCGTTCTTCGGTTTGCACCGGTTCCTTTGGCAGGTTATGCAGCGCCAGCTCACCCGATGGTATGTCGCTGAACCATTTCTTTGCCAGCCGCTCGACTTCCGTCGTTTTCACACCACCGGCTACGACCATCACTGCATTGCGCGGGCGGTAGTATTTGAAGAAGAAAGCCTTGGCGTCTTCCATCGTCGCATTCTCTACGTGTGAAAGTTCCTTGCCAATAGTAGGCCACTGATAGGGATGCACTTTGTAGGCCAGTGCAGATAGCTTGTGCCAGACATCACCGTATGGCTGATTGATGTAGTGCTCTTTGAACTCTTCGCAGACTACTTTCTTCTGTGTCTCCAGGCTTTCGAGATTAAAATCCAGTGAGAGCATGCGATCACTCTCCAGCCAGAAGGCTGTCTCGAGATTGGTAGCAGGAAGGATATCGTAGTAGTTAGTGATATCGTTTGAGGTAAAGGCGTTGTTCTCTCCTGACGCAAACTGTAGTGGTGAGTCAAACTCAGGGATGTTGACCGAGCCTTCAAACATAAAGTGCTCAAAGAGGTGAGCAAAACCCGTCTTATTCGGGTCTTCGTCACGTGCACCTACTTTGTAGAGGATATTGACAGCAGCGAGTGGAGTAGCGGGGTCTTCATGTACGAGTATCCTGAGGCCATTGGCCAGGACCACTTCATTGAAATGTATCATGCGGTGAATGTAAGGCAGAAATCAGGAAAATGAGAATGCGCGGGATATACTAATCCACATGATAACTGACGTTCGTGCGTACATTATATTGCTCGCAGCAGTGACCACACTATAAAAAACAATGGCCCCGGCTAGCGGGACCATTGCACAAAGACTAAAATGAATGCTATCAATTACGACGGAGGTCGAATTTTTCGATCTTATTGTACAGGTGGCTGCGCTGGATATCCAGTAGTTCAGCGGTCTTGGATACATTCCAGTTAAACTTCTTGAGCTTATGCTCTATGAAGAGCTTCTCGATATGCTCCTTGAAGTCCTGGAACTTATCAAACTGCTCGAAGAGGTCTGTCGGTGTTTCCTTCGCTTGTGTATTGGTCACGAAGCTCTTGACTTCATCCTCCGTGATCTTCTGGTCCGAGAGTATCACAAGTCGCTCCATCACATTGCGCAGCTCGCGGATATTGCCATCCCAGCGCATGGTCTTGAGTTCCTCCAGCGCCTTAGGGGTGATCACCTTCTTAGGTATACCATAGTCCTCGCAGATCTCACGTACGAACTTATCTGCCAGCTGCGGGATGTCATCTGCGCGCTCATGCAGAGACGGCACGTGGATGAGTATCACACTGAGACGGTGGTAAAGGTCCATGCGAAATTTGCCTTCCTCTATCTCCTTGGTCAGGTCTTTATTGGTAGCGGCTATCACGCGTACGTCTACCAGCAAGTCTTTGTCACCTCCCACGCGGTTGATGCGGCTTTCCTGTAGGGCACGGAGTACTTTGGCCTGTGCGGAGAGTGACATATCTCCTATCTCATCCAGGAAGAGCGTACCCCCATTAGCCAGCTCAAACTTGCCGAGCTTCTGCTTGATAGCAGAGGTAAAGGCGCCCTTCTCATGACCGAAGAGTTCGCTCTCTATCAGTTCGCCGGGGATGGCTGCGCAGTTTACCTCTATCAGCGGGCCTGCAGCGCGGTTAGACTTCTCATGTATCCAGCGGGCTACGAGTTCCTTGCCGGTACCATTCTCACCAGTGATCAGGACGCGTGCCTCTGTAGGCGCTACGCGCTCTATGGTCTCCTTGATCTTCATGATAGCCGGAGAGTCACCTACTATCTCGCGGGTCTTGCCCACCTTGCGCTTCAGGATCTTGGTCTCCGTCACGAGGTTAGACTTGTCCAGCGCATTGCGCACGGTGATGAGGAGGCGGTTCAGGTCAGGTGGCTTGGAGATAAAGTCGTAGGCACCCTTCTTGACAGCATCCACGGCCGTCTCCAGGGTACCATGACCGGAGATCATGATGATCTGGGCCTCGGTGCCTTCTTTCTTGAGCTTGTCCAGCACCTCCAGGCCGTCCATCTTTGGCATCTTGATATCGCAGAGTACCACATCGTACTCTCCGTCCTTTACCATCTCGTAGGCTTTTTGGCCGTCTTCGGCCTCGTCTACTTTGTAGCCTTCGTACTCCAGTATCTCACGGAGTGTTTTGCGGATGGCCTTCTCGTCGTCTGCGATGAGGATGTTTGGCATGTCAGATCAATTAGTTGTTTCAAAAAATAGGCTGTACACCTGTAAGCCGGATCCTGTCCTCCCTCGCGGGAGTCTCTATCATTTATCTGCGATGTAGATCGCTCCACACCTGTAGCACCCAACCCTCCGGCGTCTCCCCGCCGAGGCGAGGAAGTCGACCGAGCCGGCCTCAGCCGCCGGTTTACATGGGCTTACAATCCGCAAGGTTTACCCGCCCCGTATGTTTCCATAGCGGAACCGTGCGCTCTTACCGCACGTTTTCACCCTTACCCCCGACCAGTCGGGGGCGGTTATTCTCTGTGGCACTGTCTTGCATTCCGTCAGGAATGACCCAGAGATTATCTGGGTGCGGCGCTCTGTATTGTCCGGACTTTCCTCCCCGTATCGAGTACGGAGCGATAGAGTAGCATACAGCTTGTCCGTAAAATTATACGTTTATTTTATCGGACAAAGCTATCTTGTGGCAAGAATCACAAATGTGGAAATCATTCATCTGTTTTGTGGACAAGCCTTACTATTTGAAGATGAGTTGATTTGAAAATTTGAAGATGGAAAAGCGGTAATGAGTATCAGATGGCAGATAGCGCAGTGGTTTGAGCTGAAGTGGTGGCAACGCTATTTCTCCGGCAAGGATAAGGCTGCGTACTATGAGTGGAAGCGGCGGTACTGGCGCGGGCTGCTGGATCAGCTGGCTGATGTACTGCCTCTGACAGAGGCAAAGACCTTAGCTGATCTGGGCTGTGGGCCTGCCGGCATTTTCACTGTTTTCCCGGATAAAGAGGTAACGGCTGTAGACCCGCTGCTCGATAGCTATGAGCAGACGCTGCCATTCTTTGACCGGAAGGACTATCCTTATACTACGTTTATTAATCAGTCGCTGGAGGATTTCACCCCTAAATCCCCTAAAGGAGACTTAAACAGGCAAATTGGTTTTGATATTACCTTTTGCATGAATGCTATCAATCATGTGGCAGATATAGACCTGGCCTATGACAGGCTGGTGTCTGCTACCAGGGATGGAGGCCATGTAGTGGTATCTATAGATGCGCATAATCATTCTTTCTTCCGGCGCTTGTTCCGATTGATACCAGGAGACATCTTGCATCCGCACCAGTATGACCTCTCGGAGTATGAGCGCTTCTTGACCTCACGTGGATGCCGGATAGAGAAGACGGTGCTGATCAAGAAGGAGTTTTTCTTTACCCACTATGTGCAGCTTGGCCGAAAATCTACGTGACGAATCAGCGGATTCGCTATCTTCACCATAGCATGAATAAATTATATGTGATTATTTACCTATCGGTGATCACTAGCGCGCTGTCTGCACAGACGATCACCTATGATATGACTGTGCTGGGTTCCAAATTTGGCAAAATGGTCGTGAGCCGCAGGGTGCAAGACAGTACCGAACTATTCACGCTGGACGCCAAAGGCAAGGCCACGATACTCTGGATGGATTTTGAAAATGAAACCATACAGGAGGTACGCTACAAAGGCGGCAAACTCATCTCCTCCTCCTACAAGGAAATAGAGAACGGGAAGACCAAAAAATGGAATAAGGTGGCCTATGATGGGCGCCAGTACCAGGTGGAGTCACATGCTGGCAAAAGGAGTTTCAATGAAGTACCGTCATACTCTGTCATGTCTCTCTATTTTTATGATCCTCAGCAGCGTTCCAGGATATTTCATGAGGCTGAAGCCGGCTATACGGGCCTGAAGCGGATAGATGCCAATACCCTGGAGATACGCAATGCAGATGGCAGCCGCAGTGTCTATCACTATGACGGGGGCAAGCTAAACAAGATGGAGTTTCACCTGACCATCGCTACTGTGTATATGAAGCGTACAGGCTCCTGATATCAGGCGCGCGACATTTTTTTCTGCCGGGCCGCCTCACGGGTTGTTTTGCAGAGCTTATCCCAGATAAAGGATACCTCACCAAAGTTTGACACGACGTCGGAGTGATGCACATTGTGCCAGGCAGAGCTATTGAGGCCTATGCGTGGCAGTAACCTCTCCAGCCACGAGAAAGTGACACCACAGTGCAGGTATAAATTGAGAAACACGAAGCCTACTATGGCGGTCATATACAGGGGTATGAAGTGCTTGGCCGGAGGGAAACAGGTAAGCAGCAGCGGCCAAAAGGTAAGGAAGGTCTCCACCGGCCCCACCGCAAAACCTGAGAAAGGCGTCGGATCACGAAAGGTATGGTGGTGCTTGTGAAAAGGGTAAAACGCTTTGGTATGCAGCAGCCGGTGCTTCCAATAAGTGAGAGCATCTATGGTTATGATACCGAGGTACATCTCCAGTACTACCATCCACCAGGTCAGCCCCATCTCATCCAGCGTCCATACCAGGCCTGTGGGTAGCCCCGCCCGGTACATGCCCACCGGCCATGCCGCCATGCATGATACTACAAAAGCTGCGCGGATGGTGCCAAAGGCCTCCTCACCCAGTGGAGGCGCCTTGCGCCGCTCTCCTTGTATGCGCTGGCCGTAGCGCTCCGATATCTGGTAGATGATATAGCTAAAAACCATCAGCGGCACTGTGATACAGAGAAAGAGACGCCATACGCTATCATAATACATGCGAACAGCAGGGTGCAGCAATCCTGACAGTAAGAAACCGATCAATACAGCCCAGTCTACACCCACAGCTATCTTGTGGGGATTTAGCAGGCGGCGCAGGGGAGATGGTGTAGCAGTCATTGAGAGAAACAGGTTTAAAAGTGTCGGGTGAATATAACAATAGAGGATAACAGCACTGAGATATTTAAATGATTTTATATAAAACATCTGCCTGATATCTCTCAGCACTAAGCCTGTGACAGGCACCCCAAATTTTCGAATCCCGAATAGCCGAATTCTTTACCTTCGCTCCCGCTAAATCAAAAAACATCATGGAATTTCGCAAAGAGAAAGATACGATGGGCGTGGTAGAGGTACCGGCCAATGTGTACTGGGGTGCGCAGACACAGCGCTCGGTACATAACTTCAAAATAGCCGAGGACATCAATAAGATGCCTAAGGAGATCATCCGCGCTTTTGCCTACCTCAAGAAGGCAGCCGCACTGACCAACCTCGAAGCGGGTGTACTGCCCAAGGAAAAGTCTGACATCATAGGCCAGGTGTGTGATGAGATCCTGGCAGGCAAGCTGGATGACCAGTTCCCACTAGTGGTATGGCAGACCGGCTCAGGTACGCAGAGCAATATGAACGTGAACGAAGTAGTAGCCTATCGCGCACACGTGCTGATGGGTGGCAACCTGCTGGACGAGAAGAAGTCTATCGCGCCAAATGATGACGTGAATAAGTCTCAGTCTTCTAATGATACTTTCCCGACGGCGATGCACATCGCGGCATACAAGATACTGGTGGATGTAACCATCCCCGGCATCAAGAAGCTGCGCGATACACTAGCTGCCAAGTCTAAGGAATACATGAAGGTAGTGAAGATAGGCCGCACACACATGATGGATGCTACACCTATCACCCTCGGCCAGGAGCTGTCCGGCTATGTATCTCAGCTGGACCACGGCCTGCGCGCCATCAATAACACCCTGGCTCACCTGTCTGAGCTCGCTCTCGGTGGCACTGCAGTAGGCACAGGTATCAATACACCTCCGGGCTACTCTGAGAATGTGGCCAAGCACATCGCCACGCTCACAGGTCTGCCCTTTGTGACGGCGGAGAATAAATTTGAGGCGCTGGCTGCGCATGATGCAATAGTAGAGGCGCACGGTGCGCTGAAGACAGTGGCCTGCTCCCTGATGAAGATAGCTAATGACGTGCGCCTGCTGGCTTCCGGCCCGCGCTGCGGCATAGGCGAGATCAGCATCCCTGACAATGAGCCTGGCTCGTCTATCATGCCGGGCAAGGTGAACCCTACCCAGTGCGAAGCCATGACCATGGTAGCTGCACAGGTACTGGGCAATGATGTAGCCATCAACATCGGTGGTGCTACAGGTCACTTTGAGCTGAATGTGTTCAAGCCGGTGATCATCTATAACTTCCTGCACTCCGCGCGCCTGATAGGTGATGTGTGCGTGTCATTTAACGACCACTGCGCTGCGGGTATAGAGCCTATACAAGCCAATATAGACAGCAACCTGCACAACTCTCTCATGCTGGTGACCTCTCTGAATCCCTACATCGGCTACTACAAGGCTGCCGAGATAGCACAGACCGCGCACAAGACAAATAAGACCCTGAAGCAGACAGCCATCGACCTCGGCTACGTGACCTCAGAGGACTTTGACAAGTGGGTGAACCCGATAGACATGGTGGGCAAACTCTAAGCTGAGCCGCTTACTATATCAACGAAGCGCCTGTCTTTCAATGCGAGAGACAGGCGTTTTTCTGTTTGAAAAAGCGTAAATTCGCCCATATCATTAATCAAAACCAAAATCATCGATGAAAAGAACATTACTGTTTTTGTCTGCTCTCATCGCCTTTGCATTTGGCGCTTCGGCCCAATGTACGGTAGATAGCAGCCATTTCACCCCTGGTACGATAGTGTATCCGGCCTCGCTGCCGTGTATCCATCAGACTCAGTCATACTCCGGCACGGTCAATATCCGCATACCGGACTCTCTGGATGCACATATCTTCTTCAGCGCGCTGCCGGCCAATACGTACTTCCTGTATGTAGACTCTATCCGCCTGGATAGCATCACCGGTGCTCCTGCAGGTATCAGCACGACGCCTAATCCTGGTGCCGGTGCGTGGATGCACGCCGGCCAGTATGGCTGTGTGCAGGTATCCGGCAGTACAGCCGCTGCGATAGGCAGCTATCCTCTCAGCCTCTTTGGTGCAGGCTGTGTGCATGGCTCCATCGGTGGTTTCCCTGTAGACTCGTGCCAGACAGGCCAGCTGCCAAACTTTATCAACTACAGCCTGGATGTGTGTGCGGCTCTGCCTCCGGTATGTACGCCTGACACGGCTCACTTCGCAGCCGGCGCTTTCGCCTATCCATCGTCACTGGCCTGTATCACACGCGGTAGCGCGTATGCCGGTACTATCAGCGTCAGGATACCGGATTCAGTAGATGCTCACCTGTTTGACGCTACGTATCCGGCCGGTCTTTTCTATGTGCATATAGACTCTATAGCGCTGGATAGCATCGTAGGTGCGCCGTCAGGCATCACTACAGAGATCAATCCTGGCAGTGCTACCTTCCTGCATCCCGGCCAGTATGGCTGCATACAGGTATCGGGCACTACCAATAGCTCTATAGGTAGCTATACGCTGGGTGTAGCAGGTCATGGATGCTTCCATGTGCAGCTGGCGCATAGCGTGGCTGACTCCTGCATCAGTGGACTGCTGCCTGCCTATTTCTCCTATGACCTCTCTGTATGCGGACCTACTACGTGTACGCCGGATACTGCGCACTTTGCCAATGGCACCTACTTCTACCCTCAGTCTCTACCGTGCATCCTGCAGGGCGACCCATACTCTGAGTCTGTGAGCCTGAAGATACCGGACTCTATAGATGCACACCTCTTCGTATCTGCCCTGCCTGCAGGCCAGTACTATCTGCACATAGACTCTATGCGTATAGACAGCGTGACCGGCGTGCCTCACGGTATCTCTGTGACCACTAATCCCGGCAACTCTGCATGGCTGCATGGCGGTGCTTACGGATGTGCCCTTTTCTCAGGTATCACTACTGACTCTCTGGGCAACTATCCTGTGAACCTCTTTGGCCGTGGCTGTGTACATGGCAATATCTTTGGCATAGCCATAGATAGCTGTGTGAGCGGCAACCTGGGTGCCTACCTGCACTACAGCCTGAATGTGTGCAACACGCAAGGCGCATGCCTGGTAGACACTACCCACTTCAACAGCAATACGCATGTCTATCCTGCCACACTGCCATGTATAGAGACCGGCACTGCATATAGCGGCCAGATCAATATCCAGGTACCGGCTCAGATAGACGCTCACGACTTCCTGGCTCAGATACCAGCCGGCGCGGCAGTGATCACTGTAGACTCTATCAATATCAATAGCATCACCGGATATCCAGCCGGTATCACCAGCATCAGCAATCCTGTACTGACCAGCTGGCTCTTCCCTGGCTCATTTGCCTGTGCACATGTGACCGGTACTGTGAATGCAGCCGTGACACCTGCCGGCAACTACAGCCTGACCATCTCGGGCATCGCCTGCGGCCATGGTACATTCCCTGTGATCGGATTCATAGATACCTGTATGCAGTTTGACTTTAACCGCGTGTATCCATACAGGCTCAGCGTGTGCTACCCTGCAGGTATCTCTGAGGTACAAAACGGTGTAGAACTGAGTATCTATCCTAACCCTAACCAGGGCAACTTTACCGTAGCGCTGGCATCTGCAGACCGTATAGCAGGCCAGCTGACCGTAGTAGACCAGATAGGCCGCACTATCCACACAGAGGATATCGATGTGACAGGCTCTACCAAGCTCAATATGAACCTGGGCAATGTAGCCTCAGGTGTCTATGTGCTGATGATCAACTCTGCCAATGGCCGCATGGTGCGCCAGTTTGTAGTAAGGTAATCTGTACGACATATGTCTTTAAAAAGACCGCTCCGCAAGGGCGGTCTTTTTTGTTTTTGAACCGGAGCGGGGGGATGGGAGTTTTGTGTGATGCTGCCTCAAATCCCCCGGCCTGCGGCCACCCCCTTGTCAAGGGGGATTTTCAGCCATGGGTCGATGATGCTCAAACTGTGCTCGATGGATTGTTTTTGAACCGGGGGCTGAAAGTGCAAAGTGAATCTCCAGGAATTGATTTCGAACCGAGATAGAGGAGATAGCCGGCCCTCCAAACCTCTCCCGACTGCATCGGGATCTGCGACCTGAAGGGAGGCTTTAATGCAATTTGATCGATAGGGTTGAATTGATTTTGAACCGGTGAGGGCGTTTTGATCCATAGGCTTTTTAAAGTCTGTCATTAAAATGGTAAAAGGCCGCCCTACGCAAGATGGGCGGCCTTTATTTATAGGGCAAACAAAACAAGAAACTAATTAGTCTTCTACTTCCTCCTTCTCGGTCTTGACTACTTCTACTCCCTGAAGGAACTTGTCTTTGATCTTCTTTTCGATCTCGGCTGCCATCTCCGGGTTGTCATTGAGGAGCTGCTTCACACCTTCGCGGCCCTGGCCGAGCTTAGTGCCCTCGTAGCTATACCATGAGCCGGACTTCTGGAGGATCTCCAGCTCGGTACCGATGTCTACTATCTCACCTGCCTTGGAGGCACCCTCGCCGTACATGAGGTCAAACTCAGTGGTCTTGAATGGCGGAGCCATCTTGTTCTTGACCACCTTTACCTTGGTACGGTTGCCTATCACATCATCCTTCTCTTTGATCTGGCCTATGCGGCGGATATCGAGGCGCACGGATGCGTAGAACTTCAGTGCATTGCCACCAGTAGTGACCTCCGGATTGCCAAACATGACACCGATCTTCTCACGGAGCTGATTGATAAAGATACAGCAGCAGCCAGTCTTGCTGATGGTACCGGTCAGCTTGCGGAGGGCCTGGGACATGAGGCGGGCGTGGAGGCCCATCTTGCTCTCGCCCATCTCGCCCTCCAGCTCACCGCGTGGTACGAGTGCGGCTACGGAGTCTATGACGAGTATATCTATGGCACCGGAGCGGATCAGGTGCTCAGCAATATCGAGCGCCTGCTCACCATCATCCGGCTGAGAGATCAGAAGGTTATTGACATCTACGCCGAGTTTGATGGCGTATTCTTTATCAAAGGCGTGCTCAGCATCTATGATGGCTGCGATACCACCCATGCGCTGTGCATTGGCTATGGTCTGGATGGCGAGGGTCGTCTTGCCCGAAGACTCCGGTCCGTAGATCTCTACGATACGGCCCTTGGGCAGGCCACCGATACCGAGTGCGATATCGAGACCGATAGAACCCGTAGGGATAGCCTCTGTGGCCAGCACGCGGGCATCACCGAGTTTCATCACGGTGCCTTTGCCGTAGGCTTTGTCCAGCTTGTCTACGGTGAGCTGGAGGGCTTTGATCTTTTCTTTTTTCTCGTCAGCAGTCATGTTTGCCATGTTGTTGGATTTATAAATGTAAAATTAGATTTTATCCTCAAATACTAAAATAATTAGTAAAGATTATTTTTCGCTAATATTTATCGCAACAGATTAGTAATGCTATTGTTTTAAATACAGAGGCAAAATAAAGGTGTCACTGCGCAATGGATTTGCGTAGTGAAAAATATTTTTGAAAAGGAATTATTGGGCCTTTGAGCTTACAAAATTGGTGATAGGCGAATGACTATCCATGCTGAATTTATGTAGACAGGCAAGATATTGATCACGGGCATCTGGAGCGCCAGAGGCCTCAGCGGCTAAAGCTTTACAATAGGCGGCATAGGGAGAACCTCTTTTGAACTTCATGTATTCATCTGCTACTATATTAGCATCAGCTGTACGCTGCATACGGATCAAGTATTTGACGTACCACTCATAAGGCGAACTAAAAAGGGCAGGTGGCTCAGCCTGAAAGTCATACTTCTGATCTGTCACCGCATTCTTCAGGATCTTATCAGCCTTCTTCTGATCACCCTCGCGCTCCGCTATAAACGCCTTGCAATGCTGGAGATAGACCGAGACGGGAAACTCAAACGTACCATAGTAAGAATCTTTTCTGGTGATCTTTTTGAAAATATACTTTTTAGCCTGTGTTGCTATAAACTGCGCCTGCGTAAGGGCTACATCATAATTGCCTGAATCAAGGCTGGCATTGAAGCTGGCATACTCCTCCAGGAAACTTAAGGTAAGCGCTAGCATAGGATGGTCACGGAGGATATTGGTACTGTCAAATTTCAAATGAAGCCCGGCGGCGGCCTCTGCAGCACGGCTCCAGTCATATGCTTTCATATAGCTATTTATCCGGGGGAAATAAACGTGATAGCCAGTGTGGTTGATGCCAGAGTTGCTGCAATAGTCTAGGGGTGGTATGGAGTCCAGTTTGCGCTGCCACCAGAGAGCCTCGGTGAGGCGACCCATCTCTGATAGATTTCCAATAAGGAAGTAAAGGTTATGAATGTAGTTCCAGTCATTATAAGATGATATGTGGTAACGCTGCATGTACATCGAGTCCTCGACAAAGGAAAGTTTGAAAGCACTGTCCGCTCGTAGATACAGGCCCTGCCGGTGATAGATATGACCGGGCATATGCAGGATATGCGGCGAGCCGGGCGCCAAAGATGGCAGCAGAGCAGCTGAAGTGCTGGCAGAATCCATATAGATGCCTTTCTCGACCTCATGTATCCAATAATGGTGGGCAGCGAGGCTATGCGGGTAGAGCTGTATGGTGCGCCTGCGCATGGCTATTCCATCCTCTTGCCTTTTGAGGGGTTTGCCATCCATGTCGTACTCGCCTATGATGCTATTGCCCAGGATCAGGAGATATTCCAGGTTGTTTCTATACCTGTCAGGCATGGTGAGCAGGGTCTTTTCATTTTGCTTGTCCGCACGCCGTTGAGCTCGGTCGAGATACTGATGACGTGCAGCCTCTATGATGACACGCTGGAAGTGGTAGAGGCTGTCATGGTTGCGCTCATTGAGCAGGGTGGCTGTGTCCAGTTGAGCTTTCGTCCACTTCCGGTCAAAGTCTAAATTGGCATTGGATGCGACGAGGCCCCAGTGGCACATGGCGCAAGTAGGGTCGAGTCGCAGCGCCATGCGGAAGGCGCGGCGGGCTTCAAAGTCATTGAAGCAATGACCCTCACGGATACCCTGGTCAAAATATAACTGGCAAGAATCAGAAGCGGTAACAATAGGCCAGTGGCTATCGCCGATACCTGCGAATATAGGCGGGTCTGGTGCGGTATCGATATCAAAATAAGCCGCGCGACAGCAGGAGACTGTCTGAGCTGCAGACCAGAGACAAATGCATGAAAGAGCAAACAGTGCGAACAGTTTTCTAGTAGCATCCATATGCCTAAGGTAGGAAAGATCTGCATAGCTTTTAACGGAAAACTTCGCCATCAAATTTAAGCTTCCGTATTTGTATGCGGAGCTTCTTACCAGACTTGATGCGCAGCGGATAGCTAATGGTTTTGTGTCTGGCGTCGTAGCGAATACCTTGTTTGGTGTTGTGCCGCTCTATGAGGAGCGTGTTGTAGCGTTTTTTGCCAACTGCATCTGATAGAAATATGGATATGCTACTGAGCATGCCATCTGATAAAGTGCAAGCCTGCAGAAACTGTGCGCTGCCTGTACCCGGGTCGGTCTCCGCAAGAAGTAAGTATACAGTACCAGTCTTTGATGATAGAGTATATATCTGCTTATACAGTACTTTGGGCAATCCCTCTTTATCCGATCGTACGGCGAGTGATAGTGAGACTTTATCACCATCAGAGTATTGTAGCAACGCATAATTACTCCGCTCAGAGTTTTTGTCCCAGGAGAAGGCGCGTAGCTTCTTGTCTGCTGATGATACTATTGAAACTTGTTTTGTCCGGAGGGCATCAAATGGATAGGTCAAGGTAGCCTTCTGCCTAAGCGCTATGTTCAGGTTGCGATAAAATACCTCATCAGACGTAGGATTGTCATAGTTGATAGGCAGGCGGCGGTCCTCCCACATGGAGTCGGCCAGTGATACGAGTACTGCCTCCATTTTCGCGGCGCTGGCATTGCTATCTATGCGGAGCCATTTAGGCGGGCCGGGTTTGACGAGTAGCGTATCGGTAAAGTCTGGTAAGCGCAGGGTCGGCTGATAGTCTCTATGACGCGTCAGCTCTTCTTCATAAACCGCATTGAAGAGATCACGAAAGAAAGGGTAGCCTACCTGATCGTATTCATACTTGCCATCATTCAGGATGCCATCTGCATTGAGATACATGGAGCAGGAGAGGAAAAACTCTACCTTATTTAAAGTATCTACCACATAGCTGCAATCGGTCATAAAGCCGTAGGCCTGGCCTACCTTATTGAAGATGCGCAGGTTGGTGGGCATGGTATAAGCAGTAGTGTCGAGGCCCATGAAGTACTTCATGTAGCTATCAGGATAGTGTATGGAGTCAAACACCGGATAGGCGCACTCGCGCGGGAACATACCCATGCATTTGTAGAGGTACTGGTAGTCATTGTGCGTGAGGCGGAGGCGCCCGACGGCAGGCTGCGTCTCGGGCAGCATGATATGTGTGAGCAGGCGGTGCAGCTCGGACAGGGGGATATAGTTGCTATAGCGGAAGCTCTTGGGTTCATTCACCACAGCGCCACCAGACAGGTACCCCTCCCCTACCAGTGGTGACAGCGGACCTGCGTAAAACTGTGGGCGCTCATTGATCACGCAGGGCTGCATGTAGCGGAGCTGATGCGTTTGGCGGTCATAGAGGGATACGGGAGAGCAGCGGCGATTAGAGATAGTGTCGCAGTTTGCATAGCGATTGCTCACCACAGCGCCGGGGCAGCCTATCTCGTGGAGGCGGTCCTGAAAGGCGCGCTGGCCCAGGAAGTCATAGACGGGATTGAAAGCATTGTTATTGCTCACGAGGAGCATCTCTTTGATGAATTGCGACAGGCAGGAGTATGGTGTGCCCAGCATCATGGCCTCTGGGCTGAGCTGTGTGCAGGCTATGCTGTCTATGCCCAGTGAGTCAAACATAGTGACCCGATACTGTGAGAGGTCATTGAGCTTCTCCAGCGTGAGGGCGCAGGCAGGCAGCTTCATCATGCTGGCGCAGTAGTAGTAGTACCTGTCTGCATCGAGGTCATAAGTGCGCAGGTGCGGTACGCCATGTGCATCGCGATCTATGCGGGTGTAGAGTACCTGCAGGCGGTAGTCCGCCTTGTGCGCCAGCACAGAGTCAAAAGCCTCAGGGTGCCGTGCAAAAAGTGAATCAAAAGAAAAGTAACTGCGCTGCTGGGCATGCACAGCTCCTGCTACATAGAAGCATACGATCAATATGTACAGCCGGCGGATATTCACTGTACTAATAAACGGAAAAAGGAGGACACCTCACCCATCTGCCTTCGGCATCTTCCCTCTCCCAAGGAGAGGGAAGAACCTTCGGTTTGAGATTGGCATTGTGCGTTCTTTCCTGGCAAGTGCCACCTCCAGTGCAATAATCTCATCAAGCGAAATGCACTACTAGATGTATTAATAAATTTTACGCACTGCGAAATACATTTACCTTTGGTGAAAACAAAATACTTATGGCACTCGGATCCATCTTCTCCGTCATCGTCATCCTGCTTATCATCTTCACTGCGCTAGGCTCCTTTGTGACCGTGCAGCAGGGCAATGTGGCAGTCATCACCTTCTTTGGCAAGTATCGCCGCATCATGATGCCGGGACTCAACTTCAAACTGCCATGGGTAGAGACCATCTTCCGCATCATCTCTATACAAAACCGCTCTGTGGAGCTCCAGTTTCAGGCCATCACGATAGACCAGGCCAATGTTTACTTTAAGTCTATGCTGCTCTACTCCGTGCTCAATCAGGAGGAGGATACGCTGAAGAATGTGGCCTTTAAATTCATAGATGACAAGAACCTGATGCAGGCGCTGACGCGCACGATAGAGGGCTCCATCCGCTCCTTTGTGGCTACCAAGAGGCAGGCCGAGATCCTGAGCCTGCGCAAGGAGATCATAGACTATGTAAAGGACCAGATAGACCGCCAGCTGGAGGAGTGGGGCTACCACCTGCAGGATCTGCAGCTGAATGACATCACCTTTGATGAGGCGATCATGACCTCTATGAGCCGCGTAGTGGCGTCTAACAACCTGAAGGCCGCTGCGGAAAACGAAGGCCAGGCACTCCTGATCACCAAGACCAAGGCTGCCGAGGCAGAAGGTAACGCGATCAAGATAGCCGCAGAGGCTGAGAAGATCGCTGCTCAACTGCGCGGCCAGGGTGTAGCCCTCTTCCGCGAGGAGGTGGCCAAGGGTATGACCTCTGCTGCCAAGGAAATGGAAACTGCTAATCTGGATGCCAGCATGATCATGTTTAATATGTGGACGGATGCGATCAAGCAATTTGCTGAAGTGTCTAATGGCAATGTGATCTTCCTGGACGGTAGCACCGAGGGTATGCAGCAGACCGTGCGCCAGATGATGGCTATGGATAAACTGCATGTGCAGAGAGATAACAGCGCAAAGAAATAAGTCGGATCACATAATAAGAAAAGCCCCTGCAGAGGGGCTTTTTTATGTCGGCTCACTGCGGCTCAATCCGTAGAGGATATATGAGAAAGAAAAACAAACGATAGCTACAAAGATTGAGATCAGGTATCCTTTGGTATCGTAAAGTAGGAGATCGGGGCGTAGCTGCGACAGCGCTGCCGTGAAAATGAAAAATAGTCCTGTGAGCATCAATAGGACGCTGATGATCCTGAAGAGTATTTTGAGCTGGCGCTGCATCAGATCAAGATAAGTAACGATCTACATCTACCTCCTCGATCACCGGTATTTGTTTCTTTTTCCCCTTGATCAGGCGCACGGCCAATAGGCACAAACCTACCGCGACTGCCATGAGAAGTCCATAAGCGATGAGGGTGCCTATGGTGTAACCAAAACGATGTGCGTCTGCGACAGTGCGCCTGGTCTCCAGTAACTGCTGGATGGTGACAAAGGTCGTACCCAGCGATAAAAGGACGGCCAGGCCGATACAACAGATGGCCCCTATCCATCTCAATATTTTTATGACAGTACTCATAGACTATGCTCCAAAAGTGGCACAATTTCCGACTTTGACCGAATGAAGAGGCGATTTAACTGAATTCTTCGCCCGCCGATCCATTTCCACTCTTTACCGACTCGTGGAGATAGCTTAAATTCACTATCCCAAAACGAAGCGCTCCATGAAAAGTCCGATATTTTATGCGATCCCTGCCTTTATCATACTGGTGCTGCTAGAGGCATACTACGGCTACCGCAAAAAGAAGAACTACTACCGGCTGAATGATACCGTGTCAAACTTTGCCATGGGCATAGGCAGCCAGATATCCGGCGCGCTGTCTAAGGGGCTGATCTTTGGCCTGTATATCTACATCCACAATCATTTTGCACTACTCACACTGCCCCGTACATGGTGGGCGTTTGCGCTGTGCCTGGTGCTGTTTGACTTCCTCTTTTACTGGGCACACAGGCTGAGCCATGAGATCAACTTCTTCTGGGGTGCACATGTGGCGCACCACCAGAGCGAGGAGTACAACCTGTCTGTAGCCCTGCGCCAGTCATGGATACACAACCTCATTGCTTTTTTCATCTTCTTGCCGCTGCCGATATTGGGTTTCGATCCACTCACATTTGGTATAGCTGCGGGCGTAGATACGCTGTACCAGTTCTGGATACATACGCGCGCGATAGGCAAGATGCACCCGCTGATAGAGTACATCTTTAATACTCCATCGCACCACAGAGTACACCATGCCGTAAATCCCAAGTACATAGACAAGAACCATGCTGGTGTATTCATCATCTGGGACAGGCTGTTTGGCACCTTCCGCGTGGAGGATGATGCAGAGGAGATCACCTATGGTATCACGACACAGTTTAAAAGCTGGAACCCTGTCTGGGCCAATGTACACTACTACGTAGAGATGGGTGAGAAAATGAAGCAGATGAAATGGACTGACCGCCTGCGTATGATCACTGCCCGCCCGGGCTGGCTGCCGGAATACCTGGGAGGTTTCCAGCCGGTAAAGGAAGTGGACAAGGAAGTATATACCAAGTATGATGCTGATACCTCTGCTTTATTCCGCGTATATGGTACGGTGCAGTTCATCATCACGCTGGCTGGCAGTATCGTGTACCTGGACCATTTTGCTTCTATCACTACCTTCTACAAGTGGTTCTTTGCATCTATACTCACGGTGTCTATCCTGATCATAGGCGGCATCTTTGAGCGCAAAAAGTGGACCGTATGGGCTGAGGTGATCCGCCTGATGCTCGTACTGGCAGCGCTAAATAGCTACTACTACTACTGGTACAACCACTGGCTGACCATCGTGGAGATCGTATCAGCTGCAGCCTTTGCTGTATTCATGGTGTGGTTTGTGATATCCGTATCGCGCCATACTGAGGAGGAGGGCAGACTGGCATAAGAGTCAGCAATCATTTTCCGGCATCTTTTCACTACCCTTATTGAAAGGGATAGCGTAAGAATGTATACTTATTTGCTTCTCTTGAAAAGTGATTTGCTGAGCATGAAAAAAGGCTGGTTTTCTGCGCCAAATCCTTCATAAAAGCGGGCTATAGAATCTACCGAGGAGCCTTCGAAATCATATATTTTATCCGTGCCGGCATAGTGCGCCAGTATATGATCTACGAGGTAGTGCATGCCTCCATTCTGACGGGAGTGCTCATCAGCAGCGGGGAGGAGATGGATGACCCTATTGCCGTGCTCTACTACTATGGCTCCTGCGCATATTTCACCTTCTGCATTCCTGACGGTGAATAGCCTGCCGCACTCATGCATGTGAAACTGCTGGGTGAGCCGGTGCAAGAAGTCGCCATGGCGTGGCTTGAAGTTTTTGTCCTTGCGGGCTGTATACCTGATATAGAAGTCGGTAAAACTCTCAAAGCTAGCCCTATCCTCCTCCTGAAAGATCAATCCTGCCTTTTGCGCCTTCTTGATATTACGTGAGGTATTTTCAGAGTAGCCCTTTTGGATGCTGCTATGTTTGCCGGAGAGTTGTAGGATCAGGTTTTTCTTCCTGCTCTGTGTCCTGGGGGGCAGGGAGGAAAGCTGATTGTCAAAATTTGTATTGAGGTTTACAAAGAAGAACTTCTTCAGCGCCTCTTTGACCACGGTATCTAATATGAGATCGCTGCGCCGCTTGTAAAAGACACCTAGCTGCTGGCAAAACAGCGGCTGGTACACAAACAGCATACCCCACTTGCGCCCTACGGGCAGTGGCATCAGCGCCTCATACTCTCCTACTACCAGGGCCATCCACTTTGGGCAAAGAGCGTCGAGGTACCAGGTATAGGCATAGGGCAGACTATTCGATGCAGTGCGGATCACTTCATTCCACTTCGCTTCATTGATCTGGGTGCGCTTTAGTACGCGTATCTTGGGCGTGATCATCAGAAATCGAGTTCTCCTTTTTTCTTTGATTCTTTTTTGGCAGCGCGGTAGAAGGTCTCGCCTTTGAGGTATTTGGTCTTCAGCAGCGGGCAGATCTTGTAGCGCTCGTCTTTGGTGTCTTCATACATGGCCGCCAGTGTCTCAAACACGCTGGTGATCCCTATGCGGTCACACCATTCAAACGGTCCGAAGGGATAATTAGTACCCAGCTTCATGGCCATATCTATATCCTCTATAGAGGCTGTGCCCTCCTGCAGGGTATAGCAGGCCTCATTGATGATCATAAAGATGACGCGCGGCTTGACCATGCCTACACGGTCCTCTACCATGAGGAAGTCAATATTAAATACCTTCATGAGGTCGGTCAGGGCTGGTATCTCAAATTTGCGGTAGGCGCTCACCTCCCACTTAGACTGCGCCATAAAGGTGGGTAAAGCATTGATGCCAAAGAGCTGGCATTTCACTTTGGCCCCGCTGGTGTAGACAGCCTCGGCGAGGGAGAGCTTGACAGCGCTGACGAAGACCGGTATGTCCTTGAGCTGGGCATACAGCTCCATGTTAGATGGGTCATCGTCAAAATTGAGGTCGAATATCACATCATAGAGGTCGTAGTCCTCCTCGCTATCGCCATCGGAGCGGTCTACCTCCAGGGCAGGATTGGTGGCCAGGCGTGCCTGCAGGTCCGCAAAACGGTCATCCTCTCCTATGATCAGTACTTTCATCCAGATACTTTTCGCCAAATGTAAGGAAACATTGGATTTGTCAGCGAAAATACATACCTTAGACGTTAGTAACCCGCCACGTCATTATGATATTATCCTTTGGGAGTAAAGACACTGAAAAAATCTGGAACGGTGAGCGTGTGAAGAAAATACCGGTAGACATCCAACAAACAGGCAGGCGCAAGCTAAGGATGCTGCACAACTCAGTGAATCTCGCGGATCTGAAAATACCACCTGCTAACCGTCTAGAGAAGCTGTCGGGGAATCTAAAAGACTTCTATAGCATCCGTATCAATGATCAATGGCGTATCGTTTTCCAATGGATCAATAATAATGCGATGCAGGTAGAAATAATGGATTACCACTAAAAAATAAGAGAATGAAAAGGCTTAAGAACATACATCCCGGTGAAGTACTACTCGAAGAGTTTCTGACGCCGCTCAATATTTCGGCTTACAAACTGGCCAAGGATATCTCGATACCTCAAACGAGGATATCACAGATCCTTAAAGAGAAAAGAAGGATCACTGCTGACACAGCCCTTAGGCTAAGCAAGTATTTTGGAAATTCTCCCAAATTTTGGCTGGGCTTGCAAGATGATTTTGATATAGAGGAAGAGCGCTTGTCTATCGAAAATGAGTTGTCGGCTATCAAAACGCACATTTCAGACGCAGCTTAAATTAAAATACTTCAACTTTAAATCATGGAGAAACATATCAGCCCTACTACAGCAGCACCGGCGCCTATAGGTCCATACAGCCAGGCAGTCATGGTAAATGGCACCCTATACATGTCCGGCCAGATAGCGATCAACCCATCTACCGGTGAGCTATACTCAGGCCCGATAGAGGGCGAGACGGCCCTGGTCATGCAGAATATAGGTGGCATCCTGAAGGCCTACCACATGGACTACACTCATATCGTGAAGACGACTATTTTCCTGAAAGATATGAACGACTTTGCCAGGGTTAATGAGGTGTATGGGAGTTATTTCAAGGATGATTTCCCGGCACGGGAGACAGTACAGGTGAGCCGCCTGCCTAAGGATGTGAATGTGGAGATCAGCTGTATAGCGGTGAAGTAGACTTGAGACGCTAGACAAGAGACATTAGACTAATGCAAACAGCCTGCGGCTGAGTAATAAATTCTTTTTCCTTACGTTTATCGCCCAAAATCACTGCGTGAAAATAGCCAAGGCCCTCATAGTCATCATCCCTCTACTGGTAGCTACCCTGCTGATGAATAGCTGCCACAAGGAGCAGTTTTCAAAGACTGGCGCGCTGTCATTTTCTACGGATACGCTGACTTTTGACACGGTATTCACCACGCTGGGCTCTACCACGCGCTACTTTAAGGTACGCAATACCCAGAGTAAGTCCCTCCTGGTATCTGACATCAAACTGATGCAGCTGCAGGGCAACCAGTTTCGTATCAATGTGGATGGTGTATCGGGTACAGAGTTTAAGGATGTAGATATACCGGCGCATGACAGTATCTATGTATTTGTAGAAGTGACTGTGAACCCAAACGATCTGAATAATCCTTTTGTGATACTGGACCAGATCCAGTTTACCACCAACGGTACTACGCAGCATGTAGTGCTGGAGGCTATGGGGCAGAATGCCTATTACCACTTTAGCGATAGCGTAGTATCTAATGTGACCTGGCCTAATGACAAGCCGCATATCATCGTAAACAAAAATGGCGGCCTGCCTATCCTGGAGATCAAACCAGGAGCTACGCTGAACCTCCAGCCACGCACACAGATCTATATGGGACCCAATGCCGTGATCACTGTAGATGGCAACCTGGTAGCTCATGGCAATAGCTGGAGCGACTCTATCGTATTCCAATACATACGCCGTGACTATCAGAATGCACCGGGACAGTGGCTGGGTATCACCTACAGCCGCGGTGCGTCTATCAATATGGACCACGTGATAGTGGACCAGTCTACCTTTGGCGTGTCTGACGAGTATGTACTGGACCTGCTGGCCAGCGCACAGATCACCACCTCTGACCTCAGAAACTATAGCGGAGGCCCCACGCCTACCGTCACGCTGGACAAGTGTATCATAAGAAACTGCTCGAGCAATGCGCTGACAGCCCTGCAGACCAACCTGACCGCGACCAACTGCCTGCTCCACTCCTCCGGAGGCCAGATGGTAGTGCTGGGCATGGGCGGCAGCTATACGCTAAATAACTGTACGATGGCCAACGTGTACAACCTGTACACAAATCATCAGAATCCTACCCTGACGCTGATAGACCGGGCGCCGTACCTCTCTACCAATACAGTGGTAGGACCGTATGCCACTACCATCAATATCAGCAATAGTGCTGTGGTAGGATCTCAGGACAATGAGCTGGCCTACACACCTGCGCCGTCTATGCTGAATGCACACTTCAGCTACTGCAACCTGACGACGAATGTCGACACCTTTCACCTGCTGCAGGGGGCAGATGACAGCTGCGTGTACAATAGCCGCACCAACCGCCTATTCTACAATGAGCAGTACGGCGACTACAGGCCGGACAGTACCGACTCTCCGCTGTATAATAAAGGAAACCCCTCTACTCAGCGCCCTGACGATCTCTTTGACCGCTCCCGCAGCCCCAAGCATAGCGTGGGTGCGATAGAGTGGACCGGAAATTAACGGCCAAAAGCACATTTCTCCGTGCATAATTATTGTCAAAAAGCTATTGACAGAGAGGAAGTTTCGACAAATTTGGAGTGTAAACACTTCATCCCTTGCCTCAGATCTTCAGGAAGCTATACTACTTCTTTCCGATACAGCTAGTACTCGTATCGCTAAAGCGGTACCAGCTCCTGCTGGCATTCTGGGTGCTGCTGTTCTTTCTCGTGGCCGGCAATCTGGGTATCAGCTATGGCGCTCCGTACCTGTTTTATGATCCGGAGTACCTGGATCATACGGGGTACCTGGCCTTTACACTGGTAGGTGTGGGCTTTGGTGCCTTCTACGTATCGTGGAACCTCAACTGCTACATGCTACACAGCTACCGTTTCCATTTCATGGCGCGGTTTCAGCGGCCTATGGGAGTTTTCTTTTTGAATAATTCTATCATACCGATCATCTTCCTCATTACTTACTTTACGGCTATCGTACGGTTTCAGACGGAGAGCCAGAGCTACTCCACTGCCAAGATCTTCTTCAGCCTCGTGGGATTTGCCATAGGCTTCGTGACCATCCTGCTACTGACATCAGTGTACTTTACGTTTACTAACCGTAATGCACTGGAGGCTGAGGAGCAGCGCAAAAAAGGCGGCTGGCGGCTGAAATGGTTTCGCCCGGCCTCGGAGCAAACGAGCAATGAGCACCAGAGTGAGCGCTTTGCAGATCACTACATAGCCTACAATCTCCGCATCCGCACCGTAGAGTCTTTGGAGCGCTATCACCCTGAGACGGTGAGGCTCATCTACCGCCAGCATCACTCCAACGCGCTCTTTGTGCAAATCGTAACACTCTTCTCCATAGTAGGCATAGGCTTCTTTATGGAGAGCAATCTTTTTCAGATACCGGCTGCGGCCAGTGTGTTCCTGTTCCTGTCTATTACCATGTCACTCTTTGGGGTGCTGATGTACTGGGCAGAGGGCTGGGCTACGACCAGTATCGTACTGTTCTTTGTAGCGGTCAATGCGCTGTATAAGATAGACGTGCTCGGCTACCAGAGCCATGCCTACGGTATCAGCTACCAGCCCAAGGCCAAGTATGATATTGACCATTTTCGCGAGATATCTACTCCGAAGCATATCCGCAATGATCTAGCCCACTTCACCACCATACTGGAAAACTGGCGCAATAAAAATGCACATCTACTGCCTGCCGGCAAAAAGCCCAAGCTGGTCTTTATCAATGTGAGTGGCGGGGGTATGCGTGCTGCAGGATTTGCCACAGTAGTGATGCAGCACGCAGACAGCCTGCTGAAAGGACAGCTGTTTGACAAGACCTTTATGATATCCGGCGCCTCCGGTGGTATGTTTGGCGCTGCCTACATGCGGGAGCTGTACCTGCATAAGCGCAAGGGTGAATCCATCAATATCTCTGACCGCAAGTACTATGAGAATATCACCAAGGATATGCTCAACCCCATACTGGTAGCACTGATGAGCAATGACCTGCTGCTCCCGTTCCATCGGTTTGATATGGATAGCGTGATCTACTTTAAAGACCGAGGCTACATGATGGAGCGCAAGCTGAGCGCCAATACGGAGCATGTACTGGACAAGCGGATCAAGGACTACTACCAGGATGAATACCTGGCGCATATCCCACTGATGGTGCTGCATACGGAGGTGACCAATGATGCGCGTCGCTTCTTCATTAGTTCGCAGCCGATCAGCTTTATGATGCGGCCGGTGGGCAAATACACGACCAACCGCAATATGGATGTGGATGCGATAGACTTCCTGCCTTTCTTCAAACAACAACATGGTGAGAACCTGACCATGCTGAGCGCGCTGCGAATGAATGCCACCTTCCCGCTGATACTGCCTAACTCTGTGATGCCTACAGAACCTGAAGTCTTCATCCTGGATGGAGGAGCGCTAGATAATGTGGGTCATGAGGCTACCTTCCGTGTACTGGGTGCATTCAAAGATTGGATCAATGAGTATACGGATGGTGTAGTGATCATACAGATACGCGATGGCGCGCGCCACGAGTATGATGACCTGAGTGTAGATAAGAAGGACCTCTTCACCATGATCACCAATCCGCTGGGTACGATCTTTAGCAACCAGATGAGCAATGAAGACTTTGTAGTGGACCAGAAACTCGGCTATGCGAATGAATCACTGATGGGCAAAGTGCAGATGATCGCCTTTGAGTATACGGCAGATGAGCAGAGCCAGAAGGCGGCCCTTAGCTTTCACCTCACGGAGCGGGAAAAGGACAACATTATCTACGCCCTGCAGAGGCCTAATAATGCTGAAGGTTTCCGGCTACTGCAGGAGGCGCTCAAGTAATCGGTGACGGATTTGATGCAAATTGCATTCACGCGGAGAGTGCCAATGCAGGAAGAGCCCTTTTGTATATTTGAAAACGAACGTAAAAACATCTGTCAGCCTATGCCCTACTTAAGAAAAACACTGCTTATCAACCTGCTCCTACTGGCGGCCTACTGGGTAGTGTGCAAAGTAGTCTGTGGCGGTGCCTCAGAGCAGCTGGGCTTTATGCTGCTCATGATGCTGTGCATCGCGCTGCATGTGGTTGCGCTTTTGGCGGCAGGTGCCAGCTATGCCGTCCGAGGGGAAAAGCCCAAGCGCAATGCCTTCTTCGCGAGCGCCGGAGTGACCCTGCTGGTGGGATTCTCGTCCTGCCTGGGTGGTGCTGCTTTGTGACCTGTTGTAAAATATAGATAGCGACTTCTCCCTGCCGGCAAACTTTACTATGTTCAATACCAGATGACCTTTCCTATAGAGATACGTGTGGGTGAGATCCACCTGAGCCTTCATCCTGTATTTGAGATGCTCGCCTTTACTGTAGGGTTCCGCTACTTCACATACCTGCGCGCACGGTCCACAGACTACATGTCTGACGATACGCGTGTCAAGATCATCATCGGGGCCATCTTCGGTGCTTTCATCGGATCACGGATACTGGGCGCACTGGAAGATCCTTATGCCCTTGCGCACTCAGCACACAGGCTGCTATACCTCTACAGCAGCAAGACAATAGTGGGCGGACTGCTCGGTGGCCTATGGGGCGTGGAGATAGCCAAGCTCATCATCGGAGAGAAGCGCTCCTCAGGAGACCTGTTTACCTTCCCTATCATCCTGGCTATGATCATCGGGCGTATTGGTTGCTTTACATCAGGTATCACAGAGCCCACCTACGGTGTGGAGACGACATCCATGCTGGGTATGAATCTGGGCGATGGCCTGATGCGCCATCCGGTGGCGCTATATGAGATAGCTTTCCTGCTCCTGCTGTGGCTCGTCCTTTATCTGATCAGCAGCCACCACTCAGGTCTGCAGAGCGGTGACATTTTTAAGCTCTTTATGATCTTTTACCTCACCTTCAGATTTGCGATAGACTTCATCAAGCCGGCACCCCATAGCGTAGGTATATTGAGCTCTATACAGGTAGCCTGTGTGACAGGGGTCTTGTATTACACCAGGACCATTATCAGACTGACAAGGTCGATGCTTCTTCCTATTAGTGATCAGAGGGGCAAATTCTATTAACCATAAATCAAAGCCATGCCAGCTACAAGAGACTATATATATTACGATCATACCATCAGCCTCTGTACGACCTGCCATAAGCAGATAAGCGCGAAGATCATCTTCGAGCAGGGCAACGTCTATATGACCAAAACGTGCCGTGAGCATGGATACCAAAAGGTGCTCATAGCTACGGATATAGAATACTACAAGCAGATACGCAACTATAACAAAGCCAGTGAATATCCGCTCAAACCGCATACAGAAACGAAGTGGGGCTGCCCCTATGACTGCGGCATCTGCCCCGATCATGAGCAGCACTCCTGCCTCAGCCTGGTGGAGGTCACGGACCGCTGCAACCTCACCTGCCCTACCTGCTACGCAGGCTCCTCTCCCACTCACGGCAGGCACCGCACGCTGGAGGAGATAGAGGCGATGCTGGACACGATCGTGCGCAGCGAGGGTGAACCTGATGTAGTGCAGATAAGCGGTGGCGAACCGACCATACATCCACATTTTTTTGAGATACTGGATATAGCGAAAAGGAAGCCTATCAAGCATCTCATGGTCAATACAAATGGCATGAAGATCGCTGCTGATGAGGCATTCACCGAGCGGTTGGCCTCATATATGCCGGACTTTGAGGTATACCTGCAGTTTGACTCATTCAAACCCGAAGCGCTGAAGAAGCTGCGTGGGAAGGACCTGACGGAGGTGCGCATGAAAGCACTCTCAAATCTCAACAAGTACAACCTGTCCACCACACTCGTGGTGACACTAGAGAAGGGGCTCAACGATGACGAGATAGGCCAGATAATCAATTTTGCGTTGAAGCAGAAATGCGTACGGGGAGTCACATTCCAGCCTACGCAGATCAGTGGGAGACTCTTAGACTTTGACCCGGCTATCAACCGCATGACAAGTACGGAGATACGCCAGCAGATACTCGCGCAGTGTGATGTATTCAAACCGAACGACCTCATACCCGTACCGTGCAATCCTGATGCGCTGACCATGGCCTATGCACTGAAGTATGGCGATGCCGTGTACCCACTCACGCATATGATAGACCCCGACATATTGCTAAACGCATCCAGAAATACTATCGTCTACGAGCAGGACCAGCTGCTGCGCGACCACATGCTGAAGGTATTCACCACCGGCCGCTCTACGGACCGTGTCAGTGAGACCCTGCATCACCTGATGTGCTGCCTGCCCGAGATATCCGCGCCGGGCCTCGCATATGACAATCTTTTCCGCATCATCATCATGAACTTTATGGATGCCTACGACTTTGATGTACGGGCTATCAAGAAATCCTGTGTACACATCGTCAGTGACGATGGCCGGATGATCCCCTTTGAGACGATGAACCTCTTCTACCGGCCAGAGCATGCAGAGAAGCTGGCGGCTATCAGGGAGGGAATTATAGTGGATGGTTAATAGCTATCAAAAATTTCTGAGTGCTATCGCTCATTAGAGTTACCCTTCCAGATTGAGGGTAAAGGTGTAGGTGCGGGAGTAGAGTTTCTCTATCACGCGGCTGTAGATATAGCCCTGTGTGGGTGAGTTGACATTGACCACGCCCTGGCTCACCTTAAACTCGGGACTCATGATAAAGTACGGGAAATAGATCATGACACCCATGCCATACTCGATAGCCACATCGCTCTTCTTCACTTTCAGTAGGGTATTAGACCGGGTGCTGGAGTTTGACGCGAGGTCATAGTCGTAGCGGGCACCACCGATCACATAGATGCGCGTATTGCGTATCGGATCGCTCTTGAAGCGTATCTGGAGCGGGAAATCGAGGTATATAGAGCTAATGGTCTGTTTGACCACAGGATCTTTGCGCACTACGGTATTGTACACTATCGCCTTGTCTGAGAAAGACAGCGTAGGAATGATACGAAGGTCAAAATAGCGGTGAAACTGCCAGTTTGCTATGATACCGAGGTTGAAGCCAGGGCCGATAGTGGGGCGCATGCTTTTGATGGTATCATTCACACCGTTGAAAGGTTTGTGTATGATGCGGTAGTTGGCCACATTCACTCCCAGTGCGATACCAAAGTAGATCTGCTTGCGGCCCAGCTCGTGCACGTTGAAGCCTTCGCGGTCATTGGCCTCGTCTCCATTGGGCTTGTAAAAGTTGCGGATCTTGCTCCAGTAGTCGGCCTTGTGCGGCGGGTGGTAGCGGCCGTGGCGGTCTACCCCATCCTCCAGCATCATGCTGAGTGGCGGATACATGCTGGTCTTGCACACCAGGCATTTGGCCGCGAGCGAGGGTGCCTTCTGCGCAGGTAGATCCTGTGCGTGAGCTATGAGGCTCAGCACAGACAGCAGCAGTATGATAGTTACTTTTCGCATGTATAGAAGGCACAGATACCAAATGTAAGCGGGCGGTACACTGTTTTTTTGAAACCAACCCGCTCCAATATTGCCGTAAAATCCTGACCCTGCGGGAATACGCTCACCGACTCCGGCAGATAGGTGTAAGCGCGGACATCCTTTGAGAATAGCCGCCCTACCACAGGCAAGATAAAATGAAAATAGATATGATACAACTGCCTCATAGGAAAGTGCTCCGGCTGTGCTACCTCCAGGATAGCTACCCTGCCACCGGGCCTGAGCACGCGGTGCATCTCACGGAGCCCCTGCTCCAGATGCTCAAAATTTCTCACTCCAAAACCAACGGTGATAGCGTCAAACTTATTGTCCTCAAAGGGCATATTCTCAGAGTCTACGCGCTGGAAAGACAAGACATCGGCCACGCCTCGTTTCCTGGCCTTTTCGCGGCCCACATTCATCATCAGGTCAGAGATATCCCCTCCTATCACCTGCCGGGGTTTTAGCCGCAGGCTCTCTACGGCAAAGTCTCCGGTGCCGGTAGCGAGATCCAGTATGACCTGAGGCTGTATGGCCGCGATGGAGTCTACAGCCTTGCGCCGCCAGGTGCGGTCTATACCAGCCGAGAGGAAGTGATTGAGAAAATCATAGGTCGGAGCGATATTATCAAACATCTGCTCGACCTGCTGCTTCTTGGTCTCCTCGCTATTATATGGTGTGACTGTTTTGGCCATCGGGGCGGCAAAGAACGGGATTAATTTGAAAATGAGCTAATTTGAAGATTTGAAAAAGGAATGATAGAAATGGGGCAAATCCCCGTAAAACAGGCAGCAACTGCTAACTAGCTTTAAAAATCCGTATCTTTGCACTGTCAGTATTGCAGCTTATAGTCGTCTATAGGCTGACGTATCACCTCAGGGGCAGCCAGGTATTGACGGGAGGCCTGAGAGGTAGACCGGCGTGCAGAGGGTGTATCATACCTCTTTAATCCATGATGCGAACACTTTTAATTGGCGAGAATTCTTTCGCTATGGCTGCTTAATCATATACTGATTAACCACCATGTGCCCCGCGCTTGAGGTACCATACACAGCGCGCTGGCACTCAAAACCTGGTAACGTACGGGCTGTAGCTTCATCTACTGCACCCGCTATGAATGACAGATGTAAGGAGTCAGTTGGAGGGTCACTTATCCTGCTGCATCCCGACAATCAATAAGTGACTACGCATCGTAGATAGTCTATCTGTCACTTGTCCGGACGTGGGTTCAACTCCCACCTGCTCCACACTTAATTCAGTTAATAGCCTATAAGTCACAAACTTATAGGCTATTAGTATTTTTAGGGGACACTCTAGGGGACAAAATTCAAGTTCTATGAAGATTGTTTCTAGCTCCTATCAATAAGTCCAAGCTTCAAAGCAATATCTCTATACATTTTTGACAATGGTCGCTTATGTATGTCTTTTTCATCTACATAGCTGCCTACAATCAATCTGTCTATTTCATTATCACTTAGGCCAAGTCCTATATAGCTCTTTAAATATTCTCGGTATAGATGAGAATATTTCATTTGACTTTTTACTATTAACTCCAATACATGATCTGAATGTTTTGCATAAAGTTTGTCGAGTTTAAAAGTTTTGAGATGACTATCTATCTTATGCTTGAATATTACGTCTACAGTTGACTTACCAGATGTCGGGTTTATTAAACTCAGAAAATGTAATTGATAGTCAAATTCGAAATCTGTACTTGATATTAAATATGGATTTACTATATCCTCCTTTAATGGATCAATTTTACCTTTTGCACTGAAACCATTACAAGTTTCGCAGCTAGGTATCAAATTATAAAAGCTAGCAGCAAAAAACGGGTAAATTCCAGTAGGATAAAAATGATCAATTTCTGGCTTTACTTTTCCTTCCTTGTCCAAAACATAAATATATCCTCTGTTACAATATGGGCAGGTATCAATATTATGACTTTTGATAAATGAGTCATTATCTATCTCACTGTAACCATGATCGTAAAATATCCTATATAATATTTTATACTCGGGCTCAAGGGAATTGGTAGAGGCAGGACACATTAATCGCAGTTGTCCAATCAAATAGGCCAAATTATCTGGCTCACATAAGATGACTTCCCTTAATTGGTCTTCTACTAAAAAAATGTTTAGCAGCGGAATTATAGTTTCTGGCAAAGGAACAATGTTATTATTATAACTAATCCCTCCATCTGCTAATATTGCATGGATTCTTCTATTAATGCTTCCTTTTATTAGGTTAAAGTGCGATTCAGCAAACTGTTTATTAATCGTTAAATTAAGCATTCTTTAGGGTTAAAATCTGTGCTTCCAATTCCTTAATTCGCTTCTGTCTTTCATCCTCCTTTTTATACTTAGCATAATACATTTTCCAAAGTTGCTCTCTTATAAAAGGCTCTCCTATTATGCTTATCATTTTCGCAAATTCATTTTCCTTATTGATGAAATTATCTTTGGAGTTTAACTGCTGTATTACTTCTTCGATTTTTCTCCTCGCGAAATCCCCAATAAATCCATTTTCAAGAAAAAAGCTTTCAGCTAACAGATCATGAATATTCCCACCAAAGGTTTTAATTTTTTCTGATTCAATTTCAGGAATACCATTCGCTTTCAAGAAAAGGATATTAGCATCCGGTATATCCGAAAGGATTAAAGGTGAGTGTGTCACGAAGCAAAAATTAACACCAGCTATATAGTTCAACTCAACTTTCTTTAAACGCTTAATCAGATGGTCAACAAATGTCCTTTGCATTTCAGGATGAAAGTATAATTCAACTTCATCAAAAAGGACATTCACAAAAGAGTATTTAATATCGGTTTTAATTCGTTCTACAGAGTTAATATTTATTAGATGATAGATTAATGAGCTGATAGTATGAATTCTCTGCTTTTCTCCTGAGCTTAACTTGTCAAAATTACTATTGTTATTTAATTCAATTTCGACTGAGAAGAAAGGAGGTGGGATTAGTTCTATTGTTCTGAGTTTGAGAACTGGATAATTTTCCGAAATCACATTCTGAATAGCAATCGATAAATTATGTATTTCAATTGATTCATTTACATTATGATGTTTTAAATGCGGAAAGCGTAAAAAATTGATAGCTTGTTTTAACTTATTAGTAAGGTGACTATGGTCCCCGTCAAGTTTTTTGAGATATAGTTCAAATTTTTCTGCTTTAAATGTCCCAGATTCCTTGTCATAATAATCTTTATACTTATTGTATATCAATGAAATTTTTACAAGCTTTTTAAAGATATATTTATCAGCACAAACGATGATTTCATTTCGATTATTGATATTAATATTGAAGTATTCATAAACCAGATCGATTATCTGTTTTTGATAATTTTCGGAAGGGAATTCGATCTTACCATATAACAATGCAACTTTGCTAACATCAAGTTTTAATTTCAGGGACTTTGCAAGTTTTCCATCTTCGGCAATCTCTCTAAACTCAGCATCTGGGTCTAAAAGATTGGCAAGAAGTCTAGAAGTCACTAAATAATTTTCCTTGTTAATATCAATATTCCCTTCATTTCGCATTGGATTGATTGCAATTGGAATTTGATAAGCATCGTTCTTGTGAAAAAGCGGATCAATCCATTTACCCAATTCTCTTGAATTCAGTGCGTAATGGGAATAGTTAATCGCAATTGTATAGAAAAAGGTGTTTAAGAATTTCTTATTTACTGTTACAGGTTGAGGATTTTGATAGGTATTATCTTGCTTTTCATACTTGTACAAAAAAACTTCCTTATCGTGAATTAGAAGTTTATAAATCGTATCAGTATAGTAATATAGCTCGAAGTGGCACTTATCAAGTCTAACTACATCATTGGTATTGACAACTTTCTTACTCAAATTATTTATGCCAATGAAAAGAAGATCGAGTAAACTACTTTTCCCTGATCCATTTCTACCTACAATCGCCGACAAATTGACATTTAATGTGCTCTTTTCTTGCGCTATATTATAAAGCTTAACGTCCTTCTGGGAATTATATGTGACCTGTTCCGGGTTAGAAAAATCATAAGAATTATAGAACTGATACATAGTGTCAATTCTTAATACTTTGAGATATTTAGAAGACATATTTTGTAATGGCCTTATTGCCAAAATCCTGAAATCAGTAGTTATATATGTTGGACTTCCTTCGCCCTGAATATATGAAAATAGTTCCGGGGACATTTCAAATTCATTATTTCCAAGACTTATAAAGTTATATGCTTGGGCAACCAATTCTCGATATATATTTCTCGGTGTATTAATTAGCAAGTTGTGATAATCGTTATAATTGCTCGGGTACTCTTGCAGCTTTCTGTTCCCTATTAAAAAAGTAATTGTATTCTTATCCAAAGGCAGAAATAGGTTTGAGTTCACCCAGAATAAAAAAATGGTAAATGCGCCTAAATCAATACCATACCAATTATTTAACTGAGTAAACGTTTTTGCTGTTAATCCATTTTCGCCCTTATCAACAATATCAAAAAACACCTTCCATATTTGCTTTTGGACTTCTTGTGATCTAACACCCATTATCTTAATTGAAAATGGAGATGGGCAACCTGTAAAGTTGATTTGATCAGAATAAAATGTATCACCTAATAATCTAAAAAGTATATTAATTCGCTTAATTCTTAAATCTGCTCTTGCCTTACTTTCATTGAGGCTTGCAAATATTTGTATAGGATCGACACTTCTGACGTCATCATATTCTTTGTCAAGAATTTTCTCAATCCAGACGTTGCTTTCGAAGAATTCTTTATCAGCAGATAGTAATTCGAATAGCTTACTTCCCGATATATCTTTGTGTATTGAGTAAAATTGGCTCATTAATAGAGCCAAACGGTTATATACTTCGTACCAATCTGTCATATTGATTTTCTGTTAAACAATGTACAAATCCTAATTTACTTATTTGTATTTAAGTAGTTGCTATGTTATTATTCCTATTAGCTTACATCGATCTCATAATAACATACGGTAGATGATACTTGGCAATCACCGGTGAAGTTAGTATTCGTCCTACTTGACCGCCACGTAATCCCCTTGCAGCATAAGATTGCAAGGGGATTTTATTTATGCCCTATTCCATGGCCTCTCTCCTACTCTACCTGTACGGTGACTGTGTGATCGTTTAGCCGGTGGCGGGGATAGATAGTGATGGCACTGCGCCCCTGCACAGTGTGCTGATAGCTATCACGGGCCTGCACATAGATGATGTAGTGGTCCGGTGGCAGATCGCGAAAAAAAGCTTCGTGCAGGGCGGATAGATTACCGGCATATTCATACTGCTCTATGCGCTCGTGGGGTAGGTAGACTGTGTCCTTTTTGAGATATACACTGCCGGTGGTGATGCCGGTAGCGCAATCTACCCTGACAGTCAGTGTGCCTGTGACTGTATCTTCCTGACAGGAGCTGAGTGTGAGGGACAGTCCGAGCAGGATAAATGCAACTCTGATCATACTATTCATCTGCGCTGTTTTTGAGTTTCATGAGTAATATGTAACTCCCTTTGGTCACTACCGGGGCGGTAAGAAGGCGCCCCGCATCCTGGCCGGTGATCTCTGTGATACTATCCTGCACGGCGCCTGCTTTGACCTCTGTCATCTCGTACTCGCGCTCGCCACGGGCTATGAAGACATACTGCTTATCATCATACGTCACGATGGCATCAGAAGGCACAGTGACTGCATCACTGCTCTGCACCTCCAGCTCGGCATTCATATACATGCCGGGCAGCAGCGTATGGTCATACTGCTCAAAATGGCAGTGAACACGCAAGCTGCGATCCTGCGTCAGGTCCTTGCCTATGAGAATGATCTTACAAGGATATTTTTTAGAAGGATCACTGTTGGTATAGGCTATCACTTTCTGGCCTACATATAGCTTACTCACATCTTTCTCAAAGACATTGAGGGCGAGGTGTATATCCTCAGGATTGACCAGCTCAAAGAGGATGTCTGCTGGGTTGACGTACTTGCCTATGTTCGCATTCACAGCAGACACATAGCCATCTATGGGCGAGGTCAGATTGATGCTGCGGGACAGATTGGCATCGGACAGGCGGTCAGGGTCCACACCTATGAGGCGGAGTTTCTCTGAGAGGGCTTTCACGAGTACTTTCTCTGTGGCATAGTCTGCCTGAGCCTGCTGGTACACTTTATCGCTTGAAGCTTTGGTCTTATTCAGCTCTTCCTGCCGCTCATATTCCTGCCGGGCATAGAGCAATTTTGCCTTGGCCGTGAGGTAGTCTTGCTGCAAGGAGATGTACTGAGGATCCTCCATCACGGCTATGGTCTCGCCGCGGCGCAGGTGCATACCCGGCAGCAGTTGGGTAAATTTAAGATAGCCGCCCAATGGTGCACTGATGGAGACCATATTCTGCGGTGGCACGTCAATAGTACCATTGACACGTAGCAGGGAGGAGATAGGCTGCTGCCTGGCTTTGTCCGTCAGGATGCCTGCAGTCTTGTACTGCTCAGGTGTGAGAGTCACACGATTGCCATTGACTGCCGCTTCTTGCGCCCTGGGTGCTTGCTTAGGGCTACTGCACGAACCGAGCAACAGTGTGAGTATGATATATACGATCGTCTTTTTCATTTTGCTTCTTATTGTTTTACGATATAGGAATTGATCTCCGCTATACTGTGGTTCATGTTTTTCACAGCCTCTATATAATCACTGCGGATAGTGACGGACTGGCCTATGAGCAGTACCCACTCCAGGTAGTTGATATCGCCGCCATTGTACTGCCTGGTAGCAGTGGTAGAGATGAGGTCAGCATTTTTGAGTGCTGTGGTTTCATAGTACTGTACTGCGGCTGCATACCTATTGTACTGCGCCAGCGCCGTCTGGTAGGCCACCTGAAAACCCTGTCGCTGCACCTCATACTCATTGGCAGCTATCATCTCATTGGCCCGGGCGGCGCGGATACGCGCCTGCAGCCAGCCTGAGAAGACAGGCAGCCCCAAGCCCACCTGGAAGGAATGAAAACGAGGCACCGTATTGTAACTGACATTATCCGCGCCGGTGCCTTTCATACTCATAAGGTTGTAACCTATGGCAAGATCGGGCAGCAGGCGTGACCGCTCCAGGCGTGTAGCAGCCACAGCTACCTGCTGCTGCTGGCGGTAGTACTGTAAGGCCGGCAGCGCAGAGAAAGCTGCAGTATCAGTAGCGCCTGCGGGTTTCGCCCTGCGGGTCTGCGGGTCCGGCAGTAGCAGTGTGGTTGTATTGAGCAGTAGCTGAAACCGGAGCTGCTCCAGCTCTATATCCTGCTGTACCTGTGCGAGCTGCAGCGCTATCTGGCCGCGCTGGTTCTCTGCTGTGGCCTTCTCCAGTATATTGCTGGCTCCCCGGTCAAAGCGCTGCGTAGAAATACTCAGAAAACGCGCAAAGAGGCTGTCATTCTGGAGCAGGAGCTGCTGCTTTTCCTGCAGGTATATCAGCGTGTAGTAGGCCTGAGACACCTGCCTGCGAAGGACCGTCTCCCGGATGCCGGTATTGAGCAGGCTATTCTTCCATTCCTCGGTGTAGAGCGCTTTTTGCCTGATGTAGACAGTAGGGAAATTTATAGTCTGGCCTATACTGACTTTAGCATCGAGATAGGCGCTATTGATCTGCCCATATTCTGCTGAGACACTGGTGCCGGGTATCACAGCCGCAGAGCGGATCAGGCGGTGCTGGTATTCGGCTTTGAGGCGTTCATTTTTTACGGAGAGGTTATTGCGCAGTGCTGAGTCTATGGCTGCCTGTAGACTGATGGTAGCCTGAGCGTGCAGCTGCTGCGTAGTAAAGAGTGAAAAGAGGATGACCGCTACAGTCACCGGCATGACCTTGCGGCCGGAGTCAGAACCCTGGCTGAACATGATATAGAGTATAGGTAAAACAAATAGTGTGAGGAATGTGGCCACGAGCAGACCACCGATGACCACTGTAGCCAGTGGCCGCTGCACCTCGGCACCCTCGCCGGAGCTGAGTGCCATGGGCAGGAAGCCCAGCGAGGCGACAAAGGCTGTCATCAAGACCGGCCGCAGGCGTACTTTAGTACCTTCGGCTACGATGCGTATTACGTCAGTCTCACCCTCCTCGCGGCGGCGGTTAAACTCTGCAATGAGCACGATACCATTTAGCACGGCTACGCCGAAAAGCGCTATAAAACCGATGCCTGCAGAGATACTGAAAGGAATACCACGTGTGGCCAATGCGAGGATGCCTCCTATAGCAGATAGCGGGATAGCTGAATAAATGAGCAACCCCTGCCTGATAGAGCCAAAGGCAAAATAGAGCAGCAGGAATATCAGCACGAGTGCTACCGGCACTGCTATCTGGAGCCTGCCCTTGGCCGCCTCCAGATTCTCAAAGGCACCACCGTAGGTGATGTAGTAACCGGGAGGCAGCTTGATCTGCTGCTCCACTCTGGTGCGCAGCTCCCCTACCATACTCTGCACATCGCGCCCACGTACGTTGAATCCTACAATGATCCTTCTCTGCGAGTTTTCGCGCTGGATCTGGTTAGGCCCGTCTACTATCTCTACGCTGGCCAGGGTGCGCAGCGGTATCTGCGTGCCGGCAGGAGTGGCTATGAGCAGGTCCTGCACGTCTGTCAGGTGTTTGCGCTTGTCACCGGCTAGTCTCACTACGAGGTCAAAGCGTTTCTCGCCCTCATACACCGTACCGCTGCTCTCTCCGGCAAAGGCCGAATTGACCACACGATTTACACTGCTGATGGTGAGGCCATACTGCGCTATAGCCGCCCTATCATAGTGTATCACTATCTGCGGCATACCGGTCACAGCCTCTACATAGAGCCCGCTGCTGCCCTGTACCATACCGGAGATATCCCCCAGTTTTCTGGCGTAGCGTGCCAGCGTGTCGAGATTTTCGCCAAAGATCTTGCAGACCACATCCTGCCGTGCACCTGATATCAGCTCATTGAAGCGCATGGCTACAGGATACTGGAATCCAAATCGCACACCCGGTACCTCTTCGAGCGTTTTGCTCATTTTGGCCTCCAGCTCATCATAAGTGTGGGCCGATGTCCACTGGCTACGGTCCTTGAGTATGATCATCATATCGGTAGCATCTATCGGCATGGGATCTGTGGGCACCTCGCTGCTGCCGGTCTTGCCTACTATCTTTACGATCTCAGGAAATCGCGCCCGCAGCAGTGCAGATGCCTGCGATACAGCAGCGATAGAGGTAGTGAGATTGCTACCTGGTAGTACCCGTGTCTCTACGGCAAAGTCTCCCTCTGGCAGCGTAGGTATGAACTCTCCACCCAACCGCGTGAGCACAAATACGGAAACTGCGAATAGTAGCAATACAGCTCCGATCACGACTACCTTGACGCGCAGCAGGCGTGATAGTGTGCGCTCATAGAGCAGCTCTATACGCTCCATCATGCGGTCAGAGAGGTTCTTTTTGTGCGCTACATTTTTGCTGAGGAAGAGAGCGCTCATCATAGGGATATAGGTAAGCGACAGAATGAAGGCACCCAGCAAAGCGAAGGCTACGGTCTCTGCCATCGGCTTAAACATCTTGCCCTCTATGCCCTGCAGTGAGAAGATAGGCAGGTACACGATCAGGATAATGATCTGGCCAAAGACGGCGCTATTCATCATACGCGATGCGGCGTGGTCTACTACGGTGTCCATCTCAGGCTGTGAGATGCGCGTGGCAGACTGATAGCGCTGGCCCGAGACCATCTGGTGCATGACGGCCTCTACTATGATCACCGCCCCATCTACTATCAGGCCAAAGTCAAGGGCGCCGAGGCTCATAAGATTACCACTGACGCCAAACAGGTTCATCATGATCACAGCAAAAAGCATGGCCAGCGGTATGACTGATGCCACCAGTATGCCGGCGCGGAAATTGCCCAGAAACAGTACCAGTACAAAGACTACGATCAGCGCTCCCTCCATCAGGTTTTTGCTGACTGTATGAATGGAGTTATTGACCATCTTAGTCCGATCCAGAAAGGCATCTATCACTACCCCCTCGGGCATCGTCCTTTGTATCTCGGCTATGCGTTTCTTTATGTTTTTGATCACTTCATTGCTATTGGCGCCTTTCAGCATCATGACCACGGCACCTGACACCTGCTCTTCTCCATTGTAGGTCATAGCACCATAGCGTATGGCATGGCCATAGCGCACCTCTGCCACATCGCGTATCAGTAACGGCGTACCATCGGGCAGGTTTCGCACCACGATACTTTGTATATCAGCCAGCGACCCTACCAGGCCCTCGCTGCGTATGAATAGCACCGTGGGCCCTTTCTCTATATAAGCACCGCCGGTATTCTGATTGTTCTTTTCCAATGCGGTGAAGACATCGCCGATGGTAATATGATGCGCCATCAGGCGGGCCGGGTCTACGGCTATCTCATACTGTTTGAGCAGGCCGCCGAAACTGCTGACCTCAGCTACACCCTTGACCCCTATGAGCTGGCGGCGCACGATCCAGTCCTGTATGGTGCGCAGGTCCATCGCGCTGTATTTGCCTTCATAGCCTTTGGCAGGCCGCACTGTGTATTGATACACCTCTCCCAGACCTGTAGTGACGGGTGCCAATGCAGGTGTACCCAGATCGCCGAGTTGCTTTTGTATCAACTGTAGCCGCTCTGATACCTGCTGGCGCGCCCAGTATACGTCTGTAGCATCGTCAAATACGATAGTGACCACCGACAGGCCAAAGCGGGAAAAACTCCGTATCTGTTTGGTGCCGGGTATATTGTTATTGGCCTGCTCTATAGGAAAGGTGATGAGCCGCTCCACATCCGGAGCGCCCAGTGCAGGCACACTGGTGATGATCTGCACCTGATTGTCTGTAATGTCGGGCACTGCATCTATAGGCAGGCGGGTGACCTCGTAGGCGCCATATCCTATCAGCGCCAGTACCATGAGGCCTATGATCAGCTTGTGGCTGATCGAAAACCGGATTATTCTGTTGAGCATACATAAGTTTAATACGTGAAATATCGCGCTCACTGGGCGGTGAGCACCTTCACCAGGCACAGCCTGGCACACATATTAAACTGCAGGGGGGCCTCTGCGTGCTGCAGAGCAGAAGTACTGATCAGGAGGTGGCGAGGATGCTTTGAAAGCAAAACGAAAACCCTCAGGCGTGACAGGCGGCACCTCCTCCCACACCAGGCACTGGCAGAGTATAGCCAGGAGAGGCAGGTCGTGATCCACACGTATCTCGCTATGAGTAGAGGTATAGACGTGAGCTACATTGGCATAGGAGAAGAGATTGTGATCCTGATCCTCCTCGCCGGTGCGGCCATCCTCACCGGCTATCACTACCTCCTCTTCATGATGATGAGGCACAAGACTGTGTGCCATCAGTATCATGATAGCTGCACTCACCAATATGCCTGAGATCCATCTCATATTACAAAAGTAAAAAAAATAAAGGTCTGATAAAAACACAGGGTCAACAGCCCTTCAATGACTCATCCATTTAGAGATAGTGTGGTCATCTGCTGTGATTTCTTTACCTGTCAAACTTTTGTACCTTCCCGTCATACTAAACCCGAAGCGATCGCTATGCATTTAAGTTTGCCCGACTATCTCATCATCTGCCTGTACTTTGTGGTGGTGCTTAGCATCGGTGTGATGATCAAGTACAAGATCAGGACTACCAACGACTTTCTGATGAGCAGCCGTAGTGTGCCACTGTGGATCACGAGCCTCGCCTTCATATCCGCCAATCTCGGTGCACAGGAGGTGATAGGCATGGCCGCCTCGGGTGCTAAGTATGGCATCATGACCTCTCACTTCTACTGGCTGGGGGCGATACCGGCCATGGTATTCCTCGGTATCTTTATGATGCCCTTCTACTATGGCAGCCGTGCGCGGTCTGTGCCTGAGTACCTGGCGCTGCGCTTTGACTCTAAGACTCGTAGCCTGAACGCTGTAGCCTTTGCAGTCATGACTATTTTCAGCTCGGGCATTTCGCTCTATGCGCTGGCGCTGCTACTGCGTATCATACTGGGCTGGAGTTTTGAGTTTTCCGTCTTTATGGCTGCGGGTGTGGTGCTGATATATACTTTTCTCGGAGGCCTGACCAGTGCGGTGTATAATGAGGTCTTGCAGTTCTTCCTGATCGTGCTGGGTATAGCACCGGTGGTATTCATAGGCCTGCATGAGGCAGGGGGCTGGTCCGGCATCGTAAAGAACCTGCCAGAGGCTATGGTACACACATGGAAGAATATGGGATCTGTAGATGACAATCCGATGGGTGTGAACGGCTGGGGCATGACCATGGGGCTCGGCTTTGTGATGTCGTTTGGATACTGGTGCACGGACTTCCTCGTAGTGCAGCGGGCCATGATAGCGCGCAATATGTCGGCTGCGAGGCGTACGCCTATCATCGCGTCATTTCCTAAGATGATGATGCCCTTTATCGTGATCGCACCGGGTCTGATAGCCATGGCGCTGACCAATGCGCATGCAGACTTCTCCCTGCCGCTGAAACCGGACGGGCGCACGGATTTTGACATGGCGCTGCCATCTCTCATAGCGCACTACTACCCATCCGGACTACTGGGTGTGGGTGTCACAGCGCTACTGGCATCATTCATGAGCGGCATGGCGGGCAATGTGACAGCATTTAATACGGTCTTCACCTTTGACATCTATCAGGCGCATATCAAGAAGGATGGCACCGATGAGCACTACCTGATGGTGGGCAAGCTGGCTACAGTATTTGGCATCCTGGCCTCTATAGGCACAGCCTACCTCACTGCGGGATTCAACAACCTGAATGACTTTCTCCAGCTCGTCTTCAGCTTTGTAAATGGACCGCTGTTTGCCACATTCCTGCTCGGTATGTTCTGGGAAAGGACCACGGGGCATGGTGCCTTCTGGGGGCTGCTGCTGGGTACTGTTTTCGCGGCTATTTTTCACGGCATCACAGTGGCCGAGGGCAAGGGCGGCTGGCTGGGACTGAATGTGTATGAGTTTCACAGTGGCATGGGGCAGGCCTTTGGTGTGGCTACGGTGGCGTGGACCTGCTGTTTTGTTTTCACCATCCTCGTGAGCCTCATCACCAAGCCTAAAGAGGAGAAAGAACTCGAGGGACTGGTCTACAGCCTGACGCCTCGACTCAAGGACCCTAAGAATCCTGTCTATCTCGCTATCGCCATGATAATTCTCGGACTGATATTAAACCTCATTTTCTTCTGATGGAAAAGCTCACTGACCTCCGCTTCATTATCGGCCTCTTCTTTAGCCTCTCGGGCCTCGTGCTGCTGCTCACCTACTTCATAGTCGCTCAAACCAACCATCCGCAGATGAATCTCTACGCTGGCAGTGTGATGCTGCTCTTTGGCATCGTGATGCTGGTGCTGTTTTACCGTGGGGATGCAGCAGATGCGTGATGTAGCCAAAAATTTCTAAAAAAAATTTAAATACCTGGCACACAAAATAGCTGCTGGTTATATTTGTGTCACGTTTTCATAGGTTCAAAAGTGGTCTCCCCGAAAGAGGAGGCCATTTTTTATTTAAGACCGTTCTCCTTTCTGACATAGGACGTATCCGGCGTAATTCTTAAAAAAATTTAAGAAGCTTTTTTCGAAAACTTACTGCTATATAATTTTATCGGCGATAATCGCACAAGTCGTATCTGATTGCAGGATGAGGAAAAATTGGCCTCAAGATCAGGTCGGCAGGCATTCATTGTATTCATCACTTTAAACAGATAAATTAATGAAACCAAAACCTACTTTTATCCTGTCTGTCGTTTTTCTATTGCCATTTATCCTTTTCTCGCTGCAGGCTCCGGCTCAAAAGGATGCTTCACGATCCGGAGATTCCATTGTTTTTAGTTTCAAAGCTGGCCCTCAATTCTGGACCGTACCCTCAGGTGCGGGCTCTCTGCATGCCGAAGTGTATGGAGCACAAGGAGGATCCGCACATGGTGGTAAAGGTGGCCATGTAGCAGCAGATCTGAATGTATCACCAGGCGCCAAACTGATCCTCTACATAGGCGGCCAGCCTGCCGGGGCAGAGGAGGGAGCCAATGGCGGAGGCAAAGGATGTGGTAAGGGTACGGGTGGCGGTGGTGCCTCAGACATCCGCATAGATGGCAATGAGCTCAGCAAACGTGTACTAGTGGCCGGAGGAGGCGGTGGAGCAGGCTATGGCGGCACTGGAGGTGCCGGGGGTGGCCTGACCGGCGGCGAAGGTGCTTACTTTGACGGCAGCGCTGCGCACATGGCCAAAGGTGGGACGCAGGAAGCCGGCGGTAAGGGAGCACGTGCCTACTTTGCCAAGGACGGCGTAGCCGGCACAGGAGGTGAGGGTATAAACATCAATGGTCAATGTACTAACGGTGCCATGGGAGGAGGCGGTGGAGGATACTATGGCGGTGGAGGCAGTGGGGCCGGAGGTGGCGGAGGAGGCAGCAGCTACGCAGATGCACAGCTGACCCGCAATGTAATGCATCATCAGGGCGTCAATGAAGGTAATGGAAGGATAGTGCTCTACTGGAGTAAATAATACAAGGTCTAATACATTCTATACTCAGCTTCCACGCTGCCACGAGTTGCGCTCCGGTAGTGACAGACCTCATTTTGCGCCTTGCGCTATTTTGGATTATTTTTACCGAATGGCTACTACAGACACAGCACCTCAGTTTCGCGACTACGCTAAGGCAGATACCATCTCCCTGGCCGTACGCGACCACTATAAGAAAATGCGCACCCGCCAAACGGTGGAGTATGTGCAGCGTATGAAAAAGAAGTACCTGACTTTTGACAAGCCGATGCATGTCTGGGATGCGATGGAGCGCCTCAACGCACTGATAGATGTGAGTGACCCGGACCTGACGCTACCCAATGTACAGCACCTGATACAGGCTGCTGAGGGTGCCAGAGAGGCGGGCGAACCAGACTGGCTGCAGCTGGTAGCCCTGATCCATGATATGGGCAAGGTGATGTACCTCTGGGGCAGTGATGAAGATGGCACCAGCCAGGCAGAGCAGTGGGGACTGGTAGGAGATATATTTGTAGTAGGTGCACAGCTGCCTGATACCTGTGTGTATGTAGAGTTTAATGCGCTGAATCCTGACATGAGCGACCCTCGCTATAATACTCCTACGGGCATGTACCAGCCACACTGCGGGCTGGACGCGCTGGAACTGGCATGGGGCCATGATGAGTACCTCTACCAGGTACTAAAAAACCACGCCGGCAATAAGATACCAGAGCAAGGTATGGTGTCGGTACGCTATCACTCCTTTTACCCATGGCACACCGGCAATAGCTACGCTGAGCTGGAAGGCCCACGTGACAAGCAATACAAAGAGTGGATCAGGTCTTTCAACCGCTTTGACCTCTATACCAAGCGTCATGAATCATTTGACCTCGACAGTATGAAGGCCTACTATCAGCCTATCATAGATAAATACCTCGGCACAGCGCCTATCTACTGGTAAGCTGATTGTCTATACGCATTAATAAAAAAGCCCCGTCCTTTTCAGATGGGGCTTTTTTATTAATGCCGGCAGCTACTCGCTCACATGTACTCCTGCTCTCCAGAGGAGGCTCTTGAGCACCCACAGGGGGCCGATGAGAAGAAACTGGATGTCCTTGAAAAAAGAAGGTTTCTTGCCCTCTACACCATGGCCCCAAAACTGAAATACCCATGCAGTGCAGAAGATGGCCAGCGCTATCCAGCCCAGGTAGCCACCGCTGGCAGCCTGTATACCCATAGATGCCAGGATACAGATCACACTATAGAGGATCATGCCTACGGCGAGTGGCACTGACAGCAGCAGGTAGTAGATAGCTATAAACACAAATGCGAGGTGTGCCAGCGTGACAGTAAAGCCGCCGGCAAAAGTATACAGCGGCACACAATACATAAATGCGATGCAGGTAAAATAGATCAGCGGCACACAGATGAAGTGGACTGTCTTATTGGTCGGATTGCTGTGGCTGAGGGCGTACTCATGCAGCCAGTCGCGTAGTGGTCTCATGATATATCGGATTTAGTGATAGAATGTGCCAAAGGTGGCAACTGCAGTGGCGATACAGTATGACCTCTGCCACATACATGACTGATGGTAGTCATATATGCCCGATGGTGCATGGTGTACCTTTGCGGCTACACAAAATGTAGCTCCCATGAATATCCTGATCATATATGGCACCACTGAAGGCCAGACACGCAAGGTGGCCGGATTCCTTCAAAACGAGTTTGAAAACCAGAAGCACCATGTCACCCTGAGTGACGCCAATGGTACACCGCCCGCTCCTGCGGGCTTTGACGTGGTGATCCTGGGTGCCTCTATGCACATGGAGCGCTACCAGGAGCCGGTGCTCTACTATATACGCGAGCATCATGCCGCACTCAGTAAGACCGTATCGGCATTCTACTCAGTGAGCCTGACAGCAGCATCAGATGATGAGGCCTCATGGCATGAGTTGAAGCATATCACAGAGCGCTTCCTCATAGCAGGGCACTGGCACCCTGCGCTGGTAGAGTATGTGGCCGGCGCGCTGCGCTTTACCAAATATGATTTCTTCAAGAAATTTATCCTGCGCCAGATAGCCAAGCGCGCCGATCCGGCTGCTGCGGCGGGTGATGATAAAGAATATACCAACTGGGATGCACTGAAGGCATTCTGCACCAAAATAGAGCAGCTCGCCGCGGCAGCCCCTGTGACTGTCAGGCCGGAGGAGTCCGACTTTGAGGCAGTCTGCTAGGACCGCCAGACAGGTGTGCGATAAAAAAATGACTTTTGTCATATCCGGCATTGACCAGCGTCAATGACAGATTTTAGTCATGTAAATACATTCGCACAATGAAGATTACTTTTCATGGCGCAGCCCGTTGCGTCACCGGTAGCAAACATCTGATCGAGCTGGACAATGGCAAGAAGCTCTTGCTGGATTGCGGCATGTTTCAGGGTCACCCTAAAGAGGCGGACCAACTCAACAGAGACTGGGGTTTTGACCCGGCAGAGGTAGACTACCTGATCCTCTCCCATGCGCACATAGACCACTGCGGCCTGATACCCAAACTGGTGAACGATGGCTACAAGGGCCAGATATTCTGCACGCCATCCACACTGGACCTGACGCGCATCCTGCTCTATGACTCCGCGCGGATACAGGAGGGAGACGTTTTCTTCCTGAATAAGAAACTGGCCAAACAAAAGAAACCGCTGGTATCTGCCCTGTATACAGAGGCTGATGTAGACATAGCCATGGAGCGCTTTATGCCGGTGCCGTACCACACCACCTACACTGTAGCTGACAATATAGAATTGACCTATACCGATGCCGGCCATATCATAGGCAGTGCCGTGGTCAACCTGCGCCTGAAACGCAAAAACGGTGACATCATCCGCCTGACCTTCTCCGGCGATGTGGGCCGCTATGGCGACGATATCATCCGGTCACCGGAGGTTTTCCCGCAGGCAGATTATATACTCTGCGAGTCTACCTATGGCGACAAACTGCACGAGCCGAGCCAGCTCTCAGCCCGCAAGCTGCTGGACGTGATCATAGAGACCTGTATACGCAAGCGGGGCAACCTGGTCATACCGGCCTTTAGCGTAGGCAGGACACAGGAGATCATCTACGCGCTAAACCGGATGGATGTAGAGAAGGTACTGCCACCATTGGATTTTTTCATAGATAGCCCGCTCTCCCTGGAGGCTACGCAAGTCACAAAAGACCACCCGGAGTGCTATAATGAGGAGCTGCTGGAGTTTATGAAAAAGGACCCGCAGCCTTTTGATTTTAAAAACCTGCACTACATCAAAGACGTGCAGGACTCAAAAGCTATAGCCGAGCACAAAGCCCCGTGCGTGATCATAGCTGCCTCCGGCATGGCTGATGCAGGCAGGGTCAAGCACCACATAGCGCACAATATCAGTGACCATCGCAATACCATACTAATGGTCGGATACTGCGAACCCAACTCGCTGGGTGCCAGGCTGGTAGCCGGCAATAAGGAAGTAACCATATTCGGCGATGCATACAAGGTAGAGGCGGAGATCAAGGAGATCAGGTCATTCAGCGCACACGGAGACTATGAGGACCTCTGTACATTTTTGGGATGTCAGGAGACCGGACAGATAAAAAAGTTATTTTTAGTGCATGGCGAGTACGATGTCCAGCAGGTATTCCGGAGCAAGTTGTTGAAGAAGGGATTTTCACAGATAGAAATACCGGCGCTGCATCAAACATACCCGCTATGACCGGTACCATGGACATACACAGACAGCTCAATGACATCGCTTTCGAGGCGCTGTTTAACTATGCCACGATAGGCATCGTGACAGTAGACAGCAGGGGTAATATCATTCTGGCCAACCCTTATGCTCAGTTCCAGTTTGGCTATGAAAAGGAAGAACTGATAGGCCAGAAGATCGAGATCCTGATCCCCGGCCGCTTCTCTCACAGCCATGAGGCCAAGCGGGACAACTTCGTAGACAAGCCACGCAACAGGCCTATGGGCCTCGGCCTGGACCTTTATGCCAAGAGGAAGGACGGTAGTGAGTTTCCCGTAGAGATCAGCCTGAGCAACTATAAGCTGGAGGACCGTGTATATGTCATCGCCTTTATCATAGACATATCTGTACGCAAGGAACATGAGCGCAGCCTGCGTGAGCAGCAGGATGAGAAGGCCCGTATAGCGCAGGAGCTAAAGTCTCTCAATGAGCAGCTGGAGCAGAAAGTGGAGGACCGCACCATGATGCTGCGCGAGACCCTGCACCAGCTGGAGAAAAGCCGCGACGAACTCTCTGCAGCGCTGGAAAAAGAAAAAGAGCTGAACGACCTGAAATCGCGATTTGTATCCATGGCATCGCATGAGTTTCGCACGCCGCTGAGTACGATCCTCTCATCCGTATCGCTGATAGATAAATACACGCTGGAAAGCGAACAGGAGAAAAGACAGAAGCACATAGAGCGCATCAAATCCCAGGTGCGCATCCTGACCAATATCCTGGAGGAATTCCTCTCCCTGGGCAAGCTGGAAGAGGGTACCGTATTTGACCGTAAGACGGAGTTTAATATCAAGGAGATGCTCAAGGAGCTACTGGCAGAAGTGGCAAATATGTCCAAGCCGGGACAGAAGGCATATATCCACTGCAACGGGCCGGAAAAAGTATATGTGGACAAGAATCTGCTGCATAATGTACTGACTAACCTGATCTCAAACGCTATCAAGTATTCGGGTGATAATAGTGAGATCACGATCACAGTAGACCACACTGACAAGGCACTGGCCATCACCATAGAGGATAATGGTATCGGCATCTCCGAGGAGGACCTGAAGCACCTGACGGATCGTTTCTTTCGCGGGACCAATGCGATCAATATACAGGGCACTGGGCTCGGCCTCCACATCGTAAAAAAATACCTGGAGATCATGAATGGCGATATCCGTTTCTCCAGCAAACTAAACCAAGGAACTAAAGTCTTTTTAACCTTCAATAAATGATCATGAAAAAGATACTACTGATAGAGGACAATGCAGATGTACGCGAAAACACTGCTGAGATACTGGAGCTGGCAAAGTTTCAGGTACTCACTGCTGCCAATGGCAAGATAGGTGTAGACATGGCGATCAAAGAAAAGCCAGACCTGATCATCTGCGATATCATGATGCCTGAGCTGGATGGCTATGGCGTACTGCACATGCTGGGCAGGCAGCCTGAGACGGCCTCTATCCCATTTATCTTCCTCACCGCCAAGACTGAGCGCGCAGACATCCGCAAGGGCATGGAGATGGGTGCAGATGACTACCTGACCAAACCTTTCGACGATATAGAACTGCTGAATGCAATAGAAACACGATTCCGCAAGAATGAGCTGGTGAAGAAAGAATTTGCCAATAGCTCTACAGGTATCGCCCAGTTTCTGGATGGAGCTGCGCAACTCAAACTGATCTCTGACGAGCGCGAAACGACCAACTATAAAAAGAAAGCCTCTATCTACAGCGAGGGCCACAGGCCGCTCTATCTCTACTATGTAGTGAGCGGCAAGGTAAAAACCTACCGCACCAATGACGACGGCAAAGAGCTGATCACAGGTATGTATAAGGATGGCGACTTCGTAGGCTATATAGCCCTGCTGGAGGAGAGCCTATACAAAGACAGTGCTGAGGCACTGGAGGGTACCGAGCTGATGCTGATACCCAAGTCCGATTTCACGCAGCTGGTCAATAGCAATCCGGAGATATCCAAGAAGTTTATCCGCATGCTGGCCAATAATGTATCTGACCGCGAGACCCAGCTGGTCAAGCTGGCCTACAACTCACTGCGCAAGCGCGTAGCCGATGCACTCGTACTGATCAATAACCGCTATAAAAAGAATGAAGGTGATACACCGCTGATCCAGATATCCCGAGAGGACCTGGCCAATATAGTAGGTACTGCTACAGAGTCCCTCATCCGCACCCTCAGCGATTTCAAGGGCGAGGGCCTGATCGCTATACAGGAGGGCAAGATCACTATCAAAAACGAGAGTAAACTGGCTAATATGCTAAACTAGCATACGGGCAGGGCATCCTATTTCCTGATTGTACACTTCCAGTCGCGCACCTCGGGCATATCTTCTCCATGCTCGCAGATGTAGCGCTTGTGGTCTATGAGTTTATTTTTCATTTCCTGTTTGAGGTGATCGCCTTTGGCGCCTATCTGCGGCAGCCTGTCTATGGCATCTATCACGAGGCGGTAGCGGTCCATATCATTCATCACCACCATGTCAAACGGCGTGGTGGTAGTACCGAAACCTTTATACCCCCGCACATGGAGGTTGTGATGATTGGTACGCCTGTAGGTGAGGCGGTGTATCAGCAGCGGGTAACCATGAAATGCAAATATGACAGGCTTATCCTTCGTAAAGATGGAATCAAAGTCACGGTCGCTCAATCCATGCGGATGCTCTGATTGCGGCTGCAGTGTCATGAGGTCTACCACATTTACCACCCTCACCTTTAGCTCAGGCATGTACTCACGGAGTAGCTGTGTAGCAGCGATCACCTCCAGCGTAGGTACGTCTCCTGCACAGGCCATCACGAGGTCGGGGTCTTTGCCATCATCATTGCTGGCCCAGTCCCAGATACCGAGGCCGGTGGTGCAGTGGCGTACTGCATCCTCTATATTCATCCACTGCAGCTCGGGCTGCTTGCCCGCTACTATCACATTGATCAGGTTTTTGCTGGCCATACAGTGCGCTGTGACGGATAGCAGTGTATTAGCATCTGGCGGCAGGTAGATGCGGGCGACATCTGCCGATCGATTGGCCACGAGATCGAGAAAGCCGGGATCCTGATGGCTATTGCCATTGTGGTCCTGGCGCCACACGTGCGAGGTCAGGAGATAGTTCAGCGAGGCGATGGGCTGGCGCCATGGTATATGCCTGGCGGCCTGCAGCCACTTGGCGTGCTGATTGAGCATCGAGTCCACTATATGTATGAATGCCTCATAGCACGAGAAAAGTCCGTGCCTGCCTGTGAGCAGGTAGCCCTCCAGCCAGCCCTGGCAGAGATGCTCACTGAGCACCTCCATCACACGGCCCTCGTGCGCCTGGTGGTCGTCTCCCGAGCGTATCTCTCCTGCGGTCACACGGTCCGTAGCTTCAAACACAGCAGACAGCCTGTTAGACGCGGTCTCATCGGGGCCCATGATGCGGAAGTTTCTCCGGTCAGCATTCAGCCTGATGATATCGCGCAGATACTGGCCCATAGCAGATATGCTCTCTGCAGTCACTGTACCTGATTCTTTTATCTCCAGTGCATACTTCCGAAAATCGGGCAGCTTCAGGTCATGCATCAGCAGGCCGCCATTGGCGTGAGGATTGGCTCCCATGCACCGCTGACCCTCAGGGGCCAGCCCTCTGAGCTCCGGTATCAGTCCGCCATTTTCATCAAACAGCTCTTCAGGTTTATAGCTCTTCATCCAGCGCTCCAGCAGCTGCAGGTGGTCAGGCTTGCTACCCAGCTCTGACAGCGGTACCTGATGCGAGCGCCAGGTACCCTCTACCTGCTTGCCATCTACCTCATGCGGGCCTGTCCACCCCTTGGGTGTGCGCATCACTATCATAGGCCAGTGCGGGCGTTGCGTGAAGCCTTTTTCGCGGGCCTCTTTTTGTATTGACTTTATCTCTGCTATCACTGTATCCAGCGTGTCTGCCATGGTGCGGTGCACCTGCGCCGGGTCATCACCGCTTACGAAGTATGGCTTATAGCCGTATCCTATTAGCAGACTTTGCAGCTCGGCCTCAGGTATGCGAGCCAGTACAGTCGGGTTTGCGATCTTATATCCATTCAGATGCAGGATAGGGAGCACTGCACCGTCATGCACGGGATCGAGAAATTTATTGGAGTGCCAGCTCGTAGCCAGCGGGCCGGTCTCAGCCTCGCCGTCTCCTATCACACAGGCGGCTATCAAATCAGGATTGTCCAGTACTGCGCCATACGCATGTACGAGGGAGTAACCCAGCTCACCACCCTCATGTATGGAGCCCGGTATATCAGGCGCCACATGGCTCGGTATACCTCCGGGAAATGAGAACTGGCGAAATAGTTTGCGCATACCATCAGCATCCTGCGCTATATCCGGATAGTGATCTGTATAGCTCCCCTCCAGGTAGGTATTGGCCGCGAGGCCGGGGCCACCGTGGCCGGGGCCTGTCACATAGATCATATCCAAGTCATACTGCCTGATGATACGATTCAAATGCACATAGATAAAATTGAGTCCGGGTGTAGTGCCCCAGTGGCCCAGTAGGCGCGGCTTGATATGCCGGATATGCAGCGGCTCTCTGAGCAGTGGATTTGACAGCAGGTATATCTGCCCTACAGAGAGATAGTTTGCCGCGCGCCAGTAGGCGTTCATTTTTTGTAGCAGCACATCTGATACCGGTGTTACATTGTTTGCCATGATTACTTCATTTGATCTCTGATAAAATTGCGTAAGAGCTGCGCCATCGCAGCCTCCTCCTGAGAGGGCAGCATCAGCACCAGGGGGTGCTGGCCATCAGCAGAGAGCTCGCGTTCATTGTTTGCATTTCTTTTCTCATCCAGCCTGATGCCCATGTAGCCGAGACCCCCACATATTCCGGCGCGCACTGCTGATAGGTGCTCCCCTATCCCTCCGGTGAAGATCAGTACATCTATGCCGCCCAGGGCAGCAGCATAGCCACCTATAGCCTTGCGCACATGATAGCAGAAGTACTCTACCGCTGCTTTGGCCCGCACATCATTCTCCTCCATTTTGAGCAGTGCACTTATATCTCCGGTCGTACCGGATATGGCTTTCAGTCCTGATTCATTATTGAGGATATTGGTGAGCTTCTTTGTATCGCCAGCATTCTGCTCTAAGATATAGAGCACTGCAGCCGGGTCCAGGTCGCCGCTACGCGTGCTCATAGGTATGCCGCCTGTCGGCGAAAAACTCATCGTAGTATCTCTAGAAACACCGCCCTGTACGGCAGCCAGGCTCGAGCCATTGCCCAAATGGGCAATGATCACTTTGCTATCATGCAGCTTTTGCCCATAGATGGTCATGACCTGTGCCATGATACTAGTATATGATAGCCCGTGAAATCCATAGCGCCTGACGCCCATATCCCGGTATAGCTTTGGTACCGGCAGCATCCGGGCACGATCAGGTAGCATAGCATGAAAAGCACTATCGAATAGCGCCACCTGCGGGATGGATTCAAACTGCTGCAAGCAGGCACGTATCAGATCCAGGGTGACTGATGCGTGCTCGGGATCTGTGCTACCGCCAGCCTCTATCTCTGCCAATATTTCTGCTGATATGATCACTGGCGCGGTATGCCCCATGGCAGAAACGATCCGATGCGCTACAGCTACGAGTGATAGTTGGCGCTGAGCAGCCCACTGCTTCAGCCATATCACCAGCTGCGGGATGGCTTGAGGCCCGTCCCAATTTGCAGATGTTGCTGCGGATGCGGAGGGCGTATGATCTGTAAATGTGAAGTGAGAATGTGATGTGTTCAGGTCTCTGAGCTGGCCAGTGGCCAATGGCGTCAACGAGGTATCCTGATAGATACCAAACTTGATGCTGGATGATCCCGCATTGAGGATCAGGAGTGCGTATGATCCTGTGCTATTCATGTCCGGCATGAAGGTACAAAATGCGGGCCGTTCAGGACATCTGCTCGCCTTCGTGATTTTGCCGGCGCAGGGACCAGCTGTCTGTCAGGGTTGTTTCGATCCACATATTCCCGGCTTTCCTGAAAATACGAACCATAACACCCAGCTTCTTAAAGAAATCGTCTTCTACCTCCTCTACGCGACGAGCCGGATCTATGTCTACCGTATCCGCATTCTGTGCAGATCGTATCATACCTATAGTCGTTTTGTCCGGTATCGTCTGCATATGATTACGCAGCCCGGCCCCGTTCTTTTTGAAAAACTCAATTTTCAAAAAGGGGAAGGCCGCCCTGAATTCCTTCTGGACTTCACCTACGCTTTTATCATTTGATATCTCGATATTCATCGCACGACCCTTTTAAAAAATACAGGCGGAAGTTTTTAAGCTCTCCGCCTGCTTCGGAAACCCGACCCGAAAGTCTTACAAGTATTTTGCCAAAAACGTATTGAACTCCAGCTTCATGGCTGAGAACCTGTTTTCTATATCATGCAGATCCCTGCTGTATATACCCAGGTCATTGACAGTCTTCTCATCTGCATGCGTTGGCTTCAGCTTGATCACCTCCTCTACATGCTGCAGGGTCTTGCCCACGCGGCCCCTCAGTTCCGCCATATTATTGCCGGTGATCAGAAACAGGTTCTGAAAATGCTCTGCCTGGCTGAGTACATCCTGACCTGTGTTTGCGCTGACGATAGTGCCCAGCCTCATCTCCAGGTATTGCAACTCTTCTTTGTAGAAGTCCAATGCGCGGATGTTAGAATTATAAGTGTCATACAGTGTATGCAGTGATACTTTAGGTGTTTTAGCAGTTGTCTCCATTGTTTTAGTTTTTATGTATGAGAAATAAATACGGGAACTTTTGCCTCTCTGATCAGACCATTGGCCAAGCTCTGGCGCCAGAGGCGTGATACCGCATTGCGGCCATAAGCGCCCATCACGACCAGTGTATTATTGCCATGCTCGGCTATATAGGCTTTGAGCTGATGTGAGGCCTTGCCATATTCTATATGATAGCTCACATTGTCAAATTTTCTTTTGATCATGTCTGCTACATCCGGGTCATGGCTCACATGATTGTGATTGGAGGCGTGCTCTATACTCAGGACGGTAGCCTTCATAGCCCGCAGCTCCGGAAATATGTAGCTGAACATTTTGACCGCATATACGCTGGAGTAGCTGCCATCAGAGGTCAGTATAATATCCTCTACAGGTCGCGACTCCTTGGGCACTATCAGTATAGGGCACATGGCGTCTACCAGCAGTTCCTTTAGCGATGAACTGGGGGTATCTGGAAAGAGGTCAGAAATATCAGTACCGCCATCTATGATGATCAGGTCAGCATAGGCGCTACGCGCTATCACACTCTCTATCGGTTTCTGCTCGTCAAAGTGAACTTTGTAAGTGATCTTCTCCTTCTCGCACCTATCGCGGAACGTCTGAATGCTCTTTGTGATATTAGCACGCTCCATATCCATCAGCTCCGTATATACCGTGGTATCTACAAAAGGCTGATCAAACAGGATAGGATAGATGTATTGCGTATTGCGCAGGTCACGCATAAAGATGCCCTCTACATGAGAGCCCGATAGCCGGGCCAGGAAGATACCATAGTCGACCACACTATCGGAGTAGTGATTGCCATCTATGACCAGAAGGAGCCTCTTTTCCATTGTGAAAACTTATACTGCAAAATTGGGCAGTCAAACAGCAATTATCGCTGACCCGGATTATTTTTCCCTATGACTTTTGTCATAATCAATGATGGCGCTGGCAGCAGCTGTGGAGCACTTTGCCCTGGCTGGTGGCCTCGGGGCTGAGATATGGGATACCGAGATTGAGCCCGCGTACGATCAGCAGCGTACCGAGCACCAGCATAAAGACCGGCATAGCCTGGCGCACCCGGCTGCGAAAAGCTGTAGAAAATAAACTATGGCTAAATGACACCACCATCATAGCCGGTATGGTACCGGCGCCAAAGGCCGCCATAAAAAGCGCTCCCTCACCGGCAGTACCCACTGCCATAGCCATAGGCAGCGCCATGTATACAAAACCACATGGCAGCAAACCATTCAAAACACCTATCAGATAAAAGGAAGAAAAACCGGGACGGCGAAAGAGCGATTGGATACCCTTCTTGACAGATCCCAGTACGGGAATATTGGATACCTGCTGCTCCATCTTTGCCATAAAGCCTGTGGGGAAAATCACAACCGCTATGATCAGCACTCCCAATACTATGGATAGCACCTGCTGTAGTCCCATCATAGAGAAGCCGCGGCCTATCATTCCAAATATCAGTCCCAGCAGGCTATAGGTAGTCATACGGCCCAGATTGTAGAGCAGGATGCCGCCCACCTTGCCCGCCCAGCTGTAGCGACCTACCGGCAGGGCCAGCGCTATGGGACCGCACATACCTATGCAGTGAAAGCTACCGGCAAAGCCCAGAACCAATGCTACAAGGAGAAATGACATATCAATCTATTTTGAGTACGCTCTCACTGAGCAGCTGATGGCTGTCCTGGGTCCACTCTACATTTACACGGTATAGGCTGTGCGCCAGACCGGCGTGAGAGATCACCACTTCACTATCAGTCTTTGCCGTGAAAGGATAGCTAAAATCCTTCTGAGCGTCTGATGGGCAGTAGAACTTTACAGTACCCTTCACCTCCGCTGCTTGACCCACAGAAGGTATCTTCATAGACACCTCGCCATGGCCCACAGTCCACTCCGGCCGCAGGTGCAGGGAGTCTGCCATATGCTGCTGATCTATGCGCTCCTGGTACTTCAGCTCTTCTTCATAGTAGTTCTTAGTCACCAGTTCTACTTTCTCTGATGAGGCGCGGAAAGCCAAGGTTATTATCATCACTACAAATCCCCCGTATAGCAACCCGATCTTCCAGCCCCAGTTAAATTTTGATCCCATATCCTCTATTCGTTTGGTGCAAAAAATGTAGTACTCAGCGTACTTATCTTCTTATCTCCGCTGTAGACATCTACAGCTACCGTATTCTTGCGCTGATGCAGGTATCCCTTGTCTGCATATATGAAGAACATACCATCGCCTATATTCTCCCTATCCACTTTCAGGTCCTTGCCCACCATCTTGATCTCACCATGGAAATCCTTATCGAGCCTGAGCGTGATCGGTATCTGCTTGCGTGTTTTATTGACGAGCTTGATGTTGTAGAGATTGCTCACGCGGCCGTCCGGCTGCTCCTGGTACATCATACCACGGGCGCGCATAATGGTAGCAGATACGTCCTTGCGGGTCACGAGCAGGGTGGTGAGTACGCTCACGAGCAGTGCCAGCACGATGCTATAGGCGGCCATACGGCGGGTAAAGTGAAGCTTTTCTTTCTTGGCGATGTTATTTTCCGATGCGTAGCGGATCAAGCCCGGCATAAAGTCAAACTTGTCCATGATGTTATCGCAGGCATCCATACAGGCGGTGCAGCTTACACATTCCAGTTGTGTCCCGTTGCGGATATCGATACCTGTCGGGCAGACCTTGACGCACTCCATGCAGTCTACACAGTCACCTGCTGTACGCTCTTCATTTTTGCGGAAGCGCTTGCGCTCCTCGCCGCGCACATAGTCGTAGGCCACTACCACGCTGTCTTTGTCCAGCATCACGCCCTGCAAGCGGCCATATGGACATACTATGAGGCATACCTGCTCTCTAAACCAGGAGTACACCATGAAAAACACGGTGGTAAACACCAGTAGTGGCAGGAGCACATCCCAGTGGGCAAAGATCCCATCCTTCATATACGCCACCAGCCGATCCATGCTGATGAAGTAGGACAGGAAATAGTTGGCAATGATAAAGGAGACAAGGAAAAACACTATGTGCTTACCTCCCCGCTTCATGATCTTTTCACTATTCCATGGTCCGCTGCTCAGTTTGCGCTGGTGGTCGGCATCGCCCTCTATCCAGTATTCGATCTTGCGGAAGATCATCTCCATAAAGATCGTCTGGGGGCATACCCACCCACAAAACAACCGGCCAAACGCGACCGTAAATACCACAATAAAGACAATGAACGTCAGCATCCCGACCATGAAGATGAAGAAGTCCTGCGGCCAGAATATCTTGCCAAACAGGATAAACCTCCGGTCTATCACATCGAAAAGAAACAGCGGCTCTCCATCATATTTCAACCATGGTAGCACCAGGAAGATGATGATGTAGAAAATACTAACTACTGTTCTCGCGTTATAATACCATCCTTTCGGACGTTTAGGAAAAAGCCAGTTCCTCTTACCGTCTTTTTTGATTGTCCCTATTGAATCCCTGAATTCCTCATTTTTCTCGCTCATATAAATATTAACTAGTTGCTCTTGGTGGTACTATCTACCGGAGCAGCAGGAGCAGCAGCGGTCTGCGTGCTATCGCCCTCTGAGTAGATAGTGCCCTGTGGTGCCTTTGGATTAGGCGGGTTGGTGCCCTTTATCGATTTGACATAGCACACCACCTGGGCTATCTGCATGGATGACAGGTCAGTCTGCCAGCTCTTCATACCATTGGCAGGCCATCCGTATTTTACAGTCTTGAATACATCATTGATCTTGCCGCCATGCAGCCAGTATTCGTCAGTCAGGTTAGGGCCTACGCCGCCTTCACCTTTCTCACCATGGCATGCCTTGCAGTTTTCTGCAAATATCTTGGCGCCATCAGCTATATATGCCTGATCGTACTTGATCGTATTTTCATCTACATTGTTCTTGGCAGTACGCATGTACTCATCCTTGGCTTTCTTCGCAGTTTCCATTTCGTTTGCATATTCACCGGCGCTGAGCGGAGCAGCTTCTGCTACGTGATAGTAGCCTATATAGAAGAAGGCCCACACGATTGACGCGAGGAAGCCATACTTCCACCATGGTGGCAGAGAGTTGTCCAGCTCCTTGATACCATCGTAGTCGTGATCCAACATGATATCCTGCTCACGCTCTACGGCCACGGAGGCGTTGAAATTATCCAGAAACTTAGGCAACTCAAAGTGCTTGCTGCTGCTCTCGGTAGCAGGGTTGATCGTATTGAGCAGTGCCCAGATACGGATCAGCAGCACACCGATCACCAGTGCCTCCAGCAGGATGATAGCGATAGCCGCGGTCACATCCATACCGAATATAGATGGGGCTGCTACAGTCGTAGCAGGGGCTGCAGCGCCGGCAGCAGCCGGAGCGGCCTCCTGAGCTATAGCTGTATGGGCTGTAGCAGCCATCATCATGATGAGGACAATAGATTTAGCGATCGCGCCTTTATTGCGATAGGCGTACTCTGTGAGGCGGATCAGCATCTGGCCCAGTGCTGCTACTGCAAACAGCAGCAGTGTGGCAAAGATGATAAGCACATAGGCAAAATAGCTCTGCCCTGCGGCTGGTGCAGCTGCAGTCGGAGCGGCAGCGGCCGGAGCGGCCTCCTGCGCATAGCTCATGTATGATAGTACAGCCATGGCCAGCGCTATGATGCTTTTATGATATATGGATGGTCTCATGTTTTTTGAATTGGTTTGTTTAGTCTAATGGGATATTGGCTTGCTCGTCTATAAACTGCTTATTGGTGCGAAACGTAAACCACAGCAGGGCGATGAAGAAGACGAAGAAGATCACGAGTGAGATCTTGGGGTAGACACCTACACCCGCTATCGTCTCTGCATATCTTTTGAAAAAGCTGAACATGATTCTAAGATTTGGTGTTTATCAATTTTGTGCCGCAGCAGTTTGTGGATTAGTCTTGATATCGCGGCCCAGGCGCTGCAGGTAGGCTATCACCGCTATGATCTCCTTATTCTTAGACACCTTGATACCGTCCTTGGCCAGGCTGGCTTGTATCACAGTCTCCTGCTTCACCAGGTCCGTGCCTGCTATCGCCTCATAGCCCTTAGGATATGGTACGCCTAGCATTTGCATTGCCTTGATCTTGGCAGCAGTGGTATTGGTATCCAGATCGTGATCTATGATGTGCGGATAGGCAGGCATGATAGATCCCGGACTCATGATGGTAGGGTCCATCATGTGGTTGTAGTGCCAGCTATCAGGATACTTGGCACCTTCGCGCTGCAGGTCCGGACCGGTCCTCTTGGAGCCAAACTGGAATGGGTGGTCATAAACAAACTCACCAGCCTTGCTGTACTCGCCATAGCGCTCGGTCTCACTGCGGAATGGGCGGATCATCTGAGAGTGGCAGTTGTAGCAGCCCTCGCGGATATAGATATCACGGCCATGGAGCTCCAGCGGAGTATATGGCTTCACACTGGCTATAGATGGTACATTTGACTCTATGAGGAAGGTCGGTACGAACTCTATGATACCACCTATCGCTACCATGATGAAGCTGAAGATCAGCATCTGTACCGGCCTCCTCTCTATCACCCTGTGCCAGCCTTCTGTGCCGTGAGGGGTGTAGTTCTTCTCCAGAGCCGGAGCAGAGGCTTCTTCTTCTGCTACAAACTTGCCCTGAGCAGCAGTCTTGATGAGATTGTAGATACCTACGGTAGTACCTGTCAGGTAGAGCAGGCCACCCAGTGCGCGTGCGATATAGAATGGACGCAGGTAGCTGACAGTCTCCAGGAAGTTAGGGTACTTCAGGATACCTTCTGCGGTAAACTGCTTCCACATCAGGCTCTGATAGATACCACCCCAGTACATAGGTATAGCATAGAAGAGGATACCCAGTGTACCGAGCCAGAAGTGTGCATTGGCCAGGCGTACGCTGAAGAGTTTTGTATTGTACAGGCGAGGCAGCAGCCAGTAGAGAATACCAAAGGTCAGGAATCCATTCCAGCCTAGCGCGCCTACGTGTACGTGAGCGATGGTCCAGTCTGTGTAGTGAGAGATCGCGTTTACACTCTTGATAGAGAGCAGTGGTCCCTCAAATGTAGCCATGCCATATGCGGTCACAGCTACGACCATAAATTTCAGAACCGGATCTTCACGTACCTTGTCCCATGCACCACGTAGTGTCAGGAGGCCATTGATCATACCACCCCATGATGGTGCGATGAGCATCACTGAGAAGACGGTACCCAGAGACTGCGCCCAGTCTGGCAGCGCTGTATAGAGCAGGTGGTGAGGACCAGCCCAGATATACAGGAATATCAACGCCCAGAAGTGGATGATAGAAAGGCGATAAGAATATACCGGGCGGTTAGCTGCCTTTGGCAGGAAGTAGTACATCAGGCCCAGGTATGGAGTAGTGAGGAAGAATGCCACCGCATTGTGCCCATACCACCACTGTACGAGTGCATCCTGTACGCCTGCATAGAGAGAGTAGCTCTTGAATGCCGATATAGGCAGTTCCATAGAGTTTACGATATGCAGCATGGCTACAGTGATCCACGTAGCTATATAAAACCAGATCGCTACGTACAAATGGCGCTCCCTGCGGGTCAGGATAGTGGCAAACATATTGATACCAAACACTACCCAGATGAGTGTGATGGCGATATCTATAGGCCACTCCAGCTCTGCGTACTCCTTGCCCGCGCTGAGACCCAGCGGGAGCGTGATAGCAGCAGCTACGATGATGAGCTGCCAGCCCCAGAAGTGAATAGCCGAAAGCGCATCACTCCACATACGCGCCTTGAGCAGGCGCTGCAGAGAGTAGTACACTCCCATAAAAATACCATTGCCCACAAAGGCAAAGATCACCGCATTGGTATGCAGTGGGCGGAGCCGGCCAAAGGTGGTCCACTCTACGAAATTGAGCTGAGGAAATACGAGCTGCAAGGCAATGATGAGCCCTACCAGCATCCCTACGAAGCCCCACAGGAATGACGCAAAAGCGAAGTTGCGTACCCACCTGTTGTCATACTTGAAAGTTTCTACCGTCATTGTTCTGGATTTGTTTTATTGGATGAATCTGATCTGGTCGTGTCGTCAAAAAGGATACGCACTGAGGGTGTATAGTCATCGTCATACTGGCCCGCCTTGACACTCCACACAAATGCGAGGAGAAAGAGCAGTGCCATCAGGAGGCAGGCTGATATCAATACAAACAATACGCTCATTTCTTGGTGATTAGCGGTAGCAAATGTAGAGGGTGCGCAAAGGGAGACTTATGACCCCTGACAATGCTAAACCTGACGTTTGTCATGATTTTGTCACAGCAGCTCATATCAAATGCCTCCTGCGGGCGGCTACCCATGACAAAAAGGTGGAAAAACTGATGATCGTGATGCTACTGATCGGCATCAGTATAGCAGCTACCAGCGGGCTCATAGTGCCCTGCACGGCCAGGTAGATACCTACCATATTATATAGCAGGGATATGCCGTAGCTGATCTTGATGATGTGCATGGCATCCCCGGCATACCTGACCAGATGGTCTATACCTTTAAACCGCCTGGCATCTATGATAGCATCACAGGCCGGGGAGAAATTATTAGTATCATCAGATACTACGAGGCCTACATCGCTCTGGCGCAGGGCACCTGCATCATTCAGCCCATCTCCCACCATCATTACTTTGCCGGTATGCTTCTCTTGCAGTTGCTTTATGAAGCGCAGCTTGTCTGCCGGTTGCTGGTCAAACATCAGGTGGTCTGCAGGAATGATCTGCCGGAGGTTTTCTTTTTCACGGTCATTGTCTCCAGAGAGTACGTAGAGGTCAAACTGTGACCTCAGCGTACGGATCAGGTCATTGAGGCCGGTGCGGTATTCGTTGCGGATATCGTAGTGGCCCTTGTAGGTGCCATCTATAGATATATGTACCGTAGATGCCTGAGGATTGTCGGCTATGGTCGCGGTACTGCCGGTATATTTTGCTGAACCTACCCTGACCTGATGCCCATCTATACGTCCCTCAATGCCCTGTCCATGTATCTCCTGAAAGTCTGTCACAGTACTCAGCGTCGTGCCTGAGAGTGCCTGATAAACCTTACGGCTCAAAGGATGAGATGAATGGTAGGTGAGCGATGCTATATATGCTTCCTCATAGGGTGTCAGCTGCGTACCGGCATAGCTGAGGTGCTGGCCGCTCTTGTCAGTGAGTGTACCTGTTTTATCAAAGATGATAGAGCGGATGGTAGTGATCTTTTCTATCACAGCCGTATTCTTCAGGTAGACACCATACTTCGCCAGTATGCGGATCGCATTGCCCAGGGTGAACGGTGCAGAGAGCGCCAGCGCACATGGACAGGTGATGATGAGCACAGCCGTGAATGCATTCATAGCCCGGTGCATATCTGTGCGGCCCCAGTAGATGCCGGCCGCTATGGCTATGAGCAGCACAGCTGGTGTGAAGTAGGTACTGACCTTATTAGCCAGTGCGAGTGTTGTTTGCTTTTCCTCTGACTTGAATGCGTCATCATTCCACAGCTGTGTCAGGTAGGAGTGCGAGACATCCTTTACCACGGTCATAGAGATCGTACTGCCGGTCTGCTTGCCACCGGCATAGATCATATCACCGGATTTCTTGGGTACCGGCACGGACTCACCGGTCACAAAGCTGTAGTCTATCATGGCCTCACCGGCCAGGAGGATAGAGTCGGCAGGGATCAGCTCCTCATTGCGCACCACTATCTCATCTCCTATGCTCAGACCAGAGAGGGGAATGGTAGACTCCACACCATCTCGCGATACACTGACAGATACCGGGAAGTAGGATTTATAATCACGGTCGAAGGCCAGCGTGGCATAGGTCTTATTCTGAAATAGCCTGCCTATGAGCATCAGCAGCGTGAGGCTGGCCAGGGTATCCATATAGCCTGCTCCCTGCAGCATAAAGATGTCATAGCTGCTACGCAGAAACATGACGATCATGCCCAGCACGATAGGGATGTCCATATTCACCGTGCGCTGGCGTAGCGCGGCATAGGCAGAGCGAAAGAACTCGCTGGCGCTATAGAATATCACGGGCAGGGATAGCAGGAAATTGAGATAGCCAAAGAAGTGGCGCAGCGGCGTCTCACTCAGTGCGTCTATACCCAGGTACTCCGGGAAACTGAGCAGCATGATATTGCCAAAGGCAAAAAATGCGACACCGATCTTGAGGTAATAAGACCGATTAGATGAAGAAGTGGCCTTAGACTCCAGATCATTGAAGGTGAGCTGCGGCTCATAGCCCAGGCTGGCTATCAGCTCTACAGACTGGCGTAGCGATATATCATTCTTGCGAAAGGTGAGTCGTACCGTCTTGTGCACGAAGTCTACCTGAGACCTCACTATGGCCGGCTGGATCTTATAGATATTCTCCAGCAGGTAGATACAGGAGCTGCAGTGGATAGTAGGGATCTTAAAGCTGGCGATGGAGATCTCATCGTCGGTGTACTGGATTAGGCGGGCAGCCGCCTGTGTGTCGTCCAGCCAGTCATATTTCACCCGGCTGCGGCCTGCCTTTTGTGCAGTACCGGGGCGCGCGTTGAGGTCATAGTAGCAGCTCAGGTCATTGCCAGATAGCAGCTCATACACTGTCTTGCACCCCGCACAGCAGAATGGCTTATCATCATAGATGAGGCTATCTGCCACACATGGTTCACCACAGTGATAGCAGACAGCCTGACTACCAGCCAGGCTGTAGGTAGCGGTAGCCATTTTATTTTTGCTCTATCTCGCTTTGATCGCAGGTATTGAATCCGGCTATATCATACAGCGGACAGTAGAAAAGGGCTGCAGTGACGAATGGGATGATAGAGAAGAGGGCGATCCACCATGGGCCAGCCAATACGCCATAGGCGATAAAGATGAATCCCAGGATCATACGGAATACGCCGTCAAATGCACCGATGTTCTTTTTCATGACTTTTAGTTTTAGTGACACAAAGGTCACCCGCCGGGGGCACTAAAAAGGTGAGCGGGGTTAGAGCACCGCATGACTTTTGTCAGTGCCTCGTTTCCTATCATTGGGATTAAATCCTAATTTGCACCGCATGCATGAGGAAGAACACTTCGAAGGATCTGACCTGGTCAGGGATATAGTGATAGGTATGGCAGATGGCCTCACAGTACCTTTTGCACTGGCAGCGGGCCTGAGCGGTGCAGTAGACTCTACTCATATTATCGTCACTGCCGGCATAGCAGAGATAGCCGCAGGCAGTATAGCCATGGGCCTGGGTGGATACCTATCCGGCCGTACGGAGCTGGAGCATTATAAATCCGAAGAGGCCCGCGAGTACTACGAAGTGGAGCAGTTTCCTGAGAAGGAGCGCGCCGAGGTCAAAGAAATATTCGCGCACTATGGTATAGCTGAGGATGTGCAGGACCGGATAGTAGATGAGCTCTCTAAGGATAAAAAGAAGTACGTCGACTTTATGATGCGCTATGAGCTGGGCCTGGAGGAGCCGAGCGCTAACCGTGCCCGCAATAGTGCCCTGACCATAGGTGCCTCCTATATAGCGGGAGGCCTCATCCCACTACTGCCCTATCTGATCATGGCAGATGTACACATGGCACTGATCGTATCTGTGATCGTGACCCTGCTGGCACTATTGATATTCGGCTATGTCAAAAGCCGCGTCACAGGCCAGCCTCCTTTCAAGGGTGCATTTAACACCATGATCATCGGTGCCCTGGCCGCAGGAGCAGCCTTTGGCATCGCCTCTCTCTTTCAGAAAGGTTAAACTTTTTTAATGATGAAACGGATTGGAAAAATCCGGATTGTGCAGGTACGCTGTATCGGTGAGCGTTTTGAGAAATGCTACCAGATCGGCTTTCTCCTGTACCGTGAGATCGGGTATGGTAGGATATACCAGGCGCTCCATCAGCGGGTCTACAGTAGGTGATTTGCGCAGGCTGTCATAGCTGGCGTAGTGATCTACTACCTGCTCCAGCGTAGTGAAGCGGCCATCATGCATATAGGGCGCAGACACCTCCACATTCCTCAGGGCCGGTATTTTAAATTTGCCGTAGTCGCTCAGCTGGTTCGTCACCTTGCCATAGCCAAAGTCTGCAAACTGGTAAACAGTAGCCACCGTGTCCAAAGCATTATTGCGCATAGGCTGGTTTACATTGGCAAAAGTCAGGTAGGGGGCATCCATGTGGCAATGCACACAGTCACCTTTCTGCTGATCAAAGAAGATATTCTTTCCATTCAGCTCACTGGCAGTGAGTGTGACACCAGCCTCTCCCCTGTTCACTCTATCATATTTTGAGTCTTCGGCGCGCAGGGTACGTATGAACTGCGCGATCGCCTTTACGATCTTTGCCTCTGTGACCAGATGTGCAGAGTCTACAGGCCTGCCAAAGGCTTTACGGAAAAGGTATTTGTATGCCGGCGTAGTATCGAGATAGGCAAAGGCGCCCGTCAGGTCAGGACTCTGCTCATTAGTAAAGGCATCATCTACTGCCGTCTCTATAGTAGCCTGCCTGCCATCCCAGAAAAAGATGGTATTCACTCCCAGGTTGACGAGTGTGGAGGCGTTGCGCTTAGTAGGTCCATGCACATTAGTGCTCAGCCGCTGATCGTCACCAAAGGAGTATTCCTGCTTGTGGCAGGTACCGCATGACACCCGCTTATTGAGTGACAGTGTGGAGTCATAGAATAGCATCCGTCCTAGCTGTATACCTTCGTAGGTAGCCTGGTTGTCCTGCGGCTGGGAGACGGACCTGTAGGAGTAGATTCCACCCGATGTACGTGTAAATGTGTACGGCCTGCCTATATACAGGCTATCAGGGTCCTGATTGCCCCCCTGGCTTACAGGCGGGTCATGCTTGCACTGCGCCAGCAATATTATGAGCAGGCTGCTCAGTAGTAAAGTATAAATCCTGGATCTCCGGTGCATCTTACTGAAGGGTAAATATCTGGGTAAAATTGTCAGCTACCTTCACGGCTATACCTACAGAGTCTGTGCTGTGCGTACCGGGCTGGGTCAGCACATTTACTGCATTGGTCCCGCTGAATACCTTAGACACATCTGCATCCAGTACGAGGTTTGTAGCACTACCATTTGCTATAGTGAAAGCCTTATCTACTTCGGTCGTCCTGTACATCACATCAGTGCCTATATGGTAAAAGAAGCTATTGCCCAGGCTAGTGGTGCTGCCCGAGTGTCCCTCCATCTGTATAAAAAGATGATTGAGCCCCATAGGCCAGTATAGCACGTCTGGCTTGTAGGCTGAGTTATCATCTACCAGTGCCGGACTGATGCTATTTTGCACGGAGTCCAGCCCTATTCCAAATTTGATCCCCTTGTAGCTGCCATCTACCGCCTTCAGGTCGATCTTGATAGCGCTGCCTGTATACCAGATGAGCGCCATAGAGTCTACTTCCACTTCACTGTTATCTGATTTGACGAGCTTGATGTGAGAGAGGTACATGCCAAAGCTGGAGAACTTCATATATCCACCCGGAGAGGAGTAGGTCGTATTATTGAGTTGCAGGTTATCCGAGCCCCATTTGGGCTGCAGCGTGAGGCTCAGGGTAGCAGGATCTTTGTGGCAGGAGGCGAGACCCAGAGCCAGGCCTATAAACAGCAGGACATACACTTTTCTCATAAAACAGGAATGAGTCATGAAGTTACCAATAAATACGGCCACCTGTCGGTAGGCTTACGCATTTTTTGTTAATCGCAAAGTTAATTTAATGTGTATCTTACTATCTTATGATGGTTGTCATTTTCCGCAGGGTCATGATCGTCTTTCTCACCATATGCCTGGGCGTACATGTGGTGGGCTTGATCAGGCCATTCAGCAGTGAGCCAGTCTGGTCTCATATAGCGCACCTGCTCAGCTATGCGCTGTGTATGTACTGCGTGGTGCGTCCGCCACAGGTGGCATGGCTGCTCTATACTATAGGTGCCATCTATCCGTTTGTCTATCATGCACGCTGTGCCTGGAGCCAGTACATGGCGTACGGTCAGCTCGCGGCCATCTGTATACTGGTAGTAGTGCTCATGCCAGCCGGCTGGTGGCTGGTCAGGACGGGTCAGAAGGCATGATTCAGTCAGCGTACGGCTTTTCATAGTCAAAGCATCCGGGCGACACAATAAAAAACCCATCCGGCGTTTATATGGGGCATCGATTGATAAACCATCAAAAATCTAACATGATACAAAGCTCTACATCTGACCTCCTCACCCTCCTCGCCTACGGCGAACTCCCGGAAAAAGAAGCTACTGCCCTGCAGGCGCAGATCGCTGCAGACCCGGCACTGGCCGCAGAGTGGGATACTATCCGCCAGACCATAGATGAACTTTCGGGTATCAGCTTCTCTCCCAGCGAGACCTCTACCAAGATCGTACTGGAGCATAGCTGCAAGACCGAGCACCTGCAGGATATCTAGCCTTATCCTAAAAAGTAGTTAAATAGAATAATTACATGTTGCAACATGTAATATTGTTGTATCTTTGTATCATCAAAAACACAGCAATATGGAAAAGATAACACTGCATAAAGCAAACACCCGTGGCCACGCCGATCATGGCTGGCTCAATGCCTGGCATACCTTCAGTTTTGCGGACTATACTGACCGCTCCCGCGTACACTTCGGCGTACTGCGCGTGCTCAATGATGACACGATAGCTGCCGGCATGGGCTTTGGCAAGCATCCTCATGACAATATGGAGATCATCACCATACCCCTGGAGGGTGCCGTGGCCCACAAAGACAGCATGGGCCACGAGGAGGTGGTCAGCGCAGGTGAGGTACAGGTGATGAGCGCCGGCACCGGTATCTATCACAGCGAGTACAATGCCAGCAAGACCGACCCGCTCAAACTGCTCCAGATCTGGCTCTTCCCGCGCGAGGGCAATGTGACCCCGCGCTACGGACAGGCAGCCTTCAAAAAGGAAGACCGCATCAATAAGTTTCAGCAGATACTCTCTCCCGGCCCTACAGATAGCGGGCTCTGGATCCATCAGGATGCCTGGTTTCACATCGGCTCACTGCAGAAAGGATTTCAGACAGACTACCTGGTCAAAAAACCCGGCAATGGTGTCTATGCCTTTGTGATATCCGGAGATGTGACCATCAATGGTACCAGCCTCAATAAACGTGATGGACTAGGTATAGCCGATACAGATGTACTCCACATCACCGCTGACTCTGAGGCTGAGGTACTTCTGATGGATGTACCCATGATATTGCAATAGTCTGTGATATATCCCTGTATATGTGTATTTAATTTATAACTTTAGGTTCTAAACTATTTTCTAACCCTAAAGTTTAAGTATATGGGAATGCTCAAAGAATTCAAGGATTTTGCCATGAAAGGCAATGTGGTAGACCTGGCAGTCGGTGTGATCATCGGTGCCGCGTTTGGCAAGATAGTAGACTCCATGGTAAATGACATCATCATGCCGGTCATCTCCAAGGTGGTCTTGAAAGGTGTCAGCTTCACTGACAATTTCGTATCGCTCGATGGCAGCAGCTACGCTACATACGCAAAGGCCAAAGAGGCTGGCGCAGCTATACTGGCCTGGGGCAATTTTGTGCAGATCGTCGTCAACTTCATCATAGTAGCACTGGTTCTATTCCTCTTTATAAAAGGTATAACCTCTATGCGTAAAGAAGAACCGGCACCGGTCGCTCCGGCACCAGAGATGTCCAGCACAGACAAACTGCTCGTAGAGATCAGGGACTCTCTCAAGAAGTAATAGACTACTGAGTATAAAAAAATAGCCTCGCAGATGCGGGGCTATTTTTTTATGTATACGAATGGAGCAGAGACACTCCACCCCACGCCATATGGCACTGCTACGCAGTAAAACCCACCTGCGCCAGGCGTAAAAAGATTACCGCGAGCCACCATTTTCACTTCCTTCAGCTCGCGTCCGCTCAGCTTGTACCATTTGCAGTCCTGTGGTGTGCCACTCACAGAGAGTACTGTGCCATGCTGCTCTATCTGCGGCCGCGCGGGTATCGTACCGCGCGCGAGATGCGCCTGGAAGGAAAAGATAGATGGCGAGATACTGTAGGTAGCCGCCATACCGCCCTTGTGATACTCCATCAGAGGGCGTGTATGCTGCGCCGTATCTATCGGGAATAAGCCATAATTCATCAGGTAGCTGCCATCGCCCGCCACATCCAGATTGCCGCCGCCACCAGTGTTTGGGATCGTACTTTGTGGCTGGAAGGTCTTAAACAATTTGACTACGATTCCTCCCTTTCCTGAGGAAACTGTGAATTCATAGCCTCTGCACTGCGGATGCGCACTATCGCCATTAGATAGCACAGTGTAGTACGTCCTGCCATCGGCACCCGGCACAGCCTGCAGGTCATGCTGCAGGAAGATGGGCAGTGAATCCGACTCCGCATTGATGCGCTGCTTGTTTCTATCTATCCGCCAGATCACATGGCCGTCAGTGCGCGATATTTTTCCGATACCGATATGCTTGAAGGAGTAGAGAATATTGCCATCCGTATCCAGATGTACAGAGTTGCCATGGCTCCAGTCAAAGCGCGCATGATTAGACCGCAATCCTTTAGCATATCTGTATGGCAGATACATAGCATCAAAACCCAGCTGATACAGCGGATTCCAGCTGAATACAGACCTGCCGCTACTGTCTGCTATCTCTATGCTCTGGTACTCCATAGGCATGAGCACCTCTCCCGGATCGCCGTAGGCCGCGCGCAGGTCTACAGTCGTATCATGTGTGGCAAAATAGATCACACCGCCATGGCCATCCATAGCAAAGTCATGAGAGTCCATGATATGACGGTAGGCAGTGAATGTATCCTTGGCCTGCATGTGCTGATCGCAAGTGATGACCACCGGCTCAAATCTGGCCGGTGCTGTCTGTGCCACGGTCAGGTAGTGCAGGACAGTATCCATGGAGGCATTCATCATGAGCATCATGCCGGGCCTCAGTGCAGCTCCGGTATCAGTAGGATGCAGCGCAAACCACCTCGGGGGCCACGGCACATCAGCATCTATGATCTCTAGGGCAGAGGAGTAGCTGAGCGGCTTGCGCTTGTAGAGATTATCATCCAGTGTGGTGAGTATAAATGCCTGCCCGCGTGGTGGTGTACCAGACAGGAGGGTCACGGGGCTCACCTTGCACAGCTCCTGCGCGGCGCATCTCTGCGCCAGTCCGGGCCATAGCACAGATAGCAGGATGGATAAGTAGAGCAGCCTTTTCATTTTACATGGAAATATAGAGACAAAAAACCATGCACCGCTAGTGATAAAAACAAAAAGCGGAGGCTGATCCTCCGCTCCTGCTGAATGCAGTAGTGCCGCAGCCCTACCCGGCCACGGCACGTAGTCGCCCTATTGAGTAATGATGAATCGCATATTTCTGATACCTGCTGCGGTCCTGATAGCGGCAGTGTATACGCCGGGCACTACACCCGTCAGGTCCACACCGGCTGCCTTGCCTGCCACTGGCTGAGCCGACACGTGCTGGCCCATGGCGTTGTATATATCTACTGAGTGTATCACCACCTCTGACCTGACGTACACGTGGCTGCTGGCAGGATTAGGATAGAGTGCTATGGCAGCCTGGCCCAGCTCACGCAGGCCACTAGGCTCATACGCTACTACAGACGAGTCCTGGCCCGCGTTCAGCGTGACGGTATGGCCTGCCGCATCTACTGCCGTGATGTCAGAGATATATCCTTTATTGCTATAGTATGCCAGGTCTTTGCCATTGATATTGTCTGATGTGATGCGCGAGTACATCTGTGCTATGGCGCCACTACCCGAGCGGTTGATATGGTTGATACCGGTGATAGCTGCCTTGATCTGGCCGGCTGTAGTCAGGTCCTTGTAGATCGAGATACTATTGGTACCCGTGCCCAGCCAAGATGAGAGAAATCCAAACCTGATAGATGTAGTATCATTTACGATAGGGTCGTAGTGATAGGTAAATGCCACACCATATACATTGCTCACCGGAGTAGCAGTATCACCGAGGTAGAAGGTAGTGACGAGCGTATCACCTGTCTGTACGGTATCTGATGAGAATGTCACTTTGATACCCGGTGTACCGCTGCGCCATGGTGTAGCGCCATCGGTCTTGCTATGCGTCATACCAAAGTTGATCATGATAGGCAGCGTATCTGCTGCGTTGATAGTGCCATTGCCATCGCAGTCAGCAAACTTATAATTCAACCCCGTAGCAAAAGTATCTGTCCAGTCTGTTGCTGCCTGGCCGAGCCATGTCGACACTGCACCTGCGCGCACAGGTCCGGTAGTGCCATAGCCCAGGCCTACATTGAGCAGGTCTGCATTATCTGCGGTGCGGTCATTATTAGCGTCACCCGGATATACCAGCCTCTGGAATACACAGCCATTAGGATTAGAAGTACTACAGAGCGGTACACTGGTGATCGCCGGCATTCCCATGCTCACATTATAGCTAGGTACGCAGGCTATAGCTGTATTACTAAACCTGAGCTGGGTGATGCGGGTGAATGGAGGCAGGCAGGTCAGACCAGTGTTTTCGGATACGTCTACATCACTTGCATATTGGGGCAGATTGCTCAGTGAGGTCAGCGCATTATTATCCACCATCAGGCTGGTCATCGTATCAGGCACCGGCGGCAGAGTGGTCAGCGAATTGTAGCTCAAAAATGCATATAGAATGTGCGGCGGCAATGGCGGCAGGCTGCTCAGCCCCGCGTTGGAGGCATCGAAGTCCTGCAGGCTATCGGGCAGTACGGTGAGCACCTTTGGCGCGCCATAGCCGATCCAGAGGCGCTGTATACTATTAGGTAGTGCCGGCAAGTTTTGCAGCGGAGTACCGTCCAGCTGCAGGTCGCGCAGATGGGATGGCAGGTCAGGGAGGTTAGTGACTCCGGACTGGGAGAGATCCAGGTGCTCTAGTGTTTCATTAAAGTATGGCGGCACACCGGTCAGCCTGTAGTTGTCTGTGAAGCTGAGGTTTTGCAGGCTTTTGAAATACTGTACGCCGGTGATATTAGTATAGGTGGTATCACCTGCCTGCTGCAGGTCTGTAGCCGTGAGCACAAGAGTATTGGTAGTATCCAGCTGCCAGCCCGAGGTACTATTGCCTGAGAGTGCAGAAGAGTAGCCATGCGCCGAGAGCCAGTTGCCAAAACCGACGTCGGGTATAGGTACGTATTGTGCCCGGAGGATACCGGTAGCCAGTAGCAGCAGGCAGAGGATCGAGAGTTTTTGGATAAACCTGTTCATGATGTTTATTTTTTATAGATGATTCAAATTGCGCTGTGACCTAATGATCACGACACAAAAAAACCACTTTCCTATTCTTTAAAAAAGTACATTTAGCAGCATTTATACCTATTCATTTTGCATCATAAAGCAACTGTATACAGATTAAGTGCGTCATTTTTGTACCGAAATAAGTTATTTATACCAAACATTAGTTTGTGCAGGACTCAAAACTACATCTACTGCTCAGCAGGCTCACAATATACGAGCTAAACCGGCTGGAAAAATTCATGCGCTCAGCCTATCTGAATGAGGATGAAGCACTCATGAGGCTATACGCACTGCTCCTGCCCTACTATAAAACAAACAGCACTGCGCTGCCTGACCAGACGAGAATATGGAAGAAGATACATCCTCGTACACCCTTTACCAATCAGAAATACGCCCGCCTGCTATCTGATCTTTTCCGCAAGGTGGAACACTTCATAGCCATAGAGAAACTAAAACAAAAGCCAGCGGAAGAGAGCCTGCTCGTACTGGAGCGCTACAATGAGTTCAGGCTAAGTAAGCATATCACAGAGCCATTCCTCTCCGCTCAAAGTAAGCTGCACAAAGACCCGACCCGTGACAGCGACTATCACCTCCAGAGCTTTCGCCTCCAGGTGCAGCAGTACACCTTTCTGGAAAATAAAAAGCAACGTGGCACCGACAAGAACCTAAAAGACACCCTTCATCATCTCGACCGCTTTTACCTGATCAATAAACTCAGGTATACTGCGGCGGCGCTGCACTACAGCCAGTTTCTGAATGTACAGCAGGACACTGCGCTGCTGGAGGAGATACTCACCTATCTGCGACAGAACCCGCTGCAGGATGACCCCGCTATAGCTGCCTATCATTACATCATCCTATCACTCACAGAGCCGGAAGACGAGCAGCACTTCACCGCACTCAGGAGACTCCTGCTGAGCAATAGTGCAGAGCTGGCCCTCTCTACTAAACTGGATGCAGTGGATCACTCGCTGAACTACTGTATTCGCAAAATAAATAACGGCCACAGTAAATATCAGGCAGAGATACTCAGCCTCTATAAGTATGCGCTGGACCACGAGCTGCTGTATGACAAGGGCATCCTCTCTCCCTGGGACTACAAGAATATCACCACCATAGCCCTGCGCAATAAGGAGTATAAATGGGCAGCATCCTTTATCGATCAGTACAGGTATAAACTGGCCAAAGCGGACCAGAGAAACGCCTGGACATTCAATCAGGCGCGTTATCACTTTGCCATGCGGCAATACGATAAGGTGCTGGAGCTACTACAGGGAGTAGAGTATACGGATATTTTCTACCTGCTCGACTCCAAGACGACGCTCATGAAGACCTACTATGAGCTGGGCGAGTACCAGCCGCTGCAGTCGCTCAAAGAGAGTTTCCGCATCCTGCTGCGCAGAAAGAAACTGATCTCCGAGCAGAACCGGGCCAACTATGGCAACTTTGCCCGGCTGGTCATGAAGCTGTACCGTATAGATGTAAAGAATAAGCCCAGACTGGCTGCACTACGCAAAGAAATAGAGACCACCGGCAATACCGCGGATCGCTCCTGGATACTGGAGAAACTGGACGAGCTTTCATAGCTAAATTACCTAAAAGGCAAGCGAGGCCACAAGGGCCTCGCTACGTTACCACGGTGAAATATCCTGATAGGTTAGTGCCGTACTGTTACCTTGCTGATGGCGGTGCCTGCAGCAGTGGCCACCTGTACCGTGTAGATGCCACTGCTCAAGCCTGACACATCCAGTATCTGCGAGTCTCTGTCAGCTGCTGGCGCATCCAGCACCAGGCTACCTATAGCATCATAGACCCTCGTCCGGATGAGCGGTACGGTAGATGACACCTGCAGATAGTCAGACACAGGGTTAGGGTAGATGGAGACCTGGCGGGTGCCTGAGATATCCGGTAGCCCGGTAGATAGCGTCATGATGATATTAGAGTCTGTACAGGTATTGACATCTATAGTATCGCCTTTCATATCCACTGCAGTGATCTCAGATATATAGTCATGGTTTACATAGCTCCTCACGCCATTGATATTATCAGTGGTGATCGTACCGCGAAACCTGGCTATCGCCCCCCATCCGCTGCGGTCCAGGTGATCTATGCCGGTGATGGCAGTCCTGATCATACCCGGTGCAGGGAATGTTTTCTTGATACTGATGCTATTGGTATAGTTGCCCAGCCATGAGTTTATAAACTCAAAAGAGACGCTGGCCGGATCATATACCAGCGGGTCATAATTATAAGTAAACGAGATGCCATAGATATTGGCAAACTGCTCACTGGCACTGCCCAGTATGACGGCAGCAGTCAGGCTCTGCCCGTCATACACAGTATCTCTCGAAAACTGCAGGAACATACCCGGCACTCCCGCCCGGGCGCCATCGGCCCCGTCTGTCTTGGGGTGCGTCAGGCCAAAATTGGTCACTATAGCCAGCGTATCATCTGCATTGATAGTACCGTCTCCGTTGCAGTCTGCATGGTCATAGTTGACCGTAGGCGCATAGATACTAAAGTACTGGCTCCATGGTGCCACGGTATCTCCCTGCCAGACTATACCCTGCACCGTCCGTGCAGGGCCGGTAGCCCCATAGGCCAGCCCTATGGTCAGCAGGTCGCTATTGGTCGCTATGCGGTTGGCATCGGCGTCTCCCGGCCAGACAGTATCCGGACCGCAGTCTATCACAGCTATCCTGATGTGTGCGCTCACAGATGAGTCATTGCCACATGGTGTAGTGGTGCGCACTACTACCCATACGCTATCATTATCCTGCAGCGCAGAGGTAGACCATAATGCTGACGTAGCTCCTGCCACGGCAGTATCATTATGATACCAGGTATAGGTGAGTACAGAGCTCGTACCACCCGTCGTAGCCCGGAATGTATCGATAAAGGTACTACCGGCGCAGTAGGTCCACGCTGCCGCAGTCACCGTGACTGCAGGCGCCAGGCTACCTATGGTGATATGTATCTTGCTGCTGACTGCGGAGTCAGGTGTGGCACATGGCGCACTGCTATGCACTACTACCCATACACTGTCGTTATTGGCCAGTGCCGAGGTGCGCCATACAGCCGCAGTAGCTCCGGGCACGGCCACACCATTCTTATACCATCGGTATGTCAGGCCACTGCCTGTAGCCGTAGCCGTGAACGTGTCTATAAAGATACCTCCTGTGCAATGAGATGACGCTGTAGCGCTGATAGCCACTGTAGGCGGCGAGCCGGACAGTATACTGATGTGTACCGGCGTGCTCACAGCACTGTCCGGTGCGGCACAGGCCAGGCTGCTATGTACCACCACCCACACACTATCCTGATCGCTGAGAGCAGATGTAGCCCAGGTAGACGAGGTAGCGCCTGATACTGCGGTGCCATTTTTGTACCACTGATAGGCAGGTGTCGTGCCACCGCCTGTCACACCCGTGCGAAATGTATCTACAAACATGCTGCCTGTGCAGTATTGCAGTGCGCTGGCAGATACTATAGCCACGGGCACTACTGCAGAGTCTATAGTGATATGCAGCACATTGCTCACTACCGAGTCGGGTGAGGCGCATGGAGCGCTGCTATGCACCACGGCCCATATGCTATCATTATTGCTCAGCGCAGAGGTAGCCCATGAGGAGGCGGTAGCTCCGGACACCTGCGTGCCATTGCGGTACCATTGGTATGTGAGTACCGTACTACTGCCATTGGCAGAGGCCCAGAAGGTATCGGCAAAGGCTGAGCCTGAGCAGTAGGCCAGGCTGGCTGCACTGATCACTACAGGGCTGAGCACTGCGGACTGTATACTGATATGTATCTTACTGCTGGTATCTGCGGCGGGTACTGCACATGGAGCACTGCTGCGCACTATGACCCAGACGCTATCGTTATCACTCAGCGTAGAGGTGCGCCACACGGGCGTCGTGACACCTGTGGCAACGCCATTCCTGTACCACATATAGCTGAGCCCTGCACCCGTAGCAGTAGCTGTGAAAGTATCTATGAATGAGGACCCGGCGCAGAAAGACGTGCCGGAAGCTGACACCGCGACGGATGGCGCCCCTGTAGTGACCACGCTGATATGTATCACATTGCTCACAGCAGAGTCACGTGCAGCACATGGAGACGATGTATACCCTACTACCCAGAGGCTATCCTGATCACTGAGTGCTGCTGTAGTGTATGTCGCAGCCGTGGCTCCTGCTACCGGTGCATTGTTGTGATACCACTGATAGGTCAGCACTGCACTGGTACCTCCCGCAGCCCAGAAAGTATCCACTACTCCACCTCCGCTACAGAGCGTGGTGGTCCAGGCCGAGGCAGTGACCACCGGTGTGAAAGGGGTACCCGAGCTACCTATCACTACTGTGATAGAATCTATACAGCCTCCGGCCTCCTGTACGTAGATGACATCCGTACCAGCCGCCAGCCCGGAAAATAGAGAGTCCGTCTGCCACGTACCTGACACACCCAGCCTGTAGAGGTATGGTGCGGCGGCATTACTCGCATGGATGGTCACCGTACCGCTGTGCAGGCTACCGCACGCTGGTGTCACAGTATCTGTGAGGATAGTAGAGCACTGAGCGTGGGCCACCATACAGATACCGACCAGGCTCATCAGCATCAGGTATTTCATTATGCCCTTTTTCAGGTGTATCATCATTCCCTTTGGTTTTAGTCAGTCCATAAACGAGCTACTCTGGCTCGTTACAAAAAGATGATATCCATGCCGGATAGAAAAGCACATTTACAGGCCATTATACGGAGCACTTTAATGATAGAAACTTTCTCTTAAGCCATTAAAAGACAATTTTATTACTAAATTTATACGGATCACTTTTACATGACAGATAGTAAGCTACATATTCTTTTGTCACGCTTGTCTGCCTACGAGCTAAACCGCTTCGGGACATTCCTGGCCTCTCCCTACCACAATCAGGACCAGAAGCTGATCTCCCTCTTTGATGCCCTGCGGCCACACTACAGGTCAAACAATACTGCTGACCCAGATAAGTACAAAATATGGAAAAAGGTCCAGCCCGGACGGCAGTTTACCAATCTATATTTCGCCCGCCTGCTGTCTGACCTGCTCAAGAAGCTGGAGACCTACCTGACCATCGAGCGCCTGAAAAAGCAGCAGCACGACAATAGCTACCACCTGCTGGATCTGTATACCAGCATGAAGCTGGACAAGCATTTCACAGAGCCATACCTCCATGCCCGCAGGCAGCTGGAGAGCCAGCCGCTTCGTGATCATGACTACTACCTGCATACCTTCCGCCTGGATGAGCAGCTGTATACCTTTATGGAAAACAAAGGGCAGCGCAGTACCGAGAAGCACCTCACAGAGGCCATGCATAGCCTCGACAGCTTCTACCTGGTCAATAAGCTCCGGTACTGTGCCTCTATTCTGCACTACAGGCACTTCCTCAGTATGCAGGAGGATACAGCCCTGCTCACGGAGATCATGAGCTACCTGGAGCGGCAGCCACCTGCATCAGTGCCGGTAGCAGATGCCTACTACCGCGCCATACTCACGCTGGTAGCACCGGAGCAGGAGGCACACTATACAGCGCTGAAGCAGTTGTTCTTTCAGCACCTGCCGCTCATGGCAGAGTATACGCGGAGGGAGCTATTCGTATTTGCCCTAAACTACTGTATACGCCGGATCAATAAAGGCGATACCAGCTACCTCTCAGAGATACTCACACTGTACCAGTATGCACTGGATCACGAGCTGCTGTACCAGGATGGTATCCTGTCTCCGTGGGACTACAAGAATATAGTGACCATAGCCCTGAGGGGCAAAGATCACGGATGGGCACGCACCTTCATAGAAACCTACAAGAAGAAGCTACCTAAGGATGAGCAGGTCAATGCATACACGTTTAATATGGCCCGCTACTTCTTTGCCGTGAGGCAGTACGACCAGGTGCTGAAACTGCTGCAGGATGTGGAGTATAATGATGTCTTCTATCAGCTAGACTCCAAGACCACTCTGATGAAGACCTACTATGAGCTGGATGCCTATCCATCGCTGCTATCCCTGCGTGAAAGTTTCCGTATGCTACTGGACCGCAAGAAGCTCATATCGGAGCAGAACAAGGTGAACTATGGCAACTTCTCACGACTCATACTAAAGCTGTACCGCGTAGATGTAAAAAACAAAGCCAGGCTCACTGCATTGCGCAAGGAAATAGAAACCACCAGCAACACAGCCGACCGCACCTGGATACAGGAGAAGCTCAACGAACTAGACCCAAAGTAGTATTGCTAAAGTATAGCAAAGCCACCTGCATCGTGCGGGTGGCTTTGCTATACTTTAAGAGTGTGCAGCCTATTTGAAAGTGATGGTCATCTCTACGCGGCGGTTCTTCTGGCGTCCTGCGGCAGTACTATTGTCTGCTATAGGGCGGGTGAGTCCGTAGCCTGCGGTCTCCAGCTTAGAGGCATCTACGTTCTTGCTCACGAGATACTTCTTCACTGCTTCTGCACGCTTGCGCGAGAGCTCCATATTCATCTCAGCCTTGCCTACATTATCAGTATGGCCTTCTATCTTGAGACCGTAGTTTGGTTTATCTATCAGGAGCTTGGCCAGGCCATTCAGAGAGACGAAGGACTTGGCACGTATCACATCCTTGCCAGTTTCAAACTCGAGATTGTCAAAGGCGTACTTCACAGTCTCCAGTTCCTTCTTGCTCAGTGCCGGGCAGCCCTTATTTTCAGCCACACCAAATACGGCAGGGCATGCATCATCTTTATCCAGTACACCATCGCCATCTGTATCAGGCCATGGACATCCCTTGTTCTCTATTGGTCCCTTCACTCGAGGGCAGCCATCTTCATTGTCATAGAGGCCGTCACCATCCGTGTCAGGACATCCCTTGTGAGCCTTGTCTCCCGGTACATCAGGACACGCATCATTCTTATCTGCTACGCCATCCATATCGCGGTCAGGGCAGCCATTCAGCTCCTTGGTGCCTTTCTCTGTAGGGCACTCGTCATATTTGTCCCATATACCATCGCCATCAGTGTCAGGGCAGCCGCTCAGCTCTACAGGGCCAGCCACATCCGGGCATGAGTCATTCATATCATAGACACCATCCTTGTCACGGTCAGGGCAGCCCTGTGTCTCACGTGGACCAGGTATAGACGGACATTTGTCCTCGCTGTCTACTATGCTATCGCCATCCATGTCAGGGCAGCCTTGTGTAGCACAGGTACCCTTTTCTTTCTTGCACTTATCCTTCTTATTGGATACACCGTCTTTATCACGGTCCCTCTGCTTCAGGTTTGGTATCGTGATCTTCAGGCCGGCCTGGACATTCATAGCATAGGCTGCTTTGCCGGCAAATACTGTGATCAGATTAGATGATGACACAAAGAGCGGACCTGCGCGGAGACCTACGCCGGCGCCAAAGTTGCCATAGTCATTGTAGCTCATCGGGATGTAGACACCGATCCACTTCCAGTCGTAGCGTGGTGTCAGCATGATGGAGTTTGGATAGTGTACCTGATTGCCATCTTTGGCAAATACGGGAGAGACGGTACCGTTGAGGTTCAGGCCGAGACCCTTGTATATCTCCCAGTCCAGGAAGAGGTTGAAGCGCGTAGGCAGCCAGATCTTAAAGTCGCCTTTGCTGTCGGCCTTGAAATTGCCCGGCATGCTGTGAAACACGCTATCGAATGTGCGTACATCTGTGATGCCAGAGTTGGCTATATCGTAGCCTTGTATATCTGCATAATAGTTCCGCACATTATCAGGCTTTGCAAATCTGACACGACCTATATCTATCACGGAGAAGCCGACTGCCAGTTTGTATTTGTTCTTGCCGTTTTCCCACCACTTCTTGCAGTCCATCTCATACTGGTACTTCTCTTTGTCCGGACGCCACTCATAGATGAGGCCGAGATCAGCCGCGAAAGATGGCCGGCTGAGGCTATTCATGATGTTATTGTAATTTATCTGACTGCTCGACACGATATCACTGTGGCCGTAGCTGATGTCAGACTTATTGATATCTATCGTATCATAGTTGCGGATACGGTAGTCTATGTTTTTTGAGGCGACGTATCCGCCTGCTATGCCTACTATGAATTTGCCAGTGACGCCGGCCTTGAGCATGTGTGGGCCTTTGTCCAGCACTACGCGGGAGTAGGTCACGCCAAAGTCCGCCCATGCCAGGGCACGTGTAGCAAAGTTCTTGTTGTTGAGGTTTTGATAGTTGAACCCTGTGATAGAGTCTGCCTTGGTACCGAGGCCGAAATAGGCACTACGTGCAAAGCGCTCGCTGACACCATCTACATTCACGATGCTATTCATATTGTATGACACACCGATGGCGTTCTTATTATTGTGGTTCTTGCCAAAGGAGAACATGAACGACAATGGCCCCTGCACCTGCATACCTACAAAGGCGCGCTTGGCATTGCCATTGAGGCGTTCACGCAGGTAGTTGTCCTGAAAGTTTGGATCATTGAAGTAGTCACGATGAGTGATGGTCTTGGGGTCCAGACCTATGTAGTTATTCTCTACACCAAAGCCTGCAGAGATCAGATTGATATCTACGAGGAAACGGTTGTCTGCTATGGCAGGGTTGTAGCTGATGTTTGACACACCGCCAAACTGGCTGGCTTTTAGCACCTCATTGACCTGCGCGCGGAGGCCGAGCGAGAGGAGCAAAAGAATAACGAACGATAACCTGGGGAAGTAGTTTTTTATCATGCGGTTTAGGTTGATGGATAATGAGATGGCTAAGCAAATCCAATGCCAAAGCACCTGTCAGAATGCGTGGCCTTAGACACTTTAAAGGTACATATTATAAGTACCCAGAGAAATTTATTCTATCTGATATAGCTCATCAAAAGAGATGACTAAAGAGGCCATCCCTTAGCTTAGGCTCAAACCAGGTAGACTTGGGCGGCATCACATTGCCGGAGTCTGCTATGTCCATGAGCTGCTGCAGCGAGACTGGGTATAGTGCAAAGGCCACGGCCATCTCTCCGCTATCTACTCGGCGCTCCAGCTGGCCCAGGCCCCGGATACCACCTACGAAGTCGATACGCTTATCCGTGCGCTGATCCTTGATACCGAAGAGCGGGTCGAGGACATTGTCTGAGAGAATGGATACATCGAGGATACCGATGGGGTCAGTAGTGTAGGTGCCTTCCTTTGCCGTGAGGCGGTACCACTGGTGGTCTATGTACATAGCGAAGTCGTGCAGCTGTGTGGGTTTAGCCTGATCAGCGGCGATCTCCATCACATCAAACTTGTCCGCCAGCTTAGCGATTAGTGTCTCTTTGGTCATACCATTGAGGTCGCGGATCACACGGTTGTAGTCCATGATGGCGAGCTCATCTGCGGGGAAGAGGACAGAGAGGAAGTAGTTGTACTCCTCCTGGCCGGTGTGGGCAGGGTTTGCCTCGCGGAGTTGCTTGCCGACTTTGGCGGCAGAGGCAGTGCGGTGGTGGCCGTCGGCTATGTATGTGTATGGGATGTCCTTGGCAAAGAAGCCGGTGATGGCGGCTATGTCAGCAGGGCTGTCTATGACCCACACCTGATGGCGGATGCCATCCTCAGAGGTGAAGTCATTGACAGCCTGGCCGGCTATGGTGCGGGCTATGATTTCCTTGACACCCGTATGCGCCGGGTATGTGAGGAAGATGGGACCGACGTGAGCCTTTACGGCCTTCATGTGGTCTATGCGATCCTGCTCCTTCTCGGGGCGGGTGTACTCGTGCTTCTTGATCACATCGGCAAAGTAGTCCTCTATAGAGCAGCAAGCCACGAGGCCTACCTGGCGGCGACCGGCCATGGTCTGGGCGTAGATGTAGAGGTAGTCTCCGGCATCCTGTACCAGCGTACCGTCTGCTATGAAGCCTCTGAAGGCTCGGGCAGCCTGGTCGTAGACCTGCTGGCTGTGGTCATCGGTGCCCTCGGACAGGTCTATCTCGGCACGGCTGACGTGCAGGAAGGAGTGGGCATGGCCAGCGGCCATCTGGCGGGCCTCGGTGGTGTTCATCACGTCATAGGGCAGGGTGGCTACCTGTGGGGCGAGGGCGGGGGCGGGGCGCAGGGCGCGGAAGGGTCTGATCGTGGCCATGTGGTCTGGTTTGATGGGGGCAAAGGTAGCAATGTCTCTGAGAGAGACGGGGGACGGAGGGCGAAGGACGAGGGTAACAGCCGTCTGGGGAGCAAGTTTTTCGACTAAGGAGTGAAGTAGTGGCGCGGGTTTGAGGGGGGCGCTGTGGGACGGAGGGCGTGAGGCGAGAGACGGGAGGAACAGCCGGGATGCCGTGGTAGTGACAAGTCGCGAACTGTCACTACAGGTGTCGCCAGGCCAAGTTTTCCGACTGAAGGAACAAGTGGTGGTGCGGGTTGGTAGGGACAGGTCGCGACCTGTCCCTACGGCTGGTGCAGGGCAAGTTTTTCGACTGATGGGAGGGGTAGATGTGATTGGGGGTATGGTCGGATGGATCCATGAATGGCTTTGAAGGTCAATGGATTAGATATGGGTGAACATAGCAACCCTAGCTAAGGCACTGATAGACACAATAAAATGAGACTAACGGGCACATGCCGTAGTGGTGGGGGACCGTAACTGGTGCCGAAAAACTTAGTTGATCCTTGGCTCCTTGCTCACGAAGAGGAAGGTGAGGCCGATGGAGAGGAGCAGGAAGGTGATCACTGCGCTAGGACCGTAGCCTGTCTCAAAGAAAGAGAGGTGCTTGGCCGGGTCATTGTACTCGAGATAGGCTGAGCTATTCATGTAGAGCATAGTGACTACTGCCAGCATGATGAATCCGATGATCGTAAAAATACCGCCTATTACCTTTGACATGACTTTTTGATTTACTCTGCGAATCTAGGGGAAAAAGTGAAAAGGCAAAACGAGAAAATGCAAAAAACAGGGGGTGAGGTGCCAAATCGGTGTGAGTTTGCTCATTTTATGCTCTTTCTGGCGGGTTCAAGCGAAAACGCTTGAGAACTGACGGGGCCGTGGATTTCAAATCCACTACTAGTAAAGTTCGGGATTGCAAATCCCGAACAGCAGGGGTATATATTCTCCATACTTATATAAACGGCACCCAAATTATGCGAAAGGTCATTGTTAGTCGCTAACGGAAATAATCTGCAAGTCTCGGAATTTACATTCTTTAGTAGCGGAAATTGCACGAAACAGAATTCCATAAATCTAAATACCCTCTATACAATTCTACCATTTCGTGACATACAGTATAAGAGTGTTTTTACCCTTTCTGCGAAGTATGTTAAGCGATATTTGAACATCATTGTACTTATTGCTTAAATAGAGAATATTGAAATCGAGATCCTGTTTTTCAAGTTTTCTCCATAGCACTGTACCCAAACAATTCTGTATATAATCCGCTAGTTGCTGACCGTATTTCCGTAGCTCTAATGAGTCAGTTACTTCGATTGGCCCTACATTACTATGGTAGCTCCAAATACCGCCTTCCATACTAATCTCCGCATCTTTTTCGTTCAAAAAATTGACATTTGATGTGTAAAATTTACGAGGGCCGGGATGAATTGGACGATATATGTGGTTATTCTTCAGTTGACCTATTAAACTAGAATGCGAGTCGTAATTTCCCCTTTCTTTTAAAACAAAATCATTTAGACTTTTCAAGGGCAAGCATATGTTTGTATCAGTCATTTCTTGGGACCGACAATATGATGCGACCGAAAGAAAAATCAATGCTAAAAACCTTCCGTGCATCCTATTGCTTTTCTGCCTTAATCAAATCAAATACGTTGAATTCTCCATTACCATAAACTTGGCCTAACTTTCCTGTGTAGATATACGGCTTACCATTCTTTTTAGACTCATATTTCCCTGTAAAAATGAGAGAATCGAATCGCCTCTTATCGGGTGATTCGAATTTAGTACCACAACCAATTTTAGTTGTTTTCAATTCAGATATCTGAATTTTAGGATTATCCAGCTTCTCTAGTCTGAAGTAAGCTACATGCAAACATTTGTCTGCAGGATCAGTACCTATGACCCAAACAATCTTAACTGGAACTTGGATATCCTTGAAACCAATGAGCGTATCTATTACAAGCGTGTCTTTAGTGAGTACCCATTCTTTATGATCTTTTGAAAAGTCTTTAGAGTAGACAGTCTGCCATTTAGTAGTTTGGGCATTTCCATAAGAATACAATACTGAGCAAAGTAGAATTGTTAAGATTTTTTTCATTTGTTTTTTTTCAAATTTATGATGTAATAATGAAAATTCCTATACCCAAAAAAGGGTATGATGAAGCTCAAATGCTCATAGTGCTAATCTATATTGAACGCCCACTCCATAGGCTGCATTTGTGTCACCTCTGCACTTGGCACACCGAAATCCTCAACTACAGTTCCCTTAATGACATAGCATCCTCTCCCTAAAAATGGATATCGCTCTATAGACTGAGTGAAGTGTACAGTATCAAAAAGATCACCGTATTCATCAATGAAGTTGCCGAAATACATCTTATCTCCGTTGATTGTATGTGGAAAGTATTTTACCGTATATACCCGAGAACCGTCGTAATGATGTGATAATATAGACCCGTCGGATGCTGACTTTCCTGTTGGCTTTAACATTCTATCCGCACACTCAGATATAGAGAAGGAAATCCTCGCATCTAATTTGGTAGGAGTATTCAAAATGCTCTCTACTTCGTTTGGTGACCAAATGCATAGTGTACTTGCAAATGCGATACTGGCATTTGTTGAAAGTAGCGAGGGTGGGACACTTGTAGACTTACGCAGATTTCTCATTGAAAAACCTTTTCGAGACGCCTTTTCACCTGCGGTTGGTGTTATCACCATACCGCACGTTAGGCGCTAGAGTTGTGGTCGGTGATAACACGCGACCACAGATGGCACTATTTGGGAGAAACTAACAACTTTTCAAGTTGAAGATTGCTTCGAGAAATACCGCTGATTATTTTTTACGGGAATTTCTCCCTGCCTACCGGCAGGCAGGTCGCAAAGGTTGGTTTTTTGATTTATGCTTTAGTTGATGTTCAGCGAGGCATCGACAACAAAGATGCTCACTCCCGCACAAAGCGTCGGACTATGCTGCCCTCTTTGGTCTGGAGTCGCAGCACATATACACCAGGGGCCAGGCTGGATACGTCTATCTCTCTGCCGGTTTGGGGGAGGTGGTAGGTGCGGCCATTCAAGTCCTGTACGGTGAGTTGTGCATCATCTATCTGATGTGACAGGAATAGCTGGCCGGAGGTGGGGTTTGGGGTAAGGATGAAGTCGGTTTGTGGGATGGTATGCAGTCCTGTGGGCTCGGTGACGGTGAAAGAAAACCGGATGCTATCGCGGATGCCGTATTGTGAGCAGTCTGTATCCAAAGAATCATACTGAACATGGGAGTAGATAACCCCAGTATACGCTCCGGCCGAAAATCTTCCTAAGGCTGTATACTGCGTGGCATTTCTGCCTACCGCTATACCACCTGCATGATTATAGCACTGGCTAATTGTAAAAAAGCTGTCGCTGACAGTGACATCGCTGTAGTACAAATGCATGGACTGATAAACCAGCGTCAATGAGTCTACCAGTATAATAGAATCTTGTGTGGTAGGATTAGAAGGGATGACCCAATATGTATAGAAGTATTGCGCCCTGACCACAATGCCTGCCAATAAAAAAATGCACATTAAAATCAATTGTCTGACTTGCATGTTACCCGTAGAAACTTAGGTTATTCTTCGTTCCATTTTCATCCAAGATAAGGTGACCGAAGCGAATTGTATGAAATAGAGTGACATATTACTGTCAGATTTCTCCTGAGGTGTTCCACTTGCGGTTGGTGTTATCACCAATCCGCACGCTTGGCGCTTGACTCGTGGTCGGTGGTAACACGACCACAGGCGGCGTTCTAATGGAGAAATAACAATCCTTTAAGCGGAAGATTGCTTCGAGAAATGGCATCTTCTATTTTTCAAGTTGAATTTCTCTCGCAAAGGTTGGCTTTTTATGATGCCGTGTGGCGAGCGTCAGGGATCGCAGCGGATAGCCCGGAGGGAGCGATAGCGACTGAGGACTAGGAGTGTAGAGCCCGACCGGACGCCCGGAGTGCCGGCCCCTAAATCACCTAAAGGGGACTTTAACAGCCATTTAAGTGGAAGATTGCTTCGAGAAATGGCGCTAATATATTTTAAGCTGAATTTCTCTCGCAAAGGTTAGTTTTTATGGCTGACGCCAGTTAGAATTGATAATCTTTTAACCTTTTCAAATGACCTGTCAATGTCGTATCTTCGCGGCGCTAAATGGTGCGGGGATTGGGTTTGGGTGTTTTATGACCAGGCTCACGCGCACTGATAACTACTACATACGATGATAGCTGTTTCTAATATAGAGCTCCACTTTTCGGGGCGGGTGATGTTTGACAAGGTGTCTTTTCTGATCAATACGACGGACAAGATAGGACTGGTGGGCCGCAATGGTGCGGGCAAGTCTACGCTGCTCAAAGTGCTGAAGGGTATACAGCAGATAGACGGCGGCGATATCATGTACCCCAAGGGGACGATCATAGGCTACCTGCCGCAGGACCTGGATACGACCTCGCAGCTGACGGTGATAGAGGAGGCCAAGAGGGCCTTTGAGCATGTGCTGGAGATGATGGAGCGCAAGGACAAGATCGTGCATGAGCTGGAGACGCGCACGGACTATGAGACTGACAGCTACATGGACCTGATCAATGAGATGCAGGAGGTGGAGCACCAGATAGAGATACACGATGGCTATAGCGTGGAGGAGCAGACGGAGCGCGTACTAAAGGGCCTGGGCTTTGAACCGTCAGATTTTGTGAAGAAGGTAAAGGAGTTCTCCGGAGGCTGGCAGATGCGTATCGAGCTGGCGAAGATCCTGCTGCAAAAGCCTGACCTGGTGCTGCTGGATGAGCCTACCAACCACTTGGATATCGAGTCGGTACTCTGGCTGGAGAAGTTCCTGAAGGACTACCCGGGCGCTATCGTGATGGTGAGCCACGACAGGTCCTTTCTGGATAATATCACTAACCGTACGATAGAGGTGGTATCTGGCGATATAGAAGACTATAACTCGCCGTACACGAAATATACTGAGCTGCGCAAGGAGCGCCGCGAGCAGGTGATCAATGCACAGAAGAACCAGCAACGCGACATAGCGCAGATAGAGCGAAACATAGACCGCTTCCGTGCAAAGGCGAGCAAGGCGACATTTGCCCAATCTCTGATCAAGAAGCTGGACAAGATGGAGATCATAGAGGTGGAGGAAGAAAACATGGCGTCTATGAACCTGCGCTTCCCTCCTGCCAAGCCATCTGGCAAGGTGGTACTGACCGCCAAGGGTATGACGAAGACCTACGGCCCGAAGAAGGTAATAGACAACCAGTCTGTAGAGATAGACCGCGGAGATAAGATAGCCTTCATAGGCAAGAACGGTATGGGTAAGACGACCTTTAGCCGGATGCTGGTGGGCGATGTGCCGTATGACTCGGGCGAGGTAGAGCTGGGCTACAATGTAACCGTGGGCTACTATGCACAGCACGCGGCAGAGACGATAGATGGCAATGATACAGTGCTGGAGGTAGTAGACCGCGTAGCGGTGGGCGAGATCCGTACAAAGCTGCGCGACCTGCTGGGTTGCTTCCTATTTAAGGGAGATGATGTTTTCAAGAAAGTGAAGGTGCTGTCTGGTGGTGAGAAATCCCGCCTCGCGCTGTGCCGCATGATCCTGGAGCCGCGGAACTTCCTCGTGATGGATGAGCCTACGAACCACCTGGATATGCTCTCTAAGGAGATCCTGCAAAACGCACTAAAGAACTATGAGGGCACAGTAGTGGTCGTATCTCACGATCGTGACTTCCTGAGTGGTCTGACGAATAAGATATTTGAGTTTACCAAAGATGGTATCAAGGTGCACCTGGATGATATCAATGCCTTTCTGGAGAAGAAGAACCTGGAGGATATGCGCGCGCTGGAGGCTGAGAAGGATGCCAAGTCTAAGGCTAAAAATGCACCTGCTGCGCCTGCGGCAAAAGCAAAGGATACCAGCGTAGACAACTCTAAAGAGATCAACCGCGTGAAGAAGGCTATAGGCATAGCCGAGCAGAATATAGAGAAGCTGGAGAAAGAAATACAACTGATAGATGACCAGCTGAAGATACCTGATCACTACTCTAAGCTGACGGCTGATCCTAATTTCTTCACCAAGTATGACGGGCTGAAGAAGCAGCTGGATGCGGAGATGAAGAAGTGGGAGGAACTGGGGGCTGAGCTGGATTCGCTCTAGGCCCCTACACCACCGAAGGGGACTTTAATACAAGCTGCGTGGTTGTCTTTCACGTGGAGGTGCATCATTTTGTTTATTATGTTTTTTGTCGTGAAGCCGCAAAATATTGCGGCTCTACGGAGGCAATAAAAAAATACCGGTTTCTAACTCGTTAAAAACGTTTTTATTTACTGCTCTATAAAATTAATACCAATGAAACGACAGGTTCTAACACTGGCTGCGATATGCAGTATTTCTTCTCTTATTGCGCAGCATGCTACGATCGCTTTTAGTACCCGCACTAACTGCGATGACAAAGCAACACATGAGTTATTCTCTTTTGGCGATGGCTCTGCAAAGTATCTTTGCTTTGAGCAAGACAAAATGGACAACATGAAGGTGGCAAGCTATGATAAGACCTTTAAGAAAACAGAAAAAACGATCAAGGTCGGAGCTTGGGGCGATGGAGATATCTATAACAACGGACCAGTGATGACACGCAATCATGCATACCATTTTGCGGCGGCCATGCCTAAAAAGAAAGACTGCGTTCTATCTTGTCTGCCTATCACTCCCAGCTTTGGCACGGCAGATGTGACACCGCAAAAGGTAGTCACTGTACCATCTATCATGGGTCCGCATGAGTATTCAACCCGGGGTCGGCAGGGAGGCTTTTGGAACTTTGCAGTGTCTGCTGACTCTACTAAGATACTGGGGAAGTGCGAACTACTGAATACAGACCGCGGACCAGATGCAGGTGTGAGCATCTATGTATGGAGCGAAGACCTCAAACTATTATGGAACAAGGACTTTGTACTGCCGCGCAAGAGGCTGCGACTGGAGGATGTAAAATACTTCCTGAGCAATGATGGCTCTGATGCATATATGCTCTACAAATTCTGGGATGACTACAATCATCCTGAATCCAAACCGGGCTATCATTACGAGCTGGCTAAATTCAGCAAAGGTGCCAGCGCCCCTGTAGTAGCAAGCTTGGATTTTAAGAGCTTGTTTTACAGCGATGTGACGGCGGCAATGGATCCAGAGGGCACGCTGGTGGTAGCGGCGATAGGGCAAGAGTCATACGATGATAATACTGCAGCGGGATGTGTACTGCTAAAGATGTCTGCTGGCGGAAAGATAGAGCCGTATCATAAAGGCATCTATAACTTATCACATGAAGAGCTAGCGAAGTTGGCAAAAATGAAGGCTGACCGGAAGCAAAGTGGAGTAGATGCTAATTCAAAATATGAACAACGTAGCCCCTCTCTGCGCCTGATAGGGATGAATTTTGATACGGATGGCTCACTGCAGGCCTATGTCACGCCGGAGTATTTCTCCATGGGTGCCATGCCTGATGCTCATGGTTACCCTTCAGGAAATCGTTTCGCAGACCATATTTATACGTTTTACATCAGCACGTCAGGCAGCCTGACAAAGACAGCAAAAACACCACGGCTATCCAGCTCATGGGGGGCGCTGACTACTACCGGCCCAGATGGATCAGTGTATTTCTACGTGTATGAAAACCCAGCTAATGCTACGCGTGACCTGACCAAAGACGAACCCCTGTATGTAGATTACAAGAAATTTGAAAACAACGGGTATGATCTGATACGTCTCAAACCTGACGGCACATCTCAAAGGGTCAAACTCCTGCCGTACGACATTATACCTGCTGATAAAGGCAAATTCAGATATAGTCTTTCTGCTTTGAGATTTATCAGTGCCGATGAATGCATTGGCACTTTTACAGATTATAAGATAGGCCAATCCAGCAACGAAGATGGTAGCAGCGTTTTCTTCCGTGCCAAGCTAAGCTGGTAGAAGGCGATAAGCTGCGCAAAGAAGCCCAACCTGTAAATATTTTGGCTAAAGCTGGTTACTCTTTGCTGGCTATCTCAAGCCTGAAGGCTATGGCAACTGGGATGCGTTTATTTTCTGGTAAAAACGCAACTAAAATCGCCTTTAGAGCGTTTTCAGGTGAAACTTTGACATTTTCATCCATAAAAGCGACCATAAAAAGCCGAAACAAAAGCGGTTATTTGCATCTTCGAATCCACCCATGAGATTTATACACGTTTTCACTACTGCTATACTGTGCGCCCTCGCGCTGACTACCACTGCCCAGGCCAAACATACTGTGAGCGGCTCTATCAGAGATGCCAAGACCGGCGAGGAGCTGATAGGCGCCGTAGTCTCTGTAAAAGAACTACCAAACACGGGCGCTGCCAGTAATGCCTATGGCTTCTACTCGCTCACACTGCCAGATGGCCACTATACCCTCCTATCAAGGTATGTGGGCTATACAGAGATAGTGCGCGAGATAGACCTGAGTACTAGTCAGACCATAGACTTTAACCTCGACCCTGCGGCGGTGGAGATCAAGCAGGTGGAGGTCTCTGCCCGGCGCGCTGATGAGAATGTGAAGCAGGCGCAGATGAGCGCCACCAAACTGGACATCAAAGAGCTGGAGAAAGTACCGGTGATCTTTGGTGAAAAGGATATACTCAAGACGATACAGCTGCTGCCCGGCGTGAAAAGTGCGGGAGAGGGCAATAGCGGATTCTACGTGCGCGGTGGCGGAGCTGACCAGAACCTGATCCTGCTGGATGAGGCACTGGTGTATAATGCCTCTCACCTGCTGGGTTTCTTCTCTACCTTCAATAATGATGCGCTAAAAGATGCTACACTGTACAAGGGTAATATGCCGGCAGAGTTTGGCGGTAAGCTCTCGTCTGTGCTGGACATCAAAATGAAAGATGGCAATGACAAGACCTATTCTGTAGGTGGCGGTATAGGTATCATAGCCTCGCGCCTGTATGTAGAGGGACCTATAGTAAAGGACAAGGGTTCCTTTATCATCACCGGGCGCCGGACATACGCTGATATTTTTACCAAACTGGTAAAGGATACAACGATCAACCGGAGCAAGCTATATTTCTACGATATCAATGCAAAGGCTAACTATCGCGTCACGAAAAAAGACAGGCTCTTCCTATCGGGCTACTTCGGGCGTGACAAATTTGGCTTGGGTACCACCTTTGGTATAGACTATGGCAATGTGACGAGCACCTTCCGCTGGAACCATGTGGTGAATGACCGCATTTTTTCTAACCTGTCTGCGATCTATAACAACTTCTCCTGGAAGGTATCCCTGAACAGTAACGCTGTAGACCTGGTGATCAACTCTATCATCCAGGACATGGGCCTGAAGGAAGACATGGAGTTCTTTCTGGATACAAAGAATAAGATCAAGTTTGGCGGGCAGTCTACGTTTCGCATAGCGGTGCCGGGAGAGGTGACGGTGAATACGCCACTCTTCAAACCTGTAAACCTGAGCCGCTCCTACGGCTGGGAGAATGCGCTGTATGCCCAGCATGAGATCACACTCTGGCAGAAGGTAAGCCTGAACTATGGCCTGCGGATATCCTCCTTTACCGTGACGGGACCGGGTAAGAACTATAACTTTCATAGCAATGGCCAGCCCACGGATACTACCCTGCTGAAGCTGGGCCAGTTTGGCAGGACGTATGTGAATCCGGAGCCGCGCTTCTCGGTGAGCTACAATTTCAAAAAGAGCATGTCGCTCAAGGTAGCCTACTCCCGCAATACCCAGAATATACACCTGCTGTCTAATACTACTACCAGCAGCCCTACTGACCGCTGGATCATGACGAGCAATAACGTACGGCCGGAGATAGCTGACCAGGTATCCGGTGGCTACTTCCTGAACTTCATGCACGACATGTTTGAAGTGAGTGTGGAGGGCTACTATAAGTGGATGCAAAACCAGATAGACTATATCCCCAATGCGCAGCTCACGGCCAATGAGACCGTAGAGTCCCAGCTGGTGTATGGCAGCGGGCGCGCATACGGTGGTGAATTTTTTATCAAAAAGCGCGCGGGCAAGTGGACCGGCTGGATCAGCTATACCCTATCACGTACAGAGCGCCGCTTCGCCCAGGTGAATAGCAATGCATGGTTTCCGGCGCGGTATGACCGTACGCATGATGTAGCCATCGTACTGATGTGGGATATCACACCTCGTATCAATGTATCTGCCTCATGGGTGTACCAGACCGGCAATGCAGTGACCTATGCCGCAGGCAAATACCAGGTGAATGGCCAGTGGGTGCCGTACTATCCGCTGCGCAACAGCGACAGATTCCCGGCCTATCACAGGCTGGATATCGGTGCGACCTTTGTGCTGAAGAAGCGCAAGATGTGGGAGCATGACCTGAATATATCTTTCTACAACCTGTATGGCCGGCAGAATGCGTACCAGATCAACTTCATCTCAGACGTAGATAATACAGGAACCTCAAAGACGCAGCAGATCGCGCTCTTCCGCGTGGTGCCTTCGCTGACTTACAATTTTAAATTCACCTACGTAAAGCCACAGAAGAAATGAAGCGCCTCACTATACTAGCCATGATCGCGGCGCTGATCACCAGTGCCTGCCGCAAGGATATACACCTCAACCTGCAGAATGCCTCCGGCCTGCTGGTGGTAGAGGGCAACGTCACCGACCAGCCCGGACCCTATGTAGTGCAGCTATCCAGGACGGTGACATTCTATGACAAAGATACTGTGGTGCCGGTATCCGGCGCGGCGATCTCTATCACCGATAATGCAGGGAGCTACGACTCCCTGACAGAGCAAGCTCCGGGCTACTACACTACCACTGCGCTCAGTGGCACTGTGGGCCGCACCTATCACATGCATGCCCGTGTAGATGGCAAGGACTACGATGCTACCGGCACCATGCAGCCACCGGTAGCTATAGACTCTATCGGTATCAGTGGTTCCTTTTTCTCTAATAGTCCGAGGGCGTTCATACAGTTTAGCGATCCGGCGGGTGTGATCAACTACTACAGGACCATACTGTACCTACATGAGCATGTAGACTCGGGCGCTGTAGGTACACAGCATACGCGCCAGCACAGGGTAGCCGTGGTGAGTGACAGGCTGAGTGACGGCCTGACCATACAGTCTACTGTACGGGCTGACTATGGTATAGATGTAGGCGATACACTGCAGGTAGAGCTGGATGCCATAGAGAAACCGGTCTATGACTACTGGTATACGGTCAATAACTCGACCACCAGCAGTCAGACCGCAGCCCCTGCCAATCCTCCATCCAATATATCAAATGGAGCGCTGGGCTATTTCAGCGCGCATAGTGCTACATACAGCAGGCACATCATCTATGATGGTAGCCTGCACTTTCACAGGATAGACTAGGCGCTCTATTTCTCCAGTATCATGGTGACGCTCTGGCCGCCTGCGGCGCAGACAGAGATGACACCCTTGCCCGAGCCTTTCTCATTCAGTAGCTTGGCCAGTGTGGCGAGGACACGGCCTCCTGTAGCTGCAAAGGGGTGGCCAGCGCCGAGACTGCTTCCGTTCACATTCAGCTTGCTCCGGTCTATAGCACCGAGGGCTCTGACACCATACTTACTACTGAGCTCCTCGCTCTCCCATATCTTGAGCTGAGCCAGCACCTGTGCGGCAAAAGCCTCATGCACTTCGTAGAAATCAAAATCCTGAAACTTCATGCCCGCCTTATCCAGCATATGTGTCATGGCATAGGTAGGTGATAGCAGGAGGTTCTGCTTTTCCTTGACAAACTCTATGGCTGCTACCTCGGCATGCGTGATGTAGGCCAGGACCGGCAGGTTATGCGCGCGGGCCCAGTCCTCACTGGCGAGGAGCACGCAAGAGGCGCCATCTGTGAGGGGAGATGAATTGCCGGCGGTGAGTGTGCCATTGCCTTTATCAAAAGCAGGTTTCAGTTTGGCGAGCTTCTCCAGGCTGCTGTCCGGGCGGAGATTATTATCACGGTCCAGGCCAGCGTAGGAGGTCATGAGATCTTTGAAAAAACCACGGTCATAGGCTGCTGCCATTTTCTGATGGCTGGCCAGGGAAAAGGCATCCTGGTCCTCCCGCGAGATATTGAAATATTTTGCAGTCACCTCTGTATGATCTCCCATGGACATGCCGGTGCGTGGCTCTACATTGAGCGGTGGTACGGGTGCCCAGTCCTTCAGCCTGATGCTGAGAAAGAGTTTGATGCGCTCACCTGTGGTCTTGGCGCGGCGGGCGGCCAGGAGTGTCTTGCGCAGCTTCTCACCAAAGACAAGCGGCACATCACTCGAAGAATCCACACCACCTGCTATACCACACTCTATCTGACCGAGGGCTATCTTATTGGCTATATAGATGGCAGACTCTACGCCTGTATCGCAGGCCTGCTGCAGATCACAGGCCGGCGTACGCGGATCCAGCGCTGTGCTGAGTACACTCTCGCGCATGAGATTAAACTCGCGTGTATGCTTTAGCACGGCACCACCGGCCACCTCGCCCAGGAGCTGCCCCTGCAGTCCATAGCGCTCTATGAGGCCATTCAGCGCAGCTACCATCATATCCTGATTGCTGGCATTGATATAGTTTGAATTGTGGCGGGCAAAAGGGATCCTATTGGCTCCGATGATCGCTACACGGCGATAGGCATTGGTATATGACATGGCGGGAGTATTTATGACCTAAAGTTGCTCATTTTATTTGTGTGTCACATCATTTATCAGTCAACTGCGATATCTCCTGAACGGAAGGAGGCAGGCACGGCAAATAAAAAAGGCCACCCGGAGGTGGCCTTCACTATTGTGTGCTGAGCGTATTATCTGATGACGAGCATACGTCTTGTCTTTACAAAGTCGCCTGCCTTCATCTGGTAGAAGTAGACTCCTGACTGCAGGTCCTGCTGTGCGAAAGACACCTTATGATTGCCCGCAGCCTGCGTGCCGCTGACCAGATTGGCCACGAGGCGGCCGGCCTCATCATAAAGCACGATACTCACCTGCTGTGCTGTAGGGATATTGTACTGTATCTCGGTATTGTGGCTGAATGGATTTGGTACATTCTGCAGGAGGCTGTAGCCTTCGTTGAAATTGACAGCATTGATACCGGTAGCAGTCTGCACATTGATCACATATGGTGACTCTACACGCGCTACTGCGCTATCAGGTATCACATGTATAGTGTCGTAGATCGGCTCGTACTCTACGTCATTATCCGTATCGTAGACTTTGTAGGTGATGGTCTGTGTCGCATTAGCAGTATCACCGTGTATGGTGATGAATACCCTATAGGCATTGAGGCTATGCAGGTAGATAGGCTGTGCCACACCTACGCAGGTACCATTCACAAATGCACCTACCAGGTAGTGGCTCTGTGTAGTAGAGATACCATTGAACTGGAGGTCCGCCGTCACGCTCATATTCTGCTGGTAGATGTTATCGTCAGCATTCCACGATGGGAGGCTGCGGCTAGGTGGTATCACAAAGTTGAAGGCATTGGCTGTCTTCAGCTTGTAGCCCTGGCCAGGATACATGTTATTGAGCGTACCGGACCAGTTGCCGGCGTTGTACTGTGTAAACTGGCTTTGCGTCTTGAGCAGGTCGCCGTCGGCTACATTTACAGTAGCCAGGTAAGAGGTAGCGCTGGAGATATCCTGGCGAGGATATCCTACCCAGTTCCAGCCGGCGGCTATCTGTATGCTGGTGGTATCTGTGACCGGTGTACCGAGTACATGCAGTGTATCAGGCTGGCTGAGCTGGATCATATAGCTCTTCTTCGTATTGAAGGTAGCCAGCGCACCCTGCCAGGTACCTGCACCTGTAGATGGCCTGTAGTATTGCGCAAATGAATTGTCGGTCTTTACGATACTGGCATTGACCGGATGCAGGTGAGACAGTACATTATTAGCACTCATGTCCGTTGCATTCACATTCAGGGAGAACCAGTTCCAGCCCGGTGTGAAGAGGATGGTCTGGAAGATACCCTGCGGGTGCAGGATGTATGGAGCCAGAGGCTGGCCTATTGTACCATTGTCTACAAACGGGAGGCGCTCCTTGGCCTGGTACTCCACACCCGGTACGGCATCCCACATGCGGAAGGTGAGGGTATCACCTACCACATTATTGCTATATGCGGTGATAAAGGCTACATACTTATTGGTATAAGGATCGTAAGAGATACCGGCGAGACCACGGCACTCTTCACCCTTGAATACAGCTATGGTATCACGGGTATCTGTAGAGAGTGGTGTATTGAGATCCGTGGTACTGAAATTGGCTGTCACGTTCATACTATACTGGTACGCGGCAGGATTTACACTCCAGTTTGGATGAGGCTTGACTACATCCAGATTGACAAAGAGGAAAAGATCACGGCCACTGGCGCGTGCTATCACGGTGTCTGTGTAATGCCCCGGATTCAGGGAGTTTTGCAGGGTGAATGTTACATTCCTTGTAGAAGGGTTGGTCGGTGTGCCGGCAGTCATGGTATAGACAGCCTGCTGAGGCGTGCTGAGCCATGACGGCATGTGTGTGATAGTAAATGAATCCAGCGGACCTACATTCAGCATGGTGCCGGTGGCAGAAGCTGCTGTGCCGGCTATAGCGCTGATGTTCATATTGGCCGGGCTCCAGTATACTTTTGACCTGTTTACTACAAAGCTCCACTGCACGGGCTGCTGCAGGGTATTGCCATTGATGTCATACACATTATTGATAGTGCTGATCAGGGTCACATTCTCCAGGCTGTCTATGAGTGATGGAGGATTGGTATAGATGATCAGTGATGAGCCGCTGCATACTATGGAGTCAGGTATCACCTGACCATTGTCCGCGCGCACGAGTGTAGAGTAGATATGGTCGTAGGCATTGGCCCTGCCACAGTCTATAGGCTCGTTGAATGTGATGGAGATATTCTGGCCTACATTCAGCACGCCATCTGCAGGAGATGGGGTACCGAAGAGCTGCAGATTGGTACGATCTATCTTGCCACTGAGTGTCTGAGAGTAGGTGCGGCCGCCAGGCTGCGAGCCGCAGTTGGCAAAGGCGCGTATCTCATAGTTGCCATCTGCGAGGGCAGATGTATTGAGTATGTATGCATAGTATGGCGCTACGAGGCGTGCGCGTGTGATAGGCGGATTGATAGCCGGCACCCATGAGCCACCTACTGAGCGGTACTCCAGGCCGATGCTGATCAGATTGCTATCCGTAGCATTGTAGCCAGAGAAGATGATAGGGAGTGTGTCATGGCTGGCTGCATTCACGAGCCAGTTGTCTGACGGTGTATAGAGGCCTATAGGACTGCAGGTACTCTGGAAGTGTGCCTCAAACGTGATCGTATTACCCTCACCACCATCGCACGGAGAGGATGCAGCTATCTGCAGGCCATTGTAGTCAGATGCTATAGGACCGCGCTCTACAGTGAGCACCACCGGCAGGTCAGTACCTGCAGCTACGGTGAATGCAGCCGGAGAGTTATTGATCTGCTGGCCGCCTATCTTGATGATGGCACCCTCAGTATTGCTCTCTGGCACGGCTTGTATATTATAGGTACGCGTCTCCATGCTCTCACTGAGGTTGACGATATGTGCAGTGAATGTAGCAGGCTGCGTGATAGGTACATTGGATACAGAATAGTTATCCAGCGTGACCTGTACGGAGTCGCGGGCCTGAGTGCCCGGCCAGTGAGGACAGGCACTGGTACCAGCTACGAGGTCAAAGGCCGGTGTACCATATACATTATCCTTTTTGACATCTACGCTATAGAAGTTGCCCACTGTATTATCCTCCAGGTGGTAGCCGAAGGTCTTGGAGCGTACTACGTTGGTAGAACTGCCAGTATTCATATTCCAGTGGAAGTTCATCTTGACCCCTAGCTGCGTATTGGCAAAGCCGTCGAGGTTTTCACCGAAGAATACGCCGAGGCCTGCATTGACATCGAGGAAAGTAGTGTAGTCAATAGACTGTGTAGAGTCGGTACCGCTGGTCTGCTCATAGTCATATACTGCACCTGCGCTGTATGACAGGTTTTGTATAAATGTAGATGAGGTGTCGGCATTCTTGCGGTTCTTCTGCACTACCTGCTTCCATACATCTATATATGACTGCATGAGCTGTATCGTATCCCCATGAGCCAGGGAGCGGAGCAGCTCGAGCTGCGGTATGAGCGTCTCGGTGATGTGCTTCTCTGTATAGATATAGTTTGTGGCCAGGCCATTGGCGCCCCAGGCCAGCTGGGTATCGCGCACTACCTGACAGTTCTTGAGTGAGATCACGTCTGAGAGGGCATAGATCATATTGAATGACCCGCCTACATACACATCACCCTGATGACCTACCAGGGCTATGTCTGTACCATTATTAGCATTGGAGGTAGATATCTGCTGGTGAGCGGTAAAGGTGGTATTGACCTCTGTATTGTGATTCTGGTCGCCGCCAGCCTGAGCATCTGCAGTGATCTCTACACCGGCGCCTACTACTATACCGGTGAAAGGAATCGGGATACCAGCACCGATTTTGGCATCTACATATGGGCCGGCTGAGCCACCCACCTGATAGGAGTTGCTATAAGAATAATTGACCGAAGAGTCCTGCGCGAGGAAGCTATAGCTGCTGCTGCCAGGAGGTGCATGCAATACAAAAAACGGCAGCTCCGGCGTCTTGGTCACAAAGGTCTGCGTGTGTGGCCGGTGACCGGTGACGAGTATCTGCTTGCCCCAGTTTGGCGCTGTATTATTGCCTACGTGAGCAAAGAACTGAAGCACTTTGAGATAAGGCGCGGCGATATTAGGCACGCCCGGCAGGAGGAGGTAGTCATAGCGCCCACGGTAAAAATTGACCGTCTGCGGTGCGCCCACGTCACTCACGTCATCATATATCACGAGCTGGCCTGAGTCTACAGGGCAGCTGGTAGAGTCATAGGCAAAGAACTCTTTGATAGAGACGCGCAGTGGTATACGGTCTCCCTGATCCACTATGTAGCCACCATTGATGGATGGACATACTGTAGAGAGAGGGAAATTCAATACATCTACTGTGATCTGGCCGTGGTAGACAAATGCAGCACGTGGTACGATGACCCTATTGGTCGTCACTGTGTCTATGATCGTATCGCGATGTGCGGGATATACTATGATCTGACCGCTGATGAGCGTATCTGCACGTGCAGGCACCACTGTGATAGTAGTATCTATGACAGTAGTGCTGGCAGAGTCGCGCTTGGTCACATCTACATGTATAGGGCTGGAGCCGAGCTGTGTGAGCAGCATCGGATCTTCTATCACATTATTAGAAAATCCTTTGAGGAAATTGACGGTATAAGGCTGGGCCGGTACTACTACGGCCTTCTCACCGTAGCCGCTAAAGGTGTCAAACTTGGCATAGGCGCCATTGTCCGAATTGATAGAGACGATGTCGTGATGGCTGACCTGATTGCCACAGCCACCCTTTACGCTGATCAGGATCGTATCACGCGTGAGGTCGGTAAAGTTAACATTAAATGTATCGCCCACTACGTGTATGGTGATAGAGTCAGGAGAGAATTTGTGATTGAACAATACCGGCTTGAATGTATAGTAGCCCTCTGACTGGATAGCGATGGAGAAGTCTCCGGTACCATTAGTTGTATTGCTGATATTGACATTATTCTGGTAGATGGCTACTCCACCCTCAGTACAGTTAGGGCAGTGTGGATCAGGTGAGAAGCGCACCTTGCCTCTGACAGTAAACACTGACGTATCCTGAAAATCTACTCCGGTAGCATTGTTGCTATTCACGGTTAGGGTACGGCGCAGGGTATCAGGGTTGAAACCGTGAGTACCCTTGTGCGGCACGATGGTCCATGTAGCGCTCGTATCATAGAAGCGGTCATTGAACTGATAGAAGCCCGACGGATCTGTGACGACCGAATCCAGATACAGCACATTATTGATCCGGGCAAAAGCTACCATGACCACACCGCCTACACCGGCGCTGTAGATGGTGCGTACGTTGCCTTTGATCACGCCATTAGGGCGGGAGGCACCATTGTCATGAAATGTGAAAGGTGTATTGTTATTAGCATCTATCGGAGCCACAGAGTAGTCATAGACTATACCCGGCACTCCATCAAAGTCATTATAGGTAGTAGAATTCTTATTGACCACAGCTATCTGCTGACCATTGCGCATTACTGCTATATCATTAGGTGCATAGGCCGCGATATTGGGCCAAGTGAGCTGGCTCTTGCTATATAGCGTAGCATCAGTAGCCTGCAGGATATGGTTTGCGATAGGCACGGAGAAATATGTACTGGAAGATTCAGGATTGCCCCAGCTGGTAGCCTGCGTCCTGACCTCATAGCTATATGTGCCCTGAGGTAGTAGCGCAGGATCTGTAAATGCATAGGTAGTACCCGACACGGTGCCTATCAGTACCCCACCGCGATAGATATTGTATTGGAGGTTTGCGTCTGGGATGTCCGAACCTTTTGTCCAGTGCAGTACAGTAAACTGGAGATTGGGAATGTTAGTAGTATTGACATAGCTGATGTAGCTATAGACCGGGCTCAGGACATTATTCGTGTAGCCATGCAGTGAATTGGTCCAGTTGTCATTATAATTATCATGTGATTTTACGTAGCTTATACCATCATCATAGCAAGTCCCGATATAATTGGTGCCACGGCCATATTGGTGAAGCTGGCCATAGAAATTACGGTTGACGTTAGGCCCTACTGCAAAGTTATAGCTACCGTTAGGAATACTGTAGTTACTCTGATTGAGGAAAGTGCCATCTCCGGCGCTATTGCCTATCAGGAGCTGGCGTCCATCATAATTACAATCAAAGCTGGCAAGCGTCGCTCCGGTGTAATTCATCTGAAGATAATAATCGCTGTATTTGCCATTGACATAGTTTGTCAGTGAGCCGTTAGCACCAAAGCCTGAACTGGTGACTATCGTGCTACAAAGCAGTACAATTAAAAATTTCAGAAGGGAGTAGGGTTTCGTCATGATGATGATTTGTGGCTTCAAATGTACCAAAAAGGAATGCTAAGCGAATTTTTTGTGCAGTTAAAATCAACACACAAAAAATACATGGCAGAGTTTCAACGTAATAAACTGAATGCGAGTTGTCTTTGAGAGCAAAAGGGCCGCAAATGGTTGATATTATTAGCGCGGAGCCAGCTTTCGGTTTTCGGAAAAATCATTGAAATCAATGAGACAACATGGAAAAAAATATGCTGCTGATTTTTCACATACGTCTTTTTTCAGAATAAAAACTTTACGTTTGTCCTGTCCTCCAAAACATCTTACCGGATGAAAAAACTCTACAACCCGTTCATCAGCCTTTTATTCCTGATGGGAATACTGGCGCACAGTACACCATCAGCTGCGCAGGTCACTGCCTCCGACTCACTGACACTCGTAAGCCTCTACAATAGTACCGGTGGCAGCCTGTGGATCAACCACAGCGGCTGGCTCTCATCTAATGTAGGTACGTGGTATGGTATCACCACTGCCGGCGGCCGTGTGACACGCATCTCCCTGCCGGGGAACAACCTCTCCGGTGCCGCCACAGACTCACTGTATAAACTGAGTGCACTAAAGGTAGCTGACCTAAGCATGAACGGGCTGACCTACTTCCCGGTGCTGACCGGCCTGCACCTGGATACGCTGAACCTGGCGAATAACAAACTGACATTCCGCCACCTGGTGCCTAATAAGGCTCATGTAGATTCTTTCTACTACGCACCTCAGGATAGCGTAGAGGCATATGTAGATACGATAGCTACCGAGCAGTCTGCTATATCACTGGTGACCACTACTGATGCTAACCCTCTGACCGGCGACAACTACAGGTGGTACCTGGATACGACACTGATCGTATCCGGCTCTTCTAATGTCTACACCATACTATGCATGGACAGCTCCAATGCAGGTAACTACTACATACGTATCACCAATGCACAGCTGCCTGCCCTGACACTCTACCGCCGTGCTATCACGCTGCATGTACGCGGCCTGTCTACTCCGGGTCCGGACTTTCATGTATGCGCGTCTACCTCTACGCTGCAGGGCACAGCACCGGCCGGCGCCAGTGTACTGTGGGCTACCCTCACCGGCGGCGGCCAAGCGCTGAATGATACACTGGCCAATACTCAGGTCAATAACCTGACAGTAGGTGCCAATGTATTCCAGTTTGGAGTGACGGCTAATAATATCTCCTGCCCAGCCAATAAGTACTCGTATGCCAGTGTGACCATCACGCGCGATACTAATCCATCTCCTGCCTATGCGGGACTCGACCAGAGTGTGTGCAGCCCTCAGGCTACGCTCTCTGCTGGGCCACCATCTGTAGGTACGGGCACATGGACGGTGATCAAAGGTGCGGGCACTGTAGCACAGTCCGGCAGTGCATCTACTGCGGTCAATGGCCTGTCCTTTGGTGAAAACATCCTGCGCTGGCAGCTGGCAAACGGAGCCTGTGTGCCTACCTTCTTTGATGAAGTGAAGATCTACCGTGACGATACGCTGAGGACTGTCAACGCCGGTATGGACACCTCTATCTGCCCTACTACCTATGTACTGGGCGGCGTACTGCCTGCTGATGCATCCGGTGTATGGAGTGTGGTGTCAGGTGCGGGTACATTCTCTCCTGCAGACTCCCCGCGCGCTACTGTGACCGGGCTCAATGAATTTGCCAATACGCTGCGCTGGACCGTGTCAAACGCGTGCAATACACTATCTGACGATGTAGTAGTGACAGTCTACCACTTCGTACATGCCAATGCAGGACCAGACAGGACCGTCTACTACTCTCCTATCACACGCTACCCGCTGGCAGATACACTCAGTGTAGCAGTAGGTGGCACGGCTCCATATACCTATGCATGGACACCGGCAGATAATCTGGATGACGCCGGCAAAGAGCATGCACTTTTCCTCACGCCGGACACTGGTGTGTACACCTTTGCCGTGCTGGTGACTGATGCACATGGCTGTACAGCTACAGATGATGTGGTCTATACCGCTACCAAGGGTACTGTACTGGCAGTGCCGACACTCTTCACTCCTAATGGTGATGGGCTGAATGACGAACTCTACATACCCGGCATAGAGAGCTATCCGGACAATGAACTGACCGTAGTAGACCGCAATGACCAGGTGGTACTGCACCGCAATGGCTACAAAAATGACTGGAAAGGAACAAATGAAGAAGGGTTCTCACAACTGGGGCACAAACTGGCTGCAGACACTTACTTCTACACGCTGAAACTGGAAGATGGCAAAACGATCCAGAAAGGCTTTTTCCTCATCAAATACTAAACCCGACTAAACCTCATCTGTATGAGAAAATCATATACACTCATAGCTGTACTCTCTGCTGTGATGGCTCTGGCCTCCCTCTCTGCCGGTGCACAGGGCATCCGCCACTACTGGCTCAATAACCAGGTGCTCTACAATCCTGCCATGGCAGGTGCCAAAGAAGACGTGGTGGGCTCACTGATATTCAATCAACAGCAGGCTACATTCCCGGGGGCGCCACGCACACTGCTGGCTCAGGCCAATGGCCGCCTGGGCTATACCAGCTCCTCACTGGGCGGTGCTATATCATATGAAGAATATGGTGTGCTGAAAAACTACAGCGCTACGCTCTCCTACTCCTATGGTGTCAAGCTCAAGAAAGGCCGCCGCCTGATGCTCGGCTTGTCAGGGTCTTTTGGTGCGATACAGGAGAACGGCAGCGGGCTGACCACTACATTCAACGGTGACGATATATTCAAACTCAATACGACAGCCTATCAGGTCAATGTATCTGTAGGCGCTGCGTATGTGACAAAGAATTTCTATGTAGGATTCTCAGTGCCAAAGCTCGTGCACAATGCCTATGACTATGCGGTGAGCAAGAACAGGTATAGCCTGGAGAAATTTAACTTTAACCTGATGGCGGGGTACGACCTGAAGACGCGCAATGACTTCCACTTCATGCCGTCATTTATGATCCGCTCTGACAAGCAGGAGCGCTTTAACGCTGATATCAACCTGAACTTCAAATACAAGGATGTTTTTTGGTTTGGCCCGTACTACCGTGTCAATGCAGCCTTTGGCTTCATACTGGGAGTAGGCATCACGAAGTATGTACAGCTGAGCTACGCAGGTGAGCTGCAGCAGACGAAGTTCCGTACATCCAGCTATGGCAATCATGAAGTGGTGCTCGGATTCAAGATCCCTAAGTTTAACACCCGCATCGCTCAGTCGCCCAGATATTTTTAAGTGAAAGAAAAGAATACGAACGCCCAACCAAGCCTACATCACATGAAATACTATCACATAGCCACCCTCTCCTGCCTGCTGCTGACAGCCACAGGAGCCGAAGCGAGCAAAGCCAGCCGCTGGGAAAAAGCTGTAAAGTGCGCAGATAAAAAAGCGCAGCAGAAATACTATGTAGCTGCCGCCGAAAAATATGAGCGCATACTGGCAGCGCCATGCAGCCGTGATACGGCGTGGCGTGACAGCCTCTATAGCGTAAAGGTGAAGCTGGCCGGCTGCTATATGAAGATGGGCAATAGTATCAAGGCGGAGTCTACCTACTCAGAAGTGATAAAGGCAGGCAAGGCCAATGGGCAGGTCACCTTTGACTATGCGCGCGCGCTGGAGGCCAATAGCAAGTATGCAGAGGCTAAAGAACAATTTGAGAAAGCGGCGAATGACCCGACGCTGAAGGGCAAGATGGCGGCTGAATTTGCTGAAGTAGCGGAGAAAGGAACTCACAATACGCATAAGAATACCTTCCATATAGAGCGTACGCCATTTAATACAAACGCTACCGAATATGCGCCTGCATATTATAAGAAAGGCCTGGCATTTACCTCAAACCGTGCTGAGCGCGGCCAGGCGTCAGAGCGTATCATGTGGAATAAGGAGCCATTCACAGATATTTATACTGTGCAGGAAGATGGCAAGGGCGACCTGAATGTAATAGACAAACTGCCGGGGTCTATCAACTCAAGGCTGAATGATGGCGCAGCTACTTTCAACGCTGCCTATGATGAGGTCTTCTTTACCCGCAACAATAAGAAGAACAAAAAGCACGACCAGCTGCAGATCCTGCATAGCACCTACAACGGTAGCGAGTGGAGCAGTCCTGAGCTGCTAAACTTTGAGATGGAAGGTGCCAACTATGCGCACCCATCACTCTCTCCGGACGGCAGTACGCTGTACTTCTCATCTGATGTGCAGGGCAGCGGCCAGGGTGGTATGGATCTCTACTATGCCCGCCGCAATGGCAGCATATGGGAGTCTCCGATCAACCTCGGCACACAGGTCAATACTTCGGGCAATGAACTCTTCCCATACCTGGCAGCTGATAGTGTTCTCTTCTTCACCTCAGACGGATGGCCGGGCTATGGCGGGCTGGATGTATTCCACGCGCGTATGGAGGGTGCCAAATTCGGCAAGGTGCATAACATGGGCATCAACTTTAACTCTGCCAAGGATGACCTCAGCATCATAGTAGACAGCAAGAACCGTATGGGCTACTTTGCCAGCAATAGGGATGGTGATGACGATATCTTTAGTTTCAGCCTGCCGGCGCCCAAAGAAGAGAAGAAAGAAGAGCCACTATACAGCGCTACGCTGGTAGATGCTGCCACTCGCCAGCCTATAGGCAATGCGCGTGTAGAAGTAGCTGATCCGCGCAGCCCAGGTGAAGGTGCCTTCTACTACACCAATGAGAAGGGGGTGATGTACTATGACAAGAAGGTAAAAACTACCGACGTAGTGCGCGTAGGCAAGGACGACTACCAGACCCAGATCATATCCGGTGCCAGCATCTCTGACAAGGGAACCGTGGAAGTACCCATGGTGGCTGAGAAGCGTGTAAAGGAAGATGTAAACCATCCATACACGACCATCCTCTACTATGAGCTGAATACATCAAACCTCGGCACAGCATCTAAAGACACACTGCACTCTGTGCTGCAAAAAATGAAGGAAGATCCAAACAATGTGGTCTACATCAGCGGCTATGCTGACCAGCATGGCTCGGACACCTACAATAATGGCCTCTCCCTGCGCCGTGTGAAAGAAGTAGTAGACTACCTGGCAGCACAGGGCATCTCCACTATACGTATCCGCTCCGCCTACTTTGGTGCGGTAAAACTGAGCAAAGACTGCCTGACAGACGCTAAGTGTGTAGAAGAGACCAACCGCCGCAATCGCCGCGTAGAGATCAAGGTGGCAAACCAGTAACAGTTTAACAACTCCTGATAGTGAAATGGTTATCTTTGATAGATAACCATTTTTCTTTTTATGAAGTTCTCGTCTACACTATTTGTAATTGGCTTGGTTCTTTTCTCGTCTATAGCTGTAGCACAGCAGGAGCGGTATGACCGCGTGCAGGTCACCTTTGATGCTGCACACACCATATCACAGCTCGCCGCCCTCGGCATAGAGGCAGATCACGGCCAGCTGAAGAAGGGCTTTTCGCTGACTACAGACCTGTCAGCCTCTGAGGTACAGAAAATAGCAGGTGCTGGCTTTAGCTATCAGGTGCTGATACAGGATGTGGCCAGCTACTACGCTCAGCAGCGTGCTGCAGTGCAGCCTGCATCACCCCGTACGGTGACCTGCAGCTCACCTTTCAGCTATAATGTGCAGACTCCGGCCAATTTCCACGGAGGTAGCATGGGAGGATTCCTGACCTATACGGAGATGCTGGCAGAGCTGGACTCCATGCATGCAAAATATCCGAACCTGATCTCTGCCAGGAATGTGATAGACACCTTTCACTCTATAGAGGGTCGCCAGCTGTACTGGCTGAGAATATCTAACCATCCGGACTCAGACCAGACGCAGAAACCACAAATACTCTACACCGCACTACACCACGCGCGTGAGCCTGCGGGACTGACCGATATGATGTTCTACATGTGGTATCTGCTGGAAAACTACCAGACATCTGCTGAGGTAAGGGCACTGGTAGACCATACAGAGATGTATATACTGCCATGTGTGAATCCTGACGGCTACATTTACAATCAGACCACCAATCCTACCGGTGGAGGTATGTGGCGCAAAAACAGGCGGCTGAATGCTGATGCAACCTACGGCGTAGACCTGAACCGCAACTATGGCTACAACTGGGGCTATGATAATACGGGCTCATCCAATACGACTACGGATGAGACCTACCGGGGGACCGCTGGTTTTAGCGAGCCGGAGATACAGGCTGTTAAATACTTTGCAGAGCACCACAACTTCCGCATAGCGGTAAACTATCACACCTATAGCAATATGCTCATCTATCCATGGGGATACCAGGCAGGACTGCTCACGCCTGATTCATCCCTATTCATAGCATATGCGCGCACGATGACCAAGTATAATGGATTTCTCTACGGTACGGGTGACCAGACAGTGGGCTACACTACTAATGGTGACTCTGATGACTGGATGTATGGCGAGCAAAACTCTAAGAATAAGGTCCTGTCTATGACACCGGAGTCGGGTTCTCAGGCATATGGATTCTGGCCACCGGCATCAGCTGTGACAGATGTGGCCAAGGAGAATTTTGACCTGATATTCTATGCGCATAAGTTTCTGCTACGGCACCTGGAGATCACAGATGTCTCTCCAAAGGTAGCACTGAGCCATCAGTTCCTTTTCAAATACAATGCACAGCAGCTAGGCCTGGATACACCGGCTGTTTATAATGTATCACTCACTTCTTCTGATCCTAATGTGACTGTGCCATCTACAGTAAAAACCATCACTGACCCTGCGCTGCTATCTACCATTACGGATTCCTTTGTCATACAGCTCAGCCCCAATATCACAACGGGCTCAGCCTTCACGTTTGAGATAGTGGTAGACAACGGGCTCTACAGCTATGCCGATACTATCACCAAGCATTTCAATACCGGTGACACGATCTACTACAACAACTGCAATAGTGCTGCGACCTTTACCCATACCGGTAGCTGGGCACCTACTACCAGCACGTATACATCTGCCACGGCCTCCATCACTGATAGTCCTAATGGCAATTACTTTAACAACAGTAACACTTCTATCACCCTCACCGACAGCATAAACCTGACTCACGCTACCAGTGCCAGCCTGCTCTACCAGGCCAAGTGGCAGCTGGAGAAAAGCTATGACTACGTGCTGGCAGAGGCATCTACCGACAGGCTGAGCTGGTCACCCCTGTGCGGACTGTATACTAACGTGGGGCAAAACCAAACCAATGCGTACCAAAGCCTATATGATGGCTACCAGAATGAATGGGTACAGGAGGTAGTAGACCTGGGGGACTATACAGGCCACAAGACCTGGCTGCGCTTCTCACTCGTGAGTGATCAGTATATGAACTATGATGGGTTCTACTTTGATGACCTGACGGTGCTGGCGCATCTAGATAGCACATCTATAGGTGTGAGAAATATAAGCAGCAATAGTGACTGGAGCCTGTATCCTAACCCTGCTACAGACCAGGTGATCATCGCTCCAACTGCGATCAACGGAACAGTACTGACCATCTATGATGCCATGGGCGCTGAAGTAAAAAAACTGATGATCACTGATAGCAAGATATCTGTGGCGGACCTAGCGCCGGGCGCTTACTTTGCCAGCATCGTGCAGAATTGCCGCAATAGCCAGATGCGCAAGCTGATCGTAGTACGATAGTCTACTTCCGGGCTTTGGCGGCAGCTATGGGTGCGAATGGGCCATACTTATGCTGCCGCTCACTAAAGGTATCTGTGTAAGGCCCGAACGGATGATCTATAGGCTTGGCGGCCAGATGCGGCCAGTCATGACTGAGATCCATAGCGGGCCGCGGCTGCGAGCAGATGTAGGCTGCTACATCCCAGGCCTCCTCATCAGATAGCTGTGGTGCATCAGAGCTCACACCATAGGGCATATTGTATTTCACATAGCCGGCTATGCGTGACAGGCGATAAAGCCCTGCGCCGGCATTGAAACTATGCTGGCCCCAGAGCGGAGGATATTGATATGACCGTCCATCAGGTTGCAGTATACCTTGACCATCTTCCTTGTGGCAGCTTTGACATTTGTCGGTATAGACCATTTTGCCGGCTGCCGGGTCAGCGGCTCTATCCAGATAGGGCAGTTCCTTGATACCCGCTCCTTTTATTTTGCTACCTCTCTTAGTGCCCTGGCCAAGCCAGAGGATGTAGGCTTTCATAGCCAGCATCTCCCGGGAGGCGGTGTCGAGTGGTGTACCATTCAGGCTACGCCGCATGCAGTCATTGATACGTTTGTAGATACTCTCTGTAGATCCGCTGCGCTCCCGGAATTTTGGATAGGTGGCGGCTACTGCGCTGTAGTTATTGCCCCACAGCCGGGTGCCGGCATCGAGGTGGCAGTTCTGGCAGTTCATGCCGTTGGTGAGGTGTAGTACCGAGCCGCGGGGACCTAGGTAGGTAGCAGTATGTATGATCAGCTCACGCCCGTAGAGGATGAGCCGGCCATCTGCCGTAGTATCTACACTATGAATATCTGGTGCATGCCAGGCAGCTGCATCAGCCGTGGCAGTAGCCGGCAGAGCGATGGGTGTACTATCTACACCCGATATAAGAGATACGATAAGCAGTGCAGCGATCAGTGTAAGCAGGCACACAGCGGCCAGCTGCCACGCGAAACGCTTGTCCATTTTATCCTGACCGTCCACTTATGCGGGGTTTATTAATTTTACGCGACCCTGACCGGCGGCCATAGGGCTGTCAGTAAAGGTATATTTCTTTGCCCCAAAATATCGCAATGGAAAAGACATACAAAAACTGCCAGAGCTGCGGCATGCCGATGAAGAAATCTCCGGGAGGCGGAGGTACTAATACCGATGGATCTATCAGTGGCATGTACTGTGCCTACTGCTATGAAAATGGCCAATTCAAACAGCCGGACTGGACAGCTGCACAAATGCAGGATTTTGCCAAAGGCAGGCTGAAGGAGATGGGTTTCCCGGGATTTCTGGCGGGCCTTTTCACGAAAGGTATACCACAACTGGAGCGGTGGAAGCATAAATAAAAAAAGCCCCTGACGGGGCTTTATCAAAAAATGCAGAGAGGATGGGATTCGAACCCACGATACGCTTTCACGTATACACACTTTCCAGGCGTGCTCCTTCAACCACTCGGACACCTCTCTAGGAAATGGGAAGGCGAATATAACGCCTTTTCGGAAATTCACAGTTGAAATACTTTGAGCGCATTGGCAGTAGTCACCTCAGCTACCTGCGCCAGGCTGAGGCCAGTTACAGCCGCCACTTCCTCAGCTATGATACGGATATAGGATGGCTCATTGCGCTTGCCGCGATAGGGTACCGGGGTGAGGTACGGCGCATCGGTCTCCAGTACTACCTGAGAGAGCCCTATCTCTTTTATCACTTCTTTCAGTCCGGCATTTTTGTAGGTGACCACACCGCCTACGCCGAGCATAAAATCCAGCTTGATGATCTCGCGCGCCTCCTCTACGGAGCCGCTGAAGCAATGGAAGATCCCCTTGATCTTGCCTTTATATTTTTTCAAAACTTCTATGCAATCGTAGGTAGACTTGCGTGAGTGTATCACGATAGGAAGCCCTCGCTCTACAGCCCAGCCTATCTGCGTCTCAAATGCCTCAAACTGCAGGTCCTTATGCGTGACATCCCAATAGAAGTCAAGGCCGATCTCGCCTACGGCGTAGTACTTAGTACCATTATCCAGATACTGTAGTGCGGTGGCGAGCTCCTGCTGGTAGTTTTCATTGATGCTGCACGGGTGCACACCCATCATGGGGTATATGGTCTGGCGGCCGGTGGAGCGCTGGCAGAGCTGCAGGAGGCGATCATGTGTCTCATGATCTATAGCCGGGAGGAAGATCTTCTCTATGCCACTGTGATAGGCGCGCTGAAGTACTGTCTCTATGTCACTATCAAACTGCTCACCATATATGTGGGCATGCGTATCTACTAAAACCATGACGCAAAGAAAGCGTCAATCAGGGAGAGTTTCAAACGTATAGCCCAGCTGGCTGTAATGCTCCAGTACGAGCGGTAGGGCATAGAGCATTTTATCCATGGCCTTCAGGCTATCGTGAAAGACCACAATGGAGCCGGGCACGGCATTCTTCACTACATTATCCAGCACCTGCTCTTTGGTGATCCTGAGGTCAAAGTCAAAGGAGAGGACGTCCCACATCACTATTTTATACTGCTTCTTGAGTTTGTTGTATTGCGCTATCGTGAGCTTGCCGTACGGCGGGCGGAAATAGTGGTGCTCCTCTACAGGCTCCTCGTCATGATGAGCGCCTGCAGGTACTGCGTGGGTACCCATAGCCTCCAGCTGGCCGGCGCATTGGGCCACATTCTCATAGTAGAGTTCATTTTGCGCCTGCCATCCATTCAGGTGGTCAAAGGTGTGGTTGCCTATCTTATGCCCCTCAGAGAGGATGCGGTAGTATATATCCGGATTTGCAGCTACATTTTTTCCTATCACAAAAAAAGAGGCTTTGGCACCGTACCGGCGGAGTATATCGAGCACTGCAGGCGTCACATCTGCTATAGGCCCGTCATCAAAGGTCAGGTAGAGCTTCTTCTCGCGTGTACGTACCTTCCAGAGAGCCGATGGGAGCAGCCGGCGGGCAGCTCTGGGGGTTTTTACGATAGACAGATTATCAAACATCAGCCGGGTTTATCTATAATATCTCACCATAGACCCCACAAAAAGGGGTAAGGTTTAACATTGGGGTTACAAATAAAGCTTTAAACGGCATCTTTCCTGTTTATTTTCCTGACAGTCTGGTATTATATGAAATAACGCAATCTATCAGTGAAACGTTGCCTCTGACCTCAAATTGCTTTATTTCCACTATTTTTCGGGCATTATGAGTGAAAGAAGAGTCAGGGTGCGTTTTGCCCCATCTCCCACCGGTGGCCTGCATATAGGCGGGGTGAGGACAGCATTATTCAACTATCTGCTGGCTAAAAAACATGGCGGCGATTTCATCCTGCGTATAGAGGATACAGACCAGAACAGATTTGTAGAAGGTGCCGAGGAGTATATCATCAACGCCCTGAAGTGGTGCGGTATAGAGCCTAATGAAGGTATCGGATTTGGCGATGGTGCACATGCGCCCTACCGCCAGAGCGAGCGCAAGCCTATGTACCGCCAATATGCTGAGCGGCTGGTCGAGTCGGGTCATGCATATTATGCCTTTGACACAGAAGAAGAGCTGGACAAATGGCGCGAGGATATGACGGCTCAGGGCGTACCCTCTCCGCAATACAACGCCGTGACGCGTCAGTACCTGAAAAACTCAACCTCACTCTCTGCAGACGAGGTAAAGACCCGCATGGAGCGCGGAGATAAATATGTGGTACGCTTCAAAATGCCGCGCAATGATGATGTGAAATTTCACGACCTGATACGTGGCTGGGTCACGTTCAACACGTCTCAGCTGGACGACAAGGTGCTGCTGAAAAACGACGGCATGCCTACCTATCACCTGGCGCACGTAGTAGATGACACGCTGATGGAGATATCTCACGCCATACGTGGCGAGGAGTGGCTACCTTCGGCGCCGCTGCACGTGCTGTGCTTCCGCGCGCTGGGCTGGGAGTCTACCATGCCGCAGTACGCACACCTGCCGCTGATACTCAATCCGGATGGCAAGGGCAAACTAAGCAAGCGCTATGCTGACAAACTTGGTTTCCCATCGTTTCCTCTGTCGTGGACTACGACTAATAAGGAAACAGGTGCGCCAGAGCTAAATGTAGGCTACAAAGAAACCGGGTTCTTCCCGGATGCATTTATCAACTTCCTGGCGCTGATCGGATGGCATCCGGGTGGTGACAAGGAGCTAATAACGCTGGATGAAATGATAGAACTATTCTCGCTGGAAAAGGTGCATAAAGCAGGTGCGAGATTCGATTATGAAAAAGCAAAATGGTTTAACCAGCAATATCTCAAGGCCAGGTCTAATGTAGAGCTGGCCGCAGCAGTCAAAAAGGATATCGAGGCAGCAGGCTTCACACTGGGCGATAGCAAGCTGGCTGAATACTGCGGCCTGATCAAGGAGCGTGCGACCTTTATCACTGATGTAGTCACACTCGGCATGTATCTCTATAAAGACATACAGTACTACGATGATGAGACAATCAAGAAAAAATGGAAACCAGAGATCAAATCAAAATGGGATGAGTATGTAGCTAGCAAGGATCTGTCTGCGCTGGAGGCTGATGTGATGATGAATGAATTCATCGCTTTCACCGGGCTCAAGACCGGCGAGATCATGCCTGTGCTGCGCGTGGCGCTGGCTGGTATACTGCAGGGGCCGCCGGTGGTAGACATGGCAAAATTCCTGGGGGCAAAAGGCACTGCGGAGCGCCTTAAAAAATCTTTTGATTATTTTGAATCAGTACGCTAAATTTATAGAGAGAAAGGCGATAAAATATTTTCAAAAAAATCTTGGTGCATTTAAAACACTCTTTATTTATTTGCCGTCGGTAAGCCAAAATTAAAAACCATAAACTAAGTCACATGCCACGCAAGAAACGCGAAGAAGAAGATGATCTGGATCTCAACTCCAAAAAGAAAGGAGCTAAGAGCGACGCAGATGATGACGATGAGGATCTGGAAGATGAGGACGACATCGACCTCGATGAGTCTGAAGCGGAGTTTGAGACTGAGGAGAGTGAGCCATCTGAAGACGACATCAAGGACCTGGACCTCGAGGAGTTTGAAGACCTGATAGACAATAAGTCTAAGGGCAGCAAAGGCCGTAAGAGGGATGACGACGAAGATGACGACTTCGACGACTTTCAGGAAGAAGAGGAGTATGATGACTTCGGCGGTGGCGGAGGATTCGACGATGATTTCTAAGTCAAACAAAACTATACCAGCATACAGCCTCCCGGCTGTATGCTTTTTTATTTCTGCTAAACGATAATAATATGTCACGTCCTGTCAGAGTACTGGTAGCCAAAGTAGGCCTCGATGGCCATGACCGCGGCGCAAAAGTGATAGCCTCCGCGCTGCGCGATGCAGGCATGGAGGTGATCTATACAGGGCTGCGCCAGACCCCGGAGATGGTGGTCAATGCCGCCCTGCAGGAGGACGTAGACGCCATAGGCATCAGCATCCTCTCTGGTGCGCACAATACGGTATTCCCCAAAGTACTGTCTCTCATGAAGGAGAAAGGTATGGATGATGTACTACTGACTGGTGGCGGCATCATACCCGGAGATGATATGGCGCAGCTCAAAGACCAGGGCTGCGGAGAGCTCTTCCCTCCGGGCACTCCCACCAGTGAGATAGCCGACTACATCCGCGGCTGGGTAGGCGAGCATAGGTCTTTCTAAGGCCGTCCCTCTGCTTTTTCGTATTATTGCGCCCAATATGCACTATCTATCTGTAGAGGGCCTCTCTAAATCTTTTGGCGCTAAGCCTGTTTTCTCAAATATCACCCTGAATATCTCTGAAGGAGATAAGGTGGGCCTGATAGCCAAAAACGGCGCAGGCAAAAGCACCATGCTCAATATCATAGCGGGCAGGGATACTGCCGAGGAGGGCAAAGTATGGGTGCATAAAGATGTGAAGGTCTGCTTTCTGGATCAGGAGCCGGTATTTGACCCAGCCAAGACCGTAATAGAAAACATATTTGACCACAGGCATCCGATGATAGATGCAGTGAAAGAATATGAAGCACTGATGGAAGATGAGAACCCCGATGCTGACAAGCTGACGGATGCGATGGGTAAGATGGACGAACTCAATGCCTGGGACTTTGAGAGCAAGGTACATCAGATACTAGGCCGCCTCAAGATAGGCACGCTGACCAATAAAGCAGGCCAGCTCTCCGGCGGCCAGAAGAAGCGCCTGGCTCTGGCCAAGACGCTGATAGATGTAGAGTTTGACGCGAGCCGCAAGCTGCTGATCATGGATGAGCCGACCAACCACCTGGACTTTGATATGATAGAGTGGCTGGAAAATTTCCTTGCAGACTCTAAGATGACACTGCTGCTGGTCACGCACGATCGTTATTTCCTGGACTCTGTGTGCAATGAGATCATGGAGCTGACTCCTGGTGAGCTATATACCTATCCGGGAGACTACGAGTACTTTCTGGAGAAGAAAGCAGAACGCGAGGCCACTGAGAGTGCAAGTGTAGACAAGGCGCGCAACCTGATGCGAAAAGAGCTGGACTGGATGCGCAAGCAGCCTAAGGCGCGTACCACTAAATCAAAGTCACGTATAGATGCCTTCTACGAACTGCAAACCAAGGCTGCAGGCAAGACGAAGGAGCAGGAGCTGATGCTCAACGTAAAGATGTCGCGCCTGGGTGGCAAGATACTGGAGCTAAAAAAGGTCTATAAAGCCTATGGTGAAAAGAATATCCTGAATGGCTTTGACTATACATTCAAGAAAGGCGACCGTATAGGAATCATTGGAGAAAACGGCGTAGGCAAAACAACTTTCCTGAATATACTGCTCGGCCTGGAAAAGCCTGACACAGGCAAGATCAATGTGGGCGATACGATCGTATTTGGCTACTTTGACCAGAAGGGCCTGCAGTGGAAGGAGGATAAGCGCGTGATAGAATATGTAAAAGATATCGCTGAACACTTCCCGCTGGCCAATGGTGACAAGGTTTCTGCTACTAAATTTTTGGAGCTATTCCAGTTTACACCGGAGCAGCAGTTTACATTTATATCAAAGCTCAGTGGTGGCGAGAAGAAACGCCTACAGCTATTGGCCATCCTCTTCACCAATCCAAACTTCCTGATACTGGATGAGCCTACCAATGACCTGGACCTGATCACACTGCAGGTATTGGAAGACTTCCTACTCTCCTATCAGGGCTGCGTGATCATCGTATCTCACGACAGGTACTTTATGGATAAGCTGGTAGACCACTTGTTTGTATTTGAGGGCAAGGGCGTGATACGCGACTTTCCGGGCAACTATACGCTGTATCGCTTCTACAAAGATCAAGAGAAAAAGACTGGTACTTTCAGCCAGGATGCCAAATCGTCTCTACTACAGGCAGAGCCAGAGGTAAAAGAAGAAAAGCCTGTGGTAAAATCAGAATCAGCACCTTCCAAAAAAATGTCATTCAAAGAAAAGTTTGAGTTTGAAGCGCTGGAGAAAGAACTACCTGTACTCACCAAGGAGCGCGATGAGCTAAACGATAAGATAGCCGCAGGCACCCTGCCATATGAAGAGTTGCAAAAGGTCCTCGCACGGATAGCAGTAGTGACAGGACAGCTGGAAGAGAAAGAACTCCGCTGGCTGGAGCTGAGTGAGAAAACGGCTTAAGGCTAATGCAAAACAAAAACAGCGCAGGTATTCACCTCGCGCTGTTTTAAGAAAAAAAACCGTTTATCTTTCAGACTACTTAGTCACTATTATCTTGCCTGAGAAGGTGGCGTTAGACTCAGATATCACATTCACGATGTAGATGCCGGCAGCCAGGTCGAGGTCCTGCACCATATACTCCTGCATCTGATCCTGCATATCATTGGTATACACTACCTGACCCATCTGGTTGGTGATCACTACCTGCTTGATATTCTCATTTGACTCCCTCAGGGCGATATTGAGCGCACGACCCGATGCCAGTGGATTAGGATATACCTGCATGATGGTAGTATTGACCTGCTCTACACTGGCAGCGCCAAACTCTACTACAGCTATATCAGAGTATTCATACTTGCCGTCTTCATCTACCTGCTTCAGCCTGTAGTAGTTGCTACCAGAGACTGGCTTGCTATCTACCAGTGCGTAGTCTTGCTGCTCGTTAGTAGTACCATGACCTTTCACTTCTCCTATCTTTTCCCAGCTGATACCATCTGCAGACCTCTCGACCTCAAAGTGATCGTTATTGATCTCAGAGGCGGTAGACCACCTGAGCTGTGCCTGTGTATTCTCATACTTATCGGCTGTGAAAGATATCAGCTTGACAGGCAGTGCGTATGTCCACTGGATAGTATAAGGAGCCGGAGCCGGGTCTACCTTGCTGGCAGCATCAGTAGTCGCATAGTTGAATGTCAGTGACTGAGAACCTGTACCGCTAAACTTCACCATGAACTTGGTCGGGTCCACGTTGGTGATCACAGTATAGCCGGTGATCTCCTCATATACCTGCAGCGCGCCGTCACCATTTGCATCATAGAAGAGTTGATTGCCATTCAGGCCAGACAAGCTGGTGATAGTAAACTTGCTACCTGCGGTGAAGGCACCGTCTTCCGGATCTGTACCAGAGAACATACCCAGGCCATTGCTGGCCGTGATCGCTTTCACTGTATAGTGAAGTGGCTTAGGGATAGTATATGTCTTAGGTGTAGAGCTAGGCAGCTGATCATAGCCCAGGTATACATTCGTCACATTGGTCGCCGTCACGCTCACTGGCAGTTGACTAGGGGTCGTGTATACGCCTGCACCGGAGGTATTGTTTGAGCCATATTGAGACTTGGTACCTACCCAGTTTGTAGGCCATGTGCTGGCCGGTGTAGCCGCGCCTACGGATGGATTTGTGACGCTCGGCGTGATCTTCATGCTGGTAGTATATGCCGGCACCGTAGCGAACGAGAATGAACCATCAGCTGCTACGACACTCGATGCCAGTACCGTATTGGTGCTGCCGGAGAGTATCGCATAGAGCACCTGGCCACGATTGCTGGTGATCTCCACGCCATCTTTCAGGCCATTGCCATTGGCATCATCCAGCATTTTGCCACTGAGATTCACCTGGCAGTTTGATACACTCACGTGTACTGCTGAGTCTACGGCACATCCATTGGAGTATATAGCGTATACCCTATAGTATCCAGAGTCAGTAATGGCAACGCTGGTCACCGCCGGATTCTGAGTAGTACTGGTAAATCCATTTGGACCAGTCCATGAGTAGGCAGGCGCGCTGCCTGTAGCACTGAGTGTCATAGGTCCACGGGCACATACCGGAGTAGATACAGTAGGGACAGCATATGGCATACCTACGCATGATATTTGATAGTCCTCTACCTCACCTGTGGTAGCCAGACCTGTAGGGAGAGCGATCTCTGTACTATCATTGGCTATACGGAAGCGGGCATAAGTAGTAGGAGACGTAGAAGCAAAAGATGTAACTGTAAATGTCATGCTCACCGTCTGTGCCGAGGCGCTGGATGGGATCCTGACTGTCTTACGCTCTGATGCATCAAACAAGCCATTCTTATTGAAATCTATCCATCCGGCTATTACCGCGCTTTGGCCAGAGTTATTGAATGCATTGATGCTTACGGTGTATGTATTACAGTTGGCACATGCTACGGGGAATGTCACACCATCATCCAGTGCATCTGCATTGGCTGCGGTACCAGGCTGTCCGTCACCGTCGCAGGTCTCACCGGTGCCCAGATAGAGGCTTCCGGATACTGAGTGGTATGGTCCATTGCTGGCATAGAGCGTCTTGTAGCTATTTGGTGCATCACCGTAGTCAAAGAGGCTACCTACTGATACGTCATCGAGGAAGTTACCAATTGAGTTATTGCCACCGTATGAACCCACAGCTGTAAACTGCAGACGTGTGATATACTGACCTGCCGGTACGGTATAGAATCCGTTATAAGTACCCCAGGCAGTAGTGCCATCCATAGCTGTAGCTTGCAGCGTAGGAGCTTGTGGCGGCCCTATGAGAAGCTGTGCAGTATCCTGACCCGACCTACCCCTGTGGGAGAATGTCCACTTGAGCTTGGTACCCGGCGTGGTATACACATCCTGGTAGAGCGCGCCGTAGAGGTTTGCCTCCAGCTCCATAAAGTAGGTACCGCCATGCGCTGGCACACCATTAAATCCGCTCTGCCACATTTCGATCATCTTATCCGGCGCTGTGGTCCTCCAGTATGGGAGATTGGTCTCAGATGTAATGATATAAGAACCTGGTGCCGGCCCCATTTCAAAGCCCGGATTCTGGAATCCATTGCTACATGCAGCTACCAGTGGAGCTGTGACATATATCTGGTAGTCTTCCACCTCACCATTACTAGCCAGGCCAGTAGCAGCCGTCACATCTGAGCTACCAGTGGCAAAACGGAACCTCATAGAGGTAGGTCCATACTCTACCGAGTCAGACACAGTAAAGGTGACGGTATTGGCACCGGCATTGAGAAATACGTTTTGAATAGCATATTCACTGCCTCCGTCATATGCGTTGTTCTGATTAAGGTCAGCCCAGGCATTCAGGTAGCCGGCTGTGCTGGCAGTCACAGTGATGGTGTTAGTACCCATAGTCACAATGTTCACTGATGTAGGCACGCCGATATTGAAGTTCACACCATCCTCGTCAGCCACACCTATGGTGTCATCACCCAGTTCATTCACTGATGGCTGGCCATCCAGCTCTGCATCTATCTGGGTACCGAGATATACACCTGGCACGATCAGATGCCCGGCACCATTGTTGGCTACTGTAGTAGGCACACCCCATGCATCACCGTAGTCTATATCAGCCTGGAAGCCGAAGGTGAACAGCGCGCCATCACGCAGGTCTGCATTGAATGAAGTAGTAGTGCCTGACGGAGTACCCGATTTGTACGTTTCATATGTACCATTTGCATCAGAATCTATAAGCATATATACATTCATAGAGGCTGCAATAGGTGCATAGTTTCCGAAACTGGTAGATGACCTGTCAAAAACAAAATTCATGCTGGTCCTGGTACCAGTCTGTGATGCCCTCCATGTACGTGCGATCTTTGCGTTAATGTTATTTGGCAAGCCTGTCGTGATGCTCACGGTATTTGCACCTGCATTGTCAGCCACCATCAGGAAGGAATAATATGGCAGGCCTGAAGCACCATTTATAGTGAGAACGTTTGTATTAATACTCTTAGATTGATACTGGGCGAGTGCACATACATTATCTACACCTACACCGAAGATGTTATTCTTATAAGAACCATTGGAGCTGGCATTCCAGTATACTGTACCATTACTAGCGATATAGTTTTTGGCAGTGGTCTGATCAAGCGTAAAGCCGTACTTGAGAGCGAGGTAGCTTTCTACCTGATATTTTTCGGTCACAGTCAGCTGACGGTTAAACAGTGCTACCTCAGCGATCTGGCCTGTCAGATACCTGCCGAAAGTGGCTGTACCCATCCTCTCACCTACACTGTAGCGGGTAGCTGCAAAGGCGCTGTTTGAGAAAGCTGCATTGGTCTGTGCCTTTCCTTCTACGAAGAAGGAGTCCATATTTGATGCGCTGGTAGTAAACATGGAGGTAGCCATATGGTACTGCCCGATAGCGCTGGCATTAGAGTACTGTCCGCGTACTGTGCTGTTTCTGATCGTGTAGAGTGAGGTCGCACCCTTTGCAAAGAAAGCGGCGCTATTATTTGCTGTAGAGTCTACAGTAGCGGCAGCCGCTACGGAGAAGATACCTGATGCATTGGCAGCAGATGAGCTGGCATTCATCACACCAAAGGCTGTAGCCTCAGTAGAAGTAACTGATGAGAGGAAAGAGCCAGTCAGGCCACCTGTACCGTTAAAGTTTACTGCTGGGTGGTAGTTGACCGCGCTGGATACCAGCGTAGGAGCTGTACCATTGATGGCTGTCACATCATTATTGAGCTGGCTGGCATCCCACCATCCGGTCACGGTAGCACCAGAAGCTATGACGCTGTCGCCATAGAGCCACAGTGCTGTATTGCTGGTCACACCTCCTGGTGAGGAGAAATTGAGTACAACGGTAGTATTGCCAGTCACGGTGCAAGCGTGCGCATCAGTCACAGTGAGATAGTATATACCAGCCTTAGACGGAGTGGCAGATGCTATAGAAGGATTAGCGGTGGTAGAAGTGTAAGCTGATGGGCCACTCCATGAATATGTATATGGTGTCGTGCCAGCTGCTGCGACTGAGGTCAGGTTGATCGTTCCGTTCAGCAGGATCGGAGAGTTAGATGTAGGTGTGGTGGTAGGCAGTGGCCATACAGTGGCTGAGCCGCTGGCAGATGCGGTACATCCCGCTGCGTTTGTGACAGTCACGGTATATGTAGTGGTCGCCGCCGGAGCTACGACGAAGCTGCTGGCAGTAGATCCTGTATTCCACAGGTAAGTACCACCACCTGACGCTGATATAGTAATGTTTACATTCTTGCAAGCAGAGCCACCAGTCACTGCCGGGGTAGGCTTGGTAGCTACAGTAGCTACACCGCTGGCAGTAGCTGTACAGCCTGACGCATTGGTCACTGTCACTCTGTATGTACCTGCCACGAGTACAGGATTGCTTGCAGTATTCACACCATTGCTCCATGCATAGCTCGTACCACCAGATGCTACCAGCGTAGCTGCTGTACCTGAGCAGATAGGCGCACTGGTAGCGGCTGCTGCCGGCAGTGCATTGACGGTCACCGTACTGGTAGCGCTGGCCGTACAGCCACCTGCATTGGTCACAGTCACTGTATATGTGGTAGTCGTGACGGGAGATACTGTGATGCTGGCAGTAGTAGCACCTGTACTCCACAGGTATGTAGCGCCGCCAGAGGCTGTGAGCGTAGCAGAGCTACCTACGCAGATAGATGGACTATTGACAGAAGCTGTAGGATATGTAGCTGCTGTCACTGTAGAGGTAGCAGTAGCAGAACATGTAGCAGCATTGGTCACAGTGACAGTGTAGCTGCCGGTAGAGCTGGCAGATATAGCGGCGGTAGTAGCACCTGTGCTCCATGCGTAGGTACCGCCGCCTGTAGCAGTCAGTGCAGCCGGAGTACCGGAGCAGATCACACCATTATTGACTGCCGCTACAGGATTTGCAGCTATGGTCACGGTGCCGCTCGCGGTGGCAGTACAGCTACCCATATTAGTCGCGGTCACAGTATATGTCCCTGCAGCAGTAGTAGTAATGCTGCTAGTAGTAGCACCAGTGCTCCACACATAGATAGAGCCACCTGTAGCTGTCAGGCGCGCGGTCTTGCCGGCGCAGATAGCAGTGTCATTTACAGCAGGAGTAGGTAGTGGGTTGACCGTAATGATACCTGATGCAGTAGCAGTACATGCCAGGGCATCAGTCACGGTCACAGAAAAAACTCCGGCAGTCAGACTACGGATAGTATCAGTAGTACTACCAGTGCTCCACAGATATGTACCCCCGCCAGTAGCTGTCATGGTAGCAGTGCCCCCCTCGCAGACGGCAGGATTAGTGACAGAGGCTACGGCGCTATCTTCTGTGATCGTACCGCTGGCAGTAGCTGTACAGCCGGCTGCACTGGTCACAGTCACGTTGTACGTAGTAGTGGTAGCAGGACTGGCTATGGTCAGCGCGGCAGTGGTAGCACCGGTACTCCAGAGATAAGTACCACCACCAGATGCTGTGATAGTAGCAGATGCATGTGAGCAGCTTACTGCATTGGTAGCTGAGGCTACCGGCAGCGGATTGGCAGTGACAGCCTGGCTGGCGCTGGCAGAGCAGCCAGAAGCCGGAGTAGTGACAGTCACTGTATATGTACCAGATGTGCCTGTAGTGATAGCGCTGGTGGTAGCACCAGTGCTCCAGAGATAAGTACCGCCGCCTGAGGCCGTCAGCATCACAGAGGCAGGCACGCAGAATGTGGTCGGACCCGATGCTGCTATAGCTGCGGTAGGGGTCAGATTGACTGTCACATCGCTGCTGGCAGTAGCTGAGCAGCCACCAGCGCCGTAAACAGTCACTGTATATGTACCGGTGCTACCTACTGCGATAGCAGCGGTAGTAGCACCAGTGCTCCATGCATAGGAAGTACCGCCAGATGCTGTCAGCGTGACAGAGCCACCACTACAGAATGTAGTAGGACCAGACGCAGTGATAGAGGCCGTAGGAGTAGTATTGGCGGTCACTACCTGACTGGCTGTAGCTGTACAGCCTGTAGCAGGAGTAGTGACAGTGACAGTATAAGTATTAGATGTACTGGCTGTGATAGCGCTGGTAGTAGCACCAGTGCTCCAGGCATAGGTACCTCCGCCAGATGCTGTCAGCGTCACACTGCCCGGTGTACAGAATGTAGTAGCACCCGATGGAGTGATAGCTGCAGTAGGATTAGGATTTACCCAGATAGTGCCTGAGGCAGTAGCAGTACAGCCTGCTGCGCTGGTGGCAGTCACACCGTAGATGGTACTATTGACAGGAGATGCTGTGATCGGATTGATGGTCTGTCCTGTAGTCCAACGGTATGTGGCACCGCCGGTAGCCGTCAGCGTAGCTGTCTGGCCCCTGCATATAGTCGGGCTATTGACTGTAGGTGTAGGATTGGGATTGACAGTGAGGCTATATGTCTGTGTAGTACTGCAACCGTTGACTGCATTAGTATAGGTAGCTATATAGCTACCGGAATTTACCGGCTGCAGGTTTGTGAGCAGCGTATCGCGTGTGAAAGCTGTGAAACCTCCGGGACCGGTATAGCTCCATGTACCAGTAATCGGCTGTGGGCCAAACTCTACTGAGCCACCAGGACAGAGGGATGGATTTGCATTGACCACCCATCCTGCGCCATTTATGTTTACATACGGAGTGATAGCCCCGGCAGTATTCACAGTCACTGACTGGCCGGATGAAGCTGCAGAGCAACCATTGGCAGCGGTAGCGGTGACGGTATAAGTACCTGCCGTAGAAGCTGTGATAGATCCTGTAGTAGCGCTGGTGCTCCATACATATGATGTGCCTCCGCCCGCTGTGAGTACCACACTGCTACCACTACAAAAAGTAGTAGGGCCGCCAGCAGTGATAGTAGCAGTCGGATTCGTCATAGCTACTGACCCGGTCAGAGGCGCAGCACTGAAAACCTCGCAAGGCTGTGTGCCGTTGTAGGAGAATATCCTGTAATAGACTGTCTGACCACACGCACTGGCAGGCACGTTATCTGTGAAAGACCTGCTGGTAGGGGTCAGGATGTTTCCCGTAGGCAGTGCGACTACTGTGCTACTGCCGATCGTGTTACCTACTGCGTAGGCGACATTACTAGATGGTACATCTGTAGGAGCAGATGCGCCTATATAGCGCAGCACTATACTGCCTGTGGCCAGAGCAGCGACAGAATAGCTGCCTGATATGGTCAGGCTGCTGGCAGAGGCTGCAAAAGTGGTAGGTGCCGCAGGTGCTGTAGGTGTGCCTGATGCGCCGTTTATCATTCTCAGCGCGTTGGTAGGCACAGCACTGGTCAGCGTGAGCCCTACATTGTTGCCATCAAATGTTCCAATATTAAGACCATTGGTAATAGTCGCAATAGAAAGGAGATTACACTGAGCGCCTGATCCGACGGCCTTGATAGTAGGGCCTACAGCTATAGCATCGCTATAGGTACCACCGATAGTGAGCGTACCGCTGAAAGTAATTGTCCCTGTATTACCGACATTTCCTGTGACCGTCTGCGATGTACCTGTGAAATTTACAGTAGCGCTATTAGTCAGAGAGGCCGATGAATAGCTACCATTATTAGTCAGGCTACCTCCGGTCACAGATACAGCACCAGCAGTATTGATAGTGCCTCCGGCATAATTTGTCGAAACACCGTTAGACTGAGTCAATGTACCAGTGATGGTTCCGTAGTTATCAAGATCTGACGCTGCTGCGTTGAGCGTCAGCGCACCACTTATTGTTCCGTTATTTACGAGTGTTCCCTTCACAGTAGAAGCTCCGCTAAGCGTAGCCCCAGAGTTATTATTGTAGGTACCCCCATTTTGCGTGAGCGTACCGGAGAATGTGCCAGCATTGTTGACTACGCTACCTGAGCTCTGAGTCAGCACGCCGCTATAGGCGCCATTGCTATTGAAAGTATATCCGTTAGGCAGCGTGAATGCCTTGTTGGATGGTCCGTAGCTATTGATCGTACCAGACGTACCGGAAAACGTAAGCGTAGCTCCATTCCAGTTAGTGGCTGCGGAGATACAGATCGCACTACCCGTATTGAGTGTAATGGTGCGGGTATATGAACCGCTAAAGGTCAAACAATAAGTTTGACCTGCTGGTACAGTGATGTTACTATTGGTATTGATCGTGCTGTTACAGCCAGTGCACTGGGCCTGGCCATCGAGTGCATACATGGCAAACAAGGCAAGCAAAAATGCTGTCAGACCAGAGCGGATAACTCTCAATAGCCGACCTCCTTCTTCGTAATAATTTTTCATTTGACAACGGGTTATATAGTACCTTGTACGATACAAGGATTCTTTTGTTTCGCCACCGATATGGGACAATCAGTTAAGGGAGTGATTATCAATATCATTAGCAACGGAAGATCCCTGAGTAGTACAGAGCACTCAGGGTATACGTATCTAAGAGGTATTAGCTTCATTATCCACCGAAAATCTTTGTAAACACAAAGCATTTTCGGGCAATAATTGATATACTTGAGCATGGCAAAGCTCAAGTCATACTACCAGAATGAGCACCCCGAGGCGGGATGTGACGAGGCAGGCAGAGGATGCCTGGCTGGTCCGGTATATGCTGCAGCGGTTGTTTTGCCGCTGGACTTTCGTCATAAAGTGCTGACAGACTCCAAGCTGCTGGACGAAGCCACGCGCATGGATCTGCGTAAATACATCGAGCGCAAAGCCATAGCCTACGCTGTGACGGCAGTAGACAACGTCCGCATCGATGAGATCAATATCCTCCAGGCCTCTATATCGGCCATGCACCAGTCACTGGATAAACTCAATAAGGGCTTTGGGTTTATCATAGTGGATGGCAATTATTTCAAGCCTTACGGCAGTGTACCTCACAAAACGATCATCAAAGGCGATAGCCTCTACTATAGCATAGCCGCCGCGTCTATCCTGGCCAAAACATACCGGGATGAATACATGCAACAGATGCACGACACATACCCACAGTATGGCTGGCGCAGCAATAAGGGCTATGCTACAGCGTCTCATCGCACTGCTATCCGCGAGCATGGTATGTGCCCCCTGCACAGGAGGTCATTTCAACTCAAGGAAATGCAGTTAGATCTTTTCTGAGTTAGTTTTACGCATAACGTTTAAAAAAGATACCTGATTGTTGTTGTATCGTATGCTAATCAGGATCGTATCAGCGTGGCAGCCCATACCTGTCTATCAGGTATACAAAGGATGCCATGGCTGCGGCACCCATCTCCAGCTCGCGGTCATTTACATTCTCCCAGGTATCGCGAGCGCTGTGGTGAAAATCAAAATAGCGCTGTGAGTCGGGATGCAGCTCAGCGAGCAGCGGACATACATCTTTGAGAGGCGATACGTCGGCCCCGGCGCCATCATTATCCATATCTCCTATCTCAAATTGATCGAGCAGCGGCTTCCAGTTTTTCTGGACAGCTGCACGTAGCTCAGGTTTGACATCCATAGTAAAGCCGCGTGGTGTGAAGCCGCCCGCATCGGACTCTATGGCCGCTATATGTTTTTGCGGGCTTTTCGCAGCCTGTGCGGCATATTCCTTCCCTCCACGGAGCCCGTTTTCTTCATTCATATAGGCAACAACACGGATCGTACGGTTAGGCTTTATGCTTAGTGACTTGTAAAGTCTGATGACCTCGATGGCCTGCACCACACCTGCTCCATCGTCCTGCGCACCCTCCGCGAGGTCCCATGAGTCCAGATGACCTCCGATCACTATTATCTCATCAGGCTGCTCTGTTCCCTTTATTTCGGCTATGACATTAGCCGATGCCACATCTGGAAGCGTCTGGCATGACGTTCGGAATGTAAAGTGCAGGTGGGGATTTACTTTCAGATCACGGCTCAGCTGCTCTGCTCCCGCGGTACTGATAGCCACTGCAGGTATCCTGACGATAGAATCATTGTAGCCCATAGATCCTGTATGCGGCCACTCATCTACATGCTGCGACATAGAGCGGACCACTACAGCTACAGCGCCATACCTGGCCGCCTCCATAGCACCCGCCCAGCGCTGCTGTACTGCCTTGCTATATGCTTGAAATGTCTCCGTCTCAGCCTGATCAAAGGAGCCGTTATAGAATACAATTTTCCCTTGCGCATCACCTGGTTTGAGTTTTGACAAACCCTCCAGGCCATTCACCTCTACTACCTCTGCATTGATACCGCGATCTGGTGTCGCTATCGATCCTCCCAAAGCGCAGATAGCAGGCCTGTACATTGTTTTTGAACCGGAAGAGGCGCTGTACCAGGCCTCCTCATGAGCGCCTCTGACCCAGTGGGGTACAGTTACACCCTGTAGCCATACAGTATCGGCTCCTGCATTTTTCAGAAGCTGCTGAGTCAATACAACGGCTTTGGCAGCGCCATCGGAGCCACTAAGACGCGGGCCTACCTTCTTGCAGAGATCGCGAAGGTCACTGTAAGCCTTGTTTTGAGTGAGGGCGGTGCGGAAGAAAGATGACAGGATAGCTGAATCCGACTGTGCTGATATAGCTAAGGAACTACCTGCAATAGCTGCCAGTAGCAACAGATTTTTGAAAGCGATCATAATCTAAATATACTGACTTCGTTAAGCATTTGGCATAAACGAAAAGGCAGCCCAAGAGGACTGCCTTTGTATTTTGAATGCTAGTATTGCTTACTTATTCGAACCTCAGGTCGAGTGCGAGACCGCGGAGCTCGTGCAGGAGTACATTGAATGACTCAGGTACGCCTGGCTCAGGGATGTTGTCACCCTTCACGATGGCTTCGTATGTCTTGGCACGGCCTGTGATGTCATCAGACTTCACAGTGAGGAGCTCTTGCAGGATGTTTGATGCACCGTATGCCTCGAGTGCCCACACCTCCATCTCACCAAAACGCTGACCACCAAACTGAGCCTTACCGCCCAGAGGCTGCTGCGTGATGAGAGAGTATGGCCCGATACTACGTGCGTGCATCTTGTCATCCACCATGTGGCTCAGCTTCAGCATGTAGATCACACCTACTGTAGTAGGCTGGTCAAACCTGTTGCCTGTTTCGCCATCATAGAGATAAGTAGAGCCCAGCTCTGGCACACCGGCCTTGGCTACCCAGTCGGATATTTCATCCAGTGTAGCTCCGTCAAATATCGGCGTAGCAAACTTCACACCGAGCTTGAGACCAGCCCAGCCGAGTACAGTCTCATATATCTGGCCGAGGTTCATACGGGATGGTACACCCAGTGGATTCAGTACGATATCTACAGGAGTACCGTCCTCGAGGAATGGCATATCCTCTGCACGTACGATCTTCGCTACGATACCCTTGTTGCCGTGGCGGCCCGCCATCTTATCACCCACCTTCAGCTTACGCTTCTTGGCTATGTATACCTTGGCCAGTTTCAGTACGCCAGATGGCAGCTCATCACCGATAGAGATGTTAAACTTCTCCCTCTTGTACTTACCTGTTTCCTCGTTGATGCGCAGGTTATAGTTGTGGAGCATTGCCTTGATCAGCACGTTAGACTCTTCTTCCTTGGTCCAGTTGTTACCGTCCACGTTAGCGAAGTCGAGATCCTGGATCACCTTGGCAGAGAACTTGGTTCCCTTGCTGATCCACTCTTCCTTGTAGTTTGAGAAGACACCTGTAGACACCTTGCCGCTGAGCACGCCCATCAGCTTGTCTACCAGCAGGCCCTTGATCTCAGCTACACGCTTTTCGAAGTCCTTATCGAGCTTCTCGAGAGCCGCCTTCTCCTTGGTCTTGGCAGTTTTATCTTTCTTAGCACGGGCGAAGAGCTTCTTGCTGATCACCGTACCTTCGATAGATGGTGGTACCTTCAGTGAAGCATCCTTCACATCACCAGCCTTGTCACCGAAGATCGCGCGGAGGAGTTTTTCTTCCGGAGTAGGATCGGTCTCACCCTTAGGTGTGATCTTGCCTATCAGGATATCACCTTCCTTCACCTTGGCACCGACGCGGATGATACCGTTCTCATCGAGGTCCTTGGTTGCTTCTTCTGATACGTTAGGGATATCTGGTGTGAGTTCTTCTTCACCGAGCTTGGTATCACGTACTTCCAGCTCAAACTCTTCGATCTGGATAGAGGTGAATACGTCATCACGCACGATGCGCTCATTGATCACGATCGCATCCTCAAAGTTGTAACCCTTCCATGGCATGAATGCCACCTTCAGGTTAGCACCGAGTGCGAGCTCGCCATCCTGTGTAGAGAAGCCTTCGCAGAGTACCTGGCCCTTCTGTACGCGCTGGCCCTTGCGGACGAGCGGCTTCAGGTTGATACATGTGCTCTGGTTTGTCTTGAGGAATTTAGACAGCTTATATACTACCTTCTCATCCTTAAAGTTGACGAGTTTCTCATCTTCAGTCTTGTCATAGCGTACGTGGATCTCGTTTGCATCTACATACTCTACAGTACCCGCGCCTTCTGCATTGATCAGGTTGCGGCTGTCAGCAGCTACCTTGCCCTCGAGGCCTGTGCCTACGATAGGAGATTGCGGCTTGAGCAGTGGCACAGCCTGACGCTGCATGTTCGACCCCATGAGTGCACGGTTAGCATCATCATGCTCCAGGAATGGGATGAGGGATGCAGATACACCTACGATCTGGTTTGGCGCTACGTCCATATAGTCTACCTCAGCAGGAGCCAGGATAGGGAAGTCACCCTGATACCTGGACTTCAGCTTGTCAGTGAGGAAGTTTCCGGTCTTGAAGTCCATATCCACCTTAGCCTGAGCGATCTTCTTAGAGTCTTCTTCTTCAGCTGAGAGGAATACCGGCTTGCCCTTCACTTCTACCTTACCGTCCTTCACCTTGCGGTATGGCGTCTCGATGAAGCCCATATCGTTCACCTTGGCGTGTACGCAGAGCGTGGAGATCAGACCGATGTTTGGTCCTTCCGGTGTCTCGATAGTACAGAGGCGGCCATAGTGAGAGTAGTGTACGTCACGCACCTCAAAGCCTGCGCGCTCACGAGAGAGACCGCCGGGTCCGAGTGCCGATACACGGCGCTTATTGGTGATCTCTGCCAGAGGGTTGGTCTGATCGAGGAACTGTGACAGCTGGGATGTACCAAAGAATGAGTTGATCACAGATGACAGGGTACGTGCATTGATGAGGTCTACCGGGGTAAACACTTCATTGTCACGCACGTTCATACGCTCACGGATAGTACGTGCCATACGTGCCAGACCTACGCCAAACTGTGCATACAGCTGCTCGCCTACAGTACGTACGCGACGATTGCTCAGGTGGTCGATGTCATCTATTTCTGCGCGCTGGTTGCTCAGTGCCACGAGGTACTTCACGATCAGGATGATATCCGTCTTAGTGAGAACCTTGGTGTCATGTGTATCATCCAGGCCGAGCTTCTTATTGATCTTGTAGCGGCCTACCTCACCGAGGTCATACCTCTTGTCAGAGAAGAAGAGCTTCTCGATGATGCCACGGGCAGTCTCCTCGTCAGGTGGATCTGAGCCACGGAGCTGCTTATAGATATGGTTGAGGGCCTCTATCTCAGAGTTAGAGGTATCCTTCTGGAGTGTATTAAATATGATAGAGTAATCCTGCGTCTGTACTTCCTTGTGTACGAAGATAGACTTGGCGCCGGAGCCACCGATCAGGTCCAGGTTATCCTCAGTGATAGTGGTATCGCGCTCGAGGAGTACTTCATTACGCTCGATAGAAACTACCTCACCGGTATCCTCATCTACGAAGTCCTCCATCCAGGTGCGGAGCACCCTCGCAGCCAGCTTGCGGCCTACTGATTTCTGGAGGTCTTTTTTCACGCCGATGTTGATCTCATCAGCCAGATCGAAGAGTTTCAGGATATCCTTGTCAGAGTCATAGCCTACTGCACGGAGCAGCATAGTGACCGGGAATTTCTTCTTACGGTCTATGTAGGCGTACATTACGTTATTGATATCGGTAGCAAACTCCATCCATGCGCCCTTGAAAGGGATCACACGGGCAGAGTAGATCTTGGTACCATTCGGGTGGAATGACTGGCCAAAGAATACACCCGGAGAGCGGTGCAGCTGTGATACTACCACACGCTCAGCACCATTGATGATAAAGGTTCCCTTAGGTGTCATGTATGGGATGTTTCCGAGGAATACATCCTGCACGATCGTCTTGAAGTCGATGTGCTCAGGATCATTACAAGACAGTTTCAGCTTAGCCTTGAGAGGCACGCAATAAGTGAGGCCACGCTCTACGCACTCATCCATAGAGTAGCGCGGCGGGTCTATAAAGTAATCGAGGAATTCGAGTACGAAGATATTGCGTGTATCAGAGATCGGGAAGTTCTCCATAAATACCCTGTGAAGACCCTCAGAGGAGCGATCATCATTGGTAGTTTCGATCTGGAAGAACTCTTTAAACGTAGAAAGCTGGATGTCAAGAAGGTCTGGCGACTCGTCTGCGAGGTTAACTTTACCGAAATTGACTCTTTCCTTTGCTTTTTTGATTTCGGCCATGTCTTTCTTTATGTTTTGTTAGAAATTTCGACTTAAAATCTGGTTTCACCCAGTATTGGTGCGGGTTTCCGCTCGGTTTTCATGATTGATCCCCATCTTGCTCTGGGGTTGAGATTATGCATCTCTTAAAAAACAGTTTAAGGCACGCTCACCCTTTTGAGTGAGTCGTGCCTTAAATCTTGTGTCAGGACAGTATTGAATTACTTGAGTTCAACTTCTGCGCCTGCCTCTTCGAGTTTCTTCTTCAGATCTTCTGCAGTAGCCTTGTCAGCCTTTTCTTTAACTGGCTTTGGAGCACCGTCTACCAGATCCTTAGCTTCCTTCAGACCGAGGCCTGTCAGATCCTTCACGATCTTTACTACGTTCAGTTTCTGAGCGCCAGCAGACTTCAGGATCACGTCAAATTCAGTTTTCTCAGCAGCAGCAGCAGCGCCACCAGCGGCAGGAGCAGCTACAGCTACAGCAGCAGCAGCTGGTTCGATACCGTAATCAGATTTCAGGATAGATGCGAGCTCGTTTACGTCCTTTACAGTCAGGTTTACGAGAGTCTCAGCAAGAGCTTTTAAATCGGCCATTGTAATGAGTTTATTAATTGTGAATCAAAAATGTTTTCTGATCGTTTTGGAAGCCCTTTCGGAAAACGGATTGCAAATGTAGCATTAATCCGACAGTTTACAAACATTTTTTGGAGAATATGAACAATTTTTTAGCCTTGGCAGGGAGTTTGATTGACGAGCCATCCGACTATCAGATTTAGGCCAAAAATCAATTGAAAATCAACTTCTTAAAGAAAAGGCATACCTATCTATACGGCCAGGTACTACCCGGATCCGGACACCGGAGAGACATGAAAGTGTAAGAAATAGCCACTCCTACAAAAACATACTGGTCCTTTTGCGGGGACTCACCCCGCTGATAGCCGGGTTTTCCTGTTTTCTCACCATGGTTGACCTCTCCGGAGCGATCTGAGAGGGCCGCTGACAGGCCGCGGGAGCCACCGGGCAGTGAGGCAGAGGAGGGATAGCTGCCACTCACATCATCCAGATAGTCTGTAAAGGTCTCCCGGAAAGACATGAAGGCATTGATGTTCCAGTTTTTCTTCAGGTGCACCTTGAAGCCAAACTCCAGGGGTATCTCAAATGAATAGAGCTTGTATTTCTTGACGCCCGAGTAGCTGGCATCATTTTGCCCCTCGGTGCCGAGCGGCTGCAGGTAGTACCATTTGCCCTTGTATCTGGCCTCAGGATTGAAAAAGAACATCCCCACGCCGGTAGCGATATAGGGTGTCCAGCCATTCTTTTTAGGGTTATTCTTGTTGTACTTAAAGAAATTGAACTCAAATGTGGCGCAAAGGTCAGCTACATACGAGCGGAAAGACAGATTACGCTGGCGGCTACGGGCCAGGCTGGAGCCGGCATCGTCGGCAGCTATCTGCCCAAAACTGACCATGGCCTTTGCAGCGAGGCGTTTGTTAATATTATAGCGGTAGAAGGCACCACCTGCCGGGCCCACATATTTCCAGTTGAAGGTCGGATTGAGGTCGCCATAGTAATTGGCCCCGCCACCCCACACTCCTATCTCGTGAAACTGTGCATGGACCGATAGTGCTGACACCAGCAAAACAAGCAGGAAATAATATGATCTGAACTCTCTCAACGGGGCGCAAAAGTAAATAACTCAGCCGAAAGCATCTAACATTGTACCAAAACGTGGGTTGGACACATTTGTTGCCCGCTCATTCTGTACAGTCACTGAAAGGGCTTTTGACGTGCCAAAGATTTATAATTATCTTTATAAGCTTATAAAATCCGCATAGCATGGAAGCTACCGCTACGGCCTCAGTGGCCAAGTCTATCCCTATCAGTCCCAATACGAAGCTGGAAGAGATCATCCGCATCTTCAATCTCCAGCAGCGCAACCGCCAAACGGCAAAGAGTACGACCGCCTCTGAGCGCCGTGCCAAGCTGCAGAAAATGATAGATACGATCTTTGAGCTGCGCCCGCAGATAGAGGAGGCCATGTACAAAGACCTGCGCAAGGCTAAGGTGGAGAGCGACTTTGCTGAGCTATACTCTGTACTGACAGAGGCCCGTTTTGCTATGGGCCGCGTGGCGGAGTGGATGCAGGAGGTAGAGGTAGAGACACCCCTGTCTATGATCGGCTCCAGCTCAAAGATCATCTACGAGGCCAAGGGCACTACGCTGATCTTATCTCCGTGGAATTACCCTTTTATGCTACCTCTCGTGGCTGCTATCTCCTCCATAGCCGCCGGCAATACGGTGATCATCAAACCATCTGAATATACGCCGCACACCTCCGCTATACTCAAGGTGCTGGTGAATAAGGCATACAACGAAGCTGATGTGGCTGTGATAGAGGGCGATCATACCGTCTCTACAGAGCTGCTAAAGCTGAAGTGGGACCATATCCACTTCACCGGAAGCCCGGCAGTGGGCAAGATGATCATGAAGGCTGCTGCTGAGCACCTGACGCCGGTCACGCTGGAACTGGGTGGCAAGTCGCCGGCTTTCATAGATGAAACGGCTAATATCAGCGCAGCAGCGAAGAAGCTGACCTGGGGCAAATGGATCAACCTGGGCCAGACCTGTATCGCCCCGGACTATGTGCTGGTGCATGAGAGCAAGAAGGATGAATTTATCAGTAAGATAAAGGAGACAATCACGAAGAGCTTTGGTGCAAATCCGCAGGCCAGCCCGGACCTGGCGCGCCTGATCAATAACAAGAACTACCTCCGCGTGAAAGGCCTGCTGGACGATGCTGTAAAGACAGGCGCCAAGGTAGAGGCTGGCGGGCAATCTGATGAATCAGAAAACTACATCGCTCCTACCGTACTCACCAATGTATCTCTGGACTCTAAGGTGATGCAGGAGGAGATATTCGGACCGATCCTGCCTGTGATCACTTACAAAAATGTAGACGAAGCACTGGCCCTGGTCAATAGCAAGGAGAAGCCTCTCTCCCTCTACATCTTCTCCTCCAGCAATAAGAACCAGAAATACCTGCTGAATCATACCACGGCTGGCGGCACCTGTATCAATGACAATGTGATCCATATCACTAATCCTTACCTGCCGTTTGGCGGGGTGAGCAACTCCGGTATCGGCAAGTCTACCGGCCATTTTGGGTTCAAGGAATTCAGCAATGAACGGGCAGTGCTCAAAGCGCTGCATGGCGGCTCGGTATCTACGCCTCTATGGTTCCCTTATGGCAAGTTTACCCAGACTGTCACTGAGTTTTTGATGAAGTATTTTTAAGTTTGCAATAAACCGTCCGGTATCACACGATGAAAAAATTCATTCTCTCTGGCGCAGCTGCGCTCGCACTGATGGCAGTACTAGTCATCCACTCCTGCAAGAAAGACGTCAGCGATGGCATAGTAGAGCCGATCACCATAGTGAAGCCGGACTCTCTGATCAAATATCAATATGCCGGCGGTACGCAGCAGATCCAGATCCAGTTTACCACAGATCGCCCGATCAACAATGTGACCTGCAAATACCAGATAGACAGCTCCGGCAATGCTAACTTCCCTTATACCTATCCTGATACCCTCTTTGCGGTACGTCTGGATAGCCCGGCTAGCCTGCTGAATAATAAATACACCTGGACCGGATCATACCGCGTGCCGGACTCGCTACTGCCGCAGACAGTAGTTCGCTTTGACGTAAAGATGAAAGCCAGTGGCAATCCGAGCAACTCTGACACCGTACGCGAGGAGAAACAGTTTAAGCTTATAGTACAGTAACTGCTATAGGTCATAGCAGCATTGCCTGCGTATGATTACATTTGCGGCATATTCTGCTGCCATGAATCTCCACTACGAGCGCCACAACTATTCCAAAGCCGAGCTCACAGAAGACAATATAGCTTCTGATCCATTTTCACAGTTTGCAATATGGTACCAGGATGCCAAGGCATCTGCTATCAAGGAGGCAAACGCCATGGTGATCGCTACAGCCACACCTGACGGTAAGCCATCGGCGCGCATCGTGCTGCTCAAAGAATTCAGCAAGGAGGGTTTCGTATTCTTTACCAACTATGATAGCCGCAAGGGTCAGGAGATCCGGGAGAATCCACAAGGTCAGATACTTTTCTTTTGGGATATACTGGAGCAGCAGGTACGGATAGAGGGCCGGCTGGAGCATATAGCACCGGAGCGGTCTGACGAGTACTTTGAGTCCCGTCCTGTAGAGAGCCGCTACGGGGCTATCGCCTCACCGCAGAGTGCAGTAGTGCCATCACGCACGTACCTGGAGGAGCAACTGGCAGAGGCGCATCTGCAACCGCCGGTGCGGCCAGCGCACTGGGGGGGATATATACTAGTGCCTGATTATTTTGAATTCTGGCAGGGGCGCCCATCACGTATGCACGACAGAATCTTCTATCGTCTGCAGGATGGACAGTGGACCAGCGGTAGGCTGGCGCCATGAGGTGGCGGGATACAAATAAAAAAAGCGCAGGAACGATGTCACTGCGCTTTTTTTATTCTTGAGAGTGTATCTGTGATTACTCTTCAGTCTTCTTAGCAGCCGCCTTGCGTGGTGGAGCCTTCTTGGCTGTTACTTCTTTGTCGGCAGCTTTTTTGGCAGCCTTAGCCTTGTCAGCCTTAGGTGCTATCACGACAGTCTCCTTCTGTGGCCTGGAGTTGCCATATGAGCCTTTAAACCTTTTTCCTTTTGCAGTACGTTTATCTCCTCTGCCCATTTTGTCTTTTCGTTTTGAGTGATTGAATTTGGAATAGCTGCAAATATATCAAATACTACTGAATCATCATGGCCCGACAGGATTATATCCCGCACTGGCACTAGATAAAAAAGAAATCCCCTCCGCTTCCGGAGGGGATTTCCCGATAGATCTGGTAGACAATATTACTTGTTTACTTTCTTAGCGAGCTCAGCGCCAGCCTTAAACTTAGCTACCTTTTTAGCCTTGATCTTGATCTCTTTGCCAGTACGTGGGTTGCGGCCAGTACGAGCAGCACGCTTAGCTACTGAGAAAGTACCGAAGCCAACGAGGGTTACCTTGTTGCCTTTAGCCAGTGTAGATTCTACTGCGCCGATGACAGCGTCCAGAGCGTCTGCAGCCTGACCCTTAGTGATCTTCGCGTCTTTCGCGATCTTGTCTACGAGTTCTCCCTTATTCATTGTGTTTTTGTTTATAGGGGTTATTAATTGATTTACGGTGACGAAAGTATAAGTATGCACTTCACTTTCAAAGGCAGACTATACGCCCTATTGTGCATAAGTGTGCTCTGTATCCCGCACTATCACAGGGTTTTAGCGCAATTAACTGACTATCAGCATTATAACCCAAAACCGTTGGTATCACTGCCTTTCAGCGCTTGTTGATATTTCATATTTTATTGCGATATGATTGATTCGCTTTGATAAATGCATCACTATCATTAGCTTTCATCACACAACATACATCCATGCGTCATCTCCTGCTTGCCTTCTTTGCGTCCTTTGTGCTGATCGGTACCGGCTGCAATCACAATAAGATACCATGCCCTACCTACGCAGACTCTACACCGGAGAAAAAGAAGAAAGGTAAACCAGGCTCACAGCAACCCGAGATGCCAAAGTCATATAAGGCAAAGAGTGGCGTACTACCTACAGATGGCGGCGGCAAGCGCACCAAGGTGCCACGATAATTTTTAGCTAATCTTGCTCCAGGCATTATCTTTTGCCTCTGTCTCGAGATATCTGCGTAGTCCCTGGTTTTCCGGCAGGGCCAGATCGGGATCTGTATCTATCAGTGTAAATGCCTCCTGACGGGCGGCATCCAGGATATGGACATCTTCTGAGAGGTCAGCTATACGCAGGTTTACAGCGCCACTCTGGCGCGTACCGTCCAGGTCTCCGGGGCCACGCAGCTTGAGGTCTTCCTCTGCTATGATAAAGCCATCATTGGTAGCGCAGAGTACATCTACACGCTTTTTTGAATCGGGGCTGAGTTTAGCGCCAGTCATCAGCACGCAATAGGACTGAGACGTCCCGCGCCCCACGCGTCCGCGCAGCTGGTGCAGCTGCGAGAGGCCAAAGCGCTCGGCATTTTCTACCACCATTACACTTGCATTTGGCACGTTCACGCCTACTTCTATCACCGTGGTAGCTATCATGATCTGTGTCTCTCCTCTTACGAATCGCTGCATCTCATAGTCCTTATCTTGTGGCTTCATTTTGCCGTGCACGATGCTGATCTGATAGTTTGGTTTTGGGAAGGCGCGCGACAGGCTCTCATATCCATCCATGAGGTTTTTGAGGTCAGACTCCTCAGAGTCTTCTATCATCGGATAGACAAAGTATATCTGCCGCCCCTCCGCTATCTGCTCGCGCACAAATCCGAATACGCGCAGCCGGTCGCTATCGGTACGGTGTACGGTCCTTATCGCTTTGCGTCCCGGAGGTAGCTCGTCTATCACAGAGACGTCGAGGTCGCCATAAACGGTCATAGCCAGCGTACGCGGTATAGGTGTAGCTGTCATCACCAGCACATGAGGAGGCTTCACATTCTTAGCCCAGAGCTTTGACCGCTGCTCTACGCCAAAGCGGTGCTGTTCATCTATCACCACCATGCCGAGGTTTTTAAACTCAACGGTATTCTCAATCAGCGCGTGCGTGCCGATCACGATATGGATGTTTCCTTCTTTGAGGTTATTGAGGATATAGTTACGGGTCTTGCCCTTCACACTACCTGTGAGCAGGACTGCCTCCAGGCCCAATCCTTTTACCAATGGCTCTATACTGGCATAGTGCTGCTGGGCCAGTATCTCTGTAGGCGCCATAAGGCAGGCCTGGTAGCCATTGTCTATGGCCATCAGCATAGTGAGCAGCGCTACTATTGTCTTGCCACTACCTACATCGCCCTGCAGCAGACGGTTCATCTGCTTGCCAGACAGGGTATCGCGGCGTATGTCGCGCAGTACCCGCTTCTGTGCATCAGTGAGAGAGAAGGGGAGCTTCTCCTTATAGAACTTATCAAAGTAGTGATCGATCTTCTCCAGCAGGAAGCCTCGCACCGTATTGCTTCGATTGGCTTTCAGCTTCATCACCTTCAGCTGTATCTGAAAGAGCTCATCAAACTTTATACGAAACTGGGCATCTGCCAGAGCGTTTTCATTTTTAGGAAAATGAATATAGCGCATGGCATCGTAGCGCTTCATCAGCTTCTGTCGCGACAGTACCGCCTCCGGGAGATACTCAGGAATATCCCGCTCTCCGGATTGCTCCAGCATTTTGTGAGTCATCTTCAGGATAGCCTTGGAGTCAATGAATTTCTTCTTGGCTTTCTCTGTAGTAGGATAGACTGGCTGCAGACCGGGAGCAGCATCTTTTTTATACTCACTGGCTAGCTCCATCTCCGGATGGGCGATGTTGTAATCCCCGTTGAAATAGTTTGGTTTGCCAAAAAGGATGTATTCTACATTCGGTTTGAGCAGGCGCTCTATCCAGTTGGCGCCCTGAAACCATACCAGCTGTATCTCCCCAGTACCATCTACAAACCCCGCCACCAGCCTCCTGCCCCGCCCCGTGCCTACCATGTCAAAGTAGGTGATCTTGCCTCTGAGTTGGATATACTGGGTATTAAAATTGATATCGCGGATCTGGTGAATGACCGACCGGTCTACATAGCGGAAGGGATAGTAGTACAGCAGGTCGCGGAATGTATCTATCTCAAACTCCTTGCGCATGACCTCGCCTTTGGCCGGGCCTACACCTTTGAGGTATTCTATAGGAGTTTTGAGAAAAGTGGACATCACTCAAAAGTAAAAAATACTACCTCGTCCTGCCATTGTTTTAGCAAAGTATAATATCAAGTACAGAATCTGCGCAACAACCGCTTACTGGATAATTTTCTCTTAATTTGGAGAAAACAACCTTACGAATGCTTGTCACTATCAAAGACGAAACCTTTGCAGGAAAGATCCTGAGGGAATTGAACCTAGAGTTCCAGACAGAATCTGTGACGATCCGGGAGATCATTACTAATCGGGTACTACAAGAGGTCGATAATTACAATAATAAGTTGCCTGAATATTTCAACGGCTTGATCGAACCAAGCGATGCAGAGAAAACACTCAATGGCTATAAGCTCAAACCTAAAAAGTTGATAGACGGTGAAAAGCAAGTTTACACTGCACTGGACGCTTTTCAAAAAAATGGATTTTTCTTACTGGTAGATGATAGCCAGGCAGAAAGCCTGGAGCAGATGGTTCATCTCAGGTTTGACACTACCATCAGTTTTGTGAAACTAACACCACTGGTAGGAGGATAAATGATGGGCATATTCGATACGATCAAAAATGCACTGAACCTACAGAGCGACGAGCAAAAAGAATTTGCAGGAATAATAAACAAGTCTCGAGAAGAGTATGCTGCTACGGGGAGCTATTTCTATAGTATCAAGGTCAACGCTATTCCCACTTACACTAATGAGATAGCCGTATGGAGTGATAAAAAAAGGGTTGAATTTGCGATACACTGTATTGTCCGGATCCGTAATTATTACGCTGATAGAAAAAGCTTCAATAGCGGTGACCCGGACTACAAAAATAACGCAATAGCAGAAGCATACCTCCCGCAGCTCTTCAAAGCCCGAGTGCTAATGGACAGCACAGATGTCGAGCGCGTATGCCAAACCTTTGCCGAATATAAAAAGTGGGGCCATGGTGATATCAGTCACTGGCCCGTCGGTGCTTTCCTGCAGCAGGTATCACAGCAATATAAGCAAGGAGAGTTGCCCGCTGACATCGTTACTGCTCTGACAAATCTCCGAAAAGAATGCGAGACCATCAGCAGCTACCGGGCTAAGGAAAAGAATAAGCTCTTGACTAAAATAGATGACATCCTCTTTCAGCCACAGGGTGAAAATGACATCAAACCCTCGCTATTCCCCGGCGCGGATGATTTTGCCATATACGCCAATGCCGTAGTAGAAAAGCATGCAGCCGATGATCGGAAAATATGGTACCAACTCATAGCCCGTGCCCAGAAAGCATCGGGATCCAAACCGACCAACAAATACCTGGACGAGACCAAAGTTCTCTTCAAGGAGCTAGGCGCAGATAAGTTTAAAAAGACGGTACAGGAATGGTTTGAATTTCTGATACAGCTGAAGGATAAAACTGAAAACCGCAGCTACACCCACAATGGGCAGACTCACACCTACGTAACGGTAGAATATATTGATCCGCTCAATGCTGAAACAATCAAGGGATTTGTATGGATGTGCGCAAATTTTCATGATCTGCTAACGCTGCATATCATAGCTAACCTCGCAGAGCGCGCCTATCGCAAAATACCCGGCAAGGGTCCTGCCGCTTCGTCCGTAGGCAATGCATGTCTGTACACGCTATACAAGTCTAAAGGTCTGGATGGTATAGGTCAGCTGTCACGCCTGAAGCTGCGGATCAAGCAAAGTGGTACGCAAGCCGTAATTGAAAAATACCTGCTGGCCGCCGCAAAAGAAAATGGCGTATCGCTGCATGAGATAGAAGATATGGCCGTTGAGGATTTTGATCTGGTGCGTGGCGCTAAAGAAGTGGCATTCGATGAGTATACCGCAGTACTGGAGATCACAGGCGTAGGCCGATCTGATATCAGATGGATAAAGCCTGACGGATCAGGGCAAAAGGCGCCCCCATCTTTTGTAAAAGAAAAATATGCAGCTAAGTTCAAAAAGCTAAAAGATACACAAAAACAGATAGACCAGGCTACATCAGCGCAACGAGACAGAATAGACCGCATGCTACGTACAGACAGAAAATGGCGGATGGAAGATTTCAAAAAGCTATATCTGGATCATGGACTGATGCGCACATTGACTGAAAATATCATCTGGACATTCGGGCATGGCGGTGATAGCACATCTGCTATCCTGGTCCGCGATCAGTGGATAGATAGTGAAGGAGCCATTGTATCTCCGACTGATGATGCAGAAGTAGCACTCTGGCATCCGGCGGTACACGCGGTAGCGGCGGTAAAGAAATGGCGAGAGTTTTTGATGGAAAATAAGATGCAACAGCCAATCAAACAGGCATATAGAGAGGTGTACCTGCTCACAGATGCGGAGGTCAATACAAAAACGTACAGCAATCGAATGGCTGCGCACGTATTGAAGCAACACCAATTTAATATACTGGCGAAGACGCGGGGATGGCGATACTCTTTGATGGGTGCGTTTGATAATGGTGTAGACAATGGAACAGCTTCACTAAAACTGAATGAATATGGCCTGAATGCCGAATACTGGGTAAATGAACTTAATGCAGATGGAGCCACCAATGATACCGGCATCTGGAACTATGTAACAACGGATCAGATACGATTCACAAATCAGAATAATAATGAGATCGTAGATTTGATAGATGTACCCGTAATACCTTTCTCAGAGGTACTACGGGATGTGGATCTCTTTGTAGGCGTATCCAGCGTGGGCAATGATCCTACCTGGCAAGACTCCGGTGGTGTACCCGCATACAGAGACTACTGGACTTCCTATTCCTTTGGAGATCTGTCAGAAGTAGCTAAAAACAGAAAAGAAATACTGCAGAGCCTCATACCGAGGTTGAAGATCAGCAGGGTGACTGAGATCAGGGATAAATTTGTGGTAGTACAGGGCAAACTAAGGACCTATAAGATCCACATAGGCAGTACCAACATCCTGATGGAGCCCAACGATCAGTACCTGTGTATCGTACCAGACAGGAGCAAGAAAGACCCTACAGAGAATCTGTTTATACCATTTGAAGGCGACTCTGGCCTGTCCATCATTTTGTCTAAAGCTTTTTTGCTAGCTGAAGATGATAAGATAACTGATAGTACTATCACATCTCAGATCAACAGAAAATAGTCCTGACTATCTTCTACAAAAATAAAAGCGCCCTTCTTTGCAGAAGGGCGCTTTGGATATACGCTGTTTCGATTACGCGTGTGCAGCGGCAGCATTAGCGCGGATGATATTCAGGGCGCCACCGGCCTTGAACCATTCGATCTGCTGCTCGTTGTAGGTATGGTTTACCTTGATCTCGTCCTTAGTGCCGTCCTTGTGGTTTAGCACTACGGTGAGCTGCTGGCCAGGAGCGAATGAGGTCAGACCAAGGATATCGATGCTGTCATCTTCCTGGATCTTGTTGTAGTCATTCTTATCCGCGAAAGTCAGGCCGAGCATACCTTGCTTTTTCAGGTTAGTCTCATGGATACGTGCGAAAGACTTCACGAGGATAGCACGTACGCCCAGGTGGCGTGGCTCCATAGCTGCGTGCTCGCGGCTTGATCCTTCACCATAGTTCTCATCACCTACTACGATAGAGCCGAGGCCTGCAGCCTTGTAGGCGCGCTGTACCTTTGGCACTTCGTCATAGGCGCCGGTCATTTCATTCTTCACTGAGTTTGTTTTCTCGTTAAAGAAGTTGGTCGCGCCGATGAGCATGTTATTAGATATATTATCCAGGTGGCCACGGTATTTCAGCCATGGACCAGCCATAGAGATATGGTCAGTAGTACACTTGCCTTTGGCCTTGATCAGGAGCTTGAGGCCCTTGATATCAGTACCCTCCCATGGAGCGAAAGAGTAGAGCAACTGCAGACGGTCAGACTCTGGGTTGACCACTACATTGATACCGCTGCCATCAGCAGCCGGAGCCTGGTAGCCTGGGTCATCTACGGCGAAGCCCTTGGTAGGCAGCTCGTAGCCAGATGGTGGATCGAGCTTCACGGTCTCTCCATTCTCATTCACCAGTGTATCAGTGAGCGGGTTGAAGGTCAGATCACCAGCGATAGCCAGTGCTGTGGTCAGCTCCGGAGACGCTACGAATGCATACGTATTAGGGTTGCCATCCTGACGGGCAGCAAAGTTACGGTTGAAGGAGTGAACGATGGTGTTCTTCTCTTTCTTGTCAGCGCCAGCGCGTGCCCACATACCGATGCATGGTCCGCATGCGTTGGCATATACTTCAGCGCCGATCTTGTTGAAAGTATTGATGAAACCATCGCGGTCTATAGTGAAGCGGATCTGCTCAGAGCCCGGCGTGATGCTGAATTCAGCCTTTGCCTTCAGGTTCTTGTCAGCTACCTGCTGTGCCAGTGACACTGCGCGGGAGATATCTTCGTAGCTAGAGTTAGTACAGCTACCGATCAGGCCTACTTGTACCTTGGTAGGCCAGCCGTTTGCGGCAGCCGCTTCTTTCATCTTAGAGATAGGTGTAGCGAGGTCTGGTGTGAATGGACCATTGATGTATGGCTCCAGCTCGTCCAGGTTGATCTCGATCAGCTCGTCAAAGTATTTAGCAGGATCAGCATATACCTCTGGGTCAGCGTTCAGGTGTTCCTTCACGCCATTGGCCAGGTCAGCTACATCTGCACGGCCCGTAGCGCGCAGATAGCGCTCCATGCTCTCGTCATAGCCGAATGTAGATGTCGTAGCACCGATCTCTGCACCCATGTTGCAAATAGTACCCTTACCAGTACAGCTTAGAGATATAGCACCATCACCAAAGTATTCTACGATAGCACCAGTGCCACCCTTTACGGTAAGGATACCCGCTACCTTCAGGATCACGTCCTTGGCAGATGCCCATCCGTTGAGTTTGCCTGTCAGCTTTACTCCGATCAGCTTAGGCCACTTGAGCTCCCATGGCAGGCCTGCCATCACGTCTACCGCATCAGCGCCACCTACACCGATAGCCACCATACCGAGGCCACCAGCATTCACCGTGTGAGAGTCAGTACCGATCATCATACCGCCCGGGAATGCATAGTTCTCCAGCACGATCTGGTGGATGATACCAGCACCTGGCTTCCAGAAGCCGATGCCATATTTATTGGATACAGAAGCGAGGAAGTCGTACACTTCTTTGTTGCCTGAGTTGGCCACCTCGAGATCGGCCTTAGAGCCTACCTTGGCGGTGATCAGGTGGTCGCAGTGTACAGTAGATGGCACGGCAGCCTTCTTCTTGCCGGCAGTCATAAACTGGAGCAGCGCCATCTGAGCGGTGGCATCCTGCATGGCTACGCGGTCCGGAGCGAAGTCTACATATGATTTGGTACGCTCGAATACTACCGGCTTTTGATCGCTGTGCAGATGCGAGTAAAGTATCTTTTCTGTGAGGGTAAGCGGCTTGCCGGTGAGTGCACGGGCGGCCTGAACCTTGGCAGGGAGTGCTTCATACACTTTCCTGATCATTTCTATGTCAAATGCCATGACTTGTGATTTGTGAGTTTACGATTGAAAAACTGATTAAGATAATGCGAATATATACCTTTTACGATGAGGACGGGAGTAAGTGCCGGATATTTGAAATTAGTTAGCGTTTTTTCTCTATTAGCGAAAATTCGCTAAATAAAATATCTGCTATTTAGAATGATTCTAAGCAAGAGTGCTACGCAGGTGCTTTGTGGCCTTCCTTACTAGCTTTAGTGTGTGTTTTATAGCCCTGAGGCTGGACCAGGATTGATGGCCGGGAATGATGTAGCCGGGGTGGGGATATCGCTCCTGAAGGCGCTGCATAGTAGCCGGCCAGGCGGCCAGATTTGCGTCCGAGAGATTGCCTATATCTGTGGCCTGAGTACTTTTGATCAGACAGCCACCATAGAGGATATGGCCCTCCTCACACCAGATCACGATATTGTCCGGTGCATGGCCGGCACCGGGATAAAAAGTACTGAGATGTATGTCTCCAAAATCAAAAGCCGTATCTCCGTCAAAACAATTTTGTGTCTCAGGCTCGTGATGCTCCCTGCATAATGCCAGCGTCCGGCAGCTGGAATACGTAGCAATGCCCCGCCTGCGAAAGATATCAAAGGCGCCCGTGCGATCTTCATGAAAATGCGTGGCGATAGCAGCTATCACTTTGCGCTGATGGTGGCGCTCGATACTATCTATGATGGGTGCCACCTGAGTGGTATCCCACGGCGAATCGATGATAACGATGCCTTTGGCTGTGACGATATACATACCATTGGCCGGGAAAGGTATGCCACTCAACTTCTGCCAGGTGGTATAGATATAGCTGGGCCCGGTCAGATGTGATATCGTAAAACCCGCTCCCTGCTGTGCATGCAGGAGCGAAAAGAAAAAGAGGCAGAGGATAGTAGCCAGAGGTCTATTCATCATGCTAATATAGTAGCTACCAGCCTGCGGGCGCTGGCCTGATCACGAAACTCACACAGATAAATCCCCTGCCAGGTACCCAGATTGAGTTTATGGTTAGAGATAGGGATGGTCACTGAGGAGCCTGCCAGTACCGATTTGACATGGGCAGGCATATCGTCATCTCCCTCGTCATTATGGGTGTAGTATTGCTCACCCTCCACCACTATTCTATTGAAGGCTGTTTCAAAATCCACGCGCACAGACGGATCAGCATTCTCATTGATAGCCAGGGCTGCAGAGGTATGCTTGATAAAGAGCTGTAGCAGCCCCGTCTCAGGCAGCGGAGGCAGGTTGCGCACTACGATGTCCGTGATGAGGTGAAAGCCGCGCCGCTGCGGTGGGATAGCGAGTTCTATCTGATGGACCATAGCAATTTTTCTAACGCTAAGATAAGATTTAGACAATCAGCGTGGCCGCCATACGGCATTCTTTAAGGCACGCCACACGGAGTACCCGGGGAAATAACATGGATACTCAAAATGGGCTCTGGGCGGCAGAGCCATGAGCTCTTCAAATTCATGATCGGATAACCCTAATTTATGTAGTACCCTGGCCTTATCCATAGACAGCGCCTCGGGCGAAATGATCTCTGCTGCGAGTGCATCGACCGCCTCTGCTCGTGATAGCTGGCCGGACTGGATCAGATTAGACAGATGTGCTTTCCGCTTGTCCACACCAAATTTGACCGGTAGGATATATGTCTGGTATAGCCGTGTGAAAAGCGATTCAAAATGCTTGCCTCCGGGATGTTGCCAATCCAATTCGTTTTGCAGGATCTGTATAGCTGCTTCTTTATCATAGGGCACGAGATTCAAAAGCGGTATGATACGGATGCCCAGTATTTTTTCAAAATATTTTTTTCGTATAAATCCAAGTTTGGGAAAAGTTCTCATGGGCGCAGTACCAAATCTCGTGTGTATAGAGGTGATATGATATAGGTCGTTCTTATTATGCACCCAGCATGCGGGCATCGTACCCTCCGTCTTAAAATTCTCTCCCGTGAAAATCCATTTGACTTTAAACTTAGCTGCAGCATGGAAAAGTGTAGCGATATTGACATGATCTGATACGATCTCTATATCCATGACGGATGCCCGCAGGATCGACACCTGCACATCTCTAAACTCCGGCCAGTCTATCTGATAGTTGTATACATCAAATCCAAGCCGCTCAGCCAGCTGGCGTATATTGTGCACCCCGCTGCCCTCATCCCATCCATTATCACAGTGTACCATTAGTACTTTCAGCGCTGCCTTGTGCAGCAGGTAGGCAGAGTAGCTGCTATCAGAGCCCCCGCTGACACCTAGTATACAGTCGTATTTGCCCCGGCGGGTACGTCTGACTTGTGCCAGCAAATCAGGTAATACCCGGCTACCGGGATCCTCATGTAGCTGCCGGGAGAGCACAGATTCATAGCGGTCACAATAGCTGCACACACCGTCCTCATCAAAGGTGATCTCAGGATCTGCAACGGTGTCCATGACACACTTCGTGCACACCCTTGCATTTGCGTTTCCAGGGGTCATATATTGGATTTGGCATGATAAACGAGGTGGATATTTTCATATTGCGTGACGCGTGAAGATATTTTTGGAAAGATCCGGCACAGGCGCTCTCATTAAAAAACACCACCTTTGCCATGTATGAATCTCACAGAGAATATACGGCTGGCCCTGCGGGCTATCATGGGCAATAAGCTGCGTACAGCACTTACGCTCATGATCATCATCTTTGGTATCATGGCGCTGATAGGTATCCTCACTGCTACAGAAGGAATCAACCAGTCCGTGGCCAACCTCAGCTCAGAGATGGGCTCCAACACCTTCAGCATAAAGAATGAAGGGCAGACCCGGCACCGCCGCCGCCGCAAGGCTATGGTGGCCAATCCACCCATCACGCTGCTGCAGAGCCAGGAGTTTAAAAAGAACTATAAATACCCTGCCACCGTAGCCCGCGCTACAGATGCAGATGGCAATGCGGTGATCAAATACGAATCACAGAAGACGAACCCCAATGTCCGCATCATGGGCGTAGATGAAGACTACCTGAAAGTAGCAGGCTGGAGCATCCAGTCCGGCCGCAATATGTCAAGATCAGAAATAGACAACGGACAGAATGTGATCCTGCTGGGCAAGGATGTGGTAGTCAAGATCTTCCCGCCCAGAGAAGAGGCTATAGGCAAGATGGTCAATATAGGCAGCAGCAAATACCGTGTGATAGGGCTGCTGGCACCAAAGGGAGCCAGCCAGGTGAGCAATGATAATATGGCCATGATACCGCTCATGACAGCAAAGCGCAACTTTGGCGATGATGCTACCTCCTATAATATCAGTGTGATGGTAGATAATACAGCGGAGCTCAACGGTGCTGCGGATGAGGCGGAGGGTGTATTCCGCACGGTGCGAAAGATCAGGCCGGGCGACGATCCGAACTTTGAGGTATCTAAGAGCGACAAGATGGCTGAGCAGAACATGAATGTGCTGGGCAATATCAGCATGGCGACAGTCGTGATAGGTATCCTGACCCTCATAGGCGCAGGCATCGGCCTCATGAATATCATGCTGGTCAGTGTGAATGAACGCACACGCGAGATAGGTGTGAGCAAGGCGCTGGGAGCTACCAAGCGCGTGATACGCATACAGTTTCTCACAGAGTCTACTACGATCTGTATGATAGGCGGCGTGATAGGTATCGTCATGGGGGTGCTCGTGGGCAATCTGGTCGTATTGGCACTACATTCAGCCTTTGTGATGCCGTGGATGTGGATCATATTGGGGCTGACCTTCACCTTTATCATAGGGATGGCGGCAGGCATATACCCGGCCATCCTTGCCTCCAATCTCGACCCCGTAGAGGCACTGCGCTACGAATAGTAGCTTGCCACTCTCCTATCTTATGCCGATTCTAGTATATTGGAGTTGTATACCGATCATCATTGCATTTCATCCGCAAATATCATTCACCGCTGGCACTGCTCATCGCACTGCTGTCATTTTTCGCTGCGGCATGGTATAATGAAGCAAATATCACAGCGCTAAAAGCCGTAGAGCGCGCTCAGCACGTAGCCATGCTCGACCCCTCGTGGCACTGGGTAGCGACGGCTGACGATGCCGCCTATATCCGGCCAGCTGAGAACTACTACCACCACCACACCTGGCGCGACAATAATCCCGGCAGGCAATCCTACTTCCTGCGCACACCGGGCTATGGCCTATTCCGCTACGCACTCATGCTGCTACTGGGGTATGAGGGTGGGCAGCTATACTTCCGGTATATGCAGGTACTATTATTTGCGCTATCAGCCTTGCTGCTGTACAGGTCTGGCTTGCTGCTGGGACTATCTCCTGCATGGTCACTAGCAGTAGAAAGCCTGTACGGCCTTAGTCCCTTTGCGGTGGGCTTCCTGTACTATAGTCTCACAGAGGGCATCACCCCGGCGCTCATGATAGCATATGTATTCCTGCTATTAGTAGGGTATAGCAGGCGGGGGCCATTCTTTTATCTGCTGGCTGCACTCCTCATGAGCTATATAGGACTGGTGCGTCCGGTATTACTCATCTTCGCTATAGCCCTGCCGCTAGTGACATGGTGGTCTATGAGCGCCCTGCCCTTCGCGCGCAGATCAGTCTTTATCCTGGTGTCTATTCTTATCATCGCATTGCCACTCACTATGTGGGCCTACAGGAGCCACCAGATAGCAGGCAAGTGGGTAGGAATCTATCCAATCTACTATGCAGAGAATAACTCACAGTTCCGCCCCACCCATCAGGCCATCTGGCGTTTTGCCAGTTCGTTTGGCATGGATGGGCGCACCTTTCATGAGAGCATGGTACCACTGTGGCAGGCTACCATACATGGAGACACCAGTGAGGTGCATATAGACAGCATCCTTATGACCATTCCTGACTTTGTACGTCAGGATATAGGAGAGCAGCCCCTCCGCACTGCCTATCACCGCTATCGTGCATCTATCATGCACCAGCGCAGTGCCTATCCCAGAGAGGTAGCGATGCCTGACACGATAATCTCCGATGAACATGTGGTGATCTCTGACTTCGATAGGTTTACTACGCAGATCCGATCCTCTCATTGGTGGTGGTGTCATGTAGCCGTACCTATAGGAGTATTCAGATCTGCCGTGGTCCACTCCAATCTCTCTCTATGGATATTCCAGCACAGCTGGCGAGGTAGCTGGTGGCTGGAGATACTGCGAGGCATATTCACACTGCTGCACATTGGTTGTTGCCTCTCATTCATCTACCTGCTATGGCACGGCGATAGAGCGAAGCGCCTCCTGGGCTGGCTGATCTGTGCCTACTTTTTCTACCTCTGCTACTTCTTTCGTAGCCTGGAGGAGCGGTATACATTGCCACTGCTGCCGCTTATGCTGCTCGGACTAGCCTATGCACTGGAATCCACCTGTGATCGCATATCCAAAAGTTTTAACAAAAAAGGAGCTGGCGTACTGTAAAAAAGCACTGGCCAATTCTTTGTTGTTATTACCTTTAGCAGCTTAATAAAAACCCCCACTTCTATAGATGAAAAGACTACTTACGCTCCTGTCTTTGTCCCTATGCACGCTGCTGTCTCACGCGCAGATCACCTTTATCTCTACTGACATAGCCTCTGCAGGCTGGGTCAATGTGATGCAGAAAGATACACAGACCGGTACGGTCAATTTTGGCAATCGCGGTGCTAATCAGGTGTATGATTTTCATACGCTGCAAAACAATGTGCCTGATTCACTCTTTTATGAGACGCCTACCAGTACACAGCTCTCATCCGTGCCAGGCGCCACGCTGGCACTGACCGCAGATCATAATACTTACATATTTGCTAAAAACCAATCAGCGCTTTTCTCCTACGTCGGAGGACAGGCTGTCTACAATGGTACAACACTGCTGACACCATTCAGTCCTATAGATACGGGGTATAAGTTTACGACTGCGTACGGACAGCATTTTGCCGGCACATATGGTTTTACTACTTCACGCCCTGGCAGTGACTTCGGCCAGCCATCAATATATATGGTCCGTATTACCAATACAACCACCTACACAGATACGATAGATGGATGGGGCAAAGTAATCACCCCGCTCGGTACTTATAACTGCCTTCGTCAGCACCGTGTGGAGCATAGCAGCACGCTACTGGAGTATAGCCTTTGCAGCGTCTGCGGATATAGCAATGTGCCCACGTCATCTTCACTTCCAGCCAATCCTATAGTGAGTAATACCAATACCTACTACTATCTGACAAAAGAGGCGCATGGCTCTGTGATCAGCTTCACAAATGATGCTAATGGCAACCCTAAGACGGCGAGCTGGAGCAAGACACCTCCGACTCCGGTAGCCAATTTTGGCTATACTGCGGGTGCAGCAGGCAGCGTGGCGTTTCGCGATAGCACTACCGGCACTCCGGTGACCTACTCCTGGAGCTATGGTGATAATAGTGCCAATGGTACCACCGCGAACCCCAATCACAGCTATGCTGCAAATGGCACCTACTATGTATGCCTCACAGTCACCAATGTGAGCGGCACCAGCACGCACTGTGATAGCGTACACATCACCAATATCGTAGCCTCTACCACGCCACCTACAGCGGGCAATGATACTGCAAGCCTCCTGCAACCGGGCACCGTGACTATCCATGCCCTGGCCAATGACGTGAACCATAACGCCGGCGACACCCTCTGCATCAATAGCATCATCGGCGCTACTTCAGGCTGGGCTAGCGTGTCTGGCTGTAATAACATCGTCTACCATCCACTGGATAGTTTCTATGCCGGACTAGATACTTTCTACTATAAGGTCTGCGATATCCATGTGCCTACTCTGTGTGATACAGCGATGGTAGTGGTCAATGTGACGGTACCAGTAGTAATCCAGCAGCCACAGATCCATTATACATTGACACCAGGAAATTGCACTTATTCCTTAACTGACAACTCTACAAATACGGACTCTGTACGCTATCAACTGATGTACGTAGGCACACAGAATGCAGACTATGTGACTGATCCATCTAATTATCAATCTCATTTGGCTCCAGGTGGCGGTTCTTTATCTATTTGTATCACTGCTTATGGTCAGGGTGGCATCGTATCAAGGTGTGACACTACCGTCATAGGTTGCGTTGGCATCAATGAAATTCCTTCTTCCCAATTCTCTATCTATCCTAACCCGGCATCTGACCGTATCCTCCTTGATCTATCTCATATAGACCAAAACACGATGAGCGAGATAGCTACCGTAGAAGTATACAGCATACTCGGCGAACGGATAAAAACAGCAACCGTTAAGACAAGTAATGACATAGCAGTGTCCGATCTCAGCACAGGCATCTATATAATAGGCCTGCGTGATACGAAGGGCAACAAGCGTATCCTCGGCAAGTTTGAAGTGATGCACTAAAACAGTCCGCAAAAATGTACAAGCAGCCCTTTGTGCCATGCGCAAAGGGCTTTTTTTATACCCTTTATTCGTATATTTAAGCAAGTAAATCTGTCACTTGAGAAAACTCTACGTACTTTTTCTGCTGATCCTGTCCGTGAGCCTGACCTATGGGCAGCGCCCGCCAAAGGCGATCAATGATATCGTGACCATAGCCAGGCTGGACTCCGTCTCCCTGACTCCTCTCACTAATGATAGCAACTTCATAGCAGGCGATACGGTATGCCTGACGCAGGTATACGGAGGGCATGGCTGGGCTACGGTGGCCGATTGCAAGCGCCTGACCTACCAGCAGCAGGACCGCGGCTTCTATGGCAGGGATACATTTTACTATGTCTCTTGTGAATTGTACCATCCTACCCTTTGTGACACCGGCAGGGTATTTATGACCATCCGCCCACGTGCCAATAATGACACGCTGGTCATGATGCAGCCGGACTCCATAGTACTGCGCCCACTGGCCAATGACTCCAATAAGGTAGCCGGTGACTCTCTGTGTATCAGTCTGCTCTTCCGCCCTACTGCCTCGCGTGCGGGCTGGTCTGTACTACGCGGCTGCGACTCTGTGAAGTACCGTCCGCTCAATACAGGCTACTGGGGCCTTGACACTTTCTTCTACAAGGCGTGTAGCCGCAAGATCCCTACACTCTGTGATACCGGCCGGGTGCTGGTGAATTTATATTTCCCACCCAAGGCTTTTGACGACTCTGCCATACTGGTCCAGCCGGATACGGTATCTGTGATACCGCTGGCCAATGACAGTGCGTATATAGCTAATGACAGTATGTGCATCACCTCCCTCTACGGCTCTGTAGCTCAGTGGGCTACTCTATATGGCTGTGATTCCCTGGCCTTTCACACGCCGGACTTTCACCATACCGGTATCGATACGCTATACTATATTACTTGCTATACCCGGCTACCGGCGGTGTGTGATACAGGTGCCATAGCTATCAAGGCTACGCTGCCGCTGCCTTGGGTAGACTTCACCTATGAGGAGGGCGGCCACTGCCTCACTACCGCGCAGGACGCATCTATGCTGTCAGACTCAGTGCACTGGCAGGTCTCCTATATCAGTGGCAACGGCACCGATACTACCTGGGGCAATACCAACCTGATCACCATCCAGGCTACACCGGACTCTGCCTTTCAAGCTGAGGTATGCCTCACAGCATACAATCCTACCGGTGACACTACTGTATGCTATACTTTCTGGATAGAGTGTATAGGCTCAGGGGTGCATGACCTGAATATAGCAGCCGTACACGTGTATCCTAACCCTGCTACTGACGCAGTCAATATCGACCTATCTCAGGCGGGCGCTGCTATATCGTCTCTGGCCAGTGTAGAGGTATCTGATCTCACGGGCAGAATCCTGATACGTGAGTCTGTATCTGACACCATGCATCTGTCAGTGAGTAGCCTGGGATCCGGCCTGTACCTGCTGGGATGCACAGATCACAGTGGCATGAGCCGCGGTATAGCCAAGCTGCAGGTGATCCATTAAGTCTTAACGGTTGACTCCAAATTTGAATCCGATCGTCGCCACGATCATGTTTCCGTGAAAGTTATTGAATACTCCCGGCTCCTGTGTGCCTGAAGCATCCGTATAGGAGTATGGAGTATAGTAGTCTTTGTACTGAGTGCGCACATAGGCCAGGTCTGCAAAGAACCTGCTACCGCGATAGCCGATACCGGCAGTATAATTGAAACGTGCGCCATCATATCCATTTACAGCTACACCACTTTTGAATGGAGATTGACTCCACGCAAAACCTCCGCGCAGACGCAGCGACTTCCATGCAAACTCAGCACCGGCGCGGACTGTAGAGGCCAGCCTGTATTTAGCAGATATATTCAGATTCTCCAGATCAGAGTATTGCCTGTCAGCTCCATCAAAGCGGAAGCGCGAGTGACTGTAGTCATTCATCTCATAGTCTACAGATATAAAACCCCACTGCTTCAGATAGAAGGATGCACCAAATGTCGCATTGAGTGGGTTGCTATAAGAGAATCTATATACAGAACCGGTATCAGCATAAAGGGTCGGCAGCAGGCCTATATTGCTCTGCATATTACCTTCGGTATTCTCATTCAGACGGAAGTATGAGGGCGTTTGCACTGAGGCGCCAAACCGTACCCATGCTGCCGGCTTCACTATGACCCCAAACTTGCCATTCACACCTACACCGCTGAGTGTCGTATTGTAATTGCTGGTAAAGGACGAATCGCCGCCGCTATTGCGCTCAAAGAAACTGGCATAGCGGGAATAATTCATATACGGTACTCCGAGCCCAAAGCCGAGGTATACAGTATTGTCGATATTGAATCCGAGTGTGAGATTGATATCATTCAGTGATCCTTTGGTAGTCACTGTCCCTACCTGGGTCACTGGCAGTGGTATGCGCGATGAGAGGCGGGTATAATTGGTATCGGTCCAGTCACTCACATAGGTCTGATAGGCCTGTACAGACGGTATATCAAAATTGTCCAGGTTAATATTATACGGATTTGTATTGAGGTTATTCGTCAGCGCCTGGGCATAGGAGTTTTGTGTGTTGACACCGTAGATCTTATCCGTCCTGCTGAAGTCTGCTACCTTTTGAAATCCAATACCGACCACTACGCGGCTCAGTTTATTGGAATTATTAAAGCTCATACCTTGCGTGCGAGACAGGTCCCTGGTGGCAAACACGAGACCCGCCTGACTCAGCATCCCTTTGGAAAAATTTTGATCAGTATTATTGCCCAGATAGTTTGAGGTGGTAGTACCCCAGGCAGCGCCACCGCTGATCGCAAACTCATGGGAACGGTAAAGGCCTATACCCGCAGGATTTTGCAGCACCGCAGACTGGTCTGCACCCACACTGCTAAAGGCTCCGCCAGCTCCGAGAGAGCGGGCCGTACCGGTCAGGTCAGGGCGCATCATTTTGGCAGCATCGGTCTCGTAGCTCTGAGACCACGCCAGCGCGGTAAGGGATAAAAATCCGGACAAAACGAACACTTTTTTCATGATACACTGTTTGATATTTCACTAAAAAGGCGGGATCAGATCATCGCATGATTCCCCGATTCCGCCTTACGATCTTTAAATTTCTATAGTCAGCCAGTTTTAATGCCTGCCGCCGCCATGGCCACCACCACCACTAAATCCACCACCACTATGACCGCCGCCACCGCTGAATCCGCCACCACCACGGCTACCACCGCCACCGAAGCCGCCACCATTGCTGAAGCCGCCACGATTGCCACCATTGTATCCTCCTCCGTTATTGAAACCACCACGATTGCCGCCGCCTTCAAATGATCTTGGCTGTGTATTCATACGTGGTTGAGACTGTTGGTACCCTCTCTGCTCCATATTGCCGCGTGCCTCGCCGCGATATTGCGGTTGATTATTATTGTACTGACGGTTTTCATTCTGATAACCGCGCTCCTGCCGTGGCTGATCTATGCCCCTGTTGCCATTGGTCATGGTCTGACGGTCAAGCTGACGATCACCTCCGCGCTGGATATTGTTATTATTCCTGTCTGCGCCGCGATTGATCTGCTGATCATTTGCCCTGTTATATGGCCTGTCATCGCGGCTCATTGTTTCCCTGCCGCTACGGTTACTGTTATTATCAAATGATCTGCCGCCATTTGGATTTGCTACTCCATCCTTATGATAGTTGGTTATAGCACGGCCTACGTTGTTATTGGTAGTATTATTGCCCATGGTCGCAGACCTATGGCGCGGGCCGTAGTGATTAGAGTTTCCTGCCCAGCCATGGTAGCCATAGTCATAGTACCCGTGCCCGTAGCCGTAGCCACCCCAGCCACCGTAGCCCCAGCCGCGGCCATAGCCATATCCATAGTAACCGGTATACCACGGGCTATACCAGCCGCCATAGCCATAGCCGAGGCCAAAGCCACCATAGCCCCAGCCCATGCCATAGCCATATCCGAAACCAAAGCTGCTGTAATAAGGGCTGTACCAGCTGCTGTAGTACGGGCTGTAGCCAAAACCAGAAGAGTAATATGGTGATCCCCAATAGTAGTATGGAGAATACCAATCGTCATAATAGCTCAAGGAGTAGCCTGGTGAATAGTATCTGCGCAGACGGGTAGTATAATTATAGCTATCGTCGTCCCAGTATTCATCTCCGGAGTAGGCATCGCTATAGGTATTGCTATTATAGGTACCGCTGTTGCTGCTGCTGTAGTTGCCTGCATCAGCGTTATAGCTTTGACTAGAGGTAGAACTGTTGCTATAGCCGTCATTGCGGTCAGCAGGCTGTTGTTGCTGCTGCTGTTGGCTATTGTTATTATCCTGATTGTTATACTGCTGCTGGTAGTCCTGATTAGAGTTTCCACGGTTACTCTTAGGGTCATAGTACACGTCATCGCTCTGCGCGAAGACTGTACTGGTAGACAGCATACTGAATAGCAGGGTCACAAAAAATATTTTGCTGCGTGACATGATCTTTATTGTTGTAGTTGTATAGACAAAGTTACTCCACATTGGTTTAAAATCCTTGATTTTGCTATATTGGTGGCATATTTAACAGAGCAAATGCTATACCACACGATCGCTTTTTTAGTTGTCTTAACAACCACCATTTACGTGGTGCCGCGACCTCGTGTGTCATTTCAGCCTACGGCATCTGGCAGCCCCACCGGCCGAAAATCCTGATGTACAGCCCGAAATGACGTTTTCTCTCTATTTTGCGCCACATTTCTTAGAGATAACTCACATATCGCCGTGCGTATAACGCAGCATAGCGACAGAAATTATAACCGCGTTAAATAAACATAAAAGACAAAATGGCTAAAGAAATAACAAGCAGGCAGGAAGACTACTCTAAGTGGTACAACGATCTGGTACTGAAAAGCGGCATGGCCGATTACTCTCCGGTCCGTGGCTGCATGGTGATCCGTCCATATGGCTTTGGCATCTGGGAGCGGATGCAGGCTGCGCTGGACAAGATGTTTAAAGACACCGGTCACGTCAATGCTTACTTCCCCCTGCTGATACCTAAGAGCTTCCTCAGCAAAGAGGCGGCTCACGTAGAAGGCTTCGCCAAAGAATGCGCCGTAGTGACACACTACCGCCTCAAGAACGATCCTGATGGCAAAGGCGTGATAGTAGACCCTGAGGCCAAGCTCGAAGAGGAACTGATCATACGCCCCACTTCAGAGACCATCATCTGGAATCAATATAAGAACTGGATACAATCCTACCGTGACCTGCCACTGCTCATCAATCAGTGGGCAAACGTAATGCGCTGGGAGATGCGTACGCGCCTCTTCCTCCGTACAGCAGAGTTTCTCTGGCAGGAGGGCCACACAGCTCACTCCACAGCCCAGGAGGCTATAGAGGAGACTGAGCGTATGCTGGAGGTGTATGCACACTTTGCCGAGACCTATATGGCGCTGCCGGTGATCCGCGGCCGCAAGAGCCCCAACGAGCGCTTTGCCGGTGCAGTGGAGACCTACTGTATAGAGGCGATGATGCAGGATGGACAGGCGCTGCAGGCTGGCACGTCCCACTTCCTGGGTCAGAATTTCGCTAAGGCATTTGATGTGCAGTTTCTCAATAAGGAAGGCAAGCAAGAGCACGTATGGGCCACCTCATGGGGAGTCTCTACACGCCTCATCGGAGCACTCATCATGGCGCATAGCGATGATGATGGCCTAGTACTGCCGCCAAAGCTGGCTCCGCTGCAGGTGGTGATAGTACCGATCCACAAGGGCGCCGAAGACCTCAATAAGATCTATGACAAAATGAAGCCACTGCTGGACGAGCTGAAGAAGCGTGGCATCTCTGCCAAGTTTGACGATGATGACCAGAAGCGTCCGGGCTTTAAGTTTGCCGAGTACGAGATGCGCGGTGTGCCGGTGCGCCTGGCTATGGGTATGCGCGACTATGAGGCCAATACTGTAGAGGTAGCGCGCCGCGATACCAAGGAGAAGGGCACCGTATCATTTGAAGGCATCGCAGATCATATAGACAACCTGCTCAATGACATCCAGCAGAATATGTACAACAAGGCGCTCGCCTTCCGCGAGAGCCATATACGCAAGGCTGAAACATGGGATGAATTCCTGAAACTGATAGAGGAGCCAGGCTTCATATCGGCGCACTGGGATGGCAGCCCTGAGACTGAGGAGAAGATCAAAGAACTGACCAAAGCCACCATTCGCTGCATACCGCTAAACAATGCACAGGAGGAGGGCAAGTGCATTTTCTCCGGCGCACCTTCAAAGGAGCGCGTCATCTTTGCGAGAGCATACTAATACGCTTTCCAATATTATACAGGAGCCGCGCTTGTCGCGGCTCTTTTTTTCACAAAAGTGCTGTACATCATCACTATTTCTTTCACTAAGTTTGCCCCGTGCAAGACAACAGAGAGAAAAGCATTCTAAGGATACAGCAGATGGCTGTGGTGCTCGGAGTGTTTATCATGATGGTGAAGTTTGCAGCGTATTACTTCACACACTCCAATACGATCCTCACAGATGCACTGGAGGCTATCGTCAATATCGTAGCCGGCGCCTTTGCCCTCTACAGCCTCTTCCTCTCTGCCAAGCCTAAAGACCTGGACCACCCATACGGTCACGGCAAAATTGAATTTTTATCAGCAGGATTTGAGGGGGTGCTCATCCTAATCGCTTCACTACTGATCGTATGGAAGGCTATACTCGGCTTCGTCCATCCTGAGCCTGTGGCGCATATGGAGGCCGGCGCGGCGCTGATCGTAGTGACTGGCCTGGGCAATTTCTTTCTGGGCCTATACCTGGAGCGTAAGGCCAAAATCTATCGCTCACTGATACTCGAGGCTGATGGCAAACACCTGCAGACAGATGGCTACATCTCGCTGGGCATTCTGATAGGTGTGGTGGTGATCTGGCTCACAGATATGCCGGTGCTGGATAATGTTTTTGCTATCCTGGCCGGCCTCTATGTCTCTATCACGGGCTACAAACTGGTACGCAAATCCCTGCAGGGTATCATGGATGAGACCGATGCCGACATCATCAACCCGATAGTGGCCGATCTCAATCAGCACCGCCGCGACCCATGGATAGACGTGCACAACCTCCGCGTGATACAATATGGCAGCACCCTGCATATAGACTGCCATGTGACCATGCCTTGGTATTATACCCTGGAGCAGACACACACACAGATAGATGATGTGGCCGAGCTGATCAATACCCACAGCGAATACCCTGTGGAGGTCTTCATACATCCGGACCCATGCCTGCCCACCAGCTGCCCGCTCTGCCTGATGAAAGACTGCAAGGTGCGCCAGCATCCGTTTGAGAAAAAGGTCGAATGGAATTTTGACAATGCGATCGTAAACCGTAAGCATCAGCTCCGTGAGATACACGGGATCTTTGACGAAAAGAAAGGCTGAGTTTCTACTAGATGATATATGACTGGCCCTCTATAGCCAGTTCGGTATTAGTGAATACCTCTTTACACTCCGCGAGCAGCGGCGCCAGATCTTCGTAGCGAGCTGAGTAGTGGCCTACGATCAGTTTGCCGGCATTTGCTTTGAGTGCGATAGTAGCCGCCTCTGTAGTAGTGGAGTGCATGGTCTCCGCCGCACGTTCCCTGTGCATATTGACGAAAGTCGCCTCATGGTACAGCACACTGACTCCCTGTATCTGATCCAGGAAGGTCTCCGTGTAAACCGTATCCGTGCAGAAAGCATAACTCCGTGCCGGAGCAGGGTCAGTGGTCAGGTCATGATTGGCTATCACGGAGCCATCAGGCATAGTATAGTCTGCCCCTTGTTTTATCTTGCCTATCTCGCTCACAGGTATCTCATGCAGCGCGATCTTCTCAGGCAGTATTTTTCGTTGCCCCGGTTTCTCGCGAAAGAGATAACCAGTGGTCGGTATCCTGTGTCGTAGTATGATGCTCTCTACAGTCAGCTGGCTATTCTCATAGACCACCTGCGGCCTGTCATCAGTCACTATGTGAAACTCTATAGGGTAGCGTAACTGCGTCTGCGCATAGGTGAAGTGCGCACGCACGATCTCCTCTATACCTTTCGGTCCATGTATATGAAGGGTATGCTCGCGGTAGTTGAGGTTGAATGAAGTGATCAGGCCCATGAGGCCAAAGAAATGATCGCCGTGCAGATGCGTGATGAAAATATGATCCAGGCGGCCACGCTTGATATTATATCGCGCCATCTGCATCTGGGTACCCTCACCACAGTCCAGCAGAAAGCCATCGCCGTTGTAATTCAGAAAATGGGAAGTGGGGTGCCGGTCATAGGCGGGTATGGCGCCATTGCTGCCCAGTATTGTCAGCTCAAAATGCATGCGCCGTAGTTTTTAGCCTCTCAGGTCTCTGTCCAGCTCCTCCATCATCACAAAGTCTATCGACTCGGCCAGTGTAGGCACGATATTGAGGATAGATTCCAACTGCGATATCTTGATCAGTTTCTGGATATGCGTATTGAGATTGGTCAGTACAAAAGTGCCACCGGATTCTTTGCTCAGGCGGTTGCCCACCAGGAGCGCACTCAGGCCCGAAGAGTCTACGAACTGCACAGGAGAGAGGTCAAGGATGATATTCTTAAATCCCTCTGTATGCAGCATCACGAGCTCAGACTTCAGCAGCGGCGCAAAATTACTGAGCAGTTTCTCCTCATCTATTTTCAATACACAGAACCGCTCTCTTTTGTCAATGGAAAATTTCATGGCTTGAGTTTATAGAGTACTAATCTAGGGTTTGTGTCGAAAAATAAATAAAAATCTCTATGAAATGTAAAATGCAACAGATTTTTCCGCTCTGACGGATCTTTCTGTCTTCTTCCCTTGTATACTAGTGTATCGCACCGCCGTCAAATCCAACTTAAACTCAGCACTTGGCGTCTGTATTAAAAAAGCTCCGTATCCACGTGGAGCGGGTACATTTTGACGCTACGGTGACAAACCATATACCTCAAAATGCTTACATTTATCCAAGGCATGACAATAAACCCGGCTCCTGTGCGCCTTATAGCTATTGACGCAGGATAAATACAGGTTTAAATTATAAGGAAAAGGCCCGGATAGCGTTTAATAGGCGAACCCAGGAGTTTAATACTGGTTACATAGCCAATAAAACACAAAATCCGGTCTGGCCATTTTGGCAGAAAAACTAGTTGGTTCAGTATTTGAAATTAAGATAACATGGAAGCAAAATTTTCACCGAAAGTCAAGGAGGTCATCTCCTACAGCCGCGAGGAGGCGCTCAGGCTCGGTCATGACTTTATAGGCATAGAGCACCTGCTGCTCGGCCTGATCCGCGAGGGTGAGGGACTCGCTATCAAGACCCTCAAATCACTACAGGTAGACCCTGTGATGCTCCGCAAGCTGGTAGAAGACTCGATCAAGGATAAAGTATCTAAGACCGTGTACAATCCCAACTCACTGCCGCTCACCAAACAGGCAGAGAAAGTGCTGAAGATCACGGTGCTCGAGGCCAAGGTCATGAAAAGTGACGTGATAGGTACTGAGCACCTCATGCTCTCTATCCTGAAAAACAAAGATAATATCGTGACCCAGATCCTGGCGCAGCATGATGTAGACTATGACGTCTTCAAGTCTGAGTTGGAGCTGGTACAAAACGACATCAAAGACACCCCGCGCTCTGAGCTCCCTGGTGATGGATCTGATGAAGATCCATATGAGGATGACAAGGGCCGTGGCAGTTTTGGCAGCCAGCCATCTGCCAAAAAGCCGGGTAATACCAAGTCTAAGACCCCTGTACTGGACAACTTTGGCCGTGACGTGACAGCTGCAGCTGAAGAGGGCACACTGGACCCGATAGTAGGCCGTGAGGCTGAGATCGAGCGCGTGAGCCAGATCCTGAGCCGCCGCAAGAAGAATAACCCGATCCTGATAGGTGAGCCGGGTGTGGGCAAGACTGCCGTAGTGGAAGGCCTCGCCCTCCGCATCATACAGAAAAAAGTAAGCCGCGTACTCTTTGGTAAGCGTATCGTGATGCTGGATATGGCTGCTCTCGTGGCCGGTACTAAGTACCGCGGCCAGTTTGAGGAGCGTATGAAGGCTATCATGACCGAGCTGGAAAAAAACCGCGACGTGATCCTCTTTATAGATGAGATACACACTATAGTAGGTGCGGGTGGCGCTACGGGTTCGCTCGATGCGTCGAATATCTTCAAGCCAGCTTTGGCCCGTGGTGAACTGCAGTGCATCGGCGCCTCTACGCTGGACGAGTACCGCCAGTATATAGAGAAGGATGGTGCACTGGACCGTCGCTTCCAGAAGGTGATCATAGATCCGCCATCTCCAGATGAGACGGTGCAGATCCTAACCAATATTAAACCGAAGTACGAAGAGTACCACAGTGTAGAATATTCTAATGATGCGATCCAGGCTTGTGTGAAGCTCTCTGGCCGCTATATCACTGATCGCTTCTTCCCTGACAAGGCGATAGACGTGCTGGATGAAGTAGGTGCACGCGTGCATCTCAAGAATATCCACGTACCAAAGAATATCACTGAGCTGGAGAAAGCTGTAGAGGATATCAAGACAGAAAAGAATCAGGTAGTAAAGTCTCAGAAATATGAAGAGGCTGCCCGCCTGCGCGACAGGGAAAAGAACCTGCTCGAAGAGCTGGAGAAAGCTAAAAACCTCTGGGAGGAAGACTCAAAGAATGCCCGCTATCCTGTAGGTGAAGAAGATATCGCTGAGGTGGTAGCCATGATGACAGGTATACCAGTGAGCAAGGTGGCGCAAACCGAAGGCTCGAAACTGCTCAGCATGGGCACCGAGCTGCAAGGCGCAGTGATAGGCCAGGACGAGGCGGTGACCAAGATCGTGAAAGCGATCCAGCGTAACCGTGTAGGCCTGAAGGATCCAAGAAAGCCTATCGGCACATTCATCTTCCTCGGACCTACAGGTGTAGGTAAGACAGAGCTGGCGAAAGCAATAGCCCGCTACATGTTTGACTCAGAGGAGGCGCTGATACGCATCGATATGAGTGAATACATGGAGAAATTCTCCGTATCACGCCTCGTAGGTGCGCCTCCGGGATATGTGGGATATGAAGAGGGTGGCCAGCTGACTGAGAAGGTACGCCGCAAGCCATACTCTGTGGTGCTGCTCGATGAGATAGAAAAAGCCCACCCTGATGTGTTCAATATCCTCCTGCAGGTGTTTGACGATGGTATACTGACAGATAGCCTTGGTCGCAAGGTAGACTTCAAGAATACACTCATCATCATGACATCTAATATAGGTGCACGTGACCTCAAAGACTTCGGTGCGGGTGTGGGTTTTGCCACACAGACCAGGACTGAGAATAGCGACGAGATGTCTAAGAATGTCATCTCTAAGGCGCTCAAGAGAACTTTCTCTCCGGAGTTTCTAAACCGTATCGACGATGTGGTGATCTTCAACTCTCTGGAGAAGAAGTCCATCTTCAAGATCATAGATATCGCACTGAAGGATGTAGTAGGCCGTCTGCTTACCCTCGGCTACGAGATCAAACTGACTGATGAGGCTAAGGAGTTTCTGGTGGACAAAGGTTACGATCCCGCATTTGGTGCGCGTCCGCTGCATAGGGCTATACAGAAATATGTGGAAGACCCGCTGGCCGAAGAGATACTCCGCGCCAATGCTAAACCGGGAGACATATTCACGGTAGACTATGACAAGGAGGCCCAGACGCTCAGGATCTCGCATAAGACGCCAAAGAAAAAGGCAGAAACGCAGACAGGAGAATAAATTCTGCTGCAGATCATAATAATATGAGCCCGGTCATGTGCCGGGCTTATTTTTTGGTACTAATTTTGACATCCGCACGTCATGCATCATTTCAGACATATTTTGATCATTAGTGCACTGCTGGCTATTTGTACGGCCACGAAGGCACAGGCATTCTCTCCAGCATACCTGGCCGAGCTGAATAAATCATTGCCGCATAAATTCAAAACTATAAACGTGGGTACCACTATGGAGGCCATACGTGTGCAGGAGATGGTCAAAGTATATGTGCTCATAGATGACATAGAGCAATATGAACAGGTGCTGATAGAGCGTAGCGATGAGCTTGGCACTAACTTCTCTCAGTGCAAACTGATAAACGTGGAAAAGGGGAAATACAGCAATAACTACCTGGAGCTGACAGACCGCTATCCGGTCTCTACCAAAATGGCTACTATGTACCGCATCAAGACCATCACGTCTGATGGCATCATACGTATGTATCCGCCTGTCCCTGTCTCCAAAGAGGATGACAAGGCGACCGGGCTAGTACAGAAATAAATTTTCGGGTTTTAGACCTGGACTTGGAATTTACAAGCGAGCTCTCCTGAATCCTGCCGGAGTCTCATTTACCCGCGCCTTAAACACTCTGCTAAATGCTGCTTCTGATTGATATCCCACATGCGAAGCGATACCGCTGATATTCTCTTTGCTCGTCAGCAGAAGGCGCTTAGCCTTGTCCATGCGCCAGTTGGTCAGGTATACCAGCGGCGTCTCCCCTACCGTATCTTTAAACTTATTGAAGAAAAGCGTACGTGACATACCCGAGGCCTTGGCCAGCATATCCAGCGTCCATTCTCGCTCGGGATTATCTTGTATCATTTTCAGCGCTGTGCTGATGCGCTCATCTGCCAGCGCAGCCAGAAACCCCTCTGCATCCCTGCCCTGATGTATGTAGGCGCGTATCGTATGTATGAAGAGCATCTCCGCAAGCCTGGCCACCAGTATTTTCGACCCTTGCTTTTCGCTGTTTATCTCGTCAAAGATCAGGTCAGCCGTCTGTTTCAGCCATGTATGCTCCCGGCTGCTAAAACTGGTGATATGAATGAATGCCGGCAGGCCGCTGATCAGGGGGTGCGCAGGCTTATGCTCAAACTCAAAATGTCCGCCGAGTAGTATCGTTTCTTCTTCTCCTTCGGAGAAAAGCGGCGTACCATTCTGGCGTGATTTGATATAGTCAGCCATACTGGTCACACGCTTGTCTTGCCCGTCAGAGATACGATACGGCCTGCTCAGCGGCAGCAGCACCAGGTCACCCTCTTTCATCACGATGGGCGGCTGCCCTTCTATGCTGATCACGCAGGTTCCCTTCACCAGCCTCCAGAACTGCACATATGGACCCGATGGCGTATCTACTGCCCAGGGCGACATGAGTACGAGTTTCCTATACACGATACCATGTAGTTTAATGGTCTCCAAAATGGTACTCAGCACATCCATAACTGTACGATTGAGCAGCTAATATGCACTTTCCGACAATAAAAGTAAACAGTAGCCCGATAAATTTGCATTGTAAATTAATCATCAAAAAATCAATCATGACTACTCAGCAGATAGCCGACCAGTATGTAGCACTTTTCAAACAAGGAAAAGCCGCCGAAATACAAAATACGATGTATCACGCAGAGGTGACCTGCAGGGAACCCGAACATGCAGCAACAATGGGCATCCCTACACTGACGCAGGGCCTGGAGGCCGTCCAGGCCAAATCAAAGACAAGGCAGGCTACTATAGCGGAAGTGCACAGTTTCTACTGCTCCGAGCCGGTGGTAAACGGCAATTATTTCAGCGTAGCGATGGGCCGTGAGCTGACATTCAAAAATGGTCAACGACTGAAGGCAGACGAGATCGCCGTATTTGGCGTGAAGGATGACAAGATCATATCCGAAACCTTCTTCTACTGATCCATCAAAAGACAAAGAGCGCGGAAGATTAATGGATATTAGGTCTCCGCGCTCTTTGCTGTTATCCCGAGTGTATTATTTATTGCCTTCGGCAAAATTATTCATCATCACCTCGCTCACACCCATATTGCTAAATCCTCCATCGTGGTAAAGGTTCTGCATGGTCACATACTTAGTCAAATCAGAGAAAAGCGTAATAGTATAGTCTGCACAGGCATCGGCACTGGCATTGCCCAGCGGAGACATTTTATCAGCAAAGCCGAAGAAAGAATCAAAGCCTTTGATGCCTGATCCGGCTGTGGTCATGGTCGGAGACTGAGAGATAGAGTTGATACGCACTTTCTTTGCGTTGCCATAATAGTAGCCAAAGGAGCGCACGATAGACTCCAATGTAGCCTTGGCATCTGCCATATCACCATACCCCGGGAAGGCACGCTGACCTGCTATATAGGTGAGCGCTACTACGCTGCCCCACTCATTGATCGCATCCTGCTTCATACATGACTGCAGCACTTTGTGCAGCGACAGCGCAGATATATCCAGCGTCTTTTGAAACCACTCATAGTTCAGGTCGGTATATGTCTTGCCCTTGCGCACGTTTGGCGACATCCCTATGGAGTGCAGCACGAAGTCCAGCTTGCCGCCGAGGTGCTCTACAGCCTGTGCCACCAGTTTGTCCAGGTCCTCTACCACAGTGGCATCTGCAGGTATCACTATGGTGCCACACTGCTCCGCCAGTTTATTGATCTCGCCCATGCGGAGTGCCACAGGTGCATTGGTCAATACAAATTTAGCGCCTTGCTCATGCGCCTTCAGGGCCGTCTTCCATGCTATAGAGTTAGCATCGAGTGCGCCAAATATGATTCCCCTTTTGCCGGCCAGTAAATTGTTTGCCATGTCATGCTTCTTTGATACAAAGTCAAAAGTATAAAAGTACCCGTGAAAACATACCTGCATATATAAAGAAGCCCGATAGCATTATACCACCGGGCCTCTTTTTGTATATCACTTCTATCTTTTTCTGATAGATGCCTTTATTACTTTTTCGCTGTAGCCAGTCCCGCTATCGCATCCTCCAGGATATTCTCATCTCCCTCGGTATAGCCGCTATGCTCATATATGATCTTGCCACTCTGGTCCAGCACCAGTGTGAATGGTACTGTCTGGATATTGAGCTGGCGCTTCAGGTCTTGATTGACATCCAGGAGTACATCATAGGTCCAGCGCTGGCCATCTACATATGGCTTTACTTTTGGCGCGCTGCGACTGTCATCTATAGATACAGCTACGATATTCACATTATACTTCTTCTGCCAGTCTTCGTAGACCTCACTGATATTGTTCAGTTCCTTCTTGCATGGTACACACCATGTGGCCCAAAAATCCAGCACTGTGACCTTACCTGTCTTACCAAACTCCTGCACATTCACCTTCTTCCCGTTCACGTCTGTGAGCGTGACATTAGGCAGGGTGCGCTCGCCCAGTATTTTTTCCATACCCTTTTTTTCTTGCGCAAAGGCAGATACGCAGAGTACAGATACCAGCGCGGTGAGCGCAATTATTTTCTTCATTTTATTGATTTTGATGTGGGTTAGCCAAGTTTTGTGCCAATCGCTATTTTTTATCAATCTTTACAAACTTTTACTTTACTAATATAAGCGGTTAATCAGTCTCATGCGCAAGATTCTACTAACATTTTTTGTGATAGTGGCGGCAGTATCAGTATATGGTCAGGATCATGGCTTTATATCGGGTTCCTTTCAGTCAAACACTAATTTTTACATCCGCGACTCAGCTATAGGCGCCGCCAATCTACCGCACTATGACAATCTCAAAGTAGGTAGCGATATCTGGTTTAACCTGAACTATACCAATACCAAATACGATCTTGAAGCTGGTATCCGCTTTGACGCCTACCTCAACTCTATCCTGCGCAATCCTACGACTCCCTACACCGGTGTAGGCCTGGGCACATTCTATCTCAAGAAGAAATTTAAAGACGTGACCCTGAGCGGCGGCTATCTCTATGACCAGATAGGCTGCGGCATGATATATCGTACCTATGAGGAGCGCACACTAGGAATAGACAATGCCCTCGTAGGCGGCCGCGTGGAATATGACTACAAGCAGATGCTTCATGTCAAAGCCTTCAGCGGCGTGCAGAAGAACCTTTTCAGCATCTACAATCCTATCATCACCGGCTTCAATGCCGAAGGAAACTTTACAAAAGGGAAAGTGACCATTGCACCCGGTATCGGCATGGTAAACCGCTCTATGGATCAGGGCTCTATGAATAAGGTAGTGAGCGCCATAGAGAGCATGGACAGCGCCACCCGTTTTGTACCAAAATATAATGTTTATGCCTTTACCGCATACAATACCCTCTCCGTAGGGCCTATATCATGGTACATAGAGGGCAGCTACAAGACCAAAGAAGGCAACTACTATCTGAATCAGTCAGGACAAAGCCAGCTACAAAACAAGGCTGGCAATGCGATCTACTCCACCCTGAATATTTCAAAAAAAGGGATCGGCGCTACATTCCTCTTCAAGCGGGTTGAGAATTTCACGATGCGCACCTCGCCAAATGAAAAGATATTCCAGGGCCTCATGAACTTTGAGCCACCTGTACCGCGCCAGAACTCCCTCCGCCTGCCATCCCGCTATTTTGCCTCCTCACTGGAGCAGCATGAGCTGGCATTTGGCGCAGAGGTCACGTGGAAGCCGATCAAAAAACTCAGCTTTATCCTGAATGGGTCTTATGTCAGGGATTTCCTTTTCTCACCCGCCTTGATCCGCGAGCCAGTGGTCAGGGACAATGGCCTGGGCGGCAAAGACACCAGCTACAGGGATCACAAAAATTTCTTTGGTGAAGGCAACCTGGAGTGTATCTTCAAGCCAAAGTCCAATATCGAACTGGACTTTGGCTTCCAGTATATCTTTTACAATCGTATCATGTACCAGCAGGATGGTGGGATCTATCCCGGCGAGTACAAGGTCAGCAGCTATACCCCATTCTTTGAGATCAGCCACAGGTTCAATAAGAAGATGTCGTACCGTATAGAGCTACAGTATCAGTATGTACCAAACGACTTTGGTCAGTGGGCTTACGGCTTGTTTGAATTCAATATCGCACCATCCTTCTCGATAGCCGTATCTGACATGTGGAACTTCAAACCGAATCCCAACAATGTCGTAGCAGTATACCGCGAGCCACATCATTTTTACTCTGCATTTGTAGCCTACACTTATGGCCCTCACCGCTTTAGCCTAAACTATGTCAAGCAGGTAGCAGGTATAGTCTGCACGGGTGGTGTATGCCGCTTTGAGCCGGCTTTCAGCGGCGTGAGATTTTCTGTAACTTCGACATTCTGATCGCATCATGAGATTTCTGTATAAAATAAGCATGTCAGCCGTCGCGGCTATAGCTATCCTGGCCAGCGGCTGCAAGGAGACCGGCCCCAGCATAGACCTGACCAATGGTAAGCACAATGTACTGATCGATACTACCTACGTGGAGAGTCCCGTACAAACGGCAGAGCCCAAAAATGTGCTCATTGAGCTTTTCACCGGCGTATCATGTATCAACTGCCCCGCTGCGCACGTCACCGTAGATAATATCGTAGCTGCCAACCCTGGCCGGGTGATAGGCCTGGCACTGCACAGCACTGCAGAGCCTGCCGCGCAGGATGAGCCACCTCCCGGTACCCGCCAGAATCTGGGCTCTGCAGACGCACAGACCATCATAGCTCACTATGGAGAGCCCGGCGCTCGCCCCGTAGGTGCTGTAGACCGTGTGGTACATAGCGGCACCTTTATCAATTCTATCTTTGACATAGCCGGAAACTTTAATGGCTACGCGGGCACTCAGATGGGCAAAACAACGCCTGTCAATATCACCCTGACCAGCACCTATGATGCCGCCACCAGGACCGGTGCTATCATGACCGAACTGCACTACATCGCCGCACAGTCAGACAGCAATAAGCTGACCATCTACATGATAGAAGACAGTATAGTGACCAGTCAGCTACAGGCCGACAACTCTGACGATACTAACTATGTGCACAATGATATCATGCGCATGGCCCTGACCAATGCCCTCGGAGACAGGATCAATACGACACTGGTAGCCGGTACTGTGATCAAGAAAGCATATTCCTACACCCTCGGCACCGGCTGGCGCCCTGAGCATATGCGTATCGTCGCTTTTGTACATCGGTATACCGGTAGTGATGAGATACTACAGGTGAAGGATGTGAAGCTGCAGTGACGCTCCTGATATATTTGACAGTTTGATACTTACGGCGCGTATTATAGCTTTGCGCGTCTGATCAATAGATTTATCGAAGATGAAAATTTCATATAATTGGCTCAAGTCTTACCTCGACCTCAATCTCGTACCGGCAGATGTGGCAGAGATCCTCACTAATACAGGCCTGGAGGTCGAGAGTGTAGAGGCATGGGAGTCAGTACCAGGCGGCCTGGAGGGCGTAGTGATAGGTGAGATAGTAGCCTGTGAGAAGCACCCTGATGCAGACAAGCTCAATGTGACCAAAGTAGATGTGGGCACCGGTGAGCTGCTGCAGATCGTCTGCGGCGCGCCCAATGCACGCGTAGGCCTCAAGTCTCCGGTGGCGCTCGTAGGTGCTACCCTGTATCCAGCCTCAGGAGAGAAATTTCAGATCAAGAAAGCCAAGATACGCGGTGTAGAATCCTTTGGGATGATCTGTGCGGACGATGAACTGGGCCTCGGCGCCTCTCACGCAGGCATCATGGAGCTGGACCCAGCTACCAAAGTCGGCACAAATGCTGCTGAGTATTTCAAAGTAGAAAAGGACCATGTATTTGAGATAGGCCTCACGCCAAACCGCTCAGATGCCTTCTCTCATATAGGCGTGGCACGTGACCTCTCTGCGGCTCTAAGCGCGGTCTATAAAATAGAGGCCCCACTCAAAAAGCCAGCTACCAATCTGGAAAACGCAAAGATCACCAGCCTGAAAAGCGCTAACCAGCTGGATCTCTGCGCCCCGATACCATGTGTGAAGCTGGACCGTGGCAGTGGTGTAAAAGAGGTACTGATAGAAGATACTACCGCCTGCCCGCGCTACAGCGGTGTGAATATAGCCGGCGTAAAAATAGATGAGTCACCACAGTGGCTGAAAAACAAACTCCTCACCATAGGCCTCCGCCCTATCAATAATGTAGTAGACATCACTAACTATGTACTGCATGAATATGGACAGCCGCTACACGCCTTTGATGCCGACAGGATCAGGGGGGGCAAGGTCATCATAAAGAAGCTGGCAGAAGGCACCGTATTCAAGGCGCTCGATGGCACGGACCGCAAACTCTCTGCAGAGGATCTCATGATCTGCGATACTGAGGGTGGCCTGTGTATAGCAGGTGTCTTTGGCGGCCTGGATAGCGGCGTATCTGAACGCACTACCAATATCTTCCTGGAGTCTGCCCACTTTGACCAGGTGAGCGTGCGCAAAACTGCTGCGCGCCACAACCTGCGCACAGATGCAGCCATGCACTTTGAGAAGATCACGGATATAAACGCAACAGTAGAAGTACTCAAGCGTGCAGCCTCTCTCATCTGCGAGATATGCGGCGGCCATATAGTATCTGATATCATAGATGTATATCCGGCACCTGTCAGCGGCTATGCAGTCACTACCAGCATCTCCCGCCTCAATAAGCTGGCCGGCGCAAACATACCGGCAAACACGATCAAAAACATTCTGACCAAACTAGGCATCACTATAGAGAAGGAAGATGGCGATCAGCTATCGCTGCTCGTCCCTACCTTCAAGGCTGATGTAAAGCGCGAGGCAGATATACTGGAGGAGATACTCCGCATCTACGGATACAATAATATCCCAATGCCAAAGATGCTGCACTCATCCCTGTCTTTCTCTCCTCAGGTAGACCCTGTCAAACTGGAGAATACAGCCGCAGCACTGCTCGTAGGCGCAGGCTTTAGCGAGATCAGTACGAACTCTATTTCACAGTCTAAATTTGAGCAGGAGGAAGCGCTGAAGCAACAGCAGATCATGCTGCTCAACTCTCAGACTGCAGAGCTGGACAGCCTCCGCACCTCCATGCTCTATAGCGGCCTGGAGGTCATAGCGCACAATCAGAACCGCAAAGCAGGCGACCTGCGCCTGTACGAGATAGGCAAGACCTATCATCGTAATAAGGACACCTTCACTCAGCAGCAGCACCTCGTGCTATTCCTGACAGGACAGGACATAGCAGACAACTGGCTCTCTAAAGGCCGCAAGTACGATTTCTATCACTTGCAGTCCTACGTATCTAATTTGCTTTCGCGCTTTGGCATTCATGAGTATAACTCTACCGTGATCGAGTCATCACCGTTTGCCTTTGCCAGTCAGCTCAGTATAGAGGGGCATCATCTCGCCACCTACGGTCAGGTAGACAAAGCTATCCTGAAGAACTTTGACATAAAGCAGGATGTCTTCTTCGCTGATATCAATTGGGACCTCGTCATGCAGCACTCACAGCATGTGCATGTGCAGTTCCGTCACCTGCCTAAGTTCCCGGCTGTGCGTCGCGACCTGGCCATGCTGGTCAATTCAGACCTGCGTTTTGAGCAGATAGAGCAGTTGGCTCGCACTGAGGGCCGCAAGCTCCTCCGCGAGGTTTCTCTCTTTGATGTGTATAAAGGCGACAAGATAGAGCAGGGCAAAAAATCCTACGCAGTCAGCTTCACCTTCCTCGATCCGGAGAAGACGCTCACTGATGCAGACATAGATAAGACGATGAGCAAGCTGATGAAAAAGCTGGAGACTGAATTAGGCGCGGTAATCAGGAAATCGTAATAAAAACTACTTGTACCTATTTCTTACGAAGGAATAGTCTTCAGGATATCTATCAAATACTTCCTGCCAGTTTATTGAGGGTGAGATAAACGTGGGGTCAAAATTGTTTTGAATTAAAATCGGCAGGAGTTTAGGATATCTCCTCAAGTATATTTCAATAGTGTTTTTATACTTCAAAGCGATCTTATCATCTGGAAATTCAACACTATTCCGATATAGATAGTTTAGAGTAATTATTTCAGGAACAATAAACCAGCTCAGAGATTCTTGTTCAATAAACTCAGGTATAATAGGGAACTCCGCTCTAAACCAATCTTCAAGCCTATTGATTGACCGTATTAGAAGTACATAATTAAATCGGGGATTGTAGTATCGTTGCTCAAATATGTCGCAAAAGGGCCTACAATTTTTATCTATAAACAAGCCAATTGCTTGAATTTCCTTTTCTGAGTTATATGCATAAATAAGGGCTTTTCCATAAAAGCATTGTGTACCCCTGATTGTATAGTGATTAAAATCGCCTTTTGTAAGAATAGCTCTAAAAAACACACCCTTTCCAACCAAACGATTCTGCAAATCCTGAACAAATTCACACATGAATCTCACGATATAGTAGTGATCATACTCTCTAACCGGCTCTGTCCAGTTGTAAATCAGAATAGTGTCGGAGAATATGATAGTCTTGAAATTCGGATGATCATGGGCATTCAGACTTGCAATAACATTATAAATTTCATCAACCTTGTTTGAGCCAGCATTTACCAAATTAGAAAACCCAAGTATGTCAATATATAAAAGATATTTTTCCATAGATTAAATCATCTCCATCATACAAATCAAACAAATCAAAGTGCTTACTTCATCCCCAGCGCCTCCGGCTCAAATGTCAGCGTGGTCATGTAGATATACGTCCTGCCCAGCTGCCCGGTGAACCACACTTTTTTTCTTCCATTGATGTTACTGCTATAATTCATCAGCACGTACTTGTTGTCATCTATCTTCACGATACCCGGGAACGCATTATCACCCGTACTCGGCAGGTCAGATACCAGCGAGAGGCTCAGGTCCTGCTTATTGAGCTTAAAGATCGAAGTCACCTTTGATGTAAACCAATAGCGGACCATGTTATGTATCTGCTGGCGCTTGGTCAGTACAGAGTCTGTGTAGCGATTCATATAGCCATCATTATTGCGGCGGCTCACCAGGTAGATATCATCATTATGATCGAATAGCAGGGCGCTATCATACTTATTCCTCGACTTTACCTTTTTCCACGTGCCGATATTGCAGTTGTCAGCTTTGCAGATCAGCGCACCGCTGCTCTCCAGACGCACGGTGGCAAAGAGGTCCCCCTTCTTATCAAAGATAAATTCACCCTCCTCTGCATGCTCCGCATCTATCTGCGGCGCTTTAGTGAAAGGCAGAAAGGTCGTTCCATTAGTCGTATAGAAAAGGCGCAGGTTAGAGTGGTGTTGAGTGTTGTACAGATTGCGGCCATCGTAGGCAGATAGGTATACAGTATCATTGCGCTCGCGCAGCCGCCATGGCACGAAGCCATCCAGATTAGTGCTCTGCGGAGCCGTCCAGCTATGCTCGCCTACAGACCGGCACATCAGCATCTCCTTTGGCTCAAAACTGAACATGCTCTTTCCACCCGTAAAGAAATACAGGTTCAGCGTATCATGGTACACCGCAAACCTCGGCTCGCGCTGGTCGCGGCCCATACTGATCTCTGTCTCATATTCCCACTTATCCAGATCATAGGAACTGACCACATACAGCTTCACTTTCTTAGAAGCGTAGTGAGTCGGTGCTGTGCGAAAGGCCAGGTAGAATTTACCCTTATACTTGACCAGATCGAGATTGTTATTGCTATGCATCAGGTGGCACTCCTTGGGCAGGCGACCAGAGGTGGTCAGGTTTTTCCACTCGCCAAATTTTAACTTTTGGGCAGAGGTCACATAGCAGGACGACAATAGCAGCAGCAAGGCGATAAGGCGCATGTTGAATTGAATTTTGGTCGAGGTTAGGAAACGCAAAGGACGGCCGAATAGTCTTACCGTACAATCGCCATTAAGTGAATGCCGCAAATCTTTCGGCTATGGGGTACTCTATATAGCCAAAGGCGCAAGTATTTCGACAAACAGGATCTGAGACATACCGCAGCGCGAGCATATTCTTTCCCATTTGATATGGCAAATTGTTAATATACTATTGGCACAGCTTTTTCTACTCCTACACCACTTTCTATTAACCCGAAAAATAAACACAATGAAATCCCGACTCCTGATCCTGGCCCTCGGCACCGGTATAGCCCTGGCAGCTTGCAACAATAAGCCTACAGCTGACGTACCTGTGACCACTATAGATACTACCAGCCATACCGGCGATACATCTACGGCTAGCGTTTCCTCAGGGGATATGGGTACTGCCAAAATGGAAGATTCTACCTTCCTCGCAGATGCCAGCCAGACAGGCGTATTTGAAATAGAAGCTGGCAAGCTGGCGGAGGCAAATTCTCAGAATGCTGAAGTCAAGAGCTTCGCCAAAATGATGATAGACCAGCATACTGCTATGGGCAAGGATGTAGAGACCCTCGCCAAAGCTAAGGGGATCATGCTCCCAGCCGGTATGGGCGATGACAATAAGAAAGAGTGGGACAAACTGCAGGCCCTCAAGGGAGCTAAGTTTGACAAGGAATATGTGTCTGTGAATGTAGACGGTCACCGCAAGGCCATAGACCTCTTTGAGAAAACTGCTAAAAACGAAGCTGACTCCAAAGAAGCCCGTGATCTGGCATCTGCCGGTCTGCCAAAGTTAAAAACCCATCAGGAGCACGCCAAGAGTCTCAAAGACAAACTAAAATAAAACCATTCGGTAAAACTTCCTTGATTAGAAGAAGGGTCCCGGCATACGCTGTGGGCCCTTTCGGATTTTTAGGCGACTCTCATATGATCACACTGATATTATTTTTTTTAGCGTTAATATTGTCTGAGCGTAGCTAATGTATTAGTCTATTGTCTAACGTCTTAAATCTATCGTCTCAAAAATGTCCTATACTGACCGCCTGGACCGCATCATACAGCGCACCCGCCGCCTGGCCAATGAGTCTGCCACACGGGAGGCAGCGCTGCGCCTGGTCCGTGACGAAAACCAGAAATTGAAATTACAAATTGATAATCAGGCTGCTACGATAGAGGACCTAAACAATAAAATAAAAATCATTAAGTTAGCGCAATCGATTGAGAATAGTGAGGATATCACGACTCTCAAGCGGAAGATAAACGAATACATCAGGGAAATAGACAATAGTATCGCCCTTCTCAATGACTAAGTGATGGAGAATACGGTGCAGGTAAATGTGACAGTGGCGGATAGGATCTATCCCCTGAGGGTATCCGAAAGTGAAAAAGAGGAAGTACTCGACGCGGTCAAACTGGTCAATGAAAAGGTCAGGGAGTACCAGCGGCTATATGATGGGAAAGATAAGCAGGACTACCTGGCCATGGTGCTGCTGCTCTTTGCAGTGGAGCACATGAGGAATGCAAAAAAGATCATCATAGAAGATAGCAGCTTTGATACAAAGCTCGCAGAACTCGAACAAATACTCTCTCAGCCCTGACATTCAGGCTTTTTCATCAGGATATTAATGTTTTCGTCTATCGTTTGCCGCCACTGGCGGTGATCGGAGAGGTTTTATTTGATTCATTATAAACACTAAAAATGACAGCAATAACAATAATCGTAGGCGTGGTCCTCGCGGTGGTTGGTGCTGCTATTGGTTATTTCACCGGCAAGGGCTCTACTAAATCTGAGGTAGAGAAGATAGAGGCGCAAGCCAAGGCCGATGCGGAAAAGAAACTGGCAGATGCCAAAGCCTCCGCGGAAAAGATCATAGCAGACGCGTCGCGAAACGCCGAAAACACCAAGAAAGACAAAATGCTCGAAGCCAAGGAACATTGGCTGCAGCTCAAGACCAAGCATGAGTCTGAGGTAGTAGAGCGCAATAAGAAAGTAGTAGAAAAGGAAAACCAGGTCAAGCAGCAGCAGCAGGATGCCAATAACAAACTGGCAGAGGCATCGCGCAAGGAGAAAGACCTGGACCAGCTGCGTGACAACCTCAATAAGCAACTGGAAGTAGTCAATACCAAGAAAGAACAGCTCGAGAAGAGTCACGAGACTTTCGTCAAGAAACTGGAGCAGATCAGCGCCCTCTCTAAGGAGGAGGCCAAGACCGAACTCCTCGAGTCACTCCGCAAGGAGACTGAGACCAGCGCTCTCGGCATGATGAAAGAGATCGTGGATACTGCCAAGGTCAATGCAAACAAAGAAGCCAAGAAGATCATCATCCAGTCTATACAGCGTACCGCTGCAGAGAATGCGATAGAGAATACCGTTTCGGTTTTCAATCTCGACAGCGATGAGATGAAAGGCCAGATCATCGGTCGTGAAGGTCGTAACATCCGTGCACTGGAGGCTGCTACAGGCTGCGAGTTTGTAGTAGATGATACTCCTGAGGCTATGATCATCTCCGGCTATGATCCGATCCGCCGTGAGATAGCCCGTCTGTCACTCCAGCGCCTCGTCACCGATGGCCGTATACACCCGGCACGTATCGAGGAGGTAGTGGCTAAGACCAAGAAGCAGCTCGAAGACCACATCAGGGAGATAGGCGAGCGTACTGCTATAGACCTGGGCATACAGGGTCTGCACCCTGAGCTGGTGCGCTATGTAGGCCGTATGCGCTTCCGCTCATCCTATGGTCAGAACCTCCTCCAGCACAGCCGCGAGGTAGCCAATCTCTGCGCCACTATGGCTGCCGAGCTGGGCCTCAATCCTAAACTGGCTAAGCGCGCAGGCCTCCTGCATGATATAGGCAAGGTGCCTGATGAAGAATCTGAATTGTCTCACGCACTCCTCGGTGCCAAGCTCTGCGAAAAGTATGGCGAGCATCCTGCGGTGATCAATGCCGTAGGCGCGCACCACGATGAGATGGAGATGAAGTATGTGATCTCCCCTATCGTGCAGGCCTGTGACGCGATATCCGGTGCACGCCCTGGCGCACGCCGTGAGATCATGGAGGGCTACCTGCAGCGTATCAAGGATCTGGAGAACCTCGCACAAGGTTTCGATGGTGTAGAGAAAGCATATGCTATCCAGGCTGGCCGTGAGCTGCGTGTGATAGTAGAGGCTGACAAGGTAGATGACAAGAACTCTGAGGAGATCTCATTTGCCATAGCACAGAAGATCGAAAAAGAAATGGTCTATCCGGGCCAGGTGAAAGTCACAGTGATCCGCGAGAAGCGCAGCGTGAACGTAGCCAAATAAACATACTGGATTATTAATTGATAGAAAGCGTCGGGCAGAACACCTGGCGCTTTTTTTTATTCCGCATTCTGAAAACCGTACTAGAAGAACTTCGGGATAAAGCGACCTACACGCTTGATATAATCCGCGTAGGTAGGATACTTGCCCAGCGAGATCCCCTCGCTGAAATCCGCACTACCCTGGAATAACACCATCAGCAGCAGACAGCCCGCCATGGTCCAGTTGATCCAGGCACCTGTGGCCGACACACTAAAGAGATAAAACACCAGCCAGATAGATTGCTCACAGGCATAGTTAGGATGTCGGCTATATTTCCAGAGACCTGTCTTTACAAATCCATCGGCATATTCGCCGGTCAGTTTACCAGCCTTTTTCAGACGGTATTTTTCGTTCTGGTAGTTCCACTGCTGCTGGTCTGCGGTGGCTTCAGTCACTACCAGTAGTATCAGCAGTGCTGCCAGCAGATAGTCTGACCATTGCAGCGCTTTATCATGACCAGCATAGGCCATCATAGCCGGCAGCGTGATGAGCCAGAGCAGCGTATTTTGATACAGGCCTATAAAGAAGATGGCAAACAGCTTCCAGTTCACCGGCTTACCCTTGAAAAGGGGATTCTGCCGCAGCACCTCCCAGCGGTAGTCTTCCTCTCCCTCCCAGAATTTGAGCTGGTAGCCACCGCGCCTGCCGAAGTTGTAAGTCAGCCTCGCGCCCCATACCAGTGCACAGAAGGCCATCAGCGTGACACGCGCATCCCAGTCAGATGCATAGGCGAAGTACACAGCATATACCACCGGTACCACGCTCCATATTTTATCTACCTGGCTATAGTTTTTGGTCAGCTCGGCCAGTACGATACAGAGGGTAGCAGCACCCAGTGCTATCATACCGGAGGTGAGCAGCATATGCTTTTGTATATCAGAGAGGGATACCGGATCGAGCCTGAAGGCTACCAGTGGTAGTACGATGATCGTGATCAGCAGGAGAGATATTGTCTTTACCATAATTCTTTATAAAACAAACATAGCAAGGTTTTGTTGCCGATTGTTTACTATTACAACACAAGCATATACTATACCATGGACGAACTCTGGGGCAATAAAGATCAAACTGAGGTCACACTGCGGCCACACGGACCACTGGTAATACGTGGCGACTTTGAGGTGACAGATGAAGATGGTAAAGTATTAGAAAAGAAGTCTCAGATGTCATTTTGCCGCTGCCGGCTGAGCAAGAACTGGCCTTATTGCGATGGCTCACACAAGGCTATGCATTAAAGCATATCTCCTCAAAAAAATCACGACTTTCGTTCTTTCCTTATGCCAAGATTAGAGAAACGCTGGACGCTCCATGACGCAGATGAAAACAAGGTAGCCGCATTACAAGCCGGCCTGAATATACATCCTGCGCTATGCCGCATTCTGGTCCTGCGCGGCATAGAAACGTATGACCAGGCCAAGGCATTTTTCCGTCCCTCTCTTGATAGCCTTCACGACCCATTTCTGATGAAGGGCATGGACCGCGCGGTCAATAGGCTGACCCAGGCCATAGCTGCCGGAGAGCGCATCCTGATATACGGAGACTATGATGTAGACGGCACCACTTCTGTGGCGCTGGTCTATTGCTTCCTGCAAAAGATCTACACTAATATAGATTACTATATCCCGGATCGCTACACTGAGGGCTACGGCATATCCACGCAGGGCATAGACTACGCCTCAGACCATGGTTTCTCGCTCATCATAGCGCTGGACTGCGGTATCAAATCAAACGATAAAGTAGACTATGCGAACGGCAAAGGCGTTGACTTTATCATCTGCGACCACCATACACCGGGTGATCAGCCTCCCTCAGCCGTGGCTGTACTGGACCCCAAGCAGCACGATTGCCCTTATCCCTATAAGGAACTCAGTGGCTGCGGCATCGGATTTAAGCTCATTCAGGCCTTTGCACTCCAGCAGGGCATAGCGGCTGATGAGGTCTATAGATACCTGGACCTCGTCTGTGTCAGCATAGCCTCAGATATCGTACCCATTACCGGTGAGAACCGCATCCTGGCATGGCATGGCATACAGCGTATCAATACAGCACCATGCGCTGGTATACGTGCCCTCATAGGCGTAGCCACACTAGCCAAAAGGCTGGACATCTCTGATATCGTTTTCATCATCGGTCCGCGTATCAATGCTGCAGGCCGGATAGCAGATGCTAAAGCTGCAGTCAAGCTCCTGATCTGCACGGAGGAAGACCTCGCCTCCGATAAGCATGCCGACGTGCTGGACCGCCTCAATCATGAGCGCAAAGAGCTGGACAAATCCATCACCGAGCATGCACTGGATATGATAGCCACAGATGAAAAGATGCTGTCCCGCAAATCTACCGTACTCTACCATGACGGCTGGCACAAAGGTGTGATAGGCATCGTAGCATCTCGCCTGATAGAGCAGTACTTCAGACCTACCATCGTGCTCACGCTATCTGATGGCAAGGTGACTGGCTCGGGCCGCTCCGTGAGGGGATTTGACCTGTACGAGGCTATCTATGCGTGCAGGGAGCACCTCATCCAGTTTGGCGGGCACAGGTACGCAGCGGGCCTGACCATGCATCCTGATCAGGTACAGGATTTTTCAGAGGCATTTGAAAGAGTGGTGGTCTCACGTATCACTCCGGAGCAGCAGGTACCGGAGCTAGACATAGATGCAGAGATATCGCCAGATGATATAGACCCTAAGTTTTACAATATCCTGCGCCAGATGTCGCCGTTTGGCCCAGGCAATATGAAACCTGTCTTCCTCTCACGCCATCTGCGCGATAGCAAGTGGAGCAAACTGGTCAAAGAAGAGCACATCAAATTTTCCATCCGCCGGTCCCGTCGTGGAGATACCATAGATGGGATAGGCTTCGGGCTGGGTTACAAATTCCCGATGGTACAAAATCAGGATTTTGACCTCTGCTACCAGATAGAGGAAAATGAATGGAATGAAAAAATCTCGCTACAGCTGGTGGTGAAAGATGTAAGACCGAGCGAATAATCCGCACCTTTCATTCCGATCATAAATCAACAATCACAAATCATGAATACTAGTGCATCCTGTCACCGCGCAGGTCCATCCGCTGCATCACCTCTGCCTCATAGTCCAGCCATTCCTGCCAGCGCTTATTGACGAAGTCCTCTCCCATCACTGACGTAGCCAGATCCAGGAAAAGCTTGTAGTGACCCGCCTCGCTCACCATCAGCCGCTTATAAAACTCACGTAGATCTTCATCATTTACCTCCTTGCTGAGCAGCTTAAACCGCTCGCAGCTCCTGGCTTCTATCATGGCGCTCAGCAGCAGCCTGTCTGTGAGGGACTCATTTCTCCTGCCACCCTTGCGCACAAATTTCATCAGCTCATTCACATAGATATCCTTGCGTTGCGGGCCAAGCTTCATACCGCGTTTTTTCAGCTGCTCCAGCACCATTTTGAAGTGGCCCCATTCTTCAGACACTACCGGCGTCACAGCCTCCACCATTGCTTCATACTCCGGATAGTTCTGTATTAGGGATATATTGGTAGAGGTCGCCTTCTGCTCGCAGTAGGCGTGGTCAGTCAGGATCTCTTCTATAGATTTTTCCGCTAGGTTTACCCATCGGGGATCAGTAGGCAGTTTGAGGCCGAGCATAGATGTATCAGATTTTCAGTGGCAAATTTGCAGAAATTATCCGCAGCCAGCCAGCTGAGATTTATTGGCACCGGGTTGGTAGTATCATACACATGGCCAAAGGCAAAATACATATCGGCACCTCCGGCTGGAGCTACAGCGACTGGCGCAGCATCTACTACCCGCCCAAAACGAAAGCGACAGACTACCTGCTACACTACTCCAAAGACTTTGATTGCGCTGAGATCAATAGCAGCTTCTACTCTCTGCCCCGGGCGGCTACCGTACAAAACTGGGCAGACAAGACCCCGGCCGGTTTCCGCTTTTGTGCCAAAATGAGTCGCTACCTCACTCAGATGAAGCGCCTGCGCGACCCCGAGGAGCCGCTCGATAAATTCTTTACCGCCATGGATCCTCTCGGCAAAAAACTCGCTTACGTACTTTTCCAGCTGCCGCCCTCATTGAAATTTGATGAACCGGTGGCGACTTATCTTTTTGATTTGCTGCGGAGAGATTACCGGCAGTATCATTTTGCCCTGGAGGCCAGGCACCACTCCTGGCTAGAGGACCTGCCGCTGGCCCTGCTGCGTGAATACGATATCCCGCTGGTCATATCACAGTCCGGCGTAGGCTATCCTTATCTGGAGTCTGATCTGCATACAGATATGTATCTGCGTTTCCATGGGCCGGAGGCTCTATTCTCGTCTCGCTATTCAGATGAAATGCTGCAGCAGTATGCAGATAAAATAAAAACATGGTCAAAGGAGGGGCATACCGTCTGGGCATTCTTCAATAACACGATGGGTAGCAATGGGCTGGACAATGCTCGGACGCTCAAAAGCCTGCTAGGCCTATGAGATGGGGCAAATATTGCCTCGTTATCACATTTTGTCTATCTTCATTTTGTCATAATGAATCTCGCTTCTAAAATAGACCACACCCTCCTGCGTGCGGATACATCCCGCGAGGAGGTCATCAAGCTCTGCGATGAGGCCAAGCAATACGGTTTTGCCGCTGTATGTGTGCCACCATACTGGGTGCGTGAGTGCAAAAACCAGTTGCGCGACAGCAGGGTGCATATAGCCACTGTGGTCGGATTCCCGATGGGCTATGCAGCCACTCCGGCCAAGGTAGAGGAGGCGCGCCGCGCCATAGATGAGGGAGCCAGCGAGATAGACATGGTGCTCAATATCATAGCGCTGAAATCCGGAGACTACAACTACCTGAAGAATGAGCTGACCAGTGCCGGCACTATCGTGCAGCTACGCGGTGGCAAGCTAAAAGTAATACTAGAGACCGGCCTCCTGACCAAAGAAGAGATCATAAAAGGCTGCGAGCTCTGCGCGCAGCTCAATGTAGACTATGTCAAGACCTCTACCGGTATGATAGAAAAAGGTGCCACAGTAGAAGACATCAAACTCCTGCGCGCCCATCTGCCCAAGCACATTAAGATCAAGGCCTCCGGAGGCATACGTGACAAGGCTACCGCCCTGGCCATGATAGAGGCCGGCGCGGACCGCATAGGCACCTCTCAGGGTGTCAAACTGGTAACAGAGTAAAAACATGAAAAGCTTCCTTTCTATACTTTTCATCATGATAGCGGCTGCGGCAGCTGCGCAGAATGACAACGTATCATTCCATCAGGACCCAAAGATCAACGAGCTGCTGGGCATTTATAAAATGTATAACCAGAAGAATGATTTCCTGGAGGGCTACCGAGTCCAGATAGCCTTTAGCAATGACCGACAGGAGATATATAATAGCAAGGCAAAGGTCTATCAGGATTTTCCTGAGGAGAAAGCCTACGTGGCCTACGAGCAGCCATACTACAAGCTGCGGATAGGAGACTATACCTCCCGCCTGGAGGCTTATGAGCGACTGAATGAAGTAATCAAGAAGTACCCCGCTGCATTTGTAGTGCGGGACAAGATCAAAGAAAAATAAGCCTGTCATTATCATCATGGACGCCCGCATCAGACAGCTCGCAGAGCAGTTTCACGCCCGTATCGTAGAGATACGCAGGCACCTGCATAGCCATCCCGAGCTCTCATGGCAGGAGGCTGGCACAGCAGCATTTGTAGCTACTGAGCTGGATAAACTGAATATCCCCTATCGGACTGGTATCGCTAAGAATGGGATCGTAGCCCTGCTGCACGGCCGCCATCCGGAGAAGCGCTGCATAGCCCTCCGCGCAGATATGGACGCACTGCCCATACAGGAGGAAAATGAAACGCCATACGTGTCTCAGCACCCCGGCATCATGCACGCATGCGGCCATGACATGCACACGGCCAATCTGCTCGGTGCAGCCATGATCCTCTCCGAGCTAAAAGATGAGTGGGAGGGCACGGTCAAACTGATCTTCCAGCCCTCAGAAGAAAAAATACCAAGCGGTGCCAATGCCATGATAGCAGAGGGCGTTCTGGAAAATCCTAAAGTGGAGGCCATATACGGCCTGCATGTACATCCTGAGCTGGAGGCCGGCGAGGTCGGTTTCCGCGCGGGCAAATTTATGGCATCTACAGACGAGCTATACCTGACCATACATGGCCGCGGGGGTCATGCCGCGCAGCCTGCGCAGTTCATTTCCCCGCTCACAGTGGCCTCTGAGATCATCCCTGCGCTCCAGCGCTTTACTGACCTCAGCATACCTGTAGTACTTACATTTGGCAAGATGACAGCAAATGGCGCTACCAATATAGTACCTGCCAAAGCTGAGCTGGAGGGTACGCTGCGCTGCTTTGATGAGAGTATCCGTGAGCGTATACATGGAGAGCTGACTACTATAGCCCACGAGATAGCAGCGCGCCATGGCGCTACCTGCGATGTCAATATACTGAAAGGCTACCCCGTAGTATACAATAACGAAACACTCACCACCCGGGCCAAAGCTATCGCCTCAGAGCACTTCGGAGCGGAGCATGTACATGACCTGCCTGTGCGTATGGGTGCCGAGGATTTTGGCTATTACACGCAGCTGATACCGGCCTGCTTCTACCGGATCGGCGTGGCCAATAAAGAGCGCGGCATCACCTCTTCTATCCACACCCCTACCTTCGATATAGATGAGCGTGCACTGCTCATTTCTATGGAGCTCACCGCGGCTATAGCCCTGAGTGACCTTTCTGCTATATAATCCACCAGGCAGTTAGTGAATAATACAACAGCCGTGTTGTATATCTGATTATATTAGTACATCACTAACCAAACACACTTGACAGCCTCTTGGGCTGTCATTATCTTGCTGCCCCATGATACAGTCAGAGAGACATATCTACCCTTCCTATGACCAGTTTGTATCCCGTCATAATAAGGAGTGGCTGCTACAGCAGCGCAGCAAAGTGATATGGCTCACAGGCCTGTCAGGCAGTGGCAAGACCACTATAGCCAAAGGCGTGGAGCGTGTGCTGTACGAGATGGGCCACCTGACCATGATACTGGATGGAGACAATGTACGTGCCGGCATCAATAATAATCTGGGCTTTAGCGCCGAAGACCGCACGGAGAATATCCGCCGTATAGCAGAGACGGCCAAGCTGTTTGTGCAGAGTGGCGTGGTGACCATTTGCTCCTTTGTCAGCCCTACGCATGCTATACGCCAGGTAGCGGCCGATATCATAGGGCCTAAAGACTTCATAGAGGTCTATATCAATACACCTATAGAACTCTGCGAGAAGCGTGACGTAAAAGGACTCTATGCCAAAGCCCGCAAGGGGGAGATCCCCGACTTTACCGGTATCAGTGCTCCCTTTGAGGCACCGGTACAGCCCGCGCTGGAGATCCATACCGCCGGCAAAAAGGTGGAAGACTCTATCAAAGAGCTGCTGGATCATATCGTGCCTATCATACAACACGACGGCAGCAAGTAGCACATCCCTGCTACTTTGTTATTTTTGCGCAGTTTATACACTGACACATGCCTGAGATACTCTCCCTGACACCCACTCATTTCCCTGACTATGAGCTGATCGATTCCGGTCAGTTTATGAAGCTGGAGCGCTTTGGCCGCTATATCACTATCCGCCCTGAGCCTCAGGCAGTCTGGGATCCGGAGCAGCATATGAAAGAATGGGAGGCTCAGGCCCACGTGAAATTCATACCGCGCTCCAGCAGCTCAGGAGACTGGCGCAAGCTGAAGAATATGCCGGACCAGTGGCAGATAGAATATCCCCTGGGCCAGTCTGGCCAGGTTATCCGCTTCCGCCTCGGCCTCACATCATTCAAGCATGTGGGCATTTTCCCGGAGCAAGGGGTCAACTGGGACTATATAAAAGAGAGCATCTCTCAACTGAAAACCGAGAAACCGAAGTTCCTCAATCTCTTTGCCTATACAGGTGGTGCCTCACTGGCCGCACGGGCAGCAGGCGCAGATACTACACACCTGGACTCTATCCGCCAGGTGGTCAACTGGGCTAATGAAAATATGCAGCTCAGTGAGCTTGACAATATCCGCTGGCTGGTAGAGGACGCTCTGAAATATGTGAAACGTGAAGTAAAACGCGGCAATAAGTACAATGGTATCATCCTCGATCCGCCGGCCTTTGGCCATGGCCCTACAGGTGAGAAGTGGAAGCTGGAAGACAACCTCAATGAAATGATGAAGAACGTGCTCGAGCTGCTGGATCCCAAAGAACACTTCCTGATACTCAATGCGTACTCGCTCGGGTTTTCCTCTATGATCCTGGAGAATCTGGTCCGCACCAAGGCAGACCCATCTACGCTACAGATAGGTGAGCTTTACCTCAAAGATAAGTTTCAAAAAAGGCTCCCGTTAGGCGCTTTTGTGCGCTATCGCCATACCTAGAAAAGGTGATTCCTTGTCATCACGCAGAAAAAATAAACCGTTGATCATCAATGATGATCGGCATATACGTATTCCCCCTCTTCATATTTAAAGGGACTATTATTAGTTTTAGAACTAACTCATCCCCAAGTGTGTGGGCCGGTTATGCCGGTCATGTTTGCGCATTTATCCTATGAAAAAAAGGCCATGATAGCGCAGGCAAACCAAAAGAATATGCGGCTCTCATTTGAAAAAGTATTAATAGGCTTTTTTGTGTTCGTCACTATAGCTGTGATTGGGCTCGGTATACTCAATTACCAGAGCAATAGATCCTATCACCGCTCTGCGGCGGCTGTCAATCATACAAATGAAGTGCTGAAACTCAATGCCCGGACCCTTAGCTCTCTACAGGATCTGACGGTCCGCGGCTACATCACCACCGGAGACTCAGCACTTCTCTCCACTTATCTTACTGCCAGGGATAGTTTCCCATCCTATCTGGCACATCTCCGCCAGCTCACTGATGACAATCCGGAGCAATCAGCCCTGATAGATACACTCAGCCACTGGGCTGCCGGCCGCGAGGCGCTGGCTCAGACCTATCTGGCTATGTACGCAGTGCACCTGCTCACAGACAGCGCACTGGTACAGTACACCACAGCCAGCCGTATAGGCCTCATGGAGATCAAGAAGGTATCGGCTCATATCGCCCAAAACGAAGAAGCTCTGCTCACAGAGCGCCAGGCGCTCACTCAGGCTAACCGTGAGCGCTTTGACATCTCTATTGCACTCATTTTTGCAGTCATCGTACTGCTGCTGATGGGCTGTACGGTAGCGGTGGTCCACTATATACGTCAGCGCAAACGATTTGAAAAAGACATCATACAGCTCAATACCGATCTGGAGAAAAAAATTGAAGAACTTAATATCAGCAATAAGGAGATGGAGTCGTTTTCCTATTCAGTTTCCCATGACCTGCGCGCGCCGCTACGTATCATAGATGGCTTTGCCAAGATCATATCAGATGACCATGCCACAGCTTTCAATGAAGAGGGCAAACGATTCATGGACACGATCCGCTCCAATGCCCAGCACATGGGTATGCTCATAGATGACCTGCTCAATTTCTCCCGTATCAGCCGCAAAGAACTCAACCTGCGCGAGATCAATATGAATGCACTTGTAGAAAATGTAATTGATAACTTTATGCTGATGGATAAGCCCAATGCGGATATAAAGGTGCAGCCTATGAGTAGCGCGGTATGTGATGAGCACCTGATCCGCCAGGTTTGGATCAATCTGCTGTCAAACGCACTGAAGTACTCACGCACCAGGGAAAAGGCAGAGATCAGCATCAGCTGGGAGCAGACTGGCACTGAGACAGTCTACGCTATACGTGACAATGGTGTAGGCTTTGACATGCAATATGCGGGCAAGCTCTTTGGCGTATTCCAGCGGCTGCACAAGGCGTCTGACTACGAAGGTACCGGCGTGGGCCTCGCCCTGGTACAGCGCATAGTGACCCGGCACCGGGGCCGCGTATGGGCCGCATCACAGCCGGGCATGGGGGCTACATTTTACTTTTCCTTACCTAAACATATAAAATAAACCATCCTGAATATGGAAAGCAGATCCGTGGAGATACTACTCGTAGAAGATAACCCGTATGAAGCCGAACTGGCTATCAGAGGGCTGAAGAAACACAACTTTGCCAATAACCTGTATCATATAGATGATGGTGCCGATGCACTGGATTTCATATTCGGCCGGGGCAAGTATGCCGACCATGCAGCGACGCCCAAACTGATCCTGCTCGATATCAAACTACCACGTGTGGATGGTATAGAGGTGCTGCGCCAGATCAAGATGAATGAGAAAACAAAGTCTATACCTGTCGTAGTGCTCACTTCGTCCAAAGAAAATCAGGATGTAAAAGCATGCTACGAGCTAGGAGTAAATAGCTATATCGTAAAGCCGGTAGATTTTGACTCTTTTGCCAAGGCTGTGGCAGAGCTCGGCATGTACTGGATGCTGCTCAATACAGCGCCACCGAGGTAGGATATTTATTTGAAGTTGCCGGACTCTATCCAGCGCTCCAGCATTTTATCTATCAGTGCATTAAACTGCTGTATCTCATCTTTGTCCAGCTTTTTCAGCGGCTCTTCTATATCTGCTACTACATTATCCATACGTTTTAGCAGCTGGAGGCCCTTGTCTGTGATGATCACATCTACAGCGCGGCGGTCATTTTCGCAGGTCACACGCTCCACATAGCCGGCCTTGCGCAGGCGCTCTACTATCCGTGAGGCATCGCTATTACGGTCTATCATGCGCTCCTTGATCAGGCCTACTGTAGCAGGCTTTGGGTGCTGGCCACGCAAGATGCGCAGAGCATTATACTGCTGTGGTGTGATATCATATTCTTTAAAGAGCTTCTGCTGAATATAGTCTATGATGTTGTATACATACGCCACACCGACAAATGCCTTATGGTATTCGTCCTGAAATTTCTTCTGCTTGATGATCTCTTCCAAAGTACCCATGCTTGCTAAACTAATAAATTCTATCCAATCAGGATTTTATATAATAGAAAGGGGATACACGTGTGCATCCCCTTTCACTTATAACCAAACCCAAATTACTTTTTGGTGATCTCTGCATTCACTGTGATGGTCACATCGTCTCCTACCGCTACACCACCTGCGTCCAGGGTCTTATTCCATGACACACCGTAGTCTTTCCTGTTTACGGTAGTGCTGGCCTTAAATCCTGCACGGTTAAACCCGTATGGATCTTTTACTGTACCGTTGTACTTCACATCCCAGGTCACTTTCTTGGTCACACCCTTCATGGTCAGGTCACCCGTCAGTTCGTATTTCTTATCGCTGATCTTCTTCACGCCGGTACTTTTGAAAGTGATGTCTGGATACTTGGCAGCATCAAAAAAGTCCGGGCTCTTGAGGTGGCCATCGCGCTTCTCGTCATCAGTATTGATAGATGCTACCTTGATGGTGAAATTGACTGACAGGTCGCTGAAGTCGGCCTTCTCAGACTTCACATCACCTGCGAAATCCTTAAAGTTTCCCGTAGCCTCAGATACCACCATGTGAGATACGCTGAAGTTTACAGATGAATGTGTTTTGTCCAGGTTCCAGCCTTGAGCTGAAGATGCTACCGCCATAGACAGGCCGGCAAAGAGGATGAAAAGCTTTTTCATTGTGTTGTGTTTTTGATTTCGATGCAAAGATAATGCACAACATTTAATGTTGCAACATTTATTCTTAAAAAATGTTAGGCGCTTTACTTCGTCTCCTTATTGATACTATAGGGGGTGAAACGAAATGTAAGATAAGGAGAAACCCAAAAAAGCGCAAAAAAGTGAGCAATGACGCGGGATACAGGCATATATGGCCGTATGGACGCGGGGGCGACCAGATGTAGGTAATGGTGCATATAACTACCAGAACGCTACCATGAGGCCCGGAGGCCCTAAACGGCCCAAACTACACCCCACCCACCACGCGCAAAGCCGCGCCAGTACTAAGATACAGCCCGATAGATACCTACCCGCCGGCACCCGCCAGGTGAGGCCCGCGTGTGCGCCTGAATGACCCCTCAAATACCATCAAAATACCTCTGGGCATACATTTGGGCATACGGCTGGGCATACAGATGTCCTCCAAAAACAGGGGTGTAAAAGGGGGTATACTGCCCGATATTCTGTTAAAAAGAGCCTTTTTGAGCGGATAGGCACCCCCTTATTACCTGAAAAATGCGGCTTATAAGGCATGTAAGTGCATAGATAATCAATAGATTATGTCGTCTTTCCCTCTTAAAATGTGTGTGTGGGCCTATTTTTGACCTGCAAGTGGTGGCTATTGGCTACTGAGCGCCATCGGTGCGGCGAGTAGCCTGCTCCTCGCGGTCCTCGCAGAGGTAGCGCAGGTAATGATTGGTCAGGCGGCCATTTTCCTCTATGTCTATCTGGAGTTTGATCACCTCTGCTGCCACTATCATACCAAGGCCACAGATAAATACTAATACGTAGGGCAGCAGCATCATAAATGGCGCATTCCCCACGTTTCTGAGGATGCCAACAGCAGTCACAAGGCTGGAAGCTGATCCCAGGACGACCAATGTCCAGCGCAGCAGCCGTAGCGCCGGGAACCTATCCTCTGCATAGATGTCTTGTACTTTCATTTTCATAACACAAGTGTTTAGTTGTTATAAGGTATTGATAAACAGGTGTAATGTATGATTTCAATTAGCTTTTATACTAACTAAAATGTTCATATTCGCTACTGAGGCGGCCAGGCACTAGAATGAGTAACGCTCAGCTGGCCGCCCTTTTTGACCCCTGGACAATCTCCACCTGTCCGGGGGTCTGTGTTCTATACACACTTAGTAGTTCGTCTTTGAGGCGATTGATCTCCTCCAGGTCTTTCACCCGTTGTCGCAGATACGATAGCTCGTTATTCATGGTTGGATCAGTTTTCATGTCAGATACATAGGTCTCCTCAGGTTCACTGAGTTGTTTGCTGTTTACCTTCTGTCTGTCTAAAAAGACATGCTCCTTTGCCGTCATTTTGCCCAGGAAGCTATCAGCTATCTGCTCCCTGCCTATATGGTAGTACACCGTCTGCTTGCTCACACCCAGCTCTCGCCCGAGGTCCTCTGCAGACCACCTTTTACCTATTAACCACTTCTCTAACTCCTTGCCTTCGTGTACCTTTGCAGACATATATGTTTATAACTATGTGGACAAATAGCCACAAAATATTTCACTTTTTATTTGACGATTCGGACATAGGTTTTACTTTTGCTCTCACAATCGGAACAAAGGTATGACAATAGAAGACATAAGCAAGAATGTATTCCCTGAAGATAAGGCTATAGTAGCTGTGGAAATGGAGGTGAGCGTACGCTATATAGATCAGATGCTGGCCGGTGCACGCGAGACCAAAAGCCCTCGTGCTCAGGCTATAATAGAGGGTTTGAAGGCATGCGCTGAGATCAATCTGTACGCTAATGACGAGAAGAATGCACGCCTCGTAGCGATCAGCGAAGAATTATTTGAGGATTCGACAAATCCCGCAAAATAGACGGTCAATCAATTATTAACATATACCCAAAAATAGGTATGAGAGGTCCAGATGATAGAATAGTAAAGATGCGTTTTGCATCTATGGAGGCACCAGGGGTAATGCTACCGGAGCTGCTAAGAGAGGCCATAATACAAGTGCCATCCGGTAAACGCCTGCAGGTGTGGCTGGGAGATCACGTAATACTGCAATACTGGCCTACTCCTGATCAGGATACAGTTCACGGCGCAGACCCACACCATTCTGCTGAGCCATCAGCTCAAAATAAGACGACAGCATGCTATACATCGCCCATAGATCAATCATCTCACCAGCCGTATAGCCCAGCAGAAAGGTCAAATGTTTGGACTCTAGACCTGCACCTGGAGCTGGCACGTAAGAACC